>NZ_JACTAG010000002.1 GCF_014763045.1 Sulfitobacter aestuariivivens
TCCGGACCTACTGGTCCAGCCATTGCGAAGGTTGCGTGCTCAAGGACAAATGCACCAACAGCAAGGAGCGGCGCATTCGCAGATGGGAACACGAAGACGTTCTGGAACGCGTTCAGCAGCGCCTAGACAAAGACCCCAATCAACTGGCTGTTCGCAGCATGACCGTTGAGCATCCCTACGGCACGATCAAGTCCTGGATGGGTCCCACGCACTTCAAGATGTGAAGATTGAAAAACGTCGCCACCGAGATGGCCTTGCACGTCCTCGCCGACAACATGACCCGCGTCATGAAGATCATTGGGGTTCCGGCTTTGGTCGCCGCGATGAAGGCCTGAAAGGCAGCTGCTTGGCCAAAGACCCTTCTCAACGAAGCCCAATCGCCCCAGATCGCCTTAAGAATGGCATTCAGACCAAATCTGAACGATCAGAAAGGCCGACTGGCAGACCACCCGATAATAAAGCATCTCAAGAAATGCCGCAAAAACTCCAACCGTTTCCACACAGACTTCGGACGAAGTTGCCGTTCACATAACAAGCGTCAATGACAGCTTTCTTGTCGCCGAACAGGGTCGGTAGTCGACGGCGCAGAACACGTTGGGCACTGCACTATCGCTCGTCCTTTGCTCCAGCTTCACCATAACCTGCAAGTCGCAAACCCATTTGCGCATTCCAAAGGCCGCAACCGAACCGGCGCATCGGCGTGGCAATTCGCAGCAGTATAGGCCGGGCTGCACCGAAGCTCATACTGATCGATAGGTGCAGCGGTGACGTGGAGGTCTGGAGATACATTTTCGGCTTTTCCCAAGTGCCTTCATCTGTTCGCGTCCAACCTGATAGCTTCTCGGCAAGGCGAGAGATCATGGCGTCAGTATCGAGTTCGGCAAGTCCTTCCACTGGTTTACCAGTGACAAGCGCTGAGTAAACGGCGTGATGGTCACGGTCGAGAGTCTCCACGTAGCGCCAAAATGCAATGTCGTAGCTCATGTTTTGGGGCGATCTCAACGTAAACCTTATGAGCTGACGTTCGCGCATACTGCAGCATCGGTCAACTTTGATGCAAAACGGCCCGCTTCAATACGACCCTAGCCCGGACTCAAGCCGCAGGCGGCGAACTCGAATACGCCAATTGGAGGCAAAAGGGGCACGCGCAGCAACGCAGATCACCCCAGACAGCGGCCGCAACAAAAAAAGGCCCCGCACTCATGCGGGGCCTCTCATAACTCTCCAAGCCGGTTGGCTTACTTCTCGTCGTCGCCCTTCAGCGCCGCACCAAGGATATCGCCCAGGGACGCACCGGAGTCTGAGGAGCCGTACTGTTCCACGGCCTCTTTCTCTTCAGCGATTTCACGCGCCTTGATGGAGACACCCAGACGGTGTGCCTTGGCATCCACGTTGGTGATGCGCACGTCGACTTTATCACCGACAGAGAAACGCTCGGGGCGCTGCTCGGCACGGTCACGGGACAGATCAGAGCGGCGGATGAAGGACTTCATGCCTTCGTATTCCACCTCAACGCCGCCATCTTCGATGGAGGTCACGGTGACCGTCACGATGGAGCCACGCTTCACGCCGCCAACGGCTTCGGCAAACTTGTCGCCGCCAACGCCCTTGATCGACAGGGAAATGCGCTCTTTCTCGACGTCCACTTCGGACACGATCGCTTGCACGACGTCGCCCTTGCGGTAGTCCTGAATGGCCTCTTCGCCACGCTGGTCCCAGCTGAGGTCGGAAAGGTGCACCATACCGTCGATGTCCCCATCGAGGCCAACAAACAGACCGAATTCGGTGATGTTCTTGACTTCGCCTTCGACCTCTGTGCCCTCGGGGTGTGTTTCTGCAAACACTTCCCATGGGTTGCGCATGGTCTGCTTGAGACCAAGGGACACGCGGCGCTTGGCCCCGTCAATTTCCAGCACCATGACTTCGACTTCCTGAGAGGTCGACACGATCTTGCCTGGGTGGACGTTCTTTTTGGTCCAGGACATCTCGGACACGTGAACCAGACCTTCGACGCCCGGCTCAAGCTCAACAAAGGCACCGTAGTCGGTGATGTTGGTGACGCGACCGGTATGCGAGGATTCCAGCGGATACTTCGCGGCCACCAGATCCCATGGATCTTCCTGTAGCTGCTTCATACCAAGGCTGATGCGGTGCGTTTCCTTGTTGATCTTGATGACCTGCACCTTGATCGTCTCGCCAATGGCGAGGATCTCGGACGGGTGGTTCACACGGCGCCATGCCATGTCTGTCACGTGCAGCAGGCCATCTACGCCACCAAGGTCAACAAACGCACCGTATTCGGTGATGTTCTTGACCACACCGTCGACCGTCTGACCTTCGGTCAGGTTGCCGATCACTTCAGCGCGCTGTTCGGCGCGGCTCTCTTCGAGGATCGCACGACGCGAGACCACGATGTTGCCACGGCGACGGTCCATTTTCAGAACCTGGAACGGCTGCTTGAGACCCATCAATGGGCCCGCATCGCGCACGGGGCGCACATCGACCTGAGAGCCGGGCAGGAACGCAACTGCGCCGCCAAGATCCACGGTAAAGCCACCTTTGACGCGGCCAAAGATCGCGCCTTCGACACGCTCTTCTGCGGCGTATGCCTTCTCCAGACGGTCCCATGCCTCTTCGCGGCGCGCCATCTCGCGAGAGATGACAGCTTCGCCGCGCGCGTTCTCTACCTGGCGCAGGAACACTTCGACTTCGTCGCCGACTTCAACTTTGGGAGCTTCGCCGGGTTCGGCAAATTCTTTCAACTCGACGCGGCCTTCCATCTTGTAGCCCACATCGATAATGGCTTGGCCCGCTTCGATCGCGATGACTTTGCCTTTGACAACAGACCCCTCAGAGGGCGTGTCCATTTCGAAGCTTTCTTCAAGGAGCGCTTCAAACTCATCCATCATATTTGCCATATGGCGTGTTTTTCCTAACAAGTGTTTATACGGGCCGCGCGGTTGTCTCCGCCGGTCTTTCAGGTTTCAGTTGGTCCGCCGGGCCGGGTGCGACACGAAAAGAAGAAGGGCCGGGATAAACCGACCCTGCCTGAGGTTTCGCGTCTGGTGCGTGTATCCGCCCCTTGGACAACGCGCGTATAGGCCGCTGTTCGCTTGATTGCAAGGCCGATTGGGGAACTGCGCGCGGACCCGCACGGAATTGCCGAAGAGCACGTTTGGGTATGGCGCGGCTGTTGTGCCGAGAGACTTTTCTAAGGCTCGCCGATGCCCGCATCCTCATCCGCCAGAGGCGTTGTCAGCCATGAAACGCGGCGGCACCCGGATCGGCGCAGCGAACCCCTGCCCTGAGGTGCAAAACCGACCCCGCGGCACTTGGCTGCGGGATCGGAATAAACATTTTGTATTTTATCCTCAAAGTCCGATCAGTACATCCGCAAGCGCCATGAACAGCGGGATGCTAAGGATCGCGACCGGCGTACCGATGCCGGTCGAGGTGCCCACGTAGGCCGAAGAGTTCGCCTCGGGCAGCGCACCGCGCATTGTGGGCGGACCCGAGATGTCAGAGCTGGACGCGGCCATCACCGACAAGAGCACCACACCGCCCGCCGAGAAACCTGTAAGCTGGTGCGCGATATATCCAACACCAAAGCCGATCAGGCCGTGCACAATAGGCGCAGTGATCCCATAGAGGATGTAGGCATGGGCAACCTTGCGCATCTCGGAAATCCGCATCCAGGCTTCCATCCCCATGATCAGCATCAGGATCGACAGCAATCCCCGGAACATCGGCTCATAGAAGCTTTTGTAGACGGACCCCGGCTCAGCAAAGATGCCCAACGCCAGACCAACTACCAACGCAGAGATCGCAGGACTGCGGAACGTATCTACCAAAATTCCCTTGAGCAGGCCCTCCTCGATCGCACCGTCGCCCGACTTTCCGCCGCTCATGCCACCACCGGACAAGACCATCGTGCCGCCACCCACAGCTCTGGCTGCCTCGGCCTTGCGCGCCGCACTCAGCTTGGCCATGACGATGGCCGTGACAAGTGCCGCAATGTCCATGAAAGGATAGAGCGCACCGATAAAGCCTTCGTACGCGATGCCGTCGTCGTCGAGAATGGCCATCCCTGCCGCAAGGGTGGACGCTGAAACCGCCCCGAAAAGCCCCGCTGTCGCAAGGCCGTCTACCTCATTGACCCCCCGCCAGCGCGCAAGGGTCCGGCTGCCCAGAAACACGATTGTGATACCGACAAGGCCAGCCCCGATTGCAGGCACGATAAGCTCTACGAAATTGGCTTCGCGGACGGAAATGCCTGCGCCCATGCCCACCTTGAGCAAAAGCACCACGACGATAAACTTGTAGACGGGCTCCGGTATCTCAAACTTACTGCCAAGTGCTGCCAGCATCATGCCGGCAATCAGAAAGGCAAGCGTGGGCTTTTGAAACTGTTCAACCAGTGTGCTGGCAATCGTGGCGATGATATCCATGTTTCAGGTCCTTTGTTCTGCTGGACCTCAGATAGGGCAAACCGTTCATACATAAAAATATATCTTTTCTAAGATACTGTTCTATAAACTAAAAGAATGGCTACTCTCAATTATCATCATCTCCGCTATTTTCGCGAAGTCGCTACCCAAGGGCATCTCGGTCACGCGGCCGCGCGCTTGAACGTATCGGCTTCGGCGTTATCAATACAAATCAAACAGTTGGAAGATCGGCTGGGTCACGCGCTTTTTGATCGGATCGGGCGCGGCCTGGTGCTGACTGAGGCAGGCCGCATCGCACTTGATCATGCGGACCGCATTTTTTCCGCCGGAGACGACCTGCTGTCCCGCTTGGCGCAAAGAGAAGTCGGCGGCACTCCGCTGCGGGTCGGGGCCCTATCAACTTTGTCACGCAACTTTCAGCTTCAGTTCCTGCGTCCGCTGTTGGCGTCCGGTGATCAGGACATTGTCCTGAAATCGGGCGGCTCCAAAGCATTGTTAACAGATCTGGAAACACTCGCACTGGACGTGGTGCTGACAACGGAGGTGCCACAGGGCACATCGGAACTGGCGTTCGCCGCACAGAAAATCACGGAACAACCCGTCGCGTTGCATGCGCGTGCAGAGAGATTAGAGCACGACAACCTGCCGGATCTGCTGCGCACAGAACCGCTGATCCTGCCCACCGAAAGCGTCATCCGCGCAAGCTTTGAAAACCTCGTGGCAAAGCTGGGTGTGACGCCGCGGATCATTGCGAATGTGGATGACATGGCAATGGTGCGTCTTCTGACGCGTGAAGGGGCTGGTGTGGCCGTCGCACCTGCCGTCGTATTGGCCGATGAGATATCCGGGGGCAGCGTCGCAACCGCCCCCTTCGATCTGCAGATCATGGAACCCTTTTATGCTGTGACCCTGCCGCGCAAGTTTCCACATCCCGCGCTCAAGGCCCTACTGGCGCTCCCCGGCTGATCAGCTCTCAGTTGGGCCGCCCGCCTTTTTCCAGTCAGGAAACCCGCCAATGTTTGTCACGTTGGTAAACCCCATATCCTTGAGGGTCTTCCCCGCAAGGGCGGCCTGACCACCCGCACCACAAATGAGATAGATCGGTGCGTCCTTTTGAAAAATCGGGTCATAGAGCGCCTCAACCGCCGGGTCCGCTCGGAACTCAATCATACCGCGCGGCACACGGTTGGCCCCCGCAATGGTACCGCTTTCCGCAATGGAGGCCGTGTCGCGCACATCGATGAATGTCCCCTCCCCCTTGCCATGGATTGCAATCGCCTCTTCCGCGCTCATCTTCGGCACGTCTGCGTTGGCGGCATCCAAATAGTCCTTGGCGGTTTTCATCTGTAATCTTCCTTTCTCTTGATCCATCTGAATGATAGCGCCGCAACGCCCGCCAGCAATAGGCTAACTGGACTCATTGCATCGCGGTCGGCACGGCCTATTCTACGAACAGCCCTTCAGGATCGGATCCGTTCAATGCCCAAGACACTCCTTGTCACTGGTGCCTCAACCGGCCTCGGTGTTGCGCTCTCGGTGCAGGCCGCGCAAGCGGGGTTTGAAACCTACGCAACAATGCGCAACCTCGACAAGCGCGCCACGCTCGACGCTGCGGCAGCGGCGGCGGGTGTGACACTCAATGTCTTGCAGTTGGATGTCGAAGATACAGCAAGCGTCGAAGCTGCTGTTGCAAAGGTCATTGCCAATCACGGCAGGATCGACGTGCTTGTCGCAAACGCTGGTGTCGGCTTTGTCCGCAGCACCGAACAGGCCACAGAGGAAGAAATCCGCTGGGTCATGGATGTGAACTTTATGGGGCTTGTGCGCTCTACAAAGGCTGTGATCGGGCACATGCGGCAGGCCCGTTCTGGCCGGATCATCGCGATCTCTTCCGTTGGCGGGTTGGCGGGGCAGCCATTCAACGAAATCTACTGCGCCTCCAAATTTGCGGTTGAAGGTTATATTGAAGGTCTCGCGTCGTACGTTGGCCCCGCCTTCGGCCTGCACTTCACCGTGGTTGAACCGGGCGGTATTTCTTCAGAGTTTGCCAATTCCGTACTGGCGCGCCTGCAAGACAGCGGCGGCATGTTAGAGGACGAATATCTGCCGCTTTTACAGCGCTACATCGGCTCGCGTGAGGGCCGCAGCGAGGGTGTGTTCCAGACCCCGGATGAGGTGGCCAAGATCGTGATACGCTGTGCCACGCAGGATACCCCTCCGATCCGCACGCGCACCTCAGACTGGTCGGAACAGATCACCGCCCTCAAGACCTCGGTCGATCCCGACGGCCGCAAATTGCAGGCGCAGATCCTGGCAGAGTTCATGCCGGGGCTAGAATCGCGCTAGGCCAAGAGGCGCGAACCGTCATGCCGCATCGTCAGAGCGCCTGACCCTTCTTGCGCAGCTCTTCGAACAGCTTGCGATAGATGCCGTTGGTGTCTCCACCGCCGAACACCGCCCCGCCACCGGAATAGGCAGTCCCATAGGTCTTGGCCAGGGTGATGGTCTGTACCAGCCCGGACAGGAACTGATCTTTCTCCAACGGCGACAGCGGGTGGATGAATACGCCCCACAGCCGGCCATTTGCCACGGCATAGCGCGCGTCGAGTGCGGAATCGAAATTAGCCTGCATCATGCGCAGCAAATCCCCTTCGCCAAGGCCCGCTGCACCGGCAATCGGAACCATGGCGCGCATCCGGTCAGCGCGGGGGTCGGCGATTACAATGACGGGGATATCATCCAGCGTGAATTCCAAAGCAGGGCCGCGGGCGACTGCATCAGGGTCCAGCGCCTGCACGATTTCGGCCAGACGCGGCACTGTCATAGGTGGCTCGACAGTGATGCCGGGCGGTGTTTCTGGCGTGGCGCTCTCCTGCGCGGTGGCCACAAAGGGCAGAAGGACAAGGCAAAGTACGGTCAATCTTATCACGTGCATGGTCTCCTCTTTCATCCCAGCTTAGCGCTGTGAAAGGGTCGCTGGCGATACACCTTTGGGTGAGCAGCACGCGCCAGCTTCGTAATCCATTGACCATCTCGCTCGTAAGAGATGACGTTCAGCCGAACTTGCGCATCCAGGTCCAGCCAGGCAGACGACCGCCACCCGGTTTGCAATGTTTCGCACGGTAGTATCACACGCCGCCGCGTTTGGCCTCTATCACAGCCACAGCAGCCGCAATGGCGTCTTCGATGCTCATCTGTGACGTATCAATTTCGACGGCGTCGTCTGCAGGGCGCAATGGCGCATCGGCACGACCCATATCGCGCGCATCGCGTGCCTCGACGTCGGCCAGCACCTGTTCATAGGTCACGCTGATCCCCTTTTCAGAAAGTTCCGCAAACCGCCGCTTAGCCCGCACAACAGCACTTGCAGTCACAAAGAGCTTTGCGTCAGCCTCCGGACAGATCACTGTCCCGATATCGCGCCCGTCAAGAACCGCACCGCCATCGCGCCCCGCAAATGCGCGCTGAAACTCAAGCAGCGCCTGTCGCACAGCAGGGATCGCGGCGACCTCACTTGCCGCCTGGGCCACTGCGGGCGTGCGCAAGGCGTCGTTTTCCAGATCATCGGGGTTCAAGGCGCGCGCCGCTGCCTCGGGCGATGCCCCGCCAAGCACCTTGGCCCCCACGGCGCGGTACAAAAGACCGGTGTCGAGATGCGCAAAACCGAAATGACGCGCCACCGCCTTGGAAATTGTACCCTTTCCCGCCGCTGCTGGCCCATCGATGGCAACCGTGCATCCTGTCATCGCGTCTGTCCTTCTGTTCTTGCGCAGGCAAAGCGCCAGGTGACCAGCAATACCATAGCGCCGCAAGCAAGCATTGCCCACTTAAGCTGCGTCAGGCCGCTGGCATGCCTGACCACCTCATCGCTTACCGTGCTGCCTGCCCTTACCATCTGCGCGACAATCGCGTTCTCGCTCAAATCCGCCCACAAATAGGCGGCCGGCACCAGCGCAGCTGCCCCCCGCACCACCCTGTTCCAGCAAAAGGTGTTCAACCAGATGGCCCCGGACAAACAGATCGTCAGCAAAAGCGGAAACACAGTATCAAGCGCCCTGAAGATGCCCAGATACGTCGACCGCCCCAACAGCATGTTGTCCAGACCATCGAGATAGCGGCGCGCCTCATCAGGTTCATACCCCCAGACACGGCTGTCGAATATCACCATGCCAGCGGGCTCAAGCATCCCCTTGGAGACACCGAACAAAGCCAGAAACACAAGCGCCGCCAGCCCAGCACAGCCCCAAAGCAGCCTGGCTGCCCGGCTCACCCGTTCGCCCGGCTGACCTGCGCGCCCAGATCGGCCATTAGTGTCTCGAAGATCGGAAAGGATGTGGCAATGGGCCCGCCGTCATCCACCCGCACCGGCGATTGCGCCGCCATGCCAAGGATCAAAAAGGACATCGCAATCCGGTGATCAAGATGGCTTTGACACGTGGCGCCGCCTTGTACATTCCCATGCCCGCGGCCGGTCACGGTCCACCAGTCCTCGCCATCCTCTACCTTGATCCCGTTCGCCCGCAATCCGGTCGCCATCGCGTCAATCCGGTCGCTCTCCTTGACCCGCAGTTCCCTGACCCCTCGCATCACCGTCTGGCCCTGCGCATAAGAGGCCACGACCGACAAAACCGGATACTCATCAATCATCGATGCCGCGCGTGCCGGTGGCACCTCAATGCCCTTCAGATCAGGCGAAAAACGTGCGCGCAGATCAGCCACCGGCTCGCCCCCCTCTTCGCGCGTGTTTTCATATGTCAGATCTGCCCCCATCTCGCGCAGCGTGGTAAAGAGCCCGGCACGCGTGGGGTTCAGCCCAATGCCCGGCACCAGCACATCCGACCCCGGCACGATCAGGGCCGCACAAACCGGAAATGCTGCCGAGGACGGATCGCGCGGCACGACGATGTGCTGCGGTACCAACTCCGGCTGCCCTGTCAGGGTAATCTGACGACCCTCCTCTGTGTCCTCAACTGCAATCTCAGCACCGAAGCCCGCCAGCATCCGCTCGGTATGATCTCGGGTCGCCTCCGCCTCGATCACGACTGTCTTGCCGGGCACATTAAGCCCGGCCAGCAATACCGCCGATTTGACCTGCGCTGAGGGCACCGGCACATGATACCGCACCGGAACGGGCATTTGTGACCCGACGATTGTCATCGGCAACCGCCCACCCGCACGCCCCACCGCCTGCGCTCCAAAAAGCGCCAGCGGATCAGTCACCCGAGCCATTGGCCGACCATTCAGACTGGCATCCCCGCTGAAAGTCGCTGAAATGGGTGCAGTCGCCATCGCTCCCATGATCAACCGCACACCGGTGCCGGAATTGCCACAATCAATCACCTGATCAGGCTCGGCAAATCCGCCGACACCAACCCCCCGCACGGACCACGATTTTCCACCGTGATCTGTCACCTCCGCGCCGAACGCCCGCATTGCTGCAGCCGTATCCAGCACGTCCTGGCCTTCAAGCAGACCCTCGATGGTCGTCTCACCCACTGCCAAGGCACCCAAGATCAACGATCGGTGCGATATCGACTTGTCCCCGGGCACGTCCGCGGTGCCGCTCAGTGGCCCACACGCGCGCGAAATCATCGGAATAGGGTCACCGTGGCTGGACATACGTCCTCCTTCGAAAAGCTTCCGGCGCTTTTACCCCGCCCAAGAGGTGCTGCCAACGCCCCTCTTTCTCTGGCTGCAATATTCCCGGAGTTTGAGGCAGCGCCTCAATCCGATTTTGCCACAGGCAAAATCAATAAAATCTTGTGCGGGCTTGCCCGCTCCATTCCCTCACCGCCTACGGAACGTCAGATAGTGCGGCACACGTCCCTCGCGCAGCGCCTTTTGCTCATAGCGCGTGGGCACCCAATCGTCCCAGGGTTCGCGCCAGTCCACAGGTCGTTCAGCAAGCCAGTCGAATCCAAATTGCGGCACCTCAATCAAAGTCTGGCGGACATAATCGGGTATGTCCGTCGCAACCCTAAAAGCCGCGCCTGGCTTCAGGACCTGTGCCAATGGGCCCAGATGTTCGGGTGTCACAAACCGGCGGCGGTGATGTCGCGCCTTGGGCCAGGGGTCGGGGTACAACAAAAACGCCTTGTCGATGGCATGTGCGGGCAGCACATCAAACAAATCACGCGCATCACCTGGGTAAACAGCAAGGTTCGTCACCCCCGCACGCCGTATCTTGCCCAACAGCATGGCCACCCCGTTTATATAGGGCTCGCATCCGATGATGCCGACACCGGGGTTGCGCGCGGCCTGATGCACCAGATGCTCACCGCCACCAAAACCGACCTCAAGCCACACCGGCTTGTCACCGAAAAGCCCACCCAGATCCAACGGCGAACGCGATGGATTTTCGTCCCAGCTGACCGCACCGGGCGACAGTGCGGCCAGGTCCTCAGCCAGGTACCCTTTTTGGGATTTCTTCAGAGCCTTGCCTTTCAGGCGGCCATAAAAGTTTCGGCGGGGTCTTGTGGGATGTGTCATGGCAGCGGCCATAACGTGCCCGACGGCGTACTTCAACGGGGCTGTTAAGCAACGATTAACGCGTGCCCGTGTAGCCTGAGGCACCCCAAGTGCAGGACACCACATATGACCAGTCGCCGATGGCCCGCCGTACCTGACCGCCTTAGTGCTGATGCCTCTTTGCAGGTACTCATTCTGGATGACGAACGTTTTGATCGGCATCGATTGGCCAGGCTGTGTTCCGGCTTGCCGCAAGAATGTACGGTGCGCAACGCAACGGACCTCGCCTCATTTTCTGATGCGCTGGACGACGACCTGTTCGACCTGATCCTGGTGGATTACCAATTGCCTGATGGCACTGGTCTGGACGCGCTCCGCGCGGTGCGCATGTCTGTGCGCAATTTCAATGCAGCTACAATCATGGTCACCGGCCAGCCCGCAGAAGCGATTGCACAAGAAGCGCTGTTGGGCGGCTGTGCGGATTATCTGACCAAGGATGAGATCACGCCGGTCACTTTCCGGCGCGCCGTCACCAATGCCGTGCAGAAATCAGTTCTTAGCACGCAAGTAGAGGCACAAAGCTTTGCCCGCGAGGAAGTCGAAGCGGTTTTGCAACATTTCGCTGGCAAAATGGCCCGCGACATCAAGCCGATGGTCAGTCGGATGATGCGACAGGTCCGTGATCTGCGCAGGGGCGAGGATTCGGATCGGTTTGATCCGATTGATCTATCGTGCATGACCATGTGGGAAATGCTGGTAGAGCTTGAACGGCACGATGGCATCGACATGGTCACGCGCACACTCAGCAAGGGCACCGCTGCGCCAGAATCTGTCGTGACCCCGTTGCGCAAACCACCCTCTCCATTTGCGCGATTTTCGCACTGACACGCGCCTCAGGGAGACTGTTGGCGGGGCAGACGCACGGCAAACCGCCGCGACGCTGGGTGACCTGACAAAACCATCCGCGCCACCAATGCGGTTGGCATAACCATCTCAACCATTTGTGAGCGTCCGATGCGTCAGGGCTCGCGTTTACCGCTCAGCCTTGTGCAACTCCGGGCAGTTCTGAGCAGACGGAGCCGCCTCAATCACTCTGTCAGGACGCCCGCCGCGATCAGAACAGAACGATAGGGGAACCACATGCTGACATCGGGTTTGCGCATCGTTTGCACCGCAAACATGGGATCGACGCCGCGGGCAATCATATAATTGATCCGGGTATAGGTTTCGGTCTGGGTATCCTGATACATCCATTCTGCAAACTCGAACGGTGTTTCCCAGTCCCGCCGATCCCGATTCTTGTTGTAGTAGTCTTCGACCGCGCGGGCCGTCCAGGACAGCTGATGAAAACCAAGCCGACCGCCCCGCGCCATTGTCCGTTTCTCCCCCCCCAGAAAGACCGTGACGCAAGAGCTCTCGCACGTGTCCTCGACATGGGTGTTCAACCCGAAATCGATCACCAAAGACGCGAGATCAACCGACGGATAATGCCCACCACCGGTTGAATTTATCTCAAGTGTGGTGATCTGGGGATGCCGCCTGAGCACATCGCGCATGTCTTCCACGTCAGAATAGCGGATATCCAGCTCGCGCCCGTCAACCGGCACCGTGCTGTCAAAGATCAGGCGGTCGCCCAGCACTTCGAAACGCTGGCCTTCTTCCTTTTGTGCAAGCACGGGCGTGGCGACACACAGCAGGCAGGCCAGAAAGACCCGCCATAGGTGTGTTATGCCAAGCAGCCGCCTCAAATCAGACAGCTGCCTTCAACGTCTCGACCAGATCGGTTTTTTCCCAGCTGAAACCACCGTCGGCATCAGGTTCACGACCAAAGTGACCATAAGCCGCCGTGCGCTGGTAAATCGGACGCCGCAGGTTCAGGTGTTCGATGATCCCGCGCGGCGTGAGATCCATCGCCTTGGCCACTGCGGTTTCGATCTCGCTCTCGTGCACGTCGCCAGTGCCGTGGGTGTCGGCATAGATCGACAACGGTTTGGCAACTCCGATGGCATAGCTCAGCTGGATCGTGCATCGCTGTGCCATGCCTGCTGCCACGACATTCTTGGCAAGATAACGCGCCGCGTAGGCGGCAGACCGGTCCACCTTGGTCGGATCCTTTCCGGAAAATGCGCCGCCGCCATGCGGTGCCGCGCCCCCATAGGTGTCCACGATGATTTTGCGGCCCGTCAGGCCCGCGTCCCCGTCCGGACCACCGATGACAAATTTGCCGGTGGGGTTCACATGCCATTCTGTTTCGGCGGAAATCCATCCGTCGGGAAGGGTGTTGCGAATGTAGGGTTCGACAACCGCGCGCACATCATCAGACGTCATGCTTTCATCAAGGTGCTGCGTGGACAACACGATGGAAGTTACGCCAACCGGCTTGCCGTCCCGATATGTCACTGACAGCTGCGATTTGGCGTCCGGGCCAAGCTGGGCCAGATCACCGGCGTGACGCGCATCCGCCAGATTGCGCAGGATGGCGTGCGAATACTGGATCGGTGCCGGCATCAGCTCTGGCGTCTCGGAACAGGCATACCCGAACATGATACCCTGATCCCCGGCGCCGTCGTTATCCACACCTTGAGCGATATGGGCAGACTGCGGATGCAGGTGGTTCTCAAAAGCCAGGTCCTTCCAGTGGAACCCTTCCTGCTCGTACCCGATGTTCTTGACACATCCACGGGCGATGGCCTCGACCCCACCCATGAAATCGTCTAGCTTTTCGCGGGTCGACAGGCCCACTTCCCCGCCCACGACGACACGATTGGTTGTGGCAAAGGTTTCACAGGCCACACGGGCCATTTCCTCTTCTGCCAGAAAGGCATCAAGGATCGCGTCTGAGATACGGTCACAGATTTTGTCAGGGTGCCCTTCGGAAACGGATTCCGATGTGAATAGGTAGTTCTGGCGGGACATGTCGTGCTCCAATTGAAAAATCAAAGTGTCACGTCAGGAAGCCGTTGTGACACGCTCACGGGGGCTTAGCCCCGTGTTGGGTTAGGGTCAATCACTATTGCGGCGGCCTTTTCGCACTGCAGCAGCGGCCAACAGTAACACCAAAAGCAACGCAAAAGGCAAATCCCCTGTCCGGCTGTAAAGCGTGGCCCGCAATGGCGAGGGCAACGGCGCGTCAACAAATCCCGCCTGGTTCAGCGGTATAGCGGCGGTGACCCGCCCATAGGGGTCGATCATCGCGGAAATGCCGGTATTGGCGGCGCGGGCCAGCGGCAGACCCTGTTCGATGGCGCGCATCCGGGCTTGCGCCAGATGTTGCCGAGGCCCCGCACCGCGCCCGAACCATGCGTCATTGGTGATCTGGATCAGGAAATCTGGGCGCTCGGGTGCTGCATTCACATCGTGGGGAAATACAGCTTCGTAGCAGATAAGAGGCAGCGCTTTGCCTAAGACGCCAAAATCCAACAGCATCGCACCCGGTCCGCTGGAATAGCCGTTACCGTGTTGCGCGGCAAGGCCAAAGATGCCGATCCGGGCAAGCAGATCGCCCAGGGGCATGTATTCGCCAAAGGGGACAAGGTGATGCTTGTCATAGGCCTGCTTCACGCCCCCCTGCCCATCCAGCGTTACCATCGAGTTGAAATAGCGTGTCTCAGTGCGCCGCTGAGCGCCCAGCGCCACGGTCGCATCACCGCCCGCCCGCGCAATTTCCTCCAACGCTGAACCGGCAAGGTCAATGGCCCATGGGATTGCGGTTTCAGACCACAGGATCAGATCGGGCGGCGGTCTGTCGCCCAATGGCGCGGCACTGGTAAGTTGCAGCTGGCGGTCATAGAAGACCGGGATCTTCTCAGGATTCCATTTTTCGTGCTGGGCGGCGTTGGGTTGGATCAGGCGGATCACCGGCATGTCCAGTCCGGCCTGCGCTGGCAAGCCAGGCGGCAGGATCAATGCAAACAGCGCACCAAAGCCCGCCACGCCCGCCGCGATCTGACCGGAGCGGCGCGCGCGCAAACCCCATATCAGCACAACGCAAACCGATATCAGCCACAGATTGATGGCATAGGGACCAAAATGCGCCAGCGCCTGACCGGCAAGAACATCCACCGTTGACTGGGCAGGCATCGCCCAGGGAAAACCGGTGAAAACATAGGCGCGCAGCAGTTCAGCGGCACTCCATGTCACGATAAGAGGCCACGGGCGCGGCGAAAGCTTGCGTGCACTCCAAAAGGCAGCACCCCAAAAAAGAGCCAGCCCCGCCCCCATGAAGAGCAATGCAAAAGGCGCCATCCATCCGTGACGGGCGACATCCACCAGAAACGGTGAGACGATCCATTGCAGCGCGTGGATGAAATATCCGGTCCCGAACGCCCACCCCATAAGGGCCGCGCGAAGGGGGGTATCCTTTGAATGCCACAGAAAGATCACGCCAGCCATGCCCGCAACCATCAAGAGCGGCCACCCATAGGGTTCCTGACCAAAAGCGGCGAGCGCCCCGGCGAGAGCTGCCAGCACCAGCCGAAGGCGAAATATCATCCGTTGGTTCCGGTTCGCACCCGCAGACGTTTGATGCGGCGGGGATCTGCGTCGATCACTTCGAACTCTGGACCCTCCGGGTGGACCACAACTTCTCCACGCGCCGGAACGCGGCCCGAAATCATCGCCACCAGGCCACCAAGCGTATCGATCTCTTCTTGATCAATTTCATCGTGGTCGGTCAGCGACAGGCCGATTTCGGCCTCGAAGTCATCAAGGGGGGTTTTCGCGAGTGCCAGATAGGTGCCCGGCTTTTCCTGTGTCCAGAACTGGCCTTCATCGACGTCGTGTTCGTCCTCGATTTCGCCGATGACCTGCTCAATGAGGTCCTCGATGGTTACCAGCCCGTCAACCCCGCCGTATTCGTCGATTACAAGCGCCATGTGTCGCCGTTCGGCCTGCATCTTTGTCAGCAGCACACCAATCGTCATTGACGGCGGCACAAACAGCAGCGGCCGCAGCATCGCTTGCAAATCAAAGGCCTTGCTCTTGCCGTTGAAGCCATGGTTCAGGGCGAGGTCCTTGAGGTGCGCGAGACCTACCGGTGTGTCTAGCGTGCCATCATAGACCGGCAGTCGGGTCAGACCGCTGTCTTTGAAAACCGCGACCAGTTCCTCCATCGTAGACGTGACGGGGACGGCGGTGATATCCGCCTTCGGGATCGCCACATCATCGACCCGCATCCGGCGCAGATTGATCATGCCGTGGGTCGCCCTGCGTTCCGGCGCATCTGCGCCCGTGTCGGGGTCTGCGTCGCTGTCGGAGGGGCTCAGTGCCCCGATCACCCGGGAAAAGAAGCCGCCGCCTTGGGTTGCTTCTTCGATTGGTGTCTCTGTGTCCTCTGCCTGTGCGCCACGCACTGCGCTAGAGGATCCTTCTTGTTCGCCCATCGGGTCCTGACTTCTGGTTGCGCGGCCCTTTGTGCCGCTAGGTACTAATATGGGTCATCAAGGCCCAGTTTGCCAAGTATTTCAACCTCACGCCCTTCCATCAAGGCGGCGTCGGCGTCGTCAATGTGATCATATCCCAACAAGTGCAAGACCCCGTGGACGATCAAATGGGTCACATGAGCGGAGATTGGCTTGCCGGCGGCAGCAGCTTCGGCGGTGCAGGTGTCAAAGCTGATCGCGATATCGCCCAGTTCGATCTGCCCGTCGGGGCCTGGTTCGGGCAGGGCCGGCACAGTGCCGCGGCGTGTGGGCGCGCGTTCTTCTGCTGGCCAGCTCAGCACGTTTGTCGGCGTCGGCTTGTCACGAAACTGCGTGTTGAGGGCCGCGATACGCAGATCGTCGCAGGCGAGGATGGAAAGCTCGCAGGTATTGGGCCGTAGACCCGCGTGGATCAAGGTTTGCTCAACAGAGGGGACAAAAAGCGGTATCAGGCTGTGCCACCTGTCCTCTTCGATGACGATGTCGAGTGTATCCATGGTATGACTTCGGGGGCGCTGCCCCCGGACCCCCGAGGTATTTTCAAAAGGGTGAACGAAACCGCCGATCAGGCTTCGGCGTCCGCCTCGTAGGCCTCGATGATGGCGGCGACCAACGGGTGACGCACGACATCCTTGGAGGTGAAATAATTGAAGCTGATCTTCGGGATGGCAGTGAGCAGCCGTTCCGCATCCTGCAGGCCCGACGCCTGCCCGCGCGGCAGATCGATCTGGGTGCGGTCACCGGTGATCACCATGCGGCTGCCTTCACCCAGACGTGTGAGAAACATCTTCATCTGCATCGTCGTGGCGTTTTGCGCCTCGTCAAGAACCACAAAAGCATTGGACAGGGTCCGGCCCCGCATGAACGCCAGCGGCGCGATCTCGATCTTCTTTTCCTCGATCAGTTTTGCCAATTGCTTGCCCGGCAGAAAGTCATTCAGCGCGTCATAGAGCGGCTGCATATAAGGATCGACCTTGTCCTTCATGTCACCGGGCAGATAGCCCAGCTTTTCGCCCGCCTCCACCGCCGGGCGGCTGAGGATGATGCGGTCCACATGGCCACCGATGAACATGCTCACGCCCACGGCCACCGCGAGATAGGTCTTGCCCGTGCCAGCAGGGCCAATGCCAAACGCCAGCTCATTGTCGAAAAGCGATTGCACATACGCCTTCTGAGCCGCTGTGCGCGGCTCAACCCGTTTTTTCCGGGTCTGGATTTCGATCGCCTCACCGATCGGCATTTCGATCTGGTCGCCCTGCCGCGAGCCGGTGCCGACTTCGGTATCGCCCATGCGCAACAGGCTGTCGATTTCGGCCTGTTCTACTGTCCGCCCCCCCTCAAGGCGGGCATAGGCCGTATTCAGGACGCTTGCAGCCTGACTGACAGCACCTGTGTCGCCCAACACGCTAAGCTGATTACCACGCCGGACGATCTGTACCTCAAGTGCCTTCTCGATGCTTGCCAAATGGGCGTCGTAGGCACCGCAGAGGTCGATCAGCAGGCGGTTGTCAGGAAATTCCAGCACGGTCTCCGTCTGGGGTGGCATGGTGGCAGTCATCTGGTCAGTGGGCGACAAGGGCGGCTCCGTTTACGAGGGCATGGGTAAGAGATAGGCAATGGCGCGGGGAGATGAAAGGCACGAATGCAAGGGGGCCGACACGCTGTCCGCACCGACCCCATCGCTGTAGTGAAAATGCAGCAAGATCAATTCGGGTCCGAGATGTTTGAACCGCCCTTAAAGTCGCCAACTGTATGCGTGGGCGGCGCCACGCCTGAGCACACCGGCTTGCCATGTCTGTCCAGACGCGCCGAGAGGTACCCCTCGACACCATCATCAATGATCCAATGGTCGCAGCCATTGGGATCGACCCAGATCCCGGCCTGAAGCTGGCTCAGGTGCTTGCTGTCAATGCCACGGTCCACGGTCTTGTCCGACGGGTGTCCGCCGAAACCTTCGTAGTCAGAGCAGGCGCTCAGGCCAAATGCGCAGACGGTGATCAGCAGAAAGTTCGTTTTCATCAAAAGTCCGTCCTTTTAGCGAATGCAGATGATTTCGACGCGACGGTTCTTGGCCATGCCGGCCCGCGTGGCGTTCGAGGCCGCAGGCTTGCGTTCACCATACCCGCGGACATCGCTGACGCGGGCACCACTGGCTGCTGCCACTTTCGCTACGGCGTTGGCGCGGCGAAAGCTCAGACGCATGTTGTAGGCGTCAGAGGCGCGGCTGTCGGTGTGCCCTGTAACAATGTAGGATACCGCCCTGTTTTCTGCGAAAAATCGGCTTAGACGCGCCTTTCCTGCCTGGCTGATCCGGGCGCTGTCTGTTGCAAAAAACTGGTCGGACTGCATCGTGCCGCAGATATTGCCCCTGCGGCAGACCGGGATCCCCTGACGGTTGACATGCGGGGTCATATAGCCCTCTGCACCATCGTCCATGACCCAGTGTTCGCAGCCATCCGGGTCTACCCAGATAGTGGGGGTGTACACGCCTTTGTCCTTGCCCTGTTGCGATTTCGTCTGCGCGCTGGCAGCGGGTCCCTGAAGGCTTAGTCCCGCGACAACTACCAACGCCGCGAGCCCCCGCACCCACTTGGAGAACGTGTTTGCTACTGTCATATCCTTGATACCTTTCCCCCTCGAACAGGCCGTCATGTTTTTTGAACACGGGCGGCCTTGCAGTGATTTGAGGTTAGAAAAGATTTGCGGGGCTGTGAAGCTCGAATGCCGCCAATCGGCGTCAAAACGCAGGAATTAGCACCAAATATGGCAGTACCGACGATGCCAACCGCAATTTATGGGCATCTCGTCAACTGAGTAGCGGTCAAAGGTGGCGCGCAGTCAGAGAATTGGTTTTGGCATCAACGATTCTCACGCGGGCGATTTCACCCACCTGTGCTTTTGCATCATCGATGTGGACTGCGTGCAGATACTCCGACTTGCCCAGCATCTGCCCCTCCTTGCGCCCGGGCTTTTCAACCAGCACGCTGACATCACGCCCTACCATGCTGTTCTGGATCTGACGTTGGTGTGTGGTAATCAGCGCCTGCAGCTGACGCAGCCGATCGTCTGCGACCGCGGGAGCGACCTCAGGGCGTTCGGCGGCCGGGGTTCCTGGGCGTGCAGAATACTTGAAGGAATAGGCGTAGCCGTATTTGACCTGCCGGACGAGCTCCATCGTCGCCTCGAAATCCGCGTCAGTTTCTTCGGGAAAGCCGACAATAAAGTCGCCCGACATCACAATATCAGGGCGCGCGGCACGGATGCGTTCGATCAGGCGCAGATAGCTTTCCGCCGTGTGGCTGCGATTCATGCGCTTGAGAATGCGGTCAGAGCCGGACTGAACCGGCAGATGCAGATACGGCATCAGCTTGTCGACCTCGCCGTGCGCGGCGATCAGGTCGTCATCCATGTCATTTGGATGACTCGTTGTATATCGAATGCGTTCCAGCCCATCGACCGTTGCAAGAGCACGGATCAGCTCGGCCAGGGACATGCCGCCGTGATAGGCATTCACGTTCTGGCCCAATAAAGTGACCTCACGCACGCCGCGTTCGACCAGATCACGGGCTTCTGCCAGCACTTTCTCTGCCGGGCGCGAGACTTCCGCCCCGCGCGTATAGGGCACGACGCAAAACGCACAGAACTTGTCACACCCCTCCTGCACTGTAAGAAACGCCGCAGGCGCGCGTTTCGCTTTGGGCCGTGATTTCAGATGATCGAACTTGTCTTCCTCGGGAAAATCGGTGTCGAGCGCTGGTTTGCCACTGCGCACCCGCGTCTCCATTTCCGGCAGGCGGTGGTAGGCCTGCGGACCGACAACCAGATCGACGGCAGGTTGGCGGCGCATGATTTCTTCGCCTTCCGCCTGTGCGACACAGCCTGCGACGCCAATCTTGAGGTCTGGATTGACCTCTTTCAATGGCTTGAGACGTCCCAATTCGGAATAAACCTTTTCAGCCGCCTTTTCGCGGATATGGCAGGTGTTGAGCAGGATCATATCCGCGTCATCCGGCGTGGTGGTTTCCACATATCCCTGCCCGCCAAGCGCTTCGGCCATGCGTTCGCTGTCATAGACGTTCATCTGGCAGCCATAGGTCTTGATAAAGAGCTTTTTGGGGGCGGTCATTGGTCGGGTTCCGGATGCTGCTGGCAGGGCCGTGCTCTAGCAGCGTGCGGCACTGCTTGCAATGCACGCTGCTTTAACCGATTCTGCTGCAAACTTCCCGAGCAGAATGCGGACAGAGAGCGACCATGCACTTCAATAGTCTGGATCATCTGATCAAAGAGCAGCGCGAAGCACTTTTCAAAGGGCCGGTGGCCATCGTGCTGGTCGAAGATGATGTCGAGGTCGATACCACCTTGCGCCACCATCAGCAGGCCGGTTTTTCGCAGGTGCTGGCGCTGATGTCGCCAGAATTTGAACTGGCCCGCGATTTGCAGGAAAGCGTCATGCGGGTCGACTACGACGTGCACGCAGACAACGCGACACAGCAGGCTGTCAACACGATGATAGAGGCCTGCCAGGGTCAATGGCTCTATTATTGCTACAACGCTGAGTACCTGTTTCACCCATTTTGCGAGACGCGCAACATCGTCGAACTGCTGGATTTTCACAGTCAGGAACGACGCGATGCGCTGCTGGCTTATGTGGTCGACCTCTATGCAGATGATCTTGATGCGTCACCAAACGCCGTATCGCTTGACACTGCCTGTCTGGATCGTTCGGGCTATTATGCATTGGCGCGCAAGGATATTGCGCACCACGGCCACCCCAAGGAACGCCAGCTGGATTTCTTCGGCGGGCTGCGCTGGCGCTACGAAGAACACGTGCCTGCCGACAAACGCAAGATCGACCGCATCCCATTGTTTCGGGCCAAAAAGGGCCTGCGCCTGCGCGAGGACCACACATTTTCGGATGAGGAATACAATACATACGCATGTCCGTGGCATCACAACATCACGCTGTCGATCTGTTCGTTTCGCACAGCCAAAGCGCTCAAATCGAACCCCGGCAGCACTTTTGACATCCAAACCTTCAAATGGCACAACTCCGCGCCTTTTGAATGGCACTCGCGCCAGTTGCTGGATCTGGGATTGATGGAACCGGGGCAATGGTTCTAGCCCACTGATGCTGCGGCACATGCCAGTCATTGACTGACGACAGATAGCGCGAAATCCCGAATCCCGCCCAGTGTTAAAACGGGCAAAGTACGCGTGGCGATCATGCCGACCTGACGCATCTTGGCGCCTGAATTGCACGATTTACTCGAGTGGAATACAATTGCCCTCATCAAAATGGTCGAAACCTAACCGGAGCAACAGGTGCGATGAAAGCATTCAGAAACCTTTGCCGCGTCTTCTCCATTCAGATCAGCATGGTCTGCGCGGCGCTCCTGCTTATTCACCAAGCACCCGCCGCTGCCCAAAACGCGCTGGATGCTCAGATAGAAGCCGCCGCATCGGGGGACCTGCAGGCCCAGCTCAAAGTGGCTCAGGCCTATCAATACGGTCTGAACGTCGAGAAGGATGTTCAGGAGGCCATTCGCTGGTACGAAGCTGCCGCCGCACAGGAAAGCCCGCTCGCAATGTTTGAACTGGGAAGCCTTGTTCTGGATGGGATTGAAGGGACCGATACCAGTGCAGATGCGGTAGCTGCGGAAAGGATCTCGATCGCTTGGTACAGACGGGCAGCACAGCTTGGGTTCGCACAGGCGCAAAGCACGTTGGGATTAAAGTATGCATTCAGCAACCGCATTGAAAAGAACCCCAAAGCGGCACGCATGTGGATCGCGGCAGCAAAGGAAAATGGTCACAAAACGACCTCCGTTCTGGTCAAAAGACTTGAGCGTTCGATGGACAGATCAGAGATCGGCGCCGCTATCGAAATGGCCGCGACCTGCATTCAATCGGGATATACCGCCTGTGAATAATCACTATATTTCAAATACTAAATAAGGAGAAACCCATTGCGCGCCCTACTGCTTTCATTCGCAATTCTCATCGCACCGGCCGCGGCCATCGCCCAACAGGTGACTGGCACAATCACCGCCACTTTAGACGGTCAAGACAGGACCTGGTACATCACGGAATCTCCGCAAATGAGCCAAAGCGATTGGAAAGACTACGGCTATCAGATGACGGTCAGCTTGTTCGGACACACCGTTGAGAATACGACCATGTCCACCAAAGAAGCCTTGATGATCCAGTTTGCGGTGACAAACACCAATGGCACCCTGAACGTAATGAACCCCGAAGTGATCTACCTGTCTCAGGGAATGACAAAGGCGCATCTGGCCAAGCAGGAGGACGGCGCTGATGTTACACTGACCGCGGCAGAGACATCCGGCGATCGCCTGATGGTCGAAGGTACATTCCAGGCCGATCTCGTTTTCACTGAAGTAATGAAAAGAAAGAAGGATCCCGAAAACGTGCTGAACATCGCAGGCACGTTCAAGGCAGACATTGGCCCGGTTCGATAGCCGCCATTCTGCAGTCCGTCATGCCAGCATACCGGTCCGCGCCCGCCGAATAAAAACCCGGTGATCCTGAGGTAAAATTTGTGAGCGTCGCGGGTCATTGGCGCATCCGTTTCCAGATGCTGCCGAGTCAGCAGGCCAGTATGCGTCGTTTCGGTTATCTTGCTGGTAAGGCCTTGCCAACGACGCGTCGGTCTCAGCCTGGCCAGATCACCGGAAACCAATCCTCGCGCAACCGGTCCCCGGCCTTCATCCCATGGCCCGGAAAAGGCGGCGAGGTGGGACCAGGGCGTTCGACATAGCGCGCATCATCGCCCACCAACCGCAATGAGAACGCCCGGCGTCTCGCGTTTGCCGTGTTCCCACGCGCACCGTGCAGGATGCCATAGTTGAAAGCGACCGCGTCGCCCGGTTCCATCTGCCACTCTCGAACATCCATCGCTTCAGCGTCCGGATCAGGCACAGGCATATAAGGGGCGGGGTCGAAAAAGGCGTCGCCCTTGGCCCAGCGCGTGGGCAGCACCGGCTTTTCCCATTTGTGCGAACCCGCCACACAGCGCAGCGTGGCATCGGTGACAGGATCAAGCGGCGACCAGAAGCTGACCGTCTGACGGCCTTCGACAAAATAGTAAGGCCCATCTTGATGCCACGGTGTGGCCATCGACGTACCCGGCTCCTTGACCAGAACGTGATCGTGGAAAAGCTGGGCCGTGCGGCTTTGCATCAACGTCGCCCCCACTTCCGCAACGGGAGATGCATTTATCACCTCTTCGAACTCCGGAATGCGTTGCCAGTTGCAGTAGTCGTCAAAAAACCGCCCCGTCTCCTCCGGTTTGTCGTTGTTGGAGGCGTAAGGGCCCGGTTCGCTCATGTTGCGGGCAACCCCTGCGCGCAGGGTTTCAACGTGATCGGCAAACAGACCCTTGATCAGAACAACCCCATCGCGCTGATACGTGTCGACTTGATCTTGGGTGATGAACGGATGTGGCATGGCCCTGGTGGCCTAGTCCCGACGGCGCAGGCGGATGACCACATCCACGCTCGCGATCTCGGCCCCGGAGGGCGCATCTGGCAGATGGCTGATGACCAGCTGATCCGAGGGCGCGTCGGTCAGTCGTCCTTCTTCTTCCCAGTAGAAATGCGGGTGGTCATGGGTATTGGTGTCAAAATAGCTTTTGGAACCATCAACCGTCACTTCCTGCAACAATCCGGCATCGCAAAAGGCGCGCAACGTGTTGTAAACGGTCGCAAGCGATACCGCTTCGCCGTGCCCCTTGGCGGCGTCGAACAGGCTTTCAGCTGTGACATGACGATGCTGACCGTCGCCGACCAACAAGCTGGCAAGCGTCACACGCTGGCGCGTGGGCCTCAGACCGGCTTGCGCCAGCCACCTGGTGCCGTTTTCTGCATGCATCGTGGTCATCGAAGAGTCCCTTGTTTCATCATATATACTGTAAGCATAGCAGGTTTTTCAATCGCAAAACCCCGATGGGGTGTGGCATCATACTGCATGATTTGGCGATTGCGCGACGGGACGGGCGCCAAACACGGATGTCAAAGCGCGCCCTTGCAGCGGCGGCGCGGGCGGTGTTAGACCGATTCAAGCCAAAAGCCCGAGCAGGAGAGCCGATACCATGGCCGATTACCCCACCAGTTTCGACAAAGAAGGGCTGCTGAAATGCGCGCGCGGTGAACTTTTCGGCCCCGGCAACGCGCAACTGCCAGAACCGCCAATGCTGATGATGGATCGGATCACCGACATATCGGAAGATGGTGGCGCGCATGGCAAAGGCCACGTCGTGGCCGAATTTGATATCACGCCCGACCTGTGGTTCTTCGACTGTCACTTTCCCGGCAATCCAATTATGCCCGGATGCCTGGGTCTGGACGGCTGCTGGCAATTGACCGGCTTCAACCTTGGCTGGCGCGGCTGGACCGGGCGCGGCTATGCGCTGGGTGTGGGCGAGGTCAAGCTTAAGGGCATGGTGCGCCCTGACCGCAAGATGCTGACCTACCGGATCGATTTTACCAAAGCCGTGCAGACGCGACGTTTGACCATGGGTATTGCCGACGCCGTGGTCGAGGCGGATGGCGAGGTCATCTATGAGATCACGGGCATGAAAGTGGCGCTGAGCGAAAGTTGATCAGTGCGACCGCCCGCTGAGGGCGGCGGCTTAGTCTGTCAGCTCATGCGCCCAGGGCGGATTTGCGCCTGCGCGTGACACCGTAACCGCAGCCACCTTTGCAGCAAACTGCAGGGCTTGCGTGGCGGCCTCTGACGTAAGCCCTTGGATACTTTCAATGTTCAACAGATCCTGATCGGCCAGCGACGCCAGAATTCCCGCGTTGAAGGTATCACCGGCGCCGACGGTATCTACGACTGCGGCCTTCTGCGCCGGCACCGTTACCTGAGTGCCATCTGCCAGAACGGCCACTGCCCCGGCACTGCCCCGGGTGAGGATGACCATGTCTGGCCCGTTCTTGCGCAACTGGTCAATTTTGTCCGCGCTTGATCCCTTTCCGGCAACCAGCCAGTCCAGGTCTTCATCTGAGATCTTAAGGATGTTGCTGCGTTCGATGAGCCCTGTCAGACGGTCCCGGTACCGTGCTTCATCCTTTACAAAGCTCGGGCGGATGTTGGGATCGATCATCACAACCCTGCCCACGCCCTCATCGTGTAAAAGGCCCGCATAGGTCTCAGCACAGGGATCTACGGCAAGGCTGATGCCACCGAAAAAAAGCGCCGTGATCTCGTCACCAAGCGCTGGCACATCTGCTGGCGCAATCATGCGCCCCGCCGTGTTTTCATCATAAAATGAATAGCGCGCCTGGCCGGCAGTCAGTTCGACAAATGCCAGTGTGCAGGGCCTGTCCGACAGGATCAATCGCGCAGTGTCGACGCGGCTTTCTGCCAGATCGCGCTGCAGTCGCTGACCAAACATGTCAGTGGACACCCCTGACAGCAGTCCGGTTGGCTGGTCCAGACGCCCAAGGGCGATGGCCGTGTTGAACACCGCCCCGCCTGAATGCGGTGCAAACGTCGCCTCGCCCGCCGCGCTTTGCCGTGGCAGCATGTCGATCAGCGCTTCGCCGCAACACAGGATCATGCCGACTGCCCCCTTACCTGCTCATGCGACGTAAGACTGCAAAGTGGCGCGCGTGCCATTTTGCCATACCTGCGACAGTGAATTCACAAAGGCATCGCGAAAGCGCGGATCCGCAGCGAAAGCGCCATAGGCCTCCGTGCCCTTCAGCCAGACATCAGGATCGGCCTTCGCAGCAAGGGCGGCAGATTGCAGCCGAGCCCATGCGGGATCGTTTTCCACAATAATGCTGCCGTCTTCGCGGGTGCCTGCGCACATACGTGCCCACAGCGCCTCAACCAAAGCCAGACCGGTGATCGATTGGCCCGCCGCCAACGCATCCCGGATGATCGGATGCACAAAACCCCGGTGGCGCGACAAACCGTCAAAGGCAACACGGCGCGTGGTGTCGTGAATCCTGGGGTTGGCAAAGCGGTCGGTAATCAAATCCACGTACGACAAGGGCATCATGCCCGGTACGGCCCCGACCTGCGGCGCGATCTCTGTGCGCTGCACCTTGTCAAAAAAGGCTGCAATATCGGCATCGGCCATGCAGCCAGCAATCGTATCAATTGACAAAAGCTCGCCCGCGTTTGCCAGCACCTGATGACCCGCATTGAGGATGCGGATTTTCATCGCCTCATACGCGTGTACATCGTTGGTGAACGTGGCACCGACAAGATCCCAGTCAGGTCGACCTGCGCAAAACCGATCTTCGATCACCCATTGGCGAAAATTCTCATGCGTCACCGGTACGGCATCGCCGATCCCAAAGCCGCGCACCATTTCAAGCTCTTTCGCGCCGGTCGCAGGGACAATGCAATCGACCATCGAATTGGGGAACGCCCCTTGCTTGTCGATCCAGTCGGCTAAGTCAGGATCAGTAGCACGCGCAAGCGATACGACCACCGAACGGGTGATGTCGCCATTTCCTTGCAGGTTATCGCAGCTTTGCACCGTAAAAGGACCGCTGCCGGCATTCCGCCGCGCCTTCAGCCCCGCAACAATCGCGCCGAAAACGGTGGAAGGCGCCTCTGGCCGGGCGATATCGTGGCGAATATCGGGGTGGTCGAAATCCAGCCCTCCGTCACCGGGTGCAATGAAATAGCCCCCTTCGGTCACCGTGAGCGCAACGATACGGATACGCGGATCCGTCATGCAGGCAATCAGCGCGCGGTTGTCTTCCTCAACAGGCAAAAAGTCGATCATGGCACCGGTCACTTCGACCGCGCTGTTTTTCGGGTCCAGTTCGATGAGCGTCGTCAGGCAGTCCTGCGCCAAAAGCTTTTCACGCATCACCGCATCGCCTGCCCGCACGCCTGCGCCGATAATGGCCCAGTCCTGTGCCCGGCCATCCTGCATCAATCGATGAAGATACCACGCCTGATGGGCGCGGTGAAAATTGCCCAGGCCCACATGGACGATCCCCGGCGTAAGCGCGGCCCGGTCATAGGTCGGTCGCGCAACGGTTGCTGGAAGCTGATCAAGTGTTGCATCGCACAGGGCAACAGGGGCTGCGGATTTAGCTTGGGTGCTCATCAACTCATCCAGTTTCCGCCATCGACGTTATAAGTCTGGGCGACAATGTAGTCAGCCTCGGCCGAGGCAAGGAACACGGCCATACCGGTCAAATCTTCTGCCCGCGCCATGCGACCGAAAGGCACCGCCTCACCGACCTCTTTCTTCTTCTGACCCGGGGCCTTGCCCTCGTACTTGGCAAAGAAGGCGTCGACGCCATCCCAATGCTCACCGTCCACCACACCCGGTGCTATGGCATTCACGTTGATGCCGTGCTCAATCAGGTTGAGACCTGCCGATTGGGTCAGGGAAATCACGGCGGCCTTACTTGCGCAATAGACTGCAACCAGCGCTTCACCGCGTCGCCCTGCCTGGCTGGCCATGTTGATGATTTTGCCGCGAATGCCGCGATCGATCATGTGGCGGGAAACGGCCTGCATCACAAATAGCGTGCCCGAGACGTTGATATCAAAGACGCGGTCGTACTCAGCGCGCGAGATTTCAACCAGCGGGGCTGCGGTGAACAAGGCCGCGTTATTGATCAGGATGTCGATCTGGCCAAAGTGACCGACAGCCTGTGCAAGCCCCGCATCAATGCTGTTTTGGTCCGTCACATCCATCTGCACTGCCAGCGCACTGTCCCCCAGCGCACTTGCGGTTTCAGTCGCCCGGGCGGTGTCTATATCTGCAATCACGACCTGCGCGCCTTCGCGAATGTAGGCTTGTGCAAACGCGCGCCCGATGCCGCGGGCGGCACCGGTGATCAACGCTGTCTTGCCAGCCAGCCGCGTCATGCGATGCGCAGGCCCTGCGCATCAAAGCGGTGGATCTCGTCCGCACGAGGGGTGAGGTGGATCGTATCCCCGTGCTTGAGGCTGACGTCGCCGATGGCGCGGACTGTGATCGTTTCACCAAGGCCTGTATTGTGAATATGAAAGAACGTGTCAGATCCCAAATGTTCCGCCACACCAACCGTGCCTTCCCACGTTCCGCCGCTCTCAACCACATCAATGTGTTCCGGGCGGATGCCGATGGTATCGGCATCGTGCTTGGCTGCTTCCGGACCCGTGATCAGGTTCATCTTGGGCGATCCGATAAAGCCCGCCACAAAGGTATTGCGCGGACTGCGGTACAGCTCCAGCGGAGAGCCGACCTGTTCGATGACACCCGCCTGCAAGACCACGATCTTGTCAGCCATAGTCATTGCTTCGACCTGATCGTGGGTCACATAGATCATGGTCGTTTCAAGCTTTTTGTGCAATTCCGAGATTTCCATGCGCATACCCACGCGCAGCGCGGCATCAAGGTTTGACAGCGGCTCGTCAAACAGAAACGCCGCCGGTTCACGCACAATCGCCCGGCCAATGGCCACTCGCTGGCGCTGCCCACCCGAAAGCTGCCCCGGACGGCGATCCAGATAGTCCTTGAGATTGAGCACAGAGGCGGCGTTTTCCACGCGCGCATCGATTTCGGACTGGGGCATCTTGGCCATGCGCAGCGGAAAGGCGATGTTCTTGCGCACCGACATGTGCGGATAAAGCGCGTAGGATTGGAACACCATCGCCAGCCCGCGTTTGGCGGGAACAAGCGCGGTTGCATCCTTGCCATCAATCTCGATATGGCCGGTGGTGATGTCCTCAAGCCCGGCAATCAGCCGCAAAAGGGTGGATTTGCCGCAGCCTGAGGGGCCGACAAAGACGGTGAATTCGCCGTCATGGATGGTCAGGTCCAGCGGTGGAATGACCTCCACATCGCCAAAGCTCTTGGTCACCTGGTTGAGTTGAATTTGTCCCATGTGTCAGGTTCCTTATTTCACCGCGCCAAACGTCAGGCCACGGACAAGTTGTTTCTGGCTGAACCAGCCAAGGATGAGGATCGGCGCAATCGCCATGGTCGAGGCAGCACTCAGCTTCGCAAAGAACAGGCCCTCGGGGCTGGAATAGCTTGCGATGAAGGCCGTCAGAGGCGCGGCGTTGACAGCTGTCAAGTTCAGGGTCCAGAAGGCCTCGTTCCAGGCAAGGATAAAGTTCAGCAACATCGTCGACGCAATGCCCGGGATCGCCATGGGCGTGAGGATATAGAGCACCTCTTCGCGCAGAGTCGCGCCATCCATCCGGGCCGCTTCAAGAATTTCCACGGGGATTTCGCGGAAGTATGTGTACAGCATCCAGACAATAATCGGCAGGTTGATCAGCATCATCACGATCACAAGACCCGCGCGGCTGTCCAGAAGTCCAAGCTGAATGAACAGCAGGTAGATCGGGTAGAGCACACCCACGGCTGGCAGCATCTTGGTCGACAGCATCCAAAGCAGGATGTCCTTGGTGCGCTTGGACGGCACAAAGGCCATCGACCATGCCGCCGGAACCGCGATGATCAGACCAAGGATCGTAGAGCCCCCGGCAATGATGACCGAATTCCACAAAAACCGCGCGTAGTTCGACCGCTCCATCACGATGCTGTAGTTTTCCATCGTCCAGTCAAAGTTCAGAAAAATCGGCGGGGAGGCGATCGCCTGTGCCTCGGTCTTGAACGACGTCAGAATGGTCCACAGGATCGGGAAGAAAATCAGCAAACCGACGGCCCAGGCAAACCCGGTGTTCATCAACTTGCGGCGGGGTGTAATTGCGCGTGCCATGATCAGTTATCCAGGTTCTTGCCGACGATCCGCATCAGGAAGATCGCGACGATGTTTGCAAGGATGATGGCATAGACGCCACCGGCGGAGCCAAGACCGATATTCTGGCTTTCCAGCACACGCTGGAAGATCAGGTAGGACAACGTTCGTGTGCCAAACGCACCGCCTGTGGTCACGAAAATCTCGGCGAAGACGGCCAAAAGAAAGATCGTCTGGATCAGGATCACAATCGTGATCGCGCGGCTGAGGTGCGGCAGGATGATATGGTAAAACCGCTTCAGCGTCGGCGCGCCATCCATTTCAGCGGCCTCCAGCTGCTCGCTGTCCAGCGACTGGATCGCGGTGAGCAAAATGAGTGTTGCAAAGGGCAACCACTGCCAGCTGACAATCATGATGATGGCGGGCATGGCCGCGTCTGATAGCCAACTGACCGGTTCGGCCCCGAAAAAACGCCAAAGATGCGCAAAGAGGCCATTGACCGGGTCCATGAACATGTTCTTCCAGACCAGCGCGGACACCGTCGGCATCACAAAGAACGGCGCGATCACAAGGATACGCACAATCCCCTGCCCCCACATGGGCTTGTCCAGCAGCAGGGCCAGCAACACGCCAAGTGCGACGGTAATGATCAGGACGCTCAGAACAATCGTGAGGGTCGTCAGAACCGCAGGCCAGAACGCGCTTGATGTGACAAAGCGGACGTAGTTGTCAAAACCGGTCCACCCCTGATCACCGCCACGCAGGGGCAGATAGGTGCGGAACGAAAACCACAGGGTCATGATCAGCGGCACCAGCATCCAGCCCAAAAGCAGAATTACTGCGGGGGCCATCATCAGTCGGGCTGCAGATCGGGAAGCTTTGGTCGCCATTGGATGCATCTCCTCCGTTGACAGCCTGCGTAAACCAGAGCTGCCGGGTTGCGACATCAAAAACGTTGGAAATCGTGAGATCAAAGGGCGACGGGCACGCCGCCCTTTGAGGTATCAGAACGGGGCGGCTTACTTGTAGCCGGCGGCTTCCAACGCTTCGTTGGTGATCGCCTGCGCCTTTGCAAGCGCTTCCTCGACGGTCTGCTGACCGGCATAGGCTGCCGAGAATTCCTGACTCACTTCGGTCCAGAAGCCAGCCCATTCGGGGATCGCAGCGAACTGAATGCCGACGTAAGGAACGGGGTCCACGGTCGGGTTGTTCGGATCAGCCGACAGGATCGAGTCCAGCGTCATCTGCGCGAAAGGAACGGCCTGATAGTCAGGGTTTTCGTACAGCGACGTACGCGCGCCCGGAGGAACGTTGGCCCAACCTTCCTTGGCAGCGACCAGCTCGATGTAGTCCTTGGAGGTGGCCCACTCGATGAACTGCTTTGCTTCGGCTTCCTGCTGCGTACCTGCAGGGATGGCCAGCGCCCATGCCCAAAGCCAGTTGGCCTTCTTGTCGACGCCTTCGCTGTTGGGTGCCAGTGCGAAACCAACGCTGTCAGCAACCTCGGAGTCGTTGGGGTTGGTGACAAAGGATGCCGCCACGGTGGCGTCGATCCACATGCCGCATTTGCCCTGATTGAACAGCGACAGGTTCTCGTTGAAGCCGTTCGTCGCATAGCCGGACGGGCCGGATTCTTCCATCATGCCGGTGTAGAAGTTCAGCGTGTTCGCCCAGGCCTCGGAATCGAGCTGTGCGTTCCAGTCCTCATCGACAGGACGTGCGCCAAATGAGTTGGCCATGGTGTTGATAAAAGCACCGCCTTCACCCCAACCGGCCTTACCACGCAGGCAGATGCCGTTGATCTCGTTGTCACGATCCGTCATCGCAGCCGCCGCTTCGCGGATGAACTGCCAGGTCGGCGCGTCGGGCATTTCCATGCCGGCGGCTTCCATCAGGTCCGTGCGATACATGATCATCGAGCTTTCGCCATAGAACGGCGCCGCATACAGCGTGCCATCATGGCTCAGACCGCCACGCATAGCGGGCAGGATGTCATCGACGTCATATTCCGCAGACAGATCGTCCAGGGGCACCAACCAGCCATTCGATCCCCAGATCGGGGTTTCGTACATGCCGATGGTCATGATGTCGAACTGACCACCCTTCGTAGTGATGTCCGTGGTGACGCGCTGGCGCAGAACGTTTTCTTCCAGCGTCACCCACTCCACGCCGATGCCTGTCGCTTCGGTGAAGGTGTCGGTGTAGCCCTGCATGCGGATCATGTCGCCGTTGTTCACCGTGGCGATCGTGATTGTCTTGCTGTGGCCGTCGGCAAAAGCCGATGTGCCGGCCATCACGGCAAGCGCGCTGACCACGCCAAATGTTGCGTGCCTTGTCATAGATGTTCCTCCCAAAACGCAAATTATTTTGCTGCTCGTGAGGCTAGAAGAAAGATAACGCGGGGTCAATAAATATTTTACGCGCGTAAAATTCCAGCCGTTTCAGGCCGATGCCCGCAAAACCAGATGACTGGAAAAGAGCACTTCCAGCCGGGTGTGGAAACGTCCGTCATTACGAATCAGATCGAAGAGCATTTCGACGGACCGGTTCGCGACGGTGTCGTAATCATGTGCCACAGTGGTCAAAGACGGGCCGGTGAAGCGTGCAAATGGATGGTCATCGTGCCCGGCCACCCGCATCTGGCAATCAGCGTCACGCCCCACCTTTACTCCATGTTCGTAAAAGGCCGCCAGAACACCGATGGCGAGGCGGTCATTGCTACACAGCAAGGTATTGGTCGGCATCTTGCCGCGTTCCAGCAACGTGACAGCCCCCTGATAACCGATCTCTTCGAAAGCCCAGCCTTCTCCCTTTGCCTGCTCGATCCGAGGCTCCAGCCCCAGTTGCTCCATTTTGGCGACATAGGCCGAGGCGCGTTTGCGCGCGTTCGGGTTGGCGGGTGTTTCCATCTCGAAAAAGAACGGCGGCTCGCCCGACCGGCAAAGGTATTCGACGCTTTGATTGATAAAACTGGCATTGTCAGAGCCTACGAAAGCCGCACCGACCCCTTCGATATTACTGTCAAACAGAACAGTCGGGACGTCCTTGCAAAACTTTTCGATCTCTGCGCGATTTGACGTTCGCCCCAAGGGCGCAAGCAATACCCCCGCCGGTTTCAACATGCGCAGATCGTTCAGAATGTCGATTTCGGTTTCTGTCTTGCCATGCGCGGAATAAAGCGTTGGGCGGTACCCCGCCGCGATGCACCGCTGTTCAAGATTGCGCGCGATTTCGGCAAAGAAAGGATCCGCCAGATAGGGCACCACGATGCCCAAATTCTTGGTCAGCTTGCGGTTCTGGTTCATCGCAAAAATATTCGGGCGATAGTCGTGCAGATCCAGGGCGGCCTCTATCCGCGCCCGGGTCGAGGCACGAACGCTGTCCGGGTTGTTGAAATACTTCGACACCGTCGGGCGCGAAATACCGCTGAGTGCGGCAAACTCTTCCATATTGCGAACTTTGCTCATGGCTCCCCCGGGTTTGTCTGCATCTGGGATTATGGCAGGAAGTTTCCGAATTAACACTCACATTTTTGCGCGCGTCAATTTACCGGTGGGGAAAGTTTCCAATTTGAAAGGTCGGCGCGGGCTCAGTCGGATTCCCCATGCAGCGTATTTGCCCCGGCCATGTACACGCTGATCCGGTCAAACTGCGCCCCGGCGGCATCAAAAAAATTGCAGTTGGACTTGTGGGTCAGACTGCCGTCCAGCTCCACGTTCTCAACAAGAAACTGCACCGCGATCCGATTGTTCGCCGGATCGCTTACAAAGCGAAAATCTCGGTGTCGCACTTCCTCATGGGCCGACCAGAGACGGTGAAACATGCCTGCAATTTCGTCATGCCCACGCAAGTCAACGCCATGGGTTTCCACCGTGAACACACAATCGGGGGTCAACAGGGCCAGAATACCATCCAGATTTTCCGCATCCACGGCTGTGAAATACCGCAAAACCATCTCTTTCAGCGTGTTCTGCACGGGGTGTCATCCTTTGCAAGCGGGGTCCATACTGGCGATATTGCGGGCAGGACAAAAGCCCTATCTGGTTGCGCCACGCCTGTGCTCTGGCCTAGATAGCATCAAAAGAGATCAAAGGAGTGCGCGTATGCGCCGTGTCGTCGTCACTGGACTTGGGATCGTTTCCTCCATCGGGAACAACGCCGAAGAAGTCACCGCAGCGCTCAAGGCGGGCACGTCGGGCATCGAGGCCAGCGCAGAGATGGCCGAGCACGGATTTCGCAGTCAGGTCGCGGGCACGCTCAAGATCGATGTGTCCGAACATGTGGACAAACGCACATTGCGGTTCATGGGCCCCGGCGCGGCCTACGCCTATATCGCCATGGAGCAGGCAATCGCCGACGCCGCTCTGGGCGAAGACGTCATTTCCAATCCACGCACAGGACTGATCGCAGGCTCTGGCGGGCCCTCAACCAGCGCGATGAAAACGGCGCATGATGTGGTGGACAAGACGGGTGCCACCAAGCGCATCGGGCCTTTTGCCGTGCCCAAGTGCATGTCCTCGACCATCAGCGCAAACCTCAGCACAGCGTTCAAGATCAAGGGCATCAACTATTCCATCACCTCGGCTTGCTCTACGTCGTTGCACTGCATCGGCTCAGCAGCCGAACAGATCATGCTGGGCAAACAGGACGTGATGTTTGCAGGCGGCGGCGAAGAACTGGACTGGACGCTGAGCTGCCTCTTTGACGCCATGGGCGCGATGTCCTCGAAATACAACGACACGCCCGAACGCGCCTCCCGCGCCTTTGACGCGGACCGCGACGGGTTCGTGATTACCGGTGGCGGTGGGATTGTCGTGCTCGAAAGCCTGGAACATGCCCAGGCGCGCGGGGCGAAAATCTATGCGGAAGTGACTGGTTTCGCGGCCACCTCCGACGGGCACGACATGGTTGCGCCCTCGGGCGAGGGCGGCACGCGCGCGATGCAACTGGCGCTCGAAACCCTGCCAGAGGGGCGCAATGTCAGCTACATCAACGCCCATGGCACATCTACCCCAGTGGGCGATGTCGGCGAAATCGAGGCGGTCCGGAGGGTCTTTGGTGAAGGCACCACACCACCTGTCAGTTCCACCAAGTCGATGACAGGTCACGGGCAAGGGTCAGCCGGCGCTATGGAGGCAATTTTCTGCCTCCTCATGCTCGAGCACGACTTCATCACACCATCGATCAATGTGGAAACACTCGATCCGGCCTTGAAACCCGAAGAGATTGCGACCGAATTGGTCGAGAACGCGGGCCTTGATTCAGTCATGACCAATTCCTTCGGTTTTGGCGGCACCAACGGGTCGATGATCCTCTCAAAGTTCAAGGGGTAAGCCATGTCAGACCTTCTGAAAGGCAAGCGCGGCCTGATCATGGGCGTGGCCAATGAACGCTCCATCGCCTGGGGCATCGCGAAAGCCATGGCAGAGGCCGGCGCGGAGCTGGCGTTCACGTATCAGGGCGACGCCTTTGGCAGCCGCCTGAAGCCGCTCGCCGAAAGCGTTGGCAGCGATTTCATGGTAGACGTGGACGTGACCGATGATGCCTCATTGGATACCGCGTTCGAGCAATTGGCCGCGCGCTGGCCCTCCATCGACTTTGTGGTCCACGCAATTGCGTTTTCCGACAAGAGCGAACTGACGGGCCGGTTCTTGAACACCACCCGCGCGAACTTCAAACATTCCATGGATATCTCGGCTTACAGCTTTATCGAGGTGGCCCGCCGGGCCCATCCGCTGATGTTGGAAAACGGCGGCACACTGATGACGCTGACTTATCAGGGCTCAAACCGCGTGGTGCCGAACTACAATGTGATGGGTGTGGCCAAGGCGGCGCTAGAAAGCGCCACACGCTATCTGGCCAACGATCTGGGCCCCGATGGCATTCGTGTGAACGCGATCAGCCCCGGCCCGATGAAAACCCTGGCGGGGGCCGCCATTGGCGGTGCGCGCAAGACCTACAAGCACACCGACCAGAACGCGCCCCTGCGCGCCAACGCAACGCTGGAAGCCGTCGGAGGTACCGCCGTCTATCTGGCCTCGGATGCGGGTGCCTGCACCACCGGCGAGATCATCCGCGTTGACGGCGGATTCCATGTTCTGGGGATGCCGCAGCAGGAATACCTCTGACACCCGCAGTTCAGCGCAATACCGGCGTCTGCCACAACCAGACTTTCATGCCTCCGTGGGCGACCGCGGCCCCTTGTGGCATCCACGGCAGGCCAGTCGCCTTGGCCAGCGGCGGTTCTGAGGTCACCAGCCCAATCCGCCATCCCTTGAAGTGCAACAGCATGGTCTGCCCGAATGTGCCATAGAGTGGATAGAGCAGCTTCTTGTTCCCGATCCGCGCGCCATACGGTGGGTTGACGATGACCAATCCTGGCGGGCCTTCAGGCGGGCGCACCTCAGCCGCGCCATGACAGGCAAAGACCGTCGATGCCGACACCCCTGCCCGCGCGGCGTTGGCGTTGGCCATGCGGATCGCGCCCGCATCGCGATCAGAACCGAAACTCTGCACCGCAGACACCGACCCCTCGCCAACGTCACGCAAATCCGAGAACCGCTCGGCATCGTAGGATGCCAGTTGCTGAAACGTGAAATCGCGCGACCGTCCGGGGTAAAGCCCTGCCGCGATCTCTGCCGCTTCAATGACAAATGTGCCCGAGCCGCACATCGGATCCACCACCGACTCTTGCCCATCATAGCCACAGGCACGCAGAAACAGCGCGGCAAGGTTTTCCCGCATGGGCGCTTTTCCGACGGCTTCCTTGTGGCCGCGCTGATGCAGGGCCGCGCCGGACGTATCGATACTGATCGTGACCTGATTGTCGATGATCCGCACCTTGAGCACCACCTCGGCGTCAGCCGAGACCGGAATGCCATGACTGTCCCGCAACGCCGTCTCGATCCGCTGCTGTGCCGCCTTGGCGTGATAAATTTTGGAGGCCTTGCAGTTAACCTGCACCTTCACAGGCACATCCGGGCGCAGGACATCGCCCCAGGGGAACTTGCGGCTGCGCTTGTCAAGTTGCGCCAGATGAAACGCCATGAAAGATCCGATGCGCGCCAGCACGCGCGCGGCGCCACGCATCTGCAGATTTGCACGCCAGACCTCGGACCAATCGCCCTGCACCGTCACGCCACCGGGAACGGCGACCGGATTGACGAAACCCTTTTCGTGCGCTTCCTGACAAAGGACGGGTTCAAGGCCGGGCGGGCAGACCAGAAAGATCTCGAAATGCTGCATGCCCTCTCCTTACGCGCTGCTGTCCAATGAGGCGACGGGCTTTTTCAAAAATCCGTCGGGACTCTGAAAGTTCCGCTGAACTGTCAAGATTTGGCCGCAGTGTTCTGCAACAGCTATGGCAATGACCCTTGCGTACACATATCGCGAACAAGTGCGCGTCTCGCGTCAAGACCGGTCGCGGCGCGCGTTTTTCTGGGCCAAGGTCGTCAGCTTTGTGTTGATGATCACGGTGGCCGCCACCCTGCGCGCAGACCCGGAGTTGCGCCGCGTGCTGATAAATGCGGGCATGGATGCGGTTTCAAGGGTCATGCAGGTATCCGGGCAACAAAGTCATATCGCGCAGCACGCCCCGGCAAAAAGTAGCTGGAAACCGAACAAAACCTCTAATCCGACGGGGGCTGCCCCGCTCACACCCGACATCAAGGTCAACCGCTATGGCGCGACCAAACCCGCACAGGCCGTCACGCTTGAGCAGCGACTGAACAATGCCCCCGGCGTCATCCGGCCCTAACCGATCTTCATCAGCTCGATATCAAACTGCAGATCCTTACCCGCCAGCGGGTGATTTGCATCCAGCGTCACGGTTGCCTCGTCAAGTTCCACCACCATCACCGGCAGCGCCTGCCCGTCTGGTGTCTGCATCTGCAGCTGCGTACCGACCTCAAGCGGGATATCCGCCGGGATCCCTTCCCGGGGCACGGCCTGACGCATTTCGGGGTTCAGCGGGCCATAGGCGTCCTGACAGGCAATCTTGACAGTCTTCTTGTCACCGACCTGCATCCCGGGAATGGCAACATCCAGACCGGGAATGATCTGGCCCGAGCCCACCTCGAATTCCAGCGGGTCCCGCCCGTCAGAGCTGTCGAACGTGGTGCCGTCAAGCAACGTGCCTGTATAGTGAATAGCGACTTTATCGCCAGATTTAACTTCGGCCATCGGTTTGGTCCTATCTGTCGGGGGGAATGGAGGAGGAGGCCGCGTGTCTTGCGCGGGTGCTCAGTTCGGCGACAACCTGTCAAAGCGACAGCCAAGAGTAAACCCCGGGGCCAGGGCAAATTCTGGCCTTTCACCCCCCGCCGCCCCGTGACAATCTGGCGCGAAGGATTGCCCGGAGACCCCAATGCCCATCACAACATGTGTCTTTGACGCCTACGGCACGCTTTTTGACGTTGCCGCCGCCGCCCGCCAGGCCGCGTCAGAGCCGGCCTTTGCCGCCATCAAGGATACCTGGCCGCAACTGGCCGAACACTGGCGCCTCAAGCAACTGCAGTATTCCTGGCTACGCGCGGTCGCACGGTCCCATACGGATTTCTGGGAAGTCACCCAAAACGGCCTGGATTGGGCCTTGGAAAAAACCGGCCACGAGGGTGATCCGGCCCTGCGCGAAAGGTTGCTTGCTTTGTATTGGGAATTGCAGGCTTACCCGGAAGTACCGCAGATGCTGCGCACGCTGAAAGACGCGGGTCTCAACACTGCAATTCTGTCCAATGGCTCTCCGGAAATGCTGGACGGCGCCGTAAATTCCGCCGGGATCCGCGATGTGCTGGATGTCTCGCTCTCGGTCGAAAGCGTGGGCATCTTCAAACCCGACGCCTCTGTTTACGATCTGGTCGGGACCCACTTTGGCTGTGTCAAGGCCGAGGTGCTTTTCGTCTCTTCCAACGGATGGGACGCGGCAGCGGCAACGGGGTATGGGTTTACCACCGCATGGGTTAATCGCGCAGGCGAGCCAATGGACCGCTTGCCCTGGACACCCGCCCGCGTTCTGACCGATCTCACTGGCATTCCTCAACTGGCAGGTCTCTGATGGCACATTTCACTTCTTCCGATGGTCTTGAACTTTACTTTACGGACGAGGGGACCGGCCTGCCGATCCTGTGTCTGCCCGGGTTGACCCGCACCACAGCAGACTTCGACTATGTGACACCGCATCTTGCAGACAACAGGCTGATCAAGATGGATTATCGCGGGCGCGGACAATCGGATTTCGATGACAACTGGGAAAACTACGCCCTGCCCATCGAATGCCGCGATGTTCTGGAATTGCTGGATCATCTCGGTATCGAAAAAACCGCGATCCTCGGCACGTCGCGCGGTGGGCTAAACGCCATGGGGCTTGCGATGGGCGCAAAAGACAGATTGCTGGGCGTGGCCCTCAACGATATCGGACCGGAAATCGACCCGAAAGGCATCGCATTCATCATGGGGTATCTGGGCCGCAATCCGACGGCCAGAACCCACGCCGAAGCCGCCGCGATCATGCCGCATGTTTTCACCGAGTTTGACAACGTCCCCGAAGAGCGCTGGATGCGCGAGGTGGTCAAGAATTATACCCAGACTGACGACGGGCTTCAGATCACATATGACCCCAAACTGCGGGACGCGCTTGAAGCCCAGGGCGCGCAGCCTGCGCCAGACCTGTGGCCCTACTTCGACGCCATGGCGGGCTTGCCGCTGGCCTGCATCCGGGGCGCGAACTCGAACCTCTTTGCGGCAGACACCCTTGCTGAGATGCAGCGCCGTCGCCCTGACATGATCACCGCCGTCGTCCCCGGACGCGGACATATTCCCTTTCTGGACGAGCCCGAAGCGATTGCCGCGTTGCGCACATGGGTGGAGGCGATGCAATGAACATTGATATGATCCGCGCTGCAGCTGAACGTCTGAGCGGTCATGCGCGGCGCACGCCGTTCTTGAATTCGCCCTTTATTGACGACATTGCGGGCCGCCGGGTCTGGGTCAAGCCTGAGTGTTTGCAACACACAGGCAGTTTCAAGTTTCGCGGGGCATGGTCGGCGCTGTCAGCCATGGACGATGCCCAGCGCAGTGGCGGCGTCGTCGCGTTTTCCAGCGGCAACCATGCGCAAGGGGTGGCCTATGCTGCCAAACTGCACGGCGTCGCCGCCGTGATCGTCATGCCGTCGGATTCCCCCGCGCTCAAGATCGCGAACACGCGCGCCTTCGGGGCTGAGGTGATCCTCTATGACCGCGAGACTGAAAACCGCGAGGAAATTGGCGCTGATCTAAGCGCAAAACGGGGCCTGACCCTGATCAAGCCCTTCGATGAACCGCAAGTGATCGCCGGGCAAGGCACTTGCGGTCTGGAAATCGCAGAGCAGGCGGCTCAGGCCGGGGTGACCAAAGCCGACGTGATCGTCTGCTGTGGCGGTGGCGGTCTGACATCCGGCATCGCCCTGGCGCTTGAAGCCGAAGCGCCAGGCCTGCGCGCCCGCCCGGCAGAGCCGGAAGGGTTTGACGATGTGGCGCGCTCATTGCGTTCTGGCGGGATTGAGCGGAATAACCGCAGCGCAGGCAACATCTGCGACGCTATCCTGACCCCGCAACCGGGCGACATCACCTTCCCGATCCTGCACCGCCTATGTGGCCCGGGCCTTGTGGTCAGCGAACACGACGTGCTGGCGGCCATGGGCCATGCCTTCAACCGCCTCAAGGTTGTGGCGGAACCGGGCGGCGCTGCTGCCCTTGCCGCCGCGCTTTTTCGCCAAGATGAAATCGACGGCGAAGATGTGATTGTCACCATTTCAGGCGGCAACGTTGACGCACCAATGTTTCAGCGCGCCCTGGAGACCCTATGACCCAGTTCACCATCGCCAGTTTCAACGTCAAAAACCTGATTGGGCCGGATCAGGAATACTACAAGTTTCAATCCTACACACCCGAGGAATACGCCTGGAAAGAAGACTGGCTGGCAGATCAGATCACGGCATTAAACGCCGATATCATCGGTTTTCAGGAAATCTTCGACGAACAAAGTCTGCGCGACACCATCGCGCGCGCCGACACATACGGGCTGTCCAATAATGAGGCCGCCCTGCCCGGTGAGGACAAACGTTACCGTCACCGCGCAATTTTTGACCGGCTGGCCTATCGCGACTACGGCAATGCCGCATTGGCTTTTGCCCCAAATGTGCATGACGGGCAACCGGGGCAGCGGCGCCCGGGGCTGGCTGTGCTGTCACGGCTGGGGTTCGCCGACGAACCGCAGATCATTCAGGTGCTGGATCAGCCGCTTGATATTCCATTCAAAACCTTTGGGGATGGCGATGGGGGCTATTACCGCATCCAGAAACTCAGCCGCCCGATCCTGAAAGTGCGGGTGCCTGTTGGGGGCACTGTTGTGACCGTGTTTAACTGCCACCTCAAATCCAAGCTGGGTGAATTTATCAAGCAGGAAGGGGCGGACGAATATCCCGCAGAAGCAGACCTGACAAACTACGACCCGGTAAGCCGCGCACTGGGGGCTGCACGTTCGGCGATGCGTCGGATGGCCGAAGCCTGGGTGCTGCGCGGTGCCATCATCGGAGAACTGAAGCAGAACCGCCCCGTGATGGTGCTGGGCGATTTCAACGACAGCGAAAACGCTGTCAGTTCCGAGATCATTTCGGGCGAGGTTCCGTTCCGCAACTATGCCTGGATGCTGCGCCATGACGCCCAGCACCGCGGCGATAGATACTCAGATGAAGAAAGCGCGCAGATCACCGAAGACATCGAAGCTGTGCGTCTGCACTCAGCGGAAAAACTGTTTGTAAGTAAAAGCTTGCGCGACATGATCTATACGTCGGCGTTTGGCGGCGTCTACGAAAGCATCGACCGGATTCTGATGTCGCGGCATTTTCTGTCTGACTGGCAGGACCACATCGGCCATATGGCGTATTTCAGTGTGCTCAACGATCATCTGACCGATGGCAGCCACCCGGAGGCGCCCTATAACAAGCTCGCCTCAGACCACGGGCAGATCATGGCGACCATTCAGATGCGGGAGGGATCGTGATGCAGATATTCGATACCGGGGACGTCCGTCTGCACTATCGTGTGGATGGGCCCGACGACGGCGCGCCGGTGGTCTTTGCCAATTCTCTGGGCACGGATCTTCGGCTTTGGGATCCGATTTTGCCCCTCCTGCCTCAGGGGTTGCGCATCATTCGATTTGACAAGCGCGGGCACGGGTTGTCCTCTTGTCCCCCGGCACCTTACTCCATGGGCGCGCTGATTACCGATTGCGAGCGCCTGCTGGACCATGTTGGTGTGAAGGAATGCGTTTTTGTAGGTCTGTCGATCGGCGGCATGATCGCCCAGGGTCTCGCGGTCAAACGGCTTGATCTGATCCGCGCAATGGTGCTTTCGAATACCGCAGCCAAGATTGGCACGCCGGATCTTTGGGCCGAGCGGATCAAGGGCGTCGAACACGGTGGCATAGAAAGCCTTGCCGATGCCGTGATGGAGCGCTGGTTCTCCGCCCAATTCTGCGCCACGCCGGAATTGGAACTTTGGCGCAATATGCTGGTGCAGCAGACGGCCGCAGGCTATGCGGGCTGTTCGGCGGCCATATCCGGCACGGATTTCTACACGCCGACCAGCGGTTTGCGCCTGCCGGTGCTGGGCATTGCAGGATCCGAAGATGGCTCTACCCCGCCCGATCTGGTGCGTGAAACGGTTGACCTGATCCCGGCGTCCAGGTTCCATCTGATCCGCAAGGCGGGGCATCTGCCTTGTGTTGAACAACCTGCGGAATACGCCCGCGTGCTTACCGACTTTCTCAAATCGGTGGGGCATATCTAAATGGCCGCCAGTGTCTTTGACAGCCCCCTCTACAGCCAGCTTTTCCCGACCGGAGAGGTCGGGCGCCTGTTTTCTGACGGGGCCGCCGTTCGGGCGATGCTGCTGGTCGAAGGGGCATTGGCCAAGGTTCAGGGTGGGCTTGGCGTCATTCCCGAAATCTCTTCCGCCGCGATCCATCGCGCCTCGCTCGAGGTGCAGATCGACCCCGGTGCGCTTGCCGAAGCGACGGGTCAGAACGGGGTCAGCGTGCCCGGTCTGGTCACCGCTTTTCGCGCTGAGATGAAAGCACCCGAACACGCCCAGTACGCCCACTGGGGCGCCACATCCCAAGACATTATCGACACCGGGCTGATGCTGCGCCTGCGCCAGGCACTTGCCCTCGCCGAGGCAGATTTGATCATGGTTGCCAAAGCCCTGGGCACCAGCGCGAAAGATCATGCGGGCCTTGCCATGCCCGCCCGGACCTACGCGCAACACGCCACACCGACAACCTGGGGCGCAGTTCTGGCACAGTTTGGCGCACCGCTGATTGACGCGCTGGACGCGCTCGAACGTCTGCGGGCGGCGTCGCTATGGGTATCCCTGTCCGGTGCTGCCGGCACCGGGTCCGCACTTGGGCCGCAGATCGCAGAAACCCGCAAGGGCTTGGCCGAAGCCTTGGGGTTAGCTGATCCCGCTCGGTCCTGGCATACGGATCGGGGTCCGATCCTGCGCATTGCAGACTGGCAGGGTCAGGTCATGGCTGCCCTGGGGCATATGGCACAGACCCTGATCGCGCTCAGTTCCAGCGATGTGGGCGAAGTGGCCCTTGGCCCGGCAGGTGCGTCATCGACCATGCCGCAAAAACAGAACCCGGTGGGCGCAAGTGCCATGCTCGCACTGAGCCAGCAGTTCAGCGGACTGCGCGCCAGCCTTCAGACCGCAGCCCATCATACGCATCAACGGGACGGGGCGGCGTGGTTTACCGAATGGATGGTCGTCCCTCAGCTTTGTCTGGGCCTTTCCGCCGCGCTGCATCACGCCAAAGCGCTGGCAGAGCACATGACGCCACACCCGGTGCAGATGGACGCAGCGCTGGCAGCCGGTCTGGGCCTTGTGAACGCCGAAGCACTAAGTTTCGCCCTTTCGAAAACCATGCCCCGACCAGAGGCCCAAAAAGCGGTCAAGGCGCTTTGCCACGAAGCACTTGCCAAGCGCGCGCCGCTGGAAGGTCTGGCCCGGGCAGCCTACCCCGATCTGCCGCCCGAGGTTTTTGACCCCGCAACGGGCATCGGCGAGGCCGAGGCGCAGGCCCATGCCTTTGCCACCCGCGCCCGCGTGCTCTGACCCCTATGCGCCCCGCAGTCCTGTTCATTCTGTTGACCGTCATGATCGATGCGATGGGCATCGGTCTGATGATCCCGGTGATGCCGGACCTCATTCAGGAGGTCCATGGTGGCACACTTGCGCAGGCCGCCCTTTGGGGTGGCATCCTGTCGACGAGCTTTGCGGTGATGCAGTTTCTCTTTGGCCCGGTCCTTGGCGGCCTCTCGGACCGGTTTGGTCGCCGGCCCATCCTGCTGATCTCCACGCTGGTCATGGCGGCTGACTATGTCGTGCTGGCCGTTGCGGGCAGTGTGTGGCTGTTGCTGGCAGGAAGGATCGTGGGCGGGATCACAGCGGCCACGCAATCCACTGCAGCAGCCTATATGGCGGACATTTCAGCGCCGGAAAAGCGCGCGGCAAACTTTGGCCTCATCGGCGCAAGCTTTGGCGCCGGCTTTGTGCTCGGGCCGCTGATCGGTGGTTTTCTGGCCGAATTCGGCACGCGCGCGCCATTCTGGGCCGCCGCGGTTTTGTCAGCATGCAACGCAGCACTTGGATACTTTGTGTTGCGCGAAAGCGTCAAAGACGAGAACCGCCGCCCGTTCTCGCTGTCCCGTGCAAACCCCTTTGGCGCGCTCAAACACCTGGGAAGGCTGCCCGGAGTCAAGCAGTTGCTGCTGGTCTATTTTCTTTATCACGTTGCCTTTGCGGTCTACCCATCGGTCTGGCCCTATTTCGCAGTAGAGCGTTTCGAGTGGGAGCCTCGGATGATCGGCGTCTCGCTGGCATTCTTTGGGGTGGTCATGGCGCTGGTACAGGCCGGTCTGATCCGCGTCGCCCTCAGGTTTATCGGAGAACGTGGCACCGTTGTGGCAGGTCACCTGTTTGCGATCGCGGGCTATTGCGCACTCTCTCTGACAACCTCAGGCTGGATGGCGCTCATGCTTACCCCGCTGGCGGCATTGGGCGGTGTCATTGCGCCTGCATTGCAGGGCATCATGTCGCAACGTGTGGCAGACAATGCGCAGGGCGAGCTGCAGGGCGCGCTTACCTCTGCGGGATCGCTGGCGATGATCCTGTCCCCGCTTGTGATGACCGCGACGTTCTCGCGGTTTGCCAGCGAAGGGGCACCCGTCTATCTGCCCGGCGCACCTTTTTTACTGGCGATGGGGCTGGCGCTGCTGGCGTTGGTTTTGTTTCTGCTGCGGCCACGACGGCGCTCGACCCCAAGTTAGGCTGTGTTTCAACTCTTGCGCGGAAGACAGAATCCGCGCAACCCTGCCGCAAAACCAGACCAGCCCGAAAGGACGCGCCACGTGCAAACCATCAAAGCCGCCGTTGCCCATGAATTTGGCGCCCCCCTTGTCATCGAGGACGTCCAATTGCGCGCGCCCGAGGGCAGCGAAGTGGAGGTCACACTCGAGGCCGTGGCGATCTGCCATTCCGATATCTCCTTTGCCAGCGGCGGCTGGGGCGGGTCATTGCCAGCCGTCTACGGCCACGAAGCCGCCGGGCGCATCACCGGCATGGGTCCGAATGTGCGTGGACTCAAAATGGGCGATCCGGTGATTGTCACGCTCATTCGCGCCTGCGGGACGTGCCCCTCATGTGCCGGGGGCAAACCGACCGTCTGCGAAACCCCGGTTGATGGGGATCACGGGCCCTTGAAAACCGCTGATGGCGGCAAGCTCAATCAGGCGATGGCATCTGGCGCATTTGCCGAAAAAGTTGTGGTCGAAGCGGTGCAGGTTGTGAAAATCACCGACGAGATCCCCATGCCGTCCGCGTGCCTGATTGCCTGCGGCGTCATCACCGGCGTGGGTGCCGTCGTCAATGCTGCCAACCTGCGCGCAGGCCAGGACGTGGTGGTGATCGGCGCAGGCGGCGTCGGACTCAACGCCATTCAGGGCGCGCGGATCGCGGGGGCGCGGCGCATCGTGGCCGTAGACATGAGCGAGGAAAAGCTGGACATCGCCCGCGAGTTTGGTGCGACCGACGGTGTACTGGCGACCGACGCCAAACCATGGCGCAAGGCGATGAAGGCGATGGGTCGTGGCGCGGACGCGGTGATCGTGACAGTGGGTGCTGTGCCTGCCTATGACGCCGCCCCCAGGTATCTGGCAGGCGGCGGCAAGGTGATCATGGTCGGCATGCCGCATTCAGGCGCGATGTCGACCTATGAGCCAGTTATGCTGGCCGCAACCGGCCAAGGCATGGTCGGTTCCAAAATGGGCGATGTTGTCATCCAGCGGGACATCCCATGGATGGTGGACCTGTATGAACAAGGCCGTCTGAAACTGGATGAGCTGATATCGGGCACATGGTCTCTGGATCAGATCAACGAAGCCATCGAAGATACCAAGACGGGTGCTGCGCGGCGCAATGTCATCGTCTTTGACACCTGACACTTCAGAGGGCTGGCAATGAAACTTCAAGATCTCGACGTCATCATCACCAGCCCGCCAGCCCCCGGCTGGGGCGGGCGTTACTGGATTCTGGTGAAGGTCACCACCGATACCGGCGTGACCGGTTGGGGCGAATGCTATGCCTCTTCTGTCGGCCCGCGCGCGATGGAACACGTCATCCGGGATGTGTTCGAACGCCATATGGCAGGCGAAAATCCCGAGAACATCGAACTGATGTTCCGCCGTGTCTATTCCAGCGGCTTTACCCAACGCCCCGATCTCACCGTCATGGGCGCCTTTTCCGGGCTGGAGATCGCCTGCTGGGACATCCTTGGCAAAGACCGCGACCGCCCGGTCTATGCATTGCTGGGCGGCAAGATGAACGACCGCATCCGCGCCTATACCTATCTCTACCCCCTGCCCCACCACGATCTCGGTGCCTTCTGGACCTCACCCGAGATGGCAGCCGAGGCCGCCGCCGATTGCGTGGCTCGCGGATACACCGCGATCAAGTTTGATCCGGCAGGCCCCTACACCCTCCGGGGGGGACATATGCCCGCGATGTCGGACATTTCGATGTCTGTCGCGTTCTGCAAGGCGATCCGCGAGGCTGTGGGCGACAAGGCCGATCTGCTCTTTGGCACTCACGGTCAATTCACCACCGCAGGCGCAATCCGTCTGGGACAGGCGTTAGAACCCTATGCGCCCTTGTGGTTCGAAGAGCCCATTCCGCCAGACAACGTCGAAGAAATGGCCAAGGTCGCGCGCGCTGTGCGCATCCCTGTCTCCACTGGCGAGCGGCTGACGACAAAGGCCGAATTCGCGTCTGTCTTGCAATCGGGAGCGGCCACGATCCTGCAACCCGCACTGGGCCGCGCCGGGGGCATCTGGGAGATGAAGAAGGTCGCCGCATTGGCAGAAGTCTTTAACGCGCAGATGGCGCCGCATCTTTACGCCGGGCCCGTAGAATGGGCCGCGAACATCCACCTGGGCGTCAGTATTCCCAACATCCTGATGGCCGAAACCATCGAGACGCCCTTCCATGATGCCCTGATCAAAAGCGCCATACGGGTAGAGGACGGCTTCATCCCCGCGCCGACAGCCCCCGGATTGGGGATCGACGTGGACGAAGACCTGGCCCGGGCCCACCCCCTGACCGGGGATCACCTGCACCTCGAGATGCGCGAAGAGCCCTGTGATTACGTCAATGGCAATGCCTTCGAAGGCGGCGCACCAGCCCCGCGGGACTAACGAACACCACGCGCGCAGTCTGGCAGGCCGTGCTCAGGTTTCCGGATCCTGCGAGGTCAGTTCCAACGCGCTCAGGGCTTCGGCATGGGCGTTTTGCAAGGCGGCAGGGTCGCGGCTGGCCTCTTTGATGGCAATCTGACTGATAACCTGCACGATCAACCCTTTCACCGCGACATAGCTGTGCAGAATGGCCTGATCCCCCTTGGCATGGGCAAGGTTGTAGCTGAGCGTTCCAAATGGGGCGCCAGCGGCGGTCGCTGAACTAAGGTCGATAAATTCAAACCCGCGACCAAGAGCAACGGCCTGCTGCGATACACTGTCGATGATCAGGGATTCGATATCGGACTGCACCGCGTCCTCTTCCGGCACCTCCTGCACCACCACCTTTGATAAATACCCTGCCTGATGCAGCCAAAAGCTCATGCCCGTCGTTTCGCCGCCATCCAGACGCGAAAACGTTTCACCCTGGCAGAATGCGGCACCCGGCCCAGCCACATCACAGGCGGAGGTTTTTGTTTCGGCTCCTGCCGTATGCGAAAGGGACAAAACGAAGAAGGCTGAAAAAAGAAAACTTTTCATTGGAACTCCGGCAAAGGGTCACGCGTTATATTATCTGACGAAAATTTTCGTCACCGATCAAACGCTGCCGGATCACGTTTCGGTTTGTAGCGGATTTGCATGAAAAGTGATGCAATTTTGCGTCACGCGCGCTCAATAAAGCGGCGACAAGGCTTTAGAACACCAGATATAGCGCTGCCGCTGACATCACCACAAAAAGGCGTCAGGTACGCGACGCCTCGAACGCAGCCCATGCGCCCTCGAATGCCTCGAAATCGATCCGCTTGCCCTTGGTGGCGTCCAGCACGACTTTTTCAGACTTGAAAAGCTGCGCAATGGCCGCTTCCAGTGCCGGTATCACATCCTGCGGGATCACCACTGCACCGTGCCTGTCTGCATGAACAAGTGCGCCGGGCGCGACAGACATGCCCTGCACTTCGACAGGCTGGTCAAAGTCCACCACATGCACAAATCCATGGCTTGGCCCGATCGACCCTGCAACCACAGGAAACCCGTCCGGCAGATCGCCAAGATCGCGCATCACACCGTCCGTCAGCGCACCGGACAAACCAAAGGCCTTGTGCACGTTTGTGTTGATTTCGCCCCAATAGGCACCGATGGCGTTTGGCACATCCATATCCTGAACCACGGCCACACCCGGGCGCGGGCCTTCGGCCATGTACTTGTAGTAGGCCATGCGCCGCGCCCTGATCACATCAGCATCTTCGGTGGGTGGGTTCACCGCCTGAATGCGGGCGGTACGCGCGTAGCCCACCATCGCCGCACCGGGGGCAGAGGATTGCATCGTCCCACGGGTGAAATCATTGAACCCCCGCTTGCCCTGCGCCACCTCGATGGCATTGCACACCGTAGGCGTATCGCAGCGTTTCAACAGCGCGTGCAGGCTCTCGTTCATACCCGCGCACTCGCCAGTTTAGCGCCCTGCGACATCGCATTCATCTTGGCATAGGCAATCTCCGGATCGACCGCGCCATAGCCCGCAAAGGTGCCAAATCCGCAGTCAGAGCCTGCTATGACGCGCTCCGGCCCGACGATGTCCGCAAAGCGTTCGATCCGCTGGGCCACGACCTCGGGGTGTTCGACAAAGTTCGTAGTGGTATCGACCACGCCGGGAACCAGTACCTTATCGTCCGGGATATCGCCCTTTCGGTCCCGGAACACGGTCCATTCATGGGCATGGCGCGGGTTGGACGTTTCAAAAAGCACATAGCGGGATTTGGTCGACATCAGGGTGTCGAACACCTTTTCCATCCCGATATCGCAGACGTGCGGGCCTTCGTAGTTCCCCCAGCAGATGTGAATGCGCACCTTGTCCTGTGGCACGTCCTGCAACGCGTGGTTCAGCGCCTCGACATGGCTGTTTGCAATCTTAAGGAATTCTGCGTCGCTCAGATCATTGAACAGCATGTGCCGCGATAGCGCCAGATCAGGGCAATCAAGCTGCAGATCAAGCCCGGCAGCAACGATGGTCTGGTACTCCTCTTTCATCGCATCGGCGAGGGCTGCCAGATAGGCCTCGCGCGACTTGTAGTGATCGTTTTGAAGAAACAGCGAAATCACACCGGGCGACGCGGCATTCATGAACCCCCGCTCGGCGCCGTGCTCTGCCATCGCAGCCTTAAGATTGCTGATGTCCTTGTTAAGCTCTTCCTGCCCTTTGGATCTGACGTCACCGGTACACATTGGTCGCGCGTATTGAGGGGTGCCGCCATCATCTGCCAGCCGCTTGAGGAACGAGGGGAATTTCTTGAGGTCCGCAGGCGCGTTGCGCGGGCTGTCGCCGGAAAATCCGGTATAGCGGTCTTTGACGTAGGTCGCATAGCTGATCTTAGATGTCTCGCCATCGCTGACGATATCGACACCCGCCTCGATCTGGCGGCGCACCGTTTCAGAGACATTGCGCGTCATGCAGGCGTCGAAATCCGCCTGCGCGTAGGGGGTTTCGTTTTCGCGGGCAAAGATGAAATCCACGACCTCCTGTGGCCGCGGCATGGAGCCGACGGACGTTGTTTTGATGCTCATTTCAGGGTCCTTCAATTATGAGGGTCGCGTCATCACCGCCGCCCGTCAGCCGAACCGGCACAGGTGCGATAAGTTGGTTATATCGGTCGTTAAACGGCGTCGAGATTTTCTCAAGCCCGGACCCAAGAGGGGCCGGAAACCCCGTCGCCGTCCAGGTCTTTGCGCAAAACCGGCGGGCGTCCTGCAGGGCTGGTCCAAGGCCACTGACTGACAGTGTGAACTTTCTCAGCACGCCAATCCTCAGTGACACAAACGAGGCCCGTTCAAGCGCCTCAAAAAGCGGATCGTCCATTGCCACCTGCGCATGCCACGCCCGGTCAGGCTTGCTGTACCTCACAACCGGCAGGCGGTACCGATAGCCATCGACCAGATATTCGATATCGCGGCGCTGGGACTGGCTGGGCCGGATCAGCTGATCGCTGAAAAAGGCCGTGAAATACCAGGGCCGCGCGACGTTTGATAAACTGCGCCGGGTATCGAGCACGGGCTTATTCTGGACAGACCGGGCTGCACAGACAAACCCAACACCGGATTGACCAAAGCTGACGACACCTGCGGCATAGATGCCATCATCGCTGGTGCGTGACGCCCAGTCTTGTGCGTACACCACCCCGACCTGCAGGCCCACAAAGCAGACGGCAGCAAGGGCGGAACGGAACAGGCGCGCTGTGTGTCTCATCAGATCATCCCAGATGCCGGCTGAGAAACGCCAGCCAGTTTTCGTTGCAGATCTTGGTGATCAGCGCCTCACCATAGCCATGCTGGCGCATCGCCTCTACCAGATTTGGCAGGTCACCGGCATGGTCAATGCCTTCAGGCATCGGCGCGCCGTCGAAGTCTGATCCCAGCCCAACGTGATCCTCGCCCGCCATTTCAAGCATATGATCAAGTTGGCGCAAGCAATCCTCCAGGCCCGCCTTGCCCGTGCGCCAGCCGTCATCGCTTAAAAACAGCGTTGCGAAATTCAGGCCCGCCATGCCTTTCGTCTCGCCGATCGCCCGCAGTTGCGCATCCGTCAGATTGCGGGCGTTGCGAGCCAGTTCCCAGGCGTTGGAATGGGTGGCGACCAACGGCAGGCCCGCCTCGCCCACATCCCAAAATCCCTTCATGGTCAGATGACTGGTATCGATCATGACGCCCAATTCGGCGCACCGCGCGATCAGGCGCTTGCCGTCTGCCGTCAGGCCTGCGCCGGTATCGCCATCGGTGTTGTTCTCAAATGGCACACCCTGCCCAAAGATCGTATGCCGCGACCACACCGGTCCAAGCGACCGCAGGCCCATTGCGAAAAGCGCATCCAGCGCCAGCAGATCCGACCCGATGCAATCGGCCCCCTCCAGATGCAGCACACAGGTCAGCCTGTCAGAAACAAAACTGCGCCCCAGCGTCTGCGCGTCTGTACAGATGTCAATGTAGCCCGCAGACTGCAGCTGCGCCGCAATCCCCGCCTGTCCGATGGCGGCGACCAATGCCTGACGTTCCGGCAGGGCGGTCGGCATCGGCAATTCCAGATCCCCCCCCTCGAAGATGGACAGATCAAAAGGCGCGCGCTTTCCCGGAGAATAGAGCGCAAAGAACCCGCCGCCAAATCCCCCTGCTGCGGCATGAGGCATGTTGATATGACCAACCGGCTGCGCAAAGTCGCGCACCGGGTCGTCAGATCCGCACCATAACCGACCCAGCGCATCGTTATGTCCGTCAAAAACCCGCATCATACGTCCCGGGCGTGATCATAGGGGGCCGTATCCGGAACCCGGGCGACAACCCTGACCTCATGCATCACCCCCGGTGTCGCAAGGGCCGCCACGCCAATGGCTGTCCAGGCCGGAAAGGGTTGGGTCACCACACGGGCGCGGACAGTGCGAAAACTGGGTAATGTTTCATGGATATCAACGTGATAGCTTGTCATCTCCACAACATCAGACCACCCGCAACCCGCCTCTTCCAAGACGGCTGCGACCCGCTCAAACGCGATACGCGCCTGATCCTCCGGGGTAGGTGGCGCGCCGGGCTTGTCTGCAAAGTGGCCCGTCATGCCGGTAAGGAAAAGAAACCCATTCGCCACCAAACCGGGCGACATCTGCCAATCGTCGACATAACCTTCGAAACCCGGTGGATTTATCTGGCGATGGTCGCTCATCCTTTCCAGGTCGCTCCGGCTGCGTCATCGGTGGCGATGATGTGGTACAGGGCCGCCTCTCCGGTCATCGAAGGCTGGGCTGAATGGGCAAGGTTCTCAGGAACCGACATTGTATCGCCGGGGGCTAGGGTCGCGCTGCCGCCGTCGTAATCCACACGCCAATGGCCCTTGACGGGCATCAGCACCGAGGGTCGGTCGTGCTGATGTTTGGTCGCCGTGGCAGAGCCACGCGTGATGAAATCCACCTCAAAGCCCGGCTTGTCACGGATAATCCCGGTCTCACCGATGACTTTCACCGGCTTTTCCCCTGCCAACGCCACCATATCCAGATACCGCCTGACATAGCCACCAACCACCTGCATGGCACTTGGACAATCAACTTTCGCAAGCTCTTCCTTGGTCAAAAGCGGCATCGGCGACATGCCGCCCGGCAGGCTCTCGCCTTTCTTGCTGTCATATAGTTTGCCGTTCTCCCCCAGCACGAGCCCGTGATCGGCAGCATCCTGAATGACATGCGGTGCCCAGATTACGCCTCCGCCAGCGTCATCGCCCCCAAGGATCGCCATGATCATCCCATAGTCCGTGCCAATGTTTTCGAACCCGCGAAAGATGTTGGTGGGGATGTTAAAGATATCGCCCTCCTCCATGATCACCTCACCCGCGTCACCCCTTTCGCCCCAGAAGAACCGCCAGCGGCCCTTGAGCACGAAAAAGACCTCAGCCGTACGGTGGTTGTGCAGAGAGTTGCGGCATTTCGGCGGCTGGCCCGCCGCCCCGATGTTAAAGCCGTGCGGAATGGAGATATGGACATGCTGATCGGGGCTTTCAGAAACCCCGCCGCCGATGATGGTGAAATTCTCTTTCTGATCGGATCCGGGCGTGTGCGCGTCGATAAAGGCGGTCTTGCAGGGCTGCAGATCGCCATAGCGAACGATGCGGGATTCCATGTCTTGGGGGGTCATGTGGGTGTCCTCAGTTTGGCCAGCTCGGCCTTCAGTTCAGCGTTTTCAGTTTCCAGTCGCGACAGTTCCGGCCCAACCAGAGCGGTCATTTCCTGCGTGTCAAAGCGTGGCGTAATGAATTGCGGACAGTTCCAGTCAAAGGCGGCGATGCGGATGGTCATCACGCGTTCGATGCGGCCCTGTCCTTCGGTCTGCAGGTCTTCGACCATCTCCTGCGCATCCGCTGCATTCACAAGCGTCGCGTAGCCCTGCAGCTTGAGCCGGGCTTTGCGGGCATAATCCATCGCAAAGACCGACACGCGATCGTCCCCTGCCAGATTGCCCTTGGTGATCAATTGCCTGTTGCCGCGATAATCGGCAAATCCAATGGTGCGGTCGTCCAGTACCTTCAGAAATCCAAGCGGTCCGCCGCGATGCTGGATATAGGGCCAGCCGTCACTGTTGACGGTCGCAATGTAAATCGACGTCCGGGACGTCAGAAAGCTCCGCTCCTGTTCACCCAGCGGCTCATCATGCTTGGCATCATAGCGGCGCGCATAGGCGCCTTTGGCGCCGATGGCGTCCTGCTCCGCCTCCACCTGCGCCGTGAACATGATGTCCGCGTAAGAAGTCATGCGTTCCCTCGTGACCGGCCTATCCGGTTTGCAACAGGATCTGTTTCCAGACCATCGCCTCATCATAGATGACATACTCGCGCCGCAGGCCCCATGGCCCGAATTCGGCGTGACAAATGCCCAGCACATAGACATCTTTTCCCGTCGGCGTGCCAAAACTGCCCCAACCGTCATGCTTGCCCGTCAGCGACCAGCGGATCGCCGCGCGGGGGGGCATCATTGGATCATCGCGTCCGATAACGTGATCAATCTGAAACTTGGCGCTTGGAAACGATGCCCGCAGGCCCATCCAGAATGCATCTGCCGATCCATGGCTGTGGCCGGTCACCCCACCGGGGTATTCGGTCACAACCGCGCGGTCATATTCAGCCGGGATCACCGCCATATCCGCGCCCATGATCCGGGTCAGGATATCGCTGTACCTCGCGCCCCATTCATTGTCATTGCCGCGCCCCTTGTAGGGCCCGGGCTGGTCGATGGCCGGTGTCATCGGTTGCACGCAATGCGCAGGCCCGCCTTCGCGTGCGATAAGATCGGCGGCGTATTGCTTGGGCTCCCAGCCCATCTGCCGCACAATCGCCCCCTGATCGCGGATCAACCACTCATCGTTGATTTGATTGTTAATCGCATGGCAATCGGCCAGGATGCGATACACCAGTTTTTTGCCCGTCGCCGCCCCATACATGCCGTCGTTGAGATGTGTTGCGGTGCTCAGCAACCGATGCGAGCTCAGCATTCCGTCCTCCGGCGTTCCGGACCAGATCACATCCTCGCCCAGCAAGGTCCGATCCGGGAATTCCGCCAGCGTCGCCATCGTCGCCCCGATGACATTCTGATTGCCGATCACCACTGACCCGGGAGAGCGGACGACGATGTCGTCACTGTAATACTGGTGCAGCGTGGCAATGCCACGGTCTTCCCAGATCTCCTTGGTGATGCCGATGATGTAGTCCGGGAAATCGGCAAATTTGGGGTCGAAACCTTTCATGGGGTCTGTCCTTTGGGCAAGCGGGCTGACCCGCGAATGATCAGGGGGCCGTCGATGCAGATGCGTTTTGCCGGGGTGGCTGCATCGTCAAGCCGGGTCATTAAAAGGGTGATCGTCTCTGCCACCATCGCATTCGCCCTTTGGCGCACCGTGGTCAGATCATAGCTGGGCCAGGCGGCAAGCTGCACATCGTCATAGCCCACAACAGACACGTCGCCCGGCACATCGATCCCCATCTCAAAGCGCAGGGTGTCCATGGTGGCAAACGCCATGTGATCATTCGCCACAAAGACCGCATCGGGCGGTGCATCACGGTCAAACATCCGCCGCGTTGCCTGCTTGGCCATGTCAAAATCGAAGTTGGCAACCTCGCGCGCGACAATGCGCACTCCGGCTGCCATCAATCCCCCCTTGAAGCCCGCCTCGCGGTCGATCTGGGTCGAGGCCCCTTCCCATCCGGCGATATACCCGATCCGCTCATGTCCGCCCGCCACCAGGAAGTCCGCCAGCTTGCGCCCCCCCGCCATATTGTCAGAGGTGACAGAGGACAGCCGGTCATCAAACTGGTCCCGGTTGAAAAGCACGATGGGGATGCCTGCATCCTCGCACCGACGCGTCAGATCATTTGAGATCCCGACAGAGGCGATGACAATCCCGTCCACCTGATAGTCCAGCAATTCATCGATCACCGTCTGGGTCGCAGCCTCATCATTGCCGGCCATGAAAACCAGCACATGATAGCCCCGCTCCTGCAAGGACTTGGACAATCGTTCGATGGCCTCGGGGTAAAACTGGTTCTGCAGATAGGCCACCACCAGACCGATGATACGGCTGCGCCCGGTGATCAGGCTGCGCGCCAGAACATTGGGCCGATACCCCAGCTCGCGCGCCACCTCGCGCACTTTTTCTGCCGTTGCCTTGCTGACAGAGGCACCCGGCGTGAACACCCGGCTCACCGCTGACCGGCTGACCCCGGCCTTTTCAGCCACATCAAGAGAGGTAATCTTGCTCATCAGCCCGCAGTCCAGCCTCCGTCGATCAACATGGACGTGCCAGTGATCATTGCGCTGGCATCGGATGCAAGAAACAGCGTCGCGCCCATGATGTCTTCCACATCAGCCACGCGCGGCAGTTTAATCTTGTCCATGATCCAGGCCAGCCGCTCGGGGTTGTTGAAGGTCTGCTCGGTCAAAGGCGTACGTACAAACGTGGGGCAGATCGTATTGATCCGCACGCCACTCTTGCCCCACTCGATGGCCATTGCCTTGGTCATGCCTTCCAGCGCGTGTTTGGACGCGCAATAGACGGCCCGGTCAACCCCGCCCACATGCCCCATCTGGCTGGAGATATGAATGATCGAGCCGCCTCTGCCCCCCTCAATCATGCCCCGCGCGGCGGCGGCGGACAGAAAGTAGGCGGCGCGCAAGTTGACGTTCATCACCGCGTCATAATCCTCGGGCGTGGTTTCAAGCGCAGGGGAATGACGCGCCAAACCGGCGGCATTCACCACGATATCAAAGGTGTCCTGACCCGTCAGGGCCGCCGTCATCGCATCAAGGTCCGTGATGTCCAACGCCAGCGGTTCCGACGACCAGCCCTGCCCGGCGATGGCACTGACGGCGCTCTGCAACACATCGGTCCGGCGCGCGGCGCACACCACTTGGCAGCCCGCCTCAGCCAGGGCAGCGGCGCACCCAAGTCCGATCCCTGAGGATGCACCAGTGACAAGCGCACGCTTGCCGGTCAGATCAAAGGACGGTGTCTGTGGCAATTGGGTCAAAATGCAAGCCGCCCCTTCAATTCGGAATAGTCGACCATGACATGGGTCTGAAACGCGTCACGTGCGCAAAGCATATCGTAGTACGCCTGCAAACCGAAAGGCACGTCGCGTGGCAAATCGATGGTGAAATAGCGAAACAGCAAATGGCCGGCCCAAATGTCCGCAAGACTGATCCGGTCCCCCATCAGCCACTTGTTGTCTCCGCGCTGGCGCATCGCCATGCCAAGCAATCCTTCATAGGTGCGAAAGTCGACCCTGACCTGATCCATATCCCGCTCCGCCTCCGGCGTCCGGTAGTAGCCCCAGAACACTGGCAGCAGGAACGCGCGGGACAGCGTTCCCTTCGCCCATTCAGCCCACATATCAGCCTGCGGCGTGACGCAGAAATCCGAACGGGGATACTGCGCCACCAGATAGCGCAGAATGGCCGCACTCTCGAACATCACCGTTGCGCCGTCTTCCAGTGTCGGGATCAGCCCCATGGGGTTCAGCGCGCGATATTCAGGGGCATCATTTCCACCAAACTTGCCGCCCACATCGCGGCGCTCGACAGTCAGACCAAGTTCAGCCGCCCCCCACATAACGGCCTGAACATTGGATGAACTTGCCCGGCCATGAACAATCAACGTCATAAGGCGCGACCCGTTTCTGGGTCAAATCCGGGGCGGGCCTTGTTGAACTCCCGCATCCGGGCAAGAACATCAACGTCGATCTGGTGGTACATCTGCAGCAGATCCACAAGCACCCAGTTCTCCCGGATCAATCCATCCTCTACCCGCCAGAAATCAAGGCTGCGCATCTCGATCTTCTTGCCCGTCGGCGCGATGCCCAGCCACCCGTCATGCGTGATGGACTGGTACATGTCAGGCCAGCCGGTGACAGCCGCAAAATTACGGTCTCCGAAGAAATGATAGGTGATCTCGTCCACATAAAGACCCCGATCCGGCATGCCGTTCAGAAACGGTATCTGGTGCCATTTGCGAAATCCTTCGATGCCACGCCCGGTGCCGATCCCCGACGGGCCGTACCAACTCATGCGCGGATGCCAAAAGCGATCCATCTCCATCACCTCAGGTCCTCCCTGTGACGGATGCCGCTTGAGGTGCTCCAGCATGTCGATGATGTGCTGACAGGTGGCGCGCCCCTGATCCGCATCATAGGGTCCCGGCACGATCCCGTCATTGGTCGCCGGTCCGGGAATATGCCACTCGCGCCCCAGTGACGGTACCATCGGCCAGGCTCCGGCCTGCATCATGACTTCAGGAATGTCCCACAACGCCTGCATCTCGACGATCTTGCCCTCCACGATGCGGTAAAACTCATGAAACCGTATGTGGACCAGATGACCGGTCGCCGGGATATCCAGCCACGGCGCGTGAAACGTACCGCAGTAGTAGCCGCCGCATCCGACCCAGTCATTTCCTTCGGGCGTCGGGCCGGCCATGACAATCGTATCGCGCCGTTCCAGATCAGGCACGGCACGCGCCAGCGGCGCGTAAACCGCATCGACGTAAGCCTCCACGCCAGAGATCGTCTCGAAAGGATAGGCCAGCCGAAACACCACATCGTCCGCACAAAGTTCGCGTAAAACCAGCCGTACCCGGTCAAGATCGAAATCATACATCGCCGCCCGCAATGGGGCCATTATCGCCTTGTGCTGTGAATGCAGATCCATCTTTTCTCTTTTTCTGGCCAGAATATTCCCAGAGAGCTCGAGAGACAGCGTCTCTCGAAGATCGGTGCGGCCCTCAATGGGCCGCGGCGATCTACTCCGCTGCCTCGCGCGCGGGCGCGCCCTCCCCGTAGGGTACGTTGATCCCGCCATACCGACGCACCCGGACATTGCACTGCTCGGCGTGGCCTACAAAGCCTTCCAGCATGCACAATCGAGAGCCGTAAGCCCCCATCTCAGCCGCGGCCGCATCCGTGGTGATCTTCTGATAGGAATGCGTCTTGAGGTACTTGCCAACCCAAAGCCCGCCTGTATACCGCCCCGCCTTCTTGGTGGGCAGCGTATGATTGGTGCCGATGACCTTGTCGCCGTTCGCCACATTGGTACGCGGCCCAAGAAAAAGGGCACCATAGCAGGTCATGTTGTCCAGAAACCAATCGTCCCGATCTGTCATGACCTGAACATGTTCCGAGGCGATGTCATCCGCGACCTGCAACATTTCGTCATAGGTGTCGCACACGATGACCTCTCCGTAATCCTCCCAACTGGTGCGCGCGGTTTCGGCGGTGGGCAGAATTTTCAAAATTCTGTCTACCTCCTGCATTGTTTCCTCCGCCAGTTTTCTTGAGGTGGTCAGCAACACACACGGGCTGTTGTAGCCATGCTCCGCCTGGCCCAAAAGATCGGTCGCGCAAAGCTCGGCGTCCACCGTTTCGTCCGCAATGACCATGGTTTCCGTTGGGCCCGCAAAAAGGTCGATACCCACGCGGCCAAAAAGCTGGCGCTTTGCTTCGGCCACAAACGCGTTGCCGGGGCCCACCAGCAGATGCACCGGGTCGATGGTCTCGGTTCCGATGGCCATGGCGCCCACCGCCTGAATGCCGCCCATGACGTAAATCTCATGCGCACCGCCCAGATGCATGGCGGCAATAACGGCCGGGTTCGGTTCGCCCTTGAAAGGGGGGGTGCAGGCGATGATGCGCGGCACGCCCGCGACACTGGCGGTCGCGACAGACATATGCGCGCTTGCCACCATCGGGAACTTGCCCCCCGGCACATAACAGCCCACCGATTGCACAGGAATATTCTTGTGACCTAGGATCACGCCGGGCTGCATTTCGATCTCGATATCGGTCATGCTGTCACGTTGCGCCTGAGCAAAGCGGCGCACATTTTCCTGCGCGTATTTGAGATCTTCCATGTCCCGCGGACTGACGCGTGCCATGAGCGCATCGATCTCGGACTGGCTGAGTTTGAAAGAAGGAGGGCTGTAGCTGTCGAACTTCTCAGACAGGTCGCGCACGGCTGCATCTCCGCGTGCGTCAATGTCTTTCAGTGTTGCCTCGACGACCGCACGGGTCTTGGCATCATCTTCCCCGCGCTCTGCGTCTGACTTGCCACGTTTGAGATACTCAATCGTCATATTGTCCTCACACCTGTTCAGGCCGCGGTGCGATTTCCTCGCCGCGGTCGTATTTTTCCCAGCCATGGCCATCAAAGACGTCCACGCCCAACTGCGCCAGCACATGGGGGAAGTCGACCATCACCCAGTTGTCTTCGATCTTGCCGTCGCTGACTTTCCAGAAATCCATATACCGAATTTCGATCCGCTTTCCGGTGGGGGCGACCCCCATGAAAGTGCCTGAATGCGTGGCTTCCTGCCGGCCAAAGGCAGCAGCCCATTCGCCCATGTACATCCGGGCTTCATCCACGCAGACCTTGTCGGAGAACGCGGCCTGAAAGGGGCGTTGCCAGTTGTCCTGAAACGCCTGCAGCCCTTTCTTGGTGCCGCAGCCCTGATTGCCCATCCACCGAAAGGTGTCGTGAAAGAACGCACCGATGCCATCGATCGTATGATCGTTCAGACCATCCACCATGCCCTCGATCACGGCGCGGGTTTCGTCCGTCTTGGTCATGTCCGTGTCGCGCGTGAGAACGGCTTGTTCGGGGCGGGAACCTTTCATGATAAACCTTGTCGTTCAGTTGGAAACTGAGGATTGGGGCTTGCCCCAGACCCCAGAATATTTTGGGCCAGAAGATGCAGCATGGCTTACCCTTTGACAGCCCCCGCCGTCAGCCCGCTGACAATCTGGCGCTGGAAAACCATCACCAGCAAGAAGAGCGGTGCGGTGATCGATACCGCAGCAGCCACCGCCTCGACCTGATCGGTGGTGGTCGTTTCGCGGTTGAAGTAGCCCGCAATCGCCGGGACCATTGTCTGATTCTGCGCATCCAGCAGCAGGGACGTCACCAGAAAGTCGTTGTACCCCAGCAGGAAGCTGAAGAGACCCGTAGTGATCACCCCCGGCCACATCACCGGCATGATCACACGCCGGAACGCCTGGAAATGGCTGCACCCATCGACACGCGCCGCCTCGTCCAGCTCGGACGGGATGTTCTGGAAAAAGCTGCGCAGCATCCAGATCGTGAATGGCTGGTTGATCGATACCAGCACCGCGATCACCGCCCAGGGCTGCCCGTACAAGGTCGGGGAAAGTTCGCCAAAGATCGGCCGCAGGATCTCAGCCGAGTTGATAAACCACGGCAAGTACCCCGCCACCAGAACCGAGTGCGGCAGCGCGCGGAAGATAAGCGCCAGGATCAGCAGCCAAAACGCCAGATCGGAACCCGACCGCGCGAGGCCGTATCCCGCCAGTGTCCCCACAGTCAGCGAGATGGTGACAACGCCGGCAGTGACCAGCATGGAGTTGAGGAAGTTGCGGTAAAATTCGTTCTCGCCCCAGACGGCCTCGTAATGCTGGGTGGTCAGACCCAGCACCGGTTCGCCCAACGGCCCAAGGATGCTGTTGATGGGCCCCAGAACAAGCGGCAGCGCCACAAAGAAAACGAGAATGAAAGCAAGCGCATAAACGGCAGCACCGACAAGCCATCCCAGCACGATAAGCCCTGGGGGCGAATATTGCACGACCATCTTTGGCAACCGGGTAAACGCCCAGCGCAGTGCAAAGAACAGCACCACCAGCCCGACGATGATATCGATGATGGACAACCCGTTGCCCTGTGCGCGTGTGACCGGGCCGACAAGCACGGCCCAAGGGCTGTCGGCAAAGGCGTCGCGCGGCGACTTGAAGCTCATCACCGTGATCCAGAAGATCGGAAAAGCGGCGACGAGACACCACAGCACGAGAAAGCCGTTGGACGCGAGTTTTAGACCCGTGGATTGTTGCAGAGCCTTTGGCGTGGACATCAGTGCGCCCCTCCTTTGTGGTCAAGCCAGGTGCGGCGCAGCGGCCAGATCAGCAGGATCACGATCCCGATCATAGTCAGCATGGCGGATGCGCTCGCGCGGCTGATCGCGCGGTTGCCGGCGTCATCGGGCACCAGGAAGTCATAGGTTAGCCACTGGAGCGAGATCACATGGGCCTGGCTGCGGAAACCGACGATTTCCTCGAAGACGCGATACACATCCATCAGATGGATGATGGAGATGAAAATGATCAGCGGCATCAGATGCGGGATGATCACATGGCGCAGGCGCTCCCAGCGGCTGGCCCCGTCGATGACCGCACTCTCGAGCGTGTCCATGTTCACTGTTTGCAGCCCGGCATAAAAGATCACAAAGGCGAAGGGCGCATTGTTCCAGACTCGGAAGAAATACATCAGCAACTCGATGGTCCAGGCCTGGGCGAACATGGAGATGTTGGTCTGGGTCCAGCGCTCCAGCAGCGATGTCAGAATGCCATCCCCCACAAAGAGCCAGTAGATCGCCAGCGACCCGATGACGGGCGTGATGATGAAGGGCAAAAGCGATATGAAGATCACCGGCCCGCGCACGGCGCGCACTGCATTGTTGACCGCCAACGCCAGTGACAGGCCCACAACCAGCACCAGCGGCAGCGTGAGCAGTGTAAACATCAGGGTAAAGCGCAGCGCCTTCCAGAAATCGATCTGCAGAATGTCGCCCCAGTTGCCCGAACTGATCGCATCACCAACCTTGTCGAGCTGCAGCACGTTTCGATAGCTTTGCAGACCGACCCATTCGGTCTGGGTGACGGTCTTGCCGTTCTCGTCCAACACCGGCACCGTCTTGACCTCGGTCACGCAGGTCTGACCAATAAACCCCGGCGTGCAGGTCTCGACCTCCTGCTGCTCAACGATGGGCTGGGTGATCTTGAAGCTCTCAAAAAACACCGACACCAGCGGCAGGGCAATGAAAATGAACATCATAAAAACCGAAGGCCCGACGAAAGCGGCGAATGTCTTTTTGTTCATGACTCAAATCCCCCTGTCAGACAGCCTCGGCGGTCTTGGCGGGCGGCTGACCGCATCAGCCCCCTGCAAAAAGCGCAGCGTGAGAAGGGCTGGCCGGAATGCCCGGCCAGCCCTGGTTGGTTTATTCCAGGATGCCCGCTTCCTTGGCAGACGTTGAATAGGCTTCCTCGATCGCCGCCAGCGTGGCGGCTGCATCGCGCTCACCAGTCAGATACGCGGGCAATTCATTGCCCAACGCGGTGTGCATCAGACCCATGCGCACGGTGGACGGATAGGCGGGCGGCGCCGGGTTGGCGGTGGCGGTGGCAATCGCCCCCTGCGCCATCTCGGTGGGTTCATAGCCCTTCACCAGCCAGATGGCAGCGTCATTGGCGCCCTTGACCATCTCTTCGTCCAGACCTTCCATCGCAACACGGAAAGCGGCATCCGCTTCCTCGTCAGAGATATTGGCCGCGATCACGATGCCGTCCCACCACAGCGTGGTGGCCGGTGCGCCGCCATCCATGGCAAGCGGGGCCGAAGCAGATTTGACCTTGCCGACGACCTGGCTTTCCGCCTCGTCGTTCATGGCACCGCCGCGCGAGGCCCAGAGGTTCGCCATGGCAATCTTGCCCTGCTGGAACTGCTGCTGCACATAGGTGGAATCGCTGACCAGCACTTCGGGATCGGTGTAATCAAGCGCCGCCTTCATCGTCTCCAGCGCAGCCATCCCGGCCTCGTTGTTGACAACGGCACTGTTGTCATCTGCAAAGAACGTGCCGCCATGACCGGGGTACATATTGACGAATTCCTGCGCGAGGTTCCAACCGGATTTCATGGTGGCCCCCAGAGGCACTTCGATGCCCGCTTCCTTGAGCTTGGCAGCCGCAGCATATACCTCGTCCCAAGTGGTGGGTACTTCGATGCCGTTCTCTGCCAACAAGTCCTCGCGGTACATCAGATGCTGGGTGTTCACCATCATGGCAATCGCCATGATCTTGCCATCGATGCGGATCAGCTGGTTGGGCTGCAGGTTCTGGCCATACTTCTCAACCAGATCGTCCAGCGGGCGAATGGTGCCGGCGTTGAGCAGCGGCGTCAGCGTGCCGTTGGACACCCCGCCGATGTGATATAGCGACGGATTGGCCTCGAAGGCGGCTGGCTGCTTGGTGCGGAATTCCTGATCCAGCTCGGCCTGAACGTTGCCGCATTCGGACATCGCGTCCGCGACCGCTTTCCAGGCTTCAAAGCCCGCCGACAGCATCTTGACCTCTGTTTGGTTTTCAAAAGCGCAGGCCGACCATGCTGTCGTGCCCATGAGGGATACTACCCCTGCCAGTGCTAGTTTCTTCAACATTGATGCAAACTCCCTGTTTTGCGTATTTGGCGGATGCATCTTGCAAGTCTGCATCCGGGTTTGGCCGCCCCGACGGGGCCAGCAGATCAATCGCGCGTCAGACACGTTCCCCCGAAGCGCGGTCGAATATGTGGCAGATGTCGGAAGGGACAGCGAAAGATATCTCGTCCCCGATCTCTGCACGAAATTCTTTGGTGGTCTTCACCGACACCAGCTGTCCACCGGCCTTGACCGCAAGCATCACGGCATCTCCCAACAGCTCGACCGTGTAGATGGGCGCGGTGATCTGGCCCTTCTGGCCAGCTTCCGCCAGACCCGCGTCTTCGGCGCGGAACCCCAGCGTCACTTCACCGTCAGCTGCGGAAAGCCCATTGATTTCAACGTTCTTCCCCGTGAATGTTCCGTCCTTGATGGTTCCGTCCATCAGATTCATCGCGGGCGATCCAATGAAGGACGCCACAAAGGTATTGGCCGGATTGTCATAGATGTCAGTCGGCGTACCCACCTGCTGCACCTTGCCCTGCTTCATGACCACGACCCGATCCGCCAGTGTCATCGCCTCGATCTGGTCGTGCGTCACATAGACGGTCGTTACTTTCAATTCGTGGCTCAGGTTCTTGATCTGTGCGCGTGTCGATACGCGCAGCTTTGCATCAAGGTTCGACAGCGGCTCGTCCATCAGGAACACTGATGGCGTACGTACAATTGCACGGGCAAGGGCCACACGCTGGCGCTGCCCCCCCGAAAGCTCTGCCGGTTTGCGATGCAGGAAATCGTCCAGCTCCACCATGGCCGACGCGCGGCGCACCCGCTCGTCATGCTCAGCAGGATCGGCCTTGCGCACCTTCAGCGGGAAGCGGATGTTTTCATAGACGTTCATGTGCGGATAAAGGCCGTAAGACTGGAACACCATCGCCACATCGCGGTCCTTGGGGTCCAGATCATTCACGACCTTGCCGTCGATCAGGATGTCCCCCTCGGTGATGTCCTCCAACCCCGCAATCATGCGCATGGTTGTGGTCTTGCCGCAGCCTGAAGGCCCCAGAAGAACCAGGAATTCACGATCCGCGATGGTCAGGTCGAAGCTGTCCACCCCGACAAAGCTGCCCCAGCGCTTGTTCACATTGCGCAGTTGAATTTCAGCCACGGATGTCCCCCCTCGTTGTGCCCCGACGCATCGGTGCCCCTTTACGGTGGGTCAATCCGCCGCGTTAAGCAAGAATTTTTTGCACACGTGTGCAAAAATTTCTGATGTTCAGAAAAGAATTTGTATAAACAATGGCTTGGTGCCGAGTTTTTGAGCGAGCACAAACCTCCGTTTCCACTCAGATCGGTCAAAGCGATTCGGTGTTTCCGCTGCTATTGGCGCAAGATCCCCTGTGCCGCTGCAACGATACCCTCGCGGGATGGCAACGTCGCACCGTAAGCCTTCCCGGTGGCAATAAAGCTGTCTTCGGCCGTCAGACGGGCCGCCGATGTAATGCCATTTTCGGCCATCAACGCCATCAACGCCTCGGCCTGACCACCGGTCCGGCGACATTCATCCACGATCAGAACCGGCCGGTCACCGATGGCATCCAGCAACGCGGCGTGCGGCAGGGGTGCGATCCACCGCAGGTCGATCACACGCGCTGCGATGCCCAGCGCCTCAAGGTCGTGCTGCGCCTGACGACTAAGGTAGTGGCCGTTGGCGTAGCTCACAATCGCAAGGTCCGCACCGTCGCCATGCACACCCACCGTATCCAGTGCAATACGCTCATCCGGCGCGGGATAATGGCGCATCCATTTTCCGTCGCCCGGCTCCAGCAAATCTCGCATCGGATAAAGCGCGATGGGTTCCAGAAACACCACCACGCGCTGCTCTTCCCGGGCAAGCCGCACACATTCCCGCAGCATCTTTGCCGCCTCGTCTCCGGAGGATGGGCAGGCGATGATGACGCCCGGTATGTCGCGCAACACCGCGATAGAGTTGTCGTTGTGAAAATGCCCGCCGAACCCCTTTTGGTACCCCAGTGCAGAGATGCGGATCACCATCGGATTGGTCCACTGACCGTTTGAGAAAAAGGGCAGCGTCGCCGCCTCTCCGCGCACCTGATCTTCGGCATTGTGCAAATACGCTAAAAATTGGATTTCAGGCATCGGAATGAAGCCATTATGCGCCAACCCGATGGCCAGCCCCAGAATGCTGGTTTCATCCAACAGCGTGTCGATCACCCGCGCCGGTCCAAAGCGGGAATGCAGCTTTTGCGTGACGCCATAGTTGCCGCCCTTGCGACCAACGTCTTCCCCCATCAAAAGTGTCTCGTCATGGGACAGCAGAATGTCATGCAAGGCCCAGTTGATCAGGCGCGACATCGGCTGTGGCTGATCGAGTTGCGCCGCATCGCTACCAAAGACTTCCCTGCGTCGCGCGACATCTGGCCCGTTTGTGGACGCACATATGCGCTTGGGCGGGATCAACGACGCCATGACCTCATCTGCTGTGCGCAGGCGCGGCACATCTGCCATCTCGCGCGCGGCCTCTGCGACATCGCCAAGCGCGCCTTGATGGATATCGCGCACCTCATCCGGGCTGGCGGCACCGGACCGGACAAGCCAAGCGGCGGTGTACAGCAGCGGATCGTGCGCCTCTTCCGCCTCGACCTCACTTTTTGGCAAATAGGACGTGACCACATCGGGCCCCGCGTGGCCGTACAGGCGCACCGTCTTGAGATGCAAAAACGCAGGTTTGCGGTGGGTCCGCACCCACTGCGCTGCCTCTTCTGCGACAACCATCGCCGCAAAGACATCGCGCCCGTCGGCTTCAAAATACCGCAGCCCCGGGCGCGCACTGACCGACGCCTTGACCCAGCCGGTCGGCGTCTTGGTCGAGATGCCGATGCCATTGTCCTCGCACACGAACAACAGCGGCAGCGGGATCCCCTGAACGCATGTCCAGCCTACTGCATTCAAGGCACCCTGCGCCGTGGAATGGTTCAGCGATGCATCCCCAAAACTGCACATTGCTATCGAATCCGGCGGCAGGACCGCATGTTCGGGCCTGTTGCGGCGCGCCAGCCCGATGCCATGGGCCGCGCCCACAGCCTTGGGCAAATGGCTTGCGATGGTCGACGTTTGTGGCGGGATCATCAAGGACCGCGAGCCCAGCACCTTGTGGCGCCCCCCACTGGTCGGATCGCCCGACGCACAGGCAAAGCTGAGCAGCATGTCGCGCATCATGCCTGCCTGCCCCGCTTTCGCGGCCCGCGCGATCTGAAACGCCGCATCGCGGTAGTGCAAAAAGGCGATGTCATCAACACGCAGCACCTGCCCCAGCGCCGCCATCCCTTCATGCCCCGAAGAGCCGATGGTATAAAACCCCTCGCCCCGCTTTTGCATCGCACGGCTTTCGATATCCAGGGCACGCGACAAAACCTGTGACCTGAACACATCCAGCGCCACGCCCTGCGGTAACGCGTCATGCTCACCACTGATTTCAGGAAAATCCTGCGCCGCCACACGGCTCAGAAAGTTTTCATGAACGATAGAAACGCGGTCCAAAGTGACGCCGCTCCAAAAAAGATTTCAGGCCTCCGGCGGGGATATTTCACGCCAGAAGATACAAGGAAATAGTATAACTGTATCTTCTGGCCCGAAATATCCGGAGGGGGCTTGGGGGAGGAAATCCCCCATTCCGAACTCTAGAAAAAGGCCTGCAGGCCCGTTTGCGCGCGCCCCAGAATCAACGCATGCACATCATGTGTGCCCTCATAGGTGTTCACCGTTTCAAGGTTCATCATATGGCGGATCACCTGGAATTCGCCCGAAATCCCGTTGCCCCCGTGCATGTCGCGGGCATTGCGGGCCACATCCAGCGCCTTGCCGCAGTTGTTACGCTTGACGATAGAGATCATTTCAGGGGCTGCATTGGCGCCATCCATCAAGCGGCCCACTTGCAGTGAAGCCTGCAGCCCCAGCGAGATTTCGGTCATCATATCGGCCAGCTTTTTCTGAAAAAGCTGGGTCTGTGCCAGCGGCTTGCCGAACTGTTTGCGGTCCAGACCGTACTGGCGCGCGGCGTGCCAGCAGAACTCTGCCGCCCCCATCGCCCCCCAGCTGATACCATACCGTGCGCGGTTCAGGCACCCGAAGGGGCCCTTGAGGCCCTGAACATGGGGCAACAGCGCGTCGTCCCCCACTTCGACGTCCTTCATCACGATCTCACCCGTGATCGAGGCACGCAAGGAAAGCTTGTTGCCCACCTTCGGGGCCGAAAGCCCCTCCATTCCCTTCTCAAGCACAAAGCCGCGGATCTTTCCGCCGTGCTCTTCTGATTTAGCCCAAACCACAAAGACATCCGCAATAGGCGCGTTTGAAATCCACATCTTTGAGCCGGTCAGCTTGTATCCATTCGCCGTCTTGACCGCCCGTGTCTTCATGCCTGCAGGGTCAGACCCTGCATCCGGCTCGGTCAAACCGAAACACCCGATCCATTCGCCAGAGGCAAGTTTCGGCAGGTACTTCTTGCGCTGCGCTTCGGATCCATACGCATAGATCGGGTACATCACGAGGCTGGCCTGCACCGACATCATCGACCGGTAGCCGCTGTCCACGCGCTCCACTTCCCGCGCGACCAGACCGTAGGACACATAGTTGCCGCCCAGTCCACCGTATTCTTCGGGAATGGTGACGCCAAGCAGTCCCATGTCTCCCATTTCGCGGAATATCGAGGCGTCTGTTTCCTCATTGGCAAAGGCGTCAATCACCCGTGGCTGCAGCTTCTCCTGCGCATAGGCATAGGCGCTGTCGCGGATCATCCGTTCGTCTTCGGTCAACTGATCCGACAGGCGGAAGGGATCGGACCAATCGAATGATCCCAGATCGGGGGCATCTTTGGCACGCAGTACGGGGGCTTCGGCGTTCATTGTGTCGTCCTTTCGTCATCGCGGTAAGGTTGGCGCAGTATTGCAAAAGCCGCCGGGAACTTCTATCGCTGCTTTTTCCTGCTCACATGAGAAAAACTCATATGATTGCCCCGCGCCGGTTCCTGCCTTCGATCTCTTCACTGCGTGCGTTCGAGGCCGTAGCGCGCCTTGGCAGCGCCACCCAGGCGGCACTGGAACTGTCGCTGACCCAAAGCGCTGTCAGCCGACAGCTCAAGGTGCTGGAGGAACAACTGGGTGTGGCCCTTCTAAATCGTCAAGGCCGCCAGCTTGGGCTGACCCAGGCAGGAAGTGACTATGTCGTGGATGTTCGCGATATCCTCAACCGGCTGGCACGGGCATCGGCGGCGGCGCGCAGTGACCGGACCGGGGGCCTGTTGAACCTGGCAATACTTCCGGCGTTCGGCATGCATTGGCTGGCCCCACGCCTGCGCGATTTCGCCGAGGCCCATCCGGAAGTCACCGTCAATCTCTCCACCCGGCTGGAACCCTTCGCGCTTCAATCCAGCCCCTTTGATGCGGCGATCCATTTCGGCCACGAAGATTGGCCCGGGGTCAGCTATCTGCCGCTGATGCCTGAAACCGTCGTGCCCGTCTGCGCGCCGGATCTGTTGGTTGCCCCCCTTGACGACCCGCGCGAGATGCTGCGCCTGCCGCTGCTGCATCTTGAGACACGCCCAAAGGGCTGGGGCCGCTGGCTAAGCGCTAATGACGTCGAAGACAACGTGCCCGAAGGGATGGTCTTTGACCAGTTCTCCACCATGGCGCAGGCGGCTGTGCACGGTCTTGGCGTGGCCTTGCTGCCCACCTTCACAGCGGAGCCTTATTTACGCAGCGGTGATCTGGTCCTTGCCTCTGAACAGACAACCCACAGCATCGGCAGCTATTATCTGGTCTGGCCTGCGGAGACCGAAACCAAAGCGGCGCTCAAGTGCTTTGTGACCTGGCTGAAAACACAGCTTGCCGGCTGAACGGGCTTTTCGGCAGAAGCGATACGCGCATCGTTGCGCAAAACGTCATCACAGCGGTTCGATCAGCTCAGGCCCGCTCGCGCGATTGGAGTTGACTGCGCGGTCCACACGGTGCCATTCCAGCACATCCTCTGCCGCGGCCTGCATCAGCGTGGCCGCTCCCTTGCCCGCCTCACCCAGCCACAGCGGCCAGTTGTCCGGTTCCACAATGACCGGCATCCGGTGGTGTATCGCGGACATGCCTTCATTGGCGCCGGTGGTCACGATCGCACAGGTGGGCAGACGGCTGCCATCCTCCTGCTTCCAGTCCTGCCAGAGGGCTGCAAAGGCCAAGGGCGATCCATCTGTCCGGGTAATGTACCAGGGATCGCGCCCGCCGTCGGCATCCTTGGTCCATTCATAAAACCCCGATGCCACGATCAGGCCGCGCCTTTCCCGTGCAGCCGCGCGAAAGGCGGGTTTTTCAGCAACGGTTTCTGCCCGCGCATTGATCAACAGCGGCCCGCCGTTCGGTTTCTTGTACCAGTGCGGGATCAATCCCCAGCGCATCGCAGACAAGCGGCGATCCCCGGTTTCGGTGCTGGTGATGATATGCACATCCGTCGTCGGGCAGACGTTGTAGTTTGGAACGAATGGCAGATCATTCGCAGGCGCGGCAGCAAATACCTGCACCATCGCGTCATGCGGCAACGTCACGGCCATGCGTCCACACATAAGCGGATCCTTCCCTTGGTGATATCAAAAGGACATAGGATATCCGCCCCACAGGTGCAAAGCCACCGCTTGCCCCGCCGCAACCCTTTCTGGCACACATGCCGTGACACGGGGCCAATTTGCCCGGGAGGTGTAGGCCAGATGATCAAGGATATCCTGCCAATCGGCGCATTGCTCTTAGGGTCTGCCTTCCTGCTTTTTGGGGGCGGCATTCACGGGCTCATCTTGCCCGTCCGGGGCACGATCGAAGGGTTTGACAGCCTGTCACTGGGCCTTTTGGGCACGGGCTGGGCGCTGGGATATGTGGCCGGGTGCATTCTGACGGCAGGCCTTGTGGCACGGGTGGGGCATATCCGGGCGTTCGGGGCGATGTGCGCCATCGCAGCCGTGACCGTGTTGTGCAACGCGATCATCGTCACCCCCTGGGCGTGGATCGCGCTGCGGGGCATCACCGGGTTCTGCTTTGCCGCAACCGCGATGATCGTCGAAAGCTGGCTGAGCGAACGCACCGATCCGGGCAACCGGGGCCGCATCTTTGGCATCTATACAATGGTCAACCTTGGGGCCAGCACGGCGGGCCAGTTGATGCTCACAATGGGCGATCCCGCGGGTTTCGTATTCTTTGCCCTTGGCGCGATCTTTTATTGCCTCGCACTGGTCCCAACCGCGCTAAGTTCCGTCACCACGCCTACACCGCTGGTATCCGTGCGTCTGAACCTGCGCGCGCTCTGGCGCAACTCACCAGTGGCCGTCTTTGCCGTCTTCTGGGTGGGGCTGTCAAATGCGTCTTTCGGAACGCTGGCGGCGGTTTATGCGCAAAACGTCGGGCTGGTTCTGGCCGCGGTAGCACTTTTTACATCGATCCCCATCCTAGCAGGCGCCATCATGCAAATCCCGGTCGGGTTGCTGTCGGACAAGATGGACCGGCGCCGCGTCCTGCTGGGCGTCGCCGTGCTGGCCCTGATCGCGGATGCCGCATTTCTGAGCTTCGCGCCTGAGGCCCGCATCGCCAACTTCGCGCTGGCCGCCCTGTTGGGTGGGTCGATCTTTGCGATGTATCCGGTGATCGTCGCCCATGCAAATGATCACGCCGAACCCGGCACCGCGATCCAGATATCCGGCGGGCTGTTGCTGATCTTTGGCATCGGCTCAATCGTCGGCCCGCTGGTCGCGGGATGGGCGATGGGCAGCATCGGCAGCCGGGCGCTTTACGGGGTCACGGCCCTCGCGCACCTGATGATCATCGCCTATACACTGTGGCGCATGCGCCAGCGCGACGGCGTAGCGACGGCGCATAAATCCACCTTTCAGCCGATCAACGCAGGCCGCACATCGAACCTGCAAACCGCAGAGCTTAGCCAATCGGGGCCAGCACCGTCTGCCAGCCCCGAAAAAGCACCCTAAAGCACTTTGCAAAAGATCACTTTGTCATCGCCCGCAGCCCAGTAGTCGCGAATACGGGCCTCTTCGTGATATCCCAGCCCCGCATAGAAACCGCGTGCCTGCGCGAAATCCTGCGTGCCCGACGTCTCGACGATCAGCAACCGCACGCCGTCACCGCGCAATCGCGCCTCAGTTACCGCAACAAGGCTGGCACCAACGCCCTGCCGCTGCAGATCCGCCCGCACGCCCAGGGCCAGCATGTTCCAAACACCTTCCGCCAAAGGTTCCGGTCGGGTAAAGCTCAAAGCCACCGGATCGCCGGCCCGGGCCGCCGTCAACCAAAAACCGCCCTCCGGCGCTGCCAGCATATCCGGCAGCATATCAGGCGGAAAAAGTTGGGTGTCCTCCAACACGACGGTCAGTCCGGGAATGTCGTCAGATGTGGTGGGGCGTATTTCTGTCGTTGTCATATCGTATCCTATCTGTTGTCCATTTGTGCGCGCACGCAGGTGATGCCCAGCCGCGTAACCCGGTAAGGGCGTCCGCCGGTGGACTTGATAAAGCGCCGTTTTCTCAGGCGGTCGAAAAGATCGAGGGAGCAATCGCTCAGCACATGACCGTCGCGGGTGATGCAGGTCACATCCTGCACCTTGCCGCTGGGCAGGCGTTCGAAATGGATCGCACCCCCTTGGGCGAGCACATGCAGCACACGCTGCTCGCGTTTCGAGATGTTCATTGGTTCGTCTCATGTCTTGAAAAAACACATCAAGACCGCCCGGCGATCGCGCGGGTGGTCTTTTTTGTGATCAGACCAACAAAGTGGTCCTTTTAGGCGCGCACACGCTCAGACATGAAATCTCCGTCACCCACAGGATAGATCGGGGTGGTTTGGTTGACCTAGCGTTCGGCGGCGCCGGGGTCAATCGCGTCACCAGTCTGCGCCATCGACGTGAGGCTTTTCACCAACACCTCGAATGCGGCAGCACCGATCTGGCTGCGCACCTCCGCTTCGATCTCGCGCTTGACGGTGTCGGCGACGCGGGCGGCCGCCTGCCCCTTGTCCGTCAGCACCACGCGTTTGCGCCGCGCGTCGTCACGGTCCGCAACCCGCGCAACCACGTCGTCGGCGACCAGATCGTCCAAATGCTGCTGTACCGCCTGCTTGGTCAGCCCCGACTTTCGGACCAGCACATTCTGCGCCACCCCGTCTGCGCCGATGTATTGAACCAACGCCCCCCGTGCCTCGACCATCCACGGACAGCCACGCGCGGCCATCGCAACGTTGAAACGGTCTTTCCAGGCCGCAAACGCCTGATGAAGGTGCCATCCCAGATGATCGATTGGGTCTCGTTTGCTCATCGCATGTCCATTTAGTCAAGTCGCTTGACGAATCTTCTCGTGCTGCTATTAGTCAAGATACTTGACGAAACGGCGTCAGGCAACATGACCAAGCTGACGCCCTCCATATTCCAAACGAAAGGACACGCCCATGGGACTCTTGGAAAATATCGTGCTGAGCGTACTGATGCTTGGCAACACACACTACGTCGACGTCGGCCAGAAGACAGACGCGGTGATCTATTACCCCTCAGCCACCCAGGCCCACATGACCCTCCCGGGTCAGGACCCCTGGACCGGCGCACTGACAATGCTGGAAGATGGCTATCATGTCGCCTGGAAAAATGGCCCTGAGGGAAACTGGCAGATCCGCCATGCACAGGGGGTCTTCACCTATGTCGGACCCGATGGGAACGACGCGGGTACGATCACCAAGATCGTGCCGGGCAATCCCGAAGGCTACTGAAACGACAAGGGCGCGGCCCCTGGCCACGCCCTTTCATTCACTTCTTCTGCAGGCTTACTTGACCGTGATGCGCCCATCGGTAAATGGCTTGTAAGGCGCATTCTCAGCCAGATATTCCGCCGTGACATCCGCCAGATCGGGGCCGAAGTCATAAGGGTTCATGGCAGACTTGAACATGTCGTAGCCGTCGCCGCCGTTGCGGACATAGTTGTTTGAGACAACACCATAGACCTTGGCCGGATCAACCGCCTCACCCCCGATCATCACATCACTGACACGGCTGCCGGCAGGCTGGCTGCCGTCAAAGGCAAAGGTCATGCCCGCAACCTGCGGGAAACGGCCTGCGCCCTCTTCCACTTGGCTCACACCGTTCTCCAGAGCGGCGACAAGTGTCTCGCCCGTCACCTGGAAGGTCGACAGCGTGTTCTGGAACGGCAGCACGGTCAGCACCTCGCCCATAGTCACTTCGCCTGCATCGATAGAGGCGCGGATGCCCCCGCCGTTCTGGATCGCGACATCAATGCCCTGATCGGCCACCCGTGCCAGCATCGCATCGGCAATCAGCGTCCCCATTGAGCATTCCTGCGCCCGGCAAACCTCGCGGTCACCGCCCAGCGGCTCATCGATCGAGGTCACGACCTTGTTGCGGATCTCCTCCAGCGGGCCAGCCGCTTCGGCGATGCGCGTCACCGTGCCTTCATCCTCGGTCACGGCAGCGTCCATGATGATGGGCTCGCCCGCCGCTTCCGTGATGTTGCCCTCGTCATCGAAGGTCACATTCAGCTCCCCCAGAAACTTGCCATAGGCATAGGCCTGCACGATCGCCGTATTGCCCACCATCGTGGGGTAAGGGCCGGCCGCGCGATCACTGGTGTTGCTCAGCAATGTGTTTGAGTGGCCGCCGACAATCACATCCACCCCGGTGGTTTCCGCCGCAACCTTCTGGTCTGTGGCATAGCCAGAGTGGCTTAGCACGATGATCTTGTTGACACCCTCGGCCGTCATCTTGTCGACCTCGCCCTGCACAGCAGCAACCGGATCCGAGAAGGTGATGTTATCACCGGGGCTGGCCAATTCATGCGTGTCCTCGGGCGTGAGGCCAATCATACCAATCTTTTCGCCACCGCGTTCGATCACAACGGACTTGGCGATCTGATCTGCCAAAAGCGGCTCACCCGAGATATCGGCGTTCGACATCAGAATCGGGAATTCCACCGCATCCACAAAACCACGAAGCACTTCGGGACCATCATCGAACTCGTGGTTGCCGACGGTCATGCCGTCATAGCCCATCTGGTTCATCATCTCGGCGGCCAGCTTGCCCTTGTAGTAGGTGTAGAACAGCGTGCCCTGAAACTGGTCGCCGCCGTCCACAAGAATGGAATTGTTGGTGCGGCTGCGTGCGTCCGTAATGGCGGTCATCAGACGCGCAGAGCCGCCGAAACACTTGCCCTCTCCATTATCTTCGGCAGAGCAGGGTCCGTCATACTTCGAGATCGGCTCGAACCGGGCATGGAAGTCGTTGGTGTGCAGGATGGTCAGGTTATAATCCGCGGCGGCCATGCCCGTCGTCAGGGCAAGGGCGGCAGAGGCGGTCAGGAATCGTTTCATCGGTTTTCCCCCGTTGGAAAGTTATGCAGGCATCGTGGCGCGCCCGGTGCGGGGAGTCAAAGCGGATGTGGCCCGGTTGACGCAACGACGGACCTCATACGCAGTGATGCGTCCAACAAAGTGGCAGTGCCAAATGCAGTTTTACCTTGCAACACCGGATGCACTGCTCGTGCATCAAGCCGTCAGGGCATATCCGGGGGAACCGCTGTCTTCTCGACTTGTCGACTTATTTTGAGCTAAATTTCCTTCAGGAGTGCTTAAGACGATGAACCAAGGCCGCCAGGAACGTAGGCTGACGACAATACTTTCATTGGACGTCGTTGGGTATTCCCAACTGATGAGCAAGGACGAGAGCGGCACGGTGGCAACGCTCCAGCACTTGCGGCGATCTGAAATCAATCCCCGTGTCGACACGTATAATGGGCAGGTCATCAAACTTGTCGGCGACGGCAGCATCATCGAATTCAGCAGCGTGGTCGATGCCGTCAGCTTTGCAGTAGACGTGCAGCACGCCCTCGCAAGATCGCAATCCAAAAAGCCAGAACAGGACCGGGTCCTCTTTCGCATCGGCATCAATGTGGGCGACGTCATCGTCGATGACAAAGAGATATACGGCGATGGCGTGAACGTGGCTGCCCGGATCGAAGGTCTGGCAGACACCGGGGGGATATGCGTGTCTCAGACGGTCTATGATCATGTGAAAGACAAACTCGACCTGACCTTCCAGCCAATGGGCCCCCAGCAGCTGAAAAACATCCCCGTTCCGGTGCGGGTTTATCGGATAGAGCTGGACAGCCGTTCCCGCCACCTGACTACATATCCGGCGGTGACAACTGCCGATCCTGCTGCTGAACCGTCGAAGCCAAGGCGCTACAGCTGGGTGGCAGCAGCCCTGTTTGTAGTCTTGGCTCTCGCAGTCCTTGCATATGTGTTCCGGCCAGACGGCGCGTCCAGACCGGTGGTTGCCGTTCTGCCCTTCCATGACATCAGCCCACAAGACCAACGCGGTCTGCTGAGTGACCCGCTCAGCGATGGGATCCTCGCCTATATCGCCCGCTTTCCCGAACTGACGGTGATCGCCCGCGGCTCCAGCTTTCGATATCGCGACACGGACCGCGATCTGCGTGAAATCGGTGCGCAGCTTGACGCAGACTATCTGCTCGAAGGCAGCCTGAATTTCGATGGGCAAAGGATCATCGTGAACGCCGCACTGGTCGATGTCAGCAAGAATACGCAAGTGTGGGCGGATCAGATCACGGACGATATTGACGATCTGATGGTCTTGATCGCCGATATCGGTCAAAGGGTCGCCTACCAGGTAGAGGACTATCTTGGTCAGGTGCGCGTCGCGCAGCCAGGACCATTCAAGGCGGATGCGCTGCTGATGACCATGAAAGCACGACGCGCAACGATGCGCGGTCTGTCAAAAGAGAGCAACGACGCTGTCATTCAGATGAACCGCGAAACAATAGAGCTATATCCCGACGAAGCCTGGGGCCACCTGGCGATGGCCTTTGCACTTCGCACCCAGGTCCGCTTTGGGTGGGCAGATGATCCCGAAAAAACGCTTGCCCAGGCCGTCCGTCATGGAGAAACCGCCGTCAGGCTCGATCCGGGCAATTATTCGACCTACTTCGCGCTGGGCCGGGTGCGGTTGCAGCAGGGTGACCATCCCCGCGCAATCGAAGCCCTCGAAAGGGCCCTGTCGCTCAATCCGTCCACAGCCGATGCCCTGAATGCGCTCGCACAGGCGCATTTCTATCAGGGAAGAAACGAAAAGGCCCTCGAAATCCTCGCTGAATCGGCCCGTATCGACCCGCTGCCCTCATTTGTGCATTCGTGGATATTGGCGTGGGTGCTGTGGCAGGATGAGCAATGTGAAAAGGCCAGCGAAGCTTTCGGCAAGATCGCGTCACCGCCGCCTGCATCCCAGAAACTTGCCTCGGTGATCGAAACGTGCCTTGGCAATACAGAGGCAGCGCAGGCAGCTCTTTCTGCCTTTCTGGAGGCGACGCCGGACTGGACAATCGCAAAGGAAACCAAGCTGCAAGAAAACGTCTGGACCTATGAAACCGGTCGCGAACGCTGGATCGAAAATCTCGCTGAGGCCGGACTGCCAAGCGGCTGATCACCCGGTTTCTTCTGCTCATTGCCCGTCCAACGCCGTAACCCAGGATCCCTGTGCGAAACGCCGGACCCACCCCTTGCCTGCACCGATGAAACCGCTTGACCCCACCCCGCACCAGATGCATCACCCTGACATGTTGATCTTCAAAATATTCCGCACCGAAGAATGGACCGCCCTGCGCAAGGACGGCGTGACCGATGGCGCGCCGATTGATGTGGCCGATGGGTATGTGCATTTCTCCACCGCCGCGCAGGCCGAAGAAACCGCGGCCAAGCACTTTTCGGGTCAGGATGGTCTGTACCTTTTGGCCGTGGATGCCGGTGCATTGGGCGATGAACTGAAGTGGGAGGTATCGCGCGGCGATGCGCTGTTCCCACATCTCTACCGCAAACTGCACCTCAAAGACGTCGTTTGGGCCCAGCCGCTCCCCTTGGCAAACGGCGTCCACCAGTTTCCCGCAGGTCTGGCAGAGGCCGAGGCGTGACCGGGTACATCGACCCCGAGCGCGCGCAATTCGATGCCTTCAAGGCGCTGAACCGTGATCAGCCGATCCAGATGCTGAATCTCGTGGCATTCAATGACCGCGCCGCCTACCCCAGCGATCACGCGTTGGCCGATACCGGCCTTACTGGCGCACAAGCCTATGCCAACTATGGCGCTGAAACCGCACCGATTCTGGCCCGCGTTGGCGGCAGCATCGTGTGGCGGGCCCGGTTCGAGACGACGCTGATCGGCCCCACCGATGAGGTCTGGGATGCAATGTTCATTGCGCGCTACCCCACAGCACACGCCTTCCTTGCGATGGTGTCGGACCCCGCGTACCAAAAGGCAGTCGTGCACCGGCAGGCCGCTGTGCGCACCTCCCGCCTGATCCGATCCGAAGGCCTGACACCCCTGGAAAGCTTTGCATGAGCGCGCTGATCGAACGGCTGGGCCTGATGGCCCTGCACAGTGTCGATCCTGAAACGGCACATGGGCTGGCGGTGCGTGCCTTGCAGGCGGGCCTCGCACCATCCCCCGGCCCCATCAGCACCTCCCGCCTCACGACGCAGATCGCTGGGATCGACCTGCCCAACCCGGTGGGCCTCGCCGCCGGCTTTGACAAGAACGCCACTGTCATCGCCCCCCTGTCGCGCGCAGGCTTTGGCTTTATAGAAGTGGGGGCCGCCACGCCCCTGCCCCAGCCCGGCAATCCCAAACCACGCCTGTTTCGCCTGACCGAAGATGCCGCCGCCATCAACCGCTTTGGCTTTAACAACGAAGGGGCTGACGCCATCGCCGCAAGGCTTGCGACCCGTGGCGCGGGCGTGCCCGTGGGGCTTAACCTTGGCGCCAACAAGACCAGCACGGACCGGGCCGCCGATTTTGCAAAGGTGATGGTCGCCGCGCGCGATCACGTGGACTTTGCCACCGTCAACGTATCCTCCCCCAACACGGAGAAACTGCGCGATCTGCAAGGCAAGGCCGCCTTGGCCGGTCTCCTTGAAGGGGTCATGGACGTGCGGGGGGCCACGCCGGTCTTCCTCAAGATCGCGCCTGACCTCAGCGACGCGGAAATCGCAGATGTCGCAGAAGTCGCGGCGCACGCGGGCGTCGCGGCAATCATCGCCACCAATACCACGCTGGACCGCGACGGTTTGACCAGCCCCCACGCGGGCGAAACCGGAGGGCTCTCCGGCGCGCCGCTCTTTGAGAAATCCACCCGGGTGCTGGCGCGGCTGTCTGCACAAACGGATATCCCGCTGATCGGCGTGGGCGGCGTCGGATCGGCAGCACAGGCCTATGCCAAGATATGCGCCGGGGCCTCGGCGGTCCAGCTTTACACAGCACTGGTCTTTCAGGGCATGTCGCTTGTCTCCGAAGTCGTAAACGGCCTTGAAACGCTCTTGGCCCGGGACGGGTTCGCACACGTCAGCGACGCCATCGGCTGCAAAAGGGACGACTGGACATGATCACGATCTGGCACAATCCGCGCTGCTCCAAATCGCGCCAGGCACTTGCCCTGATCGAAGCGGCAGGCATAGACGTGACGGTGCGCAAATATCTCGAAGACGCGCCCGGGGTGGCAGAGCTTGAAACGGCGCAGCAGGCCCTCGGTCTCACCAGCGCCATCGACATGATGCGCACCGGCGAAAAGGTGTTCCGGGAACTGGGCCTGTCCAAAGACACCCCTGATACCGATTTGCGGAGTGCCATGGCCACGCACCCCATCCTGATCGAACGGCCCATTGTCTTCAATGCAGGCAATGCCGTGGTCGGCCGCCCTCCTGAGGCCGTAAAAGCCCTGCTCTAGGGTCGGGCCCGGCGGTTCATTGCCGCACCGGGGCCGCTGCCGCCTCCAACGCCGGGTATTTCCAGGCCAGTGTCGCGGCCCGCACCACAAAGGAAATCATCAGCGCAATCCACAGCCCGTGATTGCCCAGCGCGGGAACCAGCACAGCGGCGCAAGCCACATAGACCGCGAAAGAAATCGCCATCATGTTGCGCATATCCTTTGTCCGCGTGGCACCGATAAAGATGCCATCGAACATGAATGCGGCAACGCTGATCACCGGCACGGCAACGATGTACGGCAGGAACACACGCGCCATCGCCTGTACGTCTTGCGCCTTGGCCATCGTGTCAATCAGTGCGGGACCCGCGACCAGAAAGAACAGCGACAACAGCGCAGAGACCGCAAAGGCCCAGCCAGAGGCCACAATCGCCGCGCGTCGCAAGACCGCACGCCGCCGCGCGCCCATCGCCTTGCCCACCAGCGCTTCGGCGGCAAAGGCAAACCCGTCCAACCCGTAGGCGGTAATCATGAAGAACTGAACCAGCACCTGATTGGCAGCCAGCGTCACATCCCCCATCGACGAGCCGATAAACAGAAACGAGATAAAGATCCCTTCCAGCAGCAGCGACCGCACCAGAATATCGCCATTCACCCGCACCATATGCAGCCAGCGCGCGCCATCGAACACGCGGTCCCATGTGCGCCACAGCACATCCCTGAAAACTGCCCGGCAGAACCACAGGCCCATCGCCGCTCCGCTCCATTCGGCCAGAAAGGTCGCGATGGCCACGCCCTGCACACCCCAGCCCAGCCCCAGCACAAACCACAGGTCCAGTACGATGTTCAGCCCGTTCATCCAGACCTGTATGACCAGAACTGCACGGGTACGTTCCTGCGCGATCAGCCAGCCGGTGATCGCAAACAGTGCAATGGCCGCTGGTGCTGACCAGACGCGAATGGTCATGTACTGACGCGCGAGGGTCTCGACCTCCGCCGACGCGGGCGACGCCTTGAAGGCCAGCCAGAATAGCGGCACCTGCAACAGCATCACGGCCAGCCCCGCCCCCGCCCCGATCAGCAAGCCACGGGTCAGCAGCGCCGCCACTTCGCCGTCATCCCCGTTGCCTGCCGCCTGCGCCGTCAGCCCGACGGTCCCCATGCGCAGAAACCCAAAGACCCAATAGAACGCTGACAGCAGGATCGCCCCCAGACCCACCGCCCCAATCGGCGCGGCAAGGCCCATCTGTCCGACCACACCGGTATCGACCGCTCCAAGGATCGGCACGGTGGCGTTAGACAAAACGATCGGCAGCGCAATATTGAGGACACGCTTGTGGGTAATCGCCGCGCGCGCGTCAGCGTTGCTTTGATCCACCGCCAGCCGTTCAGTTTGCGTCAGATCACCCGGCATCGACGGGCTTGCGCTGCGGCATCACGAAATGCCCCGTCGCCTGCGCGTACAGACGCGAGCGGTTGTCCTGCCACCCTTCCACATGCACGCTGGCATACCGTCGGCCTGACCGATTGATCCGCGCCCGCGCGTAAGCGTCACGCGGCAAGCCTGAGCGCAGGTAGTCGACGGTAAAATCAATGGTTTTCGGCAGACGCGGCAAATGATCGGCATCCAGCGTTTTCACATCCAGTGTCCCGCTTTCCATGTCTTCCCAGATCAGGCCCCAGCTCAGCGTGATGATGGCGGTCACCTCAAGAAACGCCGCAGTGGCTCCGCCATGCAGCGCAGGCAGCAACGGGTTGCCGATCAGCGTTTCCTTGAATGGCAGGATACCGGTCAGTTCATCGCCCCGCCTCTCGAACTGAATGCCCAGAAACTGAATGTAGGGCACATCCTCCACCAGCGTGCGCAGCACCTTGTCGCGGCGCTCTTTGACAACCTGCATCGGCTCAGGGCGCGGGCGCGTGTTCATAGCTTGCCCTCCACCGTGAAGGTGCCTGTGGCGGTCGCCACCGGGTTTTCGGCGTCCGCATCGGTGGCCGTGGCGCGCACAAAGGCCACCGACCGGGTCACATGGTAACAGGTCGCTTTGGTTGTGATCCGCTCGCCCGGCTTGGCCGCGCGCAGGTATTCAATGCGCAGATCCATTGTCGCCGTGCCTGCTGGATTGCTTGGATGGCTCATCACCGCCGCACCGCAACAGGTGTCCATCAGCGCCGACACCGCCCCGCCATGCACAACGCCTGTCTTGGGATCACCCACCAGCTTTTCGTCATAGGGCATCGCGATCACGGCCACCCCGCCGCCAAGTTCTTCCAGCTCCATCCCCAGCGCGATCGAGTGGGGCAGCGCCTCGATAAACTGACCGGCGGCTTTATTCTTTTCGCTCATGATGGCATTCCATTGGGAAATTTTCACCTTTATCTGCGCGGGCTTCGCAAAGGGCAAGGTCATGCGTTGCGCTTGCGTCCCCGCCCGCATAGCTTATCCCGCAAGGAGAGAGACCGATGGCCGAAGACCGCCTCACTTTCAAAGAGATGTGTGCCGAGTTCGATGTGACGCCCCGCACATTGCGTTACTACGAATACATCGAACTGTTGCAACCGGACCGTGAGGGCCGCGCGCGGTATTATGGCCCGCGCGAACGCGCACGCATGACGCTTATCCTGCGTGGTCGCAAATGGGGCTTCGCGCTTGAGGATATCCGCCAGTGGCTGCTGATCTACGAAAACGAAGGATCAGAGGCGCAGATGCAGACCTGGGTCGAAATGTCGGGCTATCAGATCAAAGAACTGGAAGACCAACGCGCGCAGCTCGATGAAGCGATCGAAGAGCTGAAAAAACTCCGCGCGGATACAGCCGCATCCCTGAAATAGCCGTCTGATCCGCGCGCAAACAGGCCTGCAATCCCATTTACACCCGCAGGATTCGCGACACTAACCGCCGAAACTATGGGAAAAAGAGCACACTTTCCGCCTGCAACCCATGGCTGAAGCGCTTGCACCCCAAATGCGCCGCTGACCCGCTCCTTTCCCCCTGACGCTGGTGTTTCCCCACGCTTTCAGCACCTTACCTGCGCTGCACCTACGTCACCCTCGCAAGTGACGTGACGTCTCGGTTACGTCAACGTCAACGCTTGTTGTAAAAAATCTCAAAGCGCCACACATCGGGCTCAGAAGTTGAACCCGAAGACGAAAGTTGTGACATGACAACCGAAACCATGACCATCCGCCAGATGTGTGACGCATTCGACGTCACCCCGCGGACATTGCGCTTTTACGAAGCCAAGGAACTGCTGTTCCCGATCCGGGAAGGCCAGAAACGCCTTTTCACCAAGCGCGACCGTGCGCGTCTCAAGCTGATCCTGCGCGGCAAGCGCTTTGGCTTCAGCCTCGAGGAAATCCGCCAGTTGCTGGACCTTTATCATATGGGTGACCAGCAGCAGACGCAGATCCTGCGCTCTTATGAAATCGCCAAGGAACGCCTTTCCGACATGGAAACGCAGCGTGACGAGCTGAGCGAAGCCATTGACGATCTGCGTGGCCAGATCAAATGGGGAGAGAAGATGATCGCCTCCATGCAGCAAAACCGGAGTGCCGCAGAATAGGCGCATATCCCACCCCGACAAAAACAGAATTCAACGACGGAGATCCAGATGCCCAGTTATACAGCCCCCACCAAAGACATTCAGTTTATCCTGCATGACCTGCTGAAAGTCACTGAATCGGAGACCCCGGGCTACGCCGATCTGGAAGCCGACTTTACCGCAGCGATCTTTGAAGAAGCGGGCAAGCTGACCTCCGAAGTCCTGACCCCCCTTAATGCGGTCGGCGACAAGGAAGGCTGCAAACTGGAGAATGGTATCGTCTACACACCAAAGGGCTTCAAAGAAGCCTTTGGTCAGGTGAAAGAAGGCGGCTGGACCGGTCTCGACATGCCCGAGCAGTACGGCGGCCAGAACATGCCGGTCGTCATCGGGTCTGCCGTGGGTGAATTGTTCTCCTCGTCGAACCAGGCGTTCACCATGTATCAGGGACTGACCCATGGTGCGGCATCGGCCATTCTCGCACATGGCACAGATGCGCAGAAAGACACCTATCTGCCCAACATGGTGTCCTGCGAGTGGACAGGCACGATGAACCTGACCGAACCGCACTGCGGTACCGATCTGGGCCTGATGCGCACCAAAGCCGTCCCGCAGGACGATGGCAGCTACAAGATCACGGGTCAGAAGATCTTTATCTCCGCCGGTGAACACGACATGGCCGACAACATCATTCACCTGGTGCTGGCCAAAATCGAAGGCGGCCCCGAAGGCATCGCCGGTGTCTCGCTCTTCATCGTGCCCAAGTTCATGGTCAACGAAGACGGTAGCCTCGGCGAACGCAACGGCGTCTCTGTCGGCTCCATCGAAGAAAAGATGGGCATCCACGGCAACTCTACCTGCGTGATGAACTATGACGACGCGACGGGCTTCCTGCTGGGTCAGGAACACAAGGGCATGCGCGCCATGTTCACCATGATGAACGAAGCGCGTCTGGGCGTTGGCATGCAAGGCCTGAGCCAGGCCGAAGTGGCCTATCAGAACGCGTTGGAATACGCCAAGGACCGCCTGCAGGGCCGTGCCGTCACCGGGGCGGAACATCCTGACAAGCCTGCCGATCCGCTGATCGTGCACCCTGATATCCGCCGTTCTCTGATGGATCAGAAAAGCTTTGCCGAAGGCGCGCGCGCATTCATCCTGTGGGGTGCCACCATGATCGATGCCTCGCACCGCAATGGCGACGAAGCCGCCGAAGGGCTGGTGTCACTGCTGACGCCCGTGATCAAGGGTTTCCTGACCGACGTCGGCTACGACATGACCGTCAAGGCCCAGCAGGTTTATGGCGGGCACGGCTACATCGAAGAATGGGGCATGTCCCAGTTCACGCGCGACGCCCGGATCGCCATGATCTACGAAGGCGCCAATGGTGTTCAGGCTCTCGACCTGGTGGGCCGCAAACTGGCCCAGGACGGCGGCAAGCACGTGATGGCGTTCTTTGATCTGGTCAAAGGCTTCATCAAGGAAAACGCCGGTCAGGATGACGCTTTTGATGTCGACTTCCTTGAGCCCCTGAAAGCGGCCTCCAAGGACCTGCAATCGGCGGGCATGTATTTCATGCAAAACGGCGCCAAGAACCCCAACAATGCGCTGGCAGGGTCCAACGACTTCATGCACATGTTCGGTCATGTCTGCCTTGGCCTTATGTGGGCCAAGATGGGTCTGGCCGCCAAGGCCGCACTGGCTGGCGGGGCGTCTGACACCGCGTTTTACGAAACCAAGCTGGCAACGGGTCGCTACTACATGGCCCGCCAGTTGCCCGCGACCACGCTGCACCTCAAGCGCATCGAATCCGGTGCGGACACCGTCATGGCACTGGAGGCCGCAAACTTCTGATCGCATGGGAGGAGGCGATGAATACGCTGCGCGAACTTGTGTTGATGCTGTCCACGTTTATGTGGATCGGTGCCGGCACCTGGATCATCACAGCACTCATCGCCTCCGACACCTCAATTTCCGGAGACCAGGCCGCTGAAATGGCCCCCTCCACCTCTTACTTTGTGTTTGGCATTGGCGTTGCAGTTTTCATCCTCGTCACTGTCTTTTGGAAAAAGAAGAAGGAGCCCTGATGCCTGAGCGCGGCCCCCTGAAATCCCGGATCTCCGCCCTTGTGGTGGCCGCTGGATTGCTTTTTCAGGCCGCGACGCTGCACGCTCAACAAACGGCCATCCTTCCAGAACCACGCGCCCTGACCGCCTTTGCCGCCGCCGACGGTTATGCAGACATGACCCCGGATCGCTACGGCACCCCGGCCAGCCCGAAAACCGATGAGCTGGGCCTCTACCTGCTGCTGCGTATGTTCCGCACCACCTGCATGGGCCTTGAACGCGGCAAAAGCCTGGCAGACGTGATGCCGAAAGACTTCTTTGTCACCGGATCAAGCCGCTATCTCCTCGGGCCGGATGCCACGCCTAAGGGAGAGACCATCGTGCTCTCTTCCACCGGCGACATCGCGCTGGACGAAGACAAAGGCCACCCCGCCATCTGGATCGAACCCAAGGCGCAATCAGTCGTGTGTTCGGCCCAGTGGCGCATGCCCACACAGATCACGCCAGAGCAACAGGCAATCTACGCCGGGTTTCTGTCTGATTGGGTGCCGTTTGAACTGGCCCTTGTCCGTGCGACCCGCCCCATTGACGGGACCGATCCCGGCGTGACCGCACTGATCGAAGGCGATCGCCCCTGTGGCGACGCATGGTGCCCGGTGTCGATCCTTTACAGCCTTCGCCGCGGGGATATCAGCCTGAAAACGGTGCTGAACACCGCCACAATCAACGGAATGCCCTGATGCCCAAACGCTTCCGCCTGACCCGCCGCTTCCCGGTCGCCATGACCGAAGACGGCTATCGCCGCCTCAAGAAATTCAGCGCCGATGCGGGATTGGACGAAGGCGAGGCGCTGTCGTTTCTCTTTGAGAATTTCAACAGCGTGATGAACGAAGAAAACCTGATTGCACGGCTGCGGCTGTTCAATTCCGAAATAGACAGCAGAAAACGGTGACCGCGGTGAAAGACATGACACAGACCTCCTCAAGCTGGATGACAGAAGAACACCGCATGATTGCGGACATGACGGCGGATTTCATCAACACTGAATGGGCGCCCAAGTTCGAGAAATGGCGCAACCAGGGCGAGATGGATCGCGAAACCTGGAATGAAGCGGGCGAACTGGGTCTGCTGTGCCCCTCCCTTCCCGAAGAATACGGCGGGCCAGGCGGTGATTTTGGCCATGAGGCCGCGATTCTCATCGAGATGAGCCGCGCCAATCTCGCGTCATGGGGCCATCCAATCCATTCCGGCATCGTCGCCCATTACATCCTCGCCTACGGAACCGAAGAGCAGAAAAAACGCTGGTTGCCCAAGATGATCAGCGGCGAACTGGTCGGTGCGCTGGCCATGACCGAACCCTCCACCGGGTCGGACGTGCAGGCGATCAAGACCCGCGCCGTACGCGATGGCAATGCCTACCGCCTGTCGGGGCAAAAGACCTTCATCACCAACGGTCAACACGCCAATCTGATCATCGTCGCGGCCAAGACAGACCCGTCACTGGGCTCAAAGGGCGTCTCAATGGTGGTGCTCGAAACCGACGGTGCCGATGGTTTCCAGCGCGGGCGCAACCTTGAAAAGATCGGACTGCACGCCGCCGACACCTCCGAGCTTTTTTTCGACAACGTCGAAATCCCCCCCGAAAACATCCTCGGCCAAGAGGAAGGCCGCGGCTTTTACCAGATGATGCAGCAATTGCCGCAGGAACGTCTGATCATTGCCTGCGGCGCAGTGGGTGCCATGGAAGGCGCGGTTGAACGCACGGTCGCCTATTGCAAGGAACGCGAAGCCTTCGGCGGCCCGCTGACCCAGTTCCAGAACACAAGGTTCCAACTGGTCGAATGCAAGACCAAGACCATGGTCGCGCGCGCCTTTCTGGATGAATGCATCTCGGACCATCTGCGCGGCGAGCTCAGCGTCGAAAAGGCCGCAATGGCAAAGTACTGGATCACCGACACCCAGGGCGAAGTGCTGGACACCTGCCTGCAGATGCACGGCGGCTACGGTTTCATGGCCGAATACGACATCGGCCAAATGTGGTCGGACGCTCGTGTCCAGCGCATCTACGGCGGCACGAATGAAATCATGAAGGAACTGATCTCGCGCAGCCTCTGACGGCAACGCGTGCTTAAATCAAGGATTAGGTATTTGAAAAAGGGTGAAATTGGGGGCTGTCGTTCTTCCGTTTCACCCTTTGGAAATACCTCCCGGGGGTCCGGGGGTGGGAAACCCCCGGGTCCGCCATCGAAAAAAGGAGCGACCCATGACCATCAAACTCCACTGCTTCGGCGAAAGTGGGAACGCCTACAAGGCGGCCCTCGCGCTTGAGATGTCCGGCCTTGATTGGACCCCGGTTAAGGTCGATTTCTTTGGCGGCGAAACCCGGTCCGAAGAGTACAGGACAAACATAAATCCCATGGGCGAAGCGCCAGTGATGATCGATGACGACGTGCGCCTGACACAATCCGGCGTGATTCAGGACTACGTCTCTGAGATGTCAGGCCAATTCGGCGGCAAAGACGCGACCGAGCGCCGCGAGATCCTGCGCTGGGTTCTTTGGGACAATCACAAGCTCAGCTCGAACGCCGGGCTGACGCGTTTCTTGATGAACTTCCTGCCACTGGAGAAGCAACCCAAAGAGGTTATCGGTTTCATGCAGGGCCGCCTCAAGGCCGCCTATGCGGTGCTGAATGACCACCTTGAGGGCCGCAACTGGATTGTGGGGGATGGCGTCACCAACGCCGATCTGAGCTGCTGTGGATACCTCTACTATCCTGAACCCTTCGGCTTTGACCGCACCGAATGGCCACACATCGACGCCTGGCTCACACGCCTGTCCGAACAACCCGGCTGGAAAGCCCCCTACGATCTGATGCCCGGCAGTCCTGCTGACCGCGCCTGAAACAACGATAAACCGGAGTACACCAATGACCGAAGCCTACATCTATGACGCCCTGCGCACCCCGCGCGGCAAGGGTCGCAAGGACGGCGCCTTGCACGAAGTGACCGCCTTGCGGCTCTCTTCGCAGACACTGAATGCTGTCAAGGAACGCAACAACCTGGAAGGCCACGCCGTCGAGGACGTGATCTGGGGCAATGTCACACAAGTGATGGAGCAGGGCGGCTGCCTTGCGCGCTCTGCCGTGCTGGCCTCTGATCTGGATGAACGCATCCCGGGCCTTGCGATCAACCGTTTCTGCGCCTCTGGCATGGAAGCCGTGAATTTGGCCGCCAACCAGGTCAAGGGCGGCGCAGGCGACGGCTATATCGCCGGTGGCGTCGAAATGATGGGCCGTGTCGCCATGGGTTCGGACGGGGCGGCCATTGCCGTTGATCCGACCCTCGCGATGGAGCAATACTTTGTGCCCCAAGGCATCTCCGCCGATATCATCGCGACCGAGTACGGCTATTCGCGTGATGACGCTGATCAGCTGGCCGTTGCCTCCCAACAGCGGGCTGAGGCGGCGTGGAAAGACGGGCGGTTCGACAAATCCGTGATCACCATCCGCGATCAAAACGGTCTGACGATCCTGGATCACGACGAATACATGCGCCCCCAGACCGATATGCAAAGCCTCGGCGCGCTCAATCCCGCGTTCCAGCAAATGGGCGAGGTGATGCCAGGATTTGATAAGGTCGCTTTGCTGAAGTACCCGCATCTGGAAAAGATCCAGCACATCCACCACGCAGGCAACTCGTCTGGCATCGTGGACGGCGCCGCAGCCGTGTTGATCGGCAACAAGGAATTTGGGGAAAAGCACGGGCTGAAACCCCGCGCCCGGATCCGCGCCACCGCCAAGATCGGCACCGACCCCACCATTATGCTGACCGGCCCCGTCCCCGTCACTGAAAAGATCCTTGCCGACAATGGCATGAGCATCGGTGACATCGATCTGTTCGAGGTGAACGAAGCCTTCGCAAGCGTCGTCATGCGTTTCATGGACGCCTTTGATGTGGACCATGACAAGGTCAACGTGAACGGCGGCTCCATCGCGATGGGTCACCCGCTGGGTGCCACTGGTGCGATGATCATCGGCACGCTGCTCGATGAGCTTGAGCGCGCGGACAAGGAAGTTGGCCTTGCCACGCTCTGCATCGCCTCCGGTATGGGTGCTGCCACCATCATCGAGCGGGTGTAAATCTGATGCGGCAGGTGAACGGGCAAACAGCACAGCAGATCGCGGAAGTATCGCTTGAGATCACGGGCAAGGCCCTGCTCAGCGATGATTTCGCGACCTTTGCCGCCTGCTTTCACCTGCCCCACAGCATTGAAACCCCCGATCACAAGCGTGTCCTCAACACGCCCGAGGACCTCAGGTCGATGTTCGACGCCGTTGCCGAAGACTACCGCCGCAAGCGTGTCACCGAACTGGTGCGCTATTGCGAGGTCGCCGCTTTCGAAAGCGAGACGCGGATCAAGGCCACGTACATGTCGCACATGCTGGCGGGGGATCAGCGGGTCCATGACCCCTTCCCCATCTTCTCGGTGCTCGAATTCATCGATGGCCGCTGGCAATGCGTCTCCAGCCAATATGCGGTCGACACAAACACAACAGTTGGGCGCGCGATAGCCGCATCCGCCCAGGACGACTGATCAGACAGGAAAACCAAATGACCGATTTCACAATGAAAACCGACGGCGACGGTATCGCCACCATTACTTGGGACGTCGCAGACAAGACCATGAATGTCATGTCTTTCGAAGGGCTTCAGGAACTTGACGCCCTCATCGACGAGGCGCTGGGGGACGAGGCCGTCAAAGGCGTGATCATCACCTCTGGAAAGGAGGGCAGCTTTGCCGCCGGTATGGATCTCAACCTGCTAGGTGCGATGCGCGAAAGCGCGGGCGACGACCCGGCCAAGGGCTTCTTTGAAGGCATCATGAGCACCCACCACCTGCTGCGCAAAATCGAGCGGGCGGGCATGGACCCCAAGAAGCTGAAGGGTGGCAAGCCCATCGCCTCGGTTCTGCCCGGCACTGCCGCAGGCATCGGGCTGGAACTGCCGCTGGCCACACACCGCATCTTTGCCGCTGACAATCCAAAGGCCCGCATCGGCCTGCCGGAAATCAAGGTTGGCATCTTCCCTGGTGCGGGCGGCACTACCCGTCTGGTGCGCAAACTGGGCGCGATGGCAGCCTCCGGCTATCTGCTGGAAGGCAAGATGGTCCCCCCTGCCGCCGCCGCAAAGGCCGGCCTGATCGACGAGGTCAGCGATGATCCGATGGCCGCCGCGCGCGACTGGGTGCTGAATGCCACGGACGCCGATCTGGTCAAACCCTGGGATGCGAAGGGCTACAAAATGCCCGGCGGCGCACCTTATCACCCCGCTGGTTTCATGACATTTGTCGGCGCTAACGCGATGGTCAACGGCCAGACCAAAGGTGTCTACCCTGCGGCCAAGGCCCTGTTGTCGGCAGTCTATGAAGGTGCGCTCGTGCCCTTTGACACAGCCCTCAAGATCGAAGCGCGCTGGTTTACAAATGTCCTGATGAACCCCTCATCCGCCGCGATGATCCGGTCGCTCTTTATCAACAAGGAAGCGCTGGAAAAAGGCGCTGTGCGCCCCACGGGCATCCCCGATCAGCGCGTCAAAAAGCTTGGCGTTCTGGGCGCGGGCATGATGGGCGCGGGCATTGCACTGGTCAGTGCGCAGGCGGGCATCGAGGTCGTGTTGGTTGACCGCGATCAGGAAGCCGCGGACCGTGGCAAGGATTATTCGGCCAAGTACATGGACAAAGGAATTGCGCGCAAAAAGGCCACGCCGGAAAAGAAAGAGGCATTGCTCAACCTCATCACCGCAACCCCCGATCTGGACGCGCTCAAGGGTTGCGATCTGATCATCGAAGCGGTGTTTGAGGATCCCGAGGTCAAAGCAGAAATGACCAAAAAGGTGGAAGCGATCATTCCCGAGGACTGCATCTTTGCCTCCAACACCTCGACGCTGCCGATCACCGATCTGGCGCAGGCCTCCTCGCGCCGCGAGCAGTTCATCGGCATCCACTTCTTCAGCCCTGTCGAACGCATGCTGTTGGTGGAAATCATCAAAGGCAAGGAAACCGGTGACCGTGCGGTGGCCAAGGCGCTGGATTATGTGCGCCAGATCAAGAAGACCCCAATCGTCGTCAACGACGCGCGGTTCTTCTATGCCAACCGCTGCATCATCCCTTACGTCAACGAAGGCGCGCGGATGATCACCGAAGGTGTCGCCCCGTGGCTTGTCGACAACGCAGCCGCGATGCTGGGCTTCCCAGTCGGGCCGATCCAGCTGACGGATGAAACCTCCATCGATCTGGGGGCCAAGATTGCCCGCGCCACCAAAAAGGCCATGGGCAACGCCTATCCCGCCTCTGGTGCCGATGATCTGATCTTCTGGATGGAAAAAGAAGGCCGCATGGGCCGCAAGGCTGGCAAGGGCTTTTTCGACTATGACGAAAAAGGCAAGCGGATCGGTTACTGGAAAGGCATGCAGGACAAATATCCGCTGTCCGAAGGCCAGCCGGATGTGCGCGAAGTCCAGGACCGCCTGATGTTCGTTCAGGTGCTCGAAGCGGTCCGCGCGCTGGAAGAAGGTGTGCTGATGGACATCCGCGAAGGCGACGTGGGCGCGATCCTGGGCTGGGGCTTTGCGCCATGGTCCGGCGGCCCACTCAGCTGGCTCGACATTATCGGCACACCCTATGCCGCAGAACGTTGCGACCAGTTGGAGGCCGAGTTCGGCGAACGCTTCAAATGCCCTGACCTGCTGCGCGAGATGGCCGAAAAGAACCAGACGTTCTATGGCCGCTTTGGTCCGAAGGCCGCAGAAGAGGCCGCCTGAAACAAGTAATACGCACCATCAAAGGGGCGCCTCGTGCGCCCCTTTTTCTTTGCCAGCTATCCGGCGAGGTTCGGATGTCCATAGGCTTCCGGATAGGGCATCGGATGGTGCGGCCCGAGGGGCACGACCCCATTCCACGACCGCCCGAAATATCCCTGCCGGCAATGCAACAATGATCCGCTTTCTGCCACGCCTGGCAGGCTGTGTACCCGGCACAGCCACCGCCACAAATGCGGAAAATCCAGAACGCGTGCGCCATTCAGCTTCATCCGCACGTAATAGACCGGGTCGTGCCGATAAAGCGTCGGGAAAAGCCGCAGATCTGCCTCGGTGAACCGATCGCCCGTCAAAAAGGGCCGGTTATCAGCCGCCAGCCGCTTCTCCAGCCCGTCCAGCGTGTCGAAATACCGCTGAAACGCCGCAGCATAAACTGATTGATCCGATGAAAAACCGGCCTTGTACGCGCCGTTGTTGATCCCGACATAGATGACTTCGTTCAGCGCATCGATCTCATCGCGCACCGCAGCATGCGCGGACCCGGACGGATAAAGATCGGGCCGGGCATCGTCTGCAATTTCACTGCCAAGCGCACGGGCCTGTGCGTTCAACATGCGCACGATATCGGCACTTTCATTGGTGACGATCCGCTTACTCTTTTTGTCAAATAGCACCGGCACGGATTTCTCTTCTGACCCTTCGGCCTGATAGATCTGCCGCACCAGACGCATCGCCTGCCCTGTCGCCGTCTCGACCGTGCACTCCGGCAGTGTCTGCCCCGTCAGGCTGGCGGTGCGATCCGGATTGAACTCCCAATGATTGGGCCCCTCGGGATCATCTTCAGAGGTCCGGTTGGGAAAAGCCACATCCATGGTGATGCTGCCGGTCAATCCCAGCACGCTGCGCGCCAGAGTCACGCGGTGGCACCACGGACAGTTCAGCGCGACATGCAAATGGTACCGACCCGGCTCAGCGGGAAACGCCGCGTCCTCTCCGATGACCGAACGAAACCCGCTGACGCCGCGCACGAACTCTCCGCTGGCCCGCCGAGCTGCCGCATCCTTTTGAGATTCCTCGACCGATTTGTCTGCCATTCATCACGACCCATTCTGACGGACCGGCGATTTTCGCTGCTCCCTATTTACAAGTGTCTCAAAAACCGCGCGGTACCGCCAGATGCCGCTGTGCAGACACCCTGTTCACAGATGCACGGACCAGCCGTTTCGCCCCAAAAAGACCAGATCAAGAAAACCACTTGCAACGAATCTCATAACGCCCTTCAATTGTCTTACATTTAGACCACCACGACGGTTCGCCCCATTTCAGCGGTTCAACCGGCCAGCGATAGGCCGGGATAACGACACAAATACCGACGCGACACCGACGTAATACCGACGTAATACCGAAAGCCCTTGGGAGGATATTTTCATGAACCTGCGACCCGATCCCACGTTTCATCCAACTGCACAGCTTGCCATGCAGGCCCCGGTTGAAAACTATGCATTTACCGTGATGCTCAGCCCTGATGGTGAACAGTCCGACGGGATTGCCGTCGTTGACGTGAACCCGAAATCCGACAGCTACGGCCAGATCGTGCACAAGGTCATTGTCCCCCATAAGGGCGATGAATTTCACCACTTCGGCTGGAACGCCTGTTCGTCTTCGCTGTCGCCCCTGACCGGTCACGCCTTTCTGGAACGGCGCTATCTGATCGTGCCCGGTATCCGGTCCAGCCGCATCTACATCATCGATGTGAAGGACCCGCTGAAGGCGAAGATCCACAAGACCATCGAACCCGAAGAAGTCTTTGCCAAGACCGGATATTCCCGCCCCCACACGATCCATTGCGGGCCCGAAGGCATCTATGTCTCGACACTTGGCGGCGGCGGTGAAGACGGCACGGACGGCCCTCCGGGCATCTTCATTATGGACTGCGAAACCTTTGAAATCATTGGCCGTTACGAGATGGATCGGGGCGAGCAGGACAAGCACTATGACTTCTGGTGGAACTTGCCACAGGACTACATGGTCAGCTCTGAATGGGGCCTGCCACCTCAGTTCGAAGGCGGCATCGTGGCCGAGGATCTGCTGAGCAACAAGTACGGCCACAAGATTCATTTCTGGGATCTGCGTGCGCGCAAAAATATTCAGACCATCGACCTGGGGGAAAACCACCAGATGGCGCTGGAAATCCGGCCTGCCCATGACCCGGCCAAAGCCTATGGCTTTTGTGGCGTGGTTGTCGACACCACCAATTTGCAGGGCTCAATCTTTACCTGGTGGCGTGATGACGACGGGAAATGGCAGGCCAGGAAAACCATCACCATCGACCCACGCCCCGAGGATGCCGACAACCTGCCGGAGTTGCTCAAGGGCTTTGGCGCCGTGCCACCACTGGTCACCGATATCGACCTCAGCCTCGATGACAAATACCTCTATGTCGCCTGTTGGGGCCTGGGCGAGATGCATCAATACGATGTCTCCGACCCGATGAACCCCGTCCTCGCCGGCAAGGTCGAAGTCGGCGGCATCGCGCGTGGCGCGGCACACCCCAACGGCAAGCCCTTTGCCTATGGGCCGCAGATGGTCGAAATCAGCCGCGACGGTAAACGCGTCTACTGGACGAATTCGCTCTATTCCACTTGGGATGATCAGTTCTACCCCGATGACGAAGGCGGCCAGATGGTCATGGCAAACAATGACGAGAACGGCTTTCATCTGGACAAGGACTTTTACGTCGATTTCCCTGAAGGGTTACGGTCCCACCAGATCCGGCTGGAGGGGGGCGATTGCTCTACCGACAGCTTCTGCTATCCGAACGTCTAAGTCTTGGACGATCCGGCCTCAGTGGCGGCCCTTTGGGGGGCCGTCATTTTTTCTGGAATTTACCATGGCGTGAATCCCGGCATGGGCTGGCCGCTTGCGGTGTCGGCAGCCCTGTTTGAGCAAAAGACCGCAGCCCTATTGCGCGCGCTGGTGGCGCTGGCTGTCGGTCATTTTCTGGCAATGACGGCAATTCTGTTGCCGTTTTCCATGATGACGGCGCTTGTCGAATGGGAGCAGCATTTGCGCATCGGCGCCGGTCTGCTCGTGATTGCATTGGGGTTTTATCTACTGATCAACCGAAGGCATCCGCGCTTTCTGGCGCGGGTGAAACCGACACGCCTGGCGCTGTGGTCCTTTCTGGCAGCCATGGCCCATGGCGCCGGCTTGATGCTGGTGCCGATCTATCTGGGGCTTTGCGCGATCGACGAACTGGACGCCGGTCATCAGGCGGCAGGCGCGCTGATGGCCAGCAATATGGGCACTGCGGTTTTGGTGGCTGTGGCACATACGGCGGCGATGACCCTGGCGGGTGGCGCACTGGCTGCGGGCATGTACTTCTGGCTGGGTCTCAAGTTCCTGTCAAAAACCTGGTTCAATCTGGATGTGGTCTGGGCGTTGAGCCTTGTCCTTGTCGGTCTTTTCGGAATCTGGAGCGCCGTTTAGATCCCCATGCAACAAATGGACTTTCCCGCTTCCACGAGCTGACCCAAAGACAAAAGGGCCACCGCGCGGCGACCCTTTTATCAGACTTGGGGCAGACTTTTGCCGATCCCCCTCCAAAGGGACAGGCAAAAAAAGTCGTCAGTGCGCAGCCATCCGGCCACCCCCTGCACCGCCCGTCGCAAGCATTCTGTCTTCCATCACCATACATTCTGCCAGCCACGCTGCATCGCGCGGTCCGAGCACGTCATAGCAGGCCGGGGTTCCGTCAATCAGTGTATCAAGTGCGATAACCGGTGCCGGGCAATGCACCAGCGCACCGCCGTCTGCGTAGATCACCTGCTCTTTTTCAAAGTACACTGCGATCAGTTCAATCTGCTGAGCAGGTGCGGCGCGGGTAATGCCCCGCACGCCATCCAGACTGTGCGCAGGGATTACGGCAAATGGATCGCCAAAAACATCCGAAGCCGCGTCGCTTTCCACCAGCACCCCCTGATCGGCAAGCAAAGTCATTTCCTGCCGATTGCCCAGCGCACCGACAGGTATGGTCACCGGCCACAGGGCGGCATCGGTATGAGGGGCATCCGTCCAGAAGGTCATGCGACGAATTTCAGTGATTTCCTGCATGCCGTTGTCAAATGTCAAAACTTTGTCGCCAATTGCCAGCGCTTCGATCGGACGCCAGCCAAGGTTTGATGCAACGACTGTGCCAGCCATCAGGCCATGCGTTTGGGTCGCAAGGCCCCCATCGTAGGCGCCCGTCATTTCCAATGCACGGCGGTTGATCCCATTCGTGCGATTGTTCCATCCAAACATAACATCCATCCCCCACGTGACGCGTCCTGGCAGGGACGCTTTGCAGCCAATAAGGTCAGTTGGATCGATTCTCGTGACCCTGCTTAGTCAGGAAAATGGCACGATTGCGGCATTGTTGCGGCCTTGAATAACAATGCTCAGCCTTCAGCAGAAATTGAACCTAAACAGAGACCAATACCGAGTGATCTATCGGTCAATTATCGAAATTTAACCGGCTACTCAAAGGTGTAGCGAAATGTCTCGATGTCTTCTGCACAGCAGTCTGCCACGATATCGTGCAGATGGTCGGTGTAATATTGCCTATAGTCTGGTGCCCGATCCGACTGATTGACCTTCGGCAGAGAAATCTCGAAACCAAGGTGCGCCATGAGGGGCCGGGCATCGGCCGCGAAATGCTCCAGCCTGATGCAGCACGCTGCATGTTCTTGCCCGGTCGCATCCGTCAGGTAGCGTCGCGCAGGCCAGTTTTTCAGAGTGCCTTGTGTGTGGCGCGCCCGCAGGAACCCGGCAAAGTCTGTGGCCTTGGCCAGCTCCACCGCCGGGTGATCAAAGCTTTGGTCGCGCAGCCAATGATAGTAACTGACAACCCGGTCCCACGGATTGCGAACTAGCGTAAAACAAAAGAACCCGGCCAGTTCATCTGCGCTGAGCAACCCGTCAATGTCGGACAACGTGCTGTGTTTCCAGAGCCTGCCGCGCGTCTTCACATCTTTCAGACGCCTTTTGCGCTTGCGCGCCTTGGGCGTGTCGCCGATCAGGATGTCATCTTTCATCGCACGGGCCTCAAGCGCCAGCGCAAGAGAGGTGCCACCGGTTTTCGGAATATGAACAAAGATGAAACTGCGGCCGCGGCTGATGATCATGCAGCGGTCCCCGGCACTGGGTCTGGCACAGGCGGCGCGGATCGCAGGGCGATGATCATCCCCGCTGCTGCAATGAAGGCCATACCCATCAACCCCAGCATCGGCACCGTTTGCCCCCAAAGCACCCAGGCCCAGAAACTGGCAAAGACCAGCAAGGCGTACTCGAACACCGCGACCTGGCTTGCCTCGCCCAGAAGATAGCCCCTGAAGATGAGACCGATGCCGATCAGGGATCCAACCGCCTGCACCCCGAACCAAAAGAGCATTTCGGCATCAAGAGGGCCCCAGCCCCGCAGGACAAATCCCGCATGGCCAGTCGGGGCACCCTCCCACGGGACCATGAAGACGCCGATAGCGCCGAAGATCCCGAGCATCCCGAAAAAACCTGCTGTCAGGGTCATCGTGGTTTCCCCTTCACACCAGGCCCGCGTGGCCACCGCACCGATGGCATAGAGCAACCCTGCGAAAACCGGCAGAAACGCAACCGGATCAAGTGCCGCGGGATCAGGCCGGATGACCAGCAGCGCCCCGACAAAACCCAGCGCCACAGCGCCCCATCGGAAGGGCCCGACCCGCTTGCCTTGAAAGACGACCGATATCACAACCACAAACAACGGAGAGGTGAACAGCCCTGCCACAACCACCCCGATGGGCATGATGGACAGACATCCAAAATAGATCAGCATCGCACCTGCCTGAAACAGGCTGCGACCCACGACGGCCCATGGGCGTTTGGGCCGCAGAGAGCCAAAGCCGATCATGACGATCAGTCCCAGCAGACCAATCGCCATCACGGACCGGACCATATGAAACTGCCAGAGCGACCCGCGTTCTGATATGTAGGGCACGAAGTTATCCGTCAGCCCAAGGGCAAACATTCCGCCCAGCACGCTGAGCGCGGCCAGCCCCGGTCGCACCACGTTTGTCGTCATCAAAGGCCCTGCGTTCGCTTTTTGCGCTTCAAAAGATCGTCTTTCATCGCAATACTCCCCTTTTATAGCGACTTATCGGCAAGGAGAAAGCGACATGGGCTGGATGCAAGACGAGACAGGCCTGGAAAAATGCGCTGCCAATCATGTGCCGCTGACGCCGTTGTCGCACCTGCAGCGGGCTGCGCTGGTATTTCCGGATCATCCTGCAGTCATCTACGGTAAGCACCGGGTCAATTACGCCCAATACCACGCGCGCTGCTCACAATTGGCCGCCGCCCTTATCAACATCGGCGTGGCGTCGGGTGATGTGGTCGCGACCCTGATCCCCAATCTGCCCGCGCAGGCCGAAGCACACTTTGGCGTGCCTGCTTGTGGTGCCGTACTCAATACCATCAACACACGGCTCGACATTGGTACGGTGGCCTATATCTTTGATCACGGCGGCGCCAAGGTTGTTCTCGTGGACACCCAATTCATGGATCTGGCGGAAGCAGCCTGCGCGCAGATGGATGGCACACCGCCCAAGATCATTGAGGTTGCCGATGCCGGCGCAGGGTATCCCGCGACAGGAAGGCACCCGGAATACGAAGACGTGCTTGCCGCCGCAGACGCCACCATTGAGTGGGTCATGCCCGAGGATGAATGGGAGAGCCTTGCGCTTAACTACACATCCGGCACGACGGGGCGGCCAAAGGGTGTGGTTTATCACCACCGCGGGGCCTACCTGATGACAATGGGAACGGTGATCTCATGGCGGATGGTCATGCATCCGGTGTATCTGACCATTGTACCGCTTTTTCATTGCAACGGCTGGAACCACACGTGGATGATGCCGATGCTGGGGGGCACCATTGTTTGCTGCCGCGATATATCAGCAGCAGCCGTCTACGATGCCATCGCGGATGAAGGTGTCACGCACTTTGGCGGTGCACCGATTGTTCTCAACACTATCGTCAATGCGTCCGAGGCCGACCGCCGTGTGTTTGATCACACGGTCGAGGTGTTTACGGCTGGCGCACCCCCTGCGCCTGCAACCCTCAGCAAGATCGAAAAGCTTGGTTTCAATGTGACCCAGGTTTACGGGCTGACCGAAACCTATGGGCACGTCACCGAGTGCCTCTGGCAACCCACCTGGACAGGCAAAGAGGGGTCCGATCGCGCGGCAATCAAGGCGCGGCAGGGCGTGGCCATGCCGATGATGGAAGACATCACCGTGCTGGACGCGGATATGGCGCAGGTTCCCAAGGACAGCAGCACGCAGGGTGAAATCATGATGCGCGGAAACGCCGTGATGAAAGGGTATCTCAAGAACCCCGATGCCACCGCTGAAGCCTTCAAGGGCGGCTACTTCCACTCGGGCGATATCGCGTTGCAACATCCGGACGGATACATCCAGATCGCCGATCGCGCCAAAGACATTATCATTTCTGGTGGCGAAAACATCTCGAGCGTCGAGGTAGAAGGCGTCCTGATGGGACATCCGGACGTGAACCTTGCTGCCGTCGTGGCCAAGCCCGACGAAAAATGGGGTGAAGTGCCCTGTGCTTTCGTGGAACTCAAACCGGAGGCAAGCGCCGACGAGGCCGCGCTGATCGCATTCAGCCGCGAAACCCTCGCCGGATTCAAAACGCCCAAAAAGGTCGTCTTTCAGGAGCTCCCAAAGACCTCGACGGGTAAGATCCAAAAGTTTGAGTTGCGCAAAATCGCGGCTGCGCTCTGAAAATTCTGGTCTGTTCGGCCTCAGGGATGCCAAAGCAGCACGCCCAGCGTGCATTTGGGCGGGCTCACCCTTGCCACAGACACCAATGAAAGAAATCGCGGCAAAACTGCACCCTTCGTATCCCTTCGGCCCATTGCCCCACATCCGGACTTTGATACACTGCGGAAAAACAACAGGCCCCTCTTCGCGCAGTCATGACCGCCCTCAGCAAATATGACCGACTTGAATCCGTGGCGCTTTGGCGTGCAACAGCGGACGGGCAGCGGCGCGAGGTCGTGGTCTCCATCGGCGACGCGACGCTGGTCATCAAGGACATCACTGACCGGGCACTGACCCATTGGTCGCTTGCGGCGGTCGAACGCGCCAACCCCGGGAACAGACCGGCAGTCTATTTCCCTGACGGCGATCCGGGCGAAACACTTGAGTTCCCCGAAGACGAGACCGAGATGGTCGATGCTATTGAAACCCTGCGGCGCGCCATCAACCGCGCGCGCCCCAAGCCCGGGCGGCTGCGCGGGTTGGGCCTGGCCACATCACTTGCTGTTGTCGCGGCCGTAGCGGTTTTTTGGCTGCCAGGTGCAATGCGCGATCACACCTTAACGGTAGTCCCTAACGTGAAGCGGGCAGAGATTGGCAGCGCGCTCTTGTCGCGGATCGAGCGCGTCTCAGGACAACCCTGCCGTAACAGCGGCGGCCTCAAGGCGCTGGCGCGCCTGTCTGACCGGCTGGGTGTCGGCACACTTGTCGTATTATCCGACATGACCCGGCCAAGCTTGCATTTACCGGGCGGGATCATCGCGCTCAACCGCAGCCTGATCGAAGACTTTGAGGAACCGGATGTGGCCGCAGGCTACGCCCTGACCGAAGCGGCCCTGCGCGACGCCAAGGATCCGCTTCGCGATCTGATCGAAGTCACCGGTCTGCGGGAAAACTTTCGCCTTTTGACGACTGGCGAGCTGGCCCCCTTCGCCCTTGATGGCTATGCCGAACATTTGATGACGCGGGCGGCAAAAACCCCGGCACTGCCCCCACAACTTGCCCAATTCGAACGGGCGTCCTTGCGCAGCACCCCGTATGCCTATGCGCTCGACATCACTGGCGAAACCACACTGCCGCTGATCGAAGGTGATCCGATGAATGGTCGCCTGACCGAACCCCTGCTGAGCGATGCGGACTGGTTGCGCCTGCAAGGCATCTGCGGCGGGTGATCCGGTGTTCCAGTTTGCCACACGCCTTGTTCTGTCTCCGCTTCTGATCGCTCAAGCCCTTGGGGTGCGCCGCATTGCGCAGATCCTGCCCGAGGCCACAGGCCCCCGCGACGGCGTCACCGGCACCGGCGAGGCCTTGAGACTGCGGATCATCGGAGACAGTTCCGCCGCCGGTGTGGGTGCATCCATTCAGGACGAGGCACTGTTGGGGCAATTGACCAGTCATCTTGGCAAACAGTTTGAAGTGTCCTGGCATCTCGACGCAATTACCGGAGCCACGACCCGCAGTACCCTTGAACGGCTGAACTCAGCCACGCCGACAAGAACGGATATCATTGTGCTGGCCCTCGGCGTCAACGATGCCACGCGTCTGATCCCGCCAGCGCGCTGGCTCAAACGTCACCGTGCGCTTCTGGACCGCCTGCGTACGCTTTATCAGCCAAGGCACATATACCTCTCCGGCATGCCCCCGCTGGGGCGTTTTCCCCTATTGCCGCAGCCCCTGCGATGGACGCTGGGCCAGCAGGCCACCGCCATCGACAATGTCCAGATCCGCCACGCGGCGCGCGTAGATGATCTGACACACGTTCCCTTTGATCTTGACCTTGATCCCGACCTCATGGCCTCGGACGGGTTTCACCCCAATCCAAGGCTTTACGCGATCTGGGGGGAAGGCCTGGCAAATCGGATCCGGTCGGACTGGCCAGGGCTGAATTCACAATGACCTGTTACTTCCGGACAAAGGCATCCGCATAGCCCGCGCCGCGCAGACGGGAAACGGCCCGTCGCAGCTTGTTTGCGCGGGTGAATGGGCCAGCTTGCACAGAGGAATAGGTCTTGCCAGCCTTGCGATACGTGCCGATGCGCGCCGGATAACCCATTCGCGCGATCCGCTGTGCGGTACGCTGCGCGTTGGCAGGGTCCCCGAAGATACCAATCTGCACATATCGACCCGCCACCTTGGTCTGAGCCGGTGCTTTGGGCGGCTCGGACGCTGGGGCTGAACGTGTCGAATAGGTCGGCTGGCGCACGGTCGTGCGTTTCACCCCGGGATTTCGGATGATCCGCTTGGCGACCTTTCCGTCACGCTGGACGATGGACACCTCACCCAATTCGCGGCTCTGGGTCGCAAGATCGAGGTAGGGATAGACCAGCGGGACCGTCGCGGTGACATCGCGGCCCGTGGACTGGTTGATCAGGCGACGCGGTACCGTCTGCGTCCAGATAAGAAGCATATCCTGACGGCCGGCAAGGTTCTGCTCCGCCCGTCTCGGGTTAAGACGATCATCGTCCCAGGCAGTCTTGTACCCTTTGGGCACGGTGACGTTCGTCGTATTGAGCCGATTGATCGCGACGTGCTTGGGCACGATGCGGGTATGTGCATCGACCCGCGTCACGGCTGTGTGTCTGCGCGCCACACCTGTCTGAGGCACAGACTTTTGACTGCGAAGCCCCGCAATCGGCTCTGTCTGAGGCCCACAACGAACCGGGGCGTGGCGGCTGTTCTGCAGATAGGGTTGCGCAACGTCGGAGGCCTCGGGACAGGCTGTCGCGCCGTGCCGTTTCGGGCGCGCCACAGCCTGAGCGGGTCGCTGAGCCGTGGCGGCAACGCGGGGCTTGGCTGCGGTCTGGCGTACCACGGTTGGCCGGGGTGCCGGCGCGGGCAAGGTGTTGCGCGCAGGCTTGGCCGACGCGAGCTGTGGCGAATCGATCGTGATCTGTTCAGGTGCCACCGCTGGCGGTGCAACCGGTGTGGGGGCAGCGGCCGTTTCCGATGGGGCGAGCGACGGTTTGAACCCGCAAACGGTCTTTCGGTCCCGCGTCACACGCGGCACCCATGATACATCCCCGTCAATACCTGCGCGGATGAAAACACACCCTTTGCTGTCGACGTATTGCTTGCCTTTGTAGGTTGCGGGCGGAAATTCGGCGGGCTGTTGCTGCCTGATCTGCGCCTCACCGACAGAGGTGCCCAGCGTCGCTGCCAACATGATCGCGCCCAAATACCCAGCCAGCTTCATAACGCGTCCCCAAACACAAGATGTTCCGCCAAAGATGCATGAGCAAACATCATGTGTCCAGCAACGCGATCAAGAAAGGTCCCGCAAGACCGTATTATTTCGTCCCAAACATCCTGTCACCGGCGTCGCCAAGGCCCGGCACGATATATCCGACATCGTTCAGCGCCTCGTCCACTGCCGCTGTGACGATGGGCACATCAGGATGCGCCTCTTTCATGCGGGCGATTCCCTCCGGCGCGGCAAGCAGGCAGAGAAAGCGAATGTTGGTGGCTCCCGCCTCTTTCAGCAAATCAATCGCCGCAACAGACGAATTGCCCGTCGCCAGCATTGGATCTACCGCGATGACCAGACGGTCATCCAACCCTTCCGGCACCTTGAAGTAATATTGCACCGGCTGAAGCGTTTCTTCATCCCGGTAAAGCCCGACGAACCCCACCCGCGCTGACGGGATCAGTTCAAGCACGCCGTCCAGCAGCCCATTGCCTGCGCGCAAGATCGAAATCAACGCAAGCTTCTTGCCATCCAGTGTTGGCGCATCCATCTGCCGCATCGGTGTGTCGATGCGTTTCGTTGTCATCGGCAAGCCACGTGTGACCTCGTAGGCCAACAGCTGGCTGATCTCGCGCAGCAGCTGACGGAAGACGGCGGTGGGCGTCTCCTTGTCACGCATGATGGTCAATTTGTGCTGCACCAACGGATGATCCACCACGGTCAGATGTGTGTCGCTCATTTCGCTATTCCTCTGTCGTCGCCAAGTCTGCTGCATGCACGGTACGGGCTCAATCACGCCCGTGCTTCATCTTTCCCATAAACTCAATTCTACCAGATCACCCGGGCACCGGTACCTGCAAATGCTGCGCAACCAGATGCGCCACATCCTCAAATCCAATGAGGCCAAGGTTCCCGGCCCCGGTTCCTGCCACCAGCACGGGAACCCGTTCTCTGGTATGATCCGAACCTACCCACGTGGGATCGTTTCCATGATCTGCCGTGATCAGCATCATGTCACCATCCCGCAATCGTCGCAGCAGGCTGCCAAGTTCGCGATCAAACCACTCCAACGCGCTTGCATAGCCCGATACATCGCGGCGATGGCCGTAGAGGCTGTCGAATTCGACAAAGTTCGCAAAGGTGAGGCTGCCGTCAGCGGCGGTATCGATGAGATCGGCAAGATGCGTCATCAGTTCGGCATCAGAACCTTTGCGAACCTCATCAATGCCCGTCATGGAAAAGATATCGCCGATCTTGCCCACGGCATACACGTGACGGCCCACGTCCTGTACCCAGTTTGTCAGCACAGGTGCGGGCAATTCGATCGCAAAGTCCTTGCGGTTTGCGGTGCGGCTGAAACCCTCTTCTGCGGTCCCGGTGAAGGGGCGCGCAATCACCCGGCCCACCTTCATCTTGTGCAGCATTGGGGCAATGGCTGAACAAAGCGCAAGCAACCGGTCAAGACCGAATGTCTCTTCATGGGCCGCGATCTGAAACACTGAGTCAGCAGAGGTATAGCAAATGGGCCATCCGATTTCGCAATGCTCAGCGCCCAGGCGCGCAATGATCTCTGTGCCCGATGCGTGGCAGTTTCCAAGAATCCCCTCCGTTCCCGCAGCCTCGGCCGCTGCCTGTGAAACCTCCGGCGGGAAGGCAGGCTGGGCATCGGGGAAGTAGTGCCAGGCCCAGGGCACCGGCAGCCCGGCCAGTTCCCAATGCCCCGAGGGCGTGTCCTTGCCCTGTGATACTTCAGTTGCGGCTGCCCAATGTCCCGCGGGCAAGTCCGAGGGCATTTCGTCGCCCGTTGCCAGCGCCATGGCATGTTGCATGCCCAGCCGGTTCAGATGCGGGATGATCAATGGCCCTGTGCGGCCGACTTCGGCCTTTCCAGCGGCACAGGCAGCTTGAATATGTCCCAGGGTGTTGGCACCGGTATCTGGCACCTCACCGTTAAAGAACTGGTCAGCATCCGGCGCACCACCGATGCCGACACTGTCCATCACAACGAGAAAGGCACGGGGCATCAGCCGACCCTCTCCAGGATCAGGTCCGGTACATCTGGTTTGCCATCGCCAATGCGAATGGCGGAACGCACTGCTGCTGCTGCCTGATCTGCGTCTTCAGACCGCGCCGCGTGAATCACCGCAAGTGTCTGACCGCGGGCCACATTCTGGCCCAATCGGATTACGTCGGAAAGTCCCACAGCCGGGTTGATCTGGTCGCTTTCAATCACGCGCCCGCCTCCAAGGGCCACCACAGCCAGACCCAGCGCCTCACCATCGATGTGTTGGATGTGTCCTGTTTGTGGTGCTGCCACTTCGCGGATCACATTGGCCTCGGGCAAAAAGCGCGCCCAATTCTCCACAAAGGCGACGGGACCGCCCATTGCGGCAAGCATCTTGCCAAATGTCTCAGCCGCCGCACCGGAGGTGATGGCCGTGACAATGGCGTCTGCCCCGGCCTGCACGTCTTGTGACAGGCCACCATTGGCCAGCAACACACCCCCCAACGAGGCCGCGACCTCGACAATCGGACCTGTGGGCTGGTCAGTCAGCACACGCATGATCTCGGCCACTTCAAGCGCATTGCCCAGGCTTGGCACCAAAGGTTGGCTCATGTCGGTGATCACCGCTGTTGTCCGGCACTTGGCGGCATTCGCGGTCTTTGTCAGCGCCTCGGCCAGCGCGCGGGCCTCGTCCATGCTCTTCATGAACGCGCCGTTGCCCACCTTAACGTCCAGCACCAGCCCATCCAGACCGGCCGCCAGTTTCTTGGACAGAATGGAAGCCGTAATCAAATCGAGCGAATCCACCGTCGACGACACATCCCGCACCGCATAAAGCCGCTTGTCGGCCGGTGCGATATCAGCGCTGGCGCTCACAATTGCACACCCAACCGTGCCGACGATCCTGTTCAACTGTTCTGGATCAAGATTGGTAGACAGGCCGGGAATGGCCTCAAGCTTGTCCAGCGTGCCACCTGTATGTCCCAGACCCCGGCCCGAAATCATCGGAACATATGCCCCACAGGCGGCCAGCGCGGGCGCCAGGATCAGCGACACGCAATCTCCGACTCCGCCGGTCGAATGCTTGTCCAGGACGGGGCCATCCAGATCCCATTCCAGCACGCGACCTGAATCGCGCATGGCCAATGTCAGGGCCACGCGACCCTCATCGGTCAGACCGTTCAGGCAGATACCCATTGCAAAAGCCCCGGCTTGCGCGTCGCTGATACCCCCATCGGCAAGGGCCTGAGCGATCCATCCGAGATCTTCTTGGCTGAGGGCCTGTCGATGACGCAGCTTTGCGAGGACGACGCGCGCATTCATGCCTCAGTCCTCCAGAAAATCAGCGCCGAATGCACCGGGAAGCAGGGCGGCAAGCGTTGTCTTTTCCTCAGCCCCCGTCATTGTGGCCATGGTCACAGGGGTTGCTCCCCCGCCAAACTCAGCAAGCTTCTGGCGACAGCCCCCGCAAGGCGGAACAGGCATATCTGCCCCGGCAATCACATAGGCCTCAGCGATTTCCGTCTCACCTGCGGCAACCATCGCGGCGATCGCACCTGCCTCGGCACAGGTGCCTTCGGGGTAAGCCGCATTTTCGACATTACATCCGACAAATACAGCGCCCGACGGAGTACGTAGTGCGGCGCCCACTTTGAACTTTGAATACGGAGCATGCGCATTCTGGCGCACCATTATTGCCAATTCACGTAAATCAGTCGCCATAAAGCCCCCTTTCGCATATCTATAGAAAACTATGTGCGAAGTTACGAGCGGCAAAACGCGCCCGTTCGCCCCCATTTGCTGTTTCGAAATTGTGATGGGTGGCAGCGGAGTTGAAAGTAGTTTAGCACTAAACTAATTTCTGGCAGGAGCTTTGCACGATGTCCGACACGACCAATGCACGACAGGCAGCCCTCGATTACCACGCCCTTCCGCGACCGGGAAAGCTTGAGGTCCGCGCAACCAAACCGTTAGCTAACGGGCGTGATCTGGCGCGTGCTTACAGCCCGGGTGTTGCCGAGGCCTGCCTCGAGATCAAGGAAGATCCAGCCAATGCCGCCCTATACACGTCGCGGGGCAATCTGGTGGCTGTTGTCACCAACGGTACTGCGGTGCTGGGGCTTGGCAACATTGGCGCGCTGGCGTCCAAACCGGTGATGGAAGGCAAGGCCGTTCTGTTCAAGAAATTCGCCAGTATCGATTGTTTTGACATTGAGGTCGATCAGGCCGATCCAGAGAAACTGGCCGATATCGTCTGCGCGCTTGAGCCGTCCTTTGGTGCGATCAACCTGGAAGACATCAAAGCCCCCGATTGCTTTACTGTTGAACGGATCTGCAGGGAACGGATGAACATCCCGGTTTTCCACGACGATCAGCACGGCACAGCCATTGTCGTGGGGGCGGCCGCTACCAACGCGCTCTTCGTCGCCAAGAAAAAGTTTGAAGACATCAAGGTCGTCTCGACCGGCGGCGGGGCTGCGGGCATCGCGTGCCTCAACATGCTGCTCAAGCTCGGGGTCAAACGCGAGAACGTGTGGCTGTGCGACATTCAGGGGCTGGTCTACGAAGGCCGCACCGAAGACATGAACCCGATCAAATCCGAATACGCGCAGAAAACAGATCTACGCACCCTTGATGACGTGATCTCCGACGCCGATCTCTTTCTGGGCCTGTCCGGCCCCGGCGTCTTGTCGCCTGAGATGGTCGCCAAAATGGCCGATGCGCCGATCATCTTTGCGCTGGCCAACCCAACGCCTGAGATCATGCCGGAACTTGCGCGCAGCGTTGCACCCAGGGCGATCATTGCTACCGGGCGCTCGGATTTTCCCAATCAGGTCAACAACGTTTTGTGTTTTCCCTTCATTTTTCGCGGCGCGCTGGACGTCGGCGCGACCACAATCAACGACGAGATGCAGCTGGCCTGCATCGAAGGGATCGCCGCCCTTGCGCGCGCTACCACCTCAGCCGAGGCGGCAGCGGCCTATCAGGGCGAAGAGCTGACGTTTGGTCCCGAATACCTGATTCCCAAGCCCTTTGACCCGCGCCTGATTGGTGTGGTTTCTTCCGCGGTTGCACAGGCGGCGATGGAAACGGGCGTCGCCACGCGACCGATCGAAGACCTCGACGCCTATCGGCAGAAGCTTGACAGCACCGTCTTCAAGTCTGCCCTTTTGATGCGGCCGGTTTTTCAGGCTGCGCGGGTCTCGCCCCGTCGCATCGTCTTTGCCGAGGGCGAAGACGAACGTGTGCTGCGCGCCGCGCAGGCGATTATCGAAGAAACCATTGAAATGCCGATACTGATTGGTCGCCCGGAAGTCATTGAAAAGAGGATTGAAAACGCTGGCCTGAACCTGAGGTTGGGTCAGAATGTCGATCTCGTAAACCCCGAGAACGACCCGCGCTACCGCGACTATTGGGAAACATACCATGATCTTTTGTGCCGCCGGGGGGTGTCCCCCGACATCGCCCGCGCGATTATGCGCACCAACACGACCGCGATCGGTGCTGTTATGGTACATCGCCAGGAAGCCGATAGCCTGATCTGCGGCACGTTTGGCGAATTTCGCTGGCATTTGAATTATGTCGAACAGGTCTTGGGCCGCGATGGTCTGAAACCTCATGGCGCGCTCAGTATGGTAATCCTAGAAGATGGTCCGCTCTTTATTGCGGACACGCATGTGCATCTGCATCCCACCCCCGAACAAATTGTCGAAATTGCCGAAGGGGCCGCGCGCCATGTGCGCCGTTTCGGGATCGAGCCAAAGATCGCCTTTTGCTCGCAATCGCAATTCGGCAACCAGGGCGACGGCACTGGTGGGCGCCTGCGCGGCGCGATCCGGATGCTGGACGAGATGAAGGTGGATTTCTGCTACGAGGGGGAAATGAACATCGACACAGCGCTTGATCCTGAATTGCGCGCCCGCCTCTTGCCGTCAAATCGGATGGACGGTGCGGCAAATGTGCTGATCTTTGCCCACGCCGATGCGGCATCTGGCGTGCGCAACATCCTCAAGATGAAAGGCGGCGGTCTTGAAGTCGGGCCAATTCTGATGGGCATGGGTAACCGCGCCCACATCGTGTCCCCATCGATCACAGCGCGCGGATTGCTGAACGTGAGCGCCATCGCGGGCACCCCGGTGGCACACTATGGGTGACGTCAAAACCGCAGATTGAAAACCCGGCTCAAACCCAGACGAACGGTCCACTGATCCTCTGATCCGGCTTGGGTGATCGGACTGTCCGCTGCTGCGTTTTGCAGCATTTCGTACCGCACGGCGCCTTCCAGCGCCCAACGATCATCCAGTTCGTAGGTTGCCTCAACCTCAAAGCCTGCGCCCAAGAGCCCCCCTTCGGCGTTATAGGCGCCAAAGGATGACGCTGCCGCCTCAGCCGCAGTGATGCCAAAGTAGGTCTGTGCATATTCGGTATTGCCGATGTTCAGACGCGGACCTGCGGTGATGGTCAGCCTGTCGTCAGGCCGGAAAATCAAATCGCCGCCCAGCGTGCCGGTGACACCGTGATGGCCGCCAAAGCCATGGCGCACCTCACCGAAAACCTGCCAATTGACCTCTCGGTAAATCACGCCGAACCCCAGCTCAACCGCAGCGTCGATATCCTTTAATCCGGCCAGTTCCGGGTTATCAGCACTGTCGCGGTCTCCGATGACGTTGAATGCGCCGCGAAAGCCAAGGCCTGTCACGGTCTCGCCGCGCACACCGTTGCCGCTGTTGATGGGGCCCCATTGCAACGCGCCAAAGGTGAAACCCAAATCGGGCGATGCGCGATAATTGCTTGAGCCCGGATACTCAGGCGCGGCCGCGATACCGCCACGCAATGCAAAGTTGAAAACACGGTCCTGCGCATCGGCGGTCTGAACGCCACCGGCCAGCATGGCCGCGGAAAGTACCACAAGTGTCGGGATGCGCATTAAATTTCTCCAAAAACGGGCAGGATGCCGGTCCCTATGCATCTAGCGGCTTTGGACGCAGGGTCCACTGATTTTTGCGCCTAGACACCCAAAGGTGATTTACGCAGGCGTGATCTTGCGTGAAAATTTCTTTGCAGATCGCAGCATTGCCGAGTGCATCAGGCTTGCCCGCGACCGCTGTGCTGCTTAACCAAGGGGCATATCGGGAGGACAGACCATGGGATATCACGAAACCTACGCATCCTGGCAAGACGATCCAGAGGGCTTTTGGCTCAAGGCAGCAGAGGCGATTGACTGGGATGTTGCTCCGACACAGGCGCTTTTCGATCGCGGCGACAACCTGTTTGAATGGTTCGCCGATGCCCGCGTGAACGGCTGCTACAATGCCGTCGACCGCCATGTGGAAAACGGACGTGGTGATCAGGTGGCGATTATCCACGACAGCCCCATCACCGACACCAAAACCAAAATCACCTATGCCGAAATGCAGACCCGGGTTGCCGCCCTCGCCGGCGCAATGGCAGCCCAAGGGGTCACCAAGGGCGACCGCGTCATCATTTATATGCCCATGGTGCCCGAAGCGCTGGATGCAATGCTTGCCTGCGCGCGCATCGGCGCGGTGCATTCCGTAGTTTTCGGCGGGTTTGCCGCCAACGAACTGGCCGTGCGCATTGATGACTGCACGCCCAAAGCCATACTCGCGGCGTCGTGCGGATTGGAACCGGGCCGCGTGGTCGCCTACAAACCACTGCTCGACGGAGCGATTGAGATGGCATCGCACAAGCCCGACGTCTGCCTGATCCTGCAACGAGAACAGCAAACCTGCGATCTTGTCCCGGGGCGCGATCTTGACTGGCATGCGGCACAAGAAGGTGTCGCGCCTGCCGAATGTGTGCCGGTCGAAGGAAATCATCCTGCCTATATCCTATATACATCCGGCACGACGGGCGCGCCAAAGGGTGTCGTACGCCACACAGCCGGGCATCTCATCGCGCTGAACTGGACGATGAAGAACATCTATGACGTGAACCCCGGCGATGTCTTCTGGGCGGCATCGGACGTGGGCTGGGTCGTGGGGCACTCCTACATCTGTTACGGGCCGCTGATCCACGGCAACACCACTGTCGTGTTCGAAGGCAAACCCATCGGCACGCCGGATGCCGGTACCTTTTGGCGCATCATAGAAGAACACAACGTGCGCAGCTTTTTCACCGCACCGACAGCCATTCGCGCCGTAAAACGCGAAGATCCCAAGGGCGAATTTATCACGAAGTATGACCTTAGCGGACTACGCGCACTTTATCTGGCGGGCGAACGGGCCGACCCCGATACAATTCTCTGGGCGCAGGAAAAGCTGGGCAAGCCCGTCTATGATCACTGGTGGCAGACCGAAACTGGCTTTACGATTGCGGGCAACCCGGCGGGGCTCGAAGCGTTACCCGTCAAAATCGGATCGCCCACCGTGGCAATGCCCGGCTATGATGTGCAGATCCTGGATGAAGCTGGTCATCCCCAAAAGGCCGGGGAGTTGGGCGCCATCGCTATCAAGCTTCCCTTGCCCCCGGGCACGCTGCCGACACTCTGGAACGCCGAAGACCGCTACAAGAAAAGCTATCTCACCACGTTCCCCGGATACTATGAGACAGGTGATGCCGGCATGATGGACGATGACGGGTATCTCTACATCATGGCGCGCACCGATGACGTGATCAACGTTGCAGGCCACCGCTTGTCCACCGGTGCCATGGAGGAAGTGCTTGCAGGCCACCCGGACGTGGCAGAATGCGCGGTGGTCGGCGTCAGCGATGCACTCAAGGGCCAAATGCCGCTTGGCATGGTGTGCCTCTCCAAAGGCGTGAACCGCCCGCACGAGGAAATCGCGGCGGAATGCGCCAAACGGGTCCGCGACCAAATCGGACCCGTCGCCGCCTACAAGCAAACCTTGGTTGTAGATCGGTTGCCCAAGACACGCTCTGGCAAGATCTTGCGCGCCACCGTGGTCAAGATTGCCGAAAGCGCAGATTTCAAGCTGCCCGCCACCATCGACGACCCGGCCATCCTGGATGAAATCAAGGCGGCCCTGCAAACCATTGGTTACGCCAAATGACCCTACCGTTTGACGAACCACGTCTTCGCGCAGCCCTGCGCGCGGCGTGGTCCGCTCAGACAGCAAAGCAATGGACACCCGAGATGCCAGCAGCGGGTCAGTGTAATGTCACTGCGGTAGCTGTTCACGATCTCTATGGCGGCGATATCTGCATGACGGCGCTGGAAACCTATGACGTGCCGCATTTCTATAACGTCTTTGACAGCCGGCGCGTCGATCTGACGGACAGCCAGTTCGACGCACCGATCGCATACGATGACACGCCCACAACCCGGACGCATGCCATGAAATGGGTCACTGCGACCGAACTACAGACCCTCAAGGCAGCGCTCGAACTGCAACCGGGCGGCAGCCAATTCCAGGCGATCACAGAAAAGCTGATCGACGGCGGACTCAAGGGAACAGAATTGGATTCCCTGCTTGAGTCCTTCTGTGCAGAGCTTGTGGCGGCAGACGTCCCCATCAGCCGTGCGCATATCACGATGCGCACATTACACCCCGAGTTCGGCAGCGTCGCGTTTCGCTGGCAAGCTGAGACAGGCAAGCACAGTCAGCGATTTGAGCGCACGAGTGAAAGCCCCGAAGAGTGGCTCCGCAGCCCCCTTTATCATCTGGCGACCAGCGATGTGTCAGAGATCCGACAGCGCCTGACGGCCAATGAACCGACGTGGGATTTTCCCATTTTCGACGACCTGCGGGCTGAAGGGCGCACCGACTATGTCGCATTCAAGCGATTCTTTCTCGATATGTCCAACAGCGACCGAAGAGAAGAAGACCTTCAGAGCGCCGAAGGCATGTTGCTGTCGTGCTCCTCAGACCATCCCACGGGCTTTTCGGAGGCACATCTGGAAACCCTGCGAGCGCTTCTTCCGCCGCTCGGCCTTGCGCTCAAATCCGGCTCAAACCGCCAGATGGCAGAGGACATCACGGCGATCTATCTGGGCTCTGACGCAGGTAAGCGCGTCCTGTCCGGTGATATCACCCGTGGCTCGTCGCGCACGATCTCGGCCGTCATACTTGATTTCGACCTGCGTGGGTTCACCCATCTTTCAGAAACCCATCCGGGCACCGTTATCATCGAAATGCTCAACGCCTACTTTGGCGAGGCTGTCGAGATTGTTGAGCAGCACGGCGGTGAGGTTCTGAAATTCATGGGCGATGGGATGCTGGCAATTTTCGACATTGAAAAGGTGCCAAATGCGCGCAACGCAGCCTTGTCCGCAGCCATCGCGATGCGCGATGAGCTTGAAGTCTTCAACATCGCGCGCAGCAACGCTGATCTGCCTGTGACGGGTTTCACCCTCGCATTGAATGCAGGCGACGTTCTTTATGGCAACATCGGGGGGCGGGCACGGCTCGACTTTACGGTAATCGGTCCTGCGGTGAACACGACGGCGCGCATTCTGGGGATGTGCGATCCGCTTGGTCAGCAGATTCTTGTTTCATCCAATGTTGCCGCCCCTTTGCGTGAAACCCGAAAGGAACTTGTATCAGTAGGTCAGTACCGGATGCGGGGTGTGGCCGACCGGCACGAACTGTTCACCGTCGACTGATAAAAAAAGGGCGGCCCGCAAGGACCGCCCTTTCCTGCCAATGCAATTGCCTTAGTGCTTGGCGACAAATTCGTCGATCTGACGCTCAGCTTCAGATTTCGCAAGGCCGTAACGCTCTTGGATCTTGCCAACCAGCTTGTCGCGGTTGCCTTCGGCCTGATCGACTTCGTCGTCGGTCAGATCGCCCCAATGCGCTTTGATGTCGCCTTTGAACTGCTTCCAGTTACCTTCGATTGTGTCCCAATTCATGTCTTGGTCCTTTCGAATAAGTTGTCATGGCGGCGCGCCGGATGCTGCCGCCTTCCTTATCAAACCAACCCCCCAGAACGCGGGAAGTTCCGCAATTGCCAGCGCAAAACAGAAATTGTTGAAATTGTGATTTGCCGCCATGGCGATCAGCGGCCTAGGCTGATCCAATCACGTCAAAAGGATCGAACATGCACAGACTTCTTGCCGCCGTTCTGGCGATACTTCCCATAAGCGGATGGGCCGCCGAAGGCGAACGGATCACCGTCACAGGTGAAATCATCGACACGTGGTGCTATTATTCAGGCGTCATGGGCGGGCCGGATGCGGTTGTCGGTTCTGCACATCACACCTGCGCTTTGTGGTGTTCCGCCTCTGGTATCCCCATTGGGCTGCTGACCGAGGACGGAACGGTCTATACGATCCTCAAACTGGGCGCGCAGGATAATGCGACCGGCGGCGATACCGCTCTGAGGCTCGCGTCCCATACGGTGACGGCAGATGGCATGCACTATGCACGCGATGGCATCAATTACATTGTGGTCGAAGAGGTGGTCGAAGATCTCGGAATCGTAAACCTCACCCACGAAGACTACGACGTCGTCCCCTCCTTCGCCATTCCGGAGCCGAAAGAATGATCCGCGCATTTCTTTTCCCCGCTCTCGCCCTGCTTGCTGCGCCGCTCGCGGCACAGGATTTCTCAGAAAATTCCGAAGCCCGCAGTTGGAACCTCTATGCCGAAGAACCGGCGCTCTTTGAGGCTAAGGTCGTTGACGCCATGTGCGAACTCACGGGTGACTGCCCGTCAAACTGCGGCGATGGCGACCGCCAGCTGGCGCTTTTGCGTGCGGCCGACGGGGTCTTGGTGATGGCGCTGAAGAACAATCAGCCCGCTTTCACAGGTGCCGTCGTCGATTTGCTCCCCTATTGCGGGCAAGATATCACCGTTGATGGACTCATGATCAACGATGAAGATTTCCCGATCAACAACGTTTATCTGGTGCAACGCATCAAGGCTGGGAGCGCGGACTGGACCAAGGCAAGCCAGTGGACGAAGGTCTGGGCAGCCAATAACCCCGATGCCAAAGGCAAAGGCCAATGGTTCCGGCGCGATCCCCGCATTCAGGCACTGATCGCCAAAGAGGGATATCTTGGGCTGGGGCTCGAGATCGACAAGGCGTTCAAGGAATACCTTTTCGAATGAAGGCGCTGATCACGGCCTTGATGGTGTTGGCAACACCGGTCTGGGCGCAGACTGCGCTGCCTTTCGATGTGGGTGGACCTTTTGCGCTGACAGATCACACCGGGGCACCGCGCACACAGCAAGACCCTGAAGGGCAGCCACAGTTGCTGTTCTTTGGCTATGCGAATTGCCCCGGCATCTGCACTGCCGCGCTGCCGCTGATGGTGGGGATTGTCGAACAACTGGCAAAAAAGGGCGTGACCGCCACCCCGGTCATGATCACCGTCGATCCGGCGCGGGATCAAGTGGGCAACATGGAAGCCCTTTTGAAATACCATCCGGACTTCATCGGTCTGACGGGCGATCCTTCCGCATTGCAAGCCGCCTATGAGGCGTTCTCAATCGATCATGAACTTGCCTATGAGGACCCCGAATACGGTCCGGTCTATAGCCACGGCTCTATGGTCTACCTGCTTGACGGCCAGGGTGAGGTGCTGACCCTGATCCCGCCTGTGGTGGACGAATGGACTGCTGCCGAAATCGCTTTGAAATATGTCTCAGGGCCGGGGTAGCCTCGTGTTGAGGCCAAGTGTCAAAGTCCGAGCGGCAGGATACGTTGCAGATGCCAGGCTGAGTTTATTGGAAAGATGAAGAAGCTCCGTCCATTATTCATCTTTCCAAAAAACTCATTTAAGATGTCGACGTGCTGCCGCCGCCGGATCTGGATCGCGCGTGTTGCAACAGGAGCTCAGGTAAACTGTTCTGATATCAGTCGTTCTTCCAATCCGTGACCAGGATCAAAAAGAATGGCGTGTGACACACTCGGCTCTGACCGAATCTCGACCCGCGTCACATCGCGATGGGATTTGCCGTCAGCATCGGCCATTACGGGCCGTTTTTCGGGCTCAAGCACATCAAATTGCACCCGCGCGGATGAGGGCAAGAGCGCCCCGCGCCAGCGCCTGGGCCGAAAGGCGGACATGGCCGTCAAGGCCAACACATCCGCGCCGATCGGCAGGATAGGACCGTGCGCTGAATAATTGTAGGCGGTCGATCCGGCGGGTGTCGCCACCAGCGCCCCGTCACATACAAGTTCCTGCATCCGCAGCCGCCCGTCGACGGTGATCTGCAACTTGGCAGCTTGTGGACCTGCCCGCAGGAGGGAAACCTCATTGATCGCCAGCGCCGTTGAAACCGATCCGTCCGAATGGGTTGCGCGCATCTCAAGAGGGTTGATCTCTGCCCGCTCGGCAGCGCTCAGCCGCTCCACCAGATCGCCTTCGCCGTATGCATTCATCAAAAAACCGATTGTGCCACGATTCATCCCGTAAACGGCCGCGTCCAGTTCTTGGGTTTCATGCAGCGTATGCAACATGAAGCCGTCACCGCCCAGCGCCACGATGACCTCGGCCTCTTGCACAGGCACATCGCCATAGCGCCCGATCAGGGCGGCCCGCGCGGTCTGTGCCACGGCGGCGGCACTGGCGGTGAATGCGATTTTCATGGACGTCTCTCCGGAGGCGGTACGCGCAAGCTCCCTGCAGACAAACATATTTGTGCGCGCCCCGCCAGCGCTGCCGCGCATATTGCCGCAAGGGTCGCAATCACACCTTCACGCGTCTGACGGATTCGGATAGGAGACGCAAAACCCCAAGGCCCCAAAGAGGAATGCGCCCATGTCCGGCTTTTTCACCGCACCCCTGTCCGAGACCGACCCAGACATCGCCCGCGCCATCGCGGATGAACTGGGCCGCCAGCGCGACGAGATCGAGCTGATCGCGTCAGAAAACATCGTGTCCGCCGCCGTCCTCGAGGCGCAGGGGTCAATCATGACAAACAAATACGCCGAGGGCTATCCGGGTCGCCGGTACTATGGCGGCTGCCAGTTTGTGGACGTCGCTGAAAATCTCGCCATCGAACGGGCGTGCGAACTCTTTGACTGCGGCTTTGCCAATGTGCAGCCGAACTCGGGGTCTCAGGCAAACCAGGGGGTGATGCAGGCACTTTTGCAGCCCGGCGATACCATTCTGGGCATGAGCCTTGACGCAGGCGGTCATCTGACGCACGGGGCCAAGCCAAACCAATCCGGCAAATGGTTCAACGCCATACAGTACGGCGTGCGCAAGCAAGACAACCTGCTGGATTATGAACAGGTGCAGGAACTGGCCAGCGAACATCAACCCAAGATGATCATTGCGGGCGGTTCTGCAATCCCACGCCAGATCGACTTTGCCCGCATGCGTCAGATTGCCGACAGCGTCGGCGCATATCTGCATGTGGACATGGCGCACTTTGCAGGGCTTGTGGCGGCGGGGGAACATCCCTCGCCCTTCCCGCACGCACATGTGGCCACCACGACGACCCACAAAACCCTGCGCGGCCCTCGCGGCGGCATGATCCTGACAAATGACGAGGCGTTGGCCAAAAAGTTCAACTCTGCCATCTTCCCCGGCATTCAGGGCGGGCCGTTGATGCATGTCATCGCGGGCAAGGCCGTGGCCTTTGGCGAAGCGCTGCAGCCGGGGTTCAAGGACTACATCAAACAGGTCGTGGTGAACGCACAGGCCCTCTCTGATCAGTTGATCAAAGGCGGTCTTGACACGGTCACACACGGGACCGACACCCACGTGGTTCTGGTGGACCTGCGCCCGAAAGGTGTGAAAGGCAACGAGACTGAAAAGGCCCTGGGGCGCGCGCATATCACCTGCAACAAGAACGGCGTGCCGTTTGACCCTGAAAAGCCAACGATCACATCCGGTATCCGCCTTGGTTCTCCTGCCGGTACCACGCGCGGCTTTGGCGAAGCCGAGTTCCGCCAGATCGCGGACTGGATCATCGAAGTGGTTGACGGCCTGGCTGCAAACGGTGCTGACGGCAATGCAGCGGTCGAAGAGAAGGTCAAGGCGGAGGTCGAAGCACTTTGCGCGCGCTATCCGATGTATCCCAACCTCTGAGAGCCCTCTTATGGGCGCAAGGGTACAGGGGGCGGCCGTCAGTCGCCCCTTTCGCGTCTGCGGGCGATGTCGCTATGGTGACGCAACCCATCACAGGAGACACCCATGATCATCCACCGCGCCGGGTCACGCCCTTCCAGCACGCCCAACCCTGACTACTTCACTGGTACTGTACGCATGGACCCGCTGATAACAGCCCCCGCGCCTGCGCGGCTCAACGCGCTGAGCGTCACGTTCGAGCCCGGCGCCCGAACGGCCTGGCACACCCATCCACTGGGCCAGACATTGATTGTCACTGCGGGTGTCGGACGCGCACAACGCGCAGGCGATCCTGTTCAGACCATCCGCCCGGGCGACGTGATCTGGTTCGAGCCCGGTGAAAAACACTGGCATGGTGCCGCGCCCGATTGCGCCATGTCCCATATAGCATTGCAGGAAACGCTGGATGGCAGTGCGGCTGATTGGCTGGAAAAGGTTTCGGATGCCGATTACGGCGGCTGAGGGCTGACTACCTTACATCCAGAGCAAGCTTACCGCCCAGCCCCACAAGGATTGACCCGCCCATCCCCTGTGCCCAGACACTTGCACGCGACGATTGGTGCAATTTGCGCATAAGGCGATCCGCCATCAGAACGCAGGCCAGATCCGCGCTGGAGAACATGATATTCACGATGGTACCAAGCACCAAAAGCTGCAGCCAAATGGCCATATCCGCCGCAGGATCCGTAAACTGGGGCAAGAAGGCGAGAAAGAAAAGCGCCGTCTTGGGGTTCAGCACCTCGACAGTCACACTTTCCCAAAATGCGCGGCGGGGCGTCCTGGCGGCGAGTGACTTTGTCTCGACCGATTGAATCGCAGGCGCCCGGAACATGCGCACCCCCAGCCAGATCAAATACGCGGCCCCGCCCAGCTTGAGCAGGACGTAAAGCGTGGGTACGGCCTGAAATATCAGGGCCAGCCCAAAGGCAGCCGCCAGCACATGGACATAGCCGCCAAGGTGCAAACCCAAAGCCGCCATGGTGCCCGCGCGACTTCCCCGTGAGATCGTCTGCGCAGCCGCATACAACGTGCCGGGCCCGGGCATGTAGGCAAAAACGGCGGTGGCAACAAAAAAGGCGATCAGGGTTTCAGATCCCGGCATGGTCAATGGGCCAGAATATTCAGCGCCCGGCCCATGGGATCGGTGACGAAAAAGCGCCGCACCCCCCAGGGTTCATCGGTCAGCGGATAGCTTATGTCGCAGCCCATATCCTGCGCGTGCGCAAAGACGGCATCCACATCATCAACCTGAATTGACAGATCCGGCACGGGCGTGCCGCTGCCGCCCTCAGAGGCGATACTCAACTGCACGGGCCCCAGATCACCACTGCCCATCGTCATGATCCAGCCCTGGTCCATCAGGATGTTGAGGCCCAGCAACTCTTCATAGAAGGCCGCCAGGCCCTGGACATCTGCGGTGGCCAGATTGGGAACGATCCGCACAACGGTCATGAGAGTCCTCTGCGATCAGACATAGCCACGCCACCACAACCAGACCAAAAACCCGGCGATAACAATCAGCAGATTTCCTGCCACGGCGGCCGCAAGGCTCAACAACTTGCCTTTGCGGGCATCCGCCACGTCAATATCCTTTAGATGTGCGGCAACTGTCGCATAGGCCCGGTCGACCTCGGCACTATTCAACTGCCGCGCAAGTTTCGGGTTCGCAGCCAGCTTTTCAGCACGCACCAGCGCTTGGCCCTCACCGCGCACCCGGCGCGGCAGCCTGCGGCCAGCGCGCTTCAGAGCCTGAGACAGATCCCGGCTGCGCACGCCAAGTTTCTCCTGCAGTTGCTTGCGCAGGGTTTCTGCCTTGGTGTGAATGTCCTGGTCCTGGAACATGGCGGCACCCTAATCGCACTGGCATTGGGGGCGCAATGGCAGTACGTCTGCTCCATGCTGGCATACACGGAATACGGAACACCTGTCGCCAACGTGCCACCCCTCGTCATTGCGCACGGGCTTTATGGGTCGGGACGCAACTGGGGTGTGATTGCGAAACGGTTGTCGGACAAACGCCATGTGATCACGCCGGACATGCGCAACCATGGCACAAGCCCGCAGTCGCCGACACACAGCTATCCTGATCAGGCCAATGATCTGGCTGAGCTGATCCATGACATCGGCGCACCGGTCGACCTTTGTGGTCACTCCATGGGGGGCAAGGCCGCGATGACGCTTGCACTCACGCACCCGGGACTGCTGCGCAAGCTGGTTGTCGCTGACATTGCCCCGGTGGCCTACGGACACACGCAGGCGATGTTCATCGATGCCATGCGCAGCGTGGACATGTCGCGCGTCACCCGCCGCTCTGACGCCGAGGCGCAGCTGGCCGACGCTGGTGTGGAGCGCGCCTTGCAAAGCTTCTTCACGCAGTCGCTGGATGTGCCGGAGAAGCGGTGGCGCCTGAACCTTGATGTGCTCGAAGCCGAAATGGACAAGATAATTGGCTGGCCAGAAGACATTGCCGGCCAATTTGACGGGCCGGTCCTGTTCCTGTCCGGCGGCGCATCCGACTACGTACAGGTTGCGCACCGCGACCGCATCAAGTCTTTCTTCCCAGTGGCGCGTTTTGCAAAGCTTCCCGGGGCCGGACACTGGCTGCATGCTGAAAAACCCCGCGAATTCGAGGCCACCCTCCGCACATTTCTGGACGCCTGACACCCGCCACTTGACGCACGCAAAAATCCCACCAAAATTACTAATGTGAGTTTGGGGGCTCGTGGGAAGATGCTGAAATCGCTCTTCGAAAAAGTTCTGAATACCGTCATGGTGCACGACCAACTGCGCATCACCTATCCGGACGGATCCGTAAAATCCTATGGACCGCAAAGCGGTGAGACGGTTGGCTTTACCATCCATACACCCGCAACGCTGAGGCGCATGTGCATCAATCCTGAGCTGGGGCTGGGCGAAGGGTTTATGGATGGGACCATCACCCTTAACAATACCAGCCTTGACGATTTGCTTCGGGTATTGATCACGAACCGTAACGACGGGGGCGTACCGATGTGGTTACACCTGTCCAACCGGGGCCGGTTTCACATGCGCCGCTTCATTCAACGCAATACGCCCGAACGGGCACGGGCCAACGTGGCGCATCACTATGACATCTCGGACGCGCTTTATCAGCTGTTTCTGGACGAGGACATGCAATATTCCTGCGCCTATTTCACCGACCCCGACATGTCGCTGGAGCAAGCCCAGATCGCCAAAAAGTCCCATATCGCTGCCAAACTGCGGCTTGAACCGGACAACCATGTGCTGGACATCGGCTGCGGCTGGGGCGGCATGGCGCTGACGCTGGCGCGGGATTTTGGCGTGCGGGTGACAGGGGTGACACTGTCGCAAAATCAGTTGGACCGAGCCAACGCCCGCGCGCGCGCCGAAGGGTTAGAAGATCGCGTCACGTTCCGCCTGCAGGATTACCGCAATGTAGACGAAAAATTCGACCGCATCGTCAGCGTCGGCATGTTGGAGCATGTGGGCGTTCCGAACTACAGCACCTACTTTGCCAAGGTCGCCGATCTTCTGAAACCAAAAGGCGTGGGGCTGATCCATACCATCGGGCGCAGCGCACCACCCTTGCCCCATAGCGCGTGGATCAACAAGTACATCTTCCCTGGCGGGTATGTCCCGTCCCTGTCCGAACTGGCAGGACCAATCGAGAAAAGCGGGCTGTGGCAAACTGATATCGAGGTATGGCGCCTGCACTACGCGCAGACGATCCGCCACTGGCGCACACGGTTCGAGACCAATCTCGACAAGATCACGGCGATGTATGACGATCGTTTTGTCGCCATGTTCCGCTACTACTTCGCTGCCTGCATTGTCGCGTTTGAACATCAGATGCAGGCCGTCTACCAGTTTCAACTGACCCATGAACGCGATGCGGTGCCCCTAACCCGGGCATACCTGCACACATGATGACGGCACACGGCATCTGCGGCCCCGTTAAGTGCGGTTTGAGGTTGCAACGCCCCCCCCGGTGCCTATAACGCGGTTCAATTTGGCGCGCGTTCCCGCGCGCCCGTCTGACCGGGGGGCTCCATGCCAAAAAGAACCGATATCCAATCGATCATGATCATTGGCGCGGGCCCCATTGTTATCGGTCAGGCCTGCGAATTCGACTACTCCGGCGCACAGGCGTGCAAGGCGTTGAAGGAAGAAGGCTACCGGGTCATCCTCGTCAACTCCAACCCTGCGACGATCATGACGGATCCCGGACTGGCCGATGCCACCTATATCGAACCCATCACGCCGGATATTGTTGCCAAGATCATCGAAAAAGAACGCCCCGATGCGCTTTTGCCCACCATGGGCGGGCAGACCGGGCTGAACACCTCACTTGCCTTGGAAGAAATGGGCGTGCTCGACACTTTCAACGTCGAGATGATCGGGGCCAAGCGCGAAGCCATCGAAATGGCCGAAGACCGCAAGCTGTTCCGTGAGGCAATGGATCGTTTGGGTATCGAAAATCCCAAAGCCACGATTTGCACCGCACCGCTGGATGCATCGGGCAAGAAAGATCTTGTTGCTGGTGTGCAGTTGGCCCTTCAGGACCTCGAAGAGATCGGCCTGCCCGCGATCATCCGACCTGCATTTACCATGGGTGGGACCGGCGGCGGTGTGGCCTATAACCGCGAAGACTACGAACATTTCTGCCGGTCGGGCATGGATGCCTCTCCGGTAGGTCAAATCCTGATCGACGAAAGCCTGCTGGGCTGGAAGGAATTCGAGATGGAAGTCGTGCGCGATACCGCCGACAACGCCATTATCGTCTGTTCAATCGAGAACGTGGACCCGATGGGTGTGCATACCGGCGACAGCATTACCGTTGCCCCGGCCCTCACCCTCACGGACAAAGAATACCAGATCATGCGCAACCACTCGATCGCTGTCCTGCGCGAGATCGGCGTGGAAACCGGCGGCTCGAACGTGCAATGGGCCGTGAACCCCGACGATGGCCGCATGGTCGTGATCGAAATGAACCCGCGTGTCAGCCGCTCCTCCGCGCTGGCCTCCAAGGCGACCGGTTTCCCGATTGCCAAGATCGCCGCGAAACTCGCCGTGGGCTTTACACTCGATGAACTCGACAACGATATTACCGGTGTCACACCCGCCTCCTTTGAGCCCACAATCGACTACGTCGTCACCAAGATCCCCAAATTCGCGTTCGAGAAATTCCCTGGCTCTACCCCTGACCTGACAACAGCGATGAAGTCCGTGGGCGAGGCGATGTCCATCGGCCGCACCATCCACGAATCCCTGCAAAAAGCACTGGCGTCGATGGAATCCGGGCTGACCGGCTTTGACGAAATCGACATTCCCGGCGCACCGGACAAGGCGGCAGTCGTCAAGGCGATCAGCCTGCAAACCCCCGACCGGCTGCGTACAATCGCGCAGGCCATGCGGCACGGCATGACCGACGATGACATCCACGGGGTGACCATGTTCGATCCTTGGTTCCTTGCCCGCATCCGTGAGATCATCGAAGCCGAGGAAGGCGTCAGAACCAATGGCCTACCTTCGGATGTGGCCGCACTGCGGCATCTCAAGATGATGGGCTTTACCGATGCGCGTCTTGCGACGCTTTCAGCGCGTACCGAAGCCGAAGTGCGCCATGCGCGCCTGAACGCAGGCGTGCGCGCAGTCTTCAAACGGATCGACACCTGCGCGGCAGAATTCGAGGCGCAAACGCCCTACATGTATTCAACCTACGAAACCCCGATGATGGGCGACGTGGAATGCGAGGCACGCCCCTCGGATCGCAAAAAGGTCGTGATCCTTGGCGGTGGCCCCAACCGCATCGGGCAGGGCATCGAGTTCGATTATTGCTGCTGCCACGCCTGCTATGCGCTGACCGACGCGGGGTATGAGACCATCATGGTCAACTGCAACCCCGAGACCGTCTCAACCGACTACGACACTTCCGACCGTCTCTATTTCGAACCCCTCACCTTTGAACACGTGATGGAGATCCTGCGGGTCGAGCAGGAGAATGGCACCCTGCACGGCGTCATCGTTCAGTTTGGCGGCCAAACACCGCTGAAAATCGCCGCCGCACTGCAAGAGGCCGGCATTCCGATCCTCGGCACTACGCCCGACATGATTGATCTTGCGGAAGACCGCGAGCGGTTCCAGCAACTGGTGCAAAACCTTGGTCTCAAGCAACCGCGTAACGGGATCGCCTCGACGGACGCTCAGGCGCTCAGCATTGCCGAAGACATCGGTTTCCCGCTGGTGATCCGCCCGTCTTATGTGCTGGGCGGCAGGGCGATGGAAATCGTACGGGATATGGCGTCGCTTGAGCGGTACATCTCCACTGCGGTCGTTGTGTCGGGTGACAGCCCTGTGCTGCTGGACAGCTATCTCAGTGGTGCCGTTGAACTTGACGTCGACGCGCTGAGCGATGGGTCCGACGTCCACGTGGCCGGCATCATGCAGCACATCGAAGAGGCAGGCGTGCATTCCGGCGATTCAGCCTGTTCGCTTCCCCCGTACTCACTGCCGAGCGACATTATTGCCGAGGTGGAGCGCCAAACCAAGCTGCTTGCCAAGGCTCTTAACGTCGTCGGTTTGATGAATATCCAGTTCGCCGTCAAGAATGGTGAAATCTACCTTATTGAGGTCAACCCCCGCGCCTCGCGCACAGTGCCGTTCGTCGCAAAGGCGACTGATTCAGCGATTGCAAGCATCGCTGCGCGCGTCATGGCCGGTGAAAAGCTGAGCACCTTTCCCAAGCGCGCCGCCTACCCGCATCAAAGTTCCTATGCGGACGTGCTGCCATTGGGCGACCCGATGGAATTGGCTGACCCGAACATGCCTTGGTTCTCCGTCAAGGAAGCGGTGCTGCCCTTCGCCCGTTTCCCCGGCGTCGACACAATTCTCGGCCCCGAGATGCGCTCAACCGGTGAGGTCATGGGCTGGGATCGGGATTTCCCGCGCGCGTTTCTCAAGGCCCAGATGGGTGCGGGCACCATTTTGCCAGCCGAAGGGTGCGCATTCCTGTCGATCAAGGATGACGACAAGACCGACGACATGTTGAAATGCGCTGAAATTCTTTTAGAGCAAGGCTTTACCCTTGTGGCGACGCGGGGGACGGCGGCCTGGCTGAACACCCACGATCACACCTGCGGCACGGTCAACAAGGTCTACGAGGGGCGCCCCGATGTCACGGACATGATGAAAGACGGTCGCATCCACCTGGTGATGAACACCACCGAAGGCACACAGGCGGTCGAAGACAGTAAATCCATCCGGTCCATCGCGCTTTATGACAAGATCCCATACTATACGACTGCCGCGGGCAGCTATGCCGCCGCTCTGGCCATCAAGGCGCAGGCAGAAGATGAGATCGGGGTAAAGGCGCTGCAAGGCTAGGACGAAGACCTAGCTCTTCTTTCCAAAAAGGCGGCGCCACAGCGGCGCCTCCGGCTTTGCGTCAAAATCACGCTTCACCTCAAGCAAGCTGCGGTTTTTCAGTTCGGAAATGAGCGTTTCATTGGATCCGGCAAATGCAGGCAAGGTCACGGTTTGCCGCGTGTCGTTCAATGCCACGGCATGAAGACGTTCGACAAAAAGTGGTGTCGGCAGACGACGGCCCGAATGACCCTTTTCGATCCGCGTGATTGAAGTCTCAAATCGCTTCAGGTCCCCAAATTCCCACCGCGCACCGGGTTTCAGAATGCGGCGCGCGACAAAGGTTTTGTCTGTGATGCTGATTGCCGGTTTGAAAAAATACGTGGCCAGACGCGTGGCGAACCAAAGGATGCCAATGCCCAATGCGGCAAAAGTGACTGCCTCTAAGGGAGCGCTGAGATTATCATAGGCACCAAGAAGAAAGAACAAACCCATGAACGAAATGAAGGCGACGATGAAGCCAAACACGGCAACATTCCCTTCAACAACTGTCTCAAAGGGTCGGTCCGACATCATTCATCTCCGGATGTTCCGTGGACCAAAAGATGCGCGAGAGGTCAGTTCATATCAAGCAATACACGATGACCCGAAGGCGCACTTGTTGCTGCAGAAATTACAAAGCGGCAAGAATCCCCCAACCAATACCCGAATAACGAGAAGTTGTGATACGCTGGGAGAGTGTCGAAAGGAGTCAACTCATGCGTTTCACCGTTTCAATGTTTGCCACAGCAGCGCTGATCACTGCTTGCAGCCCGCCACCGCCGCCCGTCAGCACCGCCCTGCCCCTCTTCGGCGAGGGTTACCGTTTCAAGGGCGACGGCTGCCAACGGGTGGGTGAATCGCCGGCAACAGGGGAATACCTGGATGATGCCGCCGATCTGGTTGGATGCCCTGAAGACCTTGAAAACCTTGGTGTCTTTGTCATCGACTTCAATGCGCAAGAAGTAGCACGGATCGATGGGTACGTGCTCTATTCCGTGCCGGTACGCTAACCGCCAGGCGGTGTGCGCATGTAAGCCTTGCGCGCCCTTTTCAGGTTCATATCCATCAGATCCCCATAGATCGATGCCTTTTGTAACGCGCGGATCTCGACATTTTCGCCAAGGCTCGCAGTCACAAGAGTGTCACGCGACTTGTCCCAAAAAGCCGCGACCTTGCCTAGCAACACCCGCGCCGTGACGTTGGGCGGTGCCAGAATGTTGCGGTCCGGGTCGCCCGTTTGCAGTGCAGCCAGATCGGCCTCGAATTCGGCCTGGACCGACATCATGCGATCGTGTCCACGTTCGCCAAGCAGACCGACCTGGTTGAGACAAGCATCACGCAGCATGGCTTGCATGCGCGCCGATTGGTGGATGAGCGTCAACATGGTGTGCGCCGCGGCTGTGCTACCGGGCTTATCCTTGTCCAGCGAAAGGGCGGATGCACTCAGCGTGACTAACGCCCGTCCCACATCGGCACCATCGTCCAGCAGCAGCGACATCGGCACCCGGTGAACGTCCCCGGCGATAATCTGACGGGCTGACAAAGTCACAGCGCGTGCCTGAGCGTCCAACTCACTGAGCGCCTTGGCCCTTTCACTGTCCGTCTCGGCGGCAAGATCCTCAGTCACCAATTGTGCAAGTGACCGATCAAAACGGTCAGCGGCAGCAATCGCAGATCTGCTTAGCAGCGACCGGTCTGATCCGGCCAGAACAAAGCAGACGGCCTTGGTCATCTTTTTCAGTTCCACGCGCTGCTCAAGCAGAAGTTCCGCGCGCAGGGCAGCCGTATCGCGCATCTGGGCGGTGGCGGTGCGCACAAACATGCATGCACACAGCACTGCGAGGAAAAAAGTCGCGAATTTGATGTCTCAGCTCCCTACGTTCCACACAATCTTTTAGGTCTGATGGGTAAAGAAGATATGAAACCGGTATGCCCTTTTTGGTTACCTCCCTTGACCTTGGATATGCAATCCGGGCAAATCAGCGGGATCAAGGAGAACCTGCATGCATATACCGGCCATCACGGGCACGGGCGTTTTTACCCCTGAACAAACCATAACCAACGCAGAACTGGTTGAAGCATTCAACGCCCATGTCGATCTTTACAACGCAGAGCACGCAGCAGCCATCGCCGCGGGGGACGTCGAGGCCAAGGAATATTCATCCGAAGAGTTTATCGTCAAGGCATCCGGCATCGAACAGCGCTATGTGGTTGATAAAGAAGGCGTTCTGGACCCCAATGTCATGCATCCAAGGCTGCGCCAGCGCAGCGATGATGAGCCGTCGCTGATGGCCGAAATGGCAATTAATGCCGCGCAAAGCGCCCTTGCACAGGCCGGTCGTACGGCAGCGGACGTCGACGCGGTGATCTGTGCTGCATCGAATCTTGAGCGGGCCTATCCTGCCGTTGCGATCGAAATCCAGCAGCTGTTAGGCATCAAAGGCTTTGCCTTTGACATGAATGTGGCCTGTTCATCGGCAACGTTCGGCATTCAGGCGGCCGCCGACATGGTGCGTGCAGGATCCATCCGTTCCGCGCTGGTGGTGAACCCCGAGATCTGCTCGGCTCATCTGGAATGGCGCGACCGGGATTGTCATTTCATCTTTGGCGACGTCGCCACCGCCACCCTTATTGAACGGTCAGAAGATGCACGGGGGCCACATTTCGACATCAAATCAACCCGGTGCGCAACAGAGTTCAGCAATAATATCCGCAACAATAACGGCTTTCTGCGGCGCTCCAGACCCGATGGATTGACTGACAGGCGCGATATGCAATTTATGCAGAACGGGCGCAAAGTGTTCAAGGAAGTGCTGCCGCTTGTTGCCGATCATATTGCCGATCACATGGCCAGCGAAAGGGTTGACGCCGCCGATCTCAAACGCCTTTGGCTGCATCAGGCAAACAAGTCGATGAACGACTTTATTGGTCGCAAAGTGCTGGGTCGCACGCCCGAGACGGGAGAGCAGCCGAACATCCTGCAAGACTACGCGAACACGTCATCTGCCGGTTCAATCATCGCCTTCTCTAAATACTCCGATGATCTGGCGGAGGGGGATACGGGGCTCATCTGTTCGTTCGGGGCTGGCTACTCGGTAGGATCAGTTCTGGTTGAGAAACACGGCTGAGCAAAGCAGCTAATCGCCCTTTCTGGATACCCGTTTGTGAGCCTCTTCGGCGCTTTCCAAGCGCTCTGAATAGCGATCCACCAGATAATCGGCGCGCCCGCGTATCAGCCAGGTGAATTTGACCAGCTCTTCCATCACGTCGGTGATCCGCGCATAGAACGGGCCTTCGGGCAGGCGACCCGCGCTGTCAAATTCCAGCCACGCCTTGGGGATACTGGACTGATTGGGGATTGTGACCATCCGCATCCAACGCCCCAGAATACGCATCTGGTTGACGGCGTTGAATGACTGCGAGCCGCCGCTGACCTGCATCACCGCCAATGTCTTGCCTTGTGTCGGACGAATACCGCCCTGCAGAGACAGCGGCAGCCAATCGATCTGGGTTTTCATCAATCCGGTCATTGCCCCATGCCGTTCGGGGCTGGACCACACCATCCCTTCCGCCCAGACGGCAAGATCGCGCAGCTCAGCAACCTTGGGATGGTCAGGCTCTGACCCGTCGACAAGGGGCAAATCTTTAGGATCAAACATCTGCGTTTCACAGCCCAGAAGCCGCAGAATACGCCCCGCCTCTTCCGCGGCGCGGCGTGAATAGCTTTGCGGGCGCAGGGATCCGTAAAGCAGCAATATGCGAGGTTTGTGGCCCGGATCGTCGGGGGATTTCAGAGACGCGGTATCGATCTGGTGCAACAGTGCTGTCCGGAGCGCTGGCGTGTCGTCAGCCACTTTCGTCTTCCAGATTAAGCTTCATGTCGATCAGCACCTGTTGCAGCAGCGTCGTTTCCTTGAGCAGACGCTTGGCCTCATTCACCGTGATGCGACCGTCTTCCATGGATTGCTGATATTCTGCCATCAGCATGGCAAACCGCTGGCTAAGCGCGATCACATCAGAATTGACGCCACCCTTGCGATCAGCGTTCGGGCGGCGGTCGTCAAAGTTTAGACCAATGCCCTTCAGCTCGGCCAAGGCGGCGGTTACGTGGGGATAGCTGGACGATTCCTCAAGAAGTGCGACTGAATCGATCGGCATGAAACGGTCGGCATGTTCGGCATTGTCCGAATAATACCGCCCTAGCGTGGCCTTGGATTTGCCCGTCAATGCACAGGCCGGTTCGATACCAACGTCTTTGACCAGTGCTTCGGTGTGTTTCTTGAGATAGCTGCCAATGCCGGCCATAAACTTCTTCCCACTCCCAGAACCCACTTTCGCCCAATACCACCCCGGGGGAAAGCTCTATGGGTTTTCCCATTAATCGCTCTATCGGTAAATGTCATGAATTATTCACTTCTACAGATTGTTATGTGGAAGGGACGAGTAGCCGCTGCCCCCTTAGCGGTACAGGTTGGGGTCGTGCATCTTCGCGGTGACGGGGCACCACGGGCCGGAAACCCGGCAGCAGATCGCACGCACCCTTTGATGTACGACCTTGATCGACTGACACCGCCCCGGTAACACCCTGGCCATGGCAAAACTCTACTTCCACTACTCCACCATGAATGCAGGCAAATCGACCGTGCTTTTGCAGGCCGCTCACAACTATGTGGAACGCGGCATGGTACCTTATCTGATTACCGCACAATTCGACAACCGCGCAGGCGAAGGGCGTATCGGGTCTCGCATCGGGATCGGCAAGGACGCGGACACTTTCGCCACCAGCGAAGATATGTTTTCAAAGATCGCAAAGCGCCTGGATCAGAGACCATGTGCCTGCGTGTTCATAGACGAAGCCCAGTTTCTGGAAGAAGAACAGGTCTGGCAACTGGCCCGCGCGGTCGATGATTTGGGCGTGCCGGTCATGTGTTTTGGCTTGCGCGTCGATTTCCGGGGGCGCCTTTTTCCCGGTTCTGCGACGCTGCTCGCGCTGGCCGACGAGATGCGCGAGATCCGCACAATCTGCCACTGCGGCAAGAAAGCGACCATGGTTGTCAGACAGGACAGCGACGGCAAGGTGCTGCGCGATGGCGCACAGGTGCAGATTGGCGGAAACGAGACTTATGTCTCCCTATGTCGTCGCCATTGGCGCGAGGCCGTGGGCGACCGTTAAACCACGTTGGGTGGTGTCTGACCTGCCCGAAACGCCTGAAGATTTTCTGCGGCCATCCGCCCCATGTCCACGCGCACTTCCAAGGCTGATGTGCCCAGATGCGGCAACAGCACCACATTCTCAAGGCGGCGCAGCGCCTCGGGCACGTGCGGTTCGAATTCATAGACATCCAGCCCCGCACCACCGATCTGATTTGCATCAAGCGCCGCAATCAGCGCGGTTTCGTTCACAATATCGCCCCGGGCAATATTGATCAGGCGGGCATGGGACTGCATCGCTGACAGGACGTCGGCATCGATCATGTGTTTGGTGTCCGGGTTTGCCGGGACCGCGACCACAAGCACATCGACCTGACGGGCCATGTCGCTCAGGCTGGCAACCTTTTCTGCGGGAAAATCCAGTTTCTTAGCGCTGCGATTGAAATATTTCACACGCATGCCAAAGCCAAAGTGACAGCGGCGCGCAATCGCCTGACCGATCCGGCCCATGCCAGCGATGCCCACCGTCTTGCCACTGAGGTGGAGACCCAGCATCTGCGTCGGATGCCACCCCTCCCAATCACCTGATCGCACAAGCCGCTCGCCCTCACCGGCACGCCGCGCAGACATCAACATCAGCGTCATGGCAATATCCGCGGTTGCATCTGTCACGGCACCCGGCGTGTTGGTCACGAGGATACCGGCGGCCTTTGCCGCCGCTGTATCAATGTGATTGTAGCCCACGCCAAAGTTGGCAAGGATCTTGCACCGGGGCGCGGACACCTGACCAATCACATCCGCTGAAAACGCATCCCCCAAGGTGGGCAGAACGGCGTCATAGCCGCGCAACGCTCCGACCAATTCGTCATGTGACAGCGGATGCGTCTCTGACCGCACGGTGAGCTCGAATTCGACCAGGTTCGCCAGCACGGCGTCGGGCAGGGGACGTGTAACAAGGAGTTTCATCAATGCATCCGCCCACCGTCAGGAACCTTGCTGTCAGGGCTGAGCAGGACAATCGCACCGTCGTCGTCCGGCACCCCCAGCACCAGCACTTCGGACATGAAAGGCCCGATCTGGCGTGGTGGAAAGTTAACAACAGCCATAACCTGTCGCCCGATCAGCGTGGCAGGGTCATAATGCACCGTGATCTGGGCTGAAGTCTTGCGCTCTCCGATCTCACCGCCAAAATCCACCCAAAGCTTGATCGCAGGTTTGCGCGCTTCCGGGAACGGTTCGGCCCGGACAACAGTGCCGACGCGAATGTCGACCTTGAGAAAGTCGTCGAAGCTGAGGTTATCCACGGGCCAACTCCCTTGACCTGTCGGTTGCGGCCTTCACGGCACGTTCCAGCAAGGCCGGAAAACCATTTTCCGGGTCCATCAACACCTCCAGCGCGGCTTGGGTGGTGCCATTGGGGCTGGTAACGTTGATCCGCAACTGAGCGGGGTCATCCTCTGCCGCCATTGCCAGCGCACCAGCACCGGCAACCGTCGCCTTGGCCAATTGCAGCGCCATCTGCGCAGGCAATCCCTGCGCTTCGCCGGCCGCTGCCAAGGTTTCGATCATGTGGAACACATAGGCCGGGCCAGAGCCGCTGACACCCGTCACCGCATCGATCTGATCCTCGGATGTCAGGCGCACGACCTGCCCCACCGCGCTCAGCAACAACTCTGCCTCATCCAGCGCCGTATCCCCCGCCACGTCATTGGCCACAATCGCCGTAATGCCCTTTGAAATCGCTGCCGGTGTGTTTGGCATGGAGCGCACGATGGGGGTGCCCGCCCCAAGAATTTCTTCGAAGGTTCCAATCGTGATCCCAGCCGCCACGCTGACAAAAAGCGTGTCGCCATTGCCCATCGCCTGCAAAGTCGGCAGCGCGTCCGCCATCATCTGCGGCTTGACCGCGACCAGCACGATGGCTGGCGCCGTGGGCAGATCGGTGTTCAGGTTGATCCCCTGCGTACGCAGCCAATCCGACGGTTTTGGATCGATAACCCAGACGGACGCAGGCGGCAGCCCCTTTGCCAGCCAGCCTGCCAGCATCGCCGACCCCATCTTGCCACACCCCAGCAGCACCAGCCCCTGATTTGCTATCCGTGTGTCTTGCATAAAAAATCCCCCGAATGGCTTCGGGGGATACTGTTAGATCGTTTCGGGGTCTGCGAAAACCGCCAATGCGTCAGGCGTGGCCGTAGGCCTCTGCAATCGCAACCTGAAGCGCTTCCTTGGGCGTTCGATCGCCCCAGACCAACAGTTGCAACGCGGGGTAATACCGCTCGGCGCTCAATACCGCGGCGCGGATCATCGTGTCGATCTGATCGGGGCTCGCATCCTGCCCGCCTGACAACACCAGACCATAGCGATAGACCATCATCTGCTGCTCGGCCCAATAGGTGAAAGCACCGGCCCAGCACTGATCGTTCACATCGTTCAACAGCGCATAAAGACCCGGCAGTTTTTCCTCTGGCGGCTCCATCTCGAAGGTGCAGACCAACCGCAGTGTTTCATCATAGCTGGACCACGCCAGTGTCAGGGAATAGGTGCGCCACTGCCCCTCAACCGCCATCGCGATCTGCTCGTCCGAGATGCGGTCAAAGTCCCACTCGTGGTGGGCCGCCAGGTGCTCCACGATGTCGATGGGGTGAATGTCGTCTTCAAGGTAATGCTCGCTCAGGGCCATGTGCCACCTCTTTTCTGTCCCGGCCTGACGTCTCTAACGGACCCCAAGACCTATTCGCCTGTACAAGAGAGCGTGGGCAACCCCAGCGCCCTCTACAAGATATGGTGCGACCTTTGACAAAGCCTGACAACCCCATTTCTTGGGGATAACCACAATTGATTGAGGATAACTGCAATATCTTGTGGGCAAGCTGCATCAGCACACAAGAATTTACACACAGGGCTTGATTGCAAAATGTTTTCGGAGTCTTATTCAACTCCGCAAAGTCGGGCGCCCCGAAAGTGCATTCAGGGTGCCTCGCGTTAACTTTTCCTTAACAAACGGACTGCGTGTCAGTCGCTGTTGTTGCCCTCAAGCGCGTCCAGCCGCGCCTTGAGCGCATCGTTTTCCTCGCGCGCCTTCTGCGCCATTGCGCGTACGGCGTCGAATTCTTCGCGCGTGACAAAGTCGCGATCAGCCAGCCAGCGGTCCATCATGCCTTTCATGGCATTTTCCGCCTCTTCCTTGGCGCCCTGGGCCACGCCCATGGCATTGGTCATCATCTGGCCGATGTCGTCGAATATCTTGTTACGGGTCTGCATGGGTCTCTCCGATCTCGCTGTTATCCTCTATATGGGGGCGCGGCGCCGTCTGGGCAAGGTTGACTTCCCTTGCCAGCCGCGCTCAATCGTCGCCATGATTGCCGCGCTTCCATTTCCCGACATTTCGCCCGAGATCTTCTCGATCACCCTGTTTGGCATGACCTTCGCGCTGCGCTGGTATGCCTTGGCCTATATCGTTGGCATGATCCTCGGCTGGCGGATCGTTGTGCGCGCTGTGCGGACGCCAAGACTTTGGCGCAATGATACGCCGGTCATGGAACCTGCGAAAGTCGAAGACCTGTTTTTCTGGGTAATCCTCGGCGTCATTTTGGGTGGACGCCTGGGGTATGTCCTCTTCTACCAACTTGGCAGCTACCTTTCCGACCCCCTTCGGGTGCTCGCCGTATGGGAAGGCGGAATGTCCTTTCACGGCGGGGCCATCGGTGTCTTGCTGGCATTTTACCTCTTTACCAGACGCCATCATTTAGACCCCACATCAACGGGCGATATGGTGGCACTTGGGCTCGCTCCCGGTCTGTTTCTGGGACGCGTCGCGAACTTCATCAATGCGGAACTTTGGGGCCGGCCTACCGATGTGCCATGGGGCGTGATTTTTCCCACGCAGGCAGCACAGTACTGCCCCGACGTGGTGGGCCTGTGCGCGCGCCACCCGTCGCAACTTTACGAGGCCCTGCTCGAAGGGTTGGTGCTGGGTGGCTTGCTGATCTGGATGGCATGGCGGCGTGGTGCACTCAAACGCCAAGGGCTGATCGGCGGGACTTTCCTGATGGGCTACGGCATCGCCCGTTTCCTTGTCGAATTCTTTCGCCAGCCCGACGCGCAGTTCATCAGCGACGGCAACCCCCTTGGACTTGCGCTGCAAATGGGGGGCTTTGGGCTGACCATGGGTCAGCTTCTGTGCATTCCGATGGTGTTGGTCGGCCTCTACTTCGTGCTGCGCGCCAACAAGCAGAGGTGACGCTCAAGGAACATATCCTTGCCCGCATCGCGGCCAGTGGCCCGATGCGTCTGGATGATTATATGTCCACCTGCCTGCTGCACCCGACGCTTGGGTATTACACAACCCGCGCGCCGTTCGGTCAGAACGGGGATTTCATCACAGCACCGGAGATCAGCCAGATGTTTGGCGAACTCCTTGGACTGGCGCTTGCGCAGGCCTGGATGGATCAGGGCGCGCCGCCCCGGTTTACTCTGGCTGAAATGGGGCCCGGACGCGGAACCCTGATGGCGGATGCCTTGCGTGCAACAAGTCGGGTTCCCGGTTTCGCCAAAGCCGCCGAGATCACGTTGTTTGAGGCATCTCCCGCCCTTCAGCGCCAACAGTACGATGCACTGAAAGATCACACCGTCAGCTGGATCACCGACCTGCAAAAACTGCCCGACCAGCCCCTTTACCTGCTCGCCAATGAATTCTTCGATGCCCTGCCCATCCGCCAGTTCGTGCGTAACGGCACTCAGTGGCGCGAACGGCAGGTGGGGGCGACGGACGGAACGCTCACATTTGGGCTGGGCCCAGTCCTGCCGCAACCTGCGCTGCAGGACCGCCTTGAAGACACCCAGGAGGGCGATCTGGTTGAAACCTGCGCTCCCGCCACGGCAACCGTGGGGCAAATTGCGGGGCTGATCGCCAGAAATGGCGGCGCGGGCATCATCATCGACTATGGCGACTGGCGTACATTGGGCGATACCTTTCAGGCTGTGCGCGGGCATGAAGCCACCGATCCGCTTGCGGCACCCGGACACGCCGACCTGACAGCCCATGTTGATTTCGAGGCGCTGACGCAGGCCAGCGACGCTTGCCGGCATACCCGTATCACGCCCCAGGGCGTTTTTCTGGAGCGCCTGGGCATCACCGCGCGGGCCCAATCGCTTGCCGAAAACCTCAGGGGTCCCGCACTGGATCAACATATCGCCGCGCATCGGCGGTTGACGCACCCGGAAGAAATGGGAAACCTGTTCAAGGTGATGGGGCTCTATCCACAAGGGTGCCCCCCTCCCCCCGGATTGGAGCCGTGATCGCTGGATGACACTGGAGATTCTCACCTCAGACGCGTTGGCTGACGTGCGCCATGGGTTCTTTACCCGCCGCGGCGGTGCTTCGTCAGGGGTATTTACGGGCCTTAATTGCGGTACGGGCAGCACCGATCAAAAAGACATCGTCGCAATCAACAGAGCGCGTGTCGCCGATGCGATGGGCGTGCAGGTGGACCATTTGGCGGGGGTCCATCAGGTGCACTCCGCAGATGTGATCACCGTGACGGGTCCGATGGCCGAAAAACCCCGCGCCGATGGCCTCGTTACCTCAACACCCGGTCTGGCGCTGACTGTTCTGACGGCAGATTGCCAGCCCGTGCTTTTTGCAGATACCACAGCAGGTGTCATTGGTGCCGCGCATGCGGGCTGGCGCGGCGCGCTTGACGGCGTTCTTGAGGCGACAGTCGCCGCCATGGAGAATCTTGGCGCTGCCCGCGGTGCGATCACCGCGGTGATCGGCCCTTCCATCAGCCAACGCGCATACGAAGTTGGACCGGAATTCATGGATGCGTTCCTGGCAGAAGATCACGAGTACGCACGCTTTTTCGTTCAAGGTGAAGGAGACCGATTGCAGTTCGACCTGCCCGGCTTTGGTCTCAGTCAATTGCGGAATGCTGGTGTTGGTCATGCCGAATGGACCCGGCACTGCACTTACAGCGATCCCGGGCGCTTCTATTCGTACCGCCGCACGGTGCATGAAAAAGAAGCAGACTATGGTCGCCTGATCGCCGCGATCAGTCTTTGACGGCTGCCACAATTGCCAGCCGCATGGATGCCGCTGGGTTCCTAAAAACCTTTTCTTCGCCCAAAAGCGGCCCGATTGGACCGCCATATTGTTTCTAAGCAAAGGCAAAAGCCGCGCAGAAACGATTGAGGAAGACAGAGATGAAAGCAGGCACGCGATTCATTAAAAACGTGGTCGAGGTGGCCGCGAAAGCAAATCCCCCGATGCCCTGGACGCGCGGCGCACGCCGTGCCGCCTTTATCGCCAAGCGAAACGCCGAAGCCCAGACCCGCAAGTCCGCCTGAACTGGAACAGACCCCTTAGTCAGTCATCTGGTTTGAGTTCAAGACCCCCGCCCGTTGATTCGGGCGGGGGTTCTTGTTTGTGCAATTGTGGCAGTCCGGGCGGCCAATGCGGAAACAAAAAGGCGAATTTGCACAAAATTGGCCCGGTGCAACGGCTCAATGTCTCCCAAACTTTGACAATCGCACCCGATCATGTCGATTTAGGTGTCATCAAAGACAAGGAATGACGATAGAAACGTGATTTCCGCGTTGTCGGTGGGGCCGACACGGACGTGACACCGAAGATCGAAGGTTTTCGTATGACACTTGATGCTGCCACGGCCCCGCGCCAAATGACATTTTCCAAAACACCCTCAGGCTATGGCCTCAGCGTGACCAGAGACAACGTTGACGACCCCCGCTCGGCGCAACAAGTGCCTACGCGCAGCTATGAGGTTGCCGCGTTGCGCGCGGACGGCTCTGTGTTCATCGGACAGGACCGCGCGCCGGCGCTCCCGTTCTTTGAATCGGCTTATTCAGCCTTTGCACGCGGCACATTGATCCAGACCGCCGACGGCGAAGTCGCGGTCGAAGATCTGCAGCCGGGGGATATGATCCAGACCTCAACGGGAGAGCCCGCGCAGCTGATTTGGATCGGCTCCTCCAACTTTGTGCCCGCAGATGCCGGACGCAGAATGCCGCTGATCCGCATTATGCCGGACAGTTTTGGCCAAAACCGCCCCAGTTCCTTTTTGACCGTCGGTCCTGGTGCACGGGTATTGCACACACCACACCACCTGCGTGGCGAGGCGGGGGGCACCCAGATGCTGACGCCCGCACGCGCTTTGGTCGATGGGGTCAATGTGATCGAAGTTGTGCCGCCCACGCCGGTGCGTCTGTTCCATCTGTGCCTTACGCGACACGCGGCCATTCAGGCTGGCGGCATCGAGATGGAGACCTTTCATCCCGGTGCAAATTCAGCGCGCAGCGTCTCCCATTCAATGCGTGACCGGTTTCTGGGCATGTTCCCGCGGATCAGTCATATGACGGATTTTGGCCCGCTCGCGCATCCACGTGCGCCTGAACAAGACGCCGGAGACGAGCTGAGCTGAGCAGAGGTATCAGGCCGACGTTTCGAGGCGCTTTTCCAGCACGTCGAACGGCACGCCGGGGTCGTCTTTTGAGCCGCGGATGACAAGGCTGGTCTTGACGCTTTCAACATTTGGCGTGGTCAGAAGCTCTCCCGTCAAAAAGCTTTGAAAGCTGCTCAGGTCGGGAGCGACGCATTTGAGGATGAAATCCACCTCACCGTTGAGCATGTGGCACTCGCGCACAAGAGGCCAGGCGCGACATTTCTCTTCGAACCGGCTGAGATCCGTTTCTGCCTGGCTGGCGAGACCCACCATGGCGAAAACCTGAACCTCGAAACCCAATTCCCGTGCGTCGATCTCGGCATGGTAGCCCTTGATATACCCCTGTTCCTCTAGGGTTCGGACACGGCGTAGGCAAGGCGGTGCCGATATGCCCACGCGTTTGGCCAATTCCACATTGGTCATGCGCCCATCCGACTGCAGTTCTGCCAGTATTTTGCGATCTATGGGGTCGAGCCGTGTGCCAGCCATTCGTGTCCCTCCCGAATTTGCGATTCTTATAGCAGTCGGCGATAGGTGCGCAATATTGTTTCGTACAAGCGCAAGATTCTTTCTGGCAGGGCAAAATTTTCCAAAAATTTTGACGCTCCTTGCCGGTGGTTCGACGCACGTCAGACCGCGCGCATGCGGTGGCGCCGGGATTAGGTATTTGAGAAAGGGTGAAGCAGGGTTGGGGGTTTAAGCGTCTTCGTTCAGCGTCTATATCAGCGGGGCTGCACTTTAACTTTACGCCCGGGGGCTTGTCATGGCTGAGACACGTAAAACCAAGGTTCTTATCATCGGTTCAGGCCCCGCAGGCTATACGGCCGGGGTTTATGCCAGCCGTGCGATGGTGGAACCCATTCTTGTCCAGGGGATCGAGCCCGGTGGCCAGCTGACCACAACTACCGAAGTGGAAAACTGGCCCGGCGATACCGAAGTGCAGGGTCCCGATCTGATGATCCGGATGGAAGCGCATGCCAAGGCCATGGGAACCGAAATCATCGGTGACATTATTACCGATCTTGATCTGTCGTCGCGGCCGTTTCATGCCACTGGCGACAGCGGCACCACCTACGTGGCGGATGCGGTGATCCTGGCGACAGGCGCGCGTGCAAAATGGTTGGGTTTGGAGAGCGAAGAAAAGTTCAAGGGGTTTGGTGTGTCGGCCTGCGCGACCTGCGATGGGTTTTTCTATCGCGGTCAGGAGATTGTGGTGGTCGGCGGTGGCAACACGGCTGTGGAAGAAGCCCTGTTTCTGACCAACTTTGCCTCCAAGGTCACCCTGATCCATCGCCGTGATGAATTGCGCGCCGAAAAGATCCTTATTAACCGGTTGATGAAAAACCCAAAGATTGAACCGCTATGGGATCACACATTGGAAGAAGTCTATGGCACGAACAGCCCGCTGGGGGTGGAAGGCGTCAAGGCCAGGCACGTCAAATCCGGTGAAATCACCGACATACCCGCAAAGGGCGTTTTCATCGCCATCGGTCATGCCCCTGCCAATGAACTGGTCAAAGACGTGCTGGAAACCCACATGGGCGGCTATGTGGTGACCAAACCCGACAGCACTCAAACGTCGATTCCCGGCGTGTTTGCCGCTGGCGATCTGACGGATCACACGTATCGACAGGCAGTGACCTCTGCTGGTATGGGGTGTATGGCCGCGCTGGAAGCAGAGCGGTTTCTGGCAGAGCAGGGCGAGGATGTTGAGGTCGCAGGTGGCAAAGACCATGCGGAGCCCTTGGGGTACGGCGCGAAAGTCGAGGCCTGAACCGCGCGCCGTCCAAGGCGCTGGCATTGACGCTGGGGGTGGCGAACACAAAGCCGTTGCGCATCGGACACCTTTTCAGCCGACCACAAAGTTTGTTCTTTTCTGAACAAACTTTTTTTGCTAGATGCGCTCACGAATGAACACATCGTGAGCCCGTTAAAGTGTCCACCCGCAAGACACCCCTCATAACACCAGAGGAAGACACGCTTTTCCGCCTTCTGCGTCAGATTGATCTGATGCCGAATGCCTCTCAGCGTGCGCTATCCACAGCGATTGGCGTGTCGCTTGGGCGGCTTAACGGGGAACTCAAGTCTGCCATCGCCCATGGCTTCATTCAAACAAGCGAGCGGGACAGCACGGATCGACGACAACGGGTGTCGTACATGTTGACGCGCAAGGGCGCGACTGAAAAGGCGCGTCTCACCGATCGGTTTCTTGCCCGAAAATTCGCGGAATATGACGCATTGCATGCGGAACTCACCGGCACATCCAGCGGCCAGGTGCCGCCCCATAACAGGACTACACTGATGGAAAACAATCTTGCCCCCATTCCGGAGCTCTATGTCTCATACGATTCAGCACAAAAGCTGAAGGTTGAGGCTGCAGATCTTGTCAGCCACGATCTGACCCCGCGCCAGATATGCGATCTTGAGCTGCTGATGAACGGGGGGTTCAACCCCTTGAAAGGATTTCTCACCGAAGAGGATTACAACGGTGTGGTCGACAACATGCGGCTGGCGGATGGCACGCTGTGGCCGATGCCGATCACGCTGGACGTTTCCGACGAGTTTGCCGGCACGCTCGAGATCGGCCAGGATATCGCCCTGCGCGATCAGGAAGGCGTGATCCTTGCGACAATGACCGTCACCGACCGCTGGGAGCCCAACAAGGCGCACGAGGCCGCGCAGGTCTTTGGCGCCGATGACAGCGCACATCCTGCGGTGAACTATCTGCACAATCAGGCGGGCAAGATCTATCTGGGCGGACCTGTTGTGGGCATCCAGCAGCCCGTACACTACGATTTCCGCGGCAGCCGGGACACGCCAAACGAATTGCGCGCCTATTTCCGTAAGGTGGGCTGGCGCCGCATTGTGGCCTTCCAGACCCGAAATCCGCTGCACCGCGCGCATCAGGAACTGACGTTCCGTGCCGCACGCGAGGCACAGGCGAACCTGCTGATCCATCCCGTCGTCGGGATGACAAAGCCCGGCGATGTAGACCATTTCACCCGTGTGCGTTGCTATGAGGCGGTGCTGGACAAATATCCCGCCGCCACCACCAACATGAGCCTGCTAAACCTTGCCATGCGCATGGCAGGCCCGCGGGAAGCCGTCTGGCACGGGCTCATTCGCAAGAACCACGGCTGTACCCATTTCATCGTTGGCCGCGACCACGCAGGCCCCGGCAAGAACTCAAACGGGGACGATTTTTATGGCCCCTATGACGCGCAGGATCTGTTCCGTGCGCATCAGGAGGAGATGGGCATCGAGATGGTCGACTTCAAACATATGGTTTGGGTCGATGAGCGCGCGCAATACGAAGCAATTGACGAGATTGAAGACAAGGATAACGTCACCATCCTCAATATCTCGGGCACTGAATTGCGCCGTCGTCTGCAGGAAGGTCTGGAAATTCCTGAATGGTTCTCCTTCCCGGAAGTCGTCAGGGAACTGCGCCGCACCCGTCCCCCCCGCAGCCAGCAAGGCTTCACTGTGTTCTTCACGGGTTTCTCTGGGTCTGGCAAATCAACCATTGCCAATGCGCTGATGGTAAAGCTGATGGAGATGGGCGGCCGCCCGGTGACCTTGCTGGACGGCGATATCGTCCGCAAAAACCTCAGTTCAGAGCTTGGCTTTTCCAAAGAACACCGCGACCTCAACATCCGGCGGATTGGATATGTGGCCTCTGAAATCACGAAAAACGGAGGTATCGCCATCTGCGCGCCGATCGCACCCTATGCCACGACGCGCCGCGCGGTGCGCGAGGATATCGAAGCGTTTGGTGCTTTCGTGGAAGTCCATGTAGCCACCTCGATTGAAGAATGCGAACGCCGTGATCGCAAAGGCCTGTACAAGCTTGCGCGGGCCGGGAAAATCAAGGAATTTACAGGCATTTCAGATCCCTATGACGTTCCTCAGAACCCTGAGCTGAGCGTAGAGACAGAGAATGTGGATGTGGACAACTGCGCCCATCAGGTCTTGCTAAAGCTTGAGTCGATGGGTCTGATCGCGGGCTGATTACCTTCGAAAAACGACCAAGAACGCAGCCCAATTTCGGGCTGCGTTTTGCACATCATCAATCTGGCAAGAAGACTTGACCGGACATCATGACGATGCCGTGCCCGCCAACCTTGACCCCGGTGATCGCATCCTTGGGACCCAGCACTTCGATCTGTGCCTGGCCGGGCCTGCCCATTCCGTGCCCTTGTTCTGCGACAAAGGCCGGGGCATCAATGAAATTATGCGCCCAGAGATAGGCGGCCATGGCCCCGCTTGCGGATCCCGTAAACGGGTCCTCTGGCGGGCTGGGTGGCGCCAGCAAGAGGCGCGCATAGGTATACCCCTGGCCCGTTGCACCATCAAGCGTCACCCAGAAGGGCTCCATGATATCAATGCCATCCTGCCCAAGGTGTGCGGCATAGGCGGCCAACCCTTCAGGATCGATCGCCACCCGGTCCAGCACATCACGCCCCTTGAGGACCGTGATACAAAAAGGCAGGCCGGTGGACACGACCTGCGGCTGGCCCACGATATCTTCTGCCCGGATCCCGCCAACGGCGGCCACAATATCCGGCGGAACGGTCTGGCCGAACACGGGCGCAACCTGTGTCATGGTGATCAGACCATCGGCCACATCCACCGACACAATCCCCGCGCCGGTCTCAAGCGTGAGAAGGCCGGGCGCAATCTTCTTGCGGTGCAATAGAGCTGCCACGGTGGCCAGGGTCGGATGACCCGCGAACGGTATTTCCCGGCTGGCAAGATAGTATTTCACGTGAACGTCCGCGATATCCGATGGACCGGTAAAGGTGCACTCCACCAGCGACGTCTCACGCACGTAGTTCATGCAAATCTCATCGCTCAGGACCGCACCACCATGGACGACAGCGCACCCGTTTCCGCCAAAGGGCCTATCGGTAAACGCATCCACCCAATCGAATTCGAATTGCATCATTGGCCTCCTGAAAACAACAAAGGCCGCAGACATGTCTGCGGCCTCCCTGTTGTTTCTAGTGCGGCTGGGGCCGTGACCCAAGCGGATTAATGTACCAATACAGGCGCGTAATCATGCTCGCGGGCCAGCGCGAACGCCAGCTTACGATCGCCCACCAAGGCCAGCTGCTGACCGGCTGAGTCGTGCACGGCATAGATCTGCTCAAGCCCTTCTGCCTGCTCACGCACTTCGCGGGGCAGATCGATCACATCGATTGTCTTGACGTAAACCGTCCGGTCTGCGCTTTGGGATGTCATCATTTCCATCGCTTTACCCTTTCTTGATCTTGATCGTCTGAACCACGGTTTCCGGTTCGGCGCGGGTCAGATCGACATGCAGCAAACCGTTTTCCATCTGCGCCTCGCCCACATCGACACCATCGGCCAGAACAAACGAACGTTGGAACTGTCGCGCGGCGATACCACGATGCAGATATACCCGGCCTGCGCTGTCGTCAGTCTGCCGACCGCGAATGACCAACTGTCTGTCTTCAACTGTTATGGACAGGTCTTGTTCCGAAAACCCGGCCACCGCGAGCGTGATGCGATAGCTAAAGTCGGAGGTCTGTTCGATATTGAAAGGAGGATAGCCCTCATTGCCACCCTTGGCGGTGCGTTCCAGCACCCTCTCAAGCTGCTCAAACCCCAGCATATGGGGATAGGAAGCAAGCGTCAGTTTCGTCATGCGACACGTCCTTATCATCTCAAGCGACAGTCAGATTTTTGGCCCCGTGATCGGCGACCCTTGATCTAAATATGGGAAACATGGGCGACCCATGCAAGGGCTATGCGAGAAGATGCCTAACGCTTATATTACAGGTTCGATCAACTTTCGGGAATCACGCCACAAATGAACGCCCCCAGCGATCTGTCCATGAAAACCGATGAGGTCCTGCGCGTCGAGCTTGAGGTCTTTCGGCGTGAGCATCGCGATCTGGATGATGCGATTCACGCGCTCACAGAACGCGGTACGGCTGATCAACTGACGCTCAAGCGGTTGAAAAAGCGCAAACTCAAGCTCAAAGACATGATCGCCGTCATCGAAGATCGCCTGACCCCCGATATCATTGCCTGAGCCATCACGCGCGCATTGCCAAGGGCCGCGCCTTGTCTATAGTGCGCGCTTCTTCTCCGAGCCTGAGGCCAGAAAATCATGACCCATCCCTCCGTCGGCATCATCATGGGATCGCAATCAGACTGGGGCACCATGCGAGAGGCCGCCAGTCTGCTTGATGACCTTGGCATCACGTATGAAAAGCGCATCGTCTCTGCCCACCGCACGCCCGACCGGCTTTGGGAATATGGGAAAACAGCCGTTTCGCGCGGCTTGCAGGTGATCATCGCCGGCGCAGGCGGTGCGGCGCACCTGCCCGGCATGATGGCGTCAAAAACCCGCGTGCCCGTCATCGGGGTGCCGGTGCAGACCAAGGCGCTCTCGGGCGTCGATTCGCTTTATTCCATTGTGCAAATGCCTAAGGGATATCCCGTGGCAACGATGGCCATCGGTTCAGCGGGAGCCGCGAATGGTGCGCTGATGGCGGCCAGCATTCTGGCCTTGCACGACACCGAACTGGCCGAACGCCTGGATTCTTGGCGCAGTTCTCTCAGCGCATCAATCCCGGAGCATCCGAGCGATGACTGACCCGCTCCCGCTTGGCAGCACCATCGGCATCTTGGGCGGCGGTCAGTTGGGCCGGATGCTGTCCGTCGCCGCAGCACGCCTTGGCTTCAAATGCCACATCTTTGAGCCGGGCACCAAGCCGCCCGCTGGCGATGTCGCACATGCAGTGACCACCGCAAGCTACGAAGGCATCGACGCCCTGACCCGCTTTGCGAAAGCCTGCGATGTGGTCACTTTCGAATTCGAAAACATCCCGACCTCCGCGCTTGACGTGATCGAGGCGCACGCCCTCATCCGCCCGGGTCGCGAAGCCTTGCGGGTGTCCCAGGACCGCCTCACCGAAAAGAACTATCTGCAGGATCTTGGGCTGACAGTCGCGCCCTTCGCCGATATCCCGGATGCCGCCGCCATGACGCAGGCCATGAATACGGTGGGCACGCCGTCGATCCTCAAAACTCGTCGCTTTGGCTATGACGGCAAGGGGCAGGCCCGCCTCAAGACCCCCCAGGACGCCGATGCGGCCCTTGCCGACATGCAGGATGCGCCTGCCATTCTGGAAGGGTTCGTTGACTTCGACTTTGAGGTATCGGTCATCGCCGCACGTGGCCCTTCAGGCGATGTCGCCTGCTTTGATCCCGGCGAAAACGTCCACCGGAACGGCATTCTGCATACTACCACCGTGCCTGCACGTCTGAGCAGTGCACAAAAGACAGACGCCGTTCTGTTGACCGCCAAGATATTGAATGCGCTTGAGTATATCGGCGTGATGGGTGTCGAGTTATTCGTCGCCGACGGTCAGCTTATCGTGAATGAAATCGCACCGCGCGTGCACAACTCAGGCCACTGGACACAGAATGGCTGCACCGTGGATCAATTCGAGCAGCACATCCGTGCGATCGCCGGTTGGCCGCTGGGCGACGGCACGCGCCATGCCGATGTGGTGATGGAAAACCTGATCGGCGACGACATGGACCGCGTGCCCGCACTCGCACGCGCGGCCGACACCGCACTCCACCTCTATGGCAAGGCAGAAACCAAACCGGGCCGCAAGATGGGTCACGTCAACCGCATCTCGCGCTGACGCACCTCTTCATCTTTCAAGTAAACTCAAATCCGACAGCTCAACCCACGAACCGCCCTGCAATGTCCCCAGACATGTAAGACACCGCACCACCTGCAAAGGTTGCCGCCACGCGCCGCGACTGCGCCTCCAGCACGACAAAATCCGCCCGCTTGCCAATTTCCAACGAACCCCGATCGGTCAAACCCAAGACCCGTGCAGGCCCGGTTGAGATCAAGCCCCAGGCCCCCGTCATGTCCAGCACGCCGGTATCAGCCAGCATCAGGGCGGCTCGTCGGGGCGAGGGATAATGATAGTCCGACGCGATGGCATCACAATAGCCCATGCAAATGGCCTCTACCGCAGACATGTTGCCTTTGTGTGATCCCCCGCGCACCACGTTTGGTGCGCCCAGTACAACTCCATCCTGCGCCAGATGCGCTGCCTCGGCGGCTTCCGTCGTCTCTGGAAACTCGGCGATCTGCACGCCGCGCGTGCGCCATGCGGCACGCCCCTCTGCGGTGGTGTCATCATGGCTGCCCTTCCGAAGCCCCTCGCCCGGCAGCCGCGCGCAGAGTGCGTCAAGCGCGGCGGGCACCTCTGCCCGGCGTTCGTGCAGGCTTTGCACGTACGCCAGATGTTTTTCAGGACTTCGCCGCGCCTTTAGCGCCTGACCATTCAAGCTACGCGGAGGTTTGCCAGCGGCCAGCCGATCATGTGGCAAATGATCGTTAAAGACGATGTAGGGAATACGCCACTTTTCGATCAGTCCCGGCAAATCCTCATAGAGCGCCAGCAGATGCGTCTCGAACCGCAGTTGCGGTCGGATGTCTGTTACCAGCGTGGGTGCTGTTGCCTCAATCGCCGCAAACACCTGCTCTGCAAACTCAAGCCCCCGCATACCGCCTTCCCAGCTGACGAATTGCGCCAACATGGCTGTGGTAATCCCGTTGGCGGCTAGCTCGGCTTCGGTGGCGACCAGACCCTGATCCATTTGCTTCATGGCGCCGCGTCGCTGCGCCAGGTGCCGTTCGAACCCGTCGCCGTGCAGATCGATGATGCCCGGCAGGACCATGTACCCGGTCAGATCAACAGCCCGCCCCACAGGGCCATCCACAATATTGCCCCGCTCAAAGGACAGCCTGCCGTGCGCAAGTCCGTCAGGCAACAGGATCTCGGCCCCCGTCAGGTCAAGATCAATCATCGCTGTCCTCGGATCCGGTGATGCATTCCAGATCTTCGCAGCCGACGGAATCCAGCACGCCACCGATCCAGGTCATGTTGCGATCAAAGGTTCCATTGTTGAGAAACTCCATCGTCTGCGCGATCACACGTGGGTTATTCATCATGAAGGTATGGGTTACGGGCAGAACGATATGATCGTTCATCCCCGCAACCATGGTCGAAGACACCGACACCTTGCCGTCATCCGCCCCCGGAAGGATGGACGAAAAATAAGGATTGAGCGATTGCGTGCCCGCAATAATACCCAGCATAAAAGTCACCGGTGGCAGACTGCGCGGCAACGAATTCTCGCCTGTTCCCATCTGCAGTCCCGCGGGTCCGTTAATCCAGTCGAACCCTGCAAGATCGTTCAATTCATCAACAACCTCACTGCCCCGGTTTGGCGGGGCCAGCATCACCACCCGGCCCACGCGGTCCGGGCCCACATCAGCCACCCATTGCCGCACCAGAATACCGCCCATGGAGTGGGTCACGAAATCGACAGTTTCTGTGCCGCAGTCCGCTACAGCGTCAGGCAAGGTTCGTTTGACCAGTTCCTCGATCGGCGCTTCGGTCGAGGGATAGCCCGGGCGCACAACTCGGTACCCTTCGGTTTCAAGCGCGGCTTCCATCAAGGCAAATGATGTCTCTGTCCGCGCCAGCCCGTGCAACAGGATAACGCACCGCTCAGCCGCCTGAACAGGCAGCGCCATCGCAAGCAACAGCACGGACAGGGATATTGCACGCCACATCATCCTCCTGAGATAGACTGAAACCGCCACATGTGAAATGCTGCAGCGCAGATAACCTTGCGAAAGATCACGAACATGGGCCGAAAACCGCCGCGGATCGCTGTGCGCGCCATACTGGTGCACGCGCAAAAGCTGCTGATGGTCAACGCCTATGCGGATGGTCGTCTTGGCCTGATGTGCGCGCCCGGCGGCGGGGTTGAACCCGGCGCGTCACTGCCCGACAACCTGCAACGTGAAATCCATGAGGAAACAGGATTGCGCGTCACCGTCGGCGCGCCTTGTCTGGTCAATGAATTCCACGATCCCTACGGTGATTTTCATCAGATCGACATCTATTTTCGCTGTACGCTGCAAGGCTCAGCCAAAATCGATCCGGCCTGGCAGGATGCCGAAGCGATTGTTCATGATCGCCGCTGGGTGACCCGGGACGAGCTGCGCACCCTGCCGCACAAGCCCGATAGTCTGGGCGCCGTTGCATTCGACGCAGACACTGTGATCAGTTATGATCCGCTCGAACCGATCGTGCGGTGATCGCCCAGGCAATTCCGCCAACCACCATCGCCGCAGAAAGCACCAGAAGCAGGCTCAAAGGCTCATCCAGAAACAGCACACCGGCGACAATAGCAAGGATTGGCACGCTCAGCTGAACGATTGCCGCCGTCGCCCCCTCCAGTTTTGGCAGAACCGTGTACCATAGTGCATAGCCCAGCCCCGAGGTCACCCCGCCACAAAGGATACCCAGCGCCACGCCAGTATTGCTGATCGTGCCGCCCGCACCCAGCAGCATGACGACAACGATTGGCAGACACAAAAGAAAGTTCGCGGCCGTCGCCGCCAGCGGGTCAGCCGAACGCTTGCCTATGATCGTGTATGCAGCCCACCCCAGCCCGGCAAGCACCATCAACCCCGCTCCCACCGGGTCCGCAGCCCCCCCTGGCCCGGGCCAAAGCGCAAGAAATAGCCCACCAAAGGCGATCCCCGCGCCTGTCATTTGACGGCCCGTCGGCGCATTCCCTTTCAGCGCGCCATGGGCAAACATTGCAATCTGAACGACGCCGAAAAGGATCAACGCTCCAAGGCCCGCATCCAATGTCAGATAGGCCAGCGAAAATCCAACCATATAAACCGCCAGACTGATCGCTCCTGGTAACCGGTCGCGTCGCAACAACGGCAGGCCGCCACCGCGCAAAGCGATCAACAGCGCCAGAACCGACGCGCCCGCAGCCACACGCACCAGTGTAAAACGGGACGCATCAATATGGCCCCCGTCGATGGCCAGACGGGTCAGGATGGAATTTGACGCAAAGGCCATCATTGTCAGGCAGGTCAGAACGATCAGGCGCATGCCAAAGGCTTAGCCGCTGCACCACCTGACGCCAAGCGGCAATGGGCTGATGTTCTTCGGCCCACGCCTTTATCAGATCAGTGAAAAATGAACTCATCCTCGTCCGAGAACCCGGCCAGTAACATATCCACGTCGCCGGGGTCCATTACGTTCATCAACCGTGGCCTGTCCGGCAGGGTCTTTAGCAACTGCTGGCGCACCAATGAGACAACATTGCCCTGCACTTCAGCATCGGAAAGGGCCGCAACCAGACCCTCGCGGATGATCTCCCGCTGGTGCGCGGACTGAAGCTCTTGCATTTGTCGTTGACGGGCCAGCGTCATGGCATTGAGCATCGCCTGATTCAGCGCGGGGGCGTCCATATCTTCTTTTGTCAGAAAATCGTGGCATCCGCCCCGCATGGCGCGCACAGCGGTGTCTACCGCTGCATCCCCCGTTATCATGATCTTGCCCGCAGACGCGTTTCTGGGGTCGTCCAGCACATGCTGCAGCGCCTCCATGCCGTCGCCGACCGGCAATCGGTAGTCGATCATGATCAGATCATACTTGTTTTCCTTCACGGCTGAATCGAGTTCAGCGATGGTACCGACCTCATCAAGGTCGATCGCCATATCCGCCTTCTGGCTTAGTCGTCTGATCCGGGCGCGGTCGAAATTGCTGTCATCCAACAAAAGCGCGCGCACGGAGGTCGCATGCGGGAAGTCCGTCAACGTGGTATTTTCCAGGGGCACCGATTGAAACATTCTCACACCTCTTACATTCCTGTCCTCCGAAGATGACAAAGAGGCCGTGCCAAAAAGTTAACAGGCGCTGACGAAACACGTGCAATCTGACCCACATTTAAGCCAATTTCACCGACCTTTCAGTTGGCGCACAGCGGGCATGTGAGGCGCCGATACATGATGACCATTTGAGTTGAAATGTCGACACGACGTTGTCTGGTCTAAAGATTGCCCGGCCCTAATATTGACGTGCGGCGGGCAAGCGTACTTCCACACACGTGCCCTTGCCGTGCGGGGCGGCCAGCAGCCGCGCACTGCCTCCGTAGTGCGTTGCGATCTTGCGCACTGTCGCAAGGCCCATGCCGCTGCCTTCAACCTCGTCGCGGGGCCGCAGCGTGGTCATCGGCGCAAAGATCCTTTTGTTAAATCTCTCTTCCACCCCCGGTCCGTCATCGCAAACGCGGATCACGACCTGATCGCCCTTCGCCTGCGCAGACACAGTGATATTGCCTGTGTCTGCGTGATGGTGCTTGATCCCATTGCTGATAAGCGCGCTCAGCAACGTGGGCAAATCGCGGTTGCCAATCATCACGGTGAGGCCCGCCAGATCATGCCGAACATGAAACCCGGCTGGAATGCGCATCTCTTCCAGCACTTCTTCTACGGCGGCCCGAAGATCCAGCTCTTGTGTGGCTTGCAAGCGGCCGACGCGGGAAAAGGCAAGCAGGTCCACCAGCATCCGGTCCAGCCGGCCGGTATGGCGGTTCATCAGTTCAATTGATGTGGCAAGGGTTCCATCAACCTTGATCCCGGCCACCTCCAGATCTTCGGCGATCCATTGCGGCAATTCCAACAGGGCACGGACGGATGCGCGCACGTCGTGGCTGATCAAATAGATAAAGTCATCAATATCTGATGAAGCCTGTTCGGCGACATTCCCCTCCGCCGGCTCGGGTTGGGGGGCGGTCGTCTTATCCAAATCGACAGAAGGACGGATCATGTGGAGCCTCGCGGGGAAAATCCTGCAGACCTTACCGCGCGCACTGTTGCATTTTGCTTAATGCCCCGCATCCCGTTCTGATGAATGGATTTAAAGCGTTGTTAAGCCGTAAGGGCTAGATCCGTTTCTTGCGTGGCAGCAGGCCTGTCGCCACCTTTAAAAGGATGTCCATTGTGCCGCCACTACCTGGATTCTATAAGATCCTCATCATCGAGGATGATCGCGTCAGCGTCATGGCCCTGCAACGCGCCCTGCGCAAACTTGCGGTCCGCAACGACGTGCACATCTGCCACGATGGCATCGACGCCCTGTCATATCTGGCAACGGAAAAGGCCAGCGGCGTGCCCCTTTGCCCACATCTTGTGATCCTTGATCTCAACATGCCACGCATGGGCGGCCTGGAGTTTCTTGAAGCGATCCGAGACGATCCCCTTTTGGTGGATCTGCGCGTGCTGATCTCTTCGGGCGTTGAAATCCCTCAACGCGTGGAACAGGCGAACAGCCCACATGTCACCGGCCATTTGCACAAGGACAGACCATACGAGAGTCTCGAACAACACTTTGGCGCGCAGAAAGCCGTCTATCAAGGCTCTCTTCAACCAGAAGAATTGCGCTAAACGCCCCCTGACCGGCACAGAAAAGGGCGCGCCGCAATCGGCGCGCCCTTCGAAACTTTCAAGCTGATGTGCAGGGTTACCCCTGATTACATCATGCCGCCCATGCCGCCCATGTCGGGCATGCCGCCACCAGCGGCACCGCCGCCGTCCTTGGCTGGCTTGTCGGCAACCATGGCTTCGGTGGTGATCAGCAGACCTGCGATGGAGGCTGCGTCCTGCAGGGCAGTACGGACAACCTTGGCTGGGTCAATGACGCCGAACTTGAACATGTCGCCATATTCCTCGGTCTGCGCATTGAAGCCGAACTTCAGATCATCGCTTTCACGGATCTTGCCCGCCACAACGGAGCCATCAACGCCGGAGTTCTCGGCGATCTGACGCAACGGCGATTCCAGTGCCTTGCGCACGATGGTAATGCCGACGCTTTGGTCACTGTTTGCACCTTCAAGGCCCTCAAGCTTCTTGCCAGCCTGAACCAGTGCAACACCACCGCCAACGACGATGCCTTCCTGAACAGCGGCACGTGTCGCGTTCAGTGCGTCATCAACGCGGTCTTTGCGCTCTTTGACTTCAACCTCGGTCATGCCACCAACGCGGATGACAGCAACACCACCGGCAAGCTTGGCAACGCGTTCCTGCAGCTTCTCACGGTCGTAGTCAGATGTGGTTTCCTCGATCTGAGTGCGGATCTGGGAAACGCGTGCTTCGATCTCGGCCTTCTCACCGGCACCATCCACAACAGTGGTTTCGTCCTTGGTGATAGAGACCTTCTTGGCCGAACCCAGCATGTCCATTGTCACGGACTCAAGCTTCATGCCCAGATCGTCAGAGATCACCTGACCGCCGGTCAGAATGGCAAGGTCCTGCAGCATCGCCTTGCGGCGATCGCCGAAACCAGGTGCCTTCACAGCAGCAATTTTCAGACCACCACGCAGCTTGTTCACAACGAGTGTGGCCAGCGCTTCGCCTTCAACATCCTCTGCAATGATCAACAGCGGCTTTTGCGACTGAATGACCTGCTCCAAGAGCGGCACCATGGGCTGCAGCGAAGAAAGCTTCTTCTCATGCAGCAGGATGATGGCGTCTTCCAGCTCTGTTGTCATCTTGTCGGAGTTGGTGACAAAGTAAGGGCTCAGGTAGCCGCGGTCGAACTGCATGCCTTCGACGACGTCTGTCTCTGTTTCCAGACCTTTGTTTTCCTCGACGGTGATCACACCCTCGTTTCCGACCTTCTGCATCGCGTCCGCGATCTGACGACCGATTTCCGCTTCGCCGTTGGCAGAGATGGTGCCAACCTGCGCGACTTCGTCGCTGTCGGAAACTTCACGCGCCGCTGCCTTGATCGCTTCGACGACTTTGGAAGTCGCCAGATCAATGCCGCGCTTGAGGTCCATGGGGTTCATGCCAGCGGCAACGGATTTCATGCCTTCCTTGACGATGGCCTGGGCCAGCACCGTGGCGGTTGTTGTACCGTCGCCTGCTTCGTCATTGGTGCGCGAAGCCACTTCTTTGACCATCTGCGCGCCCATGTTCTCGAACTTGTCCTCAAGCTCGATCTCTTTCGCCACGGATACACCATCTTTGGTGATGCGCGGTGCGCCGAAAGATTTGTCCAGAACCACGTTGCGGCCCTTGGGGCCCAGTGTGACGCGCACGGCATCGGCAAGGATGTTCACACCCTTGAGCATCTTGTTGCGCGCATCGGTGTCGAATTTGACGTCCTTAGCAGCCATTTAACTTCTCCATTAGATTGGAATTTCTTGAGACTTCATGGTCGGGGCAGAAACCCCGTAGGCCGGGCTTCAGCCCGGCTTGCCTGTCAGGACAGGATCCCCATGATGTCGCTTTCTTTCATCATCAGCATCTCGGTGCCATCAACGGTCACCTCTGTGCCCGACCACTTGCCGAACAGGATGCGATCACCCGCCTTGACAGACGGTGCAATCAGCTCGCCGCTGTCCTTGCGTGCGCCGTCGCCAACGGCAACAACTTCACCCTCAGAGGGCTTTTCCTTGGCGGTATCGGGGATGATCAACCCGCCCGCAGTTTTCTCTTCGCTTTCGGTGCGCTTTACCAGCACGCGGTCATGAAGCGGTTTCAATGCCATCTTTGCAGCTCCTTAAAGGCTCAAAGTTTCTTCTCCCGGACTTCCCCTCCGTTCGAGAGGTAAGCCATTAGCACTCAACTTGACTGAGTGCTAACGGCGCATAGCTAAGCGCGACGTGACAGGCTGTCAACACGATGATGGCAAAAAATTGAGGGTATTCAGGGTCCGCACCCGCTTTGCTTGCGCGCGGCACTGGACTACTGTCGCGAGGTACCGGTTCGGGGAAAGGGACGCAATGCGAATTCTGGCGATGCTCATGATGATGCTGGTTCCGCTTCAGCTCTGGGCTGCCTGCGGCGGCGTTGATCTACGCCCCGAGCTTTCGGATGCACAACGCGCGGAAATTGCCGCCCGGCTCGACGGCGTACCTTTCACCCAAGGCAACCACTGGACCGCCACAAAAGGCACCCGCACGATCCACATCATCGGCACGATGCACGTCGACGATGACCGCATGCCGCAGGTCGCCGGCAGGCTGGCGGCAGTCATCCGACGCGCGGACACCCTGCTGGTCGAAGCAAACAGCGCAGATCAAAAGGCGCTGGAGCGCGAAATGGCCACCAACCCGGATCTTGCCTTTCTGACAGGAAAAACCCTGATCGACCTGATGCCCGCCGAAGACTGGAACGCCCTTGCCGCTGCCGCAAAGGCACGCGGCATACCCCCGTTCATGGCGGCAAAGTTTCAGCCCTGGTATCTGTCGCTGCTGCTGTCGGTGTCGCCCTGCGCCCTAAAAGAGATGCAAAAAGGCGGCGAAGGCCTGGACAAAAGGTTGATGAAAATCGCGGAAGATGCGGGCGTGCCGACACTTTCGCTGGAACCTTTCACAACCGTTTTCAATCTCTTTGCCCGCGACCCGCTGGAAGAACAGATCGCGCTCCTCACACTCGGCGTGCTGCCAGACAGGGTTTCAGAGAACGCAACAGCTACGCTGAAGGCGCAATACTTCGAGGAAGAGCATATGGCATCGATGGAAGTATCAAGAGTGGCGACGCGCCCGATGGTCGATCTGCCGCCCGCAGAGTTCGACGCCCTGTTTGATGACTTCATGGATCTGCTCGTGCGCCAGCGAAACGAAAACTGGATCACACCGATTGAGGCCGCTGAGGGCGACGTGATCGTGGTTGCGGCAGGCGCGCTCCATCTGGGCGGAACCCATGGGGTGCTGAATTTGCTGTTCCAGCGTGGGTACACCTTGTCGCGACAACCCTTTTAGGTTCAGGGCGCGCCCAGCACCCTGCCGCTGACACTAACGGCCTCTGCCCCCGCAGGCGTTAGACCATAGACACCCTTCTCGACCTTCTCGAACCAGCCATAGTGGTTGTCCCGCATCACCCGCGTGGCCGTCGCCACGCCGGTCTCACGCGCGACATCTGCTCCCTTGCTCGCGCCGATCTCAAATAGGTAGGCCGCCAGCTTCAGCGCATCCTGCCGGTATGCCGTGATCAACCCTGCCCGCGTCTGCCCCCCGTCGTTGGGGTCACCTTGTCGCCGCGCGAATTCGCGCAACAGCTGTTTTGTCCTCTTGAGTGACTTGCGCGGCGCATATGGCCCCGGATCGCAAAGCACCTCGACCAGACCATCCGACAGTCGCACAGTGATCACTCCCAAGCCCAGCCGCCGCGCCAGCGCCGTGTTTTCTTTCAACGTCTTGGCAAACCGCTTACCGGGCTGTCGCGCCACTGCCATATAGACATCGTCACTTACCCTGAGCCGCGCTATACACTGATGAAACAGCGCCAGCGAAAACCCCAGCTTCAGCTCCACCACCAGCGGTGGCTCAGCCCCGCGCAGCGCCACGACGTCCGCTGCCCCCACTTCGGATTTCACGACATAGCCCTGATCCTCGAGAAAGGATTTGATCGGCGGATAAAGATCTGTTTCACGGGGCTTGGCGGTCATGCACGCAGACTGCCCCATTTGCACAGGCCCTCCAAGCAAGAGTTGCAGGCGCACCCGACCCTTTACAGAGGCCGGCAAAGCGCGAGAAATAACTGACCCCCAGCCCGGTTTGCGTTAGAACCATCTCATGATGACCCGCGAAGACCTGTGCGCCTTTTGCGCCGCCCTGCCCCAGACAACTCATGTGGTCCAGTGGGGCAATGCGGATGTCTACAAGGTCGGCGGCAAGGTGTTTGCAATTGTCGGCATGGCCGATACGGGCGCAACCGTGACCTTCAAGGCCTCTGATCTGGCCTTCGAGGTGCTGTCAGACGCACCCGGCCTGCGCCCCGCGCCCTACATGGCCTCGCGCGGGCTGAAATGGATCCAGCACTATGCCCCACCGGGCCTGCCAGACGGCAGTCTGCAGGATCACATCAAGGCGTCCTACGATATGATCGTCGCCAAGCTTACGGCAAACAAACGCGCGGAACTCGGGCTTTGACAGCCAAGCAAAGGCCGGGTGGTGACAAGCCTCACACCCCCGCCTATAAGGCCCGCAAATCACGCACCCCGAGGCAAGGAAGCTCTCATGACCACGCTCGTATTCGGCCATAAATCCCCCGACACCGACAGCACCGGCAGCCCGATCATCTGGGCCTGGTATCTCAATCAGATCAAGGGCGTGGCGGCCAAGCCAATACTACTGGGCGACCCGAACACCGAAGCGCATTTTATGCTCGAGCACTGGAATATCGAAAAGCCCGAGATCCTGACCGACCTGGCCCCGGACACGCCTGTTGTGATCGTTGACACAAACAACCCCGCAGAGTTGCCCGACAACATCAACGACGCCGACATCCAGGGCATTATCGACCATCACCGCCTTGTTGCCGGTCTCGAAACCCGCGCCCCGATCGAAATCAATATCCAGCCTTTGGCATGTACCGCAACGATCATGTACAAGATGATCGGCTCAGACTGGTCTCAGGCGCCGCTCACCGTCAAAGGGGCCGCGCTCAGCTGCATCCTGTCAGACACGCTGGAATTCCGCAGCCCCACAACCACGCAGGAAGACAAGGCGATTGCCCATGCCATCGCAGAGGAACTGGGCGTCGACATCGCCTCATACGCCGCTGACATGTTCGCGGCAAAATCCGACGTCTCTGCCTTTTCCGAGGCGGAGCTGCTGCGCATGGACAGCAAGGAATTTGACCTTGATGGCACTGGCCTGCGTGTCTCCGTTCTGGAAACCACATCGCCTGCCTCTCTGCTTGACCGCAAGGATGCCCTGATGGCAGCCATGCCCGGCGTGGCAGAAGAAGACGGGGCCGCACAGGTATTGCTTTTCATCGTCGATATCCTGAATGAACAAGCCACACTGATGGTGCCCAACGACATGGTCAAACACATCGCCGAGCAAAGCTTTGGCGCGACCGTTCAGGGCGACACCGTGGTGCTGCCCGGCATCGTCAGCCGCAAAAAGCAGATCATCCCCAGCCTTAAGATGTAGGCACGCCCGCCAGCTGCTTGCCAAGCCACCACATTTGCATAGGCTCCTTTCCATAACCGGAGAGGAGCCTTTTGATGCCCACGGTGCTTTACGAACGCGATGGCCGCATCGCCCGCATCACCCTCAACAGACCTGAGGTGATGAACGCCATTGACGACGACATGCCGCGCGACCTCGCGGATGCGGTGGCCCGTGCGGACGCGGATCCGCAGGTCCATGTGATGATCCTGTCAGGTGCCGGCAAGGCCTTCTGCGCAGGGTACGATCTGGCGCATTATGCGGCAGACCCCGATAACAAAATAACGCAGGACATGCCCTGGGATCCGATGCAGGACTACCAGTTCATGTGGGCCAACACGCAGGCTTTCATGTCGCTCTTTCGCGCGATGAAACCGGTGATCTGCAAAATCCATGGATTTGCCGTAGCAGGCGGCTCGGATATCGCATTGTGCTGCGATCTGGTGGTGATGGCTGATGACGCACAAATTGGGTACATGCCGGCGCGCGTCTGGGGATGCCCGACCACCGCCATGTGGGTTTACCGCCTGGGACCGGAGAAAGCCAAACGCATGATGTTTACCGGCGACAGAATCACCGGCGTCGAGGCCGCCGAGATGGGGCTGGTGCTGAAATCGGTCCCCGCCGACAAACTGGGCGCAGAGGTCGAGGCACTGGCAACCCGCATGGCCTCCGTCCCAATCAACCAACTTGCCATGCACAAAATGGTCATCAACCAGACGATGGAGGCCACTTTGACCCAGACCCAACGCCTGGCAACAGTCTTTGACGGCATCACGCGGCACTCACCGGAAGGGCTGAACTTCAAGGCGCGGTCCGAAAGCGTTGGCTGGAAACAGGCCGTCGAAGAGCGCGATCAGGGCACGTTCGACTGGACCCGCAACCGTCAGATTCCCGGCAACAGCGAATGATCCGGCGCGCACCATCCCGGCCGACAGGCCCAGCCGCCGACGCGGCAATGAGTTTATTGGAAAGATGAAACAGACCCGACCTTCATCTTTCCGATTAAACTCAAATCCCGACGCAAGCCGCACAGGATAAGCCCACGGGTGGTGTGCACAGACCGGTTTCATCCCACTTTGAAATCCCGTAAGCGGAACGCGAACCCAAAGGACGCGGCCCATGACCCAGATCATTGAACACCTTTCCGAGATTTCCGACCGTTATGATGCGCTCTTCGTGGACCTCTGGGGCTGCGTGCATAACGGTGTCAAAGCCTTCCCCGATGCGGTCGCTGCCCTGCGCGCCTACCGCAAGCGTGGTGGCAAGGTCGTGCTGGTCACCAACGCACCGCGCCCCCGCAAAGGGGTGATGCAGCAACTGGCACATTTTGAAGTGCCTGACGATTGCTATGACACCATCGCCACATCGGGCGATTCCGCCCGCTCGGCCATGTTTCAGGGCGCTGTCGGCCAAAAGGTCTGGTTCATCGGCCAGCCACACGACATGCCCTTTTTCGAACCGCTCAGCCTATTGGACAATCCCATAGAGATCACCCGCGTTCCGTTGGATCAGGCACAGGGCATTGTCTGTACCGGCCCCGAAGACCCCCATGCCGATCCCGAAGCCATGCGGCCCCATTTCGCTGTCGCACGCGACCGCGGGATGAAGCTCTTGTGCGCCAACCCCGACATCGTCGTGGACCGGGGCGAACAGCGCGAATGGTGCGCGGGTGCCCTGGCAAAGCTGTATTCTGAGATGGGGGGCGAGAGCCTCTATTTCGGCAAACCCCATCCGCCGATCTACGATCTGGCGCGGCGCAGACTGTCCGCCCTTGGAGCCGACATTCCTGACGGGCGCATATTGGCCATCGGGGACGGCGTGCTTACAGACATCGCCGGAGCGATGGGCGAGGACATTGATTCTCTGTTCATCACCGGTGGGTTGGCAGCCGCTGAGACCAAAACCAGCAATCAGCCCGACCCGGATGCGCTAACCGCTTACTTGCAAAGAGAAATGTCTGCGCCGACCTTTTCAATCGGATTTTTGCGCTAGCCATTTTCCTCTTGATTTTCTGCATCTGCAAAGTAATAAAGTTGCCAATCAGATCGACTGGTTGGCATATTATTACTTGAAGGTGGCTCATGTTGGACAATCTCCCGCGCGGCACAATCGTTATCGAAGACATCGAGATCGGGATGTTCCGCTATATCCGCAAGCAGGTGACGGACGAAGATATCGAGATGTTCGCGACCATCTCCACCGACCGCAACCCGGTGCACCTCGACGACGATTATGCTCAGGACACGATCTTTCAGGGCCGCATCGCCCACGGGATGCTGACGGCGGGTCTGATCTCTGCCGTGATCGGGGAACAGCTGCCCGGCCACGGCACCGTCTATCTGGGCCAGTCGCTCAAGTTTCTCGCGCCTGTGCGCCCCGGCGACGTGGTCTATGCCGAGGTCAAGGTGACCGATATCGATCCGGCCCGTCGTATCGTGCGGATGGATTGCCACTGCTCGGTCGAGGGCAAGAAGGTGTTGGTAGGCGAAGCTACGGTGCTGGCCCCATCGCGCAAATTCGACTGAGAACGCCCGCAGCCCATCGCAGATGAGTTTATTGGAAAGATGAAGCAGGGGCGGCTTGCCTCTGTTCCGTGCCACGGCTAGGCAAGGCCCATGAAGATCATGCGCGACTACCAGTTTGTGGATGCGGCAGATCGCGGCGCAAGTGCCGCGATTGGCAATTTCGACGGCGTGCATCGCGGGCATCTGTCGGTGATCGACCTCGCGCGCAAGGCCGCGCCGGATGCGCCCTTGGGCATCGTCACGTTCGAGCCCCATCCACGTGAATTTTTTGCGCCCGATGCGCCTCCCTTCCGCCTGATGAGCGCCGATGCGCGGGCGCACCGGCTCGAGAAAGTGGGTGTTCAGCGGCTCTATGAATTGCGTTTCGATGCCGGGCTTGCCGGCCTTACCCCGCTGGAATTTGCCCGCGATGTGATCCATGCTGGCTTGGGCCTGCAGCATGTCGTCGTTGGCGCTGATTTCTGCTTTGGCAAGGGTCGGGCCGGTACAGCAGAACACCTTGTCGCGTTTGGCAAGCAATTCGGATTTGGCGTCACGATTGCCCCCCTGATGGCAGAGGGCGATCAGACCGTATCGTCCACCGCAATCCGGCGCGCTCTGAGCGACGGCACCCCGCGCGAAGCCGCGGCGATGCTGGGGCACTGGCACCGGATCGACGGTCAGGTGCTGCATGGCGAAAAACGCGGGCGCGAACTGGGTTATCCGACGGCCAACATGTCGATCGACGGGCTGCATCCGCCCGCCTTCGGGGTTTACGCGGTTCTGGTCGATGTATTGGAAGGACCGCATGCAGGTACCTATCAAGGCGTTGCAAGCCTTGGTGTGCGGCCCATGTTTGGGGAAAACACCGCCAACCTGGAAAGTTTCCTCTTTGATTTCAAGGGCGATCTATATGGCACAGCGCTTTCTGTGGCGCTGGTTGAACATCTGCGGGGGGAAGAAAGGTTTGACAGCCTCGATGCCCTGATTACCCAGATGGATGCTGACAGCACCCGCGCTCGTAAAATACTGGGCGACCTGTGACTGACCCGATTCCCCGCAACGGTTTGCGTCCCCGTTTCTGGGAAGACATCCCCATGAAACGCATGACCAACGCGGAATGGGAGGCGCTCTGTGATGGCTGCGGCAAATGCTGCCTCAACAAGTTGGAAGATGAGGACAGCGGTGACGTGGCGCTAACGCGCATCGCGTGCCGGTTGCTGGACGATGCGACCTGCCTGTGCGCGCATTACCAGAACCGTCATCAGTTCGTTCCCGACTGTATTGTCCTGACACCCGATACGATTGCAGGTCATATGTATTGGCTTCCTGAAACCTGCGCCTACCGGCTGATTTTCCAGAAAAATCCGCTTCCCGACTGGCATCCTCTGATCAGCGGCAGCCCCGAAAGCGTTCATCGGGCCGGTATCTCTGTGCGCGGTCAAACGGTATCTGAATTCGACACCCCGTTCGAAGAATGGGAAGACCACATCATCGAGGAGAACACCTGATGTTCTTTGCATCCGACAACGCGGGGCCCGTACATCCCCAGATCATGGACCGGGTCCTGCGGGCAAACGACGGCTTCGCGCTGCCTTATGGCAATGATCCGATCATGGACGAGGTGCGCGCGGCCGTCCGCCAGACCTTTGAGGCACCGGACGCAGCGGTCTATCTGGTGCCGACAGGAACAGCAGCGAACGCGCTGGCTCTGGCCACCTATTGCCAGCCGTGGAACACAATTTTTTGCGCAAAGACCTCGCATATCCAAGTGGATGAGTGCAACGCGCCGGAATTCTTCGCGGGCGGGGCGAAACTGATCCTTGTCGGTGAAGCAGAGAAAATGTCGCCCGACACCCTGCGCGCAGCAATCGAAATGCAGGATCCCACAGACGTCAGCATGGCGCAGCGCGGGCCCGTATCGATCACCCAGGTGACAGAACGCGGAACCGTTCATTCGCTGGACGAACTGCAGGCGCTCAACGCAGTGGCAAAGGACTATGGCCTGCCGGTGCATCTGGACGGCGCACGGTTTTCCAACGCCGCTGTCGCCCTGGGGTGCAGCGCCGCTGAGATGACATGGAAGGCCGGCGTTGATGTCGTCAGCTTTGGTGGCACCAAGAACGGGTGCATGGGCGTCGAGGCGGTTGTGTTTTTTGACCCCTCCAAGGCGTGGGAATTTGAGTTGCGGCGCAAACGCGGGGCGCATCTGTTTTCCAAGCACCGCTACCTGTCCGCCCAAATGGCCGCGTATCTGGAGGACGATCTATGGCGCGACATCGCACAGCTTGCCAACGACAATGCCGCCTATCTGGCGCAGGGCCTCACCGAACGCGGGATCACCTTTCTGCACAAGGTCGAGGCGAACATGCTCTATCCGCTGATTCCGCGCGCTGTGCACCGCAGACTGGACACCGCAGGGGCGCGGTATGAGCGGCACGCAGGCCTGGAAGGCGACGCGGATGCGTTGATATCGGCGCGGCTGGTGTGTGACTGGTCAATCAGCCGCGAGGATATCGACCGCTTTCTCAGCCACTTCTAGGCCATCAGCCGCGCGCCATCACAGCCGCAATGTGATCGGCAACAGCCCGGGCGTGGGTGATCGGCCCCATGTGCCCTGCCCCCTCGATCACAAGGTTTTCTGCATTGCCCAGACGCCGCGCCAACCCGTCGTTGGTCGCGATGATGACAGGCAGGGCATGCTCGCCCCGCATCACTGCTGTGGGAATGCGGACCGCCTCAAGAACACCGGGGCGCAACAAGCCTTCGGTGTCATCAAACAGAAAACCGTGCGTGCCCGGCACCACATGAATGGCCCGGACCATGGCGGCGCGAGCCCGCTCGGGCAGGCTGTCCCATTTGCCGGCCCCGCTCCACATCCGGTTGAACGCGCGCGCGCCCACGGCGCTGTCCCCTTGTTCCATGGCCTCGAAAAAAGGCGCGGCATGCTGGTTATGCGAAACCATGCTCTGCGGGTCGTCTTCCTGTGCGACCGCAAAGAACACCGGCTCGAACATCGTCAGGCTGCGCACTCGCTCAGGATGCGCGACGGCGATCCGCAGTGCCGTCGCCGCCCCAAAGGAATGGCCGATAACGTCCATCGGCTCTGCGTCCATCACCCCAAGGGACGCCGCATAGACGGTGTCAGAGAAATCGCTGACGCCGTCCCAATCCGCACTCTTCCCATGGCTGGGCATGTCGGGTGCCACCAGCGTAACACTGTCGCCCAATTGCCGCGCGATCCCTGCCCAGGCCCCGCCAAAGGCCAGCGTGCAATGCAACGCCAGCACGCGGCGCGGGCCGCTGCCAAGGGTCGAGACATGTGGCGTAAACCCCGGTTGGGCGGTCACAGCTTTCCGGCCAGATGCAAATCAAGGTCTTCCAGTTTGTCCTGACCCCAGAACCGCTGATCTTCGACGATATAGAACGGGGCGCCAAAGACACCGGCATCAACCGCTTCTTCAAGATTGCGGGCATAGGTCTCTGCCCCGACAAGCATCCCGCTGTCGGCAAGACCAGGATCGAACCCCGCTTCGGTCAGGCACGCCCGTACCACGTCATCCTGCGCGATATCCTTTTCATCCGCCCAGACACTGCGCGTGATGACATGTGCCAATTTGCCCAGATCACCCCCACCTGCGTTCTGAGCCGCGATAAACGCATAGGCCGCAGGTGCCCCGTTTGTCGGCCAATGCGCCGGTTGCAGGTTAAAAGGCATCCCCTGCTTTCTTGCCTCACGTGGCATGGCCTGCGCGCGGTATTCGATCCGGCTGATGTGCCGATCCTTGGGCAAGGTGCCGCCGGTTCGGGAAAACGCAGTGATCAAGTCAAAGGGCTTGTAGTTGATGTCAGCCCCGTATTTGGCCGCGACCTCCTCCAACCGCTGCCCGGCCAGGTAGCAATAGGGAGAAAGTGTTGCGAAATAATAGTCTATGGTGGCCATTTAGGCATTCCTTCGGGCTGATTGCTTTGCCGTAGGGTAGCTGCGTGTTAAGCGGTGTTCAACGACACGAATCTGTCATCTCTTCGCTGCCACGGAGCCCCCATGCCACGCACATCCGAGCCCAAACTCATCTCCGGCAATGCCAATATGCCACTTGCAAAAGCCATCGCACGGCGCATGTCGCTGCACAGGGGGGTCAATGTGGGTCTGGTCGACACCCGGGTAGAGCGGTTCAACGACGGGGAAATCTTTGTCGAGGTGTTTGAAAACGTCCGAGGCGAGGACATGTTCATCATCCAGTCTACGTCAAACCCGGCCAATGACAACCTGATGGAGCTGCTGATCATGGCGGACGCGCTCCGGCGCTCTTCCGCCACACGTGTGACTGCGGTCCTGCCCTATTTCGGGTATGCCCGTCAGGACAGACGGACCAAGGCCCGCACGCCGATCACCGCCAAACTCGTGGCAAACATGCTGGTCGGCACCGGGATCGAACGCGTGCTGACCATGGATTTGCATGCGGCACAGATCCAGGGTTTCTTTGATATCCCCGTAGACAACCTTTATGCCTCGCCCGTCTTTGCGCTGGATATCAAGACGCATTTCAAGGACCAGATGGGCGACCTGATGATCGTATCACCTGACGTCGGCGGCGTGTCGCGCGCCCGCGAACTTGCAAAGCGCGTGAATGCACCGCTGTCCATCGTCGACAAACGGCGCGAAAAACCCGGCGAGGTCGCGGAAATGACCGTCATCGGTGACGTGAAAGGCAAGACGTGCCTCATTGTCGATGACATCTGCGACACTGCCGGCACCCTGTGCAAAGCCGCCGAAGTACTGCTTGAGAATGGCGCCAAAGAGGTCCATTCCTATATCACCCACGGCGTCATGTCCGGCCCGGCCGTCGACCGGGTGACCAATTCAGTAATGAAGTCACTGGTAATCACCGACAGCATCGCCCCGACGCCGGAAATCAAGAAAGCCGAAAACATCCGCATCGTCCCCACCGCCCCGATGTTTGCACAGGCGATCCTCAATATCTGGAACGGCACATCCGTCTCATCGCTCTTTGAGGCTGATACACTCGGCCCGATCTACGATGGCATGTACGCGGCAGAGTAACTGTCCCACCACGTCGCAAAGCCTATTCAATCAGGCCCTCCAGGGTCCTTGAGCGCCTTGCCTGCCTCAAATGCACGATCCAAAAGCGCCTCACGCCTTTTCTTCGATCCTTTCGAGCCGTTAAGGACCAACAACTCCCTAGTGCGAAACCCGAAGTAGCCGAAAGCTCCCTTCAGCCACTGGGTCTCAATCGCCTGCTGATACCCGCACTCCTCCATTTCATCCGACCGCGCCCCGGCGGGCACCAGAAACACGCCTGTGCGCGGACGTTGAAGAGAGAGCTCCGGGTCTTCAAGCTGATCATAGGCCCAGCCCCAGGACCAGACCCTGTCCACCCACCCTTTGGTCATCGCTGGCATGCCCCACCAGAAAAGGGGGAATACGAAACAGATCGCATCCGCGCGCGCGATGCGGGTCTGTTCGCGCTGCACATCTGCCGGCGGCACACCCGAACGGTCGCCCTCTATGTCAGCAAGGGTCCAGCGCGGGTCAAAGCCCTCAGCGTGCAAATCCGCCAGTTCAACCCGGTGCCCCGCAGTCTCGGCCCCGGCACTAAAGCGCGACGCGACAGCGGCGCTGAACGCGCGCGGGTCCGGATGATCCAGAACGACAAGCACCTGCATTGGCTGCATCCTTTTATCCGCAAACAAGCGCCCTAGACTACATCCCAGTCGTCCGTGTCGGCCATCTCGCCAATCGCCGTCCAGGCAATCCGAACCCGCGCAACACGCGTGTCACCCCAAGTGCGAAACACCATGTCAAAGCCTGACTTTGTGATTGCCTCGGGCTGAAGGTCGACACGCATTGTGGTGCTTGCATCCACGTCCCACAACGACAGCGCCAACTGCACGTTGGGTGGTGCCCTGTAGCTTTCCGAAAACCGGATATGGCGACGACGCTCGCGCTGACCACGGCCTGTCCACATCTCGCCGCCGTCTTCGTAGTCTGAGAACAGGACAACTTCGCCACTGTCCACGCCTACCGTGTGACTACGCAACTTCCTCATCTCAGAATTGTTTTTCTCAATGCCTCAACCCGCTTACGTAAAGTCTAGGTCGGAACCGGGCCAAGGGGAAGAGGCCATGCCCGCGGGCGAAGTTTTGGGCGGAAGATATGGTCTTGACGTCTGGTCGCCGGCGGAATTCTGCAGCTTGCAGTTGCATGTACGTACCCTGCCGCCTTAGCCTTGGGTAATTTGGTCTCCCACAGAACCGGAAAGGCGTCTGGATGTTTCGCACCCTCATCCGCATGTTGCTTGTGCTGCTGGTCCTCGCGATTGGCTATCTGCTGTTCTGGCCGGTGCCCGTCGCACCGGTGGCCTGGCAGGCCCCGAAAAGCACGGGCTACACGGGGGCCTATGTGCCCAATACCGCACTCGCCGATCTGCAAAAGCAGGCCATTCTTGGCCGTCACGGGCCCGAAGACGCAGCGATTTCCTCAAACGGAACCATCTATATCACCACCGAAGGCGGCGATGTTCTGGCCCGCAGCCCCGAGGGAAACATGATGGTTCATGCAGAAACTCAGGGCCGACCGCTGGGGATCGAGGTCGACCCGGACGGGGTGGTCTGGGTGGCCGACGCCTATCTGGGGCTGACCCGGATCGGGCCGGATGGGCCAAAAGTCGTCGCATCCCAAACAGTCGAAGGCGACCCGATACGTTATGCCAACAGCCTGGATTTCGCGCCCGACGGGGCGGTCTGGTTCTCGGATGCCTCGACGAAATTTGGCGCCAGAGAATGGGGCGGCACCCTGCAAGCCTCCTATCTTGAGATTCTCGAGCACGGATCAACCGGGCGCCTGCTGCGCTACGATCCCGCGACGGGCGATACAGCGGTCATGCTCGAAGGGATCAGCTTTGCAAATGGCGTGGCCATGGGGCCGACGGGGGAATGGCTGCTGTTCGTAGAGACAGGCGCCTATGCGGTGCGGCGACTTTGGATCGCCGGGGAACGCGCGGGCGAGGTCGAGGACGTGCTGACTAACCTCCCCGGTTTTCCCGACAACATCAAACGCGACACACAGGGCGGTTTTTTGCTGGGCCTCGTCTCCCGGCGTGCGCCAGCTGCCGATTTGGCGGCGCCCTACCCCTTCCTGCGCAAAATTTTGCAACGGCTTCCAGTGGCGTGGCGGCCCAAGGCGGTCAGCTACGGCTTCATCCTGCACCTTGACGAAACGGGACGTGTGACCAAGACATGGCAAGACCCGTCAGCAGGCTATCCGCTGACCACCGGGGCCGTGCGCGCGGTAGACGGGGGACTTTGGGTGACGTCCCTGAGTGCGGATTGGTTGGGACGTTGGGACGCGCGGTAACTCGAGCGATTTCGGCAAGCCGGAACGATCGCTCTTGTTCTGCTGCATATGACTGCCGCGCAAACAGAGCTGCCATTTGCATGACAATGGCTAAGGAGTGCTTTCAGAAAGGCTCCAACCGAACAACAGCTTTTGCCCATTATCGAGACTTACTTGATATTAACATTCATCCGGTCCACATATAGCAACGGAGACAAGCAACATGGCAGAACGCAAGAACGAAAAGGCTCAAGGCAAGAAGGTCGTGTTGGGCACCTACCAAGTTGCACGCGAGTCGAAGTCTGGTCAGGACATGGTGACAAAAGCGATGCCGCGACGCTCATTCAGTGGGGTTGACGCCAAGACGGATGTTGTTTCTGAGAAAAAGAGCGACCTTGCGGTCATCAAGGAAAGCTTGTCGCAAGCTGAAATGGACAAACTGATTGAGCTGGCCGGCGACGATATTCAAGACGTTCTGGACAGGCTCAAAGATCGTTAATGCCTCTATATCAGGTAACTTGGCGTGATACGCTAAGCGTTTACCGACGCGCAATGAAAGTCGATGACCCATTGCCCTATATCTTGAACGAGGACGCCATTCGTGGGGCCATAGCGCGGCCCTACGCAGAGTTTGCCGGGGTAGCACCTTATCCGACTCTTCACGAAAAGGCCGCCGCGCTAATGCACGGCGTTGCCAACGCACACGGTTTCGCTGATGGCAATAAGCGTACAGCTGTTTTGCTTACGTTGGTATTCATACGTGCAAGCGGCTATGAAATGGAACCTGCCGCAAGAGCAAAATTGGATGACGTTGTGGTCGATCTTGTGACCGGCGACCGCTCCCAAGAAAGCGTCGCGTTCTGGTTGAAAATCGTGGTTACATGAGCCGCCAACTGTCTATTGCAAGCTACCGAGCCGTAAGCAGCCTTAAGCATTGATCACTACGGGTTCAAAGCCGCCAAGCGAAGCATGAAATGAAAAAAGGCCCCGCCAAAGCGGGGCCTTCAATCTCTCAGTCAGCCAGCACTTACTGTCGCGCCGACAACCCGATCTCGTCGCCCATCGCGACCATGTCGGCCATCAGCTTGGCGGCGTCATCCACCGGGCCGGGCTCATTCTGGAAATTCTCCTGCGCCTTGGAGTAGAGGTTCTTGGCCTCTTCCATCATCTCGTCCATGTGCTCTTGCGTCATGTCGCCCTTGGGCAACGCGCGCTCTGCCAGCACCGAAATCCCACGACTGCTGATCTCGGCAAAACCGCCGGTCACGACATAGTCCATCGTGCCTTCCGGCCCCTCGACCTTCAGCACACCAGGACGCAACGTCGTGATGACCGGTGCATGGTCGGCCATGGCCGTCATGTCACCCTCAGCACCCGGAATAAGGACGCTGGTGGCCTCGGTTGAGGCCAGCCGCCGTTCCGGCGACACCAGATCGAATTGAAACGTGTCTGCCATTGGGTCTGCTCCTTAGGCTGCGTCTGCGGCCATTTGCTCGGCTTTCGCCTTCACTTCGTCGATGCCGCCCACCATGTAGAACGCACCTTCGGGCAGGTGGTCATATTCACCGGCCACGACCGCCTTGAAGCTTTCGATGGTATCGGCCAGCGGGACCTGCACACCGTCAGAACCGGTGAACACTTTCGCCACGTCGAACGGCTGAGACAGGAAGCGCTGGATCTTCCGGGCACGGGCCACGGTCAGTTTGTCCTCTTCGCTCAGTTCGTCCATCCCGAGAATCGCGATGATGTCCTGAAGCGACTTGTAACGCTGCAGGATCCCCTGAACGTCGCGGGCCACCTGATAGTGCTCTTCACCCACAACAGCCGGGTCCATCAGACGCGATGTGGAATCCAAAGGGTCCACCGCAGGGTAGATGCCCAATTCGGAAATCGCACGGGACAGAACCGTTGTCGCATCAAGGTGCGCAAAGGACGTCGCTGGCGCAGGGTCGGTAAGGTCGTCCGCGGGGACATAAACCGCTTGCACGGAAGTAATCGAACCGGCCTTTGTGGAGGTAATGCGTTCCTGCATCGCGCCCATGTCGGTGGCCAGCGTCGGCTGGTAGCCCACAGCGGAAGGGATACGACCCAGCAGAGCGGACACTTCGGACCCGGCCTGCGTGAAGCGGAAGATGTTGTCGACAAAGAACAGAACGTCGGTACCGGACTGGTCGCGGAACTGTTCGGCCAGTGTCAGGCCTGTCAACGCCACACGCATACGCGCACCGGGAGGTTCGTTCATCTGACCGTAAACCAGCGCCACTTTGGACTCTGTCAGGTTGTCAGGCACGATCACGCCGGACTCGATCATCTCGTGGTAAAGGTCGTTGCCCTCACGGGTCCGTTCACCCACGCCCGCGAACACGGAAAAGCCCGAGTGCACTTTGGCGATGTTGTTGATCAACTCCATGATCAGAACAGTCTTGCCCACGCCGGCACCGCCGAAGAGGCCAATCTTGCCGCCCTTGGCATAAGGCGCCAGCAGGTCGATCACCTTGATGCCGGTTTCCAGTACTTCGGATGTGGTGGACTGCTCTGCGAACTCAGGCGCGTCTGCGTGGATCGAGCGATGCTCGTCCGCCTCGACGGGGCCTTTTTCGTCCACGGGCTCACCCACGACGTTCATGATCCGGCCCAGTGTGGGGTTGCCCACGGGGATCGAGATCGGCCCGGCGGTGTCAGTGACCTTTTGACCGCGCACGAGCCCTTCGGTGGCGTCCATCGCAATGGCGCGCACGGTGTTTTCGCCAAGGTGCTGAGCCACTTCAAGGATCAGCGTCTTGCCGTTGTTGTCTGTGGTCAGCGCGTTGAGGATCTCCGGCAGGTTTTCCTCGAACTGCACGTCAACGACAGCGCCGATGACCTGGGTGATTTTGCCGACTGCGTTTGCCATGTCGTTTCTCCGATTTGTCTTACAGCGCTTCCGCGCCGGAAATGATTTCGATCAGCTCGTTTGTAATGACGGCCTGACGGGAGCGGTTGAATTGGATCGTCAGGTTGTCGATCATTTCGCCCGCGTTGCGTGTCGCGTTGTCCATTGCAGACATCCGTGCGCCTTGTTCAGACGCGCCGTTTTCCAACAGCCCCGAGAAGATCGCCGTGGCCACGCCACGCGGCAACAGATCCGCAAGGATCGCTTCTTCGCTGGGTTCATAGTCGAACACGGTTGATACCGCATCGCCCTCTTCCGCGCCGTCCTCAAAGGATGCGGGGATGATTTGGTGCGCTGTCGGGATCTGGGTGACGACGTTCTGAAACTTGGAATAGAACAGTGTCGCCACGTCAAACTCACCGGCGTCAAAGCGGCTCAGGATGTCCTTGGCTATGCCCTGCGCATCGGCATAGCCGACACGCTTAACATCGGTCAGGTCAACATGCCCGATCAGGTGATCGCCAAAGTCGCGTTTCATCTGATCGCGACCCTTCTTGCCAACGGTCAGGATTTTCAGTTCCTTGCCCTCGGCCAGAAGCTTCCTCGCGCGTTCCTTGGCCAGCTTCACGATATTGGTGTTGAAACCACCGCAAAGCCCGCGTTCAGACGTCAGGACGACCAACAGTTGCACCTTGTCCGACCCGGTGCCCGACAAAAGCTTGGGCGCGCTGTCGCTGTCGCCCACCGATGCCGCCAGCCCTGCCATCACGGCATTGAACCGCTCCGTGTAGGGCCGCGAGGCTTCTGCCGCTTCCTGCGCACGGCGCAGTTTCGCGGCGGCAACCATCTGCATCGCCTTGGTGATCTTGCGCGTGGATTTCACGCTCTCGATCCGGTTTTTAAGGTCCTTGAGACTTGGCATTTGCCTATCTCTCCTTAGCTGAAGTCAGAGGCGAACGAGTCGACGGCGGCCTTCAGTTTATCGGCAGCGTCGTCCTTGATCTTGGGGTCCTCATTGGTGATCCAATCCAGCACATCCTTGTGCTTGGACCGCATGTGGTTCAGCAGACCGTCCTCGAAACGCTTCACGTCCTTCACAGCCACCTTGTCGAGATAGCCGTTCACACCCGCAAAGATGACAACAACGATTTCGGCATTGGTCAGCGGCGAATACTGCGGCTGCTTCATCAGCTCGGTCAGACGCGCACCCCGGTTCAGCAACTGCTGGGTCGAGGCGTCCAGGTCGGACCCGAACTGGGCGAACGCGGCCATCTCGCGGTACTGCGCCAGCGACAGCTTCACCGGACCTGCAACTGACGACATCGCCTTGGTCTGGGCGCTTGAGCCCACACGCGACACCGACAGACCGGTGTTCACGGCAGGACGGATGCCCTGGAAGAACAATTCCGTCTCAAGGAAGATCTGGCCATCGGTGATCGAAATCACGTTAGTCGGAATAAACGCCGACACGTCGCCACCTTGGGTTTCAATGATCGGCAGCGCCGTCAGAGAGCCATTGCCCGCATCATCGCCCAGCTTCGCGGAACGCTCCAGCAGGCGGGAGTGCAGATAGAAAACGTCGCCCGGATAGGCTTCGCGGCCCGGCGGGCGGCGCAGCAGCAAGGACATCTGACGATAGGACACAGCCTGCTTGGAAAGGTCATCATAGACGATCAGCGCATGGCGGCCGTTGTCGCGGAAATGCTCTGCCATCGCGGTCGCTGAATAAGGTGCCAGGAACTGCATAGGCGCAGGTTCGGACGCGGTCGCGGCCACAACGATGGAATAGTCAATCGCGCCGCTCTCTTCGAGACGCTTGACCAGCTGCGCCACAGTGGAACGCTTCTGACCGATGGCGACATAGACACAATAAAGCTTCTTGCTCTCGTCGTCGCCTGCGTCGTCGTTATACGATTTCTGGTTCAGGATCGCGTCCAGCGCCACAGCGGTCTTGCCGGTCTGACGGTCGCCAATGATCAGCTCACGCTGGCCACGGCCGATCGGGATCATGCTGTCCACAGCCTTAAGGCCGGTTGCCATGGGCTCGTGCACGGATTTACGCGGGATGATGCCCGGCGCCTTAACGTCGGCCACGCCGCGCTTTGTCGCGCCGATGGGGCCCTTGCCGTCAATCGGGTTGCCCAGACCGTCGACAACGCGGCCCAGCAGTTCGTCACCGATCGGCACGTCCACGATAGAGTTGGTACGCTTGACGGTGTCGCCTTCTTTAATATCGCGGTCGGAACCGAAGATCACGACGCCCACGTTGTCGGCCTCGAGGTTCAGGGCCATGCCCTGAATGCCACCGGGAAATTCGACCATTTCACCGGCCTGGACATTGTCCAGCCCGTAAACGCGCGCAATACCGTCACCGACGGACAGCACCCGGCCCACTTCGGCCACTTCTGCTTCCTGACCAAAGTTCTTGATCTGGTCTTTCAGGATCGCAGAAATCTCTGCAGCTTGGATACCCATTTATCCGACCTCTTTCATTGCATTCTGGAGGGAATTGAGCTTCGCGCGGATCGACGTATCGATCATCTTGGAGCCCACTTTAACGATCAAACCACCGATAAGGCTTTCATCGACGGTTTCATTGATGGTGACAGTCTTGCCTGTCGTCGCTTTCAGCGACTTGGCAAGTTTTTCCGACTGCGCCTTGGTCAGCGCCTTGGCAGAGGTGACCTCTGCCGCGATCTCGCCCTTGTCCTCGGAAATGGCGTCGCGCAGGGCGCGCACCAGCGCGGGCAGCACGAACAGACGGCGCTTGGACGCCATCAGCTTCAGCGTATTGGCCATGGTCTCGCTCAGGCCCATCTTGGCGGCGATGGCGGCAATGGCACCGGACTGCTGTCCACGTGTATATATAGGAGACTGGATGAGGGCGCGAAAATCATCGCTGTTGGCAAGCGCGTCCTGCAAGGCATCCAGATCGCCCTCAAGCGCTTTGACGGTGTTGGACTCTTTGGCAATCTCATAGACCGCAGATGCGTATCGTTGAGCGATGCCGGTGGAGATCGAAGCTGGTTCGGACACGTCCATCCTCTCGTATCAGTCTTGCCGGACTGCGCGCAAAGTCGCGTCACCCAGCGTGTTGGCGCGGCTTGAAGGTATTCAAGACGTCTAAATCAGGGGCGATGTAGCAGAGAGGTTCCCTGCCCGCAACACAGTATAGTGCGGCGATGTGATGCGGCGAGAGGTTTAATTACAAGGGCTTTACGTGCACAGGTCGCGATGGGGCCCGTCCCTCTGTCTGCCAAGCCCGGCATTTTGTTCACTATCTGGCGAATCTGCTGCATTGCGACCCGGTACCGCCGCCAGGCGATCTTTGCGTTCTTGGCCCCTGAGATAAGACCACAATAAGGCAACTTATACGGGAATGAGGCGACATTCCCATCGGACCAAGGAACAATTGACAGCCCGATTTTGCATTGTTTCGTGTTAGCGCCCCAAACATGGCTGAAATTTGACTTAAATCAGGCATCCGCCCAGACAGGGATCGTAAATGTTTTTTGGTGTAATGATGTCTGTTCTTTTTTCTATTTACGTTCTTGGCTTGTCTTCTGTGATGTTGATCACCGACCCCGCTGATTCCGACACGGCCATCTGAACTCCTCTTCATCGTCAATTATATGCCTGAATGTTGCGATAGGCTTTGAGGGATCCGGCGTTGCCGGTGGTGAATTCAAAGAGGAATCCGTCGCATGTCACCCTTTCTGCTTCTCGGTTTGATGGCGCTTGGCCTCTCCTTGCCGCACTTCGTCAACGACGATGATCTGGACGACACCGATACCCAAGAACCAACCGACCCCGCCGAGACGATTGTAGGCACCGCAGGCGATGATGCCTTGGTGGCCCTTGATAACCAGATCCTGAATGGGTTGGACGGCAACGATATCCTCAGCACAGATGATCTTGCGGGTGCCGCGACCCTGGACGGCGGCCTTGGGACCGACACGTTGACCGGGTCAGGCACCGACATCCTGCTTGCGGGCGGCGGCGGCGCCGATGTCCTTACCTTGGAAACCGCATTCGATCCGGCGACCGAGGTTTCTTCCAGCGCAAACGGCGGGGACGGCGACGATACGATCACAGCGACCGGCATTGGCGGCAGCGTCGACGGCGGCGGCGCGGATGACGTCATCAGTGTGCAAGGAGCTTTTGAGACCATCACCGGCGGCAATGGCGATGATACCATTGTATCAGACAGCGCCGACTTCGGCGGCGGCACCCCGGTCGACGGCGGGGCCGGAAATGACGACATCACCATTTCAGACAACGCCGGCACAGGGTTCAGCACACAGATCAATGGCGGGGACGGGAACGACGCGATCCGCTCGATGGTCCTGTGGGGCGACGCTACCAGCGCAGACGTGCTGACGGGCGGTGCTGGAGCTGACAGCTTTACCGTGGGCTTTATCCAATTAGGCGCCAATGACGGCACCCTTGGTCAGGTTATGGAAATCACCGACTTCGATCCGGCCGAAGACCAACTGGCAATTGATCTGTCAGGCTTCGACATCTTCGGCGACGACAACAGCGCCCTCAATTCCCTGAACTTCGATCTGTTGGAACGGGCCGATGGCACCGGAACCGACCTTGTCTTCACCGTGCAGAACGGCGCTGCGACCGGCGATCTGACAGGAAACATTTTCCTGTCCAATGCCACTGGCATCGACCCGGCCGCAATTGTCTTCACGATAGCTGACGCGGCCTGACCCGGCATCCAACGAGCAACGGCAGCCCGCTTATAACAGGTCCTCTTCCTCATCCAGAATGGACAGCCCCAGCGCCTCCATTCCGGCCTCAAGATGGTCAGCAAAAAGAGGCGTTCCAATCAGGTAATCGGCGGTGGGTGTATTGGCCTCCTGCCGGGCCGTCATCAGGGCCTCGGCCAGATCGTCAGGCTCAAAACTGCCGCGTCCGATCCACATCACTGCAATCAGGCTTTGCTGTTCTTCTTCGTTCAGCGTTTCAAGAAAGCCGCGCAGTTCGTTTTCCGCCCGGTCGACCTCGTGACCGTAAAGAATGACCTGAGCGACCTTATGGGTAGGAATATCAAGCATGGGTCGCGTCCTCTTGTTCTGCGCCCCCTGTCTGGCACGCAAGCCGCCGCAAAACATTGAGACAGATCAAACAGCCCGACAGTCCGGCGAAACAATTCCCTCAAAAAGACCCAATTGTTGCCCCCATTCGCCTCAGAACAGCCGGAAAGCGCCGCCATACGGGAACAAGTTATCTAAAAAGGCCCGCGTAAATGCGGCCAATAAGCGAGGATGCAGCAGTGCTATCAATTGGAATTATCGCGCTCCTGGTTGGAGCGATCGCCATGGGCGGCGGCGGCGACGATGACGTCGAATTCGAAGAAGTCCCCGTGACACCAGAACCCGAAGACGATGCCGTCAATACAGGCAACTCCGACGCCGAGGCCCTGTCGCTGGTCGCAGCAGACCGTGCGGACGGCTCGGTGGTCGACAGTCAGTCAGTGGTCGCGCAGGGCCCCACATTCGATGAAGAGGACGAACGCGACTATATCGTACGTCCCTACGCAACCGGGGCATCGGAATTCGATATTGGCTATGATCCCGATATCTCTTTCCGGCTCGATCTTGTCACCGACATCAGCTCCGCAAATGTCGGACTGAACACCGACATCGGATCGCATCATCAGGAAGTGGACGTCAACCACGAGCAGTCGCTTGCTGCGGATGGCGCGGTCATATCCGAAACGACCATCACCCCGATCTACGCAGGTGCAACCGACATCACCTACGAAGTCACACCCGATCAGATTGGCCAGCACGCTGCGTTCATCGACCTCAGCAATCCCGGCCACACGCTGAACTTCGAATTCGGTGCCGGGCTCACCGGCAACCTCCACATGTTCACCGAAGCGACCACCTACGACGGGGCGAACTCCGGCACGGGCACCGAACAGACGATGTATCTCATCCACACGCCAGACAGCGTCACGGGGCTCACGGAAGCCGAAGCGCGCGATATCATCGCGGGCGACGGTGCGACAGAGGACGGCATGACGCTGGTTGCGGAAATCTATCTGGGCGGTGACACACTGACGATCGCTGGCAATGACATCGTGGTACGCGACTTCATGAACGAGACCCCGACGATCAGCAGTAACGTCGCATTCACCTCGACCGAACCATTGGCGGTATCGCAAATCAATGGCGTCACCGACGGCGGTACGACAGGTGACACCGGCGGCGTCCCACTGGTCGACACAACAGGCGGCGACACAACTGGCGGCGGGACCGGGAACCCCCTGATCACCGATCTGATCAACGGCGATCTGGCAAACCCGGGCGGCCTGACGGCAGAAGAGCTGGCAGAACTCGACGCCATTCTTCAAGGCCTGGGTGTCACGAACCCATTGGCCCTCGGCTTCTGATCAGACGCCCCCTGAATACCTCGAAACACGCACGGCACCGCAGACAGTCTCTGCGGTGCCGTTTCGTTTGACCACTAACTTTTCCCAATGGATCCCCGTCGCAGCCACGCTCACACCGGCTTGGCCTTGGGCGAGGTCACCCCTTCCAGCACCCCGATCGCGCGCCGCGCCGGCGTTCGCTTGACTATTCCCTTGGGCGGATAGACCAGCTTGGTAGCCTCCACCATAAAGGCGCCGCCCGCCATCATGGTCGGCATATAGCGCCCCACCCGTTCGAACACGCCCGCCGCCTGCATCCACAGCTTCTTTTGCGACGGAAACTGGTAAAGCGCACCGACATGCCGTTCCGGCAGGAACTGATGCTTGCGCAACTGCATGTCCAGTTGCCCCGGCGAATAGGGCCGACCGTATCCGAACGGCGTCCGGTCCCGCCGCGCCCACAAACCCGCCCGGTTGGGCACGATGAAAATCACCTTCCCGCCCGGCCCCAGCACCCGCCAGCATTCCTCCAACAGATCCGACGGGCGCTCGGATGTCTCCAGCCCGTGCAGCATCACCAGCTTGTCCACATGCCCGGTCTCCAGCGGCCACAGGGTCTCTTCACACAGAACGGAGGTATTGGGCATCCCCGCGGGCCAGGGCATCACGCCCTGTGGCCCCGGCATCAGTTGCACAACCCGGCGCGCCTCTTTGAGATAGGGCCGCAGCAGGGGTGCAGCGAAACCAAAGCCCACCACGGTCTGGCCCTGCGCCTCTGGCCACAACTCAAGCAACCGGGTCCGCAACGACTTCTGCGCCGCCCGACCCAAGGCCGAGCGATAATAAAAATTTCGCAAGTCCAGCACATCAAGGTGCATCGCGGGTCCCTTCAGAACGGTTCACCGAGACCACTCTAGGGCCACGTGGCCAACAGCGCCACAACGATAACCGGTGCCCGGCAAACGCCGCTACTTGTTCAGTTCTGAGATAACAGACTGGAGGTAGCGCACAGCCCTCAGCCTTGCCGATGACGTCATGCGCTCAAGGTCGACCGTCACGGAAAAGCCGGTCCCGTCCTTGTGCAGGATGCTGCGGGACGCCGTGTCGCCGGCGTAAATAGCCGTCGCCGCAAACGTGCGGATGGGATGCTTGAAACCCTTCATCTCCACCGGCGCGCGTTCCTCCACCGAAAGCCACTCCCCGACCAGCGAATATGTTTCTGCCGAAAGCAGGATCCCGCCCGGGTCACATTCGGCCTCAAGCCTTGCCGCGAGGTTCACCTCCCGTCCGATCGCCGTGTAATCCATCCGCTCTTCCGATCCGAAGTTGCCCACCGTGCAATACCCGGTGTTGATGCCGATGCGCGACCGGAACGGGCGATCGATCAGGCCCTTGCCCTGCCAGCTTTTCTGCAGCGCATCCAGTCTACGCTGCATCTCAATGGCCATGCGCACACAGGCGGCGGCGTCTTCCTGCGCGCCGCGGCTGTCGGGTTCGCCAAAGTAGAGCATCATCGCATCGCCGATAAACTTGTCGAAATACGCGCCGTGTTTTTGCGCGATCCGCGACATTTCCGACAGATAGGTGTTCAACAGATGGGTCAGTTCCTCGGCCTCGAGCTGATCGGTGATTTCGGAGAAATCGACGATGTCCGAGAAAAATACAGTGAGCTTGCGCCGACGGGATGCGATTGCCGCCTGCCGATCACCTTCGATGATCGAATCGTAAAGTTGCGGTGGCATGTATTTGGCCAACTGCCGCGATACGTTTTCAAGCGTCTCATTTGCGTCCCGCATCTGGTTCAGCAGATGCAGGTTGTCCAGCGCGATGTTGGCCTGCGCCGCAAAGGTGTTGAGGATCTCGAACTGTTCCTTGTCCAGACTGCCGGTGGAATGCCGCAACACCGACAGCGCGCCCACGGTCTGCCCCCCTTGAGAGATCGGCGTCATCGTCACCGCGCGAAAGCCAGAGGCAAGAAAATTCCCTGCGCCAATCCGAAAACGATCCTGCACTGCTGCAACATCCGGCAGATCAAGCGCCTTTCCCTCCAGAATGACATGACCATGGATGGTTTCGGGATGTAGTGGCGCGGGGAACCGTCGCCGCCACGCCTCGACCCCGGCAGGCTCCGGTCCCGAAATTGACCCCAGAATCAGGTTGTCGCCTTCCCGCAATCCAATGCTGATCGTTGAGCGCGGAAACAGCTTCTGCCCGGCGTGTACGATCGCATCAAAGACCGGTCGCGCGTCCCTTGGAGAGCTGCTGATCACATCGAGTATTTCCGCCGTCGCAGACTGGCGGTCCAGCGCTTCCGCCAGACGCGCCTTCAGATGGGTCAACACGCTCGGACCATCCTCTGGTTCGGCTTGATTGTCGTGCGGTCCGGTGGGGTTCAAGGGATGCGACATCGCGCCTCGCAAATGGATCGTCCGCCAAGGGGGCACCCCGAGTATAGCTGAATTTTCCATCTCGTGCACAAGATCGCAGCGTGGCGGTTTCCACGATCCGGCCCATTGCCCTCGCGGCACGGGTTTGCCAGTCTGTCACGATACCCTCGCAAACCGGAGCCGCACGCCATGTCCCACGACCTTGTCACCATTCCCTGCCTGAGCGACAATTACGCGTATCTGCTGCGCTGCAGTGAGACCGGCGACGTCGCCTGCATTGATGTGCCAGAGGCCGGCCCGATCAAGGCTGCCCTTGCTGAACATGGCTGGACTTTGTCTCAGGTCTGGCTGACCCATCACCACTGGGATCACGTCGATGGGCTGGCAGATTTGCTTGCCGATCATCCGGCTGCGGTTGTTGGCGCCAAAGCCGACGCGCATCGGTTGCCAGAATTGAACGTATCGGTCTCCGAAGGGGATACCGTCACCCTCGGCGCACTTGAGGCGCAGATCATCGACGTCTCCGGCCACACCGTCGGCCACATCGCCTTCCATGTCCCCAAAGCGCACGCTGGCTTCACTGCAGACAGCCTGATGGCACTGGGGTGCGGGCGCCTGTTCGAGGGCACGCCTGCCCAGATGTGGGACAGCCTGCAGAAGATGATGAATTGGCCTGCGGATACGATGATCTGCTCAGGCCATGAATACACTGCCAGCAATGCCAAGTTTGCCCTGACGGTTGATCCTGAAAACACCGACCTTATATCAAGGGCTCAAGACATTGATGCCGCCCGCGCGGCAGGCAAACCCACCGTTCCCAGCGAACTGTCAACCGAGCTGAAAACCAATCCCTTTCTGCGCCCCGCCGATCCGGCCATTCGCGCACATCTGGGGATGCAAACCGCCACCGACGCAGAAGTCTTTGCAGAAATTCGCAAACGCAAAGACGACTTCTGACAGCGTATTTCATGGTCAAAATGTCCCGCTCACGGCAAATGTGAGCGGAATTGACCAAAAAACGCTTGAAGATGCCCGGTGATCAACCAAACTCTAATACTATGAGGCCATGGTCGACACCGGGGGCCGCTATCCCGCTGACACCCGTTCGACCCCGAATGAAAAGGAGCACGCGCCGTGCCTTCATTCTCGACAACACTTGAGCAGGCAATCCATGCAGCTTTGGCGCTGGCCAATGCCCGCCGTCACGAATTCGCCACGCTGGAACATCTCCTGCTGGCCCTGATCGACGAACCCGATGCGGTGCAGGTGATGAAAGCCTGCTCGGTCGACATCTCTGAACTGCGCGACACACTGGTGGAGTTCGTGGACGAGGACCTTAGCAATCTGGTCACTGACGTGGACGGCTCCGAAGCTGTGCCCACCGCAGCTTTCCAGCGGGTCATCCAGCGCGCGGCCATTCACGTGCAGTCTTCGGGGCGTACCGAAGTCACAGGCGCAAATGTTTTGGTCGCCATCTTTGCAGAGCGGGAAAGCAACGCGGCCTACTTCCTGCAGGAACAGGACATGACCCGCTATGACGCGGTCAACTACATCGCCCATGGCGTCGCCAAGGACCCCGCCTTTGGCGAAGCACGTCCCGTCGCCGGCGCCCCCGAAACCGAAGAAGAGGCGCAAGGCGTCACCGAAGGCGAGAAAAAGGAATCCGCACTCGACAAATACTGCGTGGATCTGAACGCCAAGTCCCGCGAGGGTGGCATCGACCCCCTCATCGGGCGCGACGAAGAGGTGGAGCGGTGCATCCAGGTGCTTTGCCGCCGCCGTAAGAACAACCCGCTTCTGGTGGGCGATCCGGGCGTGGGCAAGACCGCCATCGCCGAAGGGCTCGCGCGCAAGGTCGTGTCGGGCGAAACCCCCGAAGTGCTGGAAAACACCACCATCTACTCGCTCGACATGGGCGCACTGTTGGCCGGTACCCGGTACCGCGGCGATTTTGAGGAACGTCTCAAGGCCGTTGTGACCGAACTGGAAGAACACGAAGATGCGGTGCTCTTCATCGACGAGATCCACACCGTTATCGGTGCCGGTGCGACGTCCGGCGGCGCGATGGACGCTTCCAACCTGCTCAAGCCTGCTCTTCAGGGTGGCAAACTGCGCACCATGGGCTCCACCACCTACAAGGAATTCCGCCAGCACTTTGAAAAAGACCGCGCGCTGTCGCGCCGGTTCCAGAAGATCGACGTGAACGAACCTTCCGTCGATGACGCTGTGAAAATCCTGCGCGGCCTCAAGCCCTATTTTGAGGATCACCACAGCGTCAAATACACCTCGGATGCCATCAAGACCTCCGTGGAACTGGCCAGCCGCTACATCAACGACCGCAAGCTGCCGGACAGCGCCATCGACGTGATCGATGAAGCGGGCGCAGCCCAGCATCTGGTGGTCGCCTCCAAACGCCGCAAAACCATCGGCACTAAAGAAGTCGAAGCTGTCGTTGCCAAGATCGCCCGCATCCCGCCCAAGAATGTCTCCAAGGATGACGTGGTGGTCCTGAAAGACCTCGAAAAGTCGCTCAAACGCGTCGTCTTTGGTCAGGACAAGGCCATCGAAGCCCTGTCATCGGCGATCAAACTGGCGCGCGCAGGCCTGCGTGAGCCGGAAAAGCCCATCGGCAACTACCTCTTCGCGGGCCCGACCGGCGTGGGTAAAACCGAAGTGGCAAAACAGCTGGCCGATACGCTGGGCGTCGAACTGCTGCGCTTTGACATGTCGGAATACATGGAGAAACACGCAGTCTCCCGCCTTATCGGTGCCCCTCCGGGCTACGTGGGCTTTGACCAGGGCGGCATGCTGACTGACGGCGTCGACCAGCATCCGCACTGCGTGCTGCTGCTGGACGAGATGGAAAAAGCGCACCCGGATGTCTACAACATACTGCTGCAGGTCATGGACCACGGCAAACTGACGGATCACAACGGGCGCACCGTTGATTTCCGCAACGTGGTGCTGATCATGACCTCCAACGCCGGTGCCGCAGAGCAGGCGAAAGAGGCCATCGGCTTTGGACGCGATCGTCGCACAGGCGAAGATACTGCTGCCATCGAACGCACTTTCACGCCGGAGTTCCGCAACCGTCTGGATGCGGTGATCTCCTTCTCGGCCCTGCCGAAAAACGTGATCCTGCGCGTGGTCGAAAAGTTCGTGCTGCAGCTCGAGGCCCAGCTGATGGACCGCAACGTCACGATCGAGCTCAGCAAGAAAGCCGCCGAATGGCTGGCTGACAAGGGCTATGACGACAAAATGGGCGCGCGCCCCCTGGGCCGCGTGATCCAGGAACACATCAAGAAACCACTCGCCGAAGAATTGCTCTTTGGCAAGCTGGCAAAAGGTGGGGTCGTCAAGGTTGGCGTCAAGAAGGGCGATCTGGATCTCGAAATCCTCGGTCTTGAGAAAAAGCGCCTGTCGGGTAACAAGCCGCCCCTGCTCACCGCAGACTGATGCGCAGGGCCCTGATGGCCCTGGCACTTGCCTCCGCCAGCCCTGTGCTGGCGGAGGCGCCAACGCTCGCATCACCCATCGATTGCGATCTCACCGAGACCTGCTTTATCCTGCAATACATGGATCACGACCCGGGGTCCGGGGCCTCGGATTTTCGCTGTTCCCCCCTCAGTTACGACACCCATTCAGGCACGGACTTCGCCCTGCCCTCCGACGCGATGATGCAGGCGGGCGTGGATGTGCTGGCCTCTGCGCCCGGCACAGTCGTTGGCATCCGCGATGGCATGCCGGACACCGGCCTCACGGCCGACACCGCCGCGCAGATCGCCGGCCGCGAATGCGGCAATGGCGTCCGTCTGGATCATGGCGGCGGCTGGACGACGCAGTACTGCCATCTCAAGCAGGGCACCATCGCTGTGCAACCCGGCGACATTATCGAAACGGGCGCAATACTCGGCCAGGTCGGCCAATCTGGCCGCGCCGAATTTCCCCATGTCCATCTCAGCCTTGAAAAAGACGGGCAGGACGTCGACCCCTATGATCCGGACGGCGACATCACCTGCGGCGCGCCCGGTACAGATACCCTCTGGGCCACCGCGCCGCCCTACCGCCCCGGCGGGCTGATCACGCTTGGCTTTGCCGACCACGTACCCGAATACACCGCCATCAAGGCGGGTACGGCAGACCATAGCGACCTGACCAAAACCGCCCCCGCGCTAGTCATCTGGAGCTACAATTTCGGCATCCGCGCCGGTGATATTCTGCAGCTTGACCTCACCGGCCCCGACGGTCCCGTCATCGCGAGGGACATTACACTGGACCGCACGCAGGCCCTGAATTTCCGCGCGATCGGCAAGAAACGCCGCACCGCCGAATGGCCCGCAGGAACCTATACCGGCACCGCCACATTGATCCGCGCAGAACAGCAAATCGAAAAAAAGCAGATCACCCTGACCCTCCGGTGATTCTGTGCGGGGTCAAGGATGCCGAAGGCACCGGGCCTTGCCCGGCTTGTCCTTGAGGGCGCACGGAATCGCCCCCACCCTCGAAAAGGTGACTTGAGGATCACAATGATCCCTCAAGCACCTCTCAGCACAGGATCAGAAACCTGCCACCCGCACACACGCTTGACATGAAGGGCTCACATCCGCCTTGCAGGCCAGAAAAAGCAGTCACGCCGCAGGCGTGTCCGCCAGATCACTTCTCGGTAAATTTCAGTTCAATCCGCCGGTTTTGCGCGCGCGCCTCGTCGCTGTCGCCCAAAGCCACGGGCTGATACTGCCCAAAGCCGTTCGCGGCCAGCCGGTCCGGCGGAATGCCCAGCGCGCCGATCATGTATTTCACCACCGACAGCGCCCGCGCCTGGCTCAATTCCCAGTTGTCGACAAATTCGCCAAGGCCCGAAAGCGGCACGTTATCCGTATGCCCGTCCACGCGAATGACCCAGTTGATCTCAGGCGGAATATCGTCGGCCACGGCACTCAGAATACGCGCGACCTTGGCAATTTCCGCCTCACCATCCTCTGACAGGACCGCACCGCCGGGGGGAAACAGCACCTCAGAGGAAAACACAAAACGGTCGCCTTCGATCCGCACGCCGTCCTGATTTCCCAACACATCGCGCAACCGGCCAAAGAACTCGGACCGGTACTGCTCCAGATCCTTGGCCTGTTCTTCCAGCCGCTTGCGCTCTGCCGCCTCCAGCTCTGCGCGGCGGCTCTGTTCGGCGGCCACCCGCGCCAGGGCAGTGTTCAGCTCGGATCCCAGCGATTGCAACTGCACATCCTTGGCCGCATCCCGCGCCGCGGCGTCATCCAGCAGCGACTGCAGTTCACCCAACTGTGTGCGCAACGCGGCCACCTGTTGGTTCAACAGCTCCGTCTGGCGCTGCGCCTCGGCGCTGATCGCCTTTTCCCCCGCCAGCGCTTCCTGCGCTGAGGCCAGCAGGGCCGCGCGCTTCTCGGCTTCGGTCGTCTGATCCTCCGCCAGCGTTTGCGCGGCCAGCTTGGCCGCCAGAGCCAGCCGCAACTGTTCGCGCAACGCCTCGCGGTCCGTGGTCAGCGTGATATCAGCCGCCTCCAACTGCGCCTCAAGTGCTGCAATGTCGCGCCGCGCCTGTACCAGAGCCGCCGCCAGGGAATCGCGGTCCGTGGCCAGCGCAGCCTGTTCGTCTTCCGCCGCCCCCAATTGCGCCTGCAACGCCACCAACCGCCCCTGTGCCTCTTCCAATGCCTGCGCGGTTTGGTCACGATCCCCGCTCAGCACGGCTTGGGTCTCGGCGGCCGCGTTCAGTTGCGCGGTCAGCCCGACGATTTCCTGCCGCGCGTCATCCAGATCCGCGCGCAGCGTGTCACGATCTTCTGTCAGGCTGGTCTGCACCTCGGCCAGTCGCGCCTGCAGGCTGATGATCTCGGCCCGGGCGTCACTCAGATCCTCTTGCGCAACTGCCCCCGTCTGCGCGCGTTGCTCTGCCGATTGCAAGCTCAGCAGGGCCGCCGCCAACTGCGCATCCAACTGATCCTCTGCCGCCCGCGCCGCCGCCAGCAAGGTCAGCGTATCCTCGGCCTCCTGCCGCTGCCGCTCCAGCGCCAGCGTCATCGCCGTCAGTTCCGCATCGGCATCCTCAAGTCGCGCGCGTAACGCTTCAGCCGCCGCAGCCTCGGTCAGGCGCGCGGTCTCTTCTGCGCTCAACGCCTCGGCCGTCTGCGCAAGCTGCGCCTCCGTTTCTGCATTGCGCGCACGTAGGTCTGCCACCAGCGCATCCAGCGCCTCGCGGCGGGCTGCGGCCAGACGCGCAGCTTCTTCCTGTGCATCGACCTCATCACGCGCGGACGCCAGCGCCAGATCAAGCGCTTCCTGCGCGCTCAACAGCTCGGCCTGCCGGGTCTCCAGCCCCTCAATCTGCAACCGCGCATCATCGCGCTGCGCCAGCAGCCCCGCCACCTGCGCCTCAAACCCGGTGATCCGCGCCGCAGCGGCATCCAGCGCTGCTGCCTGGGCATCGCGCTCTGACGTCAGTGAAGCAATCAATGCCGCCTGCTGCGCTGCCTCATCCCGCGCATTGGAAAGCGAGGCATTCAGCGCGCCCAATCGCTGTTCAAGCTGCGCATTGTCGCGTTCCTCCAGCCCCAGCGCCTGCGCCAATGCCGCAACTTCGCCCGCCAGAGTGTCCAACTCTGTTTCCTGTCCGGTGATCCGTTCGGTCAAAACAAACTGTACGATCATGAAAATCGTCAGCACGAACATCAGCACCAGCAACAGCCCGGTCATTGCGTCCACGAAGCCAGGCCAGATGGAGCTTTGAAACCGTGAACCTGTGCGTCGCGACAGCGCCATGTTCAGGACAGTCCGTCATCCGGCGCGTCAGGGCTCGTTACGCGGAATGTACGCGGCTGGCCCTGCGATTCACGCGCGCCCGACATGGCCTTGGCCAAAAGCGAAATGTCATTGCGCAATTCCGCCATCGTCTCCTGCCGGCCTGCGGAAATCTCTTCGAGGATGCGCAGCATCTGGACATCGATCGATCGCAGCCGCATCCGGCTTTCTGCGTCAATCCCCTCGCCTTCGACGCGCGCTTCAAGCGCCCCGATCATACGTTCCTGCCCTTCGGCAATCTGTGACAGCGCGGCGGCCATGCCCCGGTTCGTTTCTGGGTCCGATTGCAGTTCCATCCGGGTGGTCATGCGATCCACGGCATCGGCCAGCTTGCCCAGCTTTTCATCGACAATTGCACGGCTGACATCCGACTGTGTCAGCATCTGTGTCAGGCTCTCCATCTGCTCAGCCATGTGATCGACGACAGAGGCCATGATCTGCTGTTCGCCCGTGGCATCATCGCCCGCCGAAAAGCCCACCCGCGTGATCGAACTCAGCCAGTCTTCCAATTCCTGATAAAACCGGTTCTGCCCATGGCCCGCAAAAAGTTCCAGCAGACCCACAACCAGCGATCCCGCAAGACCGAGCAGCGACGATCCAAAGGCAACGCCCATTCCGCCCAGCTGCGCCTCAAGCCCCGTCATCAACCGGGTGAAAACCGCAACGCCACCCTCACCTTCCGAAGGCGCAAGGCTGCGGATTGTGTCCACCACCGCCGGAACAGTCGTGGCCAGTCCGTAAAACGTTCCCAAAAGGCCAAGGAAAATCAGCATGTTGACGATATAGCGCGTGATCTCGCGCGCTTCGTCTATTCGCGTACCAACGGAATCAAGGATCGACCGCGTCGAACTTGAACTGACCTGCATCCGCGCGCCACGGGCACGCAGCAAGGCCGCCAACGGGGCCAGCATCGTGGGCGCGGTGGTGTCCGGGTCTGGCGTATCCGACACAAAGTTTTCGATCCAGCGCACCGACCCGACCAGTTGCACCACTTGATAAAAACAGGCGACCACACCGATCACAAACACCATCAGAATGACGCCGTTCAGCCAGGGGTTCGGCGCAAAGATCGGCCAGACCGACGGCAGTGCTAGAAACGCGCCCGCACCCGTCAACGCCAGCACGATCAGCATCAGCGAAATCTGCCGCACAGGTTGTGAGAATTGTGTCCGTGATTTTTGGTCTGGCTGCGCCATGCGGCCTTGCTCCTGACCCTTATGCCTGCTCTGCATTCAGCTTATACGTAAAAGATCACAAAGCCCAAGTTTTTATGACGCCAGCGCCTGCACGCGCGCATGTAACCATTCAAGGGCTGGATCATGCAAACCGACCTCCCTGAGATGGTTCGCCGTGTTGTAAAGATATTCCGTATTTGGCCCCCGTCCGCCGACCGCCCGTGCAATGATCTGCGCCTGTTCTTCCAGCGGCAGCCCCCCGCAATACTGCACGTGCTCTTCGTCGATCACATAGACCACGGCTGTCACATCGCGCCCGTCGCTCAGGTGTACGGTCAGCTCTTTTTCTACGTAGGCAGACGAAATCAGTTCACGTTCGCGAAGATAGTCCAGTGTCGCGGCTTCGCTGCCCGGTGCCACCCGCAGCGCCATGCCTTCGCAGGCCTGTTCGGGTTGTTCATCCAGCGCCAGAACCAGCCCCGGATGATCCTCGGTGCCCCGGTGGTGGATCGACCGCATGCAAAACGACCGCGCATAGCCGGGCAGTGTCGCAATCACACCCTCTGAAACCTCGAAGCCGGGGTTCCACAACAGGCTGCCATACCCAAAGACCCACATTGTCATCGCGCTGCTCCTTTTGATCCGGTAAACCGCATCAACCGCCCAAGGGAAAGGGGTTTTCGATCTATGCGCTGGCTGATCCGATTGTGCATTGTCCTTGTCGTGCTGTGGTGCGCGTGGTGGGCCCTTGCCAGCTACGGGGCAAGCACAGGGGCAGAGCGTCTGTTTGCCAGCAAGGCGGGCGACGGCTGGCGTGCGACAATCAGCCAGTCCGGCTTTCCGTTCCGGATCCAGACCCGATTGCAGAACCTGCGCCTGACCGATCCGGCGACAACGACTGTCGTGACACTCGATCAGGCCAGTGTCAGCGCGCCAACTTACTGGCCGGGGTTCGTGACTCTCGATCTGCCGCAAAGCCCGATCACGCTCGAAACGCCCGCCAGCGATGTGATGTTTGAGGGTGCGGATACGCAGGCCGGGGTACGCGTGACGCCCGGCGCGACCCTCAGCCTGCAGGAAGCCCGTATCGTCAGCGCAGACTGGCTCCTGCGCATCGGCGACGCCGTTGTGGTCGAAGCACAGGATCTCAACATCAGCGCCGTGCAAGACGCGCAGGACGCCCAGCGCTACGACATCGCGATCAGTGCCGAAGACCTGACCCCCGGCCCGCTGCTGCGAAGCCTGATCGCTCTGCCCGACGATTGGCCCGATACCTTCGAAAGCCTGCTGGCCGAGGCCGCGGTCACCTTCGACAAGCCGCTCGACCGTTTTGCCACCGAAGGCACGCCACCGCGCGCCCGGGTCGTGGAACTGCACGACATGGCCATTTCATGGGGCCCCGTAGCGCTTACCGCGCAGGGGATTATCCAGCTCAGCGACACCGGGCAACCCGACGGCGAAATCGAAATCCAGCTCTCTCAATGGCCCCGCCTGCTGGATCTGGCCGAAAGCTCGGGCGTCCTGCCCGCTGCCGTCCGGCGGCAATCAGAACTGATGTTCCGCGCGCTTGGCAACCTCGCCGGAGACCCCGAAGACCTCGATCTCACGCTGACCTTCGCCCAAGGCCGCATGGCTCTTGGACCGATTGATCTGGGCCCGGCTCCGGAATTCTATCTGCAATAGGTGCCAGAGCGGTAGCGCGCGGTGTCAAAGTGAAAATGATCACGATGAAATCTGTCCGCATTTGGCCCCAAAACAGTCCCGAAAGGGCCGCAGGCCTCTTTGTGCATCTTACGTAAAGCTTTGGAATAACTGCGGTTGTTCCAGCCCTGCAGCACGCTGACTTCGGCCCCATTCTGCAGGCGGAACCCGGAAATATCTATCGCACGACCCTTGCCATGCTCCGATATCTTGGCGCCTTTTCGGTTGTTGCGGGTGCGGCAGGCGTAATGCGCGGCGACCTTGACGGATTTCAGACCACCCCCCTTGCGCGACATCGCCGGTTTGGCTGACCGCTCCATCCAGGATTTCAGCGCCCCGGCCGTCCGACAATCCATCACCGCCCCCGTGCTCAGCGGAATCCCCGCAACCGACTTGACCCTTACCGCATTTTCAATGCCACACCCCTTGATGCGCCCCGGCACCCGGCCCACGACCTCTCCCTGAATGGCCAGATCACCACAAATTGCCCCTTTTTCGCGCAGTCGCCGCTGCGCACGGGCCTCTTTCTCGACCTTTCGGGACCTGAAAAGCGGACGCAGGGATTTGAACAAGCCACCGCGATCCCGGGCACGGTCAGACGCAGTATCGCGCGCGGGCTGAGCGATGGCGCCCGACGGCGCGACGTCAACCGGCTGCAGGGCCGCTTCGCCACCGCGCAGCACCGGCCGCAGGCTGTCTCGGGGTCCTTGGGCGCCTGCACTGCCAGCGGCAATCAGCAACACCAAAAGGGCCCCCGCTGCTCTCACTTCTTTGCGCCCCGGCCAAAGTTCGGTGCATCCGTATCCTGCCCCGCCTCGATAATCCCGCGCCGAATGGCTCGCGTGCGTGTAAAGTAAGCGTGCAGATGATCGCCGTCGCCCTGCCGGATCGCGCGCTGAAGGGCAAAAAGCTCTTCTGTAAAGCGGCCCAGAATTTCCAGCGTCGCCTCTTTGTTGCTCAGAAAAACATCGCGCCACATGGTCGGATCCGAGGCCGCGATGCGCGTGAAATCGCGAAAACCGGCGGCGGAATATTTGATCACTTCGCCGTCCGTCACCCTTCGTAGATCATCGGCCACGCCCACCATCGTGTAGGCAATCAGGTGCGGTGCATGGCTGGTCACGGCCAGCACCAGATCATGATGATCCGGTCCCGTCTCTTCGACATTGGCGCCAAGACTTTCCCAAAAGCTGCGCAGGCGGGCAATGGCGTCTGGATCGGTGCCCTCGACCGGGACCAACAGTGTCCAGCGATTGTCAAAGAGTTCGGCAAATCCGGAACGGGGGCCGGAATGCTCTGTGCCGGCAAGCGGATGGCCGGGGACAAAGTGTACGCCTTCGGGCAAGTGCGGCGCAACGGCAGCGATGACCTCGCTCTTGACCGATCCCACGTCCGTGACCGTGGCACCGGGCTTGAGCGCGTCCGCCATTTCCGCAGCGACTGCTCCCATCACACCAACCGGAACGCAGAGCACCACCAGATCCGCGTCCGTCACTGCGTCTGTCAGCGTGTCGCAGACCCGGTCACAAAGACCAATCTCACGCGCGATATCCCGGGTCTCGGAGGATCGGGCAAAGCCTGTCACCTCGCCCTCAAAGCCTGCGCGCTTCAGGGCCCAATACATCGACGAGGCGATCAATCCCAACCCAATAAGGGCCACACGGCCATAAGGCTCAGTCATTGCTGGGTTCCTCCCCCGCCTTGAACCGGCGTACGGCGTGAACGACACGGCGACACGACGCTTCGTCGCCCACGGTGACCCGCAGGCAGTGCGGCAAATTATAGCTGCCAACCGGACGCACCAACAGGCCATGCGATTGCAGAAAGGCATCGCAGGCCTGCGCTTCGCCCGCATCGGCAAACCGGGCCAGGACGAAATTCGCGCAAGAGACATCCGACGGCACACCAATCTCGGCCAGGGCATCAGACAGCCAGACCCGCCACTTTGCATTTTCTGCCCGGCAATGATCCACGTAAGCCTGATCGCGCACAGCCGCTTCGGCAGCTTCCAATGCGGCCTGGGTCACGTTGAAAGGCCCGCGCAGGCGCTGAAGCACATCAATGATGTCCTTCGGGCCATAGCCCCAGCCGACGCGCAGCCCCCCCAACCCGTAGATCTTGGAAAAGGTGCGGGTCATCACGACGTTCTGCCGTGTTTCCACCAGCGCGGCCCCTCCATCAAATCCGTCGACATATTCGGCGTAGGCGCCATCCAGCACCAACAGGGCCTGCGGCGGCAGCCCATCCGCTAGCTTGGCCACTTCGGCTGCGGATATCATTGTGCCTGTGGGGTTGTTGGGATTGGCCATGAAGACCAGCGCGGTATTTTCCGTGCAGGCGGCCAGCAGGGCGTCCACATCTGTCACACGCTCGCGTTCCCTGACTTCGACTGGGGTCGCCCCGGCGGCAAGGGCGTTGATGCGGTACATGCCGAACCCGTGTTCGGTGAACACCACCTCCCGGCCCGGCCCGGCGTAGGCCTGACACAGGAAATTGATCACCTCGTCGGATCCGGATCCGATGATGATCCGGTCCGCGTCCAGCTTGTGCACCTCGGCAATGGCCTGACGCAGGGCTGTGTGATCCGAGGACGGATAGCGGTGCAGGCTCAACCCGGCGTGGCGGTAAGCCTTGATCGCTTTTTCGGACGGCCCGAGCGGGTTCTCGTTCGAGCTGAGCTTGATCACATTGTCATGGCCCGCCACATGAGATTTGCCGCCCTGATAAAGCGCAATATCCATGATGCCCGGCTGCGGCGTGATCTTGTTCATGTCAGCATCCCTCTGATCGCTGCGCACCTTCTAGCGGCGCGCAGGCAAGGAGGCCAGCCCGCCGTTGACGTGGCCTTACGCGGGCAGGCAGGCCTCCAAGGCGGTTTTCACTTTTTCAGGCCAAGGGATCGAAATGTGCTTGTCCAGATCCGACGCCGCGAGCACCTGCGTGCTGGACCACCGTTTTTCTCCTTTGCAGCTGATGTCGTGGTGAATGGTCATGGAGGACCGTCCCACCTTGAGCACCGTGACCGCGAAGGTCAGCTCTTCCCCAAAGAAAGACGGGCTGGAGAAATCCGAGGAGATATGCACCGTTGGCGTGCCCCAGCGTTCCTTCCAGATGATTTCGTGCCAGGGAAAGCCAAGATGCAGCCAGAATTCTTCGTTCACACCGTTCAGGATGTTGAGATACGAGGGAAAGTAAGCGGTGCCGGAAATGTCGCAATCGCCGAAATTCAGCATTCGGGTGGTGGTGAATGGCATTTTCATTGGCGCGCTCCTTGGGGCGATCGGGGTTGAAGCGTGATACTGTTGCTGGGCTGAGATGCAAGAGCCGTTTGTCTGATGGCTGGGCTGGGCGTAGAGCCAAGGCGCTCGGAAAGGGGCGGCGCATGCCAGAAGGCGTGGTTTATTCAAAGGGTGAGTCGCTTGTGAAGGGGAGGTCCTTAGATTTGGTGAGGTTCTTCCAAATGCTGAGGTCCTTCCAAATGGTGAGGGCCTTCCAAATGGCGAGGTCCTTCTAAATGGCGAGGTCCTTCAAAAGGGCGAAGTCCTTCCAAATGGCAAGGTCCTTCCAAATGGCGAGGTCGTTCCAAATGGCGAGGTCGTTCCAAATGGCGAGGTCGTTCCAAATGGCGAGGTCGTTCCAAATGGCGAGGTCGTTCCAAATGGCGAGGTCGTTCCAAAGACGACATGTCGTATTTGACATGTCGTCTTTGGTATCGGCAGCGCGCAGGGACACGACGGCCGATCCCTTTTTTGACAGGCGGCTTTGACAGTGCTCTGGAACTTCTGCCTTTGATCAAAAATGACACGTTCCGACGGCTCAACTTTCCAGAAGGGAGCGCCCCTCTGACCCGCGCAGATCGGGCGCTGCGTTTTGTCGCCAGGCGAACCCAGGTTGCACCCTACCCAATCAAGCCTCTTCGCTCATGGCATGGCCCGCATATGGAAAATGATCCCACAAAGGGAAATCTCAACGGTTCATTAACTCCTCTGGGGTATCACCAACGACGACATGTCAATAACGACATGTCATCAAGATGCGCGCCGCGCGCATAAACGCCGACCCCAGTACGGAAAGGCTCCCACCGGATGCTGATCTACCGACCGGACAAATTCGAAGGTGCCTTTCGGGCCCTGGATGGCGCCTCACTTTGGGCCTACCTCCAAGAAGAAAAAACCATCTTGCGCATGGAAACGGCGACTTATCTCGGCCGCCCCGCCATTGAACCTCTGTCGCCGGATCTGCTTGATCGCTTCGGTTCCCGCGTCGCCCATCATCAGAAAAAGCAGATGATCGGGCATATGACGCGCCAGGTGTTAGAGGCACGCGGTTTCAGGCTCGACCGTAGCGGTGTGCGCATCAAACGTCCGGGGAACATATTCTTCAGTGGCAGCCGTTACCGTCACCCCGACCAATAACGCAAAGGGCCGCACCTTACGGCACGGCCCTCTTAGCGGGTGTAGCGACGAACTTTAGTTCTTCGCGTAGAATTCCACGACGAGGTTCGGCTCCATCATGACCGGGTACGGCACATCGCCGGTGCCGGGCGTACGCACGAATGTCGCCGTCATCTTGGAGTGGTCGGCCTCGATGTAATCGGGCACATCGCGCTCGGGCAGCTGTGTGGCCTCGAGCAGTGCCGCCATCTGCTTGGAACGGTCACGGACCTCAATCACATCACCCTCTTTAACGCGGTACGAGGGAATGTTCACTTTCTTGCCGTTCACCCGGACATGGCCATGGTTCACGAACTGGCGGGCGGCAAAAACGGTGGCCACGAACTTGGCGCGGTAGACAACCGCGTCCAGACGCCGTTCCAGCAGACCAATCAGGTTCTCACCGGTGTCGCCTTTGACACGCTCGGCTTCACCGTAGATGCGGCGAAACTGCTTTTCGGTCAGATCGCCATAGTAGCCCTTGAGCTTCTGCTTGGCGCGTAGCTGGATGCCGAAATCGGACAGCTTGCCCTTGCGACGCTGGCCGTGCTGGCCGGGGCCATATTCGCGGCGGTTGACGGGGGATTTCGGACGGCCCCAGATGTTCTCGCCCATCCGGCGGTCGAGTTTGTGCTTGGCAGCGGTGCGTTTGGTCACGGCTGTTCTCCTTTAAGTTATAAAGGGCGTTGTCCTCTGGGTTTCCCCCGACAGGCATCCCCTTGCGGGGGCCACCAACACCAATGAAGCCGCGCTTATACGGGGGTTCGGCCCCGTGTCAATGGGGTCAGGCGCCCGCAATGTCGCTATTCTTTGCCACCCCGCCCCATGCCCGCACAGAACGCATGCCGATGGCAAGTCACGATGTGATCGTTGACCAACCCACAGGCCTCCATCCAGGCATAGACGATGGTGGGTCCGCAAAACTTGAAACCGGCCTTTTTGAGGTCCTTTGACACCTGCTCTGACAGCACCGTCTTTGGGGGCACATCCGCTTGAGTCTCAAAGCTATTTTGCAGGGGCACCCCGTCCACGTAGCGCCACATGAATTGGTCAAACCCGCCACGCTCTTCAACATCGATCCATGCGCGCGCATTCGTGATCGTCGCATCGATCTTGCCCCGGTGCCGAATAATGCCTTCGTCTTGCAACAGGCGCGAAACCTCGGCCTCGCCCCATCCGGCAACCACATGCGGATCAAACCCCTCGAACGCCGCCCGAAAGTTCTCCCTCTTTTTGAGAATCGTGATCCAGCTCAACCCCGCCTGAAACCCATCCAGGATCAGCTTTTCCCACAGCGCGCGGCTGTCGTACTCGGGCACGCCCCACTCGGTATCATGGTAGGTAACGTAAATCGGTTCCGGCCCGGCCCAGCCACAACGCTCCATCTTGTTCTCCAAAACCCATGCACAAAACGCGCCAATTATCCATAAATCAGCCGATTAACACCTGATTATGGACTTATGCGCCAATGTGGTCCGGACGCAAACAAGAGTGTATCGCCGTGGCCAACCAATTGAAACGCAGATTTGTCGATACCCCCGTGGCCTTGCAAAGCCCACTCAACCACGCCGTCAATCAGCGCGACCGATCTGTGCTGCAAATGGTGCGTGATGCGGTGCGGCACAAACAGACACTGCTGGCCTACCAGCCGGTGATGCTGGCGCAAAACCCCGATCGCGTCGCCTTTCACGAGGGGCTGATGCGTCTGCTTGATGAAACCGGCCGCATCATCCCGGCCGCAGATTTCATGCCGGTGATCGAAGACAATGAACTGGGCCGCGACATCGATGTGCTGGCCCTGCGCATGGGGCTGATGACGCTGCAGCAAAATCCCGACCTGCGCCTGTCGATCAACATGTCCGCCCGCTCCATCGGATATCGGGCGTGGAATGACACGATGCGCCGGTTCATGAAACGCGATGCCACCCTGGGGGAACGGCTGATTTTGGAAATCACTGAAAGTTCGGCCATGCAGGTGCCCGAAATTGTCGCTGATTTCATGGCGGAAATGCAGGAATTCGGCGTCTGTTTTGCGCTGGACGACTTTGGCGCGGGGCAGACGGCTATCCGGTACTTCAGGGATTTTTTCTTTGACCTGCTCAAGATCGACGGACAATTTGTCAGAGGCATCGCGCAGGACGCGGACAACCGCGCGCTGATGGGCGCAATGCTGTCGATCGCAAAACACTTCGACATGCTGGTGGTGGCGGAATCGGTGGAAAACCCACAGGATGCCGCCGTTCTGGCCGATATGGGGGTCGATTGTCTGCAGGGATACTACTTCTCTGCGCCGACAACACGGCCCGCGTGGCTGCGCAGCGCCCGGCGCCAGGCAGCAGGATAGCTTACTGCCGGCCAAGCCACCTTTCGCCCCCGTCACAGAACCCTCAGTTGCCGCAGCGCAGCGATTGCAGTATATCCGCCTCAGAAGGCGGGGGAGTCGCAGCATGCCGTGTGCTGTGCGCGACACAAGTTTCCCTGCCAATTAGGTAGAGGAAACCATCCATGACCAATGTCGTCATCGCATCCGCCGCCCGAACTGCCGTTGGCAGCTTTGGTGGGTCTTTCGCAAACACGCCCGCCCATGATCTGGGTGCCGCCGTGCTGAAAGAAATCGTCGCCCGTGCAGGTGTTGACGCAAGCGAAGTCAGCGAGACGATTCTCGGTCAGGTGCTGACCGCCGCTCAGGGCCAGAACCCTGCCCGTCAGGCCCACATCAATGCCGGCCTTCCACAGGAATCTGCTGCCTGGTCGATCAATCAGGTCTGCGGCTCCGGATTGCGCGCCGTCGCCCTTGGCGCACAGCACATTCAGCTGGGTGATGCCGACATCGTCGCCGCCGGTGGTCAGGAAAACATGACCATGTCCCCCCATGCCCAGGCCATGCGCGCCGGTCAAAAGATGGGCGACATGAAACTGATCGACACCATGATCAAGGACGGCCTCTGGGATGCTTTCAACGGCTATCATATGGGCCAGACGGCTGAAAACGTCGCCGAGAAGTGGCAGATCAGCCGCGACGCGCAGGACGAATTCGCCGTTGGATCACAAAACAAGGCGGAAGCGGCCCAGAAAGCGGGCAAATTCGCCGACGAAATCGTCGCCTACACCGTGCCCAACCGCAAGGGCGACATCACCGTCGACAGCGATGAATACATTCGCCACGGCGCCAATATCGAAGCAATGCAAATGATGCGGCCCGCTTTTACAAAGGACGGCTCAGTTACCGCCGCCAACGCCTCCGGTCTCAATGACGGCGCGGCAGGTGCCTTGTTGATGAGCATAGATGAGGCCGAAAAGCGCGGCATCGAGCCGCTGGCGCGCATCGCCTCCTACGCCACCGCAGGCCTTGATCCATCGATCATGGGCGTCGGCCCGATCTATGCGTCGCGCAAGGCGCTGGAAAAGGCAGGCTGGAAAGCCGAAGACCTTGACCTGGTCGAAGCCAACGAAGCTTTCGCAGCCCAAGCCTGTGCTGTGAACAAGGACATGGGCTGGGATCCGGCGATTGTGAACGTGAACGGCGGCGCCATCGCCATCGGCCACCCCATCGGCGCCTCCGGGGCACGTATCCTCAACACGCTTCTCTTCGAAATGAAACGCCGCGACGCCAAAAAAGGTCTCGCCACCCTGTGCATCGGCGGCGGTATGGGTGTTGCCATGTGCCTCGAACGGCCCTAAAAGCCACATCGGGCGCGCAATAATCTTGCGCGCCCACCGCTCGCCAAGAAATAACATTACCTGACCAAATTGGAGGACCCCATGTCCCGAGTAGCCCTTGTCACCGGAGGCAGCCGCGGAATCGGCGCCGCCATCTCGAAAGAACTCAAAGACGCAGGCTATACCGTTGCCGCCACCTACGCGGGCAACGACGAAGCCGCCGCCGCCTTTACCGAAGAGACAGGCATCAAGACCTATAAGTGGAACGTCGCCGATTACGACAGTTCCAAAGAGGGCCTTGCACAGGTCGAAGCCGACCTCGGCCCGATCGAAGTCATCGTGGCGAACGCAGGCATCACCCGTGACGCGCCCTTCCACAAGATGACGCCCGAACAATGGCATCAGGTCATCGATACCAACCTCACTGGTGTCTTCAATACGGTCCACCCGATCTGGCCCGGTATGCGCGAGCGCAAGTTTGGCCGTATCGTCGTGATCTCCTCGATCAACGGCCAGAAAGGTCAGTTCGCACAAGTGAACTATGCCGCGACCAAAGCGGGCGATCTGGGCATCGTGAAATCACTGGCCCAGGAAGGCGCGCGCGCAGGCATTACCGCCAACGCAATCTGCCCCGGCTACATCGGCACGGACATGGTTATGGCAGTGCCAGAAAAGGTCCGCGAAAGCATCATTGCGCAGATCCCTGCGGGCCGTCTCGGAGAGCCCGAGGAAATCGCGCGCTGCGTGAAATTCCTGGTGGCGGATGATGCGGGCTTTGTCAATGGCTCAACAATTTCGGCCAACGGCGCGCAGTTTTTCGTCTGAACACCGGCGCGATACCGACAGAATACCGACGTTATACCGACGTCGCAAAAAGGGCCGGATCACAGGATCCGGCCCTTTCGCGTCTCGTAAGAACGTCGCGATCGTTCAGCGGGACGTCGGTGCAAAAAGCCAGCCCCAAACGTTTGCCATCGCGCGGCTCCGGGCCTCATGGGCATCCTGCATGGCGCGGCGGGTGTCGGGGTTTGTGCTTGCTTCAAACATGGCGGGGTCCTTTCGGGGATTGTTCAGTATCACTTGATTGATTTGAATATGACCCTTGCATAGCCAGTTGACAAACGAGACTTTTCAAACCTTCAGTTAAGCTGTACTTAACTGAATATGTCAGACCGATTGCCTCCCCTCACCGCCCTGCGCGCCTTCGACGCGGCCGCCCGGCACATGTCCTTTGCACAAGCCGCAGCGGAATTGAACGTAACCCCCGCCGCCCTCAGCTTTCAGATCAAGTCCCTCGAAGAACACCTGGGCGCCCCGCTCTTTCACCGCCTCAACCGCGCTGTAACCCTCACCGACGCCGGCCGCGCTCTGTCCCCCGACACTCAAGCCGCCTTTGAGCGTCTGAGCGCCGGATGGCGGGCCGCGCTGCGCACGCAGGACCACCAGACGTTGACCGTGACAGCCGGCCCTGCGTTTACCGCCAAGTGGCTGGCCCCGCGCCTTTTTGACTTTGCGCAGGCGCATCCGGAAATCGAATTGCGCTTTTCGGCCAGCTTGCGGATCATGGATTTCAACCGTGATAACATTGATGTGGCGATCCGGTTCGGAACCGGCCCGGACAAGGGGCTCTATTCCCTGCCCTTGGCCGAAGAATGGGTGGTCCCTGTCATGGTCCCCGAACTGGCGGCGACCTATGGTGGCCTTCAGGCACTTGCCCAAGCGCCCCTGATCCATGACCAATCCATAGATTTTCTGAAGCCAGACGTGAACTGGGGGGCGTGGTTTACGGCCATGGGGATGGATGCGCCGCCCCGCAGCGGCCCCAGCTTCAGCCAGGCCGATCATGCCATTGATGCCGCCCTGGCCGGGGTCGGCGTCGCATTGGGACGCCGCGCGCTGGTGATCAAGGATCTTGCCGAAGGCCGCCTTGTCGCCCCTTTTCCACACGCACTGCCGGTCAATGGGCGCTTCCGGTTCATCTGTCCCGAAGGGATGCAGGACCGGCCACAAATTGATGCCTTCAAGAATTGGATATTGCAGGAGATCGATAAACTGTCAGATACAGCCAATAGTTTCGAGATGTTGGAGCCCGACGTGACATGACCCGATCCCGCGCGACGGCCGTTGGTTTTGTCGCAGTCCTGCTTTGGGCATTGCTGGCGCTTTTTACGGTCGGATCCAGCCCAACCCCGCCGCTGTTGCTGAATGCCCTCTGCTTTGCAATTGGTGGCACACTGGGATTGATCTGGATCGCGATCACAGGATCGCTGGCAGCTTTGCGGCAGGTGCCGTTGCGGGTCTATATCTTTGGCACATTTGGTCTTTTTGGCTATCACGCGCTCTACTTTTCAGCGCTGCGCCTCGCGCCCGCGGCCGAAGCGGGGCTCATTGCCTATCTCTGGCCGTTACTGATCGTTCTCTTTTCAGGTCTTTTGCCGGGCGAGCGGCTGCGCTGGGGTCATCTGTTAGGCGCGTGCCTTGGATTTGCGGGCGCCGCGCTGATCATCACCGGTGGGGGCGTGGGGCTGTCACCTCAGCATTTTCCGGGCTATCTGCTGGCCGTCCTTTGCGCGCTGACCTGGTCGGGTTATTCCGTGCTGTCGCGCCTTGTTGGTACGGCACCAACGGCCACGGTGGCGGTATTTTGCATTGCCAGCGCCGCCCTGTCACTTCCGTTGCATTTGATGTTCGAGGAAACTGTGCTCCCTACCACGGCATTGGGTTGGGCCGCGATTGCGGGCCTCGGCCTTGGACCAGTTGGGCTGGCTTTCTATGTTTGGGATATCGGGGTCAAACAAGGCGATATTCAGCTTCTGGGCACAAGCTCGTACGCTGCCCCGCTGCTCTCAACGCTGGTTCTGGTTCTTTTTGGGGTGGCCGCCCCCAACAGTACGCTGATCTGGGCGGCGCTTTTGATTACGGGCGGCGCCGGCTTTGCCGCGCGCGCATCCGCTAAAGGGTCTGCCGTCTAACTCGACAGCCTCGTAATCTCCTCTTTGAGGCGAAGCTTCTCTTTCTTCATGGTCGCCACTTCCAGATCATCAATGCCGGGGGAACGTTGCGCCATTTCGACTGCGTCGCTCAGTTCGGTGTGCTTGCGCTTCAGAGTCTCCAGATGTGCGTTCAAAGCCATGTAATCCTCCTTGATGATATGGGTGTCCTAAGGGAACCACGTTTGCGTTCCCAAGTCACGCTGCCGTGCAGCGATATCACTTAAAATGTGATTGAATTGCTAAAATTCAAGCGCGGCGGCATCGCGGAGCACGGATCGCACCATCGGGGTATAGTCATCCACCGCGTCATCAAGATGCGCCGCCCCTTCATGCATGACAAGTGGTGCAAGCAGGCGGAATTGTCCGCGTCGGTTCTTGAAAGCGCGCAGGATCACCCTGTCAGCCGCCCGTCCGTGACGGGCCGCGAGGGGCAAAACCGCGATCGACCCCAAGTCTTTCGGCATGGCACGCAAGAGATCCGGCAACCGCTCTGCCCGGTGAATGAATGTCGCACAGCCGTTGGGCTTTAGGCGCTTTCCTGCAATCCGAACCCAGTCGGCCAGTGGTGTCTGCGCCCCATGCGCCGCCTCGCGTGCGCTGTCTGCCGAAGGGCGGGATGCTGCGCGATCGAAATAGGGCGGGTTGGCCATCAGGTGATCAAACTGCCGTTCCCTTATCGACAGAGGCAAGTCGTTGATATCGGCCTCCACCACCTCCAGCGCCGGTCCGTTACGTGCCGCAAGCGACGCATACGCGGCGTCCCGTTCGACCCCTGTCAAGGTCAACCCGGGCACACGCGCGCCAAGGCAGAGCATCGCCGCCCCAGCGCCACAGCCAAGATCAAGAACAGATTGACCGGTTGATGCCGGAACGGCGGCAGCAAGCAAAACTGCATCGATCCCTGCCCGATACCCTTTACGCGGCTGCCATAGCTTAACCTTGCCGCCCAAATAGGCGTCTTGCGTCAAATCGTCCCGGGCGTCTTTGATCACAGGCCCAGCGGGATATCATTATCCAGCAATACCTTCACCGCAGCCGCATGATCATCCGGCCGCACCATCAACCGACGGGGGAAAATCCCGATGCCGCCTTCCAGCACGCTCATGTTTACGTCCTGCTCGAAGCAGGCTATATCCTCGCCTTCAAGGAGCGCTGTGGCAAAGGCGATGATGGTGATGTCGGTGCTGCGCAAAAGTTCCTGCATATCAACGATGTAGGGGAACTCGCCCCCCTTTGTCGAGCCTTGGACCCAGAGATGTTGACGAAAAACGACGCCCAAGCCAAACCGCATGACCGCCTCGCGACCTATTTGTCTGCAGATATGACAGCCGTTGGTACTCTGATTGCTGAACGGATGGCCTCTGAACATGCGCCGCGTATCCCCGAGGTAACCGCGCATCTCGTTGGCGCAGGGGGCAAACGCCTGCGGCCCATGCTGACACTCGCGGCGGCACGGCTGTGTGGCTACAATGGCCCCTACCACGTGCATCTGGCCGCCACCGTTGAATTCATTCACACCGCCACGCTTCTGCATGACGACGTGGTCGATGAAAGCCGCCAGCGGCGCGGGCGGCCAACGGCAAATTTGCTGTGGGACAACCAGTCATCGGTGTTGGTCGGCGATTATCTTTTCGCACGCAGCTTTCAGTTGATGACCGAACCCGGGTCGATGCGGGTCATGAAGATCCTGTCAAACGCAGCCGCGACCATTGCTGAAGGCGAAGTGCTGCAGTTGACAGCTGCCAACAACCTGGCGACGGACGAAAGCATCTATCTGCAGGTCGTACGCGGCAAGACCGCCGCGCTTTTCTCTGCCGCTACCGAAGTGGGCGGGGTGATCGCAGATGCGCCTGAGGATAGGGTCAAGGCGCTCTTTGCATATGGTGATGCGCTGGGAATTGCGTTTCAGATCGCAGATGATCTGCTGGATTATCGCGGTGACGCGGGCAGCACCGGCAAGAACATTGGCGACGATTTTCGCGAGGGTAAGCTGACGCTGCCGGTGATCAAGGCCGTCGCACAGGCCAACGCCCAAGAACGCGCCTTTTGGGCGCGCACCATCGAAAAGGGTCAGCAGGACGAAGCGGATCTTGATCAGGCGCTGACCCTGATGGATAAACATGGCACACTGGATGCAACTGAATCCGATGCACGTGCCTGGGCGGACAAGGCGAAATCGGCCCTGTCCCCTCTGCCTGAACACGAGCTGAAAGAAACCCTTGCCGATCTGGCCGATTACGTCGTCAGCAGGCTGAGCTAAAGCGGCTTTGGCGCCACCAGATCCTGACCGGTCAGCGTGCTGGATCTGACCCACCAGTCTGGACGACAGGCTATGACCGCCTCTGCTGCCTGATCGGCCTCGTCCCGCGCCCCGTAAAGCCCGAAACACGTCGCCCCAGACCCTGACATTCGCGCCAGCCTGCACCCTTGAGTGTCGCCGATCCGGGTCAGCACGTCTTCAATATTTGGCACAAGCGTGATCGCGGGTGCCTGTAAATCATTTCGCTGGGCCTGCAGCCAATCCATCAGTGTGACCGCCGTAAGCGGGTCAGATAGCGCCGTCATCGGGGCGTTCACCCTGTCTTGCAACGCGGCAAAGACCTTTGGCGTGCTGACCGCCACACCCGGATTAACCAGCACTGCGTGCAAGACCGGGAAATCCTTGATCGGGGCAATCTTTTCGCCGAAACCCTGCACTCTCGCTGGCTCTGACAGCACACACATCGGCACGTCCGCCCCGATCTGAAATAAGGCGTCGGTATCTTCGCGTCCCGGCGCGTCCTGCCTCTGTCGCTTTGTCCAAGTACGCAAAGCCTTCATGGCCCGATAGGCCGCCGCCGCATCTGCCGATCCCCCACCAATTCCAGAAGCGACAGGCAAATGTTTCTCCAGGTCGATAGACAGCGCCTCATCCTGCGTCCAGAACCTTGCCGCGACCTTCCTGAGGATATTGTCATCCGATGCTGGCACCCCGGCGCGCCCGGGGCCCGTCACACGCAGGGCGCTACCTCTTTCGGTGTGCAGCGTCACGCGGTCGCCAATATCAGCAAACGCCACCAAGGTATCCAGTAAATGATAGCCGTTTTCATGCTGACCGGTCACATGAAGCGCCAGGTTTATCTTGGCGGGCGCAAAGCTTGTGACCGCAAAGCCTTTACGCACCATCAGCCGTCATTCGCCACTTTCAGGGGCGCGGCACCCTCTTGCTCCAGCACAACATCAAGCCCCACCTCGATCTTGCGCCGGATGCGCTCAGGATCGGCCTCGCCATCAATCGCGTCCGGGTCGATGAACGACAGCGCTCGCCGCCACTGAAATTCGGCCTCGCGGTCGCGCCCCACGGCCCAGTACACATCGCCAAGATGATCATTGACCACCGGATCAACAGGCAACAGCTGAACCGCCTTTTCCATCTGCACAACAGCTTCCTCGTAACGTCCCAGACGATAAAAGACCCACCCCAGACTATCGACGATATACCCCGAATCCGGGCTTGCCTTGACCGCGCGCTCAATCATATCCAACGCCTCGTCCAGATTGCGCTGCTCTTCCACCAGCGAATACCCCAGATAGTTCAGCACCTGCGGTTGCTCTGGATTAAGCTCAAGCGCTGCGCGGAAATCCTCTTCTGCGCGGATAATATCGCCAGAGCGCTCAAATGCGATGCCGCGCGAGTAATACAAGACCCAGCTTACCTGCGCTTGCGGGGCTACTCGTTCAATCGCGCGGTCATAGGCGGCGATGGCCCCTGCGAAATCATCCTCGCTCCGCAAGACATCGCCCAGAGTGGAATGCACGACGGCCAGCTCGCCATGACTGCGCGCCAGTTGCTCCAGCACCTCGACCGCCTGGTCCAGCCGGTCCGAACGGCGCAGCGCCCCTGCCCGGCCAAGCTCAGCAGCATGATAGGCCGGATTGTCAGCGGCAATGGCTTTGTATTCGGCAATCGCCAAATCGTACTGGCCCAAATTCTCCAACAGGTTCGCCGTCAGAAGCAGGGCATCCACGTGATCGGGCCGGATGAACCGCGCGGCGCGAGAATACAGCAGCACATAATAATCACCTGCAGATTCACTGCGCAAAACGGCCGCAAAGGTGAACAACACCTCCGCAATGCCATCCCGCGCGTCCCGCACCTGATCGAACGGTGCCAGGTCACCCGCCTCAAATCCGGCGATCAGCGCGTCCAGCTCAGGATCGGTGCCGCCGGGAAAGCTGGCGTTAATCAGGCGCACGGCCTCATCGAACTTACCAAGCTGCGCCAGTATCCTGGCAAAGGATATCGCACCGCGCCTGGTCTGCGCCGCCGCGCCTGCGGCGTCCGAGGCGAAAATCGCTTCCGCCCCTTCAAAGTCACCCACTGACGCAAGGGCCAGTGCCTTATGATACATGACGAACCCCTTGATACCGGGTTCTTCGCTCAGCGTATCAAACGCGGCCAGCGATTTTGTGACATCACCGGTTCCAAGATACGCCCAGGCCTTGACCAGTCCGTCTACCCAGGGGCCGATGCCCGCTGTGCCTGTCTCGCGGGCAAGGATCGCATCAAAGTCCTCCTCGGCAGCCAGATGCGAGGTCAGGATCAGATGCGCCACATGACTGTTTTGTCCGCTGGCCTCCATCTGCCGCGCCAAAGGCACGGACCGCTCAATGCGGCCCAGCGACAGATACGACAATGCGGCACTTTCCATCAGTTCGGGGTTCTTGGTATCGCGCGCCAGCGCTTCGGTATAATACCGTGCCGCCTCTGCGTAATCGCTGCGCACTGCGGCGTGGCGGCCTGCCAGATACGCCCCCGATGCCGTCTCGGCCACCAGCGGCCCCGCGATACTCGCCGCGACAATCGCCGCCAACACTTGCCTGATCATCTTCTGAACCCGCCTCATCTTGCTCCGGCAAACGGTATCAGACCCAACGGCAAGGGCAATCCCGCCCACGCCAAAGTGAGCGGATTTCCCCTTTCACCCTTGTTGAAATACCTTGGGGGTTTGGGGGCAAAGCCCCCATCAGAAAGTAAGATCGCACGCGGCAAAGCCGCCCGCTCAGAGCACCGCAGAAACAAAACTACATATTGGGATAGTTCGGGCCGTCCCCGCCCTGCGGCGTCGTCCAGACAATGTTCTGGCTGGGGTCCTTGATGTCACAGGTCTTGCAATGCACGCAGTTCTGAAAGTTGATGACAAAGCGCGCGTCCTTGCCCTCCTCTTCGACGAACTCATACACGCCCGCCGGACAGTACCGCGCAGAAGGGCCGGCATATTCCGGCAGGTTTACTGACACCGGCACATCTGGATCTTTCAGCGTCAGGTGCGCCGGTTGGCTTTCCTCATGATTGGTAAAGCTGAAGGCGACATTGGTCAGCCGGTCAAAACTCAGCGTCCCGTCAGGTTTGGGGTAGTCAATCGGCTTGTGCTTGGAGGCCTTCTCGGTCGCCTCAGCATCGGATTTACCATGCGCCAGCGTCCCAAACACGGAAAAGCCCAGCGTATTGCACCACATGTCAAATCCGCCAAAGGCGAGCGACGCCGTGAGCCCCCACTTCGACCACATCGGTTTGACATTGCGCACCTTCTTGAGATCCGCACCAATTGCGCCAGTGCGCACATCGTTCTCGTAGGCTGTCAGCTCATCGCCCGATCTGTCCGCTTTGATCGCGGCCATCGCCGCCTCAGCGGCGGCCTTGCCCGATAGCATGGCGTTGTGGTTTCCCTTGATGCGCGGCACGTTGACCATACCAACAGAGCAGCCCAGCAACGCCACACCCGGGGCCACCATCTTGGGCATCGACTGATATCCGCCTTCCGTGATCGCCCGTGCGCCATAGGCCACACGCTTGCCGCCTTTCAGCAGCTCGGCCACCATCGGATGATGCTTGAAGCGCTGGAACTCCATGTAGGGGAATACATGCGGGTTCTTGTAGCCCAAGTGCACCACAAAACCCACATAAACCTGATTGTTCTCAAGATGATAGATGAAGGATCCGCCGCCTGCATTCTTGTTCAGCGGCCAGCCCATCGTGTGCGTGACAGAGCCTTCGCGGTGCTTGTCCGGGTCGATCTCCCAGATCTCCTTCATGCCAAGGCCGTACTTCTGTGGCTCCTTGCCCTCATCTAGCGCGTACTTGGCGATCACCTGTTTGGACAGGCTGCCGCGCACCCCTTCCGACAGGAAAACGTATTTGCCGTGCAATTCCATTCCCGGCTCGGTGTTTTCTCCGATGGATCCGTCCGCCTCCAGTCCGAAGACCCCTGCAACGACGCCTTTGACTTCACCATTGTCGCCATACACCATTTCAGAGCAGGCCATTCCGGGGAAAATCTCGACGCCCAGTTCCTCCGCCTGTTCTGCCATCCAACGACAGACGTTGCCCATCGAAACGATGTAGTTGCCGTGGTTGCTCATCAGGGGTGGCATGGGGAAGTTTGGCACCCGCAGCTGACCCGCTTCGCCTAACATATAGAATTTGTCTTCTTTGACGGGCACGTTCAAAGGGGCGCCCTTTTCCTTCCAGTCAGGTATCAACGCATCCAGCCCACACGGATCAAGCACCGCGCCCGACAGAATATGGGCGCCAACTTCTGAGCCCTTCTCAAGCACGACGACATTGCAGTCCGGATCAAGCTGCTTGAGGCGGATCGCTGCCGACAGGCCTGCAGGCCCCGCCCCGACGATCACTACGTCATATTCCATCGTTTCGCGTTCAATCTCGGCCATGTGCAGCCCCCCTAACAGGCGTAAAGTCAAGTTAAGTGTGGCTAAACCAAGGGATTGCGCTTTGCAATCAGGACGGGGCGTAAAAATCCCCCAGCCACATCGTACCTGACGAAGAGTGTGCCGGTGATGCAACTTGTGGCATGACACGGCATTATCAACCTGCAAGCAGGACATTGCGCCCGTGCCCTTCCCGCCATCCGATACAAAATACCCCGTTATCTTGCCAGACGGCAGCGCCCATACCGGGACGGTTTTCCTTTCAGCGGCGATTGATCACCCGCGCATCTCGGCGGGGGCCTATTCCTATGCCAGCGCTTTTGATCCGCCCGAGGACTGGTCCGCGCGACTGGCCCCCTATCTCTTTGATTTCAGCCCTGAGCGTCTGGACATCGGTTCGTTCTGTCAGATTGCCGATGGTGCGGTATTCATCACCGCGTCGGCTAATCACCGCTTTGACGGTATTTCGTCCTACCCCTTCGCGATATTTGACGACGCGTCGAACGACGGGCGACCCTCCATGCCCGCGCCCGGCAAGGACACGGTGATTGGCCACGATGTCTGGATAGGACAGGGTGCCCGCATTCTGCCGGGTGTCACACTGGGGAACGGCGTGATCGTTGGCGCGGGCGCTGTAGTCTGTGCGGATGTGCCAGATTATTGCATCGTTGCCGGCAATCCGGCACGCATCATCAGGCGGCGCTTTTCCCCCTCCGATGCTGCTGCTCTTTGCGAGATTGCCTGGTGGCGCTGGCCCATCGAAGACATTCTTGCCAACGAACAGGAAATATCAGGCGCTGACATTTCCGCATTACGGACTGTCGCTGCACGATACTAGGTTTTCACCCAGACCCAAGCCCGAATGCAGGACAAAATGCGACGTGCGACATCTCGTCATCAGGCGGCAAAATTGCCAGCAACAGGTGATGGTTAATATATGCGTATGCATTTAAATGGGTCCTTTTCTACCGTCTTTCAGTCACGTCGCGCTTGAAATCGGCGCATTTCGAACGATCTTGTTGCTTTCTAGCATAAAGTGTGAGGCCATGGATCAGATCAATTTTAACGCTTGGATCGACAGAACCGAGACGTTTTCAGGCGCCATCTCCGAACAGACGGCGAAACAAATCCATACGGTGCTGGGCAAAGCCGCATCGGCGCCGTTGGCGGACGGGTCGCCCCTACCGTCTTTGTGGCACTGGTTTGCCTTTCCCTCTGCATTCCCGGCAACGGATCTGCACGAAGACGGCAACGGGCAGATAAGTGAACTGATCCCCCCAATGGGTCAAAACAGGCGTGTCAGCACCGAAGGGCACCTGGAGTTCATCCAGCCACTGAAAGTGGGCGAAACGTTGGGCAGGTCAACGCAGGTGGCCAACGTCGAGCGTTTTGGCGATGGAGAAAAAGAACGATTCCGGATCAGTCTTGATCACCAAATCCATGGGGATGCCGGGCTTTGCGTCCTTGAAAGACAGCAGATCGACTATCTGCCGATCCCGGGTGACGAACCTGACATTGCGCTTCAAACAGTGCCTTGCGGCCTTGATATCGACGAGCCTTACAGCCTGTCGACGCCTCTTCTGTTTCGGTACTCTGCCCTGACCTTCAACGCGCATCGGATTCACTACGACCTGCCTTATGCACAGAACATCGAAAAGTACCCCGATATTGTCGTGCAGCCCCAGTTACAGGCCAACCTGTTGATGGACCTTGCCACGCGACATCGGGGCAGTGCGCCGATGTTCTTTTCCTACCGGAACCTGCACCCGCTATTTTCACGAGACGCGCTGCGGTTGCAGGTCGTCCGGCACGCCCCGGAAGAGTGGCACTTGTATTCGGTCGTCGACGATCGGCACCCGTGCATGCAGGCCACCGCGATCTGGGAGGACTAAGCAACAATCGGCCTCGTCCAGGGGGACTAGGGGTCAGGTTGCCGCGAAATAATCTTCGTCAGAGCGCATGTTCCTGCCAATGCGTCATACCGGACAGCCGTCGCATAGTTGAATTATCCCGATACTCGGCGCCGAACCCTCTTGATCCCTGCTGCAATTACGACTACCCCAAGCCCCGGCACAGGGGTTTAGCTCAGTTGGTAGAGCATCGGTCTCCAAAACCGAGGGTCGTGGGTTCGAGTCCCTCAGCCCCTGCCAGCCAAACCATCAAATTGCATCCTTCTTCAATCGATCGAAAGCGCGCGGGTCGTCACCGTTTGTGCCTTTTGTGTCTGTTCCCACTCATGCAGCAGCGCCGCACCCGCACCTTTGAAATCCGCCTCTTGCGTCGCCAGGTGCTCAATTCGGTCCAGCCTGAAGTGGCGCAGCCCTTTGCGCAATTCACACCACGCCGCAATCATCACAGCATCAACATAATAGATCAGCACAAGTGGCCAGATTACCCGCTTTGTTGCGGCGCCTGATCCGTCCACATAGCGGATCGCCAGCTTGCGCTCTTCGCGGATGGCCGCACGGAGGTGACCCAGATCGACGGTGCTTATCTCGTCCAGGCCCCAGCTTGACGTGACCAGGCGTCGGGTGCCCGGTGCCACGGCCTGAAGCTTGCGCGATGCCCGCCCGGCTGCGCGCCAGAGCCCCGGATCGCCTGTGCGCGCGATAAGGCTGAGCCCCACGGCAATCGCCTCGGCCTCTTCAACCTCAAGATTGATCGGCGGCAGGTCGTACCCCTTGCGCATGACATAGCCAACACCAGCCTCGCCCAGAATGGGGGTCTGCATGGCCTGCAAACTGGCGATATCGCGATAAATCGTGCGCTCCGACACTTCCAGCACCTGTGCCATCTGCTGCGCCCGCACCGGTTTTTCAGCCGCGCGTAGAATTTGGATGATTTCGAAAAGGCGGCTGGATTTCGACATGGGCATCCTTTTTTGTGCCCACCCTACACTCCTGACAAGCTGATGTCAGGAGGGATCGATTAGACGACCCTGACCCAATCAGGACATCTCATGACCTCGCTTGCCACTAACCAACGCAATACAGGCGCTCTGCTTGTCGTTCTTTCGGCGGTCGTCTTCAGCACCGCCGGCATCTTCACCAAAAGCGTGACGGCGGACGCCTGGCAGGTAATCTTTTGGCGGGGACTGACAGCAGCAGCCTTTACGTTGTTTTATCTACTGTTGCGCGGACGGCTGGGGTCAGAAATCCGGGCTTTCGGGATCCCAGCGCTGTTGGTGGTCGGGTTGGGCGCAGCGGGCAGCGCCGCCTTTGTGACGTCATTCAAGCTGACATCGGTGGCCAATGTTGCGTTAATCTATGGCGCTGCGCCATTTCTGGCGGCAGGTCTGTCGTGGGCACTGACCCGGGAACGCCCCACCCGGACGGTTATGATTGCAAGTGTTGCAGGATTTTCCGGCGTAGCACTTATTGTGTCTGGCTCTTTGGGTGGCGGTACATTGGCGGGCGACGCGCTGGCCCTATTCATGACAGCAATGCTGGCAGGGATCATGGTGATTTATCGCAGGTTCCCTGCTACGACGGCGGCGCTTCCAGCGGCGCTCTCATCCATTGTTCTCTTGCCCATTGCCGCACGATTTTCTGATCCGATGCAAACTGTACTCGCTGAGATACCGACGCTTGCGGCATTCGGACTGGTCTTTGCTGTCGCGTCTGTCACGCTGTCGGAAGGCGCGCGTCGCCTGCCAGCAGCCGAGACCGCGCTTTTGTCCACGCTTGAGTTGCCCCTCGCCCCGGTCCTCGCACTTATCATTCTCAGCGAGGCCCCACCTCTGACCACGGTCGCCGGCGGACTGATCGTTCTCATTTCCGTGGTTTGGTCGCAGCGCCGCACATCCAATGTCGCGACGACGAGAAGCCACACTTCCGCCACAAAAACGCCGCCGAACGGTCCGATCTCTGCGGTATCCCTGCGGGCAACGCGTGAGAGAGACGACAATGACAGCAAATCCAAAGACTGAACAACCGTCCCCGGCCGACGATCTTGACCCCAATTCTCTGGCGGCCATTCGCAACCTTTTGGCGCGCGAAGACAGCGCCAAGGTGGCCAGTCCCGCTGTTGAACCGGCCATTAAGAACCCCGAAGTCGAAACCACGGAGCCTGCGATGGACGCAACTGGTCCCGACGCTGTAGCAGACGACGAAAATCGCGCCCCTGACGCAGTCGATGAGCCGGAAGCCGATCTCGAAAACACAGTCGTGGCCCTGGTCGCGAGACAACCCGCTCCGACTGAAGCGGCACCAAAGGATGTGGTTCACAAGGTCATAGCGGATCAAAAGAAGGCTGAAGGCAAAATTGCGGGTCTTGTGGCACGCCTCAAATCCCGCATCACCGGATACCGACCCAAGCCAAAGCATATCCTGATCACCGGCAGTCTGTTGCTGGTTTACTTCCGCCCTTGGCTGGTTTTGGGGCTGTTCTTCCTGTTGGCCTTCATCTTCGTCGGCATCTTGCTGATCCTCGGCTATGACGGGTTTTGGCGGCGCACGATGGCCATCGCGCGATGGCACGCCCGGCGTAGCCCATCACGATCCGCAGAATTGCACCGCCGTCTGGATAATTTCGCCATGCGGTTTGACGCATTTCTTGATCGGTTCCCCGAAGGATCTGTGGATGGCCTGTATCTGCCAGACTTTGGCGATATCGCAGAAGCAGAGGCGCGCCATGACGCGGCACTGGACCGACGGTTGTCCGGTTTGCGCGAATCTGACGCCTGATCCACCTCGCATGCAGGGTTGAAACCACCGCAGACTGCCGTTACATCGCGATCAGGCAGCAAGGGATACCGCAGGCATGGCCATCACAAATCCGTTCCAGTTTCTTCAGCAAGTACGTGCTGAGGTTGCCAAGGTCGTCTGGCCCACCCGCCGCGAGGTGATGCTGACCACTGTGATGGTGTTCATTCTGGCGGCCCTCACTGCGATTTTCTTCGCAATCGTGGACATTCTGATCCGTGGTGGCCTGCAAACAGTGCTGAACTTTTTCGGCTAAATCGCCATTTGCCAAAAATCGCAGGTCTGACTTGAAACCAGTCGGGTTGAGCGGTATTGCGCAGTTCCGAGCAAGACAGGCGTGCGGCGATTCGAGTTGCGCGCCGATTTTTTATCAGGCGAGGCCAGAACAAGCTCTGGAATCGCATCACAGATCAGGTGTGACGGGCAAGCGCCCCGACGGCACCCCAAGCAGAGGCCTTTAGCGAGATGGCAAAACGGTGGTATTCGGTCAGTGTCCTGTCGAACTTTGAGAAAAAGATCGCAGAGCAAATCCGTCAGTCCGTTGAGGATCAAAGCCTCGGGGATCAGATCGACGAAGTGCTGGTGCCCACCGAAGAAGTGATCGAGGTCCGCCGCGGCAAGAAGGTCACGACAGAGCGTCGCTTTATGCCCGGATACGTTCTGGTGCACATGGAAATGTCCGATCAGGGTTACCACCTGATCAACTCCATCAACCGTGTTACCGGTTTTCTGGGCCCGCAAGGCCGCCCCATGCCGATGCGCGACGCCGAGGTCGAAGCCATCCTGGGCCGTGTCGCCGAAGGCGAAGAGGCACCGCGCACGCTGATCCATTTCGAAATCGGCGAGAAGGTCAAAGTGGCCGATGGCCCGTTCGAGGACTTCGATGGTATGGTCGAGGAAGTCGACGACGAGAACCAGCGCCTCAAGGTGACGGTATCGATCTTTGGACGTGAGACCCCGGTCGAGCTGGAGTTTACACAGGTTTCCAAGCAGGGCTGATCCAGGGCAATCCTGTCAGATCGTTCTGTTAGCCGCCTACCGATGGGCTGTTATCAGTTACCTGTCTGCTGACGTCCGGCAAAGCGCCACAGCGCGACGCCGAATAGAATGCTCCAGACCACGCAGATCAATCCAAGGCCCCGTTCCCACAGCCCATCCCATTCGGTTGGAAGCATGAAAAAGACGGGCGCGCCGACGATCCACAGTCCAAAGCATGTCCAGGATGACCAGCCAAGCCAGTCACCAAAGCGCGGGCTTTCAAGCGCGAGCAGCGCAAAGACAGCCGCGAAAAGCGCGCCCAGTGCGTAGACGACGTAAACATGGATCACGACGCCTTCGTTGTCACCGTCCCCATATTCGTTGCGCGCGCCGATGATGATCACGCAGACCGCCAGCAGGATCAGCGCCAGCGTCAGACCCGACCACCGCGTAGCACCATTGTGCAGATGCGCGGCCCCCAGGCTGAGCGCGCACAAAGCTGCGGCAAATCCATAAAGTGCGACATCCTGAATGATCTCAAAGCGTCCGGCACCCAGGTCGCTGATTGTATCGGCGACAAAATCGTGCCCCGGCACAACGATGGACCCGACGATGTTTCCCGCTACAGCCAAAACTGCCCCCACAACCGCAACAACGGCCAGAAGGCGCAAAAATCCAGGTGCCAGAAATTGATGCGGATCTTGGGGCATGGGGCGCCTCGTACAGTGGAACTACGCCCTCTAAACGCATGAAAGGCTCATTGGGTCCGGTTAATCAGAGGTCCGGGGCCGATCCCCCATCAGATATCGTGGTCCTGGCCCATTTTTCGCGGCCTGATCCGCCGGATTGTAAAGCGCGCAATTCTCAAGGCTCAGACAACCACACCCGATGCAGCCATCCAGATTGTCCCGCAGCCGCGTCAAGGTGTCGATCCGCTGATCAAGTGCGGCCCGAAATCCCGCGCTGATGCGGGCCCAATCGGCCTTGGTCGGAGTACGCCCGCCCGGCAAGAGGTCCAGCTCTGCCTTGATCTGTGGCAATGTGAATCCAAATTGCTGGGCGACCATCACGAAACTCAATCGCCGGATGTCCGCACGCTCGAACCGCCGCTGCCCCCCCGAATTGCGCCATGGATCGATCAACCCCTGCGCTTCGTAATACCGGATCGCAGACACTGCCAGCCCGGTCCGTTTGGCCAATGCCCCGATCGTCAGCCCGTCGTTTACGGCCATTCTGCCTCCAAATTTTTTCCTTGACCTAAAGTTAGGTTTAGCAATTACGGTCGCAAAAGGTCAACAGAAAGGACATGTCATGCCCGCAATATTTGAACACGCAAACATCACAGTCTCTGATCCGGCTGCAACGGCGGCCTGGATGGAGAAGCTCTTTGGCTGGCACCTGCGCTGGGAAGGGGGCGCCATTGCTGGTGGACATACCAAGCACGTGGGCACAGACAGCCAATATGTGGCACTCTATACGCCGGGTACTGCGACGCATTCCAATGGCTCGAGCTATGAAACGACAGGCGGCCTCAATCATCTTGCAGTCGTGGTGGATGATTTGGACGCGACCGAAGCTGCGATAAAGACCCACGGTTTCAAGACCGGCAACCACGCCGATTATGAACCCGGTCGTAGGTTCTACTTCCACGACGACGACGGTATTGAATACGAGGTCGTGCAGTACGATTGAGTTGCGCGTCGCTATGCTTTGGGGCAGGAAACGCCTGAGTGTGCATCCTGAACCCAAAGGGCTCACGCGCCCCAAGAGCGCCAAGAATGGAAATGCGCGTCAGCGCGCCGTTTAACAGCGTGCAAGTGCACCACATGCGCGCCCTGACGCCGATTTTACAAAGCAGATCCTCTTGCATTTAACATGCGCTTTGGGTCAGGTATCCTGAAAGACAACTGAAATGGCCGCGCCCGGGCTTTGCCTTGGCGCGGCACTGCTTACGGGGTGTGCCCAATGGAAAAAATCCCGATGACCCGCGCCGGTCACACAGCTCTTGAGACCGAACTCAAGCACCTGAAATCCAACGAGCGGCCCGCCATCATCAAGGCGATTGCCGAAGCGCGCGAGCATGGCGATCTGTCAGAAAATGCAGAGTATCATTCCGCCAAGGAAAAGCAGTCCTTCATCGAAGGGCGCATCAAAGAGCTTGAGGGCGTCATCTCTCTGGCGGATGTGATCGATCCTTCCAAACTTTCCGGCGCGATCAAGTTCGGGGCAAAAGTCACGCTGGTGGATGAGGACACGGATGAGGAAAAAACCTATCAGATCGTCGGCGAATATGAGGCCAAGATCGAGGACGGGCTATTGAACATCAAATCCCCCATCGCGCGTGCGCTGATCGGCAAAGAAGAAGGTGACAGCGTCGAGGTGCGCACCCCAGGGGGCGAGAAATCCTACGAGGTTCTCAATATCGTTTATGAATAACCGGGGCCCACGTGATGTCTGACACGGCGCAGGACGCACCGCAAAGGGTCGCTGACCCCCGCACCACGGTTGCATCGGATGGCAGCGGCGTCTCTGCGCGGCCAACACCCTTGGGCATCTATGACAAGCCGAGACCCGGCGGGGTGACGGAGATCGAGATCGTTGCCGTCGCGCTTTCCGCGGTGTGGCTGGTGGGCGCAATCATCTTTTTCCTGCTTCAACCCGAAGATCCCAACCCGCAGGAGGGTGAGGGCGGATTGCGGTTCTTGATGACCATGCTGGCAATCTTCATGCCTGTGGCAATGATCTGGGTTGCCGCAACTGCAGCCCGTGCCAGCCGCGTGATGCGCGAGGAAAGCCAGCGGTTGCAAACAGCCATCGATGGCATTCGGCAGGCCTATATCGCTCAGGCCCAGGGGGCTGCGATCCGGCCCGAACCCTCTGTGGCGCGCAAGCTTGATGAAATCGCCGCCGCTGCGAAAAAAACCGAAACTGCGCTGGCAACATTCCAAAGCCGACGCGAAGAATCATCGCGGCCGCCACCACAGCCGGCTGAGGTGTCAGGTGAAGATCAGCCGACACTCGCCCTTGGCACTCAGGCCGCAGACATGGCACCGCTGCTGAGTACAGAAGATTTCATTCGTGCGCTCAATTTTCCCGAAACGGCGGAGGATGAGTTGGGCTTTGCCGCTTTGCGTCGCGCGCTCAAGGATCGTTCTGCCAGCCAGCTTATTCAGGCTGCACAGGATGTGCTGACCCTGCTAAGCCAGGACGGTATCTATATGGACGATTTGCGCCCGGACCGGGCCCGGCCAGAAATCTGGCGCCAATTTGCCGGCGGTGCGCGCGGACGTTCCATAGCGCCACTGGGCGGCATTCGGGATCGCTCCTCTTTGACGCTCACAAATGCGCGGATGAAGCAGGATCCGATCTTTCGCGATGCAGCGCATCACTTTCTGCGCCGGTTTGACAAAAGCTTTGCCGAATTTGAGAGCACGGCATCCGATGGCGAAATCTCGGCTCTTGCCGACACGCGGACGGCACGGGCGTTCATGTTATTGGGCAGGGTCGCCGGCACCTTTGACTAGGAATGATGCCGCGCCGCCCCCTTCCCCATTTTCGCCGTAGATCAAGGTTTCCTCCGATGCTGCAAAGAACGATTGCCCGCAAAATGTGAATTCTTGCCAAAGCTGCTGAATCGCTTCCCAATTGATCAGGCTCTAGTATATCATATGTTATAACCTTTTGAACAAACGGCGAACAATGAGCGAAGACTCCTCAAATCTGCAGGGTATTGTGACGAACTTGCAGCCCCCGACGGCATCAAGCCCGCTTGTGCGCAAGCTTGGGTCGCTTTGCCTTTTGTCCGAAGAGGAGATCAGTTTTCTTGAAGGATGGCAAAATAACACGATCGACGTGGAGGCAGGTGTAGACTTCTTTGTCGAAGGCACTGAACGGAAAACCACCTTCATAATGCTGGAGGGCTGGTCGATCCGCTACACCGTGCTCAGCAATGGACGCCGTCAAATCCTTAGCTATGCGTTGCCTGGTGACATTCTGGGCCTGCATATCAATTTCAACGCCAAGGCGACCTATAGCGCCGCCGCGCTAAGCACGTCACGCCTTGCGGTCGTCGACCCCCGGCGGATTCTTGAGATTTATCAGAAGTTCCCAATCCTGGCGTCGGGCCTTAGCTGGGCCACTGCCCGGGAATTCGCGATCCTAGGCGATCAGACAGTTCGTCTGGGGCGTCTTTCGGCCAAGGCGCGGCTGGCCCATTTGCTGCTCGAGCTTTGGCACCGGCTCGAGTTGATTGGGAACAACGAGGGCAATTGGCTGCAACTGCCAATGACCCAATCTGATCTGGCGGATACGCTGGGCCTTAGCCTCGTGCATACCAACCGCAGCATGGCTGCCCTGCGCAAAAGCGGGTTGGTATCGATGACGAAGAACCACATCAAGCTCGAAAACATCGACGCGCTGGTCCAGATGGCAGAGTTCAATCCCGACCATCTGGCCGAATTCAGCATCTAACAGTCGATCAATTCGGTCCCATCATCACTTTTTTTTTGGTGATCCGGTTTAGCCGCCATTCGGAAGTGGCGGCAGTTGGCGCAGATACAGCACCACCGCGTCCAAATCATTCTCAGTCATTGCCGCATAATGCGGATATCCCATCGGCGGCAACATTCTGGATCCATCCGGGCGGATACCTTGGGTTATCATGGCTTTGATGTCCTCATCAGAATAGCCTGCCAACCCGTCTTGGTGTGTCGTGAGGTTCGGTGACACAGAGGTGCCCCACGGGCCGTGAAATTCAAAGCCGCCGACACCAAGGTGCGTGTCGAACATTGGCCCCTTGTCGCCCATCGGCGTGTGGCATTCGATGCAGTGCGCGACCGGACCAGCAAGGTATTCCCCGTACTCAACACTAACCGCCTGAGGAGGGGCTGAGACGCTTTCAATTGGTGGGCCGTAGGCAGGCGGAAGCGGAATATTGTAGGTCGAGTACGGTGTTTCGTTCTGGCTGGCAGGCACAGTACGCAGGAACGCCACAATCGAGTAAAGATCATCATCCGACAAGCCCCGGTAAAGGCCAATGGGCATCGGAGGGCCGATCACGGACCCGTCTGGCCGTATCCCCTCGCGGATGGCGCGTGCCAGTTCCTCATCGCTCCAATCGGCGACGCGCGCACCGGGCGTGATGTTCACTGCCCAAGCCTCAAATGCGGGATTCTTTTCAACAAGGAAACCGCCCAATTCGTTGGTCATATCCGGGCCGTTGGCTGTTTTGGGAGTATGGCAATTCCCGCACCCTGCAGGGCCGCGCACCAGATATTCGCCGCGCTCGACCGAAGGCTCGGCATGCACCGCCAATGCTGTGAAAGACACGATAAAAGCATTTATTATCATACGCATAGGTCATCTCTCTAATTCGTTTCTGGGATAATAAACTACCGATTAATGATCTCACCATACCCGCTAGGGGAAAAATACAGCAAGCAAATTCAATAAAGGGGCCAGCACACCCGCACGCTCAGAAGGGTCACTTAAGACGCTGGGCCTGGCGGCTTTTCTGCATTTATGGTGCCGCGCCGGGCGCGTATTTCAGGTGCCAAAACTGCCAAAGGGGATAAACCGAACCACGTCACCTGCACTGACCTGCATTGCGGCCTCTGGAAGTTCAACCAGCCCTTCTGCCCAGCTCAGCCCACTGATGCGCCCTGACCCTTCGGAGGCAAAGACCTCAGCCCGGCCTGCGCGGATACGCGCGCGCAAGTACTCCCGCCGGCCCGCCTTTTTCCGTTTGTCAAAAGCGGCAGGCACGTCAAAACCCTGCGGCTCTTCCCAGTCAGCCCCGGCCAGAAGCCCCAATGCCGGGCGCGCGAAAATCAATGTGCAGACCATCGCAGCCACGGGGTTACCAGGCAGCCCAAAGACCGGCACCCCCTGCCACATACCGAGCGCCAGCGGTCGTCCCGGTTTGATCGCAATGCGCCAAAGCGCCATCGCGCCAGCGGCGTCCAGTACCGCTGAGACGTGGTCTTCGTCCCCTGCCGACGCGCCGCCGCTTGTGACAATCGCATCAACTTTGTTCGCTGCGGAATCAAGTCGCGCACGCAAGGCGTCAGCGTCATCGCCCACCCGCCCCAAATCGATGGGAACATGGCCAAACTGTCGGATCATGGCCAGCAGCATCGGACGATTGGCGTCGAAAATCTGTCCCGGCGCAGCCTTCTGCCCCGCGTCGACCAATTCATCACCCGTGGACAACACACCGACCTTGAGCCGCTTGCGCACCCGCACCTGCGACACACCGGTCGCTGTCAACAACGCCAGATCAGCCGCCGCCATCCGCCTGCCCGCCTGCAAGATCTCTGCACCTGCGACGACATCCTCTCCGGCCTTGCGGGTATTGGCACCTGCCTTGATCGGGCCTTGAAAATGGATCGCGCCTGCACGCACAGTGACGTCCTCTTGCAGGATCACCGTGTCAACGCCTGCGGGCAAAGCAGCCCCGGTGAGCACCCGGATTGCCTGGCCCGCCGGAACTGCCCCCGGTGCATCACCGGCGGCCGCCCGCCCCTGTACCAGTGGTAAGACCTGCGCCCCTGCGGGCCGCCCGCCGGCAAAACCATAGCCATCTACAGCCGTGTTCGGCAGCGGCGGATTGGCCCGGCGGGCAAAGCTCGTTGCCGCACTGATGCGTCCCAACGCATCAGCCGTATCGACGGTTTCCTGCCCGGTCACGGGCGATAACCTTGATCGCAACAGCTCCATAGCCTCATCAACTGGCGTCCAGTGCACGCCGGTCGGCAACGCAAAACAATCATTGCGCAAAGGTGCCGGGGTGCCCCTCAACAGCCGCTCAAATCCCAATCCAAAAATCCAGCCTTCCTCCGGGGCATTCACATCCAGGATTTGCGTGAGAGTCTCGGCCGAAAGTGCCGCAACCTGGCGCGCAATTTCTGCGACCTGCCAGGCATCTTTGATTGTTCCCGATGGTGCGGGACCAACCGTCAGAGATGGCCATATTTCGACAATCGCAATTGGTGCGCTTAATGGTTCAAACGGCCAGACAGCGGCATCGAAACGGCGCCGCAAACGCGACAGCACAGGCAGACCCATGAAGACTTGCGAGCCGACCGCCCCCGCCCCGGCCATTTGCCAGCAGGTAAATGCGCCTTTGGCCTGTCCCTCGGCCAGACGGCGTTCGGGGAACGGATTCACATACCCATCCTTGCGCCGGGGCAATCCGGGGACATCACGTTTCAGGCCATTGGCCCAGAACGGACCCTTCCCCCCCACCAGATCACGATTGATCTGCCCGGCCAGATCAAAGCGATTGTTGGCATCCGGGGCGTCGTCAATTTGCTCGGCGAACCAGTCCCACAGGGCCAGAGGATCGCCCTGCCCCGTCAATGCTGCGCAAAAACCTGTCGGATACCCAAACGGAAAATCAAAACCCGCCAACACCCGCCGCCCGGCTGCAAGCTCGTCTTCAAGGAACGCGCCAATCCAGTCTTCGGCTATCTTCCTATTGCGCAGATAGACAGGGTCTTCCACCGTTTCACCCCGCGCGACACCGGCCCAGATCGCATCCGCCTTGGGAACAGCACCGCGATCGTTCCCCCCCGACCAGTCAACCATCAAAACCGTGTCGAACCCGCTCACAGCCCCACCTCTGCCAGGATAAAGTCGGCGATGGCGGCAGTGTCATTGAGATCAAAAACCGGCCGGTCCAGATCAAGCGGCGTGTCACTTGCCACTGCCCGCACAGTGGCATCACCCGGCGCAATCAGGGGGTTCCCAGTGGCAAAGCGATGCGCCTCGACTTTGAGATGTGCGTCGCGCTTGTACCCTTCGATCAGCACCAGATCGACGGGTCTGAGGCGGGTCAGTAGCGCCTCAAGAGTGGGTTCCTCCTGGGCACGTAATTCCTGCAACAGGGCCACGCGGTTTCGCGAGGCCAGCAATACCTCAGAGGCACCCGCAATTCGGTGGCGATAACTGTCCTTGCCCTCGTGATCCACATCGAATGAATGGTGGGCGTGTTTGACGGTGGACACGCTGAAGCCGCGCCCGGTGATCTCTGTCACCAGCCTTTCCATCAGACCGGTCTTGCCCGCGTTTTTCCAGCCGACGACACCATAGAGCCTCATATCATCGCCTCTGCCCGCGCCAGGTCATCGGGCGTGTTGACGTTGAAAAACGCAGCCTCGTCCGGAAAAAGTGCGGTGCGCCCTCCGTGCTGGTCGGTCCAGGCAACAACCTTGCGTACGCCACTGCGCAGGGCTGCTCGCAGGTCATGCCGCAGTGTCACCGGCCACAATCCAAAGGTCGGATGCCGGGCGGTGCCGCGCTTGGGGTCCGGAGTGACCGCAAGAGCAAGAGGTGCCGCCATACCCTCGCTTGCCAAAAGAAGTCGCGGCACGAGATCACAGGGGAAAAATGGCGTATCTGCCGCCGCTGTCACGATACAATCCGCCCCGCGCTCCGCCGCCCAGTCGAGCCCCGCAAGTACGCCCGCCAGGGGACCGGCATAGCCGTCTATGCTGTCAGCAATGACAGGCAGCCCCAGATCGGCAAAGCGGGCCGGATCGCCATTGGCGTTAAGCGCGAATTTGTCCACCTGCGGTGCCAGTCGCGCAATCACGGAGGACATCAGCGTCCCACCTCCAAGCCGCAAGAGACCCTTGTCACCGCCACCCATCCGCGTGGCCAGCCCGCCTGCCAGAATCACACCATGAGGCTGTTTCAACGCGCTCATGCGCTTCCCTTTCGGCCCGATTTGCGCGGTTCTTCGGCCACTGAAGCGGGATCTGCGTCGCGTACAAGTCTATCTTCACCGCTGAGACAAACGAACCGTTGCCCGCGTAGCCGCCCAATCAGGGTAAGTCCCACGCTCTGTGCAATTTCCACCCCCCATGCAGTAAAGCCAGAGCGAGAGGCGAGCACCGGAATGCCCATCATCGCGGTCTTGATCACCATCTCGGATGTCAGCCGCCCGGTCGTATAAAGAATCTTGTCCTCTGGCGATACGCGTTCGGAAAGCATCCAGCCGGCAATCTTGTCCACCGCGTTATGTCGGCCCACATCCTCCATATAGACCAGCGGACGATCGCCCTGGCACAGAACTGTGCCGTGAATGGCCCCGGCCTCAAGATACAGGGACGGCGTGCGGTTGATCCGTGCCGCCAGCGCATAGAGCCATGAGGTTCGCACAGGCGTGGCGGGCAGTTGCACGCTGTCCAGCCCTTCCATCATGTCACCAAAGACGGTGCCAACGGCGCATCCTGATGTGCGGGTTTTGCGTTTGAGCTTGTCCTCATAGTCCGTCGCCCGCGCCGTCCGCACCACAACCGTTTCAAGCTCTTCGTCGAAATCAACGCCCGTTATGGCCTCACCGTCGCGCAACATGCGTTGATTGCGCAGAAAACCCAGGGCCAGATACTCGGGGTAATCCCCAATTGTCATGGCTGTCACGATTTCCTGACCGTTGAGGAAAATCGTAAGCGGACGTTCCTCAACCACCCGAATAGTGGTCTCTACGCCATTATGATCCACGCCTGTGACCGCGCGCGCGAGGCCATCCCGACCAGGATCAGGGGCAATCAGATAGTCAGAGATGTCTGCATCGCGCGCCAATTGTATCCCCCCGAAGATAGCGGTAGTCACCTTGGGTAATCTAAAGGCATCCCATGGCCATCACCACACCGAAATCCGCCTTTCTGAGGGGCTTGGCCGACGGCTTGCCATTTCTTTTGGTGGTCATCCCCTTCGCAACCCTCTTTGGGATCCTCGCGACTGAGGCAGGCCTGAGCGTGCTCGAAACTCTGACATTTTCAGTGGTTGTCATTGCCGGTGCCGCACAGTTGACTGCCTTGCAACTGCTGCAGGAAAACGCGCCGACCGCAGTGGTGATCGCATCAGCACTTGCTGTGAATTTACGCATGGCAATGTATTCGGCCTCTCTGACACCCTATATCGGCAAGGCACCACTGTGGCAGCGCGCGCTGGCGGCGTATCTGATGGTGGATCAATCCTATGTGGTCGCTGTTTCAAAGTTCGAACAGAGCCCCACGATGACGCTGCCTCAGCGCATGGGCTACTTCTTTGGCGCAGTCGCGTCGGTTGCCCCGACGTGGTATGGCTTCACGCTGGTGGGGGCATTGGTGGGGTCACAGGTACCCGAGAGCTGGGCGCTGGATTTCGCGCTCCCGATAACCTTTTTGGCAATGATCGCACCCATGTTTCGCACAATGGCCCATGTGATCGCGGCACTGGTCGCTGTGGTGGTCAGCCTGCTCTGCGCAGATGTGCCATATTCGCTGGGACTGATCATCGCGGGATCGGCAGGCATGATGGCTGGTGCACAAACAGAGCTTTGGGTCGCCCGCCGGGCGCTACGTACATGATTGATACGGCAATACTCTGGATCGTGATTATCGCGCTTGGGATGGGCAGTTTTATGCTGCGCTTTTCGTTTCTGGGATTTGTCGGCGCCCGAAATATGCCTGCGTGGCTGCTGCGGCACTTGCGTTATACGGCGGTGGCGATCCTGCCAGCCTTGGTCGCACCTCAGGTGTTCTGGCCAGCAGCCACTGACGGGCAGCTTGATCCGGCGCGCCTTGCAGCGGCGGCTGTAACGTTGAGTGTTGGTGTGATGACCAAGAATGCAGTAGCAGCGATTCTCGCAGGGGCGGGAGTGCTTTTTGCGTTGCTCAATCTACTCTAGGGTAGCCAGCTCGGCCGCGCGAACCGCGTCGATAACATCGCCCGCGTCATTTTCATAAAGCCGGCTGGTCCGCACCCCGGGGAATGTCGCGACCTGCTCCATGAACTTTACCGGGTAATAGGTTCGATTGACGCTGCTGAACCCCTGGACCTGCCGTAAAATATCGGTGGTGGCGTTGGCACAAAATGCGCCAGGCACCGCGCCATAGTTCACTGCCAGCTGCAACGCCTGCTCGGCCTGCGCATCTGTCACCGGGATTTCCTGCGTCACCACATGGTGACTGGCGCGGGCATGAGAGGATTTATAGGCGCGTACAAGGCCCGGAGAGGCCCCAAAGATCACATCGCCGCGCTCGACAACGGATGGGGCACGAAAAGATCCCGCAGGGTCAAACAGAACCGACTGCGAGCCCTTGATCAACATTGATGTATGTCCGCCGCTTCCGGTGCGGTTGTTGACCATCGTCATGATGGTCAGTGTCTTTGGCCCCGTATCACGGAAAGCGGCGGCAGCCACGCGATTATCCGGTGCATCCGGGCTTTGATCTACCGAACAGGCGGCCAACAGGACAGCGGCCAGCAGGCCAAAAACAATACGCGGCACAGGCAACAAGCTCCGGCTTGGATCAGCGAATGAAGACCAGCATCAGCACCAGCAATACAAAGATGATGACGACGGTTTTGGTGACAAAGGACATAAACCCATCAAAGGTCTTTTCCTGCTCGTCGATGTTCATGCTGCCATGTTCGTGATCGGCCATTGCGAGTGTCCTTGAATCAGTGATTTGCAGTTGCGTATCGTAATGCCAGATCGATGTCACGAGGTCAAAACGGAACACTGATGATTGTGCCCACTGCAAAACACCAATGGTTGGCGGGCCGGGGCGCAGAGATGCCGTATCTCGCCCCGGCCCCGCCAACCATCTGATCAGGTCTGTGGTTTGATGTTCTGGTTAAAGCGGAAACGATTCTGCGGGTCGTATCTGGTTTTGACATCGACCAATCGCTGGTAATTTTCTCCGAATGACGCCTGTGTCAGTGCATCGCTGTCTTCACCGTGACCAGCAAAGTTCAGATAAATCCTGTCTTGGTGACCATGGGTTTCTGAAGCCTTCCAGCCCCTGCGCGCCCACTCGATATTCCGGGCGTCTTCCTCGCTGTTTTCCCAAACACCGTCCAGCGAGTACATCCAGCCCATCGACCGATCCCCGAATGCTGTCGCTGCGGCGTCTATTTCCGCCGTCCGGCCCCCAAAGTTCCACAATGAGGACAGAGAATTGTCCGACGGTGCGTCCAGCGCATTTTGCATAGCCAGATCAATCATCTCATCCGACAGATCCGTGAGGTAGCGGGCTTTCCAATAGCACCGGAAGTCTCCGGCTGGCATCAGGGTGTCGAAAAGTTGCTGCACCTCGCAATACGCCATCCGACCAGAAAAATCTGTCACAAGGTCGCCCAACTCGCGCAAGGGCTGCAACAGCGCCTCGCCCCGGGCCGGATCACCGTTGTAGACACATGCCAACGTGAAAACGCGTTTTCCCCAGCTTTCCTCGGGGAAATCCTCGCCCCCCGCCGTCGAAAACTCGCAAAGGGATCCGACAACATCGCTGTGCTGCTTCAGAAAATCGCGCCAGGCCCGAATGGGTCCGGGCCCATCCTCGATCGCGTAGATCGGCGCTGCGAACATCACTTCGGGACCAATGGGGTGGAGCGCGAATTCAAATCGAACAACAACGCCGAAATTGCCTCCGCCCCCTTTCAGCGCCCACAGAAGTTCGGGGTTCTCGGTGGCGTCAGTATGAACCAGCGTGCCGTCCGCGATAACGACGTCCGCACCGACGAGGTTGTCAATCGACAGCCCATGTTTGGCCCGCAGCCATCCGATCCCACCGGACAGGGTTAGCCCGGCGACCCCTGTGTCTGAGATCAGCCCCCCAGGTGTCGCCAGCCCATGTGCCTGGCTGGCGCTGTCTACATCGCGCCACAGCGCACCGCCTTCTATCGATGCAATTCGGTTTTCCGGATCCACTGAGACATGACGCATCGCCGTCAGGTCAATCATCAGACCATCATCGCACACCGCATGCCCCGCAACGTTGTGACCCCCGGCACGAATTGACACAGGCAGATCGAGCGCCGCCGCATGTTTGACCGCCAGCGCGACATCTTCGGCATTCATGCATTGCACGATCATTTTAGGATGCCTGCTGATCATCCCGTTCCAGACCGCGCGCGCCGCGTCAAACTCCTTTGAGTCGGGCAGCAAGACCTGCCCCGCCAGCATACCAAGTTGCGAATTTCCGTCTGTCGTCGCACCATCCATGGTTCATTCCTTTCCTTGTCTGCACTGATGCTAGGCGACTGTCTGCGGCCCTATCAGTGGCAATTCAGTCAAAGCTACGGCATACTGGACACCTCTCTAGGGCAAATCTGCCAAAATCGTGCCATTCCAGACAGGATCAAGTTATGGCCTCACAACGTAAACCTCTTATCGTCCTGCTGGCCGCGCCCGAAACGTCTGCTTCGGTCCTTTATGGACTATTCGACGTGCTGGTGTCTGCAGGAGCCGTCTATCCTGACATGGTGAATGGCGCGCCCGGCGACGAAATGCTTGATGTGCGTATCGTCTCAGCGGATGGGAAACCATTCCACTGCATCGGCAACATCCCCGTTGAACCGCAAGCCGCAATTGGCGACATCGAACAGGCGGACGCCGTCATTGTCTGCGACATGTATACGTCGATCTACGATGTCCCCAAAGGGCGGTATCCGCGCGAGGTCAGCTGGCTCAGGCAGGTTCATAATGCCGGGGCGCTCGTGGTTTCGGTCTGTTCCGGGTCGCTGCTGCTGGCCGAAACCGGACTTTTGGACAATCGGCAGGCAACGGCGCACTGGGCTTATCGCGACATGTTCCAGCGCCACTTCCCAAAGATCACCTTCCGAAACGAATCTGTTCTTTGTCTGGCGGAAGAAGCCGACAGGATTGTCACCGCCGGAGGTGTCAGCGCCTGGCATGACCTGACGGTCTATCTGATCGCGCGGTACTGTGGATATCGAACAGCTATCGAAACAGCCAAGGTGTTCCTGATCAGCGGGCATTCCGAAGGGCAATCACCCTATTCGGTCATGACGCGCCCGATGGAATCGACCGACGGGCCGATCACGGACTGCCAGGCCTGGATTGCAGATCACTACGCCACGGCCAAGCCTGTCGAAAAGATGGTCGCACGGTCGGGCCTGAATGCCCGCACATTTTCGCGCCGCTTCCGCGCGGCAACAGGCTTTGCCCCAATCGAATACGTGCAAGCCTTGCGAGTGGAAGAAGCCAAACAGATGCTTGAGACAGATGAGATGTCAAATGACGATGTTGGCGCGGCAATAGGCTATGAAGACCCGGCGTCCTTTCGGCGCGTGTTCAAGCGTGGCACTGGGCTGTCGCCCGCTGCCTACCGGAAGAAGTTTCGGCGTATCTCGCAGATCGCGCGGCCACACTGGGGCGCGCACACGTAAGGCGCCGCAAATGGCGCAGTTGGTGCATGGACCAAACCGCTACCGCTTTTCTTCTGCTTCCAGCTCTTCCACCAGCCGAAAGCCAATTCGGTTGGGTACGGCGTGGTCCACCGCTTTGGGCAGTGCGCGTAATATGACATTCAGCTGACTTACGTGCTGAATGAGCTGCGTGCGTCCGCCAGCGGGATCTGAGCCATAAAAGGTCACGACATCCGGGTCGAAATATCCCATTCCTTCTATCCGCAAAACCCCGGCATCAGCCCCGGTAAAGCCGATGGCCGCTTCATGATCACTGTCCAGCTGTTCCTCGAATTTCTTGAGGTAAAGCACCACGCGTTCATACGCCCATTGTGCGGGGGACTTCTGAGCGGACGGCGTCTTGCTGACGGCCGTTGGGGTTTTTTCACTGCGCTCTATGCTGCCATCGGGGTTGCAGTGCACCTCGTAAAGACACGGCAACACCTCGTCCTCGGCGGCCTCTGCCGATGTTGCGATCTTGTCATCCATGACTTACCCCTTGCGCTGATAGACGAAAGCCCCGTCTTCCTCCCGGAGTGAGCGGTCGGCAAGGCCCGTCTGGTAAAGGTGGCTCAAATGCGCGACCGCTTCAACCAGCGCCAGTCCATACTCACCTTCGCCAATCGCTCGTTTGAAGAGTGGCGCAAAACATTCAGCTGCGGCCTTGGGTTCTTCGATATACGCAAGCAACCGGCGCAACGCACCGTGATGGTTGTCGATAAGCTGCGACATGCGCTTGGGCAGGCCGGTAAACGGCAGCTTGTGCCCTCCCAGCACCAAATGATCGGCACGCGCAAGCGGGGCCAGACGCTCGCAGGCCTCAAGCCATTCGCCGATGGGGTCGGCCATCGGCTCTGTCGGATAGACGCCGACATTGGGGCTGATCGACGGCAGGATCTGATCGCCGGCAATTACCAGATCATCATCCCTGCTCCAGAAGGTGGCGTGCTCGGGCGCATGACCATTGCCCATATGCACATCCCACGTGCGCCCGCCCATCGTGATGGTATCGCCCTGTTTAATCCGGGTATAGCCCAACGGCAGGGGCGCCACGATGTCAGCAAAATTGAAAGGGCGGTCATTCTTGCGCTTTTCAAGGATGTCACTGTCCATACCTGACTGGCGATAAAAGCTGAGCGCCTCGGCGGGCGCGACGGCCTGTTCGTCCAATGTCAGCATCCGTGCCGTCAGCCAGGCGGTGCGTGTCGTCACCAACTCAGCACCATGTTCGGTCTGAAACCAGCCCGCCAGCCCGACATGATCAGGGTGGTGATGTGTCACAACAACCCGCGACACCGGCCTGCCCCCCAGGGGTCCGGCAATCGCAGCCTCCCAGATTGCGCGGGTCTTTTTTGATGCAAAGCCTGTATCGATCACTGTCCAGCTTTCGCCTTCATCCAGCGCATAGACGTTGACATGATCCAGTTTCATCGGCAGCGGCAGGCGCAGCCACAGCACACCGGGCGCGACTTCAACCGCTTCGGAGCCATCATTGGCAGGTGGGGTTGGCCAGGGGTATCTAAGACCCTCGGGTGGGTTTTCTTTAAGATGCGGCTTTGTCATCCGGCTCTACAGACCCTCATTCCATGCCAAGCGCAAGGGCGCAGGAAAAACAGCCGCCCCCGGCTTCATCTTTCCAAAAAACTCACCTGCATCGCTTGCACCGCTCACGCCACCAGCTCATCAACCGTAATCGCATAAAGCGCATCATCACCGGCCTGCGCATGCGCCAAAAGCCCGACATGCTCGGGCAAGAGCCGCTGAATATAGAACCGCGCCAGCTTCTCGCGCGCGCCGCCCTTGTCAGCCATCGCCGCCTTCAAATGCATGTGACCGCCCAGCACGCGGGCAAAGGCCCGCAGGTAAGGAACAGCACCGGCAAACCGATCGTTCAGATCCCCCTGCGCGACCAGCCATTCTGTCGCCTCGCGCAGCGATTCCGACGCCTGCCAGACCGCATCCGCCATATTGGGAAAGGCGTCTCGCGCCGCCTCGGCGTGAGTCTCGACCTCGTCAAGCAACCGGCCAGCGGCTTCTCCACCATCCATCATCTTCCGGGCAACCAGATCCATCGCCTGAATGCCATTGGTGCCCTCATATATCGCCGTCACGCGCACATCTCGTGAAAACTGTGCCGCGCCGGTCTCTTCAATGAACCCCATGCCGCCATGAACCTGCACACCCATTTCGGCCACTGCGATCCCGGTGTCCGTGCCAAACGCCTTGGCGATAGGCGTCAGAAACGCCGCGCGCGCTTTCCACTCCGTATCGCCTGTCGCGGTGTTCATATCGATCGCCTGCGCACAGCTTAACGCAATGGCGCGTGCAGCGAATGTGTCGGCCTTCATCGTCAGCAGCATCCGGCGTACGTCGGCATGCTCAATAATGGCACCCGTCCCCTCTGCGCGCCCCTGCTTGCGTTCCAGCGCATAGTCCAGCGCCATCTGATAGGCGCCCTCAGCGGCACCTATCCCCTGGCCGCCGACCCCCAGCCGGGCATTGTTCATCATCGTGAACATCGCAGCCATGCCGCCTTGCTCAGGTCCGACCAACCAGCCGGTGGCGTTATCATATTGCATCATCGCCGTGGGCGAGCCGTGCAATCCCATCTTGTGTTCAAGACTGACAACACTCACCCCATTGCGCGCGCCAATCGACCCATCCTCGTTGGGCAGAAACTTCGGCACCAGAAACAGGCTGATCCCCTTTGTCCCCTCAGGCGCGCCCGGCAGGCGGGCGAGCACCAGATGGCAGACATTCTGCGCAAAATCGTTATCCCCCCAGGAGATATAGATCTTCTGCCCCGAGACGCGGTAGGTGCCATCCCCGTTGTCCTCAGCCTTCGAAGACAACGCACCCACATCCGAGCCCGCCTGCGGTTCTGTCAGGTTCATCGTGCCAGTCCACTCGCCCGATATCAGCTTGGGCAGGTAAAGCGCCTTGATCGCATCGGAAGCGTGATGCTCAAGCGCTTCGATCTGGCCCTGACTCATCAACGGAGCAAGCTGCAGTGACAAACACGCACCCGACATCATCTCATTGACCGCACTTGTCAGCATCATCGGCAAGCCCATGCCGCCGTACTCAGGATCCGCAGACATGCCGATCCAACCGCCTTCCGCAATTGCCGCAAACCCCTCGGCAAAACCCGGCGAAGTGCGCACAATGCCGTTTTCCAGTACCGCGGGATGCAGATCACCGTTGCGCTGAACGGGGGCCAGCACCTCGTCACACATCTTGCCCGCTTCGGTCAAAATGGCGCGGGTCACATCATCGCTGGCTTCAGCAAACCGCTCTGTCTTGCGCAGGGCATCAAGGCCCACCACGTGATCGAACAGAAAATTGAAATCATCGACTGCGGCGCGGTAGGGCATGTGGTTTCTCCGGTTGAGGGCCGCCCGCCTTGGCAAAGGGTGCGCGCCCCTGCTAAGGGCCATCCATGCGATCAGCATGAAACGATCACCGCAGGCCCGCAACCCGGGACGCGGCGTCACGAGAGGGGCGATGGCACAACCATCAACAAAAATTCTGCGGCCTGATCGGGCGGGTGTTGCCCGCGCCGCTCAGCTGCTGTCAACCGGCGCACTTGTCGCTTTCCCGACCGAAACCGTCTACGGATTGGGTGCTAACGCGCGCGATGGCAAGGCCGTGGCAAAGATCTACGCCGCCAAGGGCCGACCCCGGTTCAATCCACTGATCGTACACCTGCCAGACGCGGCCATGGCCCGCGATCTGGTCCGCTGGTCCGACACGGCAGAAATCCTTGCAACCGCTTTCTGGCCCGGCCCTCTGACCCTCGTCCTGCCCCTGCGTGCCGACAATGGGCTGTCTTCCCTGGTAACAGCGGGCCTCGATACCGTGGCGCTGCGTGTCCCCGCCCATAGCACCGCGCAAAAAATGCTGCATGCCTTCGGGGGGCCCGTCGCCGCACCGTCGGCAAACCCCTCAGGCCGGATCAGCCCGACCACAGCGACCCACGTGCTGTCAGGTCTTGATGGTCAGATAGCCGCCGTGCTCGATGACGGGCCCTGCACCGTCGGATTGGAAAGCACCATCGTTGGGCTGACACAAAAAACTCCGGTTCTGCTGCGCGCCGGCGGTCTGCCCCGCGAGGCCATCGAGGCCGCGCTGGGCGCACCACTTGACCTGCACACACGCGGCGCGATCAGCGCGCCGGGCCAACTCGCCTCCCACTACGCACCACGTGCACAGGTCCGCCTCAACGCGCAAAATCCTCAGGATGACGAAGTTTTTCTGGGGTTCGGCTCCATGCCCGCCGATCTCAATCTCTCCCCATCCGGTGACCTCACCGAGGCGGCCGCGAACCTTTTTGATCACCTGCACCAACTGGACGGCATGCGCCGCCCCATTGCCGTGGCTGCGATCCCGCAAAATGGTCTTGGTGCCGCAATCAACGACCGATTGCGTCGCGCAGCGGCTCCGCGCTGACCTCCATTCACCCTTTCTGCAAATACCTCAGTACACCCACAAAACGATACGCATCCTGTGATCCGGCGGGCTCACATCGCCTCACACACCTATGAATCGCATCGCGCGTCAGCGCGACCGCAGGATCACGCCCGGCCTGCTGCCGCAGATAGCCCCAACGGATCAATCCCAATGGAATTGAGCGCCGCACCCCACTTTTTCTCATCAGCCAGATCAAACACCAACTCCGATACCGCCGCGCATGTCAGCCAGCCATTGCGCGCAATTTCATCTTCCAGCTGCCCGGGCCCCCAGCCGGCATATCCCAGCATCATCAGCGCTTTACCGGGTCCGGACCCGGCAGCGATGTCTTCCAGAATATCCAGCGTCGCTGTCAGTGCAAATCCCGGCGTCACCTTCAAGGTCTCAATGACCGAGGCGTATTCATCAGAGTGCAGCACAAACCCGCGCCCGGTCTCGACCGGGCCGCCGATATGCACCCCAAGGCCCGCATCCGAGGGTCCCGGCCCCTCCAGCAGCCGGTCCAACACGTCTGAAAGCCTCAGGTCCGGGGCTGGCTTGTTGACCATCAGCCCCATGGCACCCTTTTCCGAATGTGCGGTGATGAAAATCACCGAATGGTCGAACCGCGCATCCCCCATACCCGGCATTGCCACCAACAACTGACCCGTCAGATTCAGCGGCTCATCGGTCATGAAAACTTGTCTCGTGCAGACCCCATGGGATCAAGCATGCCGAATGGCGTCAGGCCTGACAAGGGTGCCACCGTGCCATCAGCGAAACACTGTTGATACAATCGTGACTTGGCTGTCGGCGCCCAATGCCTCATCTAGGGGGCATGATCCGATCCTTGACCGCCCTGTTTCTGCTCGCCCTTTGCCTGATCCGTCCTGCCTGGGCGCAAAGTGATATTGGCACGCCTGCCACCGGCGAAATCCTGCCAGGATGGGTCCAGCAGGATGGCACCCATATGGCAGCGATACGGATCAAGCTGCAGCCGGGCTGGAAAACCTACTGGCGCAGCCCCGGCGATGCAGGCATCCCGCCCCAGTTCAACTGGCAGGGATCCTCCAATCTGGGCGATGTTCGGATCATCTGGCCTGCTCCTTTGGTGATACCGCAAAACGGGATGCAGACCATCGGCTATAAGGATGTTCTGGTTCTGCCGCTTGCCGTCGCTCCACGCAACCAAGGCCAGCCTGTCGATTTGCGGCTGCAGCTTAACATCGGCGTTTGCGAAGACATCTGCGTGCCATTTGATCTGTCCCTGCAGGGCACGCTGACGGGCAACGATACCCGCCCGACCCCTGCCATCGTCGCCGCCCTCGCCGCGCGGCCTTATTCGGGCAGCGAAGCCGGGGTCTCAGCGGCCACATGCCGACTGCGTCCCAATGACGACGGCCTTGAAATCACCGCGCAGATCACCATGCCCCCGGCAGGTGGCCGTGAGGTCGTGATCATTGAGCCCGGACAAACAGGCATCTGGACAAGTGAGACAGACGCCCGCCGCGCAGGACAGCAGCTGATCGCCGTGGGCGATATGGTCCCGACACGTGGCACGGGGATCGCAATTGACCGCTCGAAGATCACCCTGACCGTTCTTGGGCGTGACAAGGCCGTTGAAATCAAGGGCTGCACGCCGGGCTAAACTGGCGCGCATCGATGAAAATCGCAGCGCAACGCCGAAAAAGCGCCATCGCTTTGAATGGAACAGACAATCCGTAAGGGCGCTCAACCAGTCACCGTCACCCGGTCTGTGTGCGCCCGCCTCTGAAGACGAAACCAAAAGCGCCCAACACATAGCCCACCAAAGAGAGCACCGCACACCCAGCCACAAACAGCAGCAAAGCTGCGTTCACTGCAGACAGGCTTTGGGGTACTGGCAAAGCCGCATCCAAAACAGGATGCAGTGCCCCTTGCCAGAACGCCCAGCCCAACGTCACCGCCCCCCACCCCAGCACCAGCGCCCAAAGGGCCAGCATTCCCCAGCGCAACGCACCAACGGGTGCGCGGACGCCCCGGCGCATGGCTTTGACCTGTCGCGCGATATCATGCTGGGCCGCGATCAGCGCGGGCACCACCAAAAGCACCAATAGCATGCCAAATCCCAACCCATAGACCAGCGTGATCACAGTGGGTTTCAGAAATTGCGCCTGCTGGCTTTGCTCATACAGAAGTGGCGCCATACCCAATACGGTTGTCATTGTGGTCAGCATCACGGGTCTCAAACGGTCCGCGGCCCCGTCGATGATCGACGGGATCAGACCGCGCGTTTCGGCATATTCGTCGATGGTTGTGATCAGCACGATGGAATCGTTGATGATGATCCCGGTCATGCCCAACAGCCCGACAACCGTGAACATGCTCAGCGGCACATCCCACAGGTTATGACCATAGATCGTCCCAACAAGCCCGAAAGGAATGATCGCCATCACCACCGCGGGTCGTGTCCAGGACCCAAAGACCCAGGCCAGCACCAGATAAATTCCGCTCAGGCAGAAAATAAGACCCGTCAGCGCATCGGACAGGAACCGGTCTTCCTGCTCGCTCAGGCCTGCGAGCCGAAATTCGACCTGCCGCGTGCTGGCGATGTTGGGCAGGATATCTTCGCGCAACGTCTCGCCGATCAGGGTGGCACGTTCGGCATCGTCCTCGGAAATGTCACCGGTAACGGAAATCAGTCGGATCCCGTTCTCGCGCCGGACAGTCGAAAAGCCCGTGCGCCGTTCAACGCTGACAATATCCGCCAGCGGCACGTACAGCCCCGCTGGCGTCCGCATCTGCGTGCGATCCAGAAAATCCGCCGTGAGTTCGCCTTTGGGCAATTCCACCCGGATCGTGGCAGAGCGCGGGCCGTCGGGATAGGTCGCTGCCTCGATCCCGCCCAGACGGTTGCGCAACGATCTGCCCAGCGCATCGATCGTGAACCCCAACGCCTGCCCTTGCGGAGTCAGATCAAGGATCAACTCTTCTTTGTCGTATGCCAGATTGTCCTGCACGGCGCTGACTTCGGGGAATTCGCGCAAGGCATTCTGCAAATCCTCCGACGCCGCCTTGAGCGTGTCAGTCTCCGCCCCATAAAACTGAACATCCAGCGCATCCCCTCCCGGTCCGGAGCGCCAACCGCGAAAGCTGACACTTTCGACAAGTGGATGATTCACAACACGGTCCTGTAGTTCCCCCACAAAGGCGAAACTCGAATAGGGGCGCAGATCAGCATCGATCAGCTCGATCGATATGCCACCCAGCAGATCGTTGTCCTTGCCATCGGCCCCGGCCATGCCAAAGCCGGAATTACCACCGGTCTGGGCAATGACATAATCAAGCGGATTGGTGCCATATCGTTCTTCATATTCGGCCCCCAAAGCTTCGGTAGCGCGCTGCATCTCGCGCATCATCTCTAATGTATCGTCACGGGTTGCCCCTTCGGCCATCATGAAGTTACCGGTGACCGAACCTCGTTCAGGCGCATTGAAAAATCGCCATTGCACCTCGCCATTGATGAAAAGCGCGACCTGGCTGGCGAGCACTGCAACCACGCCGGCCAGTACCACGTACCGGGCCGTGATCACGCCAGCCATGAATGGGCGAAACGCCTTTTCGCGCAGGTATACGAACCCCCGATTGACCACGCGACTGGGCAGATCATACCAATGCTCGGCCCGCGCCGCTCGCATCGCATGCGCCATGTGGTTGGGGAGGATCAGGAAGACCTCAACCAGCGATGCGGCAAGGACCGCGATCACCGTAAAGGGAATATCACGGATCAGATCACCAAACCGCCCGCCCACGGCAACCAGACCAAAGAACGCAATGATCGTTGTGAGGGTTGCTGCAAAAACCGGCATGGCCATCCGCCGCGCCGCGTTCTCCGCCGCCTGCATGGCGCTTTCGCCGTAGTGCCGAAAGCGGTGGTCCGCGTGTTCCCCCACGACAATGGCATCGTCCACGACAATGCCCAGCGTGATGATCAGGCCAAACAGCGAAATCATGTTGAAGGTCAGACCACCCGCATACATCAGCGCAATCGCGGCCCCCATAGCCACGGGAATGCCGGCTGCCACCCAGAAAGCGGTACGCGCATTGAGAAAAAGAAACAGAAGGCAGATCACCAGGCCCAATCCCATCAGACCGTTATCGATCAGCAGATCGATACGCCCGGTAATCGCAGCTGCACGGGTGCGGATGAGTTCAAGCGTCACGCCCTCGGGCATCGAAGCCTGCATTTCTGCGGCGACTTCTTCTACCGAAGCCTGAATGCCAATCGCATCACCGCCGTTCGAACGATCCACGCGCACTGACATGGCCGGATTTTCGCCCACGAAGAAGCTGCGCTCGCGGTCGACGCCCTCTTCGCGGACCACGCCAAGATCGCCAATTGTCAGCTTGGATCCATCCGGGTTTGAACGCAGGACGATGCCTGCCACCTCTCTTGCGGATCGTTTTGCCTTGCCCGTACGCACCCGCGCATTGGCACCGCTGACGTCGCCAGCAGGGTCGGCGTTCACCTCTTCAGCTATGGCACGCGCGATATCTGCCATTGTCACATCGAACGCAATCAGCTTGGATGAAGGCACCTCCACCAGTGTTTGCGGGGCTGCAACCCCTTGAATGGTGGTCCGCGTGACGCCAGCAGCAAACAGCCGGGTGACGAATTCATCGGCAAAGCGGCCCAGCTGTTCTGGCGCTATGGGGCCGGTGATAACAACATCCGTCACCCGGTCCCGCCATGCCCCGCGCCGCACGTTTGGGTCTTCGGCCTCGTCTGGCAGCGTCGTGACCGTGTCTACCGCTGTCTGCACATCGTTTGCAGCGCGCGCCATGTCCCAATCCGGCTCAAATTCCAAAGTGATATTCGCGCGCCCCTCGCGCGACGTACTGTTCGAGCTTTCCACGCCTTCGACGGCCAGCAACGCAGGCTCCAGCACCTGGACAATTGCCGCGTCCACGTCTTCGGCCCCAGCGCCATCCCACTGCACGCCGACGGTGACATTGTCGACAATCACATCTGGGAAGAACTGCGCGCGCATATTCGGCGCGGCGGCAAAGCCCGCCATCAAAAGGATCACGAGCAGCAGGTTAGCTGCTGTACGGTGGCGCGTGAAATAGCTGAGGATACCGCCTGCAGCCGATGGGATCGGGCGCACCATCAGACACGCACCTCAGAGTGGCCAGATCGCGCGACGGCGGCCTGCGCCCTCATCCCCCCATCCGCCCTTCAATCCGGGCGACCATCTTGGCGGGTACCTTGGGCTCTGCCAGACGTGCCAGTACCCGTGCCTTGGCGTCCTCCGGCATCCTGTTATTCGCTTCGATGAACGCAACCAGTTTCGCGCGCCGTTCGTCCGTCAGCTCGACCATTTCAGGCTCTTGCGGGGGCGGTGCATCTGTGGCTCTGAGCGGTTTCACGGCGATGCCTGCGCCCAACAGGGGCGATCGCGCCTCGACCACTTCGCGTTTGGCGATGTCACCACGCACGATCACATCATCGCCCTGACGGCGCAGCACATCCACCTCTGCGGCTTCAAGTCGGTCACCTTCGGCGAGAACCAGCACCGTATTGCGTGCATCCACCGCTGAGGCAGGCAACCGCACAACGCCGGGCAAAACCGGTTCCTGCACGCGGACGCTAACGAAATCACCCGGTTTGAACCCCGCTGAATCGTTGAGCGCGGCAAAAATCAGACGTCCCGTGGCCCCCTCTCCGGCGGCGGCGGATGCGCGGCTGATCTTGCCTGTCGCCTGCAGATCAACCCCGGCCACATCAAGCGTGGCTGTCACCTCCGCCTTCATCAATTGGCCCTGATCATCCAGCAGTCGCGCGTATTGCGCGGTAGAGACCCGGAAGGACACCTCCAGATCGTTCGGATCGATAAGCTCTGCCAGCCGCTCATTGGCCGACACCAACCGACCGACGACCACGTTGGTTGACGCCAGGGTGCCGTCAAATGGCGCGGTCAGAGTCAAATCATCGAGACGCCGCTGTGCCTCGGCCTGTGCAATCTCGGCCCGGGCCAGACGCGTCGCTGCCTGATCGACACGTGCCTCGGCCTGTGCCTCGGCCTGTCTGCGCGTCAGAACCGCCTGCCGCGCAGCAGAGGCGGCAAGTTCAGCCGTCTCGACTGCTGTTGCGGTCCCTACGCCGCGCTCCTGCAGATCACGCTGACGCTCAAGCGCGCGGATGCGCAATTCTGCCTGTTCTGTTGCCGCAGCCAATTCATCACGTGCCAGTGCAAGGCCCCGGTCCGCATCGCGCCCTTCGGCCCGGGCGTCGGCCACATCACTGCCTGCGCGGTCGAAAACAGATTGCGCGTCAGCCGTGTCCAGCCGCACGAGCACCTGACCTGCGCGTGCCGCGCCGCCATCCTCGAACCCGTCCGCAAGTTCAACAACGCGGCCCCCGCCGGGCGCGCGCAACTCCAATAGACGACGGCTCTGAACCTCGCCGAAAGTTTCCACAGTTGGTGCGATATCCTCGGCCTTTGCCAAAACCACATTGACGGCAAAGACGCGCTCCCGCGCGGGCGGGCCCTTCGGGTCGTCCGCCATGCGTTCGCTCACCGCGCTGCCAACCAGCCAGACAGCAAAAGCCAGCAGGCCCAGCGTGGCGCTGGCCAGGAACAAACCGATCATACTTTGCCGCAGGAACCGCATGCTGAGTGTCCGTTCAAACCCTTGGAAGGTCAGTATAACCTAGTTGCATCGCAATAAATACCAAGTCACATCCCTGTAACGTTGGGCTTGTCCGTTTCCGTCGCACAAAAAGAAATCACTTGCGGCGCTGGTGTTCATCCAGTCGCGGCATGATTTCCACAAAATTGCAGGGCTTGTGACGATAGTCCAGCTGCCGGACAAGGATCTCGTCCCATGCATCCTTGCACGCCCCCGGCGAGCCCGGCAGCGCAAAAAGGTACGTTCCGTTCGCAACGCCCCCCGTTGCCCGGCTTTGAACGGCTGAGGTGCCGATCTTGTTCATCGACACCATCGTGAACACGGTGCCAAAGGCGTCGATTTCCTTTTCATAGACGTCGCGGTGCGCTTCCACCGTCACGTCGCGGCCCGTCAGCCCGGTGCCGCCAGTGCTGATCACCACGTCGATGTCACCATTTGCACACCAGTCACGCAGTTGCGCGGCAATCTGGCTGCGCTCATCGGGCAGAATCCGGCGCTCCGCCAATTGATGCCCAGCCGCCGCGATCCGCGCAACCAGCACGTCACCAGACCGATCCTCGCTTAAATCACGTGTGTCCGACACGGTCAAAACGGCGATCCGAACCGGGATGAACTCCATTGCTTCGTCTATCCTGCTCATGCCCGCTCCAACACTGCCAACCGCGCGGCGAGGGCCACGAAAATTGCGCTTGTGATCCAACTCAATGTGCGCCCGCCACGCACCATGCGCCGCCCGATCCCGCTGGCAAACACGCCGACAGCCCCATTGATGACAAAACCGCCAATCCCCAGCACGGCACCAAAGATCATGAATTGGCCCAATACCGACCCTGCGTCCGGCCTGACAAATTGCGGGATGAACGCCAGCACAAAAAGGATCACCTTGGGGTTCGTCAGATTGACAATCAGCCCCGCCCGGAATGCGCCGGCGACCCCAAGGCCAGGCCCGCTGGCCCTTGCGCCGCCCTGATGCCGCAGCGCCTGCCATGCCAGATAAAGCAGATAGCCCACGCCCATCCAGCGGATCGCATCAAAGGCCCAGGGCAGCGTGGCGATCAGCGCGCCTAGGCCCAGCCCCGCAAGGGTTACATGGACCATCCCCCCCAGACCGATCCCCGCGCTTGCCGCGATCGCAGCGCGCGGACCTGACCGCAGGCCCTGACCCAGACAAAACATCATATCCGCCCCGGGCGTAAGGTTTAGCGCAAGGGCCGCCGGTATGAATGCCGCAAGGGTTATCAGATCAACCATCGCGCAGCCGTGTCTTAAGGCTTAACAAATCCGCCCACGCCTCGCGCTTGAATTCGGGACTGCGCAAAAGATACGCCGGGTGGAACATCGGCAGCGCAGGACGATCAGCGGCCTGCGTCCACTGGCCCCGCAGGCGTGTGATGCCCCGCTTGCCCAGCAAGGCCTGAGCAGACCAATTGCCGACAATCACCAACACCTGCGGATCCGCAAGGGCGATATGGCGCAGCAGGAAGGGCCGCATCATCGCGATCTCTTCTGGCTTGGGATCGCGATTTTGTGGCGGGCGCCACGGCAGGACATTGGTGATATAAACCGGCGCATCCCTCCGGGTGCGGCCCCGGTCGATCGCCTCCAGCATCTTATCCAAAAGCTGTCCGGCGCGGCCTACGAACGGCCGTCCCTCGCGATCCTCGTCGCGGCCCGGGGCCTCGCCGATCAGCATGACGGGCGCGCCTGCAATGCCGTCAGAGAATACCAGATTGCGCGCGCCCCTTTTCAGCTCACAGTGTTCAAAACCGGCCATCGCAGCACGCAGCTCTTCCAACGTCGTCGTCGCAGCAGCGGCAGCTTCGGCGGCGGCCACCGCATCAACGGCGGCGGGCGCTTGCGTTCCTACCATAGCCGGAGCGGCAGGTGTTGCCGCCTTGGCAGGTTTCGCAACGGCGGCAGGCACGTCATAGCGATTGACGGGCTTTTCCTGCAGCGCCTCGTCCGCGCCAAGGTCGATCTGCCACTGAAGTGCCGCGAGGGCCTGATGATACTCAGCCGATTCCATAGCGCCAACTTACGCGCGCCGCAGGCTTGCCGCCAGATGGGCTGCTGCCCTATAAGGCGAAAGATTTCAAAAGGTCCGCACCATGCATTTTCCGCACCGTCACCTGTTGGGCATCGAACAGCTTAACCAGCAAGACATCACCACGCTCCTCGATCTGGCCGACAAGTATGCGGAACTCAACAGGCAGCCCGAAAAACACGGCGATGCGCTCAGAGGGCTGACGCAGATCAACATGTTCTTCGAAAACTCGACCCGCACGCAGGCGTCGTTCGAGATCGCGGGCAAGCGGCTGGGCGCAGATGTGATGAACATGGCGATGCAGGCGTCCTCGATCAAAAAGGGCGAGACGCTGATCGACACGGCCATGACGCTGAACGCGATGCATCCTGATCTGCTGGTGGTGCGCCACCCTCAGTCGGGTGCTGTCGATCTGTTGGCACAAAAGGTTAATTGCGCCGTCCTGAACGCAGGTGACGGGCGGCACGAACACCCAACTCAGGCGCTATTGGATGCGCTGACCATTCGGCGTGCAAAGGGGCGCCTGCACCGCCTCAGCATCGCCATCTGCGGGGATATCGCCCACTCCCGCGTGGCACGTTCAAACATCATGCTTTTGGGCAAAATGGAGAACCGCATCCGCCTGATCGGCCCACCGACACTGATGCCCTCCCAAGTCGCGGACTTTGGTGTCGAGGTGTTTGATGACATGGCCGAAGGTCTCAGGGACGTCGATGTGGTTATGATGTTGCGCTTGCAACGTGAACGTATGGACGGTGGCTTTATCCCTTCTGAGCGCGAGTACTTCCATCGCTATGGGCTGGATGCCCAAAAGCTGGGCGCGGCCAGGGAAGATGCGATCGTCATGCATCCCGGTCCGATGAACCGGGGCGTTGAAATTGACGGCACGCTGGCCGATGACATCAACCGTTCGGTCATTCAGGATCAGGTCGAAATGGGTGTTGCCGTGCGTATGGCTGCGATGGATCTTCTGGCCCAGAATCAGCGCGCTGCGCGTAGTGCTGTCGCGTCTTGAGCGTGGATGATCCTTGGGAAGGCCTGCTGGATGAGGATGAGGTTATTGTCTGGCAAGGGCGGCCAGAGCCCGGCATCAGGCTCGAATGGGAGCACCCAATTCTGCCACTTTTGTTTCTCGTCTTTACCGGTTTTTCTGTCTTCTGGATGATCAAGGCGTCTCAGGCCCCCGGGCCGATATGGATGTTTGGGCTGCTGTTCTTCGGCGTGGGAGTTTACAATCTGGTCGGTATCCATTTTTGGAAGGCCCACAAAAGGTCACGCACATTTTACACTCTGACCAACAAGCGCGCGTTTATCGCGACAGCCACAGCGGGGTCGCGCAGGCTCAAGAGCTATCCAATCGATGCCGACACGCCGCTCGAATTCCAGACCGGCGTGTATCAGGACATCTGGTTCGCCAAAGAGGTTACGCGCCGAAACAAGCGCGATATCATCCGCCGCATCGGCTTTGAACGCCTGAGCGACGGGCGGGATGCCTACGCCAAGATGCGACAGGTGCAACAGGATCTGGCAAACCCGGATCGTGAATAAGGCCGGGCCCGAGGATTTTCTGCTTACAGACTTCGGCGGGACCGAATGTTTTGAAACTGCCAGACAAAGCGCCACATATAATGTCAGAGCCGCACCCGCGCGGCATGGATCCGGCAGGAGTAAACAACGTCATGGGACTTAACATTCCACGCAACGAACAAGGCCTCATCCGCGTCTTTTCGATCAGCCGCCCCCCTGAGGAATTGACAAACGAGATCGAGGAAAACGGCAAATCCTCTGTGGCAGCCAGCCTGCTGGGTCGGGACCTGCCCGAGGGCGAATTTGAACTCTTTGCAATGTCGGATCTAAGCGGCGTGGGCTTGTCGGGCTATCTTGCCGAGGGCTACGCCGTCCCGGCAGAGCAGATTGCGCAACATCGCCGAAAACTGGATGCGCTGGATGGCTATGTCCTGCTGATCTTTTCCAAGGCATTCAACGGTGAAGAGGTCATCCTGACCCCCGGCCCCGACCTCACTTTGATCGGCACTTTCGGCGAAGCGCAACCGGACATGCGCAGCACGCCAATCGACAGTGAAGCTGCTCAGGCCTACTCCGGCACACCGCGCCAGACCCCGGCTACTCCGCCAAAGGGCGCATCAGGCTCTGCGCTGGTCGTGATCGGTGTGGTCGTATTGCTGGGGCTGGTCCTGTGGGGCCTGCTGGGCTAGACACTGCCCATGCAAGAACCAAAACCCGATCCCAAGATGTCCGGGCGCATCGCGATGATCGCCCTGTTGGTCGCCTTTGGCATCGTCGGACTGATGCTTTGGATTGCCTGACGTGACCGAGGGGCTGAGCTGGGCGCCAAAACGCGCCGAGTTTCTGCGACGTGAAGTTTGGGTTGTCGGGATCACTTTCGGTGCACTTGTCGTTGTCGGACTTGGCTTATCATATGTTTTGACATGGCCGGTTTTCTGGGTCCTTCCGACCGCGCTGATGCTCAGCATCGGCTTTCTTTTGGACGACATAATGCGCTGGCGTGTGGTCCGGCAGGACCGGTGGGAAATCTCCGATGGCCAGCTGAGGCACGACGGGCCAGACGGAACGTTCACCGTCCCACTTTCCGAGATCGTAGAAGTACGTGCTGGTGTCGGTAGCCGCATCATCGTTCAACTGCGGTCCGGCAGGCGGGTTGTGCTGCGCTATCTGCCCGACCCCGCACAGACCGCCGCCCAGATCAATGCAGCATGTCCAAAGTAGCCGCGCAGTGCTTTTCGTACGGCCCACTCATCGCGCGGGGGTCAAAAACACTTGGTTCACCCCGCAAATTCAGGCAAGAGGGCGCAGCCCCCACGATCAAGGCCCGACATGACGCTCACTTTCATCAATGCCATGCTGATTGATCCCGAAGCTGGCACGCAGACTTCTGGCGCGCTTCAGGTTGATAACGGCACCATCACCTATGTGGGCGCGACCCTTGCCCCACCCCTCAAAGATGCGAACGTTATCGATTGTCAGGGAAAATGTCTGGCGCCCGGTATCGTCGATCTGGGCGTCAAGGTCTGCGAACCCGGTGAGCGGCACAAGGAAAGCTATAGGTCAGCCGGGCGCGCGGCCGCTGCTGGCGGTGTGACCACCATGGTTACCCGCCCGGATACCGCGCCCGCCATCGACAACCCAGAAACGCTGGAATTCGTCATTCGGCGCGCAAACGAGGCGGCGCCAGTCAATGTCGTCGCGATGGCCGCCCTGACAAAAGGCCGCGAAGGCCGCGAGATGACTGAGATTGGCTTTCTGATGGACGCCGGTGCGGCAGCGTTCACCGATTGCGACCGTGTGATCACCGACACCAAAGTGTTTTCGCGCGCGCTAAGCTATGCGCGGTCATTAGGAGCGTTGGTTATCGCCCACCCGCAGGAACCGGTGCTCAGCGCCGGGGCGGCCGCAACCAGCGGCAAGTTTGCCTCGCTGCGCGGCTTGCCTGCCGTGTCGCCAATGGCCGAACGCATGGGTCTAGATCGCGACATTGCCCTGATCGAAATGACCGGCGCGCGGTATCACGCGGATCAGATCACAACAGCCAGGGCCCTGCCCGCCCTTGCGCGGGCCAAGAAAAACGGGCTCGACATTACAGCCGGGATTGGCGTGCATCACCTGACCCTCAATGCGCTGGACATTGCCGATTACAGAACATTCTTCAAACTCAAGCCGCCACTGCGCGACGAAGACGACCGTGTCGCGGTGGCCGAGGCCGTGGCGTCTGGCCTGATCGACGTCATCTCGTCCATGCACACGCCGCAAGACGAAGAAAGCAAGCGCTTGCCATTCGAGGAAGCTGCCTCTGGGGCCATCGGGCTGGAAACGCTGCTGCCCGCTGCCCTGCGCCTGGTGCACGCAGGTGTGATGGATCTGCCGACACTCTGGCGCGCGCTGTCGCTCAACCCTGCCCGACGCCTTGGCCTGCCGGGTGGCCGCTTGGAGGCCGGCGCGCCTGCCGATCTGGTGCTTTTCGATCCCCATGCCCCGTTCGTGCTTGACCGTGCGACATTGCGGTCCAAATCCCTGAATACACCGTTTGACGGTATGCGGATGCAAGGTAAGGTGCGCGCGACCTACGTCGCCGGAAAATCAGTTTACGAGGCCGCCTGATGCCCCTGATCGAAAGTTCTGCCGCCGCGCTGCTCCTTTGGGCCTCGCTTGGCTATCTTCTGGGATCGATCCCCTTCGGCATGGTGCTTGCCCGGGTGATGAATTTGGGCAATCTGCGCGAAATCGGATCGGGCAACATCGGTGCCACCAACGTGCTGCGCACCGGCAACAAGACCGCCGCTGCACTCACGCTTTTGCTTGATGCGGGCAAGGGCGCCCTTGCGGTTCTGTTGGCCCGCGCTTTCGCGGGTGAGGACGCGGCCCAGTTGGCCGCTGTCACCGCCATGCTGGGTCATTGCTACCCGGTCTGGCTGGGCTTCAAGGGCGGCAAGGGCGTCGCGACCTTTCTGGGTATCATGCTGGCCTATGCCTGGCCCGTGGGTCTGGCCTGCTGCGCCGCTTGGTTGGTCGCGGCACTGTCGACCCGGACGTCATCAATGGGCGCAATTGCCGCCGCAGCATTTTGCACCATGTTCCTGTTGCTGTTCGGATTTGGGACCGCGCTGATCATGGGGATCATCCTGACCGTGCTGGTAATGTGGCGTCACCGGGCCAACATCACGCGCATTCGTGCCGGAACAGAGCCAAGGATCGGCCAAAAGGGGTGACACCTGCACCCGACGTTGCCGCACAGATCATCGCGCTGCCAGAGGGTACAACGTACGGTGTTGCATACGGCCATCGGTACGTGACCACAAAAACCATATTCAACGCCGGGCGCTCTGCAAAAATCGTGGCCGAGCGGCTGGGTGGCGGCGATTACATCAGCCTCAATTTCTACTCACTGCACCGGGGCGCGCACCTACGCCCCTGCGAGATGCCCGCCGACACTGTCATCGACTTCTTGCGCGAATTTGTGCCGGATCCGGCCTGAACGGCGGCAAACAGCGTGGGATAGCTGCCACATCAGTCCGCAATACTGGGGCAGACCCTTGGCAGCGCCGTTTCTTTGGCGCAGAGGAGGGCGCCGGGCAGGTACTGCGCCCGCCCTCAGGAGCCAACGCGACCCGTGACCCGTTCGATTGTCCTTTGTATCGCTTTGATCACCGCTATCGCCGCAGCACACCCGGCGCTTGCCCAATCCTTCAACGTCAGACTGGGCCAGACCAGTCTGGGTGTGCTCAGCTTTGACGCCGCCGGCCCAAGATCTGTTCTGCGGTCTACGCTGACCGATACGCCGCTGGGTGTCTTTAATGGGACTTTCAACGGGGTCTCGGAAAAAACAGGGGCTGCACAGAAATTCACAGGCGTGTCCCAATCGTCCCGCAAATCACGGCAGGTCAGCACGGTAATCGACCAGGGACGCGCAGTACAAACGAACGTGACCCCTGAAAAGGAGCGCACCGATCTTTCAGATATCGACAAGGTGCCGCAGGGCGTCGTCGACCCCGTGATTGCAATAGGCGGGCTGATCAACGCAAGCGGCGGGTGCCCGAAGGGGGTCCACATCTATGACGGACGCCGCGCCATTGCACTCGCCCCGCAGGAATCTGCGCAGGACGGCGACACGCTGACCTGCAAGATTGCCTATACCGTCATCGCCGGACCCGGACATTTGTCACCACTCAGAATCTCTTCGGCCAGGATGCGGCTCAGCTATGATGTGTCCGGAGGGGGGCAAAAGCTCACGCAGATGAAATTGGGATCGGGCATCTTCAATCTTTATCTGGACCGCGTGCAATAGCTGCCAGCCAGCTCGGATAGTCAGCCGAGTCTCAAAATTTTTGCATGGGTCTTCTGCCAACCGGAATGGATATTGTAACGCAGGTATTCGACAATCATCGTTCGTCCCCGGCAGGTGGCGCGTATTGCGCGAAAACAACCCCTACCCTAAGGTCTGGGACAGAATAAAGATCAGCCAGGCCAAGAGGTTACCAAATGGTGACGACCCCCGCGCGCGACGAGAGACTGTTCCAACACCCGGCGCCCGTTACGTCAAGGGTGAGATCTGGCAAACGGAAAACCCGCAGCCTTTCACTGCCGCGCAAGTGCAAAAAGAAAGCTGCACAAGGTGCCACGACCCCTGTCGCCAAAGAACGCATAAATGAAACGCGCAGGCCAATGCAGAAGTTTGACTATTGGTACACAGACGACTCGGGCTTGCCCCGTACGGTTCAATTGACCGCGATCAGACTTGGTGCCTGTATTTCCCTGTCCCAAGCCACCCGGACCAAGGCCAGTGGGGGATCCGCAGGATGACTGATACGCCCCCTAATTTCCGCCCCATTCCGTTTCTGGTCGCGTTCTTCACAGCACCCATACTGGTCACGGCCCTGACCTTCTGGATCGGGTTGATCTCGTACTTTGCCCTGATGATCGGCGGCCCGATCTACGTGCTGTTCGGTCTGCCACTGCTGATCTGGTATCTGCGCAAGCATCCACCGGCCTATTTGCCGATCATACTGTTGGCGCTCATCTCACTTTTGGGCACTGTGCCGCTTGGCCTGCTGCTGGCATGGTGGTTTGATCGATGGGAAGATCTGGAATTGCTAACGCTCATTTTTACCTACGGTGCCGTTTTTGCCGTAATCTGGTCGGCAACGTTCACATTCCTCTATCGCTGGCTGCTTCGCCGCGCATAGCGGCCCCGCTTTGCACTGAAATTTCGCCAATAACAGAGTAAGTTTGCGATGCGGAAAGCGTGACCCACCGCCTCTTTCCCAAAATGCCGGTTGGCCGCGCGCCAAAAACCTTTTGTGGCCTACGTGGATGGGTCGTAAGGGCGCAAGCCTGCAAGACAATCAGTAGCTGTAGTCCGCGTAGATCCGGCTCAGATCCCCGTTCCATTCGCCATGATAGTCCTCAAGCAATTCATCCGCCGGCACTTTGCCACTTTCGATACTCTCATGCAGCGCATTCAGAAAGTGTGTCTCGTCCGGCACCAACCCACCGGCCCCGGCGCGCGCGCGCGCCTTTAGTCCCGCGTGTGACAGCGCCAACGTCTCGCGCGCAATGTCATGCATATTGATCCCAGTCACCCGCGCCTGCAGCCCGTCCACTGAGGCCGCAGTGCGCAAGGCGTCATGCTGTGCAGCCGTCCAGTCCTTGACCAGATCCCATGCCCCATCAAGCGCGGATTGGTCGTACATCAGCCCCACCCAAAACGCGGGCAGTGCGCACAACCGACGCCACGGGCCGCCATCGGCCCCGCGCATCTCAATAAACTTTTTCATCCGCGCCTCGGGAAAGGCCGTCGTCAGATGATCCGCCCAATCGCTGAGCGTTGGCGTCTCGCCCGGCAGCGCTGGCAGCTTGCCATCCATAAAGTCGCGAAACGACATGCCCAGCGCGTCGATGTACTGCCCGTCGCGATAGACAAAATACATCGGCACATCGAGCGCATAATCGACCCAGCGCTCAAACCCGAACCCGTCTTCAAAAATGAACGGCAATGTCCCCGTGCGTGAGGCATCCAGATTGCGCCAGACCATGCTGCGCAAGCTCTTGTAGCCGTTTGGCTTGCCCTCAAAAAACGGCGAATTGGCAAAGAGCGCGGTCGCCACAGGCTGCAAGGCCACTGCCACGCGCATCTTCTGAACCATGTCTGCCTCGGACCCGAAATCAAGGTTGACCTGCACCGTGCACGTGCGCCGCATCATCACCCGACCCATGGTCCCCACCCGCCCCATATAGGCGTTCATCAGTTTGTAGCGGCCCTTGGGCATCAGATCCATCTGGTCATGCGTCCACTCAGGCGCCGCCCCCAGCCCGATGAATCCCGCGCCGATGTCATCGGCCACGTCTTTCACCTCGCGCAGGTGGACGTTCACTTCGTCGCAGGTCTCGTGGATGGTCTCCAGCGGTCCACCCGATAGCTCTAGCTGACCGCCGGGTTCCAGGCTGATATTCGCCCCGTCCTTTTCGAGCCCGATGATCTTGCCCTGCTCGGCCACCTCGGTCCACCCGTGACGGTCGCGCATGCCTTCCAGCATCGCGCGGATCGACCGCGCGCCCTCATAGGGCAGCGGCAGATGGGTGTCCCTGCAATAGCCGAACTTTTCGTGCTCGGTTCCGATCCGCCAGTCCTCGGGCGGCTTGCAGCCATCGGCAAGGTATTCCGCCAATTGCGCATGGTTTTCGATCGGGCCACCACCGGACTGAGGAATGGACATGACTGGCGCTCCCGTTCTCACATATCAGAACTCTTTGGATGCGGGACAAACCGCAGGCTGTCAATTGCCCGCATGCGCCATTGTGTCAATGTACCGTGATCCCGGCAGGCCGGGCCGCACCCTTCTGCCAGATGACGACCGCCTGATGCGGCGTCGCACGGAGTTCTGCCAGCATGTGCTCTGTCTGTAACCCTGGCAGACTGGCAAACGCGTCGAACAATGCATCGGATCCTTCTGCGTTGACCGGGATCAGCACGGGCGGTTGGCCCGGCTGCTCCAATCGCCAATGGGCCGGAAAGAGGGACCTATCAAGGCTCAACCGCTCCAGTTCGCGCATCGATGCGGTGCCACCGGTCAAGGGGCCAAAGTACGTCACCTGCCCTTCATCCACCTGAACCGCGCCCAAACCACCATCTGATCCGCGAAAGCGCGCGCGCTGAACCCCCAGCCAGATCAGCATCGCGCCCCCTAGCAGTCCCGCATACCCCGGCACCGCCAACAAAAACCCAGGACCTAACACCAGCCACAAACCGACCAGCGCCAAAAGGGCTCCGACAATCACTTCACGCCACCGCATCAGCGCCGCCTGTGCTTCGGGTCGGAAAAAGCTCACACACCCATCCTTTCACCCTTTTTCAAATACCTATGCGCCGCGCCCACGGCCATCACCACGTTCACGTCCAATCCCCCAGCGCCTGCTGCCAAAGGGTCAGCGCCGCGACCGCAGCCGTATCCGCCCGCAATATCCGCGGCCCCAGGCTGACCGCATGGGCATGATCCAACCGCGCCAGACGCGCGCGCTCTGCATCAGAAAATCCCCCCTCCGGCCCAATCATGATCGCAGCAGGCGCCGACAGGACATCCGGCACCCCCGATCCGGATCCGGCAAGGGCCTCATCGCAGAACATGATCTGGCGCGGGGCCTCCCAGCGGTCCAGCAACGTGCTGAACTTTACCGCCTCCGCCACCTCAGGTACGAAGGTCCCGCCGCATTGCTCTGCGGCCTCCACCGCATGGGCCTGCAGGCGTTCGCGCTGCACCCGACCTGCGTTGGTGAACTCAGTCATCACTGGCACGATGCGCCGCGCGCCCATCTCAGCGGCCTTTTCCACGATGAAGTCCGTCCGCGCCTTTTTGATCGGAGCAAACAGCAACCACAGATCGGGCGGCTCCTTCAGTGGCCGCGTCTCTTGCACACAGGTCAAGAGGCCGCCCCGCTTGCCCGCCTCGGCGATCTGGGCACGCCATTCCCCGTCGCGGCCATTGAAGACTGCGACAGATGCGCCCACCTGCTGTCGCATCACGCCAAAAAGGTAATGCGCCTGCCCTCGGTCCAAAGGAACCGATTGCCCCGCCCCCAAGGGCTGATCTACATAAAGTCTGATCTTCGCGTCCATGGGCACCGATATATGCAAGACCTTCCCCCTTCACCAGATGGCACCGTCGCCGATGCGCCGACGGACAACTGGGTCGACCGCTATGCCCCCGCCTGGACACGGCCCTACCTGCGCCTGTCTCGCGCGGACCGGCCTATTGGAACCTGGCTTTTGCTTCTTCCATGCTGGTGGGGTCTGGCGCTGGCGGTTCTCTATGATCAATCCCCCCGGTGGGAGGACATCTGGATCTTCATCGGCTGCGGCATCGGCGCGTGGCTGATGCGCGGCGCGGGCTGTACGTGGAATGACATCACCGACCGCGACTATGATGCCCAGGTGGCCCGCACCCGGTCCCGACCGATCCCGTCGGGGCAGGTCAGTGTCAGACAGGCCACGGCCTGGATGATCGTGCAGGCGCTACTGGCGGCGTGTATTCTGTTTACGTTCAACTGGTCTGCCATCTCTCTGGGCGTGCTGTCGCTGCTGCTGGTAACGATCTACCCCTTTGCCAAGCGCTTCACCTGGTGGCCGCAGGTCTTTCTGGGGCTGGCGTTCAATTGGGGCGCCCTGCTGGTATGGACGGCGCATACCGGGTCGCTCGCTGCACCTGCGGTACTGCTTTATGCGGCGGGCATCGCATGGACGCTGTTCTATGATACCATCTATGCCCATCAGGACACAGAGGACGACGCCCTCATCGGCGTGAAATCAACCGCCCGGCTTTTCGGCAAGAACACCGCCCACTGGTTGCGACGTTTCCTGATGGCGACCGTCGGGCTGATGGGGCTGGCGGTCGTTTTCGCAGCCCAGCCAAATGCATCTATACTGGCAATGGTGCTGGCCCTTGCCGGACCCTGGGCGATGGGCTGGCACATGGCGTGGCAATTGCGTGGCCTGGACATCGAAAACCCCGCCAAATGCCTGCGCCTTTTTCGCGCCAACCGCGATACCGGCATGATCCCGCTGTTCTTTTTCGGTCTGGCCCTGCTGGCCTGATTGCCTCGCCCGCGCCGCAGGCGTATCAAGGCCCCAACTGCACAAATACAAAGCTGCCCCATGCGCCTGTCCGCCCTACTGATCATAACCCTTACTTTTGCTGCGGCCGCCGTGGTTGCGCTGGTGACGGCCAACTATTCAGTCAAGCTGATTGAAGAGAACTCTGAAATCGGAGTGCGCGACGCGCTGGATAACGAGGGTCTGACCTGGGCCGAGGTGCAGGCCAACGGGCTGCAGGTCACGCTTGCAGGAATCGCGCCAACAGAAGCCGTTCGTTTCCGCGCTCTTTCCACCGCGGGCAGCATCGTGGATGCCGCCCGCGTCATCGACGAGATGGAGGTCGAGGCACAGGCGGCCATCGCGCCCCCCCGCTTTTCGGTCGAGATGCTGCGCAACGAAAGCGGCGTTTCGGTCATTGGTCTGATCCCCGCGTCAACCGACCGCGATGCCACGATCGCCAGTTTCAACGCGATGGTTGACGTGCAGAACGTGGCCGATTTGCTTGAAACTGCGGACTACCCTGCCCCGGACAATTGGCAGCTGGCGCTGGATTTTGCCATCAACACCATGGCCCTTTTGCCCCGCGCAAAAATCTCTGTCGAGGCGGGCGAAGTCACCATTGACGCGATTGCCGACAGCACGGTGGCGAAGACAGTCATGGAAAGCACTGTTCGGCGCAACGCCCCACGCGGGCTGCGCCTGAACATCAACATCGCCGCTCCGCGCCCGGTCATCACGCCGTTCACCCTGAGGTTCGAACTGGACGAGGACGGCGCCCGCTTTGATGCCTGTTCCGCCGATACCGTCCGTGCGCGCACTCAAATCCTGCAAGCCGCCGCCAATGCAGGTGCCAGCGATGATCTTCGCTGTACCGTGGGCATGGGCGTGCCCAGTCCGAACTGGGCCAAGGCCGTCGGTCAGGCCATCGCCGCAGTTGCAGATTTGGGCAGTGGCAGTGTCAGCTTTGCCGATGCAGATATCACTCTGGTCGCCGCACCCGGGACCGATCAGGCACGCTTTGACCGGGTCGTGGGAGAGTTGGAAAATGCCTTGCCGGCGGTCTTTGCACTCAACGCGCAATTGCCCAGGCTTTCGGACCCCAACGCGGGCCCGCCAGAATTCACCGCAACACTCAGCCCCGAAGGCCAGGTGCAACTTCGCGGTCGACTTGAAAGCGAAGGCGCACGCGATCTTGCTGACAGCTACGCAAAAGCGCGTTTCGGATCTGATAGTGTCTACACCGCCGCCCGCATCGCCGAAGACCTGCCCGCAGATTGGTCCCCCCGTGTTCTGACAGGACTTGAAGCCCTGTCGATCCTTAGCAACGGCGCGCTGACCATCACACCCGATAGCTTGTCTATCTCCGGCAACACCGGGGACCCGGATGCCAGCGCCAAGATCACAACGTTACTGGCGGGCAAGCTCAGCGAAGGGGCCGTTTACGACGTGGACGTGTTCTATCAGGAAAAGCTGGATCCGGTGCTGGGCCTTCCAACCCCGGACGAATGCGAGGCAGAGATCAAGGAAGTCCTGAAAATCGGCAAGATCACCTTTGAACCCAGTTCTGCGACGATCGATGCCGCGGCACTTGGCACCATGGATGACATCGCCGAAATCCTGAAGAACTGCGGCACCCTTCCATTGGAAATCCACGGCTATACCGACAGCCAGGGCCGCGAATCGATGAACCTTGAATTATCGCAAAGCAGGGCAGAATCGGTGCTGAACGAATTGCGCGCACGCCGCGTCCTGACCAGCACCTTCAAAGCCCGCGGTTTTGGCGAACAGAACCCCATCGCAGACAACAGCACCGAAGCTGGTCGCGAGGCCAACAGGCGTATCGAATTTCGTCTGATCCGTCCCAACACCGTCGACATTCCGGAAGAAACAACGCTGGAAACCATCGCCGAAAACAGCGATACACAGACTCAGGACAGGACCGAAGAGAATACTGATGAGCAGAACTGAATTTGTCCTCGCGACGGCGATCATCCTATTCGTCGCCTTCTGCCTCGGCTGGTTCGCCAACTGGCTGCTGCACCGCTTTACGCGCGTGGCTGCAGGCGACGTGGAACAACTTGACCGGATGAGTCAGGAACTGCACGAGGCCGAAGAAACGCGCGATCAGGCCATCACCTATCTGCAGCAACGCGAAGCTGAACTGACCAATCAGCTCGCCCAGACCGAAGCTGAACTGCGCGCCGCCATGGACGGGTTGCGTGACGCCCGTCACGAGGCCGAGGAACTGCGCACGCACCTGGCGGGTCAGCAGGCAAGCTGATCCGGGTTCTTCGGATAAATGGGAAGTGTCTGACCCGATGCAGCCCGACGTGCGTCATGACGACGTCACCAGACCGCATAAGGTTTTGAGCGCTAAGTTCAGGCCACTGTCAGGCAGGCACATTTTGCATGATGCGCCACATGTGCAGAGGTACTGCCCAGCATCATGGCACCCATGTTACCCAGCCCGCGCCGCCCGGTGACGATCAGATCGGCATTCACGGCATTGGCCACATCCAGCATGTCGTGGGCGGGATCACCCTCGCCCTGATGTGTCTCGATACTGTCCTGACCAGCCTCTTTCGCGATCGCGTTTGCCGTGGCAAATACCTTTTCCGCCGCTTCTTTTATCTCCGCCGGTTTCGGCATGGTCGTCGCCGCGTGATACCCCGCAACGGCCCCCAGCGCGAAAGCAACAGTTTCATGTTTCGGCGTATGCGACACATGAACTTTTGAATCATATTTCTTGGCCAGATCGCACGCCAGTTTCAATGCGTTCTGCGACGGCTCTGATCCGTCAAAACCTACAACAATATCCGTGAACATCTCTCGTTCTCCCTTTGAATTCAGCAAGATCACACCGCGAGGCCGCAGCGCAGTCCGTTGATGTCATGCAACCGTCAGGCAGGCGCATTCAGCCCGCGCACCGATCCCGTGCGACGTACTGCCCAAAAGCAGCCCCCGCAGATCACCAAGACCCCGCCGGCCCGTCACAATCAGATCGACATTGTCGTCTTTGGCGCGCTTCAGGATGTCTTCGGCCGGGTTCCCATGTCCGATATGAACTTCCAGCGTTTCATGCCCGCACTCTGCAGCGATTTCTCGCGCACGTTTGGCCATTTCTTCAGCGGCCTTGACGATCATCTCGTCGCGCACCGCAGTATGTCCGACATAAACGCCTGAAATGGCTTCTGCGGCAAAGACGACAGTCTCATCTTTCGGGGTGTGGGACACCTCCAGCGACGCATCGAATTTGTTCGCGATCTCGCACGCGGCGCGCAAGGCGCGCTCCGCTGGCTCTGATCCGTCAAATCCTACAAGTATCTTTCTAAACATCGCAGGTCCTCCTCAAGGTTGCTTGGGATGAACCTTATCGGGGGGGCCGCAAGCCTACCTTGATGCAGATCAAGCGTGTCGCAGACCGCTACCAGCGGGCAAGCGCGTCCTCATCTGTCTCCCTCGCCGCGACCCATTCCGCCCCGTCGGCAGTGATCTCGCGTTTCCAGAAAGGCGCGCGGGACTTGAGAAAATCCATCAGGAACGCGGCCCCGTCAAAGGCGTCCTGCCGGTGCGCTGCGGCGGTGGCGACCATCATAATCATCTCGCCGGGACGCAACCGTCCATATCTGTGAATGACCAGCGCATCCCCCAGCGAGAACCGTGCCGTGGCCTCCTGTGCGATCCCGGTCATTGCCGCTTCTGTCATGCCGGGATAATGCTCAATCTCCATCGCCTCGAGCGACCGGTCGGGAAAATCCCGCACCACACCGGTGAAGGTGACAATGGCGCCCATGTCGCGACCGCCGCGGGCAAACGCAGCACTCTCCGCACCCAGATCAAACGGCGCCTCCTGCAGGACAACGCGCATGGCTCAGCCCCCGGTCATCGGCGGGAAAAACGCGACCTCGCGCACGCCAACAAGCGGTGCATCGAAATCCGCCAACTCCTGATCCACGGCAACGCGCAAGGCATCCAGGTCGCTAAAAGCCAGCGCATATCGCTCTTCGCGCCCAGCAAGTTCCGCCACCAGATCCCGCACCGTTTCCGCTGAGGTCTCAACATCCTCGCGCGGCACGCCGATGCGCTCGCGAACCCAGGCAAAATAAAGAACATTCATCCCCGGGGCTCCCTCAAATGCGGCTGCGCCTTGCGAAAATAATCGTAGCCAGTGATCGCCGTCAGGGCCGCTGCGATCCACAAAAGCCACAGACCAATCCGGCCCGCCCAATCCATGCCCGCAAGCTTCCAGCTCAGGCCCATCACATCCTCTTCCTCACCGTTCAGAATGGCGGAAATCAGCTGCTCGTCCATGCCGAAAACAGACATCCCTAGGTAGTGCTCGAATACGCCCTGGCTAAAGAGCACCGCAATCGCGATCATCTGCAGCGTGGTCTTCCACTTGGCCAGCTGTGTCACCTTCAACGTCCCTGCCACATCCCCCAGATATTCGCGCAGGCCTGACACAAAGACCTCCCGAAACAGAATCACGGTTGCCGGCAGCACCAGCCATGGCGACCAGCTGGAAAAGCCGATGATCACCATCAACGCAATCACCACCATCGCCTTGTCAGCAATGGGATCCAGCATCGTGCCAATCTTCGTCTCCTGCTTCCAGGCGCGCGCAAGATAGCCGTCAAACCAATCTGTCACCGCCGCCAGCACAAACAGGATCAGCGCAAACCAATCCGCATAGGGCCGCGTGAAATAAAGAAACATCACCGCCACCATCGGCGCTGCAACCAACCGCAGCAGGGTCAGGATATTAGGCAGGGTCCATCTCATGGCCGCACCCTACATCGCGACCATGGCAGACAAAAGTGCGCGTTCTTTCTCTGGCTGAAATATTCCCGGGGAGTTTGAGGGGCAGCGCCCCTCATCGGCAAACAAAGTCGCGCGCGGCGCAGCCGCACCGCCAGATCACCGTCCTTCATTGAAGTACGCATAGATCGTTTCCGCCAGCGCACCCGACACACCCTCGACCGCCTTGAGATCGCTCAGATTGGCCCGTGACACCGCCTTGGCCGACCCAAAATGCGCCAGCAACGCCCGCTTGCGGGCGGCCCCCACGCCCGGCACGTCATCAAGCGGCGTGGCACCCACGGCCTTGGCACGCTTGGCGCGATGCGTGCCGATGGCAAAGCGGTGCGCTTCATCCCGCAAACGCTGAACGAAATACAGGATCGGATCGTTGTGGCGCAATGCCATGGGGCGCTTGCCTGTACGGTGGAATTCTTCCTTACCCGCATCTCGATCAACGCCCTTGGCGACACCAACCATAGGAATATCTTCCACCCCATGCGTGCGCATGATCTCGCGCACGGCCGACACCTGCCCGGCACCGCCATCAATCAGCAACAGATCTGGCCAAAGCCCTAGCGACCGTTCCGGATCTTCCTTCAGCAACCGTTTGAACCGCCGATGCAGCACCTCTTTCATCATGCCAAAATCATCGCCCGGCGTCAGATCCTCGCCGCGAATGTTGAATTTCCGGTACTGGTTTTTCATCAATCCGTCCGGCCCTGCCACAATCATCGCGCCCACCGCGTTGGTGCCCTGAATGTGCGAGTTGTCGTAGACCTCGATCCGCTGCGGGGGGCCGGGCAATTCAAACGCTTCGGCCAGCCCATTCAGCAAACGCGCCTGCGTGGCAGTCTCCGCCATCTTGCGGGCTAGGCTCTCTCGCGCATTGCGCAAGGCTCCGTCGATCAGTTCAGCCTTTTCGCCACGCTTGGGCACGATCAGCGTAACTTTGCGCCCCAGCTTGCCCGTCAGGGCTTCGGCCATCAGATCGGGGTTTTCGATGTCATTGCTCAGGATCAACTGCCGGGGCGGTTCGCGGGTGTCATAGAACTGGCCAATAAAGGCCTCCAGCACCTCGGCAGCATCCACGTCCTGACCAACACGCGGATAATAGTCCCGGTTGCCCCAGTTCTGGTTGGCGCGAATAAAGAACACCTGCACACAGGCCTGTCCATTCTCCAGGTGCAGCGCGATGATATCGGCCTCGGTGACGTTCTGCGGGTTGATCCCCTGCGCTGTCTGAACCTGCGTCAGGGCCTTGATCCGGTCGCGCAATGCTGCCGCCCGTTCAAACTCCATCGCTTCGGATGCCTTGTTCATCTCGCTGGCCAGCCGCGCCTGAATATCGGTGGTCTTGCCAGACAGAAACTTCTCCGCATCTTTGACCGATGCCCGATACTCTTCAGGGCTGATCTTGCTCACGCAGGGCGCGCTGCACCGCTTTATCTGGTACTGCAGACAGGGCCGTGTCCGCGTCTCGAACATTGAATTCGAACAATCGCGCAACAGGAACACACGCTGTAACTGGTTCAACGTGCGGTTCACCGCACCGGCACTGGCAAAGGGGCCATAATACGCGCCGCGCTCTTTCTTCGCACCGCGGTGTTTCTTGATCTGGGGATAGGCGTGATCGGCGGTAACAAGAATATTGGGAAAGCTTTTGTCATCGCGCAGCAGCACATTGAACTTGGGTTTGAGTTGCTTGATCAGGTTCTGTTCCAGCAACAGCGCTTCGGTTTCGGTGCGCGTGGTCAGAAACATCATCGACGCCGTATTGGCAATCATCCGGGCAATGCGCGGTGTATGTCCGGTGGGCCGTGCATAAGACGAAACACGCGCCCGAAGGTTGCGCGCCTTGCCGACATAAAGCACGCGGCTTTCGGCATCCAGCATGCGGTACACGCCGGGCGAAGTGTCAATGGTCTTGAGATAACTTTGTACGACCTCGTGACCTTTTTTCGATATGTCTGATTCGTTTGACACCAATGGGTGATTCTCTTGCCTGGCTGCACTTGCGATGGTTCGAATTCAATACTTAACATGTCCACGGATGCTGTGGATAAGTTTGCGGGTAACTTACCCCCACCTGGAAATTTCCTTTGTTTTTGGCCCCCTTCATTCATCTGCCTAATTTTTAGGCAGATATGTAATCTACTGAAAACAAACAACTCTTTTTTAATTGTCGCGCAAAGCTTTGAAACTAAAAGAGTTTTTGTAACATAGGTTTCACACTTGCGCGCTCGGTGCACAAGTCAACGCCGCGCTGCAGCATCACTCAACACCCAGCACATCAGGCGTCTGCCAGCCAAGGTGCTGACCACCGTCCACACAAATCAGCTGCCCGGTCACACCGCGCGAATCAATGAAGTAGCCCAAGGCCCCTGTGATATCTTCCGGATTGGCCCCCCGAGACAGGATTGTCGCAGCCCGCTGCGCCGCAAAATGCGCCTCTGACTGACGCATGCCGCGCAGGGTCGGACCGGGGCCAATGGCGTTCACCCGTATCGCCGGAGCAAGCGCCTGCGCGCTGGTCTGGGTCAGGGTCCACAACGCGGCTTTGGCCAAAGTATATGTCATGAATTCTGGGGTAAGCTTGCGCACACGCTGATCAATCATGTTGATGATCAGCCCCGATGCCTGCGGCTCCCCCGCCGTATCCGACTGCGGCTCAAGTCCCTGTGCCGCCATCGCCTGGGTCAAGACAAAGGGCGCACGCAGATTGCTCATCATGTGCCTGTCCCAACTGGTGCGGGTTGCTGAGGCTACCGTGTCGTACTCAAAAATCGACGCGTTGTTGACAAGGCAGCTTACAGGCCCGCCCAGCGCCTCTGCCGCACGCGGCAACAACGCGTGAATTGCGTCTTCATTCAGCAGGTCCGCATGCAGCGCCACCGCGCTGCCGCCAGCCTGAACAATGTCATCGACAACATCCCGCGCGCCATCGGCCGAGCTGGCATAATGCACGCCCACCGCAAACCCGCGCCCCGCAAGGTAACGCGCCATCGCACGGCCCAATCGGTGACCCGCGCCGGTGACAAGGGCGATGGGCATGGCGGCCTCCCTCAGATCAGCACCACAATCAGATACAGCGCATACAGCGCCGACAGGACGATGCCCCAGATCCGCGTGATGTCTCGGTGCAGGAACACAAAGGGGATCAACAGCAGGGACGCACCCAACATGACCCACAAGTCAAAGGTCAGGAATTCTGCATCCACCGGGATCGGTCCGACAAGGCTGGCGATACCGATGATGGCCAGCAGATTGAACATGTTCGATCCGATCACGTTGCCCAGCGCCACATCCGCCTGACGGCGAAGGGCGGCCATGACCGTGGTCGCAAGCTCTGGCAGTGACGTCCCGATGGCAACGACTGTCAGGCCAATCACCGCATCACTCACGCCCCAAAAGCGCGCGATCGTCGTAGCGTTATCGACCAGCAGTTCCGCACCCAGCGGCAACCCGACAAGCCCCAGTACCAAAAAGACAATGATCTTTATCAGCGGCATATCCGGATCGGCCTCTTCAGGGACCTCATCTTCCGCGTCAACCTGGCTGGCGGTGCGATGCGCCTTGGCCTCAAAGAACGCGCTGCCAAGGAAAAACGCGAGCGCCGTCAGCAAGACAAGTGCAGCAATCCAGTCAAAGACACCCCGAAATGCCAGCCCAATGAACAGAACACTGGCGGCGATCATATAAACATAGGTCTTGCGGGTGTTGCATTCCGACGTGTGCATCGTTGCCAGAAGGGCCGGTATGCCCAGCACCAGCAGTATATTTGCCGTGTTTGACCCCACCACGTTGCCCAGGGCGATGCCCGGCGCGTCATCCAGGATCGCCTTGATCGAGATCAGAAGCTCCGGTGCCGAGGTGCCGAACGCCACAATCGTCAAGCTGACGATCAAGGCAGGAACGCCCAGCCGCAGCGACAGATTCACCGCCCCCTTGACCAGCGCGTCCCCCGCCAAAAGCAGGATCACCAGCCCAAGGATCAAGAGCGCCCACGTGGTGACCATTAAGATTTGCCCCCGCAGGTGCAGTCACCCTTGCCAATGCGATAACGCCCGCAGGCATCGCATTTGGTCTGCTTCAGCCGCTTGCCGCCGATCCAATGCATCTTGCCGAACCAAGCGACCACACCCATGAAGACCAGAAAAAGAATGACGATCTTTGAAATCAAAGGCCGAACCGCGCGTAAGCTGCGCGCTCCTCAATCAGATGGGCAGCGTCTTGCATCATCTCCATGCCAAAGCGCGACAGCAACCCTTTCTTGGTCCCGTAGCGTTTGAACTTAACCTTGTCGCCAAAGCGGTCCTTCATCACCGTCTGCAGATGGCCGACCCCGTCGATCAGGCCCAGTTCTGCCGCACGCTTGGCCAGCCAGATTTCCCCGGTAAACAGATCCTGGTCCGTCGTCAGCTTGTCACCGCGCCGCTCTTTCACATGATCGATAAAGTTGCCGTGGATATCCTCCAGCAGCGCCTTGAGGCGGGCCACGTCTTCGGGGTTCTCCGGGCGGAACGGGTCCAGCATGCTCTTGGACTTTCCAGCGGTGTAGACCCGCCGTTCCACGCCATGCTCCTTAATAAATTCATGCACCCCGAAAGAGGCAGATATGACCCCGATGGAACCGACGATTGAACTGGGGTCGCCATAAATCTCATCGGCCGCCGCAGCCAGCCAGTACCCGCCAGACGCCGCCACGTCTTCGACAAAGGCAATCACCGGCACGTCCTTTTCAGCCGCAAGGCGCCGGATACGCGCGCCGATCAGGGACGATTGCACAGGGCTGCCGCCGGGCGAATTGATCTGCAGGGCCACCGCCACCGGCTTGCCCTTGGAAAAGGCCTTTTCGATGATCGGGGCCAGCGTCACGTCATTCAGCGCGGCACGGCCTTGCGTGCCAATCACACCGGAAAGGCGGATCACAGCAACGGTCGGGTCACTTTTCAGGAAGGGCAGCCAGCGTTTCATGAGTTCCCATGTAGAGCGCGCGGGCGGCACGAACAAGGCGCGGCCCCCCGATTATTGGCGGATGCGCCAGCCTGTGCGGAAAATCCACCAGATGACGCCAAGGCACAGTGCGGTAAACCCGGCTATGGCCAGCAGGCTGATCACCACCGGCACGTCTGCCGTGTCAAAGAACGCCCAACGAAAACCCGAGATCAGATAGACCACCGGATTGAACATCGATACCGTCTGCCAGAACGGTGGCAGCATAGAAATCGAATAGAACGACCCCCCGAGGAAAACCAAGGGCGTGACGATCAGCAACGGCACGATCTGCAACTGCTCGAAATTGCCTGCCCAGATCCCAAGGATGAAACCAAAAAGCGCAAAGCTGATCGTTGTCAGCACAAGGAAAAGCAACATCGCAAACGGATGCGCGACTGAAATGTCGACAAAAAAGAACGAGGTCGCCAGAATGATCAGACCGATGATCAACGCCTTGACCGCCGCCGCCCCCACATAGCCGACCACGATCTCAATAAAGGATATCGGCGCAGCCAGCAGCTCAAAGAACGTGCCGATGAATTTCGGAAAGTAGATCCCGAAAGACGCGTTCGATATCGATTGCGTGATCACTGTCAGCATGATCAGCCCCGGCACGATGAACGCCCCATAGCTGATGCCGTCAACTTCCTGAATACGGCTGCCAATCGCCGCGCCAAACACCACAAAATAAAGCGAGGTCGAAATTACCGGCGCTAGAAAGCTTTGGGCGATGGTGCGGAAAAAACGGAACATCTCAAAGACAAAGATAGATTGGATCGCAGTCCAGTTCATGCCGCGTCCTCCCGCACCAGCGTGACAAAGATGTCCTCAAGGCTTGATTGCCGCGTTGACAGGTCGCGCAATACCAGGCCTGCATCCGCCACCTGCGACAAGAGCTTGGTAATGCCCGTGCGTTCGCGCTTGGTGTCGTAGGTATAGATCAGCGTGCAGCCATCCTCCGAAAGCGTCACCGCGTCCGAACGCAAAGACGCCGGCACGGCGTCGATCTTTTCTGCCAGTTGTACTTCCAGCTGCTTTTGGCCCATCCGCTTCATCAACTTGGTCTTTTTCTCCACCAACAGCAATTCGCCCTTGGCAATCACCCCGACCCGGTCGGCAATCGCTTCGGCCTCCTCGATGTAATGGGTGGTCAGAATGATCGTCACACCTGACGCTTTCAGGTCGGCCACCACATCCCACATGTCACGGCGCAGCTCCACATCCACGCCTGCCGTCGGCTCATCCAGAAACAGCACCCGCGGATCATGCGCCAGCGCCTTGGCAATCAGCACACGCCGTTTCATCCCTCCCGACAGGGCATGAATTCGCGCGTCTTTCTTGTCCCACAAGGACAGCGACCTCAGGACCTTTTCAATCGCCGCATCATCACGCGGCTTGCCATAAAGCCCGCGCGAAAAGCGGACCGTATTGATGACCTTTTCAAAGGGTTCAAGATTAATTTCCTGTGGTACCAGGCCGATCAGACTGCGCGCCGCACGAAAATCTTTGATGATGTCGTGCCCACCTACGGTAACCGTGCCGGACGTGGCTGTGGTGATCCCGCAAACTGTTGAAATCAAAGTGGTTTTACCCGCACCATTGGGACCAAGCAAGGCCAGGATCTCGCCCTCTTCTATTTCAAGCGAAACGCCCTTGAGCGCCTCAAATCCATCATCATACGATTTGTGCAGGGTCTGGATACTGACAATGGGGGACATGGTCGGGCCTTCCGGATTTTTCGCCACCCTAGACCGGAATGCGCGCAAGCAACAGGCCCCCTCGCCGCCCGAAACGTGACGTTGCCAAAGACGCAACTCCCGGCGTCGCAAGGCCCTTCACCACCGGGCGCGCACGTCCCCGTTTCACCCTTTTGAAAATACCTCTGCGCACCGGGTCAATCCCCGCAACGCTCACGTTTCACGCGCCGGAAATCTATTCCTTGCTGCGCCCGAACCAGCCCTTCTTTTTAGGCTCCTCGTCTTGCTCAACCACAGGCTCCCCCTCCTGCCCCCCTTCGAGAGAGGCCTGCAGGTTGTTGAAAAACTGATCCGCCATCTTCTTGGCGAAACCATCGATGATCCGGCTGCCCAGTTGGGCCAGCTTGCCGCCAACCTTGGCCTCCACATCATAACTCAGCTCGGTACCGCCGCCCTTCTCGCTCAGCCGCACTTCGGCCCCGCCCTTGGCAAACCCCGCAGCGCCTCCCTTGCCAGCGCCATCAATCTTGAGCGATGTGTTCTCCACGAGCTCCGACAAGGTGACCTGGCCCTTGAACGTCGCCTTCACCGGGCCGACCTTTTGCACCACCGTGGCCTCGTATCCTTCGGCCACAGATCCGGTCACCTCCTGCGCACCAGGCACACAATTCTTCAACATGTCAGGATCAAGCAGGGCCGCATAAACCTCGGCCGGGGTGGCGGCAATCTGGCGCGTATCGGACATTTGCATCTGGGGGCCTCCTTCAAAGTGTTCAACGGAAGATAACAGGTTGGGACCGCGCGCCAAGTCGGAAAGCAGCTAGACAGGTCGCTTACCGCTGTTAGGTCTGGGCACATGACCGCCGCCCCTCAAAACCGTGCAGGACTTGCCATTCTGATCATCCTGGTCGGCATGTTTTCCATTTCGCTCAACGATATGATCATCAAACAGCTGTCTGGTGGCTATCCTTTGCATGAAATCGTCTTTGCCCGCTCGGCCATCGGCATCCTCATCGGCTTGGCCATCGTGCAAATCGAAGGCGGGCTGCACTTGCTGAAAACGGATGAACCTTGGCCGCACGCCTTGCGCGGTGTGCTTATTGTGACATCCAACATGACCTTCTTCGTGGCTCTCGCGGCCCTGCCCCTTGCCGAGGCGACAGCGTTGTTTTTCGTAGCCCCGCTGGTGATCACCCTGCTGTCGATCCCGATGCTGGGCGAAAAGGTCGGGCCCATGCGGCTGGGCGCGGTGGCGGTAGGCTTTGTCGGCGTGGTGATCATGCAGCGCCCTTGGGCCAGCAGCGACGCGCTTGACGTCTCGCGCTGGGTTCTGCTGTTGCCGATCGTGGCGGCCGTGACCTATGCGCTGAACCAGCTGATGACCCGCAAGCTGGGGGTCAAGGCCAAGGCCTCTGTGATGTCGGTCTATATCCAGGCTGCATTCATCGTGGTTTCTGTAGGGTTTTTTCTGGCAGCAGGCGACGGGCGCTATGTCGATGCGGGCAGCGGCGCATCATCTACCTTCTTACTGCGCGCATGGGTCTGGCCAGCGGCGGGGGATGCGTGGGTGTTTCTGGCTCTGGGCACAAATTCAGCAGTGATCGGCTATTGCCTCAGCCAGGCTTACCGCCTCGGCGATGCGGCGACCGTCGCCCCGTTTGAATACGTCCTGCTACCCTTGGCCATGTTCTGGGGCTACGTGGTCTTTGGCGACCTGCCAGTGCTTGAAGTCTGGATCGGCATCGCGCTGATCCTGTTTGCGGGTCTGTTCGTATTCCTGCGCGAAAGACATAAAGCGCGTGCAATCACACGTGGGTACGCGGCACGCCGCTAGGACCTGACAGACACAAACCCAGACCTGCACTGTCACATGTGGCGGGCGACCCCACCTGTCAGCCCTTGATCCGTCACTCCGTCACGCGCACGACAACCTTGCCAGTCGCCTTTCGCGTGCGCAGCAAATCCAGCGCTTCGTTTGCCTGCTCCAGCGGCAATTCGTGGCTGACATGAGGCTTCAGCTTGCCCTGCATGTACCATGTGAACAATTGCTGGAAACTGTCGGTCAGCACCTTGGGGTTCACACGGGCATACCCACCCCAATAGAATCCCAGCACGTGCAGGTTCTTGACCAGCAGAATATTCGCGGGGATCTGCGGGATCTCGCCACTGGCAAAACCAAGTGGCAGCAGGCGCGCCTCCGGGTTGCACGCCCGCATCGCGGCCTTGAACTGATCACCGCCCACCGGATCATAGACCACATCGGCACCGCCCAGCGCCTTGACGACCTCGCGAATATCATCTGTCTCTGAATTGACCAGATGATCCGCGCCGACCTCTTTGCACACCGCGAGCTTTTCAGCGCCGCGCGCGCAGGCGATCACCTCGGCCCCCATCAACTTGCCCAGTTCGACCGCAGTCAGGCCCACACCGCCAGACGCACCCAGCACCAGCAGGCGTTCGCCCGGCTGCAGCCGCGCCTTGTAATCAAGGCCCACATGGCTGGTACCATAGGCGATCAGAAAGGCGGCAGCGTCGGTCGCGCTCATCTGATCTGGTATCGGCACGCAAACGTCCTGCGATACTGCCACGTATTCACCCAGACCACCAAAGCCGGTAAAAGCAGCGATACGCTGGCCGGGCTTGAACCGGGTCACGCCGTCGCCCACTTCCGTGATGGTGCCTGCCAGCTCCATCCCCAGCGTATAGGGCAGCGGCGGCTTTTCCTGATATGTGCCCTTGATAATCAGCAGATCACCAAAGTTCAGCCCGCAGGTTTCGACCTTGACCAGAACCTGCCCGGCAGCGGGTGTTGGCTTCTCGATCTCCTGCATGGAAAGCGGCGTGTCGAGGGCGGTCAGTTGCATGGCGCGCATGGCAAGGCTCCTTGTTGGGCTGTCGCCGCAAGATGCAGAGGTGCCCGCCGATTGGCAAGCAGGTGCGTCGCGTCACGCGCCCCTCACGGGAAGGTCACGGTCACGCACAGCCCCGGCGCATTGTCATCAAGCCGCAGCGACGCGCCATGCAAGGCCGCCACCGCATCAACAAGGCTCAGCCCCAGACCATTGCCGGGCGTGTGCCGGCTGCGGTCCAGACGATACAGACGCTGCAGCACCTTTTTGCGCTCAGACACGGGAATGCCCGGCCCGGTATCAGCAACCTTCAGCACGTTCCGCCCCATCTCTGTTCCAAGCGTCACCGTCACATCACTGCCCGGTGGTGTGTGTCGCAAGGCATTTTCGATCAGGTTCGACAGCATTTGACCCAGCAGGGTCCTGTCGCCCGGCACAGTGACGGGCCCGTCCGGCGCATTCAGCTCAAGGGTTTGACCCGCCTCGGTTGCTGTAGGCTCAAACACCTCAACAATCGTCCGGCAAAGCGCGCTCAGATCAACGGGCGCAAAGCGGCCCTTGGCCGACCCGCCTTCGACCTGCGCCAGCTGCAACAGGGACTGAAAGGTCGACGCGATCCCGTCGATCTCAGCCTGCGCCTTGTCCACCATTGCCGCAGCGGGCGTGCCTTCAGTCAGCGATCTGTCCAGATCATCCAGATGAACCGCCACGCGCTGAATGGGCGTCTTGAGGTCATGGGCGATATCCGAAGACACCTGTCGCAGGGCATCAACCGACGCCTCCTGCGCCCGTGCCATCTGGTTCAGCTTGCCACCGATCTGGCGCAGGTCATCCGACCAGCGCGGCCCGATATCCACCCGCGCCGCCAGATTGCCCGTCGTCATCTCATCCAGTGCAGCACCCACAACCTCCACATGCCGCTTTGACCGCCGCGCCAGGATCAAACCACCAGACAGTGCAATCAGCACCGTCGGCAAGAGACTGATCAGCAGGATGTTCACAAACAGATCCCGCAGGGCCAGGATCTCTGCCCGGCTGCGCGCGATGGTCAGCAACCCACCATAAAGCGCGTCAGTCAGCGACAGATAAGCGCCATCGAATTCTGCCTGATCCGGGTTGAGCGAAACGATGTGGAATCCTTCGTCATCGCGTGAAATCGCCCCATTGCCATAGATGCGGCCATTGGGTGCGATGTAGCTGATGATCAGCCGGTTCGGATCCGCCTCACGCGACTCCGCCCGGACCAAGGCAGCAACGGCCCCCGAATTGGGTGCGGCACGAAACCCGGCAAGGTCCTGCCGCAGATCAGCGCGGATTGCCTCTTCAAAGGAATTGCGGGTGACCTGATAGCTGGCATAGAGGCTCAGCAAACTGACGACCGAGAACAGCAGCACCAACAGCAGCGCCAGCCGCAGGGGCATGGACCGCCAAAGCTTGGTGATCCTGCCGTTCACGCTGCAATCCTGTAGCCCGCGCCGCGCACGGTCTGGATCAGCTCTGTCTCGAACGGACGATCAACCTTCGCGCGCAACCGGCTGATGTGGGTCTCTACAACATTTGTCTGTGGATCAAAGCTGAGGTCCCAGACGCTTTCCAGCAGCATTGTACGGGTCTGAATGCGGCCCTTGCGGCGCAGCAGGTGTTCCAGCAACGCAAACTCGCGTGGCAGCAGATCCAGATCCTGCCCCGCCCGCGTCACCTTGCGGCTGATCAGGTTCATCTCAAGATCGCCCGCGCGCAACACGGCTTCGGTCTCTATCCCCTGCGGGCGACGGGCAAGGGCGGCAACCCGCGCTGACAGCTCACCAAAGGCAAAGGGTTTGGTCAGATAATCGTCGGCCCCGGCGTTCAGGCCCGATATCCGGTCTTCCACGTCACCCATCGCCGTCAGAAACAACACCGGCGTCCCGTTCCCCGCCCCGCGCAATGTCTTGACCAGTGTCAGACCATCCACCTCCGGCAGCATCCGATCAACCACCAGCACGTCATAGGTGCTGCCCGTCGCCGCAATTAGCCCGGCGCGGCCATCCGCCACCAGATCAACCACATGCCCTTCCTCGCGCAGGCCACGCGCGATGTAGGTGCCGGTTGTGGCGTCATCTTCGACAACAAGCAGTTTCATGGATCTCTACATAGCCTCAAAGGCCGCATCGCGCAGCGGGCGAGCAGGATTTTCACAAAATTGTATAGCGCGGCGCAGGTCGCTGTATGCCCGGCGTCCCATGTAGGCGTGGACAACACAGAATGCGAGGAGCATGCACATGAAATCCGTCCTGATGAAACCTACCGCAGCCGCTGCGTTGATGGCCGCCCTGCTCAGCACATCGGCGCTGACCCTTGCGCCCTCAGCCGCGCAGGCCGTGCCCCCCGGCGGCTACGCCGACCTGGTCGAAGATGTTTCCCCCGCCGTGGTATTCATTGAAGTCGAAGGCAAGGCCCGCACCGCCCAGATGGACCTGCCGCAGAACATGCCCGAAGAATTGCGCCGCCGCTTCGAAGACATGGTGCCCGGCCAGAACGGCACCCCGCAGCCGCGCAACGGTCTGGGATCAGGCTTTATCATCTCTCCGGACGGTCAAATCGTGACTAACGCCCACGTTGTTGCGGGCGCAGAACGTGTGACGGTCAAAATGGCCGATGGCCGCAAATTCGAGGCCAACGTCGTGGGCTCCGATCCGATGACCGACATCGCCCTGTTGAAGGTCGATACGGACGAAAACCTGCCGACCGTCTCGTTCGGCAGCACCGATGGGCTGCGCGTGGGCGATGAAGTTGTCGCAGTCGGCAACCCCTTTGGCCTTGGCGGCACCGTGACGTCCGGCATCATCTCGGCGCTCAAGCGCAACATCAACGCAGGCCCGTTTGATGATTTCATCCAGACCGACGCCGCCATCAACCGTGGCAATTCCGGCGGGCCGCTTTTCAACAACGACGGACAGGTGATTGGCGTGAACACTGCCATCATCTCGCCCGGTGGCGGGTCTGTCGGCATCGGCTTCGCCGTGCCAGCCGATCTGGCGCAATCCGTGATTGCTGATCTGGCCGATGATGGTCAAATCGCGCGCGGCTGGCTGGGTGTTCAAATCCGCCCGATGACCGAAGAGGTGGCCAATGTGCTGGGCTATGACACGCCCAAAGGCGCCGTGATCGAGGCCGTCACCGCGGACAGCCCCGCCGACGATGCCGGTCTGCGCAAAGGCGACATCATCCTGCAGTTCAATGATACGCAAATCGACGAACTGCGCGATCTGACCCGTGCCGTGGCGACCCTGTCGCCCGACACAGAGGCCAAGGTTGTCGTGTTGCGCAAAGGCAAGGAACGCACGCTTGAGGTGACCGTGGGCACGCTGAAACCCAAGGCTGCCTGATCCCGTTGCCGCATTCCCGGGCCGGTGTCCCTCCGCGTCCCGGGATGGTCCCGCGGTCCCACCTGCGGGACCTCATGCTCCGGTGTTGGGGAGGCGCCGGAGCATGTTGGTCTGCCCGACCCGCACCGCCCGCCGATCTCGGAAGGCGGTGCACGAATCTACCTTCCCTCAGGTTTTTCATCGTCATCCATGCGGTCCAGCCAATCCTGCGTCAGCGCCCTGAATAGCGCTGGCTGTTCCCACGACAGGCTGTGGCCGGCACGGTCAAGCACAGCAAAGGTGGCGCGCGGATACCTTTCGATCCCGTCCATCATGTCTTTGTACCCCGCCATCGCATCCTGCCGCCCGTTCAGAATGAGGGCGGGTTTCTCGAACGGCGCCGGGGGTGCCGTCAGATCAAAACTGAAACCAAAATTCTTTCGAATGCGCGCCGCAAGGGACGCATCCACAAGATGTGCGGCCGGCACTTTGGTCTTCTCGATTTTGCTGAGGATTTCAGGCCTCTGAACAACAAGACGCGAAAACCGCGCCCTCGCCTCGGCAGAGACCCCTTCGGCCAGCCCTTCCGGGGCGCAAACCAAAGTACTGTGTTCAGGTCGCCAGTCCACCGTCGCGCCCGGCATGCCATCCGCCACAACAAGCATCATACCACGCAGATCTGCCGGACGGACATGTGCAAAGGCCATCGCGTGATAGCTGCCCCGAGATTCCCCGACGACGGCAAACCGCTCATCTCGGAACACAGTTTTTGCAAAGGCTCTGATCAGCTCAAAGACCTCGTCTTGTGTCGCGACGGTTTCGTCAACTGTCGAGCGCCCGTGCCCCGGCAAATCCAGATAGACGCGCTTCCATCCTGCACGGTCTGCAAAAACCGGCTCAAGCGCATCCATCATATGCCGATGGTCAAGCCCACCCCCATGCAAAATGAGGATTGGCTTACCCTCCCCCCGCTCTGCGGCAAACATCCGACCTGCAGGCAACGCAACTTCCATGATCGCCTCCCTTTGCGGGTGACGGTAGTAAATCCCAAAGCCCCTGTCAGCACCGGTCGCCTGCACATGAATTCGACTTCCCTGCCAGCATGGAACATAGTCCCCGAAACGCCAGCCTGTGGGCCATCAGATGCACCATTCAATTTTATTGCTGATCCTCTTGGCAGCCTTCGCGGCAACAGCGCTTGCTGGCAGGTTGATTGACCGCACACCCCTGACACTGCCGATGATCTTTGCAGCACTTGGGTTGTTGCTGGCAACGCCGATCAATGACCTTGCCCAGCCGCATCAACTCAGTGCAGCAACGCGGCTGTTGGCCGAGATCACGCTGATCGTCGTGCTGTTTGCCGACGCCAGCCATATCCGGTTCTCCCGGTTCCGGCACATGTGGCAAAAACCGGCACGCATGCTGATAATCGGTTTGCCGCTCACAGTGGGTCTTGGCACGCTGGTCGCTTATCTGGTGGCCCCCGGTGCCGGAATTGCAATGGCCGTCCTGACCGCAGCAGTGCTGACCCCAACAGATGCCGCCCTTGCGCAATCCGTGGTCGAAAATGATGACTTGCCGGTTGCGCTGCGCCAGACCATCGTGGTCGAAAGCGGCCTCAATGACGGGCTGGTATTGCCGTTTGTGCTGCTTGGCGCGCTGCTTGTATCCTCCACATCTGGGCATGAGGGCACGGATGGTCTGGCCATTCAATCGTTGTGGCAGGTGGTTTTGGCCCCGGTCATCGGTGGCGTGGTCGGCGCAGGGATGGCGCGCCTCAGCGATGCGGCACAAACCCGCGGGTTTGCGCGCAAGGCAGCAGGCGGGATCGTCTTTCTAAGCACCGCTTTTGGCGCCTATCTTCTTTCCGAGACACTGGGCGGTAACGGGTTTATCGCGGCCTTTGTCGCTGGCATGACGTTTGGCAATCTCTTTGCCGATGACATGGGGTTTGTTGCAGATTTCATGGACGACATTGGCATTCTGCTGACGATGTCGGCTTTCGTGATCTTTGGCGCTGTACTTTTACCGCAGGCCTTTGACCACGTGACCGCACCGGTCTTTCTGCTGGCGGTTCTTTTTCTCACGATCGTGCGGATCGTGCCCATCTATCTCTCGCTTTTAGGATCTGACACCCACCCCCGAGAACGGCTGTTTCTGGGATGGGCCGGGCCGCGGGGGTTGGCCAGTATCCTCTTCACGCTGATCATCACCGATGAATTCGACCTGCCCGGCGAGGCCGAGCTGCTGGCCTGCGTGTCGATGACCGTGGGGCTATCGATCTTGTTTCACGGAGTTACGGCACACCCGTTGGCGCGTTGGGCCGCAGTGTCCAGATAGGCCGGACGGGCTGGACGGCAGGCCCTGCGACCCGCCGATCAGTCGTAGCGCAGCTCGACCGCTTTTCCGCGAAAGACCGTATAGGCCAGAATAGTGTATCCAATGATGGTCGGCAGAACGAAACACGTGCCGATCAGGATGATCATCAGGCTTTCCGGCGCACTTGCAGATTCGTAGATCGTCAGCTTTTCCGGCACGATGTAGGGATAAAAGCTGTAAGCCATGCCGCAGAACGCCAGCATCCAGAGGGCCGAGGCAACCGCAAAGGGTTTCCATGACAGACGGTCTTCGGAATAGGGCATCGCGCGCAGCATTTTCCACAGCCAGATCACCAGCACCGCCGACACCAGCGGCAAGGGGGCGAGATACAATAAGGACGGAAAGCTGAACCATTTCTCAAAAATCCGGTCGCTGACCAGAGGTGTCGCAAGCGAAATCGCACCGATCCCAAGGACCAACCCCCAGATCCCGCCCTGCGCCCAACCGACCGCCTTGCGCTGCAATGTTGTTTGCGCTTTGTGGATCACCCACGTCGCCCCGATGAAACTATACCCCACCGTCAGAAAGACAGCGGTAAGTACGGCAAAACCAGCATGCGCCCAAGTCCAGTCCAGCCCCATGATGTACATGCCCAGCATGAAACCCTGGCTCAGCGACGTCACAAGCGACCCAATGAAAAACAGAAAGTTCCACAGGTCTTTCTGCGGCGCAGGTGCCTTGGCGCGAAACTCGAAGGCGACACCGCGCAGGATCAGGCCGATCAGCATGACCGCAACCGGCAGATAAAGCGCCGTCAGGATGTCACCGTGTGCTGCCGGAAAAGCGACCAGCAGCAGCCCGACAGCCAGAACAAGCCAGGTCTCGTTGGCATCCCAAAATGGCCCGATCGAGGCAATCATGCGGTCTTTTTCCTCTTCGTTGGCAAAGGGAAAAAGCACGCCGACACCTAGATCAAATCCGTCCAATACGACATAAATCAGAATGGACAGCCCCATGAGACCGGCGAAGGTAAAGGGAAGCCACTGGGCTGGATCAGAGAAATCAATCATGCCCCTACTCCGCCGCCACTGTGGCCGGTGACTTGTCCGGCTCCGGTGCGACCCGCGTGCCGATGCTTTGGCCGCGCGACGCCCGGCGTGCGAGCGAGAAGATCACGAATATATAAGCCCCCAACAACAAGGCATAGACCACCAGATAGGCAATCAGCGTCGACAGCACCATTGGCGATGGTACATCTGCCACGGCCTGCTTGGTCGTCATGACCCCTTGCACCAACCACGGCTGGCGCCCGATTTCGGTGGTGTACCACCCGGCCAGCGTGGCCAGCCAGCCACTAAAGCTCATGCCCACCAGCGCGTAGAGTATAGGGCGGTTCAACCCGTCAACGCCACGCCGTCTGCGCATCATCAGGGCCGCCGCCGCCCAACTGACCAGAAGCATCAGCAACCCGGTGCCCACCATCACCCGGAATGACCAGAACACCGGTGCGACACGCGGATGCAGCTCTGTGCCATCCTCAGCCACAAAATCATTCAACCCCTGCAACTCACCATCCCACGTGTGGGTCAGGATGAAAGAGGCAAGGTTCGGAATGCCGACCTCATAGTGATTGGTCCGCGCCTCCTGATCAGGGATCGCAAACAGGATCAGCGGCACATTGCCCCCGGTTTCCCAGTGTCCTTCCATCGCCGCCACCTTGGCGGGCTGGTATTCCTTGGTGTTAAGACCGTGCATGTCGCCCACGAAAATCTGCACGGGGATCAGCAGCGCGGCGACCGTGACGCCCGTTTTCAATGCCGTGCGCACCCCATCCTTCTCGCCTCCGATAAGCAGCCGGAAGGCGCTGATCCCTGCGATCAGGAAACTTGCCGTCAGAAAGCTTGCCAGAACCATATGCACAAAGCGGTAGGGCATTGACGGGTTGAAGATGATCGCGGACCAATCTGTCGCATGGGCCACGCCATCGATCATTTCAAAGCCTTGCGGCGTGTGCATCCATGAGTTCAGTACAATAATCCAGAACGCCGACATCAGCGTGCCAAAGGCAACAAGGAAGGTCGCCGTCGTGTGCAGCCAATTGGGCACGCGACTGAAACCAAACAGCATGATGCCCAGAAACACCGCCTCAAGAAAGAAGGCCGTCATGATCTCATAGGCCAGCAGCGGGCCTGCGATGTTGCCCACCGTTTCCATGAAGCCCGGCCAGTTCGTGCCGAACTGGAACGACATCGTGATCCCCGACACAACGCCCAGCGCAAACGACAGGGCAAAAATCTTGACCCAGAACCGGTAGGCGGCCATCCAGCGCTCTTCGCCTGTCGCATTGAACCGCAGCTTGAAGAACAGCAGGATCCACCCTAACGCGATGGTGATCGTCGGGAACAGGATGTGAAACGAGATGTTCGCGGCAAATTGCATCCGCGACAGGATAAGCGTGTCCATTGCGACCTCAGAATTACGTCTGATCCTTAGATAGAGCCATTTCCCATCCTGTCATCGCAGTGCGACACTAGATCGCTCCTTGCGCCGCTCCCGCAGCTTGGGACCTGCCCCCATCTGGCACAGCAGGCAGAACCTCAAGCCCTTTGACAATCCAACCCACGCCACCCATCGTAGCGCCATGTCTTACCCGTCAAATCATCCCCCAAACCGTGATGGAGATGCTGCCGCAGGGATTGAGGTCACGCCCGAATTCGAACGGTTCACCCAGCGCAATGACATCTTTACCCGTGCCTTCTGGGACCCAACCGTCCGCTCTAAACAGACGGACGCTTTCTTTGCCTCGTACCGCATGGAGGCGACACCACGTCGTGGCGATGGATTTACCCAACGCGATTTTGCCCTGCGCAATGCCAGCTGGCTTATCTCTGATCTGATTTCAGACCGCGGCGGTGACAGCGGCATGCGGGAAGGCTTTCAGGCCCCAATCGTCAACGACACGCCCGTCGCCCCCATGCAGCACGCAGTAGAGGATCCGTCGCGGATGGCGTCCGAGATCAAGCGGATCGCCAAGTTCTTTGGCGCTGATCTTTGCGGCATCACCGATATGGATGATCGCTGGCTCTATGCCACCCGCGTAGACACCCGGGACTACGCAGAGGCTCCCAACGATCTGCCGGACGGCATGACAAGTGTCATCGTGATGGGCCATCAGATGGAGGAAGAACTGGTCGCGACCTATCCCTCAGCGTTGGCAGGGGCCGCAACAGGCCGTGAATACAGCCACGAGGCGGCCGTGGTGATGCAGCTTGCCGCCTACATCCGTAATCTGGGTTACGAGGCGACAGCAAGCATGAACGATACCGGCCTCGTGATACCCTATGCCATCAAGGCGGGCTTGGGCGAATATGCCCGAAACCAGATGGTGATCACGCCTGAATTCGGACCCCGCTTGCGGTTTTCCAAAATCTTCACCAACCTGCCACTCACCCATGACACACCCGAACCGCTGGGCGTGCGCGCCTTTTGCGACATCTGCACCAAATGCGCCGATGCCTGCCCGGTCAAGGCCTTGCCCTATGGCCCGCCCGAGACAACAGATGCGCCCTCCGCCATCAAAGGGGTTCGCAAGTGGACGTCAGATGCCGAAAAATGCTTCGGTTTCTGGGCCAAGCTGTCATCTGACTGCGCGATCTGCATGCGGGTATGCCCTTTCAATCGCGATTTTGCCAAATGGCAGCATCGTCTGTGGCTGCGCCTCGCGCTTTCGCCCTGGCGCAAGCTGGCACTCTGGCTTGATCGGAATCGAGGGCAGCGCAGAAAACCCGCTGACTGGTGGAGTCCAAAGAAGACCTGACCGAAACGGCGCTTGATACATCAGGCTGTGCAGGCCCAAACAAAGGCACCATCATGCACATCTTTCTTACAGGGGGCACCGGCACCATCGGCAACGCGGTACTGGCGCAAGCGATTGCGGCCAACCATCGCGTTACGGCACTGGTGCGCAGCGACACGGCCGCTGAAACGGTCACGACACAAGGGGCCACAGCGCTGTTTGGTGATATCGGTGATCCCAACAACTGGATGACCAACGCCGCAGCGGCCGATGCCTTCATTCATCTGGCATCCTCCTTCGATGACACGATGGCAGAAACAGAACCGCGCCTTCTCGCAAGCCTGGCGGCACATGTTGCTGGCCGCACGACACCCCTTCGGGTGCTCTACACCGGCGGTTGCTGGCTGTATGGCCAGACCGGAAACGCGGTCGCGCGAGAGTCATCGCCGCTCAATCCAATCTCTGCCTTCGATTGGGCAGCAGATTCGATCGAGACCTTAAAGAGCGTTCCAAATCTCTCAACCGCGGTTTTGCATCCGGCAATGGTCTATCACCAAGCCGGCGGGGTTTTTTCGCGCATGCTGACCGCGCTGCGCGCGGGCCGTCCTGCCCCGATCTGGGGAAATGACCGCACCCGCTGGCCGTTGGTTCACCGCGACGATGCCGCAGCCGCCTATCTGGTGCTTGCAAAGCAGATGGATGCCAACGGCCCTTTCAATGTCGTCGCCGAAACAGGCATCGAAGTGGGTGAAATTGCCCGCGTTCTGGCCCAACAGGCGCAGATCAGGACCCGGCCCGCAATCCTGCCACGCAAATGGGTCCTTGCCCGTCACGGAGCCTGGGCAGAGGGCCCGATGCTGGACCAGCAGATGGAAAGCCGCCTTTTGCCCGATTTAGGCTGGCGTCCGCAGCATCCTGACTTTTCAGCCCTGCGATATGATCTTTGATTGGTACCCTCTTTCCAGGCGGCCCCTTCCGCACCGATATGTGCGTCTATGCACACCACCTCTGTCACCCCCGATGATTGTACGCACGGTCCGACCTGCATATCTCTGGTCCAACGCAGATATAGGAGACCAAAATGTCCCTCAGACCGACTTTAGAAACCCGCCGCGCCATTCCGACGATGGAAGGCGCGGGCGTGAAACTGCACCGTGCCTTTGGCTTTCAGGATCCAAGTGAACTGGACCCCTTTCTGCTTTTCGACGACTTCCGCAATGAACGTCCCGAGGATTTCGAGAAGGGATTTCCCTGGCATCCGCACCGCGGGATCGAAACAATCACCTACGTCCTGGAGGGTACGGTTGAACATGGCGACAGCCTCGGCAATGTTGGCACGCTGGGTGCAGGCGATGTGCAATGGATGACCGCAGGTTCGGGCATCCTGCATCAGGAAATGCCACACGGAAACGCACGCGGCCAGATGCATGGATTTCAGCTGTGGGGTAATCTGCCAGCCGATCAAAAGATGACCGCCCCGCGCTATCAGGATGTCACGGCGGCTGATATTCCGGTGGTGACGGACGATGACGGCACCCGCGTTAAAGTAATTACCGGCAGTTTCTGGGGCCAGACGGGCCCAGTGGACGGCATTGCCGCAGATCCGCAATATCTGGATGTTTTTGTCCCGGCCGGTGTGAAAAAGACCTTCCGGATCGATACGTACCGCCGCGCATTTGCCTATGTTTTTGATGGTGCCGGTGCTTTCGCCGATGCCTCCGCCCCGTCCGGTGTGCTGCTGGAAAAAGAAGTCGCGGGACAAGAGGTCAATATCCGCGATCTGTCCGGCGACCGGACGCTCATCCGGTTTGGCACCGGCGACGAGGTCACGGTGCAAGCGGGCCCGGAAGGCATTCGTTTCCTTCTGATTTCCGGCGCCCCCATTGAGGAACCGGTGGCCTGGCATGGACCGATCGTGATGAACACGCGCGCGGAGCTGGAAAAGGCATTCGCTGATCTGCGCAACGGCACCTTCATCGCGCCGGTGCATTGATCCGACAAGGCAGAGATCTAAGCCCGAACAGGCCAAACGTTGCGACCAAGGGGCTTGAGGATCCGACAATTTTCTCAAGCCGCCTTGCGCGAAAACGCATAGCCCCCTGCCTCGAAGGTTTCGGTGCAAAAAGGGGGCTCAGGTCCGATCCACGCGCCTGGAATGAAAATCGCGCCGCAAGGCGCGGCATTTGGATCACGCGGCGACGGCCTTGCGCACCATGTCCCAATATTGCCGGCTCACTTCATCAAGCGACAGGCGCCCGCCGCTGCGAAACCATGTGTTTACGCCGGTCAGCATCGCAATGATCGCCAAAGTGACGATCTTTGTATCGGCCACCTCGAAAACGCCCGCTTTCTGCCCATCGCGCAGGATGGCTTCCAGACGGTCCTCGTAATCGCGCCGCAACGCCTCGATCCGGGCAAAGTTGTCCGGCGCAAGATTGCGCAGTTCCATATAGGCAATAAACACCGCATCGGGCCGGTCGGCATGAAAGCTAAGATGGAACTCTACAAAAGTCCGGAGCCTCTCTTCCGGTGGGGCATCCGCCTGATCGGGCACCGCGTCGAGCAGATCCATCATATGGCTCTGCATCAGATCGAACAGCAACGTCTGCTTGTCTGGTGTATAGTTGTAAAGCGCACCGGCCTGCACGCCCACATCCGCGGCTATCGCACGCATTGAGACCGCCGCATAGCCGCCTTTGGCAAAGAGCCGCAGCGCCGCTTCACGCACACGCGGGCCGGTAATGTCAGAATGAGAACCAGTGGTACGGGCCATGTCTCTCATTTAATGAACAATCGTTCAAAAGCAAAGCCTGCTTGCGCGGCCCCCGCTGGCTGGTGCAAAGAGAAGTCATGCGCCGTGCCTTCGTGATCCCTGCCCTTGTGATGGGCCTTCTGTCCCTGGGCGCCTGCACCCAGTTTCCGGAATTGGACCGCACAGTTTCGCCGCAACTGGAAAACGCCGATTATCCGGCACTTGTCCCGCTAGAGCCGCTGCTGGCGCAGGCCACCGCCGGGCGCGTTGATGCAGCCCGGACCGAAGCCGGTCTGCTGGGCCGCGTCGCGCGTCTCAAGGCACGGGCGGCGCGGCTGCGAGGGTCAGTGCTCAGCGGGCGCGAACGCCAGCGTCTTGCGCAGGGGCTGCAATAGTCACTTTCCCAACCCCGTTTTGCCGCGCTCACCCCGCCATGGTTGTCCTAAAGCGTGGCGGCATTCAAACCCGCGTTGCGCGTGTCGGTGCAACCCGCTACATCGCAATGCAACACAGCTTTGCGAAAGGAACACCGCATGTCTCAGCCTCTCCGTCTCGGGATCGCAGGTCTTGGCACCGTGGGTGTTGGCGTTGTGCGCATTTTGCGCCAGCAGGCGGCCCTTCTGACGGCCCGCACAGGTGCAAAGCTGACGATCTCAGCAGTGTCCGCCCGCTCCAAGGGGCGGGACCGTGGCGTTTCGCTTTCCGGATATGCGTGGGAGGACGATCCCGTCGTCTTGGCAAAACGGGACGATGTGGATGTCTATGTCGAACTGATGGGGGGCGAGGACGGCCCGGCCAAAGCGTCGGTAGAGGCGGCGATTGCGGCAGGCAAACACGTCGTGACGGCCAACAAGGCAATGCTGGCCCTGCATGGTCAGGCATTGGCCGAGGCCGCCGAGGCAACAGGCGTCGCGCTGCGTTACGAGGCCGCCGTGGCCGGTGGCATCCCGGTGATCAAATCCCTGATGGAGGGGCTTGCAGGCAATGAGATCACCCGCGTGATGGGCGTCATGAACGGGTCCTGCAACTACATCCTGACGCGGATGGAAAGCTCCGGCAAAACCTATCAGGACATTTTCGCCGAAGCCGATGGTCTGGGCTATCTCGAGGCGGATCCGCAGCTGGACGTCGGCGGCATTGATGCCGCCCACAAGCTGGCGATCCTCAGCAGCATCGCCTTTGGCACGCGCGTCGATTTCGATGGTATTCAGCTTGAGGGGATCGAACGCGTCAGCATTGATGACATCCGCGCGGCCGCTGACATGGGCTACAAAATCAAACTTCTGGGTGTCACCGAAAAGACCGGGCGCGGGCTCGAACAGCGCATGCAGCCTTGTCTTGTGCCCGACACATCGCCCCTGGGCCAGCTTGAGGGCGGCACCAACATGGTGGTCATCGAAGGCGACGCAGTGGGCCAGATCGTGTTGCGCGGCGCCGGCGCGGGTGAAGGCCCGACCGCCTCTGCGGTGCTTGCTGATATCTGTGATATCGCCAGGGGCGTCCGGGGCCCGGTCTTTGGCCAGCCTGCCAGCACATTGGAAACGTCAACCCGTGCATCGTCGCAGCGTCCCGCCGCATACTACCTGCGCATGGCGCTTGTGGACAAACCCGGCGCGCTGGCCAAGATCGCCACGGTTCTGGGAGAGGCTGGTGTCAGCATCTACCGCATGCGCCAGTACGAGCACGATGAGCCCTCGGCCCCCGTTCTGATCGTAACCCACAAGACCACCCGCGCAGCACTTGACGCCGCTCTTGATGCGATGGACGGCACAGGCGTACTTGCCGGGGCCCCTGTGGCTTTGCGGATCGAAGAGGTCTGAAGCACTGCGGTGCGTGGCTGACATTTCGTATTGTGAAACGTGCAAGCGGTGAATAGCCTGATCCCTGTCAGGAGACAGAGGCATGCAACAGAGTATCGTCCTTGTCGCGCAACACAGGTGCAGGGTCAGCTAAGGGTTTTCCACATCTGAACACATGCGGCCCCGATGCCTGTCGGGGGCTTTTTTCATCCTCATCAGGCCCAACCGCCATGCCCCGCCACATTACACCACCTCATTTGATGACCCTGATCCTGCTTGCCGGGTTTTCACCCCTGTCGCTGAACATGTTCATGCCGTCGCTTGCCAATATCGCCGACGATCTGTCGACAAGCTATGCCACCGTCAGTTGGTCAGTGTCAGGATATCTGGCGATCACTGCGGTCATCCAACTGATCATCGGCCCTCTGTCGGACAGGATCGGACGGCGCCCGGTTCTGCTGATCGCGGTACTGACTTTCGGTGTGGCATCTGTCGGATGTGTCCTGGCGCAAGACATCGAAACCTTCATCTTCTTTCGCATGTTTCAGGGCGGCATGACGGCAGGCTACACGTTGTCGATGGCCATCGTGCGCGATACCCGCTCCGAAAGAGAGGCCGTGGGCCTTATCGGCTACATCGGCATGTCGATGGCCATTGCACCGATGTTGGGGCCCATGCTGGGCGGCGTACTGGACACAGCGTTTGGCTGGCGCGCGATATTTGTCTTTTATGCCGCGTCCGGCTTCTTTCTCTTTGCGCTGTGCTGGGTCGATTTGGGAGAAACAAAGCAAAAAGTGGCCCTTGACCCGGCAACCCCGTCCGCGCCCGCGACGGTGCTGCTGCGCGAACCGCTCTTTTGGGCCTATGCGTTGTGCGGGGCCTTTTCTGTGGGGGCGTTCTATATCTTTCTGACCGGCGCGCCGCTTGTCGCCCGTGCCAACTTTGGCGTCTCTACAGCACAGCTTGGCGTCTATATCGGGTCCATCACGATCGGCTTTATGCTGGGCGGCTTCATTGCAGGTCGGTTCGGACCACGCTACGCGCCAACAACGATGATGATCGCGGGCCGGGTCGTCGCCTGTAGCGGATTATCTGCCGGATTGGCCCTCTTGGCGCTTGGATCAACTGATCCACTGCTCTTTTTCGCCAGCACTGTGTTCGTGGGGCTGGGGAACGGCATTACCATGCCGGGCAGCAACGCCGGAGCCATGTCAGTGCGCCCCGAATTCGCAGGCAGCGCTGCTGGCTGGACCGGCGCGCTGATCGTGACGGGCGGGGCGGTATTGACTGCGCTGACCGGCATGTTTGTCACCGAAACCAACGGCGCGCAAATGCTGCTGGTGCTGATGCTCGCGTCATCCGCTGCGGGTCTTGTCCTTGCAATGTGGGCAGCGCGGCTGCGACGATACGGCAGGCGCGCGGTATAGAACCGGGCCGGGCTATGCCAGCGCGTTGGTCACCGCCGCCCGCACAGCATCCGCGCTGAACGGCTTCTTGATCACCTCAGATGGCGGATACCCCCCCGTGATCTCATCTGCATCGCCGTAGCCCGTGGCCAACACAAACGGAATTCCTTTTGCGGCCAACACCTCAGCAACCGAAATCGATGTTTGATCACCAAGGTTTACATCCAACAATGCAAATCGGATCGAACGCTCGCCGATCAGCGCAATCGCATCTTCGCAATTGCTGGCCATATGCACCTGATCCGCCCCAAGACTGCTAAGGATATCAGTTGCCTCCAGCGCGATGATCATGTTGTCCTCAAGCACCAGAAATTCGCCGCCACTGGTTGCCGGGACAGGTTGAATGGACGGCGCGTCAGCCGCAGGGTCTTCGGCCGCAGCGGTTTGCTGTTGGGTGCCAGCCACGGCGTTCGCGGGCAGCAGCAGATCCGCCTCAAAGCCGCTGACAAGATAGCGGGTTTCAACCTTGCCCTTCAGCTCGAAGGGGATCGTGTTTTCAATGATCGTGCTGCCAAACCCGCGCCGGGTAGGCGCCTTTACCGGCGGTCCCCCCTTGTCGCGCCACTTGATCTCGAGGGCTCCGTCGGGCTGCATCTGCAGATCGACGCTGACAACACCTGCCTTGTCGGTCAGTGCACCATATTTTGCAGAATTGGTAATCAGTTCGTGGATCACAAGCGCCATGGTCGAAAACGCCTCGGGTGCCAAAAGCGGCACGTCCCCGGTGACCTGCAGACGCTCGTCACGCCCAGCCAGAAACGCTTTGGCTTCGACCTCGATCAGCGTGCGCAGCGGGCTGGGTCCCCAGGCCTGACTGGTCAGCTGATCATGGGCGCGGGCAAGCGCCTGCACGCGCCCATCCAGCACCATCGTATAGGTCGCGATATCCGGCGCACCCGACTTGCTTTGCGAGACCAGCCCCTTGATCAGGTTCAGAATGTTTCGCACGCGGTGGTTCAGTTCCGCAATCAAGAGCACCTGCTTGTCGGCTGCCTTCTGACGCGCGGCATTGGCTTCATCCGTCAGTTTCAGGACTATCTCGATCAAGGACAGACGCAACGATTCCGCGACGCGCTCTTCGGCTTCGGTCCAGGGCTCGGACGTGCCGCGCACCATCTCCGTCCAGACATCAAAGCTCTTGCGGGGCGTCAGCCGCACACCGTTCGGCCCGACCTCGACCGGTTTCTCAGGATTGCCACCCCAACGCACGGATCGGGCGATCTCGCGCCGCGTGAACACGATGTAGTCTCGTGGCGTGCGCGAAATCGGTATCGCCAGCAGACCAGCGACACGGTCTTGCAGAATTTCGGCGTCAGACCATACCTCACCAAGAGTGTGGGTCGCAAAGGGTTTGCCCTGCGTCGTGGTGTTCAGGAAACGCACAAGCTTGTGGAATTCCGCCTCGCTTGGCGCGTCGCCAAGCTGCGCATAACGCCCATCAAAATAGACGCAAATGCCGTCACAGGGCACCAAAGACCGCAGATTATCCGCGATGGCATCAAACCCCTCGATCAGGTCGGCCCCTGCTGACAGGCGCACCATCAACTGATCATGCATCTGCCGCGCGGCGCGATCGTCGGCCCGGGCTTCCTGCTCGCGCAGACTGGCCAGTTCGTAAGAGAAAAACTGCGAAAACAGCTCAATAGCGGTCCGGCGCTCGTAATCTACATAATGCGCTGACCGATGGTGGCAGGCAAAAAGACCCCATAACTTTCCGTCCTGCAGAATGGACACCGACATCGACGCGCTGACACCCATGTTGCGCAGATATTCGAGGTGGATAGGTGAAACGGCCCGCGTGATCGCCAAGGACAGATCCAGCGGATCGCCATCTGGACTGACTTGCGGCACGATCTGGGACACATCGCCATCGACATCGGCAATCAACCGCAACGGGCTGCGCATATAAAGCGCGCGCGCCTGCGCCGGGATATCACTGGCAGGATACCGAAGGCCCAGAAACGCCTCCATATCCGGGGCGACGTGTTCGGCAATCACTTCACCCGAATGATCCGGCGCAAAGCGGTACATCATCACCCTGTCAAACCCTGACAGAACCTGAATCGCGCGCACCGCCATCTTGCAGGCGTCCGCAACCGACTTGGCGGCTTTGACCCGCGCAAGAAGCGGCTGCACCATCGCCATTTCGTCCCGGTCATTGGTGTCTTGCTTGGGCTCGAACTCGTACACGAACGACTGCCCCGACACGTGGATCGAAACGTCAAAGGCACGCCCGTCGCGCATCACGTCGTAGCCAAACAGGCGCGCGGTCTCGATCCCGGTGCTGAGCATCTGCAATTTGGTGCGCAGATCATGCACCGTCTGCGCGGGCAGATGATCCTGCAGACGCGTGCCGATCACATCCTCCACAGAGGGGCCCAGCAGCGTCGCGATATTGTCTGAGACATGGTTGATCATGAAATCAAGCGAGGTGGACAGCAGGCAACCATAGGCCTGCACACCGCCCAGAAGGTGGATCTGTTCGCGTTCGCAATTTGACAGGTCAACCGGCACCGAAGTACCGGAGGTCGCATTTTCAGTCATGTAAGAACCGCTCTCTCACTGCCATCAGGGATAGGACTATGATGTGTTGTGGCAAAAAGAGTAAAGAGCGATCTCACGTCAGCTATCACCCAATCCGCTCGCGGGCTGTCGGGGTCGATGCGATCCAGATCGGCGCAGGTCTCTCGCCACAATGTGCCGCTGTCCGTCAGCGCAAAGTACGCCCCTGCCGCCTTGACCCGCGCGTCAGCGGACAAAGCCCAGTTGCGTTTCAGGACTTTGCTGCCCAGCCGGGACCCCGCAACCATGTAATCGATGGCAATCGGATCACATCCCAAGACAGGCTCTGACGGTGCTGCCGGGCCTGGCAAACCAAGTGATTTGAGATCAAGTTTGATGGCGGACGTCAGCGCCCCCAAAAGCGCAGCGGACCGTGCGGCCGCGCCGCAAATATCATGCATGACGCCAAAACAACTGCCATGCACTGACAGAAATTCACCGAACCCATCGGCGGCCTGCAAGTCCAGCTTTGAGAATCGCGTGTCCACGCGCGCGTGATCGTCGCGGGTCTCCGTCCGCAGCCGATGGCGAAAACTGTCTGGCACTTTCTTCAACACCTTTAGGGTTCAGCGGTCACGCACCAACAAGACCACGCGACAGAGCCTCGACACAAGTCGTGACTGCGTAACGGCATGTCATTACGCCATGTTTCTCGCTGCAGTCATTAATCTATGACACAATGCGATGGCTGTTCTTGTGATGACGTTCCGTCATCGTGGTCCCGTGGATCAAGCGCCTTTCAGTGACAAAAACCTGCGCGCGCACTATGAAAAGGGCCATTGGACCGACCCAAGCTTGTAACGGGATACACCAGCCGATAGATGGAATGACCATATCCCGTCAGCCAAGGACCTGCCGATGCCAAAATCCGCCGAATTTCAAGATCGCATGTTGTCGCTGGGCCTGGCCCGTGTGTCGGAGGCTGCAGCACTTGCGTCGGCCAAGCTGATCGGCAAAGGCCAGGAAAAGGCCGCCGATCAGGCCGCGGTCAACGCAATGCGCGAACAGCTCAATATGCTCGATATCGCAGGCGTCGTCGTAATCGGCGAAGGGGAGCGGGACGAAGCCCCGATGCTCTACATTGGTGAAGAAGTGGGCACGGGCGCGGGCCCCGGTGTTGATATTGCGCTCGACCCGCTGGAAGGCACGACCCTGACAGCCAAGGACATGCCGAACGCACTGACGGTCATCGCCATGGGCCCCCGCGGGTCAATGCTACATGCGCCGGATGTGTACATGGACAAGCTGGCCATCGGGCCGGGGTATGCGGATGACATTGTCACGCTAGATATGTCCCCCGACCAACGCGTCGGGGCTTTGGCCAAGGGAAAAGGCTGTGCCGCCTCTGATATCACGGTCTGCATCCTCGAGCGCCCGCGCCATGAAGAGATGATCGCCCAGGTTCGCGAAACCGGGGCCGCGATCCGGCTGATTACGGATGGGGACGTGGCAGGTGTGATGCATTGTGCCGACCCCGGCACCGGCATCGACATGTACATGGGGTCTGGCGGCGCTCCGGAAGGGGTTTTGGCGGCGGCGGCGCTCAAATGCATGGGCGGGCAGATGTATGGCCGGCTGCTGTTTCGCAACGATGACGAACGCGGACGCGCAAAAAAGGCCGGCATCACCGATTTCAACCGCATCTACACCCGTGACGAGATGGTCACCGAAGACGTGATCTTTGCCGCAACCGGCGTGACAGACGGCAATCTGGTGCCGGGTGTCAAACGCGAACCCGGCTGGATGACCACAGAGACGATCATCATGCGGTCCAAAACCGGGTCTGTCCGTCGGATCAATTACCGCACGCCAATCGATCCTGATTAAACGTGGCACCTGCTGTGCCGGCGCGTTCAGGTATTTGAAAAAGGGTGAAATCCAAAGGTGGAGAGCTTTCTCGGGGTTCAGGCCAGTCTGACCGGACGACGCTGGGTGGGGCCCGGCGCTGAGGTCGAGCGCGCCACCGAGTTGCTGGTACAGCGCAGCGGGTTGCCGCAAGCCGTCTGTCAGGTGCTTGCCCGACGTGGCGTGGGGCCCGATGAGGCGGAAGGCTTTCTGACCCCCTCGCTGCGCGATCTGTTGCCGGACCCACGGTCGCTCAAGGACATGGAGAAAGCTGCCAGCCGTTTTCTTGATGCTGTCGATCGGGGCCAGCAGATTGCCATTTTTGCCGACTATGACGTGGACGGGGGCTGTTCTGCGGCGCTGTTGCAAATCTGGCTTCGCGAGCGGGGCATGGCGGCAACCTTATATGTGCCTGATCGCATCGACGAGGGCTATGGCCCGAACGAGGCGGCCATGCAGGACCTTGCACGCCAGCATGACCTGATTGTTTGCGTCGATTGCGGAACGCTGTCGCACGGTCCTATTGAGGCGGCCCGGGCTGCGGATGTGATTGTGCTGGATCACCATCTGGGCGGTGAGACACTGCCCGATGCACTGGCAGTGGTGAACCCGAACCGACAGGATGAAGACGGGGCCTGCAGCCACCTGTGTGCAGCAGCCGTGGTCTTTTTGGTGCTTGTCGAGGTTGGGCGCCAGATGCGGGCTGCGGGCCGCGCCGGGCCTGATCTGATGGCACTGCTTGATCTTGTGGCGCTGGCGACCGTCGCGGATGTCGCCCCGTTGACAGGTGTCAACCGTGCCTTTGTGCGCCAAGGCTTGCGCGTGATGGCCCGCCGCGAGCGTGCAGGTCTCGCCGCCCTTGCGGATGTGGCGCGCATGGATACCGCCCCTACGGCTTATCACCTGGGCTATATTCTGGGGCCACGTATCAACGCAGGCGGGCGGATTGGTCAGGCAGATCTTGGCGCGCGGCTGCTTGCCACCGACAACGCACATGAGGCAGCAGCATTGGCTGAGCGCCTTGACCAGCTCAATACCGACCGGCGCGAGGTCGAGGCGACAGTGCGTGCTGCGGCCCTTGCACAGGCCGAAACCCGTGGCTTTGATGCGCCGCTGGTCTGGGCCGCTGGCGCTGGCTGGCACCCGGGTGTTGTCGGTATTGTTGCCGCCCGTCTCAAGGAAGCCGCCAATCGCCCCGCAATCGTGATCGGGCTGGAGGATGGCGTTGGCAAGGGCTCGGGCCGCTCGGTGAGTGGCATCGATCTGGGTGCATCGATTCAGCGGCTGGTGTCAGAGGGATTGCTGATCAAGGGCGGCGGGCACAAGATGGCTGCGGGCCTGACTGTCGCAGAAGACAAGATTGAGGCCGCGATGGCCCGGCTGGGCGAGTTGTTGGCAAAACAGGGCGCGCATCTGGCCGGACCTTCCGACCTTGCTGTCACCGGTCTCTTGATGCCGGGCGCCGCAACGATAGAACTGACCGGACAAATTGAGGAAGCCGGTCCTTTTGGTTCCGCCGCCCCTGCGCCACGCTTTGTTTTTGCCGACATGCAGATCCGCTTTGCCAAACGCGTCGGAGAGACCCACCTCAAACTCAGCTTTACCGACGGCCTGGGCACGCAAATGGATGCCATTGCTTTTGGTGCCTACGACAGCGCGCTGGGTCCGGCGCTGGAAAGCCACGGTGGCGCGCGCTTCCATCTTGCCGGACGGCTCGACATCAACACATACCGCGGGCGGCAGTCAGTTCAGTTGCGCCTGGAGGATGCCGCACAGGCCTGAGGTCGGCCAATTTTCTTGGCACCGCGCCGAAATTTCCGCTTGCGTGCCTGCAGGGTTTTGCCTAATGAACCGCTCACGACCCGTGGCCCGTTCGTCTATCGGTTAGGACGCCAGGTTTTCAACCTGGAAAGAGGGGTTCGATTCCCCTACGGGCTGCCAATTTACTAATTTCCCTTAAAATCAATATCTTAACCTACCCTTCGGATAGCGCTTCTGCGGGTTTTTGGAATCCGAAACTCTGTGCCGAAAGCACGCAGAAAAGGGTGGCAATCTGTTATCGAGCAGTCGTTTTCAAAGGGAGGACCAACGTCGATTCTCAGCCTCCAGACTGTCAGGCGTGCGGAGATAAAAAAGGCGCGCTGATCCGCCGGGGGATCGCGCGCAACGTCAATATCCCCGGGACGGGCTCACAACATTCATCAAAGGCGCGCCTTTTGTCCAACGCGCAAGATTTTCGAGAAACATGGCAAACGATGCCGCCTCCCAACCCTCATAGACTGAAGAGCAATGCGGCGAGATGAGCACATTTTCAAGCTCCCACAGCGGATTATCCGCGGGCAAGGGCTCGGTCTCGAATACATCCAAAGCCGCACCTGCCACGAGGCCTGACCTGAGCGCGTCAAGAAGCCCGGATTGGTCAACAACCCCGCCACGAGAGACGTCAGCAAGGATGACGCCGCGCTTCATCGCCCCGAACGCCTCAGGCCCGATCAAGCCGCTTGTTACGGCGGTAAGCGGCGTTGAAACAACAATGAAATCCGCGCGCGGCAAAAGGCTGATCAGATCACCCGCCGCGTGAACTTCGTCCACATGTTCCATTGCGGTTGGGTTGGCGCGTGTGCCCCAAACGGTCATGCCAAACGCCTTGGCACGGGATGCAACGGCCCGGCCCGTGTGGCCTAATCCGACGATAAGAAGTGTCTTGCCGGACAGCGGCGCAACGGTTCGGCTGTTCCACTGCTTTGCCGCCTTGTCCTTTTGCAGGCCCATCACATCCAGCGTGAAATGGAGGAACCCGCCAAACACGTACTCAGCCATCATATCTGCAGCCACGCCGGCGGTGTTGGTCACGGTCGTTCTGTCGGGGTCCCATGCGCCATAGTGATCGGTACCCGCCCCGCCGTTGGCAACCCATGCCGGACCACCCGACCCGAACAACGCATCGCGGGGAAAACCCTGCGTGCCATCAAAACGCACCGAATAGACGACGTGAGGGTGATAGCTGTCTATCAACGATGGCAGGGCGTCGTAGCTGTTGCACACGCGGAAATCGGCCGTGGGAAAGGCCACAAGCAACTGCTGTGCCAAGGCGTCTGTGCGATCATTGCTCAGGACGATACGCGGGCGTTCAGCCATGGTCATTCTCCGATAACGGGCGTGCGGCGCCTGCGCTGTTAAGCGGTTGATCTGAAAGATGATCGCAGCGCATTACCGTTCGCGCCCCAGCAACTGGCCAAATCCAACCAATGGTTCGCTCAGACCTGCCAATTGCATTCCCTGATAGACCATCGCCTGATTGGAGGTGATCACCGGCTTGCCCACCCTGGCTTCGAGCTGCGCAATGATCTCGACGCTGCGCATGTCCGTGCAGGATAACACGATGGCCTCCGCTTCAGGGTGATCGGCTTTTTTGCCCAATTCGTACACCGCCTCAGGGGTAAGCTCCCCCTGCCCGTAGTTATCCAATGCTGCACCAACTTCCGATCTTTTCACGGTCTCAATGCCAATCTCTGCCAGAAAGTCGATCGCCATATCATTGATCGCAGCGACGTATGGTGATGCAAATCCGATGCGGCCGATCCCCAGTTCGGACAGCGCGTGCCCCAGGGCACCGGCGGCTGTCACCGTCTCTGCGCCGCTTTCCTGTTTGATCTGTTGCGCAAGCGAACGGTCAAACGCCGGACCATGTGTCAGCGTGGCCGATGTGCAGCCATAAAGGATCACATCCGGGTTCACCGCCTGCAGTAATCGCAGCGGTTCGGTCAGATCAGCGGCGCCCAGCCCGTGCATCTGATTGTGGTCCGGCACCTCGTCCTGGTCATAGCCGCCCATTCTGGCGACATGCAGTGACACGCCTTCAGGGCGCATCAGCGTCATGTCGGGTTCAAGGTTGGTGTTGGTGTAGGGAACCAACACCCCAAACCGGGCGCGCCCGCGCGAGCTGCTCATGCTCTATCCTCCTCTACCGCAATGGTCATAGGGCCCCAATCGAATGGTAAGCAATCGCCAAAGGGCACGTCATCACGCGTCACGTCGACGCCTGTCATTGCGGTGTTGGGGGAAATGTCTGCGTTCATGGCGTTGTCCCATAGATGTCGAGAGCAGTTTCCTGGCTGATCAGCCCTTCTTCAAGGTCTCGCTGAACATCCTGATGGCTGCGTTCGGCAGGTGGTCCAAATCCGCCACCGCCCGGCGTTTCGAAAATCAGCGTTTTGCCAGCGTCAACGCGAACCTCGCCCTTGCCCGCAAGGGCGGCGCCATCAGCCCCGATCCGGATACGCCCTGCGGCCCCGGCAAGCCCGCCATGACGGCCCTTTGCGGGGTTAAGCACGCGCTCGACCGACAGAAACACCATGAAATCCGCGTCACTTGCGGACTGCACCTCAATGCGCTGGCCCAGCCCGCCGCGATGACGGCCCGGCCCACCGCTGTTTTCCCTCAACTCGCGCCGGTTGAACAGAAGGGGCGCAACCGCCTCGGAGGTCTCGATCTGAGACCCCCAGACGCCGGAGGGAAAGGCCGTCGCCGACAGCCCATCCAGGCCCGGCCGCGCCCCGGTACCACCATTGAAAACCAACTCAAGGGCGAATTGGCCGGACCCTGTCATTGCCGCCTCTGGAACATGGCGCAGCGGCAGATCGTACATGCACGACGCGCCCTCGGCTGGCACAAGGTCCGGCACAGCCTGCGACAGACACCCATAAACGAGATCAGGCGTCATCTGCCCCAATGTATGGCGCATCGCCACCGGTGCCGGTGCCTGTGCATTCAGGATGCATCCCTCAGGGGCAGTGACCCGAAAGGGCGCAAGCGAACCTGCATTGTTCGGGATGTCCGGCCCGATGATACAGCGCAGCGCAAACACGGAATACGCTGTGGCATAATTGAGCGGCACGTTGATGCCCTTGCCCGACAGACCAGAAGTCCCTTCGAAATCGAGGGTTATGTGATCCTCAGCAATGGTCAGCGCAGCATGCAGATCGATCTCTTTTTCATACCCGTCCACCGTCAGAACACTGTGCCATGTCCCCTGGGGAAGCTCCGCGATAGCATCAAGTGTGCCGCGGTAAGACGTCTCAATGATGTAATCGGCCAGCCCGTCTAACTGGTCGAGACCAAACTCATCCATCATCCCTGCAAGGCGCACAGCACCGGTTTCACAACAGGCAATCAGCGCAAAGATGTCGCCCTCATTGGCGATGGGCTCGCGGGAGTTGGCTTTGACAATGTCCATCAGCAACGTGTTGAGGATGCCCTGATCCATCAACTTGCAGGGCGGGATAAGCAGCCCCTCGTCATAGATATCCGACCCTTCGGGGCCCATGCCCAAGCCGCCCAGATCGACAAGATGCGAGGTGCAGGATGTGAAACCGACAACAGCACCGCGATGGAACACCGGCATCATCAGCAGAAAATCGTTCAGATGCCCGGACGCGATCCACGGATCATTTGTCATAAAGACATCGCCCGGTTTCATCTGATGAATCTCAAAGCGATTGCGCAGAGTTTTGACCGCCTCTGCCATGGTATTGATATGCCCCGGCGTCCCCGTGACAGCTTGTGCAAGCATCCGCCCCTGCAGATCAAAAATCCCGGCAGAGATGTCACCGCATTCGCGCACGATGGGGCTAAAGGCCGCGCGGATCAGCGCCTGCCCCTGCTCTTCCACGACTGCAAGAAGCCGGTTCCACATGACCTGCAGGCGGGTGTTGGGCTTAACCATCCCTGTTCTCCCTTTCACGCTGAAGCCAGATGTTGCCCCCACCATCCACGCGTGCTGAAAAGTCCGAGCTGACGAAAGTCGTGGTCTGTGGCTCAATAATCAAAGAGGGCCCGGCAAGGTGATCGCCCGGACGTAGCGCGGCGCGCATGTAAATTTCGGCATCGCGCCAGTCGCCATCCACGTCACAAAGCACGCGGCGATGACCGGTCGCCATAGCGCGCTGTGTCTGCCCTGGTTCGTCGTGGCGCGACAACGCCGCTTGTTCAGTCGAAACCGTGACCGCCCAGTTCAGCACCTCGATCGTCATCCCAGGTACCGCACGGCGGAACTGACGGCTGTATTCCTCTTCAAACGCGGCGCGCAGGGCGGGCATATCCGCCGCTGCAAGTTCGTCATCCGGCAGCGGGATTTCTATTTCATGCCCCTGACCGTGATACCGCATGAAGGCCACGCGCCGTTTCACAAGACGCGCGTCTGGCGCGGCCCCCTGTACCACCTGCAGCGCCTCATCGATCATGCCCTGAAAAAACGTGTTCAGCCCATCAAGGTCCAACGCGTCCAGCGTGCTGTAACGAGAGCGGACAATCTCGAACGATACCGGTGCAAACAGAAACCCGACAGCCGATCCAACTCCCGGATCCCTTGGTATGAGAATGCGCTCCACCTGCGCACGCCTTGCCACGCGCGTTGCATGCAACGGTCCATTGCCGCCGAATGCGATCATCAGCCGCGCGCCCAGATCCTTGCCCGATTCAACGGCATGCATCCGCCCGGCCCCGGCCATGTTCTCGTCGACAATCTCGCTGATGCCCTGAGCAGCCTGAGCCGCGTCAAGGTCCAGTGGCGCGCCGATATCCCTGATCAGCGCTGCCTCAGCCGCTTTGACATCAATCTCAAGACGTCCCTCTGCAAAAAGGCCGGGGTCGATCAACCCTTGCATGACATCCGCGTCCGTCACCGTCGGGGCGGTGCCGCCCTTGGCAAAAGCGGCCGGTCCCGGCTCGGACCCCGCACTTTCCGGCCCGACCTGCACCCGGCCAAGCCGATCCACATGCGCGATAGACCCGCCGCCCGCGCCGATCTCGATCATCTCGATCACCGGAATGCGCACTGGCATGCCGGATCCCTTGATGAACCTTTCGGCCCTGGCAATCTCAAACTTGCGGGTGGTCTGAGGGCGAAACCCGTCAATCAGGCACAGCTTTGCCGTTGTCCCGCCCATGTCAAAACTCAAAACCTCGCTTTCATCCACTTCCGCCGCGATACGCGCCGCCAGGATAGCGCCCCCGGCCGGCCCGCTTTCCACCAGACGGATCGGCAGTCGTGCGGCGATGTCAATCGTTGTCATGCCGCCGCCAGCGGTCATCATCAGAATGGGGCACGTCAGCCCGTTTTCAGAGAACCGCGTCTGAAAGTCGGTCAGGTACTGGGCCATCAAAGGCTGAATGTACGCATTTGCGATCGTGGTCGACAGGCGGTCAAACTCACGCGCCTCCGGGCTGACGTCATGCGACAGCGAGATCACCAGATCAGGCAGGGCTTCGCGCAACATCTCGCCCAGACGGATTTCATGCGCTGGATTGGCGTAGCTGTGCATCAGGCAGATCGCCACCGCCTGAGCTCCGCAGCCGACCAGACCATCCACCAGCGCAGCCACAGCAGCTTCGTCCAGATGCGCGCGTTCCACACCATCAGAGGTCATCCGCCCGGCAATGGTAAAAGCCCGGGAGCGCGGCACAAGTAGGTCGGGTTTGACCAGATTGATGTCATATTGGCTGTAGCGCCTCTCGTAACCGATCTGCAGGATATCGCGGAACCCGGCGGTTGTTATGGTCGCAACGACGGCCCCGCGTCGCTCTATCAGGGCATTTGTTGCCAAAGTGGTGCCGTGAATAAACCCGCCGATCTGTGACCAGCCGCAGCCGGTTTCGGCCAGGACGCGCGTGGCGCCCTCAAGCGCCCCGCGTGCTGGTTTCGCCGGGGTTGTGGGCGTCTTGCTGGTTGCAAGAACTGCACCCTGTGCATCAACAAGAACCGTGTCGGTGAATGTTCCGCCAATATCGATGGCAAGGCGATGCCCGCTGGCATGTTGCATGTGAAAGAGACCGTGAAAGAGGAATGATCATTGGCACCCGGATCTCCGGAGCCAAGCTGGAGAGCGCTTACAAGCCGAGGCGTGTATGCACGACCAGATCGCAGCCGGTAGATCGGCGCCCCAGATCTATTCTGATGCAATGGTCAAGCATTTGCGGTTCTCAAACAATCCAATGGAGACAACGCTGCACGCCCAAAGGCGCACGTGTCAACAAAAATGCTCATGGGACTCATCAGCCCATCTGACCAGGAGGGGCGTCGGCGCGCGCGTCCGCACGCCGAATCCATTGCAAGAACCCTCGCAGACGTGAGGTGAACACATCACTCTGACGCACGATCCGCAAATCAACGGCATCATCCTGCGCCGCTCTGATTAGCATCTCTTGCTCCTTCCACAGCATCCCTGCGGCACCTGCGCGCATCATCTCATACTCCAGATCGGTCATGCAGGTATCCTGCGGCGATCGACCGTATTCTGGTTTTCACTGATCACCCGCGATCCTGACGGACGGCGCATCAGACACCAGCGCCCCGTCAGGTCACACGGCCCGCCGCGCCCCACCGGGATCGCCTTTTCCTGATCAAATCCTTCGCTTTCATAGAACGCGAGCGCAGGCGCGTTCCCTGACCTGACAATCAGGGTCAGATCTCGATCGGTCCGGGCCGCGACGTGTTCGATCAGCGCGCGCGCGACGCCTTGACGCCTCATCTCAGGCAAGACCGCAAGAATGTTTATGTAGCGGCTGCCGACAGCGGAAAGTTCAAGCGCGCAAAGCGGATGCAGATATTCAGGCACCTCGCTCCCCGGCAATTCGGCGGCATCGAGATCGTAATCGATAACAGTGCCGACGGCCTTGCCCCCAAGCCATGCGACCTGCGCATTGCGCCAGGAAAAACTTCCGTCGTCGCGCACCGCGCGCTGAATGCCGACCTCCAGCGGGGTCTGATCTCCGACAGTTAGCTGGGACCACAGATAAGCGGGCAGTCCCTCGCCCGCGAGATCCGCAAGTTGTGCAAGCAGGACTGCGTCCCGCAACGTGGCGGGTCGAATTTGGTTTGTCGTATCAGGTTTCAGATCGCTCATTGGAAGAGATCCCTTTCCAAAGTGTTGTCAGCACGGAATTCAGGGCAATTGCCCTGCGAAATTGCGTCACGCGGCGACATTTTTCTGGCCATGCAGACAGCGGGCGGCGCAGCCGAGATGGCGATGATCCGTGCCGCAGCAGCCGCCGATCAGCCGAAGCCACGGCATCATCTGGGCCAGACCTGCGCAAAGCTGTCCCCATTCCTCGGGGTCACCCGCATCAAGGGTGTCCATTGCATCGAGTTCGACATGCGACAACCGCGAGGCATTGGCCCGAATCATGCCGATCTTGCGCGCCTGCGGGATATCGAGCGCATCCGCGAAATGTGCCGGGTGCGCGCAATTGATCCCGTAGAAAAGCGGCTCGGTCTGCTCGGCATCGACGGCATCTATCGCCGCGCCAACTGTTTCGCCCGAAGGCAGGCGTCCGTCGGTCTCGACCGTGAAGCAGATCGCATGCGCCAGCCCCGCATCCCGCATCGCGCGCGCGGCGCCGGTTGCCTCTGCCGAAGAGGTCATCGTGATGGCGCTGGCGAGGTCTGCACCCGCCACTGCGATCGCGCGGGCGGATGTCAGATAATCCATTGTCGCCTCATCCGCATCCGGTGCGGTCTCGGGCACGTATCCATCGCCCAGCGGGCCCAATACGCCGTTGACGGCAACAGGCGTCTGCGCCGTCTCGTTTTGGTCCCGCCACATCCGGGCGTATGTCACTGCCTGCGCGTTGATCGCGGCAATCTCATCGCGCCCAAGGTCCATGACGGCACCCCATGGCAGATTTGCCCTCCAGGTTTCGGCATCCAGAACCAGACCCGTTCCAGCCTCTTTCGCAACGGCAAAGGACCGTTCAGCCGCGCGGCCCAGTGCCTGACGACCCTCGGGGCGACCGTAAAGCGTGAAAGCCGCAAAGTGCGGAAGATCCAGCCCCTCGTGAAAGATCATCGCGGTTTCAATTCCAAAATCTGCCATCCAGGCGCGGTCGTCGTTCAACAGTCTCTCAAGGCGGTCCATTTCTATATCTCCAAGAATTCAAATCCTGGCGCATTTGTGCCGCACCGTGTGCTTCAAAGCCTAGTCAACCCGTGGTAAGGTGACGCCGAATTCTGGAATTATCTTTTTTTATTAAAGACTTGCCCGTTTCATCGACACGGGCGGACCGATGGATCAAGGCGGGCGCATAGCGGTCAACTGCACCGCTGGTACAGGGAGTGATCACGATGGCTGCAAAAGGCGGCACGCGAAAGCGCATCATGGACATCGCGCAGGACGCCATTCTCGCGAAAGGATTCGATGCAACCTCGATCGAAGAAATCGTCACGGCAGCGGAAATCACCAAGGGCGGTTTTTTCTATCATTTTTCCGATAAGAGCGCGCTGGCCCGGGCGCTGATCGAACGCTACATCGCCGAGGACGACGCCCTCTTTGATGGCCTCATCGCACGTGCACGGGAATTGTCGGACGATCCTCTTCAGGTTTCCTTGATCACGCTGAAACTGCTCGCCGAGGTTCTGGACAACATGGAAGATGGCCACCCGGGCTGCCTTGTGGCGACATTCGCCTATCAGGACAGGCTCTTTGACCGCGACGTCCATGAAATGAATCGACGCGGCGTCGAGGGATGGCGGGAACGCTTTCATGCCTTGTTTTCCGAGGTTGCCGAAACCTATCCTCCCCGCGACGCTGTCGAAATGACCGCGCTGGCCGACATGGTGACATGCGCGGTCGAGGGCGGGATTGTCCTGCAAAAGGCCTTCCGCGATCCGAAACTCTCGGCGCAGCAAGTCCTTTTGTGCAGGTCCTATGTAAAGCTGTTGTTCACCCCTGCGCGACTCTGAATTCCAGATGGTCATGAGACCGCGCCAAGACCGGTGTGATCATCCAGCTCTTCTTAAAGATGGCAACTATTTTGAAAATGGTGGTGCGGGTGAAGGGACTTGAACCCCCACGCCTTGCGGCGCCAGAACCTAAATCTGGTGCGTCTACCAATTCCGCCACACCCGCATTGTCGCCGTATCTTGCGCAACTGGCGGCTGACTAGCAAACCACATCTGTCTTGGCGAGCGTAAAAAGCACAAGACATTAAGGAGTTCTTCGCATACATTCCCCATAACCTGAGGCAGGTTAGACAAGAAAGAGACGCCCATGAAACCGAACACGGTCGGGCGCGTAGACGGCAATGATCGTCTTGCGGGCCAATTTACGCCATATGCCGCCGTCGATACAGGACTGCTGCATGGCACATCCTTACTGTCACAAGACGGCGAAATTCCGGTGGAATACCTGAGCGTGGGTGACAAGCTGATCACCCGGGATACAGGTCTGTCCAAGGTGATACACATCCAGCGCAGCACGCGGAGCATCCAGACAATTTCCCTTGCGGCGGGGTCGCTTGGTCATACCCGGCCAGAACGTGACGCGATGCTGGCCGGCGATCAGATGGTGCTGATCCGCGACTGGCGCGCACGGGCACTTTTCAACTCAGAGCGGGCCCTGGTCGCTGCGCGCGCGCTTGTTGACGGTGAATTCATTACCGATCTGGGATTGATGAAAACGACCCTCTACCAGATTTTCTGCGATGGTCCGCATATCCTTTATGCCGAAGGGCTTGAACTGGGCACAGCAGACGCGTCCCGGGCCCGCGGTACTGTCCTGCACGCAGCCTAGCTCAGCAGGTCGCGCAACACTGCTGGCAGCACCTCTGACAGGTCCTCTGCAATGAGCCCGGGGCCTATCTGCCTTGCACATTCAACGTGAAGGAACGTGGCCGTTTCGGCGGCCTTCAGCGGGTCCATGCCGCGCGCCAATAGACCGGTGATAATCCCCGCCAGCACATCACCCGCTCCTGCCGTCGCGAGCCAGGGGACCGCCCGCGTACCCGTTGCCTGATGGACGGAGACGGATCCATCCGGGCATCCGATGGTCGTCTGCGCGCCCTTCAGAAGGACGGTGCAGCCCGCCCGGTCTGACGCATGTTTCACGCCCGTCTCTGGTGTGCTGATTGATATATCCGGAAAAATGCGCAGAAACTCACCTGCATGTGGGGTCAGAACGCAGGTGTCATGCAGCAGATCAAAAAGCCAAGGGTTTGATCCCAGATGGGTCAGCGCATCAGCGTCCAGCACGCAGGCGCGGCCGCTTTTCAGTGCGCGCGCGATCAATGCGGCCTTGTCCTCTGAGGTGCCCAGCGCTGGCCCAAGACACATCGCGTTGATCCGCCGATCCTGCAGGATCTCGCAAAGCGCGTCTTCATCCGCCACCCGGCGCAGCATGATCGCTGTGATCTGCACCGCCACCTCCATCTGTGCCGCGGGCGGGACGCCAAGGCTGACCGCACCGGCGCCGATTCTGAGCGCCGCCCTCGCCGCAAGCCGCGCAGCGCCTGTCTGGCCAGGGCCGCCCGTCAGGACCAGCGCATGCCCATGGTCATATTTGTGACCCTGAGGCTTTTGCAGCGCAAGAAGGTCAAGCGTGTTGCGGGTGATATGTCGGGCAGAAGAGATTTCAGGCCTCCGGCGGGCATATTTGGGGAACATTGAAAGGGTGCAGGCCAATATCCTCGACAACGAGCTTGCCACAATAAGCCGGACCCTCGCCGATGAGATGCCCCGGTTTCGGCTGATGGAATGTGACCGTCAGGTCGCAGGGCATCGCGTGGCCCAGGATCTGACCGGTTTCGGCGTCCAGTCCGGAAGGGATATCAATGGCAACGGTGCGCAGGGTTTGCGGCGTGTCTGACAGGGATTTCAGCAAAGCCGCAAGCGGCCCTTCAATCGGGCGCGCGAGGCCGATGCCAAAGACTGCATCGATCACTATATCAGGCAAGGGGTCCAGGAATGGGCGGGCCGCATCAAACCGTGATATCTTTGTGGACAGAGCATCATAGTTGCCGCGCGCGTCCGGTGGCAATCTCGCCGGATCGCCACAAAGCACTGTCGTGATCTTGAGCCCTCGGGCCGCCAGCAGCCTGGCCACAACGAACCCATCGCCGCCGTTATTGCCCGGTCCGCACAGCACAACGGCCCGTCGTTCTGCGTCCCCAAGGTCCGGCCATGTAGTGAACATGGCCGCGACCACACCCCGCCCCGCACGCTCCATCAGTTCTTGTCCGGTGACAGCACCGGATTCGATGGCCCGACGTTCCAACGCGCGCATCTCGGCGACGGTAATGGTTTCGCTCATCCATCCCTCGATTCACTTTCGCCTAAAAATTGGGCGGCCCGCACAGTTTTTGCGCGACACCTTCAAAACAGATGACCGCGTAGCCCCAGTTTATCCCGCTTTCATAGACCCTGCACCGGCAAAATGAAAAGACGCGACAAGAGCGCGCGTCGCGCATCCGGGAGCCTAGCCATGAAAAAAATCGAAGCCATCATCAAACCCTTCAAGCTTGATGAAGTAAAAGAGGCGTTGCAGGACGTCGGCGTTCAGGGCCTCAGCGTCATCGAGGTAAAAGGCTTTGGTCGCCAGAAAGGCCATACGGAGCTTTATCGCGGCGCAGAATATGTCGTTGATTTCCTGCCCAAGGTAAAAATCGAAGTGGTGCTGGACGACGATCAGGTGGACGCGGCCATCGAGGCCATCGTCGACGCCGCCAAGACGGAAAAAATCGGAGACGGCAAGATCTTTGTCTCCACCATCGAACAGACCATCCGCATTCGTACCGGCGAGACCGGATCGGACGCCCTTTGACACCACCGTGCGGGCCCTGCGCCCGGACTTTTGCCACCCCTGTCAGGCTGCCAGCCAAACCGCAGCATGAAATCAGACACGAAGGACTGCCAACATGAGCACCAAAGACTTCCTGAAAAAGATCAAGGACGAGGACATCGATTATGTCGATATCCGTTTCACCGACCCCCGCGGCAAGCTGCAGCATGTTACGGTGATGAGCGATCTGGTGGACGAAGATTTCCTTGACGAAGGGTTCATGTTCGACGGTTCATCCATCGCTGGCTGGAAAAGCATCGAAGCCTCAGACATGAAGCTGATGCCCGACACCGAGAGCGGGTATATCGACCCCTTCTATGCCGAAAAAACGCTTTGCGTGCACTGTTCTGTTGTCGAACCCGACACGGGCGAAGCCTATGAGCGCGACCCACGCGGCACGGCGCAAAAGGCCGAGGCCTACCTCAAATCCTCCGGCATCGGAGATCAGGCCTTTATGGGTCCAGAGGCTGAGTTTTTCCTCTTTGACGACGTAAAGTTCTCAAACTCCATCAACAAGGTGTCTTATGAGGTCGACGCCTCTGATGCGTCCTGGAACACTGACACCGACTACGAAATGGGCAACATGGGCCATCGCCCTGGCGTCAAGGGCGGCTACTTTCCCGTCAACCCCACGGACGAAAGCCAGGATCTGCGTTCCGAGATGCTGTCGACCATGAAGCGTCTGGGCATGAAAGTGGATAAGCACCACCACGAGGTTGCGTCGTGCCAGCACGAACTGGGTCTGATCTTTGACAGCCTGACCAAGCAGGCTGATGAGCTGCAGAAGTACAAGTATGTGATCCACAACGTGGCGCATGCCTATGGCAAGTCCGCCACCTTCATGCCCAAACCCATCGCGGGCGACAACGGCACCGGCATGCACGTGAACATGTCGATCTGGAAGGACGGCAAGCCTTTGTTCGCAGGCGACAAATACGCCGATCTGTCTCAGGAAGCCCTGTGGTACATCGGCGGTATCCTGACCCACGCCAAGGCGCTCAATGCCTTCACCAACCCGGCGACGAACAGCTACAAGCGCCTGATCCCGGGTTTTGAGGCCCCCGTACTGCGCGCCTATTCCGCGCGCAACCGTTCGGGCTGTGTCCGCATCCCATGGACAGAAAGCCCCAAGGCCAAGCGTGTCGAGGCCCGTTTCCCCGACCCCGCCGCAAACCCCTACCTGTGCTTTGCGGCCCTGCTTATGGCCGGTCTTGATGGCATCAAGAACAAGATCGATCCGGGCGAGGCGATGGACAAGAACCTCTATGACCTGCCCGCAGAAGAGCTGGCCGGCATCCCTACCGTCTGTGGCAGCCTGCGCGAAGCCATGGAAGAGCTGCAGGCAGATATGGACTTCCTGCTGGCCGGTGACGTGTTCACCCGTGACCAGATCGAGGGCTATATCGATCTGAAGATGGAAGAGATCGAAACTTACGAGCACACACCCCACCCGGTCGAGTTTGGTATGTATTACTCCTGCTGATCTTCCTGCTAGAAGATCGGGGGCGCTCCCTGCCGGGGGCGCCCTTTTTGCGTCGGGCTGCCCGTGCGATCATGAGCCATCCGCGCGTTTGGGTGGATCCGGGCCCGCGACGCGCCGCACAAAATTGCCCCAATTGATGCGTGATGCCGCCTCAGTTCCTCCTCTTTTGGTCGTCATAACGCATAGGTCTGTCAATCAACAGGAATGTGTAACGATGACCAACGAAACTGTATTCGCCGACCGCGTTGCTCGAATCAACACCGCGGCCAAGAAGGGCGCGCGCAAACACCGCGTACGCCGTGAACGCAATCTGGGATCCATGCTGGTAACACCGATCATGATGGTTTTCGTGATGGCAGGCGGGATGGTTTACGCATGGGAAGCCATGGATCGACCGACAGACAATCCCTTTGCGATGGCGCACATCCTGACATCTCAGGTGCTTTCAAACTGATAAATAGCCGTTTCGCGGCCCATGGGGAAAATGACTGTACGCTTTCCCTTTGCACGGGCGTTTGGGCATACTACCCTCTGATCAGGTCATCAGTCGGAGGTTTCACAATGAAGAATTTAAAGTCCATCGCGCTTTCACTTGTCGCCTGCGCGGCATTTGCCGCCCCCGCCTATGCGGCGCCTTGCGGCAATAACGCAGGCGGCTTTGCCAACTGGAAAGTTGCCTTTGCAGCCGAAGCAAAGGCCGCCGGTGTACGGGACCGCGGCCTGCAGGCACTGGCCAATGCGCAATATGCCAGCGGCACAATCCAGGCGGACCGCAATCAGAAATCCTTCAAATACTCGCTCGACAAGTTCATGCAGGTGCGCGGCGCCAATACGATCGTGTCCCAGGGACGCAAGCGCAAGGCCCGCAACCCCGGCTTCTACCAGACACTACAACAGCAATACGGCGTGCCTGCCGGTGTTCTTTTGGCGATCCACGGGATGGAGACCGGGTTTGGCGGTTTCATGGGCAATTCATCCGTGGTGTCGGCGATCACCACGCTTGCCTACGACTGCCGCCGCTCCGCGTTCTTTGTGCCCCATGCAATCGGGGCCCTTAAGTTGGTCGATCAGGGCTCGATCACAATCAACACCAAGGGGGCCAAACACGGTGAACTGGGCCATACCCAGTTCCTGCCGGGCAACGCGCTGCAATATGGTGTGGATGCAAATGGCGACGGGCGCGTCGATCTCTACAATCAGGCCGACGCGATGGCCTCCACTGCCAATTTCCTGCGCCGCAAAGGGTGGAAGCCCGGCGCGGGATATCAGGAAGGCCAGCCCAACTTTCGTGTCATCAAGCAATGGAATGCCGCTGGCGTGTATCAAAAGGCGATCGCAATCATGGCCGCCCAAATAGACGGGTAATCCCGGACGATGCGCCCGGATATCCGGGCGCATCCTTCCCCTTTCACCCTTTTGAAAATACCTAAATGCAACAGTGCGCCTGCGCACCACACCCGGCTCTTGCAGAACCACATCGCGCCCCCTATCTGCACGTCCTAGGGTCAGGCCCCTGCCGTCCGCATTCCGGTGAAGTCCTGAACTTTCAGACACGATCCTTCAATCTCGCGATTGATGGGCAACGCGGACCCCCTTCAACATCCAGCGAGAGCAGGAGTGTTTGACATGACGACCCCTCTTCCCACCACTGATGTGCTCAAGGCGCAGGCCAAAGCCTTGCGCAAAGACCTGTCCGCCCGTGGCCAGACCCTCACCCACGCCGAGGCGCTGGAAACCATCGCCCATCAATGGGGTGCGCGCGACTGGAACACGCTAAGCGCAAAGGCCGCACGCTTCACCCCCGGTTGGGCCCCCGGCATGCGGGTGACCGGGCGCTATCTGGGTCACCCTTTCAAAGGCGTGGTCAAGGCCGCGCGCCAGTCGTCCGCAGGTTTCTGGTCTCTGACCTTGCGCTTTGACGAGGCGATCGATGTGGTCACCTCGGACCAGTTCAGCGCTTTCCGCAGGCAGGTCAACGCGACCGTCAATACGGCCGGACACACAGCGCAAAAGACGTCAGATGGACAGCCCCATCTGGTGTTGGACCAACACTAAACCCTTCCCCCCGTTCTAAACAGCGGGGGGAGGCTCCGCACCCCGCACCACCCAGGTATGGATCGAAAACACCACCGCCTGGCTTTGCGGCATACGTACAATACACTGCCGTTCCGAGCGGACGAATGTCCCGTCATCGACATCCGTAATGCGCCGTGGCTGATGCAGGTCAGGGTTGCGATACTGCAGTTTGTTGAACCGCCACAGTGGCCGACCCGCCTGCACCCCGTCAAACAGCCGCTGAACCCGCCGCGCAATATCTGTGTCATAATCCTCGACTGGAACATGAATATCCGTCAGGGGCCGTCCGACCTTGTCCGCCAACCGCCAGTTCGCCGGAAAGCACACCACTGCACCGGTCAGCACGTGCTGATCGCCGCGTTTTTCAAGGATGCAGATGTCCTCCTGAACCAGCTGCCCCAGGGTGTTCAAAGGCGCATCGAAATCGACCTTGATCCTTTGCCCGTCGGGCCGGTGCACGGCGCTCCCATCCACACGAAACCCGAGACCCGGCAACAGCATCAGCGCCTCTTTCAGCACCTCCTGTGCGGCGCTCATTGCCGCAGGGTCACACCAAATCACGTCCTCGCGTCGTTCAGCAAGCAGCGCCGCGCGATAGCCCATCTGTGCGGCATAGGCCTCATCCACCCGCAACCAGTCGTCCGGCGCGCAAGGGGCAATCCCCGGCAACCGCGAAGGGCCCCTCTGGGCGTCCGGCAAATCGTTCTGCAAGATCAGGGTCATCGCCAAAGACTAGGATCACGCGATCAAAAACGACACCCCCGATGGTCGCAATCGTTCAACCAAAGCGCAATTTTTCAGCACAATCTGGTTCCAGCTCAACGGATATGACCATGAACCACCACTATCGCGATACCCGCAAGATCGACCCGCGCTTTGGCACGACCCTGCCAGACGGCTCACCCAATGACATGGACCGCGTTGAAATCGGGCCCACGCGGCTCGCTTTTGACGAATGGGAAACCGCCGGTCTGGTCCTGCCCAACCTCGATGCCATGCGGCGCTACAGGTGGGAACGCCTGACACGCCACATCGTCGAACGCGATTATGGCGGTCTGTTGATGACCGACCCGCTGAACATCCGCTACGCCACGGACAGCACAAACATGCAGCTGTGGAACACCCACAACCCTTTCCGCGCCGTGCTTCTCTGCGCCGATGGCTACATGGTGATGTGGGATTACAAAAATTCGCCTTTCCTGAGCGAATTCAATCCCCTGGTACGTGAACAACGCTCAGGCGCGGACCTGTTCTATTTTGATCGGGGCGACAAGGTCGGCGACGCCGCCGACCGTCTCGCGATCGAAATCAAGGATCTGATCGCGCACCACGGCGGTGGCAACCGGCGTCTTGCCGCTGACAAGATCATGATGCACGGCCTGCGCAGCCTCGAGCGTCAGGGGTTCGAGATCATGGACGGCGAAGAGGTCACTGAAAAGGCCCGCTCCGTGAAAGGCCCTGACGAAATCCTCGCCATGCGCTGTGCCTCGCACGCCTGCGAAGTCGCCATGCGCAGAATGGAAGATTTTGCCCGCGCCGACGTGCCCAAGGGCGGCGTGTCCGAAGACGATGTCTGGGCCGTCCTGCACGCCGAAAACATCAAGCGCGGTGGCGAATGGCTTGAGACCCGGCTGCTAACCTCCGGCCCGCGTACCAATCCGTGGTTTCAGGAATGCGGGGGCCGGATCATCCAGAACAATGAAATCATTGCTTTCGATACGGATCTTGTCGGCAGCTACGGCATCTGTGTTGATATCTCGCGCACCTGGTGGATCGGCGACCAGAAACCGCGCCCGGATATGATCTATACCATGCAGCACGCGGTTGAGCACATTCAGACCAACATGGAAATGCTCAAACCCGGTGTGATGATCCCGGAATTGACGGCGGGCACCCATGTGCTGGACGACAATCTGCAAAAGCAGAAATACGGCTGCCTGATGCACGGTGTGGGCCTGTGCGATGAATGGCCGCTGGTCGCCTATCCTGATCAGGCCGTTGAAGGGGCCTATGACTATCCGCTGGAGGCAGGCATGGTGCTTTGCGTCGAGGTGCTCGCATCGCCGGAGGATGGTGATTTTTCCATCAAGCTGGAAGATCAGGTTCTGGTGACCGAGGACGGGTTTGAAAACCTCTCAAAGTATCCGTTCGATCCTGCCTTGATGGGTCAAGACTGACCCAAAACTGTCGTGTTTCGGCATATACTGAAGACAGTTCAATCGTCCAACCCGGCTTTGGCATATCCATCCAAAAGCATGTCCGTCACAGAAGCGTCCGTCAGCGGCAGCCGTCCAACATGCTCCGAGAAGGAATAGTCCGGATTGATGCCGCGCAGCTCATCGCGCATCTTTCTGGCGTCCTCCACGCGTCCAAGATGTCCAAGCGCAGAGATCATCAAGCCACGGCTCAGATCGGTGCCCGGCGACGCCTCTATCCGCTCGGTAAAGCGGGCGATGGCGGTATCGAAATCCTGGGCCAGCAAATACGCCATACCCATGAAATGCGTGTAAAGGTGGCCTGCTCGCGGCTCCAGTTGTAAAGCGCGCTCCAGATCAGGAATACCGTCAAGCGGCGTTCCTGAATTGACCGCATTGATCCCGCGCATGCCAATCGCCATCGCATAATTCGGGTTCAGCGACAGCGCCCGCTCAATGGCGGCATGCGATGCTGCCTGTTCGCCGCGCCAGAACTTGTTGATGCCGTTCAGATAATGCGCATAGGGCATTTCCGGGTCTTTCTGCAGCGCCGTGTCAACAAAACGTTGCGAATGCTCAAGACTGTTTGGAATACCCAGCCATTTGTTCTGAAACTCACGGGTATAGGCATGGCCAAGACCCGCATAAGGCTCTGCATAGTCGGGATCGAGCTCGATCGCGCGGTTAAAACACCGCAACGCCAATTCGAACATCTCTTTGGTATTGGCGCTGCTGAGCACGGCCTCGCGACCTCTCAGGAACAGGTCGTGCGCCTGCGGGTTGGCGGTTGGCACCGCCCCGATGCGCTTGTGTTCCGCTGTTGTCAGCTTGAGCTTAAGCGCATCGACGATGCACCGCGTCAGCTCATCCTGAACAGCAAAGATATCGGAAATCTTGCGATCATAGCGCTCGGCCCAAAGATGCGCGCCAGTCTGCGTGTCGATCAGCTGGGCATTGACGCGAATGCGGTCTGCCGCGCGGCGAATGGAGCCTTCCAGCACGTGGCTCACCCCCAGCTCACGACCGACCTGCCGGATATCCGGTGTCTTGCCCTTGTAAACAAAGCTCGAGTTTCGCGAGATGACCAGCAGGCTGCCCACCTTCGACAGGTCAGTGATGATGTCTTCGGTGATCCCGTCGGAAAAGTACTCCTGCTCCCGGTCGCCCGACAGATTGTCAAAGGCCAGAACCGCAATCGCAGGTCTTTCAGCCGAACCGCTCGCTTTGGTATCGGTCGTGGCCTTGAAGGGCTGGTGTTCGGGCCAGCTCCAGACACCGACCGGGCGTTCGATGTTCTTCAGTTTTTGCGCCGTGCCGCCCTGAAACAGCGCGGCCGTTTTCTGATCCAGACTGTTCACTGCGGTATCCGAGATCAGAACCTGACCCGGTTCGGCCAATGCTTCCAGGCGCGCGGCGACATTCACGCCATCGCCGAACACGTCGCCTGCTTCAAAGACGACCTCGCCGATATGAATGCCCATGCGCAGCCTGATCGTTTCGTGATCGATCAGGCTGGTTTGAATGGCAACAGCACATGCCACGGCATCCGAAATGGATGGAAATTCGACCAGCCAGCCATCGCCCATACTCTTGGTGATGCTGCCTCGGTGCTGATCCACAATCGGGTTGAAGAGGCCGCCGCGCAGCTGCCTGAGCGCATCCATCGTGGCGTTTTGATCAGCGCCCATAAGGGCTGAATACCCGACGATATCTGCCATCAAGACAGCCGTCAGTCTTCGCACGTCGGGCGCTGTTTCCATAAAGTCGATCACAGTCACTATTTGTGCGCTTGTCAATTCCGCCAAGAACACCGGGCAGCTTTCATGCGCCCCGCCGCACGTCTTCCGCCTTACCCCTCACTGCCCCAGAGCCTGCCCCAGATCAGCAATCAAATCGCCCACATCCTCGATCCCGACCGACAATCGTAACAAGCCCTCCGGTATCCCTGTGTGCGGCTCGATCGTGTGGCGGTGTTCCACAAGGCTTTCCACGCCCCCCAACGAGGTCGCGCGCAGAAACAGCCGCAACCGCCCCGCGACATTCAGCGCCTCTGCCGCACCGCCCTGCACCACAAAGGACAAAAGCCCGCCAAAGCCGCCGGTCATCTGCCGCGCCGCAAGGTCGTGACCGGGATCAGTGGCAAGACCGGGATACATCACTGTACTGACCTTCGGATGGTCCGCCAGAAATTCGGCAACCGCCATTGCGTTGCGCGACATTTCCCGCACCCGCAACGGCAGGGTACGCAGGCCTCTGGTCAGCAACCACGCCTCCATCGGCCCCAACACGGCACCGGCAGTATTCCGGTCGGTCACAATCGCTTGCCAGACAGCACTTTCACGGTCCGCAACAGACAGCACACCCGCCAGCACATCCGAATGCCCGTTCATCGCCTTGGTCGCCGAATGCATCACGAGATCTGCACCATGGCTCAGCGGTTGGGACAAAACCGGCGTGGCGGCGGTGCTGTCCACCACAAGCGTGGCGCCCGCTGCATGTGCAGTTTCTGACACGGCAGCGATATCGGTGATCCGCAGCCAGGGATTTGATGGGGTTTCCACCCAGATCAACGTCGGTTTGTGCCTGGTGCAGGCTGCGCGAAACGCGGTCAGATCACTGGCTTCAACCTCCACCAGAGTAATCTCGCGCCGCGTGCAGAAATCCCTGATCCACTGGGTCGTGCCCCAATAGATCTGCTGTTGCACCAGCACGGTTGCACCATTGGGCACGGTTCGGAATACCGCCGCCACCGCCGCCATCCCGGAAGGAAACAACAGACTGTCCCCCGCTTTCTCCAGCGCTGTGATCAGGGCTTCGGCAATGCGGACATTCTCGTTGTGGTACCGCACATAAGTGTTCTCACCGACCAGCGGCTGATAGGTCGCATCGCGGGCAAAGGTTGTTGCCATATGCACACCGGGCACGACACCGCCAGTGGTGTCGTCGCCTGCGCCAGCGGCGTGCGCCGCAAGCGTCGCCGGCTGGAGGTCCTTGAAATAATCTTCCGCCATGGCACACCTTTTCGATTGATTGCAGGGCACGTGCTACACGCGCCCACACCCGCTGTCACGCCCACGTGAAAAGCCGGACATACGCCTTGTATCCCGCCCGCTCAGGCCCCACCCTTGTGACATACCGCACAAGGAGAGCGCCATGCCCACAGAGCGCATCACATTCCCCGGCCACAATGGCGATACGCTGGCCGCGCGCCTTGATCTGCCCGAGGGCCCGCATCTGGCAACCGCGCTCTTTGCGCATTGTTTCACCTGTGGCAAGGATATCCCGGCAGCCCGACGCATCGCCGCGCGTCTTGCTGGCATGGGCATCGCCGTGCTGCGGTTCGATTTCACCGGATTGGGCCATTCTGAGGGCGAGTTTTCGAACACCTCCTTCACGTCAAACGTCGATGATCTGATCGCCGCCTGCCGCTATCTTGACGAACGCGACATGCCACCCAGCCTGCTGATCGGGCATTCGCTGGGCGGTGCTGCGGTGCTCAAGGCCGCTGCGCAGATTGACCAGATCAAGGCCGTCGCCACCCTTGGCGCACCGTTTGATCCCGAACATGTGACCCACAACTTCGCCGACGCCCTGCCCGAAATCATCTCAAAGGGTGTGGGCGAGGTCAGCCTTGGCGGACGCCCCATTCGCATTGGTAAGCAATTCATCGAAGATGTGGCTGCAGGCGAACTGACGCCGGCCATCGGCAAGCTCAAAGCGGCCCTGCTTGTCCTGCATGCCCCCCAGGACGCCATCGTCAGTATCGACAACGCAAGCCAGATCTTCCTTGCCGCGAAACATCCCAAAAGCTTTGTCACACTGGATGACGCGGACCACCTGATCACTCGCGCGTCAGACGCCGAATATGCGGCAGATGTGATCGCCACCTGGGCCACGCGGTATCTGCCCCTGAAACCACCCGCCCCGCCCCCCGGTGCGCCCGAGGGCATCGTGCGGGTGGCCGAAGCAGACCCCGATGGCTATTTGCAGGACGTCAATGCCGGGCCCAGCCACCATACGCTCGCGGACGAACCCGAGGCCTATGGCGGCACCAACCGCGGCATGACCCCCTACGGGTTTCTGTCCGCAGGATTGGGGGCCTGCACGTCAATGACAATACGCATGTACGCGCGGCGCAAGAAATGGCTCCTGACCCATGTGAGCGTGGATATCTGCCACGACAAGGTGCACGCGCAGGACGCGGAAACCGGCAGCGGCGACAAGATTGACGTCTGGCGCCGCCGCATCCGGCTTGAGGGTGATCTGGACGCCGAGCAGCGCCAGCGCCTGCTAGAGATTGCCGACAAATGCCCCGTCCACCGCACGCTGGAGCGTTCATCAGAGGTCAAAACCGAACTGGTGGAATGACCCGCTTCAGTCCAGATAGACGGCTTCGGTAATGTCATCTCCGGCACCCACAAACCGCAACATCGTGCCCTTTCGGTCCATCTTGAAACAAGCCCACAGGTCTGACGGCGGCCACTGGCTGCAGTAACTATCGTTCTGAACACGCCAATAGCCCCAACTGTCACGCCCCGCATTATAAAGCGTGCGACCGGACGCATAGAAGGACTGCCGCGCATTCGCATATTGCAGCGTCCGCTCTGTCAGCGCGTTACGGATTTCATCATCGTTCATCGGCACCCACGCGCCTTCCTCACTGGCCGCGGCGACGGGCAGAAGCAACATCAGCGCCAAAAGTAAATGCCGCATCTGCGGGCCTCCCGTCTTGTCCTTGATCCACCGTCAGTCTATTGCCCCCGTGACCCACAAAGACAGTCACAAAAAGGTGTGCCGCCATGATCCCCCGCTATTCCCGTCCCGACATGGTTGCGATCTGGTCGCCAGAGACAAAGTTCCGCATCTGGTACGAGATCGAAGCCCACGCCTGTGACGCAATGGCCGATCTGGGCGTGATCCCCCGCGCGAACGCCGACGCCGTCTGGAAGGCCAAGAACGTGGAATTCGATGTGGCCCGCATCGATGAAATCGAGGCCGTGACCAAGCACGACGTCATCGCCTTTCTCACCCATCTAGCGGAACACGTCGGCAGTGATGAGGCCCGCTTTGTCCATCAGGGCATGACCTCATCTGATGTGCTGGATACCTGCTTTAACGTGCAGCTCAAACGCGCCAGCGACATACTGATCGGCGACATGGAGGGGCTCCTTGCGGCCCTCAAACGCCGCGCGCTTGAACACAAGGACACGGTGCGCATCGGGCGCAGCCACGGCATCCACGCCGAACCTACGACGATGGGTCTCACCTTTGCGCGGTTCTACGCGGAAATGGATCGCAACCTGCGTCGCCTCAAGACAGCACAGGCCGAAATCGCGACCGGGGCCATTTCGGGTGCTGTCGGCACATTCGCCAACATAGATCCCAAGGTCGAAGAGCACGTGTGCGAAAAACTTGGCCTTTACCCTGAACCCATCAGCACGCAGGTGATCCCGCGCGACCGCCATGCGGCGTTCTTTGCCGCACTTGGGGTTATCGGATCTTCAATTGAAAACATCGCCACCGAAATTCGCCACATGCAGCGAACCGAAGTCCTTGAGGCCGAAGAGTTCTTTTCCGCGGGCCAAAAGGGCTCGTCAGCGATGCCGCACAAGCGCAACCCGGTGCTGACGGAAAACCTCACCGGGCTTGCGCGTCTGGTGCGCATGGCCGTCGTGCCCGCAATGGAGAACGTCGCCCTCTGGCACGAGCGCGACATCTCGCACTCCTCAGTAGAGCGCAACATCGGCCCGGATACGACCATCACGCTGGACTTTGCGCTGTCGCGGCTGACGCAGGTGATCGACAAACTGGTCATCTACCCCGACAACATGCTGGCAAACATGAATAAATTCCGGGGGCTGGTCATGTCCCAACGGGTGCTTCTGGCGCTGACACAGGCCGGCGTCAGCCGCGAGGACAGCTACAAACTGGTGCAGCGCAACGCCATGAAGGTCTGGGAAGAGGGAAAAGACTTCAAGACCGAGCTTCTCGCAGACCGGGACGTGCTTGCAGCGTTGAGCGCGGAAGAGATCGAGGAAAAATTCGACCTTGGCTATCACACCAAACATGTGGATACGATCTTTGCGCGCGTCTTTGGCGACTGACAACTGACCGCCACGGCCGCACCCAAATTGCCCGGAAATTTGGCATCTGACACAAAAAATCCGCCCATTTTGCCGCACATGGACAGAAGGTTTTGATTCTGGCGCATCCTGCGCTATCCTTTCGGCTGCAACCAAAGGAGTAATTTCATGAAACTGAAGATTGCATTTGTGACCGCGCTGATGCTGGCCCCAACCGTTTCACTGGCGATGGGCTGCAGCCACGGCAAGGAAAAGCAGGCGATGTCCTGCGCCGAAGGCACTACTTATGACAGTGCCACGCATGCCTGCCTGCCGGTAAGCACCTGATCGGCACCTTCCGAGACGGCGAAAACCGGACAGAGGCACGTGAACCCCGCCGCGTGGCGGGGTGTTTGTTGTGCGAAAGCTTGGCAATATCCAACTAATTTGAAACCATCTGCCTTCCTTGCCCGTATCTTTGAAGAGGTCGCGGATTTTTGAAGTGCCCCTGAAACACGAACACCTTATCAAGACGCCAAAGGGATCCCGCCGGATCGCGCATACAGGAGAGAGTTTATGAAATACCTTGCCCTTGCCGCCACGCTGGCGATGCCCCTCGGTGCCGCCTACGCCGCTGGTGGCGGTGACGAAACCGCACCCACCAAGCCCAAATGCGAAAAGGGCTTTGTGTACGACAAGAAGACAAAGGAATGTGTCGAGGCCGAAAGCAGCCTGGATACCGATACGCTTTACCAGACCGTTCGGGAACTGGCCTATGCGGGCCGCTATCTGGATGCGCAAGACGTGCTTGCGGTAATGCCGCAGGGGGATGACCGCACGCTGACCTATCTGGGCTTTACCAACCGCAAGCTGGGCCATGGTGAAATCGCGATGGATTATTATCGCCAAGCGCTTGCTGTGAACCCCGGCAACATCCTTGCGCGGTCTTACATGGCGCAGGGCTTTGTCGAGCAGGGGCGCGTTGCCGACGCGTTGGCAGAACTGCGCGCGATCCGTGCCTATGGCGGTGCCGGCACCTGGGCCGAAGCCTCGCTCAAAAAGGCGATCGCAACCGGACACACCTACAACTACTGACTTCAACCTTTTTTCATCTTTGCCTGCCACAACCTGATGCAAAGCAATCGGGGGTCGGCAAAGATGACGCAAATGGTGCCTGTCGGACAAATCGCGCCGCTCCCCGCGACGACCGGCGGCGGCGCGCCGCCATCGCTCAGCCGCCGGGCCAAGGCCGCCATCGTCGTGCGCCTGCTGCTGAACGAAGGGGCCGATATTCCGCTTGAGGATCTGCCAGAGGAATTGCAGGCGCGCCTGACCCAGCAAATGGGCGCCATGCGACTGGTCGACCGCGATACCTTAAGCGCGGTGATTCAGGAATTCTCGGAAGAGATTGATCGCGTCGGCATCTCGCTGCCCGGCACAATCGCCGGGGCGCTGAATGCGCTTGATGGACGGATCAGCCGCCAGACTGCCGCGCGGTTACGAAAAGAAGCCGGTGTCCGGCAGGCGGGTGACCCCTGGGCGCGGCTGGCGCAAATGGGCGTCGCCAAGCTCGTTCCCATTCTGCAGACGGAAAGCACCGAAATTGCCGCTGTCATGCTGTCGAAACTGCCGGTCAAACTGTCCGCTGAACTGCTCAGCGAACTTCCCGGCCCGCAGGCCCGGCGCATCACCTACGCTGTCTCGCTGACAAGTGCCGTCACGCCTGACGCGGTGGACCGCATCGGATTGTCACTGGCCGCGCAGCTGGACGCCGAACCGCCAACCGCCTTTGCCGACGGCCCGGTTGAACGTCTGGGCGCGATCCTCAATTCCTCAACCACGCTGACGCGAGACGATGTGCTGACGGGGCTGGATGAAACAGATCAGGGCTTTGCCGATGCGGTGCGCAAGGCCATCTTTACCTTCGGCAACATCCCCCAGCGCATTGCCCCGCGCGATATCCCCCGCATCATCCGCGAGGTCGAACCGGACACACTGATCACCGCCCTTGCCGGTGCGCAGACGGCAGGCTACGCCACATCGGCTGAGTTCATTCTGGAAAACATGTCGGGCCGAATGGCTGACCAGCTGCGCGAAAACATGGAAGAAGCAGGTGCTGTAAAGCCATCCGATGTGGAAACGGCCATGGCAGATGTGGTTGCTATCATTCGCGGGATGGAGGAAAGCGGCGACCTCCTGCTGGTCGTGGACGAAGATGAATAACGCTCTTTGACGCCATCGCCTTGTTGCGGATTGGCGCGCGGGCTATGTCACTGACTGACCGAAACACTCCCTGAAGGCTCATGTCAGACGCCCCTTCCCCCCCTTCACTTTCACCCCGCAACATAGGTCACTACCTGTCTAACGCCGTGATTGTGGGCATCATCCGACTTGCGCTTGCGCTGCCGTACAGGCGGCGCGTGCCATTTGTGGGGTGGGTGATGCAGCATCTGCTGGGCCCCCTTGCCGGCTATCGCAGACGCGCTCGGGTCAATCTTTCCACCATCAGGCCGGACTTGTCTGCGCCTGAACGCCACGCCATCGCCGATCACTGCCTCAACAACGCGGGTCGCACCTTTATCGAAAACTATTCGTCCAAGGATTTTCCGGCCCGCATGGCAGGGAACACGCCACAAGGCCCCGGATTTGCCGCCCTGCAAGAGGCCGCGGCATCAGGCAAGCCCGTCATCCTCGTGACCGGTCACTTCGGCAACTATGAGGCCACGCGCGCGGCGCTGGTGGCGCGCGGTTTCAACATCGGCGGGCTTTATCGCGACATGAAGAACCCGTACTTCAACGCCCATTACGTCAAGACCATGCAGGCCTTCGGTGGCCCGGTTTTTCCGCAGGGGCGGCGCGGTACAGCGGGCTTTGTGCGCCACCTCAAAGAGGGCGGCCAGCTGGTTCTGCTGTTCGACCAACATGTGATCGGCGCACCGATCCTTGATTTCATGGGCACCCCTGCCCGCACCGCCGTTTCAGCCGCCGAACTGGCCTTACGCTATGACGGTCTGCTGATCCCGTTCTACAGCATCCGCCAGCCGGACGGGCTGAGTTTTGAGTGTGTGCTAGAGGCGCCCGTCCCGCACAGCGATCCCGAAACGATGACACAGGCGCTCAATGACAGTCTTGCCGCACAGGTGCGCGCGCATCCCGGCCAATGGTTCTGGGTACATCGCCGCTGGCGGGCAGAGCAGCCCTGAACCGGGCCCGCGTACCCCCCGCGCGACCCTACCGGACCCGCGCTGCCGCCAGTATAGGCCCGCCATTCGCGAATTGAATGATCACAACGCAGGGCTTGTCACCGCTCATCTCGGCGGTCATGCGCAACGGATTTTGCCCGTCCCAGTCGCCCAATACCGTCCAGCCTTCGACAACGTTGGCATAGCGCAGGGTCTTGCCCCGGTTCTCACCCCGCTTGATGGCGGTCGTTTGCTCCGGCGTGTAGCGCAGCAAATGCACCTCCATCGGCCCATTGATCCGCGAAAGGGCTTTGGCATCAATCGCAAGCTCATCTCCGCTCCGGCTAAGCGATATGGCCACCTTGGGTTCAATCCGCGCATGCTCTGCAATCGCTTCGGACAGCTTCATCGGCTTGGCCCCGACGATATCCGTCTGGCCATTCACGATCATTTCCGGCGTATAGATCGTGCGACGACGATCAGCGCGGGCATAGGCGCGCTGCCTGTCGGCATGGGCCGGATTGCCAAACGGATCCTTCCAGCCAATGTAATCCCAATAATCCACATGCAACGCCAGCGCGATGACATCCTCACGGTCGGCAAGCTCATGCAGCAATGCATCGGCTGGCGGGCAGCTTGAGCATCCCTGCGATGTAAAAAGCTCAACCACAACCGGATTGGTCTGCGCCACCGCAGGGGCAGCAACGCCCAAAGCGGCGGCAAGAATGGCTGCGATCAGGCGTTTCATGAAATTCCCATCAATCTTGTCGTGCGTTCTGTCGGGTCTATCTGCTTGACTGTGTAATAGCCAATCAAGGTTTCTTGAAAGGCATGTCATTCGATGCATTTTTTCGGTATACTACGGTATACAAATTTGCTAGACGCCGCCTATCTCATTGCAGTGACCCGTGCAAACTGGCATGTGTCACGGCAAAAGCCATAACCGCCATAAGGGAGAGCCACCATGACGATCACCGTCGGTCAGGATACCGCCAAAACCCGCAAATCCATCGAAGTGAACGGCACATCGATTGCCTATTATTCAATCCCCGCTGCCCAAGAGGCCGGGTTGGGTGACTTTTCGAACCTGCCGGCTGCCTTGAAAGTGGTGCTGGAAAACATGCTGCGGTTCGAGGATGGCAAGACCGTGACCGTGGACGACATCAAAGCCTTTGCAGAATGGGGTGCCAAGGGCGGCAAGAACCCCCGCGAGATCGCGTATCGCCCGGCCCGCGTGCTGATGCAGGACTTCACCGGCGTCCCTGCCGTGGTTGATCTGGCCGCCATGCGTGACGGCATCGTGGCATTGGGCGGTGACGCCGAAAAGATCAATCCGCTCAACCCGGTTGACCTCGTGATCGACCACTCTGTCATGATCGACGAATTCGGCAATCCCCGCGCCTTCCAGATGAACGTGGACCGCGAATACGAGCGCAACATCGAACGCTACACATTCCTCAAGTGGGGACAGTCCGCGTTCAACAACTTCCGCGTGGTGCCACCCGGCACCGGCATCTGCCACCAGGTGAACCTGGAATATCTGGCCCAGACGGTCTGGACCGATCAGGACCAGCATGGTGACGATGTCGCCTACCCCGATACGCTGGTCGGCACCGACAGCCACACAACCATGGTCAATGGCGTCGCCGTTCTCGGCTGGGGCGTCGGCGGGATCGAGGCCGAAGCCGCAATGCTGGGCCAGCCCATTTCAATGCTGATCCCCGAAGTCATCGGCTTTGAGCTGACCGGCAAGATGATGGAAGGCACCACCGGCACGGACCTCGTGCTGAAAGTCGTCGAAATGCTGCGCGAAAAAGGCGTGGTTGGCAAATTTGTGGAATTCTATGGGGCCGGTCTGGACACGCTACCGCTGGCGGATCGGGCGACAATTGCCAATATGGCGCCCGAATACGGCGCCACCTGCGGCTTCTTCCCGATCGACGCGGAAACCCTGCGCTATCTCACCACCACGGGCCGCGACAAGGACCGCATCGCGCTGGTCGAAGCTTACGCCAAAGAAAACGGCCTGTGGCGCGGTGATGACTATGCGCCCATCTACACCGACACGCTGAGCCTCGACATGGGCACAATTGTGCCGGCGATCTCGGGCCCCAAACGGCCACAGGACTACATCTCGCTCACTACGGCGCATACGGAATTCGGCAAATACGTCAAAGGCATCCGCGAGGGCAAGGACGCCTCGTCCAAGGCCGAGGTACGTTGGGAAGGCGAAGGCGGCCAGCCCGAGCCACAGGATATCCCGGGCGACGAGGGGCACCACAACCGCGGCTATGTCGCGGGCGAGGATGGCGATTATCAGCTTCATGACGGTTCCATCGTGATCGCGTCGATCACGTCGTGCACCAACACCTCGAACCCCTACGTGATGATCGGCGCGGGCCTTGTGGCGCGCAAAGCACGCGAAAAGGGTCTGACCCGCAAGCCCTGGGTGAAAACCTCGCTGGCACCCGGCTCACAGGTGGTCTCGCACTATCTGGAGGCCGCAGGCCTGCAAGAGGATCTGGACGCCATAGGGTTCAACCTCGTGGGCTATGGCTGCACGACCTGCATCGGCAATTCCGGCCCGCTGGAGCCTGCGATCAGCAAGGCGATCCACGATTATGACCTGATCGGCACGTCTGTCCTGTCAGGCAACCGCAACTTCGAAGGGCGGATCAGCCCCGATGTCCGCGCCAACTACCTAGCCTCCCCGCCACTGGTGGTGGCCTATGCGCTGGTGGGTGACATGAACCACGATTTGGCAGGCGCGCCGCTGGGTCAGGACCAGGACGGCAACGATGTCTATCTCAAGGACATCTGGCCTTCCACTCAGGAAATCGCGGAATTGGTCGAACAGACCGTCACGCGCGAAGCGTTTCAGGAAAAATACGCCGACGTCTTCAAGGGGGACGAGAAGTGGCAGTCGGTGGAAACTCCCGACAGCAAGACATACGACTGGCCGCCCACGTCCACCTACATCCAGAACCCGCCCTATTTCCAGAACATGGGCGCCGAACCGGGCACCATCAGCAACATCGACGGGGCCAAGGTACTGGCACTTCTGGGTGACATGATCACGACCGACCACATCAGCCCCGCAGGATCTTTCAAGGAAAGCAGCCCGGCGGGCAAGTATCTGACCGAACGTCAGGTCGCCCCGCGCGAGTTCAACTCTTACGGGTCGCGCCGTGGCAACCACGAGGTCATGATGCGCGGCACCTTCGCCAACATCCGCATCAAGAACGAGATGCTCGATGGGGTCGAAGGCGGCTATACCCTTGGGCCGGACGGTGCTCAGACCTCGATCTTCGAAGCCGCCATGGCTCATCAGGCCAATGACACCCCCCTGGTGATCTTTGGTGGTGAGCAATACGGCGCAGGCTCCAGCCGCGACTGGGCGGCCAAGGGCACGGCGCTGCTGGGCGTCAAAGCGGTCATTGCCGAAAACTTCGAACGTATCCACCGCTCGAACCTCGTTGGCATGGGCGTCATTCCGTTCGAATTCACCAACGGCGACACGCGCAAGACGCTTGGTCTGACCGGTGAGGAAAGCGTCAGCATCTCCGGCCTCGACACCATCAAACCGCTGCAGGAGGTGCCCTGCTCGATCACGATGGCGGACGGATCGGTCAAAGAGATCACCCTCAAGTGCCGCATCGATACCGCGATTGAAATCGAATACATCGAACACGGCGGCGTGCTGCACTACGTCCTGCGCGATCTCGCAAAAAGCGATGCCATCGCCGCAGAATAAGCGTATTGGCGACCTCATGAAAAAGACCCGGGCATCTGTCCGGGTCTTTCTCGTTACGGCGGTTGTTGTTGAGGGATGATTGCGACGCAACCCTACTTTTCAGCGCTGCGCAAAAGAGCGATCACACCGATCCGTTCTTGTCGTGACATATCGGGCGCCCACAACATTTCCGTCCCCGGGGCCACCCCTGTCGGGTCCGCCAGAAATGAATTCAACGTCTCCACCGTCCAGACCACGCCCAGTCTCTCCAGTGCCGCAGAATACTGAAAGTCGTCCCTGTTTGCACTTGGCGCCCCAAAGACCCCAATCAACGATGGGCCGACATGGGTACCGGTTGCGGGCTTGTCTGCTGCAATTTCGTGGCAGGTATTGCACCCAAACATGACACGACGCCCCGCCTCGATGTCGGCATTTTCAAACTCGGTGTCCGTGATCGGCTCTGGCGTCCGGGGGCCCGCCCCATTGGCCCGAAGAAAGTCGACAAATTCCTGCCTGCCAGCGGCAGCGGCATTGTGTATCGGTGGGCGGTCCTTGCTGTTGCGAAAATTCACGTCTGCCCCATGCTCGATCAAGACCCGCGCGGCAGCGATGGCCCCCCTGTCTGCGGCGTGGTGCAGCGGTGCCTCAGCGAAATCTCCGTCCTTCAGGTTCGGGTCCGCACCATGGGCAAGCAAAACTGTGACCACCGCGACATCATTCGCGCGCGCAGCAGCATGAAGGGGGGTGCCGAACGTGAAACTGGTGTTGGCATCCGCACCCGCCTCCAGCAACAACTCAACCACGTCAGCGTGTCCGCGCTGTGCGGCAAAAAACAAGGGACGGCCAAGCGTCTCCGCCCCGCCAGAATGGGCCTCCAGAGCCTGCGACATACCCGCCAGATCGCCCTCTCGTGCGGCCCCAAGCAATTCGGGATTCGCCTGAGCAGGCGATACACAGAAAATTAATCCAAGCAGGACCGCTGACAGAGACCAAACAATCTGCATCCAGGTTCTCCCTCTTTTCGTCACACAAGAAACTACACGATCAGGGCGTTTGAACAAAATGGCAGCGTCACCGTTGCCCTGTCGCGGTACGCCCCCACGATCCCTTGCCATCTGCTAACCTCACCGCACGCCCTCATAATCCGACCCTTTTGCCGACCCCGCACCGACGCAAAACCGATGAGATACCGACATCATACCGACGCCGGAACTTCCTTCAAAACAGGCGTTAACCCCCCGATTCGGTGCGCAAGCCCCGGCGCCCCAGCGCCCGTTGCGTCCCCATCTCGCGCAACATCGAACTTCCGATTGCACATCTTATCCAACGCGCTAGCCTTGCGGCATATCGAAACAACGCCCAAGGACCCTGCCCATGTTACGACTGACCACCGCACTCGTGCTGTCGCTTGCCCTGCCCGCTGCTGCGGCCGATTTCAAATGGGCCGAGACGACCGACCCCCAGACAATGGACCCCCACGCGGTCAACTCCGCCCCCGTTCTGGGCTTTCTCAACAACGTCTACGAAGGCCTCGTGCGCCGCGGCAAGGATATGGCTATCGAACCCGCCCTTGCCACATCATGGGAACCCATCGGCGACGGCGCAGGCTGGCGGTTCACCTTGCGGCAAGGTGTAAAGTTTCATGATAACAGTGACTTCACCGCCCAAGACGTGCTCTTTTCCTATCAACGCGCCTCGGACGAAGGCTCAGACACGCGCAGCTGGTTTGCCCCGGTCAGCGAGGTCAAGGTGATCGATGACTTTACCGTCGATATCATGACCACCGCGCCGAACCCGATCTTTCCCGACAGCATTGCCAACTGGATGATCATGGACAGCGGCTGGGCCGATGCCAACGGCACCACCCGGCCCGACAAGGAAAACGGCAATTACGCCACGCTGAACACCAACGGCACCGGCGCCTTCAGGGTCACCGCCCGCGAACCCGGTCTGCGCACCGTGCTGGAACCGTTTGAGGGGTGGTGGGACACCGCCGAACACAACATCACCCGGGCTGAGCTGACCCCCATCCAGAACCCGGCCACAGCCGTGGCGGCACTGCTGTCGGGTGACGTGGACTTTATCAATCCAGTGCCGATCCAGGACACTGAAAGACTTAAACAAAGTCCGGACGTGCAAGTCATCCAGGGCATCGAGGCACGGGTGATCATGATGGGTTTCCCACATGAGGCCGACGCGCTGAAATACTCTGCCGAAACCACTGACAAGAACCCCTTTGCCGACGTCAAGGTGCGCCAGGCCGTGGCCCATGCGATCAACGTGCCGGCGATCCTGCAAACCATCATGCGCGGCAACGCAGCAGAGGTCAGCCAGCTTGTCAGCCCCGCCATGCGCGGCTATTCCGACGCGCTCGCCGCCCGCCCCGCCTTCGACATCGAAAAGTCCAAGGCCCTGCTGGCCGAAGCGGGATACCCCGGCGGCTTCTCCTTTGGCCTCAAGTGCCCGAACGACCGGTATCTCAACGACGAAGCGGTCTGTCAGGCGATCACTGGCATGCTCGCACAGGTCGGCATCAAGGCAACGCTGGACGCGATGCCGGTCCAGAACTACTGGCCGGAATTGCGCGCGGACAACTTTGACATGTACCTGCTGGGCTGGTCCCCCGGTACATTCGACGCCGAACACCCGATCCGCTTTCTTGCCTCCACGCCCAACGAAGAAAAGAAGCTGGGCAGCTGGAACTTCGGCGGCTATTCGAACGCCCGCGTCGATGAACTCTTGCCGATGATCCAGTCCGAGATCGACGATGCCAAGCGTCAGGCGATGCTGGACGAGGTCACGCAGATCCTGCAGGACGAGGTGGCCTATGTGCCAATGTATGTTCAGCCGCTGGTCTGGGGCGCACAGGCAAACGTGACGCTGACCCAACGCCCGGACAACTTCTTTATCCTGCGATGGGTGACGGTGAACTGAGGCTGCAAAAAAGCACGTAAATTCAACAGGCCAGCGCGAGCCACGCTGGCCCTTTTCCTTAGTTTCCGCGGCCGTGCCGTGTCCGGTGCTTAATCAAGTCCCGCTTTGGCGGATGGCCGGTTTGAGCCCTATGCAGCCGATCGAAATCAGGTTGATACCTGTTAATTGAGGCTACTCGGCCGCTGTCATTTGTAAAGTGCCTTCGACAGATGCCAAGGCCGCTTGCGGCATCCAACGCTCAATGGTCCGCTCCAGCACTTTGTCTCCGGACAGAAACATACGTCCTTCGGCTACTTCCCGCGAAATACACGTTCGTCCATAGAAAACGGCCCCAAAGGATAGCTTTGTCGTTTCAATGTACAAATCCACTTCAAAGGAAGGCACGTCGACACATGCCTCCACAACGCCGTTCTGGGGTTCGTAGACCAGCCAATAGACAGGGAACGGCCCCTCTTCGTCGGTGAAATTAATACGCACGACCAACCGCCGACGAGGAAGCTCTTCGACGACGATCATCTGTCGCAGATACCACATAAGTTGGGACAAGTCATAACAGCCTACAGCCAGTTCTGCGTCGATATGTTTCTGCGTCCATTCAGCCAAAGCATCCAATATCGGGATAAGAGCTTTGGCCTTTTCCGTAGGCAAATAGTCAACGGTTCCTCTTGCTTTGTCTTCGATCCGCTCGATAAGGCCCACCGCCTCCATCTCGGATAGGCGCTTGGACAAAATAGCCGGAGAGATATTGCCAAGCACCCTCTTTAGATCGCTGAACTTAGTGTAGCCGTTATAACCCATCTCGGTCAAAATCGGGATTGTCCAACGTGGTGTCAGAATTTCGCAGGCTTTTGAAATCGGGCAAATCAAGCCATAGGACTTGGCGGGCATAGTAACGGTCCTCCCTGTCCGTCAGGTTACATCCTAGAAGGTATTTCGTTCCAGTACAGAAAGTGTACTGACGAATGGAATGCCCAGAACTAGCTGCTGGCAGCAAGGTTGGGCCATGCTTTCTCCGAGAAGAACGGAGGAGGAAGACAAATGACCGACTATCCGATGTCAACGTCACCCACAGACGGCTACTTTTTCAAAGTAGGCAAGCTGTGGCGAGCTTTCCAAGCCAATCGCAAAAAGAGCGCCGAACGCCAGAAACTAGGCGAGCCGCTGCGCAATCTCAATTCAAACCAACTGCGCGACATCGGCTTCGTCAGAGACGAAATCTTGGATAATGTCAATTCTGGTAACACCTCGTGCCCGTCAATAGGCCGTGGCAACACAATCGATATGACCTTTTGATGCGATCCAACCCACATTCAAAATCAGGAACGACAAGAGGTCCGCAGTTCCTACTGTAGTTTGCATCTAAGGTCGGTTTTGTCCGCATAGCACCAGTTCGTGCACAGCGCAGCGAACGGTGATTTTTCCCGATCCGGCACCGAAGAAATACCGACGTTATACCGACGCGATACCGATCCGAAAAATCCAACGTCTGCAGGGCGTTAATAATCCAATCCTGCACAAACCCGTATCCCTGCGGAAAAACCGTCCGCGCGTTGCATATTCCGTGCGCGCAACAGGTCAGTTTTTTGGCCCTCTGCAGGCCTCAGGCTTCACCTTGGCCTTGACCCCAACCGCGTGACGCTATCCACTGCGCCCATGCTCGCCTACGTCATACGCCGCGTCGCGCAATCTGCGCTTGTTCTGCTCATCGTGGGGCTGGTCGCGTTTTCGATGTTTCGGTTTGTGGGCGATCCCATCGACAACATGCTGGGGCAGGAACGCACGCAGGCTGATATCGAACGGCTGCGCACGCAACTGGGTCTCGATCAGCCATTCCCCGTCCAGTACGTCAAGTTCCTTGGGGGCGCGATACAAGGCAACTTTGGCGTGAGTTATCGCCAGGGGCGACCTGTGTCCGACATCTTGATGGAGCGTGCGCCTGCAACGCTGGAACTGGCCGCCGTGTCCGGTTTTCTGGCCATCAGTATCGGCATCGCACTGGGTGTGTTCACCGCGATCCGGCGAAACGGGTTCACCGCCAACGCGATCATGTCACTCTCGCTCATTGGCGTCTCGCTCCCGACTTTCCTCATTGGGATTCTGCTCATTTACCTGTTCTCGGTTGAACTGGGCTGGCTGCCCAGTTTCGGAAGGGGGGATACCGTCCGAATTGGTGGCTGGACCACCGGGTTCCTGACGGAATCCGGGCTTAAGGCATTGATATTGCCGTCCATTACGCTGGGGCTATATCAGATGACGCTGATCATGCGGCTGGTACGTTCCGAGATGCTGGAGGTCCTCAGGCAGGACTATATCCGCTTTGCCCGGGCCCGTGGTCTGCGCGAGCGCGCGGTGAATTTTCGCCATGCGCTCAAGAACACGCTGGTACCGGTGATCACGGTGACGGGCCTGCAGCTTGGCTCTATCATCGCGTTTGCGATCATCACTGAAACGGTGTTCCAATGGCCCGGCGTGGGGCTTTTGTTCATCAATGCGATTCAGTTCGTGGATATCCCCGTCATGGCCGCTTACCTGATGCTGATTTCGGTCATGTTTGTCGGCATCAACCTGATCGTGGACCTGCTTTATTTCTCCATCGATCCGCGCCTGCGCGCGGACAGAACGGCGGCCCACTGATGACCGACATGCCGCAAAGCCCCGATACCCCCATCGCCGTCAAGGACCCCTCGCGCCTCAAGCTCGCGCTGGACAGCGACTTTATCTACACCTTCAAACGTTCGCCTGTGGCCGTAGTCAGCTTTGTGGTGGTGGTGATCATGGTCTTGGCCGCGATCTTTGCGCCGCTCATTGCGCCTTACAATCCTTTCGACCCGGGGTCGCTGAACCTGATGAACGGTTTTTCAAAACCGATGGAACCCAACCAGTTCACCGGAGACATTTTCTGGCTGGGCACTGACGATCAGGGGCGCGATGTCTTTTCCACCATCCTTTACGGCATGCGGATTTCCCTCTTCGTCGGCGCGGCAGCGGTGTTGTTCGCGATGGTGCTGGGCATCACTTTGGGCCTGATTGCGGGCTATGTGGGCGGCTGGACAGAAACCATCATCATGCGCACCGCCGATGTACAACTGACGTTTCCGGCGATCCTAGTGGCGATGCTGATCTTTGGCGTGGCCAAGGGGATTACGCCGGTGGAATACCGCGATCAAATGGCGATCTGGGTGCTAATCATCGCCATCGGCCTCTCCGATTGGGTCCAGTTCGCCCGTGTGGTGCGCGGGGCAACTTTGGTCGAGAAGAACAAGGAATACGTCCAGGCCGCGCGCCTGATCGGTCGCACCAGCCCCGCCATCATGCTGCGGCACATCCTGCCCAACGTGCTCTCGCCCGTGCTGGTCATCGCGACCATCTCGTTGGCGCTGGCGATCATTGCCGAGGCAACTTTGTCTTTCCTCGGCGTCGGAGCGCCCCCCACGCAGCCCTCCCTCGGCACGCTGATCCGCATCGGCCAGGGGTTCCTCTTTTCCGGTGAATGGTGGATCCTGCTCTTCCCCGCCGTGACGCTGCTGACGCTGGCGCTGAGTGTGAACCTGCTCGGTGATTGGCTCCGCGACGCGCTGAACCCGAGGTTGCGGTAGATGGCGCCGCATTTCCACACTGGCACCCGGCGCGACAGCGCCAGGCCCGACCTCCCCCCCGGGAGGGCATTCTGCGCCACAGATGTGACCTTCGACCGCGCCGGATCAGATCCAGTTAATCCATTCACCAGCATATGGGCCCGCCCGAGGTCGGGCTTGCCGCTGCCACGCAACTCTGATGCCCCAACCATATGACCACCCCCATCCTCTCCATCCGCAATCTCACTGTCGAGATACCCACCCGCCACGGCATCCTGCGCCCGGTGGACAACGTCTCCTATGATATCGGCAAGGGTGAAATCCTGGGTGTTGTGGGCGAATCCGGGGCGGGCAAATCCATGGCGGGTAATGCCGTCATTGGGCTTCTCTCTCCGCCCGCGCACATTGCGCATGGCGAGATCCATGTGAACGGACAGCGCGTTGACCACTTGCACGGCGACCCAATGCGCCGCCTCAGGGGCAAGGAAATCGGCATGGTCTTTCAGGACCCTCTCACTTCTCTGAACCCCCTCCTGCGCATCGGGGACCAGCTGACCGAGACGATCCTGGCGCACCTCGACGTAAGCCGCGCTCAAGCCGAAGAAAGGGCGATCCAGGCCCTTGATGAGGTCGGCATCCCGGGCGCGCGGGAGCGGATCAACTCTTACCCGCATGAATTTTCGGGCGGCATGAGGCAGCGCGTTGTGATCGCGCTGGCCCTTTGTGCAGAGCCGAGCCTGATCATCGCGGATGAACCGACCACGGCACTTGATGTCTCGGTTCAGGCCCAGATCATTGCACTGCTCAAAGACCTTTGCCGCGAGCGCGGCACCGCCGTGATGCTGATCACGCACGATATGGGTGTGATCGCGGAAGCAGCCGACCGGGTGGCGGTGATGTACGCGGGCAAACTGGTGGAGCTTGGCCCCGTGCGCGATGTGCTGACCACGCCGCGTCACCCCTATACGGACGGGCTCATGGGCTCTACCCCGCTGGCGTCGCGCGGCAAGGACCGGTTGCACCAGATCCCCGGCGCCATGCCGCGTCTGGATGCCTTGCCGACGGGCTGCGCGTTTCATCCGCGCTGTCCATTCGTGCAGGAAAAATGCCGCCATGACCCGGCCCCGGTACTGACCGACGGTACCGGCGCTGCCTGTTGGTACCCCTTGGACAAAAAGGCCGAGGTCGCTTAGTGGCACTTGTTTCGATCAAGAACCTGACACGTATCTTTGACGTGTCGAAACCGTGGCTTAACCGCGTTGTTGAGCGGCGCGAAAAGGCGTATCTCACTGCCGTTTCGGATGTCTCTTTCGACATCAAGGAAAAATCGGTCTACGCGCTGGTAGGGGAATCCGGTTCGGGCAAGTCGACCATCGGCAAAATGCTGGTTGGGTTGCTGCGCCCCTCAGAGGGGTCTGTGGAAATTCGCGGCGTCGATCTGGCGCGAGAGCAGGATGCCGCGCGCGTGGATGCTGTACGTGCGGATATCCAGATGATCTTTCAGGACCCCTTTGCTTCACTCAATCCGCGCTGGCGGGTCCGTGATATCATCGCTGAGCCCGTCGCCGCGCGCGGCGGCGATACAAAGGGGCTGTCCGAAAAGCTGCTTGAGCAGGTTGGGCTTTCGGCCCGGGATGCAGGCAAGTTCCCGCATGAGTTTTCGGGCGGACAGCGCCAGCGAATCTGCATCGCCCGTGCACTGGCATCCGAGCCCAAATTGATCGTCTGCGATGAACCGACAAGCGCGCTGGATGTTTCCGTGCAGGCCCAGGTGTTGAACCTGATGAGCGACCTGCAGGATGATCTGGGCCTGACCTATCTTTTTATCAGTCATGACCTGACTGTTGTGCAGCATATTTCGGACCGTGTGGGCGTGCTTTATCTTGGTCGCTTGGTGGAAGAGGCAACGCCGGATGATCTCTTTGACAATCCAAAACACCCCTACACCCAGATGCTGCTGGCCGCCGCACCGCAATTGGGGAGCTTTGGCCGCGACGTGCCGCCGCCGAAGGGAGAAATCCCTGACCCGATCAACCCGCCGTCGGGATGCGCCTACCACCCGCGCTGCCCGTTGGCGCAAGACATCTGCAAGGCCGAACGACCGCTGATGCGGGACCTGCGCGGCGCAAAGGTGGCCTGTCATATGGCGGAATAAGGCCCCTGTTTGCAAGCGGGTTGGCCAGTGCAACAGCGCGCGAATGTGTGCAATTGACCTGCTGCGCTTATTTGGCGGTGCCGTTTTGGCCAAAGGCCTGCCAGCCGGACGTACCAACCGCTCTGCACCTCTGGGCACGCTCAACCAGACACCATTCTGTTTTCGAAGAGAATGAGACATAAGGTGCTGCACGCGCTTAACTGAGGCCAGGAATGATCCACGACCCCAATCACTTTCTCTCCCGGCTGTTTCATGCGGCGGTCGCCGCGGCGGACCCGCTGCAGGCCCTGACTGGCCAGCTGCCTGCCCCCCCCAAAGGGCGGACGGTGGTGATCGGTGCGGGCAAGGGTGCAGCGCAACTGGCGCAGGCTTTCGAAATGCTGTGGCAGGGCGACTACGAAGGCGTCGTTGTCACGCGCTATGGTTATGGCGCACCCTGCAAGAAAATTAGGGTGTTGGAGGCTGCGCATCCTGTACCTGATGCAGCAGGCATTCAGGCAGCGCTGGCGCTCAAGGATGCCGTCACTGGGTTGGGACCCGACGATCTGGTGATCGCGCTTGTCTGCGGCGGTGGGTCGTCCCTGCTGCCCGCCCCGCCCAAGGGGCTTGATCTGGCAGACTTGCAGGCGCTCAACGTGGCCCTGCTGGCGTCGGGTGCGCCGATCAGCGTGATGAACGACATCCGCAAGGTTTTCAGCACCATCAATGGCGGCAGGTTGGCCGAACTTGCGGCACCGGCATCCGTCATCTCACTGATCGTTTCGGATGTGCCGGGGGATGCACCGGGCGAGGTTGCGTCGGGCCCTACCGTACCGGGGCGACCATCGAATGCGCATGTGCTGGAATTGGTGAAGACACGTGGCATCACGCTACCAGCGCGCTGCATTTCATACTTGCAGGACAAGGCGCACGCAGAAGTGCCGCGCGGCCCGCGAAACACCCAAGCACATATCATCGCCTCGGCCGCCCTGTCGCTTGAAGCGGCGGCAAAAGCGGCCCGCGCCGAAGGGGTCAACGCCTGGGTCCTGTCTGACCGGATCGAGGGCGAGGCCCGTGATGTGGCATTGGTCCACGCCGCATTGGCACGCCATTCCGCACACTCTGGCGTTCCCTTTCGCAAGCCTCTTGTGCTGCTTTCCGGTGGCGAGACCACCGTGACCCTACGCCGGAAGGGACGTGGCGGGCGCAACAGTGAATTCGCGCTAGCACTGGCCCTCGCCATGGAAGGTCAGCGCGGCTTTCACGCTTTGGCGGCTGATACCGACGGGATCGACGGGTCAGAAGACAATGCGGGCGCCTTTGTGGATGGGAACACTGTGGCGAGGCTACGGCGTGCCGGCGCGGACGCGCAAAGCTTGCTGGAGCGCAACGACGCCTATGCGGCTTTTGAAGCAATCGAGGGGCTTTTCGTCACCGGGCCGACAGGGACCAACGTGAACGATTTTCGGGCAATTCTGCTGACGGACTGACATTTGCGACGGTGGTTACATCGCTCAGTTTTGTGGCCAGGCCCAATTCTGCTTCGACCTTTGCGCACGATATTGGGCGATTTGGTCGGCATGCTGCAAGGTCAGGTCGATGTCATCCCAGCCGTTGATCAACTTGGTGGCCCAGCTATCGTCCAACTCAAACGATACGGTCGCGATGTCTGAGTTGATGGTGCGTTTCTCCAGATCGACCACAAAGGTACCGGCCATGGCGTCGGTCAACCTTGCAATACCCTCGCGGGACATGCGCGCCGGGCACACCCCGTTGTTCACCGCATTGCTTGAAAAAATATCCCCAAAGCTGGGCGCTATAACGACCTGAAAACCTGCATCCACCAGCGCATAGACCGCCGCCTCGCGGGATGATCCGCTGCCAAAGTTGCCGCCCGCAATCAGAATGCTGGCGCCTGCATTCTGATTGATCGGAAAGTCCGGGGACAAGACGCCGTCGTCGTTCCTGCGCACATCATAAAGCAGGTAGTCTCCATAGCCATCACTTCGGGGCCGCGACATGAAACGTGCCGGAATCAGCTGATCCGTATCGACATTTTCCAGCGGCAGATGCACCGCTTGCCCGGTGTGGCGTGTCCAGCCCGGCACTATGTCTCTCCCATTGTGCGCACGTCCGTAATCTCGCCCTTAACAGCGGCGGCTGCCACCATGGCAGGCGACATAAGATGCGTGCGCGACCCCAAGCCCTGACGGCCCCGGAAATTGCGATTTGTGGACGACGCGCACCGCTTTCCGGGTTCAACCAGATCACCGTTCATGCCGACGCACATCGAACAACCCGAGGCGACCCACTCTAGGCCCGCCAGAATAAAGATCGCGTCCAGCCCCTCAGCTTCTGCCTGTGCTTTGATCAGCGCAGAACCCGGCGACACCAGGCCCGGTACCCGCGCCTTGCGCCCTTTCAGGATGGCCGCCGCTGCACGCAAATCTTCAAGTCGTCCATTCGTGCATGATCCGATAAAAACCTGATCCACGGGCGTGCCTGCCACAGGTGCGCCGGGGCGCAGACCCATGTAGTCATATGCGGCTTCGGCAGCAGCGCGCTTGTCCTTTGGCAGTGCTGCGATGTCCGGCAGATCGGCGTCAATCGGCACCGCCTGTTCCGGGCTGGTACCCCATGTGACCGTCGGTGCGATAGCGCTTGCGTTAATGCGCACTTCACTCGCGAAAGGCGCGTTCGCGTCCGTCCGCAGTGTCGCCCAATAGGCCACTGCAGCATCCCAATCGTCCCCTTTGGGTGCAAATGCGCGCCCTTTTACATATTGATATGTCTTTGCATCCGGCGCGATCATGCCAAAGCGCGCACCCCCTTCGATCGAGAGGTTGCACAGCGTCATCCGCCCCGCCATGTCCAGCGCATCAACCGCAGCTCCGGCGTATTCCACCGCATGGCCGCGTGCACCATCAGCACCCAGTTCGGCAATCCAGCCCAGCGCCATATCCTTGGCTGTCACGCCAAACCCCAAATCTCCCTCAAACGTGATCCGCATGGCGGGTGGCTTTCTTTGCCACAATGTCTGGGTGGCAAGCACATGAGCGACCTCTGTCGCGCCAATACCAAAGGCCAGCGCACCAAAGGCCCCATGGGTCGATGTGTGGCTGTCCCCACAGTTGATCATCAGACCGGGCAGGGTCAGCCCCTGCTCGGGGCCGACAACATGCACAATCCCCTGACGGGGGTCGCGCAGACCAAAAAGCGTGAGCCCATGCGCCTGTGCATTCTTTTCAAGTGTCGCGATCATGCGCGCAATATCGGGGTCTTTGATATCGGCGCGCCCCCGCGTCGGCACATAATGATCCGCGACCCCAAAGGTCAGCGCGGGTTCCGCCACATCGGCACCCCGGGCAGCAAGTTTGGCGAATGCGTGGTGCGATCCTTCGTGGACCAGATGCCTGTCGACCCACATCAGCGACGTCCCATCGTCACGACGGAAAATCTCGTGGTCGGCCCAGAGCTTGTCCAGCAGAGTGCTTGGCTTTTCCATGAAAATGCACATAAATGGCGGGGCGGGGAAAGGCAACATTCTCAAAGGGCAAAGGGGGGCTTATGCCGGTTGTCGAAGTTCATCTGATAGAAGGCTACGACGACGCCGAAAAACAGCGCCTCGGCACGGCGCTGACGGATGCAGTACGCAGCGTCGTCCCGGCCGGGCCGGAAGCGATTACCGTGTTGCTCCATGATCTGCCCGCATCGGATTACTATCGTGGCGGCACGCGGCGGACGCCCGCGCCGGCCCTGCCCGACCCTGCCGATCTCGTGCGCGCGTATCTTGCGGCTATGGAAGCGCGGGACCTGAAAAAAGCGCAGGCTATGCTTGGTGATGGGTTCACCATGAGCTTTCCGGGCACAGCGCCCATGAGAACCTTGCAAGAGCTCATGGACTGGGCCGCCCCGCGCTACAGGTTTGTAAAGAAGACATACGAGATCTTTGATGTGTCTCAAGGGGCAGATGCCGCCATTGTTCATTGCCATGGGATGCTGAACGGCGAATGGCCGGATGGCACACTTTTTGAAGGGATCAGGTTCATCGACAGGTTCGAATTGAAGGGTGGTAGGATCACCAAACAGGATGTGTGGAACGACATGGGAGAGGTCCGCCCATGAGCGAAATTGACCCCATCACGCTGGCCGTTCTTGCGGGCCGGATGGAACAGATCGCAGATGAGATGGACGCAACATTGTTCCGCGCGGCCTTTAACCCGATCATCGCCGAGGCACATGATGCCTCACATGGGCTTTACCACGCCACGACGGGCGATACGCTTGTGCAGGGCAAGTCGGGCCTGCCGATTTTTGTGGGCGTGATGTCCTTTGCCGTCAAAGCCGTGATCGAAAAGGCTGCAGCCGACGGAGACCTGAAAGACGGCGATATCTACATCTTCAACGACGCCCACATCGGCGGCACGCACCTGAGCGATATGCGCCTCGTGCGCCCGTATTTCCGCGATGGCGCGCTGTTTTGCTATCTGGCGAGCGTCGGCCACTGGCATGATGTGGGAGGTGCCGTCCCCGGCAACTATAATCCTGCGGCGACAGATGTCTTTCAGGAAGCCTTTAACCTGCCCCCCGTCAAGCTGGCGCGCGCGGGTGAGACGCAGCAAGACATCATCGACATCCTGTTACGCAACACACGCCTGCCCCAGTCGGCGATGGGCGATCTGAACGGTCAGTTGGGCGCGCTGGATCTTGGCGTCAAACGTATGGATGAACTGTTGGATGAATACGGCGGGGACACTGTCGAGGCGGCTTTGGCCGCGCTTACAGACCGCGCCGAAGCTCTCATGCGCTCTGAACTCAGCGGCCTACCCGATGGCCGCTGGGAGGCGACGGATTATCTCGATAACGATGGTATCGTTGATGAACCCCTGCCCTTGAAAGTTGCGCTGGAAATCAAGGGCGACGAAATGGTGCTGGATTTCGAAGGCTCCGCGCCGCAATGCGCGGGCCCCGTGAACATCGCGCTGCCCACCACTGTTGCCACGGCCTACGTCGCCATCAAACACATCTTCCCGGCCCTGCCCGCCAACGCGGGCGTCATGCGGCCCATAGACGTGAAAGTGCCAGAAGGATCGATGCTGGCCGCGCAGTTCCCCGCGCCTACGGGCGGATATACCGAAACAATCCTGCGCATGATCGACGTCATCTTCAGCGCTGCGGCCCAGGCCGCGCCTGAACGGATCGTCGCCAATGCCTATGGCACAATCAACGCGCTTTCGATCGCTGGAAAACGCAGAAATGGGCAGCCTTGGGTGATGTTCAGCTTTTACGGTGGCGGTCATGGCGGGTCCTCGGAATGCGACGGGCTGAACCACGGCAATGCGCCCATTTCCACGGCCACGATACCCCCTATGGAGATCCTTGAAAGCGTGTATCCGGTGATGTTTCGAAGGTGGGCACTGCGCCCGGACAGCGCAGGCGATGGCATGCACCGGGGCGGTATGGGCGCTGTCTATGAGATCGAAGTGCTTGAGGAAAACGGGGCCGAAGCTTTCCTTTTTGGCGAACGCGGACGCTTTGCGCCGAAAGGTGTGGCAGGTGGTGCCGATGCGGCGCTGAACGTGTTTTCCTACGCCACCGACAGCGGCTTTGCCCATCCGCCTCTGGCCTCAAAAATGCGCGGGATCGTCCTGCGACAGGGCCAATCGGTCATTCTGGAGACACCCGGTGGGGGCGGCTATGGCCCCGCCGAAAACCGCGACCCAGACGCTATTGCCCGCGACGTGGCGCGCGGGCTGGTTTCTGCGGATCACGCGGATGAGGCATACGGCACCGCATGGCGGGAGGCCCGCACATGAAAATGGTCGGCGTCGACGTGGGCGGTACCTTTACGGATGTCTTTGTGCTGGACGAAGCTGACGGGACCGCAGCCGTTGCCAAGGTGCCAACGACCCGCCCAGATCAATCAGGCGGGTTTCTGGACGGGATAGGCCAGCAAGTCAGCGATCTGAGTGAGATCGCAGTTGTGGTGCACGGGACAACGGCGGGCACCAATGCGCTGCTTGAACGCAAGGGAGCCAGGACCGGCGTGATCACCACACAAGGCTTGCGCGACGTGCTGGAAATGCGGCGCCGTGATCGCCCCCGCACGTGGGGGCTACGGGGTGATTTTGAACCTGTTGTTGACCGGCGGCACCGGCTGGAGGTGCCCGAACGCACGTTGGCTGACGGCACAATCCGTACGCAGGTTGATCTCGATGCCGTGCGCGCGGCGGCCCGGGAACTGCAAGCCGCAGGCTGCGCTGCTGTCTCGATCCTTTTTGCCAATGCCTATGCCAATCCGGAAAACGAGGCCCTGGCGACCCAAGCCGTCCGCGCCATCTGGCCCAACGAACATGTTTCATGCTCGTCCGAGATCCTGCCGGAAATCCGCGAATTCGAACGCTTTTCGACCACCGCGCTGAACGCCTATCTGCAACCCGAAGTCTCGGGTTATCTGGATCGGTTGGAAACTGCTCTCAAGAAAGGCGGGTTCACCGGCGAGTTCATGATTGTGCAATCCAATGGTGGTGTGATGGGCGTGGAAACCGCGTGCCGTACCCCAGTCCGTACGGCCCTTAGCGGCCCCGCTGCTGGCGTCATTGCAGCAGGGTATATCGCCACGACCGCGGGATTTCCCGACGTGATCACCGGCGACATGGGCGGTACGTCTTTCGACGTCTCGTTGATTGCAGGCGGGCAGTCGATGCTGAGCCCGCAAACCTCCATTGACTTTGGCATGGTGGTCCGCACACCCATGATCGAGATCACGACCATCGGTGCCGGCGGCGGTTCCATCGCCTGGGTTGACAGGGGGGGGCTGCTGAACATCGGCCCGGAAAGTGCGGGATCCAACCCCGGGCCGGTGGCCTACGGGCTGGGCAATGATCGCCCCACTGTCACTGACGCCAACGTGGTGCTGGGACGGATTGACCCGGACAACCCAATCGGCGGCAAACTGGAGCAGTTGGATGTCGAGGCAGCCCGCAGAGCCATCGATGCCCACGTCGGCCAACCCTTGGATCTTGATACAGAACAAGCCGCAGAAGCGGTCCTGCGCGTCGCCAACTCGCGCATGGCAGGGGCCATCCGGCTGGTCAGCATTGAACGCGGTTTTGACCCCAAGCGTTTCGCTTTCATGCCTTTCGGCGGCGGCGGCGCCCTGCACGCTGGCGCTATGCTGGCCGAGGTCGGGATTGCCCGCGCCATCGTGCCGCGCTATCCCGGCGTGACGTCGGCGATGGGCTGTGTGATCGCGGACATGCGTGCCGATTTCGTGCAGACAATCAATGCCTTGGTGGACGGCCTCGACACCGGCGTTCTGACCGCGTTCATGCAAGTCCACGTCGACGATGGCATGGCAACGCTTGAGGCCGCGAACACGACCTTCGAGGCGCGGGTGGCAAGCTTTGAGCTTGATATGGCCTATATCGGCCAGACCCATACGGTGGCCGTTCCGTTGGAAGTCACTGTGGCCAATGGTGCGGTTACGCCCCCTACCAAAGCCGAAATCGAAGCCGCTTTCGACAAGGCTTATGCCGCCACTTTTGGCAGACTTTTGAAAAACGGCACCCGGCGCATTCTGAACCTGCGCTCTGCCGTCACCGGCACGCGGCCCAAGTTTGACCTCAGGACGCTTGCGCCGACCGAAACGCAGGCCGCCAACCCCAAAGCCACACGCAAAGTTCACTTTGGCGATACATGGCACGATACAGCAATCTACGACCGGCTTGCCCTGCCCATTGGTACTGAAATCAATGGTCCGGCGATCCTCGAACAACCTGATACAACTGTGTTGATTGAACCGGGCCTGACCGGTCGGGTGGACGACTATGGAAACACGGTCATTACAAAGGACAGCGCATGAGCGATCCGCACACATGGGACTGGTCCAGGACCGGGCTGCTGACAATTGATTTGCAAAACGACTTTATCCACCCTGACGGGGCCTATGGCCGCGCGGATCAGGGCGCGCCAGCCATAGCCGCCTTGCCCGATCGCGTGGCCCCCTTGGTCAAGGCCTTGCGCGCCCGGGGCGGCACCTATTTTTCGGCCCAGTTCACGCTGGTACCCGGCCCCGATGACGAACCCCTCATCGCGCCCCACCTCAAGAAGTTGCGCCCCTTCCTGACCAAAGGTGACTTTGCGCCGGGCTCCTTTGGGCATACCCTTGTGGATGCCCTGCACCCAGCGGACTATGTGATCGAGAAAGTCGCCTATTCGGCCTTTTACCAGACCCGGCTGGAATACATCATGCGCGCATTGGACGTGGAAAACCTGATTGTCGGCGGCATCGTGACCAATGGCGGCGTGGCCTCGACCCTGCGTGATGCGCATCTGCGCAACATTGAAACGCTTATGCTCACCGATGGCTGTGCTGCCTTCCGCCAGGACGTGCATGACGCCACGATCCTGTCACTTGGCACGGTCACACACCAGATGACCTGCGCGGAAACCTTGGAGATGCTGACGGCATGACTCTTAAATCCCGGATCACATCCAGCAAGATCCTTACCGCGCCCGGGGTCTATGACGGCCTGACAGCTGCAATTGCGGCAGATGCAGGGTTTGAGGCGCTCTACCTTTCGGGTGCAGCCGTTGCCTACACCCGACTTGGTCGTCCCGACATCGGGCTGACCACTGCCTCGGAAATGGCCGACACGATGGCGCTGATTGCCGACAGGGTGGACCTGCCGGTGATCATTGATGCCGATACTGGCTTTGGCAATGCATTGAACGCGCAACGCACCATGCGTGCCTACGAACGCGCAGGCGCGGCGGCGCTGCAGGTGGAAGACCAGAGCTATCCGAAGCGCTGCGGCCACCTGAAGGACAAGACCCTGATCCCTGCAACCGAAATGGCAGGCAAGATCAAGGCAATGGCTGACGCGCGGCGCTCTGAGGATACGCTGATTGTGGCACGCACCGATGCAATTGCCGTGGAGGGTTTTGAGGCCGCCTGCGACCGGGCAGAGATCTATCTGGACGCAGGCGCCGACGTGCTTTTTGTGGAAGCGCCCCGCACCCGCGACGAACTGCAGGCGATCTGCGCGCGCTTTGCTGCGCGCATCCCGCTGCTGGCGAATATGGTCGAAGGCGGCGACACCCCGATGCAAGACGCGGATGACCTGGAAAAGCTGGGCTTTTCCATCGCCATCTTCCCCGGAGGCATTGTTCGTGCCTTGGCCCGAACCGCGCAGGACTACTACGCAAGCCTGCACGCCAATGGCTCAAACCAACCGTTCATGGACCGGATGCATGACTTTGCGGGCCTTAACGAGGTGATCGGGACATCGGATATGTTGGCCAAAGGCAAGAAGTACGAGAGCCCCGATGGCTGACATTGCCCTACCCCCGTCGCGTTTTGATATTGAAACGCAGACGCTGATCATCGGGTCAGGCGCATGTGGGATGGTGGCGGCGTTAGCGGCGCAAGAGGCCGGTCAACAGGTACTGGTGATCGAGGCGGATCCGGTGCCTTCAGGGTCTACCGCACTTTCAGCGGGGTTGATCCCAGCCGCCGGGACCAAGTTGCAACACGACGCTGGCATCGTGGATGACCCGCGGCAGTTTGCGCGCGATATTCAGGCCAAAGCAAAAAACGAAAACGACCCCATCTTGGTAGATGCGCTGGCCAAAGGCGCGGCGCTGGCCATCGACTGGCTTACAGACGAACTGGGCCTGCCCTTCTCCGTTGTCACGGACTTCGACTATCCGGGGCACACCCACCGTCGCATGCACGGTTTGCCCACACGCTCAGGCGCGGAATTGATCGATGCGCTGCGCAGTGCATGCGAGGCGCGCGGCATCGACGTGGTTTGCGGATTGCGGGCTGAGACCGTCTTTGCTGACAGCCGCACCATCGCAGGGGTGCGGGCAGCCAGACCCGATGGGCAAAGCGAAACCATTGGCTGCAGGAAACTGATCCTCGCTTGCAATGGCTTTGGCGGCAACAGGCAGATGGTGGTCGAATATATGCCAGATATCGAAAATGCTGTCTGGTTCGGTCACGGCGGCAACCGGGGCGAAGCGGTGATCTGGGGCACGGCCCTGGGGGCCGAAACCCGCGCACTAGGCGCCTATCAAGGACATGGCAATGTGGCGCATCCGCATGGCATCCTGATTACTTGGGCCACGATGACGCTGGGCGGTGTGCAGGTGAACAACAAGGGCCAGCGCTTCTGGGACGAAAGTCAGGGCTATTCGGAAGCCGCGCGTGCCGTGCTGGCCCAACCGGGCGCCGAGGCATTCGCCATCTTTGATGACCGTATCGCCGATGTCGCGCGCCAGTTTGAAGATTTCAAGCAGGCCGAAGCGGTTGGTGCTGTCCAGTTCGCTGAAACGCCCGAAGCTTTGGCCAGGACCATGGGCTTGCCCTCTGTTGCACTTAAAGAGACCCTTGATGGATTGCCCTGTGACGGAACGGATGAGTTCGGGCGCAGGTTTGGCCCGGAAAGGCTCGCGCCACCCTATTGCGGTGTCCGCGTCACGGGTGCGCTTTTCCATACCCAAGGCGGGCTGAAGACGGATGGCACGGGTCGCGTTCAGCATAAGGATGGCTCGCCCTTCCCGAACCTATTTGCCGGGGGCGGCGCGGCATCTGGGGTTTCTGGAAACGGGGACACCGGATACCTTTCCGGCAACGGTTTGCTGGCCGCCGTGGTGCTGGGCCGCGCTGCGGGGACGGCAGAAGTGGGAGATATGTCATGAAGATCTGGTATCAGTCTTATGTCGATTACGAGAATGGTGCAGGCTATTGGGACCGCCTGCGGCCCCATCTGGCGCAAAGCGCGATGCTGCCAGATACCGAACTCCGTATTCATGGCATAACCCCTTTTGACAGCTATGCGCATCCGCTGGTCGAATTCCGGTGTGCACGAGAGATGATCTGCAACGCGGTGCAAGCCGAACGGGAGGGGTATGACGCCTTCATCGTTGGTCATTTTCAAGACGCGGGACTTTATGAGGCGCGCGCGGCCGTAGACATCCCCGTGATCGCGCTTGGTGAAGCAACAATGCTTCATGCGTGTCAGATGGGTCAAAGGATCGGGATTGTGACGATCAATCCGCGCTTCATCCCTTGGTTTCACCACCAGATCGGCAAGTACGGCCTGCGCGAACGGATCACCGGCGTCGACGCAATGGCATTTGAACCCGGTCAGATTCTGGAAGCCTATGGCGATGACGCGAAGGCAGAGGAGGTGCGCCAGCTATTCGAAGCGCAGGCGGCTCCGCTTATTACGGATGGGACGGATGTACTGATCCCCGGTGGGGGCATTCCGATGCTGCTCTTTGCACAGTTCCACAACCACATCGTCGGTGACGCGCCGGTTCTGAACGGCATTCCTATTGCGGTAAAAATGGCCGAACTGGCAGTCAGCCTGAAGCGACAAACCGGACAAAGCGTCAGCCGGGTGGGCGACTACGTGAAAGCGCCCGAGCACGTCATCGAGGAATTCCTCAGCCACCCAAAGGGGCTTTAGACTGTCAGCTAGCCCTTTTTAGGCATCTTCTTCAGATGCCGTAGCATGGATACGAAAGCGGCCAGGCGCTCTTGCTGGTAAGCAGGAACATCCAGACCTTCGTAGTTCAAAAACCCCTGACCGTCGCGCAACCCGTTGCGTCCATTGGCCATGTTGTCCTTGACGATCTGCGGGGCGGCAAAACGGTCCTGGCCGGTAGCGTGTTCCATGTAGTTGGACGCATGATAAAGAATGTCGCCCCCACCCCAATCGATGAATTCAAGCAGGCCCAGAATCGCAAATCGAAAACCGAAACCGTATTTTGTCGCCTTGTCCATGTCCTCGGCCGTGGCGACACCTTCCTCGACCATGCGCGCGGCCTCATTCATGGCAAGCATCTGAATACGCGGCACGATATAGCCCGGCGACGCGGCGCAGATGACCGGCACCTTGCCGATACCCTCGAGCAGCGTCTTCAGCCGCTCGGTGGTGTCGGGCGCGGTGGCATCCCCCGGTGACAGCTCTACCAGAGGGACAAGGAACGCCGGGTTCAGCCAGTGTGCATTCAGGAACCTTTCAGGGTGCATAACCAGCCCCTGCAGATCATTGCTCAGGATCGTGGAGGTGGTGGAGGCAACGATGGCATCCGTGCGCGCATGCGTCGAAATCAGAGCAAAGGCCTCTTTCTTGGCATCCATCACCTCGGGCACGCCCTCGAATATCACATCCGCCTGTGCCAGCGCGTTGGCGCTTTCATCAAGCCCCACACACGTGACGCGCGCCGCGATTGTGGGCACCTCGTCGCTGTCCATCATCCCAAATCCGGCCATGGAGTGCAGCGTCTGAGCAATCTCTTGCAATGCTGTGTCCTGCAACGCGGCGAACCCATCCGCATCACGGACCTTGGCATCGACCAGAACCACCTCGTGTCCGGCATAGGCAAAAGCGATGGCCATGCCGCGGCCCATGCGCCCCGCGCCGACCGAAACGATGCGTTCACCGCTCACAGCCCCGTCTCCAGCATCTGTTGCATGTCAGTGCGGCTCAGTTGGGCAAGGCCCATGGATGCCAGCGTTCGGCCGGTCTGTTCGAAATCCGTGTCGCAGATGGCAGAGGCGACCGCCAGAAGCCCGCGGGCGGTTGGCGCCGGGACCCCGGCCCAATCCGCTACGCTTACAAGAAACGCCAGTCCACAGGCGACGTCCTCGCGCATATAGCGGTGTTCCGTCAGCACAAGATTTTCACGCCAGTCGCCAGAATCCGTGAGCTTTTCGTGCGCGGCACCACCGTACATCCATTCCTCATTCGGGTCGTAATGATCTGCCAGCGGCCAGTGGGGCGCACCGTACCCCAGTGCCTCGCGGACCATCATCCGTTCGGCGTCCAGTCGGGTTGTAACGCGTCGGATCGCCGGTTGGGTGCCTTCGTTGTGAATGTCCCAGTGATCGAAATGTTCGATCGGGCCTGCGTTCATCAAAATAAGTGGCGGATGAATGATCGGACCTGCATTCATCAGCGCGCCGGACAGTCCGTCACCGCTGTCAATGACGGCGGGATAGGCCTGTTTGATTACCTTCATGGCGTGCCCGGCATTGCGGCGCGGAAAAAAGCCGGACGGCAAGGCCGTGGCCCGGGTTGTGATGGCGACCGTGTCACCACCGTGCAACCGGGTCAGATAGGGCAGTGTTCCGGCCTCGGCAAAAGTCACATCCGCCAGACTTCCCGCATCCCGAGCAATGCGCGCCATCAACACACTGCCAAAGCTTCCGGGCGGCAAATAAACAACCTGTCCGTCGACCAGGTGCGGGGCCAATACGCGAGCGATATCCTCTTGCGCGGTCGCGGGGGTCGGGCAAACGATCAGCTCCGCATCCCGAATAGCGTCACCGATGTCCGTCGTGGCGACCGCGATTTGCTCCTCTCGCGTGCCCGCGAAATCCTTTAATGTCAGTGTGTTGCCTCGTGCGTTAAGATCTGCGATGCCGGCCTTGTTGCGCCGCCACAACCGCACGCGGTGGCCTTGATCCGTCAGATCAAGTGCTGCAGCAGAAGATCCGTTGCCGCCGCCAAGAACTGCTATTTCCATAACCATTCTCCTTTATCACCAAAGATGTTGCCGCGATTTGCAGGCCCAGACCCTGGCATGCCTTGCGCTTTGTCCCGACAAAGGCTTGACTGAATCACCAGTTGATGCATGTTTATTTACATGAATTTGCATCTATTCAAAGACAATAAAAAGAACGAAACCAAAGGGAGAACCACATGAAGATGTTTGACAACCTGTCATTCAAATTGACCGGCGCCGTTGCAGCACTTGCAATGACCGCCTCCAGCGGCTGGGCCGAGGACCGCGTGTCTGCTGTCCATGCCTTCCCCGAATTTCTGGTCTACACCAAGACTTTCCTCGCAATGGTGGATGACATCAACGCGCGTGGCGAAGGTATCGTGCAGATCGAAGTCCGGGGCGGACCCGAAGCCATCGGCATGTTCCAGCAGCCCGCAGCCGTGCGCGACGGCATTGTGGACATGGTCCACACGCCGGGATCCTTCTACGGCGCCAACGTGCCAGAGATCGACGCGATGGTTGCCGCCACCGTCACCCCGCTTGAAGCGCGCGCCAATGGCGGTGCAGAGGCAATGGACGCAGCCCACCAGTCACGTTTCGGCGTCAAGCATCTGGGCTGGATCGATGGTGGCGTAAAATTCCATATCTACACATCCAAAGAACCCGTTTTCGATGACAACGGTGTGCTGGACCTCACCGGTGTAAAACTGCGTGACAACCCGATTTATCATGCATTCTTTGAAGCGCTGAACGCGACCACGGCTTCGATGCCCGCGACCGAAGTTTATGCAGCCCTGGAAAAAGGCGTCGTGGACGCTGCGGCCTGGACAGAGATCGGGCTGATGGATCTCAAGTGGGACGAATTCATGAAATTCGCCATCGAGCCGCCGTTCTACAACACCGACATCGGCGTGATCTTCAACAAGGAAAGCTGGGACGCGCTGACCCCGGAAAGCCGGGAGTTGATCCAGTCTGTCGTGATTGAATGGGAAGAGAAGTCCTATAACGACCGCCAGACCAGTGTGACAGAGGACCGCGCAGAGCTGGAAAAGCGTGGCATGCAGTTTGTGACCATGTCGGATGAAGCCTCTGCCAATTATCTCAAGATGGCCAGCGATGCGGCCTGGGCGCGCATGGAAGGGCGTCTCAAGGAAATGGGCGACGATGGCTCTTCTTACGAGACCATGCGCAAGCTCTATCATCCTTAGGGGATAGCTCCTGAGGCTGGCGCGCTGTCTGGTGCGCCAGCCTTTCCTTTCGCAAAAGGCGGATCTGCGTGCTGAAAATCCTTGATGCCATCTGCAACCTGCTGGCGATCCTTGCGGGGATCTATCTGGTCGCGATCATGTTCGGTATCGTGTTTCAGGCGACCGCGCGGTCTTTCAATTTCTCTGGCTCAAGCCATATCTTCACCTTCTCCGAATACGGACTGCTTTATATCGCGATGGCCGCCTCACCGTGGTTGGTACGTCTGCGCGGACATGTCTTTATCGAAATGCTAACTGCCGCCCTGCCGCGCGACTTCGGGCGGGTCTTTTCGCGCTTTGTGGCTCTTCTCTGCTTCGTGGTCTGTGCGATCCTTGTCTGGTATTCCGCGCAGAACACCATCAAGGCCTACAATTTCGGCGATGCGGACATGCGCTCTCTTGATATGCCCAAATGGCTCTTGCTGATTTCGATGCCGATCTGTTTTGGGCTGATGGCGCTCAACTTCCTGCGCTTTGTTTTCGGATCGGAAACCCTGCACACCGGCGAAGCGGGGGTGCATGAGTGACCGCGTTCAATGGCCACGGTCGTTGCCTGTGTGGCGCGGTGCACTACGAAATAGCGTCGCCACCGGTGCGTACGACGATTTGCTATTGCAGGTTCTGCCAGCGGGCCTCGGGCGGCGCGCAAGTGATCCTGCCGGTGCTTGCACGGGCGGATTTCGCTTTCGTCACTGGCGACCCCGCGACCAGCACCCATGTGTCGGAAGGAAGCGGCAAGGAGCTTAACTTGCGCTTCTGCGGGGACTGCGGCACCAGGGTTGCGATCGAGTTCGAACGTTTTCCAGAAATGATCGGGCTCTATGCAGGCACTCTCGAGGACCCCTCTATTGTGCCGCTTGGCCCAGAATCGGCAAAGCAGATTTTTGTCTCATCCGCCCGTCCCGGCACTGTCTTGTGGGCCGGGCTGCCTACCTATTGGAATCATGCCGCAGCACCTGATGGCACGCCGGAAAAGGCGGTTACGCTGGCGCGGCCGATGCCGGTCGAAGAGGTTCGTTTTGATTGAAATGACACACATGGAAATGCGCTGATGGAATGGTACACCGCGCTCAGTTTCTTGCTGGGCATGATCCTGTTTTTCATGTTTCTGGGCGTGCCCGTGGCGCTTGCATTTATCGCGGCAAACATGATCGGGGCCACGTACTTCATGGGCGGTTCGGGCGATATCTGGCGGCAGATGTCGCGCGGCATAGGGCAATTGACGAACAACGCCCTGCCTACCGTGACCAATTTCAACCTCATGCCGGTGCCGATGTTCCTGCTAATGGGAGAGTTCTTTTTCCATACCGGGCTGGCCAATCGCATGTTCGGAGCCGTTGAAAAACTGATGGGCCGCCTGCCGGGGCGCCTGTCTTTTGTGACCGTGGCAGGCGGTACGGCCTTTGCCACGCTGTCGGGCTCTTCCATGGGTTCTACCGCGCTATTGGGGTCGCTGATGGTGCCCGAGATGGAGAAACGCGGCTACAAGAAACACATGGCCATCGGGCCGATCCTTGGCACAGGTGGACTGGCCATGCTGATCCCGCCTTCGGCACTGGCCGTTCTGCTGGCAACGCTTGCCACGCTGGATGTCGGCGATCTGCTGGTTGCAGGCGTAATGCCGGGCCTGATCCTGGCCTGTATGTATGTGCTTCTAATCCTTGGCATGTGCCTGTGGGATCCCTCTGCCGCCCCTGCCTACGAAGTGGACGGCACCAGCTTTGCTGAAAAGATCAAGCTGCTGGTGCTGGATGTCCTGCCGATGATGTCGATTGTGTTTGGGGTGATCCTGCTGATCATGAACGGTTGGGCAACCCCGTCGGAAAGTGCAGCGTTTGGCTGTCTGGGCGTGCTGGTGCTTGCGGTAATCTATCGAAAGCTGACGTGGCAGGGTTTCGTGAACTCTGTAATTGGCGCCTTGCGCGTCACGACAATGGCGCTGCTGATCATCTTTGGTTCTGCCACATTTTCGGCCTTGCTGGCCTTTTCGGGCGCGTCATCAGGGCTTATCCGCTGGGCCACGCAATTCGAATTCGACCCAGTCATCATGCTGCTGATCATGTTCGCGATCCTTTTGGTGCTGGGCATGTTCATGGACCAGCTTTCGATGATGCTGCTTACTGTGCCGATCTTCTTTCCGCTGGCCGAAAGCCTTGGCTTTGATCTGATCTGGTTCGCCGTAATCATCCTTTTGGCGCTGGAGATCTCCTTTACCACACCACCCTTTGGCTTACTTCTGTTCGTGATGAAGGGTGTCTCACCTCCTGACACCAAGATGAAGGATATCTACGTGGCGGCCCTGCCCTATATGGCGTGTTCGATGTTGCTGGTGGGCCTGTTGATCCTCTTTCCCGGCATCGCGCTATGGCTGCCCAGTCTGGGGCAATAAACGGCGTCAGCCTTCCTCAAGAAACCGCGCGACGCTGGCCAATAGCAAATCGTTCTGTTCCGGTGTGCCCATCGAAAATCGCATCCAATCTTCAAGGCCAGCCTCGCGGGTGCGGGTCACAACCAGACCGGCATCTTCAAACAGATGCACAACCAAAGCTTCGGTCTGCGCTGCGTCTCCGGTTGTGACCATCAGAAAGTTTGTGCGCGACGGAAGGATCCGCAAGCCGCGCTGTGTCAGGACCCCGGCCACCCGCTCGCGTTCCGAGATGGTCTCGGCCACGCGCATATTCACGACCGCCATATCCTGCAATGCCGCCTCTGCTGCGGCTTGCGCAACAGCGTTAACACTTCCCATGCCGCGTGCGGCATAAAGGCCGGGCAACATGTCCTTGGGCACATGCGCCCAACCGACCCGCAGCCCCGCCAACCCGTACGCCTTGGAAAAGGTTCGGGTGACAATCACGTTCACCCGGTTCCGGGCCAGTGTATGTACAGCGTCGCAATAGGCATCGTCGACAAATTCGCCATAGGCCAGATCCAGGACCAGAGGAATGTGAGGCGGCACATGATCGACCAGGCGCTCGACTTCGCTCAGCGGCAGCAGCGTGCCGGTCGGATTGTTGGGATTGGCAAGAAACAGCAATTTTGTCCGCTCAGTGATCGCGCCCAACAACGCATCAACATCTGTTGTAAAGTCGGCCTCGGGAGCCTTTACGATGGTGGCACTTTGCCGGCGCGCGCACATCTCGAACTGAATGTAGCCAAAAGCCGAGATCAGTATCTCATCCCCCGCACGAGCGAAGTTCCGGGCAATCACATCGAGCAGTTCTTCGGACCCATTGCCGCAAATAATCGTTTCCGGGTCCAACCCATTGGCCTGCCCCAGCGCATCGCGCAGTGCGTCACAGTAGGGCGTGCCGTAGGCATAGACGCGCGGCATCATGGCTTCCAGCGCGACAGCGACCTTGGGTGTGGGGCCATAGGGCAGCTCATTGAACCCCAGATTGACGACTGGCAGACCTTTGGGCTGTTCGCGCGTGATCCGGCCCCGCACGACAATTGGGTCAAGATAGCTTTGGGGGGCGTCGGTCATGCGTTGTCCTTCACGTGTTGGGCTATCAGCGCCTTGTAGAGCGCTTGTATCTGCGCGGTCACCGGGCGACTGCCGTCACCGATGGGCTTGCCATCAATGCTGGCGACAGGCGTTTGCGCCCCGAAGGTGCCGGTCAGAAACGCTTCGTCGGCGCTGTATGCCTCGTAGAGGGAATAGTTTTTCTCATGAATAGGGATACCATTGGCACGGCAAAGATCGATCACCTTCTGCCGCGTGACCCCGTTCATGCAGTAATCCCCGGTCGAGGTCCAAACCTCGCCTGCGCGCACGATGAAGAAGTTGCAGGCATTGGTGGTGTTCACAAATCCATGCGGATCGAGCATCAACGCTTCGTCCGCCCCTGCGGCCTCGGCCTGCAGGCATGCGATGATGCAGTTCAGCTTGGAGTGGCTGTTCAGCTTTGGATCCTGGCTGTGCGGCAATCCCCGCACCTGTGGCACTGACGCGAGCCGAATGCCCGCCGATTGCAACCGGTTGACGGGGCGCGAATGCTCCATGATGATCACCAGGGTCGGTCCCGATGTGCTGAGCGCCGGATGCTGGAACGGTTTATCCTTGATCCCGCGTGTCAGCATAAGGCGACAGTGTACATCACCTGTCATCCCATTTGCTCGTGCGGTCTGGCGCATCGCCTCGGCAATCCCCGCGCGGTCCATCCCGACCTCTAGCGAGATCGCCTTGCAGGAACCGAAAAAGCGGTCCATGTGTTCGTCAAAAAAGGCCCAGACGCCGTCATAGAGCCGCATCCCCTCCCAGATCCCGTCTCCCAGCATAAACCCGCTGTCATAGACCGAAACGCGTGCGTCATCCCGGTGCACGATATCCCCGTTCAGGAATATCCGGATGTCGCGGTTGCGGATGTCCTCATCTGCGTCGTGGGTCGTCTGATGGTCCGTCATACGGGGGCTCGCGGCAGGAAACTGGGTGAAATCAGTGTTAGCACCTTTCGCAGGCTGCACCAGCCACATCCCGGCGCAAAGCCTCATCCGCGACAGGGACGTTCGTGCAATGTCGCAAATGCCCAAGGGCGGCATCGCGGGCTTTCTATCATCGAAATGACGCCGCACCACAGGAGACCTGCCATGTTGCCTCAGAAGATCAGCCAATTCATACTGGATATGGGTCCCGGCGATATGCCTGCTGAAACGCTTGAACGGGCGGCGTTGCTCATGCTCGATACATTGGGGATCGCCATCGCGGCAGGCCCAATGGAAGCAGGCATTCTGGCGCGTGAAACCGCCTGTCGGCTTTATGGCACCGACAGGGATAAAGACCGCGCCTGGATGATGTGTGACGGTCGCAGTGCCAGTCTGGCAGGTGCTGCGTTTGCGATTGCCAGCCAGACCGATAATCTGGACGGCCATGATGGGTTTAACCCAACCAAGGGCCACATCGGCGTTGCGGTGGTGCCTGCGCTGATCGCGCTGGCGCAGCATCTGCCGCACCTGTCGGGCCGCGATGCGCTGGCCGCGCTGGTTGTCGGGTACGAGGTTGCCGGGCGCGCGGGGTTGGCACTGCACAACACGGTCAGCGATTATCACACCTCTGGCGCGTGGAACGCCCTGGGTGTTGCTGCCCTCAGCGCTCGGGTGCGCGAGGCATCCAGCGCGCATCTGCGCGAGGCTTTGGGCATTGCCGAATATCATGGCCCGCGCAGCCAGATGATGCGCGAAATCGCCAACCCTACGATGCTGCACGACGGATCAGGCATGGGTGCGATGGTAGGCATTTCTGCCACAATCATGGCCGAACTGGGATTCACCGGGGCCCCCGCAATTACCGTCGAATCCGATGATGTCGCGGCCTACTGGGCGGATCTTGGGTCGGTCTGGCAAACTCAGCAGCAGTATATCAAGCCCTATCCCATCTGCCGCTGGGCCCATGCGCCCATAGACGCAGCACAAAAAATCTGCACGGAACACGGTGTTACCCATGAAATGGTAGAGCGCATAGAGATCCGCAGTTTCCCCAACGCTGTGGCGCTGTTTCCTGAAATGCCCGAAACGACCTCGCAGGCGCAATACTCACTTGCTTTCGCGGTTGGTTGCATGATCCGCCACGGGAACATCGGTCTGGATCAGATTTCGGGCGCCGGATTGCAGGATCGGGATGTTGCGGCACTGGTCTCGCGCACCCACCTGAAGGTTGACGCACGTCACACGGCGCGGTTCCCTTCTGGGCGGTGGGCGGATATGACGATGACGCTCAAGGATGGCCGGGCACTTTCTTCCGGCGATATCAATGCACGTGGCGGGCCAGATGACCCATTCTCGGAAGCGATGATCGTGGACAAGTATCGCAGCTTTGCCGTCCCGGTGCTGGGGTCCGCCCGGGCAGACGCCATTGCACAAGCTTGCCTAGCCATGACGCAGCCGGAGGTTTCATTCAACACGCTTCTGACGCTTCTCAAGGATCCAGCGGAGGCACAGCTGGCAGCTCAGTGAGCGATCACTGACGTTCGAGAAAGTCCAACATGCGGCTTTCAGCGGCAAATAGTCCGGAACGCGTCTTGGTTTCCGTCAAGGTTTTGTGCGCGCCCGCCAGATCGATCACAGCTGGATGAATGTAGCTTGCGCGTGCGATCGTCGGCGTGTTGCTCAGTCGCGCCGCTGCGGCCTCTGACATGGCCTTGATGGTGGCGCCGCCCTTTTCGGCAACCTCGTAAGCGGCCAGGGTCCCGGTCCATGTGCGAAAGGTCTTGGCTGTTGCTCCCTCGATGCCGGCGGCGTCGGCAAGATAGGCATTCAGCGCGGTGGAATTGAGGCTGCGCACGCAGCCGTCATCGTCAATCCAAGAAAGCAGTTCAGCGCCAGGCAGGTCGTCGATCTTGGCCAGAATCCGCGCCAATGTACGGTCATTCAGGCACCGACGCACGCGCTTGCCGCCCTTGGCCTTGTAGGCCAGATGTATCCGGTTTCCATCAAGCCGCACATGGCGGTTGCGCAGGGTCAAAGCCCCGTAACTGCCATTCTCCCGGGTATATTCGGGGTGACCCACCCGCATTGATGTGCGGTCAATGAGGGCTACGGCAGCCGCAAGGGCAAAAGCCCGCTCGCCCGCATCTTCGTTCAGGTCCCGTTGCACGCAGCGCCGTACGCGCGGCAGCACGGTGCCAAAATCCACCAGCCCCGCAAACTTTGTCTCGGCCTGTGCTGCGGCCCAGTCGGGGTGATAGCGATATTGCTTGCGGCGGCGCTGATCGCGTCCCGTCGCCTGCAGGTGACCGTTGGGCAAAGGGCACATCCAGACGTCCTCATAGGCTGGCGGCACAGCGAGCGCCTCGAGCCGCCTTCGCTCTGCCCCACGTGCAATCGCACTGCCATCGGGTGCCACATAGCTGAAACCCCGCCCACGCCGCCGCCGCGTGATCCCGGGTCGGTCATCGCTGACATAAACAAGGGCAGAGGCCGCCATGTCCACTTCAGACCTTACGCACTTCGGAGGCCAATTTCAGCACCGCGTCGCCATCATCCTGCTTGATGTAGAGGGCGGGATCATCTGAAGAGCCATCACGCGTCACTTCCGTGCCCTTGATCTTGCGCGTGGTCTTTTCTTCGAATTTGCTTTGTATCTTACCTGTTCCGGTCCCATTGCCCCAGTCCCATTCTACCTTGTCGCCTTCACTGTAACTTGCCATTTCTCACTCCTCTTCACTGCAAGCAGAACCCGCCACCCGGTGGCACGGTTCCCGACAAAAACGGCACCGCCTCTTTTCATTCCGGTGCAGCAGCAGCATGATCGACAGACACACAAAGGAACCGCACCCGCCCGTGTCTCAGCCTGACCATATGAACATTCTATTCATCATGTACGATCAGCTACGCTGGGATTACCTGAGTTGCGCGGGGCATCCGCATCTGCACACACCGAACTTTGACCGGGTGGCACAAATGGGCGTGCGCTTTACCAACGCCTACGCGCAATCCACCATTTGCGGAGCCAGCCGCATGTCGTTCTACACCGGGCGCTATGTGCATTCGCACGGGGCGGCCTGGAATGGTTTCCCGCTCAGAGTGGGGGAACAGACAATGGGCGACCATCTGCGCGCTGCCGGGATGGCGTGCTGGTTGATTGGCAAAACCCATATGACGGCAGATGCCGACGGGATGGCCCGCCTTGGGCTGTCGCCAGATACAAAGATCGGCGCGCGTCAGGCAGAATGCGGGTTTGATGTCTGGCATCGCGATGACGGACTGTGGGCACAAGGTCCGGACGGGTTCTATGATGAAAGACGCTCGCCCTATAACGAATATCTGAAATCAAAAGGCTATGATGGCGAAAACCCCTGGCACGACTATGCCAACGCCGCCGACACGGATGGCGATATCGCGTCAGGCTGGATTTTCGCCAATGCCGACAAAGCCGCCAACATCGCCGAAGAAGACAGCGAAACGCCCTGGCTCACATCTGAAACGCTGCGCTTCATGGATCAGGCAAAGGGGCCGTGGTGTGCCCACGTCAGCTATATCAAGCCGCACTGGCCCTATATCGTGCCGGCCCCCTATCACAACATGTTCGGCGCCAACCAAGTGCCTGCCGCCGCGCGACACGCAAAGGAACAAGAGGACGCCCAACCCGTCTTTGCAGCCTACATGCAGAACCGTATCGCACAGGCCTTTCAGCGCGATGAGGTTCGACAGAAAGTGATCCCGGCCTACATGGGCCTGATCAAGCAATGCGACGATCAGTTGGGCCGCATCCTTGATGATCTGGAAGAAAAGGGCCGGCTGGAAAGCACAATGATCGTGCTCACCTCCGATCATGGCGATTACCTTGGCGACCACTGGCTGGGAGAAAAGGATCTGTTTCACGACCAGTCGGTGAAGATCCCGATGATCGTCTATGACCCGCGCGCGCAAGCCGATCCCACACGGGGCACGACCTGCGACGCACTGGTCGAATCCATTGATCTGGCCGCCACTTTCACGTCATTTGCCGGGGCAACGGTGCCCGCGCATATCCTAGAAGGGCGTGACCTGGCGCCCTGGCTACACGGCCAGACACCGCATTGGCGGGAATACGCGATTTCTGAATTCGACTACTCGGCGACGCCGCAAGGGGCAAAGCTGGCGCTGGCCCCACGCGATTGCCGTTTGTTCATGGTTTTTGACGGACGCTACAAGCTGATGCATGCAGAAGGTGGCCTGCGCCCCATGCTCTTCGACCTGCACGAAGACCCGGATGAATTCGACGATCTGGCCAAAACGTCCGCCGATCACCCCGCGCTCGAAAAACTGTATGGCCATCTTCACGAGTGGTCGCGCCGGATGTCCCAGCGTGTCACCGTGTCTGATGCCGACATTCTCAACAAGCGCGGCAAATCCCTGCGTCGCGGCGTGCTCCCCTTCCTGGTCGACGGAACCGAAGTGCCAGCGGAACTGTTTGAAAAATATAGCGGAAAGACGCGCCAGAAACACGCCAAAGACTGACAGCTCTCTCATCTTCTGGCCAAAAATATCCCGGGGGTCCGGGGGCTGGCCCCCGGGGTGCGTCAGACCCGCCAGCGCAACAGCCGCTTTTCCACCATTCCGATCCCATAAGAGACAATCACCCCAAGCACCGACAGGATCACGACCCCTGCAAAAAGCCGCTCCAGGTCATAAAGGCTCCCCGCGTTCAGGATATAGGCGCCGATCCCGTACTCGGCGCCCAGCATCTCTGCAGCCACCAGCAGAATAATCGCAATTGTCAGCGAGATCCGAAGCCCTGACAGGATGCCGGGCATGGCGCCTGGCAGCACGATCTTCCAGACGATAGATCGCCAACTCAGCCCGAAACTCTGCCCCATACGAATGAGCGTGCGGTCGACGTTGTCCACCGCGCCATAGGTTGCCACCACCGTAGGCGTGAATGTCCCGAAGGCGATCAGGGCATACTTGCTGGCCTCATCAATCCCAAACCAGATCACGAACAGCGGCAAGAGCGCGATCTTGGGGATCGGGAATATTGCCGCAACCAGGGGAACCAACCCGGCCCGGACAAGGCTGAAAAGCCCGATCAGCACGCCGACGGTAATCCCCGCCGTCGCGCCCAGTGCGGCCCCGACAACAAGGCGGGTCAGGGACGGAACCAGATGATTGAAAAGCTGCCCGGACTGGTAAAGCTCACCAAAGGTCAACGCCACATCAGAGGGACGTGGCAGCGTTAGCGAGGTTATCCAGCCTGTCCGCGTCCCCCATTCAGCCATCGCGATCAGCAGGACAAAAACCACCAACCCCACGCCGCGCCGCCGTTCAGGTGTAAAACCACCGCCCCGAAAGGTCACGCGTTCAGACATGCAACAGCTCTGCGTCCGCTGCAGCCGCCTCGTCACGCATCAGTCCCCACAGATGCTGCTGTTGCCGCTCAAGCATCGCATCCCCATGGGCGCGCTCGGCCAGCGGCAGATCGATCTCGACCACGTCCCTTACCTGCCCGGGACGGCGCGACAGCACGACGATTTGGTGGCCCAGACGCACCGCTTCAGCCAGATTGTGGGTGACATAGACAGCCGTGAAGGGCGCGCGCGTCCAAAGCCCCACAAGATCATCCATCAAAAGCTCGCGCGTCTGCGCATCCAGCGCCGAAAGCGGTTCATCCATCAGCATCACTGCCGGGTTAACGGCCAAAGCGCGGGCAATGGCCACGCGCTGTTTCATGCCGCCTGATAGCTGCTTGGGCAAGGCCGCGCGAAATTCGCTCAGCTTGGTGCGCACCAGAACGTCGGCAATGATCTGCGCCCGCTCAGCCGCACCCAGCCCATGATCTTCCAGAACCAGCGACACGTTGCCTTCCACCGTGCGCCAGGGCAGCAGCGCGAAGTCCTGAAAAATATACGTCAGCGGGTTGAGGCACCCGGCGGGCGGTGCGCCCAGCTGGAGTACCTCGCCCGCAGTCGGTTTTTCCAAACCGCCCAGCAGCCGAAGCAAGGTGGACTTGCCACATCCCGACGGGCCGACAATACAGACAATGCGGCCTGACGGAAAATCCAGCGAGATATCCCGCAAGACTTCCGTTTCACCGTATTGGTGGTGAATATTCCGGGCTCTCAGGTCCAACGTAGGGCTCCGCAGGAGGGGTGGCACACGCCACCTCCCCGCATGACCCGATGATGGGTGCGAACCCCCATCCAAAGGCCAAAGGTCACGCCCCTACTGTCTCCACGTAGGAGGTATCGATCAGCTGATCGAGAGTGATGCCGGCATCCACCAGATCCTCGGATTGGAACCACTCCAGCTGATCGCGCACAGAGGCGACGTTCAGTTTGGCCCCTTCGTTCAATCGCATGGTACCGTTGATGATGGATGGCGCCGCCTTTTCGCGCGGACGGTCGGTGTAGACGTACTTGTGAATAAGATCGACCATCTCGTTCACCCCGTCATCGCCCCCCGATTTGTCGATCATGGTGCTGTTGTAATCGCTGACACCCTTCGAGAACCCGCCAAGGAAGCTCTTGGTCATCTCCTGCTCATCGCTGGCATTGGTGGCAGAGGTAAAGACGGTGGTGACCTGATAATCGGGAAGATAGGTGGCAATATCGCCAATGATATGCACCGCGCCGGACCCGCTGAGCGGTTTGGCGATATGCGGCACGATCGACCATGCGTCGATCTGGCCCGATTTGAGCGCGCCGATGATGGCGCCGACCTTTTGCAGCGGCTTGAAAGACATTTCGATGCCTTCCGCCGCTGCGATCTTGGACCCCATATAATGGAACGATGACCCGGGCTGCGTCACGCCCCAGCTTTTGCCTGCCAGCTTGGCCGGTGTGTCGATACCGGCCTGCATCGCCGCATCGGACACAAGGATCTTCTGACCGTCGATCCCCGCCTCCTCCTGCAGGGCCCCACCGATCACCTTGATCGCGCCCTTGTCGGCCAATGAAACCAGTCCGCCCGAAATGGCGGTAACCGCATAATCCACATCGCCACTTGCGATTGCCACCGCCATTGGCTGGGCCGCCTGAAAGAACCGCAACTCCACATCAAGACCAGCATCCGCAAAGTAGCCGCGTTCAAACGCGACAAAACTGCCTGAATGACTGGTAAAGCGCAGCGCGCCCACAGTGATTTTTCTGTTCTGCGCCAGCGCCGGGGCCGCGAGCCCCACAGCTGTTGCGGCACCCATTGCGCCTAACATCGTGCGACGGTTGAAATGCGTCATTTTCTCTCTCCCATTATCAGTAATTTGATCAAGAATGGGCAGCGCTTGGTTGTAGAGTCAAGCGCTGACACTGGCATTCTCATGGGCAGTGTGGAACACCATTGGCATGAAACTGTTCTCTGCCCGGTCCCGCCCTGTGCACATGGGAAGCTACCCATTAGAGCGCCTGCGTCGTCTGACCAAGCCGATGGATGAGTTGCCGCAAATCCCCTTTCCGACACTTGATTTTGACCGCCCGGACGACCCCGAAAGCATCGTCAATGCCATGGGGCCCTTCCAAACGATGATGGATGTGCTGCGTTCCGGGAAAATAAATGCCGCCGAAGCGAATATACCCGATGACCCGGCAACACGCGCAGAACACCTCAAGGCCTTCGGTTACTACAACGATGCGTCGATGATGGGCATCTGTGCCCTGCCACATGCAGCCCGCCTTGCCAGCCCCCGCCGCAATGCTGACCGGGACCGTCTGGCGCGTGATCTGCGCGAAAAACAGACCAAGACACTGGCCGCGGGGGTCGATGTGATCATGGCCAACCTGCGCGAAGCCGCGTCAGCGCCCGAGCACGATTTGGGCGCGCACACCCATGCCATCGTCATCCTGCAGGCTTTCCCTCGAGATCCACGCGGTGACGAGACTGGCACAGATTGGATCAGGGATGCGCAGGCCCACCGCGCGGCGATCCGCACCTCCGAAAATGCCACCGTGCTGGCCGAATACATTCGCCAGCTGGGATTTGACGCAAGCGCGCATTCGCCAACCGCCTCGGACGTGCATCTGGGTCAGCTAACCCTTGCTGCCGGCCTTGCTGTGTTCGAGAACGGCATCCTGCAGGCCCCATGGGTTGGTGATCGATTTGGGGTCGCCGTGGTGACAACCGACATGGCTCTTGCCGCTGACTTGCCCCTCGCCCCACTGGCGCAGCAACCGTGGTCCGTGCTCAAGGGCCCCCATTGGCAATTGGGCACCCACGGCGGCCTCTCTGCCCGCACCCAGGACCCCTATGCGCGCCGTGACTTTGCGGATGGCCCGCATCCCTTCGAGACACTCAAGCGCGTAAAGGACCCCACGACCTATATCGACGCACCCAACATCCCCCGCGTGCCAAAGCGTACGGATATGTTCGCACGTGGCCAGTTCGGCGATATGGGCCCGAAAGTGCAGAACGCCATGTTGGGCGGCCACCACATCATCAAAAGCGCACCATCTGCGGCGCAACGGCCCTTGTTGGGCGCAATGATCTTGTTACAGGATGGTCCGGTTGCCTCCGAGGCGCTTCAGCCAGATACCGCGCGCAACGCCGCCAACCTCAAGGCGGCCAGCTATTTTCTGGGCTCGGATGCGACGGGCCTTTCGGCGTGTCCCGACTGGGTCTGGTACAGCCATGACCCCACCGGCACACCCATCGATCCCCCGCACGATCAGGCGGTCAGCATCATCATCGACCAGGGCTATGACACGATGGAAGGGGCGTCAGGTGACGACTGGATCAGCGTGGCCCAGTCCATGCGCGCCTACCTGCGGTTTGCCATTCTGGGCGGCATTCTGGCGCAACACCTGCGCAACCTAGGCTACCCTGCAAAGGCGCACACGGTCATGGACGGGGATATCCTGCAGCCCCCTCTGCTGCTGTTGTCCGGACTGGGCGAGGTCAGCCGCATCGGCGAAGTTATTCTCAATCCTTTTCTGGGGCCGCGCCTCAAATCCGGCGTCGTCACGACCACCTTGCCGGTCAACCACGATAAGCCTATTGATTTCGGTCTGCAAAAGTTCTGCGAAGCTTGCAACAAATGCGCGCGCGAATGCCCGTCCGGCGCGATCACCGCAGGGCCCAAGACCATGTTCAATGGCTATGAAATCTGGAAAAGTGACAGCCAGAAATGCGCCACCTACCGGATCACCAACCAAGGCGGCGCGATGTGCGGGCGCTGCATGAAAACCTGTCCGTGGAACCTCGAAGGCCTCTTTGCCGAAGCGCCGTTTCGGTGGGCCGCGATGCGCATGCCAACCGCGGCACCAATGCTTGCCAGGCTGGATGACAAGGTTGGCAAAGGCCGCCTCAACCCCATCAAGAAGTGGTGGTGGGACATCGAAATGAATCGGGAGACGGGCCGTTTCGATACACCCGCGGCACCGGTCAACGAACGCGACCTGCAAACCGATCTTGATCTGAAGTTCGAGGATCAGACCCTTGCAGTCTATCCGGCCCCGCTTGCCCCCCATCCGTGGCCCTACCCGGACCCGATGAACCGCGAGGCCGGTATCAAAGCGCATGCCGCTCTCCTTTCGGCAGACGAACACCGCGCCCGAAACGCCGCCGGGAAGACCGATCATCTGCACCTTTATAATCCGGGGACCGATGCGCCGGTCCTGGATTTGCGCATCAGCGACATTCAGGCGCTCAGCGACAGCGTAACCCTATACGAGCTGACCCACGCGCTAGGTCACGACCTGCCCGCATGGACCGCAGGCGCGCACCTTGATCTGGTTGTCGCGCCAGAGTTTCTACGCCCCTATTCGCTATGTTCCGACCCGGCCGACCGCAGCCGGTATCATGTGGCGGTTCTGCGCGAGGACGCAGGGCGCGGTGGATCCACCATGCTGCACCGCATCTTCACGAAAGGCCGTCGCGTCTTTGTGGGCAAACCAGAGAACCACTTTGAACTTGTTGAAACCGCGCCCCATTCCCTGTTGATGGGCGGCGGCATCGGGATCACGCCCATGATCGCTTTTGCACACCGTTTGCACGCACTTGGCCAGCCTTTCGAGCTTCACTATTCCGCCCCGTCCCGGAAAGCGGCGGCCCTTCTTGACAGTCTCGCCGCCCAAGCGTGGTCAGATCACGTGCACTTTCATATCTCGGATGAAGGTACCCGGTGTGATCTCGGGGCTGTCACATCCGCGGCACCTGCAGGCGCGCACGTCTATACCTGCGGTCCTGATGCCTACATGCAGGCGGTGATTGATGCGGCTGAAATCGCAGGCGTGCCCGAGGACAACCGCCATCTGGAATACTTCTCCACACCTGAGGTGCCAGAGTACGTCAATCATCCCTTCACCCTGCGTCTGAAAACAGGACGCGAAATCACCGTCGCTGAGGATCAAACCGCATCGGATGCGCTCATTGATGCGGGAATCCCGGTGGACATCAAATGCTCGGATGGTATTTGCGGCGTGTGTAAGTGCGGTGTCACATCCGGCAAGGTTGAACACCGCGATTTTGTGCTTTCGGCCCGACAAAGGGAAACGGCGATGATCCTGTGCCAGTCCCGTGCGGCGGACCCGGACGGGGTCCTGGAGATTGATCTATGAGAACCGCCCTTGTGACCGGATCCTCAGGCTTTATCGGCTATTTTACGTCGCTGGCACTGCTTGAGGCCGGCTGGCGCGTGGTCGGCTTTGACAGCCTGTCGGACTACTACGACGTCACTCTCAAGGAACGCCGCCAGCAGATGCTGTCGGAGCATGAGAACTTCAGCGTTATCAATGATACCCTTGAGACACCTGATCGCTTGATGCTGCTTTTTGCGGACCAACGGCCCGACATCGTGATCCATCTGGCCGCCCAGGCGGGTGTGCGCCATTCCATCGATGCGCCACGCGCCTATCTCAACGCCAATCTCATCGGCACCTTCGAATTGCTCGAGGCCGCGCGCGCCTATCCGCCAAAACACATGCTGCTGGCATCAAGCTCGTCGATATTCGGTGCCAACACGGAAATGCCCTACCGCGAGGCAGACAAGGTGGACACACAAATGTCCTTCTATGCCGCCACCAAGAAAGCGACCGAGAACATGGCGCATTCCTACGCGCATCTTTACGCGCTGCCCACGACGATGTTCCGCTTTTTTACCGTCTACGGTCCCTGGGGGCGCCCTGATATGGCGCACTTCAAATTCACCAAGGCAATCCTGCAGGGCGATCCCATAGACATCTACAACCACGGCAAGATGCAGCGGGATTTCACCTATATCGACGATCTCGTCGCTGCGATCATCGCGCTGATCGACAAGTTGCCCGACCCGGCCCATCCGGTGGCTGGCGACAGTGTCTCTGCCGTGGCGCCGTTTCGCACTATCAACATCGGCAACAATGCCCCGGTATCGCTGATGGACTTCGTGCAGGCGATCGAGGTCGCCTGCGGCACCGAAGCCATCAAGACATTCCACCCGATCCAGCCGGGCGATGTGCCTGCCACATGGGCCGATACGTCTCTTCTCAACACGCTCATCGGGCCACGCGCGGCCACTCCCCTTGCCACAGGTCTGCAGCGCTTTGTGGATTGGTACCGCGGCTACTACAAGATCTGACCACGCGCCCTTTCACCCTTTTAAAAATACCTGATCCCCACCTTTCCCCGCCCGCCTCGGCCCGTTATGAAGCGCCAAAAGGAGACACCCATGACCTTCGATCGCGCCATCAAGATCGCCCCATCGATCCTCGCTGCCGACTTCGCCAACTTTGGCGCGGAATGCGAAGCTATCGAGGCGCAGGGCGCGGATTGGGTGCATGTCGACGTGATGGATGGGCATTTCGTACCCAACATCACCTTCGGTCCGGCAACCTGTGCGGCACTGCGCCCTCACATCAAGGGCGTGATGGACGTGCATCTGATGATTGCGCCGGTTGATCCCTACATCGAAGCGTTTGCGCAGGCCGGCGCCGATGTGATCACGGCCCACGTTGAAGCCGGGCCGCATATTCATCGCACGCTGCAGGCGATCAGTGCGGCGGGTGCCAAGGCGGGTGTGGCTCTCAACCCCGGCACGCCTGCACATGCCGTTGCGGATCTGCTCGATCTCACGGATCTGATCTGCCTGATGACAGTGAACCCAGGGTTTGGTGGTCAGAAATTCATCGACATGGGCGACAAGATCCGATCCTTGCGGGCGATGATCGGGGACCGGCCTGTCCACATTGAGATCGACGGCGGCGTCGATCCCGACACCGCCCCACTGGTCGCCCGCGCCGGCGCCGATGTTCTGGTGGCGGGGTCGGCTGTGTTCAAGGGGGGGTCGGTCGATAATCCCGGCCCCTACGGCGACAACATCCGCGCGATCCGGCAAGCCGCATCGGGTGTCTATACCTGACAGACGATCGCGCAGTGCCCTATCGCGTCGCACCTTTCTGCGCGACAACCTTCGCGTGCGGAAATGCATCCAGCAACTTGTGCTTCAGTATTTTGCCCGTGGGGGCTGCCGGAAGGCTGGTCGCCAAAATGATCTGTTGCGGGCATTTGTAGCCCGCGAGCCGTTCCTGAACGAAGGCCTGCAATGACTGCACGCTCAGCGATGTGTCTTCCGCCACCTGCACAAAGGCGTAGATTTTTTCATCTCCGCCAACCATCTGCCCGATGACCGCCGACTGGATAACCTGAGGATGATCGTTCAGCGCGGCTTCGACTTCTGGCGGATATACGTTGAAGCCGCCGTGAATGATCAGTTCCTTTGATCGACCCAGGATATGCAGGTTACCTGTGTCGTCGATGCGCCCCAGATCCCCGGTTCGCAGCCACCCGTCATCATCTAGCGCCTTTGCCGTTTCCGCAGTGTTGCGGAAGTACCCGCGCATCACATGCGGGCCCCGCACCAGAACCTCACCCGACCCCGCGCCGCCGCCCTGCACGCTTTCATCAATGCGCAGTTCTACCCCGGGTAAGGGCGGACCTGTCGATATATCGGACGAGCCGATCTCATTGGCCGTGATCGAGACACCTGCCGTTGTCTCTGTCATGCCATACCCGTTCTGCAGCGCCACGCCGTAAAAACCTTCGGCCTTGCGCTTCCAGGCAGGATCAAGCGGCGCCGCCCCGGAAGAGACATACCGCAGCCGGTCAGAGCCGAGCGTCTCAAGTCCCTGTTCCTTGGTGTATTGCATCAACAATGCGTGCATCTGCGGAACCGCCGACAGCAGCGTCACACCCTTGCTGATTGCAGCGAACATCTTGGCCGCAGTAAATCGTGGCTCCAGTTGGATCTGCGCCCCGGCGAAACAGGCCGCTGTCACCACTGAGGCAAGACCAAAGACATGCGTGATCGGCAAGACGCCATAGATCACATCTTCCGGCACGATGGCGCGGAAATTGGCCGACGCCATGCCACCAAACCGCAGGTTTTCGTGGGTAAGCATGACGCCCTTGGGATCACCTGTCGTTCCGGTCGTATAAAGCAACACCGCCACACCGACGAGTTCCGCCTCTGCAGGGGCCGCATCCAGACGCGCCAGATGCAGGTTCCCGAAGGGGCCTGAAACCGGTTCAGCACCCAGACCATCCGCATGCCGCACAGCATCTTCTGAAACCGCCGTTGTGCAGACGACGACGGTCGGTTCTGCATGCGCAATGATCCGCGCAACCTCCGGCCCTGTCTGGCGCGCGTTCACGGGTACGATGATTGCATCAAGATGCCAGGCCGCAAAAATCAACGCCACCGCAGCCGCGCAATTCTCAGACAGCATCAAGACCCTGTCCTGCGGCCTGACGCCAGCGCGGCGCAGCATATCGCTGGCCGCACGCGCTGCAGTGTCAAGTTCGGCATAGGTCCAGCGGGTGCCAAGACTGTCCGTGAGCGCCGGCGCGTGGGGCCGGGTCGCGGCCTGATGGGTCAGAAAATCCTCGACCCGGTCACTCATTGTGCCGCCTTGGCATGCGCGGCCGTTTGGCTCAGCCCGGCGAAGGCCTGCGACGCCTCTGCCTCGATCCGGTCGATGATCGCGGCCATCGGTTCAATCCTGTCCGTGAGGCCCAGTGCATGCCCGGCTGACAACATGCCGCGCGATACATCGCCGGTTTGGTAGGCTTTGCGCCCTATCTGGCCCGAGACCAACGGCAAAAGGTCCTGAATGGTCACATCCGGACTCTCGGCCTCCATCCGCGCGACTTCGCGCGTGGTGTCATTGGCCAGTGTCCGAATGGTATTGCGCACCGATGCCATGGTAAGTGCCGTATCCCGTTCAGTGGCATCCACCAGCGCTTGCTTGTACGCCACATGCGCAGTCAGTTCTTCTGCCACCAAAAGCCGTGTCCCCATGACAACGCCCGCCGCACCCATGGCCAGCGCTGCCACCATCTGGCTGCCGTGACCAACGCCGCCACCGATCAGGAAAGGGATATCCAGATCGCGCCCCGCCATGGCGGCATTCACGAAGCTGCCAATCATGTCCATGCCCGGATGACCGCCACACTCCGCACCAACAATGGCGACCATATCGACACCGACGCTTTGCGCCTTCACCGCATAGCGCACTGCCGGAACCTTGTGGATCACCGTTAGACCGAGGTCTTTCAATAAGGGCATATAGGGTTCGGGATTGCGGCCCGAGGTCTCAATCACCGTTATGCCTTCATCCGCAATCAGGCGGAAAATGTCTTCCGTTTGCTCGCCCGGCACCAGCTTGGGCAGCATCGAGACGTTGACGCCAAAGGCCCGGTCACCCACGGCACTGCGGGTCTTGCGGATCTCCGAGCGCAGGGCGTCCATGTCGCCCTGAAAACTGGCAGCGGTTACAAAGCCAAGAACGCCTGCCTCTGTTGCAGCGGTCACATAAGGGGCATCCGCCAACCACTGCAGACCACCTGCGACAATCGGCAGACGCAAATCAAATTGCCGGGTCAGCGCCGTATCCCATGTCATGTGCCGAAGTCCGGTTTGCGCTTTTCGAGAAAGGCGGCAATGCCCTCTGCCGCCTCGTCCGCTCCGGCGGCATGGGCCATTGCATCCCGCTCCGCGTTCAGTTGCGCAGCTTCTGATGTTTCATAGGCCGTTGCGACGAGCGTGCGGATCACGCCCTGTGCTGCCCGCGGACCTGCGGCAATCATATCGGCATAATTCATAGCCTCTTCAAAGGCGCGCCCGACAGGGGTCAGCCGGTTGACCGCGCCCAGTTCCGCAAACCGGATGGCCATCACCGGGCGACCCAACAAGCACATTTCCATCGCCAGCGGGCGCGGCAAAAGGCGCGCCATTGACGAAGTCAGACCGCCATCCGGCACAAGACCCGCTTTGACATATGCGGCTGTGAATTTTGCCTCTTCCGAAGCCACGATAAAATCGCATGCCAGAGCCAGCGACAGACCGGCTCCCGCGGCGCCCCCTTCGATGGCGGCAATCAGCGGAACAGGACAATCGCGCATGGCGCGCACCAGATCATGCAGGTCATCGACACGCTCACGGCGTTCTTTTTCGTCCATCGTGCGGCGCGCGATCAGCACATTCAAATCTCCGCCCGCGCAAAAGAAATCGCCCTCCGACGTCAAGATGACTGCGCGCACTCGCGGGTCTTGCGCCCTTTTCATGGCCTGTTCGATGCAGGCGTAAAGTTCAGGTGACAGCGCCCCGCGCTTGGCTGAATTGCCATTCCAGACAACCAGCCGATCACCCATGTCTTCCAGGCGCGCGCTCACAAAACCGTCCTTTTGAAGATGCCATTGCCCTGCGACAGCAACGTGCCATCCGCATCGCATATCTCGGCATCGGCATAGACGACCTTGCGTCCACCACCTCTGACATGGCCCGTCGCAATGACCGTACCCTTGTCTGCGGGGGCCAGAAAATGCGTGGTCAGCGACAAGGTGACGACTGGCACAACCTCTGTCGCCTGCCCGGCCAGATGACGCGATGCGGCAAACCCGGCGGCGGCATCCAGCATCATGGCGTGGATCCCGCCCTGCAGCGTGCCATTGCGGTTGAGATGCTTCGCCGCGACCTCAAGCGTTACAACGGCACCCCCGTTGGGATTGCTAAGGTCAATCCTGTATCCCACCAGCGCCTGCGCGCCAGAGCCCAACGGCTCATGTGGTGGCAAGGGTGTGGTCATGCGGCACTCAGCTTTATGAACCGTTCAAGATGGTGATCGGTGTCGCCAAAACGGTGGTCCGCCATCACGATCCGCTTGGCGATATGGGCAAGTTCATATTCCTGCGTCATCGCAATACCGCCATGCATCTGGATCGCCTCTTCGGCGACCAGACGGCCCGCGCGGCCCAGCAGGTTCTTTGCAGCAGACACCTGTTTCTCGCGCTCGGGGCGCGCCGTTTCCAGATGGCCAGCAGCGTTGATCACGGCAGAGCGTGATTGCTCCATCTCGATCAACAGATCCGAAAACCGGTGCGCCAGCGCCTGAAACGTGCCAATGGGCCGGCCAAACTGCTTGCGCGTCATCAGGTACTCGCGGGTCAGGGCCACGGCGCTTTCCATCGCGCCCAGCGTTTCAGCACAGAGCGCCACATTGGCCGCGGCGATGCGCCCCTCTAGCGCGGCATAGCCTTTGCCCGCTGCACCCAGTCGGTCGGCGTCACGTGCTATCACATCATCCAAAGTCACTTCGGCGGCGCGACCACCTGCCAAAAGGGCATAGCCCTGAACGGTCAGTCCTGCGCGGTCCTTTGGGATCAGGAACAAGGATATGCCGTCTTCTTCAGAGACCGCCCCCTCTTCGCGTGCTGACACGACCAGCATGTCCGCCGCTTCGGCATTCACCACCACGGCCTTGCGGCCATTGAGAATAATGTCGTCGCCCTTGGTGACGGCAGTTGTATCGACGCGGGTGTAGTCATAGCGGCTGCTGGGCTCTCCATGGGCCAGCGCCAATTGCAGACCACCGCCAATCAGCGTTTCAAGATGGGATTTTTGATCGTCATTGCCCAGATCCGCAATCAGTCCCCCGGCCAGCACCGCGCTGTCCAACATGGGTTCCACCACACCGGCGCGACCCAATTCTTCGAACACCACAGCCAGATCAAAACCAGCACCGCCAAAACCGCCCTCGTCTTCTGTGAAAAGCGCACCGATGATGCCCAGTTCCGCAAGGCCGTTCCAGATGTCAGAGGACATGCCGGTATCACTGTCGAGGATCGCATTGCGTGTCGCGGTATCGTATTTGTCACGCAGATAGCGCCGCAGGCTGTCCTGCAACATCTGTCGTTCTTCGGTCAGATCAAAGTTCATGTCTTACGCGCCTCCGCTCATGGTCACCTTGGCGATGATGCCGCGCTGAATCTCGTTGGAACCGCCAAAGATCGAAAGCTTGCGGTTGTTGAAGTACTGCGCCGCGACAGGGCCTGCCGCCAGAGGATCTGGCAGGGCTGCGTTGCTGCCCTCGATCGCTTCAGAGGCGAACGGCATCGCATAGGTCCCTGCTGCACGGCGTGCCAGATCGTTGATTTCCTGACGAATAATGGATCCTTTGACCTTGAGCATCGACGCCTCAAGCCCCGGTGCGCCGCCAGCCGCCGCCTTTGAGATAATCCGCAAAGCGGAAGTCGACATGGCCATTAAATCCATCTCTACCTGCGCCACGCGCGCCGCGAAATGAGGGTTTTCGATCAGCGGGCGACCGCCCGAAAGCTCAGCCCGCGCAATGCGTTTGACAGCTGTCAACCCGGCCTTAGAGGATCCGACGCCCGCGATATTGGTGCGCTCGTGGGTCAGCAGGTATTTGGCATAGGTCCAGCCCTTGTTTTCTTCACCAACAAGGTTTTCCACAGGGACTTCTACATCGGTGAACCAGACCTCATTCACCTCATGGGTGCCATCCAGCAGGATGATGGGGCGTACTTCGACGCCCGGCGTGTCCATGTCGATCAGCAGAAAAGAAATGCCTTCCTGCTGCTTGGCGTCTTTGTCGGTGCGCACCAGGCAGAATATCATATTCGCGTGCTGGCCCAGGGTGGTCCATGTTTTTTGGCCGTTCACGATATAATGCGTGCCCGCGTCGTTCTTGATCGCGGACGTTTTCAGAGACGCCAGATCAGAGCCCGCCCCCGGTTCGGAATAGCCCTGACACCACCAATCCTCACCCGTCAGAATGCGAGGCAGCCAATAGTCCTGCTGTTCCTTTGAGCCGAACTTTTGCAGCACCGGGGCCAGCATCCCCAGACCGAAGGGCACAATGCGAGGGGCGTGGGCGGCGGCGGCTTCGACTTCCCAGATGTGGCGTTGGACGGCGTTCCACTCCGCGCCGCCGAATTCCTTGGGCCAGTTCTGCGCCAGCCAGCCCTGATCGTTCAGGATGGTGTGCCACTGGTCCATGTCTTCTTTGGTCAGGTCGCCGCCTTCGCGGACTTTTGCCGCCATTTCCTTGGGTAGCTTTTCATCCAGAAAGGCGCGGACTTCCTCGCGAAAGGCGTTCTCTTCGTCGGTATAGCTCAGATCCATCGGGTTCTTCCTCTTGTCAGTGCCGGGCTGAAGCCCGGCCTACGGGGTGTGGCGCAAGGCGGGCATCGGCCCGCCCCCCTCATGAATAAATTTCGAACAGGCCCGCGGCACCCATACCGCCGCCGATGCACATCGTCACGACACCCAGCTTGGCACCGCGCCGCTTGCCTTCCAGCATCAAGTGGCCCGTCATCCGTGCCCCGGTCATGCCGAAGGGATGACCAATGGCGATAGAGCCGCCGTTGACGTTGTACTTCTCGGGATCAATGCCCAGCTTGTCGCGCGAATAAAGACACTGAGAGGCAAATGCTTCGTTCAATTCCCACAGGTCGATGTCGTCAACCTTGAGGCCATGACGTTCCAACAGGCGCGGCACGGCAAAAACCGGACCGATGCCCATCTCGTCGGGCTCGCAGCCTGCCACGGCAAAGCCTTTGAAGGCGCCCAGCGGCTCGAGCCCCTGCTTTTCGGCATCCGTGCTGTCCATCAACACCAGGGCCGCCGCCCCGTCAGACAATTGCGAGGCATTGCCTGCGGTCACGAAATTGCCCTCACCGCGCACTGGCTGCAAACCTGCAAGCCCTTCCAGCGTCGTTCCGGGGCGATTGCACTCATCCTTCGTGACCGTCACCTCGTGGGTGGTGATCTCCTTGGTTTCCTTGTTCTGCATGCCCATGACCGTGTCCATCGCCACGATCTCATGATCGAACTTACCCGCTTCCTGTGCTTCATGGATCAGGCGCTGCGAGCGCAGCGAATATTCGTCCTGATACTCCCGGCTGAGACCGTAGCGTTCGGCCACGATGTCGGCCGTTTCGATCATCGCCATGTAGACCGCAGGTTTGTGTTCCTCGATCCAGGCCTCTTTGACGGTCGTGACCTGCGGCTGCACCATCGAGATGCTTTCTACCCCACCCGCAACCATTGGCCCGGCGCCCTCCTGCGTGATGGCATTGGCGGCCATGGCAATGGTTTGCAGGCCGGACGAGCAAAAGCGGTTCACGGTCACGCCCGAGGCAGTAATCGGCAAGCCTGCACGCAGGGCGCATTGACGGGCGATGTTGCTGCCCGTGGCATGTTCGGGAAAGCCGCATCCCATGACCACATCTTCGATCTGGTCCGGTGCGACGCCCGAGCGCTCAACCGCGTGTTGGATCACATGGCCGCCCATGGTCGCGCCATGGGTCATGTTCAGCGAGCCACGAAAGGATTTTGCGAGCCCCGTGCGGGCGGTGGAGACGATGACGGCTTGTTTCATGTTATGCGGCTTCCTTGTTGAGATCATCAAAGGTGCGGCCCTCGGCCACCAGTTGTTTCAGCAGAGGGGCGGGTTGCCAGAACCACGCATCCTCTTGCCCGTAGCGTTCAATATCGGCCAGAACCGCATCCAGCCCCTGAATATCGGCCCATTTCATCGGCCCGCCCCAGTAACGGGGAAAACCATAGCCAAAGAGCAGGGTCATATCCACGTCGAGCGGACGGCGCGCAATGCCTTCGCCGACGACTTCGGCGGCCTCGTTCACCATGGCGCACATGTAACGGCGCACGATTTCTGCGTCCGAGAAGTCGCGGGGCGTGATGCCCAGTGTTTGTTGTTCGTCCTTGATTAGCTCAAGGATTTTGGGGTTCGGTGTGCCGCCGCGCTTGCCCTTTTCATAGATGTAATACCCCTCGCCCGTCTTCTGTCCGTAATGGCCCTGTTCGCACAGACGGTCGATATAGGTCGGGACCCGCTCGTCGGGGTGGCGCGTGGCGGCCTTGCGCTTGCGGGTGGCCCAGCCAATATCCAGGCCGGCAAGGTCGGCGACTGCAAAGGGCCCCATGGCAAAGCCAAAGTCGGTCAGCGCGTCGTCAATCTGAAACGGTGAGGCGCCATCAAGCACCATGTGCCCCGCAACAGCGCGATAGGTTGACAGGATGCGGTTGCCGATGAACCCATCACAGACCCCTGCACGCACCGCGACCTTGCCCAGCATCTTGCCCAAGGCAAAGCCCGTTGCGACCACATCCGGCGCGGTCTGGTCTGCGACCACGACCTCAAGCAGCTTCATCACGTGGGCGGGCGAGAAAAAATGCAGGCCAATCACATCCGCCGGGCGCGTCGTGGAGGCCGCGATTTCATTCACATCCAGATAGGAGGTATTTGAGGCCAACACGCAGCCCGGTTTGCAGGCCGCGTCCAGCTTGGCAAAGACCTGCTTTTTGACGTCCATTTCCTCAAACACGGCTTCGATCACCAGATCGACGTCTTTCAGGCTGTCGTAGTTCTGCGAGACCTCCAGCGCGATGCTCAGCAGATTGTCGTGCTTTTCCTGATTGATCTTGCCTCGCTTGAGCGCCCCGGCAAGATTGCCGCCAATGCGCCCTTTTGCGGCCTCCGCCGCGTCGTCGCTCATTTCGATCATCACAACGTTGAGACCGCTCAGCAAGCAGGCAGTTGCGATGCCCGCGCCCATGGTCCCGCCGCCGATGACACCGATGGATTGCAGGGCGCGGGGTGCAACACCCTTGAGTTCCGGCAGGTTGGAAACTGCGCGTTCATTGAAGAACGCGTGGATCAGGCCCTTGCGCTGATCCGTGTTCATCAGGTCCATGAATAATTCACGTTCGCGCTTGATGCCTTCATCAAACGGTAATTCCGAGGCTGCCTGCACCGCGCGCATCGCAGTGGCCGGGCTTAGCTGCCCGCGGCCCTTTTTCAGCAGGGCGGCATGGGTTGCATCCCAGTCTATCCCCTGTGGATTTGGCATTTCGCTAACCGGCCGGCGCGCGGCGTTCGAGGCCAGCAGATCGCGCGCATAGGCCAGGCCGACGGTTTCGGGGTCGCCCTCTTCGATCTTGTCGATGATGCCGAGCTCAAGGGCCTCGGGCGCTTTGATGTGGCGGCCTGTGGTGATCGCCTCAACCGCCTTTTCAGCGCCGGTCAGGCGCGGCAGGCGCTGTGTGCCACCGGCACCGGGCAGGATGCCCAAATGCACCTCGGGCAAGCCAACGCGTGCACTGGGCTGGGCAACGCGGTAATGGCAGCCCAAGGCGACCTCAAGACCACCGCCCAGCGATACGCCATGCATGGAAGCCACGACCAACAGAGGCGACGCTTCGATCCGGGTGCACAAATCAGGCAGGTTCGGTTCCATCGGGGGTTTGCCGAATTCCTTGATGTCGGCGCCTGCAATAAACGCGCGTCCATCGCCCACGATCAGAACGGCCTTGACCCCGTCTTCTGACTCGGCGCGGTCCATGGCGTCTGACAACCCTTGCCGGACGGCTTGGGACAGCGCATTGACGGGCGGATTGGCGATGCGCAGAACGGCGATTTCATCGTGGCGTGTATAGGTGACAACGTCTGTCATGGTTCCCCCGGAAACTCTGTGCCCTTGGGCGGAATCAGCGCCTAGGCTTCAATTTGCCCACATGATGAGGATTGCCTGCCTATTGTCCACAGCCCGACCGCCGTGACGCGACGTTGCTCAGGGCGCGCGGTAGATGAAACAGCGACCCGGCACCGCGTCGGGCGGCAAATCGATTTCTGAAAGCGTCTCAAAATACATCCTGTCGCTGGCAACCATAAGGCCACCAGAGGCTAGAAGCGGTTCGATCACCGGTGAGAGCTGGCGCGCAAACGCGTCATTCTTTGCCAGATTGTGACCGCCAAGGTCGGCGTGAATGAGACGCGCTGTCGGGCCGAAGCGCTTGAGCGCTGCCGGCAGTGTTTCATAGACGTCGCCTAGCAGCACCATGTCATCAGGCGGCGTGCTGTCGGGATGCGAAGCAATCGCGCGTTCGAAAACATAGATGTCCCGGTCCGGCATGATTTCGACCATGTGATGATAGGTGCGCCCGTTGCCCAGCCCCAGTTCATAGACCGGTCCCGGCATGTCAGCGGTCAGGGCTGCAGCGTGGTTCAGGCAAGCCCGCTGAGACACCATTCGGTTGATAAAGAGGTCGAGACGGCTCATGGCAATGCTCCCTTAACGTGTCCCTCATTACATGACCCAAGACGCGCCAGATGTGTAGAGCGGTTCAGCGGGCTGGACGAGGGGCTATAAATCGGCTTCACTCCGCTTAGGGGAGTTTCACGGGAAGTACATGACACCGCTGTTGCAAGTTGACGCGCTCAAGATCGGTTTTGGCACAGCTCCGGCTGTCGTTGAGGACGTGAGCTTTGACGTCATGCCCGGCGAGACCCTGGCATTGGTTGGTGAAAGCGGATCGGGCAAGACACTGACATGTCGTTCTGTTCTGCGCATCCTGCCTGAAGCAGCGCAATTGCGCAGCGGCAGCATCCGGTTTGATGGCACCAACGGGCCTCAGGATCTTTTCAACCTGTCCGAACGCGCCATGCGCAAGATCCGGGGCGACAGGATTTCGATGATCTTTCAGGAACCGATGCGGTCCTTGTCGCCATTACACCGTTTGGGCAATCAGGTGGCTGAAGTGCTGCGTCTGCATCGCAACATGAACCGTGCGCAATCCAAGAAGGTGGTGCTGGAACAGTTTGATCGGGTCGGCTTTGTCGATCCTGAACGCGCTTGGCGCAGCTATCCCTTTGAAATGTCGGGCGGGATGCGCCAGCGCGCGATGATTGCCATGGCCATGGTTGCAAAGCCCGAACTGCTGATCGCGGATGAACCTACCACTGCGCTTGATGTGACCACGCAGGCGCAGGTGCTGGGATTGATCAATGAGTTACAGCGCGAGACCGGGATGGCGGTCATACTGGTTACGCACGACCTGGGCGTGGTGGCTAACATGGCCCAAAAAGTCGTCGTCATGAACAAGGGTCGGGTCATGGAAAGCGGATCTGCGGCAGACGTGCTGGGCAGTCCGGCGCATGGCTATACCCAAAAACTTTTCAACGCCGCGCCGATGATCCCGGAAGTGGCCACGCCCGCACGCGCAATGGAACACGACGATATCATCATGGACCTGCGCAATGTAACCAAGACATTTACCATGCGCGCGGGCGGCTGGCGCAAACCGGTGACCGTGACCGCCTGCAAGGACGTGAACCTGCAGGTGGTGCGCGGCAAGACGCTGGCCGTAGTGGGCGAAAGCGGGTCGGGCAAGACGACCTGTGCGCGTGTGGCATTGGGTGCCGAAGTGCCGGATGAGGGAGGTGAAGTGCTGTTTTACCCCGGCGACGGGGCTGATCCCCTGCCCGTCCACGGCATGACACCTATGCAGCGGACAGCGTTCCAGCGTCAGGCGCAAATGGTGTTTCAGGACCCCTATTCGTCGCTGAGCCCCAGAATGCGGATCGGCGCAACCCTGACAGAGCCGTTGGATATCCATGGCATCGGCACCCGCGCCGAGCGCCGCGAGAAGGCCGAAGAAATGCTGGGATGGGTTGGCCTGAACCCCGAGATGCTCAAACGCTACCCGCATGCCTTTTCGGGCGGTCAGAGACAACGGTTGTCCATTGCCCGGGCCCTGACGCTTGATCCCAAACTGCTGATCTGCGACGAACCCACGTCGGCGCTGGATGTGTCCGTGCAGGATCAGATCCTCTCGTTGCTTGAGGACATCCGCGACCGGGCCGACCTCAGTTACCTCTTCATCAGCCACGATCTGGCCGTCGTGGCGCGGATTGCCGATGAGGTCGCGGTGATGCGTGCGGGTGTGATCGTGGAACAGGCCCCACCCGATACGCTTTTCTACAACCCGCAACATCCCTACACCCAGGCGCTGATCGCGGCCCAACCCGAACCCGACATCTCGCGGCCCATTGATCTTGATCTGGTTGCCAAGGGCGCGGGCGCCCCGACAACCTGGCCGGAGATGTTCCGGTTTGACGCGCTTGAAGCCCCCGCTCTGCGCGAGCTTGAGCCCGGTCATCTGGTGCGGTGCCATGCATAGAGTGCTTGTCCTGCTATTGCTTCTGTCGGGCCCGGTCTGGTCAGCGTCACCGCTGCAGGAGACGACGTTTTGGGCGCAAGAGGTCCAACAGGGCAATTTGCCTCCCGTGCATGACCGCATCCCCGTAGATCCGCTGGTCGTCGACCTTGAGGAAAAGGGCCGGACCTTTGGCAAACAGGGCGGGACATTGCGGACGTTTGTTTCGCGCTCCAAGGACGTGCGTCAGATGGTGGTCTACGGGTATGCGCGGCTTGTGGGGTATGATTCGAACTATTCGCTTTACCCTGACATCCTGCGCGAAATCGAGGTGGTGGAAGGCCGCAAGTTCATCATGCACCTGCGAGAAGGCCACAAATGGTCCGACGGCGCGCCCTTCACCTCGGAGGATTTCCGTTACTGGTGGGAAGGGGTGATCAACAACCCCCTGATCACGCCCTCAGGCCCGCCGGATTTCATGTATTTTGACGGCTACTTGGGCAGCGTGACCTTTCCCGATCCGCAGACTGTCATCTTTGAGTGGCCCAATCCCAACCCCAATTTCCTGCCCCTGCTTGCGCAGGCGGCGCCGCCGTTCATTTACAGGCCCGCGCACTACCTCAAACAGTTTCATGGGGAGTATGCCGACCCGGATGCACTGGCCAAGGAAGTCCGGCGCGCGCGGGTCAAAAGCTGGGCTGCGCTGCACAACAAGCGCGACAACATGTACAAGTTCGACAATCCGGACCAGCCGACGCTGCAGCCCTGGATCAATGCCAGCCCCACAGGGTCGTCGCGCCAGCTTTTCGTGCGCAATCCCTACTATCACCGCATTGATGCGCGGGGCGTGCAGCTTCCCTATATCGACGTTGTCGAAATGCAGATCGTTTCAGGCGGGCTGGTTGCCGCCAAGGCCAACGCGGGCGAGGCGGATCTGCAGGCGCGCGGGCTCGATTTTCCCGATATCTCCATTCTCAAGAAGGGAGAGGCCGACGGGGGCAACTATCGCACCGTTCTGTGGGGCAACGGTGCGGCCAGTCAGATCGCGATCTATCCCAACCTCAACTTCGCCGACCCTGTCTGGCGCGATGTGATGCGCGACGTACGGTTCCGGCGCGCCCTGAGCTATGGCATCGACCGGCGCATGATCAATCGCGCGCTTTACTTCGGTCTGGCCAAAGAGGGCGCGATGACCGCGCTAAGCTCAAGCCCGCTTTATAACCCGGCCTATCACTTTGCGTCGGCGGTCTATTACCCGGCCAAGGCCAATGCCCTGCTCGATGAAATGGGCCTGACAGAACGCGATTCACGTGGCATTCGCCTGTTGCCCGACGGTCGTCCGATGGAATTTGTGGTCGAAACCGCGGGCGAGCGGCAAGAGGTCGAGAATGCGCTGGCGATTGTTTCGGATACCTGGCTTGAGATCGGGGTCAAACTGGTGATGCGTCCGCTGGATCGGAACATTCTGCGCAACAGGGTTTATGCAGGGGTCAGCATGGCGGCGGTCTGGTTTGGTTGGGATAACGGTTTGCCGACGTTGAATACCTCGCCCCTCTATCTTGCGCCGACCAATCAGGAATTCTTTTCCTGGCCCAAGTGGGGTCAGCACTACCAATCAGCCGGTGAACTGGGCGAGGCCCCGCAGGACGACGCCCCCAATCGCCTGCTGGCAATGGCCGACGGGTGGAGCCATGCCTATGACGACAAGACCCGCGAAATCTTCTGGCGCGAAATGCTGCGCATCCATGCCGAACAGGTCTATGCCATTGGCATTCTCAGCGAGGCACCCCAGCCCGTGGTGATCAACAAGAACCTGCGCAATGTGCCTGATACAGGTATCTGGGCCTTTGACCCTGGCGCGCATTTTGGCGTGCACAGGATCGATGAGTTTTATTACGAGAATCCACACCAGCAGGTATCGCAATGATGCTCTTGCGCTATGCGGTCTACCGCACGTTCACCATGCTGCTGACGCTTTGGGTCGTGTCCATTTTGGTCTTCGCCATTATCAACCTGCCGCCTGGAGATTACCTGTCGAACCAGATCGCTGAACTGCGGGCAACCGGACAGGCCGAGGGCGTGGCCAAGGCAGAGTTTCTACGCAAGGAATATGCTCTCGATAAGCCTCTTTATCAGCAATACCTGATCTGGGTCGGCTTTATTCCCGGGCCGCTGGGCTTTTCCGGGCTGATCCAGGGCGATTTCGGTTGGTCTTTCGAATTTGACCGGCCGGTGGGCGACATTGTCGGCGATGCGCTGTGGCTCACAGTGTTGGTGAACCTGTCGGCGGTCCTGTTTGTCTACGCGGTGGCCCTGCCGCTGGGGGTTCTTGCGGCGGCAAAATCCGAGACCTGGGCCGACTACACGGCTGGATTTGTTGGCTATCTGGGGCTTGCCACGCCCAACTTTCTGTTGGCTTTGATCCTGTTTTACTACGGCCACAAGTATTTTAACCTGCCTATCGGCGGGCTGATGTCGCCCGAATTCGAGGGGCAGCCGATGTCGTGGGACAAGGTGAAGTCGATTCTGCTGCACCTGATTGTCCCCACCTTTGTGATTGGCACCTCAGGTGCGGCGGCGATGATGCAACGCCTGCGCGCCAACATGCTGGACGAACTTAGCAAGCCCTACGTGGAGACCGCCAAGGCCAAGGGGTTGGCCCCGGCCAAGCTGCTGGCGAAGTATCCATTGCGCATGGCGTTCAATCCGTTTGTCGCGGACATCGGCAACCTGCTGCCCTCCATGATCTCAGGCTCCGTGCTTGTTTCGGTGGTGCTGGGGCTGCAGACGATTGGTCCTGCCCTGCTGACCGCATTGAAGTCACAGGATCAGTTCCTGGCCGGCTTTATTCTGATGTTCGTGGCATTGCTTACGCTGATCGGCACGATGATTTCGGATATTCTGCTGGTGCTCTTGGATCCGCGCATTCGCTACGGCGGTCGCGGCGCATGAGCGGCATCCAGCCTGACAATCGTTTCGTCGATACCGCTCCTTGGGTGGACGAGGTGGATGCCTCGGCCCCCGAACGATCGGAAATGGATGCGTCCGCCTGGCGGCTGACGTGGCGCAAGTTTAAACGTCACAAGCTCGCACTTGTGTCTGGCATCTTTCTTTTGGTTTGTTACCTGATCCTGCCCATCGCAGGGTTCATCGCGCCCTACACGCCCAATGAACGCAGCGCCGATTATCTTTATGCGCCACCACAAAGCATTAATCTGTGGCACGAGGGAAAGTTTGTCGGGCCCTATATCTATCCAATCACCGCAAAGGCTGATCTTGAGAGTTTTCGCTGGACCTATACCACCAACGAAGAAAATCCGATGCCGCTGGAATTCTTTTGCGAAGGCAACAGCTATAATCTTTTCGGGTTCATCCCTTCGGACACGCACCTGTTCTGCGCACCGGCGGGGGCGACTGTTTTCCTTTGGGGTTCTGACAGGCTGGGCCGCGATGTTTTCAGCCGTATCCTTTATGGCGCGCAGCTGTCGCTGACGGTTGGTCTGATCGGGATCAGCGTAAGCTTTCTGTTGGGCATCACGTTTGGCGCGCTGGCCGGATATTTCGGCGGGCGCACAGATTGGATCGTCAACCGGGTGATCGAAATCCTGCGATCTTTGCCAGAGTTACCGTTGTGGCTGGCCTTGTCGGCGGCGGTGCCATCGAACTGGGGGCCGGTCGCCGTGTTCTTCATCATCTCGATTATTCTGGGCATCCTCGACTGGCCGGGGCTTGCGCGTGCGGTTCGGTCGAAGTTCCTGTCGCTGCGCGAAGAGGAATTCGTGAAGGCCGCCGAGATGATGGGCGCAAAGCCCGGACGCGTGATCCGCAAACATCTGTTGCCGAACTTCAGTTCACACCTCATCGCAAGCGCAACCCTGTCGATCCCCGCGATGATCCTTGGGGAAACCGCACTCAGCTTTCTGGGCCTTGGCCTGCGGGCTCCTGCCGTCAGCTGGGGCGTGATGCTTAATGATGCGCAGAACCTCGCCAGCATCGAGATCTATTGGTGGACCGCGATCCCCATGCTGCCGATCATCGTCGTGGTGCTGGCGTTCAACTTCCTCGGCGACGGCCTGCGCGCCTCGCTTGACCCCTACAAAGGCTGAGGGTGAGATAATGGGTTTATGCTTCCTGACACCCGACAAAACTGCCTGCTGATTGCCGCCGCTTGGCCTGTCGGGTCTGGCATCAATGTATGCGGACGCGCGCCCTGAAACCGACCGATGCATTTCCCGCGATGCGCGCGCCATCACGCGGTCGTTGAACGCGGCCACAGCCCCGCGTCCCGCCTCGTGAACAACTCACCTTGACCACTTCTCAAAACCTCTACATATCAGCGCAATGACACCGCTTTCACACATCCGCAATTTCTCCATCGTGGCGCATATCGATCACGGGAAATCGACGCTGGCCGACCGCCTGATCCAGTCCACCAATACCGTGGCGGATCGGGACATGAAGGAACAGATGCTCGACAGTATGGACATCGAGCGCGAGCGCGGGATCACCATCAAGGCCCAGACCGTGCGGATCAACTACACCGCCAAAGATGGCGAGGAATACATCCTCAACCTGATCGACACCCCCGGGCATGTGGATTTTGCCTATGAGGTCAGCCGGTCCATGCGCGCCGTCGAAGGATCGCTGCTGGTGGTGGACAGCACCCAAGGGGTCGAGGCGCAGACGCTTGCCAATGTCTACCACGCCATCGAAGCGGACCATGAGATCGTGCCGGTCCTTAACAAGATCGACCTGCCCGCCAGCGACTGCGACCGCGTGGCCGAACAGATCGAGGATGTGATCGGCATTGACGCAACCGGCGCCATCCGGGTCTCCGCCAAGACCGGCGTCGGGATTGAGGACACGCTTGAGGCCATCGTCACCCACCTGCCCGCACCCAAAGGCACGCTGGATGCCCCGCTCAAGGCCATGCTGGTGGATTCGTGGTACGACAGCTATCTCGGCGTGATCGTCCTCGTGCGGATCATGGACGGCCAGCTGCGCAAGGGCGACCGGATCCGCATGATGCAGAACGGATCCGTCCACCACGTCGACCGCATTGGCGTCTTCCGTCCCCAGATGACAGAGATCGACACGCTGGGCCCCGGCGAAATTGGCTTTCTGACCGCCTCGATCAAACAGGTGCGCGACACCCGCGTGGGCGATACCATCACGCACGAGAAAAAGGGCACCGATACCGCGCTGCCGGGTTTCAAACCCTCGCAGCCTGTCGTGTTCTGTGGCCTCTTCCCGGTGGATTCAGCCGAATTCGAAGACCTGCGCGATGCCATCGAAAAACTGGCCCTCAACGACGCGTCGTTCAGCTTCGAAATGGAGACCTCTGCCGCCCTCGGCTTCGGATTCCGCTGCGGGTTCCTGGGGCTGTTGCACCTCGAGGTGATCCGCGACCGGATCGAACGTGAGTACGACATTGACCTCATCACCACCGCGCCTTCCGTGATCTACCACATCCACATGAAAGACGGTGAGATGATGGAGCTGCACAACCCCGCCGACATGCCGGACCTCACCCTGGTCGACCATCTGGAAGAGCCGCGCATCAAGGCCACGATCCTGGTGCCCGACGACTATCTGGGCGACGTGCTGAAGCTCTGTCAGGATCGCCGCGGCATTCAGGAAGACCTGACCTATGCAGGCTCCCGCGCAATGGTGGTCTACGATCTGCCGCTCAACGAGGTGGTGTTCGACTTCTACGACCGCCTGAAATCGGTGACCAAGGGATATGCATCGTTCGACTACCAGATGATGGGCTATCGTCAGGACAATCTGGTGAAAATGTCGATCCTTGTGAACGACGAACCCGTCGATGCGCTGTCAACCATGGTCCACCGCGACCGCGCCGAGGGCCGCGGCCGCGCGATGGTCGAAAAGCTGAAAGACCTGATCCCCCGCCACATGTTCAAGATCCCCATTCAGGCGGCGATTGGCGGAAAGGTGATTGCGCGCGAGACGTTGTCAGCGATGCGCAAAGACGTGACGGCGAAGTGTTATGGCGGAGACGCCACGCGCAAACGCAAGCTGCTGGACAAGCAGAAGGCGGGTAAGAAGAAGATGCGTCAGTTCGGGAAGGTGGATATTCCGCAGGAGGCGTTTATTTCGGCGCTGAAGATGGATGGGTGAAGGCCGACTATTTCAGGCTGAGATGGAAATTGGTTTTGGGGTTCGGCTCCGTGAGAACTTAAACTGAAGCGGTTACACAGTCCACTGTGGTCGAAGCTTAAGTCTGTGAGACTCTCGGGTTTCTCCAAATCAATAGAAAAGGCAAATCTCTTTTTCCCAACCACCTCCCCCCAAACGACAATCCCAACTTATCCACAGAAAATACCAAATAAATCCAGCATCTTATCCACAAGAAATTTCCCATCCTCCCCATTTTTCCCTTGCCGACTCACCCCGCCTCGCCGCAACCTGATCAAACCAAAGCGGTTCGCAAGAACCACGGCGGGAACGCAGAAGGACCCGGGCGTAAACGGGCATTGAGAGACTGATCATAGATTGAGCTTTCAGTGTAACGGACGAACGGATGCAGGTCAGACGCGCAGGGGAAACCCGGTGACGCAAAGGCGGCATCATCAGGTACGATGCGGAATGGGGCGGACCTTTGGGTGCAAACCATTCAAGCGGCGGACTGGAAACAGGGCGGCGCGGTGGTCGGTGGTGACACGGATCATGGGGGATGCGAAAGCGGAACTCGAAGCCAAGGGGTTTTAGGACCCGGCGGCAGCCAGAGGTTCTTCGGAACAACTGGTCGTTGGCAGCCTTTCGGGGCGGTCAGCAGTTGGCGGACCTTCGGGAATGCCGGCAAACTGGGCCACCGGCGGTTTCTTCGGAAACCGTACGGAGCACAGGGAGGCGTCAGGGTGGGCTTCGGCCCGATGCAAAGACCGCGTCTGAGCACCTGGCGCCTTTTCCTGTTCTGGGTCAGGAATTGGCGCGTCCGGTCCCGGCAAACGCACCGTCCCCTTCATTTTCCCCCTAAACTCATTCCGACAAAAGCAACGCAAAGACCCGGAAGATTGTTCCTCCGGGCCTTCGGTCGTCAGTTGATGCTGTGCCGCGTCTATATGCACCTGTACCTCCGGAGGTATACGCAAGGTCTATAGCGTGCAACAAAATATTGTGGCGATGTTTGGGGACCTGGCCAGCTGTGGTGGGATTGTGGCCTTTTGGACTCACTTCCGCTGATGACCGCGACCGTTCGGCGGGCAATAGGTCCGTCAGTGATCGCACTGGTCAGGCGCGGTAAAACAGATACCGCTCAGGATCGATCGTATCGGGCCCGCGCACCTGTTTCAGCCCGACAAGCGGTTGTTGTGACACAACCAACCCGCCCGGCACCATCAGCGGGGCGATCAGCGGGCTTAGCGCCGTTCCTTCGGCCACGTCCTTTTCCTTGACCCCATAGCCAAAGTCGTAGTGCGCCAGCGCAATGCGCACGCCACGCGCGGCCAGTGCGGGCAGCACATCAAGCGCCTCGCCCTGCACAAAGAATTCTTCGGGTGGGATACACGACGGATGGCATTGCAACAGGCGGTCAACCACCCAGATATCGCGGTCTGGCAGTTCCTGGCGCAGGTGGTCATAGGTGCGCCCGTTGCCCAGGCCCAACTCTAGCACGTCACCGTCCACCCCGGCGATCTCTGTCGCAGCCCAGTTGAGCCCATCGATCTGGGCTGACAGTCGGCGGCGAAAACTTTCCAACCGGCTCATGGCAGATCATCCTTCATGTCCAACAGATTACAGGGGGTTGCCCCGCCTTGCAAAAGGGTCTCGAGGCAGTGTTTTGTGAATGCCCAGGTCGCATCATCATGGACCAGATGGTGGCTGAGAAACCCCAGCGGTTCCAGGTGGTCTGTGCGGCCGCGCCGCCTGTCTTGCAAGGTCTGCACCAAAGCCGCGATGATCCGGTCGACCGGCATTAACCCACCGCCCGCTTTCCAGTGGATCGGATCGACATGCGTGTTGATCTGTACCAGTCCCGCCTCTTTGCGCGCAGCCCGGGGGGTGTAGGTGGAAAGAGCGGTATAGCCCAGGTGGGGCAGTGCATTGGCGATGTCGGGATCAATGCGGTTCCAAGGCGGGACAAACATCGGCAAGAGCCGGGCACCGAACAGGGATTTCAACCGTCTGAGACCGCTTCGCGCCTCGTCAATGGCGGCGGCCCGGGGGTGGCCGAACTCGGCCTTCTTTTGCCCGTCCGGGGCATGGTTTTCATGGGCCCAGCCGTGGACAAGTGGCACAGCACCGGGCGCATCCTTTATAACCGCCGCAAGATCAGCTGTCGCTGGCCTCGGGATCACAGCGAGGTGAACGGGTATGTCCAGGCCTTCGCTGACCCCCAGAAGACGCTGCAGTGCCATTGTATCGCGGGTCGCGTCATCATCGCGCCACCATAGTGGCAGAGGCACCCTTTCGGTGCGAAAGCGTGCAAGCTCTCTTTGCAGGGGGTTCCAGTCCGGTTTCATTTGGGCGACGCCTGCAGTTGCGCGGTTATCCTGACCGTTTCGGCGGCACCGTCGAATCCATCTGTCGCCGGGCGCCGGGCCGGTGCCGAAAGCACTTCTGTGACGGCCCCCAAAAGCGTCGCAGGCGTCAGGCCGTCGCTGCGCAGCACCGTAATGGCGGGTTGTGCGGCCAACGCCCTGGCGCGGATCATCTGTTCTACCTCGTTGCCTGCATCAAACGGAATTACGACCGCGCGGCAACCTGATTGCAACAGATCCAGCGCGGTGTTGTACCCGCACATGCATACGCAGGCTGCGGCGTGGTGCAGCATTTGGCGAAAATCGCGGCGCGCGGGCTCCACAATAAGATTGCGGGGTGCAGCCTGAGAAAGTGCTGAAACTCGGGCTTTTGCATCCGATCCGCCGACAAGCAGCCGCCAGGTGTGATCAGACTGGGCTGCTGCTGCACATGCCGCGCGAAAGATATCCTCCCCGACATTACCACCACCGGCGGTGACAAGAATTTCGCCGGAACCCGCCGCGTCCGGGTGCGGTACAGCGGGCGGCGGGGCCACGAACCCGGTGTAGTGCAGCCTTGCGCGCAAAGCCTCGGTCACGGGCCATGAAAGATGAAGCGGGGTAAGCGCAGGATCGGCGTGCACAAGGACGGCATCGTAGTATCTGTCGATCATGTCCTGCGTTTTTACAGCTTTTTCCGGCTTGGAGGGCGGGGCAAGAATGTCGCGTATGGACGCGCAGATAAAGGGCCGCACCGGTCGCGCATAGGCCGCATCCAACAGCGCGCAAAACTCCCTACGCAGCATCCGGCGGCCAAAAGGGAAAAGCTCTGTGATCAGCAGATCCGGCGCGATATCACCGAGGGCGGTCAAAAGTGCGTTCCGGCGCGCTGAATGGTAATCTTCGCCCGCCTCGTCCCCGTCTGCCGTCAGCAGTGTCTTGAAATCAACGCCGTCTGATCGGAGCGGGGGAAGCTGGAGGACTGCGACATCCTGCGCCGACAGCTGCGGCGCGGGAACGCCGCCTGACACCACCGTTGCCGGATGCCCGGCCTTCAGGTAGGCGCGCGCCAACGTCAGGGCGCGGGCAAGATGGCCTGTGCCCAACAGATGTGTCACGACGATCATGACCTTCATACGCTTGCCTCGACCAGCCGGACGGGATCTGGTGTCGCATGCCACGTGTCGCCGTCTATTTCCAGCAAGTAGAGGCGGTTCCGCTTGATCTGGAAGGGTGCTTCGCCCTCGAAGTTCCAGCCCAGCGCATGGGCCAGCAGAACGCGCATCACACCGATGTGGCAGACCGCGACTGCGTCGTCGGTGAGCGCTTTTGCCCATGGCACAAGCCGCGCGCGCAGGGCGGCTGGGGGCTCTCCGCCCGGGGGTGTGAAGTTCCAGCCCCAGGTTTCGATATGCCGAAATCCGGACGCAGGGTCGGCGTGCAGCTCTGTGCCCTGTTTTCCTTCCCACGCGCCCCAGTTCATTTCCATCAGGGCGGCATCGGTCTGAGGGTCGCGGCCAGCAACCAGCCATGCGGTTTCTGCTGCGCGCGAAAGGGGGCTGGACCAAAGTGCGGCGGTGTCCCACGGCGGGGGCAGACGCAGTTGGCCAAGCTGGGCGCGCGCCGCGTCATCCAACGCAATATCCGTGCGGCCCTGAATGCGGCCTGCGCGGTTCCACGCGGTATGGCCATGGCGCAGCAACGCAAGCCTGATCATGAGCGCACCAATCCGGTCAGTCCTTTGCGCAGAGTTTGCGCGGCATGGGGCAACAGATGGTGCTGCGCTACATGGTCGCGCGCATTGGCACTTGCTTTGTGCAGACACTCAGGATCCGCCAGCAGCTCTTGCGCGCGGCGCGCAAGCGCGGCTGGCCCCGCTTCGGGCGATGGGTATACGCCGGGCGCGAGCACATCCCTGACCCCCGGCCGGTCCTGCGCGATAACCGGCAGGCCATGCCCCTGTGCTTCAAGGTAGATCATGCCAAAGGCTTCGTTCACGCCCGGCCAAAGCAGCAATGCAGCATTTCGATAGGCCGTTTCGAGATCTGCTTCATTGAGCGCGCCCAGGAACCTGACCCGCGCTTCGAAGGGCGCCATAAGCGCCTGAACATCAGGACGTACCGCACCGTCACCGGCAATATGAAGTGTCCAATCTTCCGCTGACATGGCGTGCAAGGTTTCCGCGATCAGACGATAGGACGCAAGTTTGTCGCCCGCGCGCATCATCCCGACGGACAGCATCGGCCCTGTCAGTGATGACGCACACGGCAGATCGCCACGGGGTAAAAAAGGGTTCAGGTGGATGAGTTTCTGAGCGGCAGGCGCGTCGCGTTGCAACGCCTCGGCATCTCGTGTGGTGAGGTAATAGATCACATCTGCCGCGTCACAGGCCGCCTCTGCCCGCGCGGCATAATCCGCCCAGGCCCCTGTGAGGCGCTTGCGGGCGCGCGTCGCTTCAATCAGGACATACGGTATGCCAAGTGCCTCTGACACTGTCGGCCCCAAGAGGTCTGGCGCTTTGTAGTAGTTGTGGTAGGTGACCCACGCCTGCCAGCGCGCCGCGCGACCCTGCGCGACAATTGCGGGCTGTGCGGCCTTTGCCTGCGCAATAAGCCGCGCCTGTACGTCCGGATCACCTGCGCCATCCCTTGTGCGTAGCGTACTGGCGATCTCCACCTTGTATCCGGCATGTTCCAGTGCGGCGATAAGTCCACGCGCCATCGCACGATCCCCAGACGGAACGACATGGTCCGACGGCTTGAGCGGCGCATAAAAAGCGAGTGTCATCAGCGCGCGTCGTCCAGCATCGCGGTAAGCCGTGTGTGCAGGTGCGCGATGCCCGGCGACATCGTAAAATGTGCGGTCAGGCGCTCGTAAGCTGCGTCGGCCATCTTTCGGTCCATGCCCGAGCCATCGGCCATTTCAGCAATCCCTCGCGCCAGTGTGGCCGGGTCATCCTCGCGCAACATGCCATGCGTACCATCATCAATGAATTCCGGGATCGCGGAGACCGGCGTCGACAGGATTGGCAGCTTTTGGCTGGCGGCCTCCATCAGCACATTCGGCAGCCCGTCACGGTCCCCGTCTGCGGCGATACGCGATGGCAGCACAAAAAGGTCGTTTTCGCGCATTGCTGCAATGACTTCGGGCTGGTCGCATGCCCCGCGCCATGTGATCCGCGCGTCAAGACCCAGCCGGGCTGCATGCGCGCGCATCATATCATCCAGCGCGCCACCCCCGATGTGTGTGAAATGCCAGTCCAGCGTCTCTGGCAGCAGCGCCAGCGCCTCAAGCAGCCTGTCATAGCCCTTCTTTTCGACAAGCCGCCCGACAGACATGATCCGGTAAGGCGCATCGACCGCACGCGGCGCGCGATCGGGAGGCGCGGGAAAACGGCCCAGGTCCAGCCCGTGGTACACCAGATCGACACGCGCAGGGCTGTCTGCCAGCCCCTGCAGGTGCTTGGCACCAAAGCCGGTACAGGTCGCCCCGAAGGTCGCACCATGGGTTTCCGGGTGAAGTTTTTCACGCAGTTCCCATTCCGGCGATGTCCAGATGTCCTTGGCATGGGCCGAAAAAGACCACGGAACACCCCGCAGAATCGCGGCATAACGGGCCACCGACGAAGGCGTGTGCAGGAAATGCGCATAGAGCCCGCCAACGTCCTGCGTCAACTCGTGTGCCATGACGCAGGCCTGCCCCCAGCGGCGGCGGCGGTTGGGGGTATCATCACGTTCGACGTCTTTGCGATAGATGTCTGCGGCAGCATCGAACCCAGGCAACGAGGGGGCCCCACCCACAGCCTGCGCCACGCGACGGGGCTCATCGCGCAGATACTCTGGCAGGTAATGCACCTGGGCTTTCAGGCGGTCATGCAAAGGGTGGGTCTTTGCGTCAGTAGGATGGCGCAGGGACCAGATGTCAAAATCAAGGCCCGCTTCTTCGAGGGCGACCAGTTCTTGCGCAATGAAGGTTTCTGACAGGCGTGGCCACCCTTTGACGACAACAGCCAGTTTGCGTGTCGCGGTCATTCCGTGGCCCCGTTGATCAGCGCATTGGCGCGGCTGATCACCACATCCAAACCGTCCAGCAATCCATCCGCCCCGGCTTGTGACGGCTTGGACTGCGACGGCAGATTGCGGATGGCGGTGACCATGGCCTCTGCCGTCATGCCATCGCGCGTCTCATCGAGCATGCGGACAAGACCCAGCCCTTCGGCACGGCTTGCGCGCAGCCATTGTTCAAGCCGTGGGACCGTGCGCGGCACGATCACGGCGCGCTTGTCAAAGGACAAGACCTCGCAGAATGTGTTGTAGCCCCCCATACAGATCACGCCCTCGGCCCCGGCAAAGAGCGCCTCGATCTTGCTGTCAAAGCCCGTGGCAGTGACCCGTCCATTAAGCTTTGCGACACGCGCATCAAAGGCGTCACGCACTTCACCAGACAGGAAGGGACCATAGACCAGCACCGCATCGGGTTCGAGCGTGGGGTCCTTTTCATAGGCTTCAAGTGCCAGCGACACCATCGCGGCCCCATCCCCGCCGCCGCCGGGAGTGATCAGCACATAGGGCGTCTCGGGCACGTCCGCCTCGTCCGTGACCTCACGTCGCAGATAGCCGGTCCAGTGCATTCGGTCGCGCACCGCCTGCGACAGGTTCAGCCCTTCGGTAGGGTCGTAGACATCGCGCACGCCATAAACCCAGATTTCGTCGTAGAACTTTTCTATGGCCGGGATCGCACTCTTGCGCGCCCACTCGGCGGCCAGAACCTCGGGTTCGTCCAGCACATCCCGCAGGCCAAGTACGACTTTGGTGCGGCTGCGCAGGTGCAGCCATTCCAGTGTCGGCAGCAGTTCGCCGCGAAACCCGGTGGCTTCCTTGTCGACGATCAGCAGATCGGGTTCGTATTGCTCGATAGCGGTCTGGATGATCCCGGCGCGCAGGGACGTTGTATCGTCGATGCCCATACCCAGCGTCTGGCTAACATAGGTTCCATCAGAAAGCTTGGTCACACCCGGCAGGCGAATGTGGTCGACCCGTTCGGGGAAAGTGAAACGACCGGCGACAGGGGACCCGGTCAGGATAATTGCCGACGTGTCGGTGTCATCCTGTGTCAGAGCAGAGGCCAGAGCCCGGGAGCGGCGCAGATGCCCCAGCCCGAAGGTGTCGTGGCTATAAAACATGATCCGCCGCGAAGGCGACCCTGCCCGGTAATGCCGCGTGCTACTTTGTCCCATGCCAGCCCACCTGTCCTACAGCCTTAGATCGCTTTCCGCGCGGTCAAAGATTCCTTTGATGTCGTAGACAATCGCCCCCGGCTTGCCAAAGGCCCGCACGGCCTGAGCACCCATGTCGACATATTCCCTGTGCCCTACCGCCACGACTATTGCATCATAGACACCTGCATTCGGCTGTGCTGTGGCGGTCACACCATGTTCGCCCTCAAGCCGCTCTGTGCCGACCCAAGGGTCATGCACCTCGACCTGGACGGCATAGTCGGACAGTTCTGCCACGATGTCGGCTACCCGAGAGTTGCGGGTGTCGGCGCAATTTTCCTTGAAGGTGTACCCCAGGATCAGAACACGTGCCCCGCCCACAGAGATGTCCCGTTTGAGCATCGCCTTGATCAGCGTTTGCGCCACATGGGCACCCATGTGGTCATTGATGCGCCGCCCGGCCAGAATGACCTCGGGGTGATAGCCCAGTTGCTCTGCCCGGTAGGTCAGATAGTAGGGATCCACGCCGATGCAGTGACCACCGACAAGGCCGGGTTTGAAGGGCAGGAAATTCCACTTGGTGCCGGCGGCCTCAAGCACTTCGAGCGTATCAAGGCCAAGCCTGTCGAAAATCAGCGCAAACTCGTTGACGAGCGCGATGTTGAGGTCCCGCTGCGTGTTTTCGATTACCTTTGCTGCCTCTGCCGTCGCGATGGACGATGCGCGGTGCAAACCTGTTTTGATGACGGGCGCATAAAGCGCCTCGACCCGGTCCAGTGTTTCGGCGTCCTGAGCGGCAATGATCTTGGTCACATTTTCCAGCGAATGTTCCGCATCGCCGGGGTTCACACGTTCGGGGCTGTAGGCAAGCTTGATCTGGCGACCAGCCTCAAGGCCGCTTCCGGCAGCAAGCGCCGGGCCGCAGACCTCTTCAGTGACGCCGGGGTAGACGGTGCTTTCCAACACGACCAGCGCGCCTTCGGTCAGATGCGGTGCGATGGTGGCGCAGGCCCCCAGCACCGGTCCCAGATCAGGCGCCTTGGCGTCGGTGATCGGGGTCGGCACAGCAATGATGAAGACCGTGCACCCCGACAGGTCGGCGGGCGTGTGGGTAAAGTGCATGGTGCTGGCTGAAACAGATGTGTCCGCCACCTCGCCATTGGGATCGTGCCCTGCTGTAAGCGCGGCAATTGTCGGGGCGTGGGTGTCGAGCCCGACAACATCAAACCCGGCGCGCGACAGCGCAAGGGCAAGCGGCAGGCCAACATAGCCAAGCCCCAAGACGGCAATTCGCTCTGACGTGGCATCGGGTTGCATGGCGGGCGTTGTCCTTGAGAGGGGAACGTCGATATTACCCCTCTGGGGTCCGGACCGCTATGGCATAGATTTCCTGAAGGTGCAAAACGCACGTAGATGTCAGCACGCAAGAGCTCTCCTGTGGCGTGGCGGGAATTGCAATGGCTCTACCCCTTGTCTAGGCTGCGCGAGGACCGGTGCGGTCCAAGGGTGGGACTGATGCGATTATTAATGGTGATCTGCCTGCTGGTCGGGCTTGCAGCAGCGGGGCAGTCTGGTCCTGCGCAGGCGCAAGGCCTGGGATCATTGCTGGCAAACTCATCAAAGCCGGACGCGCCCGAGACAGACACCATCGACGACATTCTGGACCGCGCAGCACAGCATGGCGTCGGAGTTATCGTGATCGACAGCGATGGCAACGTGATCTCGCAGCCCGCCATGCCAGAAGAAACGCCGCATGCCGATGCCGCACCCGAACAATCGCCCCTGATGGTCTTGCAGGACCGCGCCGTCAGCTTTCGCAGCGCGTTGATCGAACGTCTGCTGCAACTGCCTGCCGCTTTCAATGAGGTCGCCTATATTCTGCGAGCGGCAAGCCCGGATGGTACATTGTGGGCCTTTGGAAAAACGCTGCTGCTGAGCCTGCTTTTACTTGCAATCGGATCGCTTGTGGAAAGCAAGATCTTTGGCAAGAGGATCATGAAAGGAGCGGTAACCCGGCGGATCAAGGACAATCCGCAAGGCTACATCGAAAAGATGCCCTTTCTGGTGTTCCGGTTTGTTACCGGCGTGGTCGGCATACTGGTGTCGATGGTCGTTGCCTATGCGCTGGGTTTTATCATCTTTGGTCCGTTGACCGACACGGCTATTCAGTTCACCGCAACCCTGATCAACATCGGCTATTTCTGTTGCCGCTTTGTCGCCGGCCTGTGGCGCATGATCCTGTCGCCGTTCCTTGAACAATACCGCATTCCGGCCCTTGCGAACGCCGAAGCACTGCGGCTGCATCGCTGGTTGTGGATGATGGCCACCTTCGACATCTGCGCGATCCTTTTCGGCATCTGGATCGGCGAACTTGGGCTGAACTACGAGGTCTACGCATTCCTTGCTTCGATGCTGTCGGCCCTCATTGTCTTGCTCAATATCCTTCTGGTTCTTGTCAATCGTCGCGCGATCACGCGCGCCCTGCGTAACGGCAAGCCGCTTGAGGAATGTTCCATGGTGGTTCGCGTTTTGTGCAAGGTCTGGGCGCCGGTCGTCATCCTCTATGTGATCTTTGCCTGGTTCGAACTGACCTATGATCTGGTGTTGGGCAATCCGTCCGCGATCCCGCTGATTGCGGGGGCCTACGGAATCCTGATCACCATCATCGTGGTCTATGGGCTGTTCAACTACTTCATCGAACGCAGCTTTGCCCGGGCCAGCGCCATGCGCCGATTGAACGCGCTGAACGAGGAAGAAGAGGCCGAGGCCGCCGCCCTGGCCGAGGCGCGCGCCGCCCACGAAATCGAAGACGCCGCCCGCATAGAAGAAGATCTTGAACGCACCCGCGAAGAGGCTGCCGAAGAAGAGGCCCGCGCTGTTGCCCTTGGTCCGCGACGCCAATTGAACACCTTCGAGGAACTGGCCCGTCGAGTGGCCGGCATCATTGCCTTTGTTGCGGGCGCCTATGCGTTTTTCTACATCTGGGACAATGACGGCGCCGAGATGGTGGAAAGCTATGCCGACAGGCTGCTGGATATCATGGTCATCATCTTCATCGGCTATGTGGTCTACCACGCCTTCCGCATCTGGATCGACAGCAAGATCGAAGAGGAATCCGGCGACATTGAAGAGGCGGAACTGGGCGACGAGGGCGGTGGGTCTTCAGCCTCGCGGCTGGCGACGCTGCTACCGCTGTTTCGCAACTTCATGCTGATTGTGGTGGTCGTGACCATCCTTCTCATTGTGCTGATGGAGGTTGGCGTCAACGTCGGACCGCTTTTTGCCGGTGCCGGTATCGTTGGTATCGCTATCGGTTTTGGATCGCAGGCACTTGTGCGCGATGTCTTTGCGGGGGCGTTTTTCCTGTTCGATGACGCCTTCCGCAAGGGCGAATATCTGGATGTTGGCAACGTGAAAGGCACGGTTGAAAAGATCTCCGTTCGGTCCTTCCAGCTGCGCCATCATTTGGGCGCGCTGCATACCATTCCGTTTGGCGAGTTGCAGGTCATCACCAACTATTCGCGCGATTGGGTGATGATGAAACTGCCCCTTCGGGTGACATATGACACCGACGTGGAAAAGGTCCGCAAACTGATCAAGAAGCTGGGCGTTGACCTGCTGGATGACCCGGTGATCGGCGAGAATTTCATCCAGCCGCTCAAATCGCAGGGCGTAATCGAAATGCAGGACAGTGCGATGATCATCCGGGTCAAATTCATGACCAAGCCCGGGGATCAATGGCTGGTACGCAAGAGGGTGTATGAAGAGATCCGCGTGCTCTTTGAGCGCGAGGGCATCAAGTTCGCGCACCGCGAGGTGACCGTGCGGCTTGCTGGTGACAAAGTCGATGAATTGACCGAAGAACAAAAGCGCGACATCGCGGCCGCCGCGCACGCATCCTTGGAAGAGGATGATCTTGATGGGGGGCAGGACGGGGGCGGCGACGACCGGTGATCCCTGCCCGTTTTGATCAGCGCCATAACAACTCGTGAATTGCCCCATCGGCTCAATTCCGGCATACTCCGCCACACATACAAATTAGGACCAGCAAGGGGCAAACCCATCGGTCTGACAGGCAAAGGCAGTGATATGTTCAGAACATGCATCTTCTGTTTGGCCGCGCTTTCATTGGCGGCCTGTGGCGGGGGCAACCGGACGTCCGGCGGTTCGAGTTACGGCGGCTACAATCCGCAGCCGGTCCTCTTTGCCACCGGGCCGATTTACAAGGCGTGTCAGCAAGACAGGCGCAAGGCAGCGAGCCGATCACGCTGTGGCTGTGTCCAGGCGGTTGCAGATCAGTCGCTTTCCAGCGCCGATCAAAAGCGCGGGGCGAAGTATTTCAAGGATCCTGGAAAGCTGCAGGAAGTCCGTCAATCGGACAATGCGGGCAATGAACGGTTCTGGAAAGCGTGGAAAGCCTACGGTCAGACCGCAGCGGCACTGTGCCGCGACAGCTGAGCGACTGATCAGGTCTTGTCTGTTTCGACAGGCGGGCCAAAGCGTGACACCAGACGCGCCACGATCTGGTCACGTGCTGCACGAAATTGCGTGAGCTTGGCTTCGCGTGTTTCCCCCAAGCCAGTGGGGTCGAGGATCGGCCAGTATTCAACCTCAAGCGCGTGTAGTCTTGTCAGTTCCAGCGCACGCCGCTGGCTGGCGGGCGACAAGGCAATGACCAGATCAAAGGATCCCAGGTCATCGCCCCAATCCTCCATCTCGTCAAAGCTGCGTACCCGATGGCGCGATAATTCCACATCCATCTCTGCAGAGACAGAGATCGAAAAACCGTTGATCTCAAGATCGCTTTTTACACCTGCTGACTGCACGTATGTGCCGGTGCCATAGAACTTTTTCATGATCCCTTCAGCCATCGGGGACCGTACCGCATTGTGGTCACAGCAAAAGAGAACGGATTGCGGCAGTTCGGTCACGTCACCCCCCGAAATGCAGAACGCAGATCAAGGTGAAAAGGCGGCGCGCAGTGTCTACATCAATCTCGGCCTTGCCTTCCAGGCGTTCCTGCAACACACGGCTGCCTTCGTTGTGGATACCACGGCGGGCCATGTCGATGGTTTCGATCTGGCTGGGCGGCAGTTTCTTGACCGCTTCGAAATAGCTTTCGCAGATCTGGAAGTAGTCTTTTACCACCTGCCGGAAGGGTCCCAGCGAAAGGTGAAACTCAGCTGCCTTTTCGGCGTCTTCAGTGTTGACGTCAAAGACCAGCCGCTTGTCGCGGATGGACAGGCCCAGATGATATGGACCATCGGGAACCGGACGGTCATCGCGTGCGGGCAACACAAAGGTGTTGTCCTCCAAAAGATCGAACATCGCGACTTTGCGCTCCTGCTCGATCTCCGGCGTGGGGGGCGGCAGATTGGCGTCATCAATGGCGATGTGGGTGATGCGGGACATCGGATTTACTCGTCTGGGCGGCGGGGTTGAAGATGCTTAGACGCTTGCGGGGACCGGGGCAACGCCTAGTCGTTGAGTTTGCGCAGACGCGCCGTGACGGAAAGACCGTGCGCCTGCAGGCTTTCCGAACTTGCCAGCCGCTCTGCCGCCGGCCCAATGGCGCGCAATGCGGCAGGCGTCATGCGCGCCAATGTCGTCCGCTTCATGAAATCAAGCACCGAGAGGCCCGATGAAAACCGCGCGGACCGCGCGGTGGGCAGCACATGGTTCGGGCCGCCGACGTAATCGCCAATCGCCTCCGGTGTCCACTGCCCCAGAAAAATCGCGCCGGCATGGGTGATCTGTGCGCTCAGCGCATCGGGATCAGCCACGCAAAGCTCCAGATGCTCAGGTGCGATGCGATTGGACAGCGCGGCGGCGGTATCAAGATCCGGCACGGTGATCACTGCCCCGAAATCACGCCAGCTTGCCCCCGCGATCGCGCGCCGCTCAAGCGTCAGAAGATGCCGGTCGACCGCGTCGCTTACAGCCTGCGCAAACCCGGCATCCGTTGTCATCAGGATGGATTGTGCGCTTTCGTCATGCTCAGCCTGGCTCAGCAGATCAAGCGCAATGAAGTCCGGATCGTTGTCAGCATCCGCAATGACCAGAATTTCCGACGGGCCCGCGATCATATCGATGCCGACCTTGCCAAAGACCCGCCGCTTGGCGGCAGCTACAAAGGCGTTGCCGGGGCCGGTGATCTTGTCGACCGGCGCAATCGTGTCCGTGCCATACGCCAATGCGGCCACAGCCTGCGCCCCGCCAATGCGGTAGATCTCGTCAACACCGGAAATCTGTGCCGCCAACAGCACAAGCGGATTGAGCACACCATCCGGTGTCGGCACCACCATGGCCAAGCGCGCAACCCCTGCCACCTTGGCCGGGATCGCATTCATCAAAACGGAGCTGGGATAGCTCGCCAGCCCCCCCGGTACGTAGAGGCCTGCCGCTGAAACGGGTGTCCAGCGCCAGCCTAATTCCGCCCCGCTGTCATCAACCCAGGTGGCGTCTTCCGGCCGCTGTCTGTCATGATAGGCGCGAATGCGATTTGCCGCCAATTCAAGCGCCGCGCGATCCTCCTCCGACACCTGATCTATCGCCTGCGCGATGTCATCGGTTGAAATGCGCAGTCTTTCCGCCGTCAGTGTGATCCGGTCGAACTTCTCTGTCAGCGCAATCACGGCGGCATCGCCCCTTGCCCGCACATCGGCGATGATATCTGCCACCGTCGCATCCACATCCGGACTGTCTTCGCGTTTGGCCGACAAAAGCGCGTTGAAGGCGGCCTCGAAATCGGCTTGGCTGGCATCAAGGAACTGGGGCATCGGGAAATCCTTTGGGGTTGCCGGGTGCATAGACCGACGACGCGGGAGCCTCAAGATGACAGAGATACTGAAATGGAGCGCGGTCGAAACTGTTGCTCACCTCAAAGCAAGGGACGTGAGCGCCCGGGAGGTGACAGAAGCGCATCTTGCGCGGATCGATGCCGTGAACCCGTCGCTGAACGCGATTGTCGACGATGTGCCGGATGCGATCGACCGGGCCAAGGCAATCGATGCCGGAAAGATCGATCCCGGTATCCTGCACGGGGCGCCTGTCACGACAAAAATCAACACGGATCAGAAAGGCCTGGTGAACACCAACGGCCTACCCGCCATGAAGCACAACGTCGCCCCAGACGATGCTGCGGTCGTTCGCAACCTTCATGCGGCGGGTGCAGTGGTGGTGGGCCGGACCAATACACCCGAGATGTCCTTGCGCTGGTGCACCTCCAACCCGCTGCACGGGATCACGCTGAACCCATGGGATGACACCGTCACACCGGGCGGGTCGAGCGGCGGCGCATCTGCAGCACTTGCCGCAGGGATTGGCGTGATTGCTCACGGAAACGATTTGGGCGGGTCGGTCCGTTATCCAGCATACTGCTGCGGCCTGGTCGGTCTGCGCCCGTCGCGCGGCCGCATCGCTAACTACAACCCCTCCGTTCCAGGCGGTCGCGCCCCGATGACCGCCGCCATGGCGGTTCAGGGACCATTGGGCCGCTCGGTTGCGGATGTGCGGCTGGGGCTTGAGGCCATGCGCGGTTTTGCGGCGGAAGACCCGGCATGGACAGCGGCCTCAGGCAACGGGCGCTTGAAAACCGGGCGGATCGGGGTTGCCACAGACTTCTACGAAGATGCCCAGCACCCCACTGTGCGTGACGCAATGGAGCGCGCGGCCCAAGCTGCCAAATCCAGCGGTTGCGACATCATGCCTGTCAAACTGCCGGACACCGACCGGATCAGTGAACTCTGGGGCCAACTGCTCTTTACCGAAACGGAAGTATTGAGCAAGGCGGATATTGAGACCTATGGCTCTGCCGACCTGCAACGCTGGCTTGAGACATTCACCACCCAGTTCGGCCTGCTTGACCTCGCCGGCTACATGAACGCGATTGCTGAGCGGTCAGTGTTGCAAAGACGCTGGGCCAGGATGTTTGAGACGATTGATGCAGTGATCATGCCAACATCGCTGTCACCCCCCTTTGAGAACGACTTCGAATTCAAACACCCCGGACGTGCACATGAATTCATCGACGCGCAAAAGCCGCTCTATATCGTGAATTTCCTCGGTTTGCCGTCCGTGGCGCTGCCAACCCATGTCGCTGAAGGCTTGCCAAGCGGCGTCCAGATCGTGGCCCCCATGCACGACGATGACGCGGTCCTTATCCTCGCAGAACTGATCCAAGGGGAACTGGGAAGCATCCTGGGGCATCTGCAAGACCCCTATCGGATGGTGTCCTGATCCCAACCCGGGCGCAGAGGTATTTGAAAAAGGGTGAAATCCAGGGGGTTCACTCTTTCTTAACTTTGAACCGCTCTACTGATGCGGCGGTACAGGCTGAGGAGCCGATGACCGCAAAGGGTGAAAACGCGCCAGTTGATTCGGTTGTAGCGGGGTGAATTGGCGCGTTTTCCGCCCCCCCCTTTCACCCTTTTTCAAATACCTTTTCGCACGTCAAACACGCACGCACCGCACGCGATTACTGGCTCAGGTCACATCCAGTATCAAGAATGTCGTGCGGCGCAGCCGCTCCGCCGGATCACGCCGGATGGTTCGGTAATTTCCCGGAGGGTGCGACATAAGGCTTGGTGACGTCTTTCAAGGTGACATCCAGCGCTTCGACACTCACCCGCAACGCGCCGTCACCGGCCAGAGTCAGAGTAATATGCCCTGACGGCGCATCCGTCTCTTCAAAATCCAAAGCCAACAGGGACAAGACGATATCCGCATCGCCCTTCGTCACGCCCTGGCTCGCCACTTTCTGAACGTTGGATATGACAAGCACAGACTGCACGCGCTCAGGCGCATGCCGCGTTCTGCCCGGGTCTTCCCAGCGCACGCGGTTGAGAAAGAGAGCAAACCGGCCCCCCTTGGCATCCCAGGTCATTTCCGAGGCAGGAAAAACCGCGTCCTGACTCAGGGCCGAAACAATCTTCAGATCCTCGATATCCAGGGCACCAAGGTTCAGCGGCGCCTCACGGCCATCCTCGAAACGCGCATCATCGCTCATCGGTCCTTGACCCTTTCGATATCGGCACCAATGCCGGACAATTTCGAAACCACATGTTCATAGCCGCGGTCGAGGTGATACACCCGCGCTACGCGCGTCTCGCCTTCCGCGGCCATGCCCGCAAGGATCAGCGACACGGAGGCACGCAAGTCCGTCGCCATCACCGGAGCCCCCTTCAGACGCGCAACCCCTCTGACGGTTGCTGTCCCGCCATGGACTTCGATATCGGCGCCCATGCGCTCCAGCTCAGGGGCGTGCATGAACCTGTTCTCGAATATTTTCTCTTCCAGAACCGACGTCCCTTCAGCCGTGCACAAAAGCGCCATCATCTGCGCCTGCAGATCAGTTGGAAAGCCGGGAAAGGGTGCTGTGGTCACATCCACCGCGCTGATCCGGCCATTCTTGCGCGCGACCTTGAGCCCGTCTTGCGTCTGGGTCACGGAGACACCGGCGGCGTCAAGTTTTTCACAAAAGGCCTCCAGCAGGTCGATGCGCCCGCCCAGACACTCGACCTCGCCACCGCAAATCGCCGGGGCCAGCATGTAAGTGCCCAGTTCAATCCGGTCCGTCACCACGCGGTGGGTCGCCCCATGCAGCCGATCCACACCCTGCACCGTGATCGTCGACGTACCATCACCGTCGATTTGCGCCCCCATCGCCCGCAAGCAATCCGCCAGGTCCACGATTTCCGGCTCGCGCGCAGCATTATTGATCTGGGTTGTCCCCTTGGCGAGCGTGGCAGCCATCAGTATATTCTCCGTCGCCCCGACAGACGCGAAAGGAAAATCGATCACGGCCCCTTTCAGTTTGCCGCCATCGGCCTTGGCATGCAGATATCCGTCGCGCAGATCGATCTCGGCGCCCATTTTCGCCAACCCATCGGTGTGAATGTCCATCGGTCGCGCGCCGATTGCACATCCGCCCGGCAGTGAAACCTCCGCATGGCCCTCGCGCGCCAGCAAGGGCCCCAGCACAAGGTTGGACGCCCGCATCTTGCGCACGATGTCGTACTCAGCCCGCGTGTTGATATGGCCGTGGGTCGACATGGCCAGCACCTGACCGTCCTGCAGCGACGTGACTTCCGCCCCCAGCGAGCCCAGCAGTTGCGTCATGGTGCGGATATCGCTCAGCCGTGGCGCATTGGTCAGCGTCAGCGGCTCATCGCTGAGCAAGGTCGCAGGCATCAGCGTCAGGCACGCATTCTTGGCACCCGCGATGGGGATCTGCCCGTTCAGCGCTTTGCCCCCCTGAACGACAATACTATCCATGCTCGTTGCCTCTCTTTTCGGGGCCTTCGCCCTCTGGTTCCGCCTGGGTCGCGCTTTTGCGCGCACGGGCCTGCGCCTTGCGCCGCGCCATATTCGCCTTGAGCGCCGCCTTCAACCGTTCGTCTCGTGTCTGACGCTTCTTTTCGGGCGGTCTGGATGCGCTGCGATCTGCCATGGCGCCTGTCTATCTCAGGGTGCCGGAAGGGTCCAGATTAGGGTTGCACGAAGGCTGCTTTGCGTCTAATCAGCCGCCACATCGGCGCTGCTGTAGCTCAGAGGTAGAGCACTCCCTTGGTAAGGGAGAGGTCGAGAGTTCAATTCTCTCCAGCAGCACCACTATAGCAGGCTAACAGCTTAAATTTACCAGAAGAATTTCAACTAATTGCGAGACCACCAGATGGTCCGCATATATTGATTGCGGGAGCACGAGCTGCCTCGATCCACTTGGATAAGTTTCGAGAGGCGGAAATTCCTACTTGTCTTGAGTGAATTGCAGTCTACCAAGATGACTGACGACCGTAGCTAGAAACCCCCGGTATCTGAGGAGTGTCTAGGCTGATCGCGTATTTTTGCGATTGGACATTGCGAAACCGGCTTGGTTTTGCTGCAGCGATCTGCATGCTCACAATGAGCGTGGGAATGTCGCCGGCTTATGAATATGCTCGAAAGAGGGGCTGGTCTCGGCGCTATTTGGATGCAGCTGTGTCGGGCCTTGTCTGGGTGAGCTGGGCGCTGCTCGAGACAGTGTTTTTTGATCATCTTGGCAACATCTGATTTCAGTACGATCCAGACCAATGAGTGACGCGAACCTACGAGAGCTCATGGGTTTGGTCTTGAGGACGTGCAGGATGGGCTTCGACAGCGGCCCAAACCCTTCGAACTACGCCAAGTTTAGGTGCGCCTTTTCACTCGTTCAGCATCCCGCCGGTCATCGCCCTCAAATTGAGAGTCCCCTCACCTCGTTGAGAGCGACGCTTTGGAAAACGGTTAAAAATCAAGATCTTGTCGATTCTCAATCCCTGCGGGTGCGGGTTAGGTTTGGGTGGTATGCCACCCGAACCCCTTATTGTGTTTCAAGCCTCTCCAGCCGCGCCATCAGGGCGGCTTGCTGTGTCATCAGGGCCGCGATCTGATCAGCTTGCATGGTGATCTGTTCCTGCTGCTGGCCAATAAAAATATGCGCGTGCTCCAGTTCGTTCAGCATCCGTCCCATCTTGTCGGTTACGTTAAACGGTCCATCTTCGGGCGTGGGGCCGACATTGGGCAGATAGCCGTTTTCCCACATCGCGGCGTTGTGTTCGGCGATGCTTGGCAATGCATAATCGGCCTCAAACACGCGGTCACAGCCGACTGAGCAAGAGCCGTCTGTGGTCAACGTGCCGCTGATGGTCATGTTACCGTTCGCGTCGAGCAGCATCTCAGGACCCGCAGGGGAGGTGGTCACGCGGAAAGTGCCGCCCTGGTTCTGGAAGTTCCATCTGCGGCCTGTGCCGTGGGCGTCGACGATGGAAGTGTCCTCCAGCGTGAAAAACGTAATCCCGTTATTGCGCAGGGTCATCTGACCGAGGGTGCCAGCACCTGTGTCTTCGATCAGCAGAGAGGCGGTGTTGTCGGTGCGACGAACATGCAAAGGAGCAGACGCTGACGACACACCCATACCGACATTGCCGGTGTCGTTGATCCGAAACGCGTTGTTCGGCGCGCCATTAGCGATGACAAAGGGAAGCGAGGGCCCCGCTTTCATGTCGAACAGGGCAAGACCAGACGATCCGACATTCATTAGCCATTCTGGCGTCGCGCCGTTGGTTGCCTCAATCCGAATGCCGGGTGACCCGGGACCAACGATGTGAATATCGGACTCTGGAATAACCGTGCCAATCCCAATTTCTCCAGCCGCGTCGATCACAAACGCGCTCGTTGGCGCGTCTTGGTGCATGATGAAAGGCGTGAAGCCAGTAGCGTCGTTTCTGATCGAAAAACTGTCGAAGAAGCCGACGTCATTGTCGCCCTTGATGCGCCACCTATTGCCAGCAGTCGTGCTGGTATCAAAGAACAGGATCTCGGGGTTTGTGCTGCGGATCTTGATGTCTTCACCATTGAAGGACTCCCCGTCGACACAGGTGCTTGAGCCGACGCAGATATCACGCGTGACGATCAGATCGTCGGTGATCACCTGATCGGCCAAAAGTGGCGTGGTTTGCAGGCAGAGGGCAAAGGCAGGCATGAGATAGCGCATCATGAAACGTACTCCTTCTGGAGATAAGATGAGGTCAAGTGGTAAAAATCAGGGATTGCTGCGGTCACTTATCGTACGTACGCAAGTGTGCCGCTCCTTTGCTCCTGCGTCAACGTGCCGCCAAGTTTGTCGGCTGGCGTTCCAGCCGTGCCTACATCGAAACCATTTCGGTTCCGACCTGTTTTTATTGACGGTTTCAAGCTGCCCAAGGTGTCTGGCACAGTCATCTTTCGTGCGAAAAGTCGCTGATGGAATCGGGCCATTTTGCCCAAACGATGGTCGCCTTTTGCCGGATGTCACCTTTCAGGGCTACGGAGATCGCGGAAGAGGTCACGCTGAATTCGAAGAACCACCTTGCGCCAACGGCTAAGGCTCAGACCAATGCGGGTTACATCAATCTAGCGACTTCATTTTGGACTGATCTGGTGGGTTAGTGCAGCAGATTCAGGGCGATGGTGCCCAGACAGATTACAATGCACATAAGATCGAACATCGGGCCGCGGTTTTCCTCCCACTTGACGCGCATTTGACGCTTCAAGCGGAAGGAGAAACTATTCTGAAGGCCGACGGGCAACACGTCAAACTCATCACTACAAACGTAAAACATTGAAAAAACTAAAAAAATGGGCCAAGCCTTTAATGTGCTTGGCCCGTTACTCGTTAATTTCCGGTGACTTCCGAACTAATGGTTTTGGTTGGAACCGGACACTCGCTTCTGAAACCAAGATGCGGAATCTACCGGATTCAAACAATTGTCTAAAAATGAAATGTTCGGTCATAAAAATGCACCATTGACGGGTGATTGGTTTAGCAACACAACTAGAAACAGTATTGACACGAGGGCATGATTGTCCACAATTTGGCAATCGCTATCGCTAACATTCTTAACGAGTATTAACGCTTCAAATTTGGCGGCGTCGCTGGCTTGGAAACAGTCTTTTCTGAAACAAAGCGTTTCCAATCAAGTGATTCTATTGCGACTCGCCTTCGGGCGAATCCAGCGTCGACCAGGTGCTGTCGCGGGGTGGCGCAGGCGGTGTGTCGCAGGCCCGACGGTGAATATTGACCTTGGCAATGAAGTGGGCCGAGATCGGCGCGGTCACAAAAAGAAACGCCATGATCAACAGCTCATGGATGGATGTATCGCCGGATATGAAAGTGTCGATCATCGATCCCAGCAGCAGCATGCCAATTCCTACGGTGCCCACCTTTGTCGGCGCGTGAAGCCGGGTCATGGAATCGTTGAACTTGAGAAGACCGATTGCGCCCACCAGCACAAAGCCCGATCCAACCAGCAGCGAAAGTGCTGCGGCGTAGGTTGCGATGATGTCGATCATTCGATGATATCTCCCCGCAGAACAAAGCGCGCCAGCGCCACGGTAGACACAAAGCCCAGCATCGCGATCAGCAGCGAGACTTCAAAGTAGATCTGGATGCCCTGATGGATGCCCAGCACCACCACCAGCCCCAGACCGTTGATCACCATCGTATCCAGCGCCAGAATGCGATCCCCGACTGTGGGGCCCAGCACCAGCCGGATCATCGACATGATCTGCCCCAGCGCCAGCGCCAAAAAGGCGATGATCAGGGCGATTTCCATTACTCCGGTCGCGGCGGTCATACGAAAATCTCCAGCAGGCGGCGTTCATAGCGTGTCTTGATTTCGTCCCGCACGCCGTCGGGGTCGTCAGTGTGTAGCACATGCACCAGCAGGCTATGACCTTCATCGCTGAGGTCCGCGGACACAGTGCCCGGTGTCAGCGTGATGGTACCGGCCAGCACGGTGATCGCCTCAGGTTGTCGCAGTTCGAGCGGAATGACGATCCAGGCGGGCTTGAGCTTGGCATTGGGGACAGAGATCACGATCCAGGCGACCTGCACGTTGGCCACCATGATGTCCCACATCACCATGAGGCTATAGCTGACCATCTTTCCCAATCGGAACCCTTTTGGCGTGTCCGGCCACCAAACGGATGTCATCCATGGAATGACAACGCCAAGGATAATCCCAAAAACGACCATGCCTGCAGTGATATCGTTTTGCAAAAGCACCCAAACGACAGCCAGGATCAGGGTCAGCAGCGGATGCGGCAACAGCCAGCGGTAAGCGCGCGTCATGTCAGTGATCCTCCTTCGTTGGCTTGCTAAGTTTACCAGGCGTCTGCGTGACGGTCGCCACATAGGTGTCAGGCGCAAAGAGCTGTCCCGCCATTGTCGTGGTGTAGCCATGTACCTGCCCGGCAAAGACCGTATGGGCTGCCAGCAGGGCCAACAGCCCCCCTACCGCACAATAGGACATGGTGGTCGGCGTTGTCAGGTGTTCGGTATCCTCGGGTCCCTCGACACTGTGGGCTTTCCAGAAGATCACGCTGCCCGCGCGGGCAAAGCCAAGAATGCTGATCAGGCTGGACACCAGCACAACAAACCAGATCCAAACCATCAGGTCAGTCCCGTAGCTTGCATCAAGCACCAGAAGCTTGCCCAGGAACCCCGAGAGCGGCGGCAGGCCTGCCATGGCAATCGCGCCGGCAAAAAACAGGCCTGCCGTGATCGCCGTGCCCTTGACCGGCGGCTGAGGCGTCAGGTCCAGATTGTCCCGCCCTGTACGCACCAGATCCGAAATCAGGAACAGGGTAGCCCCTGCAAGGGTCGAGTGGACGATATAGTATAGCGCCGCTGCAATCCCCTCAGGCGTAAAGAGCGCAATCGAGGTCAGCACCATCCCCATCGACCCGATGATGGAAAACGCCACCAGCCGGTCCAGCTTTTTCGCCGCCAGCACGCCGATCATCCCAATGGCCAGCGACACCAGTGCTGCCGGCAACAGCCACAGATCATGCAGACCCGAGGTGACCTCCAGATCTGGTGGGAAGATCATCGTGTAGACCCGGATGATCGAATACGCGCCGACCTTGGTCATGATCGCAAAGAGCGCCGCCACCGGCGCGGGCGCTTCGGCATAGCTTGACGGCAGCCAGAAGTGCAGCGGCACAAGGGCAGCCTTGATGGCAAAGACCAGCAGCAGCAAAACTGCAGCAACACGAATGCCCACCGTTTCTTCTGGCCCGATCAGCTGCACCCGCTCCGCCAGATCCGCCATGTTCAGCGTGCCGGTCTCGGCATAGATCGACCCCAGCGCGAACAGGAACAGTGTCGATCCAATCAGGTTGAACAGAACATACTGCACACCCGCCTTCAGCCGCGCATTGCCGCCTGCGTGGATCATCAGACCATAAGAGGCAATCAGCAAGACTTCGAAGAAAACAAAAAGGTTGAAGAGGTCGCCGGTCAGGAACGCGCCCAGAATGCCCATCAGCTGGAACTGGAACAGCGCATGAAAATGCCGGCCGCGATTGTCCCATCCCGACCCGATCGCATAAAGCAACACAAAGAGCGCCAGTACACAGGTCAGCAGCACCATCATCGTCGACAGGCGGTCGCCCACCACGACAATGCCAAAAGGTGCCGCCCAATCCCCCAGCTGATAAAGCAGTACGCTGCCGTCTGATACCTGCGAGGCCAAACTCGCTGAAATAGCGACTAGCGCCAGCACCCCCACAACCGAGAAAACCCGCTGAATGCCAATATGATAGCGCGCGGCCAGCACGATAAACGGTGCCAGCAGCGCGGGCAGAATGATGGGCGCGATGATCCAATGGGTCATGGCGTGCCCTCCGCGCTGGTAACTTCCTCTTCCAGCAGGTCATCCACATGGTCATCATCCGAGCCCAGAAAGGCCCCAAGGCTGATCATCACCACAACGGCGGTCATGCCAAATGAAATCACGATGGCCGTCAGCACCAGTGCCTGTGGCAATGGATCGGTATATATCTCAACCCCATCGCGCAGAATGGGCGGTGCGCCGATTGTCAGGCGTCCGGAGGCAAAGAGAAAGACATTCACCGCATAGGTCAGCAATGACATCCCAAGGATCACGGGGAAGGTCCGCAGGCGCAGCACCAGATAAAGCCCCCCTGCGGTCATGATCCCGATGGCGGAGGCAACGAGCAATTCCATCTTACACGCCCTCCGTCACGGGTTTGGGTTGATCCTCGGGCGGGTCATCGCGCGACGGATCAATATCCATCGGATGTTCGCTGTCCTTGTCCTGCGCCCGGTGTGCCAGCCGTGAAAAGCTTTCGAGCGACAGCATCACCGCACCGACAACAGCCAGAAAGACGCCCAGATCAAAGAGTGCGGCCGTGGCCAGCTCGAACTTTTCGAAGGGTGGTATGCGCACATAGGTAAAGTCAGACGTGAGGAACGGTTTGCCGACAAACCAGGAACCGATGCCGGTAAAGCCCGCGATCAGCACGCCTGCGCCGATTACCCCATGATACGGATACCTCAGTCGGGACGAGGTCCAGGCAAAGCCGCTGGCCATGTACTGCATCACCACGGCAATCGAAACGATCAGGCCAGCGATGAACCCGCCGCCGGGTTCATTATGGCCGCGCAGGAAGATGTAGAAGCCCACCATCAACACAACGGGCATGATTACGCGGGTCAGGACCACCATCATCATCGGGTGCATGTCGCCCGCGCGGGGCTGGTCCGGCAGGCGGTTCAGCAGACGCGCGCGGACCGGCCCGCTCAGCAGTGTTTCCGTTAGCGCGTAAATCAGCAGCGCGGCGATACCCAGCACAATGATTTCGCCATAGGTATCAAACCCCCGGAAATCGACCAAAATCACATTGACCACATTGGTGCCGCCGCCCCCTTTGTAGGAATTGGCAAGGTGGAACTCGGAAATCGGTGTGCTGACCGCATCGCGCAGCAGATAGTGATAGGCCAGCGCAAAGGTCGCCAGCCCCCCCGCCACAGCCACGCCTGCATCGCGCACACGGCGCAATACCGTACTTTCGATGGGCGTGCGGTTAGGCAGGAAATTCAACGCCAGCAGCAGCAGGATGATCGTCACGACCTCGACGGTGAACTGCGTCATCGCCAGATCAGGCGCGCTGAGGAAGACAAAGCCGATGGACACCATCAGCCCCACGATCCCGATCAGGATCAGGGACAACAGACGGTTGCGGTGCATCACCACCAGCCCGCCTGTTGCGGCAACCAGCATTGCCCAGCCCGCGATGGCAACAACGGATGCGCTTTGCGGATCACGTGTTGGTGCCCCGACCGTGCCCGTCGACCACGCATGCAGACCCAATGCGATAATCGCGACCGATCCGATCATCGCATAGCGGGTGAATGCGCCGTTGTGCAACGTGTGAATGAAACGGCGCGCAAGGGCGGCGGCCGCCTCGATCAGCCCTTCAAAGATCACCTTGGCTTCGGGGCGCGGTGTGCTTTCCCACACCCTCAGCAGCGGTTTGAAGACGCCCATCAACAACAGGCCACCGACCACAGCGGCCACAGACATAAAGAGCGCCGGCACCAGGCCATGCCAGATTTTGAAGTAGGCTTTGGGCACCTCCGCCTCTCCCCCCAGCAAAGAGGCCGTGACCAGCTTGACGAAAGGCTCCGCCAGGAACGGTGCGACACCGATGACGACGACCAGCACAACCAGAAACGCGGGCGGGCCCCACAGACCAAACCCCGGATCATGCGGTTTGGATGGATAATTATCGCGCACCGGCCCAAGGAACGTGTGCCCGATCAGGCGGAAACAGTAGGCCGCAGATAGCAGTGAACCAAAAGTCGCCAGCGCCGGCACCAGCCACCAGATACCAAAGAGGGTAGTGTGCGTTGTCTCTTCCAACATCATCTCTTTGGACAGAAAGCCATTGAGGAAAGGTATGCCTGCCATCGACAGGGCAGCGATGGTGACGATGCCAAAGGTGATCGGCATCAGCGTGCGCAACCCACCCAGCCGCCGGATGTCACGCGTATGCGTTTCGTGATCCACTATGCCTGCCGACATGAAAAGCGCCGCCTTGAATGTCGCATGGTTCAGAATGTGGAACACCGCCGCCATCGCGCCAAAGGCCGTCCCGGTACCCAGCAACATGGTGATCAGACCCAGATGACTGACCGTAGAGAACGCCAGCAACGCCTTGAGGTCGTGTTTGAAAATCGCAATCAGCGCGCCCAATACCATGGTGATCAAGCCCGCGCTGGTGACGATCACAAACCACTCGGGCGTTCCAGACAAGACGGGCCACATCCGCGCCATCAGGAAGATGCCCGCTTTGACCATGGTGGCCGAATGCAGATAGGCGCTGACCGGCGTGGGGGCCGCCATCGCGTGCGGCAGCCAGAAATGAAACGGGAATTGCGCGGATTTGGTGAAACATCCCAGCAGGATCAGGATCAGCGCGGGCACATACATCGGATCGGCCTGGATCAACTCGCGGTTCTGCAGGATCACGCTCAGGTCATAGCTGCCCACGATCTGACCAAGGATCAGCATGCCACCGATCATCGCCAGCCCGCCCATACCAGTCACGGTCAGCGCCATGCGCGCGCCTTGCCGCCCTTCGGGCAGATGTTTCCAATATCCAATCAGCAAGAAGGACGAAAGCGAGGTCAGCTCCCAAAAAACAAGCAATAGCAGAATGTTATCGCTTAACACGATCCCCACCATCGCGCCCTGAAACAGCAGCAGATAGGTAAAGAATTCGCCCATATTGTCGCCGCGCGCCAGGTAATGACGCGCATAGGCAATGATCAAAAGACCGATCCCCAGGATTAGCATCGCAAAGAAAAAGCCCAGCCCATCCAGCATCAGCGTAAAGTTCAGCCCCAGCACCGGCATCCAGTCGACCCGCGCCATGACGACCTCGCCTGCCAGCACCGAGGGGAGGTTGGTCATTAATCCCAGAAAGGCAGCAAGCGAGACGGTGAAGGTGACGCCGGCACAGGCAGCGCGCCCAGCGCCGTTCATAAGCCCGGGAAGAAGCGCGCCAAGAAAGGGGAGAGCGACGATAAAGAAGAGCGACACGGCAGAACCCTATCCAGTTATTCCCGACAAAATGCATGTAAACGCAGGGCTTTGCAAAACGATAGTCGCAACTGTCAGACGAAATTCCTTACCGCGCTTGCGAACAGGTGGTTGACGCGCCCTGTATCCGGCCGCCTCTGCCCTTCACAGGCACCGTGATGCGCCGCACTATCCCAACCGGTTCAGCAGATCGACTGACGGCTCTCCCGTCGCGGGCAGGCCGATGCTGGACTGATAGGCGCTGACTGCACCGCGACTTTTGGGCCCCAAAACACCGTCTGCGCCGCCGGTATCGAACCCCCGCGCGGTCAAGCGTTGCTGCAACTGGACGCGCTGGTCTTTCGTCAGGCCGTATCTATCCGGGGGAAAACTGCCCCGGATCGGACCGCCACCCGCGATACGATCCGCCAGATGCCCGACGCCAATCGCGTAGCTGTCTGAATTGTTGTAGCGCTTGATCACATTGAAGTTAGAGGTCACAGCAAACACCGGCCCCCCGGCCTGAGGCTGCAACCGACGCCCGGCAGGCGCGCCATTGCCCATCTCGCCGCCCCATCTGACACCCCGCGACCATCCGTTCCGGCTGAGATAGGCCGCGGTGGATGCCAAAGAATCTGTCGGATCTTCCGACCAGATATCGCGGCGGCCATCGCCGGTGAAATCCACGGCAAAGGCTTGATAAGATGTAGGAATAAACTGGGTGTGGCCCATCGCACCGGCCCAGGATCCGGTCATATTGGTTGCCGATACATCCCCGTTCTGAAGGATCTTGAGCGCTGCAATCAGCTGTTTTTCAAAGAACGCACCGCGCCTGCCGTCATAGGCCAGCGTCGATGTCGATGACACAACCGGAACATTGCCACGTCGTTCTCCATAGAAGCTTTCCAGCCCCCAAATGGCCGTTACGATTTCAGGGGCAACACCATAGCGCTGTTCGACAGCCGCAAGCGTGGCACCGTAGCGCGCAAAGGCCGCGCGTCCCTTCGAGACCCTTTCGTCAGAGGCTGCAATTGACAGATAGTCCTCCAGCGTGCGCGAGAATTCCGTTTGATTCCGGTCCCGCTTGACCACGCCAGGCAGATATCCCGCGCCTCGAAAAGCGCTGTTCAATGTACTGGCCGTGATCCCCTGACCCGCCGCCCGCGCCCGAAAGGCCGCAACCCATGCGTCATATCCGGCGTTCGGCTGCGGGCGCAAATCGGGCGGCAATCCGGCCTCAGCCGCCGGGCCAAGTGTCCCGCCCCCGGTCGTACAGGCCGCAAGGCCCAAGGCGCCCAGCCCAATCGAAAAGTGTCTGCGTGAAATGGTCATATGCCCGCCCTTGCCTGATTTTTCTGTCATTCTAGGGCGCGCCCCCGGCGGTGCAAGCCAAGGCTGAAGGATCGGCAGAAATTAGACAGATCTTACAGGCGACGCGCCAGTCATTGCGGGCAAGGGAGCGGCGTCAAGCCGCCTTTTCCGCTGGCAGATAATCGGACCATCTGTCGATGCCGTCGACATCGGAAAAATCATGACCGGCGGTGTTTTCGTTCGGATAGGCCAACACAGTCAACCCTGCTGCCTTGGCTGCGTCCACGCCGGGGCGGTTGTCCTCGATTGCAAGCACATCAGCAGCGTCAAGGTCCAGCAGGTCAAGCGCATGTAAGTAAAGATCAGGCGCTGGTTTTGGCGCGGCATCACCGGATGCGGTGACCAGATCAAAACCCAGCGCCGCCGCACCACCAAAACTGTCGACCAAAGCCTCAAGACTTTCGCGCGCCGTGCCACTGACAAACGCCAGCTTCAGATCGTGCTGACGCGCGTATTCCAGCAAGCCCTGGGTTTGCTCGCGCAGCACAGCCGCCCCGCCCCGCAGCTTTTCAAGAAAAACTTCCGTCTTGCGGGCGTGCAATGCCTCCGCGTCGACCTCGATACCCTTTTCCTTGGCAAAGGCCGCGATGCGATCACGCCCGCCGGAACTGGACAGGCGCGCGCGGTAATCCTCACTAGACCAATGCCAGTCAAGCCCGGCCTCGGCAAAGGCGTGATTGAAGGCCTTGCGCTGGAGTTCTGACGTATCGGCAAGGGTCGAAATCGACCCGATAAACACAGCTTTCATGGTATGCTCCAGATAAAGGCCGCCAAAAGCGGCAAAATCGCGTTAGTTCTGAGGTTGGTAAAGCGGGACGGTCGACATCGACATCTTGGCCGACCCGTTCTGCACATCGCGCGCATGGCTGATATAGATCAGGGTGTTATTCGCCTCGTCAAAGATACGTTTGACCCGCAGCGTTTTGAAGATGATCGACCGCCGCTCGGCAAAGACGTCCTCACCCTCGTCGTCACGTTCGATATCGCCCAACACAATCGGGCCGGTCTGGCGGCATGAAATGGACGAATTTGACGGATCCTCGAACCAATTACCTTTTTGCAGACGGTCGATAAGCCCGCGATCGAAGTAGCTCAGATGGCAGGTGACTCCTTGCACCTTGGGGTCCGGGATCGCTTCAACAACGATGTCATTGCCAAGCCAGTCCACATCCACATTACCCACCACATCCGACATGCCGACGGTCGGAGACAGGGCTAAAGTTGCGATCAGGGCAAGGGGTGCGCGCGCGTCATATATACTCATGACGCACAAACGCCCCGCAGGTCCTTGGGGTTCCACGCAGGACGGATCAAATCTCAATCATGAGGGCCCGCGCCCAAAGATGCCGGAAAATCACCGAACCGTTCACCTCATTCAGTCCAAAAGCCTAATCGCTTGCGATGATACGGCAGCGCGCAAAGTTCGCGTTGGCCGCTGCCTCACCTGCTGCATACCCGGCGCAAATGGCCAGAGCTTCCTTTTCTGCAAGCTGTCTGGTGCTCCAGTCCCACGTGAGGGCATAGGCACCATTGTCTGCGACAGCGAATGCACGCCGCGGCACACCTTTGAGGTATTCATTGTAGCCTTGATGCGTATTCGCCGACATCGTTACTGGCAAAGATGCCTGCGATACCTCAGGCTCAAGCAAGGCATACAGCGCGCAGGTGCGCCCACGTTCTTCACTGCAATACCACACTGCGGCTTCGATGGCGGCCTGAAGACTGTTGTACCCGTGGGTGTAGCCAAAATAACCGTCGGCGCTGGCGGCAAAAGCCCCATAGTAGGGGCGGGTCGCCGCAAACGCGTCAAATTCCGCCTGCAGATTGCCTGCTGACAGCGCAAAGTCTTGCGATACAACGGTAATTCTTGAGGCCTGAGACACCTGCGTTGTCTCGGCAGAGGCCATTGTAGTGCTTAGCCCGCCGCCGACATGCCAAAGGGCGACCCCGCATGCGAAAGCGATGACGGCAGTGTTCATGATCTTCATCGACGTGCCTCCATTTTTGGCAATTCCCGTAGCATACAAGGGGTTTTGGGCCGAAATTGGGTGCAATCGGGTTTACTGTTGGGCACACCATTCTGCCCCGCGATGCGATGACTTGCCTTGGCTCCCTGCAGCGCCTAAGCACGCGGCATGAGCTCGAGCCGCCTTACTCCCGATGACTGGCTGTCCGCTGGATTCGATACCTTGCAGTCCCAGGGCCCTGCCCATTTGCGGGCAGAGCCGATGGCCCGGTCCCTCGGCACGACCAAGGGATCGTTCTATTGGCACTTTGCCGATGTCCCCGCATTTCACGACGCCCTGATTGAAGCCTGGCGCACCCGGACGCTGCAAACCCTTGCCGACGTTGTCTCTGCTGAGAAACCTGTCGATCATCGCCTGCGCCTTTTTGGACGCGGCGTGCTGTCAGACCGCACCGAGACCGCAATGCGCGTCTGGGCACACAGCAACGCAACAGTCGACGGGATGTTGCAGGACGTGGACGCCAAGCGCCTGAACTACCTTGAACTTCTGCTGCGCGAAGTTGGTCTTGCCAACCCCGATTTCCCCCGTGCATTGCAGGCCGCGTTGATCGGTCTGCCGCAACTGGCAGAACCCGACGGCATGGCGATACGAACCGCTTATGACACTTTGGTCGACACCATTCTGGCCCTTGCTGAGTAAGCGCTGCGGCCTAAGTCAGACCAACACCGGTGCTTTTCAAGATAACGGAGACTGCGATGCCAGAGACCATACTTCTTACCGGTTGCACCGGATATCTGGCCAAGCACATCCTGCTGCGCCTGCTGAATGCAGGTCACGTGGTCCGGGGTTCTTTGCGGTCTGACACGCGCGCCCAAGAGGTTCGCCAGGCTGTCGCGCCTCACCTGACCGACCCGGCGCTGCTCGACAACCTCAGCTTTGTCCAACTTGATCTGACCAAGGACGAAGGCTGGGACAGCGCGATGCGCGACATCACCATCCTGATGCATACCGCCTCTCCCTTTCCCTTCACCCAGCCAAAAGATGAGAATGATCTGATCCGCCCCGCTGTCGATGGGACCCTTCGGGCCCTGCGCGCAGCGCAAAACGCGGGCGTGAAGCGCGTGATCCTGACGTCATCGACCGCCGCCATATCCGGCAGCCCGGGCTCCGGCACCAAGACCGAAGCTGACTGGACAGACATCACCGCATCCGGCGTCACACCTTATGTTAAATCCAAAACCCTTGCCGAAAAGGCCGCCTGGGACTTTGTCGAAAAACATCCCGACATGGTGCTGACCACGATCAACCCCGGCTTTATCCTTGGGCCATCACTTGACGCTCATTACGGCACGTCCTTGCTCGCGATTGAACGCATTCTCGCGGCCCGCGATCCGGCCGTACCCCGCATCGGGTTCACCACGGTAGATGTGCGCGACGTGGCAGACATGCATGTTGGTGCCATCAACACCCCAGACACAGAAGGCAAACGGATCCTGTCAGTCGCCGAATTCATGTGGTTCACCGAACTGGCCGGGGCAATTGCCCGCGCCTTTCCCGACAGAAAGGTCGTCACCCGGCAGGCGCCGAATGCCCTGATGCGGGTGATGGCTCTGTTCGATCCGGCCATCCGCCAGCTTGTGCCCGCCCTGGGCAAGCGTGATGAGATCTCCAACGCGCGGGCGAGATCCATATTTGGCATTGACTTCCGACCTGTCGAGGACGCGGTGGTGGCATCAGCGCAAAGTGTGATCGCCGCAGGAAAATGATCCGATTTGCGTTCATCCTGCCCCTCTGGCTGAGCCTTGATGCCTGCACCCGCGATGAAACCATCCGTGCCTACGGCATGGGCGAGGGCACTTGGCGCCTTGTCGAATTGAACGGCGCATCCTTTGAGGCAACCGCAACCCTTGCGTTCACCGACCGCAACAAGATCGGCGGCACCGGCCCCTGCAACAGCTATACCGCAAGGATGGATGTCCCCTTCCCATGGTGGGGCACGGGCCCCATCGCGGCGACGCGCATGACATGCCCGGACGTCGCCGCAGAGACCGCTTATTTCACCGCCCTGAGTGCCGCAAAGCTGTCCGAAGTCCGCGACGCCAGGCTGATCCTCTCTGCCGAAGACGGCACCGCTTTGCTCATCTTCAGCGCCCGCGACTGAACAGCGCCACATAGCGCGCCCGCGCCGACGGCAATGGCTTGTCACCCAGATCCTGCGCCAGATGCGTTTCCAGAAAATACCCTGTGGTTTGAAAAGCTTGCGCGATCTCGGCATCATCCGCGTCGCCTTCCCCGCGCAAAACGGGGGGCAAGGGCAGCAGGCGATCCGCCCATTCCCCCGCCCCCGCCTGCGACACCGCGCGACCGGATTTGGGCGAAACGTACAGCAATCCGTCCCGCGCGCCGGTCACCGCACAGGTATCCAGATCAAGGGCATAGCCCATCTCCTCCAGCAGCTTCAATTCCCATTGCAGATAGGCCAACGGCCACAGCGCCTGTTGATCCAGCAGATCAAGCAACGCTTCGGTTCGCCGGTACAGGGCGGCATGCGCCTCGCGCTCGGGCAGGCAGAATGACAACAGCGCAGTGACCGCATTCAACCCTGAAAGCGACAGCCTGCTTTCCAACACCTGCGCAGCCCGACTGCGCACCGGCTCAACCGTGAAACTGCCAAGATGCGATTCCAGCCGGGCCCGCCAGACGACATCAAGCTGCGCCCCCGGCTGCAAAATAGGGGCAATCTTGCGACTGGTGCCGCCACGTACAACGCCCACATGGCGGCCCTGTGCAGGGGTAAACATCTCGATGATCGCCGACGTCTCGCCGTGTTTGCGCGCGCTCAGCAGAATTCCTTCATCGCGCCACTCAACCACCGCCTGCCCACCTTTCTGGTCCCTCGGGATCAAAGAACAATCACCGCCCTGCTTCAAGGCCTCCCTTGACCCGTCAGCAATTTTGCTATCTATTTAACCGATTCGTTAAATTAAAGGAGAGCACCATGCGCGGCATCACCATCACCTACAGCTATGACGGCGACGAAGCGATCTGGCGCAGCGCCATCGCTGCCTTCATCACCGCCATCGAAGCTGACCCGGACATTGCCGGCAAGTTCGTCTATCAGGTCGCCGTCGCGGATGATGGCAAGACCCGCATCCATTGGGGTCGCTGGGACAGCACAGATACCCTGACCCATCTGCAATCACAGCCCTACTTCAAAACCTTCGCCAGCAGCATCAAGGACTTTGCCGGTGGGCCGCCCACGGCAACCGGGCACGACGTCACCCAGAAAACGACCGGCTGGTAATCACGCCAGACCCTCTTCGTGCAACAAATGCCGCCCCTGCCGATCCTCAACTTCAATCACCCAAAGATCGGGGTCGAACTGGCGCTGGCGTGTAATCGCCGCATCCACATCGCTTTCGTCCCCGGATGACAATTCAACCCATGTGCGATCGCCCGTCAACAGATCAAAAGAGCGTTGAAAAACAACGGCCCGCCCATCCAGCGTAGCCAATTTGATCAGCACCGCACCGCCCGTGTCATCCCCATGGGCCACAACAAACGCCGGGATATCGTGCAGCCGCAACCGTGTCAGATAGGCATCCACCCAAAAGCGTGCCGTCAGACGGGTCACGCTCCCGTCCTTTCACCCTTTTTCAAATACCTCTGCACACCGCCCGCCAAGCCGCAGGACATCTGTGCGGCACTCATCCGTTGCCGTCCTTGAAATCGAGCCCCATCTCAGCATAGCGCTCGGCTTCATCTAGCCAGCCGGGCCGTACCTTGACCTGCAGGAAAAGATGCACTTTGCGGCCCAGAAATTCTTCCAGTTCGTGGCGCGCGGCGGTCGAGACCGATTTGATCGTCTCGCCCTTCTTACCCAGCACGATGCCCTTATGCCCATCACGGACAACGTAGATCAACTGGTCTATCTTGCACGATCCGTCCTTGCGCTCTTCCCAGTTCTCCGTCTCGACCGTCAGCTGGTAGGGTAGTTCCTGATGCAGCCTCAGCGTCAGCTTTTCCCGCGTCATCTCAGCGGCGATCATCCGCATCGGCAGATCGGCGATCTGGTCCTCGGGGTAAAGCCACGGACCCTCTGGCACCTCGCCCGCAAGCCAGTGCCGCAGGGTGTCGACCCCATGACCGCGCTCGGCAGATATCATGAAGGTTTCAGCAAAAGGATAGGCCGCGTTCAGCTTTTCGGTCAGCCCCAGCAGTACCGGTGCCTCAACCTTGTCGATCTTGTTGATCGCCAGCGCGACTTTGCGGCCCTGCCCGATGTCAGCCAGGCCCTCAAGGATTCGCTCCACACCTTCGGTCACACCCCGGTGCGCCTCGACCAGCAGCACCACCACATCCGCATCCGCTGCACCGCCCCAGGCGGCGGCGACCATGGCGCGGTCCAGCCTGCGGCGGGGCTGAAAAAGGCCCGGCGTGTCCACAAAAACGATCTGGCTTTCCCCTTCGATCGCCACCCCTCTGATACGGGCGCGCGTGGTCTGCACCTTGTGTGTGACGATAGACACCTTTGCCCCCACCATACGGTTAAGCAGTGTGGATTTGCCCGCGTTGGGTTCTCCGATCAGGGCAACAAATCCGGCGCGGGTGGTCATTCTGAAGTCTCCAGTTGCGCCAGCAGACGCTTGGCAGCGGCCTGTTCGGCGGCACGTTTCGATGGCGCAGTGGCGACGGCGCTGGCGCCGTTTTCCAGCCGCGCCGAGATGGTGAAAACGGGCGCGTGATCCGGCCCGCTGCGATCGGTCTGCACATAGTCAGGCGGGGCCAGCTTGCGCGCCTGCGCCCATTCCTGCAAGGCCGTCTTGGCGTCGCGCGCGTCTTCTTCCACGGTCTCGATCCGCCGCCCCCACAGCGCCAGGATCATTGCCTTTGCCGCATCAAAACCTCCATCCAGATAGACCGCAGCAATGACGGCCTCAATGGCATCGCCCAACAGGGCTTGCTTGCGGCGCCCACCCGAGATCATCTCGGAACGGCCCAGCTTCAGCACCTTGCCCAGATCAATCTGGCGCGCCACATCCGCACAGGTTTCTTTGCGCACCAACGCGTTAAAGCGCGGGGCCAGCTGCCCTTCGGTGGCATTGGGATCAAGCGCCAGAAGCGCCTCGGCCATCACCAGACCAAGCACACGGTCCCCAAGAAACTCAAGTCGCTGGTTGTCATCACGATTGGCCGACGACATCGACGCATGGGTCACCGCACGGCTGAGCAAAGCGGGGTCGGCGAAAGCATGTCCGATCCGGGCCTCAAAGGCCTTGAGGTCCCCGCTCAGTTTCACTCGATCTTCTCAAAGAAGCGATCCCCGCGCCAGGTCCAGAAGAACAGCATGGAACGCCCTGCAGAACTGAACATCACGCGGTCCGCACGGCCAATAAGGTTCTCATAGGGCACAAATCCGACGCCATTGACCTGCTGCGCCAGACGGCTGTCAGCAGAATTATCGCGGTTATCACCCATAAAGAAATAGTGCCCTTCCGGAACAGTGTAGGTGCCCGTGCGGTCAGACTGCTGGTTGCCGATGTTCAGAATCGCATGGGTGGTACCGCCCGGCAGGGTTTCAAGCTGGCGGCCTTTTTCACACGCCCCGCCATTGCCGACCGGTCCGTTCTCGCACCGCGGTCGCACCCCTTGCGGGCCCTGCGGTTCCATCACTTCGCTGAACACACCGTCGTCAACGACCTTCACCGGCGCATCGTTGATGTGCAAGAGCCCTGCTTTCATCTGGATCGTATCGCCCGGCATGCCGATCAACCGCTTGATGTAATCGCGCCCTGACACCGGATGGCGGAAAACCACCACATCGCCCCGCTCCGGGTCGCCGCCCCAAAGCCGCGTGTTCTCTCCATCGGCCCAGCCACAGATATCCTTGGCGTCGATTTCGATCCCAAAGCGCGGCATCATGAGGCTGGGACAGGACGCATAAGAATAGCCGTAGGCCATCTTGTTCACAAAGAGGAAATCACCGATCAGCAAGGTCGGTTTCATCGACCCCGAGGGAATCCAGAAAGGCTGAAAGAACAGGGTGCGGAAGATGCCCGCGATCAGCAGCGCATAAACGATGGTCTTTATCGTTTCGACAATCGGATTGCCGGTTTTTTCCTTGGCGGCCACGCAGGGCTCCTCTCTGCTCGTTTGAGGTTACATGCGCAGGGCGGGCGGTACTGTCAAGGTGCCCGCACGCGACGGCAGGCGCGGGTTTCCACCTCAGGCGCGCAAGGCGCGATGAATGGCCAGAGACATGAAGTTTTGGTGCGGGCGCGCGGCAGGCAAGGACAACCCCTCGCCCGCGTCCGGTCAACCGGCAGACCGGGGGCTGCAAAAGCCCGGCCTGACACGCATCGCGCGCGTGTCAATCGGCAAGGGGCCGCGCTTCGATCACGACAAAGGCCTGCGCCCAGGGGTGATCATCCGTCAGGGTGACATGGATGATGGCCTCGTGCCCTGACGGCGTCATGCTGGCCAGCCGTTCCGCCGCCCAGCCTGTTACATGCATCACCGGTTGGCCGGTACGCAGATTGCTGACGGCCATGTCCTTCCACGCGATCCCCATGCGCAAGCCTGTGCCCAGCGCCTTTGAGCACGCCTCTTTCGCCGCCCAGCGTTTGGCATAGGTTCCGGCGGTGTCGTGTCGGCGCTCTGCCTTGTGCTGTTCGATGTCGGTGAAGACACGGTTGCGAAAGCGGTCACCAAAGCGATCCAGGGTCCCCTGAATGCGTTCAATGTTCGCGAGGTCTGTGCCAATGCCTAGGATCATAGCTGAGCTTCTGTTTGGTACCCGCCACCATAGCCCTGCGGGTCTGGCATCGAAAGAGCGAGTACAGAAAAAGGGCCGCCCCTGCGGGACGGCCCTCAACTCGTTACGTAAAAGCGTTACGCGTTCTCGCGCGCCTCGACACGCTCAATCGCCTGGTCGACCTTGTGCTTCTGGGTCATCAGCGTGGCCTGCGTGGTGCCATCTGCTTCTTCAACAGCAGCTTCGTAAGCTTTCTTGAGGTGCTCTTCGCCGCGCGCAATCTCAGCCTTGATGGCGTCATCGTCCTGACCGGTCACGGCATCACGCACGCCGAGGAAGCTGCGGTGCAGACCCGCAAGGATCGATCCTTCTTCGTCGACGTTTTCACCAACCTTGCGCAAGTCCGCGCGCACGGCTGCGGCAAACTCGGCGCGCTCTGTCTTGAGCTCTGCCAGCATCGGCTTGAAATAGGTCTCTGTGGCGTGTTCAAATGCCTGCTCATAGCCATCACGGCTATCGACAAGGCGTGTGTAAAGTTCTTTCAGTTTTGCATAAGACTGGGACATAGGATGCTCCTTTTTGTCTTTTAGATTGCGTTCAGGGATAAAACGCCCGTCACGCAGCAAAGTTCAAAGAAACATCGGGTAAATGTGTCGCACCCCCCACCGGGACATCACGCCCGCGCATCGTCCATCAGTCGGCGCATTTCTGCAATCGCAGGCTTAAGTCCCAGGAATATCGCCTCGCCAATCAAAAAGTGGCCGATGTTCAGCTCGCGCACTTCGGGAAAGGCCGCCACGGGAGAAACCGTATCATAGGTCAGCCCGTGGCCTGCGTGTACTTCCAGACCCAAGTCGTGGGCAAAGCGGGACATGTCTTCGAGTGCCTGCAGTTCTTTTTGCGCGTCCGGCCAGCGGCCTTCGGCAAACGCGTCGCAATAGGCCCCGGTGTGCAATTCGATCACCTGAGCCCCGATGCGATTGGCCGCTTCGATCTGGCGTTTGTCGGCCGCAATAAAGATCGACACCCGGCATCCTGCATCGCGCAGAGGAGCGATGAAATGCGCCAGCTTGTTTTCCTCGCGCGCGACTTCCAGCCCACCTTCGGTCGTGCGTTCCTCGCGTTTTTCGGGGACGATGCAGACAGCGTGGGGTTTATGGCGCAGGGCGATCTGTTGCATCTCGTCGGTTGCGGCCATCTCGAAGTTCAGCGGCACATCAAGCACCTCCATCAGCCCCTCAATATCAGCGTCCGAGATATGGCGGCGGTCTTCGCGCAGGTGAGCCGTAATGCCATCGGCACCGGCATCCTGGGCAATGCGCGCGGCCCGCAGCGGGTCGGGGTAGGCCCCGCCACGGGCGTTTCGCACGGTGGCCACGTGATCGATATTGACGCCTAGTCTGAGCGGTTCGGCCATGGGATGGTCCTTGATCTAAGAGGTGCGGCAGGGCCGCACGCGATTTTTCCTGCTGATGAGGGGGCCGCTGCCCCCTCAAACTCCCCCGAGGTATTTATGAAAAGGGTGAAGGGGTGCAAGCGTTTATCCTGCAGGTGGTTTTGACGAACGGCGTGCCGGTTCTTTGCGTTTGCCTTCGGCTTTGGCGGCAGCCTTGGCTTTCATCGCTTCGAATTTGGCCTTGATCATGCCCCTGCGGCGTTTTTGGTAGGCGCGCAGTACCGGGACGCAGAGGTAGTAGGCGGCAGAGGCGCAGATCATGCCGGGAACGATCCCGCCGATGAGGTAGGGGTAGAAGACGTCGCGGGAAAATATCGCCAGCCCGGACCAATCCACGCGGGCATCCGTGAAGATCGCCAGCGCGTTTTGCCACAGATCGCTGCCTGCGTCGCCAAACTTGCGGCTGAGCGAGCGCAGCTCGCCTTCGGTCATTTCCGTGCCCAGCACCCAATGGCCGGTTTTCAGAGACGCCAGCGCGATGAAGACGAAAGTTAGCGGATTGCCCACAAACGTTGCCATCAGCGAGGCAACAATATTGCCTTTCATCAGTCGCGCCAGCAGTGCCGCAAAGACAAAGTGAAAGCCGAAAAGGGGGGTGAATGTGACAAAGACACCGGCCCATATGCCCCGCGCGATTCGTTCGGGGCTGTCGGGCAACCGGCGCATGCGATGTTTGACGTAGTGAAACGCGCGCGTCCAACCGCCGCGCGGCCACAGAAATTCTGCGATCGCGCGTAGGGTGGGTTTTGGATCGCGGCGTTTGAAGATCAATTCAGAAGTCCAGTTTCAATGTCTGCCGTCTCAGGCGGTTTTCTCTGTGGGCATCTTGATGGCACCGTCCCTGCGGCGGGAAATGGCCGCCACATCGCTTTCCGCCTCCAGCGTTGTCATCAGCGAATGCAGATGTGCTGCATCCCTGAGATCCACATAGATCAGCAGACGGTAAAAGTCAGGTCGCCGTTCGATAAATTCCATGTCAGAAATATTGGCCGAGGCCTCGCCGATCAAGGTGCAGATACGCCCCAGCACCCCGGCACCGTTGCCCAGTGTGATATCGATCACAGCGCCATAGATGGCCGGGTGGCTGCCCTCGTGCCAGCGCAGATCGATCCAGCGTTCGGGCTGGTCCTCGTAAGCCGACAGGCGCGCGCAATCGATTGCGTGCACGGTCACGCCCTTGCCACGGAAGGTGATGCCGACAATGCGTTCGCCGGGCAGCGGGCTGCAACACGGCGCGCGGTCAAAACTTTGCCCCGGTTTCAGGCCGACCACTGCGCGGGCGGAATCTACCTGATCGCCGTCCTTGGGGGTGATATCAGGGTACACAGATTGCACGACTTCGTTGCCCGTGACTTCGGATCGGCCCAGTCGCGCCAGCACTTCGTCTGCGTTCTTGACCCGCATGTTCTTGGCCGCGGTGCGCAGGACCTTTTCCGTCACCCGTTTGCCAACATGCGAAAAGGCCGCCCGTGCCAGTTCCTGGCCCAGCTTGATGAACCTTTCGCGGTCCACCTCGCGCAGCGAGCGTCGGATCGCGGCCTTGGCCTTGCCGGTGGTGGCAATATCCAGCCAGGTAACCTGCGGTGTCTGACCCTGGGCGGTGATGATATCAATGGACTGGCCGTTCTTCACCCGCGTCCAGAGCGGGACACGCATGCCATCAACCTTGGCACCCACACAGGCGTTGCCGATACGTGTGTGGATGGCATAGGCAAAATCGATCGGCGTTGCGCCACGCGGCAATTTCACCACGTCACCCTTCGGCGTAAAGCAGAACACCTGGTCGGCATACATCTCAAGCTTGACGGCCTCCAGGAAATCCTCGTGATCTTCTTCGGCGTCGAACTGTTCGGTCAGTTGATTGATCCACTTCGCCGGATCGACGGCGAAGGGGTTTCTTGAACGGACGCCGTCGCGGTAGGACCAATGTGCGGCCACGCCGGTTTCGGCCACGTCGTGCATCTGGCCGGTGCGGATCTGCACCTCGACCCGCTTGCCGTCGCGGCCCGACACCGTGGTGTGAATGGACCGGTACCCATTGGTCTTGGGCTGGCTGATGTAGTCCTTGAACCGCCCCGGGACGGCACGCCAGCGCCGGTGGATCGCGCCCAGCGTCCGATAACAGTCTTCTTCCGACTGGGTCAGAACACGAAAGCCGTAGATGTCGCTGAGGCGGCTAAAACTTTGTTCCTTCTCTTCCATCTTGCGCCAGATGGAATAGGGCTTTTTGGCGCGGCCAAAGACATCGGCTTCGATCCCCGCCTTTTCAAGCTCTGCGCGCATGTCACCCGTGATCCGCTGGATCACGTCGCCGGTTTCACGTTGCAGGGTGATGAAACGGCGGATGATGCTGGCGCGCGCCTCGGGGTTGAGTACACGAAAAGCGAGATCTTCAAGTTCCTCGCGCATCCACTGCATCCCCATGCGGCCTGCCAGCGGCGCGTAAATGTCCATCGTCTCGCGCGCTTTCTGGTGCTGCTTGTCGGTGCGCATGGATTTGATGGTGCGCATGTTGTGCAGACGGTCGGCGAGCTTGACAAGAATGACCCGCAGGTCCTTGGACATCGCCATGAAAAGCTTGCGAAAGTTCTCTGCCTGTTTGGTCTCGGATGAATTGAGCTGCAGGTTCGTCAGCTTGGTCACGCCATCGACAAGTTCGGCGACTTCGCGGCCGAACCGTTTTTCGACCACGGCATAGGATGCCTTGGTGTCCTCAATGGTGTCATGCAGCAAGGCTGTGATGATCGTCGCGTCATCAAGCTGCTGTTCGGTCAGGATGGCTGCGACCGAAACGGGGTGCGTGAAGTAAGGCTCGCCTGAATGGCGGAACTGACCTTCGTGCATCTCTGCGCCAAAGGCAAAGGCGTCGCGGATCAGCGCCTCGTTGGTTTTCGGGTTGTAGCCCTGAACAAGAACGATGAGGTCATCGGCAGTCATTTCGGCGTTCATCATGCCGTCAGCCTTTGCCTCTGGGGTGTTAGCCCTGCCCTTGTGCCGCCATCAACTGGCGCAGCAGCATTTCTTCGGACATGCTGTCTTCTTCGGGCTTGTCCTGCTCCGCCCCCATCAGAAGCGCCATGGCGTCCTCTTCGGGCTCGTCCACTTCGATCTGGGTCTGGTTGCTTTCAATCAGACGCTCGCGCAGATCATCCGCAGCTTGCGTTTCATCGGCAATCTCGCGCAATGACACTACAGGGTTCTTGTCGTTGTCACGATCGACCGTCACAGCGGAACCGGCAGAGATTTCGCGCGCCCTGTGGGCGGCGAGCATCACAAGCTCAAAACGGTTGGGAACCTTGTCGACGCAATCTTCAACGGTGACACGGGCCATGGGATGCTCCAATCAGTAACGGTCTGCCAGAAGTGTGCTACTTAGGCGGCTTTGGCACAGGATACAAGGGGTTTCCCGCAGGTTTGCGGGTGAAACCAGCTGGTCTGCAGATGCCGTTGCGGCGCCCCGCCGAACCGCTGGTTTCAAGGGGCCCACACGCGCCTGGCCGGACAATAGCCGGGGCCGGGCAGCAAGGCCGCATAAAGCCGGCCTTTCGCGGGCAGATGCTGGGCCGTCCTGCAGGTAAGACAGAACCGGTGCGTCAGGTTCGCGCGCGCCCCTCCGACCCATATTCAAGCCACATCCGATCCTCCGGCGTCAGCGCCTCATCCATCACCGCATCGTAATCGGCGCGTTCCTTGTCCGACAACACGCCCTGCCATTTCCCGCTGGTCCCACTGTGAAAAAACGCGGTGTCCGACTTCATGAACCCTTTGCCGCCCGATGGGGCAAACCGCGCCGCATTCGCCTTCATGTTTTCAAAGGTTGCGGCGCGGACCAGTTCTGCCATGACCGCATCGGAGTGGGAAATATCCAACAGATCAGCCAGCTTTGCGAATGTACCCGGCAGATCCTGCGTCATGTCTGCATAGTGAAAAAGCGATACATTGGGTCGATCCGCCAGCGTCTTGGCCGCTTTGTAGTGCCGCAGAATATGCGCAAGCGGCATTGCGTCGGTATCGAACCCTTCTGGTCCACCATCCAGGAATCGGCGATAGGTAATGCCGTCTGGGTCATCCTCAGGATACCACATGTCGAACATAGAGAGCGGAAGATTCCGCACATGCCTGCGAAAGGAAAAATGCGCATCAAGCGGGTGCCGAAACACACAGACATACTGCGCCTGATCATCCAGCGGCAGCCCATCCATGGGCGTGTGGCTTTTCATGCTGCGCCGATGGGTCATCGCATCCAGACGGGCAGCGACCTCGGACATCTCGCGAATGCGTATGTCGACCCAGGGCATCTTGAATGACAGCTCTGTCTCGATCTCGGGATCGGCAAAAAACAGCAGGGCCACAATGGTTTGCATCCAGGTCGTGCCACATTTTGGCGGCGTGACAACAATGACGTCGTCCGGGCGAATGTCGACCATATCCCACCGTCTGCTGTCCGTCAGCGGTCCGAGGTAAAGCTTGCGCGCGGTCATGTCTAAAATCCTCGACGTGGGGCATGCCACAGCAAAAGCGAGGCAACAGCAGAACGCAACGCAAAAGTCCCGGCGTGTCTTTCGGTGTCGATCTTCGCCTGCATAGCTTCAGATGGGCCTCACTGATTTAAGATCCTCCGCAGGAAGCGCTGTCAGCATCTCCTTAACGCTTGTACCCAGAACAGGATGCACCCACTCAGGCGCGACATCTGCCAACGGGACCAGTACAAACGCACGATCCTGCAACCGCGGATGTGGCAGGACCAACTGCTCAGGGCTGTCCCGCATCTGCTCTTCCAGTGGCAAACCGTGCCATAACCTATAGGTTTCCAGATCGGGCAATACCGCATCACCACACGCAATCATGTCCAGATCTAGGGTCCGCCCCGCCCAGCGCTTCGTTCGCACGCGCCCCATCATCGCCTCAACCTTGTGCAAGCGCTTCAACATCTCATCCGGCGCCCAGTTTGCGCTGATACTTGCCACTGCGTTTACATAGTCGGGTCCAGACCCCGGAGGAAACGCCGGGGTATGGTAGAATGCACTCGCGCCGCGAATCACCGCGCCGTCTGCAACAAGCCTCTCGAGCGCCGTTTTCAGCGTATCTTGGGGCGGTCCGGCTGATGACGTAAGGTTAGCACCAAGCGCAATTAGGTAATTGAAACCGTATTTGAGCGTCGAATTGCCGTTTTCCCCGTGACCTGGCTCTTGCAGCATGGTCAAAAATCCTTACTGGTGCACAACCGAGCGGGGCGACGGTAAAAAGTTGCAGAGTACACCCGCGCCTCCGGGTCTGAGTTAAAACCAAATTTATTGTATAGCGACGGCCCGCTGAAAGGACGACAAGATGTTTTACAAGGACGAGCGCCTCGCGCTCTTCATTGACGGCTCCAATTTGTATGCCGCCGCCAAAACCCTTGGGTTTGATATTGACTACAAACTTCTCAAACAGGAGTTCATGCGCCGGGGCAAGCTGTTGCGCGCCTTCTACTACACCGCGTTGCTCGAGAATGATGAATATTCACCCATCCGCCCCCTGGTCGACTGGCTGAACTACAATGGCTTTGCCATGGTGACCAAACCCGCCAAGGAATACACCGACAGCATGGGTCGCCGGAAGGTCAAGGGCAACATGGACATTGAACTGGCCGTCGATGCGATGGAACTGGCGCCGCGCGTCGATCACATTGTTATCTTCTCGGGCGACGGCGATTTCCGCCCGCTTGTGGAAAGCCTTCAGCGTCAGGGCGTGCGCGTATCCGTGGTCAGCACGATCCGAAGCCAGCCCCCCATGATCAGCGATGATCTGCGTCGCCAGGCCGATAATTTCATCGAGCTTGACGATCTGCGCGACGTCATCGGTCGCCCCCCGCGCGAGCCTCAGTCGTCCAACGACGACTAACGCGGTAAGCGGGCCTTGCCAGACATCTGCCGGACCGTCACCGCACGAGCCCGCCTGCGCGCTCAGGGGCTGGACCCGCGCGCCGCGAAGGCTTACCTCTCAGGCATCCCGTATTCCGGAGCCTGCACATGACCAAGCCGCCCCTGACCCTCTACCTTGCTGCCCCGCGCGGCTTCTGCGCCGGCGTGGACCGCGCCATCAAGATCGTCGAAATGGCGCTGGAGAAATGGGGGGCGCCTGTCTATGTCCGCCACGAGATCGTGCACAACAAGTTCGTGGTCGACGGGCTGCGCGACAATGGCGCGGTCTTTGTCAGCACGCTGGAGGATTGCCCCGACGACCGCCCGGTGATCTTTTCAGCGCACGGCGTGCCGAAATCCGTCCCCAGCGCCGCGCAGGCGCGCAATATGGTCTATGTCGATGCCACCTGCCCGCTGGTCAGCAAGGTCCATATCGAGGCGCAGCGCCATCATGACAACGGCCTGCAGATGGTGATGATTGGTCACGCGGGCCACCCTGAAACGCTGGGCACCATGGGCCAGTTGCCCGAAGGCGAGGTGCTGCTGGTCGAAACGCCCGACGATGTCGCCACGCTTGACGTGCGCGACCCCGAAAAACTGGCCTATGTCACCCAGACCACACTCAGCGTCGATGACACCGCCGAAGTGGTCGCAGCGCTGCAGGCCCGGTTCCCCGCAATTGTTGGCCCCCACAAGGAAGACATCTGCTACGCCACCACCAACCGCCAGGAAGCGGTCAAGGCGATGGCGCCAAAGTGCGACGCCATGCTGGTTGTGGGCGCCCCCAATTCGTCAAACTCCAAACGGCTGGTCGAGGTCGGCGCACGCGCGGGCTGCGCCTATGCGCAACTTGTCCAGCGCGCGACAGACATCGATTGGCGCGCGCTGGAAGGGATCACCAGCATGGGCATCACCGCAGGTGCCTCAGCCCCCGAAGTGCTGATCGACGAAGTCATCGACGCTTTTGAGGCACGCTATGACGTCACGCGCACATTGGTGGAAACCGCCAGGGAAAACGTGGAATTCAAGGTTCCCCGCGTCCTGCGCGAACCTGCCTGAAGGCACCCGCACCCATGCGCCCCTACATCACGTTTGACGCCCGGATCATCCCCATGGACTGGGGAAAATCGACTTACACGGTGCTGCCCCTGCCCGATGACATCCTTGTCGATCTGGGTGCGCCGAAACGGGTGGAGGGCGAGATCGCCGACGCCCCTGTGAATCTCGCCGTGACCCGCGCACCGGTGATCGAAACCGCGTTTCTCTATACCGGCAAGACCTTCCTCAAGGAGGCGGGTATCGACCCGGGCGACAGGGTGGAGGTCCGCCTGCGCGCCGCTGATCCGAACCAAGTCGACGAACCACCCGCCCTGACAACCGCTCTGCGCAGTGCCGCGCTGACACAGGAATGGCAGCGCTTGACCCCGGGCAAAAGGCGCGGTCTGATCGCGCCGATCAATGCAGCCCGCAGTCCAAAAACACAGGCCGCGCGGATCGCCCGTGTTCTTGCCGAGTTGAAAGGATCCCGATGATATCGCTCCAGTTCCTCTTGACCGCCCTTGTCGTCGTCATCGCCCCCGGCACCGGGGTCATCTACACGCTTGCGATGGGCCTTGGTCAGGGCCGCCGCGCAGCACTCTGGGCCGCCCTGGGCTGCACATTCGGCATTGTGCCCCACCTTGCCGCAGCCACTCTTGGGCTGGCGGCAATCCTGCATACATCCGCCGTCCTCTTTCAGGTGGTGAAATGGGCGGGCGTTGCCTATCTGCTCTATCTCGCATGGCAAATGCTGAAATCGGGTGGCGCACTGAATGTCACGGCACAAGGCACGCGCGAAAGCGGGTGGCGCACCGCACAGCGCGGGGCCCTTATCAACATCTTAAACCCCAAGCTGTCGATCTTCTTTCTGGCGTTGCTGCCTCCCTTTCTGTCCGGCACCCCGGCGACCGCAACCCTGGAAATGACCCTGCTTGGTGCGGTATTCATGGCCATGACATTTGGCGTCTTCGTCCTTTACGGTGTATTCGCCGCTGCCGCGCGGGCGCGCGTGCTAGGATCTGCCGGCGTCATGGCCGTACTCAACCGTAGCTTTGCCGCCATCTTTGCCGCCCTTGCTGGCCGACTGGCGTTGGAAAGGTCATGAGGCGCGTCCCGCCATCTGCCCTCCTGCTGGGCGCCGCAGGGTTGATCCCCTTTGTCTGGGCTGCACTGCTGGTGCTTGGCATCGGCACGCAACGCCCCCTGCCCCTGCCTGCCGTACTGACCGGCGACGGCCAGCTGATCCTGATCCGCTATGGCGGTATCATCCTTGCCTTCATGTCTGGCGTACTCTGGGGCTTTGCCACGACGCAAAGCGGCGGCAAGGCGGCCATCGGATATGCCTGCGCGACAATTCCCGCACTCTGGTGGTTCTTCATGCCGGGGGGGCAGGCTGCAACCGCACTGATCAACCTGATGACAGGATTTGCGGCGCTTTTGATCCTTGATTACGCCTTCCAGCGCTGGGAAATGGCCCCTGACTGGTGGATGTCCCTGCGCATTCCGCTGACGGCGGTTGTATTGATTTGTCTTGGCATAGGAGCATGGGCATGAGCGATCGCGAAACACTGGGGGTCTATGATGCCCAGGCCGACGATTACGAAAAGATGATGACCGAAGAGGCCGCGCGCGACGCGCGGATCGTTGAGTTCATCGCCGCCTGTCCCGCAGGGGCTCAGGTGCTGGACGTCGGCTGTGGCCCCGGCAACTACGCCCGCCTGATGGCGGACGCGGGCCTCAAGGTCACTGCCATCGATGGCTCTGCAGAAATGGCGCGCCGCGCCGATCTTTTGCCCGGGGTCTCCGCCCGCCACGGCTACTTCGAAGATATCGATGCGGAGAATGCTTATGATGGCATCTGGGCCAGCTTCAGCCTGCTCCACGCCCCCCGCGCCGACTTTCCCGGCCACCTTGCCCGCCTGCGCCGCGCCCTGCGCCCGGGTGGCGTGTTCTTTATCGGTATGAAAACTGGCACCGGTGAAGGCCGCGACGATCTGGGGCGGTTCTACACCTACTATACGCTGGAAGAGCTTGAGGATCATCTGCGCACCGCCGGTCTTACCCCCGCCGAAAACTGGACGGGCTACGGCAAGGGCCTTAGCGGGCAATATTCCGGCTGGGCGGTCATTCGCGCCGATGGCTGATCTTTTCGCCTACACCGATGGCGCGTGTTCCGGCAATCCCGGCCCCGGCGGCTGGGGCGCGCTGATGCGGGCCATGGAAGGTGAAAAGATCGTCAAGGAACGCGAACTGAAGGGGGGCGAGGCCCAGACCACCAACAACCGCATGGAACTTCTCGCCGCGATCAACGCGCTCGAAGCGCTTGAGCGGCCCTCGCGGATCACCATCGTCACCGACAGCAATTACGTGAAAAACGGGATCACATCGTGGATCTTCGGCTGGAAGAAGAACGGTTGGAAAAGCGCCTCCAAAAAGCCCGTGAAAAACGCCGAGTTGTGGCAGCGACTGGATGCGGCACAAGCGCGCCATGAGGTCACGTGGGAATGGGTCAAGGGCCACGCGGGCCACCCGGAAAACGAACGCGCCGACCAGCTGGCCCGCGACGGCATGAAACCCTTCAAACCATGACGCATGCGGTCTCTTGCCCGGTCGCCCTGCACCCGGACGGCGCCCCCCAGCGCCTGCCGATCCTTGCGCACCCTTCGGACGGGCTGCACCTGATCACCGGCCACATCCGTAACGGCGAACGGGCTGACGCCTCCGCCGCACGTGCGCTTTTTGAGCAAAGCGGGCTCGAAACCCGCGCGGCCCTTGTTTTGGGCCAGTCTGATGCAATCGTCGACGATGAACACTGGCATTTCGCGCTGTGCCGCATCGCCCCGCCGGTGCGCGCCCGCTGGCAGCACCCCTGCCCGGACGGGGGTGGGCAGCCCCATCGCTTTGAATGGATAACACTTGCGCAGGCACGCAGCACGCTCCAAGGCCCCTGTCAGCGCGCACTGAACTGGATCGAGGCCGCCCTGTGACACTGCTCAGCTTGCTTGACTACGCCTCTGTCCTGATTTTCGCGATCACGGGCGCGCTGGTGGCCAGCCGTGCGCAGCTTGATCTGGTGGGCTTTGCCTTTATCGCCTGCCTCACAGCGGTCGGCGGCGGCACCATCCGGGATGTGCTGCTGGACCGCAACCCGATTTTCTGGATCGCCAATCCCACATATCTCGCCGTTGGCGCTGGCGCTGCGCTGATCATCTTCTTCTCCGCACATCTGCTGGAAAGCCGCCTGCGCGCGCTGATCTGGCTGGACAGCTTTGCGCTCGCTGTGGCTGTGGCCGCGGGCGCTGGCGTGGCGATCTCGCTTGATCAATCCGCGGTGATCGTCATCCTGATGGGCATGATCACAGGCTGCATGGGCGGGCTGATGCGGGACGTGGTGGTTGGCGATGTGCCGGTTGTCCTCAAACAGGGGGAACTCTACGTCACCGCCGCCTTCGCCGGTGCCGCGACCACCATCGGCTGCGCTACCTACCTGACAGAAACGACAACGGCCCTGCTCATCGGCGCGGTCGTCACCTGGGTCCTGCGCGCAGGGTCGCTGCACTTCGGCTGGCACCTGCCTGTCTACAAAAGTGCTCCGCCAAAGACCTAAACAGCATCCCGCGCTTCATCTTTCCCGTAAACTCTGTCCCGTCATTTCCGCCAGTGAAACGGCACGATAATCAGCGCCCCGACAGAGGCGACGATCGCATTCACGCCAGGCGACGAAAACCCAATCCGAAACATCAGCGCGACAAAGTTAAACAAGAGCGCGCCGCCCACGCAAATGATGATGCTCTGCAGGATACCGTTGTGGGTAAAGTTGGTCTTTTCAGACAGATACCCGATGATCCCGGCGATCACGACGGTGCCGATCATGGTGGGAAACATCGCGTTATCCTTTGCTCAGATCAGTGCCGGGCACGATCTGCGCGCCACTTTGAAACACGCCCACATCCTGCGCTGCCTTGCCCGCCCGTTGCAACCGCGTAAGCTGAACCGCCCCGGTGCCACAGGCCACGCGCAGGTGGGCATCAATCACCTCGCCCGGCGCGCCAACTCCTTGCGCCAGCATAGAGCCAAGCACCTTGATCCTGTGCCCGTCCAGCATGAACCAGGCCCCCGGAAAGGGCGATAGTCCCCGGATCAAACGATCCACTTCTACCGCAGGGCGCGCCCAGTCGATCCGCGCCTCGGCCTTGTCGATCTTGGCAGCATAAGTGACGCCCGCGTCCGGTTGTGGCACTGGCGAAAGGTGCGCCAGATCGGCAAGCGTATCCACGATCGCGGTGGCACCGATGGCGCTCAGACGATCATGCAACTCAGCCGTGGTTTCAGCCGCGCCGATGGGCGTTTCGCGCCGCAGCAGAACCGGGCCAGTGTCAAGGCCGGCCTCCATCTGCATGATGCAAACCCCCGTCTGCGCATCCCCCGCCATGATCGCGCGATGGATGGGCGCCGCCCCCCGCCAGCGCGGCAAAAGGCTGGCGTGGATGTTCAGGCAGCCATGGGTAGGCGCATCCAGAACCGCCTGCGGCAGGATCAGACCATAGGCAACGACCACGGCGATATCTGCCTTGAGCGCCGCAAATTCGGCCTGGGCCTGTTCTGTCTTCAAGGATGCCGGATGCCGCACGGGCAACCCCAGCGCTTCTGCTTTCTGGTGCACAGGGCCAGGGCGATCCTTTTTCCCGCGCCCGGCGGGGCGCGGCGGCTGTGTATAGACGCAGGCAATGTCGTGCCCTGCCGCCACCAGCGCCTCAAGTGCCGGCACCGAAAAATCGGGTGTTCCCATGAAAATGATGCGCATCTGGTCCCCCTGACCGGGCAGGTTGCCCTAGCCCTTCACTTTCTTCGCGCGCCGCAGCAGCATGTCCCGCTTCACCTTGCTCAGACGGTCAAAGTACATCCGTCCCTGCAGATGATCGATCTGATGCTGCACGCTGGTGGCCTCAAGCCCGACGAAATCGCCCCGGTTCACCACACCGTTCTCATCGAGATACCGCACAGAGACAGCGCGCGGGCGCTTGATGCTGGCCGATACGCCCGGCAGATTGGGGCTGGCCTCTTCGTGTGTGCTCAGCTTGGCTGAACGTTCCAGGACCTCAGGGTTCGCCATGCGGATGCGCCGGTTGCGCGTTTCAGAGGCATCTACCACTGCCACCTGCAGCATCACGCCGATTTGCGGCGCGGCCAGCCCGACACCCGGCATGGCATCCATCGTCTCGATCATATCCTCCCAAAGCGTTCGGATCTCATCAGTGATCTCAGACACAGGCTCTGCCGCTGTGCGCAGGCGGTTGTCGGGCCAGGGGATGAATCGGCGAACGGTCATTGCGCCTGATATTCTGCGATCTTGGCCGCGCGGGTTTCACCGTCAAGATGATCAAAGGTCACGACCCCATCCAGATGATCAAGCTCGTGCTGCGCGCAAGCGGCAGCGAACCCTTCGAAACTTTGCACATACCGCGCCCCGTTCAGGCCGGTCCAGACCATCTGCACCTGCGCGGGCCGCGAAACATCGGCGCTGACCCCGGGGATCGACAGGCACCCTTCGGCATGGGTCGCGCGGTCTTCGCTGACCTCTTGCAACATCGGGTTGATGCAGACAAGCGGGTCGGATTTGCCCTCTTTCCAGCCCGTGTCCATCACGAACATCCTTTCCAGTACCCCGACCTGAGGCGCCGCCAACCCCCGACCCGGTGCCGCGTACATCGTTTCCAGCATATCATTGGCCAAGGCCTCGATCCGGGGCGTGATGTCCGTCACCGGCGCACAGGTCTCGGCAAGGCGCGGATCAGGCCAGCGCAAAATCTCAAGAACGCTCATCCGCGCGCCAACTCACGCTTCAGCTTGACCATCTTGCGGGTCATCATCTGCCGTTTGAGGGGCTTGAGGTAATCAATAAAAAGCCTGCCATCCAGGTGGTCGATCTCGTGCTGAACACAGGTCGCCCAGAGGCCATCAAAGGTTTCGGTCTGTTCATTACCGTCACGATCCATCCAGCGCACGTCCACCCCCTCGGGCCGGGTGACATCGGCGTAAAGATCCGGCAGCGACAGGCAGCCTTCCTCGTACGTGTTTAGTTCATCAGAGGCAGCGACTACCTCAGGGTTGAACATGACCAGCGGCCGCGGCTCCGCGCCCTCTTCCTTGACGCAATCCAGCACGATCAGCCGCTCCAGCACCCCGATCTGCGGTGCCGCAAGGCCGATACCCGGTGCGGCATACATCGTTGACAGCATGTCATCGGCAAGGTTGCGCCTTTCGTCCGTGATATCGGACACAGGCGCGCTTGCCTTTTTCAGGCGCGGGTCTGGGTGCAAGAGGATCGTTCGTTTCATGCGCCTGATTTAGGGGATGACGCGGGCAGGGGCAACACGTCAGCACCTCCGGCGTCTGCACCCAAAACTCCACTCTGGGTGGAAAATTCTTCCTATACGGGCGCTTTCGTGATAGAGTTAATCTATTCATTGACGAATTTGAGGGGATGCCGCTGTGCCGACAGACCTGTTTGCGATTGTATTTGCCAGCTTTTTTCAGCTTCCGGGCGGTGCCACACCCTGCGCTGAACCACGCCTTGCCGATGGCGATGTGCTCTTTTGCTGCACCCTGAGCAACGGAATGAAGTGCTGTGCCCAGACGAAAAACGACGAGGGGGAAATCAGCGGATGCAACTGCGTGGAATAGCATGCGCGCTTGCCCTTGTGCTTGTGGGTCAACCCGCCATAGCGCAAGATGCGGTCAAGGTGGTGGGCAAGCTGCATGAGCCGGGCGTGAACGCCCCCGCTTTCGACAGCCCCCGTGTCGACGTCTATGTCCTGAGCGATAAAACCGACCTGCCTTCGGACGACCTGATCGTCGATGAAGACAGCAGCGATCTGTCCCCGCCGGACTATGATTTTTCCACCCGTTTCAAAGCCGACAACGTGCGCAACAACTATGTCATGGTCGTGGCCTCAGCGAATGGATACTTCCCCGTCACCCCTGACAACAGGATCGGCCCCCGTATCCGCCGCATCCGCAACGACATGATCGGTCAGGACATCGAAATGGGCGTGGCTCTCAAGCGCCGGTCGGTGCTGGCCGAACTCTACCGCAGCGAGACGAACAGCATCCTGCGCGATGCACAGCCCACCCCGGAAACCTTTGAACGCGCTATGAAATCAGCGGCCAATGCCGTTGAGATCGACCCAAGGCTCGACAATTACCTGATGGCCCTCAAGGTCACCAGCCGTGCCCTGTCGCGCGGCGAGACATTCAATGGCCTGGTGGCCTCGCGCACCGATATCCAGGCGCTTGGCAACTTCGACGGACTGCCCAAAAACGAACAATGGCGTATCCAGTCAGAACTGTTGGCCACCTTGATGCGGGTGCCACAGCTCGACATGCCGCTGACCCGCACCGATACCGCCGCAGAGCTTGCCATCCGGCTCGGGGACGAGATGATCGCATCACTGGACTTTTCCGACCCCCAGGACACCGCCTTGCCTGTGACACGCATCTTTCACACCCTCTCGGTGCTGCACAGTGAACAAAAAGATTGCCAGTCGCTGATCGACAACAATGAACGTGCCCTGTCCCACGCCGAAGCGCTCAGCAGCAACTGGGCAAGTCAGCGCGCTTTGTACCTATCTTGGGCGGATTGTCTGGAAGAGCTTAGCGGCGGCGCAGGGCAGACCGACCGATCAGCCGACGCCTATATCAGCGAAACCGCCGGAAACCCATTCCTGAAACAACAATGGACACGGTTTTCCAGATCCGCCGACCGCATCCGCGCCCAGCTGAACTTTGCCACCAATAGCCAAGACCAACGCCTCAAAGAGCTGGTGCAGACCGCCCAGCTGATCACCGACGCAGAGGAGCCTTAGAATGCCAGTCGAAGTCCGACCATCCCACGTAGGGCTGGATATCAAAAGCAAACGGTTCGTGGTCTATATGGCCGTCATCGTCAGCTCTATCATTGCCCTGCTGGTCATCTGCGTTGTCGCGATCATGCCGCTGATCTGGCCCGAGTATAAGTCACCCGAAACGCTGAATAACTGGGGCGGGCTGATCATCGGTTTTTACTTCGGGTCTTTCATCTCACTGCTCAAGGATTGGTCGCGCGAGAGCGTCGAGGTTATTCAAAGTGAAGACAATCGCACGCCTTAGCCTGCTGCTCACCATGGCGCTATGCGCCCGGGCGGCCCTGGCCGACCCCATCGTGCTGCCCTTTGACCCCGAGTACCCGCCGATGTCCGTCGCCACCGATGCGGCCCCTGAAGGGTTCGACATTGTCGTTGCGACAGAAATTGCCCGCGAACTAGGCGGCGAGCCAACCTTTGTACCGAGCGACTTCAACACGATCCAAGGCGACGGCTGGCCCGATGAATGGGCGTTCACCGTCTCTTCCACATCGCGCTCCACCGATCGCGAAGAACGGTTTCACTTTGTCGGGCCCTATTACTTTGCCGCTGTCGTTCTGGTGAAATTGGCAAGCGATGCGGCAACCGTTGACCCCGATGATCCGTTCAATCTGCCCGCAGGTGCCCGTATCGGCGTCTGCGACGGGTGCATCTACAAGGCTTTCGTCGAAGGGAACTACCTCTCGGACGGTGAAGACGTGGACCCACCGCTGGGCGATGTCGAGGTCTTGACCTATGCCTTCGAAACCGATGTCCTGCGCGCGCTTGTCGGCGACACCGATCAGCCCGTCGACTACGCGATCACCTCCGCTGCATTCGCCCAGCATTTCCGCAATCTGGGCTTTCCCCTCGAACAGGTTGGCCCGCCCCTGTTTGTGGAGCCCTTGTGGATCACGCAGCCCCTGCGCGCCCCGACAACAGAACGCGCCGCCCTCGAAGAGGCCTTTCGGCGTGTCGCAGGGGCCGGTACGATCTCGCAGGCTTCTCGCGACTTTCTCGGCGGCGATTTCTCAGCACCTGTCGACTAGCCCCGCGATCTGGACCCATCCCCATCAATAAACACGTCTTTCCCGCGCGTGCTAAGCGATCAGATCCCGCACGGGCTGGTTTTTCTTGGTTGGCACTTTAGGTATCGTGTCAAGTCAACTAGCGTGCGCCGAAATCAACTGCAGGATACCCGAATGCCATCCCAATTCGACGAAATCATTGATCGCCGTGAGAGCCATTGCGCCAAGTGGGACAAGATGGAAGCCATCTATGGCGTGCCACGTGATCAGGGGATCGCGATGTGGGTCGCCGACATGGATTTCCGTCCGCCTGACGTCGTGCGCGACGCCCTGCAGGGCATGGTGGACCATGGATTTTACGGATATTTCGGGGATGACAGCAAATACCTTGCCGCGATCCAATGGTGGTCAGAGCACCGGCACGGCTGGGCCGTCGACGCAGACTGGGTTTTCACGACCCACGGCCTCGTCAATGGCACAGCGATGTGTCTCGACGCCTTTACCGCGCCCGGCGACGGCGTTGTGCTGTTCACGCCCGTTTATCACGCCTTCGCAAAGGTGATCAGGGCTGCAGGGCGCACTGTGGTCGAATGCGAGATGATCAACAATGCCGGGCGGTATGAATTGGATTTCGAAAGCTGGGATGCCCAGCTGGACGGCTCTGAGACGATGTTGGTCTTTTGCTCCCCGCATAATCCCGGCGGCCGCGTCTGGACACGTGAAGAACTGCAGGGGGTCGCGGACTTTGCAAAGCGCCACGATCTGATCCTTGTCTCGGACGAGATTCACAACGATCTGGTCATGCCCGGCCATAAACATACGCCCATGGCCCTGATCGATGGTATCACGGACCGACTTGTCATGATGACTGCCGCAACCAAGACGTTCAGCATTGCGGGGGCGCATGTTGGCAATGTCATCATTGAAGACCCCGATCTGCGCGCAAGGTTCAGCACCCGCTTGGCCGCAATGGGGTCGTCCCCCAACTCCTTTGGTCTCTTCATGGTCACGGCTGCCTATTCGCCAGATGGGGCAGCCTGGGTCGATGAACTGGTCACCTATCTGGATGGCAACCGACGGCTTTTTGATGATGCGATTGCGGCGATCCCCGGGATCACATCAATGCCCCTGCAAGCGACCTATCTGTCATGGGTCGATTTTGAGGGCACAGGCATGACGCGCGACGAATTCACCAGACGCGTCGAAAAGGACGCCAAGATCGCCGTCAATCACGGCCCGACATTCGGCAAGGGCGGCGACAGTTTCCTGCGCTTCAACATCGCTACACCCCGCGCACTGGTCGAGGACGCCTGCGACCGGCTGACAAACGCCTTTTCAGATTTGCAGTAAGCGCGCCCTAGGTCGAAGCGTCTGGCGCTTCGATCAGGCCCACCGGGGCATTGGCAGCGCGCTCGTAATCAAACGCGGCGCGGTCGGTGACCGGTGTGGCACGTTTGAATTCGTACAGCATCTCGCCCGCGTCTTCCTCATTGGCCATGATCAGGCATTGGAATAGGTGATTGGCCCCATCGTAAAGATCGACCAGCCCGCGCAAATGCGGCGCATCCTCTACCGCGATAGCAAAGCCGGTCTTCCACATGCGGTGCACCGGATAGATCTTTCCATCCAGGTCGATTCGCAAACGCGACGACGCCCGCATGCCAGCAACGCGCGCCGCATCCAGACCTTCTTGTATCTCTTTCGAAAGCACGGTTTCCATAGCATTTTCCCATAGCAGCGCAGACTAGGCTGACGTCTAGCGTACTGAAATCAAGTTAAATTATTGCGACAGCCACCTTTTGTGCATTTGCGCAGGGTCGTTCTGCGATGCGCGCCGATAGGCGATGGCATCCAAATGCCCTAGATGTACCCCTGTTACGCAAAAGGAGGACAAGATGGGCCTATTGGTGGACGGCAAATGGCAAGACCAGTGGTATGACACAAAATCCACAGACGGGGCGTTCAAACGCTCCGAAGCACAGTTTCGCAATTGGCTCACAGCGGACGGCGGTCCTGGCCCGGACGGGCAAAAGGGGTTCAAAGCCGAATCGGGGCGCTATCACCTTTATGTCAGCCTTGCCTGCCCTTGGGCACACCGCACCCTGATCTTCCGGCAACTCAAGGACTTGGCCGACCACATCGATGTGTCTGTTGTGCACCCCGACATGCTGGGCGACGGCTGGACATTTGATGATGATTTCGCCGGGGCTACCGGCGACCGGCTGCATGGCCTGCCCTTCGCCCGCGACATCTATACCCGCGCCGACCCGACGTTCACGGGCCGCGTCACCGTGCCGATCCTCTGGGACACCGAAACCCAGACCATCGTGTCCAACGAAAGCTCTGAAATCATCCGGATGTTCAACACCGCCTTCGACGGCATCACCGGCAACACCGACGATTACTGGCCCGCCGAAAAACACGCCGAAATCGACCGGATCAATGCCCGCGTCTATGACACGCTCAACAACGGCGTCTACAAATGCGGGTTTGCCACGTCGCAGTCTGCCTATGACGCCGCCGTGCACCCCCTCTTTGACACGCTTGATTGGCTCGAGGATATCCTGTCGCAAAACCGCTACCTGACCGGCAACACCGTGACCGAAGCCGACTGGCGGCTTTTCCCAACGCTGGTACGCTTTGACCCGGTCTATCACCTGCATTTCAAATGTAATCGCAGGCGGATCATCGACTACCCGAACCTCTGGGCCTACACCCGCGAACTTTATCAATGGCCCGGTGTGTCACAGACGGTGAATTTCGATCACTTCGTGCGGCACTATCACTACAGCCACGACAGCATCAATCCGCACCGGATCGTACCGATCAACCCGGTGCTCGATTTTGACGCACCACACGGGCGCGGCTGATCACCCAGTGGTATGGTGTGCTTCGGCACCGTAATGTTCGACCATCGCGGCAAGGTCTTCAGGCGGCGTCTCTGCCGTCACAAATGCCCGTGCGTTGGCGGAATGCGCAAATATTGATCCGTCCGAGAAAAATGTGGTGCTGGTCACAAAGATCACCCGCGCATCGGGGTGGCGGTAGTTGGCATAATCCGCCACAGCCAGCGCGGCACCATCCTCCAACACCAGATCAAGAATGATGATGTCGATGGCGTGCGAGGCCAAATAGGCCGTGGCCGCATCCTGCGTGCCGACACGGGCCACACAGTTGCCCTGTCGCTCCAGATGGCGCTGCCAGATCTCACCAAGCTCCGAGCGGCTTTCGACAATCAATACGTTCATCTCGGCCTCCCGGGACAAGACGGTGGAAACGGGTTTGTGGCGTCATGCCACGGCAATCAAATGCAAATCCTAATAAGAACTAAACTCTAGAGCAAAAAGATTAACATAAGTTAATCCACTTGAACATGCGGCGTAATTCCGCTTTGTGCGATGGATCGAAAGGGCGCAAGCCTGCTCTATCTGCGGAACTCGGGTGATGCACAAAGGGATAAAAACGCGCGATCATGGCGGCGGGCTGGATACCGCTGTTGCCGAATTTGGCGGCGTTCGCGCGGATTGGCTTGACCTGTCGACCGGTATCAACCCCGTGCCCTATCCCCTGCCCGACCTGCCCGCCTCAAGCTGGACCGCCCTGCCCGACCGCGCGGCCATGAACCGCCTGCTGTCTGCCGCGCGCCTGTTCTGGAATGTCCCCGACAGCGCGCAAATCGTTGCCGCCCCCGGTGCATCGGCCATCATCGCGCGCCTGCCCTACCTGACCGACCGTACCGCACGCGCCTACATTCCCGGCCCCACCTACAATGAACACGCGGCTGCCGTTCAGGCGACCGGGACCATGCAACTGACCGATGATCCCGACAATGCGCTGATGCACACCTATGTGCATCCCAACAATCCCGACGGAAGGCTATGGGCGGCAAGGCACATGGGCGGGCGCCCCCTCACCGTCATTGACGAAAGCTTTTGCGATGTCTGCCCCGAAAACAGTCTTGTACATTTGACCCAAGACAAAAGGATTGTGGTCCTGAAAAGCTTTGGCAAATTCTGGGGTCTGGCGGGCTTGCGGCTGGGCTTTGCCATCGCCCATCCGCAGACCTTGTCGCCCGAAATCCAGAACACGCCCACACCGTCCCTGCACGATCACCTTGGCCCCTGGGCAGTCTCTGGTCCAGCGTTGGAAGTGGGCGCTCAGGCACTTGAAAACCACGCTTGGGCAGAAGAGACCCGCGACCGGCTGACCGCAGATGCCGCGCGTCTGGACCGGATTGTGACCGGGCACGGGGCGGAGCTGGTCGGCGGCACCACGCTCTTCAGGCTCTATAAGGTGCCCGATGCAAAAGCATGGCAGGACCGTCTGGCGCGCCACCACATCTGGACACGTATCTTTCCCTATTCACGGACCTGGCTGCGTCTGGGTCTGCCAGACCACACCGGCTGGGACAGACTGGAAGCGGCGCTGGCATGAGTACCGCCGCTGTTCTCTTCTGCGCGCTGCTGCTTGATGCCGTGATGGGCGAACCGCGATGGCTTTGGGATCGCGTGCCGCACCCTGCCGTGCTGATGGGGCGGCTCATTGGCTGGTGCGATGCCCACTACAACAGCGGCAAGGACCGCCGGGCGATGGGCATCGCCGTGGTGATCGCGCTGGTGATCCTCGGGGGCGTTCTGGGCAGTGTCCTGCGCCTTTTCGGGCCGGTGATCGCTGTTATTGTCGTTGCGATATTGCTGGCGCAGCGCTCGCTGGTGGATCACGTACGTGCGGTGGCGGATGGGCTGCGCCAATCCCTGCCGCAGGGCCGGCGCGCCGTTGCAATGATCGTCAGCCGCGACACCGCCGATATGCCCGCCGACAGTGTCGCGCGGTCTGCCATCGAAAGTGCCGCCGAAAACCTCAGCGACGGGGTGATCGCCCCCGCGTTCTGGTTCCTCGTCGGCGGTCTGCCCGGCATCGTCATCTACAAACTCATCAACACCGCCGACAGCATGATTGGCTATCGTACCCCCCGGCATGCAGAATTCGGCTGGGCCGCCGCGCGGCTTGACGACCTCCTGAACTGGATCCCCGCACGCCTGACCGCTGCGCTGATCGCCCTGCCCGGCGGCGTGTTGGGCCAGTGGTCTGCGATCCGTGAGGACGCCGCCCTGCACCGCTCACCCAACGCAGGCTGGCCCGAAGCCGCCATGGCGCGCAGCATTGGTGTGGCACTTGCCGGGCCGCGCGCTTATGATGGGAAATTGCAGCAATTTGCATGGGTCAATGGCACGGGGGCGCGTGTCATAGGCCCACCCGCAATTGATGCAGCCATCACCCGCCTCTGGCAGACATGGGGGGTGATGCTGATCTTAACCGTCCTTTTGGGTCTGCTAAGCTGGTAGGAATCTTGTATGCGCTCCATCCTTTTTGCTGTGACCTTGGCCACAGCGCCTATTGCCGCCCTCGCTGAAACGCCCTGTGGCGGCGCATTCAGCAGCTTTGTCAATGATCTCAAGGCAGAAGCCGTCGCTGACGGGATCTCTTCTGAGACCGCCGACCGCTTCTTTGCCGGCGTGCGTCAGGATCCAGCCGTGCTGCGCGCAGACCGCAAACAGGGTGTTTTTCAGATACCCTTTGTCGATTTTTCGCGTCGGCTGATCTCCAATGACCGTATCGCGCGGGGTCGCGCCAATGGCCGCGCGTATGACGCCATATTCGACCGGATCGAGGCAACCTACGGCGTCAGCCGCGGCGTGTTGCTGGCGTTCTGGGCGTTTGAAACCGACTACGGCAGCTTTCAGGGCGATTTCAACACCGCCGATGCGCTAGTAACCCTGTCCCACGATTGCCGCCGACCCGAACTTTTCCGCCCCCAGGTCTTTGCCGCGCTTGAGCTTTTCGCAAAGGGCGAATTCGACCCGCGCCGCACGACCGGCGCCTGGGCCGGAGAGATCGGCATGGTACAGATGCTGCCCCGCGACATCCTCGAAAACGGGGTCGACGGCGATGGCGATGGCAAGGTATCCCTGAAAACCTCTGCCCCCGACGCGCTGATGTCGGGCGGCAAGATGCTGAAAAGCCTCGGCTGGCGCGCGGGTGAGCCATGGATTGCCGAAGTCGACGTACCCGCCGATTTCGACTGGTCACTGACCGGGCTTGAGACGACCAAGCCCACCTCGGAATGGCGCGCGCTTGGTGTCTCTCCCCGCAACGGCCCGCTGGCGGGTGGGCTCGAGGCCTCCTTGCTGATCCCCCAAGGCCGCAAAGGGCCGGCCTTCATCGCCTATCCCAATTTCCGCGTCTACTTCGACTGGAACCAAAGCTTCACATACGTCATGACCGCTGCCTATTTCGCAACCCGGCTCGAAGGGGCCAAGGTCTATGATGCCGGGAATCCTGACACCGGCCTGGACGGGGACCAGATGAAAGCGCTGCAAACAAAGCTGCAGGCAGCCGGATATGACGTAGGTGATATTGATGGCATCCTCGGCGCCCGCAGCCGGGCTGCCGTACGGGCAGAACAGGCTCGTCTTGGCATGGCCGTCGATGGCTGGCCCACGCCTGAACTGCTCGGCAAACTATAGGAGGCGAAAATGCCACTCAAAATCTCAGCCGCACAGATGGTCGCGGACGCCCGCGCCAGGATCGAAGAAATCGAGACCCCCGACGGCATCGCGATGGTCGACGATCCTGCGGTCCAGATCGTCGATCTGCGTGACCCGCGCGAACGCGAGCGCACCGGTTTTATCCCCGGCAGTTTTCACTGCCCCCGCGGCATGCTGGAATTCTGGGTCGACCCCGAAAGCCCCTATTTCAAAGAGGTCTTCGCCCAGGACAAAAAGTTCGTCTTCCACTGCGCCTCTGGCTGGCGCTCAGCTATTTCGGTCGCAACGCTGCAAGATATGGGGTTCGACGCCGCACATCTGAAAGATGGCTTCGGCGCCTGGGAGAAGGCGGGCGGGCCGGTGGAACGGACGGCACCGAGGTAGGTTATCGTTAACCATGTACAAAGCCCGCGACTTTGCAATTTGGCAAGGTTTGAGGTATAAACCCGATATTCGATAGTTCTCATTCACGATCATCATCACTGAATGAAAGACCCCGCAGAGTTGCTGCTCTGCGGGGTTACTCTTTTTCAAGGCATCAAGCCCCGATCCAGAGCCGGATCGCCGCCAGAAGCAACATTGCTATCGCGATGAAAACCATCCATTTTCGATAGTTTTTTTCACTCAATCATCATCACCTCCTCACGCCACGACGTGTCGCGACAGAGTCAATTTAGAGGTGAGACATTAGAGAGGCGTTAACCTTGATCAGGCGACCAGCGTTTCCGCTTTCTTGAGATCAACCGACACCAGCTGGCTGACCCCTTGCTCGGCCATTGTGACCCCGAACAGACGATCCATACGCGACATCGTCACGGCGTGGTGCGTGATGATCAGAAACCGCGTGTCGGTCTGGCGGCACATCTCGTCCAGCAGATCACAGAACCGCGTGACGTTGGCGTCATCCAAAGGTGCATCAACCTCGTCCAGCACACAGATCGGCGCGGGATTGGCCAGGAAAACCGCAAAGATCAGCGCCATCGCGGTCAAGGTCTGTTCGCCCCCCGACAACAGGCTCAGCGTGCTCAGTTTCTTGCCCGGCGGCTGGCACATGATTTCCAGACCGGCCTCAAGCGGGTCATCGGATTCGACCATGACAAGGTTCGCCTCACCGCCGCCGAACAGATGCTTAAAGAGCATCGAGAAGTTAGAATTCACCTGCTCAAAAGCTGTCAACAGCCGTTCGCGCCCCTCGCGGTTCAGGCTCGCGATACCCGACCGCAACGTCCGGATCGCCTCTTCCAGATCGGCCTTTTCAGTGACCAGCGTGTCGTGCTCTTCCTGCACGTCCTTGGCGTCCTCCTCGGCCCGCAGATTGACAGCTCCCAGCGAATCCCGCTGCCGCTTGAGACGGTTCACATCTGCCTCAAGGGCATCTGCGGTCGGCATCTGATCCGGGTTCACATCGAGCGACGTCAACAACTGATTGGGCGTGACCTGCTGATCCTCGGCAATCCGTTCGGCTGCCGCCGCGACGGTTTCCTTGGCCGCCTCTGCGCGGGCTTCGGACCGGGCGCGGGCTTCACGCGCCTCTGACGCCTCGCGTTCCGCTTCCCGCTCCGCCAGCGTGGCCTCACGCAAAGTGCTCTCGGCCCGCGACAGCGCATCCGCAGCCTCGGCCTTGCGGGCCTCGGCCTGTGCGATGGCACCTGCCAGCTCGTCGCGTTTGGCAGCAATCTCGGCAGGTGCGGCACTGGCCTGTTTCAACTCGGCCTCTGACGTCGCCTTGCGCTCGGCCAATTCGGCGGTGCGCTTTTCGGCTGTCTCCAGTCGGTGCTTCCAGCCGCTGGTCTCTTTGGTCACTTCCTGCGCGCGTTTGGTGCGCGCCTCGCCCTCACGGCGCAGCTCATCATGCGCGGACCGGCGTGACATCATGGTGATGCGTGCGGCTTCGACAGTCATGCGCAGGTCATCAATTGCCGCGCGCGCCTCGCTCAGATCACCAAGTTCGGTCAAGGCGCGCTCTGCCTCGACAACCCGGCTGCGCGCTGACATCGCCTCGTCTTCGTGCCGTTTGACAGCCAATCCAAGGCTCTCCAGGCGGCCCTGCGCAAGATTGCGATCCGCCTCTGCCCGGCTCAGCGCGCGACCGGCATCCGCAACCATCCGGTCCGCATCGCGCCGTGCGTCGCGCGCCGCGCGATCGGCCTGCGTTTGCTCGGTCAAGGCGCGTGTCAGCGCCTCATGCGCCCCGCGTGCACCCTCAGCCCGCTGCGTGGCCTGTTCCAGCGATTGCTTGAGCACCTCAAGACGGTTCAACTGCTGCAACCGCAATGCCGCTGCCGACGGCGCGTCCTCGGCCCAGGCCCGCAACCCATCCCAACGCCACAAATCCCCCTCGGGCGACACCAGCCGCTGGCCCGGCAACAGGGCGGCCTGCAACGCAGACCCATCGTCAGGATCAACCAGCCCCACCTGCCCCATCCGGCGCTGCAAGACATCCGGCACGGATACATGCGCCGTCAGCGGCGTGACACCAGCAGGCAGCGGCTGCGGCGTCTCATAGCCAGGTAGCGTGGCCCAGCCAGACGGGCCATCGGCATCCACTTCGGGTGCCCGCAGATCGTCTGCCAGTGCCGCACCCAATGCCTTCTCGAACCCGTGCTCGACCTGCAAACGATCAAGGATCTGGCCGCCCTCTGCCGTGTCCCGCTCAACCAGCTTGGCAAGCGCCCCGGCCTCGGCGCGCAGCGCGTTCATCTCGCCTTCCGCCTCGGACCGTTCAGCCCGGGCATCGGCCTCCCGGGCCTGTGTATCAGCGCGGGTCTCCTCAGCTGCGTTCAGCGCCTCATCTGCGCGTGCGGCCGCCTGAACTGCCTCTGCCTCGGACGCCGTGGCCGCGTCGAAGTCCGCGCCCGCCTTTTCCAGCGCCGCCTCGCTCTGCGCCACAGCCTCCTGCGCCTTGAGCGCTTCTGCCTCGGACTTCGATTGCATCTTGCGACTGTCTTCCAACAGCCGTTCCGCCGACCCATGGCGCGCCGCAAGCCGCGCTACATCCTCGGTTTGTTGTGCCAGATCGGCCTCACGCGCCTGCAACACGGTCGCTGCCTCGCGCGCGGCCTCAGCCGCCGTTTCCAGCGCCGCCTCGTGACCTTCGCCGGCCTTGGCAAGCTCTGCCGCCTCCCATTCAAGACGTTCAATCGTTTCACCCGCATCGCGGTTCAGCCCGCCCTCGCGGTCAATATCATGACCCAATTGCGCAATCCGCGCGGTCAGCGTTTCGATCGTGGCCACGGCACGCGCTTCCTGATCGCTCAGCGTATCGCGCTGCACCACCAACCGCTGCAACAAAGCGGCCGCAATCGCCTCTTCCTCGCGCATGGGCGGCAGGGCCTCTTCCGCGGCCGCGCGCGCTTTGGCGGACTGACCAACCAAGGTCTGCGCCTGAGCCGCCGCAGTCACGCGCGCGCGCAATTCCTCGTCCAGACGCGCCCGTGCATCATCCGCCTCGCGCCAGCGCCGATACAGCAGCATCCCCTCCGTGCGCCGCAACTGATCCCCGATCTCACGGTACCGTGCTGCCTGCCGCGCCTGCCGCGCCAGCTGCGCCAGCTGCGTGGCCAGCTGTTCGATCACATCGTCCACACGGGCCAGATTGGTCTCTGCGCCGTTCAGCTTGAGCTCCGCTTCGTGGCGCCGCTGGTACAGTCCCGAGATCCCCGCTGCCTCTTCCAGAATGCGGCGACGGTTCTTCGGCTTGGCGTTTATCAGCTCTGCAATCTGCCCCTGACGCACCAGCGCTGGCGAATGCGCGCCGGTTGAGGCATCGGCAAAAAGCATCTGCACATCCCGCGCGCGCACATCCTTGCCCGCTGCCTTATAGGCGCTGCCCACATCGCGCGTGATCCGCCGCACGATATCCAGACTGTCGCTGTCGTTGAACCCTGCAGGCGCCAGCCGGTCGGAATTGTCGATATGCAGCGCGACCTCGGCAAAGTTGCGCGCTGGGCGGGTTGCGGCCCCGGCAAAGATCACGTCCTCCATCCCGCCGCCACGCATGGCGGTCGGGCGGTTTTCCCCCATGACCCAACGCAACGCCTCAAGCAGGTTCGACTTGCCACAGCCATTGGGCCCTACAACGCCGGTCAGACCATCCGCGATGATCAGATCGGTGGGGTCCACAAAGCTTTTGAAGCCCGTCAGCCTGAGTTTGGAAAAGCGCACTGCCCACGCCTTTTATGATTCTCGTTACCCGATTGAAAATGACGGCTTGGACGGGTCCGAGTCAATACAAACACACAACAGGCGGCGTTCCTTGCACTGTTATCCACAAGATATTGCGATATTCAGCCGTCAAGCGGCCACCCCGGCGTCAGTAACACTCCAACTCCACCGTGACCTCGCCAAAGCCTTCAACGCCACTACCGCGCACCGGGATACAGTCCAACGGACCGGCCTGGCGTCTATGCCGGGGAACCCGGGGCGGGCCGTTGCCGCAATCCAGCAAACCGATCGCCAACGCCTGATCCCCGCGCACCTCGGTCACCTCGCAACCGCTGACCTGCGCCATCGCCGACGCTGCGCGCGCACGGATCGGGCCAAACCGGGGCGCGTATTGCATGTTGATCCTCATCGCTTCGGCCAGATTGTTCCGCACACGCACATCAAAGGTCGATCCGTCCACCATGACCCGCGTCGCAGGCAAACCGCGAAAATGCGGACCTGGCGTATTGCACGCCGCCAACAGCCCAAAACACAATAACAGAACGCGGATCATGCGGCACTCTGAACCTCAAGTGGTTAACAAATCCTGACCAACACGGAACACCTGAGGCATTGATGGCACGGCGAATTGGTCATATCATTTGACCAATCACTCGGAGACCCCATGCCCTTTCGCCCTGTCATCCCTGAGAAACTCTCTCAATCCGTCGTCCGCCAGATCGAGGCCCTGATCCTGCGCGGCATCCTGCGCCCGGGCGAACGGCTCCCCCCGGAACGCGACCTGGCTGAGCGGCTAAGCGTCTCGCGCCCCTCGCTGCGCGACGCCATCGGTCAACTTCAGGACGCCGGATTGCTCAGTGCCAAGGCCGGCGCAGGCATCTACGTGGCCGACGTCCTGGGCAGCGCGTTTTCCCCTGCTCTGATAGAGCTTTTCGCCCGCCATGATGAAGCGGTGTTTGACTACCTGTCTTTTCGCCGCGACATGGAAGGACTCGCTGCTGACCGCGCGGCCCGACTGGCCTCTGACACCGATCTGGCGGTTGTCGACACCGTTTTCAAAAAGATGGAAACAGCCCACAAGGAACGCCAGTTCAAGGCCGAAGCGCAGCTCGACGCGCAGTTTCACATGGCGATCATCGAGGCCAGCCATAACGTCATCATGCTGCACATGATGCGCTCCATGTATGAGTTGCTGCGCGAAGGTGTTTTCTACAATCGCCAGGTCATGTTCCAGCAGCGCACCAGCCGGGGCGCCCTGCTGGATCAGCATCGCGCGATCAATCAGGCGCTGCAGGCCCGCAATCCGGCAGGCGCGCGTGCGGCAGTTGAAAACCATCTGAACTATGTCGAACACGCCCTGCGCGACCAGCAACGCGCGGGCCAGCACGAAGAAATCGCCCGACAGCGGCTCGATCACGAGGCTGAACGCTGACGGCGCCACCGCACAAACGAAAACCCCGGCGCAGGGCCGGGGTCATCAGACATTCACGGTGACGAAATCGCCTAGTGCAGCTTGGCATCCACCTGTTCGATGGCGTCATCGATCAGCTTGTTACCATCATCGGCGGTCATCTGCTTGGCAATCACCTCGCGGGCGGCGGCCACGGCAATGGTCACGGCCTGATCGCGCACTTCCTTCACAGCGGCAGACTGGGCCGAACCGATCTGGTCTTCGGCGGCGGCCATGCGACGCTCAAGCGATTTGGCCAGATCCTTGCGAGCCTGCTCAGCCGCGGCGTTGGCCTCTTCCTTGGCGGCCGCAACGATGCGGTCGGCTTGTTCTTGCACGTCCTTTTGCTTGCGCTCGTAAGAGGCCAGCAGTGTCTGCGCCTCTTCACGCAGCGCGCGCGCCTCGTCCAGCTCAGTCTTGATGCCTTCTGCCCGTTTGTCGAGCATACCCATCAACAGCCCCGGCACCTTGAGGTACACCAGAACGCCGATGAACAGCAGGAAGGAAATCAGCACCACAAAGTCGCTGTTGCGTAGCGAAAAGAAAGGCCCGTCCGCAGCAAACGCCGGAGAGGCTATCATGGCCGCGATCAGGGATGTCAGGGTCAGACGCATGGCTTATCCTTTCATCCGTGCAGTGACGGCGGCATTAACGGTCTTGGCGTCGGCTTTGCCGCCCATGGCTGCCACGATTTCCTTGGCAGTGTCCTTGGCGACTTCCTTGACGCTTTCCAGAGCACCAGCACGGATTTCCGCGATGGCCTTCTCTGATTCAGCGCTCTTTGCCGCGATCTCTTCGTCGGCCTTGGCGATGGCCACGTTGAGGTCGGCTTGAATTTCTGCCTTGGCTTCGGCGACGATACGGCCTGCCTCGGAACGGGCATCAACAAGCGCCTTGTCATAGGCCGCCTCGGCGTCGACCGCCTTGGCTTTCAGGTCTTCCGCCGCCGCAATGTCATTGCTGATGGTGCCCTGACGTTCCGCCAGCACCCCGCCAATGCGCGGCAGCGCCACGCGGGACAGAATAAAATAGGTCGCAATCAGCGCCATGACCAACCAGAAGATCTGGTTGTCCCATGTGGTAAAGTCGAGCTGCGGCATGCCGGGCTCACTGACCGTCGGCTCGCCGATGTCGGTCGCGGTCTTGTCGACTAGGTTTTCATCAGCCATCTTCGGCTCCTTCAGGAAACTTGGCCTACAGCGGGGCGGAAACGCAAGGGCCTCCGCCCGCCCGTAAGGATATCAGTCTCGTCAGAAGTTAGACAGCAAACATCAACAGAAGTGCCACGAGGAACGAGAAGATCCCCAGCGCTTCGGCAAACGCAATACCGATGAACATTGTGGCTGTCTGACCGGCTGCAGCAGAGGGGTTACGCAGAGCGCCGGACAGGAAGTTACCGACAACGTGACCCACACCAACGGCCGCGCCGCCCATGCCGGTACATGCCAGACCTGCGCCAACATATGCGCCCATTTGTACGATATCGCCTTCCATGTGATTTCTCCTTACGATGGAATTGAGGGATGAGAGTGTTTCGTAGGCCGGGCTTCAGCCCGGGATTGTCCTAGTGATGCGGATGCAGCGCGTCTTTCAGATACACGCACGTCAGAATGGTGAACACGTAGGCCTGGATGAAGGACACCAGTACCTCAAGCGCATAGATCGCCGTGATCGCGATGATGCTCAGCGGCGTGACCACAAGGCCGATCCCGGTCGAGATCAACACCAGCGGCGCGAAGGCTGCGAAAACCTTGATCACCGCGTGGCCGGCCATCATGTTGCCCGCCAGACGAATGGAGTGGCTGACGGGGCGCACGAAGTACGAGATCACCTCGATCAGGGCCAGAATGGGCCGCAGCGCCAGAGGCGCGCTCGAGATCCAGAACACGCTCAGGAAACCCGCGCCGTGCTTGACGAAACCAAGGATTGTCACGGTCAGGAACACCGCCATCGCCATGATCACCGTCACCGCAATGTGGGATGTGGGCGTAAAGGCTGTGGGGATCAGACCAAGGAAATTCGAAAAGACGATGAACATGAAAAGCGTCATGATGTAGGGGAAATACTTCAACCCTTCCTTGCCGCAAATGTCCTCGACCATCTTGTGGATAAAGCCGTAAGCCAGTTCCGCAATCGACTGGATCCGGGACGGCACGATGGACCGCTTTGAGCTGCCCAGTACCAAAAGCGCAAAGATACACAGCACCGCAAGCGCCATCCATACGGTGGCGTTGCTGATCGTATACCAGGCCACATCACCGGACCCAAAGAACGGCTCCACCTTGAATTGGTCCATCGGTTTGAAGACCAGCTCGTCCCCGCCTTTAGCGTCTCCAGCCATCTCAGGCTCCTTCGTCTGTCTTGCCCTCAACGTGGGCAGATTGCGCGGCCGCGTCGGCCATTTGTTTGTTCTGCATCTCGGTTGCAGAGCGGAGCATCGTCTTGATCCCCGCCGCGAGACCCAGCAGTGTAAACAGCATCAGAAAGATCGGCAGTGTGCCCAAGAGCCAGTCCAGCCCCCATCCGATGCCAAAGCCGATCAAAAGACCGACCACCAATTCGATCACCATGCGCCAGGCCAGATGGGTCTGATCCACGGTCTTGTCCACACGGGGCTTCGGCGCATTGCGCTTCTTTGCGGCGTCCAGTTTGGCCTCTAGCTGCTGCAATCGCTGCTGTTGGTCCGGGTCGGTCACGCGCATTTTCCTCAAGTGACAACTTGGGGGTTGAGTACTGCGCGCGGTCAGGAGAGTCAACGGGCGCAACGATGGTTGCAAATCATTGATCTTACATACTAATTCAAGCCACCATACTGCGCCGGAAACCCAATTTCGCCTCCTGAGGCGTTGAATGGTTATTCAACCAATCGGTTGATCATTCCACCCCGCTCTCCGACCGCCAGGGCGCTGTGCGCTCCAGCAACCACGCGCGAAAGATGCGCACCGACTTGCGCCGCAGGGCGCCCTCGGACCGGATCAAATGAAAGCCCCCGTCGTCAAATCCGACATCCGAAATGCGGATCAATCGGCCCGCCTCTACGTCCATGTCCGCCAGTTCGGCCGACAGCAGGACAACCCCCTGCCCCGCAATGGCCGATGCCATCTCAAGGTCCAGCGTCATGCGCAGCACCGTCAGCGGCGCAACCGGTGCCGCGACCCCCGCCGCCGCGACCCACCGGGCCCAAAGAGTGTCTGTGCGCCGCTGCAGCAGCGGATATCGCAGGACGTCGGCAGGATCGTCCAGCACATCCGCCACCAACGTCGGCGACGCATAGGGGTAGACCGGGGCGTCAGTCAGCACTTCTGCATCCGCGTATGCCCCGCCTGTCGGGACAAACCGGATCGCAAGATCAGCCTCGTAGCGCGACACATCCGTCAGCGCGGCAGAGGCGTCGAGTTCGATCTTGACCTGTGGATGCAGTGCCGCGAATTCGGTCAGCCGCGGCACAAGCCATTTATGCGTAAACAGGGGCTCACCGTTGACACTCACGCTGCCCTCCGGCGTTTCCGCCAGCGTTTCGGTGGCCTCAGCGATCACATCAAAGGCCGGAACGATCCGGGCAAGATAGGCCGCCCCTTCCGGCGACAACGTCAATCCACGCGGCAGATCCCGGAACAACCGCACCCCCAACCGGTCCTCCAACCCCCGCACATGACGGCTGATCGACGAATGGCTGACACCCAGTTCATCGCCCGCCTTTGAAAAACTCTGATGCCGGCCCGCTGCTTCAAAAGCGCGCAAGGCATTCAGGGGCGGAAGAGAGCGTGCCATGATCTACTTGTGCGTTTTTTGCACATATTTTGTCAAGACTCTGCGTTTGTCGCATCCCGATTCAGCCGCCAATATCCTTGTGAATGAGGATATCGGAGAGAAAAGATGCGCAGTCCACGCGGTACAGTACACCGGAACGTCCCTTGGACGCATGCAAATATTGAACGTATCTGGCACAGACTGACCGCCGCGCGCGCAGGCTTTGCCAACCGGCAAAGTCTTGATTTGTCACATCTTGAGGATCACTTGGTCGACGACATCGGCCTTGCCCCTGACGATCCGCGACTGACGCCCCGCGCGACCTGGCCATGGGTGGAATACATACCGCGCGGATGACAGGCTTTCATCAACCCTGCCAATGCTTTACCACAAGGTATGCCCCAGACCCTTGATCAGGTATTCGCGGCCCTGGCCGACCCCACGCGCCGCGCGATCCTCGCGATGCTGCTCGAAGACGACATGGCTGTGACGGACGTGGCCGAACCCTTCGAGGTATCGCTGGCAGCGATTTCAAAGCATCTGGGCGTGCTCACGGCAGCCGGATTGATTTCTCAGGAAAAAAGGGGGCGCGTCAAATGGTGCAAGCTTGAGCCTGACGCCATGCGCAATGCATCGATCTGGATGCAGGGGTTCGGGCAATTCGAACCCGTGAACCTTGATGCGTTCGAACGTTTTCTGGCGAAGGAATTGCCAGAAGGGTCAGCAGAAGGGGCGTAACACCGCCCCTTCCACTCGTATCAGAGTACGAACTGAACGATCGCCAGAACGATAACGACAAGGCCGACAAGATAGATGATGCCACGCATGAGATATTCCTTTTCTTCGGTGGTGGGGATACTTCAGATCACTGAAAGCAGGCGCAGGATGATGATTACAACCACGACCAACCCGACCAGATAAATGATGTTCCGCATGGCAGACCTTTCAGTGACTTCTGGCCTCAACGCGACAGGGTTGCGTTTGGTTCCCAAAAATTTAACGCGCAGGCAGGCTATCATCGCGCAATAGCATCAGCAGCGCCAGAACTGTCAGCGCCACGCCCCCTAGCACAAGTGACGACGGCGCCCCGTTGCCCAGCGAAATTTCCCAGACAATTACCCAGCTTGGCACCAGATAGGTATAGGCCATCACCTTGGCCGACGGCAGGCGAAGGGTCGCAAACTGCAGCAACACAACCGTCGTCGCAGTGGCAAAGACCGCGACATATATCAGACAGATCCAGACCATCGCTGGCATCGCCGCCCAATCGGTGCGCACAATCTCGGCCCCGCTATAGACCAGCAGGATCACCGCCCCCGCTACAAGTGTGCCAAAAGTGAACATCACCGCGCTTTCGCCCCGGTTCAGGCGCCGCACCATCGGCGTATAGATCGCGTGGCTTATGCAGCCGATGAAATAGATCGCCTCGCCCCGGCCCACATCAAAGGCCATCACAGCAGAAAGATCCGCGCGAAAGATAACCCACAGCGCGCCTGCCGCCCCAATGCTCAACGCCAGCGCCATGCGTGCGTAAAGGATCTGCCGCAACAAGACATAGGCAAACACTGCCGACATCAACGGAACCAGCGTGAAAACCGCCGCCGCACTTACGGGTGGTGCAGATTTCAGCCCCTCGAACATCAACACGAAATAAAGCGCGAAAAACCCGCCCAGCACGGCATACCGCCACGGCGCGCGCAGCGCCGCCCCGGACCAGACGCCGCGTTGCCAGGCCAAGGCCCCGACACAGGCCGCGCCCAGCACAAAGCGCAACGCATTGAAGGCAGCGGGGTCCACCTCGTTCGCCATCAGCGCACCCAGCGAAAACGACCCCGCAACCAATGCCGAAAACGCCAACATCGCAAGATGTCCCAGCGCGCCAGGGGTCACAGTGCGCCGTTCGCGACGCGATCCTTGATAAAGGTCAGTACCGCCTGCACCTTTGTGGTGCGGTGCAAATCCACATGCGTCACCAGCCACAAGGGCGCTGACCACTCTGGACGCGGCGCGTGGATTTCCACCAAATCAGAGTTGGAATCAAATTCCGATCGGGTCAGAAAACCAATGCCCGCACCGGAATTGATCGCAGCCCGTGCAGCACGGCTGTCGGTAATGCGGTAAGTGACCGCATTGTCCGGCACATGGACACGCATCCACTGGTAATAGGGCGCGCGGCTTTCCCGGTCGTCCGGCCCCACGAAACGGTGTTTGGGATAGTCGTCCGGACCTTCAGGGATGCCGAATTCCTCCACGTATGCCTTGCTGGCATAGGCCCCCATTTCCAACGCGGCCAAAGGCTGCACCACGTTGTCAGGCTGATCGGGCGCGACACCGGCGCGGATCGCCACGTGGGCCTCGCCATATTCCAGGCGAAAAAGCCGCTCTCCGGTCAGGAAACGGACCGACACGTCGGGGTTTTCGCGCTGAAAGTCCGCCAGCATCGGTGCCATGATGTGCGAGATCGATTCAAGCGACGTCACTACCAGATCACCCGAAACCTCGTTGCCACGGCCCCGGATCCGGCCTGCCAGTTGACTGAACTGGTCGGCGGTCGCCCCCGCCACACGCAACAGATCCTTACCCGCCTCGGTGGCTGTGTAGCCGCGCGCGTGACGTTGAAAAAGCTTCGCCCCCAGACGCGATTCCAGCGCATCGATATGGCGAATGACTGTCGCGTGATGCACACCCAGAACCTCTGCGGCACCGCTGACGGTGCCCATGCGGGCGACCTGATACGCGGTTCTGATTTCATCCCAATTATCCATCCGCACCCTCCTGTGCGCCAGTGAACACTGCCTGCGCTTTTTCACCCGTTGCGTTCATCTGCGCAAGGGTCAAATTAGCGACAGACCCGCCAGAAAGGAAACTGACATGACCATCCTGCGTATCGATTCCTCTGTGAACACCAAGACATCCGTCACCCGGTCGCTGACAGATCGGATCATTGCCACCTTGGGGGATGCCGACGTGCTGACCCGCGACCTGTCCAAGTCCCCCGTCCCTCAAATCACCGAAAGCTGGGCCGAGGCCCGGATCGTCCCGCCCGCCGACCGCAGCCCCGCGCAGCACGCCGAACTCGCCCTCTCGGACGCGCTGGTCGCTGAACTCGAGGCCGCCGATACGATCGTCATCGGCCTGCCGGTCTATAACTTCTCGGTGCCCGCATCGCTCAAGGCCTGGATCGATCAGGTCGCCCGGGTCGGCGTCACTTTCCGCTATACCCCGGATGGTCCGGTTGGCCTGCTCAAAGGCAAGCGCGTGATCCTCGCAGTGGCCTCCGGCGGAACGGCCGTGGGCTCGGACATCGATTTTGCCACCGGGTACATGCAGCACGTGTTGGGATTTCTGGGCATAAAGGACGTGACCGTCATCGCCGCAGATGCCCTCGCAACCGAGCCAGAGAAGACCCTCGCCCGCGCCCATGCCCAGATTGACGGTCTGCGCATGGCCGCCTGATCCGGCAGCGACTGCCTTTGTCGCAGCGCGCATCCGTTCCCCGGCGCGGCCTTTGACACAATCAAGGGCCGCGCCTTAGTCTTGCGGCATGCAAGTGACACGCGAAACGCCCGACCAGCTCATCATTGAACACAAGTCCACCGGTATCGCCGTCGTGGCCCTTATCCTCGCGCTCGCGCTGTGCTTTGTCGGCCTGTCAAACATGCGCGCAGAGCCTGTCACCGGCATCCTCACGATCTTGGCAGGCATCGCGGGCTTCTTCGGAATGCTCGCCCTTTTCGGAGAACGCAACATGCTCGTGCTCGACCGCCCGGCAGGAACCGCTACCCTCAGCCAACTCACACCGCGCGGGCTGATGCGCTGGCACTTCGATCTTGCCGACGTCGCGGGGGCAGAGCACCGGATCACCCGCGCCAAAAAGGGCGGCAACCACCACTGGGCCGCGTTGGTTGTGCAAGGCGGGATGGACGCCGGAACACACAACCTCTCGCGCCAAGGGCTGAACAATCCGGCGCCCAAAGAGATGACTGACACGATCAACCGCTGGCTGGGCAGCGACAAAGGCGCAAACACACATGAAGATAACCCGCGACACCCCTGGTCAGCTGATCCTTGAAAACAACCCGATCTGGCTGGCCGTGTTTCTGGCGCTCTTCTCGCTCGCCTTCATCGGCGTGGGCCTTCTGGTCATGGGCGTCGCCTTCTGGTTTGGCCTGATCTTCTTTTGCTCAGGCCTCTTTGTCGCCGTGGTCTTCTCCACCGCTTTCATCCGCCGCACCCAGCTGATCCTCGACCGGCCCGGCAATCGCGTCGAACGACGCCGCCGCTCGCTTCTGGGCTACGAAAAGACACACTGGCAACTCGACCACCTCGACAGGGCCATCATCCAGACCGGACAGGGCAACCACAAACAATCCACGGCCCGCGCGGCACTGGTCTTTGATGGCGGCATGGACGCCGGGACCCATCCCATCACGATCGTCTATGCCTCTGGCGGCGGGGCTGCCCGTGCCGCAAACGCGATCAACCGCTGGCTCGCCGCCAAAGCTTGACTCACCGCCCGCGCAGGCGTAAATGCCCCCCAATCTCCGGAAGCAAAGCCTTCCGGTCCCGGACGCGATCCGGGATCGCCCTCCGTCAGCGCGTCGCGCCCACGGAGGTATTTGTGCATTTCAGCGGGCGTTCCTAAATAGGAGCCATCCCGCAACCGTAAACGAAAGGGCCCGCGCCCCATGTTTGAAAATCTCAGCGAACGCCTCTCCGGCGTCTTTGACCGCCTCACCAAACAAGGTGCGCTCAGCGAAGACGACGTGAAAACCGCCCTGCGCGAGGTCCGCGTGGCGCTGCTCGAGGCCGACGTCTCTCTGCCCGTGGCCCGCGATTTCGTCAAAGCTGTACAGGATCAGGCCACCGGTCAGGCAGTGACCAAATCCATCACCCCGGGCCAGCAGGTCGTCAAGATCGTGCACGACGCGCTGATCAATGTGCTCAAAGGCGAGGGCGAACCGGGTGCGCTCAAGGTCGATAACCCGCCTGCGCCGATCCTGATGGTCGGCCTGCAGGGCGGCGGCAAAACCACCACCACGGCCAAGCTTGCCAAACGCCTCACCGAAAAGGACGGCAAGCGCGTGCTGATGGCCTCGCTCGACGTGAACCGCCCCGCCGCGATGGAACAGCTTGCGATCCTCGGCAATCAGATCGGCGTGGACACCCTGCCCATCGTCAAGGGCGAAGACCCCGTCGCCATCGCCAAGCGCGCCAAGACGCAGGCGGGTCTGGGCGGCTATGACGTCTATATGCTTGACACCGCAGGCCGCCTCAGCATCGACGAAGAGCTGATGCAACAGGTCGAAGCCGTCCGGGATGTGGCCACCCCCCGCGAAACCCTGCTGGTGGTCGATGGCCTGACCGGTCAGGACGCGGTGCACACGGCCGAAAACTTCGACGAACGCATCGGCATCTCCGGCGTCGTGCTGACCCGCATGGACGGCGACGGGCGCGGCGGTGCGGCGCTGTCGATGCGCGCCGTCACTGGCAAGCCCATCAAATTCGTAGGCCTCGGCGAAAAGATGGACGCGCTTGAAACCTTCGAGCCTGAGCGCATCGCGGGCCGCATCCTCGGCATGGGCGACATCGTGGCCCTCGTCGAAAAGGCGCAGGAAACGATTCAAGCCGAACAGGCCGAGCGCATGATGAAGCGTATGGCCAAGGGTCAGTTCAACATGAACGACCTCAAGATGCAGCTTGAACAGATGATCCAGATGGGCGGCATGCAGGGCATGATGGGCATGATGCCGGGCATGGGCAAAATGGCCAAGCAGGTCGAAAACGCAGGGCTCGACGACAAGGTGCTCAAGCAACAGATCGCGCTCATCCAGTCAATGACCAAGAAAGAGCGCGCCAATCCCCAGCTTCTGCAAGCTTCCCGCAAGAAACGCATCGCGCGCGGCGCAGGCATGGAGGTCTCTGACCTCAACAAGCTGATGAAGATGCACCGCCAGATGTCCGACATGATGAAAAAGATGGGCAAGATGGGTAAAGGCGGCATGTTGAAACAAGCCATGAAGGGCATGTTCGGCAAGGGCGGTATGCCCGCCGACATGGACCCAAAAGCGCTCGAAGCGGCAGCCAAGCAAATGGGCGGCGGCATGCCCGGCCAAAATCCATTCGGTGGCGGTGGTATGGGCCTGCCCCCCGGCCTGTCGGGCTTTGGAAAGAAGAAGTGACCCTGACTGCCTCTGATACCCTGCCGCAGCTGACCGGCGAACGGCTTACCCTGCGCGTGCCAGCACCGCAGGACCGGTCACTCTATGCGTCCTTTTATGCGGTTAGCGAAACGACCGTGGGCGGGTATCGCGGCAATCGCAGTGATGCGGAAATTTCCGCAATCCACACCCGTGACATGGCCCATTGGGATAAGCACGGATTTGGGATCTTCCTGATCCACGATACCGCCGACGGCACTTTTTATGGCGGCACAGGCATCGCCTACCCCACTGGCTGGCAGCAAGATGAACTCACATGGTGGCTCATGCCCGCCGCCCGTGGCAAAGGCGTGGCAACCCGGGCCAGCCGTACCGTGATTACTTGGGCCTACGACACGCTTGGCTGGTCCCGCGTCCAGACCTACATGCGCGACGAAAACGCGCCGGCCCGCGCGCTGGCACAGCGCCTTGGTGGCCGGATCACACACCGTGACACTTTTCCCGATGGCGTGACGCGCGATGTCTTCGTGCTTCCGAGGACGGTTGCATGACGCCCTTCCGCCCTCAACCTCTTCGCGGTGATTCTGCCCGGGGTCAGGGATGCCGCAGGCACCCTGCGCAGCAGGGCGTGTCCTTGACGCCGGGCAGAATCGCCACTCACCCTCGAACAGGTGCTTTGAGGACACATGTGTCCCTCAAACACCTCTTAGCCCATGGGGCCACCCCCACCACCCGCGCAACGGTGACATCAGGGGCTCACACCCATGCAGGCACCAAGAATGTCATCACGCGTCAGCGTGACCTTGGGATCAGGCCATGACCACAATGACCGACACTATCCCGGTGGTGGACACCGACCGCCTGCGCCTGCGCGCGCCCAGGCTGGCGGATCTGCCTGCCCTGACCGATTTCTTCGCCTCACCGCAAAGCCATACAGTCGGCGGTCCGCGTGATGATCTGGGCAGTGCCATGTCGCTGAACGCGACCATCGGCCATTGGGCGGTACATGGCTTCGGGTCCTGGCACATCGCGGACCCTGAAACAGATGCTTATCTGGGCCGCACCGGCTTCATCATGGCCCCGGGCTGGGAAGAACCCGAACTCGGCTGGGCGGTTGCACAGGCAAGCCAGGGCAAAGGCATCGCGCAGGAAGCCACCCTTGCCGCGCGGCGCTACGGCGCCACGCATCTGGGTCTTGACGCCGTGATCAGCTACATCCGCCCGTCCAATACACGCTCCATCGCGCTGGCAGAACGGCTCGGCGCGACTCTCGAAAAGACCCATGACCACTGGCGCGGTGCGCCCTGCCATGTCTTCCGGCACCCAAAGGAGGCCGCGTGATGCTGATCTCGCACATACCGACCAGATACCGACGTCAAACCGACGTGATACCGACGTCCGTTTTAGCCCCTCAGGAGGCCGCATGACCGATCCCGTCACCACCGCCGCCACTGTCCTCAAGGACCACCGCGCCAGCATTGACCGGCTCGACGCGATCCTTGTCTACACCCTGGGCGAGCGCTTCAAACACACCCAGGCCGTGGGGAAACTCAAGGCCACACACGACCTTCCCCCGTCCGATCCCACCCGCGAAGCGGACCAGATCGCACGGCTCGAAGATTTGGCGAACAAGGCTGATCTTGATCCCGAATTCGCCAAGAAGTTTCTCAACTTCATCATCGCTGAAGTCATTCAGCACCACAAAAAACACCAATCGTAAATCTACGCTAAATCAAAGGACTACACACCATGGCTATGAAAATTCGTCTCGCCCGCGGCGGCTCCAAGAAACGCCCCTTCTACCGCATTGTTGCTGCTGATTCACGCATGCCCCGCGATGGCCGCTTCATCGAAAAGCTGGGCACGTATAACCCGCTGCTGCCCAAGGACAGCGAAGACCGTGTGAAGATGGACGTCGAAAAGATCCAGGAATGGATCTCCAAAGGGGCCCAACCCACCGACCGTGTCGCCCGCATGCTTGAGGCCGCAGGTGCGATGCCCAAGAAAGAGCGCAACAACCCCAACAAAGGCGCACCGGGCAAGAAAGCCCAGGAACGCGTGCAGGAAAAAGCCGACAAAGCAGCAGCAGCAGCCGAAGCCGCCAACGCCCCGGCCGAAGAAGCACCTGCAGAAGAAGCAGCCGCAGAAGAGTAAGATGCAGCTGGCACCCGGCATTGAGACATTCGGCGAAAACGTCCGTGCCGGGCGCGACCTGCGCCACTCTTGCAGCGATCCGGTGGGCACATGCGTCCTGTCGACCCGCTTTGAGACCTTCTCGATAGCCCCCTCCCGTGGGGCTATCGGAACCATGGCGCTGTGTGCGGGTGACATCGCCCGCCGCCCCTGCCGACTGCCGGAGGATCTGATGTGAGCGAACGAATTCCTGTCGGGGCCATTGCCGGCGCATATGGCGTGCGAGGCGAATTGCGCGTCAAAAGCTATTGCGCGCGCCCCGAAGATATTGAGACCTATTCACCGCTTTCCTCCGAAGACGGCACAGACAGCTATACGCTGGCCATTCTGCGCCCGATCAAGAACGGTTTTGCCGCGCGGATCACCAGCGTTGCGACCAAGGAAGAGGCGGATGCGCTGAAAGGCACAGTGCTCTTTGCCCAGCGCGATCAACTCCCGTCCTTGCCGGACGATGAATTCTACCACGCCGATCTTATCGGGCTTGAGGTTTACGATACCGGCGGCGCGCTGCTGGGGCGTGTCAAAACCGTGCAGAACCACGGTGCAGATGACCTTCTTGAAGTGCAATTGGCAGGTACGTCTGCCACTGTTTTTCTGCCCTTCACAAAGGCCGCCGTGCCCACGGTCGATCTGACGGCAGGCCGCATCGTGGCCGACCCTCCGCTAGGCATACTGCCGGAGGACCCCTGATGCCCGCCCGGTCTCACGGTCGGCAAAAGGTCACGCCCAGCCTGAAGCCACGCGAATTGATGCAAGCCACGCCTGACTACGCGGATGTCTGGCAAGCGCGCGTCATCACGCTCTTCCCCGAACTTTTCCCCGGTGTCTTGGGCGCCAGCCTCACAGGCAAGGCGCTGCACGACGGCACCTGGCAATTGCACACGCATGATCTACGCAGCTTCGGGATCGGCAAGCACCGTAACGTCGATGACACGCCTGCGGGCGGCGGGGCAGGTATGGTAATGCGCGCTGACGTGGTCGGCCCCGCAATCGAGGCCGCACAGTCAAGTGCCCATGGCCGCTGGCCGATCCTCTACATGTCGCCGAGGGGCCGCCGCTTTGATCAGGCGATGGCCCGCGATCTGGCGGATTGTACAGGTGTCACCATGCTCTGTGGTCGCTTTGAGGGTGTCGATGAACGGGTGATCGACCATTACGGCATCACCGAAGTATCGCTGGGCGATTTTGTCATGACCGGCGGCGAACTGGCGGCACAAGCGATGATTGACGCCACCGTGCGCCTGTTGCCGGGCGTGCTGGGCAACGCCGACAGCGCGGTAGAGGAAAGCCATTCAGAGGGCTTGCTTGAACATCCCCAATATACCCGCCCCGCCAACTGGCAAGGCCACGAAATTCCGCCCGTCCTGATGTCGGGCAATCACGCGGAAATCGCCAAGTGGCGCCGCGCGCAAGCCCAACAACTGACCCGCAAGAGGCGCCCGGATATGTGGCAGGCCCATGCCAAGGACGATGGCCAGGTCTAGCAATCCTTGCTTTTCGGCGCGCAGGATAGATACTCCACGCATGCCGCACCCGAATACCCAACGCATGCAAGACCTTGCCGCAGTGGCTGAGACCGCGCTGCGGTCGTCTGAAATGGATGCGGTTGGTCTTTACCTGTTTGATGAACAACACAACGCCCGCGAAGGTGTTATTCTCGGCATGCCCGACCCGTTCAGCGCCGCTTACGAAAACACCGGCATGGCAATTGATCCGGTGCTGGCACATCTACGCGAGACGGGATTGCCCTGTTCTACCCTGACCTGCCTTGGTCCGCGCTGGACCCGCTCACAGCTTTACAAACGCGTGTCGGGGCGGTTCGGCCTGACAGGCTTTGCCATTCTGCCACTCTACCGCGCGGATGATCTGGCCGGTGTGCTGTACCTTGGCGCCCTGACAGAGTCGAATGCCGCCCGGTTGGAGATTGAGGGCCTGTTCAACATGTCTCCCCATGCCACGCGCACCTCGACCCGGCTTATGGACCTGCCCAAACGACACGGCGCGCTAAGCCCGCGCGCCAATGATGTCGCCGCGCTGGCTGCCGAAGGGCTGGGCAACCGCGAAATTGCGCATAATCTGGGGACGGGCGAAGCCGCCGTGCGCAAGCACCTCAAGGCGCTCAACCAGCACTTTGGCACCTCGAACCGCACCGCGATGAGCGCGGCCTGGCGGGCCGGACTGGACTGACCAGGGGTACCCGTTCGGGGACTGCCGCAGCCTTAGCGACATCGCTAGCCTCTCTTTCATCTGCGAAATCTGATGGAGAGAGACACATGATCAAAGTAGCCGCCGTACAAGCCGCACCTGTCTGGATGGATGCCCAGGGCACGCTGGACAAGACCATTGCCCTGATTGAGGAAGCGGGACGCAAAGACGTCAAGCTGATCGCTTTTGGCGAAGTGTGGCTGCCGGGATACCCGTTTTCAATCTGGCTGCAACCCCCCATGGCCGCGATGGAAGTGGTGATGAAACACCGCATGAACGCCATCACCAAGGACGGGCCCGAGATGAAGGCCATCAGCGACGCTGCGGCCAGCGCGGGAACCTGGGTCATGCTAGGATTTGCTGAGCGAGACCGTGGCAGCATCTATTGCAGTCAGGCGCTAATTGATGACCGGGGCGAAGTGGTGATGACCCGCCGCAAGCTGCGCCCCACGCATATGGAACGTACCGTCTGGGGCGAGGGGCCGGTGACTGACATCACCGTTGTCGACACTCCGATGGGCAAGGTTGGCGGTCTGTGCTGTTGGGAAAACATCCAGCCCATCAACCGGCAGGGCATGTACCAGCTTGGCGAACAGATCCACGTTGCGTGCTGGCCGTCATTCGGGATGTTCAAGGACGTGCGCCAAGCCTATGCGCTTTCTGCCGAAGCGAACATGGCCGAAAGCAAAAGCTATGCCCTGCAAGGCAGCTGTTTCGTGTTGGCCGCGAATTCCATCATCACCGAGGAAAGCCTTGATGCAATCACGATGGGCAACGACGACCTGCGTGCCATGGTGCAGGCTGGTGGTGGCTCTGCCATGGTCTTTGGTCCCGATGGCTACCGGCTGACCGATCCGATTGATGAACATACCGACGGGCTTGCCATTGCCGATATCGATCTGGGCATGATCGAAGGGGCCAAGGTTTTTGCCGATCCGGCCGGGCACTATTACCGCCCCGATGTGGCCCGTCATGTGCTGGACGGCTACGCCGGGCCGATCGACGCAAACCCGCCGCAGGAGAACCCCCTGCTGAAAGCAGTTGACGAAAACGCGGCCTGACAGCAGCGGCCTTTTCCAAAAGGCCCCGCGCCCTGCCACGGCGGCTGGGCGCGGGCAACTCAACCCACGCTACGCGACCCCGCATCCACCTTTGAACAGACGACAACGGCACCGATGTGCCCGGACCCACGTGTGACGTCCCGGTCAGCGATCCCGTGCCAATCGCCAATGCGGCTGGAACAGAATGCGGTGGGGGCGGGTTCAGGCCGCGTGCGCTTTCACATAGCCATAGATCTCATCCTTGAGCGCCATGCGTTCTTTGCGCATTTCGGTCATGTGGTCGTCGCTTGTGGGCTCCAAATCTGTTTCTGCACGGTGAATCGCGCGGTTGAGAACATGATACCGGTCGGCCAGGTTGGCAAAATGCGCGTCGTTGAGGCGCAGGTCTGCCATTTGATCTGTCAATTCGGGAAATTCTTCGGTCAGTTCATGGGGTACGTGAGACATGTTATTTTCTTTCGATGGTTCAGGATTTACGGCTGCGCGGGTGCAGCGATGATGCCAGCACATGCGCGGAATTGTGGATCACGGCCTCGGCCTGATGCAGGATCAGGGGGTCCGGCGGCGCGGCGACATCCAGATTCTTGTCAGGATAGTCAAGCTGCGACAGGTAGTGCCGCATGCAGGTCAACCGCGCCCTTTTTTTGTCGTTCGACCGGATCACCGTCCACGGCGCGTCGGCGGTATCCGTATAAAAGAACATCGCCTCCTTGGCTTCGGTGTAGTCGTCCCATTTATCAAGGCTCGCGCGGTCAATAGGCGACAGCTTCCAACGCTTGAGCGGGTCGGTCTCACGGCTGGCAAAGCGACGCTTTTGTTCTTCCTGCGTCACCGAGAACCAGTATTTGAACAGCCGGATCCCTGAGCGAACAAGCATTCGCTCAAATTCCGGCGTCTGGCGCATGAATTCGAGGTATTCGTTCGGCGCGCAGAAATCCATCACCCGCTCTACACCCGCGCGGTTGTACCAGGACCGGTCATAAAGCACGATCTCGCCGGCTGTGGGCAGGTGTTTGACGTAACGCTGGAAAAACCACTGCCCGCGCTCTTCATCTGTCGGCTTGTTAAGCGCCACGACACGTGCAGCCCGGGGGTTAAGATGTTCGGTGAATCGCTTGATCGTGCCGCCCTTGCCCGCCGCATCGCGGCCCTCAAACAGCAGGACGTGTTTCTGCCCGGTTTCCTGCACCCAGTGCTGAACTTTTAGCAACTCAACCTGAAGCGCGGCTTTCTCATCTTCGTAGGTCCCGCGATCAAGTTTTGTCTCGTAGGGGTATTCCCCCTGTTCGAATCCAACGATGGCATTGGTCCGCTCGTCTTTTTCCCGCTCGGCGCTGGTAGCGACATCCATATCCGCCCTCCCCTTTTTGAAAAATTGGTATGTGCGGCAGTATACTGCCCTGACCGGCGGTGTCCTTGACTTGGGTCAAACTCACACGGGTCCGCAAGGCACCTGCGAAGCCCTGCAGGCAGCCAGGCCAGCACCATAGCCATGTGACAACCGACCCTGATAACGATACCAATGACATCGCTGTGATGTCCGCACGGACAGTGACTGAAGCTGCGCTGAAAGCGGATCAATCTGGCATTAGATCAGCCCAATTTCTGGCCCTATTCGTCAGCCATGAAAAAGCAGTAAAGATCGCGCGCGCACCCCTTTGAAGCAAGACTCAACGGAAAGGCGCGCCCTCTACCAGTGCCTCCGAAATGCCCCGCAAATCGCTGATGACGCGACCGGGCAACGCCCTCGAACCGAATGGAAAATAACCCATGTCCAAGACCCTCACTGCACAGGATTTGTCCGATACTTTCGACGCCTTCAACCGGCACGACGTCGCGGGTGTGATGACCCACTTCGCCGATGACTGCGTTTTCTATACCGTTGGTGGCCCTGAAGCTTTTGGCGCCAAAATTGAAGGGGCTGCGGCCATCGCGGATGCCTTCAGCGCAGTTTGGGCCGGCATGAGCGACGCCCATTGGGATCACCACAGCCATTTTGTACATGGCGACCGCGCGGTGTCTGAATGGACATTTTCTGGCACGGATGCCCAAGGCATGCGCGTCGAGGCACAAGGGGCCGACCTTTTCACCCTGCGCGACGGCAAGATCGTCGTGAAGCAAGCCCTGCGCAAAGCGCGCCCGCCCTTCAAAGCGTAACCCGATCATTCAGCAAAGGACCAAGGTCATGCCTGATACATTGCGCCCCCGTCACTGGCCTCGCGCCAGCTATGACCCCAAATACGACCCGCTGGTGGATGCGGGTCCCGGCCACAACCGGGATCACGCGCCAACCTATTGGATCGGTACGGCCGGAACACCGCCCGAGGATGATGGCCCCGTTTCGCGGGATATGGATGTGGATGTTGTCGTCATCGGGTCGGGCTATACGGGGCTTTCGACCGCCATTCATCTTGCCAAGGAACACGGCATCAAAGCCACCGTGCTTGAGGCCAATACCGTCGCCTGGGGGTGTTCAACCCGCAACGGCGGGCAGGCGCAAATCTCGTCCGGGCGGCTTAAGCGGTCGCAGTGGATTGCGCGTTGGGGCGTGGACGTTGCCAAACAGATGCACGCCGAGGTGTGCGAAGCCTTCGAGATGTTTAACGAACTGATCGGATCCGAAGACATCGATTGCGAGCCGCAGACCGGCGGGCACTACTATCTTGCGCACCGCGCCAAGGTTATGCCCAGCCTCGAAAAGGAATGTGCGCTTCTCAATGACACCTTTGGCTATGGCGCCAAGATGATGAACCGCGAAGAAGTGCATGAGCACTGCGCGCGCGACATGGAATGCCAGGGCGCCATGTGGGAACCGGATGGAACCTCCATCCACGCAGCAAAGCTGGCGTTCAGCTACGTGCGGCTAGCCCGTAAGCTGGGTGCAACGATACATACAGCCAGCCCGGTGATGGGATGGACTTACAAGGACGGCGTACACCATCTGACAACTCCGGGCGGCACCGTGCGCGCAAGGGCCGTGGCGCTTGCCACTGCCGGATACACACCCACCGGCCTGAACTACCGCACCAAGCACCGGCTGATGCCGATCCTGTCCAACTCTATCGTGACGCGTCCGCTGACCGACGAGGAACTGGCAGAATGCGGGTTTCAGACCAAATCACCACTGACCGACACGCGCACGCTGCGTCACTACTACCGCTTTCTGCCCGACAACCGGGTACAGATCGGCAGCCGCAGCGCGATCACCGGCAGGGATGCGGAAAATCCCAAGCACCTTGCGCTCCTGCTCAAGGGGTTGCACCGCAAGTTTCCTGCGCTGGCGGATGTCGATCTTGATTATTCATGGTGGGGATGGGTCGATGTCAGTCACGACATGATGCCACGTGTATTCCAGCCCGATCCGGATCGCGCTGTCTATTATGCGATGGGCTACGGTGGCAATGGCGTGATGTATTCCGCGCAGGCGGGCAAAAGGCTGGCACAACTTGTCGCGGGGCAAAAAATCCCCGATCTGCCGATCTTCACTTCTGCCTTGCCAAGCCATGGCATTCTGACCCCTTTCAGGCGATTAGGACAGCGGATGATGTATCCGTACTACTACCTCAAGGATGAAATCCTCTGATGACCCATTCAGTAATCAACTTTGCCACCCATTCAGGCACCAAATCCGAACGCCGTTTGGCAAACCTGCCGGACCGCGTGGTGGACGGGGACCCGCATCATGAAACAACCGTGCATTTTGACAATGGCGTGCTGGCGGGCACTTGGACCAGCACGCCTGGCAAATGGCATGCGTTTACCGACCGGGACGAGTTCTGCTACATCGTTTCGGGCCATTGCCAGCTGATCTCTGCTACAGGCGACATCCAGGACTTTCGCGCCGGCGATGCCTTCCTGATCCCGAACGGTTTCAAAGGGTTCTGGAACGTGATCGAGACAACGACAAAACACTTTGTCATCCGTGATTACAGCGACAGCTGACAAAGCAACCCGTCATTCCGGTCTTTCCCCCCTTCCGCAGCGCCACACGCCCTTCCCAAAGCGCCAAACCCCACATATAGTGCCCGCAACAATATCCTGCGCAAATGCGGGCGGGCAGAGGGACGAAGGCACATGGCGCACATTATCGTCGTCGGGAACGAAAAAGGCGGCGCGGGCAAGTCGACCGTGTCGATGCATCTGGCGACCGCGCTGGTGCGTATGGGGCACAAGGTCAGCGGCCTGGATCTGGACCTGCGACAGCGCACATTCGGGCGCTATATCGACAACCGCAAGGCGTTCATCGCTGAATCCGGGCTTGAGCTTGCCTGCCCGTCCCTGACCGAATTGCCCGAGGTTGAGCCCGGATCGCTGCGGCCGGGCGAGAACGTCTATGATCACCGGTTGAGTGCTGCTGTCGCGGGCATGGAAACCGGCAATGACTTTATCCTCATCGACTGCCCCGGCTCACACACGCGCCTCAGCCAGGTCGCGCATTCGCTGGCCGATACGCTGGTGACGCCGCTCAATGACAGCTTTGTCGACTTTGATCTCTTGGCTCACACCGACCCAAACGGCGAAAGGATCACCGGCCCGTCAGTCTATTCCGAAATGGTCTGGAACGCCCGCCAGTTACGCGCGCAGGCGGGTCTTGCCCCTATCGACTGGATCGTGGTGCGCAACCGTCTGGGCGCGCAACGCATGGTCAACAAGGAAAAGATGGAGCGGGTCATCGACCTGCTGTCCAAACGCATCGGGTTCCGCGTGGCGCCGGGTTTCAACGAACGGGTGATCTTCCGCGAGCTTTTCCCACGTGGTCTGACGCTGCTCGACCTCAAGGACATCGGCGTCAAACAGCTAAACATCTCGAACGTTGCCGCAAGGCAAGAACTGCGGGATCTGGTCAAGGCACTGAACCTTCCGGGCGTAACGGCGGATTTCTGACGCAAGGCATGGTGTCTGCCGCGCAGGCAAAACAGCCGCCCAACGTCATGCAATCAAGATGACTCTCCGGCTGACCCACATGCGCTAGACAAACTTCAATTCAGCCCAGCCTTTCGCATTCCCTCCAGAAGGATGCGGCGCTGGTCTTCTGACGAAAAGATCTGGGCAAAGTTGTTGGCGTCGAAAAACGGATAGCGTGAATAGCCCTCTGCCACCAGTTCTGCAGCTTCTGCGTCTTGATCTAGCATGGCGTGGGCTGCCGCCCGCACAAACAGGCTGGTCGCCTCTTCATTCGAAACAAGGGGAAACCGTTTGGCCAGTTCAATAACCTTCTGGAATTGACCCGTTACATAGTATGAGAACATCGGACAGTTGATTTCGTCAGAACGCGGGTATGGATCGATTGCCATCGCCATCTCAGCTGACGTCAGCGCCTCTTCCGATTTTCCGGAAAACATAAGGATGCTGCAGCGCTCCGCATGGCTTTGCGCATTGTTCGGGTTAAGCGAAAGAGACTTGTCAATGAGCCGTTCCGCTTCGGATAACTGACCCGAGTATTTGAGGACCGCAGCTTTCAGAGAGTAGGCACGAGAATTAAACGGATCAAGGTTGATTGCCTGATCCGCATTGTCTCTGGCCGCATCCCAAGCGCCCTGCGGCCACTGGGTCCAGCCAAATTTCAGGTCATTCAAATAGGTGTAGCCTAGTTCGGCAAATGCCACCGCGTAGCTCTTATCCATTTCGATGGCGCGCTCAAAATGGTCCCTTGCATCATCGTTGGCTTTAAGACTGATCTCGCGCATGAAATCGCGTCCGCGCAGCACAAGATCGTACGCGGTAAGGCTGTTCGTGGGCGCCACCGCGACGCGCGCTTCCTCGGCTTGCGTCACACGGACCGCCAAGGCCGCAACAATTTGGCGCGTCAATCTATCCTGTACCTCGAAGAGGTCGAGGATGTCTTCATCGTAGCGATCCGACCAGATTAGAACACCTGTACTGGCTTCGGTCAGTTGAACACTTAAGCGGATCATATCTTCTGATCGTTGAACAGAGCCACTGACGACATAGGTCGCTCCGAGCTCGGTCGCGCGCTCAAGCGCGGACCCGACAGGGTTCTTCAAAGGCTCAACGGCGCTCCACGATAGCACAAGCAACCCGGAGAAACGGCCTAGTGAAGCGATTACGTCTTCGGTGACACCATCGCTAAAGTAGGATTGATCACCTTGGCCGCCTCTGTTTTCGAAGGGCAACACAGCAATGGTCGGACGAGCGGATTTGACGGGCACCGTGGTGCCGATTGGCGCTGACGTCTGTGTGGCTTGGGTCGTCCCAACTGTGCTGCTGTTGAAAACCCACCAACCCACCAGAGCTGTTGTGAAAGCAACCAGTGTGAGCAATGCGACAATGCCACGTGCCCGGCGTTTGCGCGGTTTCGCCGGTGCGATACCACCCGTTGATTTCTGCACCGCATAGACATGAAGCGGTGCGTCAATATTCTTGACCTGATGGGTCCCTTTGTCCTCGAAGTGGAGTTCGAGCTTGTTTCCGATCTGGTCACGCACGGCAGAGGTCACGGCGATTCCGCCCGGATCTGCAAGGGCCTCCACCCGAGCGGCGACATTGACACCGTTTCCGAAAATATCGTCACCATCGACGATTATGTCACCCAGATTGAGACCGATCCTGAAGCGCAACTGCTCGGCCAGGGGTACCGTCTTATTTTTCTCGGCAAGAGCGTCCTGAATAGCCACAGCTGCTGAGAGCGCATCTACCACGCTGTCGAAAACGGCAAGAATTGCGTCTCCTGCTGTCCCTACGATCCGCCCCCGGTATTCGACCAGATGTCGGTTGATCAGGTCGCGCCACTCAATAAGTCGTGCGTGTGTCCTGACCTCATCAGTTGCCATGAGGCGACTGAAGCCAACGACATCGGCATGCAGAACCGCAGCCAGTCGGCGGTTGGAAAGTCCTGCCGGACCTTCCGCGGGGGTCTTAGGATTTGACAAACTTACTTGCCTCGTTGGTATCAGACAGTAGACTTGGCTCAGTCTAAGTGGGTCTTCAGCCTTTATTACGTCTTGGGCTATCGAATTTTAGTCGGGTTGGCCACAAAGTCGACCCATCATTACTGAGAGGCACGCAAAGTGACTATGACTCTGACAAGACGCCGCGCGATAGCAATTGCACTGGCATCAATGACTGCTGGCTTTCCGGTTCTTGCCGAAGAACTGATCAGCACTGACAGCAGCAATCTTGCGCTTTCGGGATATGACCCGGTGGCCTACTTCACGCAATCAAAACCCGTGGAGGGCAGTCCAGACATCAACCTGGAATGGCAGGGCGCGAATTGGCAATTTGCGTCACCGGAACATCGCGCAATGTTTGCAGACAACCCGGACAAGTATGCGCCCCGATATGGTGGTTTCTGCGCGGGAGGCATGTCTCTCGGGCGCAAGACCGTTGTCGACCCAGAAGCCTGGATGATCGTCGACGGAAAACTCTTCATGGGAGGATCCCATGGCGCGATTGCCTATATGGAAAAGGACACCGACGAGAAAATCGCAAAGGCGGACAAGAACTGGGAAACTCTAGGCGTTACCAACTAATCACTCGCGACTTCTAAAATCATGCCACCTTCTCTGCCATGAGGACGAATGAATTGGGGCTTTGGGCTCGAACCAGACGTCCCTCAATGCAGACCTTACGGCAGGTCGCCCAGATCCCTTTAAGCCTGCGCCGTACTTACGCCGCGCTTCGTCACCAATTCCACCGCTTCCTGCTTAAACTCGCGGCTGAACATCCTTCTCGTCTTATGGATTCTCCGGCTTCATAAACGCCTTATCTCGGCGTCCACAAAACCGGCAGCAGGCCACCCGGTGCGTGGTGCAACATCGGTCATTCAGGGCTCAGGACGGACCTTGCCGAGCCGCGCGCGGTCTCCGGCGTCGCAACGCAACAAGGTTCGAAACCGCAAGCGCACCCACAACAACGGCCCCTCCGACCAATGCATATGACCCCGGGTCCTCTCCCACCACGATCCATGCAAGGATCGGTGCAAGCACCGACTCCAATAAAACCAACAACCCGACCTCTGCACTGGTGATATAGCGCGGCCCGATGGCCAGCAGCACGGAACTGACAACGATAAATCCCACGTGCATCGCCACCAGAACCCACTGGCTGTCGGGTATCGACATGGGTGCTGCCCAGGGCAGGATCGCAAGCCCCCCCAGCACATAACCAATGGCGACGCCCGGCACCATTGACGTGCCTCGCACGGCGCGCGCGGCAGTCAGGGCAGCGGCAAAAGATGCGGACACCGCAAGCGCCAGCAAGTCCCCGGCAAGTGACGCATTTTCCGTCTCGCCCGACCCATAGGCGATGATCGCCAACCCCGGCAGCACGGCGGCAATGGTCAGATACATGCGTGGGGTGATCGTCTCGCTCAGGAAGATGCGGCTGAGGATCATCGCGAAAACCGGCAGTGAGGCGATGATGAACACCACATTCGCCACTGACGTCAGTGCCACGGCGATCACGAACAGAACGCCGCTGCCGCCCAGCCCGATCACATAAATCAGCCCCGGCAGCCCTGTTGCAGCAAATGCGCGAAATGGCGCCGTCCCTTGCCGCGCCAACAGGAAAGTCCCGATGCAAATCCCCACAAGCGAGACACGCCAAAAAGCGATGGTCAGCGGGGCGGCATCAATCAGGCGCACGAAAAGGCTGTCGGGCACTACGGCAAGCACGGCAATCAGCGTGATCCACAGCCCCTTGGCTTGGTCAGTCATGTCAGAATTGTTGACCTAATGCGTTGCTCAAGTAAAGGAAATTGGTTTGGACTCAGCCAACTTCACCAAAGCCGTTCGCAAAACAGCTACCTCATCGCGGCTCAGCCCATTCAGCAAACTGACTTCATAGCGTGCCGCGATGCCGCTCAGATCTTCGTAAGCGGCTCGACCCTTGGCGGTCAGCGTCAGGTGCTCCATTCGACGGTCATCGGTGTCCCGCGCGCGGGTTACCATGCGCCTTTCCGTCAGGCGGTGCACCGCGCGGCTGATCTTGGTCTTGTGCATCTTGGCCCGCGTGCCGATTTCACTGGCGGTCATGCGCCCGTAAAGGCCCAGATGGAACAGAACCCGCCATTCGGTGCGCAACATGCCATAGCGGCCCTTGTAAACTTTTTCAAAGGCAAGCGAACTGGTCTCAGCCGCCTGGTTCAACAGGTAAGGAATGAATTTTTCAAGCTCGAATTCTGTCGATTGCATGCTGCTGCCCTTGTTAGTTACAAATCCAACTATTACAAACGCAACAGATTCTGCAAGGGCCTTCGGGGCCAGCAAAGAGGATGCGATGAACCGTCAGACCAATCCAACCACTATGAAGTCCGCCGCCACACCCATGGGCACACACGAAGGTTACATGCCCGGCTTTGGCAATGACTTTGAAACCGAGGCCCTGCCGGGTGCCCTGCCGCAGGGCATGAACAGCCCGCAAAAATGCAACTACGGCCTTTATGGCGAACAGCTCAGCGGCACGGCCTTCACCGCCCCCAGCCACCAGAACGAACGCACGTGGTGCTACCGCATCCGCCCGTCCGTCAAGCATTCGCACCGCTATGAAAAGATTGAGCTGCCTTACTGGAAATCCGCGCCGCACATCCCGCAGGATGTAACTTCGTTGGGCCAGTACCGCTGGGATCCGCTGCCGCATACGCCGGAAAAGCTGACGTGGCTGACCGGCATGCGGACGATGACCACAGCCGGAGACGTGAACACCCAGGTCGGCATGGCAAGCCATATTTATCTGGTGACCGACAGCATGGTGGACAGCTATTTCTACTCAGCTGATTCAGAACTGCTGGTTGTGCCCCAGGAAGGTCGCCTGCGGTTTTGCACCGAATTGGGCGTGATCGATCTGGAGCCCAAGGAAATCGCCATCCTGCCACGCGGTCTGCTGTACCGTGTTGAAGTTCTCGAAGGTCCGGCACGTGGCTTTGTTTGCGAAAACTACGGTCAGAAATTCGAATTGCCGGGGCGCGGGCCCATCGGCGCGAACTGCATGGCCAACCGGCGCGACTTCAAAACACCCGTCGCTGCGTTCGAAGACAGGGAAGTGCCGTCAACCGTCACCATCAAGTGGTGCGGGCAATTCCATGAGACCAAGATTGGCCACAGCCCACTGGATGTGGTCGCCTGGCATGGCAACTATGCGCCGGTGAAATACGACCTGCGGACCTACTGCCCCGTGGGGGCGATCCTCTTTGACCACCCTGACCCATCGATCTTTACCGTGCTGACGGCAGCATCGGGCGTCGAGGGCACTGCCAACATCGACTTCGTGCTGTTCCGCGAACGCTGGATGGTGGCCGAAGATACCTTCCGCCCGCCGTGGTACCACAAGAACGTGATGTCCGAACTGATGGGCAATATCTACGGCCAGTATGACGCCAAGCCCAAGGGGTTCGTGCCCGGCGGCATGTCGCTGCACAATATGATGCTGCCGCACGGACCGGACAAGAACGCCTTTGAAGGGGCATCCAATGCCGATCTCAAGGCCGAAAAGCTGGACAACACCATGTCCTTCATGTTCGAAACCCGCTTTCCGCAGCACCTGACCGAATTTGCCGCCAAGCAGGCCCCTCTGCAGGACGACTACATCGACTGCTGGTCGGATATCGAAAAGAAATTCGACGGGACACCGGGAAAGAAATAATCGATGGTGGCGGGGTCAACCCCGCCCTACACACCAACCGTAGGGCGGGGTTTGCTCCGCCGCACCGATAGGAAAAACACATGACACTGATGACCTCCTGGGTGGAAAGCGCAAATTCCCCCGACACTGACTTTCCGCTCAACAACCTGCCCTACGGCGTCTTTTCCACCAACAGCCTGGAGCCGCGCTGCGGGGTCGCCATCGGCGATATGATCCTCGATATGGCAGCACTTGAGGAAGCAGAACTTGTCACCCTCTGGGATGAACCGGTATTCGACGTCCCCTATTGGAACGACGTGATGGACCTGGGCCCCGACACCTGGGAGGCCCTGCGCGCCCGGCTGATCGAACTGCTCAGCACCGATGCCCCCGATCAGGCAACCGTCGCCCCGCATCTTGTCCCGATGGGGGACGCGCGGCTGCACATGCCGATGGTCGTCTCCGAATACACTGACTTTTACGCAGGCAAACACCATGCCACCAACGTCGGCACCATGTTCCGTGGTGCAGAGAATGCCCTGCCCCCGAACTGGCTGCACATCCCGATCGGCTACAACGGTCGCGCCTCGACGGTGGTCGTCTCAGGCACCGACATCCACCGCCCCAACGGCCAGCTCAAGGCGCCGGACGCTGAAAAACCCGGATTTGGCCCCTGCAAGCGGCTCGATATCGAACTGGAAATGGGGGCCATCGTCGGCACCTCGACGGAGATGGGGCAGCCCGTCACCGTGGCCGAAGCGGATGAGATGATCTTTGGCTATGTCCTGCTGAACGACTGGTCGGCCCGCGACATTCAAGCCTGGGAATACCAGCCGCTGGGCCCGTTCCAGGCCAAGGCCTTTGCCACATCCATCAGCCCCTGGATCGTGACCCGCGCCGCGTTGGAGCCCTTCCGCACCTCCACACCAGAGCGCGAAAAGGATCTGTTGCCCTACCTGAAGGAACCGGGCCCGATGCTCTATGACATCGACCTGGCAGTCATCATCGAACCCGAAGGCGGCGCACAAGAGGTCATCGCGCGCACCAACTACAACGAAATGTACTACTCTGCCGCACAACAACTCACGCACCACGCCTCTTCCGGCTGCGCCATGAACGCGGGCGACCTTCTGGGCTCCGGCACCATCTCTGGCCCGGAAAAAGACCAGCGCGGAAGCTTGCTGGAACTCAGCTGGGGGGGCAAGGAACCCCTGACCCTGCAGGACGGATCCGAACGCAGCTTCCTTGAGGACGGCGACACAATGATCCTGACCGGCCATGCGCAAGGGTATGGTTTCAAAATCGGTTTTGGCGCCTGTGCAGGAAAAATCCTGGCGGCGATTCCCTACCCCTGAATTTCACCCTTTTTCAAATACCTGAAACCAACACGTGCCCAAGGGCACCGCCGTCAAGAGGACAGAACCATGGCCAAGGCATTCGCATCGCAAGGCGACCTCTCTGAAAAGAAAATCACCTTCGATGAAATCGGCCGCGATCTCTGGGCCTTTACAGCCGAAGGGGATCCCAACTCGGGCGTCATCATCGGCGATGACAGCGTCATGATTGTCGAAGCCCAGGCCACGCCGCGGCTGGCAAACATGGTGATCGACAAGGTCCGTTCCATCACCGACAAACCCATCACCCATCTGGTCCTGACCCACTATCACGCCGTGCGGGTGCTGGGCGCTTCGGCCTATGACGCCGATCAGATCATCATGTCGGACGTCGCACGCGGCATGGTAGCCGAACGCGGGCAAGAAGACTGGGACAGCGAATTTCAGCGCTTCCCACGTCTGTTTGAAGGCCATGAAAGCATCCCCGGCCTCACCTGGCCCACAACCACGTTCAGCGACAGCATGACGGTCTATCTGGGGAACCGCCGGGTTGACATCAAACACATCGGGCGCGCCCATACTGCGGGTGATGCGGTTATTCATGTGGCGGACGAAAACGTCATGTTCACCGGCGACATCGTCGAGGACCACTCAGCCTGCTATTGCGGCGATGGGTACTTTGGCGATTGGGGCGGCACGCTCGACAATATCATGGCCTACGACGTGGACGCCATCGCGCCCGGTCGCGGCGACGCCCTGGTGGGCAAGGACGCGGTCGCCCGCGCCATCGACAGCACACGTGATTTCGTCGACAGCACTTACGCGCCGGCCGCAAAGATTGCGGCGCGCGGCGGCACCCTAAAGGAGGCATGGGACGCAGTGCGCGCAAGCTGCGATCCAAAATTCAAGGACTATGCCATCTACGAACACTGCCTGCCCTTCAATGTGTCGCGGGCCTATGACGAGGCGCGCGGCATCCTTCATCCCCGCATCTGGACCGACAAGCGCGATCTGGAAATGTGGGAGGCACTGCAAGGTTAGTCGGAGGCACCGATGGAAACAGGTCGCGCGTTGCTCCTCGGGCTGATGACCCCGCTTTTCATCGCCTGGGCCGGGATGATGTTTCGCACGCTCTTCGCGCACCGCAAGCGGATTGCCCAACGCACAGGCAGGCCTATTCCCGGCGTCGGGGACAGCCTGCGCGAATGGCGCCACTGGTGGCGCAGCGATGACCTAAAGTTCGAACGCCGCCTCCTGATCTTCCTCACGATCACCTTATTCATCGCGGTCCTGAGCCTGCCGTTTGCCCTGCCACAAACCTCGTAAAATCCGCATCGCTCGCGCCGCCTGAGCGGCAAAAGAGCTAGATTCGATCAATAGCAGACCCAATTCTCCACGAAATCGGCGTGCCTTCGAAAAATTTTAGCGCAGCGGCAGACTGTGACACTGACAGATGCACTCAGCTGTCCATGTTGATATTGAGCAGGCTGGCTTGTCCCAAAGCGACATACAGCACGGGTCGAATGCCGCTGATGGTGCATGTCCGGACCCCCGGCCTTGACCGATCTGGCCATATGCGGGATGCACGATCAATCACAATCTGGACATATCTGCCCAATCGGGCGGATTTGTCCCGAAAGGCCGCAGGTAGCGGGCTTGACGCAAGGACCGTCATCCCTGACACTCTACGCGCACCCGCAAGGGGACGACGCAAATAGCAGGGTAACTGCATCACCTGATGACCGTTTGAATGGCGGCATCGACCCGTGACAGCGCATCTGCGTTGATGACGAAAACAGAGAGGAAGAACATGAGTTTTTACACACGCACCGGCAAGCCGTTGCCGCAGTCCGTTCTGGACAGCGCCGAGGCTGCCAAGAAAGATCCGGTAAGTCGCCGTGAATTCCTGGCGATTGCCAGCGCGTTCGGCGCAACGACCGCCACAGCCTATGCGATGATCGGCATGACGCCCCCGGCCTATGCCGACGGTCACGCCGCCAAAAAGGAAGGCGGCACCGCGCGCATCCAGCAGGAAGTCCGCGCACTGAAAGATCCGCGCACCTATGACTGGTCGCAGATCGCCAACTATTCCCGCGGCTGGCTTGAATATCTCGCCATCTGGGAAAACGACGGCACGTTCACACCGTCCCTGCTGGAAAGCTGGGAAATCAACGACGACGCCACCGTTTACACATTGAAAGTCCGTCAGGGCGTCAAGTGGAACAACGGCGACGATTTCACTGCCGAAGATGTTGCGCGCAATATCGCTGGCTGGTGTGACAAGGACCTTGAGGGTAACTCCATGGCGGGCCGTTTTGCCACGCTCATCGACCCCGATACAAACCAGGCCATCGAAGGCGCAATCGAAGTTGTCGACACGCACACGGTCAAGCTGAACCTGCCTGCATCCGACATCACGCTTGTCGCGGGTATGGCGGACTATCCGGCTGCCATCACCCATGCCTCGCACAATGCGGACGACATGATGTCCAACCCTGTCGGCACAGGCCCATACCTTCCTGAATCTCTCGAGGTCGGCGTCAAAGGTGTTCTGGTCAAGAACCCTGATCACACATGGTGGGGCACTGACGTGTTCGGCGGACCCTATCTCGACCGTCTGGAATTCGTCGACTACGGCACGGACCCCTCCGCATGGGTTTCAGCCGCCGAAGCCGAAGAAGTCGATGGCTTCTATTCCGTCGAAGGCGAATACATTGACATCATGAATTCACTTGGCGGCTGGACAGAGCACACGATCGCCACAGCGGCGACCATCGTGATCCGTCCCAACCAGCTCGCAGAACAGGATGGCAAGAAGATCTACGAAGACAAGCGCGTGCGTCAGGCCCTCGTGATGGCCGTTGACAACGAAGTGCTGCTTGAACTTGGCTATGCCGGTCGTGGCATCACCGCCAACAACTACCATGTTGGCCCGATGCACCCCGAATATGCCGACGTGCCACGTCTGCCTTACGATCCTGCCAAAGCAAAAGCTCTGATGGAAGAGGCCGGTATGGCGGACTTCGAGCACGAGCTGATGTCCATCGACGACGCCTGGCGCAAAGACACTACCGACGCTGTGGCAGCACAGCTGCGTGATGCGGGCATCCCGGTCAAGCGGACCATCCTGCCCGGATCCACATTCTGGAACGACTGGGCGAAGTATCCGTTCAGCTCTACAAACTGGAATGCGCGGCCGTTGGGCGTCCAGATCTGGGCGCTGGCCTATCGCAGCGGCGAAGCCTGGAACGAGTTTGGCTGGGCCAACCCCGAGTTCGACGCGCTGCTGGCTGACGCGTTGGCAACAGCCGATGTTGAAAAGCGCCGCGAAATCATGGCCCGAGGCCAAGCCATGATCGCTGATGAAGGTGTGACCATCCAGCCTTACTGGCGGTCGCTTTACAACTTCACGAAAGAAGACCTGTTGGGTGCGGGTCACCACATCGGGTTTGAAATTCACCCGGTGCGGATTGCCTGGGCGGCCTAAAGCGCCGGTCAAAGAAAAAGAAAAGGGCCGCGCCAGACGCGGCCCTTTTTCGTATCAGGTTTCTGAGACGGCCCACCCGAGCCTAACCTGTCAGGGCTTCTTTCAGCTGTGCGGGAAAGTGGACGGCCCTTTGCAGCAAGGCCAACCCCTGCCTGTCGTTCAGGCCGATCTCGCGCAGATGCGTCCGCAGTGCCGTGATCATGCGCTGCACCAACTCTTCATCGGAAAGGGGTTCGCGGTCGACCTTCGCAAAGCGCGCCTCTTCAAGGATCAGGTCTTCGATCAGTGGATCAATTACCGCCCCGCCGCCGCCGGGATAGCGATAAAACCCGACGCTTCCCGCCTTGCCAATGCGGCCTTCGGCCACCATGCGCGGTAAGATAGGCAGGGCGGGGGCCCCCGCAGCAGCCAATACCTTGTCGAGCCCGAGCAGGTCCTGCGCCTCGCATGGGCCCATCGCGAACCCCTTGTCAGTCAGGGCCGCGTCCAGCTCCCACGGGTTGGTATGATGCAACAGCAGCTCTTCGGCGCGGCGCCAGAACACCTGCTGCACTGACCGTGCAGCCGCGTTAGCGCGCATCCAGAAAACCACGAACAGCGATGATGTTTAGCAGGTCTTTCAGTGACGAGCTTTTCGAACGGTTCGACGTGTCGATCTTTGCCTCGGCGCGGGCATAAAGCGGCCTGCGCTCTTCCAGCAGCGCATTGAGCTGGGACATCGCTGCAGGCTGGCCCTGCATCGGGCGTACATCACCCTGCGCGCGCACCCGCTGCATGTGCTCAGGCGGACTGGTTCTGATCCAGACCGTATGAAATTCCGCAAGCAGACGCGCGTAGGTGTCCGTCTCGGCGACGATCCCTCCCGCCACGGCAAGAATGACCCGGTCGTGTTCGGCGCTGACCTGTGCCAGCGCATCGGCCTCCATCCGGCGGTATCCGTCAAGCCCGTATAGTGCCATCACCTCTGCCAGCGGCATGTCTGCCTGCGCTTCTATGACGTCACCCAATTCTACAAACGGCACGCCCAGTGCCTCGCCTGCCAGCTTTCCCAGCGTTGATTTGCCCGCCCCGCGCAGACCGATCAGGCAGATGCGTCCGGCCCTCAATAGCGCGGGATTCTCAGGCGCCAGCAATCCACGGACCCGCGCCCGCGTCGCATCCGAAGTTGCCTCATAAAGGCTGGCCACTCTCAAAGTATCGGCAGAAAGGGGTCCCCGATCCGCCAGCAGGGCCTCGACCGGCAGATCAAGAGCGTTGGCCACACGGGCCAGCAATAGGATGGAGATGTTCCCCTCCCCCGCCTCAAGCTGCGCCAGATACCGTGGGGACACCCCGGACAATTCTGACAGCACGCGTCGCGACAGTTTGCGTGCCTTGCGCGCTTCCGCCACACGTGCCGCCAGCTGCAGGATCAGCGGCGCGCCGGGTTCGGATGGATGCTGGGTGTCAGGCATGGCGTCCCTTACGCAGCCTTGATCAGCGGTTCGATGACCGCGCGCATCTCGGGCGGGGCAGACTGGCTTTTGAAAGCATCGGCGATGGTAAACACACACGTAAAACTGCCTGAAAAGCACAAGGTGCCATTCTGCCTGCCCCTGACGGCAAAGGTGATGGATTTATCGCCCAAACGCGTCGGAAAGGTTTCACACATCAGCGTATGGCGCGGGGTGACCGGGCTGGAAAACTCCATTTCCAGTTTCACGAAAGGCGTGCCGACATTCTGATCCAGTTCCATCTGGTACCAACCATTTCCGTCAAAATGCGCCTCCCACCAGCCGTTAATCGCCTCCAGCGCAAAGGCCGGCAGCCGCGCGGTATAGGCGATCCTGGCCGGATCGCAGTCCCCCCAGGTCACATTGATCGGATATTCAAAATCCGCCGCCATCAGTAGGTTTCCACGTGATAGCGGCCATCCTCGCGCATCACATCGCGTTGGTTGATCCACTGGATACCGACGCTTTCCGCGATCGATGTGAGGGCCTTTTCCACCCCTTCTTCCATCCCCCGCAACCCGCAGATGTAGATGTGCGTGCGGTCATCCTGCAGCATGTCCGCGATCGCATCCTCTTGAGCGATCATGCGGTCCTGCACGTATTCCTTTGCCTGATCCGGCACCCGCGAGAAAACAAGATGCTGCTTGAGGATCGCCTCTGGCACCTTCTTGAGCGGGCCAAAGTACGGCAGGCTTTCCGGCGTGCGTGCACCAAAGAACATCGTCATCCCGCCTGTTGCACCCGACCGCTGGCGCTGCATGGTAAAGGCGCGCATCGGCGCGGACCCGGTCCCGGTACAGATCAGCAAAAGATGCGCATCCGGCTTGCTGGGCAGCAGGAATGTAGCACCAAAGGGGCCAGTGACCTGCACGTCTTCGCCCTGCTTGAGGTCACACAGATAATTCGACGCCAGCCCCTTGTCCTCGCGCTTTACCGTCAACGAAATGTTGTGATAGCCCGGCCGTTCCCCGTCGCGAGGGCTCGATACAGAATAGAGTCGCGGCAAATGGGCTTTGCCATCCTCGTCCGTACCCGGGGGGATGATCCCGACCGACTGCCCCTCAAGCACCGGAAACGGCACCCCTCCGGGGTCAAGGATGATGTGGCGCACGTCATGGTCCGGATCGTCGGTCAGGCGATAATTGCCCTGCACCTTCATCGTGGCGGGCTTGCCAAGCGTATACATGTTGACCGTGGGTTTGGCGGATGACACGGGCGCCTTGGCTTTCCCTCCGGCTCCTGCATGCGCTTCGGCCAAAAGCGCGGCAACCGGATCGGCGGCGCTTTGGTCAGCGCTGGCGGGTGCGGCTTCGATATCTTCCTGTTCGGGAAGCTCTTCAAATTCGTACTGCTGCTCAAGAGTATATGGGGTTTCAACCACGCGCCATTCGTCGATGGACCCAGTGGGACAGACAGGAATGCAATCCATACAGAAGTTACAGATATCCGCGTTCACCACGACATTGTTGTCGTCATGCTCAATCGCGTTCAGCGGACAGGTCATCTCGCAGGTGTAACACCGGATGCAGATTTCCGGATCAATCAGGTGCTGTTTGACAGGCGCATTCATAAGGCGCGATCCCGTAGAATGAATTGTGGCACGCTGATTGTATCCAGCAAAGCCTGACACACACCCTGACAATCCACGCATCCGATGCACGGACCCTGCAGCTTCTGCAGCGCCAGTCCCAATTGTTCCGTTTGCGGCGCATGCGCAATGGTGCGTCTGGTAAGCATCTGTGGTTTCTCCAGGTCAGCCATGAGGTTGATGTAAGGCGAACGCGGCGTCCGCCCACCTTGAATTCAAGCCATATGAAGTTTGACGTATTCGAAATCGCCTGGCTTGTTGTCGATCCCGACCTTGGGCGGCGCGATCCAAGAGGCGTATTTACCAGCCTCATAACAAGGCACCATGAGCGATTGGATAAAGTCGCCGTCTGCCTTGGTCGGCAACCACTCGTCCTGTCGCTTCATCCACTCTTCACTGCTCATGATGGCACCATCGGGGTCGACAGCCACGGTCGAAAAGACACCGATCTGGCGATGGAACCCCTCGTGCGGGAGCTTGAGTTCGAATTCGATGCCGGACTTTGCAATAAGCTTGTTCCAGCGGCCCACGCCACCCGCAGCATCGCGGACATAGTCATCGCGCAGGCGCATGTTGATTGCCGTCAGTGCGGGCACGTCCTCGGTCTTGATCTGACCATCGACGATGGACGTCACCGGATAGGTATCATTTTGCAGCTGATGATCATCATCAATCCGCTGCTCCATATACCTGCCCTTGATCCCGGCGTTAAAGGCATTGGCGGCGTTGGTCGACACCTCCTGCCCAAAGAGATCAAGGCTCAGCGTATAATGCAGGTTGAGCTTCTTCTGGATCGTCGGCAGGTCGATGACCCCCAGATCGCGGATTTTGCCCACGTCATAAGGATCGGTAATACCGTTTGCATTCATCGCTTCCAGCGTCGCCTGAATGGTCCGGCCCACGCCGGTTTCGCCCACAAACATGTGATGCGCTTCCTCGGTCAGCATGAAGCGGCAGGTGCGGCTCAGCGGGTCAAACCCCGACTGTGCAAGGCTTTCCAGCTGCATCTTGCCATCCCGGTCGGTGAAATAGGTGAACATGAAAAAGCTCAGCCAATCCGGCGTTTCCTCATTAAAGGCACCCAGCATCCGGGGCGCATCTTCTGAGCCGGAGGACCGCACCAGCAACTCATTCGCCTCTTCGCGGCCATCGCGGCCAAAGTATTTCTGCAGCAGATACACCATCGCCCACAGGTGACGGCCCTCTTCGACATTGACCTGAAAGAGGTTGCGCATGTCGTATAGCGACGGCGCGGTCAGACCGAGAAACTTTTGCTGCTCGACAGACCCCGGCTCCGTGTCGCCCTGAATGACGATAAGCCGCTTGAGCATGTTGCGGTACTCGCCCGGTACCTCCTGCCAGGCGGTCTCACCCTTGTGCTCGCCCATGGGGATCTTGCGGTCTTCGACGGCGGGGGCCAGCAGGACGCCCCAGCGGTACTCGGGCATCTTGACGTAATCGAACTTGGCCCATCCCTTCGGGTCAACGCTGACCGCGGTCCGCAGATAAACCATGCTATCCTGAAAATTCTGCGGGATCAGGTCGTTCCACCAGTTGATGTAGCCCGGATGCCATTTTTCCAGCGCCTTGAGCACCTTTTTGTCTTCCGACAGCCCGACATTGTTCGGGATTTGCGTATCATAGCTGACATTGATCAGGTCGAGCATTGCTTGCCTCCTTCGGTGGCCAAAATCTTCAAAGATTTTGGGCCGGATTTTTCAAAAAATCCGCGCCCGTTACACACGTTCCATGTTGTATTTGCCGCGCACGCCGCTGCCATACCGTTGCAGCGCGCCGTCCTCGCCCACAGCATTGGGGCGCTGGAAAATCCAATTCTGCCAGGCCGTTAGCCGCCCGAAGATCCGCGTTTCCATTGTCTCGGGCCCCACAAAGCGCAGGTTTGCCTCCATGCCCGTCATCGCATCGGGGCTAAAGCTCGCGCGTTCTTCCATGAAGAGGCGGACCTCATCCTCCCAATCGATGTCGTCATAGGCATATGTGACCAGCCCCAGATCGTCTGCGCCCTCCGCATCAAGCGCCTCACCGATGCTGTCCTTCAGCGTCTGAACCTGCTCCGGAGTGCCATAAAACCGCGCCTCAAGCCGGGTCAGATCATTGCCCATCGGATAGGTGCCAAAGTTGCCATCGGTCATCGTCAGCGTCGCAAGGGGGCGGTTATCCCCGTCGAACTCTTCCAGCATCATATAGCTGCGATCGGCCGCCCACAGCAGTTCCGCCAACGGCCCCGCGAAACAAGACCCATGCTCCACAATCGCCACCAGACTGCGCGAGGTCACATCGACCCGTTTCAATACGCGCTTCCAATACTGCAACACTTCGTTGGCAAGCCAATGATCGCTGTTGTCCAGCAACAGCGCCTCGTGGGCGACAACCCGCGCCGGGTCGCCCCGGGTCTGAAACTCGATCAGGCCAAGTTCTTTTTCATTGTTGCGCAGATGCAGGATCGCATCGTCCAATTCCCGCGCACAGCGCAGCATCCATGCATCAGCGCCTACCTTTGTGAACGCCGCCATGTCCGCTGGCGCGTCCGCATCGGGACCATCGATGGTGATCCGTGCCCGGTTTTCGTCGCGGTTCAGCGAAACTTCTACCGTGGAATAGGTCACCGCACCCTCTGAAATGCGTCGCTCCAGCGGGGTCAGATCGATGCCCTTCTCAACGTCCGCCTTGTCGGAGGCCGCAGCCATTTCGCGGGCGCGCTCGACAACGGCCTCATCGAACTTGGAATTGGGAAACACCTCATCCACCAGCCCCCATTCGACCGCACGCTTTCCGCGCACCCCTTCCTCTACTGAACAGAATACATCCGCCAGATCGCGCCGCACCTTGCGCTTGTCCGTCACGCGAGTCAGCCCCCCGGTCCCGGGCAGGACCGCGAGCAGCGGCACTTCGGGGAGGGCCACAGACGACGTGCTGTCATCGGTCAACATCAGGTGGTTGCATGCCAATGCCAACTCGTACCCGCCGCCCGCGCAGGCCCCCTTTATGGCGCAGATATAGTTCTGACCCGACTCAGCCAGCGCCGCCTCATAGCTGTTGCGTGTCTCATTGGTGAATTTGCAGAAGTTGACCTTGTGACCGTGTGCCGCGCCGCCCAGCATCCGGATATTCGCCCCGGCGCAGAACACCTTGTCCTTGGCTGACTGCATGACCACAACCTTGACCTCGGGATGCTCGAACCGCATCCGCTGCACGACATCGGCCAGTTCGATGTCCACACCCAGATCGTAACTGTTGAGCTTCAGGTCATAGCCCTCAAACAGTCCGCCCTTTTCATCCACGTCCATGAACAGATTTGCGACCGGGCCGTCATATTCGATCTTCCAATGACGGTACTTTGACGGATCGGTTTGAAAATCGATCACTTTGGTCATGTGGAGCCCTCCGTTCGTTACATGAAATATAATTCAACAAATCGTCGGGTAAAGTGCATCTAAGTGCAAAATACCCGCACATATATGCATTATAATGCGATATCAGATCGCGTATCCCCCACCCATGCGCGCATCACACCCACACTCAGCCCCAGCACGGATTCCGCCGGCACACAGTTTTCAAGGTGCGCCTCCACGATATCACAAAGTCTCCGGGTCGCGTTGGGTCTACCCATCAGAAGCTTCAAACGCGCATTGGCCAACTGGATCAGCGCCTGCGTCATCTCGCGCTCTGCACTGCCCTGCGGGGCCTGCATCCAGACCGCCTCCAATACCTCGTGGCATTCCCAGAAATACCCCGCTTCAAAGTAGACCAGACCGGCCTGCCACGCTGCCGTCATCTCTAGCGCCTCGGGCGGTGTATCCGGGGTCACACTGGCTTTGAGATCGTCAAACCAGTCCTCTGGATGCCGCGCGTTTTGCCCGGGAATATGCCGAAAGGGCGGCAAATCAGCCAAAGGCAACGGGCTCCCGCTCCAGCCGCTCAAGCCTTGCACAGAAATCTGCAATCGCAGCATCTGTTTCGACCGGCCATTCGAGATGCGGGGCATGGCCGCAGTTGGGCAGGATGCGCGTCTCGAACGGAGAGTAAATGCGCGTGGCGATTTCCTCTATCTGGGCAAGCGTCCCATAAGGGTCGTCATCGCCCTGAATGGCGAGGCACGGGATGCGCCAGTGATCAATTACATCCGCCACGTTCCAGTCGGCAAAATCCGTGTTGGTCCAGGCGTCGTGCCAGCCCCAGAACGCATTGTCGACATCCGCATGATACTTTGCCAGCTTCTCGCGCAGGTTCTGCGTTTCATAAAGCCCGCCCGTATTCACGATCGACTGAATGCCGCTCTCTTCGGTAAAGAAATGTGGCGCGATCAGCACCAGCCCCCGCACCCGCATATCTGATACCGACCCGGCATAGATCGCCGCCATGGTCGCCCCATCCGAATGCCCCATCAGCACACAGGTCTCAATTCCCAAAGCGTCAAGCACTTCGGCCAGCACAACCGTGCCCTCGTGGGTCTGGTACGTGATCGGGCGCGGCAAAACGGCAGGTTCAGACGCGCCATAGCCTGCGCGCGAATAGGCCACCACGCCAAAGCCTGTGGCCTTGACCAACCGCTCCGGCACGTCACGCCAGAGGGCGACAGACCCCAGCCCTTCGTGCAGCAATACCAGCGTCGGCGCCTTTTCCGGCTCAGGCCCCCAGCAGCGATACTCCAGCCGCTTGCCGTCCGCCGTAAGCCGTGCGGCCGCATCATCCGTCCAGGGCACCATCAAGCGCCCGCTCGCAGCTTGAACCGCTGGATCTTTCCTGTCGCGGTTTTGGGCAGTTCATCCACCACTTCTATCCAGCGCGGATATTTCCATTTGCCGATCTTCTCTTTGACAAGCTCTTTCAGCTCGTCGTTCAGCGCGTCATCGCCCGCCCCCGATTGCAGAACAATGAACGCCTTGGGCTTTTCCAGATCATCCGCATCGCGGTGCGCCACCACAGCGGCCTCCAGCACGCGCGGATGGCTGACCAGCGCACCTTCAACCTCAAAAGGGCTCAGCCAGATGCCGGATACCTTGAACATGTCGTCTGTGCGTCCGCAGTAGATCAACCGGCCGTCACTGCGCCGCTCGTATTTGTCGCCGGTCCGGGTCCAGACACCCTCGAACGTGCCACGTGTCTTGTCGCGCTGGTTCCAATAGCAACTGGCGGCAGAGGCGCCGTTGACCAGCAGCTCGCCAACCTCCCCGTCTGCCACCTCTGCACCGGTTTCGTCCACGAGGCGCAAATCGTATCCCGGAACAGCCACGCCAGAGGTGCCGTAAACCACGTCATCAGGCGCATTGCTCAGAAAGATGTGCAGCATTTCGGTCGATCCCACACCATCAAGGATCGGCACACCCGTATGGCTTTCCCAGCGCGTGCCGACATCCTCGGGCAGGGCTTCGCCCGCTGAAATACACAGCCGCAAAGGCGCGCTTGGCGCCCCGTTGGCATCCATCTCAGCCACCATCGCGGCGTAAAGTGTCGGCACCCCGCAAAAGATCGTCGGCGCATGGGCATTGATCGTCTCGATCATCGACTGCGGCGTCGGACGCCCGGTGAACAACACGCTTGTCGCGCCCACCGACAGCGGGAACGTCATCTCATTGCCCAGCCCGTAGGCGAAAAAGAACTTTGCCGCCGATAGAACCGTGTCATCCTCGCGGATGCCCAGTACCTGCGCGCCATAGGTGTCCGCTGTGGCCTTCAGCGCGGAATGGATATGCGCCACGCCTTTTGGCTGACCGGTCGACCCGGATGAATACAGCCAAAAGGCCACCTCATCTGCGCTTGCCGGTAAGGTTGGCCGGGGCTCTGCCCCTTTGAGGTAATCTTCATAACGGGTTGTGCCCTCGGGCGCGTCGCCCAAGACAACCACATGGCGCAGATAGGGGTTCTCTGCCACCGCAGGTGCCACAACATCCCACAAAGGGGCCGATACAAACAGAATCGCCGCGCGGCTGTCACGCAGGATCACGTCATAGACCAATGTTGCCAGCAGCGTGTTCAGCGGCACCGGGATCACCCCGGCTTTCAGCGCCCCCCAGAAGATCTGCGGAAACTCGACCTGATCCAGCACCAGCATCGCTGCGCGTTCCTCTGGCCGGATGCCTGCCTGGGCCAGCGCACCCGCATTCAGGCCCGCACCCTGCGCCATCTGGGCATAGCTGAGTGTGCGTCCGGTCTCGGCCTCCACATAGGCCAGCCTGTCCCCGCGCCCTTCATCCATATGACGGTCCACAAAATAGTGCGCGGCATTCGTGTTCACTGACAGCATGCTGGTTTTCCCCCTGATGCGGATTGTGCATGGGATCGGCCCGGGTGCAAGCGCGCGTCAGGATGGAATGACAATCACCCCGTCGCCATCCGCACCATAAAGACGCTCAACCATGTCCGCGCGGGTGGCAAGAAACCGGGGGAAGTTGATGTTGCCTTTCGCCGTTGCCTCCCCCTCGGCCATGACGGGTGGATTGGCTAGAACAAGGGCACGGGAGATGCGCGTGGCACTGCCCGTGGCCGCAGCTGCATGGGCGGCAAGCTGTGTTGTCAGGGCTTGCTCCAGCGACGCGCTGCGCAGCAGGCCGTCTTGCTCACGCACGTGCCAACCGCGCGCAGTAATCGCGGCCCGGTTGGGGATGATCAAGACACCCAGCGCGTCCCGGTCAGCCCCGGTGATAACAGCATCCTGCGCAAAAGGGGCCAGCGCGCCAAGCAGCGACAGCCGCAGGGCTGCAGTCTGCACCCATGTCCCACTGCTCAGCTTGAAATCCTCCGACAAACGCCCGTCAAACGCCATTCCCTTGCTGACATCGCTCGGATCTACAAACCCCATCGCGTCGTCGGTCAAAAAGAAACCCTCGTCGTCAAATGCTTCCTGGGTTTTGGCCGCATTTCGCAGATAGCCCTTTGTGATGCTGTCGCCGCGCACACGCACGTCAAACCGGTTCACGTCCACCGGCACCAACTTGACGTCCAGCGCCGGCATCGGCACGCCAATCACGCTAGGATCATCCGACTGCTGATGGCTCAGCATCGCGCCCGGTGCCGTTTCAGTCAGCCCCCAAGAGGTGGTGATGAGTGGCGTTTTGCCCCCAATTTCGCGCGCCATCTGCGCCAGCGCGTCCCAAGTCGCCCGGGGCAGCGACGCCCCTGCGTAAAAAATCATGTCCAGATTGGCGAAATAGGTTTCGCGCAAGGCTGCATCCGCCTCCATTGCCGCAACCAGCTGGGCAAAACCTACCGGCACGTTAAAGCTGATGGTGGCCGATTTCAGCGCCAGATTTTCCAGTGTCCGGTCCATCAGCCCCGGCGCGGGCTTGCCATCGTCAATATACAGGCTGCCGCCATTGGCCAGCATCAGGTTGAAATTGTAAGAGCCGCCAAAGGTGTGGTTCCACGGCAGCCAATCCACGATACATGGTGGGCGCTCGCGCAGGAATGGCAGGCAGGTCGCAATCTGTGCCTGATTGGTCGTCAGCATCCGCTGCGTCGTCAATACTCCCTTGGGGTCCGATGTCGACCCGGAGGTGAACAGCACTTTCGCCAATGTCTCCGGGCCGACCGCTGCGGCCGCCGGGCCGATATCCGTCGACGTCTCAACAAGCAGATCGGCAAATGGCGTCGTGCCGACCGGCCCGGCCGCACTGGTCAGCTTTTCCACACCCGCAAAGACATCCAGCGCCAGCGCATCCGCATATTGTCCCCCGTCGGCGGCAAAAACCAGCCCCGGCGTGGTCAGCCGCGCCGCATAGGACAGCCGCGCATGCGCCGCGGGAATGAGCGAATACTGCTCTGCCACGGGCACTGTGGGAATGCCGACGTACTGTGCGGCCAAGGTCAGCAATCCGTGATCCACGCCATTGCCGGACAGGATCATGATCGGCCGCTCCGGCCCCAGATCACGCGCGAGCAAATGGCGCGCAATTGCTTTCACGTGCTGCAGGGCCACGCCATAGGTCACCTCGCGCCAGCCAGCGCCCGCGCGCTCCGCCAGAAACACCCGGTCCGGCGCCTCTGCGGCCCAAAGATCCAGCCAGTCACCGGTGCAGCGCGCGACAGGGCCAATCTCATATCTCGACCGCAGGATTATGCTCCCGTCCGCCCGGTCCTCGCGCAGCACTTTATGGGGCCTGAGGGTTAGCGCCAGAGTCATCGGGGCAACAAAAACAGCGTGATTGCCGGAAAGGCGACAAGGATCACTACCCGCACCACATCAGATCCAACAAACCAAAGCACCGCCTTATAGGTCTGCGTCATCGGCGTTTCACGATCCATCGAGTTGATGATGAACAGGTTCATCCCGACAGGAGGTGTGATCAGCCCCACTTCGACCACGATCAGCACCAGAATGCCGAACCAGATTGCCACATGCTCTGGCGACATGCCAAAATCCATAACCGATATGACCGGGAAAAAGATCGGCACAGTCAGCAGGATCATCGACAGGCTGTCCATCAGACATCCAAAGATCAGATAGAAGACCAAGATCACTGACAGCACCAGCCAGGGGCTGAACCCTTGGGTCAACACCCAGTCAGCCATAAACTGCGGCACCCCGGACAGCGCCAGAAACCCGTTGTAGAACCCCGCCCCCAGCACGATGAAAAAGATCATGCCCGTGGTGCGCGCCGTGCCCCAAAGACTGTCTTTCAGCACCTGCCAGTTCAGCGACCCGGACAGCAGCGCGGCGATCCCCGTGCCCGCAGCCCCCACCGCCGCCCCTTCGGTCGGGGTGAAAAACCCGATATAGATACCGCCGACGACAACCCCAAAGATCACCAGCACCGGCCATGTTTCGGCCAGCGCCTTGAAGCGCTCGGCCATTGGCACCGCAGGCCGCGTGCCCGCCGCATCAGGATAAAGCCGCACATAAAGTGAGATCGTCAGCATATACCCAAGTGCTGCCAAAACACCGGGAACAAAGGCCGCAAGAAACAGCTTGGCAATGTTCTGTTCGGTGATGATCGCATAGATCACCAAAATCACGGACGGCGGGATCAAAATGCCCAGGGTCCCCCCCGCGGCCAGTGTCGCCGTCGAAAACCCACCCGAATACCCATACCGCTTGAGCTCAGGCAGGGCGACCTTGGACATCGTCGCCGCGGTTGCCAGCGACGAGCCGCATATCGCGCCAAAGCCCGCACAGGCCCCCACAGCTGACATCGCCACACCGCCGCGCCGATGCCCCAGAAAGCTTTCGGCAGCCTTGAACAGCGCTTTCGACATGCCCGACAACGTCGCGAATTGCCCCATCAGCAGAAACATCGGAATGATACTCAGCGAGTAGCTGGAAAAAGTCGTATAGGTCTCGGATTTCATCTTGGCCATCAGCGGCGCAGGATTACCCCCCATCGCCATGTACCACCCGCCAAAACCACACAGCAGCATCGCCAGCCCAATAGGCGCGCGCAAAAAGATCATCAGCAGCAGCACAGGAAAGGAATAGAAACCCAGCTCAAGATTGCTCACCGCGCCCCTCCTTTCTCTGGCTGCAATATTCCCAGGAAGTTTGAAGGACAGCGTCCTTCAAAGCATCGCTGTCCCCCCTCTCGGGGGGCTGCGGTGCTCCGTCTCGCCGCCATATCAATGCTCACCATGTTCAGAAGGAAGAATGTTGCGATCCCCGACCGCTTCGCGGATCCGCATCACGGCACAATAAAGTGCTGTGATGCTCGCCACCACGCCCGCAACGCAACTGGCGGTATAGGGCCACCACAGCGGAAACTGCAGAAATACCGTTGTCCCGCCCCGCTTGTAATGGCTCAACGTCCCCTCATACAGCCGCCAGACAATCAGCAGGATCACAAGCAAAAGAACAATTTCCCAAAATGCAGCAATCCACCTGTTCGTCCGCCCCGGCAGGGCCGAGGTGAAAATGTCCACTGTCGCATGGGCGCCATAAAGCTGCGTGATTGGCAGGAATGAGAAAATGGCGAACGCGATCCCCGCCTCGAGGATCTCGTAATTGCCGGTGATCTCGCCCAGACCAAGGCTGCGCCCGGCCACGGACAACGTGGTCATGATGATAATCACCAGCAACACAAGCCCCCCCAACAGGGCGGTCAAGCGCGCAAGCGTCTGTATGGTGCGGTGCATGTGCTGAGGCTCGCAATACGCTGGCGGAGAACCCGCAGCAACGCGTGCCGCTGCGGGTCGGTGTCTTGGACAGATTACTTGTCGTAATCCGCGATCAATTGCTTGGCTTCATCGATCAGGGCCTGCCCGTCGATGCCCCGGCCTTCCATATCCGCCAGCCAGGCGTCGACCACAGGCTGTGCCGCCGCGCGCCACTCATCTGTCTCTTCAGCGTTCAGCGTGACGATGTTATTGCCCAGATCAACAGCGATCTGGCGCGAAGGCGCATCGCTGTCTTCCATGGTACCTCCGGCAAAGATCGAAAACTCCAGGCCGGAATTGGCATCAATCACGGCCTTGTTTTCATCTGACAGACCTTCATAGCGATCAAGGTTCATCGCCAGCACAAAGGTCAGCGTATATAGCGCGTTGCCGGTGAATTCGGTGTGGTTCTTGACCAGCTCCGGCACCTTCAGCGCCTTGGTGACTTCCCACGGAATCGTCGTGCCGTCGATTACACCCTTGGACAGCCCCTCTGGCACCGCTGGCACCGGCATGCCCACAGGTTCCCCGCCCAGTTGCTTGATCAGATTTGAGGCCAGACGCGACCCACCGCGCAATTTGACACCCGCCATATCGGCAGGCGTACGGATCTCCTTGTTGGCGTGGATCAGACCGGGGCCGTGTACCCATGTACCCAGAATATGCACATCGGCAAATTCAGTGTCCTTCATGTGCTTTTCAAACATCGTCCAATAGGCCGACGACGCAGCACGCGCGTTGGTCATCATAAAGGGCAGCTCGAAGACTTCGGTGCGCGGGTAGCGCCCTGGCGTATAGCCCACCACCGTCCAGACGATATCTGCGACACCATCGATGGCCTGATCCATCAGCTCTGGCGGGCTTCCCCCCAATTGCATGGAGGGATAGCGCTCAACCTTGATCCGGCCCTCGCTGTCTTTCTCTACATTGTCGGCCCACACATCGAGCACAAGCTTGGGCACGTTGGCCTGCGGTGGCAGGAACTGGTGCAGGCGCAAGGTAACTTCTTGCGCCATGGCGGTGGTCGTGGTCAGCGTAACGGCCAGCGCCGCCCCAGCCATGCCCAGCAACGTTCTGCGAAACATCATAATGGTCTTCTCCCGTTTTGTATCAGCCGACTTTCTTGTGTCGACGCGTTCTTGTCCTGACGGCAATCAGACATCACTCACCAGACCGCGTCAATGAACCAATGGCTCGATTGTCGCGCGATCCCGTCGTCTTTTGGCCTTCTGGCGGCATCAAGCCCACAGAAAATGTAACCTTCAAGAGCGTCCTTTACTGCCGCCTGCGATCGGTCCTGCGATGCATAAGTGGTTGTGGCGCTACCTGGACCTGAATCAGGGTTGCAGACCGGCCGCGCAGCGGACGGGCGTCAGTCAGCTGTGCCGTTCCGGGTCGAACGGCAAAAGGGCAAAAGCGGAGGGAACAGATGGTGGCGTTACCTGGACTTGAACCAGGGACCTAACGATTATGAGTCGTTCGCTCTAACCAACTGAGCTATAACGCCATCGGCGCGTGGACTATGCCAGCCCCGGTGTCGCGTCAAGGGCGAAAACCCAGCGAGGGCGTGCCGATTAGATGGTTGATGACCCTCCCGAGGGGTAAATTCACAAAAACCACACCACCTTCTAAGCATAATCCCAGATTTGCCTCCGCGCGGACTAAGATGTGACCAGTGAAAGCTGGCCTTTTCCGCCCGAATGACCCGATACGCGGCGTCAGACTTGACGTGGACGGGCCTGTGGGCGGACCATGGGGCATGACACCCGGCAAGGCATATCTGTCACCTGAGAGCATTCGCAGGCTCGCCGCACGCTCTGATCTGATGGGCGTGTGGCTCTTGGTGCACTGCTGGGGCGTCATTTTCGGATCCGTGGCGGTCTTTGCCCTGTGGCCAAATATCCTGACGTTCCTGCTTGCTGTCGTTCTGATCGGGTCTCGGCAACTGGGCCTTGCGATCCTGATGCACGAAGCGGCCCACAACGCCCTCTTCAAGACGCGCGCCTTGAACGAATTCGCCGGCGAATGGCTCTGCGGGCGCCCAATCCTGGCCGAACTTGCAAGCTATCGCCATTATCACCTGACCCACCACCGGTTTACCCAGTCTGACAAGGACCCCGATCTGACCCTGTCAGAAAAATTCCCCACCAGCCGCGCAAGCCTGCAGCGCAAGTTCATCCGCGATCTGACCGGACAAACCGGCATCAAACAACTGAGCGCACAGATCATGATGTCGTTTCGCCTGGCAGGCGATGATGACGCCATAGAGGCAGCAACACAGGACGCCGCACAGGCCTTCAAAGCGCGCGATCTTTGGAAATCGCTGCCAGTCTTCTTTGGTGTCGGATTGATGATGAGCCTGCTTGGAAACTGGTGGTACGGGCTGGCGTTCTGGCTGCTGCCCTACCTGACATGGTTTCAACTGGTCCTGCGCATCCGCAACATCGCCGAACACGGTGCGACCGAAAAATCAGACGATCCACTGCAAAATGTCCGCACAACGCTTGCGGGGCCTGTCGCACGGGCGCTGGTCGCCCCCTATTGGGTCAATTACCATCTGGAACATCATATGGTCATGCACGTGCCCTGCTGGCGGCTGCCTGCATTGCACCGGGCCCTGACTGCCACAGGGCTGAAAAACAAGATGAAGATTTCGCCAACCTACGGCCACGCGTTGTCAGAGGCAGGCTGGTAAGACCTTAGGGTCAGGACCCTAGTGCGCAGGGGCGGTTACCGCATCCAGCAGACTGCGACCGCCATCAACCGTCATGATCTCCCCTGTCATGAACCCCGAACTGTCAGCGGCGAGAAACTGAACCGCTTCGCAAATCTCGTTCGGCGCTGCAATCCGGCCAAGCGGCGTGTGGCTGCGAATGTCATCGCGCCACTCGCGGTTCTCGGCGACTGCCGTGCGCAGTGAGCCGCTCATCACCGATCCGAACGAGATCGCATTCACGCGAATGCGATACTCTGCCAGCGCCAGCGCCAGCGACCGCGTCATCTGCTGAACGGCAGCCGCCGCGATAGAATAGCCCATCAGATCAGGCTGAATCTGACGTGCAGCAATAGAGCTGAGATTGATGATCGACCCCAACTGACCCTCTTCCTGCCCCTCACCCTGTTTGATCATGCGTTTGGCAACCTGCTGGGACAGTTGCAACGCAGTCATCAGGTTCTGGTCCAGCAGGGTACTGACCGACGTGTCATCCGGATCCAGCGCATTCGTGGGCAACAACTGCCGCGAGGCATTGACCAGAATGTTGATCTCGTCAAAAGCGTCGATGGTGGCCGACACCAGATTGGCGATGGTCAGCCGTTGCCGCAGATCGCCGGAAAAGGTCCGGATATTCCCGTCTTCCGGTTCATCCCCCAGATTTTCGATCAGCTTCTTTTCGTTATTGTCGGCGCACATCACGTTCGCGCCCTTGTCCGCCATATGGCGGGCAATCGCGAGGCCGATTCCATCGGCCGCGCCGGTCACAATCACGTTCTTGCCGGAAATAGAGAAAGACATGGCCGTCCTTTCTGGTGCAGTCAGCGCCTGCGCCGGTTGGGGCGGCTGGCGTGAAATAGCTTAAAGCGGGCATCGCCGCCTATCTCTTCTACATGGGCGAAACGATTTTTCAACTCAGCCTCATAGGGCAGGTGACGATTGGCAACCATCCACAAATCACCGTTTGGGGACAGCACACGCGCCGCTGCCGCGACAAAGGCCTGTCCCATCTGTGGCTCTGCGGCGCGACCGGAATGAAAGGGTGGGTTCATCACAACAGCATCCATACGGTATGGCGGCTCCCATGTGGTGACGTCTTCCCAATAGAATTTGGCGCGGTCATCGGTGACGTTGTGGCGTGCGCATTCAAGCGCCATATTGCCCGCTTCGACCACATGCAGGGCCTCGACCGCAGGGCGGCTCAGCACATGGGCCGACAAATAGCCCCACCCTGCCCCCAGATCGGCCACATGTGCGCCCATCAGATCAGGCAGGGTTTCGGCCAGCAACGCCGACGCCAGATCAACGCCATCGGACGAAAAGACTCCCGGTGCCGTCCAGAACCCGCCTTCGGTCAGCGCCGGCCCTACCTCCCAGTCGGCAAAGAAGTCAGATGCACCCGCCTCAATCCAGAACAGCTTGCCATGCGCCTTGGAAATCGGGCCCTGCACCGTGACCCGCGCCCGCATCTCGCGCAGGATACTGTCGATGCCGTCGGTTTTCTGCCCGTCAATCACGACCGGTCCGTCACTGACCGCGCATCCTTCAGCGATCATTGCCCGCGCCTGAACCTTGGACCGTGGCAAACAGACAATGCTGGCCGCATACCGCTCGCGCGTATTGCGCATCACAGCATAGCCGCGCGCCTCCCAGGCGTCGTAGAACGGTTTGAAGTCCTGAATGATATGGCACCGCTCTTTGGACAGCACATCAAGTTCAGCATCGACGGGAGGGTGAAAAACGGCAATTTGCCCGGTATCAGGCAGGTCAAAACCCCCGCCGCTCACCGCGCGTTCCAGACGGGCGTCAATCACGCCTCAGTCTTCTTTTTCCATGGTGCATTGCAACGGATGCTGATGACGGCGCGCAAAATCCATGACTTGCGCAACCTTGGTTTCGGCGATCTCATGACTAAAGACCCCGACCACCGCCAAACCCTTTTTGTGCACCGTCAACATGATCTCGAACGCCTGCGCGTGGTTCAGGCCGAAAAACCGCTCAAGCACATGCACGACGAATTCCATCGGCGTGAAATCATCATTCAGCAGCAACACCTTGTATAGCGGTGGCCGCTTGGTTTTTGGCTTTGTCTTGGTCAGAAGATCGGTCTGGCCGTCGTCGTCTGACTTGTCTGCCATCATTGTGGTTTCGAGGCGCATTGCTGCTCCTGACTTGAGGTGCGGTACATTCTTGTGAGTCGCGAGAGGCTCTATATAACCCTCAAAGGGTACAGGAAAAGAGGGGACGCGCCAATGTTGCCACGTCTGACCGCCATCGGGTTCGATGCAGACGACACGCTGTGGCATAACGAACGCTTCTTTGCCATGACCCAGGCGCATTTCGCCGACCTTCTGTCCGCGCACACCGACAAGGATCACTTGATGGATCGATTGCTGGTCGCAGAGCGGCGCAATCTGCCGCATTACGGCTTTGGGATCAAAGGCTTCACCCTTTCGATGATCGAAACGGCGATCGAAATCACCGACGGCAAAGTCCCTGCAAAGGTCATTGGTGAAATCCTCGATGCAGGCCGCGATATGCTGAGCCACGAGATCGAGCTGTTGCCCCATGCCAAAGAAACGCTCATTACACTGGGCGCTGATCACAAACTGATCCTCATCACCAAAGGCGACCTGCTCGACCAGACCCGCAAGCTGGAACAATCAGGGCTGCGCGACTACTTCTCAGCAGTTGAAATCGTGTCTCACAAGACGCCACATGAATATCGCGACATCTTCAGCCGGCATGGTCAGGGGCCAGACACCGGCCTGATGGTCGGCAATTCCATGGCCTCCGACGTGGTGCCGATGATCGAAAGCGGTGGCTGGGGCGTTTTCTGTCCCCATGGGCTGACCTGGGCCGTGGAACATGCAGCGCCGCCCGAGACGCATCCAAGGTTTTTCGAAATAACGGATCTAAGCGAACTGCCTGATCTGGTTGCGCAAATCGCCGCATGAAGGAAGCATTCAATGCCTCACGCTGAAATCCGCTATTCCAATGACTTGCTGCTGGACGCCACGTCCATCCTCAGGCGCGTCGAAGAGGTGATTCAAAGCCACGACGCCGGGTCCGGCGAATGCAAAGGACGCGCCTATCCGGCTGCTGAATTTCATCACACGCACGTGCTGATTCAGGTTTCCATGTTGCCCAAACCGCATCGTGACGATGCATTCCTCTCTGCGCTGCTGAATGATCTGGAAACCCAAATCAAAGCATTGCTGCCCGGTCCTTGCCTGTTCTCATTGGGGATAACTTTCAGTGGCGCCCATTACGTAACAAACCATCACCCCTGAATCGCGGCATTCGCGCCTCAATCGTGCCACATTCCTGCCACATTGGCCTCCATGGTGGGGCATGCCTGCAAACCCCCAACATGTGGAAGATCACACTCTGATCTTTTGCGTAAATACTCTGAATCAAAGGCTTTATCGAAAAACCGACCTGTGCTAGCTTCTCCTCATAAAAATATGGCCAGTCGAAAAATCGGCGGTCCGAGGCAGACAAAGGCAGGTTATCATGAAGGCGCGACGCTTATCGTCGGTCCATTACGGGCTATTCTTCCTTGCGGCACTCTGGTTTATCCTGATCGTTCCTTTAAGCGCGTTGGCCGCGCCCTATGCGGCTTATGTGATCGACGCGCGCACCGGTAAGGTTCTGCATGCGCGCAATGCCGATACCCGCCTGCATCCCGCATCCCTGACCAAGATGATGACACTCTACATTGCGTTTCAGGCGATCGAACGCGGTGAGATCTCTCTCGACACCAAAGTCACCATTTCCAAAAAGGCCGCGTCAGAGCCCCCCTCAAAACTGGGCCTGCGCCCGGGCCAGCGCATCGCGCTGCGCTATCTGATCCGCGCCGCCGCCGTCAAATCCGCCAACGATGCCGCCACTGCAATCGGCGAAGCCATCGCCGGCTCAGAGGCACGATTTGCCCGCCGGATGAACCGCACGGCCAAGGCCATCGGCATGACGCGCACCACGTTCAAGAACATGCACGGCCTGACGGAATCGGGGCACCTGAGCACCGCACGCGACATGACCCTCATGGGGCGTCATCTGCTCTATGATTACCCACAATACTACAACCTCTTCAGCCGCGTCACCGCCAACGCAGGCGTGCGCAAGGTCTCTCATACCAACCGCCGATTTCTGGGCAGTTACAAGGGCGCTGACGGGATCAAGACGGGCTATACCCGCGCGGCAGGGTTCAATCTGACCGCGTCGGCGGAACGCGGCAACGAACGGATCATCGTGACCGTCTTTGGCGGCAAATCCACCGCATCGCGCAATGCCAAGGTGGCCGAACTGATGGACCTCGGCTTTCGCCGCGCACCCTCCCGCGCCCGCATCCGCAAACCCGCCAAGCCTCAGGCCTTTGCAGAGGCGCGCGATCCAACGCCAACTGTTAATGCTGGCTCCACCCCAGGCGGGGCGGGCAAAACGATCCGCCTTGTCGGTGCGGTCAAAACCTCCATGCGGCCCCAAGGGCGCCCGGGCACCGCTGCACCGGTGCTTGTGGCAAAAGCAGAACCGGCCCAAACAAACGGCACCATCAACAGCGCCGACATCAACGCCGCCCTGCGCGAGGCAGTCGAAACACCGCCGCCCGACGTTGCTGTGACACTGGCCTCTGCCACATCCTCCATCCGCCCCGCCCTGCGCCCCCGCGCATTGGCGGCGCCCGCGAAAAAAGAGATCGTACAGGAAATCGTCACCCGCGTGTCGACCTCTGGCGGTCGCCACTGGGGCGTGAACGTGGGCCGCTACCCAAGCCGCTACGCGGCCGAGAAAATACTGCTGAAAACAGCGCTGGCGGAAATGTCCACGCTTGACGGGACGCTGCGCAAGGTGGTCCGCAGACCACAGGGTTTTGACGCAAACTTTCTTGGTATGACCCGCGAAAGCGCTGATTTGGCCTGCCGCAGGCTGGCCGCACGCAATGTTCAGTGCTTCATGATCGGGCCGGGCTGACCGCTAACCTGCTTCACTTGCCTCGCGCTTGATCCAGGTGACAAACGCCTTGAGCGCCGGGCGCATCACGCCAGGGCGCGTGACCAGATGATAGCCAAAGCTGTCATCCTCATCTTCTGTAAAAAGCGCGCGCAGCCGTCCGGCTGCGATATCGCGCTCGACAAAGGCGCGGACGGTCACCACCACCCCCTGCCCGTCCCGTGCCCCGTCCAGCAACAGATTGCCCGGCACCTTGGTCTGCCCTCGGGTCATGCCCCGGCTGACCCCGTGCCGTCGCAGCCAGTTGTTGCCCTCTGATACCCCCAACTCCTCCAGCCAGGGCAGATCGGCCAGATCATCGACACTTGGCATCTCATCCGCGCCAACCAGCGCAGGTGCCGCAACGACGACCATCGGCGACCGCAAAAGCATATGCGCCTCCATCCCCGGCCAGTTCCCGTTGCCGTACCGAATGGCGACATCAATGCCATCCGCGCTGAGCGCAATAACTTCCGGTGTCGGGTCAAGCATGAGGTCCGCATCGGGATACTTCGCGCGAAACGCAGGTAGACGCGGCATCAGCCACGAGACCGCGAACATCGGCGTGGTCGAAATATGCAAAGGCCGCGCATCGCGCAGACCGGTGATTTCTTCCACGGCCTCAATCATGCCGCCAAACCCGCTGCGCAGCGCGCGCGACAGCACCACACCCGCATCGGTCAACGCCAAAGAGCGCCCGGACCGATCCAGCAAGGCGACATCCAGATGCGTCTCAAGACTGCGCAATTGCTGACTGATGGCCGCATGGCTGACCCCCAACGCATCCCCGGCCGCGACAACATTGCCTGTTTCGGCAAAAGCGGCAAAGGCGCGCAGGCCCGAAAGTGGTGGCAGGTGACGCCATTCCATATCTAACTCCAGCTTACATAAATTGAAAACGCATGACTCGCAGTATTTGCGATATAGCGCAATATGCAAGGGGTAAACCGAACATCAAAGGGAAATGACATGATCAACATCTACGCTCAAACTTTCATGAATGCCACGCGCACAGGCTGCGTCCGGTTGCGCGATGTCCCGTCTGTCCCAAGCGAAAAGCGCCTCAGCTGGTTCTCACGCCGCAAGACACGCTGCGTCGATCCGGCAAACCTTTGAGGTCCCCGGTGGCATCCCGCGCCGCCGATGTGCGAATCCCCAGACTTGGCGCGGGCGCCCCGTCAGGCCAACCCCCTCGAAACAACGGAAACCAGCCATGACCCCCGTTCAAACCTTCACCGCCCCCGGGCTCACCAATGCGCATCTTGCCTTTGCCACCAAATGGATTGCCTCGATCTTTCAGATCCTGGGCTACGCCGCGACAGCCTTTGGCGCGACACCGCTGAACATCTATTTCTTTCTTGTCGGTCTAATCGGCTGGCTGATGGTCGGCGTCCTATGGAAAGACCGCGCCATCATGCTGATCCATGTGGTGGCCCTTGGCGCGATGCTGGTGGGTCTTGCAAGCAGCTAGCCTATGCCTTGCCACCCACACCCATCGACAGTTTCGGCATCGGCTCCGGTTCTTCGGGGTCGATGCCTTCGGGAAAACTTTCCAGCAGGATCCTATACCGCATCCGGGCGTCGGTGATCGCGGCGTAAGACCCAATCAGTTCGCGAATTGGACCCCCGAGGCGCTCCAGCCCCGATACAAACGCCAGAATGACGCCGACCTCGACCTCACCCTGGATCACCAGATAACCGCCCCACGCAATCACACCAAATGGCCCCAACGCGATCAGCAGGTTGTTAAGCGTCTTCATGATGTTCTTGGTCATCAGAAATCTGGTGCGTATCTGCAGGATTCTATCCGTCAGCAGGGTGAACCCGGTGGGCGGCGGCTTGTCCAGCAGGTCAGGCTCGGCATTGTCGACAATGAAATTGCCCAACTCACGCACCGTGATCGCCTTTTCCCCCGCCAGCCGGTTCAGCCGCGCCTGAAACAACGGGACAATGATGAACTGCGGCGAATAAAGCGCCAGCGCAATCGATGCGACCAGCGGCTCAATGTAGAACATATAGCCCAGCACCACGCACAGCGTGCCAATCTGCAGCAGTGGGCCCGATATGGCCGCCCCGGCAAATCCGCCCAGCTTTTCCGTCTCGGACGACAGCATCGAAACCACCGCCCCCTCGTCCACGACATCCTCCCCCTTGCTTGACGCCTTGAGCAACGCAGGCGGGGTCACCGTGTAGATGTGGTAGTAAACTGACCGCCTGAGCGCATGCACGATCTTGGCCGAAATCAGCTCGCGTTGAATGCGCATCCCCAGCTTCAGACCCGACGCTGCAAGCAATGCGATGACATACAGCGTCGCCAACCAGATCAGCAGATCCACATCGCCGTTGGCCACGGCATCGTCCAGCAACCGGCGCTGAAGCTCAAGCGGGACAGGCGCCAGCGGCAGCAAACAAAGCGTGAGGATGATCACCACCACCTGTGCCCATTTGGAGTTCCTAAAGATATAGCGGTAAACGGATTGGGGCATGGTACGCATCTGCGAAAGGCCTTTGGTCTGGGATCCTGCCAGACCATGGCACGAAGGCCCCGACAGTGGAAAGCACCACAAGACGCCACCATCGCGCTACACGTTCTGTGAATCCAATTTAAAACAAATACCCGCAAAAGCGGAACCAATTCGGACGCCGCCTTGTTGTCCCGGGAATGAGAGGCTCAGACGGCCCGCTTGTACACTCTGCGTTGTCGCTACGTCACCTCACCCCTTAGTATGATGGAAAACTTCAATGCAGATTTACCTCGTAGATATCCTTTCCGGCGACATCATCAACGAACTTGGCAGCGGCACGGTGCTGTCCCTTGCTGATCTGGAGAACGCCGGCATTCGCGCAGTGCCAACGCAGGAAACGGCAGTCGGCAGCGTCGTCATTGACGTCAACGGCATGGAATTTGTCCTCTCGGATGAACCCTACGAGATTTCAGCGGGCGACGACGCCTCTGACATGGCGCAACTGATGGCCGGCGATCTGACGGTCTCCGCCACCGCTTATGCCACCAACGACGGTTCCGGCAGCCCGGTAGACCAGCGGATCGTTGAACTCAGCACTATCCAGGGCATCGCAACAGACGGCACGATCATTTCAACCGATTTCAATCAAACCGGCGAAGCCGAGGCCGAGGGCGAAGCGGAATCAGAAGTTGAAGCCGAAGCAATCAGCGGTGCTGCAGGTGCTGCTGTGGCAACAGGTGCCACCGCGGCGGCGGCAGGATCAAACGCTCTGACCCAGACCCTTTCCAGCGGCTCGATCTCGGTCTCTGGTTTGTCTGGAACAGGCGCAGAGATTGAAGACGAACTGCCCACCGGTAACTCCCAGACAGTTGCGCCCGGTCAAGGAACACCTACCGGTGGCGGCAGCACGCCAGCGGTCAGTGCAAATGTCTCCGTCGAAGAGGCCGAAGCAGAAGCCGAAGTAGAAATAGAAGCGGAGGCCGAGGCCGAGGTATCGCTCACCTCTGCCTCCGCAGCAGCGGGCGTCAGCGGTGCTGCAGCCGCCGTGGGCTCTACCCTCGTGGATGGCACCGCGCAGATCGCGGATGTACACACCGCCCTTGATGGCGCCAGCGCCACCTCCACCTCGATCTCTACCGATCCGAACCATTCGCAGTCGCTGACAACCATGGGCACGGACCCGGTGGAAACCACCCCCCAGCCTGTCGTGCGTGAAAATACCGTTGTCCACAGCGTCTTCGGAGAAGCCGAGGTCGAAGTTGAATCCGAGGCTGAAGCAGAAGCCGAAGTTGCCGATGGCACCGCCGCTGCAGCCGCGGCGGGCGCAACGGGTGTCGCGGTTGCTGGCAACTATGCTGTCGCGGATGCCTCAACCACGACGGGGGTCGGCACAAGTACGAGCGCACTATATAACAACGCTCAGGCGGTCGCCGACTATCTGCCGCTGACACAGGGCTTGCCGTCACAGGGTACGGCAACAGGCACTGCGACGGTTGATGGCACAGTCATCGCCAACGACGCACCGGGCTCTGATGACAATGTCTCGGGGCAATCATCCTCGACCTCCACAGCCGAAGCCGAAGTCGAAGCCGAAGCAGAGGCCGAAGCAGAAGCCGAAGCAGGCAATAATGCCGCCGCCATCGCACTGATCGGCACCGCAGGCGCAGGAACGGCTGGTGTGGCCTCTGACGCGCTGGCTTCCAGCTCTGTCGCGGGGTCCGTCTCCACATTTGGCCACGCAGGTGTGCTGACGATCAACAACGATCTCACCCAGGTTCAGGCGACGCTCTCCAGCGCCGACCCACAGGCGACGCTGGACGTGATCGAAGACCGTGCAGCGGATGGCTCGCTTGACGCCAACGCCCCCGGCGGCGAGGCCGAAGCAGGCGTTGAAGCCGAAGCAACCGCGAGCGCGGATGGCCTTGCATTTGGCAACATCGTGTCCAGCGGTGGCGTGACAACCAGCGGCGCGGGCGACAGCGTTTCATCCACAGCGGTTCAGCTGGGCGGCGACGCAGGGCCGAACGTTCAAATCGCAGGCATCCAGAACATACCACAACGTGAAATCGAAGACCTCTCGGCGGGATCAGGCGTGCCCCTCTCTAACGCATCGCCCACCGGGGTCATGCCCGTCGAAAATGAGGCCGAAGCAGAAGCCGAGGTAGAGGTAGAGGCCGAAATCAGCGCCAATGCCGCTGCTGCCGGGGCAGCTGCATCCGGCTCGCTGGGTCACACGTCCGGCCCGGGGTCCGATCTGGGGGTTGCGACATCAACGGCCTCAAGCACATCGGTATTCTCTGACGCCTCAAACGACTACGCCTTCGCCGAAGAGGCCGATAATTATGGGCCGACCAACGTCGCCTACGAGGTCGAAACCGAAGCAGAGGCCGAAGCCGAAGTTGGCATCGGCGCAGGTGCCGCCGCTGCCTCCGCTGCGGGCGCCGGATACTTCGGCATCAACAGCCAGACCGCTGTCGGGGCGACGACAAACGCCGCTGCAGCGGCATCTGCCTCAGGTCAGGTGGTCAACACATTCGTCGTCCTGCCGCCCGATGGCATGGCGGGCTCCGTGCGCGCCTATGCGGCGGCCTGGGATGCCGAAGGGCGTGGCGTTGCCGCTGCCATTGCGATCGCTGGCATGCCGGGTGCCAATGGCGAAGACAACGAATTCGAGATCGAAGCCGAAGGCACATCTTCTGTCCTGCTCGACTATACCCTGCAAACCTCGGCCTTCTCTGCGGACATGGCACCCGCCTACAGCACGAATGTCGCCGACAACGCCAATCCCGATGGCACTGGTGCTGTCGGCGCTGTGCAGGACAACGGCGCAGGCGAAGCCGAAGCAGAGGCCGAAGCCGAAGCAGAGGCAGGCGTTGGCGTCGCCGCAGCTGCCGCCGGTGCGGTTGCAACGGGGTATGCCGCCACGACAAGCAGTCAGGCCGTCACCTCGACCGATGCGCCTGACATCATCTTTGCCCAGATCACGACCGCCACCAACGCAGGCGGCGCCGTGATCGGATCCATCAATGCCGACGTGATCGAAGGCCTCGGAGGCGACGACGCTGTCACTGCAGGCGCAGGTAGCGACCTGATCCTGGCTGGCGGCGGCAACGATACCGTCAACACCGGCAGCGGCAACGACGCGGCCTTTGGCGGCGCTGGCAATGACCAGCTTTTTGGTCGGCAAGGCGATGACCTGCTTTCGGGCGAGGGTGGCAACGACATCCTCTCAGGCAACGTCGGCAATGACGTGCTCGATGGTGGTGATGGCAACGATGCGCTGAATGGTGGCGCGGGCTTTGACCGTCTCGAAGGAGGCGCGGGCAATGACCGCCTGATCGGCGAAGGCAACGCGGACAATCTGATTGGCGGCACGGGCAACGATACGATGCTTGGCGGCTCAGGCAATGACCGGATCGTCGGTGGCGACGGGGCCGACATCGGGCGTGGTGGTTTTCAGAACGACGTGCTCTTTGGCGGCAACGGCAACGACATCCTGCTCGGGGAATCCGGCAACGACCGCATCTTCGGCAACGCCGACAATGACCGCCTATATGGCGGCGATGGCTTTGACGCCATGAACGGTGGCAGCGGCGACGACCAGATCTATGGCGGCGCGCAGGCCGACAACCTGCTGGGCGGCGTCGGTGACGACACCCTACTGGGCGAAGAAGGCAGTGACCGCATCATCGGTGGTGCGGGCGACGATGTGGCCCTTGGTGGCTTCCAGAACGACGCCGTGTTCGGCGGCGCAGGTGATGACAACGTGCAGGGTCAATGGGGCGATGACCGCGTCTATGGCCAGCTTGGCAACGATCTGGTCGCTGGCGGCACGGGTGACGACTCCCTCTGGGGCGGCGCTGGCTTTGATACACTAAACGGCCAGACCGGTGATGACCTGATGACCGGGGGCTTTAACGCAGATACCTTTGTGTTCAGCGATTTCGGCACTGGCTTTGGTCAGGATACGATCAATGACTTTGATGCGAACAACGATCTTGAGCGCATCGACCTCAGCGATGTATCCGCAATCGTTAACATGTTCGACCTGCTGTCGAACCACACCAGCCAGATTAACACCAACGTGCTGATCGACGCAGGGGACGGCAATTCCATCGTCCTGCGCAATGTGAGTGTGGATGATCTGGACGCCGAAGACTTCATCTTCTGATATATCCAAGCCGCTCCCCTCTTCGCAGAGGGGGGCGGTGCCACCTACAGCTTAGGTGGCCGCCTGCAACAGCGTACGCGTGTATTCCGTCTGCGGGTTGTCATAAAGCGCGTCAGCATCGCCGTATTCCACCACATCCCCCCGCTTCATCACCAACACCTTGTGTGACATCGCGCGCACGACTTTCAGGTCGTGACTGATGAACAGATAGGCCAGCCCGTACTTCTGCTGCAGCCCTCGCAGCAGTTCGACGATCTGCACCTGCACCGTCATATCCAACGCCGAGGTCGGCTCGTCCAGCACCAGCAACCGGGGCCGCAGAACCATGGCACGGGCAATCGCGATGCGCTGGCGCTGACCGCCCGAAAACTCGTGCGGATACCGATCCATCGTGGCCGGATCCAGCCCCACCTCAAGCATCACCTCGTGTACCAGTTCCCGCTCATCGCGGTTTGGGTCCACCTTGTGAATGCTCAATCCTTCGGAAATGATCTGAAAGCAAGTCATGCGCGGCGACAGCGATCCGAAAGGGTCCTGAAACACGATCTGCATGTCCTTGCGCAGCCGCCGCAATTCGCGTGTGGACCAGCGCCGCACGTCCTGCTCCATGAAGGTGATCGCCCCCTCAGAACTGATCAGGCGCATGATCGCCAACGCCAGCGTCGTCTTGCCCGAACCGCTTTCCCCGACGATCCCCAGGGTCTCGCCCGCACGCACCGATATCGTGGCGTTATTAACGGCCTTCACATGCCCCACCGTGCGCCGCAAAAACCCTTGCTGGATCGGAAACCACACCTTGAGGTGCTCGGTGCTGACAATCTCTTCAGCCCGTTCCGGCACCGGATCCGGCGCGCCCGACGGCTCGGCACTCAATAGCTTTTGGGTATAGGGATGCGCAGGATTGTCAAAAATCTGTGCGGTCGGACCCTGCTCCACAATCTCGCCGTGCTGCATGACACAGACGCGATCCGCGATCCGCCGCACGATGCCCAGATCATGGGTGATGAACAACAGCCCCATGCCCTCGCTGTCTTTTAATTCCTTCAGCAGATCAAGGATCTGCGCCTGAATGGTGACATCCAGCGCCGTCGTCGGCTCATCCGCGATCAGCACATCGGGCTTATTCGCAAGCGCCATCGCGATCATCACCCGCTGGCGTTGGCCCCCGGACAACTGGTGCGGGTAGGCGCCCAGACGGCTTTCAGCGTCGTTGATGCCCACCTTGTTCATCAACTCCAGAATGCGGTCGCGCGCAGCAGCGCCCGCCAAGCCCTGGTGCAACGCCAGACTTTCCGCCAACTGCTTTTCAATCGTGTGCAACGGGTTGAGCGACGTCATCGGCTCCTGAAAAATGAAACTGATGTCGTTGCCGCGCACCTTGCGCAGCAGCGTTTCATCCGCGCCAATCATCTGCTGCCCGTCATAGGTGACCGATCCGCTGACCTCGGCGCTATCGCCCAAAAGCGCCACGGTAGATAGCGCAGATACCGACTTGCCCGACCCGCTCTCGCCCACCAGCGCCACGGTCTCGCCCCGCTCCACCGCAAAGCTCACGCCCTTGACGGCCTGTGTCAGTTGCCCGTCCTGCCGGAACGAAACCGACAGATCCCTGACCTCCAGCAAAGCGCTCATGAAAACGTCTTTCTGGGGTCAAACGCATCGCGGATACCTTCGAAGATGAAGATCAGCAGCGACAGCATGATCGCAAAGGTAAAAAACGCCGTAAAGCCCAGCCACGGCGCTTTCAGGTTCTGCTTGGCCTGCAACGTCAACTCGCCCAGCGACGGGGCAGAGGATGGCAACCCAAAGCCCAGAAAATCGAGGATCGCCAAAGTGCTGATCGTGCCTGTAATCAGGAAGGGCAGCATGGTCAGCGTGGCCACCATCGCATTGGGCAGCATATGCCGAAACATGATCGTCAGGTTCGACACGCCCAGTGCCCGCGCCGCGCGCACATATTCCAGATTGCGCGCCCGCAGAAATTCGGCGCGCACCACCCCAACCAGCGACGTCCAGCTGAACAGCACAAGCAAAAACACCAACAACCAGAAACTTCGGCCCAAAATGGCAAACATGATGATGATCACATAAAGCGACGGGGTAGAGGCCCAGATTTCAATGATCCGCTGAAAAATCAGGTCCAGCCATCCACCAAAGAACCCCTGCACCGCCCCCGCAATGATCCCGATAAGGGACGCGGCCCCGGTCACGATCAGCGTAAACAGCACCGATAACCGGAACCCGTGCACCACCCGCGCCATCACATCGCGCTTGGTGCCATCGGTGCCCAGCCAGTTCTGTTCGTTGGGTGGCAGGGGTGCGGCACCGGGCCGCTCCACGGCTGTGTCATAGCTGTAGGGGATGATCGGCCAGATTGACCAGCCTTTGTAAAACCCCTCGGTGGTCTCATCAAATGTGCCCGCCTCAATGCTTTCCAAAATCGCATCGGGGTCTTCGTCAATGCAATCCGTCAGCCCCCCGGACCGGATCAGACATTTGACCTCCGGGTCGCCATACTGCGCCTCTGTCTGGAAATCGCCGCCAAAAGCCGTCTCGGGATAAAAGTTGAACACCGGCATGAAGTATTCGCCGCGATAATTCACGATGATGGGTTTGTTGTTGGCTATGAACTCCGCAAAAAGCGAGATGCCGAACAGAAAGGCGAAGATCCACAGCGACCAGAACGCCCGGCGGTTGCGCTTGAAATTGCGCCAGCGGCGCTGGTTGAGCGGGGACAGTGCCATGCCTCAGCCCTCCCGCCGCTCAAAGTCGATGCGCGGGTCAACCAAGACGTACATCAGGTCCGACAGAATACCGACCACAAGGCCGATCAGGCCAAAGATGAATAGCGTCCCAAAGACAATCGGATAGTCCCGCGCCACCGCAGCCTCGAACCCCAACCGCCCCAGACCATCAAGCGAGAATATCGTCTCGATGATCAGCGAACCGCCAAAAAATACCCCGATAAACACCGCCGGAAAGCCCGCGATCACAATCAGCATCGCATTGCGGAACACATGGCCATAAAGCACCTTGCGCTCTGACAATCCCTTGGCGCGGGCGGTCATCACATAATGCTTCTTGATCTCATCCAGAAAGCTGTTCTTGGTCAGCAGGGTCAGCGTGGCAAACGCCGAAATGGTCGAGGCCAGCACCGGCAAGGTGATGTGCCAGAAATAATCCGCCACCTTGCCCAGGGGGCTCAGCGTGTCGAAATCATCTGATGTCAGCCCCCGCAGCGGAAAAATCTGCCAGTAGGACCCCCCGGCAAAAAGCACCAGCAACAGGATCGCAAACAGAAATCCCGGGATCGCATAAGCCGCGATAATCGCGCCGGACGTCCAGGTGTCAAAGCTGGTCCCGTCCCGCACCGCCTTGGCAATGCCCAGCGGGATCGAGATCAGATATGCAATCACCGTGGACCACAGCCCCAGCGTGATGGAGACCGGCAGCTTTTCCTTGATCAGATCAATCACCCCGATCGACCGGAAGTAACTCTCCCCGAAATCAAAGCGCATATAGTTCCACATCATGTTGAAGAACCGCTCGACCGGGGGCTTGTCGAACCCGAACTCGCGCTCCAGTTCTTCGATGAACTCGGGCGGCAGTCCGCGCGCGCCGACGTAATTCTCGCTGGCCCCCAGATCGGCACCGCCGGCATCTTCACCACTGCCGGCAAAGCCTTCGAAAACATCACCGCCGCCCTGAATACGCGCGATTGCCTGCTCAACCGGGCCGCCCGGTACGAACTGCACCAGCGCAAAGTTGATCAGCATGATGCCGAACAGCGTGGGAATGATCAGCAATAGCCGTCTGAGAATGTAGGCGCCCATCGGGTCGTGTTACCTCAGCGCGCCAGCGGCCTTGAGCGCCGCTTCTTTCTCGGCGTTGTGCCACCACCAATCGATATATCCCAGACCATAGGGTGGCTGGTCGGCAGGATGCTCATACATATCGTAGTAAACTGTCCAATAGCTGTCCTTGTACCAGGCAGGGATCATGATGAACTCGTATCGCAACGCCCGGTCCAGCGCCTTAAGGGTCGCCTCTTCCTCTTCCGACGTCTTGGCCTGCAAAGATGCATCAATGATTGCATCTACCAGCGGGCTGGCCAGCCCGGCAGGGTTGAACAGTGAATATTCCGCCGCCTCGGAACCATAACGCTGATGCAGCCCCGTGCCTGTCCCCAGAAAGGCGGCATAGGCGTCAAAGACCAGATCATAATCGCGATCCCGCTCGCGCGAGGTGTATTGCGAACTGTCGACCTTCTCCAAGACCGCATCAATGCCCATCGCCGTCAGGTTGGACATGAAATTCTCAACCACCGCTGAAAGCGTCGCCGACCCCGCAGAGTTCAGCAAAAATGTCAGCCGCAAAGGCTCGCCCGCTGCGTTGCGGCGCTTGCCATCATCACCGACGGCCCAGCCTGCCTCGTCCAGCAGCTTCATGGCCCGCCGCGCATTGCGCCGATCCAGCAACCGCTCCGGCTTGGAGGTATGCGGCATGCGCACTTCTTCGTTCAGCATCTCCGGGGGCACGAGATCACCCAGCGACTGCAGAAAGGCCAGCTCCGCCCCTTCGGGCACACCCGTGGCCATCAGCGGCGTGTCTTGCGTAAACGACGCCCGCTGCTCAAACAGCCCGTACTGCAACGATTCATTCGTCCATTCAAAGTTGAACCCCAGCGACACCGCCTCGCGGACCCGTTTGTCCTGCAGCACCTCGCGGCCAAGGTTGAAGACAATCCCCGATGGTGACGGCGGCGCGCCATCCGGCACTTCTTCCTTCACCACGTACCCGGCATCAAGCTTGGGAAAGTCATATGCCGTCGCCCAGTTCTTGGAATTTCCTTCGACCTTGAAAGTGTATTCGCCAGCCTTGAACGCCTCCAAAGCGGAATTTTCATCCCCGAAGTATTCTACGCGGATGCGGTCAAAATTGTTGCGGCCGACGTTGAACGGCAGATCCTTGCCCCAATAATCCGGATTGCGCTTGTAAACGATCCGGCGGTTCACATCGACGTCCTCGACCACATAAGGCCCGGACCCAGGCGAAGTCGTCAAACGGCTTTCATCCAGCCGCGCGCCGGTTTCCTCGAACCATTTGCGGGACCACGCAGGCACCCCGCCAACCTGATCAATCAGACTGCGGCGGCTTATACCGTCGGTGAAGTAGAACTTGATGGTGTGGTCATCGATCACCTCGACCTTGGGGATCCGCTTGCGCACCGCATCGGCATACGACTGCAATCCCTGATCCAACAGCAGGTTATGCGAAAACGCGATGTCATGCGCCGTCACCGGATCACCATTGGAAAATTTGGCGTCCTTGCGCATGTAGAAAATCACCCAATCCTTGGTCTCGGGATACTCAAGGCTTTCGCACAGCAGGCAATAGGCCTCCCCATACACATCCGCCGGAGCCGCCTCATTCGCAGTCCCCTCACCCAGCAGGCTTTCGTACATCATATAGGACAGCGCCCCGCCCCGCCCCTTGCGGCTGTAGGGGTTCATGGAATCAAACGTCCCCAGCGTAGACAGCGAAATCTCACCGCCCTTGGGGGCGTCGGGGTTCACATAGTCAAAATGGGTGTAGTCGGCCGGGTATTTCAGATCTCCATAGAATGAATACCCATGGCTCTTGATCATCTTGGGCTCATCAGCCCGCACCACACCAACAGCAACCAGTGCCGATCCGATGATCCCCAGCGCCGTCCAACTCACCCATTGCATCGGGCTTTGGGGACGGGCGGCGGTGCGGGTCTGGGATTTTTGCATTCAGATCATCCTTGGCATCATCAAATCAGCACGTTGATTGAGATGTAAGCTAATGGGCGCGCAGGCCAAGAGACAAGTTGCGAATATGTTATCTTGGGTGAATTTAGCCCCGAAAACGAAAAAGGCCGCCCAGGTGGGCGGCCAATGCGGTCTTGCGCGGCGCTCAGCCGCCGACGCTTTGCAGATAGGCAATCACATCCGCGCGATCCTGCGGCTTTTTCAGGCCCGAAAAACCCATGGACGTACCCGGCGCATAGCCCTTGGGGTTGGCCAGAAAGGCCGAAAGTTCATTGACTGTCCACTGACCGTCCAGACCCGCAAGCGCACCGGAATAGCCAAAGCCGTCGATCGACGCGATCTGACGATCAATCACACCATCAAGATGCGGGCCAACACCGTCTTCGCCATTCACCTTGTGACAGGCCGAACATTTGCGGAATACCTTCTCGCCGTCGCCTGCATCCGCAGAGGAAACCAGCGCCATCATGTCGACCTCTTCCTCGGGCTCATCGCTGCCACCAGCGTCCGCCACTTCGATCACATAGGATTGCTCGCCATGAGCTTCGGCATGATAGATCTCTTCCGCAGCCCACTTGCCCAGCAAGAAGATCAACCATGCGCCAAACAGGCCGCCGGCGATTTTGGTGAGGGTCATGGTATCCATAGGCTCGGGTCCAGTCTTATCTTTCAGGCGTTGTCGGCTGCGTATCTATTGCTTTCCCTCAAGCGGGGCAAGGTGTAGTTAGCGCGACGAAATGCCCCTTTTCGCTCGTTTTATCATAGGAGTGCGCGAATGTCCGTCCCAACCACCCCGCGCATCGCCTTTCAGGGCGCTTTGGGCGCCTACAGTCACGAGGCCTGCCTGCAAGCCGCACCCGATGTGATTCCCGTCCCCTGCACCACGTTCGAAGGCGTCATTCGCGCGGTGAAGGAAGGCCGCGCCGATCTGGCCATGCTGCCCGTCGAAAATACCACCTATGGCCGGGTTGCAGATATTCACCGTTTGTTGCCCGAAAGCGGCCTGCACATCGTTGCCGAAGCCTTTGTGCGCGTACGCATCGCGCTCATGGCCAAGCCAGGCGTCGCCCTGAAAGATGTCAAACATGTCCGCGCCCACCTGGTCCTCTTGCCACAGGCGCGCAGCTTTCTCGATCAGCACGGTATCACCTCTGAACCCGCCGCCGACAGCGCAGGTGCTGCCGCCGAACTTGCCGCCTCCGACACGATGACCGAAGGGGTGCTGGCCAGCTCAGTTGCCGCTGACATCCACGGGCTGAATGTGCTGGCAGAAGATATCGAAGACCTTGATCATAACACCACGCGCTTTTTGCTGATGTCGCCGCAAATCGACGAAACACGGCGCGCGGAAAAGATGATCACCACCTTCGTTTTCGAAGTCCGCAACATTCCCGCTGCACTCTACAAGGCGATGGGTGGCTTTGCGACCAACGGTGTCAACATGACCAAGCTGGAAAGCTACATGGTCGGCGGGTCATTTACCGCCACGCAGTTCTATGCCGACATCGAAGGCCACCCCGAAGATCCCGGCGTCAAGCGCGCGCTGGAAGAACTGGGCTATTTTACAAACATGCTGGAAATCCTCGGCGTCTACCCGGCCAGCGCGGGCCGGGGGTGATCGGCTGCACTGACAGTTCAGGCGCACCGCTTGTGAAAACGCCGTCATGAACGGCGAGATGATAACCTTTCTTGTGCTGGGCGCGGCGGCAGGCGGCTTTATCAACGGTCTGGCCGGTACCGGTACGGCCTTGTTTGCACTGGGCTTTTACCTCGTCGTGCTCGACCCGATGCGCGCCGTGGCCATCGTCGCCCTGATGTCGGTGCTTGCTGGTCTGCAAGGGGTGTGGATTGTCAGAACTGAGATACTGGCCCACCCTGCCCGATTTATCCGTTTTCTGGTGCCGGGACTGGCAGGCGTGCCGCTGGGTCTGATGCTGCTTGATGTCATTGACGCAGGCACCCTTCGGATCGCCATAGCCGTCCTGCTCATTCTTTATGGCGGCTATTTCGGCTTTCGAACTGCCCTTCCCGCCTTTTCGCGTGAAACGCCTTTCCTGGATGGGGGGATCGGGTTGATCGGGGGTGTGCTGGGGGGGGCTGCAGGGGTTTCAGGTGCGCTGCCGTCCATGTGGCTGTCGCTGCGCCCCTGGACCAAGTCCGAGACCCGCGCGGTGCTGCAACCCTTTAACGTGCTGATCCTGATCACCACCGTGACGTTGCTCTTTTTCAAGGGCGCCTACGACCAAACAGCCCTCCGCGCACTTGTCGTAGCCCTGCCCAGTGGCCTGATCGCCGCACAGATCGGCATCACGGTCTTTAAATCCCTCAGCGACACAGGCTTTCGGCGTCTGCTGATCCTGCTGACGCTGGCCATGGGCGTGGGGATCCTGGTCAGCGAGCTTTTCTAGCGCCTCCCCTAAACTTCGCGCCCTTGCAAGTCCTCCGGGACAAGTCTTTGCTATGCCCAAACTCCCAAGGGATGCACAGATGCTTACGTTCTATTTTTCCAAAGGCTCCTCCGCCCTGGCCGCCCATATCCTTCTGATCGAAACCGGGACCGCCTTCACCGCGACCGAGATCTCAATCCCCAATGGCGACCACCGAAACACCGCCTTCCTCCGTCGCAACCCCAAGGGCCGCATCCCGGTGCTTGATACGCCTGACGGTTTGCTCACTGAAAACCCCGCCATTCTCGAATACATCGCCGCAACCCACCCCGAGGCGGGCCTCCTGCCCAAGGGCCCCTACCCCCAGGCCCGTGCCCGTGCGCTCTGCGCCTATCTCTGCGCCACCGCCCATGTGGCTTTCGCCCACCTGCACCGCGGCGCACGCTGGGCCAGCAAGGAAGCCTCCCTTGATGACATGCGCGCCCGCGTTCCTGACAATCTGGCCGATTGCGCCGCGCATCTGGAAACCGATCTGCCCTTCTCCCCCTGGGCTCTGGGGGCCGCCCCTACCTTCTGCGATCCCTATCTCTTCCAGTTCACCCGCTGGCTGGAAGGCGCAGGCGTCAACATTACCACCTACCCCAAACTTGCCGAACACCGCGCCGCAATGCGCGCACGTGCGGCCGTGCAACAGGCCATGAAGCTCCACGATCTGCGTTAAGACACACCGCTTCTCATTTCACCCTTTTAAAAATACCTTGCGCAAGGCCCGCGCCGCAGACCGCCCTCAGATCACCTCATCGGTCCGGTCATCACTTTCGCCATACCGCTTCATGGTCGCGGGCCGCGTGCCTTCATACAGTCGCGCCACATTCTCTGCGATCTTGGCGTTTTCGCGCTCAAACAGGCAATCCCCGTTCATGTCCGAGGCCACAATGAACGGTCCCATCCGGTTGCACCTGATCACCCACATGGCCTGCGCCAGCCCCAGTTCTTCGTTCCAGTGCACCGCCTCGACACGCTCCACCCCGCGCCCCAAAAGCGCGCCCGTGCCATACCCAACAGTGGAAAGATACACCGCCCCGTTGGGCACAAAATACGCACGGTAGTCTTTCGACGTCATGCCCCCTTTTCCGACAATCAGCCTTGCCCCCGTCTTGGCCATCCACTCAGGCAGCCATTTTGCAAAACGAAATGACGCAGTAGCCGTCACAGCCCCCATGTCAAAGGACCCGTCCGCGTTGATCCGAGCGGCGGGCGAGCAATGAAAGTTGGCCGCAGATTGTGACGGCAATTCGAGGGGGATATTGGCCTTGTCCTCCAAGGCGCGCATGTAGACACCCTCGCGCGCGGTATACATCAGACCGTCAAGGTAAACGACATCACCAAGGCGCAGATCAGCAATCGCTTGCGCACTCGGCGTCGTGGACAGGCGCACTTCACGCGGACTCATTGAACTCTCCTATTCGTGAAAACGCGCGAAATCTTCAAAGGAGTTCGCCTCACTCCGCCGCCTCCCGCTGTGGTTCCCAGTCAACCGTCTCACGCCGTTGATACGGGGTGAACCAGTCCGGATCGGTCCGGTGCTCCACCCGCCCATCGCCATGAATGCGCGCCACCGCACGGCGCGACGAAAGGCAGAATGCATGCACTGACATCGGCAGGCCGCCCGTGTGGCAATAGCCCACCTCGATGTTGCAATCGATCACCATATTCTTGCCCACAAACCCCATCGCGCCCATCCCGATAGAGTTGCCAATCGCCTTGAACTCATCCTCCATCTCGGCAATGCGCGGGTCGGCATTCCTGCTGCCCACAACCCGCAGGGTCGAGGCCCGCTTGCCCAGCGTCATGCAGATATCCTTCGATCCTCCCAGCCCGATCCCGATGATCGCCGGTTGGCAGGCCAGCCCCCGCTTGCCAAAGGCCATCAGACTGTCGAGATAGAACCGCTTGATCCCCTGCACCCCGTCCGACGGGAACAGCATCCGGTAGTCGGTACCGAAAAGCCCGCCCTTGTGCACCGTGATCAGATCAATCCACTCCCCCTCGGGCTCAAACCCGTATTCGATCTCGGGCGCGCCGATGCCGACGTTGTTGTCATGATCCGTGCGCCACAGGGGATGCACCCTGTTGGGCCTGAGCGGCACGCCATTGGTTGCATTCGCCGTGGCCCGCCTGAGTGCGGCCTCAAGCGCAACCATGCCGCCCTGAACCCGTGCCTCATTGCCCAATTTGACAAACCAGCGCGGCACGCCGGTATCACCACACATCGCGCGGCGATCCTCCTTGGCCGCCTCGTAGTTTTCCAGCATCGCCTTGAGGACAAAGGATGACAGATCCCCGTCCTCGGTGCGCGCAGCCTCCTTCAGCCCCTCCAGATAATCCTGCGGGATCTCGATCGCGGCCTTGTCCATCAAAACCTCAGCGGTGGATTGGATCAACTGAATTGGTATCACGTGGCGTGTCCCCCTCTCTTATCGCGCAACGCGCCGCGACTGCGGCAAGCCCGACCTCCCCCCCGGGAGGGCTTTTTGCGCACCATCTGCTCCGCCCGCAGCGATGAAGTGGGCCCCGAATACCCGCTGCACACTGACGATGGGCCCACCCGAGGTCGGGCTTACCACAGACGCTATGTCATGCGCGGGCCTGATCATTACGCCACCACCAGTGTCTCTGGCTCCCCTTCCGGCAGCACCGTCTCACCGGGCCGCACAATCGTAAAGGCCACTGGTTCCCGCGTCACTTCGACATTCCCACTCTTCATCTTTGCCACCGTAAAATCGCTGTTCTCGATGCCGCCATCTTTGGGGAAATCCTCGCGGTAATGCGCCCCCCGCGAATTCTCGCGCGCCAACGCGGTCCTGGCGATCACCTCAGAGATATCACAAAGCGACCGCATATTCAGCCAGTCGTGCCACGTCAGGTTAAACGCCAGATTGCCCGCATCCACCCCCACCTCCATCAGCGCGTCCGAGACCTGCGCAATCCCTTCCAGTCCGCGTTTCATGCCTGTCGCCGTCCGCATCACGCCGACCTCTTTCCACATCACTTCCTGCAACTGCTTGCGCAAGGGCAGAACCTGATCGGGGGCGCGGGTCAGGGGATGGATCGCGCGCTCATACTCGGCAGAGAGTACCTCCTCGTCCGGGTCGCGCAAGGACATCGACGCCACCTCGCGCCCCATCACATCCCCCGCTATCCCGCCGTATACGGTGGAATTGGCAACACCGTTACCACCCAGACGGTTCGACCCATGCGCCCCGCCCGCGTCTTCGCCCGCGACGTAAAGCCCCTCCATCGCGGTGCGCGTGTCCACATCGACCACCACGCCCCCCATAAAATAATGCGCGGTCGGCACCACCTCGACCTTGCCCGCCGCCAGATCAAATCCGGAATCGGCACAGCGCCGGACCATTCCCTTGAACTTTTCCGCCACCCATTCGGGGCCAAGATGCGACATCGAAATAAACACCCCCTCCTGCGCCGGATCGTTGTTCTTGCGCATCTCGGCATAGATGCCCCGGCTGACCACATCGCGCGTCGCGCGTTCGCCCTTGGGGTCATAGTCGAACATGAACCGCTGGCCCTCGTGGTTGATCAATTGTCCTCCCGCGCCGCGCAGGCCTTCCTCCAGCACGGTTCCGGTCATCCGTGTGTGATCGCCTGCCAGCAGACCCGTGGGGTGAAACTGGACCATCTCCATGTCGCGCAGCCTGAGCCCCGCCCGCAGCGCCATTGCCAGCCCGTCCATGGTCTTGTCACCCGACGGGGTGTGATAGCGGTACATTGTGGGGCCCCCACCGGTCCCCATCATCACACATTTCGCGCGCACCAGCCGGAACCGGCCCGTGCGCATATCGATCATCAGGACGCCCGCCAGCGCGCTGCCGTCGCGCGTGGGGATCAGACCAACCGCGCGATGCTCCTGCAGTTTCTCGACACCGCTCGCCAGCACTTTCTCCATCAACCGGTTGATGATCTCGATCCCAGTCAGGTCCCCCTTGTGCACGGTCCGGTCCGCCGTCTGCCCGGCAAAGGCCTTTTGATGCAACGACCCGTCCGCGTTGCGATCAAAGAAACAGCCAACCTCGTTCTCCAACTCGCGCACCCGCACCACGGCCTGCTCACACAGCCGCCAGGCCATGTCCTGATCGGGCAACCATTTGCCGCCGTTGATCGTATCCATGAAATGCCGCTCAACGGTGTCTCCGCCACCCAGCGCCACGTTATAGCCGCCTTGCACCATCCGCGTGCAGCCGCATTTGCCAATCAGCCCCTTGACCGCCAGCGCGATGCGCGTACCTTCGGGCGCTGTCTGCTTGGCATGCAATGCCGCAAACAGCCCCGCCCCGCCGGATCCAAGGATCAGGATATCCGTGTCATGGCGCTCGATGTCCGACAGCTTCATGTCACACCGCCCTGAGCAAAAAGAGCACGGCAATCGCGAAAGACACCGCGGTGGCCGCTGCCGCCACTGTCTTTTGCGCAGGCTGCCAGGGCAACCATTCCAACGCCATCAAGCGCAAGCCACCAAACATGTGCACCGCCAGCAGAAACACCAACCCGACCTCGGCGGCCTTGACCGCCCCCCCAAGCGACAGGGACAAGAACCCGTCCAGACGCGCAGGATCCGTCAAGGCGAGCGACAGAATATAGAAATGCACCGGTAGGAAAAGCGCCAACGCCAGACCGGACAAACGATGCAGGACATAGGCCACCCACAGCGGATGCGCGCGCGATGTGATGCCCCGCGCCGCCCTCATGCGAAGGTCACCGCCCAGACCGCACGTGCCCCCAAGGCAAAAAGGCCAAGGCCCGCACCCCACATGACACCCTCCAGCACAACGCCCCGCAACCCGCCCCATTCATGGGCGATGACGCGCAGCCCGATCGCCCCATGCACCGACACCGCCAGAACAAAGGTCCCGTAAAACAGAAACCACACGCCCGACCCCTGCGTGCGCCCCAAAATCTCGGCTGCAGTCAAACCGCCCTGAATGGCATAGATCATCACCGCCAGATGCCCCAGCACCAGCGGGGCCATCAGCAAGGCGGTGATCCGCTGCGCCATATACAGCCTCAGCGTCAACATCACCCGCCCTTCCTGAAAAACGCCCTGGCCGTCTCGCGTTTCAACCCGGCGATGGCCGACATCGGGTCCAGCGCATTGGGGCAATAGGCCGTGCACGATCCCATCGCATGGCAGTTGTGACACCCGCCACTGCCGGAAACCGCCTCCAGAATAGCCGCGCGCCCCTCGTCCTTGGCGTCGTTCAGCAAGGTCCACGCCCGCAGCAGCGGCGCCGGCCCAAGATAGGCGTCATTGCCCGCGACCGTGTCACAGGCCGCATAACAGACAGAACAATTGATGCACTCGATCCCCGCATCCGCCGCGACCCTTGCAGCACTCCCGGCATCCACAGGCGCAATCGGATCGTCCCGTGTCCGGGTGCCATGATGCACCCCTTCGGCGGCGACCCACTTATCAAAGAACGGATCCATGTCCACCACCAGATCCTTGATCACCGGCAGGTTGCGCAGCGGACCAATCGCGACAGAGCCCCCTTTCACCACCTTTGAGATATGCGTGCGACAGGTCCAACGCGGCACCCCGTTGACCATCATCGCGCAACTGCCACACATGCCCACCCGGCAGGCGAACCGATAGCTCAGCGTCGGATCAACATGCTGCTGGATCCAGGACACCACATCCAGGACGGTCTGATTGTCCTGCGCAGGCACCTCGAAAACCTGCGGCACCGCGTCCCCGTCCGGTCCGCGTTCAATCGTCACCCGATGACTGGCGTCGCTCATACTGCCTCTAAACCCCCCACAGACAGAACGCGTCTCCCCTGTTCACCGTTACCCGCTTTTGGCTGGCGCGACAAATCCCTGCCGCCGCCAAAGCTATTAATCTTCCCGCCAAAGTGCGCTAGCGTCACGGCCAACCCTCCAAAGCGCAGAAAGCGGTCATGTCACAGGATCATCCTTCCCCCATGCAACGGTCCCTAAACCAACGATATCCCGATGCGCCATCGGTGCCCGACATTCCGGGATCCGACATGCTGACCTCAATGGCCGCCCGTGGCGCGTGCCGCGCGTTTACCGACACCCCGGTGCCTGATGCCCTGCTTGACCTTCTGTGCGCCGTGGCCATGGCCTCTCCCACCAAAAGCGACCTGCAACAGCGCGACATCATCATGCTGAAATCCGCGGGCCAACGCGCCCGCCTGTCTGATCTGGTCGCGGGCCAAAGTTGGGTGGCCGACGCGCCGATGATCGCGGTCTTCTGCGGCAACAACCGCCGCCAACGCCTCTTGCATGACTGGCACGACGTTCCTTTCGCCAACGATCACCTCGATGCACCATTTAATGCCGCCGCCGACGCCGCCATCGCACTCGGTGCCTTTGTCGCCGCCGCCGACGCGGTCGGCCTTGGCACGTGCCCCATCAGCGCCGTGCGCAACGAAGCCCGCAAGGTCTCAACCCTTCTGAATCTGCCCCAGCACGTCTTCCCCTTTGCCGGGCTGGCCATCGGCTATCCGGCGCAGGAAACCCACATCTCAGAACGGCTCCCCCTGGCGACGACCTGCCACGTGGACCACTACCGCGAAGACGGGCTGCGCGACGCCATCGCCACCTACGATGCAGACCGCCGTCAAACACAGCCCTACGCCCGCCAGCGCTTTGCGGAGACCTACGGCATAAAAGTTGACTACTGCTGGTCAGACGACAAGGCCCGCCAATACAGCGCACCCGAAAGGGCCGATTTCGGCGCTTATATGAAAGATCAGGGTTTCAAACTGGACTGACCGACGATCAACCGCCGCGCGCGTACCGCTCTTCCATACCCTTCGCATAGTCAGCAACCCGCGCCTTGTATTTGCGCGTCAGCGACGTCTTGGCCAGCTTGAAGGACTGCACCAGCAATCGCGCACTCAGCGTCAGCGGCTTAAGCTCCAGTTGCACCAAAAGGCGCGTACGATTGCGTGCCAGCGCCATCATCTCGAAAGACATCTGCCCGATCAGCCCGGGCGACATGCTTTCCAGCACCATCTCGTTGGGACGGTCCAGCGTGACCATCTCAAGCTCCAACTCCCGCTTTTTGCCGCGAAAATTGAAGGCTGCACGCCAGGTCATGCCGACACCCGGAACCCGCAGGTCATCCATCCGCTGCACCTCGGCCCCCCGCCGCATTGCGGACCGTTCGAAACGCTCAAAGTCGCACAGCATGTCAAACACCGCCTCAACCGGTGCCTCGATATCTTCTCTGGTCGAAAACTTCATGGATGTCCCGTTGCTGCGGCCCCAGATTGCGCTGTGTTAATCTTTCGTTAACCTATTGTCCGCCCACTTTTGCGCTAATCCAGTGTGTCCGCAAGCCAGTTTTCTAGCAAAAAGTGTGCAATGGCCCCCTTGCGTGCAGGCAGGATGGTCGCGTGATTGCCCGCGAAAATCTCCATCATCTCTTCGCGCGTGACCCAGAGCGCGTCTTCGATCTCGACCGGATCAATAGTGATCTCGCGGCTCGTGGCCTCGCCCTGACAGCCAAACATCAGGGACGCGGGAAAGGGCCAGGGCTGGCTTGACAGATAGGACACCGCGCCAACGCGCACGCCCGCCTCTTCAAAGACCTCGCGTCGCACGGCGGCCTCCAGCGTTTCACCGGGTTCAACAAACCCCGCCAGCAGCGAATACATCCCTTCCGGCCACCCGGGGGATCGACCCATCAGAACCGAATTTCCATGCGTAATCAACATGATGACAACAGGATCCGTGCGCGGAAAATGCGAGGCCCCGCAGGCCGGACAATTGCGCTGCCACCCGGCTTGCGCCACGTCGCTTTTGGCACCGCACTGCGCACAGAAATTGTGAATATCGTGCCAGCCAAAGATCGCCTTGCCGGTCGCGGCCAGTTCCGCATCGCGCGGGCTGAGCCATGTCATGATCCGCCGCAGTTCGGCAAAAACGCTGTCTTCCGGGGCGTCCGGGTGACGTTGCTCGGTGGGGTCCAGAAAACCACCCAGTTGGTCCGCATCCAGATCTTCCGGCATCCAGTGTGAGATGTCGCAGGCAAACCGCGCGGCACCGTCCTCGCGACCCAGCAAAACGGCGTCCGCCATCGCGCCCTGCAGCATCGGATGGTCCATCGGCACCCGGCAAAGGGACGCAGGCCGCGCGCGATGGATCAGGGGTTTGCCACGCCAAAAAACCACGGCGCGCGTGTTGGGATCCGCAAGGGCAGCCTTCAAAGCAGCCGCATCTCCGCGCATCTCCCCTGCCCGATCCAGGGCCGAGCCGCCAAATGTCACCGTTTCTGCATGCCGCATCTGATCTTTCCTTTGCACTCTTGCGTGGTTTGACAGCACCATTCGTCCTTGTCCACGCCCCCCGAAGCGCTGCTTCAGCGGTTTTCGCTTGCACCCACAGGTCATACCTGCTGGTCTTCAAACAATCCAAAGTTGCAGGATTGAGGGAGATGAGAGATTTCATCCGCGCGCCGGAGGCGGCTCAGAGCGCTGAAAACAAGACCGAATGCGCGACCGGGACCATCACAGCCCAGGTCAGGCTGTTGGCGACAACAGATATCCACCTGCAACTTATGGGGTACAACTATATTGCGGACCGTCCCACGCCCCGTCATGGGCTTGCGGGTCTGGCCACGCTGATCAACACCGCACGCGCAGAGGCACAAAAGGAAAACCAGCTGTGTATGCTGCTCGACAATGGCGATTTGCTGCAGGGCTGCGCGATGGGGGACTGGCTGGCGCGTCGACCCGTCGCCGCGGATCACCCGGCCATCGCCGCCATGAATGCGCTGAACTACGACGCCATCGGTATCGGCAATCATGACCTCGATTTCGGGCTCGACTATTTGCGCCGCGTGGCGCGGCAGATGCATGCCCCCCTGATCGCCAGCAACCTTGCCGGCGATGGCCTAGCCCCGCTGGTGGATCACACGCGCATCTCCTTTGCCGTTCCCGGACCGCAAGGTACCGGCCCACAGACGCTGCACATCGGTGTGTTGTCCGTGCTGCCCGCCCTCACAAACGTCTGGAATCGGCACGCCCTGTCGGGGTTCGAACGCGCCAAACCCGCCGCCGCCTGCCTGCGCGCCATGGTCCCGCACCTGCGCGCCGAAGGTGCAGACGTTGTCATAGTACTTGCCCACATGGGCCTCTCGGAAGACAGCGAAATGCCCGCCTACACGGAAGACAACGCGCTGTCGCTGGCGCAGATCCCCGGGATCGACGCGTTGATCACCGGCCACACCCACCGCCGCTTTCCCACCGGGGGCGCGGTGTCCACCAATGGGGTAGACCCCCGACAAGGGACACTGCTGTCCGTCCCTGCCATGATGCCAGGCCATGGTGGGTCTGATTTGGGCGTCATGGATCTTACCGTATCCCGCCCCCCGGGTGAGCCGTGGAAGGTCGTCCGCCACACCACCGCCCTGCGCCACAACACACCGCAAACCCCCGCCGCCCCGGCCATCGTGGCCGCATCCGCCAGAGCCAAGCGCGCCTTCCGCGCACATCTGGCCAAACCCGTGGGCACCATCGACAGGGATCTGCACAATTATTTCTCGCTTGCCGCCCCAACCGGCACCGGTGCCTTCTGCGCAGATGCCAAAGCGCGACGGGTGCGCGACGCACTGCGCGGATCAGCCTACGCAAACCTGCCCCTGCTCGCGACTGCATCAGCGCACAGCGCGGGCGGGCGTGACGGTCCCGACAACTTTCTGCATATTCCCAAAGGCCCTGTCCTGCGTCGCCACCTTGCCGGGCTTGATCCCTATGCCAATCGCATCTGGGCACTCCGGGTCACGGGCCGCACGCTGCGCCGCCATCTTGAGCTTGCAGCCACCGCCTACACCACGCTCGTGCCCGGACAGGCGGCTCAGAACCTGCTGCGCAATGACATCCCGGCGTTCAACTTCGACACCATCTATGGCGTGACCTATCAGATCGACCCCAGCCAGCCGCCGCACAACAGAATCGCATCGCTTTGCTGCAACGACAGGCCGGTCACGGATGATCAGCAGTTTGTACTGGTCACCAACCAGTTTCGCGCCGCAGGCGGTGGCGGGTATGACCGCATCACCGAAGACAATATCATCCTGCGCCACCCCGACCGCGCCGAAACCGCCTTTATCAAGGCGCTTGCAGCACCTCGGGACACCGTTTTTGATGCGACACCGCCCTGGTCGTTTGTTCCGCAATCTGGGGTCGAGGCGGTTTTTTATACCAGCCCGCACGCGCTGCGTTACCTTGATCAAATCAAGCCCCTCGAGCCGGCCAGCATGGCCTGCAACAGCACCGGATTTGCCCGTCTGCGCCTCACTCTGTGAGGCTTGCATCCCACCCATCTGGCGCTTATATGGGCCCTTGAGAGGTTGGTGCGGGCAGGCGCCTCGCCAACCCGGTCAGATCCGGAAGGAAGCAGCCGTAACGGGTCCCGCTTGGGTCGTTATCAATCTCTCACCAACCTGCATTTCGCGCAGCGGAATGTCACGCCGCAACAGGCGCTTTGCGCAGCAAAGCTGCCGAAAGCGTGCCGCCCCACGCGCTGCCCCGCTTTCACACTCCGGCTGCAACCTTCACCCTACAACCGATCGGTCGCGAAGGTATCGCACTCTCCCACCGCGCCGGACTCGTACCCGCGCGCGAACCAGCGCGCACGCTGCTCAGAGGTGCCATGCGTGAATGTATGTGGCTGCGGTACGCGACCGGCCTGCCGCTGCAAATGATCATCACCGATCTTGCGCGCCGCATTCAACGCCTCCTGCAAATCACCCCGCTCCATCAAGCCCTGAACATTCGACGCCCAGATCCCAGAAAGACAATCCGCCATCAGCTCCAACCGCACGGTCAGCGCATTTGCTTCGACCTGGCTGGCCTGCTGACGCGCGGCATTGACCCGCGGCAGAATGCCAAGCTGGTTCTGCACGTGGTGGGCAACCTCATGCGCAATGACATAGGCAGCAGCAAAATCGCCCCCGGCCCCCATGCGCTGATCCAGCGTGCGGAAAAACGCAGTGTCCAGATAAGCTTTTTCATCCGCCGGACAGTAAAACGGCCCCGTGGCACCCGATGCGCCACCGCAAGGGCTTTGGGTCACATTCGCAAAGATCACCAGTTTGGGCGGTACATACTGTCGGCCCAATTGTTCCTCAAACACGCGGTCCCAGACCTGTTCCGTGGTGGTCAGCACCTGCGCCGAAAACTGGGTCAACTCACCATCCTGCTCTGACACGGTTCTGCTTTGCTCTGTCTGCGGCGCACTGGCCCCCTGCAACAAGGGCGTCACATCAATCCCGGTGAAATACCCAATCGCAAGAACCACCAGCAAGCCGACAATCCCAAGTCCCCCTGCCCGTCCCGCGCCGCCACGCCGCACTTCCACGTTCCTGCTGCGCCGAATGCCCCGTAACCGCATGGAATTTCCCCCAAATGTCTCGTGTCATGTTGCCAATGGAACGCCTGACCGCCACATTGGTTCAATGAGCGATAGTAATAAACTTGCCGAAGATCGTACAGACTGGGCCGAAGACCGCACGGTTCTGGCCAACGAACGTACGTTCGCGGGCTGGATGCGGACAGGCATGGCGTCACTGGCTGTGGCTGTCGGGCTCAAGGCCGTCTTTGGCGAATTTGAGCCCACTTGGGCCGCCAAGGCCGTTGCGTCGGTCTTTGTGGTCACGGCGATCTACATCTTCTGGGCTGCCCAGAACGCCGCCTGCGCGACGCTGCAACGTCTTTCCGATCATGACGCCAAGGCCCAGCCAACCCGGCGCATGAAGCTGCTCGCAACCATCTTCTCCTTCGGTACCGCCTGCGTTGGCCTGATCCTCTGGGCGCTCTGACGGCGGTTTACCCCGCGCCCGCCTGCGCCTAGTTTGAAGCGTCTGCCGAATCCTGCGAACGGACCCCTGATGACCGACACCACTGCCTACCGCGTATTGGCCCGCAAGTACCGGCCCGAAACCTTTGCCGACCTCGTCGGTCAGGACGCGATGGTGCGCACCCTGAAAAACGCGTTCGACGCGGATCGCATCGCGCAGGCCTTCATCATGACGGGCATCCGTGGCACCGGCAAAACCACCACCGCCCGGATCATCGCCAAGGGGATGAACTGCATCGGCCCCGATGGCACCAGTGGCCCGACGACCGACCCCTGCGGCCAATGCGAACACTGCGTGGCAATCATGGAAGGCCGCCATGTCGACGTGATGGAAATGGACGCGGCCTCAAACACCGGCGTCGCCAACATCCGCGAAATCATCGACAGCGTGCACTACCGCGCGGCCTCGGCCCGCTACAAGGTCTATATCATCGACGAAGTGCACATGCTCTCGACAGGGGCCTTCAACGCGCTTCTGAAAACGCTCGAAGAGCCGCCCGAACACGTCAAATTCATCTTTGCCACGACCGAAATCCGCAAGGTCCCGGTGACGGTCCTGTCGCGCTGCCAGCGCTTTGATCTGCGCCGGATCGAACCTGAGGTGATGATCGCCCTGATGCGCAAGATCGCCAGCGCCGAAGGTGCCGAAATCGCCGAGGACGCGCTGGCGCTGATCACCCGCGCCGCCGAAGGGTCGGTGCGCGATGCAACCTCCCTTCTGGATCAGGCCATCAGCCACGGCGCGGGCGAAACCACAGCCGATCAGGTCCGCGCCATGCTGGGGCTGGCCGACCGGGGCCGGGTGCTTGACCTCTTTGACATGATCCTCAAAGGGGATGCTGCCGCAGCACTCACAGAACTCTCCGGTCAGTACGCGGACGGTGCCGACCCAATGGCGGTGCTGCGCGATCTGGCGGAAATCACGCATTGGGTCTCGGTGGTGAAAATCACGCCCGAGGCCGCCGAAGATCCCACCGTGTCACCCGAGGAACGCAGCCGTGGCATGGCCATGGCCGACGCGCTGCCCATGCGGGTGCTCACGCGCCTTTGGCAAATGCTACTCAAAGCGCTCGATGAGGTCGCCAGCGCCCCCAACGCCATGATGGCGGCAGAGATGGCGGTCATCCGTCTGACCCATGTGGCCGATCTGCCCAGCCCCGAAGAACTGGTGCGCAAACTCCAAAACGCCACCCCGCCACCGGCGCCCTCGGCAGCCCCGTCCGGCGCCTCTGGCGGACCGACATCTGCACCGACACAATACCGACGCGATACCGACGTGATACCGACGTCCGCAACGCCCGGTCCAACGGCGGCCCTCGCAACACAGGCCGACGCAGCACTGGCCCGGTTTCCAACCTTCGATCACGTCGTCGAACTGATCCGCGCCAACCGCGACGTCAAGCTTCTGGTCGAGGTCGAAACCACGTTGCGTCTGGCCGCCTACCAGCCCGGCCGCATCGAGTTTACACCTACGGACAAGGCCCCGCGCGACCTCGCCCAGCGCCTTGGCCACCGCCTGCAAAGCTGGACGGGCAACCGCTGGGCCGTCACGGTGGTGAATGGCGCTGATGCCGAAACCATCGCCGAAGTGCGCGACGCCGCCGACAACGCATTGAAATCAAAGGCACATAATCACCCGCTTATGCAAGCCGTGCTGGCGCAGTTCCCCAAGGCCCGCATCACCGCCATTCGCACACCCGAACAAATCGCGGCGGATGCCGTGCAAGAGGCCCTGCCAGAAGTCGAGGATGAATGGGACCCGTTCGAGGAGGATTGATCCTGTCGCTCGCCCCCCTGCCCGCCCTGGCAGAGGTCTGTGACAAGGTGCGCCCCCTGTGGCAGGCAGGCAGCCCGGCCACCGCGTGGGACGAACTTGTGGGCCTCATGGCCACCCCGCCATCCCTGGCGCTCCTGCTCGCCTCCGCGCTCGTCATCCGCTTCCGCCACCAATGGACCGCCCTCATCGTCGTTGTGCTCTGGTCCTTCTGGGTATCCGCTGTTGCACACTACGGCCGCGACGGTGAAATCGAACGGGCCGCGCTGGCAGAAGGGTGCATCGGCAGTCCCGCCTTGTTCATCCTCGCTGTCACTGCGATATGTGGCGCAATGATCCTCTATACCACACGCCGCCCCGCGCGGCCTTCAGACTGATCGGAGACAGACATGCTCAAAGGACTAGGCGGCCTCGGCGATATGGCCGGAATGATGAAAAAGGCGCAGGAAATGCAGGGTAAGATGGCCCAGTTGCAAGAAGATATGGCCAATATCACCGTTACCGGCGAATCCGGCGCGGGCCTGGTAAAGGCAACCGCCACGGCCAAGGGCGACCTGAAGGCGCTCGACATCGACCCCTCCATCTTCAACGGCGACGACAAGGAAGTTGTCGAAGACCTGATCCTCGCCGCTATCAAGGATGCGCAAACCAAAGCGACCGAGCGCAGCCAGGAAGAAATGCGCAAGCTGACCGAAGGCCTCGGCCTGCCCGCTGACATGAAACTCCCCTTCTGACACCACCAAGGCGCAGGGCCGCACCTCCTAGACCGGGCACAGCCCTGCCCTTTCACCCTTTTTCAAATACCTGAATCCCGAAATGCGCTTCGAAAGCAACCGCTTGAGTTCAACCCGCGACATCGACGCCCTGATCGAAATGATGGCAAAATTACCGGGCCTTGGCCCCCGGTCCGCCCGGCGCGCGGTGCTGCATCTCATCCGCAAACGCGCGCTGCTGCTGACCCCCCTGGCTGACCTGATGCAGACCGTGGCTGCCACTGCACGCGAATGCCTCAACTGCGGCAACGTCGGCACTTCGGATGTCTGCGACATCTGCACATCGGAAAAACGCGCCAACGGTGAGCTATGCGTGGTTGAAGACGTGGCCGATCTCTGGGCGATGGAACGTTCGGGCGTCTTCAAAGGGCGCTATCACGTATTGGGCGGCACGCTCAGCGCTCTTGATGCCATCGGTCCCCAGGAACTGCGCATCCCCCGCCTGATTGACCGGGTCGCAAGCGAAGGCATCACCGAGGTGATCCTCGCGCTCAACGCCACCATCGACGGGCAGACAACGGCTCATTACATCGCGGATCAACTGGACGGTCAGGTGCAACTGACCTCACTCGCCCAAGGCGTCCCAATCGGAGGAGAGCTCGACTATCTCGACGATGGCACGATCACGGCCGCGATGCGCGCGCGCAAGCAGATCTAGATCACGCTGCTGGCGCACATGCGATCATCAATACCCTAATTCTCGTCTTCCCAATCAGACCCGATCGGCTCCCGGTCGCGTCGACGTTCTGCGATGATCTCGCGCTTGGCCTGCACAACCTCGCCCACTTCGGCATCGCCAGGGTCTGAATTTATCGAGGCGGTATCGGCCAACACCAAGCTGAACCACATCGGGAAATGGTCTGACCCGATCTTGCGCTCCCGCGCCATCTCGATCAGGCGAAATTGCGCATCGTGAAACAGATGATCCAGCGGCCACCGCATCCACGGCATCGTCGCACTGAAGGTATTGTAGAACCCCCGTCCGACACGAGGATCCAACAGCCGCGACAGACGCTGGAACCGGCGCGTCGTGGTGGACCAAGCCACATCGTTCAAATCCCCTGAAACCACACAGGGCAGATCATCCTTGGTGGCTTCAAGACCCACCATCGCAATCTCACTGTCACGTCCAATCGTGTCGTGATCAATCACCGGCGGTTCCGGATGCACGACATACAACCGGATCTTTCGGCCGTCGCGCAGTGAAAGAGTCGTCCGAATGGACGGAACATCCTTCGTGATCAATTCACGGACCTCGGTCTCGGACAAGGCCAGTCGGGACATCAGACATAAGCCATACCCGTTGTCCTTTGGCACTTCGACCCACGCCTCGTATTCATCAGTCAGCCCTGATTTCAGCGCGTCGATCCATTTGGCATCCGTTTCAATCGCCATGACAACGTCCGGCTGGCGTTCCTTGATGAGGCCGATCAGGCGCGGATAATCCCGGTTAGATTGCTTTACGTTTGCTGCCAATACACTGATCTGAGCCTCTTTTCGCGCCAGCAATTCGCGATCCGCTTCAACCGACTGGCGCGGCCAGACCGGGGTAAACTTGATGATAAAAATCGCCTGGATCAAAGCGACAACACCCATCGCAATCAGGCCGATCCCCCAATTGTCTGGCTGGAAGTACCAAAAAGCAAGCATCGCGACCAGCGCCACACCCAAGAACTGCTCGCGCGGAAAGGCAAGACCCTGGATCGACCCATGTGACACCTTTGTAAAGGGCAGCGCCGTTGCCACCACCAACACGCCGGTTACAGTCCAAAGTACGATGATTGCCGCAAAAGTCATCTCAAGCCCCCGACCGTCTGACGCGGTCTCATCTCTTGTAACGCAGAAGGGGCGCAGGGTTGATCCCGCGCCCCTCGATACAAACGTCAGGTTTGCCGCAATGGTTCCTGAACCAAGGCGAGCTCCCTTGTGTCACGACTTTGACTCTTCATCCTCATCGTCATCATGGGTGCCATCGGGCAGCGTGAAAAAGCTGTCAGCGTCAGAGTAATCGCCCTTCTGCCCCTCTTCCTCCGCCTCATCATCGTTGCCAGACAAGGTGAACGTCTCCAGCCCCTCAATGGCCGTTGGGATCTTGGGTTCGGCATCCATACCCAAGCTTTGCTCAGTGCTGACCAGCTTGCGCCGCTCGTCATCTGACATGACCTCACCTTCTTTGGCCTTTTTGGCAGCGGCCTTTTGAACAGCGGCATCTAGCTCGGATTGCTTGCACAGTCCCAACGCCACCGGGTCGATGGGCTGGATGTTCGAGATGTTCCAGTGCGTGCGCTCGCGGATCGCCTGGATCGTCGGCTTGGTCGTGCCCACCAACTTACTGATCTGACCGTCCGTCAGTTCTGGATGAAACTTCACCAGCCAAAGGATGGACGCAGGCCGGTCCTGACGTTTGCTGAGCGGCGTATACCGCGGGCCGCGACGCTTTTCTTCGCCTTGCGCGGCGGCATTGAACTTGAGCTTCAGCTTGTGCAGCGGGTCGGCCTGAGCCGCGTCGATCTCCTCTTGCGTCAGCTGGTTGTTGGCGATCGGATCAAAACCCTTTACGCCTTGCGCGACATCGCCGTCGGCAATGCCCTGCACTTCCAATTCGTGCATGCCGACGAAATCAGCGATCTGTTTGAAATTGATGGTCGTGTTATCCACCAGCCAGACGGCCGTGGCTTTCGCCATGATCGGTTTTGCCATTTTACTCTCCTTTAGTCACACCTCTCCCGTCGCCTGAAAGGGCTTTCCCGGGGGCCGGAACGGTTTCCATTGTGGGGGAACTTGAGCGCCTTATAGTGCCGTAAACTGCATAAGGAAAGCCCCAATGCGCACCCTGCTCGCCGCCCTTCTGACGTTCACACTTTTCGCTCCGAAACTGCATGCCGAAGACAATGTGGCAGGGGTCTTTGACTATTACGTTCTCTCCCTCAGCTGGTCTCCGAACTGGTGTGCGCGGGAAGGCAAGGCGCGCAACTCGCCTCAATGCGAAGCCGACCGTGATCACGGCTGGATCCTCCACGGCCTCTGGCCACAATACCATCGCGGCTATCCTGCCTTTTGTCGCACAACCGAACGCCCGCCCTCGCGCAGGATGACAACTGCCATGGCTGACATCATGGGCACGAGTGGTCTGGCCTGGCATCAATGGCGCAAACACGGGGTCTGCACGGGCCTCCCCGCTGCTGCGTACTACGCCCTCTCACGGGAGGCCTACGCTCAAATCAACCGGCCCGAGATTTTCCGCAAGCTACAGCGCAGCGTCCGCCTGCCCGCTTCCGTGGTGGAAGAGGCATTCCTGCAGTCGAACCCAAATCTGGAGGCGGACGGCATCACGATCACCTGCCGTGACGGGGACATTCAGGAAGCCCGCATCTGCCTGTCAAGAAACCTGCAACCAGTGCCCTGCGGCCAAGACGTGGTGCGTGACTGCAAAATGCGCGACGCCCGTTTCCAACCCATAGAATAACGTCTCAGCCCACAGCCTTCGGTGCGGCTGCGGGACGCTCCGCGGGGGAATATTTTGGCCAGAGAAAGTAACGGTCCGTTAACCTACAGCCGTTTTTCTCTGATCGCGGTACAGCTGTGGAAGGCGATGACCGCGCCAGGGAAAGAACCTTTGGTTCATCCCGAGGGGGGCCACCGCGCCCTCCTCTTTCTCTGGCCGGAACATTCCCAGAGCGCGAGACAGCGTCTCGCAAATCGATTTGTCGGAGACAAATCCACAATGTCATGCCGCGGGCTTGCCCGCGTCCTTTTGGTCAATCGCCAGCGACCCGCAGAACAATCTTGCCGATGTGCCCGCTGCTCTCCATTCGGGCGTGGGCTTTGGCGGCATCTTCCAATGAAAACTCACTGTCCATCACCGGGGCAACGCGCCCCTTGTCCAGCAATGGCCAGACAGCCTCGCGCAGATCCTGCGCGATACGCGCCTTCGCCAGATCGCTTTGCGGGCGCAGGGTTGAACCAGTCATCGTCAACCGTCGCGTCATCAGCGTAGCGAAGTTCACTTCTACTTTCGGACCCTGTAGAAAGGCGATCTGCACCAGCCGGCCATCTTCCGCCAGCGCCGTGAGGTTGCGCGGGATGTACTCCCCTCCAACCATATCCAAAATCAGATCGGCCCCGCCTTGCGCCTTCAGGATCTCGACAAAATCAGCCTCACGGTAATTGATTGCGTGCTCGGCGCCCAGATCTGCGCAGGCCGCACATTTCTCATCGGTTCCGGCCGTGGCAAAGACCCGGGCGCCAAAGGCTTGGGCCAATTGGATGGCCGTCGTTCCAATGCCGGAGGAACCACCATGCACCAGAAATACCTCACCCGCCGACAGCTTGCCGCGCATGAACACGTTAGACCAAACGGTAAAGAAGGTCTCCGGCAAACAGGAGGCTTCTTTCAGGCCCAGTCCATCCGGCACGGGCAGGCAATGCGCCGCAGGGGTCGCGACATATTCTGCATAACCACCACCAGGCAACAGGGCGCAAACCTGATCGCCTGCTGCAAACTCTGTCACGCCAGAGCCCACGCTCACGACCTCACCTGCGGCTTCCAACCCCGGAAGATCACTGGCGGTGGGCGGGGGCGCATACATGCCTGCCCGCTGCAACGCGTCGGGTCGGTTAACGCCGGCATAAGCCACTTTGATCACCACCTGTCCATGACCCGGCTCTGGCCGTTGCCGCGTCGCAAGCTGTAGCACATCCGGCCCGCCCGGTTTGGTGATTTCAACGACGCGCATGTCATGGCTCATGGAGGTTTTTCCTTTTGCTGATCTGATCCTTAACATAGGCTCCGATCCCGCGCCCGACACCTATAATCCACAGAGATGGTGCGTGGTGCACGATTTTGCTAGGCCTGCGATCAAAATTGGGGAATGCAGATCACGTGACGCGCAAGGATATGTTCAGATGGCACGATGCCGCCCGTTTTTTTGTCGGTGAGACCGCGATCAAGCGCGCCAAATGCACCGCAACGTCAGACTTTCGCGTCATCCCGGCGCAGCTGCCCGAAAGGGCCCTTCGCGGGCTGGCCGAGGCCGTGCAGGCCCATCAGAGCTTCTGCGTCGCCCCACCCTCTTTCACCGAATCTATCCGTGCTACGCCACCTGATTTCCTGACATTCACCGGCGGCACGTCCGGTCCGCCCAAGGTCATTCGCCGCAGCCAGACGTCCTGGATCGCAAGCTTTGAAGAAAACCAAAACCTGTTCGGTCTGACCCGCGATGATACACTGGCCACGCTGGGCGACCTTGTGCATTCATTGAGCCTTTACGCTGTGCTGGAGGCGATGCACATCGGCATGGATGCACATCTGCTGACGGGACTGCGCCCGAGAGCGCAACGCGAAGCACTGGTCCGCCACGCTGCCACCATTCTTTATGCCACGCCTGCACAGCTGATGGCCCTGACGGCAGGCGCTCAGGACCAGACGCTGCCGGACCTGCGCCTGATTCTGAGCGGCGGAGGCAGGCTGACAGCGGATCTGCGCGGCATGTGTCAGCGCGTGTGCCCCAACGCGGATATCCGGCAGTTCTATGGCTCGGCGGAAACAAGTTTCGTCACGATATCGGATGCCAATACACCATCAGGAAGCGTCGGGCGCGCCTATCCCGGTGTGACCCTTGCGGTCCACAACGGGGAAGTCTGGGTCCGCAGCCCATACCTTTTTGACGGCTACGCCGCAGGCTCCAGTCCGGATAGCCGCTGGCAGGACGCCGCCCTCACCATCGGAGAAATGGGCCGGCTGGATCCAAAAGGCTATCTCTGGCTCGACGGGCGGCGCGGTCGCATGGTGACGATTTCGGATCAGAATGTCTTTCCTGAACAGATTGAGGACGCGGTATCGCAAGCGTTTCCGGGTCTCATCTGCGTGATCCTGCCGATTCCAGACAAAACGCGCGGTCATCGCCTGACCGCGATCTTGCAGGCCCCAGATGACACGGACCTCCCTGAACGGGTCACGCACTTCCTGCAGGATAGATTCAAAAATCTGATCGCGCCGCAGCGGGTACTGGTTCACCCGGACATACCGCAGCTGCCGTCGGGCAAGCCCGATCTGCCCGCACTTGCGGCCTGGGTGGAGGACCGCCGATGACTGCCTATATCGCCGCCGCCTGCCGCAGCCCCGTCGCCCCGCGCGGCGGTGGGTTTGCGGCTCTTTCGCTGGACGCTCTTGGCGCGCCAGTTCTGTTGGCCGCCCTTGCTCAGGCCAATCTGACCCCGCGCGACGTGGACGAGGTGATCTTGAGCAACGCGCTTGGTGCAGGCGGCAATCCCGCGCGCATCGTGGCGCTGGCTGCCGGTTTGCCGGATCACGTCGCGGGGCTCAGCATTGATCGACAATGCGCAGGGGGTATGGATGCAATCCTACTGGCAAGGATGATGGTTCTGGCAGGAGAGGCGGATGTCGTGGTGGCCGGCGGTGTGGAAAGCTACTCTCGCCGCCCGGTGCGCTTGCGCACGCATCCGGACGGACGTCCGCCAGAAGCATATGATCAGGCGTCATTTACCCCTTGGCCTGACCGTGATCCCCACATGACGGCAGCTGCCGCAGCGCTGGCTCGCAGTACCGGTATTTCACGTGCAAGCCAGGATAACTGGGCGATGACGAGCCATGCCAAAGCCCGCGCTGCCATCGCTTCCCCCGGAGAAATGATCGTTCTGGAAAAGCTTGAGCGCGACACCTTTACCCGAAATCTGACGCCGCAATTGTGCCAGCGCGCCCGCGTTTTGAGTGGATCGGTGACAACGGCAAACACCGCCGTCGCCGCGGATGCAGCAGCATTCTGCGTCGTTGTCTCGGAAAAGATCGCCGCGCGCGCCAGTCGTGCGGGAATGGTCGAGATCATCGCAGGCGCGACCCGCGGCAGCACGCCCGAGCAGCCCGGTACGGCCCCCTTGGTGGCGATCCGGGAGGTATTGTCGCGGTGTGGCGTGACGCCACAAGCGCTCAGCGCTGCAGAAGTCATGGAAGCCTATGCCGTGCAGGCGATTGCCTGTGTTGAAGGGGCCGGGATCGACCCCGAAATCGTCAATACGGACGGAGGTGCCTTGGCACGTGGGCATCCAATCGGAGCGTCAGGGGCGATCAACGCCGTGCGGCTTTATCACAGGCTGCGGGCGCACCCGGGCACAGGACTGGCCACCATCGCAGCAGCAGGTGGTATCGGAACGGCGATGATTCTACGCGCGTGACAGCAGACTTGCAGGCCGCGCCCGGGCGATCCCGGCCGTAACGAATGCCGCAAACACCATCTTGATAAAGTCGCCAGGGACAAAGACGCTGTCCACCACGATCGCCTCTATCAGACCAAGGTTGAGCACGACCATCAGACCGACGATCCCACACAGATGCACCACCACAATGCCGCCCAAGGTGGCCGCCACGCCCGCCGTCAGACCGATTGACAGGCCCTGCATCCGCTCCATCACCAGACCGGTCACAAATGCACCCAGCACATATCCCACCAGATACCCCGCCGATCCGGTCGCAAAGATGCCCAGACCGCCGCGGCCGCCCGCCAGCAGCGGCAGCCCCATCGCCACAAGCCCGACGAACAGCAGCGCAGCCAATCCCCCTCGTTTAGACCCCAAAACGGTTCCGCACAGCATGATACCGAGGCTTTGCGCGGTGATCGGAACGCCATAGGCGAGGGTCAATTGAGGGATCAGGCCAAGGGCCGCGATAAGCGCGGTAAAAAGCGCAATCAGGGTAACGGAACGTTCCATGGGGGGTCCTCTTGGGCGCAATGGCGCAGCGGTGTCGGCTGAGTATGAGGAGGCACTTGCAGGGTCAACCCTATTCTCGGTCACAAACCGCCGCGTGCGCGTAGGGCCTCGGCCACATGCTCTGCGTCATCGATTGCCAATACTGCAAAGGGAAGAATGATGCGCCAGCCGACCCGTTGCGTGGCCCGTGCGCGCCAGGACTGACGCAACAGGCGGCCTTTGTCAGCCAGTACCGGCGTGAACCGGATGACCAACGCGACAGCCAGCTCGACCCCCTTGGTCTGAAGTCCGAAAACCGTCAATGGTGTCAAAAGCCACCGCATGACATCGACCATATCGCTCAGTCGTGTTGTCATCGTTACCAGATTCGCCAACCCGACTGCGGTGATCATACGCAGCGCGATCTGCACCCCTTCGACAGCGGCACCTGTCAGCACATGCCACGCGACCACCAGCACGACGAAGGGCCACAGCATGCTGAGCCGCCTCAGGCCCGTGCGCAGGAATTGCCGCCCTGGTGCGGCATAAAGCGCCAGCATTCCCGCGCAAAACCCCATATGCCAAATCAGCCCGTCCACCGCAAAAAGAACAATGGTTGCGGCACAAAGCACCGCCAGTTTGGCTCCGGCCGGCCAGCCATGCGCGCGTGTCTCAACCGGCGAGGTCAGAGAGATCATCGGCTCCTCCCAGCGTTGTCATGTGTGCGGTGAAAGTGGGCACGACCTCTGATGCAGGACCGTCCTGCACCATCGCACCCCGCTCAAGCCATATCACGCGGTCGTATCCCTTCAGCATGTCGGGCTGATGGGTGATCATCACGATGGTCAAATCCAGCCCCGCCAGCACCCTCTGCAATTGCAGGGTGGTGGGCATATCGAGCCCGGCAAAGGGTTCATCCAGCACGATCACCCGGGGGTTCATGACCAGCACGGACATCAAACAGACCAATTGCCGCTGCCCCTGCGACAGCAGATTGACAGCGGCGCTGGCCCAATGGGCTTTGCCGAACCGCCGCAGCACGGCCGCAACGCCGTCGGCGACCTCAGCCTTGTTTCGGCCCATCTGCGCAAGTCCGAAACCGATCTCTTCTTCGACCGTTGGAAAAATGATCTGGTGGTCCGGGTTCTGAAAGAGAATGCCGATCACGCCCAGCGCCCCCTTCCGGTCCCGCGCCACGTCGACATCTGCAATCCGCACGGTGCCGCGATCAGCAGGGACCAGCCCGGCCATGAGCCGCGCAAGCGACGTCTTGCCCGATCCGTTACGACCCAACACGCCGATCCGTCGCTCGCGCGCCTTCAGGGTCAAATCATCAATGACCATCAGCCCGTCTGGCGAATAGCTGACACCATCAAGCGAAATCAGGGGGCGGTCATCAGTTGGCATGCAGGCAAGTCTCTGAACCTATGGACTGTCTGACCGCGCCTTATCACCCTGATGGGGTCAGGAAAACCGGATTAGCGCCGTGGGGTAGTCCACGATCCCGGCATGTCCCCTTTTGGAAACCGCGTCGGTGCCTTGATATGGCTCAGAAACCAGTTCGGACCGATCATCAGCTTGCTCAGCGTCGGGCTGTTTCGCACCTGCGCTTTCACTTTTTCGATCTGCATCACATCGTCAATACGTCGGTCAAGAAACGCCCAGGTCTTCGCATCGTCTTCACTGGTATCGCCCAGCCAGTACAGGATGGTGGCGGAATAAACCCCGCTGAGCGTTGCCCGCTTGGTGTACCAATTCACGTCATCTGACGTATCGCCCAGCGTTTCCCAGATTGCATCACAAGTGCCCCAAACCAGCTTGGCCCCATCTGGCGCATACTGCGGCAGGGCAAAAAGAGTGGTACCCCGGCGCACCAGTTCCTTGTCCGGCACGACCTGCAGGCGCAACTGTACCGCCCGGGCGATCCGGTCGCGAAAGCGCATGTCGGTCAGATTCTCCGATTTCAGCCCTTCGATCATCTGCGCGTCGCCGCGCTTGTGATAGGCAACCGCCAGATCGACCGCACCGCGCGGACAGACCGCCCGTGCGACGGTCTTGTCGATCTCCGCATCGCGTCGCGCGGCGGCAAAGGTGGCGGGCGACCACCCATCAAAGGGCACATGATCCAGTGCGGCATCCAGCAAACGTTCCTTGGGGTCGGCAGGTGTATCCGTCATGGTGCGGGCTCCTTTAAAGTGGCTGATCAATGGCTGGACAAACGGAATATAGCTTGTTATAGCCCGGTTTCCTGCAAATCCTTGCAACTTTATCCTAGAAAGGTGGTGACAACCACATGCAGGTTAGTGTTCGCGACAACAATGTCGATCAGGCGCTCCGCGCCCTGAAGAAGAAGCTGCAGCGCGAAGGCGTGTTCCGTGAAATGAAGCTCAAGCAACATTTCGAGAAACCCTCCGAGAAACGCGCTCGCGAGAAAGCTGAAGCGATCCGCCGTGCCCGCAAGCTGGCACGCAAAAAAGCACAACGCGAAGGGATGATGTAAATCGTCCGACGCGAGATGCGTTTGAAATCACGAAACCCCCGTAGCCGGTCGGCTGCGGGGGTTTTGTTTTAGCCATGGCTCGACAGGGCACCGGTCGCTCCCCTACGCTGAGCATGATCAGGTAAAGGAGCGCGCCATGGCCTACACCCCTATCCGCGACATCACCGCCGCAGAGATTGAGACCTTTCAAACCGACGGCGTTGTCTGCCTGCGCGGTTTCTTTGATGCAGAGACTGTCCGGACCCTGCAGGACATGGCCGAGGAAAACACCCGCAACCCCAGCCCCATGGCGGTCGATGCCACCCGCGAGGGCAAGGGGCGGTTCTTTGGCGATACCTTCGTCTGGGATCATCACCCGCCGCTGAGACAGTTCATCTTCGATTCGCCCGCCGCCGACATGGCAGGGCGCATTCTGCAATCAGACAAGGTGAACGTGATCTTTGACCAGTTTCTGATAAAAGAACCGGGCACCTCCACCCCGACACTTTGGCACCACGACCAGACCTACTGGCCTGTGGCAGGCGATCAGGTCGCGACCATGTGGATCGCACTTGATCCGGTGACTGCGGCCACCGGGGCAGTGGAATACATCAAAGGCTCGCACCGCTGGGGGCAGCGGTTCAAGGCGGTCTCTTTCAAGGATCAGGACCTTTACAAGGAAGACCTGCCAGAAGTGCCCGATATCGACGCCAACCGCGATCGTTACGACTTTGTTCAGTATGAATTGGAGCCGGGAGACTGCACACTGCACCATGGGCTGACCCTGCACGGTGCGCCGGGCAATTCCAGTACCACACAAAAGCGCCGGGCCTATATCATACGCTGGGCCGGGGATGACGTGACCTATGATCCGCGCCCGAACCTGCAGCCCATGCTGCGCGATCCGGGCATAGCGGTGGGCGGGCCGCTGGATTGCGACCTCTTCCCGGTGGTGCGGGCGGGCTAGCCCCCTTTGCAGGGCCTTCGTCGGATCAGAGCGAGATGCGGAAACGGACGAAGCCGTCGTTGCCTTCGCCCGCTTCCTCGATGCTGACCCCCGGCACATCGGCCGCATAGGCGCGCGCTGCGGGACCGGTATCGAAAAGCACGGTCGTGCCGGGCATCGGCTTGAAGGTCCAGTTGGCATCAGCCCGCGGGCTGATCGTGCCCTTCTCGACGATATACCGCACGATCACATCGCGGTTGGTGTCGGGGCCTTCAAATACCGTGGTGTCGGGCGAGGCCCCGGGGAAATCCCCGCCACCACCGGCCCGGTAATTGTTGGTGGCGATGATGAACTCCGCATCCATCTCCAGCGGCGCGCCATTGTATTCCAGATTGACGATCCGAGAGGCGTCCACGTTCACCAGCACGCCCTTGGGATCGTATTTGGACGGCTGCGACAGGTCGATCTGATAGGACACACCGTCGATCACATCAAAGTTGTAGCTGGGGAAGGACGCATCGAGCAACGGCGCGTCCTGCGCGCCGGGTTCGATCTGGTTAAAGATGCCGGCAGACCTTTCCAGCCAGTCCTTGACCTGCTGGCCTGTCACGCGCACCGCGCGGGCGGTGTTGGGATAGAGGTACAGGTCGGCCACGTTCTTAATCGCCACGTCCCCTTTGGGCACATCCGTGTAATACTCCGGCCCGCCGCGGCCCCCGGCCTTGAAGGGGGCAGCCGCCGACAGAATGGGCAGGCCTTCATGCTCGGTGCCTTTCATCATCTGCTCGATGTACCAAAGCTGCGCAATCGATACGATCTGCACCGAAGGATCATCGGCCACCAGCGCAAAGTAGCTGTGCAGTGGCGCATCCGTCTTGCCGACCGCGCGGCGGACATAGGCAAGCGTCTCGTCATGTTCCTTCTGGGCAGAGGCAAGCACCGCCTCATCGCTTTCGACCAGCGCCGTGATTGAGCGATCCTCGTTCCGCTTGGAAATCGGCCGCGCCTCTGACACGGCAGAAACCACGCGCCAGGCGCCGCCCTCTTTCTCGACGAGCAAATCAATCAGCCCCATATGGCTGCCCCAGAAGCCTCCCATCGTGGCGGGCGTCCCCATCAGGGTGCCTGCATCCACATCTGCCCCTGCAAAATCGGCATAGCCGGGCGAGGGGAAGACAAGATGACTGTGCCCGGTCAGAATGGCATCCACACCGTCAACGCCCGCCAGCGGTACGGCGGCGTTTTCCATTCCCTCCGAATGATCCGCCGCCCCGATCCCGGAGTGCGACAGGGCCACGATGATATCGGCCCCGGCCTCCTTCATCTGCGGAATATACGCCTTGGCCGTCTCGATGATATCGCGCGCCTGCACCTTGCCTTCCAGATGCCGCCGGTCCCAGTTCATGACCTGTGGGGGCACAAACCCGATGAGACCAACCTTGATGTCATGCTCGACGCCTTCACCATCGGTGACTTTGTGATCCATGATCACATAAGGCGGCAGCAGCGTCTTGTCCTTGGTGGGATCACTGCCCATCTCCAGCGCGATATTGGCACTGACCACCGGGAAATTGGCCCCAGCCAGCGATTTCATCAGAAAGTCGAGACCATAGTTGAACTCGTGATTGCCCAGCGTAGAGGCATCAAACCCCAGCGTGTTCATGGCCTGAATGATGGGGTGCATGTCCCCGTCCTTCATCCCGCGTTCATAGGCGATGAAATCGCCCATCGGGTTGCCCTGCAGGAAATCCCCATTGTCGATCAGCAGCGAATTGGTGGCCTCGTCCCGGATCCCCTTAATCAGCGACGCGGTGCGCGCCAGCCCGACCGTATCGCGCGGCTTGTCGGCATAATAGTCGTAGGGAAAGACATGCACATGCAGATCCGTCGTCTCCATGATGCGCAGATGCGCCTGATTGCCGGCGGCATGGGCAGAAAACGGGTGCAGCGCGATCAGGCCAGCGGTGCCTGCCAAAAAACCACGGCGGTTGATGTTGAGCGTCATGAGGAGAATCTCCTGTCAGGGAAGGTTAGCCCCAGTCTAAGACCTGCCCGCACCGGGGAAAAGCGCTCTTTCAACTTAGGCGGGTTTTGCGCCTGTTCACTGCCAGCTTTGCACCGCCGTTGCCCGGTGTCTAATCGGTTATACCGGCAGCGCGGTGGTCTTGCACACCGTGCGCAACGCAAAGCTGGATTGCATCTGCCCGACCCCGGGCAACCGCGCCAGATACTGCCGATGGATGCGGGCGAAATCCTCGGTGTCTTCGGCCACGACCTTGAGCAGATAGTCTGCCGTACCGGCCATCAGGTGGCATTCCAGTACGTCGGGGATGCGCGCCACCGACTTTTCAAAGGCATCCAGCACCTCGTCTGCCTGACCTTGCAGGGTAATCTCCACAAAGACGGTTGTTGGCACGCCCAGCTTGCGCGGATCAAGCAGCGCGACATAGTCGCGGATATAGCCTTCTTTCTCCATGCGCTGAACGCGGCGGTGGCACGCCGAGGGCGACAGATGCACATCCTCTGACAGGTCCGCATTGGACATCCGCCCATTGCGCTGCAAGGCCCGCAGAATGCGGCGATCAATCTCATCAAGGCTCACTCTGCGCACATCCTTTGCGTCTGAACTATATTTGACGCAAGTCTATCCCGCAATTGTGATGAATTGCCAAGTTCATTGATGGGACATTGCACGAAAAATTGCCTCATAATTAGGCAGAATAAAAACAAAGGATTCCCACCATGAAAATCGGCTGCCCCACTGAGATCAAACCACAGGAATTCCGGGTCGGCATGACCCCAAGCGCCACGCTGGAAGCGGTCAGAAGCGGACATGACGTGGTGATTCAGAAGGGGGCCGGAAACGGCGCTGGTTTCGACGATGCCGCCTATGAGGCTGCCGGGGCCACGATCCTTGATTCAGCAGAAGAGGTTTTTGCCACCTCAGACATGATCGTCAAAGTGAAAGAGCCACAAGCCGGCGAACGCAAGATGCTGCGCGAAGGTCAGGTGCTCTTTACCTACCTGCACCTGGCCCCCGATCCGGAACAGACCAAGGATTTGATCGCATCCGGGGCAACCTGCATTGCGTATGAAACCGTGACGGATCGCAACGGTGGTCTGCCGCTCCTTGCCCCGATGTCCGAAGTCGCGGGCCGCCTTGCCCCTCAGGTCGGGGCATGGACATTGCAAAAGGCGAACGGCGGTCGTGGCGTATTGATGGGCGGCGTGCCAGGTGTGGGACCGGCCCGCGTGCTGGTCATCGGTGGCGGCGTTGTCGGCACCCATGCGGCGCGTATCGCCGCTGGTATGGGCGCGGATGTGACCGTGATGGACCGCTCGCTGCCCCGGATGCGCTATCTGGATGATGCCTTTGCCGGTGTGTTCAAAACATCCTACGCATCGGCCCAGAACACCATTGAACTGGCGCGGCATGCGGACATGATCGTGGGTGCTGTCCTGATCCCCGGTGCTGAGGCGCCCAAGCTCATTTCAAAGGCGCAACTAAGCGAGTTGAAACCTGGCGCCGCTTTGGTGGACGTGGCAATTGATCAAGGCGGGTGCTTTGAGACCTCCAAGGCAACCACGCATCAGGACCCGATCTATGAGGTTGATGGCGTGATGCACTATTGCGTGGCGAATATGCCGGGTGCGGTGGCGCGCACGTCGACCATTGCGCTGGGGAATGCGACAATGCCCTTCATGCTGGATCTTGCAAACAAGGGCTGGCGCGACGCCTGTGCCGACGATGAACATCTGCTTGCGGGCCTGAACGTCCACGCAGGCAAGCTAACCTACCACGCAGTAGGCAAGGCGCTGGGGATCGACGTCCTGTCACCGCGGTTGGCGCTGAAAGAGTAGAGGCACCCATCGGACGGGGATTGGCTCAATCGTCTCGCCCGGGCTCGTCCAAGTCGTCGGAAAACAGCGCAATCTTGTTCCCTTGGGGATCACGAAGATAGGCCACATAAAAGTGTGCCCCGTAGTCAGCGCGAAATCCCGGTTGCCCTTCGTCCTGCCCCCCGGCGGCAAGTGCGGCCGCATGAAGTGTACGAACCTGATGCTGCGTGCGTGCCTGAAACGCGGTCATTGCTCCGTTGCCAGCCGATGCCATTTGCCCGTCAAAGGGCGGTTTGACGTAGAATGCGGGCAAGACGGGTCGCTGCCCCGCCGGTTCGGGAAGCTCATAGCTAAGACCCTCCGAACCCTCCTCAAGCGTGTAGCCGAGATCAGGCAGAAACGCCGAATAAAAGCGTTTCGCCTGCGGGATATCGTCGGCGCCGACGGTGACATAGCTGATCATATTGTGGGTCCAATATCAGAGAATGAGTTAAGCTTTGCGCAGTGTATCCGCTGCGACCCTCGGGCCAAATACTAAGCAGCCTAAATGCCTAGCAAGACAAGAAAATCGAATACCGTCTTTGGCCTTCAATCGACCACCCCAAGCTGGAGGGCTATATTTCAGTGGGTGCATGGGTCACGTTCCCTTTCTGTTGCGTCACGTCAGCTTGGACTGCGCACCAAGCCGCTTCAGCCCTTTGTGCGCCTCATGTCTGCGCACAATTGATCGGCAGGGAGCCGATCCAAAAAAAGGCCCGCGAAACGCGGGCCTGCAACAACCAAATAGCCGGCCTCTTAACCGCTCTTGGCAAGCTGGTCTCGGATTTCCAGCAAAACATCCAGCTCTGACGGTCCGGTTTCGACCTCTTCGGCGACCTCATCAGGTTTTGTGGCCGCAGCCTTCACCTTATTGACGTAGCGCACCAGCATGAACACCACGAAAGCGATGATCAGGAAATTGATGACCGCCATGATAAAGGCGCCGTAGGCAAAGACAGACGCGCCGGCCTCGCGGGCAGCTTCCAGTGACGCACCCGCAGGCACATCGCCCGCCAGCACAGCGTAGTTGTTGGTGAAATCAAGCCCACCAGTGAAAAGCCCGATCAGCGGGTTGATCAAATCGGCCACCATCGACGATACGATCGCGGTAAAGGCAGCACCAATGATGATACCCACGGCCATGTCCATGACATTGCCCTTGGCAATGAAATCCTTGAATTCGTTAAGCATTCTTCTTCCCTTTTTTCCTTTCGGTACCACCTCTGCGAGCCGGGTCGTTCGGTGATGCACATTAGTTAACATATTCTTGCACGTTATCACTGCTGTTTTTGCGGGGAAAAAACCCTACCTAAGTCTCACAATTCAATTGGAGCAATTAATGGCCGATCTATCCGCATTCCCCATCGCCAAACGGTGGCCCGCCAAAAACCCAAATATCCTGCAGCTCTATTCCTTCCCCACGCCCAATGGGGTGAAAGCCTCTATCGCGCTAGAAGAAATGGGCCTGCCTTACGAAGCACACAAGGTGACATTGGCGGATGAGGATGTGAAAAGCCCGGAATTTCTTTCGCTGAACCCCAACAACAAAATCCCCGCGATCATTGACCCCAATGGCCCTGACGGTGCACCCATCGGGCTTTTCGAATCCGGTGCCATTCTGATCTATCTGGCAGATAAATCGGGCAAGCTGATCGGTGACAGCGCGACAGAGCGGGCGCACATCATCCAGTGGCTGATGTTCCAGATGGGTGGCCTTGGGCCCATGCTGGGTCAGCTTGGGTTCTTCTACAAATTTGCAGGGTCGCAATGGGGTGACGACCGCCCAAAGCAACGGTACATCGACGAGGCAAAGCGCCTGTTGAAGGTGCTGAACCTTGAACTGGCGGGCAAGGACTGGATCGCCGGGGCGAACTATTCCATTGCCGATATCGCCATCGCCCCCTGGTTGGGCGCGCTGGAATTCTACGGCGCGAAAGAGGCCGTGGGTTGGGAAGATAACGGCAACCTTGTGGCCTATCTGGATCGCTTTCTTGAGCGCCCTGCCGTGCAGGTCGGTCGCAACACGCCCCCTCGGGGCTAGGCGCGCCGCATCCCCTCGGCGATCTTTTCGGCCATCATAATCGTCGGCGCGTTGGTGTTGCCGCCAATCAGGCGCGGCATCAGCGACGCATCGACCACACGCAGACCGGCGATCCCCCGCACCCGCCCGGCGGGGTCAGTGACAGCCATGTCATCAACGCCCATTTTGCAGGTGCCAACCGGGTGATAGATGGTGTCGGCACGGTTTCGGATATCCGCCTCAAGAGCTGCGTCGCTTCCGTCGTGTGCATAGAGCTTTTGGCCGCGCCATGGTGCCAAAGGCGGCGCGTCGAGAATCGTTTCCATCGCGCGGGCACCTTTCATCAGCACCGCCAGATCACGCGGATCGCTCAGATAGTCCGGGTCAATACGCGGCGGCTTGCGCGGGTCATCGCTTTGCAACCCGACGCTGCCCCGACTGTGCGGGCGCAACACGCAAACGTGGCAGGAATACCCAAAGCGGAAATGGATCTTGCGCATGTGCTGATCAACAATGCCAACAACGAAATGCAATTGCAGATCAGGGCGCGGCTGGTCACGATCCGATCGCAGGAACGCCCCGCCTTCTGCAAAAGGTGTGGCGAACAGGCCGCTGCCATCGCGCCGCCACTGCAACCCGGCCTGCGCCAGTTGAAAAATGCCGCGCGGGCCAAGACCGATAACGTCATTGCGTTTAGACCGATAGCTTAGAATGTAATCCAGATGGTCCTGCAGGTTTTGCCCCACCCCGGGCAATTCATGCACAACGTCTATCCCATGGGCCGCCAGTTCATCCCGCGGTCCGATCCCGGACAGCAACAGTAGCTGGGGCGATCCAAAAGCCCCCGCAGACAAGATCACTTCAAGCCGCGCCGTGATAATCTGACGCTTGCCTGCCCGGTCAATTTCCAGCCCGGTTGCGCGCCCCTCGTCGGTGACAACCCGGCGCGCGTTCGTCTTGTTCAGTATCGTCAGATTGGCGCGCGCCTGTACGTCAGGCGGCAGATAGGCTGCAGCCGCAGAACATCGCTGCCCAGCCTGTGCACCTTGGGAAAACTGCGTGACCTGATAAAGACCTGCCCCTTCCTGCACAGGCCCGTTGAAATCATGCCGCTCGGGGATTTGTTGCTGTTGGGCTGCTTTAAGAAACGCATGTGTGATCGCCCGGGGCTCTGACTGGTCGCGCACGCGTAGCGGACCATCGGCAGCATGCAAATCGTCTGCCCCACGGGCATTGCCCTCTGATTTCTTGAAGTAGGGCAGAACGCTTTCCCAATCCCAGCCATCACAGCCCAGTTCGGCCCATTCGTCATAATCCGCCCTGTGCCCACGCACATAAAGCATGGCGTTTATTGCGCTTGAACCGCCCAGTGCCTTGCCGCGCGGCTGGAACCCGCGCCTGCCGTTCAATCCCTTTTGGGGTTCGGTGTGAAAGGCCCAGTTGTTGATCTTGGGTCTGCCGGAAACCATGCCGGCCACAAGCGCAGGTGCCCGCACAAAAAGACCCTGCCCCTTGCCCCCCGCCTCAACCAGACAGACCGACACATCCGGATCCTCGCTCAGGCGTGCGGCCATCACACAGCCTGCCGAACCTCCTCCGGCAATGACATAGTCGAATTCCATGGCGCATCCCCCGTTATCGCGCTCAGGCTAAAGGGGGCCCCTGTCCGGGGAAAGGGTGAACTGCCTCAGGGCAGTTCACCGCTCAGCACGTAACGCAGGATATCAACCACCTGTGCGGGTTCTTGCGCGACGGCAAGGGCTGCTGCATCCACTTCCTTGAGCGCATGGGCATGATCGGGTCCGTGCAGGATAATCAGCGACTTGCCCAATGCGGCCGCATAGCCCGCGTCAAAGGCCGCGTTCCACTGTTTGTACTGTTCCCCGAACCGCACCACGACGATATCGGCATCCGAAATGCCCTTGCGCGTGCGGATCGCGTTCATCTGCGCACCTTTGCGATCATGCCAGAACTTGTCCGCCTCAGCCCCCAGAATGGCCACACCACAATCATCGCTTGCCGCATGGTCGGTCACCGGGCCGCTGAAAGATACATCCAGCCCGGACGCGCCGTTTGTGATCTGTTCCCGCCAGTCGGTGTGGATTTCGCCGGATAGATAAACGCGCAATGTCATTGTGATCTCCTCTTTGGTCGGGATGTGGGCCGCACACAGGCGGGGACACCCCCGCCCGTTTCTCTTATCAAAGCGCCAGCCGCCAGAACAGCGGCTCTGCGAACTTGCTCAGATGCGCCAGTTGTCGGTGCCCCGGATGTTCGTCAGCGTGGCCCCCCGCCTCGTTCCGGCGCGGCCAGTCTGACAGAACCTCTCACCGCTTTCGCGCAACCACATAGCGAGAGATCGCAGGAAAGTTGCCGGATTCCACAATATCAAACCCGGCATCAGTGATCATCTTGTCTACCTCTGCGTGGGTCATGTACTGAACCGTCGACGGCGCTTTGCCAAACAGGGTCATCACCGGAATCATCGCCCGAAAGATAAACCGTTTGAACCCCACCGAAGGGTCGCCGATACAAGGCGTCTTTGTGATCAGGAAACCGCCCTTTGGCAATTGCTGGTGGATGTCGCGCAATACCGCTTTGGGGTTGGCCAGCAAATGCAGAATGTTAAACCCAAGCACCGCGTCGAACGGACCCGGCAGGCGTGCCGCCTCTTCGGCGGATATCGCGCTGAATATCGCATTGCGCACCCCGGCTTCGGCCTGCCGTTCCGCCGCGACTTCAAGCATCGCGGGGGAAATGTCCGTCCCTTCTATGGCGCCAACACCCGGGGCAATCAGCAAAGCGGTTGAACCTGTCCCGCAGCCAATTTCAAGCACCCTGTCCTCAGATCCCAGATAGCTTTGTGTGCGGCCTAGGGTGTATTCATATGCCGCCTGATCCTTGATCGGATCTTGGGCGTATTTGGGTGCGATGCGGTCCCAGAATTTTGCTTCAGTCATGTTAATCTCCTTTCGCCGATCATGTAACAGCGTATGCTTGCCTGCGTAATTGACGAAATTTGCAGCGGTATTATACAATAATGTATGATTAACGCTCTCTCTCGCCTCGATTGGAACCATTTGCGTAGTTTCCTGGCAACCGCAGAAACAGCCTCACTTTCTGCTGCTGCAAGAACACTGGGGCTGACACAACCCACTCTCAGCCGCCAGGTTGCCGCGTTGGAAGCTGACCTGTCAGTGATGCTTTTTGAACGAACCGGGCGGCGGTTGATCCTGACCGATGCGGGTCAAGAACTGCTGACCCATGTGCGCAAGATGGGGGAAGCGGCAGAAAAGACGGCGCTGGTCGCGGATGGTCAGCGTTCTGACATCACTGGGCAAGTGCGGATCACCGCGAGCGACATTACCTCTGCAGTCCGGATGCCGGCAATTACGGAACGTATTCTTAGCCTCGCCCCTCAGCTTTCTATCGAACTGGTCGCGACCAATGACATTTCCGATCTGATGCGGCGCGAGGCGGATATCGCGATCCGCCATGTGCGCCCTGATCAGCCTGATCTGGTGGCCCGACTGGTGCGAGAGGCCAGCGGGCATTTCTACGCCGCCAAAAGCCTGCTTGCGCGGGTGGGGCACCCGCGCACAAAGGCCGATCTGGCGCGGATGGATTGGGTGTCATTCGGCGATACGGGCCGGATGATCGACTATATGGTTGATTTGGATATTCCAGTATCTGCAGACGCGTTTCGCGTGGGCTCGGAAAACGGGATCGTGGCGTGGGAGTTGGCCCGCGCCGGGCTCGGGGTGTGCCCGATGGATGATGATGTCGCCGCACGTGCCCCTGACATGGAACGTGTGCTGCCTGATGTGCTTGTCACATTCCCGGTCTGGCTGGTCACACACCGCGAAATTCATACCAGCCCCAGGATCCGGCTGGTGTTCGACTTGCTGGCCGAAGCCTTGGCGGCGTGACCTCAACCACCCCGTTCAAAGCACGCGCTGCATCATGACCTTATTGCCCTCGCGACCCGTCTCGGACCACCCCAGCCGCGCGTAATAGGCCAGGTTTTGCGGCATTCCAGAATGGGTCGCCAGATTGACCATCTCAACGCCATTCTCTTTGAGATGCGCGATGGCGGTCTCGATCAATCGGGTCCCGATGCCCTGACCCGCGCGCTCAGGAGAAACCGCGACGTTCCGAAGATGCCCAACGCTGCCTTGATGTGACACGATGATGCCACCAGTCAGCACTCTGTCAACCTCACAAACCCAGACACGCCCGGAAGCGATGTCTTCTGGCACACCCCCAGAAACATCCGGCAGGTCAAGATGCGCAAAGGGGGCATAGGCTGCGTCAATGCACGCGGTCAGCCCGACCGCATCGCCGGGCACGGCACGGCGCACGCCGCCTGTCACCCGCGCAGCACGCCACCAGTCGCCTTGGTGACTTTCTCGATGACCTTGGCGCCCACGGCTTCAATATCCGCGTCCTTCAGCGTTGTTTCAGAGGGCTGTATCCGCACAGTGATCGCCAAAGATTTCTTGCCTTCACCCAGGCTGCCGCCGATGAATTCATCAAAGACACGTACCTCTTCGATCAAAGCCTTGTCCGCGCCGATGGCGGCGTTAACCAGCGTCAGCGCCTCTACTTCTGCATCCACCACAAAGGCAAAATCCCGCTCGACCGCCTGCAGATCGTTGATCTGAAGCGCTGCGCGCGTGGCCCCGGCCTTGCGCGGCAAGGGGACCTCTTCAGGCCAGAGGACAAAGGCCATCGCCGGCCCTTTGACGTCAAGAGCAGTCAGCACGCGCGGATGCACCTCGCCATAGATGCCCAATACCTTCTTTGGGCCCAGGCAAATCATTCCATGCCGTCCGGGGTGCCAGTGATCCGGCCCGCCCCTTATGATCTGTGTGCGCGCAGGCGCACCCATTGCGGCCAGCACGGCCTCTGCATCAGCCTTGGCGTCATAGACGTCGACGGGGCGCGACGCGCCGTGCACGTCTTTGGGGCCGGTGCGGCCAACGATCAGACCGGCAACCTGAGTGCGCTGTTCCCCCGGCTCGCCGCCATCAAAGGCTGGGCCAACCTCAAACAGGGCCAAATCCGCATACCCGCGCGCCTGATTGCGCGCTGCTGCCTGCAGCAAACCGGGAAGCAAGGAAGGCCGCATGTGGCTCATATCGCTGGAAATGGGGTTTTCCAGCATGGTCGCATCGTCACCTCCGCCAAAGAGGGTTGCCGCCGCCTTGTCGATGAAACTGTAGCTCACGCATTCGTTGTACCCAAGCGCGGCACAGGTCCGCCGCGCTGCGGTCTGGCGTCGTTGCGCAGGCGACAGGATCGGGCGTGGCACGCCGGATGTGAGGCGCGGCAGGGGCCGTCCTTCAAGCTGTGTCAGCGACGCAATGCGTGCCACCTCTTCCACCAGATCGGCCTCGCCCTGCACGTCGGGTCGCCAGCTGGGCACATGGGCCATATTGCCCTCAAGGCGGAACCCGAGCGCCACCAGTGTCTGCCGCTGAACACTTTCCGGGATGGTCATTCCCACAAGCGACTGCACCCGCGCCGCGTCCAGCTTGTAGGCACGCGATGTGTCAGGAATTTTCCCCGCAACCACGACTTCGGAGGCCTCACCGCCTGCGTGTTCCAGGATCATATGCGTGGCGTGTTCGATTCCGTATGGTGTCCATTCAGGGTCGATCCCCCGCTCAAAGCGATACCGTGCGTCCGAATTGATCTTGAGCGCACGGCCAGTATAGGCGGTGCGCACGGTATCGAAATACGCAGCTTCGATGAACACATTCGTGGTCTCAGCCGTGCAGCCAGAGTACATTCCGCCCATGACGCCACCAATGCTCTCGACACCTTCCACGTCCGAGATCAGCGTCATCCCTTCAGCAAAGGTATATTCCTTCTCATCCAGTGCCATCATTGTCTCACCACCCTTAGCGCGGTGAACACGCAGGGCGTTGCCCGCAATCTTGTCCGCATCAAAGACATGCAGTGGGCGGTTGCGGTCGTAAGTGAAGAAGTTTGTCACATCCACAAGGAACGATATGGGCCGCAGGCCAATGGCGCGCAGCTTGTCCTGCAACCATTCCGGCGACGGGCCATTGGTCACACCGCGGATGACCCGGCCGAAGAACACCGGGCATTGATCCCGCGTATCGGCGTCGATCGTGACGCTGACCGGGCAGGGAAACTGCCCTTCAACTGCGTCCACAGTGCGCTTCTTGAGCTTGCCAAGCCCCCGCGCCGCCAGATCTCGCGCAATCCCGCGAACGCCCAGCGCATCGGGGCGGTTGGGGGTGATCGCGATCTCGATCACCGGATCGACTTTGGCGGGATCATTTTCGGCAAGCCAATCTACGAAACTGTCTCCGACCTCGCCCGAGGGCAGTTCGATGATCCCGTCGTGTTCTTCGCTCAGTTCCATCTCGCGCTCTGACGCCATCATGCCAAAGCTTTCGATCCCGCGGATCTTGCCGACCCCGATGGTGGTGTCGATGCCCGGCACATAGACGCCTGGCTTGGCCACGACCACGGTGATCCCCTCGCGGGCGTTGGGCGCGCCACAGATGATCTGCTTGAGACCCTCATCCGTTTCGACCTGGCACACCCGCAGACGATCTGCATCCGGGTGCTTTTCAGCCGATTTGACGTAGCCGATGGTAAAATCGCGTAACTTCGCCCCGCGATCCTCGACGCCCTCAACTTCCAACCCAAGGTCGGTGAGGGCATAGGTGATCTCGTCCACCGAAGCGGTGGTATCCAGATGCTCTTTGAGCCAGGACAGGGTGAATTTCATCGCGGAAACCTCGTGCGTCTGTTCAGCGCTGTCGGTATCCGCAAACGGCCGCAGTTTCAACACCGGCTAGGGGTACGTCGGTACCCGCCCCATCAGTTGATCCAACTGCCATCCGATCCAGCCGTGCGGGATGAAATGCCCGCCGGGATGCAGATCCAGCGTCACTTTGCGCCCATTGGCACAATCGTCCCAGACGCGACGATCCAGTGTCAACCAGTCCACGGCCTGCCAAGCGCCTTTCCTTTGCGCGTTTCCGCAATCCAGAAGATCCAGCCACATATCCACCGGCCGCGTCTCATTCTGGTCTGGCCCAAAGGGCAGTCGCATTACCGTATCATTGAACCCATAAACCTGGCGAACCTCACGCGGGGCCTGCGGGCAATCCTCTGCACGGATGGTCCCTGAAATCGCCAGCAGGGCGGTCACATCATTGCCGTTCTGACAGACATATCGCCATGCCATCGCTGATCCGTAGGAATAGCCCGACACATACAGACGTGCGCGATCAATGGGATAGCGCTTGGCCACGTCTTCGATGACCGCTGCCGCAAAGGGCACATCATCCGTCCCCGCATCCCAGAAATCCCAGGTCCGCCCCTGCCCATTTGGCGCGATCAGCAGGACACCCCGGCGGCGCGTATGGCCCGAAATACGTTGATGCTTCACAATCAGACCGCCTTGCCGCTGCCATCCGTGAAAGTGCAGCAGGACGGGCATCGGGGTTGTACCATCCCAATCGTCCGGCAATCTGACGTGATAGGATCGGTCGCCCAGCCGGCAGGCTACCTCCAGTCCACAGTCCTGCGCCTGTCCTGTGTGTGGCAGGACCGTGAAAAACATCAAAGCGAGCAGAATGCGTGAAATCATCGCCAAGACCTGGCGCAGGACGCGCGCGATGTCACCTCACAAAGCCGCCAGCCAGTTTCGCAGTTCGGTCAGACGCACCTCCGGGCGCAGATCGCCCGGGCGAATGTTCAGACGCGCCGCTGCCGCTGGGTCCTCATCGGCCTGTTGCAGGTCGCGCGCCTGATCGGCAGGCCAGCGACCGTCATCCACCATGCGTCCGATGTAATCAGCATCGAATTCCGGATGATACTGCACCCCCCAGAATTTGATCCCATCCTTTTCATAGGCAAAGGCCTGCACCTGCGAATGCGCATTTCCGGCCAGCAAAACGGCGCCGTCCGGCAGACGGACAACTTCGTCCCTGTGCACGCATGGCACCGCAAAGCCATCCTCGCGACCCTTCAGGAACGGATGCGCGCGCCCTGCTTCGGTCAGTGTCACTTCCCGCGCCAGCCCGTCCTCGCGCCCCAAGGGAGAGGCCTGCGAACTGCCCCCCAGAACGCTGGCCGCCAGTTGCATCCCGTTGCACGAGCCCAGCGTCGGCAGCCCCATGTCGAAAACGCGCCGCATCACGGCGGCCAGCGGCGCTGCACGTGCGTCATCCGTGCTCCACGCAACGCCCGAGCCGGTGAAAACGACGCCGTCAAAGCCGTCCAGTGGGGGGACTTCATCACCATCGTATGGGGCCACGATTGTCGTCTTCACATCATCCTGACACGCCCGGAGCGCATTGGCATAGCCCGCGCCGGTGGTCGGGTCGCCATTGGCAAGGTTGCCCGCGTTCTTTTCTGCGGTGTCAGAGTCGATGATGAGAATATGGGTCATGGCAAGGCCTGCAGGGTGGGCGACCCGCTCACCATACGAATTAGGTCGCACTGCGCAATGGGGTTAAAGGCAAGCTGCAGACGCTGCGTATTGCGCCGACCATGCCTGCCTCTACCGTAACTTACCTGCTCAACCCGCCATGCAGGTTCGGCTGATCAAGCGCTGCAAAGCCATAGTGCCGTAGCCAGCGCAGGTCTGAATCAAAGAATGCCCGCAAGTCCGGCACGCCGTATTTCAGCATCGCAATCCGGTCGATCCCCATGCCAAAGGCAAAGCCCTGCCACTGATCTGGATCAACTCCGCCAGCGCGCAGGACGTTGGGGTGCACCATGCCGGACCCCAGAACCTCCAGCCAATCATCGCCCTCGCCGATCCGCAGCTGACCATCAATCCACGAACACTGGATATCGACCTCTGCCGAGGGCTCCGTGAACGGAAAGTGCGACGCGCGGAACCGGGTCTTGATGCCGTCAATCTCGAAGAATGCTGCAAAAAATTCCTCCAGCACCCACTTCAGGTTCGCCATCGAGATGTCCTTGTCGATGGCCAGCCCCTCGACCTGATGGAACATCGGCGTGTGTGTCTGGTCATAGTCAGCGCGGTAGACACCGCCGGGACAGATGATGCGCAACGGCGCGCCTTCTGCCTCCATCGTGCGGATTTGAACCGGGCTGGTATGGGTACGCAGCACATGCGGCGGCCGATTGTCGCCTTCGGCGCGATGCATATAAAACGTGTCCATCTCCGCGCGTGCGGGATGGTGACCGGGGATGTTCAACGCATCAAAGTTGTACCAATCGGTATCAATCCGTGGCCCTTCGGCCACGGAAAATCCCATCTCGGCAAAGATTGCGGTCAATTCCTCGGTTACCTGCGAAACGGGATGTATCGTCCCCTGGCCACGTGTCCGCGATGGCAACGTCACATCCAGCCATTCAGACCGCAGCCGTTCGTCCAGCGCTGCATCACCGAGGGCAGCCTTTTTGGCCGCAAGTGCGGAGTTGATTTCGTCCTTCAGCGCATTCAGCGCCGGGCCCGCAACCTGCCGCTCTTCGGGCGTCATCTTGCCCAGCTCGCGCATCTTGAGCGCGACCTCACCCTTTTTTCCCACCGCGGTGACGCGGATCGTCTCCAACGCGGCCTCATCGGCGGCATCGGCAATCTGCGTCAGGTATTTTTGCTTGAGATCGTCCATAGCGGCCTCGATATTTCAGTTCGCTGCCGTGCTACCAGAACCGGGGCCAGATACAAGAGTGGGGTCAGGATATCCCCCATTGCCAGATGCTGCACGCTATGGTGGAATTGCCGCATGTTTTAGCAAGGAACAGGCCATGCCCAAGGATATTGTGATCCTGCTGGACGGGACATCGAATGAAATCGGCGCGCGGCGATCTAACATCCTGCGCCTCTATGGCACGCTGCAAAAGCTGGAAGATCAGGTGGTCTATTATGACCCCGGCGTTGGCACATTCGGCGCAGAAAACGCGTGGAGCCGGACATGGCGCAAGACCGTCGAGGTCTGGGGCATGGCAACCGGTTGGGGGCTGGATGCAAACGTCAAGGAAGCCTACCGCTTTCTGGTCGAGAACTACGAGATCGATGTCAACGGGACGCCTGACCGCATCCACATCTTTGGCTTTTCGCGCGGGGCGTATTGCGCGCGCATCCTTGCGGGGTTCCTGCATGCGTTCGGCATGATGGAAAAGCGCAACCTGAACCTGCTGGACTATGCCTATCGCGCCTACAAACGGATCGGGGAGGACGACCGCAAGGAAGCCTTCGAAGAATTACGCCTTCATGAACGCATGATGCAGCCGCACCGCCCCGTGATCCGGTTTCTGGGGCTCTTTGATACAGTATCTTCCGTTATTGAAAGCGGCAAAGGCCTGCCGCGTATCCGCAACAAGGCGCATACCGCGCGCAACCCATCGGTGCAGATCGTGCGCCATGCGGTCGCCATCGATGAACGCCGTACGATGTTTCGCCCGCAGCTTTGGCCCGAGGGGCAAACCTTCGAACCCAACCGCTTTAACAAGGCCGGCGAAAAACCACAGGATGCACGCGAGGTTTGGTTCAGCGGCGTGCACGGCGACGTCGGCGGGGGCTATCCCGAGGCGAAATCCGCGCTGGCCAAGTTGCCCCTGGCATGGCTTATCGATCAGGCGCGCGAGGCAGGGCTCAGGTTCAATCAAAAACTGATCGACCGGCTGGTATTGGGCGCGGATGACAAATACGTCAAACCCGATCCGACCGCCAAGGTTCAGGATTCGATGTCGTTTGGCTGGAAGCTGCTCGAATTCGTGCCGCGTTCGAAACCCAGTGGATCGCGCCGCGCCAGTCTGGCCGGGTTCAGCCTGCCCCTGATGGAGCCGCGCCACATTCCCGAAGGCGCGCGCATCCACCGCTCTGTCGTGGACCGGATTGAGGGGCTCAAAAAGCCCCTTCCGAACCTGCCCGCATCCTACAGCGTGGAAGGGGAGCCAGAGGGGGTGTAGCACGCCGAAACCCCTTTATGGACCAAAGGTTTCGACCTAACAGGCGCCGCATAGCCGCCTCCGAAGGCCGCGCAATTACCGCGACCAAGCCCCATTTGCGCCCCTTTCGTACCGCACGTTAGGCGCGAATACTGGCAACCATAGGTCGTTTCATGCAAGCTATCGTGTACCGCTATCAAAGCATCTTCCCGCGCCTACCGTACCCGGTTCGGGTGGCTTTGAACTTCGTGATGATGCTTTTCATCGTACCGACAACCATCGTGCGTATGGTCCGCGATCACTTCAAATACCCTGATCCGGTCTTGGCCATCAGCGAAGCGCAGCTTGACGCACAACTGAGCCTTGAAGTGGTCGATGATGCACTCGATCCGCTGGCGGCCCTTGAGGAACATGCACACATGCTGTCCCGGGAAGGCCGCTGGGCAGACCTGACGAAACTGATGGCCAGCTTTGACAGGCGCCGTGCGACGTTTGGCGCAAGCCGCCTTACCGCTGTCACAGCGCTTGGTGCGCGCGGTGATCACCTTCAAGAGATGACCGAATTCGAAGACTGCGCCGCCATGCAGATCAGCGACATCGACGACGCGGAACTGCTGCGCCTCGAAACCGCCTTTGCGGGCCGCAAGGATGATCCCTACCTCGCCGGTATTCTGGCCCGTGCGCATCTCGACATGGCCTGGGCGCTGCGCGGCGGGGACTTCGCCGATGCCGTGACCGACGCAGGCTGGGACGGCTATGCCAAGCACATCTCCCGCGCCGAAAAGATCATGGAACCCTTTGACGCCCTTACACTGGACAGCGCCTTTGTCGCAGCCACCAAACATCTGATCGCCCCCAACCTTGAAGATGCTGAACGCGCGCTGAAAGACACCTACGACACATACAGCACACTGGACCCCTTGAACTGGGACATCATGGGGCAATATGCCTTCCACCTGCTGCCGCGTTGGTACGGCGACTATGCCCAGATCGAAGTTGCCGCCCGCAAGGCCATCGCCGCCAGCGAAACAGAGGCAGGCACAGCGGCCTATGCCGCCTTTTACATGGGTATTCTGCACCGTGACGAACATGCGATCCACATGGTTGACCCGGAACTGTTTGAACAAGCCTTGCGCGATATGATCGACTATAGCGACCGCGACCCGATCGAGATTAACCGGATCCTCGACTATTGTCTCGGCGCCTTCGCGCACAGCTTTGGCGCTTTCCCGCGCGAGGGCGAGGATGAGATCAACGATATCCGCATGCAAATGCGGGACATCCCGAACAGACTGATCCGCGACTACTTTGACGCCCACCTGCCGCAGGTCTGGTCACTGGAAACCCGTCATGTACGTCAAGCTGTCGGCCTGGCCTACAACGAAGAGCTTGAAACAGGCGCGCAGATCACCCTGACCCGCGAGGGCCCCCGGATCGAGATGCCGCAAGAGCCACAGCCGCAAACAGAATAGGGCTTGTCCAAAGCGTCAGGCGCGGGGCCCGTCCAGCCACCAAGTCTTAACGATGCCCACGCCCTTGATCTCAACCGGCCCACGTTCGGTGAATGCGAACGCGTCCTGCAGCAGCAACCGCGTCGGTTCCGTCACCTGTATGCGCCCCGGTTCCCCGTGGCTTTCCATCCGGCTGGCGGTGTTCACTGTGTCGCCCCAGACGTCATAAAACACCTTGGAGGTCCCGATCACACCTGCAATGGCCGGACCCGAATGGATACCGATACGCAGATCGACAGGCTCGCCCAACTCTTCCGAAAGCCGCACCACCTCGGCCTGCATCGCCAGCGCCATATCCGCGATGACCGCCGCGTGATCCTCCCGCGCGACCGGTAGACCGGCTGCAACCATATAGGCGTCGCCGATGGTCTTGATCTTCTCCAGCCCCCGCTCCGCCGTCAGCACATCGAACGCCGAAAAGATGCGGTTGAGCCAGCCGATCAGTTCTTCCGGCGGCATCCGGGCCGAGCGCGGCGTGAAATCCACGATATCGGCAAACAGCAGCGTCACCGCAGGCAACCCGTCCGCGATCACCTCGCCGGGCCGGTCCTTGAGGCGGGCCGCGATGTTGTCAGGCAACAGATTCTGCAACAGCGCCTCAGAGCGCGCATGCTCAGCAGCAAGGGCCGCCTCGGCTTCGGTTACTTTCCGCGACATCGAATAGAGGATCACGAATATTTGCAGAGACATAACCGTGAGCGTGCTGAAAAACACGATCCTGTTGAAGGTCTCGCCAACGTCCAACAGGCCAGACGGGTTCGGAAACAGCAGGTACGAGGCCGCAATCGCAGAAAAGACAAGGCTGACCAAAAGGACCATCTGCCCGCGCGTGAGCGAGGCCTGTTGCAGCGCAAGGGAAAGAAGCCCATGCAGCATGAAAAGGTACAGGCCAGAGGATGCCCCTGTCAGATAGGTGGCTGTCACGAAACAGGTTATGAAGACCGACCCGATCAGGAACAGCGCCGAAAATGGCTGCATGCGCGCGATGATACGGGGAGCCAGCACGTTTAACATGACCGGCGCAACAACGAACCCAAGCAATGTGGCCCCAGCCAGAAAATAGGCGATTACATAGGGTATGGTAGCGATGCCGCCCATCAGAGTGGCCAGGTTGAAAGCATAGCGCCCTGACCGTTCGTGTTCCGGCAAGGCGTCAAGACCGTACTCCGCTTCCGCGAAAAACCACTTCTTAATTGTTTCTAACAAATCCGGCCCACCCAATGCGCTCCACTGCAACGACTTGCGGGCAAACTGTCAAATGAAAAGGGCCGCCCCCCCCGTGGGAACGCCTCTTTCATCCCCCAGCCGTCCAAATACTTTCTTGGTCAGCGCCCCGCTTCGAGCCACCATGTCTCGATCTGACCAATACCTTTGATCTCAATCGGCCCCCGCCGCTCGAACTGGTAGTGGCCCTCCAACAACGCACGGGTGGAGGCCGTCACCTGAATTCGCCCCGGCTCCCCATGGCTTTCCATGCGGCTGGCGGTGTTCACCGTGTCGCCCCAGACGTCGTAGAACACCTTGGAGGTGCCGATCACCCCGGCAACGGCGGGGCCGGAATGGATGCCGATGCGCAGGGCGATACGCTCGCCCAACTCTTCCGATAACTGCGCGACCTCCGCCTGCATGGCCAGCGCCATGTCCGCAATGATGTGGGCATGATCCTCTCGCGCAACGGGCAGCCCAGCGGCGACCATGTAGGCATCACCGATGGTCTTGATCTTTTCCAGCCCCCGCTCGGCTGTCAAAAGGTCGAACGTTGAGAAAATGCGGTTGAGCCAGTTCACCAGTTCAGCGGGCGACATTCGCGCCGATCGCGGCGTAAAGTCAGCGATATCCGCAAACAGCAACGTCACGGCGGGCAACCCATCTGCGATGACTTCACCAGGGCGATCTTTGAGACGCACCGCAATTTCCTCAGGCAACAGATTGAGCAACAGCGCCTCAGAGCGCGCATGTTCCGCCGTCAAAGCATCCTGTGCTGCGCGTACCTGATAGGACAGCGAGAGCAACGCGCCCACCAGCATTAGACCCAGCGCAAATATATTCAGTGCGGCCAGATTCTCAGTAAAACGCGGCGTGATCGCATCTCCGAGGGCTGGTACGGCAAAACGATAGTGGCATGCTACTACAACCATTGTAGAAACCAGCGACGCGAGAGCAGCTTCGGTAGGCGCGCGCGTTCCGCGCAGTATGACTATGTTCAAAACGACCAGCACGATGAACAGATGCAGCAGGGTGTCACGCCCGGCAAAATAGGTCAGCAAACTAAAAACCACTAAAAGGGTGCCAACCGTGAAAATCAGGGTCAGACGTTCTCTGTAGATCGCCAAAACCGGCGAGAGTGGGACAACAATTGCAGCAGGAATACAAGCAACGGCCATGGGGTAGAGACCCATCCAACCGTACATGACCATGTAGAGTACGGATGAGATGCTTCCGACCAGACACAGCATATTGTAGGCATAGCGCGATGATCTGTCGGCCTTCGGCAGGTCCCCGATGCCAATCCTGGCGTATCTGTCAATCCATCCGAAAATCGTGCTTCCCTCGCGCGACGGCGTGGCTGGACGCTAATGAATTTGACAACCCCAAGCAATAAAACAAAAAAGCCGCCCCCGAAGGTGCGGCTTTTTCAAGTCTGGTTTTGAGTCTTGAATCGCTTACTTCGCCAGCGCGCCCTGTGCGGTTTCCACGATGGCACCAAAGGCCTCGGGTTCGTTCACAGCCAGATCGGCCAGCACCTTGCGGTCCACTTCGATACCGGCCAGGTTCAGACCGTTGATGAAGCGGCTGTAGGTCAGCGCCTCGTCATGGCTGCGCACGGCTGCGTTGATCCGCTGGATCCACAGCGCACGGAAATTCCGCTTGCGGTTCTTGCGGTCACGGGTGGCGTATTGGTTGGCCTTGTCGACCGCCTGCGTGGCGACCTTAAAGACGTTCTTGCGACGACCGTAATAGCCTTTTGCGGCCTTGACGATCTTGCGGTGGCGGGCGTGGGCAATTGTGCCCCCTTTGGTACGGCTCATGTCAAAATCTCCTTATCAGCGGTCGTAGGGCATAAAGCCCTTGATGATCTTTGCATCGGGCTCTGACAGGGTTGTCGTGCCACGTGCGTTACGGATGAACTTGTTTGTCCGCTTGATCATGCCATGCTGTTTGCCAGCCTGGCTGCCGATGACCTTGCCGGTCGCCGAGATCTTGAAGCGCTTCTTGGCGCTCGATTTCGTCTTCATCTTGGGCATTTTCATCTCCTGTCGTCTGAGGTTGCCACGCGACTCGGCATGCCACTTGTGGCCGGCCGCGCAGGTCAGATGGGGCGTATAGGAGGGTTGCAGGGGTTTGGCAAGGGGTCTGCGTGAACCGTTCCGCAGGTCGGACCGTTACAGCAGCAGAAGTTTCACGATTGCCCACCAGACCTTTGCGACAACGCGTTACATCACTCTCGACAAGGCAGGTCTGACCACCTGCCCTACGGTATGACGTGTGACACAACCCTAAGAAAAGTGTCCGGTATCTCCTGCAAAGAATAGCCACCCGGTTTTCTGCTCATTGCAAATAGGATCAACCCACCACCGATCAGGATCGTCACGGCCGACGCCCTTGGCGCGCGGCGGTCCGAAAATGCCGATAAGATGGAAGGAATTGAAAACGCGGTAATGATCAAACCAATTACCAGTGCCAGATCGGGATCCACACTAAACCTCCTAAAAACTTAAACTCTGCGCCTATGTTACTCCGGATCGGATGAATAAATCAAACGTTCGTCGCACGGGGCCACACGCAAGATATTCGTGCTGCCCGGCGTGTTGAACGGCACACCGGCGGTGACGACGATATGGTCATCCTGATCGGCAAACCCTTCTTCGCGCGCAGCCTTCGCTGCGGAAATGACCGCCATCTTGAAGCGGTCAAGCCGGCCGGTCATTACGCAGTTACATCCCCAGCTCAGCGCCAGCCTGCGTGCGGTCTCGATCAATGGGGTCAGGGCAATGATCGGCACACGCGGGCGTTCCCGCGCTGTCAGCAGCGCCGTGGTGCCGCTTTGAGTGAAACAGCAAATCGCCTTGATGTCCGTCGTCTCGGCGATCTCGCGCGCGGCAGCGACGATGCCGTCCGCTACGGTCATCCGGTCCGCCACGCGCGAGGATTCGATGATCTGGGTGTACGTCGGGTCCTGTTCGACCTCGGTGGCGACGTTGTCCATCGTGGTCACAGCCTCGACCGGATACTGGCCCGCTGCGGATTCAGCACTCAGCATCACGGCGTCAGCCCCCTCATAGATCGCCGTCGCCACGTCGCTGACTTCGGCGCGCGTCGGCATGGGGCTCTCAATCATACTTTCCATCATCTGGGTCGCAACAATCACTGGCTTGCCAGCGGCGCGGCACCGCCGCACGAGCCGTTTCTGGATCGGCGGTACGTTCTGGATGGGCAGTTCAACACCCAGGTCCCCACGCGCGACCATGATGCCGTCGCTCGCCGCCAGAATGTCCTCGAACCGATCGACCGCATTGGGCTTTTCAATCTTTGACAAAACGGCGGCGCGCCCTTTGACCAGCGCGCGCGCCTCTTCCACGTCAGCAGCCCGCTGTACAAAACTGAGCGCCAGCCAGTCCACCCCAAGCTCAGCCACGAATTCCAGATCGGCGCGATCTTTCTTCGACAGCGCGGCAAGCGGCAATTCGACATCCGGCACGTTCACGCCCTTACGGTTGGAAATCGTGCCCCCTGTGATCACCGTGCAGTTTGCGAAATCCGCTCCACACTCATCTACCCGCAGCCTGATTTTGCCATCGTTGACCAAGAGAGTCGCCTCCGGCTTCAATGCTTCGAAGATCTCGGGATGCGGCAGGCAGACACGGGTCGCGTCCCCTTCCGCGTCATCCAGATCCAGCCGAAAGGCGGCCCCCTCATCCAGATGCTCACTGTCGCCTGCAAAAACGCCCACGCGCAGCTTGGGCCCTTGCAGGTCCGCCAGAATACCGATGGTGCTGCCGGTGGTTTCCTCGACCTTGCGGATATGTGCATGCTTGGCCCGGATTTCATCGTGACTGCCATGGCTCATGTTCAGCCGAAAAACGTCCGCGCCGGCCTTGTGCAGCGTCTCGATCATCTCATAGGTGTCCGAAGCAGGGCCGAGGGTGGCAACGATCTTTACATTGCGCAGGCGTCTCATATGGTGCGTCCTTGTCCGTCAGCCGGGCGATTCTGGCCAACTGTTAGCGATAACATCAAGGTCGGGAGGTAAAGCCCCCAGCCAGCTAAGTCAAAGGTTTCACACAAATATGACATTCGTGCCATATCATATCGACGGGGCCGACCGCCCCGGTCGTTGGCTCGTGACCTGCGATCATGCGGCCAACACAGTGCCCCCTGATGTGAACGGCGGCACGCTGGGTCTGGACACGGCAGATATGGCGCGCCACATCGCATATGACATTGGCGCTGCCGGCGTGGCACGCGCGCTCGCGGCGCATCTGGACAGTCCGGTGATACTGTCAAATTTCTCGCGCCTCGTGATCGACCCCAATCGCGGCGAAGACGACCCGACACTTCTGATGCGGCTTTATGACGGTACGATCATCCCCGCAAACGCTTGCGCTGATACGGCAGAACGCGAACGCCGCCTCGATCTGTGTTACCGCCCCTACCACGCCGCCCTCGCGCCGCTTGCCGCGCGCGACGGTGCGGTGATCCTGTCAATCCACAGCTTTACACCACAACTCGTCGGCCGCCCTGCACGTCCGTGGCAGATCGGCGTGCTCTATGCAGGCGACGCACGGCTTGCGCGGCCACTGATCACGCGATTGCAGACCGAACCCGATCTGACCGTTGGCGACAACGAGCCCTACTCAGGCCACTTGCCCGGCGACGCAGTCGACCGCCACGCGCTCCAGAAGGGTCGTCCGAATGTGCTGATTGAATTGCGCAACGATCTGATCGCGGATGCGTCAGGACAGCACGCATGGGCGGCCCGGCTGGCCCCGATCCTTGAAACCGTACTGTCCGAGGCACAGCTATAGCTGCAAAGGAGACCCCGATGCCCACACAGACAGAGATTGAACTGCAAGCCGCCGCCTTTCGCCGCCTGCAAAAACACCTGATGCAGGACCGCACGGATGTGCAGAACATCGACCTGATGAACCTCGCCGGGTTCTGCCGCAACTGCCTCAGCCGCTGGTACGCCGAAGCCGCCGCAGACAAAGGCATCGAGATCGGCAAGGAAGAAGCCCGCGAGCTGTTCTACGGCATGACCATGGCGGAATGGAAAGAAAACCATCAGACCGACTCTGGCGATGCGCAAAAAGAAGCGTTCAAAACCGCTTTTGAGCAGAACGTCGGCAAGGATTAGGGCCGCCACGCGGCAGGCGGGCGTCAGTAAGAGGCCCTAGGCCGTGGCAAGCTTTTGCATGTTGGCGAAGGCTGGAAACGACACTTCCTTGATACGGTCATAGATTTTCTTGATCGTCGGGTCCGTCCGATCCACCTCCCGACTTGCGCGACCAAAGCCATCAAGACGGCAATGGGTGATCCAGTTCTTGATGTCCGGATGCTGGGACCAGGCGAACTGGTTTGTTGCATTGACAAGTTGCGAAACGACCCAGGTCTGAACCGTGTCTGTCATCGGCACCGGCGCAGCAAGCGCGTTTTTCTCTTTGATGGTGTCAAAACTTGTCTCGATCTTCGCAATCAACGCCGCGCTGAACGTGGGCTGATAGAGGCGGATCATTTGCAGCACAATCTGATCCTCCTGAAAAACGGGCCAGGTATCCGTATGGCCAAGGGCCCGCGCGGTACAGTCAATGTACAGCGTCTTGGGTCGCGCAGGGCACGTTCCGCCAACAAGGTTCATTGCTCCAGGCTCTATGCTTTCAACATGGCCCAATCGCACAATGTCTCGGACTTCGCGAAGACGGCCAAGTTCGGCCATCGAGACTGTCGGCCCATGCATGATGACGGGCCGGACGGATGGATCAAGGCGCATCCACAGGTTTGCGGCTTCCATCCTGTCAGCCAGATCATCAACGGATGTCGCATCCATGACAGCCTCCATCTGGCGCATCGTGCCGCCAAAGCTTTCGTGGTAGAACGCACCGCTTGGCTGAGAGAATACACGGTTGATCATCCACGGATCACGCGGCACCACCCAGCGGATCTGGCTCGCATCCGCACCACTTTCCAGCAACCATAGAACGCTGTCCATCGCGGTCTTGCCTGCGCCCAGAACAGTAAACTGATCGTGCAGACGCGCCATGTGCGGCAGAGCGTTTGGAGGGATGCAAACCACGTCATCAGCCACGCGGAACCGTCGTTCGTGTGTCAGAGGAATGCCGTTCTCAAGCAACCCGGCATTAACGAGGCGATGGCGCACATCAATCTGGGTGGCTTTCCCCGAAAGCAGATGCCTGACCTCGCCATCGCCCAGATGCTCTGACATGGGCAAAAAGCGCACGCGACCAGATTGCAGCAATCGGTCTTGCATCACAGCATGAAAATAGGCGGCCACTTCCAGGCCCGACGCAAGCTCTTCGAAACCCTTGTTCAGACCGGATGTATCGATCGCGCCACGGCCCAGATCGCGGGACGCGACCCCATAATAGGAAGAGGGCTGATGAAGCCTGACAAAAGGATAGGCATCATTCCAATGACCGCCTGCCTTGTCCCGCCGATCTACCAGCGTGATATGCGCGTCCGTTTCATCAAGCAGCGTGTCTGCAAATGACAGACCCGACGCGCCCGCGCCTATGATCAAGTAGTCGGTTTCAAACCTGTCCAAGCCCAGCCCCCCCCAAATGCCCTTTGGAAATGCTATAGACCTGCGCGATGCAGGCATAGTTCAAACTTGCGGAAAGGCCCTCGCGGTTGATTCTGTCGGTCAGGCGAAGGCTTTGACCAATCGCCTCGCGTTTCAAGCAGCGGAAACAGCGCCCGGCGCCTCTCATCGATTGTCCATCCTGACAACACAAAAAGTCCATCAACGCGCTATAGATTCGGCACCTCAGCCAACTTGTGCTACCTTTGAGCTCCTGTCTCACAAATTGAAACGGATCAGAACATGGCAAAGGGTGGCAAGAAGGGTAACGGAAATTCCGGCGACGGAGGCTCGTCCGATGGAGGCAGCATCAAGGGCAACCGCAAGGATAATTTGCTTGCGGGATCCGACATCGATGACACCATTCTCGGCAGACAGGGCAATGACACCCTGATCGGAAATGGCGGAAACGACTTCTTGTTTGCGGAAGAGGGTGACGACCTGCTGGACGGCGGCAGCGGCAACGACCGCCTCTTCGGCGGCGGTGGAAACGATACCCTGAACGGCGGCGATGATCACGACGAGCTTTTTGGTGGCCACGAAAATGACGTTCTAAATGGCGGCGACGGAGACGACGTTTTGGTGGGCGGCCTCGGCAATGATCTGATTGATGGCGGATCAGGGTACAACACAGCAGAGTTTACCGACATTGGCGGTGATATTCCTTTGTCGTCTGACCCAAACGTGGTCACTGTCGACGGCATCACCTTGAACGCAACAGGCGCGGGGTCCTACACCTCCACGAACGAAATTGCGCCCGGACTGTTTGAGACCGACACCCTGACCAACATCCAGCGAGTTATTGGCTCAAACTTCAATGACATGATGACCGGTGGAGCGGGCGCGGACAACTTTTCGGGTGCCCAAGGCCATGACGCGCTTTCCGGAGGCGCTGGCGATGATACGCTTTATGGCGGTCTGGACAATGACACGCTTGAGGGCGGCTCTGGCAGCGATACCTTCATTTTCCTGCGTATTGCCGACGGCATCGTGGAACCAAACCCACCTGTTCCAGGCGACACATCCGTCTATGATGACCCCGGTGTCGGGGACGGCGCAGATGTCATCGTCGATTTTAATGTCAGCGAAGACATCATTGCCTTTTTGTCCAACGAAGACATGACCGTTGGTTCTTACACTAACGACGATGGGTTTACCGTGCTGACCTATGCCGCCCCGGATTACTTCGGACCTTCAGAAATCACACTAGCAGGCATTACCGCCAGCCTGGCCGACCTCGAATCTGCAGGCGCCATTGTGATCAATGTCGACCCGGGTTTTGACTTCCTGATCTGAACGTCGCCCTTAGGCACTCAATTTGCTAGGCGCAACTGAGGTCACTTCAGATCAGTGAATTGGGCAGGCCCTGCTGCTGAGTTCATTTCGACAGCATATTTTGCGCGGGCTATGAACTGTAAACCCGACAGTCACACCAGTTGCCCCAAGCAGCCAATCTGAGCCCAATATTCCCGAATGCTGCGATGATCTCGAACGACCGCTCATGCATCTTTTGGCCGAACACTTCTCTTAGTGTAGTCTAATTCACACCAAGATAAGCGGGGGTCAAATGGCGAGCTTCAAGGAATTGGAACACCAAGGGTGGGCAGAAAAAGCCCGTTTCTACAATGATCATTTCGCGGGAGTAACTCGACAGGCGATCGAACCATTAATTGAGGGCTTGGGGAATATCTCCGAGCTTCGCCTAATTGACGTCTGTTGCGGCACAGGGGATCTGGCCGAAGCCGCTGCGCAGCGCGGAGCACAAGTAACGGGCGTAGATTTTGCCGAACCGATGATTGAAATCGCGCGGGCACGTGTGCCATTAGCGAATTTCGAAGTTGGTGATGCTGAGAAACTTAACTTCGAAGACGCAAGTTTTGATGCAGTGACCTGTGCCTTTGGGCTGTGGCATATCGGTGAACCAGATAGTGCCATTTTGGAGGCCGCGCGTGTGCTTAAGCCCGGCGGTACATATTCTTACACTGCTTGGCTTCCCCCTGATGAAGGCTGGGACATGATGGGCCTGCTGATGACAGCAATCAACAGTCACGGCACGATGGACGTCGATCTGCCACCGGCTCCGCCACCTTTTCGATTTGCACTGGTCGAAGAGGCAGACACCGTCCTGAGGGCTTCCGGTTTCAGCTCCACTACATTTGAAAAACAGGTTGCCATCTGGCGCGGCCAGACCGGAGACGACTTGATCGATTTGCTTTACAAGGGAATTGTCCGTGCACCTATGCTAATTGATGCACAACTACCCGAAGCCAAGCAGGCAATCATCAACGATATCAGAACTGGCGCAGAGGCTTTCCGGGACGCTGAAGGGATCATGATGCGCTGGCCCTTTTTGGTGGCTCGCGCAACCAAGGTATAGTGGCGGCTTCTGATAGCAGACTTTCAACCGGCAAACACAGTGCTCCCTCGTCCGCAAAAAGGCCCTCTAGCGCATGTCAAAACACATACAATATTAACCAATCCGCAGTCAGCGCAGGCCGCGCTGCCCGCTCAATCTCTACCACCGCACTCAATCGACACATCAGGCTGTCGCGGCCCCGCTCCACTGCCTCTTCCAACGCAAACCGCCCCCGGATCCGCGCGCCTGATTCGACCGGGGAAATGAACCGCACCTTGTCGAACCCGTAGTTGACCGACGCACTCATCCCCTCCATCACGGGCAGCGCTCCATAGGCCATACCGCTCATCATCGAGAGCGTCAGCATCCCATGCGCGACCGTCCCGCCAAAGGCCGTTTCCGATGCCCGCACCGGGTCGACGTGGATGAACTGATGATCCTCGGTTACATCCGCAAAGGCATCAATGCGGGCCTGATCGATCACGAACCAGCCTGACAGGCCAAGTTCCTGACCCACCGCGGCCTGCATGCCCGAACGGGTGATCGTGCGGTCGCCGTGCCAGACGCTCACACAGCAGCCTTGCGCATCTCATCAAGATAGATCTCACGCAGGCGGGGGGCCACACGGCCCGGCGTACCATCCCCCAGCGCGGTGCCGTCAATCTCTACCACGGGCATGACAAACGCACTCGCAGACGTGGTGAATGCCTCATCCGCCTCCTTGGCCTCGTCTATGGTAAAGTTGCGTTCTTCGACCTCCATCTGCGCTTCCTTGGCAAACCGCAGGACAGCAGCGCGGGTAATCCCATGCAGGATGTCATTGGACAGCGCGCGGGTGATGATCTTGTTGCCCTTCACGATATAGGCGTTGTTCGACGTCCCTTCGGTGACAAAGCCATCCTCGACCATCCAGGCGTCATCACAGCCGGCCTTCTTGGCCATCATCTTTCCCATTGACGGATACAGCAATTGCACCGTCTTGATATCCCGCCGCCCCCAGCGAATGTCTTCGATCGAAATGATCTTGGCCCCCTTCCTGGCCGCAGGGCTGTCCGCAAGGCCCGGCTTGTTCTGGGTAAACAGCACGATGGTGGGCGGCGTGTCTTCGGCAGGAAACGCGAAATCCCGATCGCCGTCAGAACCACGCGTGACCTGCAGATAGACAAGCCCCTCTTCGATCTCATTGATGCGCACCAGCTCGCGATGCACCTCAAGCAGATCGTCCTTGGAAATCGGATTGGCCATGTCCAATTCATTCAGCGACCGGCTGAGGCGACGCGCATGCCCCTCGAAATCGATCAGCTTGCCATCCAGAACCGAGGTCACTTCATAAACCCCGTCCGCCATCAGGAAACCGCGATCAAAGATCGAAATAGTCGCCTCATTCTCCGGCAGGTAGGCGCCGTTCACATAGACTGTCCGCATGTCATTATCCCCAAAGTTCCGCAGCAGGCGGATGCACCCCTGCCGCATCAAATGTCAACGGCGGATCACGGTCCTCGGCAAGCAACAGCGGCCCATCCAGATCCACCACCCTGGCACCCTGCGCCACCAGCGTCGCAGGTGCCATCGCCAAGGATGACCCCACCATGCACCCCACCATCACGTCAAACCCCTCAGCCAGCGCTGCCGTCCGCAAACGCAGCGCCTCTGTCAGACCCCCGGTCTTGTCGAGCTTGACGTTCACAACGTCGTACTTGCCCTTCAGCCGGGCCAGGGTGCTGGTGTCGTGCGCGCTCTCATCGGCACAGACCGGCAGCGGGCGCTCAAGCCCAAGCAACACATCATCTTCCCCGGCCGGAACAGGCTGTTCCACCAGTGCCACGCCCAACCGCACAAGATGGGGTGCCAGATCGGCATAGATTTCCGCCGTCCAGCCTTCGTTGGCATCCACGATGATCGTGCTATCGGGCGCACCCGCACGCACAGCCTCAAGCCGCGCCATGTCATCAGGTGTGCCCAGCTTGATCTTGAGCAGGGGCCGATATGCGTTCTTGGCCGCCTGCGCCTGCATTTCGGCAGGCTCTGCCAGCGACAGGGTATAGGCGGTGATTTCAGGGCCCGGCTTGGCCAACCCGGCCAACTCCCACACCCGTTTGCCTGCACGCTTGGCCTCCAGATCCCACAAAGCACAGTCCACCGCATTGCGCGCTGCGCCGGCTGGCAACAGATCATACAAGCCTTCGCGGGTCAGCACCCCGCTTAATCCCTCAACCTGCGTCGTAACGCTCTCCAGCGTCTCGCCATACCGCGCATAAGGCACACATTCGCCCCAGCCGGTCACGTCCCCTTCCGTGATCCGCACCGTCAGAACCTTCGCTTCGGTCCTCGATCCCCTCGAAATGGTGAAAACCTGCGCCAGTCGAAACGTATCCGCCGTCACTTCTATGCGCATCGCCGCACCTTCATCTTTCCTGTAAACTCATGCCAACCCGGGCCACGCGCACTGCCGTCAAAGTGCAGCCAGTGCGTCCGCCAGACGCTCCGCCCCATGGCGGTAAGGATCAACCGCAGGCAGGCCCATCTGAGCTTCGACCTTTTCCAGATACGCCTTGGCTTCGTCTTCCGACATATGCTGCGTGTTGATCGAAATACCCACGACCTCGCAGGCAGGGTTTGCCACCCGCGCCAGCGTCAGGGCCATATCGCGGACCGCCTCCATCGACGGCGGCGTGTACTCGGGCAAACCGCGCATATGCGTGCGCGTGGGCTCGTGGCAGATGATCAGGGCATCAGGCTGGCCCCCATGAATCAGCGCCATTGTCACACCGGAATAGCTGACGTGAAACAGGCTTCCCTGCCCTTCAATGATATCCCAGTGATCCGGCTCGTTATCCGGTGTCAGATACTCAACCGCCCCGGCCATGAAATCCGCAATCACCGCATCCAGCGGCACGCCTGAACCGGTGATCAGGATGCCGGTCTGCCCCGTGGCGCGGAAGGTGCTGTTCATGCCCTTGGCACGCATCGCATCATCCAGTGCCATGGCGGTATACATCTTGCCCACCGAACAATCGGTGCCCACGGCCAGTACCCGCTTGCCGCTGCGCTTTTTGCCGTTGGCAATGGGGTAATCCACATTCGGCACCCGCACGTCATGCAGCGTGCCGCCATTGACCTGGCTGGCCGCGACCAGATCGCCCTCATCGCGCAGCAGGTTATGCAGACCAGAGGCCAGATCATACCCCATCCCCAGCGCTTCGATCAGCACCTCTTTCCACGCCTGCGAGATGATGCCGCCCCGGTTGGCCACACCGATCACCAAAGTCTTGGCACCCGCCGCCTTGCCTTCCGCCAGCGACATCTCGGTCAGCCCAAGATCCGCGCCGCAGCCCGGCAGGCTGATCTGGCCCACCGCATGATCTGGCCGCCAATCACGGATGCCAATGGCGACCTTGGCCGCCAGCATATCGGGCGCATCGCCCAAAAACAAAAGATATGGTGTCTCGATCATGGCAGATACTCCGGCAGAAATGGATTCGGCGCATATTGATCGAATTCCGGCGCAACTCAATTGCGTAAACGATGTAGCCAAGGCTGAACACGCAAGAATTTCCCGCGCAGCTTAAACTTCTTGCAAGATTATCGCGCAGCGCTTGCTTCCCGTCGTTGGCGACGTACGTCGCAGCAGCAACACAGGCGGAGCCCATCGTTCACCTCAAACGATCCGCCGGCAGCCTTTCGCACTTGCAGCATGCCGCGCAATATTCTACCTCCCAGCCAACCAAATACGAAATATCCTTACCCCGTCAGGAGCCCGCCCATGTCCTTCCGCCTGCAGCCCGCGCCCGTCGCCCGCCCCAATCGGTGTCAGCTCTTCGGTCCCGGCTCCAATACCAAACTCTTTGCCAAGATGGCCGCCTCGGACGCCGATGTGATCAACCTCGACCTAGAAGACAGCGTGGCCCCCACCGACAAGGACGCCGCCCGCGCCAATGTGATCACCGCCATCTCCGACGTTGACTGGGGCAGCAAATGGCTGTCCGTGCGGATCAACGGGTTGGACACGCCCTACTGGTACCGCGATGTGGTTGATGTGCTGGAACAGGCTGGCGACCGGCTTGATCAGATCATGATCCCCAAAGTGGGCTGTGCGGCTGATATTTATGCTGTCGACGCGCTGGTCACGGCCATTGAAGCCGCCAAGGGACGCACCAAACCTGTTGCGTTCGAAGTCATTATCGAAAGCGCTGCAGGCATTGCCCACGTGGAAGAAATCGCCGCTGCCTCGCCGCGCCTGCAGGCCATGAGCCTGGGCGCTGCCGACTTTGCCGCCTCCATGGGCATGCAGACAACAGGCATCGGCGGCACGCAGGAAAATTACTACATGCTGCGTGACGGCGTGCAGCACTGGTCTGACCCTTGGCACTGGGCGCAGGCCGCCATCGTCGCCGCGTGCCGCACCCACGGGGTCCTGCCCGTCGATGGTCCCTTCGGAGATTTCTCCGATGATGACGGCTTTCGCGCGCAGGCACGCCGGTCGGCGACGCTGGGCATGGTCGGCAAATGGGCCATCCACCCCAAGCAGATCGCCATTGCAAACGAGGTATTCACCCCCTCTGACGACGCCGTCGCGGAAGCGCGCGAAATTTTGGCCGCCATGGAAGAGGCCAAGGCAAAGGGCGAAGGCGCAACAGTCTACAAAGGACGCCTTGTCGATATCGCTTCGATCAAGCAGGCCGAGGTGATCGTGCGCCAGTCCGAAATGATCGCGGGCGGCTGAAAAGGGCGCTGGCCCATCAGGGGCCAGCCTGCATTCCCCTTTATCCCTTCCTTGCGTAAGCTGCGGTCAAATCAAAGGGCCGCAGCATGACCGACTTTCTCCTACTTGCCTTCATTTTCCTGATTGCAGGCGTCATCGCCGTGCCCATCGCCACCCGGCTGGGTCTGGGGTCGGTTCTGGGCTATCTGATCGCCGGGATCGTGATCTCACCCATTCTGGCGGTGCTGGGCGTAGACGTCATCGCCATTCAGCACTTTGCGGAATTCGGCGTTGTGATGATGCTGTTTCTCGTGGGCCTGGAACTGGAACCCAAGATGCTCTGGGACATGCGGATGCGCCTGCTGGGCCTGGGCGGGGGTCAGGTTGCCCTGACAACGCTGGCCGTGATGGGTGTCGCCCTGATGCTGGGGCAACCCTGGACAATCGCACTGGCCGTGGGGCTGGTGCTGGCACTCTCCTCAACGGCAATCGTCCTGCAGACGCTGAACGAAAAGGGGCTGATGAAGTCGGACGGCGGGCAATCGTCTTTCTCTGTGCTGTTGACGCAGGACATCGCGGTGATCCCCATGCTGGCGCTGATCCCGCTTCTGGCCATGCCCGACCTGATGGAACTCGCTTCTGACACGGCAACACATGGTGCACCAACCCATGCCGAGGCCAGTCATGCCGAGGCCGCGCATGGCGATGCAGACCATGGCACCGACGCCGATCACGGCAGCGGAATCAGCCTTGTCGACGGACTGAACGCCTGGCAGACCGCCCTCGTCACACTGGGGGCAATCGGCTTTGTGGTGGTGGGCGGCTCTGTCCTGACCACACCCGTTTTCCGCTTTATCGGCGCGGCCCGCTTGCGCGAGATGTTCACCGCCGCTGCGTTGATGATGGTGATCGGCATTGCCCTGCTGATGAGCCTCGTTGGCCTGTCCCCCGCACTGGGCACGTTCCTGGCCGGTGTGGTGCTGGCCAACTCCGCGTACCGGCACGAGCTGGAAAGCGACATCGACCCCTTCAAGGGCCTGCTGCTGGGGCTCTTTTTCATGACGGTGGGGGCAGGCATCAACTTTGCCCTCCTGCTGGACAATCTCGCCATGATTCTGGCGCTTACCTTTGGCCTGATCCTGCTCAAGGCCGGTGTGTTGCTGATCCTTGCGCTCATCTTCAAGCTGCGCGGCGCCAACAAGTGGCTCTTCGCGCTGGGACTGGCCCAGGCGGGCGAGTTCGGGTTTGTGCTGCTGTCCTTTACGGTCGCCAATCAGGTCATTCCGTCTGCCCTGGCCGACATCCTGTTGCTTGTCGTGGCCTTGTCGATGCTGCTGACCCCGGCGCTCTTCATCCTCTATGACAGGGTCATCGCGCCCCGCTTCGCAGACAGCGAAGACCGCGAGGCCGACGAGATGCCGCAGGGTCGCAAGATCATCATCGCGGGGGCCGGTCGTGTCGGCGGCATGGTCGACCGCATCCTGCGCGCGGCCGGGTTTGAGACCACTCTGATCGACTATGACAGCCGCCGCCTGATGATTGCCGAACGCTTTGGCTTTTCCACCTATTACGGCGATGCCACCCGGCCCGACCTGCTGCATGCCGCAGGCATTGCCGAGGCAGACATGCTGGTTGTTGCGATCGACGACCGCGAAAAGATTAGCGAGCTGGTCAAGCACGTCTGCAGCCACTATCCAAACGTACACGTGCAGGCCCGCGCCCGTGACCGCGACCATGTCTATGACCTTTGGGCGCTGGGATGCCGTGACATCATCCGCGAAACCTACGATTCATCTCTGCGCATGGGCCGCTCCGCGTATGAAGCGCTTGGCGTGCCCGAAGATCGCGCCGCAAACATGATTGACCACTTCAACGCCTACGACCGGCGGGCCATGCTTGCGGTGGCGGATACCCACCGCGTCGGCGTCGCCCCGCACGAGAACGAAGACTACGTAAACCGGGTTCGCGATCTGGTGGAAAACATGCAACCCCGCCTCGAAGCCGAACTGGCGGCCCTGCGCGCCGGAGAAGAGCTGGGCGAGGATATTGTAAAACCCGCCTGAGCGTGCCCCTGCCCACAACTTTGCATGCTCAGGCCCGCGCATCCTTCGGCGACCCCATCACCACATAAGACGTTATCGCATTTACCTGCGGCAACGCGCCCAACATATCGGTGTGAAAATGCTTGTACGCCTTGAGATCTGCACATTCGACCCGCAACAGGTACTCGATATTACCCGTGATGTTGTGGCATTCGACCACCTCTGGCGCGTCATCCAGCGCGCGTTCAAAAGCTTCTTGCGAGGTTTTTGAATGATCACTCAGCCCGACGCCCACATAGGCGACAAATCCCGCCCCAAGGGCGGTGCGATCCAGCACAGCGCGATAGCCCTGAATGATGCCGCGGCGCTCCAACTCCTGCACCCGGCGCAGACAGGCCGACGGCGATAGCCCCACACGCTCTGCCAACTCGATGTTGCTGATCCGACCATCGCGAGTCAGCTCTTGCAATATTCTGTCGGATATTTGATCAAGATCGCTCATATATTGCAATGTATCCCAAATCCTAACACACAACGCAATGACATGGCGCCACCCATCTGTCAATTATTGCGCATGTCACCCGATACCCTCTTTGCGCTTGCCCTCTTTGCCCTCGCCAGCTCGCTGACACCGGGGCCGAATAACCTGATGCTGATGGCCTCGGGCGCGAATTTCGGCTTTCGGCGGTCGATCCCGCATATGCTGGGCATTTCCATCGGTTTTTTGGTGCTAATGCTGTCTGCAGGTCTGGGGCTGGTGCAACTCTTTGATCTCTATTCGGTCATCTACACCGTTCTCAAGGTGCTCGCCGTGGCGTACATGCTGTGGCTGGCATGGAAAATCGCGCACGCAGGTCCGGTGCAGGAGCGCGACGCCACCGGCACGCCACTGACTTTCCTGCAGGCTGTGGCCTTTCAGTGGGTCAACCCCAAGGCATGGGCGATGGCACTGACCGCGATCACCGTATACGTCGGCAACAGCGGCTGGCTTTCGCTTTTGCTGGCCTGCGTCGTCTTTTCGTCCGTCAACCTGCCCTCGGTGTCGGTGTGGACCGTCCTCGGCCAGCAGATGGCGCGCATACTGACAAGTTCGCGCCGCCTGAGCCTGTTCAACTGGACGATGGCCATCCTGCTGGTGGCCTCGCTTTACCCGATCCTGCAGCTTTGAAGAGACCCACCTGTCGCACATTCGTTGCAATGCACGAAAATGACCGCCATATATCCCTTTGAAACGGCGGAGCATTCAATGACGCAATATCTGGATTTCGAAAAACCCCTGGCCGAGATCGAAGGCAAGGCGGAAGAACTGCGTGCGCTGGCCCGCTCGAACGAGGAAATGGACATCACCGCCGAAGCCAAGGCGCTTGATGACAAGGCCGACAAGCTGCTGGGTGAGCTTTACGCAGACCTGACACCCTGGCGCAAATGCCAGGTGGCACGCCACCCCGAGCGCCCGCATTGCAAGGACTATATCGAAGCGCTGTTCAGCGAATATACGCCCCTTGCCGGGGATCGGAACTTTGCCGACGATCTGGCTGTCATGGGCGGTCTTGCGCGCTTTAACGACACACCGGTGATGGTAATCGGTCATGAAAAGGGCAACGACACCAAATCGCGCATCGAACGCAACTTTGGCATGGCCCGGCCAGAAGGATACCGCAAGGCAGTCCGACTGATGGAACTTGCAGGGCGTTTTGGCCTGCCCGTGATCACCCTGGTCGACACGCCGGGTGCCTACCCCGGCAAAGGTGCTGAAGAACGCGGCCAGTCCGAAGCGATTGCCCGCTCAACTGAGAAATGCTTGCAAATCGGCGTGCCCCTGATCAGCGTTATTATCGGCGAAGGCGGCTCTGGTGGCGCGGTGGCCTTTGCCACGGCGAACCGCGTCGCGATGCTTGAACACTCCGTCTATTCCGTGATCACGCCTGAAGGCTGCGCATCGATCTTGTGGAAAGACGCGGAGAAGATGCGCGAAGCAGCCCAGGCCATGCGCCTGACCGCAGAAGACCTCATGCGCCTTGGCGTGATTGACCGGATCATCTCAGAACCCAAGGGCGGCGCACATCGCGGCAGCGACGCAACCCTCAAAGCCGTCGGCAGGGCGATTGCCGACATGCTGGGCGAACTGGACGGCAAGGACGGCGCAGCGCTGGTCAAAGACCGCCGGGCGAAATACCTCGACATGGGCGGCAAGGGATTGGCCGCCTGAGCGCTGCCCCCTCAAAGCCTGATCCTGAAACGCGGCCCCGGCGGCGGCATATCGTCAAAACCCGCAGCGCGGTAAAACGCCCCTGCCGCTGCATTCTCGGGATGCGTCCCGACGACCATGTACCGGCAGCCCAACGACTGAACCTCAGACTTGCATCCCTCGACCAATGCCTGTCCCAAGCCGCACCCGCGCGCCGAGGCTTGGACAAAAAGGTGGTGCATATCCATCCCCCGAACGCCGTATTGCATCTGTACCAAAGGGCACAGCACCGCATACCCGGCCAATCCGTCATCGCCTGAAGCCACCAATGCGATGACCCAGGGGTGATCGCCCATCAGGTCACGGCGCAGGTCATTCAAGGTTACCGCCGCTGTATCCCCGTGATGCGCAGCAAGCGCGTGCACCATATCAAGGATTTCGGGCAGATCGGACGCTTTTGCGCGTCGTACAAGGTGATGTGTCATGTTGTCCCCGCGCCAGCACGCAGCACCGCGCCTGCGCGGCCTTTGCATGTTGAAATGGGAAAGGGGCCGCGAGCTAAAGCGCGCGACAATAAAGAGCGATATCGAAGGTCTTTGTCATGTGCGCCACACTGCACAGCGTTCTGCCATCAGGTCAAGATCACGCGCCGATCACCTTCCGGCGACAGGCTGTGATTTGAATCGGCGCGGGTGCGAACATACATATTAGATACAAACGGAGGATGCCCGACCCTCTGACCATCCTCCCGCCTTCAAACGGAAAGGATGATCTCATGTATAAACGCCTCTTCTCCCTTGCGCTGGTCTTTGGCATGGCGGCACTGGCACCGCCTTCCTTTGCCATGGCCTGCGCCCCCCGCGATGCCATGGTCGAGCGGCTAAATGACCATTACAATGAAACACTTACTGCACGTGGCCTGCAAAACGAAAATGCCCTGATGGAAATTTTCACCTCCAAGGACACGGGCACCTACACCGTCCTGCTCAGCCGTGCCGACGGGATCAGCTGTGTCGTATCCTCAGGCACACACTGGTCGCCGGCGAAACCTGTTCCGGCAGGTGTCGCAGGCTAACTTGCCAACATTCGCAACCCTTGCGTAACATCCGACCGGACCGCCAGCCGCAGTCCAGGTTCATCGCCAGCCCGCAGGGCCGCGATGATCAGACGATGAAATTGCGGCGGCTCGGTCCGTCTGAGCCGCCCGTAAAGCGCCCGCATCGTGGGCCCCATCTGCAGCCAGACCGTCTCTGCCATGGCAAGCATCGCAGGCGCCTGTGCGCGCAAATAAAGCGTGCGGTGAAATTCCAGATTGGCCCGGATATAGCTGACCGCATCGCGTTGCGCGACAGCCTCTCCGACCGCGTTGTTGATGGTCTGCAACCGCTCAATCAACGCCAGATGCGCCCGTGGCAACGCACGACTGGCAAGCTCGACCTCAATCAGCGCGCGCAATGCGGCCAGTTCCTCAATACGTTCATTGCTCAGTTCGGGTGTCGATATGCGCCCCGAGGACGACATGGTCAGCGCGCCCTCGGCCGCCAGACGTCGCACCGCCTCACGCGCGGGCGTCATCGACACCTCATAGCTCTTGCCAATACCTCTGAGTGTCAGCGCATAACCGGGGGGCAGATCCCCATGCATAATACGGTTGCGCAGCCGCCGGTAGACGCGGTCATGGGCCAGCGGAGGGCCTTCGATGGGGCGTTGGGTCAAATTCATGAGCCCGTTTGTGATCACAAAGAGATCTAAGGTCAATCCGTCTCCCGCAGGACGCGCATCGGGCTACAAAAGTTTACGCGCGTAAGCAAATTTCTGCCACCCGGCACAGCGTGTCTTTGCATTGCCACGCATTTGATTAAAAGACACGACGTGACCTCCGGGCAAGAGGGGGTCAAGGGACGGTTGGGACAGACTTGAGGGACATTATGAACATTTATCGTGCAGGTCGCGCGGTGCTCAGCATCGCTGCGTTGGCCGCCTTGACAGCTTGCGCCGCCCCGAAAGCGGAATTCGACACGCTGTCATCTCTGCAAATCGACCCTGAAATGCAGGCGCTTGCCCTGCGCGAGGTCGCCGCGAAACATGCGCGCGGCCAGCGTGTGTGGTGCGTGCCCTTTGCGCGTGACGCCAGCGGCGTCCAGATCCGCGGCAATGCTAACACGTGGTGGGGACAGGCCGATGGTCTTTACGCACGCGGGAACAAGCCCGCTGTCGGATCGGTGATGACGTGGAAAGCCACATCCAAAAATCCCCGCGGTCATGTCGCCGTGGTGTCTCAAATCATCTCGGATCGTGAGATCAAGGTGGATCACGCCAACTGGCGCCGCAATCAGGTGTCCCTGAAAATGAGCGTCATCGACATCTCGCCCAAGGGCGACTGGAGCCAGGTCAAACTGGAAAGCCAGCCGGGCAGCTACGGCCGGATGTATCCGATCAAGGGCTTTATCTACCCCACCACAGCCAGCTAAGCGCGCCCCAGACGCAAAGCTCAGAACTTAAAGCGATGCAGGCCCGAACCGTGGTCCCGCAGCCATTTGCGGGGCGCCTTGTAGGGTCCATAGATCTGCTCGACCCCGGCCCAGAATGCCGCCGAATGGTTCATCTCTGCCAAATGCGCCACCTCGTGGGCCGCGACGTAATCCAGCACCTCGGGCGGCGTCATGATCAGCCGCCACGAAAACATCAATCCACCATCACTGGTACACGATCCCCAGCGCGACCGCGTGTCCCGCATGGTGATCCGGTGATACCTCTTGCCCAGCCGCGCTGCGTAGTCGTCACAGGCCCCTGCCAGACGGTCCCGTGCGACCTCTTTCAGGTAGGCACCCAGTCGCGCTGACACCCGGTCTGCAGGGCCGGGCACTTCAACGTGGTCCGCCCCCAGCACAACTCGCCGCCCCGCACCGGGCAGGACCTTCAGCATCTTGCCACCCACTGGCACTTCCGCCCCAAGACCCACTTCAATATCCGCGCCCCGCGCATCCAGATGGTTGCGAATCCACCCCTCCTTTGAGCGGGCGAATTCCAGCGCTTCATGCTCTGCCAGTCGCGCAGGCATGCTGAGCGTGACACGCCCATCCAGCTGCGAAATCCGCAAAGATATGCGCCGCGCGCGCGTGGACCGGCGCAAAATCAGCGGGATCGGAGGATCACCGGGCAGGTAAACATCGCTCATCAGTCAGGCACCCATGGCATAAGCCTTTGACACTGCCTATTTCATATGGCACTTGGCCGGAATCATCTAGCCAACCGCTGAACCCAACCGCAAATTCAAGAAAGGGTGTGCCATGCCCAACGAAGAATGGGGAACCAAGCGCCTGTGCCCCACCACCGGCAAACGCTTCTACGACCTCAACAAGGACCCGATCGTCAGCCCCTACACGGGTGAAGTGTTGGAGGTGGACGCCTCCAAGTCGCGCATGATCGCCGCCGACGCCGAAGACGCGGCCTCTGCCAAGGCAAAGGCCAAGAAGGGCGACGAAGAGGATGCCGTTCTGGAAGATGACGACGATGTCGACGTGGATCTCGATGACGATATCCTGGACGACGACGATGATGATGATGATACGGTCCCGCTGGAAGAGATCGCAGACGTCGCATCTGACGACGATGACACCTGATCGCCACACATGAAATCGCTGGGGCGGGCCCGCACTTTTCCCTTGATCCCGCCCCCGCATGCGCCTAATACCGCGCCACCATCAGCCATCGGCTTAATGGGGCATTAGCTCAGCTGGGAGAGCGCCTGCATGGCATGCAGGAGGTCAGCGGTTCGATCCCGCTATGCTCCACCAAGCGCTTCATTGAAAAATGAAGTGCGGGTCGGAACGGTGATTTTCCTTAGCTTCCGATGCACGAACAGGTCAGGCGACCACATCGCTTGCCTGCAAGTTACTCTGATTAGAAACGGCAATCCTGCCAGTCGCTCACCCCGTGACGGCGCTACTGCAACCGTCTGCGCGGGGGCGGCGGCGCGGACGGGGTGCGGGCACCAGCCCGGCGCCAGCGCGCGTTCTCGAACTGCGGGTCAAGCGCCTGGCGCCGATACGCCTGATTATAGCGGTCAACCGGCACGACACGGAACTGCGTGAACCGCGCCTTGCGCTTGCGGAAGGCCGCGTCTTCTTCCGCCAGAACCTCCCGGATACCTGCACTCACGCCATTACGGCGCACGTGGTTAACCAGGGCACCATCGCTGGCAGGTACGGGCGCATTGGCGCTTTGCGGCTGCCCGCCAAAGGCCACGACCCCCTCGTTCAGTGCCGATCTGTCTGTCAGATTGCCCTGACCGGGTGTCGGAGGTGGCAGTGTGGCGTAATCCGCAGGCTCTTCCAGTGGTTTGACCGGAGCGACCAGAAATTCATCCGGCCCCTTTGACGTCGGTTGCAACTGGCGCAGCCCCTTGTTGGCGCAGGCCGTCACGGCAAACGAGGCAAGGGTCAAAAGAACAATAAGACGCATCGGTCTGCTCCACTGGGTCTGCCCCTTTGATATCGCAGGGCGGGTGGCAATGTCACTGCCGTTTTTTGGGCGCCGGTTTTTGATCCTTTGCAAAGAAGATCAACCCGATCGCGCCGGCAAAGACAAAGATGTCGGCGATGTTGTACACAAAGGGATTGTTCCAGCCCGGCAGAGAGTTATTCAGGAAATCAAGTACATAGCCATAAGCCAGCCGATCCAGCACATTCGCCAGCGCGCCGCCCACCAGCAAGCCCGCGCTGACGTGGGCCAGCCAGCCCTGCTGCGACCGATAAAGCCAGATCGTCACTGCGCCGCAGATAACCACAGCCAAACCAATCAAAATCCACCGGCTCGCCTCTGAGCATTCGCCAAACAAGCCAAAGTTGATCCCGCAGTTTTCGCCGTAAATGAAATTCAGCCATGGCGGCAACACGTCCATCGGATTTCCCGCGCGCAGGCCCCACATATGGATCACCACATATTTGCTGATCTGATCGATCAGAAACGCCACAAGGGCAGAGAGGCCAAAGGCGCGCATCCCCCGCCCCTAATGCCTGAAGTGCCGCATGCCGGTAAAGACCATGGCAAGTCCGGCCTCATCTGCCGCTGCAATTACGTCGTCGTCGCGCATTGACCCGCCGGGTTGGATCAAGGCTGTGGCCCCGGCTTCTGCTGCCGTGATCAGGCCATCGGCAAAGGGGAAAAACGCGTCAGAGGCCACGACAGATCCTTGGGTCAGCGGCGCGGGCAAGCCCATCACATCCGCCATGTCCTGTGCTTTGCGGGCCGCGATGCGCGTGCTGTCCACGCGGCTCATCTGGCCCGCGCCCACACCCACTGTCGCACCATCTTTGACATAAATGATCGCGTTCGATTTCACGTGTTTTGCCACCGTCCAGGCAAAAAGCAGATCGGACATTTCCTGATCCGTGGGCTGTTTTTTGGTGACGACCTTCAGATCATCCGCCGTAATCCGTCCCACATCGCGGTCCTGCACCAGCCAACCGCCCGCGACCTGCCGCACAGCAAGCGACGCGGCTGCGGGGTCTGCAAGGCCCGTGGTCGTCAGCAGGCGCAGGTTCTTCTTGGCGGCAAAGACCGCGCGCGCATCGTCATCGGCACCGGGTGCGATCACAACTTCCGTAAAGATGCCGCTGATTGCCTCCGCGGTCTCGCCATCCAAGGGCTGGTTCAGCGCGATGATCCCGCCAAAAGCCGACGTACGGTCACAATCAAAAGCCCGCGAATAGGCCTGCGCCAGCGTAGCCCCCGTGGCCACCCCGCAGGGATTGGCGTGCTTGATGATCGCGCAAGCCGGTCCATCGGCCGGCGCAAACTCACTGATCAGGGCAAAAGCTGCATCCGTGTCGTTGATGTTGTTGTACGACAGCTCCTTGCCCTGATGCTGGGTGGCCGTGGCCAATCCTGGCGCGCCCAAGCCATCAGTATAGAACGCCGCCTGCTGATGTGGGTTTTCGCCGTAGCGCAGGGTCTGGGCCAGCGTCCCGCCAAAGCTGCGGCGGCGCGGTGTGCCGCCGACTGCGGCAGCCATCCATGTGCTGACCGCCGTGTCATAGGCTGCGGTCCGGGCATAAGCTGTTTGCGCCAACCGCTGACGCAGGGCGTAGGTAGTCTGGCCGCTGTTGGCGGCCAGTTCCTCGACAAAGGGCGCATAGTCCTCGGTGTCGACAATCACGTTGACAAACCCATGGTTCTTTGCCGCCGAGCGGATCATCGCAGGCCCGCCAATATCGATATTTTCAATTACCTCGTCATAGGCCGCGCCCTTGGCGACGGTCTCTTCGAACGGGTACAGGTTCACAACGACCAGATCGATCCCGCCAATGTCATGCTCGGTCATCGATGCCACGTGATCGTCATTGTCGCGCAAGGCCAACAGCCCGCCATGCACCACCGGGTGCAGCGTTTTGACCCGGCCATCCATCATCTCCGGAAAGCCGGTGACCTCGGCAACATCCCTGACCTCGAGCCCCGCATCGCGTAGTGCTTTGGCGGTGCCACCGGTGCTCAGCAGTTCAACCCCATGCCCCACCAGCGCCTTGCCCAGATCAACCAACCCGGTCTTGTCGGAGACAGATAACAGGGCGCGCTTTACGGGGGCGAGGTCAGGCATGGCAGGTCCTTTGGTGTTAGACTTCTTCGACGAAGGGTTCGTCCATCGACAAATCCCGCACGCCAATCGCAGTTTCCTGCGCCTTGGACAAGGACCACCTGATCCGTGTCGCGTAAGTAAAGGCCATTCCGGTCAAAACGATCTGCTGCGCACCGCGCGGTTTCAGACGCGTGGTCTCAAGATAGACCCCCGGCTCAAATGTCAGGCTGTGCGCTCCATCATGCCGGAACACCCAGACCTCACCGCTTTTCAACGCCATCGAAACAGCCGCGCCACCCAGATCCAGCGTGGCATCCACGTCCGGATGCAGATGGAACCTGATCTCGAACCGGATACCTTTCAGCTGACCTGCATCCAGCGCACTGTCAAATCGCCGCTTGTCGGCGTCTTCCATGGCAAGCAGCATGTCTTCCCCCGCCAGCCCGCGACCGTCATGGGTCAACTCCAGCGTGCGGGCATGGGTCAATCCATGGCTTGGGACATAGCCGTTATGCCCGCCCTGAAACCGCATCCCGTCAGAGGCATGGCTGATCTCGACCGGCACATGGTCCGGCCCGCCAATCAGCGCCTCCAGACCGGTATCCGCATCCGCCTCATCCAGCCGTGCGCTGGAATAGCCGCCCAGCGACAGCGCCGAATGTGACGGTGTCGCGCGCCCCGCGCGACGCCAATCCAGCCCAAAAGACGCGCCCGACCCGCAATTGACAATCAGCGGACGCCGCCCCGATGTCACCTCAAACGCCAGCGTCGAGGCATGCGCGTTACCCGACGCCGCCCCGACAGGTGGCGGGGCCGCGTCAATAATAATGCTGGTGCGCCCCGCCGACAGGCGCGCATAGCCCATCGCCAAGCCATCAGGCTGCGCGGTCCGCACCCCCGATGCCGCAAGCGCATGATCCAGCCAGCCTTCTACCCCGCGCCCGCCACCATGGAACCGCGCCAGCGACCCATCGGAATGGCGCAGGCTGCGCAACGTGGGCGCAATCCGTTCAATAGCGCTCAGATGCGCATCAGGTGGTGTGCGGCCCGCATCACTCAACGCCGCAGCAGCCCAGGTCAGCAAAGTAAAGACATCCAGCAATTCTTCGGGGTTGCGCGTGGGCAGACCACCCTGATCATCCACTTGCAAAACACATTCGCGGGCCAGCGCATTGATCGCGGGATCGGCCAGATCCTCCTGCCCCTCCAGCGACAGCCCGGCATAGATCAGGCCCGTCAACGCCTCGAATCGGGGCAGACCGGGGGCCGCCCCGCGCCAGCGCCGGGACAAAAACTGCGTCTGCTGCACCAAGGATCGATAGAAGGCGTGACTTTGATCCGATTCAACCCCGCGCAACACAAAGATCGCGTGGTTGATCCACCGGATCAGCCGCCGCCCTGTCAAATCAGGTGTCCACCCGGGGCCGCGCCCCTTGCCGTAGGCTTCGATCCAACCCCAAAGCCAGTCCTGCGCCTTGTGACGTGCCGGCACATCTCCGACAGCGGCCAGATCATCCAGCCAGGCAAAGCCATGCAACTCTGCACGGTACGCCGCATCTGGCGTCTCAAGATCCCACAATGCCTTGCCGGGTTCGTGCAGCAAGGTTCCGGCAAAAAGGTAGTTCCCCGCAATCAGCTGCCGCCCGCGCGCAAAAGACCCGATGGTACGCGGTTCGGGCTGCGAAACAAAGCCGGTGACCTGCGCGCGCGTGCGCGTCGCCGCCCGTGCGTGCCACAGATTCAGAAACCGCGTATGTCGCGTGCGTAGACTGTTGAGGTTGATCATTGCCGCTGCCCTTAGACGCTCTGCAGGCGTTTCGCGCGAACATACCCCGGGGTCAACTGGGAGTCACCGCTTTTCGCCCCGATTGACTATCCAGACCGCAGAACGGCGGATGATTGCCGCATCTTCCCTTGCCTCGGCACAAAGAAAGACGGACCTTCTGCGCGACGCACCAATTCGAAAGATCCCCTATGATCGCCAGTCTTATGATGTACGCGCGCCCCGAACTCGATGCAGCACACGTGCGCTATTGGGCATTGATCCGCGATGAACTGGCCCGGCGCGGCATTCCTGCACCGGAGACCCTTTCAAACGGCCTCTCCGAATTTGATGTCTGGACGTCTCGCGATCTGGTGCTCAGCCAGACCTGCGGGATGCCTTATCGAAAACGACTGCACGATCAGGTGTCCCTGATCGGAACCCCCGATTTTGGCGTCGACGGGTGCCCGCCTGGATATTACCGCAGCCCTATTGTCGTGCGCGCTGACGATCCGCGCACTGCCCTTTCAGATTTTGCGCAGGCCCGGTTCGCCTATAATATGAACATCTCACAATCTGGATTTGCCTCTATTTATGCCGCCACGCGGCCCCACGGTTTCTGGTTCCGGGACCGAACCGAAAGCGGCAGTCACAGCGCGTCAGCACAGGCAGTTGCGGCAGGCACGGCGGACATCGCGGCACTTGATGCCGTCACGTGGCGGTTGATCCAGCGCTACGATGACTTCGCCCCAGACCTGCGGGTGCTGGAATGGACGGACCCAACGCCCGGTCTGCCCTACATCGCTGCCGCTGGCGCGGACACCGATGCAACCTTTGACGCCGTACACGCCGCCATCGGAAGCCTCGACGCCCCCGACCGCAAGGCTCTTGGCATCAAAGACCTGATCGCCATCCCGAAAGAAACCTATCTCGCCATTCCAAATCCGCCGGACAGCGCGGGCTGATCAGGCTTCCTTGCGCAGACAGGCGATGTAAAACCCGTCCATGCCACCCGCATCCGCCCAATAATCCGGCCTCAGGCGCAGGCCCCCCTCGGCGGTGATCCATCCTGCATCGACGCCCTCGCACGCCAGAGCATCGCTGTCGACGCGCATGTCACCATGCCGCTCCAGCGCCTCATCTACCTGTACTTCGCCCTCGTCCGGCAGCAGGCTACAGGTGCAAAATACCATCCGCCCGCCGGGTTTTAGCAATCCCCACGCATGGTCGATCAGTTCTTCCTGCAACGCGATCAGCGCACCGAACTCGGCTCCGTCCTTGGCAAAGGGCAAGTCTGGATGCCGCCGGATGGTGCCTGTTGCCGAACAGGGCGCATCCAGCAGGATCGCATCATAGGCACCCGTCGCTGCACGCGCGTCCTTGACCTGCAAGTCCGCCCTGAGACCCGTCCGCTTGAGGTTTTCCTTCACCCGCGCCATGCGCCCTTCTGCATCATCAACTGCCGTGACATCGGCGCCTGCGGCTGCAAGCTGCATCGTCTTGCCACCGGGTGCCGCACAAAGATCAAGGATCGCTTCGCCCTGCTGCGGGCCAAGAACACGTACCGGCAAGGCCGCAGCGGCGTCCTGCACCCACCAATCACCCGCCGCATATCCGGGCATGCCTGTGACCTGCCCGGCATCAGCCACGCGCACCGACCCGGTGGGCAATACCACACCGCCAACGGCCTCGGCTACAGCAGCGGGATCGGACCTGGCGGTCAGGTCAAGCGGAGCACCTGCAAAATGCGCCGCCTCAATCGCGGCCATCGCCTGTGGTCCCCAGGCCTCGACCAATGGGCCACGCAGCCACTTGGGCAGGCGCGGCGTGCGCAATGTCGGCCAGATCTCGGGGCCCTCCGCCGCCACCTTACGCAAAACCGCGTTCACCAGCCCCTTCAAGTGACCATACCGCTTGTGGCCCGCAATCAGTGTGACCATGGCATTTACCACCCCATGCGCCGCACCGCCCTGACAAAGCTCAATCGTGCCGACACGCAACGCATTGCGTACGGTCAAAGGGGGATACTTGCGCAGATGCTTTTGCAGTATGCGATCCGCACGCTCCATCCCGCGCAGCGTTTCCATCGCAAGCCGTTGCGCACGCGCGCGATCATCCGGCGCCAGTCGGTCCAACACCCCAGCCCCCAGAAGTTCGGACAGCAAGCGCGGCTCATCATCCAGAATCTGATCCAGCAGGTACACCGCACTACGACGGGCATCGACACCTGTTTCTGCCATGAACTGGCCCTTTCTTTTTGACCCGCACCGTTGCCTGAGCCTCAGCGGGGCGTATATCAAGGTTACGCCTGCCTCAAGAGGACGCCATGCCAAACCCGAAACCTGACCCCGGCCCTGACCTGCCGCCACAACCGCGCCCCGCCGAGAAACCGATACCGACGGACGCACCGGTGCCGCCAACGCCCATGCCCAAACCGGATCTGCCCCCGCAGAACACGGCCCCCCATCCAATCCCGCCCGCAGCCCAGCGCGCCCTCGCCGAAGCAGAGGAGCGTCGCCGCAAGGCCGCCGAGGTAGATCGCCCCAAAGAATATGGCGGCCGCGACGGACCTGACCCGGTGCGCTATGGCGATTGGGAAAAGAACGGCATCGCTATCGATTTCTGATCAGCGCGCGTGCAGTGCCCTAGGGTCAGGACCCACTAATCTTGCGCCGCTGGCGTCAAAACCGCGAAAGTTCAGCGGTTTGAGACATGCAGCGACTAACGGGTTAATTGCAAATGGCTCAAGCCGTTGAAATGAAGCGGTTTTGTCGTCCTTCGGATTTGACAGATTTTCCCCGTGAGCTGCGGCGTATCTGCTTGAAATTCAAAGAGAGTTCCTGCGCAGATGCTTCTTGTCACGAGAAAAATCTGTCAAACCAGCGGTGCAAGATTAATGGGTCAGGACCCAAGCTCGCCTGCCTTACCTTGATTCCCACCTACATCTCAGGTCCAGTGCTCTTGTGATCCCAGACAGGAGCCGCCCCATGACCCGCCTCGACGCCCTGCGCGACAAAATGCTCGCCGAAAACATCGACCTTGTGGCACTTGGCCCCGGCGCGCACCTGGAATGGCTCACCGGTCTGCATCCACACGGTGATGAACGCCCGCTTTTGCTGATCATCACACAATCGACCGCCGCGTTCCTGATGCCGGTGCTCGAAGCCGACAGCGCGCGGCAACATACCGACCTGCCCTTTTACACCTGGTCAGATGACGCAGGCCCGCAAGGCGCCCTTGACGACCTCTTGACCGCGGCGCAGGCCGCAAACGCCCGCAGCATCGCGCTGGACGAAACCATGCGCGCCGATTTCGCGGCGCTGGTACAGGACACCCTGCTGCAGGCACAACGCCAGTTCACCGCCACCACCATTGGCACGCTGCGCATGCGCAAGGACGCGGCGGAGATCGCGACACTCAAACGCAACGCCCAGACAGCCGATACCGCCATGCAGGCGGCATGGGCCGCCATGAAACCGGGCATGACCGAATGGGACGTGGCCGAAATCATCCGCGACAGCTTCAAAGGCCAGGGCGCAACACCGCTCTTTCATATCGTGGGCGCGGGCCCCAACGGCGCCTTTCCCCACCACCAGACCGGCAGCACGATCCTGCAACAGGGTGACGCAGTGGTGATGGACCTTGGCGGCAGCATGGACGGCTATTCCAGCGACATCACCCGCATGGCCGTTCTGGGCAACGCCCCCGAGGGCTACGCCGAAATCCACGCCATCGTCGAAGCCGCCGTGCAGGCCGCGATGCAGGCCGCCAGACCCGGCGTGCGCGCCGGCGCCGTCGACGCTGCGGCCCGCGATGTCATCACCAAAGCGGGCTACGGAGACTATTTCATGCACCGCACCGGCCACGGCATGGGTGTCGAAATCCACGAACCGCCTTACATCACGGCCACCTCTGACACGGTCCTCGAAACCGGCATGGTCTTTTCCATCGAACCGGGCATCTACTTGCCAGGCCGCTTCGGCATCCGGCTCGAAGATATCGTGGTCCTGCGGAACGACGGCCCGCAGGTGCTGTCCGATCTGCCTCGTGATCTGCGCATCATCGGCGATTGAACCTGCCCGCCCAGCCTGTAGAAGGGGCGGGCATGACCCCTTTGACCCTGACATCGCTGACGGATCTCGCGGCACTCGGTGCCGACACGATCATCGACGTGCGCGCCCCTGCCGAATTTGCCGAAGACCACCTGCCCGGTGCGATGAACCTGCCGGTCCTCACCGATGCCCAGCGCGCAGAGGTCGGGACAATCTACAAACAAGAGAGCCCGTTTGACGCGCGCAAGATCGGCGGCGCGCTGGTGGCGCACAATACCGCGCTGCACCTGCAAGGACCGCTGTCTGGCAAACAAGGCGACTGGCAACCGCTGGTCTACTGCTGGCGCGGCGGCCAACGGTCTGGCGCCTTTGCAACCATCCTTGATCAGGTTGGCTGGCGCGTTCACCTGTTGAAGGGCGGCTACCGCAGCTACCGCAAACTGGTGGTGCAAAGCCTCTATGACACGCCCCTCGCTCACCGCCTGATCGTGATCGAAGGCGGCACCGGCACGGCCAAGACCGATCTGCTGACCCACCTTGCGGCACAGGGCGCACAAACCCTCGACCTCGAAGCCCTTGCCGCGCACAGAGGCTCTCTTTTTGGTGCAACCGCTGACCCGCAGCCCGCCCAGAAACTGTTCGAATCCCGCATTGCCGCCACCCTCGACCCCTTCGACCCCCAAAAGCCAACATGGGTCGAAGCAGAAAGCAGCCGCATCGGAGAACGCACCCTGCCTCCCTCGCTCTGGGCCGCCATGCAATCCGCATCACGTGTTGAAATCAAAGCCCCCACTGCGGCGCGCGCCGATTACCTCAGCAGCGCTTATCGCGACCTCACAGCAGACCCTGACCTGCTGGCAACCCAGATTAACAAGCTAAGCCCCTATCACGCCGCTGAAACCATCTCTGGCTGGCACATTCTGGCCCGCGCACAGGACTGGACCGCGCTGGCCGAGGGCCTGATCACCGCCCACTACGATCCGCGCTATACCAAATCCGCCGCCCGCTCAGCCACGGCCATCCGCCGCGTCGAACTCGAGCGCCTTGATCCCACATCACTGCAACGTACGGCCAAAAATCTGATCGCTGAGATTAGCTGACCCGCACCTGCCCGGGCCCTTCTTCCACGCGGCCAATGATATGCCCCTCACCGCCGGTCACGCGCAAAGCCTCAAGCACGCCGGCCACATCTTCGGACCGGACAGCCGCCAGCAATCCGCCCGCCGTCTGCGGATCATGCAGCAGCGGATCATCGCTTCCAGCGGCAGGCGCATCCGCCCGGTTGGCAGCCAGCAAGGTCGAAGCCACACCTGCCGCCGACAAAGCCCGCGCGCCCTCGTAAACCGGGATATCGCCCCCGTTCAGCACCAGATCCACACCTGATGCCCGCGCAATCGCAAGTGCATGCCCCGCCAGCCCAAAGCCCGTCACATCGGTCATCGCATGTGCACCCGCCAACGCCTGCGCGGCACGATCCTGCGGCTGCGCCATGATCTCAAGCAGGCGGGTTACGTCGGGCCCACGCGCCTGCCCCTGCATATGCGCCGCCAGAATGACACCCGATCCGATAGGCCGCGTCAGGACCAGGGCATCCCCCACCTGCGCCCCGGCGTGCGTGATGGGCTGGCCCAGCGTCGTCCCTGTCACCGTAAAACCAATCGTCAGTTCCGCCCCCATGGTGGTGTGGCCCCCCACCAATTGACCGCCAACCTCGCCCAAAAGGCCCGTCACGGTGCGCGTGATTTCCTCCAGCGTCCGGGCCTGCAATTCGGGCGACATCTGCGGCAGAACAATGCTCGACAACAACGCCTGCGGTGCCGCCCCCATCGCCCAGACATCCCCCAGCGCATGCACCAACGCGATCCGCGTCATCATCACGGGATCGGCAATGAAGCTGCGCAAATGATCCGTACTGATCACCTGAAATGTCCCGTCCGGCCCCTTCAGGATCGCCGCATCATCCCCCGCACCTGCAAGGATATCGCCCTCGACAGGCACCACATCTGCCAGCGCCCCCGCCAACACACCGCCGCCCACCTTGGCCCCGCATCCGCCACACAGCGGCTTTGCGGCCAGCATGTCGCGCACCCCACCGGCAACCTCTCCCGGAACCGGCGCCACCGCCATGGCCGGCAAATTCTCCAATCGGTCCATGAACGCCCGATCAATCCGATCCTTCCACTGCCACATCAGGCCGCCCCTGAAAACGCGGCCAAATTTTTCGGCCATCGCGGACTTTCCGCCCAGCGATATCAGCTTGAGGTAATCACGCTGCGGCCTGAATTCCCTGCGCACCCCCCCGCTCAGCGCAGCCCGCAGATTATGTTTCAGCACCGGTGCCGCCCGCACCGCAAAGACCCCCGCCTTGGGCCGTGGGGCATGGGCCATATGCGCACAATCGCCGACGGCAAAAAGCCTCTCGTCCCCTTTCACTCCCAAATCAGAGCCGACCTCAATGAATCCGTCCACCAACGGCAAATCCGTCTGCGCCAGCCAGTCGTGTGCGAACGCCCCCGCAGCGCCAACCGTGAACCGCGCCGCCACATCCGACTGCCCCGCGATGCGCACAGTATCCGCCGTGACCGCCTCGACCACTGCATCACAACGCACCTTCACCCCAAGGGCTGCCATCTCCTCCAGCATGATCTCGCGCCCGCGATTCGTCACAACCGTGATCTGCGGCCCGGCCTCGATCACCGTCACGGCGGGCGTGACCCCCCGGGCGCGCAGCGCAAAAGCCATCGCCATCGACACCTCGCAGCCCGCAACCCCGCCACCGATCACCGCGATCTCGGCAGGGACATCCCCCGCCCCGGCCCGATCCCGAAAGTCCCGCCACCGGGCCGCAAAGACATCCAACGGCTTCGCCCCGACACCATGTGCCGCAAACCCCGGCAGATCCATCTCAGCCGTGATCCCGATATCGACAGAGGCGACATCATAGGCCACCGCCCCCCAGCCCTCGACGTCAATGCGCCGGGCCACACGATCAAGAGCCACCGCCTTGCCAAGGATCAGCCGCGCACCCGCGTGCTGACACAGACGCACCAGATCAATTTCCAGCTCATCGCGCCCATAATGGCCCGCCACATGACCCGGCAGCATGCCCGTATAAGGCGCTGTCGGTCCCGGATTGATCACTGTCAGCCGCGCTCCCGGCAAGGGATCCATCCCCCAGGCCCGCAGCACCAGGGCATGCGCATGCCCTCCCCCGACCAACACCAGATCGCGAGTCAGCGGCACAGCCCTCAACACGGATTTTCTCTTTCTCTGGCCATAACATTCCCAGGATGTTTGAAGGACAGCGTCCTTCATTCCCAAAACAAGATCGCATGCGGCCCCTGGGCCGCTCCTTTTCCTACCCCTGACACAAACGCGGCGCTAATGAAAATCCCGCGACTTGGGGATCACGCGCACATCGCGCGGATGCTTGCGCGGGCTGACCTGCCCTGGGATCGGATGCGTCGGATGATCCCCGCGCACCGTGGTGGCAGGTACCGGGCTGTCGGCCAGCGCATCCAGCCGCTCCGTCCGGTTCTCCAGATGATCGGCCACCACATGAATGACCCGCCCGTCGCTCTGCACGCGCCCCTGCACCACCAGCAGCCGCGCCGCCATGATCACGCGCCGATACGCCTCGAACATCTTTGGCCAGATCACCAGATTGGCCACCCCCGTCTCATCCTCCAGCGTGATGAAACACACCCCCTTGGCAGACCCGGGCTTTTGGCGCACCAGCACCAGCCCGGCCAGCTGCACCCGCTGCCCATGCCACATCCCCGGCAAGGCCTCGGCCGCAGCAAACCCCTGTTTACGCAAACTGGCCCGGAAAAAACTGACCGGATGCGCCTTCAGCGACAACCGCAGCGTCTGATAATCGGATACCACATGCTCCGCCTGCGGCATGGCGGGCAAGCTCACCACCGGCTCTGCCCCCTCATCGCGCGTCTCCGCATGGGCGAAAATCGGCAAATCCGGCGCGTCCTTGAGGGCCTGCGCCTGCCACAACGCCTGCCGCCGACAAGTCCCCATGTTCCGCATGGCATCGGCGGCCGCCAACCGCCGCACGGTGCCCCGATCCAGCTTGGCGCGTTCCTTCAGATCCGCCACATCCTCAAACGGCCGATCCCGCGCCGCCACAATGCGCAGCGCCGCCTCCTGGCGCATCCCATCTACCTGCCGCATGCCAAGGCGCAGCGCAAATCCCTTGCCACAAGGCTCCAGCGTGCAATCCCAGTCCGAGAAATCCACATCCACCCCGCGCACCTCGACCCCATGCTCGCGCGCATCCCGCACAATCTGTGCGGGCGCGTAAAACCCCATGGGCTGGGAATTGAGCAATGCACAGGCAAAGACATCCGGATAATGGCACTTCATCCACGACGACACATAGACCAGCTTGGCAAAGCTCGCCGCATGGCTTTCAGGAAACCCATATTCCCCAAACCCCTTGATCTGGTCAAAACACCGCTGCGCAAAATCCGGGTCATAGCCCCGGTCCGTCATCCGCCCGACCATCTTGTTCTGCAAGGTCTCGATCGTTCCGCGCGACCGGAACGTGGCCATGGCTTTGCGCAACTCATTGGCCTCCTTGGGCGAAAACTTGGCCGCATCAATGGCGATCTTCATCGCCTGCTCCTGAAAGATCGGCACCCCCAGCGTGCGCCCCAATATCTTCAACAGCTCATCCTGCGGATGCTCAGGCCCCGGCGCGGGATAGCTCACCCCCTCGATGCGCTGCCGCCGCCGCAGAAACGGATGCACCATATCCCCCTGAATGGGCCCGGGCCGCACAATGGCCACCTCGATCACCAGATCATAAAAGGTGCGCGGCCGCAGCTTGGGCAACATCGCCATCTGCGCCCGGCTCTCGACCTGAAACACCCCCAGGCTGTCCCCGGCGCACAGCATATCATAGGTATCGGGATCTTCCTGCGGCACGGTGGCCAGCTCATAATCCGCGCCGTAATGCGCCCGCATCAGATCAAACGCCTTGGCAATGCAGGTCAGCATCCCCAAGGCCAGCACATCGACCTTGAAAATCCCCAAGGCATCAATGTCATCCTTGTCCCACTCGATGAACGACCGCTCCGGCATCGCGCCATTGCCAATCGGCACCATCTCGGTCAAAGGCCTCTCCGTCAGAATAAACCCGCCCACATGCTGGCTCAGATGCCGGGGCATGCCCGTCATCTCCTGCGCCAGCTTGATCACGCGCCGCAGATACGGATCACTCAGATCCATGCCTGCCTCTTTCACCCGCTCATCACGCACATCCGCCTCGAACGAGCCCCAGATCGTGCTGGACAGCTTACTGGTCACATCCTCCGACAACCCCATCGCCTTGCCAACCTCCCGAATGGCCGACCGGGGCCGGTAATGAATGACCGTCGCACAAAGCCCGGCGCGCGCCCGCCCGTACTTGGCATACATGTACTGAATGACTTCCTCGCGCCGCTCATGCTCGAAATCGACGTCAATGTCGGGCGGCTCATCCCGCTCCTCACTGAGGAACCGCTCAAACAGCACATCATGCTCCTCGGGATCAACGCTGGTGATCCCCAGACAAAAGCACACCGCCGAATTCGCCGCTGACCCGCGCCCCTGACACAGGATCGGCGGTTCTGCCTCTTCGCGCGCGAACCGCACAATGTCATTGATGGTCAGAAAATACCGCGCGATCTTCTTTTCCCGGATCAGCGCAAATTCCTTCTCGATGATCCCCCTGATCCGCGCCGACACACCATCCGGGTAGCGCCGCGCGGCCCCCGCCCAGGTCAGACGCTCCAGTTCTTCCTGCGCGGTGCGCCCCTCAGGCTCGATCTCATGCGGATACTCGTACTTCAGATCATCCAGCGAAAACGCAATGTCATCCGCAACCGCCCGCGTGGCGCGCACCGCATGCGGCCAGCGATCAAACAACCGACACATCTCGGCAGGCGATTTCAGATAGCGCTCCGCATTGGCCTCCAGCAAAAACCCTGCCTTATCAATGGTCACGCCTTCGCGAATGCAGCTCATCACATCCTGCAAGGGCCGCCTGTGGGGGGCGTGATAGAGCACATCATTGGTGGCCAGTATCCCCAACCCATGCGCCCGCGCCATCCCGTCCAGCCGATGAATGCGCGCCACATCATCCCCGCGATAAAGATAGCTGGCGCCGATATACCGCATCCCCGGCAGCGCCTTCACAAGCCGCGCCAGGCCCGCCTCGAATACCTCCAGATTTTCCGGCGGCATGACAATCAAATGCACACCTTCCGCGTGGGCACACAGCATCTCCAGCGTCAGATGCGTCTCGCCCTTTTCCTGCCAGCCCCCGTCAACATCCGCCATCTTGCCCTTGGAGAGCAACGTGGACAGCCGCGCATACCCCGCCTGATCACGCGGATAGGCCAGGATCTCCGCCCCACACATCAACACCAGGCGCGACCCAATGAGCGGACGCACCCTGGCCCGTTTGGCCTCGGTATGAATGCGCACAACACCCGCCAGCGTATTGTGATCCGCAACCCCGACAGCGTGATACCCCAACGCATTGGCCGTGGCCGTCAGATCCACCGCATCGGATGCCGCACGCAAAAACGAAAAACAACTGGCCAGCCCCAGCTCCACATAAGGACCGGGGGGATGGGCGCGAAACGGCTCATCCTCCTCCAGCGTCCGACGCTTATGCCCCTCCTGTTGTGGCACGCAGCAGCTTGCCCCCTTTCACCCTTTTTCAAATACCTGAATGCCGCCTTCTCCCCACAAAACCACGCCCATAAAACGCGCCATACGGGATGGCGGGAGGGGCGTCGCGGCACGCGCGCGCCTCCCGTCAGGCAAACACCCCATGCAGAAACCAGCGCGGGTCGCCCCCACGCCCGTCTCCCAGTATCCCCTCACGATACAGCCAGAACCGCCGCCCGCCCTGCACCTCGACCTTGTAATAATCCCGCAGTCGCGTGCCGGGGCGGTCCTGCCACCACTCGGGCGCGATCCGCTCGGGCCCTTCATGCCGCGTGCTCAGATAGGACACCCGCCGCCAGGAAAACCGCGCCGGCGGGCCTTCGGGCACGGCATAAAGCACCGCAATCTCCTCGGGCGGCATCAACACACGCACCGGCCGGTCGCGCAAAAGCACAGGTGCCGCCTCGGCCTTCCCCGCCAGGGCAGGCACCCGTCCCTCGACCCGCTCGGGCAGATGGCTTTCCGTCCAGGTGGACCAGCTGATCTTCTGCGGCCCCAACCGTGCGCTCAGGCGGTCCAGCAACCCGGCCACATCCCGTGCGGCATCGCGTGCGCCATCCAGCGGGTCCTGATGCAACGCCAGCGGTTCGGCCCGCAAAGCCTCCAGCGTCAGCAGATCAAACCCGAAACCGGGGTCAATCCCCTCCAGCTTGCCCGTCAGCAACCGCAACAAATGCGCAGGCTCCCGGCTGGGCTGCGCCAGCGCCACATCCCGGCTGCGCCACTCCCCATCAACGCGGTAAATGGTCAGCCGCAATTGCCGCGCGCCCTGTTCGGCGCCAGCCATCTGCGCACAAAGATCTTCTGCCAGCCCATCCAGATGCGGCACCGGATCAATCACAGGCTCTGCCAGCCGTGCCCGCGCCAGCCAGCGCTGCCCCTCGGGCGGCGCATTCAACGGGTCCGCCGCCCGCCCCAGCGCCCGGTCCAGCAACACCAGCGGATTGCGGTCCGCCGCCAACCGGTCAAACCGCCGCATGAGCGCCACGCGCGGCACCTCCATCAGCAGCCCCAGCGTCTTCAGCCCCAGACGATGCAAAAGCCGCACCGTCTCGACCTCCAGCCGCAGGGCCGCCACAGGCAGCGGTGCCACCGCCGCCGCCACATCATCGGCACCGCACACGGCCCCCGCAGGGCCGAACCGCGCCAGCATCTGCGCCGCTCCGCGCGTCGGTGCCATCGCCAGTCGCGCACTCAGCCCCTGCATGCGAAACCGCGTCGCCATATCGCGCAGCATCGCCGCCTCGCCGCCAAACAAATGCGCCGCCCCGGTGACATCCATCACGATCCCGTCGTGCGCATCGCGCACCGTCCACGGACACCACCGCCGCGCCCAAAGGGCGACCCGGTCCAAAAGCTTGAGATCCCCCGCAGGATCCGCGTTTTCCACGTGCAAATCGGGATGAATGGCCTGCACATCGACCACCCGCGCGCCCAACTCGATCCCCAGAGCCTTTGCCGCCGCACTGAGCGCATGCACCACCGGCCCATGGCTGCCGGGCGCGGCCAGGATCACCGGCACCGTATCATCCGGCAACGTCCGTTGCTGGCTGACGATCCGGCGCCACCGATCCATCGCCAGATCGGGAAACCAGGCTGAGACGATCCTCGGAGTGGGCTGCACCTGCGTCATAGCCCGCCCGCCACACGCCGGGCGCGCGCCCGCGCGCGCGGAAAAGCTCGGCCTCCCACAAGGGCGCACCGGGGGCCTGGGGGTCGTAGGGATGCGCGGCGGACGGCAGGGACCGCAACCGCCAGCGCTCGCGTGCAGCGCTCAATGCCCCGTCCTCGCCCGTGCGGATCAGCCAGATCGGTACGCCAGAGGCCTCCGCCCGCAGCGCGAGCCGCTTGGTCGCGGTGAAACTCAGCACCTCGGGCGCGCCATGTATTTCGCCGACCACAGCGGCCAGCCCGGCGCACCCCGCGCCCTCTTCCATCGCCCACAGTACATCGCGCGGATGGCTGACCTCGACCCGCAGCACCTTGCCCTTGAACCCGAACGCTGCCAGCGCAGGCCCATACAAACGCCCGTTCTCGCGCTGCGACATCCGGTCGGACACCCACATCACCGGGGCCGCACTGCCCGGCAGGCACGACAGCACAAACCCCGTGATCGCCGCGTCGAACGGCGCATCCGAAATCACATCGCGCAGCACCGCATCCCCGCCCCCGGGGCGTGGCACATCCTGCACCAAGCGTTTTGAAGACAGGGAAATCACCTGCCCAAAAGAAGAATCGGTCACCATGCATCCCTCCATATGTTCACTTTTTGTTCTATATGAAAAGAGCTGGAAAAGCGAGATGGTTCCGAAAATTTCAGGTCACAGCATCAACCATGTCTCCTAGAACCACAGCCACTGCCCGCCGGGCCAGCGCCGACCCGTGGGGCGGGCAGACGATGGCCCGGCGCCTGCGCCTTGATTCCGGGCCCCCGTGGCCTCCTCAACGATCACCCAGAACACGCATTGCAAACCAGCCCCAAACCGTCTTGGATGCCCGCATGACACGTCAACAAAACGCCTCATGGCACATCACCAAACCCGCCCTCAGCTCTGACGCAGGCATCATCGCCGCCCAATCCCGCGTCGCCGCAACCGCAGGCGCGCGTATCCTTGCCCGGGGCGGCAACGCAGTGGACGCCGCCATCGCCACTTCCTTTGCGCTGGGTGCGGCTGAACCCTGGATGAGCGGCATGGGCGGCGGCGGCTATATGGTGGTGCGCATGGCCGATGATCCCGCACCAAAGGTCATCGAATTCGGCATGCGTGCCCCAAAAGGGCTGCGCATTGAGGACTACCCCATCGTGGGCGGCAAGGCCGGGGACCTCTTTCCATGGCCCGCTGTCAAGGACGACGCCAACGTCTTTGGCGCCCGCGCGGTCGCAGTCCCCGGAAACGTGGCCGGCATGGGACTGGCCCATGAAACCTTCGCGACAATGGACTGGGCCACCCTGCTGGCCCCGGCCATCACGCTGGCCACAGACGGCCTGCCGGTCGATTGGTATGCACAGCTGATCCTGGCCGGATCCGCCCCAGATCTGGCGGCCTTCCCGGCCTCTGCCGAAACCTTTCTGGATGCAGGCGGCTACCTCAAGGCCATGGACTGGACCGCACTGGGCGATACCCGCTGTGACCTCAACCGCCTCGCAGCCTCCCTCCGCACCGTCGCGGAAAACGGCCCCCGCGCTTTTTATGACGGACCTCTTGCCGACAGCATCATCGCCGATCTGCAAGCGGCCGGTGGACGGCACGCCATCGAAGACCTGCAAAGCTACCGCGCCACCCTGACATCAGCATCTGAACACAGCTACCGCGGCCACCGCGTCTTTGGCGCACCGCGCCTGACCGCGGGCCCCACCCTGAACCACGCGCTGGACCTGTTGACCGAATGGCACCCCGACGGCACTAAACCAGATGCCACAGCCTATGCCGCCTACGACGCCGCCCTGCGCACCGCCAATGCCGCGCGCTATGAAACCATGGGCGACACCGACCACGAACCGGACCCGTCCTGCACCAGCCACTTCAACGTGGTGGACGCGGCAGGCAACATGGTGGCCGTGACCCAGACCTTGCTGTCGATCTTTGGCTCGCGACTGATGCTGCCGACAAGTGGCATCCTGATGAACAACGGCATCATGTGGTTTGACCCCGAATCGGGCAAAGCGAACTCCATTGCGCCCGACAAACGCTGCCTGACGAACATGTGCCCGACCCTGCTTGAACGCAGCGATGGCGCGCGCTTTGCCCTTGGCGCCTCAGGCGGGCGCAAGATCCTGCCTTCAGTGGCACAACTGACGTCCTTCCTGCTGGACTACGGCATGGACCTCGACGCGGCCCTGCACACGCCCCGCATCGATTCCAGCCTCGCAGAAGCAACCATCGTGGATGACAGCATGCCCGCGCCGGTGCTCTCAGAGCTGCAAGAAATGCTCGGCGCAATGGTCCCCGCACCGCGCACGATCTACCCGCTGCATTTCGCCTGCCCTTCTGCGGTCTCGCGCACCGGCACCCGGAACGCCGGCGCCACCGAAGTCACCGCGCCCTGGGCCGATGCCGTCGCTGCCGCCGATCCCGCCTAAAGCGGGTGCCCGCACGCCAGCCCTGCCCGCCAGGCCGCCTTTCACAGATATGACGCCACTGCATAGCCGTCCGGGCCTGCCGGAATGATGGTGTACATTCCCGCGCCAACCCCGTACCGACGCGCGATGCGCCCCCCAAGGCACCTCTGCGTGCCCGCCATCCGATGAATGATGAATAAGGACCGATCCCTTGATCCAGACCCTCGCCGATGCCCTTGCCGAACAGGGCTATGAAACGCTGACCTCCGTACAAGAAGCGGTGTCCGACCCCGCGCTTGATACAGCTGATCTTCTGGTCTCCGCCCAGACCGGCTCCGGTAAAACGGTGGGCTTTGGCCTTGCGATCGCACCCACCCTCCTGGGCACGGACACGCATTTCGGTCCTGCGGACGCACCGCTGGCGCTGGTCATCGCACCCACGCGTGAACTGGCAATGCAAGTCGCGCGCGAACTGGGCTGGCTCTATGGCCGCGCAGGCGCGGTGGTCACAACCTGCGTGGGTGGCATGGACACCCGTACCGAGCGCCGCGCGCTCGACCGTGGCGCCCATATCGTGGTCGCCACGCCGGGGCGGCTTTGCGACCACATCAAACGCGGCAACATCGACCTGACGGAACTGCGCGCCGTGGTGCTGGATGAGGCGGACGAGATGCTCGACCTGGGCTTCCGCGAGGACCTCGAATTTATCCTCTCCGAAGCGCCGCAAGACCGCCGCACGCTCATGTTCTCCGCCACCGTGCCTGCGGCCATCGCAAAGCTGGCACAATCCTACCAGCGCGACGCCCAGCGCATCACCACGGTGGGCGAGGCCATGCAGCACGCCGATATCGAATATCGCGCGCTGACGGTCCATCCCCGCGACACCGAAAACGCCATCATCAACGTGCTGCGCTTTTACGAGGCCAAGAACGCGATCGTCTTTTGCAACACCCGCGCCGCCGTTGCCCGCCTGACAACCCGGTTCACCAACCGCGGCTTTTCCGTGGTGGCCCTGTCGGGCGAGCTGACCCAATCGGAACGCACAAACGCTCTACAGGCCCTGCGCGACGGGCGCGCGCGGGTCTGTATCGCGACCGATGTGGCGGCGCGCGGCATCGACCTGCCCAATCTGGAGCTGGTGATCCACGCCGACCTGCCGACCAATGCTGACACGCTCAAGCACCGCTCCGGCCGCACGGGCCGCGCGGGTCGCAAGGGCGTGTCCGCCCTGATCGTCCCGCCCAAGATGAAATCCAAGGCGAGCCGCCTGCTGGGCTGGGCCAAGCTCAAGGCGGAATGGGCCGCACCGCCCTCTGCTGCTGACGTGAACGCGGCAGACGAAGACCGCCTGCTGTCTGATCCCGCATGGTCCAATCCCGCGCCCGAGGATGCCGCGGATTTCGTCGCAGAACTCGCAACGCGGTATTCCAAACAGCAACTTGCGACGGCATTCGTGAACCTCTACCGCGCCCGTGCCTCTGCGCCCGAAGAACTGATGGACGCAGGCACGCGCGACGACACGCCGCGTCCGGCCTTTGGGCCATCGGTCTGGTTCTCTGTGTCGAAGGGGCGCAATGACGGGGCCGAACCCCGCACCTTGCTGCCGATGCTCTGCCGACTGGGCGACCTGACCAAGGACGATATCGGCGCAATCCGCGTCCAGGACAGCCACAGCTTTGTGGAAATCCTCGCCACCTCCGCGCAGCGGTTCGCAAATGCACTGGGCCCCGACATGAAGGGCGAAGGCGGCGCTGTCATCACGCAGCTCGACAAGGCGCCGGACCTGTCCCATGGCGGACCCAAACGCGGCCCCAAGCCAGACCGCAAACCACACCGGAAAAGCTTTGATCCCGATGCGCCCTCGGCCCCGCGCAAACCACCTGCCCCAAGACCGGATAAACCGGTTGCCGAAGCCCGCCCCCGCGACGAAGCACCGCGCAAACCGAAAGGCGAACGCCCGCCCAAATCGCACAAGACCGAGCGCAGCCCGATGAAGGCAGGCGCCAAGCCAAAGCAAAAGGCCAAGGCCGTCTGGAAGCAGGACAAACCAGCTGCCACGGACAAACCCCGCAAACCCAACAGTGGCAAGCCACCGCGCTCAGAGGCGGCACCGGGCGAAAAACCCTACAAACGCGCTGCAGACCCGTCAAAGCGTTTCACCCCGCCCAACAAGATCGGCAAGCAGGGCGGCAGGGTCAAAGCGGGCAAAGGCGGGCACGCAACCCCCAAGCGCGGCAAACCCGGAAAATGATCCGCCTGTCGCCACGGGCGCGGAAATTTTGAAAATTTCCGACCGATTTCTTTCAAAGAAATCGCCTCCCAAACGAAAACGCCGGGCACAGGCCCGGCGTTTCTCTTTGTCGAACGCGAAAGGTTCAGCCCTTGCCCTTCCAGGGCACCAGAAACCGTTCCGCTATGCGCATCAGCATGTCGATGCCAAAGCCGATGATGCCGATCAGGATGATCCCCATGATCACGATATCCGTGTTCTGGAACTTGGCCGCGGTCATGATCATCATGCCCGCACCTTGGCTCGCCGCCACCAGTTCTGCGGCCACGACCGTGCCCCAACAGACACCCATCGCCACCCGCGCACCGGTGAAGATTTCCGGCAGGGAGTTGGGAATGATCACATAGCGCATAATCTGCCACTTGCTGGCCCCCAACGAATAGGCCGCATGCACCTTCGAGATATTGACGCCCGACACACCGGAGCGGGCGGCAATCGCCATGATCCATAAGGCCGCGAGGAACAGCAGGATGATCTTGCCGGTCTCGCCGATCCCGAACCAGATGATGATCAGCGGGATCAATGCCAGCGGCGGCACCGGACGCATAAATTCAACAATGGGATCAAACCAACCGCGGAACCAGTTGGACAGCCCCATCGCATACCCCAGCGGAATGCCCAAAAGCGCCCCGAACAGGAAACCCGCAATCACACGGAACAGCGAATAGCCCAGGTGTTCGATCAGCGTGAAGTCGCGGAAGCCCTCCTGTGCGACCTGCACCGACCGCGTCCAGACGGTTTCGGGCGCGGGCAGGTACAAAGGCTCCATCTGCCAGCCCTTGTTGGGCGTGAAGTTTGGCGTGCCCTTGTCGCTGATAACGACCCGGCCACCTTCGATATCGACGCCGTCACCGGGCACGACGGGCGTGCCGTTGATCGCGACAACCGTATTGCCATCCTTTTTGGAAATGTCGTCATTCCCGGCCACATTGATCAAGCCCGAACGCCATTGCGCAATGGCAGCAGAATCGTTCTTGGCAAAGCCATCGCCCGCTTCGACTTCGGGGGCTTCCGTTGCGACTTCGCGCGGGTGGACAACGATCGTGACCTCGGCATCGTCACGCTCTCCACCGGCCTCGGCGGTATAGGTGAACGATGTAGTGCCCTGATAGGGCCCCGGCGCATGCAGGAAAGAGGGCAACAGGCTGGAGCCTGTGAACATCCCCCACATCACAAAGATTGTGAGGATCGAAATGATCCCGGCATAGCGATTGGGCCGGACTGCGCTTTCGTCACCGAATGTTACGGTCTTGAGCGAAGTATAATCGCTTGTCGCGCGCTGGACGCCCTTGGTGATGATGAAAAAGGCGGCGACGAAGATGCCAACATAGATGGCAAGGAAAACCAAACCGGTCATGCGCTTTCCTCCGTGCGGCCCATAATCTCTTCTTCCATATCCCAGATCATGCTGAGGATCTCTTCACGCCGGGGTCCGAATTCGGGGTGTTTCTTGACCTCACGCAGATCCGCGCCCACGCCCAGCTCGGCGAAGGGCAGGCGATATTCCTTGTGAATGCGTCCCGGCCGCGGGGCCATCACGATAAGACGCTCCCCCAGCAGCAATGCCTCCTCGACAGAGTGGGTGATCAGGATGATCGTCTTGCCGGTTTCTTTCCAAAGCTTGAGCACAAGGCTCTGCATCTTTTCGCGCGTCAGCGCATCCAAGGCACCCAATGGCTCGTCCATCAGGATCACATCGGGGTCATTTGCCAGACAGCGGGCCAATGCCACACGCTGCTGCATACCGCCTGACAGCTCGTAAACCGCCTTTTCCTTGAAATCCTGCAGACCGACCACGTCAAGCAGATGATCCACGATCTCTGCCTTGTCGTTCTTGGGCATGCCCTTCATCGACGGGCCAAAGCCCACATTCTCCCGCACACTCATCCATTCAAACAGCGCGCCTTGCTGAAACACCATGCCGCGTTCGGCGTCGGGGCCCGTGACCTGATGCCCGTTCAGCGTCATCTTGCCGCCCGTGGGTGCAAGAAAGCCCGCCACGATATTCAGCAACGTGGTCTTGCCGCAGCCCGACGGCCCCAGCACGCTCAGCAATTCGCCCGCCTTCAGCTCAAGGTCGACATCCTGCAATGCCTGAACCGACCCGCCGTTCGGCAGATCAAAGCGCATGGATAGTTTTTCAATGGATAATCCGGTCATCAGCGCGTCTTCCTGTCCCTTTGGAGACTGCAACGGACAGCTGCCCTGCCCTGTATATTTCCTGAAAGATCATCGGCGCGGGATTACCCGCGCCGATGAAAGTCGTCTTACATGCCTTTGGCAGCTTCAAGTGGGCCGGTGTTGACGGTCCCCTCGTAGCTGTCAAGCGCACCATCGATGGATCCCGCTTCGACGAATACGTCTGCAACACCCTTCATGAAGGTCGCCGCGTTCCCACCAAGCCATGCGCCAGAAAGCTGCTCGTCGATTGTGGGGAACTCGAATGTCGTGATCGAGCTGCGTGTCGCTTCGACGTCCATACCGGACTGCTCAGCGATGACGGCCAGCATATCTTCGCTCTGGTTGGCGGCCCACTCGGCGTTGGCATCCGCAGTCACCTTGACGAACTTGGCGACAACATCGCCGTTCTCGGCAATGTAGGACGCAGGCGCAGACGTGACGTCAAACACCAGAATGCCCAGTTCCTGCTTTTCGGCACCGGTCAACAGGATGTTGCCGTATTCCTTCATCCGGCTCAGGCCACCGCCCCAACCACAGGCAAAATCAACAGCCTTCTGGCCAAGGGCCGCCGCGCCTTCTGGCGGTGCCATGTCGACAACTTCCAATGAGGACACGTCGATACCGAAGTGGTCCATCTGCTTGAGGAAGCCATAGTGTGCCGCAGTCCCCAGCGGAACGGCGACTTTCTTGCCTGCCAGTTCGCTGGCGGAATCCTTGTCGATCTCATAGTCCGCGTGCACGACGCAGTTGTCGTTTTCGGAGTAGGAAACCGCGACGTCAACAATCTGGATGTCCTGACCGCCCGATGCCGCAACCACGAAAGGCGGCACACCCTGGGACACGGAAATCTGTACGTCGCCCGACGCCATGGCCGCGGACATGGCAGTACCGGTCTCAAAGGAAACCCAGTTTACCTTCATGCCCAGCGCTTCGTCATAGGCGCCCGACGCTTTGGCCGCGAGGAAAGGCATTGGCCACTCAAGGAAATAGCCAACAGTAATCTCACCGTGGCCATCCGCAAAAGCTGCGTTGCCGGTGATTGCCATGACGGCGCCAGCGACAAAGCCGCAAGTCGTTTTCTTAAACATTCGTTTCTCCCATTGTCCCGCAGTGTTTGTCACACGGGCTTCGATGTTGTGCCGATCCTGCCGGCAATTGGCGTTCAGTGGCATAGGTGATGTAGACTTCCACCGAACGAGACCGCTCCACTGTTACCGCTTCACGATATCTGTGCAATCTTTTCTGTGACGCAAAGTCACCTGAATCGGTGTTTTCGAGTGTGAAAGTCTCAGAAATTGCGCATTCCTAGCCATCTGCCCCGCGCACTCTGTCCATATTGACGCGGAAACCTATGTCCAGTCACACCGGGAGCATGAGTCCAGTCTGCGCGCTTCACCTGACTTAATCCTCAAATCCCCGGTGTTCTCACGACCACAGGCGCGGGAAAACTTGCGCGGTGACTGTCACTTTCCGCCTGGCCGCCCAAGTGCTGACAGGATCCGCATGCCACCACTTTTGCATTCTGACATTCGACAGGCACAAATTCTGGCGATACGAAGATTGCATATTGGCTCTATCTGATTCGCTTGATTTGCAGTGAAATCTGCGCTGAAAGTGGTCGCGAAGCTTCTGAATTCGCATGACACCTCCGCATTGAAAGGTCTGACCGATGGACGGAAATTTTAACGAAAACGACCTCTCCCGCGTTGTCGAAGCCGACCGCGCCCATGTCTGGCATCACCTGAGCCAGCACCAACCCTATATGAATGCTGACGCGGCCAAGCAGGTCGACCCGCGCATCATCGTCGAAGGCAAGGGCCTGCGCGTCTGGGATCAGAAGGGCAAGGAACATATCGATGCCGTTGCCGGTGGCGTCTGGACCGTGAATGTGGGCTACGGCCGCGAAAGCATCGCCAACGCTGTGCGCGATCAACTGGTCAAGCTGAACTTCTTTGGCGGCACGGCAGGCTCGATCCCGGGCGCGCTGTTCTCTGAGATGCTGATCGACAAGATGCCGGGCATGACCCGGGTCTATTATGCCTCCTCAGGCTCTGAGGCGAACGAGAAGGGCTTCAAAATGGTCCGCCAGATTGCGCACAAGCGCTATGGCGGCAAAAAGCACAAGATCCTCTACCGCGACCGCGACTATCACGGCACCACCATCGCCTGTTTGTCCGCCGGCGGTCAGGATGAACGCAACGCCCAATACGGCCCGTTTACCGACGGCTTTGTCCGCGTGCCGCACTGCCTTGAGTACCGCAAGCACGAACAGGACGGTGCGCCCGATGAAAACTACGGCGTCTGGGCCGCCAACCAGATCGAAGAAGTGATCCTGCGCGAAGGCCCCGACACCGTGGGCGCGCTCTGTCTTGAGCCTGTCACGGCCGGCGGCGGCGTGATCACCCCGCCCGACGGCTATTGGGAACGCGTCCGCGAGATCTGCGATCAATACGATGTCTTGCTGCACATCGACGAAGTGGTCTGCGGCGTTGGCCGCACCGGCACATGGTTCGGCTACCAGCACTACGGCATCCAGCCCGACATCGTGACCATGGCCAAGGGCGTCGCCTCTGGCTATGCGGCAATCTCTTGCTGCGTGACCACGGAAAAAGTCTTTGACATGTTCAAGGACGATGCATCCGATCACCTGAACTACTTCCGCGACATCTCCACTTTCGGGGGCTGCACCGCAGGCCCGGCAGCCGCGATCGAGAACATGAACATCATCGAACGCGAGAACCTGCTCGAAAACTGCACCGCCATGGGCGACTACATGCTCGACCAGCTGCATGCGCTGGGTGACAAACACGCGGTCGTGGGCCAGGCGCGCGGCAAGGGCCTGTTTTTGGGCGCTGAACTTGTTCAGGACCGCGACAGCAAGACCCCGGTCGATGAAAAGATCGTCGCACAGGTCGTGGGTGACTGCATGCAGCAAGGCGTCATCATAGGTGCAACCAACCGCTCGCTGCCTGGCAAGAACAATACCTTGTGCTTCTCGCCCGCCCTGATCGCAACCAAGGACGACATCGACCAGATCGTCAGCGCCGTGGACGGTGCCCTGGGCCGCGTCTTTGGCTGATATCCGCCGACAAAGACGGAAATCCTGATAGAAACGCCGCAGGTCTTGGCCCTGCGGCGTTTTTTGATACCTTGGGGGTGTCTTGCCCGAACATGACGTTGGCGCGCTGGGGCTTTATTGCAACGTGTCGCCTAAACTCTTCCAACCGCGGAACCGGCACCCTGTCGGCGCGTTTGGCCATGTATCAACAAGGAACGACCCATGAAAAAACTTTTCCTCGCCCTTCCCGTAATGGCGGCATTGGCCGCATGTGACACACCCGATGGCACACTTGCGGCCTCTACCCTTGCCGGCGCTGCGATTGGCGCAACCGTCTCCGGCAGCGATGACAAGGCCAAAGGCGCCATCATCGGCGGCGCAGCTGGTCTGGCGGCGGGCACATTGATCAACCGCCAGCAAAACGGCACATGCCTCTATGAGCGTCCCGATGGCTCTCAGTACACGGCAGCCTGCCCCTAAGTCAGCTTCGGCCTGACCCACAAAGCCGCGCCGATTTTCGGCGCGGCTTTTTTTGTGCCGAATCCATCCAACCATCAACCAAGACGCCACGACTTACATCAAACTACCATCCGAGGGCGATAAAACGCCGTTATTGAAACTAAAAGTCTCATTAACTGCTTTACTTTCCCAAACCTCCTCTGTACCCTAAATTCTCTCCAGTACTGAATTCGCCTCACTCTAATGCCAGATTGACTGTCGATTAGGTCCAGATTAAGGTACGGAATGGCGCTTCCGGTTGAGACTTTCTTCTTACGCCCCGATGCACAGGGCACTTTGCAGCAGCAGATTCAGCAGATGATTGCGCAGGGCATCCTGTCCGGGCGTTTCCAAAAGGGTGAAAAGCTTCCCTCAACCCGAAAACTGGCCACACATCTTGGCGTCAGCCGGATCACCGTGACCATTGCGTATACAGAATTGCTGGCGAACGATTACCTCGTTTCACGTGGTCGGTCCGGCTATTTCGTCTCTGAAAACGCCCCCGCCCCGCCTGCATTCGATCTGGCGCCCTACGGCCCCGATGCCGTCGACTGGAATCGCGCGATCGGGCAGCGGTTTACCGGCGGTGCCACGCCCACCAAGCCGCAGGACTGGAGCGACTACCGCTATCCGTTTATCTACGGTCAAGCCGATCCAACCCTCTTTGATCACGCCAACTGGCGGCTTTGCGCGCTTCAGGCGCTGGGCCAGCGCGATTTTACTTCTCTCACAACGGATTATTACGATCAGGACGACCCCCAACTGATTGAATTCATCGCCCGCCACACCTTGCCCCGTCGCGGCATCAACGCGCGCCCGGAACAGATCCTGATCACCCTTGGCGCGCAGAACGCGCTCTGGCTCACCACGCAGGTGCTGCTGACCCAGCGCCGCCGCGCCGTGCTGGAAGACCCGTCATACCACGCCCTCAGCGACATCCTGCTGCAGTCTCGCTGCCATGTAACACCAGTCCGCGTGGATCAGGATGGCCTGCCACCCGACGCGATCCCGCCCGATACGGACGTGATATTCTCAACCCCCAGCCACCAATGCCCGACCAATGCGACCATGCCAATGCAGCGCCGCCGGGCCCTTCTGGACCGGGCCCGCGAGATGGACGCCCTGATTGTGGAAGATGACTACGAATTTGAAATGTCATTCCTCAAACCCCCGTCACCGGCGCTGAAATCTCTCGATTCTGACGGGCGGGTCATCTATGTCGGCAGTTTCTCCAAATCGCTGTTTCCCGGCCTCAGACTGGGGTATCTGGTCGGCTCCGAACCTTTCATCCGCGAGGCCCGCGCGCTGCGCGCTTCTGTCCTGCGGCACCCGCCGGGCCACATCCAGCGCACCGCCGCCTATTTCCTGTCACTGGGCCACTACGACGCCCTGATCCGCCGCATGGGCACCGCCTTTCACGAACGGCGCGGCGTGATGGAAGAGGCGCTGGCAAAGCACGATCTCGAAATCGCCGGGCGTGGTGCCTATGGCGGAAGCTCCTTCTGGATGCGCGCACCCGATGCGGTAGACACCGACCAACTGACCCAGCGCCTGCGTGAAAAGGGCGTCCTCATCGAACCGGGTCGCGCCTTCTTTGCCGGGCCGGACCGACCCACTAACTATTACCGTCTTGCCTATTCATCCATTCCAAGCGGGCGCATCGGCGACGGCGTCGCACATATCGCCGAAGGAATACACGCAATCTCATAACCTGGACTTATTGTATCAACAGTACTGGACCTAACCAGTATCCATCCCACCCTCTATCTTTCGCCCCAACGCAAGATTCGCCCCTGTTTCCACCCTATCTCAAGGAATGCTGCTCATGAAAATGACGACAGAAGAAGCCTTTGTAAAAACTCTCCAGATGCATGGAATCGACAATGCCTTTGGCATTATCGGCTCCGCCATGATGCCGATCTCGGACATCTTCCCCGATGCTGGCATCAAGTTCTGGGATTGCGCGCATGAAACATCCGGCGGCATGATGGCCGACGGCTATACCCGTGCCACCGGCAAGATGTGCATGATGATCGCGCAGAATGGCCCCGGCATCACCAACTTCGTCACAGCCGTGAAAACCGCCTACTGGAACCACACCCCTGTCCTGCTGGTCACCCCGCAGGCTGCCAACAAGACCATCGGTCAGGGTGGCTTCCAGGAAATGGAGCAGATGAACCTCTTTGCTGATTGCGTCGCCTATCAGGAAGAAGTCCGCGACCCCACCCGTATCGCCGAAACCCTGAACCGCGTCATCATGCAGGCCAAACGCGCTTCGGCCCCGGCTCAGATCAACATCCCGCGTGACTTCTGGACACAGGTGATCGACGTCGATCTGCCCGTGATCGTCGACTTCGAATTGCCCCAGGGCGGCGAAGAAGCGGTGCAAAAGGCCGCCGACCTGCTGTCGGAGGCGAAATTCCCCGTCATCCTCAACGGTGCCGGCGCGATCCTGTCCAAGGGCGGCATCGAAGCCTCCCGTGTGCTGGCCGAACGCCTCGATGCGCCTGTGTGCGTAGGCTACCAGCACAACGACGCCTTCCCGGGCAACCACCCGCTTTATGCCGGTCCTCTGGGCTATAACGGCTCCAAGGCGGGCATGGAGTTGATCTCCAAGGCGGACGTGGTCCTGTGCCTCGGCACGCGCCTCAACCCGTTTTCCACCCTGCCCGGCTACGGCATTGATTACTGGCCCACAGACGCCAAGATCATTCAGGTCGATCTGAACCCCGACCGCATCGGCCTGACCAAGAAGGTCACTGTGGGCATTGTGGGCGACGCCGCCAAAGTGGCTCAAGGCATCACCGAAAAGCTTTCCGATGACGCGGGCGACACGGATCGCAAGGCACGCAAGGACACCATCGCACAGACCAAATCGGCATGGGCGCAGGAACTGACCTCCATGAACGAGGAACAGGATGATCCCGGCACCGACTGGAACGTGCGTGCCCGCGCAGCCAAGCCCGATTGGATGTCCCCCCGCATGGCATGGCGCGCCATTCAGGCCGCCCTGCCGGTCGAGGCGATCATCAGCTCCGACATCGGCAACAACTGCGCCATCGGCAATGCCTATCCGTCCTTCAACGACAGCCGCAAGTATCTGGCACCGGGCCTCTTCGGTCCCTGTGGCTATGGCCTGCCGTCCATCGTCGGCGCCAAGATCGGCCGGCCTGACACGCCGGTGGTAGGTTTCGCAGGGGATGGCGCCTTTGGCATCTCGGTCAATGAACTGACCGCCATCGGGCGTGGTGACTGGCCTGCGATTACGCAGATCGTCTTCCGCAACTATCAGTGGGGCGCGGAAAAGCGGAACTCGACCCTGTGGTTCGACGACAACTTCGTCGGCACCGAACTGGACGAGGGCGTGTCCTACGCCGGTATCGCCAATGCCTGTGGCCTCAAGGGCGTCGTGGCCCGCACGCAGGACGAACTGACGGCAGCGCTGGATCAGGCGATCAAGGATCAGATGGAGAATGGCGTGACCACCCTCATCGAAGCCATGATCAATCAGGAACTGGGCGATCCTTTCCGCCGCGATGCGATGAAAAAGCCTGTCGAAGTTGCCGGTATCTCTGCCGATGACATGCAGCAGCAGGCAGTCTAGAAAAGACCAGGGGGCGGGAATTTCCCGCCCCTTCGTTTTTCCGTAGGGCGGGGGTCTCCCCGCCTGTCACCGTTCAAAGGATCTGCCTTGACCAACCCTTTTCTGTCCAACGCCACCGCAGAACCGCCCGCGCATATCATCGATATGGCGCAAAAGGCCGCCAGCCCGCGGGTGGCCATCGCCCGCGCCGGATCGCGCCTGCCCATGCTTGCCGCGAAAGAGGCGACAGAGGCCAACATGATGGTGCCCATCTTCACCGGCGAACGTCACATGATCGAGGCCGAAGCAGAGAAACTCGACTGGGACATCTCCGGCTTTGAACTTCTGGAAGCCGAAGGCGAGGAAGCCTCCGGCATGGCCGCCGCCATCGCCTGCGGCGAAGGTCGCGCCGATGTTCTGATGAAGGGCCAGCTTCATACGGATGTTTTCATGAAAGCGGCCGTGTCACGCGATGCCGGATTGCGCACGGGCAATCGCTTTGTGCACATCTTCCACATCACCTCGCCTGATGGCAGCCATGCCATCACGATCTCGGACGCCGCCGTGAACGTCGCGCCCAACATCGATACCCGCAAGGACGCCACGTCCGAAGTCGTGAAACTGTTGCACAAACTGGGCAACCCACGCCCCAAGGTCGCGTTCCTCTCAGCCACCGAAAGCCCGATCCCCAGCGTCCCGTCATCAATGGAGGGTCGCGAATTGCGCGACTGGGCGCACGACACCATCGCAGACGCAGATTTCTCCGGCCCGCTGGCCTTTGACCTGATCATGTCGCCCAAGGCCGTGGCGACCAAGAAAATGACCGACGATCCGGTGGCGGGACAGGCAGATGCCATCATCGTCCCCGACATCGTCTCGGGCAATGCGCTGTTCAAATCTTTCGTCTATCTCACCGGCGGTTGTGCGGGCGGCATCGTGATGGGCGCAAAAGTCCCTATCCTGCTGACCTCCCGCGCCGACCCCCCCGCTGCCCGGCTCTCCTCCATCGCCCTTGGCGGGATCATGGCGGCGACATGATTTTAGTCGTCAATGCCGGATCCTCCTCCATCAAGGTCGCCCTTTTCAAGCGCGACCTGACCCAGGTGATGGCGGGACAGATCAGTGGCATTGGCGGCGCGCTGGCCCATCTCAAACTGGGCGAAGACGACCGCAACATCGCGGCCCCTGACCATGACGCCGCCCTTGCGATGATCCTCGCCAGCCTTGACCGTCAAGGCATCACCGCAGACCGGCTCACCGCCGCCGCACACCGCGTCGTGCACGGCGGCACGTCCCTCGTCGATCCCCAGCCCATCACGCGTGAGGTCATCGAAGGGATCGAGGCCGCAACCCCTCTTGCCCCCCTGCACAACCCGAAAAACCTCGCCGGCATCCGCGCATTACAGACCCTTGCGCCAGATCTGCCGCAGTTCGCCAGCTTCGGTACCGCCTTCCACGCCCGCCAGCCGGATGTGGCCACAACCTATGCCATCCCCAAAGAAGAACGCGCCAAAGGCATCCGCCGCTACGGCTTCCACGGCCTCAGCTACGCCTGGATCGTGACCCAGTTCGGCGACGCACTGCCCTCCCGCCTTCTGGCCCTGCATCTCGGCTCCGGCGCGTCCCTCTGCGCCATCAAGGGCGGCACGTCTGTCGCCACCTCCATGGGCTACTCGCCACTGGACGGGCTAACCATGGGCACACGCTCCGGCGCGATCGACGGCATGGCTGTCCTGCGCATGGCACAGGACCACGGCATCGACGCCGCAGGCCACATGCTCAACCGCGACAGCGGCCTCAAGGGCCTCGGCGGCTCCAACGATATGCGCCTCCTGCTGGCCGCCGATACCGACACCGCCCGCTTTGCCGTCGAACACTTCTGCTATTGGGCCGCGCGCCACGCAGGCTCTGCCATCGTTGCCATGGGCGGGCTCGACGCCGTCGCCTTTACGGGCGGCATCGGCGAAAACGCCGCCCCCGTTCGCACCCGGATCATGGAACACCTCGCCCTCTTTGGCGACGTTCCCGTTCATGTCGTCAAAGCCGACGAAGAACGCCAGATCGCCACCGACGCCCTCCACCTCATCAAAGGAGCCGCCTGATGCCAAAGGATCAGCCCGTTATCGACCTTTCCCCCAAGGTATCGGACGAGGTGCGCAAAACCACCTGCTACATGTGCGCCTGCCGCTGCGGCATCAACGTGCACCTCAAAGGCGGCAAGGTGGCCTACATCGAAGGCAACCGCGATCACCCGGTCAACCAGGGTGTGCTTTGCGCCAAGGGATCGGCGGGCATCATGCAGCACAACGCGCCGTCCCGCCTCAAGGCTCCTCTGAAACGTGTCGGCCCCCGAGGCTCCGGCGAATTCGAAGAAATCAGCTGGGAAGAAGCCTACGACATCGCCGAAAGCTGGCTGCGCCCCATCCGCGAGGACAACCCCGAAAAGCTCGCCTTCTTCACCGGACGCGACCAATCGCAAAGCTTCACCTCCTTCTGGGCGCAGGGCTTTGGCACCCCGAACTACGCCGCCCACGGTGGCTTCTGCTCCGTGAACATGGCCGCTGCAGGCATCTATACAATGGGCGGCGCGTTCTGGGAATTCGGCCAGCCCGACTGGGACCACACCAAGCTTTTCATGCTCTTCGGCGTCGCCGAGGATCACGACAGTAACCCCATCAAGATGGGCATCGGCAAGATCAAGGGCCGTGGTGCCCGCGTCATCGGCGTCAACCCAATCCGCTCGGGCTACAATGCCGTGGCCGACGACTGGGTCGGCATCACGCCGGGCACTGACGGGCTTTTCATTCTCGCCATGATCCATTGCCTGATGAAAGCAGGTAAGATCGACCTGCATTACCTCGCCCAATACACCGACGCGCCCGTCCTGCTGAACAGCGACCCCAAGTCGCCCGAATACGGCCTCTACATGCGCGACGAGAACGGCAAGCAACTGGTCATCGACCGCACTACCGGTAAGCTCACCGCCTTCGACCAGCCCGGCGTCAAACCCGACCTCTCCGGCACCCACCGCGCCAAAGGCATCACGCACCGCCCGGTCTTTCACCAGATGGCGGATATGTATCTGAGCGACGACTACGCCCCCGAGGCCGTGGCCGACCGCTGCGGCATCCCCGCAAATCGCATCCGCGCCATCGCCGCCGAGCTGGCCCGCGTCGCATTCGACGAAGCCTTTGAACTTGACCATGCATGGACCGACTTCCGCGGCGAAAAGCACGACACGATGATCGGCAGGCCTGTGTCCTTCCACGCCATGCGCGGCATCTCGGCCCACGCCAACGGCTTCCAGACCTGCCGCGCGCTGCACACCCTGCAGATCCTGCTGGGCACTGTCGAAGTCCCCGGCGGCTTCCGCTTCAAACCACCCTATCCCAAGCCCGCCACCGCACACCCCAAACCCCACATCGGCATGACCCCCGGCGGCCCGCTGAACGGACCGCACCTTGGTTTCGTGCACGGCCCCGAAGACCTCGCCCTGAAAGAAGACGGCACCCCCGCGCGCATCGACAAGGCGTTTACCTGGGACAACCCCATGTCCGCCCACGGGCTGATGCACATGGTCATCTCCAACGCCCACGCGGGCGATCCTTACAAGATCGACACGCTCTTCATGTACATGGCGAACATGTCATGGAACTCCTCGATGAACACCGGCGGCGTGATGGAGATGCTGACCGACAAGGACGAAAACGGCGACTACGTCATCCCCCACATCATCTACTCCGATGCCTATTCGTCGGAAATGGTCGCCTATTCCGATCTCATCCTGCCCGACACGACCTATCTCGAACGCCACGACTGTATCTCCCTGCTGGACCGCCCGATCTGCGAAGCGGACGCCGCCGCCGACGCCATCCGCTGGCCGGTGGTGGAGCCTGACCGCAACGTCAAAGGCTTCCAATCCGCGCTTTGCGATCTCGGCGCGCGCCTCGGCCTGCCGGGTTTTGTCAATGATGACGGCTCGCAGAAATATGCCGATTACGCCGATTACATCGTGAACCACGAACGCCGTCCGGGCATCGGCCCGTTGGCAGGCTGGCGCATGGGCGAAACCGGCCTGCAGGACGGACGCGGCGCCCCCAACGAAGGGCAGCTCGATCAATACATCAAAAACGGCGGCTTCTTCGTCAGCCACATCCCCGACGGCGCCAACTATTACAAACCGTGGAACAAGGCCTACCAAGGCTGGGCGGTTGAAATGGGAATCTACGATAGCCCGCAACCCTACCTTTTCACGATGTACGTCGAACCCATGCGCAAGTTCCAACTAGCCGCCGAAGGCCACGGCGACCGCCAGCCCCCTGATCACCTGCGCGAGCGGATAAAGGCCACCATGTCCCCGTTGCCGATCTGGTATGAAACCGACCAGCAGGGCAACGACGGCTTCACCGTAAATGCGCTGACCCAGCGCCCCATGGCGATGTACCATTCATGGGGTTCGCAAAACGCATGGCTGCGCCAGCTTCATGGCCGCAACCCGCTCTATGTGCCCACCAAGCTGATGCGCGAAAACGGCCTCAGCGATGGCGACTGGGCGCGCGTCTCATCCCCGCATGGCGAAATCACCGTCCCGGTGATGGAAATGGCCGCACTGAATGACAACACGGTCTGGACATGGAACGCCATCGGCAAACGCAAGGGCGCATGGGCGCTCGACGAAGACGCACCCGAAGCCACCAAGGGCTTTTTGCTGAACCATCTGATCCACGAACTGCTGCCGCCCAAGGGCGACGGGCTCAGATGGGCCAACTCGGATCCCATCACCGGGCAGGCCGCGTGGTTTGACCTCAAGGTGCGCCTCGAAAAGGTCGCCGCCCCCAAAGAATCGCGTCCCGAATATCCCCCCATCAAGTCCCCCGTCGGCAAAGGCCCGGAAAATCTCACATGGAAGGTGGGCAAATGACCTTCCCTTCATCTTTCCAGAAAAACTCCGGGGTCTGGGGCTGGCCCCAGTCCCACGCATGCCACAAATCCGACCGCTCGTTGTCGGTGCCACGCACCGACGCGATACCGACGCAATACCGACGCAATACCGACGTCCCGTTCGGAGGCTTTACGAAATGACAACACTTCCCCAATCCACCGACAAAAAGCTCGGCCTCGTCATCGATCTGGATACCTGCGTGGGCTGCCATGCCTGCGTGATTTCCTGCAAAGGCTGGAACACCGAAAACTACGGCGCGCCCCTGGCGGACGAAGACGCCTATGGCGCAAATCCCGTGGGTTCCTTCCTGAACCGTGTCCACTCATACGAGGTCCAGCCGGATGATGGTGCGGCCCAGCTGATCCACTTCCCCAAATCCTGCCTCCATTGCGAAGACGCCCCCTGCGTCACGGTCTGCCCGACAGGTGCGAGCTACAAGCGGGTCGAGGATGGGATCGTGCTGGTCAATGAAAGCGACTGCATCGGCTGTGGCCTCTGCGCCTGGGCCTGTCCCTATGGCGCGCGCGAGATGGATCCCGTTGAAAAGGTGATGAAAAAATGCACCCTGTGCGTCGATCGCATCTATAACGAAAACCTGCCAGAGGTCGATCGCGTCCCCTCTTGCGTGCGGACCTGCCCTGCGGGCGCGCGGCATTTCGGTGATCTGGGCGATCCCAATTCGGATGTCAGCCAGTTGGTCGCGGACAGGGGCGGTGTCGATCTCATGCCCGAACAGGGCACCAAACCGGTCAACAAGTATCTGCCCCCCCGCCCCAAGGACGCGCTGCCGGAATTCGACGTGCTGGCCCCCTTCCTTGAACCGGTCATCAAAGAGCCCAAGGGCTTCCTCGACTGGCTTGACAAAGCGCTGGAGAAAATCTGATGCATCCCGCTCCTTCCGTTATCTTCTTTTCCACATTCTCGGGCCTTGGTTTTGGTCTGCTGATGTTTCTAGGGCTGGGTATTCCCGCCGTAACGGGTTGGATGGCCTTCGCTTTTTTCGCCATCGCCTTTGTTCTGGCGGTGGGCGGGCTGGTCTCGTCTACCTTTCACCTCGGCCACCCGGAACGCGCGCTCAAAGCCTTCAGCCAATGGCGTTCCAGCTGGCTTAGCCGTGAAGGCGTCTGTGCTGTCGCGGCCCTTGTCCTCATGGGTCTGTACGGCGCTGGTCTGGTGTTTTTCAGCCAGCAATGGACCCTGCTGGGCTGGCTTGGCGCGCTCTTTTCGCTGGGCACTGTCTTCACCACCTCGATGATCTATACCCAGCTCAAGACCGTACCGCGCTGGAACCAGGTCTGGACACCATTGAACTTCCTGTCTCTCTCCATTGCAGGGGGCGCGCTGCTTGCCGGACAGATCACCTGGGCAATCATCCTGCTAATCCTTTCAGGCGTCATTCAGGCGGCTGCATGGCTGATGGGCGACAGCCGTTTCAGCCAGTCTGGCACGACGCTCGCCACGGCCACGCAATTGGGCGACCGCGGCACCGTCCGCGCATTTGAACCGCCCCATACCGGCACCAACTATCTGCTGCGCGAATTCGTTCATGTGGTGGGCCGCAAGCACGCTCAAAAGCTGCGGATCATCGCACTGGTGCTGATGGCAGGGCTGCCCGTGGTGCTGCTGGCACTGCTGCCCTTCAACCATTTCATCGCCCTCATCGCGATCGTGGCGCATATCGCAGGCGTGCTGACCGCGCGCTGGCTGTTCTTTGCTGAAGCTGAGCATGTCATTGGTCTCTACTACGGCAAACGGTAAGCACCCATCGGGCGGGTTTCGCCTGACGGTGCCGATGGCCTGACGCAGGCTGGCATGCATGCGACACAGGTAGGTCGGGTCTCAGGAAGGGGGCTGTTTCCGCGCGGATCGCCTTTCGGTTAAGGACATTTGCGATGGGATTACGGCCGAAAGATTGTAGAGTATTCCGATAGTCTGGGAATATCTGACATGAAACTCTTACCTCTCACAGCAGCAAGCCTTCTGGTCGCCTCGGCTGCGGCATCTGAACAACCTTTTGAAATCAACAATATCTATCCGATGACGCAGGAACGCTTTCAGCTCTCGGATCGGCAATACTTCATTCAGGACAATCAGGGCTATTTTGAAGTGGTGCAGGGCCCTGTGACCGAAGGCCCCGCGCGCTGCATCGGTGGGGGGTTCGGATTCAAGGACGGGACCAGCACCATCGAAGGGATCTGCATCTTCGGTGAAGGCGAAGACACCTTCACCATGGCCTGGCGGGCCGGCCAGCAAGGGGCGGCAAACGACTGGGAGATCGTTGCGGCTACTGGGCGTTATAAGGGCATGACCGGCACCGGCATCGCAACCACCGGTGTCGAAATCATGTACCGGGCCCTGCCATTACGCCAGACCCACATTATCGGAACCGTTGATATTCCTGCACCGTAAGGCGGGGTTAACCCCGCCCTACGCCGTTAATGGCAGGCGTTTTTCGACGACACGCGCCATCACCGAAGCGCCGATGGGCAGCACCGATGTATCAAGCACATATTCCGGATTGTGCAATGGCATCGTCCCTGCGTGCCCGACGGTGCAATAGGCACCGGGGATGACGCGTAGCATATCGGCAAAATCCTCTGATCCGGTCACGGGCGGCTCATCCGGCATAAGGTTATCGGCGCCAACAATATCGCCCGCAGCATCCATATAGACATCTGAAAGCTCTGCATCATTGATCAGCACATCAAACGCGGGCCGCAAGGTCAGCGTGACGTCGACATCGTGCATGGTTGCCATCCCGTCGCAAATCGACTGCATCCGCGCGGCGGCAAGATCGTACATGTCATCCTTGAAATACCGGATGGTCCCACCCAGCGTCGCGTTTTCGGGCACCACGTTATAGGCCGACCCGGCATTCAGCTGTGTCACGGAAAGCACCAGCACCTCTTGCGCAGGAATATTCCGTGCCACGATGGTGTGGATCTTGGTGGCCAGCGATGACGCAACCATCAGCGCATCCCTTGACTGGTCCGGGCGGGCCGCATGGCTGCCTTTGCCCTTAATTTCAATGTCAAAGAACGCAGCACCCGCCATCGCCTCGCCCTTGCAGATGCCAACGGTGCCGGGTTTGCCATTGGGCCGGTTGTGCATGCCGAAGATTTCATCACAGGGGAACTTCTCAAAAAGTCCCTCTTCAAGCATCAGTTTGGCCCCGCCCATGCCTTCCTCGGCAGGCTGAAAGACAACGACGGCAGTTCCGTCAAATTCCCGGGTGGCCGCCAGATGCTTTGCGGCGCCCAGCAGCATCGTGGTATGGCTGTCATGACCGCAGGCGTGCATCACTCCAGGCGTCTGAGAGGCATACTCAAGCCCCGTCGTCTCGTGAATGGGCAGTGCATCCATATCGGCGCGCAAGCCAACGCGCCGGTTTCCCTGACCCTTGCCACGGATGATCCCGACAACGCCCGTCTTACCAAGACCGGTATGCACCTCATCCACGCCATAGGCCCGCAACTTGTCAGCGACGATGCCGCTTGTGCGCACCTCGGTGAACCCAATTTCGGGATGCGCATGCAGATCGCGATAGATCGCTTCAAGTTCGTCCGTGCTCTCGGCGATTGTCGGCAGAATATTCATGTGTAGCCTCCTGTCGGGGTCGTAGGGTGGGCACGCGGCCCACCAGGGTCACAGGCGAGGATGCACCCCGCCCAAGCTCAGTTCATCAGCCCTGCGTGGCGCATTGCGTCATCCACCAGCCCCTTGGCGTGATCGGACAGGCCCACATGCGGCAGGCGCACCTCGTCAGAGCACAGGTCAAGCCGGGACATGGCGTATTTCACACCCACCAGACCCGGTTCGGTAAAGATTGCCTTGTGCAGGGGCATCAGCCGGTCCTGAATTTCCAGCGCGGTGTTGTAGTCTCCGGCGGCACAAGCCGCCTGCATCTTGGCCAATGGCCCCGGCGCGACATTCGCAGTAACCGAGATACACCCAACACCACCTTGGGCATTGAACCCATGCGCGGTGGGATCTTCGCCAGACAGCTGGATGAAATCCGCCCCACAGGTCATCCGCTGCATGCTGACGCGCGCAAGGTCTGCCGTGGCATCCTTGACGCCGACAATACGCGGCAGCTTGGCCAGTTCACCCATGGTTTCAGGCGTCATGTCGATGACAGACCGGGGTGGGATGTTGTAGATGATGATCGGCAGATCGCAGCAATCGTGGATCGCAGTGAAATGCGCCACCAATCCACGCTGCGTCGGCTTGTTGTAGTAGGGTGTGACGATCAGCAAACCATCCGCGCCCACCTTCTCGGCGTGCTGGGCCAGGCGGATGCTTTCAACAGTGTTGTTCGACCCCGCCCCGGCGATAACAGGGACACGCCCTGCGGATGCCTTCACGACCTCCTCGACCACCTGTTCATGTTCGCGGTGGGTCAGCGTGGGGGATTCTCCAGTGGTGCCGACCGGCACAAACCCGTCAGAACCTTCGCCAATATGCCACTCGACAAGTTTTTTCAGCGTCTCGATATCCAGCTCGCCGTTGCGAAACGGCGTGACGAGGGCAGGCATAGAACCTTTAAACATGTGCACGCTCCTTTATGTGCTGGTCGGCGGAAAGCCGAACGGTTGACGCAAAATGGCGGTATCGTCATTGGACAGACACGCTTGTCGCCATATGTTGAATGGCTCTAGCCCTTGCCAGACAGGAAATGCAAGCCGTGACCCGTATTCTTGCCAGTGTTATTGCCGTTTTCGCCTTGCTGACACCGCTTGCCGCGCAGGAAACGACGCCATCGGATCCCGCAGTGGATGTGCTCGACGAAGATGCGCTGAAAGCGCTGGCGGCAGAGCGCCCCCGTCCCCGGCCCCAACCCATGGCCGCTGCGATGAATGCTGTGCGGGCTGGCGACTGGGCGCGCGCCGCAGATATCGCGCGGGGCGAAGGCGAGGTCGCCGAAGACATCATAACGTGGATGCGTCTGCGCAACGGGGGCGGCACATATGCGCAAGCGCGCGCGTTTCTTGATCGGCGCGATGACTGGCCGGGAGAGACCTATTTGCGCAAGCGTGTCGAACGGCTGCTGAACGGCCAATCGGACAACGAGGTCCTTGCGTTTTTCACTGAGATGCCGCCGCAAACCCCGCGCGGCGTGCTGGCCCACGCCGCTGCCCTGACCCGTGCCGAGCAAGAGGGCGAAGCGCAGGCTAATTTGGTTCTGGCGTGGCGCACGATGCCCATGAATGCAACGTCACAGGCCCTTTTTCTGGCAGAGCATGAAGGCCTGATCAAGGCGCACCACACAGCGCGGCTCGACGCCATGCTGTGGCAACGCAAACATGAAGAGGCACGCCGGATGTTTGATCTGGTTGGCAAGGATGAACTGGCTCTGGCCAAGACCCGCATTGCGTTGCAGCGGCGCGCCGGCAACGTGAACAAAATGATCAATGCATTACCCGAGAGTGTTTCTGACGACCCCGGCCTTGCGCATGACCGCTTCGAATGGCGTATCCGAAAGAACCTTGTGGCAGATGCCAAGACGCTGCTGTTGACGCAATCAACCTCTGCCGATGCCTTGGGCCGCCCCGAAGCATGGGGCAACCGCCGCCGCGCGCTGGCAAGGGGCGAAATGCGATCGGGCGATCCGGAACGTGCCTACCAGATGGCGTCGCAACATTTTCTTGAATCCGGATCGGACTATGCTGATCTGGAATGGCTGTCGGGATATCTTGCCCTGAGGTTTCTCAAGAACCCCGAGGCTGCGTATCAGCACTTTCTGAACCACGACAGCGCCGTTGTGTCGCCGATTTCACAGGGTCGGGCCGGATACTGGCAAGGTTTGGCGCTCGAAGCGATGGACGACGCTGACGGTGCTGCAAAAGCGTTTGCCGAGGGGGCAAAACATCAGACCTCTTTCTATGGCTTGCTTGCGGCTGAGCGTGGGGGCCTTCCTTTTGATGCGTCGTTGGAGGGGTCAAGGCCGGAAACTGACTGGCGCACCGCACCACTTGCGAACGATCCGCTTTTTCAGGCCGGCATGATGCTGCAGGCCGCTGGTGAACTGACGTTGGCAGAGCGGTTCTGGACACACCTGACAGAACAACTGGTCGCCGACGATATTGCCCTGCTGGGTCAGGCCGCGATTGATGAGGGGCAACCCCATCTGGCCGTCATGATCGGCAAACGCGCCGCGCGCCGGGGTCTTACCATTGCTGCACCTTACTATGCATTGCACCCACTTGCAGACCGCGACTTGCCGATGGCGCCCGAGATGAGCCTTGCCATTGCCCGTCGTGAAAGCGAATTCGATCCGGTGGTGCAATCGAGCGTCGGCGCGCGCGGCTTGATGCAATTGATGCCTGCTACAGCGCGCGAGGTTGCCGCTGATCTGGGGGTAAGTGCGTTGCATTCAACGGCGCGCCTGACGGCAGATCCGGAATACAACGCCGTTCTCGGCTCGCAATACCTTAGCCAGATGGCGGGCCGCTTTGACGGGAATGTCTCAATGATGGCAGCCGCTTACAATGCCGGCCCCAGCCGTCCGGCACGTTGGATGCGCACTTATGGCGACCCGCGCAAGGGCGAGATCGATATCGTCGATTGGGTTGAGATGATTCCGTTTCGCGAAACCCAGAACTACGTCATGCGCGTCACCGAAAGCCTGCCTGTGTACCGCGCCCGATTGGGCAAAGATCCACTGCCCATCCCCTTCTCCAGGGAGTTGATCGGCTCAACGTTGAAGGCTTTCGCGCCATAGGGTGAAAAGCCCCGCGAAAACTACAATCGCAGCCCCAATAAACAGGTGCGGAGCGATGGTTTCTTCAAAGACGGACACACCGATGATCGCGATAAAAACAAGGTGGAAATAGGCAATCGGTTGAACCGCTGTGGCCTCTGCGACCTCGTACGATCTGATCATCAGCCAATGACCTGCAACGCCGGACAGGCACAGCGCCAACATGATGCTCCAGTCCGCGCTTGCGAGTGGCTCCCAGAACCATGCGCCGGCGCAAGAGGTTGCGACAGCTCCCGTCGCCCCGGTCCAGAAAAAGCTTGTCGCTGCACTGTCTTGCCGTGCGGCAAATCGCGTCATAATGGCATAGACAGCGAACAGCGCGGCAGCAACAAATGCAATAATCCCCGCCGGATCGAACACGCTGAGACCGGGTTGAAGGATCACGAGAATGCCGCAAAATCCGATCCCGATTGCGAGCCACCGGCGCCACCCGACCTTTTCGCCCAGAACGGGGCCACTCAACGCGGCGACAAGCAAGGGATAGCAGGCGAAAATGGCGTGCGTCGCAATTAGGCCGAGCACAACGTATGCGATGACGGAAACGCAGATCTCGGCAGCCAGCACCAGACCTCTGATCGCCTGCAACAGGGGTTGATCAGTGCGTATCGCTGCCCAAAACCCACCAGGGCTGCGCGCCGCGATGGCGATCACAAAGGCCGCAAAAAACCAATAGCGCACCATGACCACCATCATCACATTATAGGTTTCGGCCAGATAGCGCGACAGGCCGTCCTGAACGGCAAAGATCAGCGTGGCAGTGATCATCAATATGATCCCCAGCCGCGGATTGTTCGGCTGGATCATCGAAGCGTGCCGCGTGTCATGTGACGTTTGCGCCCAAAGCCTTTCGTGCGGCAGACCTCAAAGCCCGCTTCCTGAAGATTGCGCCGCACAAAACCCGCAGCGGTATAGGTCGCACAAGATCCGTTCACGGCCGTATGCGCACCGACGGATTGCAATAGCTCGGCGGTCCAAAGTTCTGGGTTTTTGGCCGGAGAGAAACCGTCAAGGAACCACGCATCAGCCTTACCATCCCATTTGGGCAAGGTTTCACGGGCATCCCCCTGGATAATGTCCAGCTTTAGGCCCGGCAGGTCGTATACGCGCCCGCGTGGCGACCATTGATCGCGCAGCGCTGCCGCGCGCCCGTCAAACGCAGGCAGTGCCGCGTGTGCTTTTGCCATGTCATCTGTCGCCATAGGATACGCTTCAAAACTGGTAAAGCGCAGGACACCGGTCTGCCCGGACTGCACCCAAGCGTGCCAGGCAACCAGCAGGTTCAGGCCAGTGCCAAAACCAAGCTCAGCGATGTGGAAGCCGTCGCGAAACCGCGCAGGCAGGTCATTGCCCGCCATGAACACATGCTCGGTTTCGGCCACGCCATCTTCCAGTGAAAAGAACGGATCATCGAACCGGGTGGACACCGGCACACCGCCCTCGCGCCAGACGATCGGGTCCCTCTGGTTGCGCACCGGCACATCCCTTATGTTGCAATCTACCGCGCGACACTGCGCAAAGGAGGCAGCCTTGGCAATGGCCGACATCACCGTGCGCGGCGCAGGCATATTCGGGCTGTCCATTGCCTGGGTCTGCGCCTTGCGCGGTGCAACCGTGCAGGTCATCGATCCGCACGGCCCGGCAGCGGGCAGCAGCGGCGGGGTTGTTGGAGCGCTCGCCCCGCATGTACCCGAGAACTGGAACACAAAGAAGGCATTTCAACTTGATAGCCTGTTGATGGCACAAGCGTTTTGGCAGGGTGTCGAATTGATCGGGGGTGTCGGGGCTGGCTATGCGCGCACCGGGCGGCTACAGCCGATTGCCGATGCGCACACTCTTGCGCTGGCGCAGGACCGCGAAGCGTCTGCGCGCGATCTGTGGAAAGACCACGCGACTTGGAAGATCATCCCGGCCAGCGGATTGGATTGGACGCCCGACAGCCCCACCGGACACCTGATCCAAGACACGCTCAGCGCACATCTGCATCCGCGTCAGGCGTGTTCGGCGCTGGTCGCAGCACTGCAAGCAAAGGGTGTGACAGTGCAAAGAGATGGGGCCGATCAAGGTCTGGTTCTTTGGGCAACCGGCGTAGAGGGGCTGAAGACATTGACGGCACAACATACACGGCTGATTGGTGCGGGCGTAAAGGGGCAGGCAGCAGTGCTGGCCTATGATGCCCAAGGTGCGCCGCAGCTTTTTGCTGACGGTGTGCATATCATCCCGCATCTGAACGGCACGACCGCTATCGGCTCCACCTCTGAGCGGGACTTTGACGATCCCACGGCAACGGACGCCCAGCTGGACGCTGTGATTGATCGCGCCCGCGCCACCGTGCCCGCCTTGCGGGACGCGCCGGTCATTGAGCGTTGGGCTGGTGTCAGGCCGCGCAGCAGGTCCCGCGCCCCCATGTTGGGTGCCTGGCCTGGCAGGCCAGGCCACTTCATCGCCAATGGCGGTTTCAAGATCGGCTTTGGCATGGCCCCCAAGGTGGCAGAGGTCATGGCCGATCTGCTGCTTGACGGCGTCGACGCGATCCCGCCGGGCTTTCGCGTTGAAGACAATCTCTAGGCCTGCGCGGTCATGCACTGCCGCCCGTCGGGCCCGCGCACCCAAAGATCACGGCCTCTGCGGCACAAGACAGCCCTTTCAAAATCCATAAGCGGTGAGGTTGCCCGAAATGAGAAAGCCTCAAGCGGCCCCAGTTCGCGCAGGGCCTTGAGCATCAGCAACTGCGCAAGCAAAGGGCCATGCACCACGAGACCCTCGTACCCTTCGATTTGACGCGCATAGGGCAGATCATAATGAATGCGGTGCCCGTTGAACGTAACGGCCGAATAGCGGAAGAGCTGCGTCGTGCTGAAAGACACGGCGTCTTCGGTTTCAGCATCATTGGGTGCCGATGGGGCCGTGGGTTTGACGGACGTAGGATCGGCGTCCTGGCGATAGACCAGGTCCTGCCATTCGGTCACGCAAAGCTGCCCGGCCTGTTCGATATCATGCCTGAGCGTGACAAATCCCAGCGGGCCGGTCCGCCCCTCCTTGCGCTGAGACGTCTCGCAAGTGGTGGTTTTCTTCGCCCGGATTCCCGCGCGCAGGGGGCTATGAAACGTCAGGCGTCCCCCGGCCCACATGCGGCGTTGCAATCCCATATCGGGAATGATCCCACCAACACGCGGATGGCCATCCCGGCCGAGCACCTCGGCAGGCGCGGGTGACCAGAAATAGGCCTGATGGTAAAAGGGCGGCAGGACATCACCCGCCTGTGTCTGCACTGCACGGCCCAGTGTCACATCCAGCGCAGCCGCACGCGCCGGGTCCATGTCATCGCTTTGACTTAAGGTTGGTCTTGGGTCAGTGTTCATATCTCCTGCCTAGACCGAGCACCCGTGATGCCGCAATCCCCTGCCCCGTCCCTTCACCATCTGGACCATTTTGTTCTGACAGTGGCCGATATCCCAAAAACGGTCGCTTTTTATGAGGAGGTGTTGGGGATGCGCGCCAAAACCTTTGCACCCCAAAGCGGGCCACGGCGATATGCACTGACGTTCGGCGACGCCAAGATCAACCTTCATCAACGCGGTGCTGAATTCGAGCCCAAGGCGGCCAATCCTTTGCCGGGCAGCGCAGATCTGTGTTTTTTGACAAAAACGCCCCTGAACGAATGGGCCGATCACCTCGCGGTACAGGGTGTGCCCATAGAAAAAGGCCCGGTGCCCCGCACCGGGGCAACCGGGCCTCTCTTGTCGATCTATCTGCGTGATCCGGATGGCAACCTTATCGAGATCAGCACGTCAAATCAGACCGCGTAGCTGCTTCATGAGCTCCGTCAGTTCCTTGATGTATATTTCACCCGTGAGGTAACCATTCTCATTAAAGGCCTGCCCGCTTTGCGCCAGATGGATCTCTGGTCCCTGCAAGATGTTGGGGCGAAACGGCACCATGAATCCTCGCAGAATCATCTGGGCGCGTTCCCCGCCGGCCCGGCCCGCAGCGGCGGACATGACGGCCAGCGGCTTGCCATTCCAAGGTTTGCCATCTGTACGGCTGACCCAGTCGAGGGCGTTTTTCAGCACGCCCGACGGACCCTTGTTGTATTCCGGCGTTGAGATGATCACCGCATCTGCGTCGGCGATCTGCTGAGCAAGCGTCTGGACATCCTGCGGGATCCCGTGGGCCTTTTCCTCGTCCCCGTCATACAGAGGAAAGCGGATGTTCGCTTCGACATAGTTGGCATCACCAAAAAGGCGCGCAGCCTCTTTCAGCAGTTTGCGGTTGGTGGATTCTGCACGGGTTGATCCGGAGATACCCAGTAAGGTTGGTGTGGTCATTTCGGGGCCTCGTCATTGCGTTTCCCCGATCAAGTTGGGCCTCGCCCGCTTAAAAGCAAGAAGCCCCCGCGCAATGCAGGGGCTTTGTGCAATTTTGAACGGATCTTGTGATCTGCCGGTATCAGGCGTTCGGCAGGATCACGATCTCGACCCGGCGGTTCTGCTGCTTGCCCTGCGGTGTCAGGTTGCTGGCAACCGGCTGGCTTTCCCCGCGACCGAAGGTCTGGATGCGGCCCTGCGGGACGCCGTTTTGCAGCAGCACACCTGCAACCGCGCGCGCGCGGTCTTCGGACAATTGCTGGTTATAGGCGGCATCGCCGTCGCTGTCGGTGTGACCGACAATCTGCAACGTCGAATTGGCGTAGATCTGAACGTTTTGCGCAAGCGCACGCAGGTCTCCGATCAGTGCAGGCTGCAGCGCCGTGCTGTCGGTTGCGAACAGGATATCCTGCGGCAGGGTCACGATCAGGCGGTCACCGGTATTGGTAATCACCACGTTGCTGCCCATTTGCTGGCGCAGCTCTGCCTCTTGTTTATCTAGTGAATAGCCCACGCCTGCGCCAACAGCGCCGCCCAATACCGCACCAATCAGTGCACCATCGCCCCGGTCGCCGTCGTCGGAAACCAGCGCGCCCAGCACTGCGCCGGAGGCCGCGCCAATCAGCGCGCCCTGATTGCGGTTCTGATTGGGATTACCGTCTTCCATGCCCAGTTGTGCAGGGTCTGTGCAGGCCCCCAACATCATTGCACTCGCCAAAGCGGCACCCAGAGTCGTCTTGGTAGAAATCATTTTACTGCCTTCATGTTGCGGCCCCGTTCGGGCAGGGCATCTTGATATGCGCACTATATATAGGCAGTACGACGGGGGAATCACGGGGAAAATGTCATCGGCGGCGTCCCGCCTATGACGCTTCGGCGCGCGCGGCCTCAAATGCCAGCATGGCACGTTTGACTGGCAGGCCCCAGTGATAGCCTCCCAAAGCCCCGGATTTTCGCAGGGCGCGGTGGCAGGGGATCAACCAACTGACCGGGTTACGTCCCACGGCCGTTCCCACGGCGCGCACTGCCTTTGGGTGCCCTATGGTTTCGGCAATGTCTGAATAGGTTGTGACCTGCCCCGACGGAATGCTGAGCAGCGCCTCCCAGACCTTGATCTGAAAAGGCGCGCCGATCAGGTACAGCGGCGCCTTATCCAGCTTGCCATCCTGCGCGCCAAAGGCTGTCAGCACCCAGGGGCGCAACATCATCGGATCCTCGACAAACTGTGCCTGCGGCCATCGGCTCAACAGGTCCTGCATTGCCGCCTCTTCGCCCATTTCACTGGCCAGCGCCAAACCACAGATGCCCTTTTCGGTTCCCATGACCAAAGCAGGCCCAAACGGACTTTCGAACCAACCCCAATAGATGGTCAGATCCGCGCCCTTGCGCGCAAATTCCCCAGGGCTCATGGCCTCCCACCGCAGGAAAAGGTCGTGCAGGCGGCCCGTCCCGGACAAGCCAAGCGAATGCGCCGCCTGAAGGGTTGTGGTGTTTTGCGCCAGCATCTGCTTGGCCTGACCCAGCATCAGATACTGTTGATACCGTTTGGGCGACACGCCGACCCAGCGTGAAAAAAGGCGTTGGAAATGCGCGGCAGACATGCCCATCTCGCCGGCGATATCGTCCAGTTGCATGGGGTCTTCGGCGCGATCAAGCAGGTCTATCGCCCGGCGCATCACGCCGTAGTGGTACCCTTCCTGATCGGGCATTTCGGGTATGGGGCTGATCTGTGTCATGGCTTTAATCTACGCCCCCGCATATCCCCGCGCGACCCGAAACTTGCTGTTTTTTGACAGCTTGCCCTGATGCCGTGAATTGCGCATACCGGCGCCATGGCCAAACAGCTTGACTATCATACCATCCGCGCGATCTTTGACCGCTTTCATGACGCAGAGCCTGAACCAAAGGGCGAGCTGGAGCATGTGAACGTCTATACGCTCGTTGTGGCCGTGGCACTGTCTGCGCAGGCCACCGATGCGGGCGTGAACAAGGCGACCCGGTCGCTCTTTCAAATTGCCGACACACCGCAAAAGATGCTCGATCTGGGCATTGACGGACTGACCGAGCACATCAAGACAATTGGCCTTTTTCGGCAGAAGGCCAAGAACGTCATCAAGCTGAGCCAGATCCTGGTGGATCAATACGGCGGCGAAGTGCCCAATTCACGCGCAGCCCTTCAATCGCTGCCGGGTGTGGGCCGCAAGACCGCTAACGTGGTTCTGAACATGTGGTGGCATCAACCGGCGCAGGCAGTGGACACGCACATCTTTCGCGTTGGAAATCGAACGGGCATCGCCCCCGGTAAAACCGTCGACGCGGTCGAACGGGCCATCGAAGATAATATTCCCGCCGACTTTCAGCTTCATGCCCATCATTGGCTGATCCTCCACGGCCGCTATCATTGCAAGGCGCGCAAGCCTTTGTGCCGCACTTGCCTTATCCGCGATCTTTGCTCTTACGAGGACAAAACAGAATGACCAAAACCTATGAACTTGTCGGCATCGGCAACGCCGTTGTGGACGTGATTACCCAATGCGACGACAGCTTTCTGGGAAACATGGACATCGAAAAGGGCATCATGCAGCTGATCGAGCAAGACCGCGCTGAGCTGCTTTATGCCTCGATGAACGACCGCGTGCAGACGCCCGGCGGTGCCGTCGCAAACACAATTGCCGGTGCCGGTGCGCTGGGGATGCAAACGGCATTTATCGGGCGGGTCCGTGACGACGCACTTGGCAGATTTTATGCCGATGCCATGACAGATATCGGCATCGACTTTGTGAATACGCCCGTATCTGGCAGCGATATTTCAACCTCGCGCTGCATGATTTTCGTGACACCGGACGGGGAGCGGTCGCTGAACACATATCTGGGCATTTCGACCGGTCTGACCTCGGACGATGTGCCGCAGGATGTCTCGGGAAACGCGAAACTGATGTTCCTTGAAGGCTACCTGTTTGACCATGACGCGGGAAAAACCGCCTTCCGCGAGGCGGCACGCGCGACCAAGGCGGGCGGTGGCAAGGCCGGCATCGCCATCTCCGATCCGTTCTGCGTGGAACGGCATCGCTATGACTTTCTCCAACTGATCGAACACGACCTGGATTACGTCATCGGCAATGAACATGAAATCCAGTCGCTTTTCGAAACCAACGACACCGAGGCTGCGCTGTCCAAAACCGCAGATATCTGCGCCAATGTGGTCTGCACGCGCTCTGGTGATGGCGTGACCCTGATCCGCGACGGACAGCGTGTGGATGTGCCTGTGGACATGGTCACACCTGTCGATGCCACTGGTGCAGGCGATCAGTTTGCGGCGGGTTTCCTGTTCGGGATGTCCAAAGGTGCTGATCTGGAAACCTGTGGCCGCATGGGTAACCTGTGCGCAGCAGAGGTGATCAGCCACATCGGACCCCGGCCACAAAAGGATATGTTGGCCGCCTTCAAGGACGAAGGCCTGATCTGAGCACATGAAGGACGGTTTGTACGACATCCCCGTCGGCAAGGTCGCCATGGTCGTCACGCACCTTGAGATGCGCGCGCCGCATTTTCGCAAGGCGCCATGCCCGCCCGGGGTAGACTTTGTGCAGATCGACCCAGACGTCGCCACTTATCGCGCGCTGTTTCGGAAAGTCGGACAGGACTGGCTATGGTACGGACGGCTCGTGATGGAAGACAGCGCGCTGGATGCGATCCTGCGCGATCCGGCCGTGCAGATCTTTACGCTGCAGAAGGACGGTCAGGCCGAGGCCCTGCTGGAACTGGATTTCCGAAAGAACACCGAATGCGAGCTGGCCTATTTCGGCCTAAGTGCCGGGCTGATCGGCACCGGGGCCGGGGCCTATCTGATGGACCGCGCGGTAGAGCGCGCATTCGGATCACCGATTGATCGGTTGCATGTGCATACCTGTACCATCGACAGTCAGCAGGCGCTTGCGTTCTATATCCGCAGCGGATTTGCCGTCACGCGACAGCAGGTCGAGATTGATGATGATCCGCGGATTGCCGGACTGCTGCCCGACGACGTGGCCCCGCATGTGCCGCTGATCCGGCCTTGAGCCAGGTCTAACCTTTGCAGGCTTTGCCCCGCGCGCACCGCATGGCGGTGTCTAAGTGCGATTTCTTGGGATTGGCGAAGACATGCCCGCCGCAGGGTGTGATCGCAATGGCATATCGGCCCGGGGCGTCGCGGCGCACAAAGGCAAGCACCTCCTGCCCGTTTTCGGCACCGCCACACCAGGGTCCGAAACAGGCAACTTCCAGCGTAAGGCGCTGGTCAAACGGAACGGTAAAGCCATTCGCTGCCATTGATTTGCCCCGCAGTCTGCCCTTGATGCGGGTCATCTTTGGCGGGTTGGCTGTGCCATGCGATGTCTTTGGCAACTGTCGCATGTCCAGCGTGAGGCGCCCGACAACAACAAGATAGTCCTGCGTCGCCGCATCCGCCTCATGATAGGTGCGCGCCACCGAGGGCCGCAAACAGCTGAGCGCCGCGGCCTGAACAGGCAGCAGCAGTGCGACGAAAATGATGACATACCGCATCACAGATGCGCCTCGAATGCCTTGAGGACGGCCACGTACACGTCGCGTTTGAAGGGGACGATGTTTGGCACCAGATCGGCCACAGGCATCCAGCGCCATGTCGAAAACTCCTGATGTTCGGTCTCGATGTTCACGTCGGCGTCCTGCCCGTTAAAGCGCATCAGGAACCATTTCTGCTCCTGTCCGCGATAGCGCCCTTTCCAGATTTTTGGCACCAGTTCGTGCGGCAGATCGTAAGGCAACCAGTCTTCGGTTTCCGCAAGGACATCCACCAGTGTTGCGGCCACGCCGGTCTCTTCTTGCAACTCGCGCAGCGCGGCGTCCTGCGGCGTCTCGCCCTTGTCGACACCACCCTGCGGCATCTGCCAGGCGTCAAAATTCCTGTCGGTGCGCTGCCCTACAAACGCGTCGCCCGCGCTATTGATCAGCATGACCCCGACACAGGGACGATAGGGCAGTTTGGCAATCTCTTCTGGTGACATAGACGCGTCCTTTGGGCTGGATACCATGATGGCATGGCCAAGACAGCGATGCCACCGTCCAGATGACGCCGCGTTGTACGTGACACGCGGGCGCAGTAAGGTCATTCAGATGCAAATACCCGCAGATGAGGTTCCCTGATGTCCGACTATCCCCACATGCTTGCTCCGCTTGATCTTGGCTTCACCACGTTGAAAAATCGCGTGCTGATGGGGTCGATGCATACGGGCCTTGAGGAAACACAGGACTGGAATCGCGTCGCTGAATTTTATGCCACCCGCGCGCGGGGCGATGTGGGTCTGATGGTCACCGGCGGGATCGGGCCGAACCCCGAAGGCTGCGTGGCCCATGGCGCTGCCATGATGGCAAGCCAAAAGGACGTGGACAATCACAGCGTCATCACATCGCGCGTCCATGAGGCGGGTGGCAAGATCTGCATGCAGATCCTGCACGCAGGCCGGTATGCCTTTTCGCCAGAATGCGTTGCCCCCTCCCCGATCAAGTCTCCGATCTCCATGTTTGCGCCGAAAGAACTGGATGAAGACGGTATCGAAAAGCAGATCAGCGATATCGTGAATTGCGCCCATCTGGCCCGGCAAGCGGGCTATGACGGGGTCGAGATCATGGGATCCGAAGGTTATTTCATCAACCAGTTCCTTGTCACGCATACCAACAAGCGCGAGGACCGCTGGGGCGGATCCTATGAAAACCGCATGCGCCTGCCGATCGAGATCGTGCGCCGTGTCCGTGAGAAAGTCGGCGACGACTTCATCCTGATCTACCGGCTGTCGATGATTGATCTGGTGCCCAATGGCTCGACCCATGATGAGGTCGTGCAGCTGGCCCGTGAGATAGAGAAAGCAGGCGCCACCATCATCAATACCGGTATCGGCTGGCACGAGGCGCGCATTCCCACCATCGCGACCTCTGTCCCGCGCGCAGCCTTTGCATGGGTCACCAAAAAGCTGATGGGCAAGGTTGGCATCCCGCTGATCACCTCGAACCGCATCAACACCCCGGCAGTCGCCGAAGAGGTGCTGGCAGATGGGTGCGCCGATATGGTCAGCCTGGCGCGTCCCATGCTGGCGGACGCCGATTTCGTGGCCAAGGCAATGGTCGGCAAAGCCGATCAGATCGCGCCCTGTATCGCGTGCAATCAGGCCTGTCTGGATCACACATTCGGCGGCAAGCTGTCATCTTGCCTTGTAAACCCGCGCGCCTGTGCGGAAACCGAATTGAAGATTGAGCCTACAGCGAACCCAAAGACGATCGCAATCGTCGGCGCAGGACCTGCAGGCCTGTCCACTGCGATCACCGCGGCTGAGCGGGGTCACAAGGTGACCGTGTTTGACCGTGCCTCTGAGATTGGCGGGCAGTTGAACCTGGCAAAGCAGGTCGCGGGCAAGGAAGAGTTCTGGGGCTTTGTCGATTGGTATCGCACCATGATTGATGTCCATGATGTCGACGTGCGGCTTAACACCGAAGCGACAGCAGATGATCTGGACGGCTTTGATGAGGTCATCATCGCCACCGGTGTGATCCCGCGCGATCCGAAAATCCCGGGGCAGGACACAGGCAACACATTCAGCTATATCGACATCCTCAATGGCACCGCAAAGGCAGGCGACCGCGTGGCCGTGATTGGGGCGGGCGGCATCGGTTTTGACGTCTCGGAGTTTCTCGTGCACGAGGGTGAAAGCCCAACCCTCAACCTTCCGGAGTGGATGGAGGAATGGGGCGTGGCAGACCCGGCGGAACACCGTTCCGGCCTGGCCCCCGAAGGCCCGCAACCCGACGCGCCCGCGCGGCAGGTCACGTTGCTGCAACGCAAGGCCACCAAACTGGGCAAAGGTCTGGGCAAGACAACCGGATGGATCCACCGCGCAGCGCTGGCCATGAAGGACGTCAACATGATTGGCGGCGTAAACTATGAAAAGATCGACAAGGAAGGTCTGCACGTTTCGTTCGGTGAAGCGCGCGAAAATCCGACGCTGATCGAGGCTGATACGATTGTTCTTTGTGCCGGACAACTTTCCGATCGGTCCCTGGCCGACACGCTGGAGGCCAAGGGCAAGACATGCCACGTCATCGGCGGTGCCGATGTTGCCGCAGAACTGGATGCCAAACGCGCAATCGATCAGGGAACGCGGCTGGCCGCATCCTTGTGAACGGGCAGCGCGGCGCCCTATCGTGGGCCGTCGCGTCTGATTGTTAGATTGTCATGAGTTTAAGAGAAAGATGAAGAAGGGCGCTGCTCACTTCATCTTTCAAATAAACTCATGTCTACCTTTGCTAAAGGCACCACCCTCCGCGTGCTGCTCGCGCTTGCGAACGGTGCGCACCTCTGCAACTCTGCCGCATGCCTCTTTGCGTCTTTGACATTCACCCCGACGGCACGGCTAGCGTGCCAGATGATACCGCTCTGACAGGGCCAAGCGCGTATCGCTGGTGGCACTTCGATTTGAACGATCCGGAATTGGCGTCGTGGTGCGCAAGTACACTTGATCCGATCCCCGCCGCAGCCCTCTTGCAGTCCGAGACCAGACCAAGGTGCGATCCTTACAAGGACGGGCTAATCCTGAACCTGCGCGGGATCAACATGAATGACCATCAGCCGTCCGACCAGATGGTGTCCGTACGGATGTGGGTCGCGCGGGACGTGATCGTTACTGTACGCGTACGCAAGGTCTTTGCGATGGACGATATCCGTCAGGGCATCGACGCAGATGATGCGCCGCGATCACCTGCCGCGTTTTTGCAACGCCTGATCGGGTTTCTGACCGGGCGGATTCAGAACGAGGTCATGCAGATTGTCGAATTGACCGAATTTTACGAGCGCGATCTGGAAGACAAGGACACGCCCACGCCAAAGGAATTGCCCGAAGCGCGCAGGCGGGTGATCAAACTGCGCCGTTATCTTGAACCGCAGCAGAACGCGTTGAACAGACTGGCCACGATCACTGGCGATCTGATCACGCCCGACGCCGCTTTGGAACTGCGCGAATTGGCAAACCGCACCACCATTGCGGTTGAAGAACTGGCCGCACAACAAGAACGCATTATCGCCGTTCAGGATGAACACGACCTGCAGGTTTCCCAAAAACAGGCCAGTCATGGATACCGGTTATCGGTGGCCGCTGCTGTTTTCCTGCCGCTGGGATTTCTGACCGGACTTTTTGGCGTGAACGTGGCGGGGATGCCAGGGATGAAGGATCCGATGGCCTTTACAGTCCTTTGTGTGGTGATGGGTTTTGTGTGCGTAATCCTGCTAATCGCGTTGAAAATCACGCGCTGGCTGTAGCGAAACAATGCATTCGCCTGTTTCCGTGCCATCAACGATCCGCGCAATTACCTTGCTACTGTCCCACCCACGCCCAGAACCTGCCCCAATTGACCGCCATACCTGTTCTTCGACACACAAGACCCCAGAAGAGGAACAGGCATGGATCGCCTTACAGAAATGGAAGCCTTCGCCACCGTGGTGGATCAAGGGGGTTTCACGGATGCCGCCAAGAAGATGGGGATATCGAAATCCGCCGTCTCCAAGCACGTCTCCTCGCTTGAGGCACGGCTGGGTGCGCGTCTGCTGAATCGCACCACCCGCCGCGTTTCTCCAACAGAAATTGGTCTTGCCTATTATGACCGCGCCCGCCGTGTGCTGAATGACGCTGGCGAAGCCGATGCGCTTGTCACATCCATGCAATCGGCCCCCTCGGGTCTCTTGCGGATTTCCGTTGCGACAGACTTTGGCGTTAACCACCTATCGCCGGTCTTGTCTGAATTTCTGACCGATTTCCCGGACATCACCGTGAACATGGTCCTTAACAACCGGTACGTCGAACTGATCAGCGAAGGCTTCGACATGGCCGTGCGGATCGGAGAGTTGGAAGACAGCACTCTGCGCGCCCGCAAACTGACCGAGACCACCAAACGCATGATTGCAAGCCCGAAGTATTTCAATGACTTCGGCCGCCCCGAAAAGATCGATGATCTGAACGAACACAAGCTTTTGCACTATTCCAACCAGTCCAGCGGCAACGTCTGGAAATTGACGGCCCCCTCGGGTGAAAAGCGCCAGGTGCGCACCGCCGGCTGGCTGTCGGTGAATGACGGACAAAGCCTTCTGAACGCGGCGATCTCAGGGCTTGGTATCGCTTACCTGCCAAGTTTCCTTTATTCCGAAGCTATGGAAAAAGGTCTGGTCGAAGACGCCATTCCCGAATTGCCATTGGAAACACAAGGCATCTACGCCGTCTATCCGCCGGGCCGTTTCACGCAGCCCAAAGTGCGCGCGTTCATCGATTTTCTGGTCCATGCTTTTGCCGAAAAAGGCCCCAGCGACTGGTAAAAGAACCAACGACACCTCCCTCGGTGTTTGACTTCTCCCGGTGCCCCTGGCGCCGGGAGCCTTTGTCTTTGCGGAAAGCTACACCGCTGCGCGGTCAGACCTATTCTGCGCGCAACAAAATCACTTCGACACGTCGGTTGGCATCGCGGCCTTTGTCCTCAAGATTGGATGCGACGGGCGAGAGATACCCCATGCCTTCAGCCTCCATACGGGCACCGTCGATTTCGTAGGCGTCAATCAGACGCTGGCGAACAGATTGCGCCCTGCGTTTGGACAGCGCGATGTTTCCAGCCAGCCCGCCCACCGAGTCCGTATGCCCCACCAGGGCGACCTTGATACCGGGCTGCGCCTTGAGAAAATCCGCAAGGTCGGACAGGGTCGCGAAGGGGCCGGTGCCCAGATCTGCCGATCCGGTCTCAAACTCCAGATCGCGCAATACAAAATGGCCCCTGCCCAGAAGCTCGCCACTGATGTCTCCCGGTTCTGCGCTGCGGCTGACAGGCACGTCGGCCACGGCGGCGACATCAACCGCACCTTCGCTGAGCTCTCCGGCGTGGATGATCTGCACATAAGCCGAGGTGGCAGAGGTGCTGGCCAGGACCGTGATGACCTCGCTTGGGGCATCAGTTGCAGGCTTCACTGCGGTGACCATGTGGTAGGCCCGGATGTTGACGTACATGTTGGGACCGGGCAGTGTTTCGGTTGCAAAGCGAAAGTCAAAACCACCGCAGGCGTCGCCAGCACAGTCGAGCACGATCTCATATCCGTTGTCCTGCAACTGCTCTCGCAGGGGCCGCATGACCTGCAAAGGGGTGATGCCCGACGAATCGAGCCGCCAGGCCGCACGCCGCACGTCCCCCTCGATCGTGAGTTTCGGCACCACTTCACCGTCAAAAACGCCGACGGGTGCGGTGTAGATGTCCGGCGCGGTGTTACGCTCTACGGTCAGCCGCGCGGTTGCCGGCAGCGCCAGTTCCAGCGCTGCAGCAGGCTGGGTCAACAGCAAAAAAGGAAGGACGATCGATCGGATCATCGCGCCTGGGCGTGGTAGCCCTCGTTTGGTCGCATGTCCGTACCGCTGGCCACACGGTTGGTCATGTTGAAAAAGGCCGCGACGGCTGTGATGTCAAAGATATCACGGTCCGAAAATCCATGTGCGCGCAGCGCGTCTCTATCGCCTTCCACCACATTCGCGCTTTCCTTGGTAAGCTTGACCGCGAAATCCAGCATGGCCATCTGGCGCGCGTCGATAGCGGCGACTTTGTAGTTCATCACCAGGGCCTCGCCCAGCGCGGGATCACCTGAAAGCTGACGCACCGCAGCCCCGTGTGCGACTAGGCAATAGTAGCACTTGTTGACCGACGACACCGCGACCGCGATCATCTCGCGCTCGAGCTTGGTCAGGACGCTGTCGCCCAGCATCAGGTCGTTGTACATCGCCGTAAACGTATTCAGCTTGTCGATATCAAAGGCGTAGGCTTGCAGGACGTTTGGCACCATCCCAAGCTTCTCGCGGCAGATATCGAAATACTTTTGTGTGTCTTCCGGCAAAGGATCGACCATGGGCAGATTAAGGGCAGTCGGGTTTGCGTTGGCCATGGCAGGCTCCTTCACTGGGCGCATTGGCGATAATGATACTGGCCCGCTGGGGTAAAGCCTAGCGCCTGATAAAGCGCATTGGCGGCAATGTTCCGTTCAACGCACAGGACACTGATGTAGTCGGCGCCGTGCGCCTGCGCCCAAAAGGCCGCCCGGCGCATCATCCAGACGGCAACACCCTGCCTGCGCTGGTGAGACAATACCTCAACCGCGTGAACCATACAGACACCATTGTGCACTGCGGCAAAAGCCGCTCCTGCAGGTTTTTCATTCCACCGCGCCAAAATCCCGGTCTTGGTTTTCGCCCGCGCCATCACATCCAGCCGCGCTGGGCCGATACCGCCCTTGGCCCAGATCTCTGCCATGATCGCCAATGGTTCCCAGATGGTGAAGGCCGTAACGCGCGGGATTGGCACATCTGTCAGCTGTGCGATCGGCAGGGTATAGAGCGTGACAGGGTCCACAATGCCATAGCCTCGCTGCGCGAGAGCCTTATCAAGCGTCTCATCGCCCGCACGGATCATGAAAAGCGGGGTCTGTCCCATTGCCGTCATTCCGGCCTCTGCAACGTCGATGGTGTCGACTGCTGTGCTGCGCGCGGATGTCGCCGCTGAAACCCGTTTGCCCCCGCCCTTCCCTTCGCGAAATGTCCAGGGCCCGTCGTCCCACTGCCGGGCCGCGGGCCAGGTCGCATCGCAGATTTCAAAAAGCTCTGAGGCTGTCGGTTTCATGAAAATGCGGCGCCAAGCAGAGCAATGGCGGCTTCGACGTCGTCGGAATCATTGCCACGAATAACCACATGCGCGCCGTACTTCCCGTCTTTCTGAAAGGGATACGATCCCAATGACAGCAGCGGGAATTGCGCGGCGATGTCCTTAAGCGGCCCGGCAATGTCGCCCTCACCGCGATCAATGCGGATGGTCTTGCTGATCAGTGGCGCGCCGCCTGACAATGTGGGCAGCACGCTTTCAACCATGGCCTCAAACACCGAAGGCACACCTGCCATCACATGCACGTTCTCCAGCTTGAAGCCCGGCGCGGCGGATACCGGATTTTCGATCAGATCTGCGCCTTGCGGAATGCGCGCCATGCGCAGCCGCGCTTCATTCAGCTCTGTTCCCGCCTTTTTGTAGTGCGCGGCAAGGATCTCGCGGGCATCCGCGCGGACGTCAATCTCGCGGCTGAATGCCGCAGCGATGCAGTCGGCTGTGATATCATCATGGGTCGGACCAATCCCGCCGCTCGTAAAGACGTGATCATACATCTGACTGAGTTGCTGAACTGCCGCGATGATCACCCCGTGTTCATCCCCGATGACGCGCACTTCACGCAAATCAATCCCGATCTCGCTCAGCCGCCCCGCAAGATAATGCATGTTGGAATCTCGTGTCCGGCCTGACAGGATTTCGTCGCCGATCACCAGCATGGCAGCAGTAGGGTTGGACATACCGGTTCTCTCCTTGAGCATTCGATTGCCCCGGTATAGGCCCCGCCCCATGCGCTTTCAAACCGATCTTGTTCCCGCACGTCTGATCCGACGGTACAAACGCTTTCTCGCTGATTGTACGCTGGAGGATGGCCGGGAGGTAACGGCCCACTGTGCCAACCCCGGATCAATGATGGGGCTTGCAGCACCCGGAACGCGAATTTGGCTTGAACCCAATGACGATCCAAAGAAAAAGCTGAAATATGGCTGGCGTCTGGTAGATCACGAGAACGGGCACTTTACTGGCGTTGACACCTCTTTGCCCAACCGGGCTCTGAAAGCGGCGCTCATGGCGCGCGAGGTTTCAGCGCTTGCCGACTATACGCATGTGCGCCCTGAAATGAGATACGGTCAGAACTCCCGCATCGACTTTCTTTTGACCGGCGATGGTCTGCCAGACGCATACGTCGAGGTGAAATCAGTGACACTGAACCGCACACCGGGCCTTGCCGAATTCCCTGACAGTGTAACCGCGCGGGGCACCAAGCACTTGCACGAACTGGCGCAGATGGCACAGGCAGGCAAACGCGCCGTCCTTTTGTATCTCGTGCAGCGCACCGATTGCACCAAATTTGCGATGGCAGCGGATATTGACCCTGCCTATGCCGCCGCTCACTCCGCCGCCACGGCATCGGGGCTGGAAACTCTTTGCCTTGGCACCCATATCACGCCCAACGCGATCACATTGGATGCCCCTCTGGCCCTTGTGGAACCTGCGCGTTAAGAGAGAGAGAGACAATTTCAATGGAGAGACCGGTGAACACCCCACACCGTGGCCGCCAGACAAGGGACGGCATCCGCATTTACGACCCATCAGACTATGCAGGCATGCATGCCGCAGGGCGTCTTGCCGCGACCATCCTGGATGAGATCGCCGAACATGTCTTTGTCGGCCAGACCACCGGTGAGATTGACCGCATCATTGAGGAAAAGGTGGAGGCCGCCGGGGCGAAATCGGCCACAATCGGCTATAAGGGGTACAAACACGCGTCATGCATTTCGGTAAACCACGTGGTTTGCCATGGCATCCCCGGCGATAAAAAGCTCAAGGATGGCGATATTTTGAATATCGACGTGACTGTGATTGTGGACGGCTGGTTTGGCGACACGTCGCGGATGTATGTGGCCGGAAAACTGCCGCGCAAGGCAGAGCGGCTGATCAACGTCACCCACGATGCGTTGATACGCGGGATCGAAGTGGTCAAGCCCGGCAATACGTTCGGCGACATTGGCCACGCAATCCAGACTTTCGTGGAAAGCCATCGCATGTCCGTCGTCACCGATTTTTGCGGACATGGGCTGGGTCAGGTATTCCACGCGCCGCCCAACGTCTTGCATTACGGCCGCCCGGGCACCGGCGCCGTGTTGGAGCCGGGCATGTTCTTCACCATTGAACCCATGGTCAATCTGGGCCGTGCGGAAACCAAAACACTCGCAGACGACTGGACCGCCGTGACACGCGACAAGAGCCTCTCTGCGCAGTTCGAACATTCGGTCGGCGTGACGAATGACGGCGTGGAAATTTTTACCCTTTCCCCCGCAGGCAGGTTCCATCCGACATACGAAAGCTGACGGGGTTCACAGCACAGGCCATCCGCCAATGGCGCGCCTATCCGGATTCGTCCCGGGCGAGCCGCTTCATCAGCAAGGACAGAACCGTCTCTCCGGCCAACGGGGTGACCGCGTCAACGATAAAAACCGGCGCCCCGAAAGGCTGCGGTTTGGGCAACGTGATCTGTGGTGCCTTTTTATTGGGAACGCGCCCCACAAGGGGTACGCCTGATACGCTGACATCGCTCATACCCCAAACTTAGCACGGCCTTGCAAAAGGGCAACGCACCCGCCGCTGTGCCAACTAGGTAAGGACTATTGCCATAAATAAGAAAACGTGCTCATGCTTCCCATGGGAGGAATTGCCATGAACTGGACCGATGTCTTTGCGACGCGCACGTTGCGCATGAAAGCGAGCGAGATCCGTGAACTTCTCAAGCTATTGAACCAGCCCGATATCATTTCGTTCGGGGGTGGCATTCCCGATCCTGATCTCTTTCCGACAGCGGCATTTCAGGACGCGATTGTCTCAGCACTTAACCCGGGGAACGAGAGCAGCGCGCTTCAATACTCCGTATCCGAAGGATATGGCCCGCTGCGGGATTGGCTGGCGACCCATATGACAGCGCTGGGCATTCCCTGCGTGCGTGACAACATCATGATTACATCCGGCTCTCAGCAGGCGCTGGATTATCTGGGCAAGCTGCTGCTTTCACCCGGCGATACCGCCCTGATCGGCTGGCCCACGTACCTTGGTGCCCTCGGCGCTTTCAACGCATATGAGCCGCACTACGACCGCCTCGACCCCGGCAGCAATCGTAGTGCTGAGGATTATGCACAGACCGCACAATCGAAGGGCGGACGCGTCAAGTTCGCCTATGCTTCTGTTGATTTCGCCAACCCGACGGGCAAGACGCTGGATCTAAGCGAACGCGGTGCGATACTTGATCTTGCCGAGACCCTGGACATTGCGGTGATTGAAGACGCCGCCTATCAAGCGCTGCGCTTTGATGGCGAAGCAATCCCGCCGATGCTGGCGTTGGAGATTGCGCGCAAGGGCAATATCGAGGCGTGTCGCACCCTTTATTGTGGGAGCTTTTCCAAGACCCTGGCCCCGGGCCTGCGTGTCGGCTGGGTGTGCGGCGCGGCACAGGTGATCTCGCAGCTTGTGCTGACCAAACAGGCCGCAGACCTTCATTCCGCGACCCTCAATCAGATGGCAATTGAAACGGTTGCCTCAACCATTTTCGACCAGCACACAGGGATGCTGCGCCAGACATACAAGGCCCGCCGTGATGCCATGCTGGCAGCATTATCAGCGCAGATGCCAGAGGGCGTGGAATGGACGCGTCCCGAAGGCGGTATGTTCATTTGGGTCACCCTGCCCCCGGGCATGGACGCCGCAGAGGTTTTGCAACATGCGCTGACCCACCAAAGGGTGGCGTTCGTGCCCGGACAGGCATTCCATGCCGATGGTTCTGGCGCGAATACGCTGCGGCTGAGCTTCTCGCTCGCGGACGAGGCCGAAATTTCAGAAGGCATTTCCCGCCTGGGGCAGGCAATTCGCGCCGTGCGGGGATAGGCTCAGTTTCGCTGCAGCAGCGTGACGTGGGTGTCCCCGAATTTTCGCTTGTCGACGCGCTCAAATCCTTCGGTCGCGTTCTGGGGCGCGTTCTCTTCCCAGACCACGATCGCATCCTGCGCCAGCCAACCGCCTTGCAAAGCAGTGGCAATCGCGCGGTTTCCCATTTCCTTGCCATATGGCGGGTCCAAAAAGATCAGATCGAACGGCGCATGCGGCCACGCCCCCAACCGTGTGGCGTCATTGCGCATCAGCGTGGTCTGCTCGTCGACGCCCAGCTTTCGGATGTTTTCGCCAATCAACCGCTGCCCGACGCGACCGTTCTCAACAAAACAGACCTGGCGCGCGCCGCGCGACAAGGCTTCGAGCCCCAGCGCGCCGGTGCCCGCAAAGAGGTCCAGCACCCGGGCACCATCGATCACGTCTCGGTGGATCAGCATGGAAAAAAGGCTTTCGCGCACCCGGTCGGATGTCGGCCGCAGGTGTGCACCCTTGTCGCCCTTACCGACATTGGCCAGCGCTGTACCGCGAAATTTTCCCGCGATGATCCTCACGACTTGAGCAGCGCCTTTAGATCAGTGGCCGGGTCCCCAACGGCATCCGGATCCGGCGATTTACCCGCCTCAATGAGGCGCTTTCCCACCATGTATCCCCGCGGATCATTCGCCGCGTCAACGGCCAAAAGCTGGTCACCCCTGTAATACCAGAACGACACGCTGTTCCCGTCGGCCCGGCGTGTGACGACAGTGTCATAGCCGGTATTAAGCCCTGCGATCTGCAGTTTCACGTTGTATTGATCGGACCAGAACCATGGCTTGGCGACGTAATCCTTGTCTGCGCCCATAATGTTTTCTGCCACCACCTCAGCCTGATCAATCGCATTGGGCACTGATTCCAGCCGGATCCGCCCACCCTTGTAAGGAAAGGATGTGCAGTCTCCGGCGGCCCATACACTTGGGGCGGAGGTCCGCCCCAGTGCATCCACCGCGATTCCGTTATCAAGTTTGAGCCCCGCAGCCTCGGCCAGCGCAACATCGGGCGCGATGCCGACGCCACAGATAACAAAATCGGTCTCGATCACGGTGCCGTCTGCCAGCTCTGCGCCGGTCACATGTCCTTCACCGATAAACCGCATGAGCCCGACACCTTCGCGAATATCAACGCCACGGGTGCGATGCAGATCGCGAAAAAAGTCGCTGGTCTGCGGCGCGGCAACCCTTTGCAGTATCCGTTCTGCCGCCTCAACCAATGTAACCTTGAGACCGCGCTTGGCGGCCACTGCCGCAGCCTCCAACCCGATGTAGCCCCCGCCGACAATCAGCAGACGTTTCGCAACTTCAAAACGTGGCGCCATCGCGTCCACATCCGCCAGATCGCGAACGACGAATACCCCGTCCAATTCGCCCCCGATACGGGCGGGCAAGCGGCGCGGGATCGACCCGGTGGTCAGCACCAGATCGTCATAACTTATCACGTCATGCGCTGTAGTGACCGTCCTGGCATCTGTGTCGATGGCCTGAACACGCGTATTCAACCGCAAATCAATCTGCTGGTCGGTGTAAAAACTTTCGGGCCGCAGGAATAACCGCTCTAGCGCCATATCTCCCAACAGATAGGCCTTGGAAAGCGGTGGGCGCTGGTAGGGCGGTTGTGGCTCTGCCCCGATGAGGGTGATCTGGCCGTCGAAATCACCATTGCGCAGTTTGGCAACACAAGACGATCCCGCCTGCCCTGCACCGATCACAACCACATGTGTCATGCTACTTTCCCTCGAATGTTGTGGTCCTTGGTCAGGGTGAAACCTATATGTCCATCAACGACAAATACAATCGCTAGAAAGGCAAAGCCCATGACAATCTCCCAAGGTGACACCCTGCCCGATGCAACGCTGATACAGATGGGGGCTGATGGACCGGCTCCGGTCGTGCTGGCCGACAAGCTCAAAGACCGCAAGGTTGTCCTATTTGCTGTGCCGGGGGCCTATACCGGAACCTGCCATTCTGCGCATGTGCCCAGCTTTGTACGCACCAAAGATCAGTTCGATGCAAAAGGCGTGGACGAAATCATCTGCCTGTCCTGCAACGATCCCTTCGTCATGAAGGCATGGGGAGAAGCCACAGGCGCGACAGAGGCGGGCATCACCATGCTGGCCGACGCCCAGTCGGAATTCACCAAGGCGATTGGAATGGACTTTGATGTCCCTCCCGCAGGCCTCATCGCGCGCTCCAAGCGTTACGCGATGCTGGTGGATGACGGCAAGGTCACCCTCTTTCAGGCCGAAGAAAACCCCGGCGTCTGTGAGGTTTCGGGCGGCGAAGCGCTGCTTGAAAACATGTAAGTGATTGGCGTCGGCCCTTAGGGGCCGACGCACCCACCACTATTCGGCGGCTTGTACAATTGTGCGTGTCGGGAATGGAATATCCACGCCGCCCGCATCCAGCGCTTCCTTGACCTTGCGGGTCATGTCCGTCTTGAAGCCCAGATATTCGCCTGCGTCGCACCAGACGCGCACCATGAAATCGACCGAACTGTCGCCCAGATTGTTGACCTGAATAAACGGTTCAGGCTCTGCATCCGCACGTGCATCCGCCATGATCGTATCGCGAATGATGTCTTCGGCCTGTTTGAGGTTCGCGCCATAGCCCACACCGAAAGTCCATTCCACCCGGCGCTTTGCGTTGGTGGAGTAGTTGGTGATGACATTGCCCCAAACTTCCGAGTTTGGCACGATCACCTGAACATTGCTCAGATCTGCCAGCTCTGTGAAGTTCAGGCTGATCTCCTTGACCGTCCCCATCTCGCCCGCCACTTCGACAAAATCGCCAATCTTTATGGGGCGGAACAGGATCAGCATCACGCCTGCCGCCACATTCGACAGCGTCCCTTGCAGCGCAAGACCGATCGCAAGGCCAGCCGCACCGATAATCGCCACAATAGACGTCGTCTGGATCCCAAACGTGTTGAGGACAAAAAGAAAGGTGAAGGCCAGCACCGCATAGCGTACGATCGACGACAAGAAGTCGAACAACATGTCATCAAGTTGCTTGTGCTTGCGCCCCAGCGCTGCGACCCGGCGTTGCAGCCAGGCCGAAACAGTCCAGCCCACCAGCAAGATCGCTATGGCTCCCAGCACAGAGCCAGCAGCGCTGGCCAGAAATTCAAGTGTCAGCAGGTCAGCAAGGGATTTTCCCTGCCAAAGCTCGGTATTCATCAGTTCTTGCATGGTTTCTTTCCGTTAGTCGTCGACAGGGCCAAAAAGCCCGTCCATCTTTCGTGCCAGCTTTACATCCAGCGTGCTAAGCCCGTCCACATCATGCGTGGTTAGCGTGACCGTCACGCGGTTATAGACGTTTTCCCATTCAGGATGGTGGTTCCATTTCTCGGCCCAGATCGCGGCGCGGGTCATCCAGCCAAAAGCGTCGGCGAAATCATCGAATTTATAGGTCTTGCGGATCGCATCCCGTCCCTCTTCGATTTCCCAACCGGTTTCCATAAGGGGGTCCAGAAGGGTCCCACGTGTTTCATCGCTCAGCTTCTCGCTCATTCCTGCTCCTCTATCCGGGCTCTCTTGAAAGGCCCATACTCTGTCAAAATCTCGATCTCGTCGTCTACGGCTGCGGTTTCCGCCTCCAGATACTCTCCAATGGCGCGCGCAAACCCGTCATCCCGAACCCAGTGAACAGACCAGGTCGGCGTGGGCAGATACCCGCGCGCCAGTTTGTGTTCGCCTTGCGCCCCTGCCTCGACCGTGCTCAGACCAAGGTCGATCGCAATGTCGATCGCCCGGTAGTAGCACAGTTCGAAATGCAGGCAGGGATGATGCTCCACACACCCCCAATAGCGCCCGTACAACGCATCGGCACCGATAAAGTTCAGCGCGCCCGCCACCATGCGGCCATTCCGTTCAGCCAGCACCAATGCAATGTCGTCGCGCAGGGTTTCCTGCGCAATGTCAAAGAACTTCCGCGTGAGATAAGGGGAGCCCCATTTGCGCGCGCCGGTGTCCTGATAAAACACCCAGAAATCATCCCAGTGTTCGGGCTGGATCTGATCACCGGTCAGCACATGGATATCGCCACCAAACCCCTGCGCCTGTGCGCGTTCCTTGCGAATGTTCTTGCGTTTGCGGGAATTCAGACCGGCAAGAAAGTCGTCAAAATCAGCATAGCCGCCGTTGCGCCAGTGAAACTGCTGACTCTTGCGCACCATCAGCCCCATGTCCTGCGCGCGGGTTGCTTCGCCCTGCGTGCAAAAGGTGGCGTGTAGCGACGACAAGCCGTTGTTCTGCGTCAATTGCACCGCACCCTGAACCAGTGCTGCAAATCCGGCGTCTTCAAAGTCGGGTCGCGTCAGAAACCGCCTGCCGGTTGCGGGTGTATGCGGCACGGCAATCTGCAGCTTTGGATAATACCGGCCGCCCGCCCGCTCATAGGCATGCGCCCAGTTGTGATCAAAAATGTATTCGCCCTGACTGTGCGACTTGGCAAAAAGCGGCGCGACGCCGATGACCTGTCCGGCAATCGAGGCGCTGAGGTATTGCGGCTGCCAACCCGTGCCGGGCCCGACACTGCCGCTGTCTTCAAGCGCTGAAAGAAATCGATACGTGGTGAACGGATCATGAGGCCGCGCGCCATCACGCGCTTCAGGGCAGGCGCAAGCGTCCCATGCCTGTTGACCGATGTCCGCAATGCGCGGCACCACCCTAATTTCCACTTCTTGCGTCATTTGCTGCCCTGGCTGCCTGCCCCTTAATTTGGGCCGCAATAGCGCTGGATCAACCGTGCAACGCGGCAAGATAGCCTTCAAAGGTGATATTGTCGGCAACCTTGCGGGCTTTGGCCTCGATTTCTGCACTGCGCACTGTCCAGCAACATATCATCGCGCCTGCGCTTTTAAGTTCCGCCACCCTGTCGCGAGACAGATCATCAACCTCATGCGAAATGAAACAGGCACCCACGCGGTCGTAGTCGGGAATGTCACGCAGTGCATCGCAGGTGGCCTTGGGCAGCGGCCATTCCTTATACCGATAAGCACTTGTTACAAGCCCACGAAATACATCCGGAGCAAGCTTGGCCATCCGCACCATGCTGTTGGGATTGAAGGACATGACAGCGACATCACCCACGTACCCTTTCAGCGCGCTGGCAGTGGCCACTTCCAGTGGGCCAATGTCGGGGCCCATACCGCCATCCTGATCCTTAAGCTCAATCACCAGCGGCACGCGGCCTGCGACAAGATCCAGCACTTCGGCCAAGCCGGGTATGCCCTCACCACCACCCCTCAGCGGAATGCTGTCAAGCTGCGCTGCAGAGCGCTGTCGGATTGGACCTGTCTCAGTCGTCAGCCGCTCCAGTCCGTAGTCGTGAAAGACCATCGCCTGATCATCCGCGCTAAGCTGCAGGTCGATCTCAATGCCATACCCCGCAGCAATGGCCGCCTTGATCGCGGCCCGGCTGTTTTCAGGTCGGCCATCCCTCACATCATGCAATGCCCTATGCGCCAAGGGGATTTCGAAAAAAGCGCGGGGGAGGGTCATTTGACCTCGAATATGCCTTCGATTTCCACGGCCACACCAAAGGGCAGAGAGGCGGCTGACACAGCAGAACGCGAATGCTTGCCTGCGTCGCCCAATGCGTTGACAAGAAAATCGGACGCGCCATTTATCACCTTGGGCTGATCCCCAAAGTCGGGGGTCGAATTGACGAATCCTGTAAGCTTGACGACACGGACCATCCGTTCGATATCGCCGTCGCATGCGGCCTTGACCTGCGCCAGCAGGCTGATCGCGCAGGCCCGCGCGGCCGCAGCACCTTCTTCGACCGACATGTTATCCCCCAGCTTTCCAACAATCATCCCGTCGGGCCCGTTGGAGATCTGGCCGGAAACATAGACGGTATGCCCGACGCGCACGAACGGGACGTAGTTCGCGGCGGGGGCCGGGGCGTCGGGCAGGGTCACACCCATGGCGGCAAGTCGGTCGGTAAAGCTCATGGATCGCACTCCTTTAAAGATCTCAAGCGGACGCTAGACCTGTTGAGAAGCGACGAAAAGAGGGCGGATCAAGATTCGCGCATCGCCCGGGCGAAATAGTCCGCCATCGGCTTGATCAGATAGGCCATCGGCGACCGGTCCCCGGTCCGGATGAACGCCTCGACCGGCATGCCTGGCAGCAGAATGGTACCTTCGGGCAGTTTTTCCAACTCACCCGGATTCAGCGTAATTTCAGCACGGAAAAACGATGCCCCGGTGACCTGATCTTCAATTGCATCCGCGGAAATCTGCATGACCCGGCCGACAAGTTCTGGCGTGGTGCGCTGATCCAGCGCCGACAAACGCAAGTTCACATCTTGGCCCACAACGATCTGATCCACATGCACCGGCTCCACTTGCGCGGCAATCACCAGCGGCCGGTCCTGCGGAACAAGATACATCAGCGGCTCAGCCGGGCGCACCACAGACCGCGGGGTCTGGACCTGCATGCCATAGACGATGCCTGAGACGGGCGCACGGACCTGCAAGCCATCAATTTCTGACAACAAGGCACGGCGCTGTTCCACCAGCTCCAGTTCCCGGTACCGCAGATCACGCAGGCGGCTGATTGCCTCTTCGCGGCTGGCGGTGCCCAGTTTGAGGATCTCGATGTCGATTTCGGTCGCACGGCCCTGGCTTTGTGCCTTGCTTGCGGCAAGCTCACCGATCTGACCGCGCAGACCTGCCTGATCGCGCTGCAACGACAAGACCCGCGAGGCTTGCGCAAGCCCGCGATCCAGCAGCGTCTGCTGATTTTCCAGCTCTTCCTCGATCAGTTCCAGCTGGCGGGTCAATGCATCTTCTTGCGATGTGACTCCGTCGATCTGCGAGGCGATCTGCTCACTGCGCTTGCCCAATTGTTCGATTTCCTTGGCAACGGACGCGCGGCGGGCCTCGAAAAGCCGCGTTTGCCCCTCGACCAATTCATTGACGTCTTCGCGCTGCGCCGCGACGGCGACCAGTTCGGAATCAAATGATATCCCGTCCACCTCGTCCCGTTCAGCCTCCAGTCGGCCGCGCCGGGCCATCAGCTCGAAAAGTTGCCCTTCGATGATGACAAGCTGTGAGGACAGCTGCTGCGGATCAAGCGCGATCAGCAGATCACCCGCCGCGACTGTATCGCCTTCGTCCACGACTATGGTTTCAACCACGCCACCATTTTCGTGCTGAACGATCTGCCGATTGCGGTCCACCTCGATACGGCCCGACGCAATCACGGCCCCCGCAATCTCCGACGTGACGGCCCATGTGCCAAATCCGCCAAACAGCAGCAGCAGTCCGAAAAAACCCAGAATGACAGGCCGCGTCGCCGACCACCGCTTGTTCTTCACCGGCGCATTCATGACACACCGCCCGAAGCAACCGGCGCTTCTTTGATCTGTTGCGCGTTCTTGACCATGCCCTTAAGCACCTCGTCCTTTGGGCCAAAGGCCATTCGCATGCCATTATCGAGAACCAGCAGGGTGTCGCATTCCTGAATGGCATTGGGCCGATGCGCCATGATGATGACAGAACGCCCGCGTGTCTTCATCTCTCGGATAGCATGATTAAGCGCCTGTGATCCCACATTATCGAGGTTCGAATTCGGCTCATCCAACACCACAATCACCGGGTCATCATAAAGGGCGCGCGCAAGGCCGATACGCTGCATCTGACCGCCTGACAGGCGCACCTGACCGGCACTGATCTGTGTGTCGTAGCCATGTGGCAGCTCAAGGATCATCTCATGTGCCGCGGCCATCTTGGCGGCGGCGACAACCTTGGCATCGTCCGGCGTGCCGGACAGACGCGCAATGTTTTCAGCAATCGAGCCATCGAAAAGCTGTACGCGCTGCGGCAGATATCCGATGTGTTGCCCCAGCGTGTCCGTGCCATAGTGATCCAGTGCCGCACCGTCCAATCGGATGTACCCCCCCGCCGGTTGCCACAAACCCATCAGGGTGCGAGCCAGCGTGGATTTTCCAGCGCCCGAAGGGCCAATGATGCCCAGCGCCTGACCCGGCTCCAACGTGAAGTTCACGGATTTGAGTGCGGCCTGTTTCTCGCCCGGGGGCACAACTGTCAGCCCCTTGGCAGCCAGTTTTGCCTTGGGAACGGGCAATTGGGTCCGCGGCGCTTCCACGGCAACTGCACCCAGCAACAACGACAGGTTCGCCCACCCCAACCGACCGCGCTGTACAATGGGCCATTGATTCATTGCCATTTCAACCGGGGCAAGGGCGCGCCCCAAAAGGATGGACCCGGCAATCATCGCACCGGGTGTCAGCTGGTTCTGCAGCACCAGCCAGGCACCAACACCCAGCATTGCCGATTGCAAGAACAGGCGCAGCGATTTCGTGAGCGAGGTAAAGCCGCCGCCTACATCGGTGGCAACGACCTGCTGCTCCAGCGCCTCGCCCCGGGCCTTTTGCCAGCGAGTGAACGCAGCATCACGCATGCCCATGGCCTGCACCATTTCAGCTTCTGTGCGGATCTGGTCGGAAATTGCTGTGGCCGCCTGCCCCGCAATACCGGCGCGTTCATGACTGCCGCGCGACATCAGCTGATTGGCAAGAGCGATCAGGATCAGGACTGACGCCCCACATACGGCGAGCCACCCCAGCATAGGATGGAAGATAAAGATTGCGGCAAAAAAGATCGGCGTCCAGGGCAAATCAAACGCCGCCATCAACACCGGAGAACTGATCAACCGCTGCACGGCTTCAAGATCGTGCAGACCGCCGTTGGTCTTAATGTCCGGTGCCACGGCAGACTTGCGGATAACGGCGTCAAAGACACGTCGGTCAAGATCTTCCTGAAACCGCGCGCCGACCCGCGCCATGACCCGGCCGCGCGTGTAATCAAGAATGCCCATGACGGTATAAAGAAAGATCACAAGGATCGAGAGCGCGATCAGCGTTTCCTCGGACCCGGACCCAAGCACGCGGTCATAGACCTGCAGCATGTACATCGGGCCCGTCAGCATCAGCAGGTTGGCAAAAAGACTGAACAGCCCCACGGCCCAATAAAGACCACGCGACCTGCGGCGAACTTTCCGCAATTCATCCCGTCCACGATTGATCAATTCTTCGCGCATGCGCACCTTTCACCCGACCAAGCCGATTTTAACGGCCCTTCTTGTTTCCCGCCCACCGGTTGCAAATCAACGCCTGCTTGATCCGATGTGCATGAACACAAACCTCCATCTGGTCATAGTAGTTTTAACGGTTCATTTCCATCACCTGAAAAATCTGACCCTATGACTGTGGCAGCGCTGCTCAGCGGTCGCCCGCGCCCGGCGCCGGCGCATTACTGCCCGCACCGGCACCACCCCCGCCAAAGATGTCCTGAAGGACCTGGTCAATGATGTTTCCGCCGTTGCCCTGGCCGCTGATCGGTGGCGCGTATCCATTGTCCTGCACAAGATCGGTCATGGGGACCGGGCGCGCCATCGGCAGCGGGTTCAGCGGCAGGCCCTCATGAACACGGCTCATGGCTTCGCGCCAGATATCAGTAGGCAGCCCACCGCCTGTGACACCGCTCAGCGGCGTGTTGTCGTCATAGCCCATCCAGACACCAGCGACATAATCCGCCGAAAAGCCGATAAACCAGGCATCCTTGGCCGCCGTGGTTGTCCCGGTCTTGCCTGCAAGCTGCCGCCCGCCGAACTGCCCGCGCGCGCCGGACCCTTCGGAAATCACCTTCTCCATCATGTAGACCAGTTGTCGCGCGGCGCCTTCCTGAATGACCCGTTCACCAATACCGCCACCAGTGCCCATCAGCGGCTCCGTGTCGCCCAGCAAGCGCAACTCTATCAATCCATACGGTGTGACCGACGAGCCTCCGTTGAGAATACCCGCATACGCGCCTGTCATCTCTATCAAAGTGCTTTCAGATGCCCCAAGCGCCAGCGCGGGGCCCGCGGCCAGATCGCTTTTGATCCCGAACTGGGTCGCGACGGTACTGACCAATTCGCGCCCGACGCTTTCTGAAATCTTGACTGCCGGAATGTTCAGAGAGTTTTTCAATGCATCGGTCAGCGTGACCATGCCTTTGAAGTTGTTGGTATAATTCTTGGGGCACCAGCGGCCCGAACCGGGGATATCCAGACAATAAGGGCTGTCATCAATCAGATCATTCGGCGAATACCCCAGATCAAGCGCCGCCGCATAAACGAAGGGTTTGAAGGCAGACCCGGTTTGGCGCAATGCCTGCGTGGCACGGTTAAAGGCACCTGCCACCTTGGTCTTGCGCCCACCAACCATGGCCCGAACCGCGCCGTCAGACGACATCACCACAATCGCCGCCTGCGCTTTGGAGCCGTCGCGTACCTTGTTTTCAAAGACCCACTTCAACCCGTCCTCTGCAGCTTTCTGGATCCGCGGGTCCAGCGTGGTTCTGATGATCACATCCTCGGTCGTGTTTCGGGTGAAAAATTCCGGCCCCGTCGACATGACCCAATCGGCAAAATATCCGCCAGCCTTCTTTTCAGCCGCCTCCGACAGGGTTGCCGGGTTGGCTTGCGCTTCACGGGTCTCGGCCTCGCTCAGATACCCTTGTTCGTTCATGAGGCGCAGCACCGTCGCCGCACGATTTTGGGATCGGGAAAGGTTGCTAGTCGGCGACAGGCTTGAGGGCGCTGTCAGCAAGCCCGCCAGCATCGCCCCTTCCGCCGCATTCACCGCTGATGCCGGTTTGCCAAAGAACCGTTGCGCTGCGGCCTCGGCACCAAAAGCGCCACCGCCCATGTAGGCGCGGTTGAGATAAATCGACAGAATATCGTCCTTGGAGTATTTCACCTCCATCGCCATCGCAAACAGCGCCTCTTTGCCTTTGCGCTGAATGTTCCCGGCGCGGCACCCGGCTTCGTATTCCTTTTCAGTCATGCCGGACGCCGGATCAAATGGTTCACCCAGACAGATCAACTTGGCGACCTGCTGTGTGATGGTGGACCCGCCGTGCCCCTGTAACGGGCCACGCCCCTCGCGCAGGTTGATGCGGATGGCTGACGCAATCCCGCGCGGGCTCACACCGAAATGCTGGTAGAACCGCTTGTCCTCGGTCGCAATCACCGCATGCTTGAGGTGCCTTGAGACGCTTTCAGCCGTCACCACGCCGCCAAACTGATCCCCGCGCCAGGCGAACACATCTCCGTCACGATCCAGCAAGGTCACCGAGCCTCGTGCGCGCCCGTCCAGCAAGGCCTCAAGCGGAGGCAATGTAGTGTAGAAATAGCCAACCGCCAAAGCCAGAACCAGGATGGCAACCGCCGTAATCCGCCAGGTGATGGTCCAGATCAGGCGAAAAACCCACCGCACCATGGCGCTGAGCAATCCAAGAATACCGCCGCGCCTTTTGGGCTTTGCACGGGTCGATCTGCGTTTGGCCACCGGCTTTTTGACAGGTTTCTTCGCGGGTCGCTTCTTTGATGAAGAAGCATACCTTTTGTCCGCCACCAAGGGGCGCGTTCGCTTGCGTGAATCACTCATAACATTGCCTGCCCGGCTCGATTTTGGCTGCATCATAGACCGCGTAGAGAGGATTGTTTAGCGGACTTGATCGCAATTGACATCAATTCTTTGACTAATTTTTGTGCATAATTTCAGCAGCGTCTAAATTTTCACCACTTACCTAGCGTGATCCGCGACTTTCTGCGCTGCAGCACTTCCCTCTGCGCGTCGAGGGCGGATTGTTTTGGCAGGCACAACGCAGGGCTCCCTGCCAACCCCAAGAGGTACGCTTACGTGAAACTCATCATTGCAACAATCAAGCCGTTCAAGCTCGAAGAAGTGCGCGAGGCACTGACCGACGCGGGCGTGCGCGGGCTGATGGTCACCGAGATCAAAGGTTTCGGCGCCCAATCGGGCCACACTGAAATCTACCGTGGCGCTGAATACGTCGTGAACTTTGTCCCCAAGGTCAAATTGGAACTGGTTGTGGCAGACAGCCAGGCCGACCAACTGATCGAGGTGATCACGAAGGCCGCCCAGACCGGCAAGATCGGTGACGGCAAAATCTTTGTCCTCGACGTGGAACAGGCTGTGCGGGTGCGCACAGGCGAGACCGGCGAAGACGCAATTTGATCCCTCAGGGAAGGAAAACACAAATGAAACTCACCAGGTATATTCCCTTGGCGGCGGCAATAGCCGTGCCCTCAATGGGATTGGCGCAAGACGCCGACACGACACCAACAAACGCCGATATCGGCTTTATCTTCACCACCTTCATGTTCCTTGTCGCAGGCTTTCTGGTATTCTTTATGGCCGCCGGATTTGCCATGCTCGAAGCGGGCCTAGTGCGCGGCAAGAACGTCACGATGCAGCTGACCAAGAACATCGCGCTCTTCAGCCTTGCGTCGATGGCCTACTTCATACTGGGCTACAACCTCATGTACCCCGGTGACGGCTGGAGCATGGACGGCATTCTGGGTGCGTTTTCCATCACCGGGCTTGAACCCGTGGGCCTTGAGGGCGCCGAACCCGATCTGACCTATGCGTCTGTTGGTTCGGACTTCTTCTTCCAGTTGATGTTCTGTGCTGCGACAGCCTCCATCGTTTCTGGTGCACTCGCAGAGCGGATCAAACTCTGGCCCTTCCTTGTCTTTGTGATCGTTCTGACCGGTCTGATCTATCCCATCCAGGCCTCCTGGAAGTGGGGCGGTGGTTTCCTTGACGGCATGGGTTTCCAGGACTTTGCGGGCTCCACCGTAGTGCACTCCGTTGGTGGCTGGGCTGCCCTGGCGGGTGCGATCATCCTCGGGCCACGTCTGGGCAAGTATAAGGATGGCCGCGTCAACCCGATGCCCGGCTCCAACCTTGCGCTGGCGACACTGGGTACGTTCATCCTGTGGCTTGGCTGGTTCGGCTTTAACGGCGGCTCGCAGCTTTACATGGATACGGCTGCCAACGTGGCGGATATCTCGCGCATCTTCTCCAACACCAACACGGCGGCTGCCGGCGGTGCTGTCGCGGCGCTGATCCTGACACAGCTTCTCTACAAGAAACCTGACCTCACGATGATCCTGAACGGCGCACTGGCGGGCCTTGTGTCCATCACGGCAGAGCCACTTACACCCTCGCTGATCTCAGCCACGCTGATCGGCATGGTCGGTGGCGTGATCGTGGTCATCACCGTACCGATGCTGGACAAGTTCAAGATCGACGACGTCGTCGGTGCCATTCCGGTTCACCTCTTTGCAGGTATCTGGGGCACCATCGCGGTGGTCTTTACCAACAGCGCGGCAAACCTAGGCACACAGCTCTATGCGATCTTCGTGGTGGGCGTGTTTGTGTTCGTCGTCTCCGGTGCGGTCTGGTTCATCCTCAAGGCGATCTCGGGCATCCGGGTCAGTGAGGAATCAGAAATCAACGGGCTCGACATTTCAGAGCTTGGTATGGAAGCCTATCCAGAGTTCTCCAAGGGCTGACTTTCCCTCACCAATGCAGCTCTTGAAAAGAGAAACCCGGCCTTTCGAGGCCGGGTTTTTTGGTTCTGCCGTCAGTCTGCAGCGAAGCAGTAAAACAACCCGGCCCCGCCTGTACCCTGCAGGTTTTCCTGGCTGCATCCCCGCGAATCGTGCGCCGCATTCCAGGATGTGTTTCCGCCACCATGTCGGTCGTGATGACCAACCGTGGCGCTGCCTTCTCCTGAACTCGTCCAGTTTGAGCACGTCTTGTCACCCTCAACCCACGGGAAATAGGCCATGCCGTCTGACATGGAGCCGGTCAGGATGTCATGTTCATTGGGGCTGTCACCCACGCCATTGATCCGCGCACCGGTCTCGTCTACCGCCGTGCGCTTGATGATGTTCGGGCTGAGATGCAATTCATCAAGGTCAACCGCGACCAGTTCACTGTTGGCATTGTACCATGGGCCGGTCCCGATACGGTAACGGGCAGAGACACCGCGCTTGCCTTCTTCCTGTGTGCTGAGGTACGCGCGCCAGGTGCGACCGGTCGTGCCTGCCGCCTCGGCCAGGCTGGCACAATGTGCGTCCGCGCCCTCAAGCCCGCCCAGATCCGCGCCGTTGCCCATCCCCGTGCTGGTCACAAAGAACCCCATGGGCTGGTCCTGTGCGGCGGCCATCATTCCGGTTGCCAGAACAATGGCTGCGGATATCCCTGTAATCTTGCTGAAAGTCATCTGATCCCTCCTGAAATATGTCATGCCACCAGCAAGTGCGCTGGTTGCCCTAAGGTCAAGACAATTTCCCGAGAGACAGTGTGCACAGGCCGACGCGTCCGCCGGCCCTCAGCAGGTCAGACGCCGACGTCGATGATGGCCTTTGCCAGAATTGGAACCGTCTGTGTGTTGAGGCCGGCGATGTTCATACGGCTGTCGCCGACCATATAGATCCCGTGCTCCTCACGCAGTGCCTCCACCTTGTCAGGCGTCGTGCCCAGCCGCGAGAACATGCCCCGATGCTGAGCCAAAAAGCCGAAGCGGTCGGACCCTGAGAGGCGCTGCAACTCACCTGCCAGTTGCTTTCGGAGACCCAGCATGGATGTGCGTACGTCTTCAAGTTCCGCCATCCAATCGCTGCGCAAAGCATCATTGCCCAAGATCATTGTCACCAACCGTGCCCCGTGATCTGGCGGAAAGCTGAAGTTCTGGCGATTGAGAAACGCAAGCGTATCCTGATTGAGCTTATGAGCGCCTGCATCGGCAGCAATGGCCATCAAAAGCCCCGTCCGCTCGCGGTAGATGCCAAAATTCTTGGAGCAACTGGCCGCGATCAGGCACTCCGGAACAGAGGCGGCCACCTTGCGCGTGGCAGCAGCATCTTCCTGCAATCCGTCGCCAAAGCCTTGGTAGGCAATATCGATCATTGGCGTTGCACCGGTATCCTGCAGGACCTTGATCACCTCATCCCACTGAGTGGCGTTCAGGTTTGCCCCTGTCGGGTTGTGGCAGCACCCATGCAGCAGAACGACATCGCCCTGATGCGCTGTCTTCAGATCAGCGATCATACCGTCGAAATCAACGCCACGCGTCTCATCATCGAAATAGCGATAGGGCACCATTTCGATACCCAGATACTTCAGTATCGTAAGATGGTTCGGCCACGTGGGGTCGGAAACGAAGACCCGCGCGTCTGGCCGCGCCATCCGGATAAGTTCAAATGCCTGCCGCACCGCGCCCGTACCACCCGGGGTGGCCGCTGCCGCAATCGTGTCATGGGGCACCGCATCATCCAAAACCAAATCGACCATCGCACGGGCAAATGCCGGGTCACCTGTCAGTCCGGTGTAGACCTTTGTATCCTGCTCTTCCCACAGTTGATGTTCCGCCGCCTTGATGGCGCGCATTACAGGCGTCAGGCCCGTTGCATCCTTGTAAACACCAACGCCAAGATCGATCTTTGTTTCGCGCGGGTCATCCTTGAACGCCTGCATCAGGGCAAGGATCTTGTCAGCGGGCTGTGCTTTCAGGTTTTCGAACATTACGCTTCTCCAGTGGCGACGGGCACGGTGGGGAACATGCCCCACTCGGACCACGACCCGTCATAAAGGGACCAGTGCTGATGCCCCAGCCGCTCCAGCGCCAACGCAAGAACGGCCGCCGTGACGCCAGAGCCGCAAGAGGTGATAACCGGTTTGGACAGATCAACGCCCGCCGCTTCGAAAATTGCGCGGGTCTCGTCTGGGGATTTCATCGTGTTATCGGCGTTCAGCAAAGTGTTGAACGGCACGTTGCGCGATCCCGGGATATGCCCGGAACGCAGCCCTTCGCGCGGCTCAGGCGCATCGCCCCGAAACCGCGCGGCCGCGCGCGCGTCGACAATCTGCGGATCACCCAGCTTGGACGCCTGCGCCACCTGCGTGACGTCGCGCACCAATGCATTCTGAAAGCGCACGGTCATGTGGCGGTCACGCACGATAGGGGCCATGTCTTCGGTCTCGTGTCCCTCAGCGACCCACTTGGGCAGCCCGCCATCCAGAACCGCGACATTTTCCTGCCCCATCAACCTGAACAGCCACCAGACCCGCGCGCCAGACATCAAGCCGGCACCGTCATAGACCACAACCTGATGGCCATCGCCCACGCCCATCGCACGCAGCCGCGACATGAACTTTTCCACCGGCGGTGCCATATGCGGCAGGTCGGATCGCGCATCGGAAATATCATCGATGTCAAAGAACCGCGCGCCGGGAATATGCGCGTCCTCATACTCGGCCTTGGGATCACGACCGGCATCTGGCAGATACCACGATCCGTCCAGAACCCGCATGTCGGGGTCTTTCAGGTGTTGGGCCAGCCAATCGGTGGACACAAGCGTTTTGGGATCATCGACCATGGCAGCAGCTCCGCTTTGAGGATCAGCGCCTGACTAGCGATCCATGCCCGCAAGGGCAAGGGCAGGCAGCACTCAATGCCCCCCAAAAGGGTCTGTCGCAACGACGGACGCGCGCCCTTTTGTCCGTTCCCACCACATGTGCAGGCCTGCGTACCGCGCCACGGCGGCCACGCCCTGCGGTACCAGTGTGAAATACGCCAGCATCGGCGCCAGATGGATATCGGCAAGGCTGAAATGCCCCTCGGCAAGCTGCAGCCCTTCCTGCGCGATCCGGTCCAGCGTAATCAGCGCCGGCCCCACCTCTTCCAGCCCTTCGGCAATCAGTTGGGCGTTGCTGGTCTCGCCGATGTAGGGCCTGTACCAGCCCTGCGCGAAAACCTTCCTGATACCCGGCCGATAGAAATATGCATCCGTGATACCGATGATCTGATCCATCCGTGCCGCGGCGGCGGCATCGCGCGGCACCCGCGTCGGCCTGGCACTGATCTTGTCGAGGTATCGCAGGATCGCGCCGGTTTCTGTCAGCGTAAATCGCCCATGGGCCAGCACAGGCACATGATCGAAAAGGGTCACCCGCCCCAACACCTCATCAGGCGGGTCAGCGAACGGGTTGGTCTCAACGTATTCCGCCTCCAACCCGGTCTCCAAAAGCGCCATCCGCACGATCCGCGTGTAAACGGAGTGCCGGAACCCATAGAGGGTCAATCCCTCAGCCATGATCCTTCATCAACCGTTGCTTTTGCCGGTTCCAGTCCCGCTTGGCGCTGGTTTCACGCTTGTCATGTAGCTTTTTGCCCTTGGCGATGCCGATCTTGAGCTTGGCCATACCGCGGTGGTTGAAATACATCACCAGTGGGACCAGCGTCATGCCCTTGCGCTGGGTCGCATTCCACAAATCACTCAACTGCTTGCGGCTGACCAGCAACTTCCGCCGCCGGCGCTCTTCGTGCTGAAACGTCTTGGCCTGCTTGTAGGGCGCTACATAACTGTTAACGAGCCATAGCTCACCATCTTCTACGGCAGCATAGCTTTCCGCAATATTTGCCCCGCCTTCACGCAGGGATTTTACTTCGGAGCCTTCCAGAATAATCCCGCATTCGATGTCTTCCTCGATCGCATAATCAAACCGCGCGCGGCGGTTTTCGGCGATCACCTTGTAGTTTGGATCGGATTTTGCAGACGATTTTACCTGTGCCATGCGAACGGATGTAGAGGGGGCACGGCACCCTTGCAAGGTTGCCCGGTGATACCTTTATGGAAGTCTCAACAATTCTCTGGCAATCTCGCCCTCCGATGGCCTTGGTCAAGGGAATGAAATGCGCCTCTTTATACGCCTGATTGCCGCGCTGTTCCTGCTTTTGCCGCCGCAACACTCCGAGGCAGAGCAGCCCCTGCGCGTCCTGGTGATGGGCGACAGCCTGATGACCACCAATGGCAGCAAGGGAACCGCCGTACCTCAGCTTTTGCAAACGACGCTGAATGCCGATGTAAAAAGTCAGGCAACCACCGGGGCGCGATTTGCCTATGCATTGCCAGTAACCGGCGCACTGGGGTTCAATATCGCAAAGCAGTGGCGACAAGGATCGTGGGACGTGGTCGTGATGAACGGCGGCGGCAATGATTTGTGGCTGGGCTGTGGCTGCGGCAGGTGTGACCGTCGCCTCGCAAAGCTAATCTCCCCAAGTGGCGACGCAGGGCTGATCCCATCTGCCGTTGCCCGTGCACGCAGCTCAGGGGCCCACGTGATCTATGTCGGATATCTGCGCAGCCCCGGTTTCGGATCACCTATCGAAAGCTGCAAAGTCTGGGGCGACCGGTTAGAAATGCGCCTTGCCATCATGGCGAACCGCAGCAGTGGTGTCACTTTTCTCTCCCTTGCCGACATGGTGCCCACCGGGGATCGCAGCTTTCACGCCGCTGACAGAATTCACCCCTCATCAAAGGGTTCTCGGGCCATCGCCGCACGGATTGTCAGCACGATACGCGCAGCACGCTAGGTCTGCTTGCGGCGCAGACGCAAATTACTGTCAGCGCCGATCCCATAGCGCAAACAAAGTGCGATCACACCCAAACTGATACCCAACCAGAGCACACCCCAAATCATCGCCGAACCGCCATAGGCCTCGGCCAGCATATAGGCGTCTGACTTCAGTCCCGCCCGCGCAATGGTGTCATCGAAAATATCATAGGGCACGTAGATCAGACTGCTCAGCCCGATCACGCGCAAAACCATATCGTTGACGTCATGCGGCAAATACGCAGCAATCGCCAACAATACCGCCCCGGTTGCCAAACAGAATAAGACCGGAAAAACCTCACGCATAAAAAGCGCCGTCACCACCAGCATCACAATCCCGCAAATTGCGGTGGCGTACCGATCCAGATTTGAACGCAGCGCGAACAGCAGCAGCACCACCCCCAGAAAGAGCGACCCCAGATACCCCGCCGTCAGGATCGCAAAGCGATTACCGCCGCGCGTCACCGCATGCCCGCCCTGCTGCGGCGACAGCGACAACTCTTCAATCTCCCCACCGGTCAAAACCGCAGCCAGCCCATGAGAAAGCTCGTGCAGGAAGACCACAAAAATTTTCAGTGGCAGAACCACAGGCGTCTGCCACAGCGCAAAGATGACAATCGTTATGGCAATGAGTTGCCAATGGCCCTTAAGCAGTTGCATGACCCCATCCGGTTCAAAGCGTCCTCGTTAGCGGAGAACCGCAAAGACCCCGGCATCAATCCCCCAACTTTGCATGGACTTCATCGAGCTCGATTTCGCCGACCGGCATCTTGTTCGCCGGATTGTCAAAATCGTATTTGAAAAGCTCAAAGTCGCGTTTATATATCTCGCGCACCAAATGCATCGACAGGTCGTCGAAGTAATCCTCGACCGGATGCGCACGCTTGGGCCCATGCCCTTCGCTTTCGTTAAAGCGCGGCACCTCGTCCAGCTTGACCTCAATGGGCGTGTCGATGGCATCGATCACCTGCTGCATGCCGTCGTTGAATTGCTCGGTCCAGAAAATCTTGTCGTAGCGCCCGCCATTGACGATGAATGTGCTGACGTGGCCCGACATTGCAGACCAGTGAATGTCTGGATCCATCGGCCTGCGCCACCGAATCGTATCCCGAACGAAAAGCAGGAACCGTCGAAAACTGGCGATCTGATCAAAATCCTGCTTGCCGTCCTCGCCGCCGACCTCGATCCCATACTTCTGAATCAACAGCGGCACGAGGTTTCCGCGATAACGCTTGCCATTACGCTGAATGCCGCAAATCTTGTCAAAGAAGGAGGACAGAACCCGCGTATAGGGATTGCGCACACAGGTAAACGCAAAGGACTTATGCGCTTTGACGTTGTCGCTGATCACCGGCTGCGACGGATCAAGCGCCCACTTGTGCAGACCCGTTTTCGCGTCGTGAATGTCACCGTCAAAGAACTCCCCGTGATCGGAATAATACATGATCTGCCCGATGGACGAACACGCGCATTTCGGCACCACGCGGTACACCACGCTTTCGCTTTCCGTCATCCACGTTCCTGGAAAACCCATCGACCACTCACCTCTCTGACCGATCCGGACTGCTTTATGGCAACAGTTCCGCCCTGCCACAAAAAACCAAATAAATCCTGTTTATTCAATCAGTCTTCACCATTATCTAGATAACCAACGAGGGAATAAGGGGCAGATCGTCCGCCAAATGGCAAAAATCGCCTATATCCTGCTATGTCACAAGGACCCGACTGCCGTCATCCGACAGGCGGAACGGCTGACGGCTGTGGGCGATTACATGGCAATCCACTTCGATGCCTCAGCCAACAAACAAGACTTTCAGGAGATCAAGAAGGCGCTTGCCAGCAACCCCAATGTGACACTGGTCAGAAAACGTGTGCGCTGCGGCTGGGGGGAATGGTCGCTTGTTCAGGCCACGCTAAACGCCCTTGCCGCGGCCCTCGCCGCGTTTCCCCGCGCAACACATTTCTACATGCTGTCGGGCGACTGCATGGCGATCAAATCCGCAGAATACACGCACCGCTTTCTGGACAACGACGATGCCGACTTCATCGAAAGCAACGATTTCTTCGAAAGCAACTGGATCAGAACTGGCTGGAAGGAAGAACGCCTGATCTACCGCCACTGGTTCAACGAACGCACCCAGAAAAAGCGCTTCTACGCCATGTTCGAGGCGCAGAAAAAGCTGGGACTGACCCGCGACATCCCCGCAGACCTGCAAATCAAGATCGGCAGCCAATGGTGGTGCCTGCGCCGCCGCACAATCGAATCACTGATGAATTTCATTGCCAAGCGTCGCGATGTTAAGCGGTTCTTTGCCACCACATGGATCCCCGATGAAACCTTCTTTCAAACGCTGGTCAGTCACCTCGTTCCGCAGGACGAAATTCGCGCGCGGACACTGACTTTCCTGATGTTCACCGATTACGGCATGCCGGTGACCTTTTATAATGACCACTACGACCTCTTGCTCAGCCAGGATTACCTCTTTGCCCGCAAGATCAGCTCCGAGGCCCATGACCTCACCCGCCGCCTGGGCTTGCTCTACGCCGCAGAAGGCGTCCAGTTCCAGATCAGCAACGAGGGCCGCAATCTATTCGACTTTCTTACCGGTCGGGGACGCATCGGTCGCCGCTTTGCCACCCGTTTCTGGGAAACTGAAAGCACCCTGGGACGCGAACGCGAATTGTTGATCGTGATCTGCAAGAAATGGCATGTGGCCAAGCGCGTTCTGGAACGTATCCGGCAGGTCACCAATGTGCCCGCCATCGAATACCTCTTCAACGAAGAAGACACTCCCCTGCCCGATCTGGGCGGCATTCAATCCTCGCTGGAAAAGCGCACCCGCCACCGCCGCGCACTCATGCGCATGCTATTCGACTACTTCGAAACCGATCGCCTGATCGTCTGCATGGATCCCTCCAACCTCGACTTGCTGAATGACTTTGCGTCTGACCGCTCCACAACCCGGATGCTTGAAATCGAATGCCAGTTTTCCGATGACTACCTCACGGGCCACGCCATGCGCGTCGGGCTTGCGGGCGATCAGACTTCGGATGATACACTTGACCGACTGCTTCCCACCATCCGTAACGACATGGTCCACGAATCCGACGCAATCCGGGATGCCGACTTCCACAACATGAGCCGCCTGCGCGAAACCGCGACCGAGGACCAGAATGCCGAAGCCATTGGCAGCTTTCTGTCAATCTCAAGAGACAAGGCGACAGAGATCACCCGCACCGATCATCTTTTCGCCGACTGACCGACAAAGCCAAGGCTGAACCAACGCAGCTTTCTCTGGCTAGAACATTCCCAGGAAGTTTGAAGGACAGCGTCCTTCATCAGCAAAATTGAATCATATGCGCGCCTGCGCGCTCACTTTTTCGAACGCCACGTCCCAAGCCAGCGACTAAAGCCTTCGCGTTGCTCGGCAATCCCATCTTCCATGGCGTCCAGCGTCGGCGTGATCCGCGCCGCCTTGAAACGACGCCACCGCACCCAGATCGCATAGATAATCGCAAAGAACACCAACAGGACGACAATGTTCAGCCACGGTATGCCCTTACCTGCATCAGGCCCCACGACCGGACGAATGGAAATGGCATTGGGAAAGATCGACAAAAATTCATTGCGCCAGCCATAATGCGTAATCACAGCCCACTGCGGATCCGCCTTGGTCGACTTCAGATCGGCCGCTTCTGTCTGCAGGTTTTTGGTGTCAAACTTGAAATACGGTGGCCAGCTCCAACCGGTATCTTCATTGCGGTACACCATGACCCGATCATTATCGCGCACCGCCTGAATGAACAGAACATCGCGATTGATGGCCGTGGCATCGCTGCCCACGTCAGGCGACGCCCAAAAGATCGAATTCTCCCCGAAATCAACCCGCTGCTCGAAAGTATCGACCACGCGCACCATGTCTCGCTGCGGCAGCGTGTAGTGAAAGAACGCCGCCACAAGTACCCAGAAGGTGACCCAGAAAACCCATTTGATGACTGTCGTCATGGCACGCCTCGCTCAGGAAAAATTCGTCAGATAAATGATCAACGCGATGACCACCACAGGCCCAATATAGACCCCCAGGATCAGTTTGCGACGGATCGAGCTGTCATATTTCTCAAGTCCCCGCTTCACGAAAGCGTCGCGGTTGATCAGCTTGGGCCCGGCTTCCCACTTCGCCTCCAGCTTTTCGCGCCGTACGGCACGCGAATACAGCGACAGACTGATGTAGACGACACTCAGCACGCCAAATCCGATGACGGTGAAATATACGAACGGGATCATCTGCTACCTCCTTCTGACCGCGCCCCAGGGCCCCACGGCAGCGATCCTGTCAGACACAGGATCAGGCTTGGCGGGTTTGGGCTCTTCCATCGGCGCATCATGCCCGAAAAGCGCGGCACGTGCACCCGCCTTGTCAGCCTGATACTCCGCTTCCAGAAACGCGACCACATAGGCCTTCTTGGCCTCTGACCAGCCCGCATAGGTCCGATAGAACAATTCCTTGTGGCAGATGAACAGTTGCCGGATATCCTTGGCCGCCAATTCCGCCAGCAACATGTTCACCAGTGCCGCATCCTTGGTATCCGCAGCCCGCAGGGTATAAAAATACGCTGGATGATCTGACGCGATCCGCGGCCATGGTCCGCCATTCTCGGCCCAGTTCACCAATGCCGCCAATGCGTGAAACTCCGGCGGCAGCTTGTCACTGTGTTGGCGTGCCAACCGTCGCATGTCGCCGCGCGTCGCCCCGGCCAGGTCGGCCTGGCTGTTGGCCACCGCATCAACAAGAATGAAATCCATCTTCTGCCGCAGGATCGCCGCCGAATTGATCCCCCGCGCTTCGATGATCGTTTCCGTCAACCCGTTCAGCTCAAAGAACTGCGCAATCCGGTTCCGATCGCGCGCGTCGAAAACGTATTTCAACGGCAGCTCACCCAGCCCCTCCTTGCCCGAAGGGGCAATAACCGCCGGGTGCTCCACATCCTGAAAAATGTACATGCCGCCAAAATGGGCTGTCCAGAAATCACGCTGATCAAATGCCATGTTGCTCAGCTTCACGGGGTTGCGCACCACGTCCCCGGTCTTGCCCGCCAGGTCGATCATCTCGGCGATCAGCACATCGTCGAACCAGCCGTCCTGATCGTTCTTGAACCGCCCCACAAGCCGCCCCAGCTTCTTGGCATCGCGCACCGTACCGCCCGTGGTATCGGCATCAATGGTGATCCGCCGGATGTCAAAGAGCCGCGCGGGTGTAGACACGTCATAGACCGAATTCACCAATTCCCCTGCTACCGCATCCCGTGCCGTCAGCGCAAAAAGCTGCGCTTCGTTCTCGGCGTAGAACTGCTGCAGGATGCCCCGTGAAGTTGAGAATTTCGTATTGAGCAGCGGACAGCGCCGCTGGTCCATGCTCAGCAAAATGAACTGCCGGTTCACCCCCGCATGGTTGAGGTAAAGATGATCATCCAACTCATCCCCCACCTCCGGCGAATAACCCGAGATGTCGACGTGAAAGTCAGTGAGTTTCGTGGTCTTGCCCGTTAGATGCTTTAGCGCACGGTTATAGCGCTCAACCAACGCGGGCGAGGAGACATGGAAGAGGTTGCCGAACATCAGGCCGGCGCGGATCAAACGTTGCATGGCATCGCTCCCCCACTCGGAACCAAAGGCATCGGCCTTGCATCCAAACCGCCACCGCCTTCGGTTCTTCCTTGTTCAGAACACATCATTCCCCCCTCCAAAACGGCCATGGGACGTGATGTCGTCAGCATATCACTGTCGCCACGGAAACCGCCGCCTCCTCATAATGGGAAATCAATTCCGGCTTGATCGGGCAGCCCGACACGTTTCGGATCGCAATCACATTTCGCGCAAAATAGGCGTTGGTCAGGTCGGTGCGGTCTCGCCTTGTTGCGCCATAGGCACGATACGTCGGTGGATCGCGATCAATCAGCTCGACCTTATGGGCAAATCCGTTGACCTGCGTCGTTTTCGCCATTTCGGCGCAGCCGGCCGTCAGCATCCCCGTGAGAACGGTTATGATTGACCTGCGGATCATGACTTGGCCCTTAGATACCGCTTTTTCGCTTCCTCCATCCGCTCCATATCCCGCACCGCATTCTCAATCGCCACTTCATCCGACTTATCCGCATACCGGAACTCTGAATCCGCATAGCGGTTCACCTCCTGGATCACCATCTCCACCGTGATCGGCTGGCGCATGTCCTCGATCATCGCCTTCTTGGTGTCGTAGTCCTTAAAGAGGAACAGCTCCGGGTTCTCCATCCATTCATCGGGCAGCTCGAAATCCATCGCCCGCACCTTCACCGCATCCGTGATGTTCTTGATCGCGCGACCTGTGAACCGCGCGTCCGCCTCCTGAATACCCTTCAGATACGTGCCGATCTTGTTGATCGTATCCAGCGCGCCAATCTGCCCCTTGACGTCCTCGTACACCCGCAACAACCCTTCCTCATGCGGCTTGGAATGGCTTTCAAACGACGCGGCGACCGCTTTCTTGATCTGCTGCGCCTCAAAGACATTGTGATCCCCCAGCGGGATATCGTGGTTCTTGCCCATCAGCAGATAAAGGATATCAACATAGTCCTCCCGCGTCTGTGGCCCGTCTACCAGGAACCGCGCGCCCGCCCGCTGGCGCAGGGCGTCGTCCACGTTTTCGGGATAGTTGGAAAACATCCCGAACGTGCAATTCCCCCGCACCACCGTGTTGGCCCCGGCAAAGCTTTCCATCAGCACGGCGGTGATCTCCAGCTGCCCCGCCGAAGACTGCCTGTCCCCCCGCTTGCCTGCCAACTGGTCAATGTCATCAATGGTGCCAAACCCAATCACTGACGGATCGATGATGCTGTTGATGAATGCCTTGGCGTTTTGGCCCGACTTACCCTGATAGCTGTCGATGTTGTCGGTCGAAAGATTCTGATACCGGAACGGATAGCCCGCATTCCCGCAATACTCGCTGATCAACCCGGCCATCATCTGAATGAGCGTCGTCTTGCCCGTTCCCGGCGCCCCATCGCCCATGAAGGTAAAGATAAATCCGCCCAGCTCGGCAAAGGGGTTCAGCCGTCGGTCAAAATCATAGGCCATCAGCATCTTGGCCAGCTTCATTGCCTGATACTTGGCGATGTGGTTGCCCACGACCTCGTTGGGCTTCTTGAAAGTCATCGTCAGCTTGGTGGACTTGGCCTTGGACGCAGGCGAAAACCCGGAAACGGTGAAATCATCTTCCTCGACCCGCCAGGTCGCCGCCCTGAATCCTTCCAATCGCGGCGCGGTCTGGGCCCGCAAGGAAACCTTTTCCATCAGCATCTCGGCAAACGCAGAAACCGTCGCAACCAGATGCGCGTCATCGCTGGCATGTGCGGCGATGTCCTGATCCAGCTCCCATAACGCACCGTGCAGGGCGGTCTGACCGCTGTCGGTCAATACCTCATCCACATCGCCCACTTCGACTGTCGTCTCCGTCAGGTGGGATGACATCAGATAGGCCGTCGCATTGCCAAAAACATAAAGCGTCACCAGCGCCTCGGCCGCCAGCAACTCCCCGAACTCCGACTTGCGCGCAGCGGGCAGCGATCCTTCCAGATTGGCCCGCTTGAGATCCCCCAGCCCCGACTGCTCTGCCGCATTCTCTGCCACCGCCAGCGCGATCGCGATCGCGCGACGCAGGGCGTGCAGCACAGTGGACTGCAACGGTGACATGATCGGATCGTCCGCATCTGCCCCCGCGACACGCCCGATCAACTGCACCGCGCCCGCAGGGACGCGCCGCTGCGCCACCAACCCCGGTGTGGTTGACCGGAACCGACGCCGCGTGCCAATCCCGCTGGATTTCTCCGCCGCCTCTTGTGCGACCTTTGCCGTCGCAATCCGCGGGGCGTGATCAAAGCCTTCCAGCAGCGCCTGCGCCACCGACACATGCTTTTCGATATCTTCCTCACGAAGCTCCATGGCATCCGATGTCTGGCTCATATATTCACCCTTTTTCAAATACCTCCGCCGGAGGCCCGAAATCTAATACTGCAACACCCGCCCCTGCGGGCTGACAACAAATTTCTGAACTGACCCGAACCCGGCCGGCTGCTTTTCCTCCAGCACCTGAAACGGGCGTTGTGGCAGGATAATACTGCGTTGCGTGCGCGTCGCACCCAAATCCTGCCCCTTCCCCGCAAAGGGATCGAGCGCAAAGACCTCGCGTTCCACCGTCGAAAACCACCCGGACTTCTCTTCGATCACCCGGTCGCTGATAAGCTCTTCTTCCGTCCAGACCAACGCCCAGTCCTGACCCTCCGGCGCCCGCGCTTCTGCCAATACCTCGCGCAGCGGCCCGGCCTGCTGGGTATAGGCGTGAGAATACATCGGACCCACATGAAACCGCCGCAACCGTTTGGGATGCAGATCGTCGAAATCGCTGTCAAATCCGCGCGCGATGGTGACAAGTTTCAGACCGCCCAGCGCCTGCGCTGACAAATGCGCCTGTACCTCCGGCCATCGCCGCTCATCCTTGGGCAGCGCGATCCGGCCAGAATCCTCAAGCTCAAGAAGATAGATTACCGGCAAATTCACCTGACTGTCATAGGTCGCCCAATGTACACGAAACGTACGCCGCCCACCCGGCATATTGCCTGTCCATTCCGCCTGCGGATCATTGCGCACCCAAAACAGGTCACCCTTCGCCAGTTCCTCGTAATAAAGGCGCTGTGACAGGGCAAATTGCAGTTTTGTCGGAATGACCCTGTCACCAAGGATTGTCTGCACCATCTGATCCTTCAGCTCTTCGGGCGATGCTGTCTGCGCCAGATGTGCAGCCGCCTGCTGCGCATCATTGGCCATCGTCATGATCTCATCGGCAACCGGAAATCCGCTGTCGCGCCTGTCGATGGTCAAAGAGCCAAAGAAACGCCCCGTTTCGCGCCCCACAAGCAGGTACTTCAGGCTCAGCGCGCGAAATGTATGGGTCAGCTTGGCCGCATAGCGCGTAAGGATCGCGACCTCATCACTGTCCAGCGCTCCTTCCGCCTCCATCACGCCGGCGACATGCAACATATGCGCCATGATGCCTTCGAACTTGCGGAAATAGCGACGGCTGGCGAAAGTATCGCTCAGACCAACGTGATCGTGCGAAAGATCTTTTGTTTCCGTCATGCCGACCCCGCTCTGCTGCTGAAATGACAGGGCCAAATTTGTGCCATCGGGCCGTTTCCTCGTTACTGATCTGGCACACTGTAGGAAAGGCGAAATCACGGGTCAACGCGATGTGCGGCACGCGCCCTGTCCCATCGGTTGCAGGGGCGGCTGTGGCCCGGTCAACCGGGCATCAAACGCGTATACCTGAAAGGTTCGGTTGTGCCCCCAACCCTTACGCTTCCCGGTGGATCAGATCACCATTGCGCCACCCACGCCAGACCGTCCAGACCAACAAAAGTGCGCCGAAAATCACGCTGGGGCCGCCAAAGACCGCAAAAATCGTGTGGGACAGCTGCGATAGCCAGTCAAAAACGGTCTCTGCCCCAGCACCCGCAAAAAACATAAACACGAACGGCAGGCAGATCATCCAGATCGCCGTGACCAGCGGAACATAGTACTTTTCAACAAAATCCATTCTCGATCCCGATTGATATGGCACTCTCGTCGACAAAGCCTCATCGACCTGACACTCAAATAGTGTGGATACCGGCCGCATCAACGCGAAGGCGGCGGAAACTGCAGGCGGATCCGTGCAAAAGCGCCGATGCCCCGCGTCTCAGCAAAAGTGCCTACTGCGCCCCATAGGCATTGGCATCATGCTTTTCGACGATCTTGGCGAAGCGACGGGCAAAGCGTTCGTCGGCCTTGGCTTTCGCCTCCAGCACCTCGCGCGCAAAGACCATGTGATCTTCGTGTGCTTCGAGCATATCCGCCATCCGCGCGTTCGTCGCAGACCCAATCCCGGCCATCGCACTTTGGGCTTCCTGATCTGTCTTGACCCCGATCTCGTTGATACGGTGCGCCACATCCTGCTGTTGTGCGGTCTTGAGCGATTTGGTCAGCGCATCATACAACACGACCCGCTGCTTGGTGTCTGTCTGCAGCTTGTTGATCAAGACCATCTGCGTCGCAGCCTGGTTTTGCAGGGAATCGATCCAGGTCTTGCCCTTCTCGATGTACCGCTCCAGCGTTTGCGACTTGGCCAGCTTGACCTGCTCATCCTGCACCAACGCGTTATATTTCGCATTCGCTTCGGCCAGCTCGGTTTCAAGCTTGGTCCGCTTGGCGGCGTCTGTCTCTGACGCAATCGCGTTCTCTAGTTTGATAATTCTGGGGTCCATCCCCTGGATGTCCGCCCGGATCGTTTCCAGCTCCCCAACGGTCAGTTCGCGTTCGTCCAGTGTCTCGCTCAGGTTACCTTCAACCTTGACTTTTTGCTCTTCCAGCATGGCCAACTGCCCCTCCAGCAGGTTGACGATGGTGTCCGACTTGGAAATCAGATCCTGCAACTTGTCGTCGATAGACGCAGAGCGCACCCGTTCCTGCCGCATGCTGTCCGACTTGGCACTTGAAAAGATGCCAACCACGCTTTCCCACCCGGTCTTGCTGCGCATTTCGTCAAAGTCCCGGCTGAACCCGGCAGTGACATCGTCCAGCCCCATGATCAACTCGGCGATATTGGCATTCATGACGTCCGTATGGGCATGCACATCTTCAAGCGACGCATTTTCAATGTCGATCATCGCGTCGTCGCCGGTCTTGAGCTTGTTGCGCGCTGTTTCGATCCGGCTCGTCAACTCGGCGATCTTCGCCTGTGCTTCCTGCACCTGCGATTGAGATTCCTTAACCTGTGCATCCAAGTTGGCCATCAAACGTTCCTTTTTTCAATGCGTTACTATGTATATAGGGAATGTTACGGCAATTTACATCACCTTCCCGCGAATTTCAGATCAAGTGTGGCAAAAGCAGGGACGATTTGGAAGGGGTCAGTGCATGCTTGCGTTTCAGCCTATGACGTCGCCTCAACGCCCGCCCGCCGCGCCGTAAGGGCCAAAACCATCCATCCCAGAACGCCCGCAATGATATACCAGATCAGAACTGCGCGAATGTCATCGTAAGGCATCGCCGCAACATCTGTTGTCGACACGGATGCCGCGAAAAGCGATCCGGCAAAGACCAACTTGCCACACAGACTTTGAAACGACACGTAGGTCGCGCGTGCGGTGTTCTCCAGCAAGGGCTGTATCCGCCCCATCTTGAACGGATGGGACAACGCATCCGGCACGATCCGCAGGAACAGAACTGCAATGGCCAGCCAACTTTGAGTAAGCGCCAGCACCGTGATCAGCAAGATCTGCATACCGAATGCCAGCAACAAAATTGCGGGCAAGCCAAGCATCCCGCGCAGACGCATCGCATGAATAGACGCAACCGTGGACAGGCCCATCATCACAGCGGTTACCGCCCCGCTGACCAACGGCGCTTCCCCGGCAAGGCCGACCTGAGACAGCGCAGAAAGAATAAAGGGCTGGCCAAACACGAACGGCAAATGGCTGAACCCATACATCAGCACACTCAGCGCGAAAATCCAGCGCAAGACGGGCAGTCTCAGCGCGGTACGCATCGCATCCCACTGACCACCGCCACCCAGACCGCGTTTTTTCGGCGGTTCGGCAAATCGCGACGCAATAAGCGTCCCTGCACCCATCGCAACGGCCGCTGCAACAAACGTCGCGCCCAGACTGACAAGGGCGATCGCCCCGCCGATCACCGCCGAAAGCGCAAACCCGATAAGCGAGAACTGCAAGGCACGGGTTTCCTGGGCCTCGACCTCCTCTGCACGGCCTTCCGCCTCAAGAGATTCGTACAACAACGCGCTGTCCGTGCCGGACGCCAGCGCACTGGCCGAGCCAACAAAGAATTGTCCCACAGCAAAAGCGGCGAAACTGTCCCCCAGCGCAATCAGCAGCGATCCCAACACACCCGCCAGTGTTGCAGCGATCAGCGTCTTGCGGCGGCCCAATCGGTCAGATGCATAGCCAGACGGCACCTCAAGCACCGTCACCGAGATGTCATATACCGCATAAAGCGCAATCGCCGCCCCTGGCGACAGGCTTTGCTGAAAATACAGAAACCAGACAGCCTGCCAGAACAACAGCGACTGACAAAACTTGAACCACGGATAAAGCGCGACATTGCCCGAAGTGGATGGCACGCGGACATCAGCCATGAATGCGCCCGGCCAAACCTATTTGATCGCCAAAAGCGTGGCGATCATCTCGCTGTCGGGATCCGCCAGCGGTTCGATGATGTCAAAGTGATGGGTGTCCTCAACCACAAACAACTTGGCGCCCCAGGCGCGTGAAAATCCTTCCGCCTGCTCCAGGAAGGCGGGGCGTTCATCTGCGCCCACCCAAACGGTCACATCAACGCCATGCGGCGGGCTCATGTTGACGGGGCTCTCGGCGACAGCAGCGGCCTCGTCCAGCCCCAGTATCTCGTTCATGGAGGTCTGCAAAAGCGGTTCCAGATCTGCCACCGGTGAGATGGAAACGATCTGCTCGACCCGGTTGCGGACGTCCGCCGCCAGCAGCAGCGGGTCCATCACCCGCGCAACCAATTGCCCCCCGGCAGAGTGCCCGGTAAGCGCAATCGGCCCTTGGGTGCGGCCCGCAATCTCGTTCAGCGCGGCGGCAATCTGCCCGCCGATTTGGGCAATGCTGGCCTCGGGACAAAGGTCATAGCTGGGCATTGCAACCGCCCATCCCTTCGCCAGCGCACCGGCAGCAAGATGCGAAAAAGACGACGCATCGAAGGCTTTCCAATACCCGCCATGCACAAACACCACCGTCCCGCGCGCCACACCTTCGGGGTGGAAAAAGTCAAAGACCTGCCGTTTGGACGGCCCGTAGGATGCGCCGATTTGCGCCCGCGCGCCAAGGCTTTTGCGAAATGCCGCTGCTGCGTCTGCCCAGCGCGGCGGATAGGCTGCAGAACCTACGATATGTTCAGCGTTGGCGTATGCGTCATCAAGTGACATTGGCGGCTCCTTGGTGGTCGTTGGTGCATTCTCTAACTGGACAATCATAGCCATTGTTGCTTTGGGTGCCACAAACAAAAGCGGAGAGACCCATGACGGACGCGAAAACCGACCTCAAAAGCCTGTTGAAAGACCCTACATTGCTCGAAACCCGCGCTTACATCGATGGCGCTTGGGTGGATGGCGATGACGGCACTTTCGACGTACTGAACCCCGCCCGCGGGGATGTGATCGCCAAAGTGGCAAATCTGAGCCGTGCACAGGTGGCGGATGCCATCGCGGCGGCTGAAAAGTCGCAAAAAGACTGGGCCAGCTGGACCGGTAAGGAACGCGCAGGCGTGCTGCGCAAATGGTTCGACCTGATGATGGAAAATCAGGATGATCTGGGCGCGATCCTCACCGCTGAACAGGGCAAGCCACTGGCCGAAGCGAAAGGTGAAATTGGCTACGGTGCCTCCTTCATCGAGTTCTTTGGCGAAGAGGCCAAGCGCATCTATGGCGAAATGATCCCCGGCCACCAGCGCGACAAGCGGATCATGGTGCTTAAACAGCCCATCGGCGTCGCCGCCTCGATCACGCCATGGAACTTTCCCAACGCGATGATCACCCGCAAAGCGGCTCCAGCACTTGCCGCGGGCTGTTCGTTCGTGGCGCGCCCCGCTGCTGAAACGCCCCTGTCCGCAATCGTGATGGGCGTGCTGGCCGAACGGGCGGGCATCCCCGCAGGCGTCTTCAACGTGGTGCCGTCCTCGTCTTCCTCTGCCGTCGGCAAGGAATTCTGCGAAAACCCCGCCGTCCGCAAACTCACCTTCACCGGCTCCACCGAAGTGGGTCGCATCCTGCTGAAACAAGCCGCCGATCAGGTGATGAAATGTTCCATGGAACTGGGCGGCAACGCGCCTTTCATCGTCTTTGACGATGCTGATCTGGATGCCGCAGTCGAAGGCGCGATCCTGTGCAAATTCCGCAACAACGGCCAGACCTGTGTGTGCGCCAACCGCATCTACGTGCAGGCGGGCGTCTACGACACCTTCGCCGAAAAACTGAAGGCGCGCGTGGAAAAGATGAAAATTGGCGACGGCTTTGAGGAAGGCGTCGACCTCGGTCCGCTGATCAACGGCGATGCCTCTGAGAAGGTCAAGGAACACATGGAAGACGCGCTGTCCAAAGGCGCCAAAATCATCCTTGGCTCAAAAGACGAAAAGATGGCAGGCAACTTCCTCGCCCCCACCATCATGACCGGCGTGACACAGGACATGCAGGTGGCGACGGATGAAACCTTTGGCCCGCTCGCTCCGCTCTTCAAATTCGAAAACGAGGACGATGTGATCGCCATGGCCAACGATACTATCTTTGGCCTCGCCTCCTATTTCTACGCCAAGGACCTCAGCCGCGTTTACAAAGTGGCCGAAGCCCTCGAATACGGTATCGTCGGTGTGAACACGGGTATCATCTCAACCGAAGTGGCGCCCTTCGGCGGCGTCAAGCAATCGGGCCTTGGCCGCGAAGGCAGCCACCACGGCATCGAAGACTACCTGGAAATGAAATACGTCTGCCTGTCGGTCTGACGCCATTGGGGCATGCCCCCAAACTTCATCTTTCCAATAAACTCAAACCCCAGAGGCCGCGGCAAACGCGGCCCCTGGCGTTCTATCCCAACGCCGCCACCTGCGCCTTTACTGCACCAAAAACAGCATGGGGCGCGCGACCGAACTCCACATCAACCGGCAGTTCCGGACCTTCGCGCCAATGACCCAGCCAATAGATGGTGTCCGGGGTCTTCCAGACCCATGTCATCGGGTCCATTCCCGCAGCACTCAGCGCATCAATCACGTCATGATCAAAAAGCCGGTCCACGCTGACCCCAAGATAAACACCCAACGGAAGACCAGCATCCCCCAGCGATGTGCTGACCGCCTCCCGGTAGCGCGCCAGCAAATCGGTGATCTGCCGCTCGCGCTCCACGTCATCGATGCTTGCAAAGGGTTCGTCGTGAAACATATGCGACGACGCCAATGCCACATCGATCCGGCCGTCGGGGCCGGGCTCAGCGCCCCGCGCCGCAGCGTCCTCTTCTTCGCGCGCCTCCTGCATCTGCGCGCGAAACCCTTTTAGCATCGTCTCAAAAATATCATCCGGCAGGTTCATTCCACGAAGCCGGGCTTCAGTGACCTTTTCGATCTCATCCAGCGACGGCCGGTCTTCGGCCCCCTCCTGCATCAATGCACTGGCAATCTGCGAAAACCCCGCCTCATCTGCCGCAATGAGCGCAGCAAAAAGCGCGTCCAGATCCTCCGTGATCGCCCAGCGCCATATCGACGTTTCACCCATGCGCTAAAACCCGACCGCCATGCCGTCCTTGCGCGGATCAGAGCCTGCCGCATAGGCCCCGTTCTCCATCCGCCAGATCAGCTGCGCCCCCCCGAAACCGAAAGCATTGTCCGGCGCCTCCAGCGTCAGTTGATGCCCCATGGCGCGCAGCGCCTCGTGCGTCTTGGAAGGCATCGTGGTCTCACAGGCCACGCCCAGCCCCTCGGTTACCCGCCAGCGCGGTGCATCGACCGCCATCTGCACATCCTGATCCCAAAGCGCCGTGCGCAGCACCATCTGCACATGCCCCTGTGCCTGCATCGGCCCGCCCATCACACCAAAACTCATCTGCGGCGCGCCGCCCCGCATCAGGAACCCCGGGATGATCGTGTGAAAGGGCCGCTTGGACGGCCCCACCAGATTCTGATGCCCCGGTTGCAACGAAAAGCCCGCGCCCCGGTTCTGCAGCGCGATCCCATATCCCGGCACGACAACACCAGACCCGAACCCGGCATAATTCGACTGGATGAACGACACCATTATCCCGTCCGCATCTGCGGTGGCCAGATTGACCGTACCGCCGTTCCGCGGCGCCCCCGCCCCGAAATCCTGCGCATGATCCGGATCGATCAGCCGCGCGCGGCTTTTCAGATACCCCGGGTCAAGCAGATCCGCGGCCGTAACGGCGCTCATGTGATCGGGGTCCGCAACATAGCCTTCTGCATCCGCCAGCGCGAGCTTCATCGCTTCGATTTGCAGATGAACCGCCTGCGGATCATCTGCCTCCAGATCGCGAATACCGGTGTGTGACAACATTCCCAGCCCCATGCAGGCCGCAATGCCCTGCCCGTTCGGGGGTATCTCGTGCAACTCAACGGCGTCAAAACCCTGCGAGATGGTCCCGCACCAATCAGCCTCATGCGCGGCCATGTCCTCTACGGTCAGCGCCGCATCATGAGCCCGGGAGAACGCGGCAATCGCCTCCGCGATCTCCCCTTCGTAAAACGCGCGCCCCCGGCTTTCCGCGATAAGACGCAGGCTCCGCGCATGTCCCGCGCTGCGGAAAATCTCACCGGCGCGCGGCGCGCGACCCGCTGGCAAAAAGGTTTCGGCAAATCCGGGCTGTTTCCCCAGTACGTCCCCGGCCCGCGCCCACAGGGCCGCAACCACCGGCGTGACCGGAAACCCATCTTCCGCATATCCGATTGCGGGGGCAAAAAGGGCCTCAAATGGCAACTTGCCAAATCGCTCCGACAGCGCGACCCACCCCGACACCGCCCCGGGAACTGTCACAGTTTCCCACCCGCGATAAGGCATCTCTGACAGACCCTCATAGCGCGCAGGCGACCACGCGGCAGGCGACCGGCCAGAGGCATTGAGCCCATGCAGCTGCTCACCGTCCCACAGGATCGCAAAGGCATCCGACCCGATGCCATTTCCCGTTGGCTCAACCACCGTCAAGGCAATGGCAGTGGCCAGGGCTGCATCAACCGCATTGCCCCCGTGCGCCAGCATCGACAATCCGGCTTGCGCCGCAAGCGGATGGGACGTGACAACCGCATTGCGCGCCAGAACAGCGGAACGGCGAGAGGGATAGGGATGGTTTGCGCGCAAATGCATGGCGGGTCCTTCAGGTATCGCCCGCCCAAGCTAAACTGATCCGCTGCCGGGACAAGCGAAAGCAGACCGCAACAGGCACGGTCTGCTTTCAAATCTGCACCCCGAAGATGGGCGAACCCGACCCTCAGGGGGCCGGACCTTTCCGCCTACTCAGACAGGCTTTGCGCCAGACGCATCAACTGAATGGCTTCTGCACGGTAGCCGAATGCATCTGCGCCCTTGGTCGCATTCGCCAGCGCGATCGCATCGGCATAGGACCAGTCGCCAATGTAACTGCTGTCGCGCAGCAACTGCCCGAACCCCGCTATGGCGGCGGCAAAGCCCGCATCTGATGCCGCGTCAGCGTTGATCGGCGTCTCGATCAGCTTTGATGTGCTTTCGCCGGGCGCCTTGTACCGTAGCCGCAGAAACGCCAGTTCATCGCTCACCACGTTGACCTGCGCGCTGTCACCATAGCGCAGCGGATCATTCAGTTGCGCAGGAGAACCCACAGGTGTGACCTCGTAAAGCGCCGTCACCTGATGCCCGGCGCCGATATCGCCAGCGTCCACCTTGTCGTTGTTGAAATCCTCACGCCGCAACGCGCGCGTTTCATACCCGATCAGGCGATACTCAGACACCTGCGCCGGATTGAACTCCACCTGGATCTTGACGTCATTGGCAATCGGGAAAAGCGCTCCTGTCAGCTGATCCACCAGCACCTTCTGCGCTTCTCCCAGCGTATCGATATAGGCCGCCGTCCCGTTCCCGTTCTGGGCCAGTGCCTGCATGGTGGCATCATCCAGATTGCCGCGACCAAACCCAAGCACGCTCAGATATGTGCCGCTGTCGCGCTTGTCGGCAATAAAATCCTTTAGTCGCTCAGGATCACTCAGGCCGACGTTGAAATCACCGTCGGTGGCAAGAACAACGCGGTTCACGTCGCCCTCACGCGCCATCGACGCCGCAGTGGCATAGGCCATCTGCAGACCCATCTGACCTGCGGTGGAGCCCCCGGCCCCCAGGCGGTCCAGCGCATTCAGGATCGTCGTCCGCTCACCCGCATCAGTTGGTTCCAGCACCAAACCGGCAGAGCCCGCGTAGGTCACGATTGCCACCTGATCCTCCGGGCGCAATTGCGACAGCATCAAACGGAAGGACTGCTTGAGCAGCGGCAGCTTGTTGGGCTGGTTCATGGAACCCGAGGTGTCGATCAGGAAGACCAGATTGAGTGGCGGGCGGTCCGCCATCTCCGGCACCTCCCCCTGCAAACCGATCCGAATCAGCTGCGTGTCCGGGTTCCAGGGCGTGTCCGTCACCGAGACCGTCGGCTGAAAGGCCATCCCGTTGGTCGGCGCGGGGTAATCGTAGGTAAAGTAATTCACCATCTCCTCCACCCGCACGGCCTCCGGGTTTGGCAGATAGCCATTGGTCAGCGAATTGCGGACAACCGCATAGCTTGCCGTATCCACGTCGATGGAGAAGGTGGAGACCGGGTCATCACCAGTCACCTTCACCGGGTTCGGCGCCTCATTGGCGAAGGCTTCGGTATTGGCGGGGGCCGGTATCGCGACGCTTTCGTCCGCGACGACTACCGGAGAAACCGGCAGGCTGCGCATCGCCCTCCGGTCAGAGGGCGCGGCCTGTTGGGCCACGATGGCACCGGTTGCGAAGCTCTCTGCGGGTGCCGATTGAACCGACGGGGCTGCGGCATCAGACAACGCCTCTGCTTCTATCGCTTCCACCTGCGGCGCGGGCGCCACGGATACCTCAAGATCCTGTATCAGCGCGTCAAGATCAGACGAACTCTTGGCAAGCGGCTCTTGCACCTCTTCCTTTGTCTCGCGCCCCCCGATGACCTGCTGTCCATCGTCACGCGGCGCAACTGCCCGAACGCCACCTTCGGTCAGATCACCGGGGTTCAGCAGGTTCTGACCGATGGGGGTAAAGACCACCAATCCAACGGCAATCAATGCGGTCGAGGCAGTCAGCCCCGCGCGGGTGTTCAAAGCATCCAACATATTTCTCACTCCTGAAAAGACGCCCCTCCTTGGGCGATCAGAAGTAGGACGCAGGTCATCCCGCGATCCTTGGAGGTCCGCGAAATTTTTCTGCGCCAGCGCGATATTCAGTGCCTTGGTATCTGCATCAGGCGCGGGCGTGGCCGCGTCCATCAGCTTTTTCAGATCTTCGAGGTCGTCGGTCATGGAGCCTCCGTCGTGCCAGTGCACGCAATCTCTGCAGCGCGTATCTGCGCCAGTTGTTTCTTGGCCTCCGAGACGCGCCAACTGATGGTGCCTTCGGAAACGCCCAGCACCTCGCCCGCCTCGCGGTGCGTCATGTCATCCAGCACCAGCGCCAGCGTATCGCGCAGATCCTCCGGCAGCGCGCGCATGGCCTGCGTCAGCCAATCGACCGCTTGCGCCGTGTCCGCGTCACTCGCCCGCCGGTTTACCTCCCAGTCACCCCAACCCTCGGCAGCCCGCGTATGACTGGCGTGCCGGCGGCGGCGGTCATGTGCCGCATTCACCGCGACACGGTACAGCCACGTCGTCACCGCCGCATCGCCCCGGTAGCCCTGCAGTTTCGCGGGCAGCGCCGCGCAGATATCCTGGGTCAGATCCTCAGCCTCGTGCTGTGACCCCGTCAGGCGAAAGCACAGCCGGAACAGGCGGTCATACTGCCGCTCAAGCAGCGTCGAAAACGCCGCTGCATCCCCGCCAGCGGCGGCAAGGGCAAGGTTTCTGTCACTCGTGGCCATCAGCATCACAAGAGTATGACGCGGGCCATCGGTCAATCCTTGGCGGCAAAGCGAAATTTATTCCCGGAACGAAAAAGGCCCGGTGCATTACACCGGGCCCTCACGTCATCATCCAGTCGGACTTAGTTAACGGCTTTTGCGTCCACAACGTCCTTCTCGACCGCTTTCACATCAGATGCGATCTGGATCTGGCGCGGCTTCAGTGCTTCGGGCACCTGACGCTCCAGTTCGATGTGCAGCATGCCATCGGCATGGGCCGCACCCGTCACCTGCACGTGATCGGCCAGATGGAACCGGCGTTCAAACGCACGGGTCGCGATGCCACGGTGCAGATAGGTTTTCCCTTCGCTGTCATCCTCGGCCTTCCGGGCAGAGACAATCAGCGCCTTCTCACGCATCTCGACGCTCAGATCACCATCAGAGAAACCCGCAACGGCGATGGAAATGCGATAGGCATCATCACCCAGTTTCTCGATGTTGTAGGGCGGATAGCTTTGAGTGCTGGTATCAGACGTCAGCACCCGGTCCATCAGGTTCGCAATCTGGTCAAACCCGACGCTTGAGCGATACAGGGGGGCAAAATCAAAAGTACGCATAGTTCATCCTCTTTTCTCGAGCGATTTCACGCAAAGGCCTTCCACCATTGGACAGGCCCATGTTTTATTGGCGTCCCGGCCCTTCAGAGGCACCGGAACAGGGCTGATATGGGCACTTTTCACGGGTATTCAAGAGGCTTCGGGTCGCAAACGTGGCGCATCAGGGGCGTACGAATTTTGCCCCGGTGGTGACCTTTCCATCGCCCAGACCCAACCGACGCACCTTGGCCTTGGGGCGGGGCGCGGAACTGCGCAGACGCACCTTCAAGCCCTCAATGGCTTCGGGCAATTCCATCCCGAACGATACTTTCTCACCATAGTGATGCCCAATGCCCGAAATCACCGACAGAATGCGCCCACGCCCGTTAAGATGGGTGAACACCGGCGCCCCGCTGGAGCCATAGGTCACATCACAATCCATCGCGATCAACCGCTTGTGGCGTTGCAGCACTTTGCAACGGTTCTGGCGCGTCAACATGTCGTCGCGGCCCTTGCCGTAAGACACAACACTCACCGGGCCATCACCAATCGGGCCACGATGCACAACAAAGGGGGCCACATCCTGAACCGGGATCGGTTTTTCCAGCCGCACCAAAGCGACGTCATAAATCACATTATCCCCATTGAAACCGGCGGAAGGATCAAACCGCTCATGTGGGATCACCTGTACCACGGTGCGCTCTGCGGCCACCTTGCCGCGCGTCAGGCCGGCACGAAACCGCATCGCGCCCGGTTTGACCATTTCAGCGGTCTCAGCATCGAAAACACAATGCGCCGCCGTCAGCACAACATCGGGCGAAATCAGCGTCCCTGTGCAATACCCCCCGTTCGCGCTGTCAAGCCGTCCGACAGCCGCAAATGCGCGTGCCTCGTTCTGGGTGGAAAGACTGCGCAGCGTTGTCTCTTGCGCACCTGCAACCGCACCCAGGCACCCCAGAGCCAGCGCAAGCACCACACGGTCGAGGTTTCGTGCGACACATCCCATCAGGGTTTGACGAACTTGGCGCCAGACCCCCGCTGCGCATCAGTAACCTTGATACGTCTGCTGGCAGGTCCAGCCTCCTGAAACACACCTGCGCCCGCCACAAGCTCCGCCTGCAACAGCGCCAGCGGTGCCCCCAGCGACGTACCCAATGACACGCCCTTGCCCTGCACTTCTGCCTTGGCCGAAACCACGGATACGATATGCGCCTCGCCATCATGGAACGTGAAAATCGGCGCCCCGCTGGATCCGAAATCGACCGCACAAGAGGTCACAAGCACACCGTCCTGCTGCGCCAGTACTTTGCAGACCTCCTGCAGTGTGGGGGCCTCGGACCGGTCGCGGGCATAGCTGACGACGCCAACGGAATCGCCCGGCCGAGGCCGCGCCGCTGTGCCAAAGGGCACAATTGTCGTGTTTTGGATGGGGCGCTGCAATTCCAGCAACGCCAGATCATTGCGCACCCGGTCTGATGAGGCATCACCGTCAAACACGTAGTCAGGATGCACCACGGCCCGCCGGACATCGCGGTACGCACCTGCGCGCCCGTCGCGCCAGCCGGCAAGAAACTGGATATTGCCGTGATCAATGCGTTCTTTCGTGTGGCTGTCATATAGACAATGCGCTGCCGTCAGAACCAGACGTGGCGCAATAAGCGCTCCGGTGCAAAACCCCTTTCCCCCGATATCAAGCCGTCCGACTGCCTCCCAGGCCTTCGCCTCGATGCCGGTGCTCAGTCTCTTGAGTTGCGCATCCTGCGCAAAAGCCGTTGATGTGATGACCCCGGCCAGCAGGGTAAGGTAAATCCAACGCCGCACGAATAACCTCATAAATAATTACGTCTCGGCGATACGCACGAGTTGAGGCAAAATTAGGGCAACCGGGCTATCTCAGACGCGGAACGGCGTCATTCCGCCCAGTTTCCCGCAATGCGTGTGGCTTTGGCCCGCCAGAGGCCCAATCCAGCAATTCAACCGTGTGCACAACGGGCACTTTGGACCCAGACCCGATCTGCATCATGCACCCAATATTGCCCGCCGCGATAACGTCGGGCTGTTTGGCCTCCAATGTTCTGACTTTCCGGTCTTTCAGCTGTTTTGAAATCTCCGGCTGCATCAGATTGTACGTCCCGGCGGACCCACAACACAGATGCGAATCTGCCGGTTCCACCACCGTGAAACCCGCTTTCTTCAACAGATCCTTTGGATAGGTCTTGATCTGCTGCCCGTGCTGCAAGGAACAGGCCGCGTGATAGGCCACAACCAGTCCTTCCGGCACAGGCTCACTGCTATTGACCGCATCGATACCGGCGATGCGATCCTTTGCGGGCTGAGGTGCGTCTTGCTCTGGCGCGCCCTGCGCAATCTCGACCAACACCTCTGAAACATCCCTGGCAATGGCAGAAACGCGTGCAGCATCCTCCGCCAGGGCCTCATTGCGAAACATGTGGCCATAGTCCTTCACTGTGGTCCCGCAACCGGATGTGTTGATGACAATCGCATCCAGCCCTGCGCCGTCCATTTCCCGGCACCACGCCTTGATGTTCCTTGCAGCCGTGGCGTGGCTTTCTTTCGTCTTGCCCATGTGGTGGGTCAACGCACCGCAACACCCGGCCCCCTCAGCCACCACAACTTCGCATCCCATCCGCGTCAGTACACGGATCGTGGCGTCGTTGATGTCAGTGTTAAGCGCCTTCTGCGCGCATCCCGTCATCAAGGCGACGCGCCTGCGCTTCTCCCCCTGGGGCGCAAAGCTTTGGGGGTCGTCATTGCGACTGACCGGCGGAATGGTCTTCGGCGCCATCTCCAGCATCGCCCGCAGGCGGGCATCCGGCATCAGCCCCGCAAAAGGTCGCCCGATCTTGGCCCCCAGCAGGGCTACGCGAAACCGCATCGGATAGGGCAGAATGCGCGCCAGTAACCAGCGCAGGGCGCGATCCCCGAAGGGCCGCTTGTAGCGCTGATCGATGTATTCACGTGCGTGATCCACAAGATGCATGTAATGCACCCCCGACGGGCAGGTGGTCATGCAAGCCAGACAACTCAGACAGCGATCAATGTGCTTGACGGTCTTGGCATCGGGCTGCCGGTTGTTCTCCAGCATGTCCTTGATCAGGTAAATGCGCCCACGGGGGCTGTCCAACTCATCCCCAAGAACCTGATAGGTCGGACAGGTGGCCGTACAAAACCCGCAATGCACACAGGACCGCAAGATCTCATTGCTGCGCGCCGTGCTCGGGTCCTTCAGTTGCTCAGGCGTGAATGTCGTCTGCATGAAAACTCCGCTCTTGAATTGCAGGGGGTTGCCGCCTTGTCAGGACGGTCAGAACCGCGGCCGGTGCCGAAAAATAAAGATTAAGAAGCATATTGCGCGCACCCATTCCGGCTGTCCCGGTCAAGGCAGGCCAGAACCATCTCGCCACGATGTAAGAGCGTCAGATAAACGAGGGCTGGCATCATCCAATCGGTTCCATCAGACCTGCGTTAAGGATCCCCCGGGGATCAAACCGCGACCGCAATCCTGCGGTCAGCCGCGCCACACCAGCAGCCTCAGGCTGAAAGACGGCAAGTTCGGTCTTGGTTTTGGCGTCAGCCCGCACCAGCGTGGCATGCCCGTCGAAATCGCCCAGATCCGCCCGCAAATCGTGCCCTTCTGGCACCTGCATCCAGATCAACCCGCCGCCCCAATCAAGCTGCAGCTGGTCAGAACCCGTGCGTGCAATCAAGTGTGGCGCATCAGATGGCTTGCAACTGATCCGCCAGACGTCGCCCTGGGTCTCGGCCAGCATCTCCACGTCCCGCACCTTGCGCCAGGCCGTCTCGCTCTCTTCACCCTCAAGAACAGAGATGTCAGCCCCATGTGCCAAACGATCGCGCAATGCACCACAACGATAGCCAACTGACCCCTCGAAACCTTCCAGCCGCAACATCGTGCGAGCCCCGTCACCCGCACCATTCGGATCATGCGCAGCACCGGTCACCTCGAAAGGCGTACCAAGCGCCTGTGACATGGCGGCGACCCCCGCCCCGATGTCCAGCCCGTGCAAAACAAGCGTCGTCTGCGTCTCCGGCTGCGGCAGCACTTTGAAAGACACCTCCGTCATCACACCCAGCGTTCCAAAAGACCCCGCCATCAGCTTGACCAGATCATACCCGGTGACATTCTTCATCACCCGGCCACCATTCTTGACCACAGCACCGCTGCCATCGACAAACCGCACACCCAGCAGAAAATCCCGCGCCGCGCCCACGGCAATCCGCCGCGGACCACTCACATTGGCCCCAAAGACCCCGCCAATGGTGGGGTCCCCCTGCACACCAAGCAGGGTGCGGTGATCCATCGGCTCAAAGGCAAGCCGTTGGTTGTTCTGGCCCAGCGCACCTTCGATCTCTGAAATCGGCGTCCCGGCCCGCGCGACCATCGTCAACGCTCCGGGCTCATAAAGCGTGACACCGGACAGCCCCGAAACGGACAGAACCTCACCCGCACCCGCAAACCCTCGCGTTCCGCCGCCCTGCACCGACAACGGTGCGTCCGCATCCGCAATCAATTCCCGCACCTCTGCTTCGCTGGAAGGTGTATGTTTTTCTCTGGCCATAATATTCCCAGGATGTTTGAAGGACAGCGTCCTTCATTCCCAAATAATCGAATGCGGGGCTTGCCCCGCTCCTCTAGGTCACGCCGCGCGTCGCCGTCCCTCGGAAACCCCCAGCGGGAATACTTTCGCCGGGTTCAGCAACCAGCCCGGATCAAACACATCCTTGACCGCCATCTGCGCTTCAAGATCGGCAGGCGCATACTGCACATCCATCAGATCGCGCTTTTCGATCCCCACACCGTGCTCGCCCGTCAGACACCCGCCTGCCTCGACACAAAGCCGCAGGATGTCGGCGCCAAAGGCCTCGCACAGTTCCAGATCACCGGGTTTGTTAGCATCAAACAGGATCAGCGGATGCATGTTGCCGTCGCCCGCATGAAAGACATTGCCCACCTTGAGACCGTACTGCGCGCTCATCTCGCCGATCCTGCGCAACACCATGGGCAACGAAGAGACCGGGATCGTCCCATCCAGACACATGTAGTCGTTGATTTGCCCCATCGCACCAAAGGCCGACTTGCGCCCCAACCAGATCCGCGCACTTTCCTCATCCGACGTGCTCTCGCGCAACTCGACCGGATTGTGCCGCCTTGCGATCTGCTTGATCAGCCCCAACTGATGGTCGATTTCCGCATCTGACCCTTCGACCTCGACAATCAACAGCGCTTCGCACATCGGATATCCCGCCTGCGCGAAAGCCTCGGTTGCCTCGATGCAGGGCCGGTCCATGAACTCGATCGCAACCGGCAAGACACCCGCCTTGATGATATCGCTGACGCAGGCGCCGGCGACTTCATTGTCGTCGAACCCCATCAACACGGGCCGTGCACCTTCCGGCTTGGGCAGGATCCGCAGCGTCGCCTCAGTGACAACACCCAGTTGCCCTTCCGATCCACAGATCAGACCCAGCAGATCAAGTCCCCCGGCGTCCAGATGCCCGCCGCCGATCTCGACGACCTCGCCGTCCATCATCACCATTTTGACGCCCATCAGATTGTTGGTCGTCACACCGTACTTGAGGCAATGCGCGCCTCCTGAATTCATCGCGATATTGCCCGCAATCGCACAGGCCAGCTGTGACGACGGGTCTGGCGCATAGAAAAACCCATCTTCCTCCACCGCGCCCGTCACGCTCAGGTTGGTCCGCCCCGTCTGCACCCGGATCAACCGGTTGTCATAGTCGGTCTCGATGACGTCGTTCATCCTTGCCACTCCCAGGATGACACTGTCGGCCGTCGGCAAGGCCCCCCCGGCAAGCGATGTGCCGGAACCGCGCGGCACCACAGGCACGCCTTCCGCATGGCAGATCTTCAGAACATCGGACACCTCCTGCGTGCTGGCAGGCAGAACCGCGACCATGGGCGGGCACTTGTAAGCAGTCAGCGCATCACACTCGTACGCGCGGGTCTCCCGCTCGTCATGGATCACCGCATCCGCCGGAAGCACCTCAAGAAGCCGTGACACCACCCGCGCCTTACGAGAAAGGACCCGTGGGTCCGGGACCGGCATTTCCATGGCAGACTCCTCCGCGATTCGATATTGGTAAAATAATATTACCAATTTATCTCGCTGGCAACCGACGTGCCCGCGCAGTAAGAGCATACCATGAATTGGCTGGACCGTATCGCCCTCTTTGAACCGCTCGATTTCGCGGCAGTTGCCTTGATCTTTGCCTTCTGGGCCGTCATCGGCTGGCGGGTGGAGCATCCGGCAAAGGACCATTTGTCCGTCTCGCGGATCATGGCAGAATACCGCCGCGAATGGATGCGCCAGATGATCACCCGGGAACCGCGCATCTTTGACGCACAGACGGTGGCAACACTGCGACAGGGCACCTCGTTTCTCGCGTCAACCTGCGTCATTGCTATCGGCGGGACACTTGCTCTGATCGGAAATGCCGAACGGGTGGCGGGCGTCGCCGAAGATCTGACACTGATGATGCACCCCGCAATCTTCTGGGAAATCAAGTTGCTGTTGGTTGTCTTTTTCCTGACCAACGCCTTCCTGAAATTCATCTGGTCGAACCGACTGTTTGGCTATTGTTCTGTGGTCATGGCCGCAGTCCCGAACGACCCTGCTGATCCACAAGCATCTGTCGTCGCTGAAAAAGCGGGTGAGCTGAACATCACAGCCGCCCGCAGCTTCAATCGGGGTCTGCGGTCAATGTACTTCTCTTTGACCAGCCTGGCCTGGCTCGCCGGCGCAATCCCGCTCATTTTGGCGGCATTTGTGACCCTGATTGTGATCTGGCGTCGCGAATTTGCATCGCATTCTCGTGCGATCCTATTGGTCAAATAGGCGCAACTCCTATATAGTGTGCAATCGTATTAGGTAATGAAACCATGAAAAAACATGTATTTGCAGCTATTTTAGCATTCGCGGGCCCCGCCTTGGCGGACGCGCCGGTTATTGAAAACGTGGCAGTTAACAAGTCAGGGGACATTTGGCGCTTCGATGTCACCTTGTCCCACAAGGATACCGGATGGGAAGATTACGCCGACGGTTGGCGCGTCCTCGACCCGGAGGGTCGCGAACTTGGCGTCCGCAAACTGGCGCACCCCCACGTGGAAGAGCAACCTTTCACGCGTTCTCTCTCTGGCGTCAGAATTCCCCAGGATGTGACAGAGGTGGGCATTCAAGCCAGCGATTCACGTGGTGGCTGGTCTTCTCCGATCACGCGCATAAAGCTGCGATAGCCACGGCGTTGGGCTAAATGGCAGAAGAACGCGTGCTTTACGCCCGGTGGTATGGACCCCCGGCAAGGATTGAGGCGGACCGATAAAGCTGTTCGGCCAGCATGACCCGCACCAGCATGTGTGGCCAGACCATCTTACCAAATGACAAAGCGTGATCGGCCTTTGCGCGCAGGCTGGGGTCAATCCCATCCGCGCCGCCGATCAGCAGAGCCACATCACCGCGCCCGGTATCGCGCCAGGTGCCAAGGCGCATGGCAAAATCAGGTGACGTCTCAACTTTGCCGCGTTCATCCAACGCGCAGATCAGCGCGCCTTGCGGCACAGCCTTTTCCAGCAGCACCGCCTCGGCCGACATGCCTCCGCCCTTGCGATCTTCGACTTCGATGACGCGCGCGGGACCAAGGCCCAGCGCACGGCCCGTCCGGTCGAACCGGGTCAGATAGTCGTCAATGAGAGTTTTCTCCGGCCCGGCGCGCAGCCGTCCGACAGCAACAATATGAAGGCGCATCGCCGTTCGCAGACGTGGTTAATGCGCAGCCGAGGCCGCGTCAGGGGAAAGCCACATCTTTTCCAGCTGATAGAACTCGCGCACTTCAGGGCGGAACACATGGACGATCACATCGCCCGTGTCGATCAGAACCCAATCGCCGATATCCTTGCCTTCAAGGCGCGGGGTACGCCCTGTTTCGTCCTTGACCCGCTGCACAAGCTTTTCGGCAATCGCGGCCACCTGACGGGTCGAACGGCCCGAACAGATCACCATGTAATCGCCAATAGCCGTCTTGCCACGCAGATCGATCTCCACGATGTCTTCGGCCTTGTCGTCTTTCAGAGAGGAAAGGATAAGAGCAAGCAGCGCTTCGCTGGTTGTCTCGGTTTGGGCGGTCGTCATGACCGCACCGTGATCCGCAGCCTCAGCTGCGTGAACGTGAATTGACAGGACATTGTCCTCCTTTTCTGGCTGCACCTGAAAAATGTATAAAATCCGCCCCGGTGCCGGACACCTGCAATTTAAACACGCCTTTGCGACATTTCAATTAATCCATGACGTGCGAAACAGCAGTTATCTGCCTTAGTGACCATTTTGCAGTCACCTCTTCGCACACGCCGCTGCGTAAAGCCTGCGCCAGCGCGCATCGATATCCGCCAGCATCGCCGGATCATACTGATCTTCGCGCTTCCAGTAGCGCCCGTCCGGTGTGTCATATCCAAGCGCGGTCTCGGCCTGCCTCAGCGCATCGTAAGACGGCCTGTCTACCGCGACGCCCTGAACCCGGCCCAGATCAGCCACCGCCGCCTTGGGAAAAAGCAAAGCGGTCTGCGCTGCATCCGACAGGTTGACGCACTGACATCCCTGCGCGGCGGCCATCATCGCCAGCCGCGCCGATTTTGCACCCAAATCCCGCAGTGTTACGTCCTCGCGCAGCGGATCGGCGGACCCGGTGCCATAAAAGTGCGTCTTGCCGGTGGCAGCATAGACCATATCGCACCCCAGGAATGCCAAAACCCGCGGCCGCAACGCATCCAGCGCCCAGTAGGCCGCCGTAAACGCCATCGTACCCCCCGCAAAAACAAACCCGCCATAGCGGTTCTGTGCGGGCACATAATCACCCGCCTTTACGACTGTCTGCCGCGCGCTGATCTTGCCGGGCATGCGATCCCGGGCAAAATCCTCCGGATGGATCAGCACGTCCCAATCCGGCCGCACAGCCCAGGCGTTGTTGATGGCAACGATCTGGTCAAACGGTGCACGCGGCCAGTCACGGCAGGCCAGCACGCCCGGCGCGCTGCCAAGGATCAAAACGATGGGTTCAGATATCATCGCCCAAACCTAGCGCACACGATACACCTTACAATCAGACTTTCAGTGTCAGATGGTCGCGGGCAGGGTCAGTCCAACGCAGCCGGCGCCGCTTTTTTCAGCGCCAGCTTGCTGTCCTCCAGCATCAAAACCTCGCGCTGCGGGAACGGAATGGAAATATCGTTCTCTTTGAACGCGTCCCAAAGGGCAAGATAGACGTTCCCGCGGATATTGGTCAGCCCGCCGGTGGGGTCCTTGATCCAGAACCGCAGGATGTAATCCACACTGCTGTCACCAAACCCCACGATATGACACACGGGCGACTTGAAACTCAGCACCCGGTCCACGCTTTTGGCAGAATCGATGGCCAGTTGGCGCACCACACGCGGATCATCGCCATAGGCCGTCCCAAAGTAGATATCGAGCCGCACAAAATCATTGGTGTGCGACCAGTTGACCACCTGATTGGTGATCAGATCTTCGTTCGGGATCAGGTATTCCTTGCCATCGCGCGTAACTACCGAAGCGTAGCGGGCGCCAAGGGTCTGTATCCACCCGAATGTATCGCCCAGGCTGATCACATCGCCGGGCTTGATCGACTTGTCGATAAGGATGATTACGCCGGACACAAGGTTCGACACGACTTTTTGCAGACCAAAACCAAGGCCCACACCAATCGCACCCGACAGAACAGCAAGACCGGTCAGGTCGATCCCGACGGCACGCACGCCCATGAAAAAGGCAAAACCATACAGAAAGATCTGGATGCCCTTGACCGCCAGCACCTGCATGGACGGGCTGATGTCTTCATTCTGGCGAATACGCGATGCGGTTGTCGTGCTAACCACGCGTGCCAGCGTGAAAAGCACGCCAATCGCAACAAGTGCGGTGATGAGATCAAGCAATGACAACCGGAATTCACCCAGCCCGATCGCCAGACCGTCCAGAAACCCAGCCACCTGATCGGCCACATTGACGAAGTAAAGCGTCGCATAAATCCACAGGGCCCATGTCACCATGCGGCGCAGGAACCGGTTCCGCACCAGCTGCGCGGCAAACGCAATGCACACCCAGACCGCCGCCAGTGTCGCGGCAAGCCCGATGAAATAGGATCGTGACGGCCAGGTAAGGTTCTGCATCGCAATGTAGACGCCGCTTGCCATCAAGGCGAACCACATCAACCCCAACCGTCGTCTCAACTGCACGATCAGGCGCAACTGCCACTTTTTCCAGCCCTCACGGGACCGAACATAGTTCTGGATCAACCGCCCCGACACCCGATGCAATACCCAGGCGATCAGGATCAGCCCTATGATGATCAGCAGTTGGTTTTGCCGCCAACCCGGCAACAGCATGCTTTGCACGAACGCGACAGAGCTGGTCCAAAGTCCCTCGAGTGAACTCAGGAAATCTGCAAAGGGGTCTGTTTCTTGATTCAACCGCGTGACCTTCAAAGGTTTTGACAAAGTTGAACACAGCCGCCCCGCCACGGCAAGCGGGTTGACCCAACCGGCGCTCGCCTTACACGCCGAATCCCTTGATCGCGACCCGCTTTCGCGCTAGGGCTCTGACCATGAAATACGTCTTCAATCAGACCGACCGCGCCCGCCTGCGCGAACGCTTTTACGGGGCCCGCCGCGCTGTGCGCGCCTGCCTGTAATAGCACACCCTTTTTCTGACTGACCGATCTTATCCGAACACCGTAAAGGGAGTGGACCGAATGTCCCCCAAAACACTCTATGACAAAATCTGGGATGCCCACGTGGCCCACGAGGCCGACGATGGCACCTGCCTGCTTTATATCGACCGCCATCTGGTCCACGAAGTGACCAGCCCGCAGGCCTTTGAAGGGCTGCGCATGACGAACCGCAAGGTCCGCGCTCCGGATAAAACCATCGCCGTACCCGACCACAACGTGCCCACCACGCCGGGCCGCGAAGACCCCAAGAACATGACCGAGGATTCAGCGATTCAGGTCGCGGCGCTCGACAAGAACGCCAAGGACTTTGGCATTCACTACTATCCCGTCTCTGACGTGCGACAGGGCATCGTGCATATTGTCGGCCCCGAACAGGGCTGGACTCTGCCGGGCATGACCGTCGTTTGTGGCGACAGCCACACCGCCACCCACGGTGCGTTTGGCGCGTTGGCGCACGGTATCGGCACATCCGAAGTGGAACACGTGCTGGCCACGCAAACACTGATCCAGAAAAAATCCAAGAACATGAAGGTCGAGATCACCGGCAAACTGCGCCCCGGCGTGACCGCCAAGGACATCACCTTGTCCGTCATCGGCGCCACCGGGACTGCCGGCGGCACCGGCTATGTTATCGAATATTGTGGCGAGGCCATTCGCGATCTGTCCATGGAAGGCCGAATGACCGTTTGCAACATGGCGATCGAAGGTGGCGCACGCGCGGGCATCATCGCACCCGATGAGAAAACCTATGAATACTGCAATGGCCGTCCCCACGCCCCCAAAGGCGCACAGTGGGAAGCAGCGCTGAATTGGTGGAAAACGCTTTATTCAGACGATGACGCCCAGTGGGACAAAGTGATCACCTTGAAAGGCGAAGACATCGCACCCGTGGTCACATGGGGCACCTCCCCCGAGGACGTGCTGCCGATCACGGCAAACGTCCCTGCCGCCGAGGATTTCAAGGGTGGCAAAGTGGGCGCGGCACAACGGTCGCTCGACTACATGGGCCTGACATCCGGCACGCCCCTCAAAGACGTAGAGATCGACACAGTTTTTATCGGCTCGTGCACCAACGGCCGTATCGAAGACCTGCGCGCCGCAGCCGAGATCCTCAAGGGCAAGAAAGTCGCCGTGAAACGCGCCATGGTCGTGCCCGGCTCAGGCCTCGTGCGGGCACAGGCCGAAGAAGAGGGTCTTGCCGATATCTTCAAGGAAGCGGGCTTTGAATGGCGCCTTGCAGGGTGTTCCATGTGTCTGGCGATGAACCCCGATCAGTTGCAGCCCGAGGAACGCTGTGCCGCGACCTCGAACCGTAACTTCGAGGGCCGTCAGGGGCGTGGCGGGCGCACCCATCTGATGTCACCCGCAATGGCAGCAGCCGCAGCGATCACCGGCAAGCTGACGGATGTGCGGGACTTGATGTGACCAGGGCAAAAAGGGGGGCCAGCGCCCTCCTTAAACTCCGGTAAATCCGGCGTACGCACGCACCGACGTGATACCGACGTCATACCGACATGATACCGACAGCCTTTTTGAAGGCCAGGAGAGACCAAATGGACAAGTTTACCACCCTCACCGGAATCGCGGCCCCGATGCCCCTGATCAACATCGACACCGACATGATCATCCCCAAGCAGTTCCTGAAAACGATCAAGCGCTCGGGCCTTGGCGTGAACCTCTTTGATGAGATGCGCTATGACGACGACGGCGCTGAAATCCCGAATTTCGTTTTGAACAAAGAGGCTTACCGCGAGGCGGAAATCCTTGTGGCGGGCGACAACTTCGGCTGCGGTTCCTCGCGCGAACACGCCCCGTGGGCCATCAAGGACTTCGGCATTCGCTGCGTCATCGCGCCTTCGTTTGCCGATATCTTCTACAACAACTGCTTCAAAAATGGCATCCTGCCCATCGCCCTGCCACAAGATCAGGTCGACGTGCTGATGAAAGACGCCGAAAAAGGCGCCAACGCCCGCATGACCATCGACCTCGACACGCAGACGGTCACCACGTCAGACGGCGAGACCTTTTCGTTTGAGGTCGACAGCTTCAAAAAGCACTGCCTGATGAACGGTCTGGACGATATTGGTCTGACTATGGAAAAGGCCGCGTCTATCGATAGTTTTGAAGTCCAGGCCGAACAAGCACGTCCCTGGGTCTGAAACCCTATCAGCGGGATTTGGCTCAGCCGATTCCCGCCGACGACGGCACGCTTGTGGGCGAGTTTACTGCGCCCACAAGATGTTGCGTTATGCCGCCTTCTTGCCATGAAGGTGATGCAAGAACGCCCCACTCACACCTACAAATAGCCGCTTCATTAACGTCTGGTTAACCAACAGCCTTGAGCAATATGACGAAAGAAGGCACAAATTGGGCAAGAATGAGGCAGTCCTCGGACCCCGGGGGCGACAAGCGGGAATACGCACGCGACACAGAATCGCGGCGGGCCAGTTTGGAAGGGCAGAAATTTGCTAGGACGAATGACAGGCGCTGTGGCGCGCGGATTCCTTGTGGCGTTGCTTTTGGCAACCCCGGCGCTGATGCTGCCGGAAGTCGCGACGGATTCCAGTCAGATCACGATCCTGATCGCCATGCTGGCGGCCTTTCTGACAACTGTCGAATACAATTCAAACTTCCCAAGCATCGTGTCCTTCCGTGACGCAGCCCCCTTCAATCGCCTCCGTTTTGCTGCACTTCTGGTGATGGTCGTTGCGCTCAGCGCAATTATTCGCGAACAAACACATGCAGGGTTGATGACAGGCGGCGTGACCGCAATTGGAACGATCCTTGGCAACGCGCTGGACTTTCCCTATTCACCCATCCGGCTTTTGGTGCTGACGTTGCCGGCAGATGCTGACCCGATGGTGGTGCAAACAGTACGCATCGCCGCAGGATTGTGCTCTGTCGTCGCCATGATCGCCATCGGAAGTTTCATCATACTGGTGCGCAGGTTGCAGTGGCCGACAAGATATGGCGCCTTCAACGTTTGGGTTAATCTTCCGCTATTTGACCCAACAGCTGGCGGAGACGTTGTGGATAGGCTGAGACGGCAGTCGCGTTCCAGTGTCGTCATCGGTTTTCTGATCCCGTTCCTGATCCCAGCTGTGGCCAAATTGGCAAATGATCTGATAGACCCAATCACGCTGCACAATCCGCAGACGTTGATCTGGACGATATGCGCATGGGCCTTTTTGCCAACGACATTGATCATGCGCGGGCTTGCGATGGGCAAGGTGGCGGACCTGATCGCGAACAAGCGTCGTCGTACCTACGCCGACGCCGAAGCGGCAAATGGATATCAAACCGCCTGATCGCCGCGATTGTCGCAGTATTTTTCGCAATCCCCCTTTGGGCGGATACCTTGCGCGTCGCTACATTCAATACCGAACTGGCCCGGAAAGGCCCGGGCCTTTTGCTGCGGGACATTCTGAATGGGGATGACCCACAGGTACGTGCTGTCATCAACACGATCGTGTCAGCCAGCCCCGATATCATCACGCTACAGGGCATAGACTACGACTTTGAAGGCCGCGCTTTGAATGCTCTTGCGGATGCATTGGGCAAGGCGGGTGCACCATACCCCCACAGGTTTGCCGCCCCACCGAACGCGGGTCGCATGACCGATCTCGATCTGGATCAAAACGGCAAAACGGGCGAAGCGCGCGATGCCCAGGGGTACGGTCGGTTCTTCGGGCAAGGTGCCATGGCTTTGTTGTCGCGCCATCCCATTTTGGCCGAAGATCTGCAGGATTTCACACCCCTTCTGTGGCGTGATCTGCCAAACAACCTTTACCCCATGAAAGAAGGTGCCCCATGGGGCGGCGCGCAGGCCCACGCGATCCAACGCCTTTCATCGCACGGCCACTGGGTGGTTCCGATTGATCACGCCACTTTTGGGCCGCTTCACATTCTCACCTTCCATGCGACGCCGCCGGTATTCGATGGCCCAGAAGACCGCAACGGCCGGCGCAACCATGACGAGGCAGCCTTTTGGTCTCAGTTCATGGATGGTGCGTTTGGCACCGCCCCCGAAAGCCGATTTATCCTCATGGCTGACGCAAATGCGGATCCTGGCAGGGGTGAAAGCCGGTCGGGCGCAATCAATGGGCTCTTAGGGGATCCAAGGTTGCACGATCCTTTACCCGATATACCAACTGTCGTGTGGGACGGTCCGGGCGAAATGCGGGTGGATTATGTGCTGCCCTCTGTCGATTGGCAGGTCACAGATGCGGCAGTCCTGCCAGCTGATCCGGTCGCCAGTCGGCACCGCCTGGTCTGGGTTGACCTGACACGCTGACGCCTTGCGCAGACCCACCATCCTTGACCCTTCCGCGCGCCCGCGATACCTCGCGCGGGACAGTTTTTTCAGGAGCATCCAATGGCCAACCCTACCCTTCTCATTCTCGCAGGCGACGGCATTGGTCCCGAAGTCATGGCTCAGGTAACCCGCGTAATCGACTGGTTCGGCGCCAAGCGCGATCTGGCTTTTGACGTGGAAAACGATCTGGTAGGCGGTGCGGCGTATGATGCGCATGGCACACCCCTGCACGACGATACCATGGCCCGCGCTCTTGAGGTTGATGCCGTCTTGCTGGGGGCCGTTGGTGGCCCGAAATATGACGATCTTGATTTCTCGGTGAAGCCTGAGCGCGGACTGCTACGGCTTCGCAAGGAAATGGACCTGTTTTCGAACCTGCGGCCTGCACAATGCTTTGATGCGTTGGCGGATTTTTCGTCGCTCAAAAAGGACGTGGTCGCAGGGCTTGATATCATGATCGTGCGCGAACTGACATCGGGTGTCTATTTCGGCGAGCCGCGCGGCATCTTCGAGGAAGGCAACGAACGCGTGGGCATCAACACCCAGCGGTATACGGAATCAGAAATCGACCGTGTCGCGCGCTCTGCCTTCGAACTGGCCAAACGGCGCGGCAACAAGGTCTGTTCGATGGAAAAAGCCAATGTGATGGAAAGTGGCATCCTGTGGCGTGAAGTCGTGCAGCGGGTGCATGATGCAGATTATCCGGAGGTCGAGCTAAGCCACATGTATGCTGACAATGGTGCCATGCAACTGGTGCGTGCGCCCAAGCAGTTCGATGTGATCCTCACCGATAACCTGTTTGGCGATATCCTGAGCGATTGCGCCGCGATGCTAACAGGCTCTCTTGGCATGCTGCCATCCGCATCTTTGGGCGCACCCAATGCAGAAGGAAGGCCAAAGGCGCTTTATGAACCCGTACACGGATCTGCCCCTGACATTGCTGGTCAGGGCAAGGCCAATCCTATCGCCTGCATGCTGAGCTTTGCCATGGCGCTGCGCTATTCCTTTGATCAGGGGGATGAGGCAACGCGACTGGAGGCCGCGGTTGAAAAGGTTCTTGCGGACGGCGCCCGGACGGCGGATTTGATGGGCCCTGACGACGGCGCGCCGATTTCCACCACCGAAATGGGCGATGCCATTCTTGCCGCTCTGGACGCAAGCCTCTGAGTTAGCATTCGGTTAATCCTGTCACGATACGCTTGGCCCACCACAATGGGATGCGCGCGTGATCAATCCGGATGACTGGAAGAACGACCCGTTGGTCATCGTGCAAGACGCGCTTTGGCCGCCCTGCTGGATGGCGGCAGAGGTGCTGGCCGCCGGGTGCCCTGACAAAGCGACAGAGCAGCGTCTTTTGGCTGCGTTCGACGGGGCGACCCGGATGATGCAGCACGACGCCGCACGGCTGATGACAGCTTACGGGGTGAACATATCAGAGGAAGATCAGGCACGATTTGGCGAGGCCGCCGTTTGTCTGATTGCAAGTCGGAAACATCTGCATGCGTTTTGCAGCGCTCCTGAAGATCTGAATGTACGCGCCCGCGCCACCACATCACTTTTCCAGCACACCCAACCTTGCGTCGCTGGGGCAATTCACCATCTACGCAGGATTTTCATCTCTTTGGTCCTGCTTCGCCAGAAAGAGCAGGCACAGCAGACAAGCACGGCAATTGACGGTCTGGATCGGATCAGCAAACAGATCTTTTTCATTTCCATCAACGCCAGTGTTGAGGCCGCGCGCGCAGGTGAGGCAGGCCGTGGGTTCTTGCAGATCAGTACAGATATCCGCGCACTGTCTCAGTCAGCGCAGGCTGCGACTCGCGATCTTTCTAGTCTTGTGGCCGACAATCGGAACCAGATCTGACATCTTGCGCAAACGGGTCTTTCGCCTTAGACGCAGGCCCACGGTCGGGCTGTAGCGCAGCCTGGTAGCGCACCTGCTTCGGGAGCAGGGGGTCGGAGGTTCGAATCCTCTCAGCCCGACCAGAATTCTCCAATCATACTCACAAAAATACCAAGCCCGTCAGAAGCGACCTGTTGGCGCACACCATGGTTGATTGCATGCAGAGCTTGACTGATCGATCAGTCAGCGGCATGGTTGACGAATGAACGTAGCCTCGCGCCCTCCTACGGACACTCAACCAGACGCCCTTCAGAAGATCCTCGAGGCGGCTGAGAGAACTTTCGCCGAGCACGGTTTTGACGGCGCCGGAATGAAAGCGCTGGCAACGCGCGCGCAGGTCAGTCAGTCATTACTGCATTATCACTTCGGCTCAAAAGGCCGTCTTTACGAGGCGGTCATTCGCAACCGCTCGACGCTTATCAACGACGAACGCCGCGCCATGCTGGACACCTGCGACCTCTCGGCCCCGGATGGGCTGGCTCAGGTTTTTCGTGCACTTTATGCGCCAGCTCTTGGGCCCTCGGGCGGTGGACGGGCCTATGCGCGCATCTTTGCGGGGCTGATTGCCGGAAACGCGCGGGATCAGGCGCTGGTGCGCGACAATTATGACGAAACGGCGCGGTCCTTTATCGCGGCAATCAGGACCTGCCTGCCAAGGGTATCAGGGCTGGAGGCCGCGCAGATATATCTATGTGCGCTTGGCGTACTGGCCACCTCACTTGCAAAGGACGGCCGCGCCGAACGGCTGAGCCGTGCACCCGAAACACCACGTACGAATGAAGAGCTTGTTAACACTCTTGTCCGTTTCGCGCTTGGAGGAGCTGAGGCGTTTCAAAACGAATAAGAACCATCAGGGAGGAAAGAATGGGAAAATCACTGAAAATATGCGCGTTTGTTGCGGCGATGTCCGCCCCAGCAGTGACGCTGGCCGATGACTTTAACGCAACGGTCGCCGCAGGCCATCCGGCTGTTTTTCGCTGGGTCAAGATGATTGATGAGGCGTTCGCGCCCGGGATCGCTACCGCATTGGAGGGATCCGGCCACAGCATGACCTTGGACGGTCAGTACGGCGGTGCGATTGCAAAGGTCGGTGAAGAGCTTGAGACGGTTGAGGCCGGGTTGGCCGAGATCGGCATCTGCCAAAGCCTGTTCGACCCTGCAAAACTTGCTGTCCAGAATGTCACCTATTACACGCCCTTCGTTAGCGATGACCCAAGGCTGGTCTCCGAATTGATGGACGACCTGCACGGCAGCGATCCGCGCATGACCGAGGCATACACCCAAAACGGTGTGGTCTATCTTGGCGGGCCTGTGGGCATCGATGATTACCTGTTGATGACCACCTTTCCGGTCGAAAGCCTTGCAGACCTCGACGGCAAGAAGATTGCCGCACCGGGCCCGGCAATCAACTGGCTGTCGGGAACCGGCGCGGTCGGGGTCTCCGGCAATCTGACGACCTACTACAATGAACTGAAAGCGGGGGTTTACGATGGCGTGATTGTGTTTGCGTCTGCCGCGCTTCCCGGCAAGCTTTACGAGGTCGCACCAAACATCACGCGCGCTGGTTTGGGCGCACAATATGCGGGCGCTCTTTGCGCCAATGCCGATTGGTATGATGATCTTCCCCAAGAGGTTCAGGCGGCCCTGAATGCGGGCGCGGATGCAGCAAAGGAATGGTATCTTTCCGCACTAGAAGGCGCAGTTGAGACATCTTTCAAGGTGATGGGCGAGAACGGTGCAACCATCACAGATGCCAGCGACGAGATGCGCGCAGCCTGGGCGGCTGGAATGGACAACGCAGCCAAATCCTGGGCCGAAGGTCTTGATGCAACGGGTGTGCCAGGGACAGAGGTGCTGGCGCTTTACATGAACGCGATGCGCGATGCCGGTGCGACCCCGCTGCGTGACTGGGACAAGGAGTGAGCACAGATCAGAGCGTAGGCCGGGCCTCACAACCCGGCCACATTCTGCGCGCTCTTGATGCGATCACACTGGCCGCGAATGTGGTCGGCTCCTGCCTGATTGTCGGCCTTGTCGCCCTGATCACCTGTGACGTAATCGGCCGCAATCTTTTTGCCACACCAGTGGCAGGCGTGCCGGAAATGGTATCGCTCTCCATTGTTGCAATTGTCTTTCTGCAAGCCCCACAGGCTTTGTCAGCCGGACGGATGACCCGCAGCGATGGGGTGATTGACATCTTGCACGCCCGGCGCCCCCGCATAGCGGCGGCACTTGAAACACTCTTCGATGGTGTCGGGATTCTGGTGCTGGGGGCGATCCTTTTTGCGCACTGGCCGATCATGACCCGGTCCTGGGAGCGCGGCGACTTTATCGGCGCTGTCGGAAACTTCACGGCACCAACGTGGCCCGTCAAAGTGATGCTGGCCATTGGCGCCACGCTGCTCGCCCTGCAATTTGCAGCGCGCATCCTGCGTAGGTTTTCAAGATGACGCCTTTCGACATTGGCCTGATCGCGCTCGCCGTGATGGGATTGCTTGTGTTGCTGGGCATGTACGTGCCGATTGCCCTGATCGCGTGTTCTTTCATGGGTGTCTGGGCCATCAAAGGCTCTCCACTGCTTGCGTCCAAAATGCTTGGGCTTGCCGCGAACGATGCGATTTCTTCCTATTTTTTCGGGGTTGTTCCGCTTTTTGTCCTGATGGGGTTTCTCGTCAGTGAAAGCGGCATGGGTCGCGATGCTTTTGACGTGGCCAATGCCATGTTCCGGCGGATCAAGGGTGGCCTCGGGATCGGGACCATCGCGGCGAACACGATCTTTGCCGCCATCACGGGTATCTCCATCGCCTCCGCTGCCGTCTTTACGAAGATCGCGGTGCCTGAATTGCGTCGCCACGGCTACACGCCCCGGTTTTCGGTGGGGGTCGTCGCCGGATCGTCGGTGCTGGGCATGCTGATCCCGCCCAGTCTGCTTTTGATCCTGTATGGCTTGCTGACTGAGCAAAGCATCGGTGATCTTTTTGTCGCGGGCATTGGTCCAGGCCTGTTGTTGGCGGTGCTTTTTGGGGTCGGCACCCTGTTGATGGCAAAATTCACACCGCACCTTGTCGGTGAGGCTTTAGGCCACTCGGGTGCGCGTCTGTCACGGCGCGCTCTATTGGCAAAGGGCGGCCCGATCACCGGGCTGATCCTGATTGTACTTGGCGGCATTTATGCGGGTCTGTTCACCCCGGTTGAGGCCGGGGCGATCGGGACAGTCGGCGCGCTTGTGATTGGTCTTGCCAAAGGCACACTAGGCCCCCGTGCGCTTTGGCGGGTGCTGGTGGAAACCGGGTTGGTTACAGCCGCCGTGTGTTTCCTGATCATCGCCGCCCAGATGTATTCCCGCATGCTCTCGTTTTCCGGGCTACCCGGTACATTTGGCGAAATGGTGGCCTCTGCCGAACTGGGTTTGTACGGGCTTATCTTGATCTACATTCTCGTTGTGATCTTGTTTGGCATGATCCTCGATTCTTCGTCGATCATGCTGATCCTTGTGCCGCTGATGCTGCCCGTTGTGGTGCCGATGGGCGTTGATCTGGTTTGGTTTGGGATCGTCACGCTGATCGCGGTCGAGATCGGTTTGCTCACGCCGCCCTTCGGCATTTCGGTTTATGTGATCAAATCGACGTTGCAAGACACCGACATCACCCTTTCCGACATATTTATCGGTGCTGCCCCCTTTGTCCTGATGATGCTGATCTGCCTTGCAGCTGTCGTTGTCTTTCCTTCAATCTCAACTGGCCTTCTGAGCCGATAGGAGCCGTCATGCCCAGACGTTTCATAGACCTTTCCGTCGCGCTGGAGACGGATATTCCGTCCGATCCGGAGATCATGCTGCCAGAGATCGAATACATGGATCACAGCCAAACCGCATCGCAGGTCATGGGTTTCTTTCCCGGCCTCGCGCAAGAAGATCTGCCGGGCGGCGAAGGGTGGGCTGTCGAAAAACTCAGCATCTATACCCATAACGGCACGCATCTGGATGCACCCTATCATCATCATTCGACAATGAATGGCGGCGAACGGGCAATCACCATTGATGAGGTCCCGCTTGAATGGTGCTTCAGCGCGGGCGTAAAGCTCGATTTTCGCCAATTCGATGACGGCTATCTGGTGACACCAGACGACATCGACGCCGAACTTGCGCGCATCGGACATATCCTGCAGCCCCTGGATATCGTGCTGGTGAACACCTCAGCCGGCGCGCGCTATGGTCATCCCGACTATCTTGGCCGTGGCTGTGGAATGGGGCGCGACGCAACGCTGCATATGCTGAACCAGGGGGTGCGCCTTACCGGCACCGACGCCTGGAGCTGGGACGCCCCATTTTCGGAAACCGCCAAGCGGTACGCCGAAACAAAGGATGCATCGCTGATTTGGGAAGGCCACCGCGCCAGCATGGAAATCGGGTATTGCCATATCGAGAAGCTGGCCAACCTCGACCAGTTGCCGGGCTCTGGGTTCACCGTTTCCTGCTTTCCTTTCAAGATCAAAGGCGCCTCTGCCGGATTCACCCGCGCCGTCGCCATTTTTGAGGAGTGAACAATGCCGAAAAAGACCATCATTTCCTGCGCAATCACCGGGGCGGTCCACACACCCACCATGTCGCCCCACTTGCCCGTGCACCCCGAAACGATCGCCTCGCAAGCGATTGACGCCGCAGAGGCCGGTGCGGCAATCCTGCATCTGCATGCCCGGAATCCGGCCAACGGCGCACCCTCTGTCGATCCGGCGCATTTCGCCGACATTCTGCCGCGCATACGTGCCGAAACGGATGCTGTGATCAACATCTCAACCGGCGGCAACCCAGTCATGACGGTGGCTGAGCGTTTGCCTCCTGCCCTGACCTACAGCCCGGAAATGTGCAGCATGAACATGGGGTCTATGAATTTTGCGCTGCACCCCTTGGCGGATAAATACGACAGCTGGAATGAAGCTTGGGAAGAGGACTATCTGCGCGGGTCCGAAGGAAACATCTTTCGCAACACCTTCGCCGACATCCGTTTAATCGCAGACCAATTGGGCGGCACGGACCACAACGTGAAATTCGAGCACGAATGTTACGACGTCGGGCATCTGTACAACCTGAAATTCTGCCTCGACCGCGGGCTTTTTCAGGCGCCGATCTTTTTACAATTTGTCATGGGTATCCTTGGTGGCATTTCGGCTGAACTGGACAATCTGACGTTCATGAAACAAACCGCCGACAAGCTTTTTGGGGACCAATACGAATGGTCGGTGATCGGTGCGGGCGCCCAGCAAATGCGCATGGCCTCTGTGGGCGCGCAAATGGGGGGGCACGTCCGTGTGGGGCTAGAGGATTCGCTTTATATCTCTCGCGGCAAGCTCGCGTCTTCAAACGCCGAGCAGGTGACCAAGGTCATTCGGATTTTGCACGAACAGGGGAACGAGGCAGCCACCCCGGATGAAGCTCGGGCAATCCTGGGCCTCAAGGGTGCCGACAAGGTGCAATTCTGATGGAGGTCACTCAACCCAAAGAGCCACTGACAGTAACTTTCATTTGCAACGGGCAGGCCGTCGGAAAGATGCGTAACGAATTAGATGTCCGCATGACCGAACCAATGGAGGAACACTTTTCATTGGCCACCGACGAAGGGCCCTTTCACGGCGGTGATGCCACAGCACCGCCCCCACTTGCGTTGTTTGTCGGTGGTCTGACGGGTTGTCTGATGACGCAATTGCGCGCTTTTGCAAAGCGAATGGATGTGACGATTAATGACCTTCGGGTGGAAACACGGGTCTGCTGGCAATGGACCCCGCACGGGCGCATTTATGAAACAGCGCCCAAATCGTTCGACATCGACATATTTATCGACAGCGGGTCCTCATTTGACGACCAAATCGCTTTGATCAAAGCAGCCAAGAAGGGCTGCTTTGTCGAACAAACGCTGGGGCAGAAAAATACCATTACCCATCGTATTCGAACCGGCCAGGGCTTTGTTCGCATCGACGGCTGATTGCCCCTTGGGCTGCGCTGTACTATGTGAGCGGTAACAGTCCCATGAAACAAAAAGGCACGCTCTTGCCCGACGCCCCTGCTTCCAACGACATTCACGATCTTTTTGTAATCGGCGGCGGCATCAACGGCTGCGGAATTGCGCGCGATGCTGCCGGGCGGGGCTTGTCGGTGGTGCTGGCCGAGATGAACGATCTTGGGGGCGCGACCTCTTCTGCGTCAACCAAGCTGTTTCACGGCGGGCTGCGCTATCTGGAATATTTTGAGATCAACCTCGTTCGGCACGCGCTGCAGGAACGCGAAACGCTTCTCAAGGCGATGCCGCATATTTCTTGGCCCATGCGTTTTGTCCTGCCCTATCACCGCGATATGCGGTTTGAGACGGACACGCCTGTGTCCAAGCTTTTGTCCGCAATCATGCCATGGATGCGCGGGCGGAGGCCTGCATGGATGATCCGGCTGGGGCTTTTTGCGTACGACAACCTTGGGGGGCGCAAGATTTTGCCCGCCACGCGTACTTTGTCGCTGCAAGGCACACCAGAAGGTGCGCCGCTGCAGGAACGGTTCAAAAAGGCCTATGAGTATTCCGATTGCTGGGTCGAAGACGCGCGACTTGTTGCTCTCAATGCCCGCGACGCGGCAGAGCGCGGCGCCAAAATCATGGTACGCACCCGCGTCCGTTCCGCCTCATGCGAGGGTGATCTTTGGCGTGTCACAGTCGAAGAAAGCAATGGAACAACGCACGAAGTTCGCGCCCGCATGCTGATCAACGCAGGGGGCCCCTGGGTGGGCGACATCATCCAGAACACCGTGCGGGTCAACTCGACCGAGGGCGTTCGGTTGGTGCGTGGCAGCCATATTGTCACGCCGCGCCTGTATGAACACGACAAGTGCTATTTCTTCCAAGGCACCGACGGGCGCATCATATTTGCCATCCCCTACGAGACAGATTTCACATTGATTGGCACGACGGATGCGGACCACGAAGATCCGGACGTCAAACCCATCTGCACGCCCGAAGAGCAGCGTTATCTGCTCGACTTTGCCAATGGCTATTTCAAGCAAAAATTGACGGACGACGATGTGGTCTGGACTTATTCCGGCGTCCGCCCTCTTTACGACGATGGCGCGAGATCAGCCGCATCAGCCACCCGCGATTACATTCTCAAAGTCGAAACGCAGGGCGGTGCGCCGATACTGAACATCTTCGGGGGCAAAATCACGACCTACCGCAAGCTGGCAGAAGACGCGATGGAAAAGGTCGCGCCATTCTTTGAGAAACTTGAAGGGCATTGGACGGCAGGTGTTCCCCTGCCCGGTGGTGATTTTCCCGTCGATGGCGTGGATGCGCTGGTGGAAAGCCTGAAAACCAACCATGAGTTTCTTGACGACCGCTGGGCGCGCCGGCTGGTGCGTGCCTATGGCACCGATGCACGACTGATCCTCAAAGATGCGGTAACGCCTGCTGACCTTGGCCGCGATTTCGGCGCAACACTGACAGAGGCAGAGGTGCGTTGGTTGATGCAGCACGAATTCGCGTGTAGCGCCAAAGATGTGCTGTGGCGACGCAGCAAGCTCGGCCTGCGTCTTGAACAGGACCAAGCGCAGGCGCTGGACAACTGGATGGCCGGCCAGTCCGCTTGACAAGCTTGCCTCGGCAACAAACCATTCATCCAGTCACGACGGAGACCCCAACATGACACATATTCTCGCCATTGATCAGGGCACCACGTCTTCGCGCGCGCTGCTCTTTGATGCAGCAATGGATGTGGCAGCGACCGCGCAGGAAGAATTTGCGCAGCACTTCCCCAAAAGCGGCTGGGTTGAGCATGATCCAGCGGATCTATGGGACACAACGCTATCCACATGCCGCGCTGCTGTCGAAAACGCGGGCATCATGGCTGGTGACATCACCGCTATCGGCATCACGAACCAACGTGAAACGACTGTGGTCTGGGACGCAGCCACCGGTGACGCGATCTATAACGCGATCGTTTGGCAAGATCGCCGTACGGCAGCGTATTGTGCAGAACTACGCGCCGATGGTCATGACACGCTGATCACTCAGCAAACCGGACTGTTGGCGGATCCCTATTTCTCGGGCACCAAGCTGAAGTGGATCCTTGATCATGTAGAGGGGTCACGCGCCCGCGCAGCAGCCGGAGAGTTGCTGTTCGGAACCGTCGACAGTTTTCTGATCTGGAAACTGACCGGTGGTACCTCGCACGTGACAGATGCAACTAATGCAGCACGAACAATGCTTTACGACATCCATCAAGGATGTTGGAGTTCCGAGATCTGCTCCCTTTTCGATATCCCGATGGCGATGCTGCCCGAGGTTAAGGACTGCGCCGATGACTTCGGTATCGCGAAAGCAGAATGTCTCGGTGCAGACCTTCCGATCCTGGGTGTCGCTGGCGATCAGCAGGCGGCAACGATTGGCCAGGCATGCTTCGAACCCGGGATGCTCAAATCAACATACGGCACCGGATGTTTTGCATTGCTTAACACTGGAGACACACCAGTAACCTCACAGAACCGATTGCTGACCACCATCGCCTACCAGATAGATGGCAAGCCGACCTATGCCCTGGAGGGATCGATCTTTGTAGCCGGGGCAGTGGTGCAATGGCTACGGGATGCACTGAAAATTATCGAAAACGCCAGCGAAACCCAGTCGCTCGCTGAACAGGCCGATGCCGGACAGGAGGTTGTCATCGTTCCTGCGTTCACAGGGCTCGGCGCGCCCTACTGGAACGCGGAATGCCGTGGCGCAGTCTATGGGCTCACGCGCAGCTCGGGCGCGGCCGAATTTGCGCGCGCCGCGCTGCAAAGCGTCGGTTTCCAGACGCGGGATTTGCTGGAAGCAATGCAAGCCGACTGGCAGACTTCCGGCGCCCGGGCAACACTGCGTGTCGACGGCGGGATGAGTGCAAACAACTGGGCCATGCAGTTTTTGAGTGATATCATCGACGCCCCGGTTGATCGACCCAAGGTGCTTGAAACAACGGCGATGGGAGCGGCGTGGCTGGCGGGCCAGCGCGCGGGTCTATATCCTGATATGGCCGCCTTTGGCAAAGCCTGGGTAAAGGACCAAAGCTTTTCGCCCGATATGAAAGATGCCACCCGCAAGGATCTTTACGACCGCTGGCTGCGCGCGGTGCACGCAACGCTATCTGTCTGATGCTGGCGCTGCTTCTGGTTCTGGTTCTGGCGCTGGGATATCTCGCGCTGGTTATTCTGGGCAGTCGGTGGCGAAATCCGCGCTTTGGACCAGTGCCGCTCTCAAAAGATCCCTCTTTGCCCGATGCGGAGACCGAGATCACGGTCACGACCTGGAACATCGGTTTTGCCGCTCTGGGCGCAAAGGCCGATTTCGTGCTCGACAATGGCACGCATCTGCGGGCCTTGTCGCGAACTCAGATTGAGAATGCCGCACATCAGATCGCCAACGATCTTGCTGCGGATGTCTCAGACGTTCTCTTGCTGCAGGAGACAGCGCAGTCAGGTTTTCTGACTCGCAACGTACCTGTTCAATATCTGATAGAACGCGCACTGCCGGATCGGGCCAGCTGCTATTGGTCAGACATGGCAACCGTCGCCGCCCCACCACCTGTGCACATCGATCATGGCATGGCGACATTCGCTGCTCGACGTATCAGCGGGGCTCAGGCGATCGAACTTTCACCACAGCCGATGATCCACCGCGGGTTGCTTAAAAAGTATTACTCGGGTTTGGTCACCTGCCTGCCGATCAAAGGCCGTGACCAGAGCTGGGTCATCATCAACTTGCACCTGTCAGCTTTCGACGCCACCGCCGAGGCCAAAACTGCCCAGATTGCCGCTCTCTTTGCGTTTGCCCGCACTGAACACGCCAAAAGCAACCCTGTCATCATCGGCGGAGATTGGAATATGCTTATGTCGGACACCACCTTTCCTCATTCTGCTGAACTTGCAAATGCCGATTGGGTCTATGATTTTCCGACCCACCTGATCCCGGCCGGCTGGCAGCAGATCGCGGACCCGGAGACCCCAACAGTCCGGTCCATGCAACAGCCATACATCGAAGGGGAGAACGAAACGATGATCATCGATGGCTTTATCTTCTCTCCGGACGTTCAGTGCCTGAATGTCCACACAAGATCGACCGGCTTTGCACATACCGACCACCATCCAGTTACTGGACGCTTCGTATTGGTATGATCGAGACAGATCAGGTTGAACCACAGAGAAAGTGGCGACCCCGGCAGGATTCGAACCTGCAACCTGCCCCTTAGGAGGGAACCGTTCATAGCGTTATTCCTTCTTTGATTTCCGTTGTTTGGGTGTCTGTACAGGATCTTCCTGTACATGGTTTGTACGAAAACGGGCCCTAACATCGGCCTCATCCGTCTCTGCGTGGGCATAGATACGCATAGGCAAATTGGGGTCTGACCAACGTCCAGCCTTGGCTGCTGTGACTGGATCGACGCCTTGGCGGACGACCAGTTCAGTGAAGAACCCATGCCGCCCTGCGGGATGCGCTGACAGGTATTGGATGCCCGCACGCTTGCAGATCGTCTTCCAGCGATTGTTGTAGCCCGTCGAGCTGCCATAGCCGAAGACGCGCGGCTTCATGAACTTGCCGGTCTTTCGGTTCTTGGGTCGCTTCGCTGGCAAGGCCAGCAACTCGTCCATCATCTGAGGTGAAACAGTGATCCAGCTCTCTGGATGCCCCTTTTGGGCCTTCACCCTAACCTTTTTCTCGGCGGGCCGTAGATCGTCCGGCTCCAATGAAACGGCCTGATCAATCCGCGCCGCCGTCTCGAACATGAATCGGACCAACGCCGCGTTGTATGGGTCAGCTGCCCGACAGAACGCCTCGATCCACTCCTTATCTGCAGGGGTACGCTCAACGCGGCTGAGCTTCCCACGCCGCTTGTCCTGAGCGATCCGCTCGAACTTATCGTAAGGCTTCACGCGGATCAGCGGCGTCCCCTCCAACTCGTGCGCATTGTTGATCACTGCAGCCGCGGGCGTCACGATTTCACGCCACCAGGTATCGGTCGACGCTTTAGGTTTCAGTTTCGGCCCAAGGTTCTTCAATAACGCACCAGAAATCGCACCTAACGACAGGTCGCCGATTGCTTCGACAATCGGGATCAACTGCTTCGCTGCTTTAGGCGACGCGTTGTAGAGCATGATTGCATCAGAGAACGTCTTGCTCGGTTCGTCGCCCACGACATAGCGACGGATCTGACGTTCGGTCTCATGGTTTATCCAGTCCCGTGCACCCTCTTCTGAAGATGCCTTAGTGCTTCGCCGGTATGGGCCGGCGATTGGCCTGCCGTTGTATTCGATCCACCCCTTGGCCCAGTAAACGTGGCCCCTCTTGTAAATTTGGAGCGGCATGACTGGCCTCCTTCAAAAATCGTATCAATCTGCGCAGGCGTGATCAGCATGGTGCGCCCAAGGCGATAGAATGCGCCCGTCTCATTGGCGCGTTCGCGCAACGTGCGTTCTGAAATATCGATCCCCATCCCGGCCATGACTTCGACCCATTGCGCGGGTGTTTTCCCAAGCCCCAGGATCTGAGAGCTGTCTGAATAGTTAGTCTCTGCCATTTCAGTCGTCCTTGTCCGCTCAAGTTGAATCTGCGACACGCATGGAATCGCTTGTTCTGCACCTTCTGACGTGGTCAGATGGGTAAAATCGTAAATATGCGTCATTTTGTGCTATGTTTATACAAAATTGCGCACTCGTCAATTGGGAAACTTGCATGGTGCGAGATGATGCTGAATTGTTTGCAGAGATTGGCGCTCGCCTCGCGATCTGTCGCAATGAGATAGGCGTCTCGCAGGCTGCTATGGCCGACGCCATTGGCGTGTCGCATCGTGCCTATCACAGCTACGAAAAGGGCAAACGCGGCGTCCCGGTCGAGGCCCTCGTCAAGATGCAAAGCCGCTATGATATTGACGTCGCCTGGGTACTGCTCGGCACAAAATCCATTCGGGCTGGACATGATTTCGAAGCGCTCAAACACATTGAAAGCTCGCTGGATAAGCACCTCACCGACGAGGGCATAAAGATCAAAAGCGAAAAGCGCGGGGCCATCGTGGCTCGTTGGTATCAATCGCATGTCGAAGGCCGTGAAGTGACGGATGATGACGTGCACACATGGATCGAGTTGGTAAGGGAGTAATCTGGTGAACAAGGCAAGCAAACGCTGGAACATGTTGCGGCATTCGGTCTTGGAGCGCACTCGCCGTGAGGTGATCGAACCATTTGGGCCGCTTTACCTGATCTTCCTGGGAACCAGCGTGTTCTACCTGATTGGTTTCGGCCGACTATCATTGGCACAACAGACCGCCGAATACTCGGTTTTGGCCGCCATCATGATATTTGCCATCGCCACAGCAGGCTTGGCACTTCCATTTTTGACAGGTGCGGTGCTGACATTACGCGCGGCCGATCGAAAACTGGAACGTCTTCAACGCGGGTGATCCGATGGCCTTCGGTATTTTCATCCATCGCAGCGACTCGATCTACGACGACATTCCCTCTGAGCGGTATCAGTTTCCCAAGCAATACCTCTCTCGCGCCCAACAGTGCGAAGGGGATTGGATCGTCTACCTGGAGCCAAGCAAAGTCAAAGAGACCAAAGGTTACTTCGCTGTCGCCAAGGTCCAGGAGATCATTCCGGATCCTAGGAAGCAGGACATGTTCTTGGCGGTGATCGAGCCAGGAACGTATCTTGATTTCGGCGACCCTGTTTCATTCCGGGACGAGAACTCAATCATCGAAAGAGGATTGCTGAACGATCAAGGCAAGATATCCGGACGCGCGCAAGCCGCAGTAAGAACCCTTTCAGCTGAAGACTTTGCCCGAATAGTCGAACGTGGCCTTGGACGAGATGAGGACATCCTGCCTCGCGTAGGCGACACGATGCAGATGCCAGGGTTTCAAGATGCTCAAACACCTTTCCAACACATGCCCGCTCGAGAACGCGTCAACCAGCTGACCAACCGCGCGGTTCGCGACCGAAACTTCAGGAAGAATGTCCTGCGCGCCTACGGCGAACGCTGCGCCATCACTGGTTTACGCCTGATCAATGGCGGTGGCCGAGCTGAAGTGGAAGCCGCTCATATCAGACCTGTAGAGCATGACGGCCCCGACATCGTCAGCAACGGGCTCGCCCTGTCCGGAACTGCACATTGGATGTTTGATCGCGGCCTAGTTGGGTTAGCAGACGACCTAACTATTCTGGTTTCCCGCCAGAGCAACGATATCGAAGCCGTAACATCGATGATCAACTCGTCCGGCAAGATCTTGGTGCCGGACCGCCTCGCCAACCGACCAAGGACTGAGTTTGTAACCTGGCACAGAGAGAATTGTTTTAAGCAGTAATGGCCTATCTATTTTTAGACGACAGTAAGCACCACAGATCCGGATTTTCACTTGCAGCATTCGCCATATGTGATGCGGATCCCACAGAAGAAATGGGCGTCCTTTTCCGTAAGCATGGCTTCGATCCGAGAACGTTCGAATTCAAGTCTTCGGCAACAATGAAGGATGACGATGATCTTCAAGCGCTGCGTGACAGCTTGAAGCACTTTATCGCACGCAACTGCAAAATGGCCTTGTGCGTTGTAGATAGTGCGGAAGACACTAGGAAATTAGGCCCAGCTTCGTTGATGCTTTTGCGTAGCGCACTGAAGCATCCTCGGCTCGCTGGGCAGCAGCATGAGGTCTTCTTTGATGAAGGCCTCTTCAAACATAAAAGCGCGGCTGAGGCTTTAGTTGCAGGCGACGCGGAGCTCGCAGGCTGCAACTTCCACTTTGAGCAGGATTCAAAGGCGGTAATGGGTATCCAACTTGCGGACATCATGGCCCATACGTGTAGCATTATGCTTTTGGAAGCACTCGGTGATATTACCAAAAAGGTGATCGTCAACGCCCCAGGGGACAGCGTATATGATGGTCTCGAGGTCGAACTCGGCTTCGAGATGTGGGCCGGGATCCGCTACGCATTTCTCAGCCAAAACAAGCCGAACCCAAAAGACGATTTCGACCTAGCAAACGTCGACGTTTATCCTTGGGGATTATTCATTGATGAGAGCGTCAACGAACGAATTGCTCCTGCGGCGATGAACCGATTTGGAGAGAACTACTTAGGTTGTATTCACTAACGGCCCTTTGCGGACATTTACGATGCTCGTCAGTCGTTAGCTCCAGTTCAGCATAGCTGACATTCGAGTGACGCCGGACTAGGTTGAGCTAAAAAGTAACCGATCGGAACCACATATGAGTTTGAGAACGCAACGGCAGGGACAGTTGGGTGTAAACGCAGTTGAGAGGATCGTTCTCGGATCCTGGCAGGCACGTTGGCAACCCATCGAAGCTCATAACGACGACGCCGTTGACGGTTTGATATTTCTTGAAAGTGGAGGCGAGCTTTCTGGCCAAATCATCTTTGCACAAGTTAAGTGCGTAAAAACCACGCGCCGCAATGACGGTATGCTTGCAATACCAATAGCCGCCCAGCAACTCACTCGAAATTTAGCTGCTTGGCGCAGAGTGGTAGGAGCTGCAATAGTAATCTTGGTGGATCCAGAGGACCTGAGCGCGTGGTGGGTTAACATCAAACCTGAAGATGCCACGACATCATCCCAGATATTGGTCCCTGAAGACCAATTATTCGATGCTCGTGCAAAACTGAAAATCAGCCAACTCTGCGGAACTTTACATCAAGACTTACAGGCGCAAAGAATACATACTTTCGCAGCTGATTTCCTGCACCTGCGAAGCAAGGCGCACATTCAGGAATCGTCTCGGAGACTGTATAAAGAGCTGGAAGCGAAACCCACATTTGTCGGAACCTCCAGTCAACGTGTCCACTTTGATAGGGATGGATGGCGACATATCACTCGGCCTGACCGAAGCCAGCTTTCCAGATACCAAAGTTTTGTTCTTCTAGGGGCAGCTCGAAAAATACTAGGAAATTGTTCGAAACCGCTAGCCGATCTCTGTAGCGGCATGACCGACGACAAGCAGTTCATTTTTTTTCAGTTTGACAGTATGGTAACATTTCCGTTTCGACAAACTGGTCTCGTTCGGATTGTCTTGCGAAGATCATCGCAGGAACCATTATTTAAGCCGAAGCTGAAGTTTTGGACGATATACGAGCCGCGACGAAAGCATGATGGTCTGGGTGTGCAGGAACTACGACACCCATAAACCCGAAGGCTACTTGGGGCTAGGAGCAGTCCCTACACGATAGCAGCTTACAGGAACAATACGATACAACAAGCCGCATCGGCCTTTAGCGGCCCAAAGCAGGCCTTGACTGATCTCGGCCCATACCGCGGCTTGGCCCTTCGAAAGAGACATTAGCTGCGCCTGCAAAAATCACGCGACACGTGAACTCGCTTGGTCGGAACTTTCTGGCCATACACCGCGGGGCGAATGGCAATGGCAATGGCAATGGCAATGGCAATGGCAAAAAGGCGGTAGTCTCAGGTCTGAAAGGTGCGAAGGAATCATTCGCATAAACTCATTGTCTAAACGGATTGAATGCCGGTCTTTTGATGCTCAGCCAGAACCTTCCCCCTCCCGGCGACGATCTTCCTCGGTCTCAAGAGAGCATTTTCGAAACGTACCGTCCTCAAGGGTCCAAGTGCTGGTGAACCATCTTTGACCGAATGCATCATTTTTGTCGGAGTACAGTTCCTTTCCTCCGCCAATGACCCATATCGGTGCGAACTCCCTGTCTGACAAAAGACGCACAAAAGCGTCGCTTTTGACGAGAGCGGTACTTGGTCCATTCTTTGAAGCTGAAGGATCCTTGAATATCTCGCTGCCATTCGTGTCAGTGTAGATCAAATCGCGCCCATCTTTGAGCGACATATTCAGGTTTCGCGTCAGCCATGGACAGGGCAATATAAGGCGCAAATTCTGCTCTAGGCTATAGTTGTAGCCACTCGCTTCCTGTAAGAACTCCATCGTCGGACAAAGGCCCTCCACAGGGGCCATTGTCCAAGTTGGCGTAGGCTTATCAATCCATTTTCGAGCCCACTCGGTTATCCAGTCCTCGCCTGTGTCCGTGCGCCATCCTAACTCGCCAAGAAAGTCCTCTGAGAATGCATCGTTTGTGAAGCCTAGGTCATGATCGGCTGTCAGTATTTGGCCGTCCAGGTGCTGGAGTGCGCCTGCAAGATCGTTTCTCCGAACTAAAAAGCACGTCGACCGTCGCCATGTCTTCGTTCTTATATGCGCTGTTTCTCTGGAAGCCCCGATGCCGCTGAAGCTCTGAAAATCTCTAAGCGGCAACCATTTCAGGCCTTGTTCATCGACTTGGAAATCGAGAAATTCCTCGCCATCCAAAAAGTCTCGTTCGCTATCAAGCCATTCCCACGCTTCCTCTACCGAGCGTGGTGATAGAAGGGGAACTTTAGGCATCCAGAAGGTGGGCTCATCAAACTTCGCCCAGCCCCAATCGTGACTCTTCGTCATTAGGTGACTCGGATCCATATCGCGCAGGCGTCGAACGGTTTCCCGCAAGTGTTGTGGCCGGTCCCGTTCAACGGCTCCGCAATGGTCCGAAATACGCGCCATCAACTCCCTTAACGCGATCCACTGATATTTTTTGCCGATCCGTTCCTTCGTGTGGTTCGTTCTATCGCCGCTACAGGTGCGGTCAAAGCCAGCATGCAAATTGGCTTTCCAGCCTAAGTCATGAACTCTGCGGCAGATCCAGCGCTGCGCCCAACCCAGATCGAACTGTGCCGCACGGTCTATTGCCCAGCTATCCGAGCGGTCCATTGCCCAATGCCCTGCCCGGACGCGATAGGCCTCGTACCGTTGGTCACCGAGGAGCTTGCGGAGATTTTGTTCCATCTCTTTGTGGAGTATGCCCTGCTCCGTCCCAGGGTAGCACCAATCATGTGATGACGATCGGAGCGCGATTAGTTCATCGACAAGAGCACGTTCCTTTTCGGTGCAGGACGTTTCGAACTCGGCTCGCCATGTTTGGTAAAGATCCTCTGGTGTTGGAAGGGCGGAGCCCTCTTCGCCGGCTGCCCAGTTTTGGACAGCATACTTGATTACGTAACTTGCAAAATCACCGTGCAGGTCCGTCGAGCTGATAATGTCCCACGATGTTTCGGAGTTGCGGGGATCCTTGCCACGCTCCATGTCTGGAGCAAATTCAAGAGGCCATGGACTGTCGAACGGAGCCTGGAGCTGTGTATCCTTTGGAACGTCAAGTGCGCAGCAACGATGCCTGGAGTACTCGAGAAGTCCGACGAGATGATCGCGCCACAGCAGGTCTATAGGCGGATTGTTCTCCACAAAGTGGCGGTTCGCGGTCATCTGGGCGATTTTGGTCAGTTCCGCATCGGTCCATGCAGATTGCAAGGCCGCGCCATAGATTGCGGCGGCAAGTCTTTCGCCAATGTAGGGATCATTGATCTCGTCGAAGCGACAAAGCAGTTCCAGACCACATTTGGGAGACGCGATAAGCAGAGCAACCAGGGCTTTGGTGGCGCGGTCCCTCGCGCGCCGATATGTCGTCGAAAGACACCAAGTAAGGAGGACCGCAGCGTTCGTAGCGGCTTCGTCATCCAACGATCCAGGTCTCGCGTCCATTGCCCAATCCATAAGGTCGTGTAGTGGAGTATCGAGTTCCTCCTCACCTTCTCGTCCGTTGTCCGCGGACTCGCCAGCATAGCTCGACCATTCCGCATCCCTCTTAGGCATAGGCAAGCGCAATAGGTCATGATGGAATGTATTCAGTCCGAAAGGCCCGTCTGTCCCAAGCGCGAGCTGGACTCGTGCGTTCCAGATCTCATCTGGGTCAACCCATTCTCCCAGCAATTCGAAACTTCGCGCCGTCACACTCTCGCGCCGACGCAAAGCGATATTTTCGCGGGAGATACAATAAATCAACCAGCGGTCTGCGTCTTTGACCGCGTCCGGAAGTTCCACGCCAGTCCGTTCCGGCAATTGAATTGCGAGAGCGTCGAGGACGCCCTGTGGAGCACCTTGGCGTGAGCATGCTTTGAAAAGTGCGATGTCGTGCGAAAGCGGCGATGGAAGAGTCTCGTCGATCAGTGTCGCGTCAAGGATGGCTTGCGCGGCCACATGGTCGCCGAACCGCTCAAAGCTGAAGCGGACATATTCCCTATCTTCGCCATTCTCGCGGATCGGCTCTATTGCGAGAAGGCCTTCGTCGCTGAGCGCTTCGAGCAAATCGCTATCGAGGCTGGGATTGTTCCCGCAGATGGGTGCAAGAAGGTCTGCTGCTCGATCATAGTCAATGAGAGGATCAGTAGTTGTAGCGATCTCCTTGGCGAGGATTTCGATCGCTTTGACAGGGTATTTCCGGCGCGGAGCAAGTTTTAAGCGAGCTTCCACTGCGTCGCAGAGCGCGACTCGGTACATCTCAAAAATCTCTGTTACGCCTTGCATTCCCTTGGGAAAGCCCTTCTTGCCTTGGCGATCCAAAGCGTCGCAGCAGACTTTCAAAAACAGCGGGTTGCGGAGTTCGTTCGGTAAAAATGGTTGATCCGGCAGCAGGATATTGCGCAGAGAAAGAAATTTGCGCGCATCACGCATCGAGAACCCAGAGTGCTCGAGACGCGGCAGCTTAGCATCGTCCAAATGTGACGGCACAATCTGCGACAGATAAGTCGACCGGCAGGATAGAACGACGACCACGTTGGGATAAGCTTCTGCGTCTTTGAGAAAGGCGGCGAAACGGCTCGGCCAGACCTCGCCCCCATTGCGCTCGTTAATCGCGTCGATACAAAGCATGGTTCTGACGCCAGCAGCTTCGCCAGCGGCGTCGAGCGCCCCAAGTAATTGATCTCGCGTGTAGTGAAGGGGAAGACCAAGTTGGTTCGAAATTTGGGGCCAGATTTCCGCGTCGTTCAACTGGCCGCCAAGCAACAACACAGCGGGTCGCTTCTTGTTCAGCTGATGGCTGCAAGCATCGGCGAGAAGGTGGGACTTACCACTGCCAGCTTCGCCAGTAATAAGCATATGAGGAATGACGGCCATTTCCCAAGCTCTCGCCCGCAGCGTTGCAGAGACACGCTCCAGCTTTTCGAGCGCGTGGCGCGCGTCATACACCTGGTTCTTCTTAGTTTTTTTCTCATCACTGTTTGTGGAATATGTTTCACGGATCTCATCGTGATATTTGCGCTCAACGATATCTAACCCTTGACCCAGCACATTGCGCCAGTGGTCAACCGGCCAGGCTTGATGAGGAAGTTCATCAACATCATCCAATAATTCGCCGAGCGCAGACATCGTATCGGCGTCTTCGTCTGAAAGCACGAAAGCAGTCTGAAACTCGTTGCAGGCTTCTCGCAGGTCGTTGCGATGATTGCGCAACGAGGTTAATAGCTCAGGGTTCCGAGTGGCTCCAAGGAGCGCGCGGCGGATGGGAATTTCCACGCTGGTTTCGTGCGTATAACGATGGCCAAGAGCAGCTTTGCTACGCTCGAACTGGTCCTGAAACCAACAAGGCGAGAGGAATTGACTCTCGAACCAGTAACGGATGCGGCCAGCATGATGGCCACTTGGATTGGTCAACTTCGTCTTAAGCGCGGAAGCGTCCCAGAGATCGATTTCGAGTTGTCGGTCCTGCTTGGCTGCTTCCGCGACTTCTTTATTCCGCCACCTCTCGAACGCCTCCAGCTGCGTCTCATTGGTGGAAAAGGGATCCGACCGGTCAAAGGGGAGGCAAACAAAGATCTTGGTTAGATTGGGGTGCTTTTTAATAGCGCTCTTGACTGAACTGTGCAAGCTACGCTCCAAATTGTGATCGAACCGCCAAGAGTATTTGGCCTGCCAACCGTATTCTGTTCCGTCGGAAAAGCGTGTGAAACACTCAAGGCCACCGTCTTTTCCTGAACCCTTTCGATGAAATCGCGCGCCTTCCGGAACTGGCTCCAAAGCTGCGAGTTGGCACACGAGTTCTTCGAATCCGGTCGAGGCTTTCCCGTCTATGGTTCTGATGGCCTTGAAATCGATGTTCATGATATTTGAGATAATTCCGGTTACAATCAAGAAGAGCGACATAGCTCCAAAAACTACTATACCGTGCAGCCAACTCTCCTACCAGATTGTTCTGGTTGAATTTCTTGAGCCTTTAGAGAATGGCTTTGTGACCAGTTTCGCGTCCTGGATAGCGCAGCGCAAGGAGACAGAGGAACTCCTAATAAGGTAGTACAGTGGCAATCTTGGCGGTGTGACACACCCACAAACGCCTTTTACGCACCTGTGGCGAATTACCGGCCGGGGAGCCGCAGGCAACAGCCTCAATGAGCTTTAACGGCCTGCTGTATACCGTTGGTAGTGCTCGGGTAGAGAGCAGACATTCTGTGCTGTATCCAAGAAAGTTGGCCAAGGATAGGAAGTGCAGGCTGAATGTTTCCACTTCCAAGACGTCTCATTCGAAGTTTCAGAGGATTCCAATCAGCCTAAAGGTGAGTTGAGCTCAATAATACACTTTCCATTTTTAAGTTGTTGAGTACGATAGCGAAAATTTGGTTAAACCCTATTGATTAGGAGGAATTACCTTCTCGTGACGGAAGAACAAATTTCCAAGATCGCCCAATCTTGCTTTCATGGCTGCCCTACAATCGTCCTTGGCAGCGGAGCATCAATGCCTCATGGGCTTCCCAGCATGGGGGAGCTGAGCACGTACCTTAGCGAAAACATGAAGACAGAGGGGGACGCTGAAGGTGATGCTTGGTTGCTAGTAAAGGTAGCGCTGGCCAACGGCGATCACCTCGAGGCGGCTTTGGAGGGCAAAACACTGCCTGCATCGCTACTCTCAAAAATTGTAAGTCTAACTTGGCGTTGCGTGAACGACAAAGACATGCAGCTTTTGGAAGCTGCCGCCCAGGATGGTAACTTCGCTTTGGGCGGACTCTTGGCCAACATGTTCAGCAGTACGCATAGTGAGGTACATGTGGTCACGACAAATTATGACCGCGTTGCCGAGTTTGCCTGCAACTCCAAGAATGTGTTGTTTCAGACTGGCTTTGCGCCGGGTTACATTCAGACGTGGGAAAGTACGGGCCGTGTAAAACTGGTTCACGGGGCAAAGGCCGCCCGCGTCGTTAAGATTTGGAAGATCCACGGGTCTCTTGATTGGTTCCGCACTGCCGATGATAGGACGATAGGGTTACCAGTGTTCGAGCTGCCGTCCAAAGATCACTACACGCCGCTTATCGTAACGCCGGGGTTAAACAAATACGAAAAGACCTATGAAGATCCGTTTCGAACAACCATCAACGGAGCCGATGCAGCACTAAAGGCTGCTTCTGCCTTCCTTTGTGTGGGTTTTGGTTTTCGAGACCAGCACATCCACCCCAAACTCATCGAGCGATGCCGTGAGCGGAACGTCCCAACAGTGGTACTGGCCCGAACGTTGACGGAAGAAGCGAAGGATTTCCTGAAAAACAAGGCGGGCACGAACTACTTGGGAATCGAACTATCCGGAACCGGTAGTAAAGTTTACTCGCCTACCTGTCCGGAGGGCACCGATGTCACAACACCAGATCTTTGGTCGCTCGGCGGCTTCAACAAATTAGTCCTTTAGGTAGTGTAAATGTCCATTTTCAACTTCTCCGACACGGAATCCCTTGGCAGCGTCATTTCAGTCGATACCGCTGCGGTCACTATACGCGTTGATGATCTGGACCGGCTCAAACGTCTCCAGGTCAACCGGCTGGTTGTTCTTCAAAGCAGCAAGCCCGGCCAGCACCTAATTGGTATTGTCGTAAAGATCACCCGGAAGCCAGACACGCGTGAACTGGAGGAGGTCGATCTAGGCGACGAAGATCTCGTTCCGAACGAAAACAACTTGGTGAAAGTCACCCTCATTGGAACACTGCTCGACCGAGTCGGAACTGATCAGAACGTGTTTCGCCGTACTCTTGAGACTGTTCCCGAAATCGACGCAAACTGCTTTTCGCTGGATGGCGATCGGCTTACCAAATTCATGCAAGTCATTTCCGACGTTAGAACAGACGGCCCCAAGCTATCCCTTGGTCATTTCACCTTAGATGACGAAGCTATCGCCTACCTTAATGGGAACAAGCTATTTCAACGCCACGCGGTAATAGTCGGCAGTACGGGCTCTGGGAAGTCTTGGACCACAGCAAGGTTGCTCGATCAGATTGCCGAGTTGCCGCAAGCTAATGCCGTCTTGTTCGACATCCATGGCGAATATCGCCCGCTAAAGAGCGAAGCATTCAGGCACCTTCGGATCGCCGGACCATCAGACATAGAACATGATCGTGGTTTGGCAGATGACGTCCTTCACTTACCATATTGGCTGCTGGGCTATGAGGCTTTGTTGTCGATGTTTGTCGACCGCAGTGACCAGAATGCTCCGAACCAATCAATGATCATGACCCGTACAATCGTTGACGCAAAAAAGAGCTTACTTGACCCAGTCGAACACAAAGAAGTCCTGGAAAATTTTACGATCGACAGCCCCGTGCCCTTCGATATCAACACCGTTCTTAGGAAGCTTAAGGATCTGGACGAAGAGATGGTTCCAGGGGCAAGGGGCGATAAGCAGGGTCCCTATCATGGCAAACTCAGCCGGTTGATTGGTCGTCTGGAAGCCAAAAGACATGACCGCCGTCTGGCTTTTCTGTTCCAGCCACCACCTGAATGTATGGACATGGCTTGGCTGGAACGGATGGTCCACGCCATCTCTGCGGGACGTGGAGCACAAGACAACAAAGAAGGTGGCATTAAAATCATCGACTTTTCAGAGGTGCCGTCTGACGTGTTGCCACTGATGGTGAGCCTATTGGCTCAAATTATCTTCTCAACCAGCCTTTGGACAAAGTCCGACAAGCGCCATCCAATCGCAATAATGTGTGACGAGGCCCACCTGTACATCCCGGAACGCATGCAGGCGGACAGTTCTGACTCAGTTGCTGTTGAGATATTTGAACGGATCGCCAAAGAGGGCCGGAAGTACGGAATTGGCCTTGTTGTGATTAGCCAGCGGCCATCGGAAGTAAATCGAACTGTGCTCAGCCAATGTAATAATGTGGTGGCAATGCGCCTGACCAACAGCGACGATCAAAGCGTCATCAAACGGCTCTTGCCTGATAGCCTTGGAAGCTTTGGTGACTTGCTGCCCGTCCTGGATATTGGCGAGGCGCTCGTTGTTGGTGATGCCAGCCTGCTGCCCACACGAATTCGGATCGCTGAGCCAAAGATGAAGCCAGATAGCCAAACAGTCGCCTTCTGGGATCGTTGGAACGACGACATTCCAATATCTGATACTCAATTTTCTATTAGTTCCTGGCGCAAGCAAAGCTCGACTTGAGCTGGCGCAGGTTGCTTAGATGTAAAGCACTATCAACGAGAAGCATTCGACACTTCCTGAAAGATACTTAATGGCCGACCGTTACCAATCCTTCAAAGAACTTGCCGCCGACGCCCAGCTCGACACCGATTACTGCATTCGAGCCTCGGATCGTGGCTCAGAGGTAGTGATCCTTGCGCCTCACGGCGGATGGATCGAGCCCATGACATCTGAAATAGCCGATGCTATCGCAGGAACAGATCTTTCGTTTTACGCTTTCGAGGCTCTAAGGAATGGGTCTCACGGCGATTTCCACATAACTTCACATCGTTTCGACGAGCCTACGGCCGTCGAACTTGTCGGCAGGTCTCGGTTCGCTATTGCAATCCATGGACGGGGGAACGAAGGAACTGACGCTGTGTGGCTGGGTGGTCGCGCCACTCTTTTACGCGACGCTGTCGGCGCCTCGCTGCGCGACGCCGGCTTTGAAGCTGAGATCAACAACAAACTTCCTGGCCTGCACAAGGCAAACATATGTAACCGAACACATTCCGGCGAGGGTGTGCAGCTTGAGCTTCCGCGACGACTGCGGGATCTGTTAGCGAAGGATCACGAACTTTTACAGTCTTTTGGCGAAGCTGTTCGAAATTCGGTTCTGCCATCGTCCGCAATTTAAGCATCCAGCCAACGGCGCGCCAATCAATGTCTCCTATGGCTGGTGATGAGCAACTATACAGCGCGAGACCATTAACAGCAGCTTTGAGCCACCGGATTCGGTCAATGTGGGCTGTCCTTCGATTGGGAATTTCGCCGGTGAGTCTAGTGGTTCGAACCGTCTCTTGACCTTTAACAAACGATTGCTGCCAACTCGCTTCGTCGAAATATGTCAATCACGCAAACGCGGGCGCTCAAGGTCCGCTTACATTTGACTAACTTAGCGGCCTCGCGTCTACAGCCAGCTTCGGGTTCGCAACGACGCTAGTTAGTCATTTTCCACCACAACCACCTGCCCGACCTCCATCTCTTTCGCATTCAAATCCAACTCGCGGACGATGTACTGGTCGGCACGGCCGGTTATATGGCGACGGTAGGTTTTGCCTATTTGGTCGATGAACAGGCAGCGAATGTCATTGTAGTCGCCCCAAACGCCAGCGATTGCCATCAGGGGAACGCTTTTGGGCAAGCGGTCGACCTTATCAAAGTCGCGATAGTCAATGCCGTGATCTAGGGCTTGGCGGAAACCGAGCGTGAATTGGGTGTGGTCGAATTGCATGTGGTGCCTTTCTGCGGCTTGGAAATTCGTCAAAGCGAGTGTCCCGCGCTTCGGTGGCTATCTCTCGCATCTAGCTTTCGCTCAGCCGCTTCTCGGCGTCCTTCGCTAGCTTCCAGCTGGTCTCTAACCCCGACTGCAGCGTGTCGTAATTCTGCTCCTCGCGCAGCAAGTCGGCCAATGTGGTGACGGACGTGAGATGTGACTTCATCAATAGCGCCACGCAATGCGCCAAGCCATTCACCTTGCTTTCGATCCTGCTGGTCGAGCGTTTCTCCAAGGCGTGCAATTCCTTGGCGGAGCTCTCGCAGGCCGTCACCAACCGTTCGACGGATGCGAGCAATTCGCGCTCCAAAGCTGTCAGGGGTGTTGTAGGTGGATTGGTCATCTAAGGCTCCTTGATCTCGATACAGATGATGGATGTTTGTGCCATCGTGCAGGTCTTCAGTTCTGTCCGGTTCGGGTCCAGCGTCACCCATGTCTGCCCGGACTGTTCGATCGGGGTTAGACCCAGTTCCTTCAACTCCGAGCGCGTCATCAAACCCGTCCAAAACCAACTCGCGATCAGCACCGTCACGATCCAGGCCAAGACCATCCCCACGATCACCCACGGCGAGATCGTCAGCCAGCGCCTGATCGTCTCGCTCCGCCTCTCCAACTCGCTCTTGCTGTCGCTGAGAAAGAACCTGATATCGGTCTCGATTGTATGCAGCGCGCTGGTCGCAATGCTGCTGAAATCGCTCCTGAAGCTGTCCAGATGAGATGCCATCAAGGCGGCGTGGTCGCTCCGGATCGTCTCCAGGTCCGCGTTCAATTTCTCGGCGAGGCGGTTCGGCTTGCCAGTTGTCATGGATAATCTCTCCTTTCAAACGCCAGCGTTCGCCGGTGTCGGGGTCTTTGGCGGTGATGTAATTCTTGCTGGTGCGGGGTATCTCGAAGCCCGCGTCTGTGAGTGCGTCGATCATGCTGGCGCGGTCGGTAATGGTGCCGACGCTGATCTGATCGAGAATCCAATCGTGCAAACCCTCGCGCCCCTGCGCACGCGTCGGCGCTTCAATCGTCGCCCTCACTTCACGGGCGCGTGCTGGGTCCAAAGGGTCTGCCCAACCGTGCGTCTTGTTCATCAGATCGCGGAGGCTGGCAAAGGCGTTCTCGTGTCCAGGCGGCGCGATGTTCAGTGCCTTGCCGGTGCTGAGCTCAAGGCGTGGCGTGCAGAAGTGCAGCTCGACGTTGCCTTCATGGGAGTGGCGCACCCAGAGACAATCGTATTGATCTCTGTCCAGCCCGGCAAAGGCCAGAGCCTCAAATAGCTCAATGGCCTCTTGCTGGGCGCCGGTACTGGGATCATCGCTCTCGGCAAAGCTGATCACGCCTGCCGTGTAGCTCCACTTGTTGGCGCTCGCATCGATCAGGTCGCGGGTCTGATCGGGATTGCCGTGCAGTACCTCGGGCAGCGGGTCGCGGATCTTGGTTTGCGGCTGGCCGATGTCGTCGCGGATCAGATTGCGGTTCTCGTCGTAGGCCAGAACTTCGCGCGCGATCAGGTAGTCGACGGGTGCAGCACCGCCGCCTGTGCCGGTGGAGAAGAACGAGATGATCATTCGCAGTTCTCGCCTGTGTGCGCCGCCACGATCTGCGCCAATTGCCGCTCGATGACCACCAGCTGCGAAACGACCTTGAGCGCGTCGATCTGGCTCGCGCGGCCGGATTTGACCGCGCCGTTGATCCAGCGTGACAGCTGATTGAGGTTGCCGCCGACACGGGCAATCGCAAAGGTCAGCTTCGGGTCAAACACGGGGGACTGGCTTGCGCCGACGCGCCTCGGTCAGCCCCAAGGCCTCGCGCATCAGCGTGGCATTGGGCAGGCCAGCGGCGCGCGCCTTGGCCACAAGTGCTGCCTTTTCCGACGGGGTGCATCGAAAGATCACGCTCTCGGAGAGGCCCTCTTTGACGCCGCTTGCGCGCGTCTGGTTGGGGTTTGAAGGGGAGGCTTGCCGCCCCTCACAAGTCCCGCCGATGTAATCGGTGGGTAACCTTGCTCTCTGCTTTTTGTTAGGATCGGTCGCACTCATGCTCTGAGTCCCGCCGCTTCGATTTCAGCAGGGCTGACCAGGTTTGCTGCCAGCAAAGCGGTCACTTGGCCGGGTGTGATGTGGCGGCACAGTGGATGGCGATCTGTGACCCAGCCAGCCAAGCCTTTAAGCATCTCGGCCTCTTTGACTTTGCTTGATACTCGCGCTTCCTCAACATCGTGAAGGTATTTCAGCCAGCGGCCAGAGCTGAACCAATTGTCGGAGAAGCACACCTTGGATCGGGTGAAACCTTCGGTCTCGGTCGCATAGGTCCGAACGGCGTCCTCGAGCTCTTTGGCATCCACTCCGTCGGCCAGCGCTTGGTGGATTTGTGAGAGGCAAACCGCTTTGCCGCGAATGCGATCCTCGGGATAGGCGGACAAAATCTTTTCTGAAATCTCATCTTCCACCGCCGCCTTCGCGTGCGAAGGATTTGGTTTTTGATATGGTTTATATCTGTTCTTATAGGATTTGCCCTCTGGGGCAGATGGCTTGCCCTCAGAGGCAAATGCATCTTTTTCCCTTTCGGTCGGGTCGATTTGCCCATTTGGGCAAATGGAGTTGCCCAAGGCATACCAACAGGTCCGGTCATAGCGATCATCGCTGAAATTGCCCTTGATGATCAGCTCTGCGCTGACCAGCTTTTCGAGCGCTGTTCGGATCTGCTTTTCGCTCAGATAGGGGAACAACTCGCCAAAGGCCGAGATGGAATTGTAGGTCCAGTACCGACCGTCGCGAAAGTTACGGCGATTGGCTTGGTTCTTTTCGATCCAGAAGGCGATGTTCTGGAAAATCACCGCTGCATTGAGGCCGACACGTCCGGCGATTTCGGGATCAAAGCTATGGCGGCTCATGATTGGCCCCCGAAATACGCACAAACGTGCGAATTTTGTACAGGTTTTGTACGAGAAATCGGCCGTTTCAGCCGATTTCCCCGCGAAAGCTGATGGGACTTTCTACAGGCTTCCGCACAACGTCCTGTAAATAAGCCATATTTTTCAGGTGGTTTTGGTGACCCCGGCAGGATTCGAACCTGCAACCTGCCCCTTAGGAGGGGGCTGCTCTATCCGGTTGAGCCACGGGGCCGTTTCGGGAAATTTCTAGCTCAGTCAGCATCGGTTGTCATTGTCAGATTGATCCGCTTGAACGCAAGGCGCTGTTCGCGCTAACTGGTGGCGTAGCTATTGGGAATTGAAATTTGACCACGACCTCCAAACGGCCACTGACCCTACGGGATGTCTCTGATGCTTGCGGGGTGTCGGAGATGACGGTCAGTCGCGTCTTGCGCAATCGCGGCGATGTGTCCGCAGCAACGCGCGACCGGGTGTTGGCGGCGGCAAAGACGCTTGGGTATGTGCCCAACCAGATTGCCGGCTCGCTTGCATCGCAGCGGGTCAATCTTGTGGCAGTGATCATTCCCTCGCTTAGCAATATGGTGTTTCCCGAAGTATTGAACGGCATCAACCAGACGTTGGAGGACACCCCTCTGCAGCCGGTTGTCGGCGTGACTGACTATTTGCCGGAGAAAGAAGAGCGCGTTCTTTACGAAATGCTTTCTTGGCGGCCATCTGGCGTGATCATTGCCGGGCTAGAGCATTCGGATGCGACACGCGCCATGCTGGGCAATGCCGGTATCCCCGTAGTCGAGATCATGGATACCGATGGAAAGCCCATTGACGCGATGGTTGGCATCAGCCACCGCCGCGCAGGCCGCGAGACAGCCCGCGCAATTCTCAAGGAAGGATACGAGCACATCGGGTTCATGGGTACCAAGATGCCTCTGGATCATCGGGCGCGCAAACGCTTCGAAGGGTTCACTGAGGGGCTGGCCAAGGCCGGGGTCGAGATCGAGGACCGTGCATTCTACTCGGGCGGCTCTGCGCTTGCGAAAGGGCGCGAGATGACGCAGGAGATGCTTGAGCGATCTCCTGATCTGGATTTTCTTTATTATTCCAACGACATGATCGGGGCGGGCGGGCTGCTATGGCTTATCGATCAGGGCATTGATGTTCCCGGAACGATCGGGCTTGCAGGCTTTAACGGGGTTGAGCTGTTGCAGGGTTTGCCACGTCAGTTGGCCACAATGGATTCCTGCCGACGTCAAATCGGGCAGACTGCCGCGCGCATTGTAATGAGCGATATCGGCGACACCCAGGATGAGGGCGAGCCACGTCAGCAGACACTTACACCTACTCTGTCATACGGCGATACCTTGCGCCGTCGCCGCAAGGGATGACGCGGCCAAGACTGGACAACATTTCGGCACGCCGCTTGTTTATGGACCGGCATTTGCTGGCGGACACACCGAAGGGACCTGCCTCGGGTACCGCGCTGTTGGACATGATAGAGGCGCTGGGATTTGTGCAACTTGACAGCATCAACACCGTTGCACGGGCCCACGATCTTATCCTTTGGTCCCGCAAACCGCGTTATCGGCCGCACGACCTCAAGCGGCTCTATGAAAAGGACAAGGCACTCTTTGAGCACTGGACCCACGATGCCGCGGTGATACCGATGGAGTATTATCGGTGGTGGCATCTGCGACGTACGCGTGATGCACAGCGGTTGCGCGGCCGTTGGAGCAAGGATCGCAGAGAGGGATTTGAAGCGCAGTTTCAGTCAGTGCTGAACCATATTCGCGACCATGGTGCATGCTGTTCTTCAGATGTGGGCAAGGACGAAAAGCGGGGGTCCGGCGGCTGGTGGGATTGGCATCCTTCCAAGACCGCACTGGAATATCTTTGGCGCAGCGGGGCCTTGACCGTGGTCGGCCGGGACGGTTTCAAGAAACGCTATGACCTGACCGAGCGCGTGCTGGACGAGACCCTGACCGCGCCCGCAGCGATGCCTGATGCTGAACAAACCATCGCATGGTGCTGTGATCAGGCGCTGTCGCGGCTTGGCTTTGCAACGCATGGCGAATTGGCCGCCTTTTGGGCGCACATCAGCCCAGCCGAAGCAAAGACCTGGTGTTTGGCAGAATGTGCCGCGGGCCTTCTGATAGAAGTGGACGTCGAAGGCGAAGACGGCAGTTTCAAATCCAGCTACATCCGGCCGGAGGCCTTGGAGGATCCGGCGCTTGAAACACCGCCGACGCAACGGCTGCGTATCCTCAGCCCTTTTGATCCTGCTTTGCGAGACCGCAAGCGAGCGGAGCGGCTATTCGGTTTCACCTACCGGGTCGAGATGTTCGTGCCAGAGCCGCGGCGCATCTACGGCTATTATGTTTTTCCTATCCTTCAGGGAGACAAATTGGTGGGGCGCGTTGATATGAAAGCTTTCCGCGATCAGGATTGTCTGCGCGTCCGCGCTGTATGGCCTGAACCAAGGGTACGCTGGGGCACCGCACGACAACGCGCATTTGAAGCTGAGGTTCACAGGATCACGCGGCTGGCGGGCGTGGCAAATGTCGCGTTCGAGGACGGATGGATGCGCGATTCAGCGCAGCATCAGTTCTGACAAATCTGCGGACGCCTGTTTGAGCCGGTCAAGGTGTTGTTCAAGCGTCGACAGGCTCACGCGCTGGGTCGGCGCATGCAGCGACAGCGTGGACGTCAGGCGGCCAAGATCATCAAGAACCGGAACCGCTACAGCTACCATGCCCTCCAAGAATTCCTCAGCGTCGACAGAAAACCCACGCGCGCGAGTTTTTTCCAGTTCTTCCTGCAGGTTGGCCGGATCAGTCAGTGAAAAAGGCGTGTGCTGATCAAGAAGGGCGCTTGAAAGATATTTGGCCAGCAGATGTGGCGCGAGGGATGAAAGATACATCTTGCCACTTGCCGTACAATGAAACGGCACCACGGTTCCCACCGGGAACTGGATACGCAGGGGCCACTTGGTTTCAACCCGGTCCAGATAGACCATCCCCTCACGATCCGGCGTGGCAAGGTTGCAGGTCTCACCCACATCTTCTGTGAGGGAATTGAGGACCGCCAGCCGAACCGTGCGCAGGCGCGAAGACGACAGGACGTTCACGCTCATCCGGCGCAAGCGCTGACCTGCGGCATAGGACCGACCATCAATATCGCGCTGCAGAAAACCTTCTTCTTCGAGGCGGTGAAATAGCCGATGAATGGTGGGCTTGGGCAGCCCCAGAACCTCGTTTGCTGCGGTGGGTGTCATAGGGACACCCACCCGAGCAATTTCCTCAAGCAGCAGCAACAGGCGCATGTTGGTTGGGATCGTCTTTTCAGACCTGCTGGCATCCGCCATTAGAAGTATGTCTCCTTATGTCGGAGTTGATCTAGGGCAACATGCCAGTGGGATCAACCGCCCCCGCCGCCAGTAAGAAGCTCATAGATGCCGCCTCCGGGCAACAAGGTCTTGCTGAGTGACGGGAAGATCGCCACGCAGAACCACACCGCCACCAGCGACACAAGATACATGGTCGCATAGCGCAGCAGCCGGAAGTACGGCACGCCCGTCACGCCCGAGGCAACATAAAGGTTCAGACCATAAGGCGGCGTGATAAACCCGATAGAGGCACCCACAAGGAAGATTACCGCAAACTGGATCGGATCCACGCCAACCTCTGCCGCAATCGGCGCAAGGATAGGTGCAAGGATGATCGTCACTGGCAGCGATTCCAGGATCATGCCAGCGACAAAGACAATCGCCATCGCGGTAAAGAGCACGGGATAATAGCCACCCATCCCGGTCACAAACCCGCCAATCACCTCTTGTGCACCCAAAAGGGACAGGATCTGCTGCATCACCACAGACACCGCAATCAGCGGGGCGAGGATGCCGGAAATCTGCGCTGAGCGTACAACGATCGACGGAATCTCACGCAGGGTGAAGCCTTCGACCACAAACATGGATGTGACCGACTTTTCCTCGATCGGCGTGTCCGGGCTCATCCCCAGTACCTTGTTGGCCGGGTAGCTCAGCATGGCAACGATGATACAAAAGCCCACCGTCACACCCGCAGCTTCTGTCGGAGAGAACTTGCCGGTGTAGATGCCCCAAAGGACCAGGCCGATGGCGAAAAAGCCCAGCCATGCGCCAATACCCGTTTTCAACACACGGGAGAAAGAGAGCTTGATCAGGTAGCCCCAGCCGTTGATGGAACAAACAATGAAGCACATGACCATCATCGCGAGGACCATCAGCGAACCGGGCACCAGGCCCGCGATGAACAGATCAGAGATCGGCAAGTTCATCAGGAAACCATAGACAATGAAGATAATCGACGGTGGGATGATGATCCCAACCGTACCACCCGCCGCCGCAGTTGCCGCAGAGAAGCGTTCATCATAGCCGCCCTTGACCATCTCAGGATGGAGCATTGAGCCAATGGTCGCGGTCGTCGCTGAGTTTGAACCCGAAATCGCAGCAAAAAGACCGCACGCGCCCAAGGACGCCATCGCAAGACCGCCTCTTAACCAGCCTAGGCAGGCATAGGCAAAATCCGACAAGCGTTTCGCGATTCCCGACTTGTTGATCAGGTCACCCGTCAGAATAAAGAGCGGCATCGCCATCAGGGCAAATCCGTCTTTGAAGACATTGAGCAACTCAGCGCCCGTGTTGTCGAGCGTAAGGTCAAGCACAAAGCTGCAGCCCACCACCCAGTAGAAGATGATCAGCAGAACCGGCGTTCCCATCATGAAAAGGAACGTCACGGCTAAAGAGATAATTGTGATCCATGTTCCGTCGGTCATCTTAGGTATCCCCCCCGATCACGGCTTGCTCCATCAGCACATCGCCTCGGCGATAGCGGGCAAAGTCTTCCACAATGTTCTCAAGCGCACGTGCCGCCAGCAGCGTGAAACAGACCGGCATCGTCACAAGGAACCACCACCGCATGATGTCATCAGTACCCAGCACGATCGCAAAGTTATCATAGGTGTTTACGGTCACGCGGCTCGTCGTGGTGACGGCAATGATGCAAAAGAGAATCCAGAGGAAGTTATCGAACGTCAGCCAGAAAAGCTGGCCTTTGGGTCCGAATTTGGTGCGGAATTCCGTAAAGCTAAGGTGGGTGCGAAGACGCACGTTGAAAGCCGCCCCGTACCAAGCCATCACCATGAAAAGCAGCGGCGGGATCGTGGTCGACCATGGCACCTGCACAGAAAAGACAAAGCGCTGGATGACACCGATAAAGATGATCGCGGCCATCACGATATAGCAATAGATCACGATCGTGCGCTCAGGCGTACGCTCGATCAGCATCAACAGGATGGGGATCAAAACCACGATCAGACCCAGATTATCGCCTGTGATCGTCGACAAGACCTGTGCCACCGGCGGCAGAAACGCAGCGGAAAGACCAATCACAAGCATCAGAGCAATGATCGGGTGGGTAAACTTGGTCACCGAATAGCCGAGCCGTTCCTCGAAACGCTCAGCCCATCGTTCACGGTAGTAGAACAACACCGCGCCGACCAAAGTGATCAAACCAAAAACGTACCATGCCGCCGGAGAGCGGTAGGCTTGCACAACTTTGAAATTGATGTCGCCACTCAACGTCGCTGTGACGATAGTGACTGCGTCTGACCAGATCGACATCTGGTGTCCCTCCCTTGATGTCCCGATGTCCGGATGATGCGTTTTCGCATTCTTTGGACAAACAAACCGGCCCCGTTCGAGGCCGGCTTGAGTAGCTTAGGCGTACGTTACGCTTTCCACCAGCGACGAGGCTCGACGTTTTCAGGCAGTGTATCGCCTGGGATAGTCCGCACTTCGTCATAGATTTCCTGGTAGGTGTCGATGCCACCGGCCCAACCGTTGATCCGCTCGCGCCACTCTTCCCAGAGCTGCGGCTGATATTCGGGTGAACACATTTCCTCGGCCTTTTTGATTTCGGCGTCGGAAAGGAATGCGTTGCGCACATTGTTCTCGGCAAAGATTGTGCCGGGCAGGATCGGATCGGACAAGCCGACCGTCTTGACCAAAGCCGCTTCGTTTGCGGCCTGCACATGTGTCTGCGCCCAATAGGAGCTTTCCATCACCGCATCCTGCAGTTCACCGCCAAGGCCGTCGAACACAGAAGCGTTCATAGCTGTATGCTCAGTACCGCAGAAAAAGTTCAGGTGAACTGACTGGGACACAACAGGCGACATGTTGGCGTAAGCCACGGCAGATGCCCATGTTTCCGCACCATCGATCAGGCCCTGCTTCAGACCATCAAGGGTCTCTTCCCATGCCACCGGCACCGGGTTCAGGTTCAGCGCGGTCATCGCGATGCGACCCAGCTGTGTGCCCGTCACGCGGTTTTTGGTGCCAAAGAGCTGCTCAACAGAAGTGACAGTTTCCTTGTCTTCCCATGCCAGACCCAGCTGGATCCCGCGCAGTTCAGCGTGGCTGAACAGGAATTTCAGACCGTGACGACGCTCATAGGGTTCACGCAGCAGTTTCTGCGACGCAGGGCTGTAAAGGAAGTGATACTGGTCCGCGCGGTTACGGAACATGTACGCGTAATCCAGCACGTTCAGATACGGCGCGCCCCCGGCAGAGTTCTGTGTGGAAGCCGCATAGATATCGACGATCCCCTGCTGTGCTTTCTCGACACAGGATACCTGGCCACAGATCTGGTTGTCGCCGATGAACTCGACACGGATCTCGCCATCGGTGCGGCTTTCCAGGTCGCGGGCAAACTCCAATGCGCCAGCACGTTCGATCAGCAGGTTGCGGGCGTTAAAGCCAGCCGCACCGAATTTCAGTGTGTGCTTGGCCTCCTTGGCAAACCGTTTCTCGTAGGTCGACTCTGCCGCCGACGCGAGATTGGCAAGGCTCATCGCTCCGCCGAAAGACCCGGCCGCCAGCAGGGTCGAGGACATGCCGTACTGGCCAGCCAGTCTGAACACGTCGCGGCGTGAAATGCCTTTTAGTTTGTCTTGTACACTCATGTGGTTCCTCCCGTTTGAGTTGTATCGTCCATTATTGAGACTTTTTGTTTCAAAAAAGGCTAGTATGATTTCGGGCATCTGTATAGACTTTTCTTCATCCATCTTGGGGGAAACGGTAAAATGAACGCTGATTTCGTTGTTGTTGGTGCAGGCTCAGCGGGCTGTGTGGTCGCGAACCGGCTTAGCGCGGACCCAAAGAATAAAGTGATTCTTCTCGAAGCGGGGGGGCGCGACTGGAATCCGTGGATCCATATCCCGGTGGGTTATTTCAAGACGATCCATAATCCGAGCGTTGATTGGTGCTACAAAACGGAGCCCGATCCCGGACTAAACGGCCGGTCGATCGAATGGCCACGCGGTAAGGTTTTGGGCGGGTCTTCATCTCTGAATGGGCTGCTTTATGTCCGCGGACAGGCGCAGGACTACGATCGCTGGGCGCAGATGGGCAACCGGGGCTGGTCCTGGGACGATGTGCTGCCACTTTTCAAAAAAGCGGAAAACAATGAACGCGGGGCCGATGAATACCACGGCGACCAGGGCCCATTGTCGGTCTCAAACATGCGCATCCAACGCCCGATCACGGACGCCTGGGTCGCGGCGGCCCAATCCGCGGGATACAAGTTCAATCCCGACTACAATGGCAAAGATCAGGAGGGCGTTGGTTTCTTCCAGCTGACTTCACGCAATGGGCGCCGATGCTCGGCAGCGGTGGCATATCTCAATCCTGCCCGATCGCGCGACAATCTGGAAATCGTGACCCACGCGCAAGTGGACCGGGTCATGATCGAAGACGGACAAGCCAAGGCCGTTACCTACACAGACCGCAGCGGCACCGAACAGACCGTCCATGCAGCGCGCGAAATTATCCTGTGTGGCGGCGCCATCAACTCTCCGCAGCTGCTGATGCTTTCCGGCGTTGGTGAACCAGAGCAGTTGGGTGAACACGGCATCATGGTCAAACAGGATCTGCCCGGCGTGGGCAAAAACATGCAAGACCACCTGCAGGCCCGACTGGTCTACAAGTGCAACGAACCAACGCTCAATGATGAGGTGTCAAGCTACCTTGGCCAGGCCAAGATCGGATTGAAGTACCTCATGTTCCGCGCGGGTCCCATGACAATGGCGGCCAGCCTCGCCACCGGTTTCCTTAAAACCCGCGACGACCTCGAAACACCAGACATTCAGTTCCACGTGCAGCCGCTGTCTGCAGAAAACCCGGGCAAAGGCGCTGACAAATTCTCCGCCTTCACGATGTCGGTCTGCCAGTTGCGGCCCGAAAGCAAAGGCGAGATCAGGCTCAGTTCAGCCAAGCCGCGGGACTACCCCAAGATCATTCCCAATTACCTCAGCACCAAGACGGACTGCGACACGATCGTGGCAGGTGTGAAAATTGCGCGTACGATTGCCCGCCATGCGCCACTGAACACAAAGATCAGTAAAGAGTACCGCCCACATGCGGACCTGCCGATGGATGACTACGACCAGACATTGGATTGGGCCCGCAACAATACAGCCTCAATTTATCATCCCACAGGCACCTGCAAGATGGGCAATGGCAAGGACGCGGTTGTGGACAACCGTTTGCGAGTTCACGGGATCAAGGGCCTGCGGGTGGCCGATTGCTCTATCATGCCCGAGATCGTTTCGGGCAATACCAACGCGCCGGCGATCATGATCGGTGAAAAAGCGAGCGAGCTGATTTTGGAAGATGCGCGCGGCTGAAACGTTTCAGCTTTGATTGGCGGTTGCTAGTTGTCGAAATGCGAGGGCGCCAAAGATTGGTGAAACCAGCGCAGATAGCCGTAGATTGAATGCACCGGCAGCCCGGTTGCCGTGTGAATATCTTGGGCATAGGGAACCATATTGGTACACTCCAGCAGGATCGCACCGACATTTGGGTGCGCACTCACCAATGCCTTTGCCCCTGCCTCCATCTCCGCTCTGGCAGCGGCGACATCCAACCTTGTCTCATTACCCAGAATACACTTTGCAAAACTGCCACCGTCCACACCTTGAACCGGCGTCTTTGGCGGCACGCCGGCGGACTGCAGCAATGCAGACGATAGGGTAGACGCAGAGATCGTGAGTATCCCGACCCTCTTGTCAGCAGGAAGGCACGCGGCGATCTGGGGGGCCTGTTCAAGCGACGAGGCGGCGACAGGCACGCCCAGCGCGCTGGCAAGGCGCGACCGCAAGGGGGCCAGAAAACCACAGGTGGTCGCGATGCCGGTGCACCCCTCAGCCACAAGACCGCGCCCCGCCTCGATAAAGGCCTGCACGAACGGCTCTGAGTCTTCGCACACGACGGCGTGCGGCGTTGCGCCGGGGACGATGGCGTAGCGTACTGGAAAAGGCCATGTATCGGCATTTCCCACATCTCCCAGAATTCGGGGAAATGTGCTGTCAAGCATCAGGATCCCCAACCTTGCCCGCTCTGACGATGACGATTGTATATTCATGCCCCGACCTTGCACGAGGCGTCGGGCCGTTGGCAAGCGGCCGAACCTCCTGCCTTGCAGAGGCGCGAGTTTGTGCAAGACTGCGCACATGAGGAATCACTGCCACGCCTGCCTGACGCGCGCCGACCAGACGCTGCTTTTGTACAAGACGTGACGGGGCACACCGATGATCCGTCTCCTCTGGCTGGCCTCCACGCATGCGCGCCTGTGCCTGATCCTGGGATTATTGGCCGGTCTCTTGCTGCCACAAGTTGCAGCCGCCATGGTGCCGTGGCTGCCCTTGATGGTCGCGCTACTGCTGACCACAACGACCCTGCGTATCGGCCATCGCGCGGCCCTTGGCGCGGCGCGGGATCTGACATGGGGTGTCGGCTCAGTTGTCATGCTGCAGGTGCTGGTGCCGCTTGTCCTTTTCGCCCTGCTTTATCTGGCAGGCCTGCACAATACGCCGGCGGCCCTTGCCATCATCCTCACCGCCTCCGCACCCGCGATCACGGGCAGTGTAAACCTTGCCCTGATGATGAAGCTCGACGCTGGGCGCATGATGCAGATACTTGTCTTGGGCACCGCGGCCTTCCCGGTGACTGTCCTGCCGATCCTTTGGGTGCTGCCACAACTGGGCCCCGCAGAGCAGATTGTCATGGCAGCCCTGCGATTGCTGGGCGTAATTGTAATCGCGGCGGGTCTGGGTTTTGGACTGCGCGCGGTCTTCTTTCCGGCACCAACTGCGTCCCAGACCAAAGCGCTCGATGGATTGTCGGTGCTTGCGTTTGCCCTTGTAGTGGTTGGCCTGATGGCTGCACTAAATCCCGCCCTGCGCAGCGATCCAATGCTGGCCCTGCGCTGGGCGCTGCTTGCCTTTGCCATCGGGTATGGCCTTCAACTCGTGACGCTGCTCGTTCTGCGCCGCAGTGGTCTGCGGGACGTGGCCGGTGTGCTGGCGATTGGCGCGGGCAACCGCAACATCGCGATCTTTCTCGTGGCATTGCCGCCCGACATCATCGCCCCACTGATGATCTATATCGGCTGCTGGCAACTGCCAATGTATCTGACACCGATATTGCTGCCGCGGCTCTACGATTGGGCTTTGCGAGATGACTGAATGGCCCATCATCCGCACGGTTGGCCTCTCGGGCGTGTTGGTTACATTCGCCGAAAAAATGAGCGAGCCGGCAAACCGTGCCGCCCTCGCCTTTCGCGCGGACATAGCCGCGCAAGCTTGGCCCGAGGTGACAGAGGCCAGCACATCGCTGGTGTCCACTTTCATCGAGGTTGATCTTGCTGAGACACCAGCCGCACTCATAAAGGAGCGCGTCCAAAATCACCTTGCTACCCGTGATTGGTACGCCGCCCCCCTGCCTGAGGGGCGTACTTTGTGGCACGTCCCAACGGTCTATGGCACCGACCTCGCCCCCCAGTTGGAAGAAGCGGCAGAAGTTGCTGGCGTTGATCCGGATACGGCAATCAAGGAGCTTTCCACCTCTCGTGTTCGGGTTCTGACCATCGGCTTTGCGCCGGGCCAGCCCTACATGGGCGAACTGTCCGAGACGTGGAATATCCCGCGGCAGGAGGCGCTCACGAAATCAGTTCCGCCGGGGTCACTGGTCATCGCCATCCGGCAGTTGATCATCTTTACCAACGCCTCGCCCACAGGCTGGCGACACATCGGGCAAACGGCCTTTCAGAATTTCCGTCCGGCCAGCGACATGCCTTTTGCCCTCACGCCAGGGGACGAACTGATCTTTCCCAGTGTATCCCGCGCGGAATTACTTCGGATCAGAGAACACGACACCTCTGGAAATGGCGGCGCGGAGCGAGAGCAGATCAGATGACCCGCACCTTGCACATCCTTCAGGGCGGTCCCACCCTAAGTGTCCAAGATCTTGGTCGCCCCGGCTATCGTGCACAAGGATTGACAGTCGCTGGCGCGATGGACCCGCTGGCGCTCTACGAGGGCGCGGCATTGCTCGGTCAGCCTCCAACCTGTGCTGCGATCGAAATGGCGGGTACGGGCAGCAGCTTTCAGTGCGATGAAACCCTGCGCATCGCGCTGACCGGTGCCGCCATGAGCGCCAGCATCGATGGCGAACCGCTGGTCTGGAATGCCAGCCACATTCTGCCCGCTGGCGCGACACTCACTATCGGTGGCGCGCGGGAAGGCAGCTATGGATATCTGCACCTTGGTGGCGGCATCGCGACAGAACCTGTTCTGGGCGCGCGCGCGACACACCTTCGCGCAGGTGTGGGGCGCGCACTTGAAACCGATGACGCCCTCCCCGTTGGCCCCGACACATCACGGACCATTGCCATGACCCTGCCCCGCGACAACCGGTTTTCCGGTGGCGCGCTGCGCTGCGTGGCCTCAATGCAAACAGGATCTTTCGCATCCGAAGTGCTGGAACGGTTCTGCGAAACAACTTTCAAACGCGATCCTCGTGCCAATCGCATGGGCGTGCGCATGGACCATGTCGGCCCCGGGTTCACGACCCAAGGGGCCCTCAGCATCGTGTCCGAAGTAGTTGTTCCAGGCGACATACAGCTGACGGGTGACGGAGCGCCCTTCGTGTTGATGTGCGAATGCCAGACCACAGGCGGGTATCCGCGCATCGGGACAGTGATCCCCTGCGATCTGCCACGCGTTGCCCAAGCGCCCGCAGGCAGCGCGATCGGGTTTGAGTTTATGGATATGGACACTGCCATTGCGACCCAGCAACGGTATACCGAAATGCTGAAGGCCCTTCCCCGCAATGTCACACCGCTGGTCCGCGACCCTGCAAAGATGCGCGATCTTCTAAGCTATCAATTGGTAAGCGGTGCTATCTCTGCGCGCGCAAACCCCTTCGACAAGGAAACCTGAACAATGCCTTTCGTAGATCTCAACGCCGACATGGGTGAAAGCTTTGGCGCGTGGAAAATGGGCGATGATGAGGCCTTGCTGAACATCGTCACCTCCGCGAACATCGCCTGCGGCGGACACGCGGGCGACGCCGACGTGATGGCCGCCACAATGACATTGGCCGATCAAAATGGCGTCGGCATCGGCGCACATCCGGGCTTTATGGACATAGCGGGATTTGGACGCAATCGCATGAACGTGCCGCGTGGGACGCTGCAGAACCAGATCCGCTATCAGGTGGCTGCAAGTGTTGGGATGGCCCGCAGCGTCGGTGCGAAGGTGCGTCATATCAAGCTGCATGGAGCGATTTCAAACATGTCATCGGAAGATGAACAAATGGCATATGACCTCTACGAGGCCGCCCTCAGCGTCGACCCGAACCTGATCGTCATGGTGCTGGCCGCGACAGCGCAGCAACGGGCTGTCAAAAGACTGGGCTGCACCTGGGCAGGGGAGATTTTCGCAGATCGCGCGTACAACGACGATGCAACGCTGGTGGATCGGTCACTGCCGGGGGCGGTCATCCATGATGCGGAACTGGCAGGAAAACGCATGGTGGATATGGTGCAGGCCGGGGCAATCATAACCGAAAGCGGCAAGCACATCCCAACTCAGATCGACACGATCTGCCTGCATGGAGATACCGCAGAGGCAGTGCAGATTGCAGGATCTGTCAGGGATACCCTGAAACAGGCGGGGATAGAGCTGCGGTGTTTTTAGGGGCATCAGTAAACCGCCGCGCCGGGGTCTGACCCTGCGCAAGAGGGAATACGGTGCTCACGCCGCCTAAGGTTGGCACCTTCACTCGGGCAACCGCTGCACCGTGTAAATCAGACCAGCCTCCAACGGGCCCGTGATAACCGTTGCATCACCGGTCGCCCAGCGTACATCCAACTGAGTGGCTCGCCCTTTATCTCCAAGGCCAAAGTGCACCAATGGCGCGTCAAATGACATGAAACCACCGCCAACCTGCACTTCGCGCATCTGCGTCATTCCACCTTCATCAGTCAGCGTCAGAACCGCACCGACACCGTCGCGGTTCCCCACTTCATCAATCAGTTGAAACACGATCCCCGGCACTTGGGTATTGTTGCGGAACACCACCAAAGGACCGTTCACGGGGTGGGTCAGCATATCCAGATCGCCATCCCCGTCCATGTCAAACGTGGTCGCGGCGGCAGTCATCAGATAGTCTTCCAGACCAAAAGGGCCCGAGGCTTCCTTGAATGTTCCATCACCCTGATTGTGGAAAAACAGGTTTGAGGGCGAGACTTCGTTCGGCACCCAAGTGCCATTGACGATATATACATCCTGCCAGCCGTCGTGATCAAAATCGGCGATCTTGGTATCCCAACTCCATCCGCCGACATCAAGACCAACATCCTCGGCCCGATCGACGTACGCGGCATTTGACCAGTCCAGCAATACGTTGGACCGCAAGATCTGCGGATGTGTCAGCTCAATCTCTTCTGCCGTGGGCTGGCGTACAGGCAGGAAATGCGCGTCACAATAAGCACGCGGAATTAGTTGACCCGCAGGGATCAGCCCACAGACTTTTGGATCTTTTTTCTGGATTGCAAGATCCTTGACCAGCATGGCGCGACATTCGTCCTTGTACCGACCCTCCAAGGATTGGCAGTTCTTGGCGTAGGTCGGATCGAAATTATTGCCCGATTTGTACCAGCTCTTGATCTTCATGTTCTTTAGACAAACCGCTCGGGCATCGACGTCATTTATCCCATCGCAATAGACATCAAGCGACTGCATCTTGAGCGTCTCAGACACGCCCGACGACCGTCCGGCAATTTGAGCCAGATAAATATCAGGCGCGCCGCTATTGGATAGATCAGCAGATTTAACCGCCATGGTCGTCGTTGTTGTATGCGGTATCAGCCCCGAAGCGTGATCAATCATCTTGAATCCGCCAGCCCCGTCGCCACGATAAAAATAGTCTGGGATATCAAAATCGTTACCGACGATCAGATCCGCCGCGCCGTCAAGATCAAGGTCCGTAAACAGGATGCTCAGCGTTTCTCCCGGAAGCCCCGGCAAATCCATGGCCTGTTCGCCTGACAGCGCGCCATCATCGTTCCAGATGATCCGGTTGCGCGACTCTTCTCCGGGAATACGGCGATACCAGCCGGCAGCCCAGTTACCCAAAGCCAGATCAAGATCACCATCCCGATCTGCATCCGCAAAGCTAAGGGCCAGGGCCATGACCTCATCTCCGCGCCCCTTCACTTCCATCAGAGCGGCGGCACCAAACGTCCCTTCAACATTGGGCCAGACAAAATTCCCCTGCAGGTAAGTTCCCAGAAAAAGATCCAGCCAGCCATCGTTGTCCACATCAATCAGCACCGCCTGAAACACATGCGCGTCCTTCAGCGGGCCCAGATCGACTTCTATAGGGGTGAATTTCCCCGCCCCATCGTTCGCATAAAGATAAAGGCCGACCTCGGTTGACGCGATCGCAATATCCAAATCACCGTCACGATCGATATCTCCCGAGGTAACAGCACGCCCTTCCCAAAAGGGCGGCCACATATCCCGAAAGGAAAACTCCAGCGGTTTGTCGATCCCGATCTCGTTCGCCTCCAGGCGGGTGAAAGCAGTCTCAGACACCGGCGACAACGGGGCAAGTGGTCGTGCCTCGACTTTGATCCTGTCAGCATCAGCCGACGTGACAGCAAGACCCGACACCGTATCCGCATGCGCCGCCATGAAAAGTGGTGGGGCGCGCGGCGTGGCATCGCCCTGCAGGAGCATTTCCAAAGCCCGCGCCGATTGCCATTCATAATAGGCCTGTGCACCTGCACCAGCGAGGATCCCAAGCGCCGCAACCGCTGCAGCCAGCAGCCAGGCTGCCCGCTGGCCAATGGCCTGCGCCACGATGAAAAAGGAGTAGACCGAGAACGTCCCAAGCGTAAACAGCAGCGCCATGACATAGCCATGCGCCAGCCCTGCGCTCAGCAAAGCTCCGGTGACCACAACGTCAAAGGCAATGGGCACCGGAAGGAAAAGCCCGACCACGGCGATAATGACAAGGGCAAACAGCGAATACCCCAAACCGGTAATCAGCTCCTGTGGCAATAGCGTAGCTGCGGTGGCCCCCAACAGCCCGGCCAGCAACATGAGGGGCACTGTCAATCTGACGATATACCACAGATTGCGCAGGTACTCGCGCGCAACGGCAATAACCGCAAAGGCGGGGTTTTCACCCATACGGGCACCTTGCACAGTCTCTTGCCCGGGCGGGGAGATGTTGCAGATGATCTCTTCTTCCGGCAGTTCCACCTGCGGCAGCATCCGGCATATCAACGGCACAGCAACCAGAATAACCGCGAGGCTTAGCACGATCTTGGTGACAGCCATCCAAAACGGCAGGATAGAAAACAGCATGGTCAGCACGACGACATTCAGTGTGGGCGAGGCGATCATCGCCGACAGCGTGGTCTCAGCGCGCAGGCCCGCCGAATACATCCCCTTCGCAATCGGCGCGGCACAATTGACACAAACGCCCAGAGGGGCACCGATCACCATCCCAAGAAAGGAATTGGCAAACCCGCCGCGAAAACTTCGCCTGCGCAGATAAGGCGCGACGGTCAAAAAGGAAGCGGCAAACAGAACGCCGAAGGTCATGCCCTTTTTGTTGGTGTCAATCCAATTGAGCGTGGACCAGAAGATCCGCTGCAAAAGTGTCATATCATCCGTCAGGGGAAACGCGGCCTCGAAGCTCAGCGAATCCTCCAGTTGGATCGCCCCTGACATCATCGCTTTCTCATCAAGTGCAGGATAGCGCGAGCCCGTCCAGAAGAGATAGGCAAGGACGATTAGGATCAGGCCTGCGATGAAGAAGCGTACCTTTTGCTGGTGATGAATGATCTGCATGAAACTAGGGAAATTCCGGCGTTTAAGAAAACCTGCTGTCAAAGAGAGGTTTGCCGGTTCCAAGCGTCGCAAACATATCTTGGGTCATCCGAAGATCAGGATTAAGTGTGGCACGGAACCAGGTTTGACGAGGATGATACCACGGCAGCCGTTGCACGTGTAGCCCAGCCTTGGCACATTCAGCCTCTACATCCGACCCGCTGAAGGTCAGGCATTGTGGATAGAGCCAACCATCAAACTCCAAACCGCGCTGCATACTGGCTGCCGCAGCATCGTCAGGAAGAATGGCTGTAAACAGAAACTGGCCCGAGGGGGTCAACGATCGCGCTACGGCCTGAAAGGATGTCTCAAGCAAGTCCACCCCGGTATGGGAATAGATGGATTGGGCGATGACATAGTCAGCACTGCCATCAGCTACGCCAGTCATTCTGAAGTCTGCTTCATCCAGGAACGTTGGTTTTTTGAGCTCAACAAGGTCCGAACCAATCTCCCGCTCAATCGCTTCCTCCCAAAGCCAGCTGTTCGGTTCAATTCCTGTGTACCGGCCCGGCAAAAGATATTGCAGCAAATAACGTCCGGATCGCAAAGACCCGCAACCGATATCCACAACACTGTGTTCTTCGCGCAGCCCAAGTCCCGTCAGTAAATTGAACTGTGTCGCCCCCATAAAGTCATATTGGGCCGGGGGGCCCACGTAGGCGCGTCGGTTTTCAGAACCCGCGCGACTTTCTCGCGTAGCGAGGATTTCGATTTCCAGGTCGGTGGCGTCAACGTGGTCCGTCATCTATCAGAGCCTGACTATCTAAGTGAGAATGCAATCGTTGCATCGCTGTGCATAGGCGACATCTTCGGGGTCTAGCACAGAAATGTCATGCGCCTTATGTCTGTCTACACTGCGGGGCGGGTTGATCCAGCTAGCAAGCGTATCTTTATCTTCGGCATCCAGATGCACGCCGAGGAAATCAATCAACTGACTGATCCATGTCACTGGATCCTCGACCAAACGATCAAAGCTTAGCAAAAAGATGCGATCCGGGTGGCGGGTTTTGGCACTGGCAACACGCCGCTGAACAGCACACCAATACTTGAGAGAGTCGCGCGGGCCGATGTCGACCTCTCTATTGAGAAAAATCGGACCCCATTTGCCCAGTTGATTCTGATTTGCGCTGTACGCCATATCTAAACCGTTTCGGGAAATGTGGACATACTTCAATGTCGGATGCCACGCCATTAGTCGGTCGATCAGAACGTGCGTATAGGGCACCTTCCATCCCCAACGCTCCGCAGGTGTTCCGGTGGTACAATGATTGATGAAACCATCAAGCCACTCTGAAATTTTGTCTGGTGTGTGCTGGTGACGGGGGTAGTCTTTCAATGCGTTGAGGCGGTCAAGTTCCGACGGGGTCAGGGGTGCGGGCTCAGCCATTTGTCGGAAAAACAACTGCACCAAATCTTGCAACGAATCGTTATCGTCCAACAGCACATTTCTGCGGCCAAACAGGGCCGCGTACCAGACCGTATCCATTGTCTCTGGCAAATCAGATCCGATGAAGAAACCACAGTACTCAAGGATATGCGCAATGACCCGTGTCCCACTGCCCCCGACCCCGCCTACAGCAACCGGGGCACTAGACATGATCGGCTCTCAAGATTTCACACATGGATTCAGCTTCACACTGAGCTGCATGTCGCGTCAACGCGCATACGAGCAGTGAGGCAAAAAAACCGGCGACGCGAACGTCGCCGGTCATATCAATTTGGAACCGGATCAATCCGCCAGTTTTTGTTCCAGCGATGCCAGCCGTGACTTCAGCTCTGCATTCTCGCTGGCCAGCGCCTTGATTGCCGCAAGGGCGACGCCGCTTGTGTCAAGCGATGAGATACCCGTGTCCGACGCTCCGGTACCGAACGCTGCATAGAAGTCTTGTGCCATAGGTCCGATGTGGCGAATGCCCAGTTCAGCATTATCCTTATAGGTCCAGCTGGAAACCGGCAGCTCAGCAACCTTCTGCAGGATCGTATAGGGATCAACCGGCACGATCGCCATTTTTGCATGTTTGTCAGAGTTCTGGGTCAGCGAGCCCGAGATCGTCATATCACCGGCGGTGGTCATCGCCAGCTCGACTCCCGGACCAGTCGCATTGGTAAAGCGGAACTCGCCCGAATTGCTTTGAATATTCCAGGTTTCCCCGCCAGCGCTTTCATCAACCAGCGAGAAAAACGTGGTCCCGTTGTTGCGCATTTCCAGCAACCCGCGCGCGGCCTCTGTCCCGCTGTTTTCTTCGATCAGTACTTTGGCAGAACCGTTGGTGCGAAGGACGTGGAGCGCTTCACTCGGCGAAGCAGTACCGATGCCCACATCGCCATCTCCCGCGATATCGATCGAACTGGTTGGTGCGGTCGGTCTGATTCTGAACGGCAGCGTGCTGGAGTTCGTTACATCGCGAACAAAAAAGTTCGTCTCGTTACCCGCCACGTCCCAGGTCTGACTGCTAAAGCCGCTGCTCCCATCCTGCTCAAGTCGCAGAGTTGGTGTATCACCGTCTACCGCGTGAAGCTCAACGACCGGGCTCGCCGTACCAAAACCAACTCGTCCACCATCATCGACATACAGCGAATCGGCAGGAGCCCCACCTTCAAGTGTGAATATGAGGCTGGGTGCATCGAGATCCTGAACCGAGAATTTGTTCGCGCCGCCATTGGCGGATTCATTGAATAGCAAAACCCAATCAGTTGTCGGGAAGCCTGAACTAGCTGAGGTGTCGAGGGCCCTCAGGCGCGTATTGTTTTCCTTCATGATGATCGTGTTGAAGCCAAAGACTTCCCCGTTGACGCAGTCAAGTCCCACGCAAAGCGAACCATCGACAATCACATCATCAAAGAAAACCTGATCCGCAAATGCGGCACTGGCCGAAATTGCCAATGCTCCTGCAGCAAATGCCGTATTGCGCAACATGCGCTCTTTTAGCTTGGTCATATGTCCCTCCCTTTTGGGCATTAATAATTTAACGAAACCCGCCGAACGGCGCGTCTACTCTTCTTTGATCTCTTCGGGCGTGACGATCACACCCCGGGATACGACGAATCGACCGCTCAGTCTGAATGGCACCGCAACAGAATCGCGTGCTGCGTCGCCGCGGCCATTATCTACCTGGTTGACGATCTTCTGTGTTTTGTCAGTCGCAGCCGAGAGTTCGTATTGGTAAATACCGTCCACGACCTCACCTGCCTGCAGCTGGAATACAGGGGTGCCTGATTTAGCTTCGATGGTGGAAAATTTGCCGTTCGGATCGGTGACTTTCATGATCGCATTGCTCAGCCCCTGCCAGTTCTCGAACCACAGTGCGTTCGAATTATGCTGCTGAACGGGGGCCTGGCTGGTCTCTGCAATAGCGCCCGAGCAAGTCACGGCGGCAATGATTGTCAAACTTTTCAAAGTTAGCTTCATACGGAAAGCCCCACAGGTAAATCGTTTACTCAAGTCGATTCTGAAATGCATTCGCTTCAATTGTTAAATTCTAACACAACTACACCAATCAGAGCAACTTCCTACGCCGAAAATATCGGAAACAGTCTGCTTTTCAACGAAAAAATCCAAGTAATCCAAGTCAGAAATACATCCTGGAGGTGCACAACTCACGCGAGAATCAACCTCAATCCTTGGGCTTGTCTGCGGCACGTCTTTGGGCTTCGTTGATTTGACCAGATGTCATGACCTCCGCGATTTCCACCCGCAACGCCACGCTGCCCGGGTCACCGCCTTTTTCGGCCAAAAGCAACCACATGTGCCCGAGCACATAGTCCTGCGGGACACCAAGACCATCCAGGTAAAGCACCGCAAGATTGCGCATCGCTGTGGGGTGTCCTCGCTCTGCGGCGGCCCTGAAGAGGCGCGCTGCCGCGCGCATATCACCCGAAATCGTGTCATTTGCCCCGGTCTGCAACCACCCCATTTGGAACAGCGCAACGGGATCGCCCGCCGCAGCGGCCTTTTTGAGTGTCTCAAGACCCTCTTCCGTCAGATCCGGTGGTTGCAAGCGCGCGTCATAGGCAATTCGCGGCCCCGCCGCGTTCTGGCCTTCCGACACCGCACGCTGATTGCCGCCCATGCGGTAAAGCTCAGCAGCACGTTCTTCGTCGACAGGAACACCAAAACCATTTTCGTAAAGAACGCCTAGGTTTGTCATGGCACGCGCCAGACGCTGCTCGGCGGCGGCCTGAAAAAGCGCAGCAGCGCGCTCATAATCCTGCGCCACACCTTCCCCGCGCACATATAGCAAACCCAGATTGTTCTGCGCACGTGCATGGCCTGCCTCAGCCGCAGGCTCATAAAGTCTTCGCGCAATCGCCAGATCCTTCTTTACGCCGATGCCTTCTTGGTAGAGCACGCCCAAGCTGACCTGCGCGTCGATCATCCCTGCATCAGACGCTTGCTGATAAAGCTCTGCGGCACGGGGCGCGGTCTCAGGATCGGTCTCCAGCACTTTTGCAAGGTCAAACAGAAACTGGGGTGTGCCCGATTGTGCGGCTTTTCGAAAGAGGGTCAGCGCGCGGGCACGGTCAGCATCACCGCCAAAGCCCTCGAAAAGATAGCGTGCCAGCATATTCTGCGCAGGGGCAAAACCTTGCGACGCGGCCTTTTCAAACCACGCTGCAGCTGTCGTGTAGTTTTGCAAAACGCCCTGACCAGCGTGATACCGCAGACCAAGCTGATGGGCTGCCGCAGGATCGGCCTCCGCCTGTTCCAACAGATTCTCAAGCGACAGCTCAGACTCTTGTGACAATGCGGTGCTTGCCAGACACAGCAGCAATACCTGCAGGAGTGCGGACAATCCGCGCATCAGTCTGACGTACCCGACGAGACAACATTGCCTTCTGCGTCCCGGACGATTTGATCGGTCTGCGGCGTACGATCTCTGGCAGTTGCAAAAAACTCCCTTGCGCCGGACTGCGCCTCAGCGACCTGGTCAGGGGTCATCAGATTGGCCACGACCGCGCGCATTTCAAGCGCCTCGGAATGACCGGCGGCGCCTGCGACATTCAACCATTTATGTGCCGAAACGTAGTCAAGGGATACGCCCGTGCCCGTTGTGTAAAGCTTACCCAGCTGAAATTGCGCTTCGACATCCCCGGCCCAGGCCGCCGCGTCAAGAAGAGGCGCGGCATCTTTTGCGCCATCCTCTTGCGCCAGATACCAAAGCCCCAATTGGCGCTGCGCAGGGCGGTTTCCGGCGGTGGCCTGTTCTTGCAGCCAGTCGCGCGCGGCCTCATCCGACTCTTCTTGCAAAACGAGACCCACAAGGGGGACAGCCGTCTGCGCGGCCATGTACCCCTCTAATTCGCCCGCAACCGCCTTTCTACCAAGCAAAAGTGCTGCGCGCTTCTCGCTTTCCGAAACAGCTTTCACATAGTACTTTATCGCGGCCTCGAAATCTTTCTCCACACCGCGGCCTGCCTCCAGCAATTGTCCGTACGCCAGAGAGGAACGGCCCAGACCGGAGGTTGAAGCGCGTTCGAACCATTTGGCCGCCTTCTGGTCGTCCTGCGGCAAAACCTCACCACTGAGGTATCCGATTGCAAGGTTCTGCGCGGCGCCCGGATCGCCGCGCTCTGCCGCTGCCTCAAGCCATCGCACGGCCTCGGTCGCGTCAGGTGCAAGACTGCCATCACCTGTCAGGTATTTTGTACCCAGTGTACGCTGTGCAATTGCAAATCCACCTTCTGCCGCCCGCCGATACCAATCCACCGCCCGCCCGGCATCCCGGAATGCTTCCGGCCCATTTTCATAGGCGTTCGCGAGGAAATATTGCGCCTGCAAGTGACCGGCGCCTGCCGACTCTTCCAGCCAGCGCAGCGCTTCAGTCACGTTCTCTTTCGTTCCCTGACCGCGTGAATACGCCTTGCTCAGTTCATACTGCGCTTCCTTGTTTCCCGCTTCGCTGGCCGCCAGAAACCAGTTGAAGGCCGCAGTGACATCCTGCGGCACCCCCACCCCGGTGCTCAGCAGAACACCCAAACGATATTGCGCTTCCGCATTCCCCCGGGGCGCGGCCGCTGCCAGGAGGGATGCTGCGCGTTCAGGGCGATAAAACTCGCCCTCCGCCAGGAAAATGCGCGCCAAGAGAACGCTGGCAGGCGCATGGTTCTGCGCCACTGCCTTTTCGAGTGCGGCGATGGCGCCGACCCGGTCTGCAGGGCCACCCAGCCCCTGCACCAGCGCACGACCAAGCCGGTACTGGACAAGGGGATCGTCACTCTGAGCAGCCAAAGCCTCCAGTCCTTTGCGCACGGTCACGAAATCCCGCGCGACAAAGGCTTTTTCAATTGCTTCCATATCCAGCACCGCCTCGGCCTGCGGTGTTTGGGACGCATCCTGCGCCCCCGCGGGTGACCCGAACGCGATTGCGGCAGTTAACAAGATCACGGCAAATGGAAGGGATTGATCGGGCATGTGGCTCACTATCAGTAGGGGCGCGACGGCTGATCACGCACCGGTCAAAGGATAATCTGTTAAATCAATCAGAAACTTACTCAGCATAAAAGTGATGTCAATTCACCAGCCACCGTTGAGTGTCGGCAGGCCCAGCACCCACAGCACCGCTGCCGCTGCACATAGGGCTGCGCCGAAGGGTATCGCCCGCTGCCCAGCCAGCGCATCCGCGGCCCGCATCCGTTGGAGCACCGCGACAGACAAGGCAATGAGCGCCCCAATCAGCACCAGTAGAGGTAGATCATACAAACCTGCAAAGGCTCCCAGCCCCGCCATCAGCTTGACGTCCCCAAGCCCAAGCCCTTCGCGACCACGCATGATGCGATACCCAATACGCAAGGCAAGAAAACTACCCGCCCCAACCGCTGCCCCAAGCGCTGCGTCACTCAGCGTTAGTCCACCCGGCCGCGCCGCAATCAAAAAACCGGTCAGGACAAGGCAGCCGGTCAACACATCCGGCAGCCGAAACCAAAGCAAATCAGCCCCTGCAAGAGCAATCAGCAGCCAAAGGAAAAGTGCGTGAAGCCAGACAATCTGAATATCGCCGCCCCGCGCCAACGCGAGAACGGCACTGCCCAATGCCAGCAGTTCTACATAAAAGACCCACGACGGTATCTCGGCGCCGCAGGACGCGCAGCGCCCGCGCTGCACAATGAACGACAGCAAGGGCACCATCTGGCCGACCCGCAAAAGCGCACCGCACGTGCGGCAGGCAGATCTGGGGCGCACGACGCTTTCACCCCTCGGTAACCGGTCGATCATGACTGCCAGGAATGATCCCACCGCCGGACTGACCAGCAAAAGCAGAAGGCTCAGATAAAGGTCGCTCTGCAAAATTCCTCCAGGCGCCACCAATGCGCCGCTTGTGGAAACATCGGATAGACAAGTGCTGCATCCCGCCCATATCATGTCGTGAACTTGAGAAGGACCCTGTTGATGATCTCTTCCGCGCAGATCGCCACTGTCAATACGCCGGCATCAGACAATCGTCGGGATGCAGAAAAGGACGCCGGATTTTCCCTTTTGGAACTGATGGTTGTGGTTGTGATACTGTCCATTCTGGCGCTGGTGATCGTGCCACGTGTTATTGACCGCCCCGATCAGGCCCGCGCCGCGCGGGCGCAGTCTGATATTGCTGCTATCTCAAGTGCGGTGAACCTGTATCGCCTCGACAATTTCACCTATCCAACAACCGAACAGGGGCTTGCGGCGCTGGTCACGCAACCCACAACTGACCCCGCGCCCAAAAATTGGTCAGCCAACGGGTATATGGACCGCGTCCCCATGGACCCTTGGGGCCAACCCTATCAGTATCTGTCGCCAGGAGTGCACGGCGACTTTGATATCTTTTCATACGGAGCAGACGGCGTAGCGGGTGGTTCAGGCGCGAACGCAGACATCGGGTCATGGACACAAGGCTGACGCCTCATAAATATGATTGCGCGCACCGGGACGCTGGTGTGACCTTGATTGAACTCCTTGTTGTTACTACCGTGTTGTCCGTTCTGGCCGTCGGGGCCAGCTTGACCGCCATCCGAAACATCACCCCCGCACCAGATGCGGATATGGCATGGTTTCGCACCCAGTTTGACACCCAACGCAACCTGGCGATCCAGGGCCGCGCCACGCGCGGGCTCCGGATTACGGCGCAGGGGCTTGGGTTTGCCCGGCGAACGGCGACAGGCTGGCAAATCAACGCACCGACCCGTGCCTGGGCAGGAAAGGTTACCATTGCCAATGTGGAACCTCGCCTTGTCGCCGGTTCCCTCGCTGTTCCGGATCTGATCATGCTCGCAACCGGACAAAGCAGCGCGTTTGACGTGGTTTTTACCGATGGCGCGGCGTCCACTCGCAGATGCCGCAGCGACGGCTGGACGGGCCTGACATGCGACGCAAAGTAGACGGCGCGCCGGACAGTGGCATGACGCTGATCGAATTGGCGGTCGCAATTCTGATCCTGGCGCTGGGTACCGTCGCGACACTGCGAGCAACGGATCAGTCCCGGCTTGCCATCGGCGGCGCCGAAGACCGGATACTGGCTCAGCTTGCCGCGCGCAATCGCGCAGAAGAACTGCAATTGCTCGGGGTCAGAGGCGCCGCCACTCTGCCAGAGGTGGTCACATTGGCTGGACAGGATGTGACCCTTTCAACAACCACGAAACAGACCGAAGCCGGACTGACAGAGGCAACCATAAACGCCCGCGCCCAGCGTGGCGGCGGCGCGGTATTGGTCATCTACCTCGCGCGAGGGTCAGGATTTTGAGTATTCGAAACGACCAAAAAGGCATGAGTCTGATCGAACTGGTCGTCGCCATGGCCATTTTTGCGTTGATCGCAGTGATGGGTGTGCAAAGCCTGTCGGGCATGCTGCGCATGCGAGACCGGTTGGTGGCGATGGATGATAAGACCGCCGCATTGGGTCAGACGCTGGGGCTCTTGCGCAACGACCTTTCTGCGGTGATGCCGATGGTGTTTTTTCCGCCCGGTCGTGCGGCGCCACAATCTGCAATCCGACTTACAGATGGCAGCACACGTCTGGCATTCAGTGTCGCGGGGCAGCCCGATCTTAAAGGGGTCAGACCCGGCGGCCGGATCGAACGCGTGGAATGGCGGCTGGACCAGACCAGCGCCACCCTGCACCGCCGCGCCTGGCAGACGCTCATTCCTGCCAGTCCACAAGCCCTGTCGCCGGAAATCGCCGTGATGAACGGCGTTACTGGCATGACCGTGCGCAGCTTCTGGCCCGGCGCAGGCTGGCAGACCGGTATCGCGAGCCCTTTCTCTGCGGCTCCTGTGGGGTCTTCCGACGGTGACGTCGCGGGCGGTGCGCCCGAAGTTTATTCCGACCTGATCCCAAGTGCTATCGAAGTCACCCTTGTGACCGAAAGCCATGGGTCGCTGCGGCTGCTGGAGACGCTGAAATGACCGGCACGCGCGGATTTGTCCTGATCAATGCGCTGATCATCGTTGCGGCCCTTGCGGGGGCCGCGACCCTGCTCCTGACCCGGGCTGAGACGGGGCGCCTGCGCCTTGAAGTGGGTCAGACATCGACCCAATTGGGCTATTACCTGGATGCTTTCGACGCTCTTGCCATTACCATTTTGAACGCGGATCGCGCAAATGGCGCAGCAGATCACCCGCGCGAAGACTGGGCGCGTGCAGATTACAATGTGCCGCTGGATCGGGGCCAGATCGCCGGGCAAATCACTGATCTGCAAAGCCTGTTCAACCTGAATTGGCTGAATGATCAAAGCAATGCACACGCCTCTGACACCTTTGATCGCTTGCTGCAGCGCAAGGGGCTGTCGCCGCAAATCGGCTCTGCTGTCAGAGACTTCATGCAGCGGGGGGGCCCACCGAACCGCGCGCCCTATGACGCCCAGACCCCACCGCTTGATCCGGTGGGTGGTGCATTGCTGCTGATGGAGCAATTGCGCGATATTCCGACATTGTCGGATAACGACTTTGCCCGTCTGCACCAGATCGCCACCGTCCTTCCGGGTGACAGCGCCATCAACGTCAACACGGTCGATCCCGACATCCTGGTCGGCATGGTCCCACAGATCACTGCCGGTGCGATACTGCAAATTCTGGCACGTCGCGACACGCGCCCTTTCACATCAGTTGATGAGTTTACCTCTGAACTGCAGCTTGCGTCAGACGAAGACATTGAAGAGACCCTCGATTTTGGGCGGTTCGCGGTGGGATCGGTCTGGTTTCGTGTGAACAGCACCGCTGTGCTTGGTGGCAACACCGCCAACCGCACCACCGTCTTGCTGCGCCTTGGCCCGCCCTCGGGCACATCAGTTTATTGGCGTACCAGCCTCTACCCTTGATGCGCGCCCCCTTTCCCGGCATCGTGTGCGCAGACCATGCAAAACGCGGGAAAGCTGTGGCAAATCAAAAGGGAGAGGGCTTGGGCGACAGGTTTGTCAGCCTCATTGAAAGCGGCCCGCCCCCCGGTGCGCAGCAGGTTGCCCTCGTGCCCGGCGCCGAAGTACCCGTGCTGTCCCTTGATCTGCCCCCCGGCCTGCGCGGACAATCCCGCGAGCAAGTCGCAAGACGCCAATTGCTGGACCGCGCCGGGCTGGATGCAAACGCCGAAATGCGCCCGATCCATGCCCCCAAAATGGGGGACGCCTGGTCGAAGGTGATGATTGTTGACAGCGGTCAACTTGAAGGCTGGAAGACAGCAGCTGGCGCAAACTGTCGTGCGCTGTTGCCGGACTATCTTGCATTACCGACAGCGGCCGGTCTTTGGACCATCGCCCGCAAGGGCGACACCGTGATGGCGCGTCTGGGACCGGACGATGGGTTTACCGCCCCGGTTGAAGTCGCGCGCGCGATGCTTGATCTACATTTGAAGGAAACGGACAACGTACCCAAGGCGATCTGGCTGCAGCATCCCGATGTGATCGGCTTGGTGGCCCTTGCCGAAGAGCACGGCGTCGCCGTGGTCGAGGATGCCGAGGCGCTGAAGGCACTCGACCTGCCTGATCCCAAGGTGCTGGGCCACGGAGAGCTGGCTTTTGACCTGCGACGTGATCCGCAACTTGCCCGTGCGCGGATGCGTAAACGGGTATTGCCGTGGCGCTGGCCGGTATTGCTGGGGCTTTTTGCCATTGGTCTGTGGGCAGCAACCCAAATGGTCGAAACGCGCCGACTGCAAAATATGACAGCGGCGTTGAACGCGCAGACAGCCGATCTGGTGCGCGCGCATTTCGTACCCTCGGGCCCGTTGCTGGATATCCGCATACAGGTCAGCCAGACGCTGGCCGAGCGCCGTCTTGCCGCCACGGGTTGGCAGTCTCAGGTCACGGCACTTGATCTTTTTGCCACCGCATCAGGTGTCCTGACCCAGACAGGGGCAACGACGCAAACCGCCCTGGCGGGCGCCGACCAGGAACTGGCGTTAAGCGTGACGGTGGCGGATTTTGCCGCCGTTGACGCCCTTGCCGCCGCGCTGAGAGGCGCAGGCCTTCGGGTGAATGTGGTGGAATCTCGAGTCACCGAAGGCGCATCAAATGTGCGCGCAGATCTCCGGCTGACACCGCCGGAGCCTGCTGAGGGGGCAAAACAATGAGCGCGCGGTTAATTGACTTCCTGCTCAGCCGCACCGCGCGCGAACGCGTGCTGTTGGGCGCGCTTATGCTGATCTGCCTGCCACTCCTATTGGCATTCGCCGTGGTGATCCCCCTGCAGGAAGCGCGCGCTCAGGCCCAATCCGAACACCAAGAGGCGCGCGCTCTGGGGATCTGGGTCAGCGAAAGGGTGGCTGAGCTCAATACGTTTGGCGATGCGCCCGATGTGGTGCGGAGCGCGCCCATCGGCTCGAGCGGGTTGGAACAAAGCCTGATTGACGCGGGACTGCGCGACCAGATCAGCGATCTGGGCGTTGGTGATGCGGGGGTGATCGAACTGCGCTTTGATCTGGTTCGGTTTGTCACGCTGGCCAACTGGATTTCGGCAAACAAACCGACCTGGGGCTATGACATCACTAGTTTTCGGTTTGAAGCAACAAATGCGTCAGGCAGGGTCAGCGCGACACTGTCGCTGGCCCCACAAAGTTAGCGCATGCCGTTCAGGCGCACCTCGATGCTTGCCATGCGACCGGCCATACCACCCAACGGATCAAGGTCGGGATGTTTCTCCAACACCTCGGTCAACGCCAGCTTGGCGCGTTCCAGATGCGTTTTTCCCGTTTCCTTGTCGCCTTTCTTGAGCGCTATCAAGCCAATCTCGTGGTCCGCCGTCGCTTGAACAGACAGGGCGGCGGCACGGCCTGTGCCTTGTTGGGCGTTGGCCAGATTACCAGCCATTTGCGCAGCCTTGTCAAAGTTTCCAGCCCGCAGATAACTGTGCGACAGCTCTAGCTTGAGGCGCGGCTCCAACGCACCGGCATCCGGCAGCATCTGCAGGTATGCGCGATTGGCCTTGTCGAACTGTCCCTTCTCAAGCGCGGTTCGGGCCGTGGTATATTGCGACTGAAATGATTTCTGACCCACTGTACCTACTTCGGCACAACTGGACATTAGTAAGATAGACAGGCCAAGTATCCCGGCCCGGGCGGTTCTGTTTGCCTGCATTTTCCTGCTCAATCTTGTTTTTTTGTTTGTTTGAACCCTACCATGCAAGCGCAAACTGCGCGACAAAAGCAAGTGTATCAAAGCCTTGGAGGCAGAGAATGCGGCTGATTGCTGCGATTATGACACTGCTGGCACTGGCGGCTTCTGGTCTCGCCGGGCAACGCTTGCATGCAACTCTCACTGAACCGTCACTCCCTGAAGAGGTGGTTTTGGTTGCTCCGGCCACCGCGTCTGATGCGCCATCGACGGTCACCGCGGAACCTCCGCGGAAATGGCCCGCGCTTTTTGGTGAGATCGAACCACCTACGCCGCAGCCCCCAGTGACTGAACCGCAGCCCCCTGCCCCAGTGGTTGAACCACAGCCGCCAAGACCCCCCATCGAAAGCCTTGGGTTTCGTCTTAGAGGTGTTGTGCGCGCGGATGATACGGTCTGGGCCATGGTATCGCATCCCACTGGCGAACAGGTGTTTCGCGTCGGTGATGAGCTGCTGGAGGGTGTCGTGATCGAACGCATCGACGAACAAGGGCTCTGGATCGATAACGGCAAGGATGACCTGACACTTCTGGGATTCGTCACAGAATAGCCGCCCCAAACGCGGCAGGATCGCCACATTACGCTGATATGACGAATCAGCAGGTGCCAAAGCCGCCAAACTGCGCTAAGCTATATTCATATTCATGGCAAAGCCCTGAAATCCGGTCAAAAGAACTGGACGGGCGCGAGGCAGAGAGCAGTCATGTCACACAGATTTTCCCTTCGGGCAGCGGTGCTGGCCCTATTAGTCGCATGCACGCAAGTGTTCGTTTTTGCGGGCCCTGCGGATGCCCAGGTCAAGCTGGATTTGCGCGATGCAGATCTGCGCAGCTTTACCGAAATCGTTTCGGAGACCACCGGAAAGAGCTTTGTCATCGACCCCGGCGTGCGCGGCACCGTCACGGTGATTGCGCCAGACACGTTGACACCTCAGGAGCTTTTCGAAGTCTTTCTCAATGTCCTTGAGCTCAACCGGCTGACCATCGTGAATGGCGGGACCGTGGATCGTATTGTGCCAATGAACGTTGCGCGCGAACTTTCGTCAGGTGCACCACGCACTGCCCCCAAGGGCTTTCAGACCCGCGTGATCGAAGTAGAGAATGTTCCGCTCAATGATATCGTAGAGGTCATTCGGCCGCTTTTGCCGGCCGAGGCAGTGCTGACACCGGTTGCGGGATCCAAGCTTCTAATCCTGTCTGATCGGGGCCAAAACCATGCCCGTATTGAAGCGCTGGTGCGCCGTCTGGATACGCCGCGCGAGCAACCGATCGAGATGATCCGCCTGCGCAACGCCAATGCCGCAGAGGTGTTGCAGGTCATTGACAGCATGGGGATCGTCCCCGAAGGGGCTGCGGTTTCAGTGGATCGCCGCTCCAACGCACTGGTTGTCTCTGGCTCAGATGATTTGCGCCGCCAGTTGCGCGCGCTATCCGCCCGCCTCGACACGCAGCGCAACAACGTATCTTCACATGCGGTTGAGCTGAATTATGCTGATGCCACCACGTTGGCAGATGTTGTCACCCGCGCAATTTCCAATGAATCCACCGAAGCAAACGCCCCGCCTATTCGCATCATTCCCGAAACCCAGACCAATACTCTTTTGATCACCGCGCCCGAAGAGCGGTTGGATGATATCGTGCAAATGATCCATTTCCTTGACCGGCGCCCCTCACAGGTGCTGGTCGAAGCGGTCATTTTCGAAATGTCCGTAAACGGGTTTGCCGATCTTTCCTCTCAATTCGGTGCGGTTCTGAACGATGCCATTGTTGGGGGGGTGGAATTCGCGCTTGATGGGCGGACAAACCTGACCAGTCTCTTGTCGTCCGTCCTTAACAGTGAAGGCACCGCCGTGCCGACGCCAGGCAATGGCGGATATATCGGGGGGGGCACGATCAATTCCTCTGGCAACGGTATCGCCGCTCTGATCAGCGCAATCGCCTCGACCACGTCGACACGGCTTTTGTCCACGCCGTCCATCATGACCCTGAACAACCAGGAGGCCGAGATCGTCGTGGCACAAAACGTACCCTTCGTGACGGGCTCTTTCGCACAGGTGGGGGAATCCACCAATGTGGACAATCCGTTCCAGACCATTGAACGACAGGACGTGGGCCTCACGCTGAAGGTGACGCCCCAGATCAACGCCGACCGCACTGTCCGGATGGAGATCGAACAGGAAGTGTCAAACCTGACGCAGAATTCGTCTTCTGCGGGTGGTGAAATCACGGCCAAGCGTTCGCTGTCTACCACAGTACTGGTACGCGACGGCAATGTAATCATGTTGGGCGGACTGCTGGAAGACGGCTCGGGATCAACCGCACAAAAGGTGCCGGGCCTGAGCAAGCTGCCACTTGTCGGAGGCCTTTTCCGCGCCAAGAACTCCAGCAAGAACCAACGGGTGCTGTTGGTCATGCTGCGCCCGCGCGTGGTCGAAAACGACCGCGAGGCCAAGCACCTGACCACGGAGCTTGCCCGCGAAGCAAAGAAGGCAGGCCTTGCCATCCAGCCGCCGGATGATGGAAGATACCCCCGCACCTCGCGCGCCGGACTGCCGTTTGATGGAGCAGACTTGAACCAACCTTTTGACGCTGGATTCGTGGATGACTTTGCACAGACCCGAAACTACCCGCCGCTCCCCAGCAGGCTCAAGTTCGACGGCAAATACTGACACCCGCACCCTGCCGTTTGTCTTTGCACGCGACCAGCAGGTTTTGCTGGATGGCACCACACTGATCCTGGGCCCCGAGGCGACTACCTTTGGTCTGCGCGAAGCGCAGCGGCGGGCGGCGCGACGTGATGACTTGCAGGTTGTGTATGAAACGGCCCAGGGGTTCGAAACGGCGCTGGCACGCGTCTATCAGTCCGATACCTCCGCTTCCGATGCCGAGGACAAGCTGCTTTTCGATCTTGAGGACACCTCGGGAACCACCGGTCAGGGCCCAGTCCGCCAGCGCGACCTTCTGGAAGACCCCGGCGAAGCACCGGTGATCCAACTGGTCAACCAATTGCTGCGCCGTGCAGTGACGGCCAACGCGTCTGACCTGCATATCGAGCCCTACGAGGGCGGTCTGCGCGCCAGGATGCGTGTGGACGGCTTTCTGCAAACGGTCCTTGATCGTGCAGATGTTCCGGTAAAGCGCGTGGTGTCGCGGCTCAAGGTCATGGCTGGTCTGGACATCGCGGAGACCCGGTTGCCACAAGACGGTCGCATCCCTCTTTCGCTGGGTGGGCGCATGATTGACACCCGCGTGTCGTCGCTGCCCGGCAACTATGGCGAACGCATCGTGCTGCGGATCCTTGACCGATCCTCAGGGCTGATGGAATTGACGGAACTTGGCCTGTCGGACAGGCAGGTCACCTTGTTGCATCGTCTCGCATCGCTGCCAAACGGCATCATCCTTGCGACGGGGCCGACCGGTGCGGGCAAGACCACAACGCTCTATTCGCTTCTGAAACTCGCCAACCGGGACGAACGCAATATTGTTACGGTGGAAGATCCCATTGAATATGATCTGCCGGGCATCTCGCAGTCCCAGATCAATGCGGACATTGGCATGACTTTCGCCAATGGTCTTCGTGCGACGTTACGCCAGGACCCTGACGTCATCCTTGTGGGAGAAATCCGCGATGGCGAAACCTCAAGCGTGGCTGCACAGGCTGCACTGACAGGTCACCTCGTCTTTTCCTCACTTCACGCCAATGGATCCGTGGGCGCGGTCGTCAGGCTGCGTGATCTGGGCCTTGATGATTATCTCATCGCGGCAACCCTGCGCGGCGTAATTGCCCAGCGCCTTTTGCGACGTCTGTGTACAGAGTGCCGTATCGCTGATGAACCGACCGGCAGCGAGACGACGCATTTCAACCGCCATGGCCTGCGCGTCCCTGACAGGATTTACCGACCTCAGGGTTGCCCGTCGTGCAACAACACCGGCTACACAGGCCGTATCGGGATCTTTGAAATGGTCGAAGTGGGCGAATCCCTGCGCGCTGCCATAGATCGCGGTGCCAGCGAAGCCGAAATGCGCGATCTGGCGCTGGACGGCGCTGAGACCCTCTTTGGGCAGGGCCTGATGGAAGTCACCGAAGGGCGCACCAGTCTGGAAGAAAACCTGCGCGTGGTAGGCGACGTGGCATGAGAGCCTATGCCTATATCGCCTACACGGACAGCGGAAAGCGCCGTAGCGGAACGGTTGTGGCAGAAACGGAGTCGCATGCGGCAGCGCAATTGACCGATAACGGTCTTTTCGTGTCGGAACTTGCCGAACGCGACGCCAAATCGCGCTCTTTTTCCCTTGGCGCCGGCCGCCGGACCGTCTTGAACGCAGACTTGCAGGCGGTGTTTACCCGGCAGATGGCGGTGCTTGTGGGCGCAGAACTGCCCATTGATGCCGCCCTCGAAGCTGTGCGGCAAGGCGGGCATCCGGCGCTTGATACCGTGGCCGCACGCACCCGCGCCCGGCTGATGGATGGTGCCAGCCTGTCGGATGCTTTGGTAGCGGCGCAAGCTGGCTTTGCGCCCTACTACATTGCCTCAGTGCGCGCAGGCGAGACGGCAGGCAACCTTGCAGGCGTCTTCTCGGAACTTGCTGACCATTTGGAAAACCAGGGCGAGGACAAGGCACAGATTTCAACCGCTCTGATCTATCCTTCTTTTGTGGCGGCTGTTGCACTGCTGGTCTGCGGCATCCTGATGGTGAACGTCGCACCTGAAATCGTGGCGATGTATGACCTGTCGGACCAACCCTTGCCGCAGATCACCACAGTGGTGCTTGGCATCAGCAACTGGATCCAGACCAATTTTCTGTTGATCGTGGTCGCCATTACCGGCCTGATCGGTCTGGCCATCGCCGCCGCACGCGTGCCCACCCTGCGCGCGCGCCGGGATACATTATTTTTGCGGCTGCCGCTGGTGGGGCGCTTCATGCGACTGTCCGCCGCTGTGCAATACCTGCGCACCCTTGCGCTGGTGCTTAGCAGTCGCAACACCGTCCCGGTTGCTGTGCAAAATGCCTCTGATGTGTTGGACATCGCGCAGTTTCGCACTGAAGGGGACGAGGTCAGTGACGCGATCGCAAAGGGGGAAACCATGTCTCAGGCTTTGCGGCACCTGTCCATCATCCCACCTGTCGCGCGCCAATTGATCCAGGCTGGCGAAACCTCCGTCCGACTGGCGGCGATGACGGATCGCAGCGCAGTGTTGGTGGAAAACGGTCTTTCAACGGAACGCAAGCGTATCGCCGCTTTGCTGGAGCCTGCCTTGATGATGGTTGTCGGGGCCATGGTGCTGATTATCGTGCTGGCTATCTTGCTGCCGATCTTCGATTTGCAGGCGGTGGTCGCAGGCTAGGTGGTTTGCCGAGCCGGCGGCGTGCGGTGGCATGCTGGGCGATCTGGCGCATTCAGAACCATTTGCGAAACGGCTTTGATCCCATTCAAGTGCCGCCGTCAGTCGCGAATATCAAGTGGCGCGTCCAGCCTCTTGAGTATCGGGCAGTCAGGTCTGTCATCGCCTGCACAGGCGTCCACGAGATCAGCCAGCGTACGGCGCATATCGTTGAGATCAGCGATCTTCATTTCTATTCGCGCAAGATGTTCGCGCGCCAGTGCGCGGACATCGCTGCTTGCGCGGGTCTGATCTTCCCAAAGCGCGAGCAGCTTGCGGCAGTCTTCTATGGTAAATCCCAAAGCACGGGCCCGGTTGAGGAACGTCAGCTTGTGCACATCTTCGTCAGCAAACTGACGGTAGCCATTCGCCCCCCTATCCGGCGCAATCAACCCGATGTCTTCATAGTACCGGATCGTTTTGGGCGGCAGCCCCGATCTGAGCGCGACCTGTGAAATATTCATGCCGGCACCGCAGGGGGCATCCAACGCAAGCGCAGGGCGTTGGACAACACAAACACGCTTGACATAGCCATCGCACCAGCCGCCAACATCGGAGACAACAATACGCCCCAGACCGGATAGAGCAGCCCCGCGGCGACCGGGATCAAGAGCACATTGTACCCAAAGGCCCAGAACAGGTTCTGACGGATATTCGCCATGGTATTGCGGCTTGCTTCGATCGCGTTGGCCACGCCGCGCAGATCACCCGCCATCAGAACCACATCCGCCGCCTCAATCGCCACGTCCGTGCCAGTTCCGATGGCAATACCGACATCTGCCGCCGCCAAGGCTGGTGCATCATTGATGCCGTCACCCACAAAGGCCACTTTGGGCCCTGCGTCTTGCAGGCGCTTGATCTCGGAAACCTTTTCGCCCGGCAGAACTTCCGCCACGACCTCAGCAATGCCCAGGGTTCTGCCAATGGCCTCTGCCGTTTGCTGGGCGTCACCGGACAGCATGACGATCCTCAGGCCCATCTCGCGGAGGGCATCCAGAGCTGCAGGCGTGGTCGGTTTGACCTGATCGGATACCGCGATAACTGCCGCAAGCTTGCCATCTATTGCCGCGAAAAGCGGCGTGCGTCCTTCGCTTTCCAGCCGGTGCGCGTGGGATGTGAACGCCGCAAGATCGATGCCTTCGCGCCGCATCAGCCGTGCCGCACCGATCAAAAGATCCTTGCCCTCGATACGTGCCTTCACGCCGAAACCTGCCTCGGCTGTGAATGCCTCTGGCTGGGTCAAGGTCACCTCGTTGTGTGCGGCCTCTGCCACCAGTGCGCGCGCGATTGGGTGTTCCGAGGACGCTTCGGCAGATGCAACAAGATGCAGAACCTCTGCGCTGTCGTATCCTTTGGCGACGTCAAAAGAAGCGACGACGGGCTTGCCGATGGTCAGTGTGCCGGTCTTGTCCAGCACGACCGTATCCACGCCCTGCAGCTTTTGCAGCGCATCACCCTGACGAAAAAGCACGCCCAGTTCCGCAGCGCGGCCCGTGCCCACCATGATAGATGTGGGCGTGGCCAACCCCATCGCGCAAGGGCAGGCAATGATCAGCACCGCAACCCCGGCCACAAGCGCATGTCCAAGGGCCGGGTCGGGGCCCAGCAGCAGCCAGACCAGCACAGTGAGCGCCGCAACAGCCATCACGGCGGGGACAAAGTAGAGCGTCACCTGACTGACGATATTCTGAATGGGCAAGCGCGCACCTTGCGCGTCTTCGACCATGCGTATGATCTGCGCCAGCGTGGTTTCCTCGCCAACGGCCTCCGCACTGTAGCGCAGCGCGCCGTTCCCGTTGAGTGTGCCGCCCACGACGTGCGCACCGGCTGTTTTCTCAACCGGCATCGGCTCGCCCGTCAGCATGCTTTCATCGACATAAGAACTGCCCGTCAATACCACGCCGTCGACAGCGATCTTTTCACCCGGTCGGACATGCAAGATGTCACCGCGCTGGACCTTATCGATCGCAAGCTCGACCTCATGACCGTCCCGTTCCACCGTTGTCGTGCGGGGTTGCAGCGCGACAAGTTTGCGAATGGCCTCTCCGGTGCGTCCCTTGGCGCGTGCCTCAAGCATCCGGCCCAGCAGGATAAGCGTGACGATCACGGCTGCAGCCTCAAAATAGAAGGCGGCGGTGCCTTCAGGCAGCACCCCCGGCAGAAAGAGAGAGACTGTCGAAAAGGCCCATGCGGCCGACGTGCCCACCGCCACGAGCGCATTCATATCCGGCGCCCCCTTGGCAAGGGCTGGCACGCCCAGCGCGAAAAACTGCCGCCCGGGCCACATGAGTACCAGTGTGGTCAGAACAAACTGGATCATCCCGCTGGTCTGCATGCCGATTGTCCGTGCCACCCAGTGGTGGAATGGCGGAAAGATGTGCCCGCCCATCTCAAGCACCACAACCGGCAGGCTAAGAACGAGTGCGATCCAGAACATTTGCCGCAGTTCGGTACGCGCTGCATCCTTGTCTGCAGTGCCCTGAGCGCGATCCTGCGCTGACTTTCGCAAAGCGATCGGATAACCGGCGTTTTGTGCGGCCGTCTTGAGCGCCTCTAGCAAGCCAGCCTGCGGTGACATTTCTACTACGGCGGTCTCAGCCGACAAATTCACCTGCGCCGACACCACACCTGGCACAGCGCCCAGCGCTCGCTCTGCACGTGCAGCGCAGGCACCACAACTGAGCCCTTGAACCGTAAATGTCAGTGTGTCGGATGACATGGTTTCTACCTTCATAGAGTGTACTGCCCTTTGGTATAAGGGTTCCCCTTACTGGAAGGTCAAGGGAGCAGTGCGCGAAACGGCAGGAAACATCAAGCTTGGGACACATTCACGCTCAGCATGCCTTGATGACGCCAGACCGAATTGGCGGGATATCGGCGGTCCAAGGCCGTTCTGGCAGGTAAGTTGCACTGGAAAGCAGTATCTGGTGGTTCAGGACGCCTGATGGGTAACTTGGCCATCACAAATCGTCGTGACTGCGCTAGCCTGCGTGATGTCAGAAGGAGGCAGGGACGTAAGATCGTGGCTCATGATCACGACATCAGCCATCATCCCGACCTTGAGCTGACCTTTTCGGTCTTCGCTGAACTCGACCCAGGCATTGTCGCGCGTGTAGCTGGCCAGCGTATCCGGCAGGCTTTGTGTCTGATCGGTCCATGGCGCACCGAGATGGTGTGGCGCAATGGCGGATTTGATATTCGGCATGACGTCAACCGGGGTGACCGGCCAGTCTGTTGAAAAGATCACTTTTGCACCTGACGCGCGGATCGCCTGCCAGGCATAGGCGCCCGGGATTTGATGATCATGCAGGTACTCTTCGGTACCGGTGGACGGAAATACGTGGCCGAACGGTGCGTGCCCGGGTTGAATAGATGCAACGATATCAAGTGCTGCCAGTCGCGGGATATCGTCGGGGTGCATGACTTCAAGATGCTCGATCCGGTGGCGTGCGTCGCGCGGTCCATTGGCGTCGCGCACAGCTTGATAGGCGTCGATGGTACGGCGTACGCCCGCGTCTCCGATGGCGTGAACTGCAATTTGGAATCCGTGACGATCAGCCTCAATGGCAGCGGCGACGAAATGCGACTGTTCGAAGACCTCATCGCCGATGTTGCCGCCCGCGCCCAAATCGCCGGGATAGGGCTGAAGCATCAGCGCGGTTCCGCTTTCAACGACCCCGTCGATGAACATCTTCATATGTCCACACCAGACCTTGTTGCCCTGAAAATCATCCCGCAGGGGCACACCCTCAGCCGCGATGCGCGCAATGTCGTCCTTGCCCTTGAAATGAAACGGAACCATGCAACGGCATTTCAGGCGGCCTTCGGCCTCCAGTTCGCTCAGCAATTCCAACTGATACCGGTTTCCGTCCATGAGGTGCAGCCCGGTAATCCCCTGGGCCGCACAATGGGCCAGGCCGCGGGAAATCACATCTTTGTCCCTGGCGCGCTGATCTGAGGTCGCTGCAGGCTGTGGATCGCGCCCGGTCACAAGCCCCAGCGCCTCGCGCCCGCCCAGCGCGGTCATTGTGATAACCGGACCATAAGCGCCGGGTTCCAGCAGTTCGCCGCTGGCCTTTCCATCGGCGCCCATCACAATTTCAGAGCCTGCCTCGACCTTCCCACCATCGAAAAGCCCCGCGGCCTTCAGCGCCTTCGTGTTGGCCCAGACGGTATGGTGATCAGGCGCAATCATCGCCAGCGGTCGATCGCAAAGGATCCGGTCCAGATCGTGGCGCGTGGGCGTCTTGCCGGTGCCCAATATCGCGTAGTCCGCCATGACACCGTACACAAGATCCGCATCCGGATTGGCATCCGCATAAGGCAGGATGGCCGCCTTCATCGCTTCCATTCCCTCAATGCCGTACAGGTTCAGGCAATCAAGCTCGAACGCACCGCCGAAAAGGTGTACATGACTGTCGATAAAACCCGGCAGCACCGTGCCACCCTTTGCGTCGATCATCCGGGTCCGGATGCCTGCCATCGCCTTGATTTCCGCATCACTGCCGACCCCGGTGATCGTCCCGTCCACCATCGCCATCGCTTGCGCGTCTGGCTGCGTCGTATCGAATGTCATCAGCTTGCCATTGTGAATGATGATGTCGGGCGTCATGAAGGATCTCCGTTCATTTTGGCGGCCCCTTGCACCGCAGGGCTACCGAAGGGGGCACGTTTAACCCCTCGCTCAAATTGCACTTAGCCTAAAGGCTCAGGGCGGCGAGGTCTCGTGAATTTGCGGTTGCACTGCACCTTTTGTCGGGCAGGCTTTTCGTGCAAGCTGTGCCTGACACCAAATGGGGGAGCATGGATGGCCACGCAGAACAATGACCACCGCGACGACGTGATCGGTCGCGCGAATGTGGAAGACACACCGGAGTTGCTGGCCTACTACGATGAGCTTGCCGAATACGAGACTGGCGCGCTGTGGACCGTGGCCAACAAGATTGAACCATGGGAGCCGCAAAGCGCAAGCGTCCCGGTGGTCTGGCGCTACAAGCAGCTGCGCGAACATGTGCTGCGGTCCGTTGAACTTGTCACGCCCGAAAAGGCCGGGCGGCGGGTGATCTATCTCAACAACCCGGGGCGGCGGGACGTCTCTGCTGCCGTTGGATGGATTTACGCAGGCCTGCAGGTGATGAACCCCGGCGAGACAGCCACGGCGCATCGCCATTCCGCCAGCGCTATCCGCTTTATCATGGAAGGCGAAGGGGCCTACACTGTCGTGGATGGCCACAAGATGACACTGGGCCACAATGATTTTGTGCTAACACCGAACGGCACATGGCATGAGCACGCAGTCGAAGCGGACGGCACGCCCTGCATCTGGCAGGACGGGCTCGACATCCCGCTGGTCAACGCCTTGGAGGCGAACTTTTTCCAGGTGCATCCGGACCTCAGCGAACCTGTCGCTTACCCCGTCGATGACATGACGAAAACATGGGGAAACCCCGGGCTGACACCGGGTGGCGGCGACTGGACAAAGGGGTACAGCCCCATGTTCAAATACGAGTGGGAACCGACATATGAGGCGCTGAGCAAGTACGCGGAGGCCACGGATGGTTCACCCTTTGACGGGGTGATGATGGACTACGTCAATCCAGTGACTAATGGCCCGGTGATGCAAACCATGGGTGCCTCAATGCAGCTGCTGCGCCCCGGCGAGCACACCAAGGCACATCGCCATACCGGCAGCTATCTGTACCATGTAGCCAAAGGCTCGGGCCATTCGGTGATCAACGGCAAGCGGTATGATTGGGAAGAAAAGGACATCTTTTGCGTGCCGTCCTGGGCATGGCACGAGCATGCCAATGGATCAGAGAACGAAGACGCAGTGCTCTTCTGCCTCAATGATCTGCCGGTGATGCGCAGTCTTGGGCTTTATCGCGAGGAAGCCCTTGGTGACAATAAAGGCAACCAACCGGTGATTGGGGCATAGACCTATGAAATTGGTGACCTACCGCGATGGTGTGGAGGGTGAGGCCCGACTGGGTGTCGTTCAGGATGATCTTGTGATCGATACCGCCGAACTTGGCCAGTCGTTCGGAGAGGCGATGCCAGACAGCATGTTGGGTCTGATTGACGCCGGGCGCCCGGGGCTGGCTGCCCTCAGGGCGTTGCTGGATCAGATCGGAAATGTGCCGCCCATCCACACGGCAACCGCGCTGAGCAGTGTCACATTGCTGGCCCCGATCCCCAAGCTGCGCAAGAACATCTTTGGCATTGGCCTGAACTACACAGATCACGTCACTGAAAGCGCCCGGGCGCTGGATACCGACGACAGCCTGCCCAAACAGCCTGTGATATTCTCCAAACCGCCTACAGCCGTAATCGGGCCCGGCGAACCTATTGAACATAACGCGAAGATCACCCAGCAAATGGATTGGGAAGTGGAATTGGCGGTTGTTCTTGGGAGCACTGCATCGCGGGTGTCGCGCGCGGAAGCGCTGCGGTACGTCTTTGGATATTCGGTGATGATCGACGTCTCGGCCCGGGATAATCGGCGCGCAGGGCAGTGGATTTATTCCAAGGGGCAGGACACTTACGCGCCATTCGGTCCCTGCATCGTCACGGCGGATGAGATCACCGATCCGCAGACACTTGAATTATGGCTCACGGTCAATGGTGTCGAAAAGCAGCGTGACACCACGGCGAAGATGCTTTTCAAGGTCGACGAGCTGATTGCCGATATCTCGCAGGGGATCACGTTGGAGCCCGGCGATGTCATCGCCACCGGGACACCCGCAGGCGTCGGCGCGGGACGCGATCCGCAGGAGTGGATGTGGCCCGGCGATACCGTGGTGGCTTGTGTCGAAGGCATCGGCACATTGCGTCACCCGATCATTGACGCAACACCGGACTGATGCGCTACGATCTGGATCAGGTCGACAGCAGCATCGCCTACAAGCTGCTGGCCGCCACCATCATGCCCCGCCCGATTGCATGGGTCGTGACGAAGGGGGCGGATGGCTGCGTGAATGCCGCGCCCTACAGCTTTTTCAACGGCATGGGGGCCAATCCGCCAACAGTCGCGATCGGACTGCTGGCCGATCCCGAGAAGGGCTTCAAGGACACGGCGCAGAATATCCTCGATCATGGTGAGTTCGTGGTGAACCTTGTCCCTGAGCGGCTGGTGGAGAAGATGAATGTCACGGCAGTCAATGCGCCCACCGGGACCCAAGAACTGGATCTCGCCGGGTTGGAGACTGTTCCATCGGTGCATATCACCCCACCCCGGATAGCGGAAAGCCCCGTTGCGTTTGAGTGCCGGTCGCTGTCAAACGTTGTGACCGGCCCCCAGCAGACAGTGGTGATCGGCCGGGTGCTTGCAGTGCATATTGACGACGATTGCCTGCTGGACGTTGAGCAGGCGTATATCGATACGCCGAAACTGGATCTGGTCGGACGATCCTATGGCAGCAGCTACGTTCGGGCGCAGGACACTTTCGATCTGGATCGCCCGACGTGGGATAATTGGGATGGGACGGTGCCACAAAAGCGGTGAGGCTGCGGGCTGCTCTGCCCCTTGATTTTGCTTGACTCTGCCGCCCTGACAATCAAAAACTTTACTCATCAGTAAAGTTTTTGAAAGAAACTCATGCTCCAGGAACGTATTGAAGGGAAATGGCTGGCGGCCTTTCGTCGTGTCTTTGCCCTGAACGGCATCACCGAAGGTACCACTGTGGCACTGATCAGCGAAACGCAGTCGCGCCCGGTGCTCATCCACTTGAGTGAACTGGCGCTTTACGATCTGGGCGCGTCCTTTTGCATGCTGCAGATGCCGACCCCCCCACAAACCGCGCCTGTGCCGGTCAAGGGCACGGGCACCTCGCTGGCGATCCAGCACAATCGCGCTGCTATCGAGGCGATGAAACAGTGCGAAGTCATCGTGGATTGCACTGTCGAAGGCATGATCCACGCCCCCGAATGGCCAGAAATCGAAGACGCCGGCGCACGCATTCTGGTGGTCACGAACGAGCATCCGGAGATTCTGGAGCGTACCGAACCAACCGCCGCTCTTGGCCCGAAGGTTGAACTGGGAATTCAGATGCTACGCGACGCGCACGAGATGCGTGTGACTTCAAGGGCAGGCACTGACCTGACTGTGGACCTGACAGATGCGCCCTGCGGCGGCACGCCGGGGTTTGGCACGACACCAGGTGCTGTGTCCCATTGGCCCGGCGGGCTTTGCCTGGCTTTTCCCGGCCCCGGCACGGTGAACGGCCGCATCGTGATGGACGTGGGCGACATGAACTTGACATTCAAAACCTACCTGTCCAGCCAGATCGACTTTGAGGTTCAGAATGACTTTGTCACCGCGATCAAGGGCGATGGTTTGGATGCTGCGCTTTTCCGTGACTACATGGAGGCCTGGGAGGATCCGCAGGCTTACGGGTTCAGCCATGTTGGCTGGGGCATGAACCCAGCCGCACGCTGGGTGTCAGGCGCGCTTTATGACAAGCGCGACATGCAGGGGGTCGAATTCCGGGCCTGGGCCGGAAATTTCCTGTGGTCCACGGGTGCCAATCAATACGCGGGCCGTTTTACACATGGCCATTTTGATTTGCCCATGCGCGGCTGCACGATCGCGCTCGACGGGCGCGAGGTTGTCATCGACGGAAAATTGCAAGGAGATCTGGCATGAGCGTCCCTGCTGACTATTACGATATGAACCGCGTACGTCCCGAAGTGGCAGCGGTGCTGGATCGGATCAACCAACTGGGCGCAATTTTTGCCGAACGCGCCTATGGCATCGACGAAGACGCAAGCTTTCCGGTTGAAAACTACAAGGATCTTGCCGCCGAGGGATTCATGACCCTGACCGTGCCAGAGGAATATGGCGGCAAGGGGTTCGACCTGGGTGAATATGCCATGGTTGGCGCGGAGATTGGCAAGTTTTGCGGCGCGACAGCGCTGACATTCAACATGCACAATTCCTCAATGATGTGGTCGCGTTTCATGTACGAAATGCCCCATCTGACGGCGCAGGAGAAAGCGGCATTTGCCCCGTTGCGTGAACGGCAGTTCCGTCGGGCCGTGAAAGAGCAAGGGATCTATTCGCAGCCAATTTCAGAGGCGGGGCAGAACTGGACTTCAAAGCCCGCACAAACAGAATGCCGCAAGGTAGAGGGTGGTTGGAAAATCACAGGCTTCAAGAAGTTCGCTTCTTTGGCGGGGTACTGCGACTATTACTCTATCGTTTGCACCGAACGCTTCGAAGGTATTGAGCCGCGCCATAAAGACACGATGATTTTCGTGGTGCACAAGGACAGTCCCGGTCTGGAGGTTAAGGGCGATTGGGACCCGTTGGGGATGCGCGGAACAAACTCGCGCGATCTGATCCTCAGGGATGTCTTCGTTACCGAAGAGGACATGATGATGCCCCGCGGTATCTTCATCAAAACGCTGCCGCATTGGCCGCATGTGATGGCCACGTTGTCGCCAACCTATATGGGCGTGGCGCAGTCAGCGTATGATTTTACCGTCGCCTACCTGCGCGGCGAGGTACCGGGAATGCCGCCCGCAGACCGGCGCATGTTCACCACCAAGCGGCTTGCAGTGGGCAAAATGTACGCCCGCCTTGCCCCTGTTCGGGCGCTTTGGTGGCAAGCATTCACCGAGGCGCAGGGCTTTCCATCTCAGGCACAAGTCATGCGCATGTATGCGGCACAGTACAACGTGATGGAGGCCGCACAGGAGATTGCCGCACTTGCCATTCGCACCTGCGGCGGGCAGGCGATGCTGAAGTCTCTGCCCTTGGAGCGGATCTATCGCGACAGCCGGTGTGGCGCGCTTATGCTGCCCTTTACGGCCGAAATCATGGAAGACTACATGTCTGTTCTTGCGCTTTACGATGAAGGCGAGATTGACGATGCGCCCGGGGACGAACACGGCGCCCGCACCTCGATCTGGCGCGGATATGACGGGCAAAAGCTGTCTGCGGAGTAAGGACGATGACGACCCGCCGCATCCGCGCAACCGCCACTTCCGGCGTCATATCACAGGACCAGGCCTGGGCAGTTGTGTGCGATTTCTGCGATCCATGGCATCCCGCGATTAATGAGATGCGGGCTGAAACGGATGATGCCGGCCATATCGTGCGCGCCTTTACCGTGGCAGGCGAGGACACGCTCTATCGCGAGAGGCTGACTTACTTCAGCAACTCAGATCACCGCATGGGCTATACCCATCTTGACGGCATCGAAGGTGCGCACCGCTATGGCGGGTGGCTCGCGATCACTGAGGCCAGAAGCGGTGATACCGTTGTGTGCATGAGCGCCACCATCGAGGCGACCGCCGCGCGCGCCGATGCGATTGCCGCAGGCACGCAAGCTGTTTTCGACGCTGGCGTCAAGGCAATCGTCGAAGCGGCCGCAGGCCACGCGGCTGGCGGCGAGACCGGTTTGTTACCACCCTCGCAGATCACCTTGGATCAAATGCAGATCGACAGCCTGCCCCGGCTGGCCATCACCATCACACCTGAGGGTTCGGATACGCTGGTTCTGTTCCTGCACGGAATTGGCGGCAATCGCGACAATTGGAACCCGCAATTGCAAGCCATCGCGCCTTATGCCCGCGCCGCAGCGTTGGATTTGCGGGGCTACGGTGGCAGCAGCCTCGGAGCGTCACAGTCAACGGTCGATGACTATTGCGCTGACATCCAGCGGGTTTGCGATGTGCTCGGGGCAAGGCGGCTAGTCCTGTGTGGATTGTCTTATGGCGCTTGGATCGCCACGTCCTTTGCGATGCGGCACCCCGAACGCCTTGCCGGGCTGGTGTTGTCAGGCGGATGCACCGGCATGTCCGAAGCAGGACCGGACGAGCGTGACGCGTTTCGCATCAGCCGTGAGGTGCCTTCGGATGAGGGGCGCGCGCCGGCCGACTTTGCAACAGCCGTCGTTGACGTGATCGCAGGACCGGACGCATCACCGGAGATGCGTGGCGCCCTGACGACCTCAATGGCTGCAATCCCGGCGCAGACCTATCGCGATGCCTTGCGCTGTTTCACGAACCCGCTTGAAACCTTCGATTTCTCACGGCTGACCATGCCGGTGCTGCTGATGACCGGTGAACACGACCGCCTTGCCCCCCCTGAGGAGATGAGGCGTGTGTCAGAAAGGATTTGGGATGCGTCACAATTCCCCGATGTGCACTTTGAAGTGATCACCGGAGCGGGCCATGTCTGCAATCTGGAAAAACCTGATCTCTACAATGCGTCCCTGACCGGCTTCATCAAAAGGGTCGTAGGGTGACGAGAGTGTCGCGGCGCGCATCTAATCGGCGGGAAAAACAGCAACGCATCCTGACCGCCGCGATACAGGTCTTTGCCGAAATGGGGTACAGCGCCGCCACAATGGAGCGTATCGCGGAAGCTGCGCACCTGAGCAAGCCAACGCTCTACCAATACTTCGACAGCAAGGACGCCCTTTTCAAGGCGATGATGTCAGCCCCCCGCGATCGGATGATGGAGGTTTTTGACACCCCGGAAAGCACCAACCACGTCGCACAACTTCTGAGTTTTGCGCGCGCCTACGCGGACATCGTCATGCGGCCCGAATATCTGTCTCTCGCACGGCTGATCATCGGCGAAGCGCAGCGCTTTCCGGATGTGGGTCGCGCCTATCAGGCATCGGGACCAGACCGTGTTCTGGACCGGTTGATCACCTTTATGGAGGCGCAAAAAGCGTGCGGCGCGCTACAGTTTGATGACGCTGAACTGGCGGCGCAAGATTTCTGGGGTCTGATACTGTCTGCCCCGCGCAACCGCGCCCTGCACGAGCCGGACAATCTGCCCAGTGCGGCGCAGACAGCGCGATACGTCGAAAATGGTGTGCGGGTGTTTCTCAAGGCTTATGGCGTAAACTCCGCCCAAGACCTCGAAGATTTGGCAAAACTTCTTAACCGCTGATAGGCTCCGACACGCCTCAATGCAGCGCGGCCATGGCAGGTGTCACAGTTAGTTGACTGCAGCCGACCTGGAAAATCTCTGGTCTAGGGCGGCTGAATGCGTATCTGTTCATACCAACCTTTCGCTACGCAGGAACGCCCCCATGGAATTGAACGCTGATTTCTCAGACCGGGTTGTCATCCACTCAGACACGTTGGACTGGCAAGCGTCCCCAATGCCGGGCGTGGACCGGCGGATGCTCGACCGGATTGGCGGCGAAGTGGCGCGGGCCACGTCCATCGTGCGCTATGCGCCGGGGAGCCAATTTTCGGCCCATACCCACACAGGCGGCGAAGAGTTTATCGTTCTGGACGGGGTTTTTCAGGACGAACACGGTGACTTTCCCGAAGGCACCTATGTGCGAAATCCACCGACGTCGAAACATACGCCCGGGTCGGCACCGGGCTGCACGATATTCGTGAAACTCTGGCAGTTTGACTTGGACGACCGCACACAATTTCGCAAATCCATGGATCAGGAGTTGGGTGCGTCGACAAACGGCATTGCGTCCGCGTTGCTGCATGAAGATCAGGGAGAGAGGGTGACCTATCATCGCTTAGATCCCGCTGCACGGCTCGAAATTACGGATGACGGGGGCATTGAAATTCTCGTCATCGCCGGCGAGGTGACCGACGGCAACGACGATCTGCGCAAGGGGTCATGGTTGCGCGTTCCCGAAGGGCAACGCGTCTTGGCTGTCGCCGGTGCGCAGGGGGCTAAAGTTTGGGTGAAATCCGGTCACCTGCCTTTCGCCAAACCGCCCGCCATCTGATCGCGCAGCAGCATGGAAACTGATGTCGCGATTGTCGGCGGCGGCCTGGCTGGGCTTGCCCTGGCAGAAGTGCTGGATCGCAGGGATATTTCCTATCAGCTGTTTGAGGCACGCGACCGCTTTGGCGGGCGGATCAAGACCGAGACCGTCGGCCACACTGTCTTTGATATGGGCCCGGCGTGGTTCTGGCCCGGTCAGCCCCGGATGGCACAGATGGTCGCGCGTTTTGATCTGAAAGTGTTCGATCAGCACGCCGAGGGCATGCTGAGCTTTGAAGATGAAAGCGGGCAGGTTCAAAGAGGCCGTAGCTACGCATCAATGGAGGGTTCGCTGCGTCTGGCAGGTGGCATGACAGAGCTTGTTGATGCGCTTGTCTCAACCTTGCCGCCTGCGCGATTGCACCGACGCGCGGCTGTGACCTCGATCGCACAAATCGCCAACGGGGTTTCACTGAGTCTCAAGACGGGCCGGTCTGTGACGGCCAAGGCTGTGGCCTTGGCCCTTCCCCCGCGCCTGATCGCCGACCAGATTACCTTTGCCCCTACGTTGGACGCGCCCGCCCATGAAGCGATGTGCGCGGTTCCGACATGGATGGCAGGTCAGGCCAAGGCAGTAGCGGTTTACCCTAGTCCGTTCTGGCGCGATGCCGGTCTATCGGGTGACGCGATGAGCCAACGTGGCCCAATGGTCGAGGTTCACGATGCGTCGCCCATAGACGGCAGTATGGGTGCGCTTTTTGGGTTCATCGGGATTGCCCCGCAGCACCGTCAGGATGAAACGGCGCTTCGCACCGCAGTAACCAGACAACTGGAAAGGCTTTTCGGGGAAGCCGCTGCGCGACCTGCGATGCTCTCCATCAAGGACTGGGCGCGCGACACATACACCGCAAGTCTGCTGGATCAGCAGCCGCTTAGCGCACATCCTGCTTATGGGTTGCCGCAGCCCCTGGACGGTCTATGGGACGGCAGGCTGGTTTTTGCAGGGACCGAAGTCGCGCCGCAGTTCGGTGGCTATCTTGAAGGGGCGCTCGAGGCTGCTGAAAACGCGACCGCGCGCTTGCTCTGATGACCGTGGTGGCCTTCATCTGGCCAAGAAAAAAGGCACCCGGTAGTCCGGGCGCCTTTCGGTCTGCTTGGTGATCGTTGATCAGTCGATCCGCGCCACTTCGGCCCAGGAACCACCTTCGACACGGCTTATCACGATGGCGTCCGCCGCCTGGTGATCATCTGCGCTGAAATCGACGGTGTTGTTGGCGATCTTGTCCTCGTAAGACAAACCTTCCATCGCCGCGATAAACCCTTCGGAAGTCAGGTCGGGCCCGGCCGCTTCAAGCGCCTTGACCAACAAGACAGCCGCCGAGTGACCCAAGAGAGCGCCAGTCCCGGGCAGTGCTTCGCCGGTCGCATCGCTGTACTTCTTGACCCATGCGCCAACCTCTGGCTCACCCAGGCGTGCCTCAAGATCGGACCAGCCTGCGGCGGCATAGAAACCTTCGGTCACGCCACCCGGCACTTTGGCAATTGCCGTGTGGAAGGACGCGGAGGCGCCAAGGAATTTGACGTCATCCCAGCCGATCTTCTTGGCCGTGGCGACCGCAGTGATCACCTGACGCACACCCAGCGCCACCGCAATCAGATCACACCCTTCGCTTTTCAGAAGCGTCAGAGACCCGACAAAATCCAGTTCGTCCGGCTTGTGCTTGGTTTCCGCGAGGAACGGGATACCCAGTTTCTCGGCGGCATCCACAGCGCCTTCCTGAATTTCGATCCCAAAGTCGGACGGAATGTACATCGCGCAAACGTTTGTGCGACCCTGTTCGGTCTTCATGTACTCGACCGCCGTCAGCATCTGATCATAGTACGAAGACGTACCGGCGAACTTGATCGGTGATGGCGGATCGATCATCTGGCGGGCGGCGGTCAGTGGGTTGATGTTCGGAACGCCCTTGTTCTCAAGAAGTGGGAAAGAAGCGATGTTCATCGGCGTGCCAAGGCTCAGCAGCATTGCGAAAACCTTGTCCGAGTTCACAAGCTTGTTGAGGCCCGACATGGCCTTGGGCATCTGATAGGCGTGATCCTCAACCACCAGACGGATCTGGCGACCGTGCACACCGCCCGCGGCATTGACCTCATCGAAGTAGAGATTGGCCGCCGTGATGGCAGGCGCGCCAAAGGCCGCAAAAGGGCCTGACATGTCCTGATTGGACCCAATGATGACTTCGCTGTCGGTCACGCCTTGCGTTTGCGCCAGACCGGCGGTGGCCAGTCCAAGCGAAAGCGCCAGACCGGTGCTTGCTGTTTTCAGCATATTTTTCATAAAGTTACTCCCTTAGTTTTGGTTAAGCGTATGACTTATTCAGCATACATGTCGTCAATCAGCACTTTGTGCTTCTTTTCGACGGTCGCCCGTTTGAGCTTCATCGTCGCAGTCAGTTCTTCGTCTTCAGCGGTCAAAAGCGTATCGATCAAACGGAATTTCTTGATTTGCTCTACACGGGCAAAATCCTTGTTCACCTCCTCTACCACCGACCCGATCAAATCGCGCACTTCGTCAGCAGCACAGAGACTTTTGAAGTTTGAGAAAGGCACGCGCTTGTCCTGCGCAAACTTTTCCACGTTTTCCTGATCAATCATGACAAGACAGCTCAGGAATTTGCGCCTGTCGCCCACAACGACGGCATCGGCAATATAGGGTGAAAATTTCAGCCTGTTCTCGATTTCGGCGGGGGTGATGTTCTTGCCGCCCGCCGTAATGATGATGTCTTTCAGACGCCCTGTGATCCGCAGGAACCCTTCGTTGTCGATCAGACCGACATCGCCGGTGCGCAGCCAGCCGTCCTCAGTAAAGGTTTCGGCGGTCTTTTCTGGCTTGTTCCAATACCCCTTGAAGACGTTACCGACCTTGTATTGGACCTCTCCATCGTCCGCAATGCGCAGATGGCCCGACTCAATCGGCTTGCCCACTGTCCCCAGCTTGTCCTCACCGGGATTTGTCACCGTGATGATGCCCGCACTTTCGGACATTCCGTATCCTTCAAAGATTTTCACGCCAACGGCCCGGAACCAAAGCAAAAGTTCCGCAGAAATAGGGGCAGCGCCAGATGTACCGCGGCGCAGTTTATCAAAACCCAGCATCCTGCGGACATTCCGGAAGACAAGCAGATCATACATCTGGTAGCGCATGTTCAGCGATGCCGGGACAGGCTTGCCCGCCAGTTCCAGTTCCGCCTTGGCCTTGCCCGTTTTCAGCGCTTGATCAAACAGCCAGCGGGCCGTGGGCGTGGCATCCTGCAACAGGATCGAAACGCGGCTATAGATCTTTTCCCAAACGCGGGGCACGCCGGTAAAAATAGAAGGCGAAACCTCCTGAATGTTCTCAAACACTGTTTCAGGGCTTTCGGCGAAGTTCACGATGGTGCGCCCGGCGATGGGCTGAACAACAGAAACCACACGTTCCAAAATATGACAGAGCGGCAGAAAGCAAACCTGCTCATCGCCGGGTTCGACTGGCAGCTTTTGCTGGCCGACCCCGATGGTTGCCATGATGTTACTGTGGGTGATCTCAACACCCTTGGGCATCCCGGTCGTCCCAGAGGTATAAACAAGGATCGCCGTTTCATCCGGTTTGCCGTTGGTGATCTCATCTTCAAAAAGGGACGCATTTGCGGCAAACACCGCTTCACCCATCTTGTAGAGATCATCGATAAAGATCACGTCCGCATCAGAGAAATCGTGCAAACCGGTGCGGTCATAGACAATGACCTTTTTCAGCCCGGGCATCTTTGCTTTGACGGAAAGGTATTTGTCGAGCTGTTCGTCATTTTCGACGAACAGGTATGAACTCGTGCTGTCGTTGACCAGATATTCCAGCTGAGCGGCAGAGTCGGTTGTGTAAACCCCCGAAACGATACCACCCATGCACTGCACGCCCATGTCGGTATAGATCCATTCCTTGTTGTCTTCCGACAGGATCGACACCACATCGCCACGGCGCATGCCCAAGTCATAAAGCCCAAGCCCGATCAGCCGCGCGCGCTCAAAATAATCGGTCCAGCTGTGTTCAAGCCAGATGCCGAAATCCTTTTCGCGGTGAGCTGTTTGCGTGGTCAGCGCACGGCAGCGGTCCATAAACATCTTGGGCAGCGTGTCAAAGCCATCCACATAGAACGGCGCGCGCGTGAGATCCTTGTTAAAGGTCAGACCCTTGATGGTCACCTGTTCCGGTATGTCGGTAATGACATTCATCTGCGTTCCCTCCCTAGCGCCAGGTCTTGCGCTTTTTCCACCGCTTTTGCGTCCGTTCCCCTGCTTCCTGTACACCCAGATAGAATTCCTGAATGTCCTTGCTGGCCGCAAGCACCGGGGCCTTGTCGTTCATCACGATACGACCGATTTCCATGACATAGCCATGGTGTGCTGTGTCCAGGGCCACCTTGGCGTTCTGTTCAACCAGCATCATCGTCACACCCTGTTCGGTATTCAGACGTTTGATGATGGTGAAAATCTCTTTTACCAGCAAGGGGGACAACCCAAGGCTGGGCTCATCCAGCAGCATGACCTTGGGTTTGGCCAGCAACCCCCGCCCGATGGCAAGCATCTGCTGTTGCCCGCCAGAAAGCGTGCCGGCAGCCTGCCGCGCTTTGTCCTTCAGGATCGGAAAATAGCCGTAAACCATCTCCAGATCATTGCGCACGCCCGCTTTGTCATTGCGGGTATAGGCGCCCATCAGCAAGTTTTCCTCGACGCTCAGCAACGGGAAAACCTCGCGCCCCTCAGGTACATGGATGACACCCCGTCGCACAATCTGGTCGGGTTCCATCCCCTGGATGCTTTCGCCTTCCAGATGGATCGTGCCCTTTTCGGGGTCCATGATCCCTGAGATGGTTTTCAATAGTGTCGTCTTTCCGGCTCCATTCGCCCCCAGCACGGTCACGATCTGGCCTTCGTGCACCTCAACGCTGACACCGCGGATCGCCATGACCGGGCCATAGTAGCTCTCGAGGTTATCCACGCGCAAAATAGGTTCGCTCATGCTGCGTCCTCCGCATCATCCGAACCGATGTAGGCTTCGATAACCTTGGGGTCCCTTTGCACTTCTTCCGGCGTGCCGATGGCCAGCATCCGACCGTCCGCTAGCGCCATGACGCGATCGGAAACCGCGCTTACCAACGACATGTCGTGCTCTACCATCAAAACAGTGATGCCCATCAGCTTTTTGATGTCTTCGATCCAGAAGGCCACGTCCTGCGTTTCCTCGACCGACAGACCAGACGCCGGTTCGTCCAGCAGCAACAGCTTGGGTTCAATTGCCAGTGCGCGGCCCATCTCGACCACCTTGCGGACACCGTATGGCAGGCCCGCGATGAACTTCTCGCGGTAGGGCTGGAGATCCAGAAAATCGATGACCTCTTCGACCGCCTTGCGATGCCGCTTTTCCTCGCGGCGCACGAAGGGGGTAAAAAACATCTCGCCAACAGGGTTCGATTTGCGATGTTTGTGGCGGCCCACCAACAGGTTTTGCAAAACGCTGGCTTGCTCGAACAATTCAATGTTCTGGAAGGTCCGAGCGATGCCAAGGCCTGCAATCTCGTACGGTTGCCGGTCCAGCAGGCTTTGACCCTGAAACCGGATATCGCCTGCAAAGGGGTCATAGATCCGGCTGATCAGATTAAAGATCGTGGACTTACCCGCACCATTCGGGCCGACAAGGGCAAAGACTTCGCCCTCTTCCACAGCAAAGCTGACGTCATCCACCGCCGTCACGCCGCCAAACTTCAGCGTGACGTTCTCAAGTTCCAGCAAACTCATCGCATCCGCTCCGTCTTGAGATAGCTTTTCTGGCGGCGGAACATGTCGCGGCGGTAAAACGGGAACAGCTCAAAATACGTACGTATCTTCAGCCATCGACCCCAAAGCCCGTTGGGTTCAAACAAGATCACGGCAACAAGGATCGCCCCGAAGACACCGCTTTCCAGCCCCGGAATGGTCATCGATGACCCACCCGTCATGCCGTTGATGATGTCACGCACAAAGCTGATCGCCTGCGGCAGGAAAACAATCACGATCGCCCCCATGAACGCGCCCTGAATGAAGCCGATCCCGCCCACAACAATCATCAGCAGCAGGGTGATCGAGATCACGATGTTGAACGTTTCGTTGTTAAACACACCCGAGAAATGGCCCATCATCGCACCGGCCACGCCCGTGATCCCACAAGAGATCGCAAAGGCCAGTGTCCGGGTTCGCGCGATATTGACGCCCATCGCCTGCGCCGAAATTTCACTGTCGCGCACGGCAGCAAACGACCGCCCCAGCGGGGACCGCAGGATATTGCGATAGCCGATCAGTATAAGCACCGTGATCGCCAGATAAAGCCAGTACATCCCCGTGATGTTCGCATATCGGTTAAAGCTGATGCCAAAGAGTTCGATATCAGGAGCAAAGATGCCTGATACGCCCCCTGTCCAAGGCTCCAAAATAACGATGATGCTTTCCGACAAAATCCCAATCGCCATCGTCGCAATCGCCAGATAAATGCCGTGCAACTTGGTTGTGGGAATGGCGATCAGCATACCTGCAAACGCGGCACACAGACCAGCCAGCGGCATCGACAGCAGGAACGGCAATCCCCAGTTTTCCATGAACAGAACATTGGTATAGGCGCCCACCGCCAAAAAAGCGGCATGGCCCAGACTGGCCTGCCCGGTATGCCCCACCAGCAGCATCAGCCCCATGCCCGCAACGGCCCAGATCAGCATTGAGGTGAATTCGCCCAGCAGGAATTCCCCCACCAGATAAGGCAGCGCAATGGCGATCACCAACAGCAACATGTACCAAAAGGCGTGAAAACCATGTTTGAACAAACCGATATCGGCGTCATAACTTTTCTTGAAGATAATGCGCATCTGATTACACCTTCTTCGCCTGAACCTGGCTTAGAATGCCATGGGGCCGGAACACCAGGATCAGAACTAGGATCAGATAGGGCATAAGCCGCGCCAGATCGCCGCCCAGATACCGGGCAGAGAAGGGTTCGACCAGACCGATGATGATGCCGCCCAGCAATGCGCCGGGCAAAGAGCCAAGCCCGCCGATCACGGCTGCCGCAAAGGCCTTGATGCCCAAAAAGCCCGTGGCCGGATCAATAGACCCTTTGGAGGCAAACAGGATGCCCGCAATTGCGGCCACCGCGCCTGACAGCGCCCAGACCAGCGAATGCACGCGCTTGACGGGGATACCCATGTAGTAAGCCGCCATCTGGTTCTGACTGGACGCTTGCATCGCCACACCCATCTTGGTGCGTGCAAAGAAGAAGTACATGCCCACGGTCAGCGCAATGGTCACGACGATCACAAACACTTCGTCCAACCCCAGCACCACACCGCCAAAGCGGATGTCGCGACCCGCAAGGGGGCTCTCGAGGCTTTGGGGCTCGTGACCCCAGATCACGCCCGCAACAAAGCGGAACACAAACCCGATCGCGATGGTCAGGATCACCACGGCAATCTGGCTTTGCCCGAACGTCCGCCGCAACAGGACCGCATCCATCAGATAGCCGACCGCCGCCATGATCAGAATCGTCAGCGGCACTGCCACGACAAATGGCAAATGTGCGTAATGTTCGTTGGTCAGCCCAAGGGCCACAAAGGCCCCCAGCATCATCATGTCGCCTTGTGCGAAATTAACAGCCTCTGTCGCCTTGTAGATGAGCACAAAGCCCATTGCGATCAGACCATAAACGCACCCATTGGCGAGCCCGCTCACCAAGAGTTGCAGTGCATCCAATGCTAAGTTCCTCCCTGAAACCTATGTGACTGCTCTTACGGCAGTTTGCCCCTTATTGGTCTTTCGACGTTGCGGCACTTTTTGAAACGTACGCTGAATACGCAAAGAGTGTCGATACCTTCACGCCTCAGCTGCTTTTTTACCTCAGTTCAGCCGAACACTCATTTCGCCGCGCGCCTCCCACGATTCGCGGCGCAGTTGTGTTGACGGTGATCCTATTCGCAAGTCTGTCCGGTAATCCACCGTTTCCGTCGAAACTCCTGTTGCGTCACTTTCCTGCCAAGGGGCACCCAACCAGAATGCCGACGCGCCGATCGCAGACAATTCCCTTGCCGCAGAAAGATTCCGCATCACATTCGTCCAGATACGGCCCCCGCCAAAGTGCCCGCCACCAGGCGTCCCGATATCGCGACGCCGGCCCATGACCCGGGGTTCAGGTTGACACATGGTCCCGTTTGCCTGTCGATTGGGGTCAGGAACACGCCAGAATAAGGAGATGTTCAATCATGTCAGACGAGGTAAAGCTTGAACGCATTCCAATGCCCGAAAAGAAGCCGGTCGTTGGGAACATGCTTTCGGTCGATAAGGATCAGCCACTTCAGAGCCTGATGGATATGACCCGAAAGCTGGGACCGATCATCCGGATGGACATGATGGGCACGCCGCTGGTCGTCGTATCCGGGCCAGACCTTGTCGACGAACTTTGTGATGAGCAACGCTTTGACAAGGCGGTGCGCGGGTCGCTCAGACGGGTGCGCGCCATCGGGGGTGACGGGCTTTTCACCGGCGACACCCAGGAACCGAACTGGAGCAAGGCGCACAACATCCTGCTGCCGACCTTCAGCAGGCAGGCGATGGGCAACTACTTTCCCATGATGCTTGATATCGCCGGACAGCTTTGTCTCAAGTGGGAACGCATGAACTCGGACGATGATATTGATGTCGTCCATGACATGACAGCTGTCGCGCTCGATACTATCGGGGTGTGCGGTTTCAACTATCGTTTCAACTCCTTCTACCGCGAGGAATATCACCCCTTCATCAACGCCCTGACGCGGACGCTGGAAACGTCAATGAACCAGCGCGGCCTGCCGTTTGAAAGCGCGCTGCTGAAAAAGCAATTGGCGCAAAAGGAAAAAGACGTCGCCTACATGAACAAACTGGTCGACGACATCATCGCCGAGCGCCGCAAGGGCGGGGAGCGGGTCGAAAACGATCTGCTGAATTACATGCTTGATGGCGTCGACAAGGAAACAGGTGAAACTCTGTCGGATGAGAACATCCGTTACCAGATCAACACATTCCTGATCGCGGGTCACGAGACGACATCGGGCCTGATGTCCTTCACCATGTATTTCCTGATGAACAATCCGGATGTGCTGGCCAAAGCCTATGAGGAGGTCGACCGCGTCCTGGGCCGCGATATTTCTGTCCAGCCGACGCTGAAGCAGGTCAACCAACTGACCTATATCAACCAGATCCTGCTGGAATCCCTGCGGCTGTGGCCCACCGCCCCCGCGTTCTCTGTCTATCCTTACGAAGACGAAGTGATCGGCGGCAAATACAAGCTGAAGAAAAACACTTTCACCACGGTTTTGATCCTCATGCTGCACCGTGACAAATCGGTCTGGGGCGAAAACGCGGAAGAGTTCAATCCCGATAACTTTGCCCCCGAAGCAGTCGCGTCGCGCCCACCGAACGCCTACAAACCGTTCGGTAACGGCCAGCGCGCATGTATCGGACGGCAGTTTGCAATGCAGGAAGCGGTTCTTGTCGTCGGCATGATCCTGCAGCGGTTCGAGTTGATCGACCACCAGAACTGGCAGTTCAAGATCAAGGAAAGCATGTCGATCAAACCAGACGGGCTTCGGATGAAAGTGCGCATGCGCAAGGATGTGCAGCGCTCGCAACTGGTGGCTGGATCAGCGACAGATGTGAGCGGCGCCACTGCAGGCCTTGCCGATGCCGCCAAACGACCTAGCCACGGGACACCGGCACTGGTTCTTTATGGCTCAAACCTGGGCAGCACCGAGGAATACGCCCGGGATCTCGCCCGCGCGGCAGATATGAACGGATTTGACGTTAAACTGGCTGATCTGGATGACTATGCAGGCAAGCTGCCCACCGATGGCGCTGTTCTGATTGCCTGCGCGTCGTACAATGGCGCGCCGCCCGACAATGCCAAAAAGTTCGTTAACTGGCTTGAAAGCGCTGAGGCCGGGGCGGCGAAAGGTGTCAAATACGCGGTCTTTGGCTGCGGTCACAGTGATTGGGCCGCCACTTTCCAGGCGACCCCCCGGATCATCGACGACGCGCTTGAGCGGCTGGGGGCAGAACGGATCATCGCCCGTGCCGAAGGGGACGCCCGCGATGATATCGACGAACAATTCGACACCTGGGCAGGTGCAGTCTGGCCCGCTGTTGTGACGTCGCTTTCGCTGGATCTGGATCTTGCAGACGCTTCAGAGGCCGCGCCCCTTTACGACGTTGAACGTCTGGGCGCCTCTGAGACCAATCCTGTCGCTCAGCAAAGCGGTGCACGTGCAGCACCCATCGTGGAAAACCGCGAATTGCAGAATGTCGACGCATCGCACAGATCAACCCGCCATCTCGTGGTCGACCTGCCCGACGGCATGAAATACCGCGCCGGCGATCACCTGAGCGTCGTCCCGGTCAATTCAGACGAACTGGTAAACCGCGTTCTCAAGCGATTTGACTTTGATCCGGGCGACCAAATCCGAATCCGATCAAGCTCTAACGATCATAGCCAGCTACCCGTTGATAGCCCAATTTCGGTCAAGCGACTGCTCTCGCAGATGCTGGAACTTCAATCTGTTGCGTCCCGTCGGGATGTAGCGACCCTCGCCCGCCACACAAGCTGCCCGCACTCCGGACCCAAGCTTAAGGCGCTGGCCGAAGACGACTATAAGGCAGAGGTGCAGAAAAAGCGCCGCACGGTGCTAGATCTGCTGGAAGAATTCGCGGCCTGCGAACTGCCCTTTGGCGTCTTCCTTGAGCTGATGCCAATGTTGTCGCCGCGCTACTATTCCATCTCGTCCTCACCAAAGCAGGACGCTGACAGGTGTTCGATCACGGTCGGGGTGGTGAATGAGCCGGCGATTTCGGGTCTTGGGCAGTTCAAAGGCGTGTGTTCCAACCATCTCGCGCGGCTTGATCAGGGGGACATGGCCGATGTGTCCATTCGCGGGGCGGACGATGGCTTTCAATTGCCCGATGATCCCGCAACACCTGTGATCATGATCGGGCCAGGTACGGGCATCGCGCCGTTTCGGGGGTTCTTGCAAGAACGCGCCGCGCTTAAGGCTGAAGGTGCCGATTTGGGTCCGGCAATGCTGTTCTTTGGCTGCCGCCATCCGGATCAGGATTATATCTACCGTGAAGAGCTGGAAGAATACGCCAAGAACGGCATCGCCGATCTGCATGTTGCCTTCTCTCGGCAGGATAAGACCAAGACCTATGTTCAGGACCTATTGCGCGAACAGCGTGATACGGTCTGGGCCCTGCTGGAGCAGGGCGCCCGGGTCTATGTCTGTGGGGATGGCAGCCGGATGGAACCGGACGTGCGCCGCGCCTTGTCGCTGATCTATTCCGAAGAAAAGGATGTGAGTGGTGAAGCAGGCGAGGCCTGGCTTGATCAGATGGCCGAGGACGGCCGCTATAACCTGGATGTTTGGGTCACGACCTGAACACAGCCTGAGACACAAAAAAGCCCGCCGTAAAGGCGGGCTTTTCCGTTGGGGTAGGAAGAAAAAGCTTAGGCAGCTTTGTTGCTCTTCCACATTTTCGCAGCGTTGTCGCGCAGTGCTTCACCGTTCTCGGTGGCAACTTCGCGCACGTAGTCATATGCGGCGCGGGCGTTGTTCATGGAGCACTCGGACTGCTCGCGGACGTATGTTGTCTGAACGTCCATCGCGTCTTTCAGAGATTTGGCCGATGCCAGTTTCTCTGCCGCGTTGATGCCGCGGTTGACGTTGACAAATGCCGCTTCGGCGATGTTGCCAAGGATGTTGGTGTAGCCTTTGGCGGCGCGAACCAGAACATCTTCGATGGTCTTGTTGTATTCCTGGGTAGTCTCGAACAGGTTCTCTGCACGATCTTTTGCAGTGGAAGTCGAGCGCATGACCATCTCACGTGCGCCGTCTGTGACGCGGTCAACGATCTTGTTTGTTTCGGCTTCAACTTTGGAAGCTGCTTTGGTTGTCTTTGCGGTTGTTGCTGTCTTCTTGGTCATTTGTTTATCCATTCTCATTAAGCCATGGGTGGGTCCGGATTGCTTATCAACTCCGGATGAGATGTATTTGGGGCTTCTCATGCTGCAGTGCAACATTTTTCTGTTGTGACGTAAGGTCAGATTTCGCAATAATTATAAATTATATTCATTTTCAATGCTTTATTAAGGCTTTAAGGAATCTAGAAATCTCGCCGCGCCGCCGCATTTCGCTCGGAATGCATAGCCAAAAAGGGTGAATCGGCCCGCATGTGCTGCGTTGCAGCATATTGAGTCTTCGGCGCCGGACTGCTAGCTTCACACTCTACTTATTAGGATCGGACCTCGTGATGCGCACCCTGCAGACACAAGAGATGGAAAAACTGCAGCAGCTCAACCGGATCAAGGTGCTGGCAACGCTGGTGCTGGTTGCCTGTTTCTGCGCCATGGTGATCGCGAAGGCGCTCGAACACCACTACCCCCCCTTCGCGATCATCGCTGCCTTTGCCGAAGCTGCGACAATCGGGGGGATTGCCGACTGGTATGCGGTGGTCGCCCTTTTCAAGAAACCTCTTAACCTGCCGTTTCCTCACACGGCCATCATTCCGAACAACCAGCACCGCATCGCCGAGAACCTGGGTGGTTTTATCGACAGCAATTTCCTGGCACGCGGTCCTGTAAGCGAGAAACTGAATGAAATCGACTTTGCCGGAGAGATGTCCAATTGGTTGTCATCGCGCGAGCGGTCCCATGGCCTTTCAAAGTTTGTTGCGCGACTGATCCCGCAACTGCTGAACTCAGTTGATGAGAAGGGACTGGTGCAATTCGCCACGAACCGGGTCAGCGGCCAGCTGGCCAAAACCGATATCTCGCCGCTGATCGGCAAGCTGATGCAGACTTTCACCAAGGATGGCCGACATCTGAAACTGATGGATGACCTGATCTCGGCTTTGCACACCTTTCTCAATGACGAAGAAACGCTTGAGCTTGTCCGCACCAAGGTGAAACGCGAACTGCCCGTCCTGTTCAATGTCGTGGGGGGGGACACACTTGTTGTCCGCCGCATTGTGCGCATCGCAACTGAATTGCTTGATGAAGTCAGAGAGCAGGAGGATCATCCCCTGCGCGGAGAGTTTGAGGCATTCCTGACATCCTACGTCAAACGCGTGCGGCGCACGAAACGTTTTTCCAAACAGATCGAGAACCTCAAGCAGGTGGTGCTGGGCCGGCCCGAACTGGAAGACGCCGCAGACCACATGTGGCACGGCCTCAAGGAATACATCCTTGCAGATGTGCAGGCCGATGACTCTGTTCTGGTCGAACGGCTGACCGACATGCTTGTCGAGGTGGGCGTGAACCTCAAGCAAGAGCCCGCTCTTCGGAACGACATCAACACCGGAATGGTGCTGGTGATCTCAAACGTGGTGGAGGACCAGCGCGGCAATATCGCGGCTTACGTCTCTGAACAGGTCAAAAGCTGGGACATGCAGCAACTTCTGACCCTGATTGAGGCCAATGTTGGTCGCGACCTGCAATTCATTCGATTTAACGGAATGATCATCGGCGGCTGTGTCGGACTGGTGCTTTTCGCTTTGGAAACTGTGCTCTTGTCATCGTGAGGCCGCGCCGCCTAGCATGTCGCAGCGTTGTCCGGATCCTCCGGGACAGCAAAATCAGGAGAGATCACTATGGCAGACGACAAGAATCCGTTCATGGACATGTTTCAGGATTTCGGAAAATCGATGAGCATCCCGGGCCCGGACATGAGCGACATGATGGATTACCATCGCAAGAACCTGCAGGCCATTCAGGCCGCCATCCAGGTCAACACCAGCAGCGCGCAAACCCTGATGGGCAAGCAACGTGAAGCACTGGAAAAGACGCTCGCGGATATCTCGGACAGCGTGCAGGATGCATCGTCGTCCGGTGACCCCGCAGGTGCGATGTCATCTTCGGTCGAACTGGCCAAGCGCACCTTTGATACGACCGTTCAGACAACCACCGAAATGGCCGAAATCATCCGTCAGGGCGGAACCGATACATATGACGTTCTCAAGAGCCGCGTCATGGAAAGCGTTGATGAACTGACGCCGAAAGATAAGTCCTGACATCTGGCAGAATCCAAAATGAGAAAACCCGCGACCGATCATATCGGGCGCGGGTTTTCTTTCGAAAATTTCAGAAAGCCGCAGCTATCAGTGCGGGTAGACAGGTTCGGGATAGAGCACGCTCTTAAACCCGGAACGGTCGAAATGCTGCCAGTCACCTTCCGGTTGGGCAAGCCGATCCGCCACGGCATAGACCGCCGCCGGATGATGACCCAAGCCACAGTGACTGCCTTTGACTTCGATGTTCTCGGCGATTTCTGAATGCGCCTCGATGCAGTTTTGCCAAGCGCAGACGCCGTCTGTCTTGCTGTAGATGGCGGTGGTCGGCACCGGCGGGGGTGCAGAGATGGCACCGCCCATATGGCGCTCTCCATCATGAGAGCTTTGACCGCTGGCCATCTCATATACACGCCATGCATTTGTGGCACGGGGACTGCCGCCAAAGGGGCTGCCCATCGAAATGACTTGCCGGATCTTGTCCGGCATCATCTTGCCCAGCTGCCGCGCATAGATGCCGCCAAGGCTCCATCCGACGATACTGACCTTGCGCCCGTGTTCTTCATGCAGACCCTCGACCAGATCGATCAACCCGCGTTCAACCCCCGGACGTGGACCCAGGTTCAGGCCCATTTTCCAGCCATAGGTCGGATACCCCTTGCTCTTCAGAAAGCGGCGCATTGCGATGGTGGACGTATCATTAGTGGTCAACCCCGGCAAAACCAGGACCGGCTGGCCATCTCCGCGCGGCGCCAGAAGGCTAAGTGTCGGCAACGCAGCGGCAAAGCCAAAGAGTTCCGGGATTGCCCGTCCTTCCATTAAAAGAAGGGCTTTTCTTGGTGCGATTGATGTCGCTTCCGCCACGGCACGTCCTTTCGATTGAGCAGGCAATGCCTGCAGTCTTGACGACTAGAGACGACCAAGCATCAAGGTGTCAACATGACCGTAAGGTAATGTTGACACAAGATGGCTACGTGATCAGCGCGATTTTGACCGCTCACTCTTTGCTTTTGGCCATTTCCTTGTCCAGCGCTTCAGACAATTCTTCGAACGAATCCACCAGCAGATTGGCGAAATCATCGACATCCGGCACCGCCTTGTGGTCAGCGGTAATGCCAAAATCGAGGTTTTCGAGATAGCTTTGCACCGTCACGTTTAGTGCGACGCCGTGCGTCGCAATCGAAACCGGATAAAGTGCGGTGACTTTTGCCCCTGCGCAATACAGCGGGAAAGGCGGCCCGGCATTGTTGGAGATACACATATTTACCGGCTGCGGGATGTGATCAGCCAATTTGGTCGTTCCGTAGAACTGCATCAGCCCGGGCAGAAGCGTGGGCGCGCCCAGAATGGTAAAGTCCGTTGGTGCCGCATCCTGCACACTGCCTGCGATGGCTTTGGTCGCCCCGGATTCCTTTGCTATTTTCTCTAGCCTCTTCAAAGGTTTACTGTAATTTGTCGCCAATGGAACGTTCATACCAAACACTTGATTGTTGGTATCCGCATTGCCCGCCTGACGCAGCGAGATCGGCACAAATGCAACCAGCGCCGCATCAGGTAGCGCCTGTTTTCGGGTCAGATAGGTGCGCGATGCACCACTTGTAATCGCCATGACAACATCGTTCAGCTTTGTACCGGTCGTCTTTGCGATCCGCTTGACCTCTTTCAGCGGGATCGACCGCGCGGCATAGCTGCGCTTGGACCCAACAGTCACGTTAAACGGCGTCCGCGGAGCCAGAAGCTGGGGCAGACCAACCTTGCCCATCAGAACGGGCGCAACCATATCCGCCATCTGGCTCATGACTTTGGGGATGCTTTCCAACAGGTTCATCTGCTGACGCAAAAAATTCGAAGCGATGTCGTTTACACTTAGAATAGCGCGTTCCAGATCACCGGGCTTGCGGCTGGGCGCCTTTTCCTTGGCAGGCTCCACATCGCGCGGGGTTTCCGTGACGTCATAGAGCGCCTGCGTGATCGCCATGCCTGCGCCACCATCCACCGCCGCATGGTGAACCTTGGAATACAGCGCCGCCTGACGCCCTTCGATCCCTTCGATAATCGTGAATTGCCAAAGCGGCTTTTTGCGGTCCAACCGCTCTGCATGCAGCTCAGCAACCTTGTCTTCCAATTGCTTTCGCGTGCCCGGCTTGGGCAGCTTGGCCGATTGGATGTGATAATCGAAATCCAGCTCACCGGCTTCGACCCAACCGGGGTGGTCAATCTCGAAGGCAGCCTTGGCCAGCTTCATTCCGAAGATCGGGACAAGGTGCACGCGGCCCTTGAAAAACTCGGTGAAATGCTTGTGAAAAGACCCTCTGAAACCTTTTGGAAGATCATAGAGCGTCAGCCCCGCAACATGCATCGGCGTCTGTTCCGTTTCCATGTAAAGAAAGGTCGCGTCGAGCCCACTGAGCTGTTTCATATATCGGTTTTCCCTTCTGAGATTGACGCTACGCGCCTGCTTGATCAGTTGACTAAACTCTATATTCTAGGTCAAGCGCGCTTTAAAACCGCCTGCGTCACGCTAAATTTGTCCGCTAGAGAGGCAAAAAGACGCATCTTGGGAGGACATGAATGGACCGTCTTTGGACGAAGAGCTACCCGAACGGTGTACCCGCGGAAGTTGATATTGATCAATATACGTCGCTGATTGACCTGCTCGAAGAGAGTTTCGAAAAGTACGCGAACGACAAAGCCTACATTCTGATGGACAAGGCGCTCACCTATGGTGATCTGGACCGGATGTCGCGCGCGGTTGGGGCCTATCTGCAAGGTCTTGGCCTCGAAAAAGGCGACCGCGTCGCGATCATGATGCCCAATGTGCTGCAATATCCTGTTGTCCTGGCAGGGATCCTGCGGGCCGGGTTCATCGCCGTGAACGTGAACCCCCTATACACCCCCCGCGAACTTGAGCATCAGTTGAAGGATTCAGGGGCCAAGGCGATCTTTATCATCGAGAACTTTGCGGAAACGCTGGACAAGGTCATCGCTAACACGCCCATCGAACATACGTTTGTCACTGGTGTCGGTGACCTTCTTGGTTTCCCAAAGGGATTGGTCACAAACTTCGTCGTCCGCAAGGTACGAAAGGCGGTGCCAGCCTATTCTCTTCCCGGCCATGTAAAACTTAGTAAAGTTTTGTCCAGAGGGGCGAGCATGACCATGACGCGGCCCCAGGTGACCGCCGATGATGTCGCAGTGTTGCAATACACCGGCGGCACTACGGGACTGTCCAAGGGCGCCACGCTGCTGCACCGGACTGTGATCGCGAACCTTCTGTCGTCTGAGGCCTGGATGCAGCCGGGGCTGGCCCGCAGACCTATCGAGGGGCAGCTGACGTTCATCTGCGCCCTGCCCCTTTATCATGTCTTTGCCTTCATTTCCTGCGCGCTGTTGTCGATGCGCGCGGGTGGCGTGAACGTTTTGATCCCGAACCCGCGCGATATGAAAGCCACCATCGCCGAAATCGGCAAATACCGCTTTCACATCTTTCCTGGTGTGAACACGCTGTTCAACGGAATGACCAACCACTCCGACTTTCCAAATCTGGATTTCGATCAGCTGCGCATTTCCATCGGTGGCGGCATGGCCGTGCAGGAAGCAGTCGCCAAGAAATGGCTCAAGATCACCGGTTGCCCAATCTGCGAGGGGTACGGTCTGTCTGAAACGTCGTCGGCTGTCACCAGCAACCCGACCGATACGGATGCCTATTCGGGTACCATCGGCATGCCGATGCCCAATGTTGATATCAAGATCCTTGATGACGACGGCAGCCCTGTTCCGCAGGGCGAACGCGGTGAGATTGCCATTCATGGCCCGCAGGTCATGTCAGGCTATTGGCAGCGTCCCGACGCCACCGAAGAGGTGATGACACCTGACGGTTTTTTCAAATCCGGCGATATCGGCGTCATGGACGAACGCGGATACATCCGTATCGTGGACCGCAAGAAAGACATGATCCTTGTGTCAGGCTTTAACGTCTACCCCAATGAGATTGAGGCGGTAGCGGTCGGATGCGAAGGTGTGGATGAGGCGGCCTGCGTGGGCGTTCCCGACAAGAACAGCGGCGAAGCGGTCATGCTTTTTGTCACCCGAAACGATCCTCATTTGACCGAGGCAATGGTGCGCAAGTTCTGCACCACGGAACTTACCGGTTACAAGAAACCTCGGCACATCCGCTTTGTCGATGAGATGCCAAAGACCAACGTAGGCAAGATCCTGCGACGCGAACTGCGCGATGCCGCCGTCGCGGAAATGAAATCCTGAGAAAGAGACCGAAATGGCTGACCTTACGTTTGAAAAGATGACCACCATGGTGGGCGAAAAACTCGGCACTTCGAGCTGGCAAACCGTGACGCAGGAAGCGGTCAATGAGTTTGCTAATTGCACCGGCGACCGCCAATGGATCCACATCGATGTGGAACGCGCCAAGAAAGAAAGCCCCTTTGGTGGGCCAGTTGCGCATGGCTATCTGACCCTGTCGATGCTGTCGGCGATGGCGATGGAAATCGGCGTTGTGCCAAAGGGCACCGCAGCGGCGCTTAACTACGGCTTGGACAAGGTCCGCTTTCTGGCACCTGTCCCGGTTGGTGCCAAAGTGCGCCTGCAGTCAACGCTGAAAGGCTTTGATCGCAAGGACAACGGGCAATATCTTATGAAATCCGAGAATACGATTGAAATCGAAGGCGCAGATAAGCCCGCACTTATCGCGGAAAGCCTCGCTATTCTGGTCCCCGGACCAGATGCGTAATTTAGTGAACGGAGGGCGACCATGAGCGACGATAAACCCAAGATGTCCAAGAACGCGCGCGATATCGCCGAGAATGCCTCGGAAAACACGCTGGCGCTGAATCCCCTTGTGAGCATGCGGGTCGAGGATATGTTCGGCGCAGGCACCAATCTGGCGCGCGCCATGGCGTCACAGCCGCAGGCGATGATGAACCAGTGGATGTCACTGGCCAACGACATGACCAAGATCATGACCCAATCATCTGAGATTGAGCCGGATCGCAAGGACCGCCGCTTTGCCGACGCCGGCTGGAGCAAAAACCCCTTCTCAAAAGGCGTGATGCAGGGCTACCTGTCCTGGGCCGATACCGTGACCAAGTCGGTCGAGGAACTGGATCTGCCCGACAAGGATGCCGCCCGTGCCCGGCTGATCACTTCCATCTTCGTTGACACGATGGCGCCTTCAAACAACTTCTTCGTCAACCCGGCGGCGATGAAGACCTTCTTTGAAACCGGCGGTCAAAGTGCCGTGAGCGGTCTGAAGAACCTGATCACGGACATGACAGAGAATGACGGTCTGCCATCCTCTGTCGATACCTCCAAATTCAAGGTAGGCGAAAATCTTGCCGTGACGCCCGGCAATGTGGTCTTCCGCAATGAAGTGATCGAACTGATCCACTACACCGCCACTACCGACAAGGTGCATCCGCGCCCGTTGCTAGTGGTGCCGCCACAGATCAACAAATATTATTCAATCGACATGGCGCCCGGCAAAAGCATGATTGAATTCCTGCTGAGCCAGGGCATCCAGCCCTACTGCATCAGCTGGCGCAATCCGACCAAGGAAATGCGCGACTGGGATATGACCACTTATATCGAGGCGCTGGACGAGGCCTGCGACGCCGCGCTTGAGATCACCGGATCGGACAGCGTGAACATCATGGGCTCGTGCTCGGGCGGGATCACCCTGTCAACCTATGCCGGCTGGCTGGCGGCACAGGACAAGTCGGAAAAGATCAACTCGGTCATTCTGGCGGTCTGTGTGCTGGATACCATGGCTTCCACCGACAATGACATGGCCGCATTGGTCACGCCCGAAACAGTGAAGGCGGCGAAACTGGCGTCAAGCAGCCGTGGAGTTCTGGACGGACAGGACATGGCCAAGATGTTCGCCTGGATGCGCCCGAATGATCTGATCTGGAACTACTGGGTCAACAATTACCTTCTGGGCAACGCACCGCCTGCGTTTGATGTGCTGTACTGGAATGCCGATACGACCCGCCTTCCCGCCGGATTGCATGGTGATTTTCTCGACATGATCTATACCAATCCGTTCCTGAACCCCGGGGAAATGGTTATCGGCGGGCACGAGATCGACATGACCAAGGTGAACTACGACACCTATGTAATTGCCGGGACGACCGATCACATCACACCGTGGAAAGCGGTCTACGAAACCGCGCGCCTATATGGGGATGACACGCAGTTTATCCTGTCCAACTCAGGTCACCTGCAAAGCTTGCTGAACCCGCCCGGCAACCCGAAGGCATGGTTTATGAAGGGCCCCGCCAAACAGGCCGACCCCGAAGAATGGGCCGAAAAAGCCGACAAACACGAAGGCAGCTGGTGGCTGGACTGGGGCGAAATGCTCAAGAAAAAGTCAGGCAAAGCCGTCGCGGCGCCCAAAAAGCCGGGCAGCAAGAAAAACCCGCCCCTGGGTCCGGCACCGGGTACCTATGTCTTTGAACCCTAAACCAATCAAGAAACAGAGCAGGAAACAGCAGGCATGAGCACGGATACAATGGACGACGACACCCTTCATTTGCCCAAGGGCGTCCGCGTTGAGACGCTTGACGTGCGCGGTCAGCGTCTGCGGGTCGCCATCAAGGACGGCGACACATCCAAACCGCCCTTGCTGATGTTCAACGGGATCGGTGCCAATCTGGAACTTGGGTTTCCATTTCTGACCGCGCTCAAAGGTCGTCGTGCGATCTTGTTCGATGTGCCCGGTGTCGGCGGCTCCCCGATGCCCGGTTTACCTTACCGTCCCTCCACGCTTGCGCGACTGTCCAAACACCTGCTTGAGATGCTTGAAATCGATCGGGTCGATGTCTCCGGCGTGTCGTGGGGTGGTGGGCTGGCCCAACAGTTCGCCAAGCAATATCCAAAGATTTGCCGCCGTCTGGTCCTTGTGTCCACTTCGTCTGGATGGACGATGGTACCCGGGAAGCCAAGCGTGCTGTCAAAAATGTCCAGCATCAAGCGCTACACCGATAAGGGTTATATGCGGTCGATTGCGGCCGAGATTTACGGCGGTGCATTCCGGCGCGACGACACCCTGATTAACGCTCACGCGGCTGGCATGCGCCCTTCGTCCAACGCGGGTTATATGCTGCAACTTCTGGCAATGACCGGATGGACAAGCGTTCCATGGCTTTGGTTGCTCAAACAGCCGACTCTTGTGGTATCCGGCACCGATGATCCGCTGATTCCGGTTGCCAATGCACGTCTCTTGGCACATCTCATTCCAAAAGCACGGCTTGAATTGATTGACGATGGGCATCTGTTTATCGTGACCGACCCAAGTGGCACCGCCAAACTGGTCGGCGATTTTCTGGATGATGATTCGGTCTGACAGACTCGGCAAATTTGACTTGAGCGCTACAGAAACGAAAATTCTTTATGCGAATGCCCGATTTTCGGGGCTTTCGCATTCGTATTAACAAACGGCAAATAATTTGGAATATTTCTTAAAGTTCCGTTAAGATTCGATCCAATTTGTCCATATTTTTCAAATCGCTGTTTCATCGTTTTTTTAGAAAAAGTGTCGTGGTAAGACCTTGCGATTATGGCGATTTCACAAAACCAGTCTCAATTGTCGTTTCGACATCCAGTTTCTCCACGCTATTCCGACGACGCGAGCGAAATACATTACGGTGCCGTTCTTCTGACGATTTGGCGCGGTAAATGGCTTATCGCCATTCTCTCTCTCCTATTTGCGGTGGCAGGTGGGTACTACGCAAATGTACTGGCGACACCGCTCTATCGCGCGACGGCTGTTGTCATTCTCCAAACCCAGCAAGACCAAATTGTTGATCTGCAAAGCGTCGCGGCGGGAATGACCGGAGACTCAACTGAAGTAAATTCAGAGTTGGAGGTACTGCGATCCAGGGGGCTGCTGGGTAAAGTTGTTGATCAGCTTGAGCTTGTCAAAGACCCGGAATTCAATGCATCCCTACGGCCGCCGCACCTTGGTGAGCAGGCAGTCGGATGGATCAAATCGGCGGTTGGTTTGCCTGTCGGGACTGACACCGTCGACGCGCCGCTCCCAAGCACTATCCAGCAACGTGCAGATGTTGTCTCATCAGTCCTTGAAAAGATGTCTGTCAGCAATGTCCGCAATAGTCTGGTGTTCAACATCAGCATCAGCACCCAATCGCCGTGGAAATCAGCCGAAATCGCAGACACGATTGCACAACTCTACATACGCGATCAAATCGACGTAAAATATGAGGCAACAGAACAGGCAACCCGCTGGCTGACCGGGCGGGTCGCTGAACTGCGGACGGCCTTGGAAGTTGCGGAAAGGAAAATATCTGACTTCAGCGCCGCAACGCAATTGATTTCCCCCGAGGGTCTTCAATCGCTCGAACGGCAGATCAAACATCTGCGTGACAGGATCAGGGCTTCTAAAAAAATTAACGCCGCGCTCATTGCACAACTGACCCTGGCAGAGCAGGCCCCAAGCAGGAGCGCCAAAGCGGCAGCACTGGATGACGGCCAACTTTCACAGTTGCTGTCCGGCCTAGAGAACGGCACGGCCAGTGCTGCGGCATTTGATGCGTGGGCCGACAGGATCGTCCGACAGATCCGCTTAGATATCGCCGAAAGCGACGCACAGTGGCAGGCGCTGACCGCTTCGGCGCAAACCCTCAATCAGCAGATCGCCCAACAGGGTGAGGATCTTATCTCGTTGCAGCAGCTTTCCCGTGAGGCTGAGGCAACCAGGTCGCTTTACGAGCACTTCCTCCTTCGGCTGAAGGAAACTTCTGTTCAGCAGGGTATTCAAAAGGCTGACGGACGCGTGCTCTCACATGCTGTTGTGCCTTTCAGTCCGTTTTTCCCTCGAAAAACCCATATCATGACGCTGGCTTTGATCCTCGGCGCGATCGTGGGCGCGGGCATAGTGCTGCTGCGCGAAATGCGCAATGACAGCCTGCGCACGGCAAGCGATCTTGAGGCTGAGACCGGCCATGTCGTTCTGGGCCAGATCCCTTTGTTGCCAGGCACCGCACGCAAGAATGTCCTGAACTACCTCTCTGATAAACCTGCCTCGGAAGCAGCCGAAGCGGTCCGCAATTTACGCACCTCTTTGATGCTGCCCCATGTCAGGACCCCACCTCAGGTCATCGTTTCGACATCTGCCTTGCCCGGCGAAGGCAAAACGACAACGGCGCTTGCGCTGGCGCATAATCTGCTTGGGCTGGGCAAGAAGGTTCTGTTGATAGATGGGGATATGCGTCGCAGTACGTTGCAACAGTCGTTTTCTGACTTGCCAGGTGGCGGTATCTTGTCCGTCCTCAGTGGCGCGCAAACGTTGCAACAAGCGGTGCATCGCAGCCCGGATTTCGGCGCCGATATTTTGGCGGGCGGAAATGACTGTCATTCAGCAGCGGATCATTTTGCCTCGGAACCCTTCGAAGATCTGATTGCGGAGGCAAGAGCCACCTACGATGCCGTCATCATCGACACGCCCCCCGTATTGGCCGTCCCCGACGCCCGGATCATCGCGGAGCAGTCAGATGCCATCATCTTTACTGTGCGTTGGGACAGCACCGGAAAACAACAGATCGAAGAGGCGATACGGCTCTTTCGCCATTCAAATCAGCGGATTACCGGAATGGTTTTGAACCAGATCAATCCCAAGGGCATGAAACGCTATGGGTACCGCGGCAAATTCGACGCCTATAGATCGTGCGGAACAGCCTACTACGCAAACTAGGATCCTTGCTCGTTACTGGCATGCTCCTTGGCCCGAAAGACGCATGGGAACTCAGCCTCCCAGGCAATCTGCCGACCCAGTCAGAATCGCGTGATGCCGAGAAGACTGCATTGGTGGACTGCAACAGCACCTGTTGGTCCAGAATTGCCATACAGGCCACCCAAGACTTGGCTAAGTCATTGATCAGGATGTATTCAGTGGTGAGCCGTGCAGGGTTCGAACCTGCGACCCACTGATTAAAAGTCAGTTGCTCTACCAACTGAGCTAACGGCCCACTAGACGCGGTTCTTAGAAACCTGCGCCGGGGGGGTCAAGCCCTTAAAGCGGATATTTCGAACCGCCTGCTGGATAAGTCGCATAAGCGGCGTTATATGCGCCGAATGAACGATCTGCGCGATACAGGTTTGCCCATCATGAAGATGCATGGGCTGGGCAACGATTTTGTCGTTGTCGACGCGCGTATGCACGATCGTAAGATCACGCCCGCGATGGCCAGGGGGATCGGGCATCGCCATTTCGGCGTCGGATTTGATCAGCTTGCCGTCATCACGAAGGGGGCAGGCGATGCGCATCTGACGTTTTACAACGCAGATGGGTCTCTATCGGCAGCATGCGGCAATGCAACGCGCTGTGTCGCGCGTTACCTTCTGGACGAGACGGGCAAGACATCGCTGCATCTGACCACGGCACGCGGCGATCTTGCCGCAGCAGAGGTCGGCAACGGCCTGACAGCCGTGAACATGGGCCAGCCACAGCTTGACTGGCGCGACATCCCGCTTGCCCGCGAGATGGACACGCTTGAACTGCCCATGGAGGGTGCGCCGACGGCGACGGGCATGGGCAACCCGCATTGCACCTTCTTCGTTGACGACGTTGACGTCGTGGATCTTGCCGCCTTTGGATCCCGGATGGAACATCATCCCCTGTATCCCGAACGCACGAACGTTCAGGTCGCTCAGATTGTAGGCCCCGACCATATCCGTATGCGGGTCTGGGAGCGCGGCGTGGGCATCACCTTGGCCTCAGGTTCGTCATCCTGCGCGACTGCTGTGGCAGCAGCACGGCGGGGGCTCACAGGGCATGACGTTAGCGTTGATCTGGACGGCGGCACACTGCAAGTCGCGTGGCGCAACGACGGTGTCTGGATGACCGGCCCGACGATGCACGTGATGGACGGCACGCTGACCGCGCAGTTTCTGGACAGTTTGACATGAACGCGCCGATCTTCTCCAACCACGGCTGCCGGCTGAACGCGTATGAGGTCGAGGCGATGAAGGATCTTGCCGGTCAGGCCGGGCTTCGGAACGCCGTGGTGGTCAACACCTGCGCAGTGACGGCAGAGGCTGTGCGCAAGGCACGGCAGGATATTCGCAAACTGCGTAAATCCCACCCTGATGCGCGGCTGGTCGTGACCGGCTGCGCAGCCCAAACCGAGCCGGACACCTTTGCCGCCATGGAAGAGGTCGACGCTGTCATTGGGAACACCGAAAAGATGCAGCCGGGCACATGGACCGAACTGGCGGCTGATTTCATCGGTGAAACTGAAATGGTTCAGGTGGATGACATCATGTCTGTCACCGAAACCGCCGGGCATCTGATCGATGGTTTTGGCACCCGGTCCCGGGCCTATGTGCAGGTCCAGAACGGATGCGATCACCGCTGCACATTCTGCATCATCCCGTACGGCCGGGGCAATTCGCGATCAGTACCCGCGGGCGTTGTGGTGGACCAGATCAAGCGGCTGGTCGACAAGGGTTTCAACGAGGTTGTGTTGACAGGCGTGGACCTCACCTCGTGGGGCGCTGACCTTCCGGCCACGCCCAAGCTTGGTGATCTGGTGATGCGCATCCTGCGGCTGGTGCCTGACCTGCCCCGACTGCGCATTTCCTCAATCGATTCGATTGAGGTGGACGAAAATCTGATGGCTGCCATCGCCACAGAGCCGCGCCTGATGCCCCATCTGCATCTAAGCCTGCAGCATGGCGATGACATGATCCTCAAGCGCATGAAACGGCGGCATCTGCGCGACGATGCCATTGCGTTCTGCACCCAGGCGCGGCGCCTGCGCCCTGATATGACGTTTGGCGCAGATATCATCGCCGGTTTCCCAACGGAAACCGATGGCATGTTCACCAACTCGCTGGCGCTGGTGACAGAGTGCGATCTTACCTGGCTGCATGTCTTTCCCTATTCTGCGAGGCCTGGAACGCCTGCCGCCCGCATGCCCGCCGTGGATGGCCGCGTGATCAAGGAACGCGCCGCACAGCTTAGGATGGCCGGTCAGGCGCAGGTCGCGACACACCTGAACGCTCAGATCGGGCGATCTCACCAAATACTCATGGAAAGCCCGACCATGGGGCGGACTTCACAATTTGCAGAAGTACATTTTGACATCCCTCAACCTGAAGGGCAGATTGTAACAGCGGTCATTTCCCGCGCGGACGAAAAAGCTCTTTACGCCTGCTCTATATAACCCATCCTATACCCTTGATTTGTTAAGTGTTTGCACGCAACACAGGATGGACATGATAGAGAACTTCCCCACCAACTCCGAAGCGTTTCAAGGAGCGTCTGACGCGCTGAAGGACATGATGGCGTCTTTGGCCGTTGAAACTCATCTTGAGAAGGGTGAGGTGCTGTTCGAGTACGGCGATATCGGAGATACCTTCTATGCAGTGCTGTCCGGCACATTGGAATTCAGCGTCATCGCCAGCGACGGGCGCAAACTGTCGCTCGATGTGATGCATGAAGGGGCGCTTTTCGGCGAAATTTCCCTGTTTGATCCCGGACCGCGGACGGCGACCGTCACGGCGCTGAAGCCGACGCGCATTCAGGGCATCAGAAACGCTGACTTCCTGCAGGCATTGGAACGCACTCCGGAACTTGCGATCGAAATGCTCCAGCTGGCAGGCAGGCGCATGCGCTGGATGAGTTATCAATTGACGGTGCAGGTTTTCCTGCCGCTTCCACCGCGGCTGGCGCGCAAATTGCTGCACCTTTGTGACCATCTGGACGACAGGCAGCCAGTGCTCAAACACTCACAGGCGGAACTTGCTGAGTTCATTGGCGCAAGCCGCGAGGCCGTGTCAAAAACCCTGTCCCAATGGAACAAGGACAAGATCGTTGCCTTGTCCCGGGGTGGGCTAAAATTGTTGGATAAAGACGCTTTGACCGAAATCTCGGAAATAACGAATATTTAATAGACACTTATCAAGTCTACTTCGAAAAAGTTAATGGCTATGTGATCCAGTTCACAGACCTGTCGCAAAACTCATGGCACAGTCGTGGTCATAGTAAACATGCTGCCTTGGTACTCAGGTTTCCTTATTTTTCGGATAACTTCTTGGCAGTTCTAGGAACCTCTCGGGGTTGGGTTGCAGGGACAGCAGCTAAGCTGCAGGTCACTGTCTAAGGTCCGGATTACCGGATAGCCCGCTCCGATATTACGTATCTCCCCTCGTTATGGGATGCTCCATTCATTCAGGAGACACCATAGCGAACAAAAAGACCCTCCCGGTTTCTTCCTGCCGGGAGGGTCATTTTTTTGTGCTGGCCGGGGACAGGCCGCTTTGGCGGATCAGTCTTTCGCTTTGTGCTTGATCGGTGCCCAAAGCCGTTTGTTTGTCAGATACAGCAACACCGACAACAGTGTCAGCAAAAGCACTCCGGCAAAGCCAGCCTGCTTGCGCGCGCCAAGCTTGGGTTCAGCCGTCCACATCAAAAAGGCCGAGACGTCCTCGGACAGGTGGTGCAGGTCATTCGCGTGGCCATCAGCATATTCCACCAGTTCATCGGAAAGTGGCGGTGCCATGGAAATCCAGCCGCCGGGCATGACGGTGTTTTCGTAAAGGATCGTGCCCGCCTCTTCTTTCTCTTCACCAGTATAGCCGGTCAGCAGCGCGGTGATGTACTCTGGCCCGCCCATGCCTTTGAGAAACTGGTTGATGCCCAAACCGTACGGGCCGTGAAAGCCCGCGCGCTTTTTGGCCATCAAAGACAGGTCCGGTGCATTCTCGAGGTTCGACTCGGGAAAATGATCTACGGGCGTTGCCGCGCGGAAATCATCCAACTCCGGGTCAAAAACCTCGTACTGCTCTGCATAGGCCCGCATCTGATCGTCTGGCAGCTGTGGGCCGCTGTCATCGGCCAGCGTGCGGAAGGCTACGTACTTCAGACCGTGACAGGCCGCACAGACTTCGGTGTAAACCTGCAGGCCGCGCTGCAACTGGTTCACGTCATAGGCACCGAACGGGCCATCAAACGAAAAGTCGACGTTTTCAACGTGGCCCTCTGAGGCACCGGCGGCATAAGCGCCCGTGCCCATGCCAAGTGCCAACGTCGCGGAAAGGATTGTTTTGATCATGATCTTCATATCCCTTACTCCGCCGGGTTCGCGATGGTTTTTGTACCACCGACATTTTCGGCATAGTGCGCCTCAAAGTCTTCTTCGATGGTCGCTGGTTGTGGCAGCGGTTTCTCGATCACGCCCAGAAGCGGCATGATGACGAGGAAGTAGGCAAACCAATAGGTCGTCGCGATCAGCGATAGGCTTGCATAGGGCTCTTCAGCAGGCATCGCTCCAAGCCACATCAGGGCAAAGAAATCGAACACCAGCAGCCAGAACCACCATTTGAACATCGGACGGTAACGGCCGGAACGCACGCTGGAGGTATCAAGCCATGGCACCAGCGCCATGACGACGATCGCCGCAAACATCGCCAGAACACCAAAGAATTTGGCGTCGATGATGCCCCCGGTGACGAAGGAGGCGATCTGCACCACCCAGACTTCAGAGGTGAACGCACGCAAGATCGCGTAGAACGGCAGGAAGTACCATTCGGGCACGATATGCGCAGGCGTCGCCAGCGCGTTTGCCTCGATATAGTTATCGGGGTGACCCAGATAGTTCGGCATAAATCCGACGACCGCAAAGAACACCGCGAGGATCACCGCGAGGGCAAATAGGTCTTTGATGACGAAATACGGCCAGAAGGGCAGCGTGTCTTTCTCTGCTTCTTCCTTGCTTCCCCGGCGCACTTCAACGCCTGTCGGGTTGTTGTTGCCTGTGGTGTGGAAGGCCCAGACGTGCACAATCACCAGTCCAGCAATCACGAAGGGCAGCAGGTAATGCAGGCTGAAGAAACGGTTCAGCGTGGCATTATCGACCGCAGGCCCGCCCAAAAGCAGTGTTTGCAGGCTTTCACCGATAAACGGAACCGCACCAAAGAGGCCCGTGATCACAGTCGCACCCCAGAAAGACATCTGCCCCCATGGCAGCACGTAGCCCATAAAGCCGGTGGCCATCATCAACAGATAGATCAGCATCCCGATGATCCACGTGATCTCACGCGGGGCTTTGTAGGAGCCGTAGTAGAGACCACGGAAAATGTGTGCGTAAACCGCCACAAAGAACAGCGAAGCGCCATTCATGTGAAGATACCGCAGCATATAGCCACCGTTCACGTTGCGCATGATGTGCTCAACAGACGCAAAGGCGTTGTCCACATGCGGCGTGTAATGCATCGCCAGCACAACGCCGGTCACGATCTGCAAAACAAGGCAGAAAACAAGAACAATGCCCCAGATCCACATCCAGTTCAGGTTCTTTGGCGTGGGGATCATCAGTGTGTCATAAAGCAGCCCGACGATCGGCAGGCGGCGGTTCAGCCACTTTTCACCGTCAGTCTTTGGCTCGTAATGGTCGTGCGGAATTCCACCCATGTGCTTGCTCCCTTAACCCAGTTGGATCGTGGACTCGTCCACGAATTCGGCGACAGGCACCGGCAGATTTGTGGGCGCGGGGCCCTTACGGATGCGGCCTGCGGTATCGTAGTGCGATCCGTGGCACGGGCAGAACCAGCCGTCAAAATCGCCTGCATCACCCAAAGGCACACAGCCCAGATGCGTGCACACGCCGATCATGACCAGCCATTCGCCTGCTTCATCCAATGTGCGGTTTTCGTCCGTCGCGGGGGATCCATTTGGCAGGTTACCGTTTTCCGACCCCGGATCAGGCAATTCGCTTAGCTCAACCGCGCGGGCCGCGTCGATCTCTTCCTGGGTACGACGGCGGATAAACACCGGTTTGCCAAGCCATTTTACGGTCAACTGTGTTCCCGGCTCTACACCTGAGACATCGACACGAATGGATGACAGGGCCAGCACGTCCGCTGAGGGGTTCATCTGGTTGACCAGCGGCCAGACGGCAGCACCAGTCGCCACGACACCCGCACCAGCGGTCGCGTAATAGAGGAAATCTCTCCGGTTTCCTGCGTGATCTTCGGCTTGGGACACGGGTTCACTCCACTTCTTGGCCGCGTATCGGGCCATCGGATATTTTCGCGGCGCGCACGCACGCCACTCTTGTTTCAGCGCTATCTAGCCCGATGCGCCCCGCCCGTCCAGATGTCAAAGACGCGCAGGGGGGCCACAAAGGGCCTCAATTCGTCGATGCCCGGTGTGAAATCAGGGATTGGTCAGACCTCCGGGGGCTTTGTGGCCTGCATGGAGGGGCGCGATTCGAATTTTCCGTGCCATTCTGCAAGAGCAGTGTTCCCGGTTTGCCATTGTCGCGCGCCATGCCGGAAATTGGCATAAGACAAGGCACAGGCGACAGAGATCTGCGCCATATCAAGCGGCCCGTGCAGATGGCTCATCCAGCGGCTGTTGATCACACCAATAGCCCGGCTGGCCTTTTCCCACTGCGCCTCGATCCACTTCGGCGATTGCTCGTTTTCCGGTCGAAGGCGCATCTCATAGGACATCGACACGGTGCTATCCATGATGCCATCGCCGGTCGCCTCCAACACCAGTGTTTCCCATTTGCGCCCGCCCTGAGGGTACAGACCGCCTTGATAGGTTTCATTCAGAAAGGTCGAAATCACCCGGCTGTCATAAAGGGTGATACCATCGTCACGCTGCAACGCGGGGATTTTGCCCAGCGGGTTGGTGGCAACCAGCGCGTCATCGGACTGAAACGCAGTGGTCTGCACCTCGTGCAGTTCAACCGCATCGGTCTTGCCAAGCTCATGCAGCATGACATGGATTTTGCGCACATACGGCGACATGGGCGAATGGATAAGTTTCATGCGACGGCGTCCTTTCAAGGTCCTTTGGACTATCGCGATCTGAAATGTCCGATGCAACCATAACCACGCAGTGCGCTCCGGCGCGATTGGTCACAGGTCGCTACTTGGCGCCACCGGCGCCCAGCATTTGGGCCGCAATCACATCAGTCTCACTGCCAAACCCATAGGCCGCCGCGTGTTGCGCCGCCCTCACGCGGACCTCGTCGGGCTTGTTCTGGCTCAGCTTCCAGGTCCCATCAACGCCGGTGATCCGCATCCGGTAGGGCACGATCATGCGCATCATCTTTTCCATGACATCCGGCGTCATCTTGGCTGTGGTCCAGGGGGATTTCGGCTCCAACCGGGTTTCATAAAAGGCAGACTGGCGGTCCAGCAGAGGGCGCAGGTCGTCCTGCGGCAGACGCTCCAGCAAACCATCAAGATGGACTGCGACGTAGTTCCACGTGGGCACCTGATCTGGCACCTCGTACCAATCGGGCGATACATACGTGTCCCCGCCAGAAACGGCGATCCTGGCAGGCAAAGGGTTACGACATGCCCGCGAAATCGGGTTCGACCGCACCAGATGCAACTCTGCCACGTCGCCTGCCGTATTCAGCAGAAACGGCACATGGCTCAGCATCGGCATCTGAGCCCCGTTCACGGCCAGCACACCAAAGCCACGCTCACGCGCGAAATCAAGGTTTCGGGTGGCTTGCGCGTCATGAAAGATGGGGTTGGGGTGCATCACGTTATCCTTTGCGGGGGCGCCATTTTGCTATTGCAGAAACTGCCGGGGATTGGCAACGTCAGATCATTCTCAGGGCGGGGCGAAATTCCCCACCGGCGGTAAGTGGGCCCAGTTCCACAAGCCCGCGAGCGGCCTCAGTGATCAGTCCAGTGAGGTGCCAGCAGATCCGGTGAAATACCGGAGCCGACGGTCATAGTCCGGATGAAAGAGAATGCAGGTAGCCTGCCCCTTATACGGGCAGGCAGACCTGTGATCGCCTTGGGTGGACATGTGTGACCTAAAGGAGATCAGAAATGACACACAAAGCTTCCGCCCGCTTCGCCTTTGTCAAAGCACAATGGCATGCGGATATCGTTGACCGCGCCCTTGAAGGGTTCGCCTCGGTCGTTCCGATAGATCAAATCGACGTCGTTGACGTGCCGGGCGCGTTCGAGATGCCCCTGATGGCGCAAAGACTTGCCCGGACAGGGCGCTATGATGCTGTGATCTGTGCTGCATTTGTGGTCGATGGCGGCATCTACCGACATGACTTTGTTGCCAGCGCTGTGGTCGACGGGCTGATGCGCGTAGGGCTGGACACCAACGTGCCTGTGCTGTCGGTCTCACTGACACCACATCACTATCAGGAAACAGACCACCACAACGCCATCTATCGCGCGCATTTCGTCACCAAGGGCGAAGAAGCGGCCAAGGCCGTGCTCGGGATTGCAACTACCAACGCAATGGCCGCCTGACAGGGAAAATTTCTTGCAAGAAATTTGCAAGACTTTTCAAAAGTCTTGTCACCCGGCGCCAAGGTATTCCCTTAACGCCGGCGGCGGGTTGTCCATCAGCGCCGCTGCCGGTTCGGGCGCATGGGCACGACCCTCCGCGACAAAAATCACCTGATCCGCGATCCGGCGCACATCTTCAGGTGCATGGGTAACCATGATCAGTCCAGCCCTAGTTTCGGCAACCAAATCCTGCACCAGATCAAGCATCTCTGCCCTGAGGGCCGGACCCAGCGCCGCAAAGGGTTCATCCAGCAGCACCCATTCACGTGCCTGTACGAGAACCCGCGCCAGGGCGGCACGGCTTTGCTGACCACCCGACAGGGCCCCAGGCCGTTTGTCCGCCTGATCCAGCAAACCCACCCGCTGCAAAGCGTCATTAACCTTGTCCAGATCGCGCTTACTGACTTTCAGGTCAGGGCGCAGGCCCAGCCCCACATTCTGCGCAACAGTCAGATGCGGGAAAAGATTGTTGTCCTGAAACAGCATCGTCATCGGCCGGGCACCGGGCGCCGCCTGCGTGATATCATCCTCGTTCCAGATCAGCCGACCGGTGGCCAAGGGCACAAACCCGCATAACGCATTCAACAGCGTCGACTTGCCCGCGCCTGAGGGGCCGATCACGGCGTACTTCTGACCCCGCTCTAGTGCGATGTCTGCAGACATCGCAAAACGACCTTGCTTCACCTGTGCGTTTTCAAGCCTCAGCATCTCCGCGCCCTCCTTTGTCGCACAACCAGAACACCCCCAATGCCAGAACCAACAGCAAAAGCGCGGCACCCGCTGCCGCGTCCATCTGGTAAGAGCCCATCAAGCGATACATCTGCAACGGCAATGTCACCCGCTCCTGATCTGCAAAAAGCGTGATGACCCCAAGATCGCCGATGCTCAGCGCCGCCGTCAGGCCGGTTGCGAACCCCAATTGGCCCCGCATGCGCGGCAGGATCACAATACGCCACAGCGGCCACCCGGTGACCCCCAATGTCTGCGCCAGCCGCCCGTAATCCTGCACCGTCTCGCGCAGTCGCGGCACGATAATCCGCAGACAGAACGGCAAGGCCATCATCGCATTGACCAGCGCGGTCACGGGCAAGGCCACATCGGCCGGATTGATCACCGGATTGACCAGGATGAACCAGCCTGTGCCGATCATGAGCGGTGAGGCAGACAATCCAAGAAGCCCAATTGCTTCTACCCCGCCTGCACGCCGGGTCGCGATCCAGCCCGCCATCGGCAGCGCCAACGCAAGAAGAACACCAACGCTGATCACGGCGACAAAAACCGACATGCCCGCGGCCTGCCAGACTGAGACCGGCAGCAGCGGCAAACCGTTCACCCCGCGCCAGACAACCGCAGCCAAGGGAAGCAACAGGAAAGCGGCGGCCAAGGCAATCACCCCCGCATCCATCGCCCTTTGCAAGCCGCGCCTTGCATCCCAACGCTGCACCGGGCGGTCCAAGCCGCCCCCGATGCTGACCTGCGGTATGATCCACAACGCCACCACCGCTGCACCGCCCGCCACTATCAGTTGGACTACCGACAAAAGCGCCGCGCGACTGAGATCGAAATCGAACCTGAACGCCTGATATATTGCCAGTTCAATCGTCGTCGCGCGCGGGCCACCCCCAAGGGTTAGAGCCACGGCAAAACTCGTCAGGCAAATGACAAAGATCAGTGCCGCGATCCCCGGCACCACCTGCCGCAACATCGGCCATTCCAGCGTGCGAAAGGTCGCGCGCGGCGTCAGGCGCAACTGGGCAGCCAGACGAAACCGCTCTGCCGGGATACTGTGCCAACCCTGCAGTATCAGCCGCGTGGCGAGAGGTAGATTGAAAAATACATGCGCCAGCACGACACCATGCAGCCCGTAAATGGAAAGCGTTGGCAAGCCCAGCGCGTCCAACCCCTGATTGACCCAGCCACCGCGACCAAAGACCGTCAACAGGCCCAGCACAGCCACAATGACCGGCAGAATGAACGGCGCCCCCAGCAGCGTCACCAGCAGCCCGCGCCCCGGAAACCGTCGCCGTGCAAGGGCACGCGCCACCGGGATCGCCAATACCGTAGATATCAGGGCCGACAGAAACGCCTGCCAGACCGTAAACCGGATCGCCGCCCAATCGGCGCGCCCCAGGCCGCTGCCCACTTCGGCACGCGACAGCACCGCGAGCAGCGCACCAAGGATCAGCACCACGACCAGAGCCGCGGCGCCGATCCCCGTTTTCGAACTTAGCGAGACAGCGCGGCCAGCCACTCTTCCAGCGCCTCGTCCCGGATGGCAGGCACCAACGCGCTGTCGACAAGCCGGGCCTTCTCTGGCTTGACCAGCGCCTCGAAACCTTCCGGCAAACCACCCGACGGCATCACCGCAGGATACATCCAGTTGGTTGTCGGCAGGATCGATTGCGCCGCATCGCTGACCATGAAGTTAAGGAAATCCGCTGCCAGCTCCGGTTGATCAGATCCGGCAAGACGCCCGGCGACCTCAATCTGCATGTAATGACCTTCGTCAAACACGGCGGCTGCCTTGCTGTCATCCTCTTCGGCAATGATGTGATAGGCCGGTGAGGTGGTATAGCTCAGCACCATGTCGGCCTCGCCCTCCAGAAACAGGCCATAGGCCTCGGACCAGCCTTTTGTCACTGTGACGATATTGTCCGCCAGGCCTGCCCAGATGCTCTCTGCCTCATCGCCATAGGCATCCTTGACCCACATCAGCAGCCCCAGGCCAGGGGTCGAGGATCGCGGGTCCTGAATGACGATCTTGAGGTCGCTCGCTGCCAGCGCCTTGAAGGTGGCCGGCGGGGTCAGATCGGTGTTGTGCACAAAGGCAAAGTACCCCCAGTCGTAGGGCGCAAAAGTGCTGTCCGTCCATTCGATGGGCAGTGCATAATCTGCACTGACCTGTGTTTCGGTGAAAAGCCCTGTGTCCTTGGCCGCCGCGATGAGGCTGGTATCCAGCCCCAAAACAACGTCAGCCTCAGATCGGGCGCCTTCCAGCTTGAGCCGTGCCAGCAGGGCCGCGCCATCGCCCATGCCGACAAACTTCAGATCACAGCCGCAGGTTTCCTCGAACGCCGCTTCGATCTGGGGTCCGGGGCCCCATTCAGCGACGAAGCTGTCGTAGGTATAGACCGTAAGTTCTGGTGTCTCAGCGTAGGCCGCTGACGGCGGGGCGGTTTGGGCAATCAAAAAAGTTGCCGCGCCAAGTGCAAGATACTTCATCGCATCCTCCTTTAGCGGCGAAAGGGAAAAAGGATGGATGGGTGTCCGACCTTCCCTCCGCCGGTGTTAACCGGTTCAGGTTCGACGGGTCAGCTTTCGCTATCTCAGCACAGGATGTGCCCCCCGAGGTGGGTATTGACCTAAGCGGTGGGCGGTGGATTGGCAAGGAGAAAGCGGGCGGGAAGGACGACATCCCTTAACGGCGCGGTCGGTGGTTTTCGGGATTGGTCTGCAACTCAGAGGTTAACGCCTGTGTGGCTGGGGTTTTTGGCATCGGTATAACGTCGGTATCACGTCGGTATTGCGTCGGTATTCAGGCGGTGAAGGTCGCGGTTAACAGGGCGTGCGGTGAGGAAGGTTAAGAAGCGTTAGGAACCGGCCATCTGCGCTGCTTGTCGGGTGATGTCTGGTGCGCCTGGGCTTGGGGTGGGCGGAGGTAATTTGGATCTGCTGCGGTGCGGAAGACGGCGGATTTGAGCCCAACTTGCCCAATGCTGCGCGGCGCATGAATGTCCGGTTCTGGTTTCTGGCGCGATGGTCAGGCGACGAGGCCTAGTTCCTTGTCGGTGGCTGTTCCCGCATATTTCTCCCTTGGGGGCATGGGTCTTGATTGCCATGGCGGCTCCAAGGCGAAGCTTGAAACGCTGCGCCCGTCTGGCAAAGCACCATTTCCTGCCCCTAGCGCATAGTCGTAGTAGAGTTTGACGATCTCTTCCTCGGTCACCTGCTTCGTTGCGGGATGTGCAATGCATGCGTCACGCCACGCACGAACGCGGTCATAGTCTTGGCCCTCAGGAAGTTTGAACCCTTCATAGTAGTCAAGAAACCAAAACCGCTTGAACATGGGGGTGAAGACAGCCTCCGCCAGACCGTAGTCCTCGAACAGGTAGGGACCAGCCGGGTTCTGATGACCAAGAAAATCATTGATGTCCCGATACAGCCCCAACATCTTGTCCAGATGCGCGTCCCGCTGCGCAGGGTCCTGGTTCATGACAAAGAGATAACCTGCCATAGTGAACGCGCCTTCGCGGGCAATCAGCATCGACTCAATGGCGTGTTCGACCGGATCGCGCCGACGCAACTGGCCCCCTGGTAACACCTCGTCGAGATAGCGCAGGATGACGAGGCTTTCCTTCAGAATACACCCGTCACTGGTTTCCAGCACCGGCAAGGCGGTGGTGCCTCTGGTCTTGGCCAGTAAATCCGGGTCGCGTGGCTTGGTGATGTCAACAACTCGAAATTCTACGGCATCCGTCAGGTCCCGCAGAGCCAGCAGGATTTCGAGGCGTTGTGAAAAAGGGCAAACGGGGATGTGATAAACGATGTGTTTTTGGCTCATGTGATCAGTCCAGCGGGGGGCCGGTGAAGGCCATGTTGTGCCGCGTGGCACTTTCCTCGATGGCTGGCATGTCCTCGGGGATCCGGAATTGACCGGCAGCCATGTCGGCAAAGAAGCTCTCGAACCCGCCGGGGGTCAGGATCAAGAGATGGCGGCAAGGACCGTCGTTGGTTACTTTGAAGGTATGTTCTTTGCCTCGCGGGATGAAGACACTTTCGCCGACGCCTGCGGTAAACTCCTCGCCTTCCAGCCAGAACTTGCAGGTCCCTGTTAGAATTACGAAAGTCTCGTCTTCATTCTGATGCACATGGCGCGGGGGGCCGCTACCTGCAGGCGACCAACTATCCACAATGGACATAGAGCCGCCTGTCTGTTCGGGGCTCAGGATGGTTTTATATTGGACACCGAGCCACTCGATGGCTCCGTCGATTTGGTCAAGGTCTTTCATCGTTTCTTTCCCGTGGTATTGGATTGAAACGAAAGCGCTTTCATTGACAGGTGACAATAACACGATCAACCTATCAGTCAAAACGTAAAGTCTGATATAAGGTATCGGCGAGGTGAATTTCGCTACACTCGATCTCAATCTGTTGCGCGTGCTTGACGCTCTCTTTCGCGAAGGCTCAACGGTAAAGGCGGCTGACCGAATGGCCATGTCCCAATCCGCTGTCTCCGGTGCACTATCGCGTCTGCGCCACGCCTTGAACGATCAACTTTTTGTTCGGCAGGGGAACCGGTTGGTCGCAACGGATTATGCAGCCGCAATTGAAATTGGTTTGCGCGAGGAACTCGAACGTCTAGAGGCCTTGCTAGCCCCGCGGGCTACCTTTGATCCGCAAACCGCCGAAGGCACTTTCCGAATTGCCGCCAGCGATTTTTTTGCGGAACTCCTGATGCCGCCTTTGGGTGATCTCCTGCAAAGGTCAGCGCCCAATATTCGCGCACAGCTCGTTGATTTGGTTCCGCACGATTATGTGGCTAGCCTTGAACATCGCAGCGCGGACATTGCGCTGATCCCCGACTTGGTACTGCCGGAATGGATCAATCGAGAACCGCTCTTCCATTCGCCATTCCACGTTATCGCACGCAAAGGCAATCCAGGCATCGAGGGGCTTAAGGATGGGGAGCAGATGCCAATGGATATTTTCTGTGCGCTTCACCACGTTCTGTTCTCTCCTGAAGGGAATCTCGCAGCGATGGGTGATGCTGCGCTGACACGCGTTGGCAAACGTCGACAAGTTGCGATGACTGTTCCTGTGTTCAGCGGCGTTTGCCGTGCGGTGAGTGAAAGCGAACTGATCGCGCTTGTGCCCGCGCAACTTGCGTCCAAAGTGGCTGATACATTCGGGATACGCGTGTTTGAGCCCCCGATGGAGATTGATCCGGCGTTGATTATTTGTATCTGGCACAAGCGCTCCGACAACTCCCCAATGGCGGCTTGGATGCGGAGCCAAATCTTTAATTTGATCAAGGCGTTGGATGTGTAAGATTAGCCAAATCTGTTCTGGAGGGTTGCCATCGGCCAGACCCGAATTGATGTTTCAACTATCAGGATGGAATTGGCCTCATCTGTCCATGCGGTTATTGGTGCAGGCGCAGCGAACGGCAGCAAAGTCCCGCATAGCGCAAATTTGGCCACGATCAGCAGTGTGCGTGATGAATGTAGACTACCGTATGGCGGCAGAGAGCCGTTGATTTGATCCACCCGCACGGAATCGAGGGCTTCAGCCCGCCGTGCAGCGCCAGACCTTCCACCGGTCTGGCGCTTTGGCCAATCCAAGCGCAACGCTGATGAGTTAGAGTGTGCTTGGCCACCATTAAGTGGCAGCGGGCAATGGCAGGATGCGCCAGCCCAAGGTCTGTCACTGCACGGCTTTTGGAGGGCACAGCTTCAACGGCAACTTTGTCCCGCACACCCGCCACTCCCCCTTGCCCGAAAACCTAAACCTTGAGCCGCCTCGCCACCCCAGCTATTGGTCTCCTTCAACAGGAGCTTAGCCTATGTCCATCAACACCTTCGGCCATCTCTTCCGCGTGACCACCTGGGGCGAAAGCCACGGGCCCGCCCTTGGGGCCACCGTCGACGGGTGCCCGCCCGGCGTGCCGATCACCGAAGACATGATCCAACACTGGATGGACAAGCGCAAACCGGGGCAGAACAAGTACACCACCCAGCGACGCGAGGCGGACGCGGTCAAGATCCTGTCCGGCACCTTCGAAGGGGTGACCACCGGCACGCCCGTCCAGCTGATGATCGAAAACACCGATCAGCGGTCAAAGGACTACGGTGACATCAAGGACAAGTTTCGCCCCGGCCACGCCGACATCACCTATTTCCAGAAATACGGCATCCGGGATTATCGCGGCGGCGGGCGATCCTCTGCGCGTGAAACAGCTGCGCGGGTGGCGGCAGGCGGTCTGGCCCGCGAGGCGATCAAAGCCATCGCGCCTGACGTCCGGATCACCGGCTATATGGTTCAGATGGGCCCGCACCGGATCGACCGGGATGCCTTTGACTGGGACCAGATCGAACAGAATCCTTTCTGGGTGCCGGATGCCAGGGCGGCAGACGACTGGGCCGGGTATCTCGACGGGTTGCGCAAATCCGGTTCCTCCGTGGGGGCCATCATCGAGGTGACCGCGCGTGGTGTGCCTGCCGGGCTTGGCGCGCCGGTCTATGGGAAGCTTGATACTGATCTGGCTGCCGCGATGATGTCGATCAACGCCGTCAAAGGTGTCGAGATCGGCGAAGGCATGTCTGTCGCCATGCTGACCGGAGAGCTCAATGCGGACGAGATCTTTATGGGCAATGACGGCCAGCCCAAATTCTCGTCCAACCATGCGGGCGGCATTCTGGGCGGCATCAGCACCGGACAGGACATTGTCGTGCGCTTTGCTGTCAAACCAACCTCAAGCATCCTGACAACGCGCAAGACCATCACCAAATCTGGCGAAGAGACAGAAATCATCACCAAGGGCCGCCACGACCCCTGCGTCGGTATCCGCGCCGTGCCCGTAGGCGAAGCGATGATGGCCTGTGTCATCCTCGACCACCTGCTGCTGCACCGCGGTCAGGTTGGTGAAAATCAGGGCGTGATCGGCCGACCCTAACGGTTGAAATCCGTGATGACCGCTGTGCCCGGAGGTGTCGGGCCATCCATCGCACGCAATTCTGCGCTGGCCCCTGACAGGGAAACTGTGCGGGCGACCATGGGCGCGATGTCGACCTGCCCGCGCTCGATCATGTCCAGCAACGTGGGATATTTCCATGACGGCATCCCGCGCGTCCCGTAAAACGCCAGTTGCTTGGTATAAATCGCCCGCATGTTGACCTGCATCATCCCGTCGCCTGATGGCATCCCGACATGCACATGGCGTCCCAAAGTGGCCAGACACTCGACCGACGCATTCGTGGTCGCCGCAATGCCAAGTGCTTCGATCGACACCTGCGCGCCACCGCCGGTGATGTCGCGAATGGCCGCAGCGGCATCAACCTCGGCCGCGTTCACCACGGCATCCGCACCATGGGCGGTGGCGTGGGTCAGCTTTTCGGCCACGATGTCCACCACGACGACCCGCGCGCCCAGCATCTTGGCCAGCAAGAGAACTGCCAACCCGATGCCCCCCGTTCCATGCACCGCAACCCATTCACCCGCCTGCACCGCAGCCCTGTCTGTCAGCGCATGCCACGCAGTTGTTACCCGGCATCCCAGACCCGCTGCCAAGGCAGGTGCGATCCCATCCGGCAGGGCAACAAGATTGTGATCAAACGGCACGCCCACATATTGCGCATAGGCCCCCGGCCAACCGAACCCCGGGACGATCTGATCCGCACAGGTGTTGGATACGCCGGTTCGGCACGCCGGGCATGTCCCGCATCCCAGAATGAACGGCGCGATCAGCCGGTCACCGACCTTGTGCGTGGCCTTCGGGCCCGCCTCCACCACTGTGCCACAATATTCATGCCCCAGGATCGAGCCGTTTTCGATCTTGGGATGTTTGCCGGTCCAGCCGTGGTGATCTGAGCGGCAGATGCCGCAGGCAGCGACCTCCAATACCACGCCGGTGTCCGGGCACGCCGGATCCTCGACCGTTTCAATGGCAAGATCCGCGTTGAAGTCCCGGACGACGGCTGCGCGCATTACTTTCTCCGATCTGGTGCACCGGATGGGCCCCTGCCCACCGATCATTCCGATCTATCCCGGCATAGACGCACTCTGTTGTAAAGGCTTCACTCCAGCGCCATCAGCGCGCGGCGCGGTCCAGAATATCGGCCACGCCCTCCACGCTCTGCTCCAGGATACCCATCGGCAAACGCGACCGTGCGAGCATGCGAAGACCGATGTATTGCGTCAGCAACGTGTTGGCGAGCCTCAGGCGGTCACCGGGCGCGATGCCCTCGATATCGGCAATCGCCGCCTCAATGCCCTGTTGCAGCTTGGCCAGTCCACCGTGCACAGCACTGGCGATTTCGACGTCATCCGCGGCTGCACTGCTTGCCGCCGTACACAAAAGACAGCCTCGATGATCGCCCGCAGCAACCGCCGCGACCAATCCGCCAAAAAGCGCAAGGACACGTGTGCGACCATCGCCATTCGCAGGATCTGTCAGCATCGCGACACCCGCATCGACCTGCGCGCTCTCGTAGCGGTCGAGCACCAACAAAAACAGCGACTTCTTGTCCTTGAACGCCTTATAGAGGCTGCCGCGCGTCAAACCCATACCATCCAGAAGATCAGGCAGCGATGCATCCTGATAGCCGTGCTGCCAGAACACCTGCATCGCGCGTTCAAGCGCTTCATCTGTATCAAACTCACGTGGGCGGGCCATGACGACTCCCTTACTGTGCTCTCTATATAGTTCGGAACCGATTGTTACACAACTCACGCAAGCGTGTTTTGCGCGGAGCGGATTTTTGGCCTAGCTTGATTGTAGACCAACAAGTTCCCAACCCAGCAAAGGCACCACCATGAAACATCTCTTCGCAGTTCTCCTCGGCATCGCCCTCGTCTTCAGCGGCGTCTCCCGCGCGCTGGCTGATACATCCGGCACCTTTGTCGGCGCCTCAAACCACATCACCACCGGTGAGGTGACCGTGACCAAAAATGCCGACGGTACGCATACCGTCACACTGGCCAGCAACTTTTCTCTTGATGGCGCGCCAGACCCCTGGGTTGGCTTCGGCAAGGACGGCGCCTTCGCCCCCGACACCAATCTGGGCAAACTCCAGTCTAACACCGGTGCGCAAAGCTATACCGTCCCCGCCGGGATTGATCCGGCCAACTTCAACGAAATCTACATCTTCTGCGTGAAATTCAACGTCCCCCTGGGCGTCGCCCAGATCAACTGACACGGTCTCTTGCACTTTCGATCTGGCGGGCGCATCACACCGTCATGCCAGATCGGATGACACAACACCGTCCCGGCCGCGCCATCGCTCTCAAGCTTGGCGCGGTTTTCCTTTTCATGGTGATGGCAGCCCTGATCAAGGCCGCCTCGGACGAGGTGCCAGCCGGTCAGGCCGTATTCTTCCGATCACTCTTTGCGATACCAATCATCATGGGCTGGCTCTGGCGCACGGGGCATCTGCACGACGGGCTGATCCCCAACAACCTGGCTGGACATGTCTGGCGCGGGCTGTTCGGAACGACGGCCATGGCCCTGACATTTGCCGGGCTCGCCCTGCTACCGCTGCCCGAGGTGACAGCCATCGGATATGCAACACCGATGTTTACCGTGATCCTGGCCGCGCTGCTGTTGGGTGAACGGGTTCGAATCTTTCGCCTGTCGGCGGTCGCGCTTGGCCTGATCGGGGTCATGATCGTGATCGCACCGCGCCTGTCCCCCGGGGCCGGGTATTCGGATGCCGCCACCATCGGCGCGCTGATGATTCTTGTTGCCGCACTGCTGCGCGCGCTGGTCCAGATCCACGTCCGCCGACTGGTGCAGACAGAAACCACCTCGGCCATCGTCTTTTACTTTTCCATGACGGCAACGGTCTTGTCGCTGATCACCCTGCCGCTGGGCCTGTTCATCCCGGTCCTTGCCTGGACCTATCCCGGCATGTCCGTGCTTTGGCTGGTGATCGCGGCGGGCCTGATCGGCGGCGTTGCGCAAATCATGGTCACCTCGTCCTACCGCTTCGGTTCTGCTTCCATGCTGGCGCCTTTTGATTATGCCTCAATGATCTTTGCCGCCGCCATCGGCTGGTTTGTGTTCAGCGAAGCCCCCACCCTCAACATGCTGGCCGGTGCCGCGCTGGTCATTGCAGGCGGCATCCTGATCATTTGGCGCGAGCGTCAATTGGGCTTGGATCGCAGCAAATCTAAAGGCAAAGTGCCCCCCGACGGCACCCCCGGCTAAAGGAGCCCCCCATGTCAGACGCAGCAGACCACAAACAAAAAATGCAGGAACGTCAGGCGAAACAGCGCGCGCGCGTGGCTGAATTGCAGGATCCTGAAAAAGGTCTGGTGCTGGTGCACACCGGCGCAGGCAAGGGCAAATCATCTTCCGCCTTTGGCGTGGTCGTGCGCGCGCTGGGATGGAAGCAAAAGGTCGGCGTTGTCCAGTTCATCAAGGGCAAATGGAAAACCGGTGAACGGCAGTTCTTTGACCGTCTGGGTGAGGTGACATGGCACACCATGGGCGAAGGCTTTACCTGGGATACACAAGACAAGGACCGCGATATCGCAGCCGCACAGGCCGCTTTTGGCAAGGCCCGCGAGATGATGGAAAGCGGCGACTACGATCTGATCGTGCTGGACGAGATCAACATCGCGATGCGCTATGAATACCTGTCAGTCGATGAGGTGATTACTGGTCTGGATGCCCGCGATTCCCGCACAGGCGTGATCCTGACCGGACGCGACGCCAAACCAGCCCTTTGCGAATACGCCGATCTGGTAACCGAAATGTCCGAGGTCAAGCACCCCTTCAAGGCCGGCATCAAAGCCCAGCGCGGCGTGGATTACTGACTTTCATTTTTGCGGCTGTGCTGCGGCCAGCGCGTCTCGGATCGCTTGCCTGACACGCGCGCGCGCAGCGGCATCTAGCCCGTCAAGGTTCAGGGTCAGCTTCTCGTTTTCTTCGGCCGCGATCACGGGGGATTCTTCGGACGCGGCATGGCTTGTCACGCTGTAGGGCACCACCTGACGCGCGATTCCCTTAAACCGGACCGGCTCCAGCGGCTCCGCTTCGACCATGTCGCGCACATGGGCATAGGTCTCGAAACTCAGTACGATACCGCCGGGTTCTGCGATGCTTTCCAATCGTGCGGCCAGGTTCGCCTCGGCGCCGATAATGGTGTAATCCATGCGCTCGTCCGACCCGAAGTTGCCGACGTTGCAGTACCCGGTGTTGATCCCCATGCGGGCCTGAAAGGGCCGCTCGATCCCGCGCTGTCGCCAGTGTTCTGCCAGATCACCAAGCCGTTTTTGCATGTCCAATGCCATAAGCACACAGGCGCGCGCGTCTTCGCGGGTGCCATTGGTGGTCGGATCACCGAAAAAAGCAACAATCGCATCGCCAATGAACTTGTCGATCGTCGCCCCATGGGTGGCCGCGATCCGCGCCATCTCTGTGAAGTATTCGTTCAGAAGCTCCGTCAGCTCTTCTGGCTGCATCCGTTCTGTCGTATCGGTGAAATCCTTGATGTCGGAAAAAAACACCGTCAGCTTTTTGCGCTCGGTCGAGATTGACCCATCCCGCTCGCCCGAAAAAATTGATTTGTATATCTGCGGCGATAGATACTTTGAAATCTTCAACGAAATGTCGGCCAGAAAGGCGTTGTTGGCAGCCAGTTCGTCATTCATCCGGCTAAAGCTCCCCGCAAGCCGGTATTGAACGGCAGCAAAGACCAGACCAAACCCACCCGCAGCCGCGATGTAGATCAACAGCCACTTGAACGACAGCAGGTTCAGCGTGACAGGTTGATGGACTTGCACAGCTTGAATGGCCCGTACATCACCGACCTTCCAATCCGTTCTGGCGCTTTTGGGGTGGCTGTTGTGGCAATCAACACATGTTCCTGACATGATAACCGGCGTCGCGAGGGTGATCTGGCGATCCCAGACACTGCCCTCCGACTGGATCAACTGCGTCGGGGCGCCTGGGCCGCTGCGGAAAATGCTTAACGCTTCGCTCTCGAAGGGGGTCATGTTGTGCGGCGGGCGATCCGTGAACGGATAATCCGACACGAAACGGTACCGAATATCACCCTCGGCATTGCCAATCTCAGCGCCCAATTCAAGTGACAGCGTCGCCGGGATGGGAATTGCGCCCGGTACATCCCGATAATTATGCAAGGCTTGAGTTTGCCCATTGGTGCTGATCACACGTCCGACGATATTGCTCGCGTAGTAAGACCGCACGTTGCTGATCACGCTGTTAAGGGTCGCGGCCTGCCGCCTCAGGTTTTCATCCGACAGATTCTTGAGATCGAACCATACGGCCGTCACCAATCCAACAATTGCCGCAAAAACTGCAATAATCAGCCAATAGGGCCGCTTGAGAAAAAAGTGTCCCAAACGGGACATGAGCCATACTCCAAATATCGAACAGGGCGGCGCGCGCACCTGTCCCGGACCACTCTAACCGCAAAAGCCCCTGCGACAATCCGCATTCTCGCGCTGGTGCTTGCGCGTTCTGTGTGTAGGCTGCCGAAGCAGAGGATCTGAGAGGTATTCCGGTCATGACACAAAAAGTTGCCCTCGTTACAGGCGCCGCGCGGGGCATCGGATTGGCCACTGCAAAGCTCTTTATCGAACACGGTTGGCTGGTGGCCGCGCTGGACCGCGACACCGACGCGCTGAAAGATGCCCTCGCGACCCTTGGCCAAAGCGCCAGCGGCTTTGACTATGATGTCTCAAATCCCAACGACGTGGAGCGCGCCCTTCCGGACGTACTTGCCCGCTTTGGGCGTATCGACGCGCTGGTGAACAATGCAGGGGTCGCCGATTTCGGCCCCATCGAAGAAACCGATTTCGCCCGCTGGCGGCGCGTGATGGAGACAAATCTCGATGGCGTCTTCCTGATGTCACAGGCCGCAACCGCCGCGCTGAAGGACACCAAGGGGGCGATCGTGAACATCGCCTCAATCTCTGGTCTGCGCGCCTCGACGCTGCGGGTGGCCTATGGCACCTCCAAGGCGGCTGTGATCCAGCTGACCAAACAACAGGCCGCCGAACTTGGCGAATTCCGCATCCGCGCCAACTGCGTCTGCCCCGGCCCCGTGCGCACCAAACTGGCAATGGCGGTGCACACCCAGGATATCATCGACGCCTACCATGATGCGATTCCGTTGAACCGATATGGGTCGGAACAGGAAATTGCCGAGGTGATCGTGTTCCTGTGCTCTGAAAAGGCAAGCTATGTGACAGGGCAGGTGATCGCCTCGGACGGTGGGTTTGAAAGTACGGGCGTCGGACTGCCGGCGTTGCGGCAGTCGTAAGATCAGTCGGCAGCCGATTTCCAATCGCCCTCGCGGTTCCACCAGCGGTGCGGGTTCTGACTGTCGTCCAGCCCCTTGCCAGCACTGCGCAGCACCTCCTGTACGGTTATCACGGGCTCGTAATATGCGTGTACCTCGTAGATCGCCTCTATCACTGCTGTCAAAAGCTGTGGATCACGCGGCAGAAAGAACCGCATCTCATCCACACCGGGCCGCTTTCGAACGCCTTCCTCTGCCCCGGTGGGCGTCCCCTCGCGCGGACGATAATATTCATGGCCCGAAGGCGCACGGTATCCGTTCTGGTCGGTTTTTCCGTGCTGCAGCGGGTCAAGCACGCGCACGGCATCGAATATCCTGTCGATGTCTTCGGCGGGGGCTTGAAAACTGACAAGCCAATGCGGCTCCATCACAATGGGCAGCGTGTCGAAAACGGTCTGGGTGATGTGGTTCATGGGGCGTCCTCTGATGTGTATAGGACGCCAGTATCAGATCTCTCCTGACACATGTGTGTCAGGAGAGATTGTATTTTCTTGGAATGTTAAGCCCGCACCAGCTTCTCATAGCTGTCAGAGATATCCCGCGTCAGCGCACCGACTTCAAAGTTAAAGTCCCCGATCTGGCCTACCGGTGTGACCTCAGCCGCCGTCCCGGTCAGCCAGCACTGCTCAAACCCCTCAAGCTCTTCTGGCATGATATGACGCTCGTGCACCTTGATCTGCTTTTCTTTGAGCATCCCGACAACGGTTTGCCGGGTGATGCCATTGAGAAAGCAATCAGGGTCGGGCGTATGCACTTCGCCGTCCTTGACGAAAAAAATGTTGGCACCTGTGGCCTCGGCCACATAGCCGCGATAATCGAACATCATGGCGTCTGAGCAACCTTTGGCCTCCGCCGCGTGCTTGGACATGGTGCAGATCATGTAAAGGCCCGCCGCCTTGGCATGACTTGGAATGGTCTCGGGGCTGGGGCGCTTCCACTTTGAGATATCCAGCTTGGCGCCTTTCATCTTGGCATCCCCGTAATAGGCGCCCCATTCCCAGGCGGCGATGGCCAGTCGCACCGGGTTCTTGGCAGACGCCACGCCCATGTCCTCACCCGCACCACGCCAGGCAATGGCACGCACATAGGCGTCCTGCAGACCAGAGGCTTGCAGCACCTCGATTTTTGCCGCCTCGATTTCATCCACGGTGTAGGGAATCGTAAAATCAATCATCTCGGCAGAGCGCTTGAGCCGCTCGGAATGTTCGCGGCTCTTGAAGATCTTGCCGTTGTACGCGCGCTCGCCTTCGAACACAGAGGACGCGTAATGCATCGCATGGGTCAGAATATGCACATTGGCGTCGCGCCAATCGATCATCTTGCCATCCATCCAGATGTGCCCGTCCCGGTCGCTGTATGATCCCGCCATGGTGTCTCTCCGCCATATTACCGAATGTTGCGCGTATTGGGTCCGATACGGACATATAGTTGCGCAAAGCTGGCGTTTCGCTATCCTTTCACTCTTGGAATGTCAACAACACTGACATACCTTCAATCCAACTAGGCATGAGGTACTCCATGGCAGACGGGCGCAGCCCCACACACGGCAGCGGCGAAAGCCTGCTTTTCCTGACGGATGAACAATTGCGGCAGGGAATCGAGGCGATGTTCTTTGCCTATCGTGGCTTCACGGCTGATCCGGACCGCATTCTGGCGGATATGGCCTATGGCCGTGCGCACCACCGCGCGATCCATTTCATCAACCGCGCCCCCGGCACGACGGTGAATAATCTGCTCAACATCCTGGGGGTCACAAAGCAATCGCTGAACCGTGTCTTGCGCACATTGATTTCCGATGGTCTTGTTCAAAGTCGGGTAGGACACAACGACAAACGCGAACGGCATCTGTTTCTGACCGACGCCGGGCGCGCGCTGGAAACGCAACTGTCCGACGCCCAGCGGGCGCGCATGCGCGCCGCCTACCGCGCGGCAGGACCAGACGCGGTGGCGGGGTTCCGCAGAGTTTTGGAGGCGATGATGGACCCGGAAATGCAAGCCAGTTACACCCGCCTCAAGGAGAGTGCTACATGAGCGAAATGGATGCCCATCTGCTGATCGTCGATGACGACGAACGCATCCGCACGCTTTTGCAGAAATTCCTGATGCGCAACGGGTTTCTGGTGACCGCTGCCCGCGACGCCGCCCACGCGCGGCGCATCCTGTCGGGTCTCGATTTCGATCTGATCGTGCTGGATGTGATGATGCCGGGGGAAGACGGGCTATCGCTGACAAGATCCCTGCGTGAAACAATGCAGACCCCGATCCTGCTGCTGACTGCCAAGGGCGAAACGTCGAACCGTATCGAAGGGCTTGAGGCGGGTGCGGATGACTATCTGCCCAAACCGTTTGAGCCCAAGGAATTGCTGCTGCGGATCAATGCGATCCTGCGGCGGGTGCCGGATACGTCGGCAGAAGATGCCGCGCCCAAGGTGTTGTCGCTGGGCCCCATCCGCTATGACATGGAGCGTGGCGAGATGTGGCAGGGGGATGCACTGGTTCGGCTAACCGCCACCGAAATCCAGTTGATGAAGATCTTCTCTGCCTGCCCGGGTGAGCCGTTGAGCCGCGCAAAGCTGGTTGAGGAATTGGGTCGGGACCGGGGGCAGGCGCAGGAACGCGCGGTTGATGTCCAGATCACCCGCCTGCGGCGCAAGATCGAGGATAATCCGAAACAGCCGCGCTATCTGCAAACGGTGCGCGGTGCGGGCTACATGCTGGCACCTGATTGAGCTGTTGATTGGGGGCCAGCCCCATAAACCCCCGGGATACTTTGGGCCAGAAGATTGGCAAGCCAGCGTCTGGCGGGTCTCTTTGTTCCCCGCTATTGTCCCGGAGAACGCGTTTGGAAAGTGCAAATATGACCGATACCCCCGTGAATGAGATGAGTTTCGAAGTAGCCATGGCCGAGCTTGAGCAGGTGTTGGGTCAATTGGAGCGGGGAGATGTGGCGCTGGACGAGAGCATCGCGCTTTATGAACGGGGTGCGGCGCTGAAGGCGCGGTGCGAGGCCAAGCTGAAAGAGGCCGAGGAAAAGGTTGCCGCCATCACTCTGGATGCTGACGGCAACCCGGTGGGGACAAAGCCTGTCGACGGGGTCTGAGCATCAAGATGTTCGACACGCAACTGGCGGCAGCCCAGCGCGATATCGCGGCGCATTTTGAAAAAGTCTTGTCCGGGCTGGATGATGTGCCCGTCACCCGCGCAATGGCACATGCCACAGATGGCGGCAAACGGTTGCGTGGGTTTCTGGTGCTGGAAAGCGCGCGGTTGCACGGGATCGGCAGCGCGCAGGCGATCTGGCCCGCCACGGCCATCGAAGCCCTGCACGCCTACAGCCTTGTGCACGATGATCTGCCCTGCATGGATGATGACGATCTGCGACGCGGCGCGCCCACGGTACACGTGAAGTGGGACGAGGCGACCGCCGTGCTGGCAGGCGATGCCCTGCAGTCGCTCGCGTTTGAATTGGCCGCTGACCCCCGCATTGGCGGTGCCGACGTGCGGGCAACGCTGGTAACGACACTGGCACAGGCCGCAGGGGCGCAGGGCATGGTCCTTGGTCAGGCTTTGGACATCGCGGCGGAGACAGCCGACGCCCCGCTTACCCTTGAGGAAATCACGACCCTGCAACAAGGCAAGACCGGCGCGCTGATTGCCTGGTCCGCGATGGCAGGGGCCCGCATGGCAGGGGCCGACGTGGCCCCTCTTGCGGCCTATGCCACTGCCATTGGCCTTGCCTTTCAAATCGCGGATGACATTCTGGATGTCGAGGGCGATGCCGCCACGGTGGGCAAAGCCACAGGCAAGGACATTGCAGCAGGCAAGGCCACCTTTGTTTCTATTCTGGGCCTTGATGGGGCCAAAAGTCGCGCCAAGGCGCTGGTGGAATCAGCCTGCGACGCCCTATCTATATATCAGGGCAAGGCGGATACCTTGCGAGAGACAGCCCGCTTCGTTATTGCCCGCAAGACCTGAAACTGCCGCCAGGAGGCAGAAATGACCCAAACGCCACCGACCCCCCTGCTGGATCAGGTAGACCGGCCCGCCGATCTGAAGCGTTTTACGGACGCACAATTGTCCGAGATCGCGCGCGAAGTCCGGGCCGAGACAATCTCGGCGGTCTCTGTCACCGGCGGCCATCTGGGCGCGGGTCTGGGTGTTGTTGAACTGACTGTCGCGTTGCATGCCGTTTTCGACACCCCGCGCGACAAGCTGATCTGGGATGTGGGCCATCAGTGCTACCCGCACAAGATCCTGACCGAACGCCGTGACCGCATTCGCACCTTGCGGATGAAAGACGGGTTGAGCGGGTTCACCAAGCGCAGCGAAAGCGCCTATGACCCCTTCGGGGCTGCGCATTCCTCTACCTCGATTTCGGCCGCTCTTGGCTTTGCCGTGGCGCGCGACCTTGGTGGCAACACGCCCGAGGGGCTGGGTGACGCCATCGCGGTGATTGGCGACGGATCAATGTCGGCCGGCATGGCGTATGAGGCGATGAACAACGCCGGTCACCTTGGCAAGCGCCTGATCGTGATCCTGAATGACAATGAAATGAGCATCGCGCCCCCGGTCGGCGCGATGTCTTCCTACCTCAGCCGCCTTTACGCCGAAGAGCCGTTCCAGGACCTCAAAGCCGCTGCCAAGGGTGCTGTCAGCCTGCTGCCTGAACCTTTCCGCGAAGGCGCCAAGCGTGCCAAGGACATGCTGAAAGGCATGGCCGTCGGTGGGACGCTTTTTGAACAGCTTGGCTTTTCCTACCTCGGCCCCATTGATGGCCATGACATGAACCAACTGCTGCCGGTCCTGCGCACCGTCAAGCAACGCGCAACTGGCCCGATCCTGATTCACGTGCTGACAAAAAAGGGCAAGGGGTACGGACCTGCAGAGAATGCCCGCGACAAGGGGCACGGGGTGTCCAAGTTCGACGTCGTGACGGGCGAGCAGAAAAAGACACCCTCGAACGCGCCCAGCTACACCAAAGTATTTGCTGAAAGCCTGCTGCAGGAAGCTGCACAAGACGACAAGATCTGCGCCGTCACCGCCGCGATGCCCGATGGCACCGGTCTGAACCTTTTTGCCGAACGCTATCCGTCGCGGTGTTTTGATGTTGGCATTGCCGAGCAACACGGCGTGACCTTCTCTGCGGCCCTGGCCGCGGGTGGTATGAGGCCGTTCTGCGCGATTTATTCGACCTTCCTGCAGCGCGGCTATGACCAAGTGGTGCATGATGTGGCCCTGCAACGGCTGCCTGTGCGCTTTGCCATCGACCGCGCCGGTCTGGTGGGTGCAGATGGCGCGACACACGCAGGTGCCTTCGATGTCGGATATCTTGCCAACCTGCCGGGATTTGTCGTGATGGCCGCCGCCGATGAGGCAGAGTTGCGGCACATGGTGGCGACCGCCGCGGCCCATGATGACGGGCCCATCGCATTCCGCTTTCCACGCGGCGAAGGCACTGGCGTAGACATGCCTGAACGGGGCGAACCCATTGAGATCGGCAAGGGTCGGATCATCCGCAAGGGTGCACGGGTTGCCCTGCTTTCTTTTGGCACGCGCCTGTCAGAAGTGGAAAAAGCCGCCGAGGCGCTTGCCGCAAAAGGGATCACGCCGACGATAGCCGATGCCCGCTTTGCCAAGCCGCTTGACCGGGACATGATCCTGTCATTGGCCGCTGATCACGAAGCACTGATCACCATTGAAGAAGGCGCTGTGGGCGGCTTTGGCTCGCATGTCGCACAATTGCTGGCCGATGAAGGCGTCTTTGACGACGGGCTCAAATTCCGCTCCATGGTCCTGCCAGACACCTTCATTGATCAGGCCAGCCCAGCAGACATGTACGCGGTGGCAGGCATGAACGCCGAGCATATCGAGGCCAAGGTCCTGGACGTTCTCGGCGTGGCAAGCATCGGCGCACAACGGGCGTAGGGTGGGCAACCTGCCCGCCTGACTTACCTCTTCTGCGCCGCCAAAAGTTTCTCCAACTGCTTTTCAATCACTGCCAATCGGTCTTTTACATCATCCCGGTACGCCCCCGTTTCGGCATCCGCCTCTTCGTGATGCGCGTCTTGCATTGAGTTCACGATCAGACCGACAAGCAGGTTCACCACCGCAAAGGTCGTGACCATGATAAAGGGCACAAAGAACATCCACGCCAGCGGATACACTTCCATCACGGGCCGCACGATCCCCATCGACCAGCTTTCCAGCGTCATGATCTGAAAAAGCGAGTAGGCACTCAGCGGAAGAGATCCGAACCAGTCGGGAAAATCAGCTCCAAACAGTTTGGTCGCAATCACCGCCCCGATGTAGAAAATCAACGACATCAGCAGAAACACCGATCCCATACCGGGCAAAGCGGTGATCAGACCCTCGACCACCCGGCGCAGACTGGGGGCACCGCTGATCAAACGCAGTACGCGCAAGACACGCAACGCCCGCAGGGCGCTGAACCCTTCGGCAGCTGGTGCCAGCGAGATGGCCACGATGACAAAATCGAAGATATTCCAGCCGTTTCGAAAAAACCGAAACCGGTAGGCGATTAACTTGGCCACCAGCTCAACAACAAAAATAGCCAGACATACCGTATCCAGAAACAGGATCAGGTCGCCGGCACGCGCCATGATTGGCTGGGACGTTTCCATGCCCAACAAAATGGCATTGAAAATAATGACCCCCATGATGGCGCGGGTCACATTCGGGTTTTCAAGAAACGCCTGAAGTCGTTGTTGCACGTTGCGGCCCTTTGCAGCTGAAGTTGCGCCTTATATGGCGGGGCGCCTGTCGGCCCACAAGATCCCTATCCCCAAACGGATGCGCCGATCAGGATCAGGAAACAAATCATCATATAGCCGACCAGCACATAAAGGCCGTCTCGGGTAAAAAGCCCGAATGCGAATAGTCCGACAATCGACGCGCCAAATGTAGTTACCAATGGCACCAATTCCAGCAGAGGCCAGCCCAATGGAATAAGCGCGCACATCAAAAGCGTGAGATATCGTCCCGGCCCCTTTACCAAGATCTGGAGCCGTTTGTGAGCGTGCCGGTCAAAAAACGTGGACGGGCGGCGCAGCCAGGAAACCGCCCACCGCAATCGACGTGCCGACATAGACCGTTGCAGCAGAACTTGCGGCAACCAAACCCGCCGACGCCCCAATAGCGCCTGCGCGCTTAGCAAGACGATGATCGCCGCCGAAATGGTGGGCATGCCGGGAATGCCGGAAAGCGGTGTGATCATCAGCACCGACACCAGCAGGATGAATGGCGTGATCGACCTGTCGCCAAATTCTTCAACCACATCCTCAACCGAGACAACATCGCCGTCGGCAGCTGCGTCCATCCCGTCAAGCAGATGGTTCAGCGTTTGCGCACTGTTATCCTGCGGCATCGGTCGTGTTCACGCTTCTTCAAGGGCCAGCAAAGCCGCCAAGCCGCTGCGATAATCCGGATAGGCCGGTCGCCACCCCAGTGCCTCCTTGGCATGCGCGTTGCTGACCTTCTTGCTTTCGGCATAAAAACTCCGCGCCATCGGTGACATGTCTGCGTCCTCAAAGGCAATCGCGGGCGGCAGTGGCAATCCAAGCAGCTCCGCTGCATGTCCGATAACGTCTTGCGGGGGCGCAGGGTCATCGTCACATAGATTATAGACCGCACCGGGATCAGGCTGATCTAAAGACAGGACCAGAGCCTGAGCAATATCCTCTACGTGGATGCGACTGAACACCTGCCCTTCTTTGATAATGCGGCGTGCCGTACCTTTGCGGACCTTCGCAAACGGCCCCCGGCCCGGGCCGTATATCCCGGCGAGCCGAAAGATATGCAAAGGCAGATCAGGGATCGCTTGCCATCCCGCTTCGGCCTTCACACGCGCCTGGCCACGCTTTGTGGCCGGTGTCAGCGCGGTCCGCTCATCCACCCATTCCCCGGCATGATCGCCGTAAACGCCTGTGGTTGAAAGATATCCGACCCATCGCATCCCTGCGGCGGCCGCTGCAAAATCGTCGCGCAATGCTGCAAGAACCGGATCACCCTCGGGCCCCGGGCCCGCCGAAATCAGGATATTTGAAAACTTGGGTAAAAGCGCAGAAACGTCCGAACCCGGCCAGATCAGCGGCTCAACGCCTGTGCGGGCAATGGCCTCTGCCTTGTCAGGACTGCGCGTGGTGCCGACGATCCGCCATCCTTGGGGGATCAGGACCTTGGCCAGCGCCTGCGCGCTAAAACCATGGCCGAAGGATAGCAGTGTCTTTTCCATGGCCCTGATCTATGCCGCAAATCCGGCGAAGCAATGCATATCGGGAAACCACCGCACAAAAAGAAACGGGCCACCCCTATAGGGTGGCCCGCTTGTCACGCCAAAAGGCAGTGACGAAATTTAGTCTTCTTCACCAGTTGTGGTGACAACATCGTCGTCATCGTCGTTCGCGATCAGCGCGAGGCCAACAACGGCTGCACCGATTGCCAGCGGAACGCCCAGACCAGCGGAGGAAGGTGCAACGGGCAGGATTTCGATTGTGTCGTCCGCAGGGGGAGGAACAGGTGTGCCAGCGATAGAAGCTGTTGCCATGCCTGCAACCAGAGCTGCGATGGAGATGATCTTTGTCATAGTAGTCGTCCTTTAGATTGAAGGCTGCGCATTAGCCGAATGTCTTCCCGTTCTTAATATGCGCTGTCGATTGTAATATCAACTCGAGTTTTTAAGGAAAGTTTCGTCCCAGCGCCAATCCGCCCGCAAAAGTGGCATAATTGTCGATATGGAAACTAGTTCTTGAGCAAAATTAGCTCAAAGTGTCCTGAGAACGGTCCCGCCCACTGTTTTGATCGCCGCACAAGGCCGCTACCGGGCTGCACCCAGTACTCGTTGGTGATTCGAACTTTGTCCCCCGCACCCCCGATGCAGGATTCACGCAGGTACGTGGTGTTAAACGACAAATTTGCGATCTGCGTGTCTTGACGGCCCATATTTTCGACGTTGCACCGCAGAACAAGCTCGGTCTGTTCATAGGTACCGGGGCTCAGGAAATAGCGCCGCTCGCCACCACCGGCGCGCGCGCCGCTAACAGCCAATACTGTTGGCGTTGCATCGGACGAAACAATATCGCCACCAATACCGCGCGTGCCAACCAGCACGCCATTGCGCAAAAAGACCTGCGCCTTGTCAGAGGCCAGCCAAACAACGACCTCACCAGGCGTATTGTCATTACGCACAGCCCGGCGTCTCAGGAAATCAGTGCCGCCGCGCTCCAACAGGTTTACCTGCATGACGGGAATGTTGGTCTTGGCAAGCTGCGCAGGTGTAACGGTGATGAACTCTGGTTGCCCGCCGCTGGCCCGCCGCGCCTTGATCGTAGTCAAAAGCTGCGATGTGGCAGCGCCAAGAATGTTGCCACCTTCGGGCATATTCCCGCTGCAACCGCTCAGAGCCACCACTACCCCCAGGGCCAGCGCCGCCAACTTCGTCTTGATGATCATTGCCAGACCCCCGACCAGTTGTCCTCAAGCGCATTCAGATGACCACCGCGCACTTGCTCATACAGCCGCCCCGGCACGCTTAGTCGTGCACCACCATCCCGCTGGATCGGGCGAATGGTTGTCGACACGCTGCGCTTGCTGGGCGTACCCAGGAACCAGCTGACCGGGATGGTCACGTTGATCCCCTTGTCAAAGGAACCTTCACCAAATTCCTCGGCGGACACATCCGTCAGGGTAAAGAACCCGCCGACCTTCCAGCCATTTGCGAATTCACGGCTTAACGTCAGCGTGGCACCAACATCGCCTGCCAAATAGCGGCCTACATCCAGCTGACCATGATAGCCGTTGCCGAATTCATAATAGGCGGAGGCATGGCCCGTCGCGATGCTGTAGTCCTGAAAACCAAGGCCCGAGAAATCGCGCTGCTTGACGTAGTTCGCCTCGACACCCAGTGCCAGGCGGCTGGCGACCGGCTTCCAAAGCACTTCGCCGGAAACCCCGCCAAACATGCGCTCAAGATAGCCCGCCGTGACACGGGCATAAACGTCATTGCCCGGCTTCCACTGCTTCGCGACGTAAAGATTGGCCAGCACCGTATCGCTGCCACGCGAATACAGAACCGAATCCGTCCTAACCCGAGGCAGAACAGAATTGCTCAACCGGTCAGAGTCGCTGATGTTACCGAAAAGCCGGTGCCGGACTGTGCCGCCGATTTCCCAACCGGGGCCGGGCTTGAATGTCGCGGTCGCCTTGACGCCCGCGTCAACGCGTAATGGCTCGTCAGGGTCAAAATAGCTTTGGCTGACGTAGGGGCCGATGGACCAGGCAAAATCAGGATAGAGATCGTCGTTGCGCACCGCACCCGGCAAATCGGGTGATGCCGCGGTGATCCCGCTGACTGCCAGCAGGGCGTCGGACGCCTGTGGATCAAACTCAAGCGCTTCCAGATCGGACCGCCGCATGGTCACTGTCGATTGTGGCAGGTTGTTTTCCACAATAACGATCCGGAACGTTTCAACCGATGCCGGCAGCGACCGCGCCATTACGCGCGCCGCGCGACCAATGGCAAGCGTCGTTGTTGCGTATCGGTGATTGCGCAAGCGCAACTCGGCGCGGGCCGCTGTGACCTGCAGCGCCTCAAGCTCAAGCCCCTCGGCCTCAAGACGCGGCTTCATCGCCTCCGCCAGACCCGCAGGCGCGCCGGGTTCCGTTATCCAGTCCGTCCCCCAGGCTGCAGGGTTTGACGCACGACTGGGCCGCAACTGGAGCGGCCGCGCAGGTGTGGCCCGAACCGGGGTCGGAGGACGGATCGGGCTGGCCTGGAATTGGAAGTTTACCCCGAATTCCGACCCATACATGTAATAGGCACCGATCCGGATACGGTCGGTATATTGATACTCTGCCCCGAAGTTAAACCGAGACTTGCGGGTAAAGACGTTGCCGATCTGGGTTTCCTGCTCGTAGGCATCGGAACTGTACTCGGCCTTCACGCCCCATTTTTCGTTGATCTGCCACTCGATCCCGGCAAAGGGCGCTGCAGGGCCGCGGAACCACTGGTCCACCGACGGCTCGCCGCCTGTGCTGCCTTCCTCAAACGGGGGTCGCGGGCCGCCAAACGGGGAACCGATCGCGCCGGAGCTTCCCAGCCGTCCCCAACCCAGACCACCGGTGACCTTGATCTTGCCGGGCAGACGGCCGCCAGAAAAGTTCTTGGTCGCGACGATGTATTCGCCGGAATAGATGCCTGTTCCCGCGAAATCCTGCAAACCCACGCTGACCGCAGGCCAGATCCGGCTTTCCTTGTTGATCAGATACCGCAGATCAAAGCTGCGGTCGCGAAAATCCTCGAACCCGCGCAGGTTCAAATCCTTGATGGTCGTATATCGAAAACTGGCTGAAAGGCGCGGCGTGGCCTGAAACGACAGGGTGGTACGTGTGTTGCCGCCAAAGCTCGAGACACCAATGGCGATCTGACCATCCGGCATCACCTCTGCCGACGGCATGTCCATCAGCCCGGGCGTGCCATAAAAGTTCAGTGAAGGCCGATCAGGAACGTTAAAGACGTCCTCGATGCTGGCAGGGGTCGCACGGGTGACGCCAGCGGCGGTGACAAGGCCCGCTATCGCGAGGATCACAAAACGGTTTTTTCTCGTTGGGTGTGTCTGCTGCACGATACTGCCCTTCGCATGCGACATCTTTGATACGCTTCTGCACGTGCAGGCCTGACAAATCAACTCTCGCGGCACGCGAACCGCCGCAAAAGAGCTGCGATAGCGGCAATAGTGCGACAGAAAGCGTTGTAATGAAGCTTATTTAGGAGGTTTTCCGCGCAGTGTCGCTGGATTTCTCAAAGCCCTCGACCCAGTTTTCCACCACGTCGCGCGCCATCTCTTCATTGCTTGCGACAAAGGCTTCACGCAGACGCCGCAACGCCGATGCGATCTCGATCTCCGAAAGACCGTCCTCTCTGGTCGAGAAAATCTTGGAATGTTTCGTGACCAAAAGCTCTCCTGACAGTGTCAGTTCTTCGGTCATCTTTTCACCCGGACGCAATCCGGTGATTGCGATCTCAATGTCACCTTCGGGGTTCTCTTCATCGCGCACGGTGTACCCCGCACTCTCGATAACCTGTCGCGCCAATTGCATGATTGGCACGGGCTTGCCCATATCGAGGACAAATACCTCGCCCCCATGCGCCATGGCGCCCGCCTGCAAGACCAGCTTGACCGCTTCTTGTACGGTCATGAAATAGCGCGCCACACCTCGGTCCGTTACCGTCAATGGGCCGCCCCGGCTCAGCTGATCCTGAAACAGCGGGACAACAGAGCCCGACGACCCCAGCACGTTGCCAAAGCGCACCATCGAAAAGATCGTGCCCTCATTGCCTGCCTTGCGCGCCATGTCCTGAACGACCAATTCCGCCAACCGCTTGGACGCCCCCATGATGTTTGCCGGGCGCACCGCCTTGTCGGATGAGATCAGCATGAACCGCTCAACATTGGCCTTTGCCGCCTGTTCGGCCAGCGCTTGGGTCCCAAAGACGTTATTCACCAACCCCGCAAGCGGGTTCGCCTCGACCAGCGGCACGTGCTTGTAGGCGGCAGCGTGCAGGATGATTTGCACCTGATGCTCATCAAGCACCTTGCGCACCTGGCGCGTGTCCGTGATGGACCCCAGGATTGGCACGATACGAATGGCGGTGCCTTCGACCAGCTGTCGCAATTCCATATCCGCGTTGTAAAGCGCCAGTTCGCTCAGCTCGTACAGGACGATCTTGGTGGGCCGGCATTCCAGCACCTGACGGCACAATTCAGACCCGATCGAACCGCCCGCACCGGAAACCATCACCACCTTGTCAGCATAACATTCTGCGGCATCGCTAAAGGGCTGGCTGACCTCATCGCGGTTCAAAAAGCCATTGGCCGATATGGGCTTAAGCTTGTCGACCAGCGCTTCTTCTCCGATCAGCTGGGCAAACGACGGCAGGGTCTGAACCTCAAGTCCCATCCGCTCAAGCCGACGGGCGATCTGGGCCTGTTTTGGTGGCGACAAAGACGGCACCGCCAGCAAAACCCGATTGATGTTCAGCTCACGGGCAACATCCGAGATGTGCAGCGGCGTATAGACCGGCAAGTGCGCCACGGTGAGGCCCTGAATAGCGGTGTTATCGTCAACGAAGGCAACCGGCTCAATGCTCTCATGGCTGCGCAACGCAGACACCAGCTGTGATCCGGTCGTACCGGCCCCATAGATCAGCACCCGGCACTGCGGCTCTGCCCGGCGATAAAGCGCAAGCACAAGCTGCAGCAACACCGCGCGACTGATCACCACAAGTGAAAAGAATGCAGCCCCAAAAACAATATGCATGCCCAAGGGCAGACCCAGGCCCGCCACGTTGGAACCGATCACCGACAAGCACACCAGAAACAGCGCGAATATGGCCGTCACGCCAATTGCCGCTGTCTCATAAGCCTTCAGTCTGATTGAACAGACCCCCAGCCACATCGACAATCCGATGCCAGCCAGCAGCATATAGGGCAGCACGGGCAAATAGTTCCAAACACTTTGATAAAAGTCGCCAGAGATGTTTTGCGCAGACGCTGACAGGGCGAAAAGCACCGCGACCAGAAGCAGTATCGAATCCAGGGCGATCATGGTCCATCGTTTCTGACGATTGGTCAGGGACTTGATGATGTTCAGCACGTCAGAAGTGTTCCTTGGTAACCAGCGCCATTAAACGTCACATTTCTATCGAATTGCAATTGAGATCCCAAAACGCAGCGTTTCTCATTGGTCTCAATCCACTGACACAGACTTTCCGGGTTTTACAGCCAAGCGCAAAGGGCTTGCGGGAAATTCCGCACGCAGTGTGCTCAAAAGACACTCATTCGGGGCCGTTTTCCTAATTTATGAGCGATTTCCCGCCTTCGAGCGGCGGAACAGGTTCCCGATGGTCTGAAACACAAGCTCGAAATCATAGCAGGTGCTTTGATGACGCTGGTAAATCAAATCCAGTCGCGCCTTGCGCGGTACGCAGATACGACAATAGATGTCATCTGTTTCTTCCGGGGTTTCGCACCTAGACAGCAAGCGATCTTCGTGTTTGTGAAACCGAATGGTGGCAAGGCCAGTGACCCCGGGGCGAGATTCGAGCACTTTGGCGTACAGATCAGGAAACCGCTCGACGTATTCGCGCAACGGCGGGCGGGGACCGACAAAGCTCAGGTCGCCCTTCAGGATATTCCAAAGCTGCGGAAATTCGTCCAGCCGCTTGCGACGCAGCCATGCACCCGTTTCGGTCACACGGCTGGCCTTATGCGCGCCGCTGACACCTGAATCTTCATCCACCACCGTCATGGTGCGCAGCTTCCACAGGTTAAAGGGCGTCTTGGGGCCCTTCATGCGCTCGGCCACATAAAACAGTGGCCGCCCTTCTTTGATCAGCAGATAACAAATCAGCCAGATCAGGATGGGCCCAAGGATAATGACCAGCAAACTGGCAAAGAAGAGGTCGAAAATGCGTTTGCGCCAGGTCATGTCAGGGCCTCTGCAACAGCGCCTGATAGGCGCGCCAGTCCGCCACCATCCCGGCAGGCGTGCTGTCTTCTGGCGCAAAAGCCGCATGGCGTTCAAGTCGCTTTGTGCAAAGAGCAACTTCTTCGATCACCCCAGGCCCCGGCGTTCGGTGCGCCCAGGGCAGATCGGCAGCGTCCAGCAGTGCCCCCATTTCCACCACGCCCGGTGCGGCGATGTTCAGGATCTCAGGCAAAGCTGTCTTCTGCGTCAGGGTGTGAATCGTTCGGGCAAGCGTGCAGGGTCCGATATAGCTCCGCCGGGGTGTGCGGCCGTCAGCAAGGACGTCAAGCGCCATCTGATCATGCCATCCGCCAAGGACCGCATCCGCGCCCGCGACATTTCCGATCCGCAGCGCCGTGACTTGCTGGCCCAGGGCGCGGGCCTCCGCCAGCCCGGCCTCCTCCATGTTCAGCTTGGCACGACCATAGTCAGAAACCGGGGTGCAAGGGCTCTCTTCGTCCTGAATATCTGCCCCCCGGCCATAAACGGCGGCGCTTGAGGCCAGAAAAACCCGTTCCACACTGGCGGCATGCGCGGCCCGGATCGCTGCAAGCGCAAGATCGGTGTTGCGCGAATACACGTTTTCGGTACGGTCCGCCGTCGCGCCCGTCACCCCAGACAGGCATATCACAGCCCGTGCATGCCGCATGGCCGCGACGGACTTTTCAGGCTCAAGTATCAGATCAAAAGAGACAAATCCCGTTTGCGGCCGCCTGCTGTGCGCCTGCAATGTGCTTTGGTCGGGCCAGCAAAGCCGCAGCATTTGTCCCAGCCGCCCCGAGGCTCCAAGCACAAGGATTGGCCTATTTTGCGTATCACTGTCTGAAATCGTTGACGCCATGCCCCCAGCAAGTATCTTGCACGGCAACAAATTCCAACGGGGGTCTGGAATTGTCGCTACCTGATTTTTCAATCATGGTCGTGCCAGGGCCACACGCACACCTCGAATGGAAACAGAGCAGCACAAGATCGGTCAGGCACCTATGGGCATGAAAATGAAACGCGTTTTATGGGTCTTTCTGGCGCTATCGCTGGCAGCCTGTTCCAATCTTCCGCGCGGCGCAGCAGTCGAAAAAGAGATCATAGAAAGCGCCGATGCACCGGTCCCCGAAATTGCGGTCTACCCGGTCACGCGTGCCTTTCTGCCCAGCATTAAGGAATGGCCGCACACAGGCGAACGCCGCTTTAGCTGGATCGGCCACAGCCACGGCACCACCGCCCAGATCATTCGCGGCGGGGACATGCTCAAGCTGGTTGTCTGGGACAGCGGCGAAAACTCGCTTCTGACCGGCACCGAACAGCGGGTCGCTGACCTGCCCGCCATGCGCGTGTCAGAAGCCGGCACCATCTTTGTGCCCTACGTCGGAAAGGTCCGCGTTGCAGGTCGCACGCCGGACGGTGCCCGCCAGATTATCCAGCGCCAGCTTGAGGCGATTGTGCCCTCTGCACAGCTGCAACTTGCCATGGCCGAAGGGCGCCAGAATTCCATCGATCTGGTCGGCGGGGTGAATGCACCGGGAAATATCCTGATGCCCGACAACAACTTCTCGGTCTTGGCGGCGATCTCTGCCGGGGGCGGCGTCGCAGCGACGCTGGAAAACCCGCAGGTCAAACTTGTCCGCGGCCACAAGATCTATGCCACCTCAATCGACCGGCTTTATGAAAATCCAACGCTGGATACGCGGCTGCTGGGCGGTGACAAAGTCATCGTTGAAGAAGACAGGCGCTATTTCCTGTCGCTTGGCGCGGCAGGCCGCGAGGCGCAACATGCCTTCAACCGCGATGACGTGTCGGCCCTGGATGCGCTGGCGATCATCGGCGGTGTGCAGGAATCGCGCGGTAATCCGCAAGGCATTCTGATCCTGCGCGAATACCCGCCCGGTGCGGTCAGCTCCGGTACGCGCGGCCCGCGCAACACCCGCGTGGTGTTCACCTTGGATCTGACCACCTCTGACGGTCTGTTCTCAGCGCGCAACTTCCATATTCATTCTGGTGATCTGGTGCTTGCCACTGAAAGCCCCCTTACCAATACCCGTACCATTCTTGGTCTTGTCGGATCTGTCTTTGGTCTGGTGAGTGCGGCAAACAACGTCTCCAACTGATCCCGGTCAACCCGGGATGTCGATGTGTTTATCTGCGGGCAGCAGCGCGTTGATCTGACGCAGGTGTTCCGGCAGGCATTTGGTCAGAAAGTCATAGGTTTCAATCACATGCGCCCGGGCCGCTGTACCCAGATGCCCGTATGCATCGGGCCTGGCCAGCACGTCGATCACCTGTGAGGCCAGCGCGTCAGGATCAAAGAAGTCGACCAGCAGCCCGGTTTCCCCATGGGTGATCGCCTCGCGCACCGGGGCCACATCGGATGCCACTACTGTGGCCCCCATCGACATCGATTCCAGCAAGGACCACGAAAGGACAAACGGCATTGTCAGATAGATGTGACACCGGCTGACCTGAACCAGTTTCTGGTACTCAGAATAAGGCACCTGCCCCAGAAAATGCACCCGGTCCCAATCGACCTTGTCGTGCACCTCGGCCTCCATCTCGGCGCGCAGACCGCCGGGCGTCGCACTTTTGCCGCCGTAAGACACGTCCATCCCACCAACGATCAACACGCGCGCCTTGGGGCGTTCCTTCAGGATCCGCGGCAATGCGCGCATCAGAATATGAAACCCGCGCGTGCGCTCAAGATTGCGCGCCAGATAGGTGAACACTTCGTCATCACGCGTCACCGGACGGCCCAACCGCCCAAGACCCAGCGACACCTTCGGGTTGGGCTTCAGCTTATCGGTGCGAATGCCGTCATGACAGACATACACACGTTCATGAAAACTCTTAGGAAAACGATCGCGCTGCCAGTAGGTCGGGCAATGGCCCTGATCGACGGTTTCAATATTCGCCAGGGGCACCGCATTGCGCGATTGCATCAGGTAGGGCGCGTGCTCTGATATCGGTTCTTCGGGGTCAAAACCGACAGAGCCGCCTGTAATGTTGTAGTAGTATTCAAAGAACCCGATGATCGGCACATCGGCCCAAAGCTGCTTGAAAAACGTCAGCTCGCCCCAACCCACATGCCCCACGATGATATCAGGTTTGAAACCTTCCTTTTCCTCGATCTCACGCGCGGCCATCACGGCACCAAACCCTGCGCCGGTTGCTTCTTCCCAAACCTTGGAAAGCCCGTAACTGCGCTTCGTTGCAACACGGTGCGGCTGATATTTGCGCGTTTGGATCCCGGGAAGGTCTGGTGCGTTCTTGCGCTGGGTCAGAAAATAGATCGTATGACCGCCCTGTGCGGCCAACCATTGAACCAATTCGCGATACTGCCCGGGCATGTTCTGATGCACGAAGAGGATATTCATTTGCCTGTTTTCCCGGTCATTGCCCGTTTTCGTCACCATATGGCCGGGCCTGAGATCTGCAAACCCTTTTGGGGTCACCAACGTTAAGCACGGTGCAGTGTTCTGGCGTCGGGATTGAGTTTATTGGAAAGATGAAGGGAGGCTGGCGCGCTTAGGCCTCGTTGATCTTGAGCGGTTCGACGTGCGGGTTAAGCCGCCACATCTGAAAGTTCAGAGCAGCCGCAACACTGACCCAGATCAGATAGGGCACAAAGGCCAGCCCCGCCCAGAAATCCAGCTGCAAATGGGTCCAGGTGGCCCCGAGAACTGCAAGCCACAAAAAGGCGATCACGGCCAGCGCGGCCTTGAAGCGGCGCAGACCAAAAAACACCGGCGTCCACAGGGTGGAAAACGCCGCCTGCATCGCCCAGAATGCCATGGCGTAGCCGCTGCCTTGCAGGCCCGCCACGCGGGCGCCTGCGAATGAGATCAACAGGTAGATGCTGGTCCAGGCCACCGGAAACACCCAGTCGGGTGGGGTCCAGTCGGGCTTGTCCAATGTCTTGTACCAAGGCCCCGGCGGAAAGGCCGCACCGGTGGCACCGGCGGCGGCACAGGTGGCGAGAAAAATCAAAAACAGGGTCATAAGCGGCTCCTACTCAGCAGCAATGCCACGCTTAGCCGCGGACTCGCGCGCCTTCAACTCTGCCAGAACGTCGAACAGCGCATCCATCCGGCGCGGTGCGTCTGTGTCGGGACGATGCGCCGCCGCATCGACAAGGAACGCCACTTCATTGAGCGGCGCGGCAAAAAGTACCGGCGACTGTGGCAGCACGATGGTCCCTGCCGCGCGAACACCTGCCTTGCCAATCAACGCGATTTTCTGCGCCTTGGTGGTGCGGGCGCGCCGCGTGATGCTGTCGTGCTGGTGGCGGCGCACGGACTTCCCGATCGCGGCATAGATATAACGCGCGGCAAAGATCCCGGCGCGCGCCTGCACCGGCAGTTTGCCGATCCCGGCCTCAGACCGGATGTAGAGCCGATGTGCCTCAGCCAGCAGCCGTGCCACCATGCGGCGCACCTGTGGGGTCGCCTGCGGGTCATTCAGAAAGTCCGCGGGCGTCAGCTCCGCACCACGCAACCAGTCCAGGGGCAGATAGATACGTCCGGCGCGGGCGTCTTCGCCCACGTCACGCGCGATATTCGTCAGTTGCATCGCGACACCCAGATCACAGGCCCGCGCCAGCGCATCTGCATCCCGCACACGCATCAGGACGCACATCATCGCCCCCACGGCAGAGGCCACGCGGGCCGAATAGGCGCGCACGTCGGACAGGCTATCATAGCGCCGCTCAACCGCATCCCACGCCAAACCTTCAAGCAAGGCCTCAGGCAAGGCGCGCGGCATATCAAATGCATCGACGATTGCCGCAAACGCGCGGTCCTCCGGTGCGTTCCGAGGGCGGCCCGCATAGGCCAGATCAAGCCTTTCCTGCAGTTGCAGGACCGCCTGACCCTTTGCGATGCCTTCATCGACCTCGTCATCTGCCAGTCGGCAAAAGGCGTAAAGCGCAAGCGCCGGGTCGCGCACCTGTGAGGGCAGCAATTTGGATGCGGCGTGAAAGGAAAGGGACCCGGTGCGGATCACTCCACGGCAGTATTCCAAGTCTGCTGGTGCAATCATTCCGCCGCCATCCCCATTTCACGCTCAGCCAACGGCATGTCCGGCACCAGCTTTGCCAACACCTCGGCGCTGGAAACCACACCGGGCAACCCTGCGCCCGGATGCGTGCCTGCGCCAACCAGATAGAGCCCACTGGCCTCTTCGCTGACATTGTGCGGCCGAAACCAGGCGCTTTGCAAAATCCGCGGCTCCAGCGAGAAACCCGCGCCATGCGGGCTGAGATACCGATCCCGGAAGGTTTCTGGTGTAAAGGTCAGCTCAGTCGAGATGTGAGACTGAAACCCCGGAATCACCCCTTCCAGAACCTTTGCGACTTTCTTGCGATAGCGCGACTCTTCGACTTTCCAATCCACCGGATCGTCCCAGCCCAGATGCGGCACAGGCGACAGAACATAAAAGGTATCATCGCCCTTTGGCGCGACACCGTCATCCGTCAAAGACGGGCGATGGATATAAAGGCTCATGTCGTCGGCAAGTTTGCCGCGCAGAAAAATGTCATCCAGCAGCCCTTTGAAGCGCGGGCCATTAACGATGGTGTGGTGCCCCACATCGGCCCATTTGCCACGCGTGCCCCGGGTGCCGAAATACCAGACATAAAGTCCCATCGACCACCGCTTGCGCCTGAGCTTGGGTGCCGTCCACCGTCGCCGAGGATGATTGCGCATCAGATGGGAATAGGTGTGTCCGGCATCGGCGTTGCTGACAACCAACGGTGCCTGAAGCTCTTCGCCCGATGTCAGCCGGACGCCAGAGGCCGCGCGATCCCGCAACAGGATCTCGTCGACTTGCGTATCGTGACGGATCAAGCCCCCCTGATCGAGAACGACCCGCGCCATGGCATCGGCAATCGCCTGCACGCCACCAATCGCATAGTGAACGCCAAATTCCTTTTCCAGATGCGCCACCAGCGCATACATCGATGTCACGCGCATGGGGTCACCGCCGATGAAAAGCGGATGGAACGACAGCGCCATGCGCAGCCGTTCATCTTTGACCCGCGCGGCGGCATGTCCATAAATCGACCTGTCCGCCCGCAACCGCGCAAACGTGGGCAAGACCTTGATGGTCTCCCACAGCCGATGCATCGGTTTTGCAACCATGCCTTCGAACCCGACAACATAGCGCTTTTGACTGTCACGCAGAAACCGCTTGTACCCCTTCAGATCGCGCGGGTTCAGCCGCGACACCTCGGCAAACATCGCTGCATCGTCGGAACTGGCTTTGAAGTTGGATCCGTCAGGCCAGCGAATTTCATAGAACGGGTCGAGGGGCCGCAAATCGACGTCTGTGCGAAAGTCGCGGCCACAATCCGACCAGAGCGTCTCAAATACTTGCGGCACAGTAACAATTGTGGGGCCCAGATCGAACCGATGCCCATCCTGCGAAATCGATGATCCACGTCCACCAGCACGATCCAGTCGATCCAGCACTGTGACAGCATAGCCTTTCGCGCCCAACCGCATGGCGGCGGCCAATCCACCAAGGCCTGCACCAATTACAATCGCCCGATTGTCTGGCATATGAGAGGAATCTGTCATGTTATCCTCAGGGTATATCTGTCTAGTTTGATTTACAATCTATCCGTGGCACCTTTCCAACTTTCCCATCTTGTGTAAACTTGTCCTGACAGTATCGGGATTCTCGTTCATGCCTCAGGTCGTCAGCCTCAGCTTCTTTCGCTTTGACACACCTGCCGCTCGCCTATGGGCGTTTGCGATGATGGGTTTGGCGCGGCGCGGCATGTCCCGTGTCCCGGGCATTGGCTTTTGGAAGCTGTGCGGGTCAGGCACGGGCGAAGGGTTCACGCCCAAGCCCAACCTAAGTGTCTACGCCATTCTGGCCACATGGCCCGATCTGGAAACAGCAAAATCCACGATCGCAGAAGCGACCGTTTTCGAAAAATATCGCCGCAGGTCGGGCGAAAACTGGACTATCTACATGAACACCGCATCCGTGCGGGGCGCATGGTCCGGTCAGGCCCCATTTGAGGTCGGGACGACCCGGAAAGAAGGCCCCGTCGCTGCCCTGACCCGTGCCACAATCCGTCCCGGCATTCTTGGGCGGTTCTGGGGCCGCGTGCCTGACATATCGGCCATGATCGGCAAGGACCCCAATGTCATCTTCAAGGCGGGCATCGGCGAAGTCCCCTGGCTGCATCAGGTTACCTTTTCGATCTGGCCGGATACTCAGACAATGAACGGGTTTGCCCGTACAGGCCCGCATGCCGAAGCGATCAGCGCTGTCCGCAGCGAAGGTTGGTTTCGCGAAGAACTCTATGCCCGCTTTTCGCTGTTGTCTGAAGAAGGCAGCTGGGGCGGCACCTCACCTCTTGCCCGACTGGACGCGTCATGAAACAGCCCTTTCCCTTCTCCGCCATCGTCGGCCAGACCGACATGAAACGCGCGATGATCCTGACGGCCATTGATCCCTCCATCGGCGGCGTTCTGGTCTTTGGCGACCGTGGCACGGGCAAATCTACTGCGGTGCGCGCTCTTGCGTCCCTGTTGCCCCCAATCAAGGCCGTCAAAGGCTGCCCGGTGAACAGCGCCAAACCCGCAGATTGCCCGGATTGGGCCGGCGTGAAAGCGCGCCGGACACATGAAATCCCCACGCCGGTCGTCGACCTGCCGCTTGGTGTTTCCGAGGATCGCGTCACAGGCGCACTGGACATTGAAAAGGCTCTGACAAAGGGCGAAAAGGCGTTTCAGCCCGGATTACTTGCACGCGCGAACCGCGGATACCTCTATATTGATGAGGTCAATCTGCTGGAAGATCACATCGTTGATCTTTTGCTGGACGTAGCACAGTCAGGCGAAAACGTGGTGGAACGCGAGGGCCTTTCCATTCGTCATGCCGCGCGCTTTGTGCTGGTGGGCTCCGGCAACCCAGAAGAGGGCGAGTTGCGCCCGCAACTGCTGGACCGGTTTGGCCTGTCGGTCGATGTGGCCTCGCCCACAGACATTGACGAACGCATCGAGGTGATCAAGCGCCGCGATGCCTATGACAATGATCACGCGGCCTTCATGCTGCGCTGGCAGGCAGAAGATGCGGCGCTGCGGGATCGGATCACGTCTGCCCGAAAGGCGCTTACCAAGCTGAAAACCCCTGACCAGACCCTGCGCGACGTTGCAACCTTGTGTGTCGAATTGGGCGCAGATGGCTTGCGTGGGGAGCTGACGCTGCTCAAGGCCGCCCGGGCTTATGCCGCCTACCGCGATGACACGGCCCTGACACGCGGCCACGTGCGGGATGTGGCAGCCCTTGCCCTGCGCCACCGTCTGCGCCGTGACCCGCTGGATGACGCCGGTTCAGGGACGCGCGTCACACGGATCTTGCAGGAAGTGCTGGGCGCATGACCGACGCCTGGGATCGGGCGATGACGGCGCTGGCGCTGCTGGCGATTGACCCGATGCTGGGCGGCATCCACCTGCGCGCGCGGGCCGGTCCGGCACGGCAAGCCTTTGTCGACGCCGCAGCGTCCCTTCCGCACCCTGCGCTGCGCCTGCACCCCGCGATGAGCCCCGAACAGATCGATGGCGGGGTTGATCTGACGGCAACCCTTCAACATGGCGCGCTGACCCAAACACGCGGTTTGCTTGATCGCGCGCCAAGTATTCTGACGCTCGCAATGGCCGAACGCGTGGAGCCTTACCTTGCAGCGCGCCTTGGTGCGTCACTGGACGCACAAGACGGGCACATTCTGATCGCGATGGATGAAGGGCTGGAGGATGAAACGGTACCCGAAAGTCTGTCAGACCGGCTGGCATTCCAGTTGCATTTGGACGGGCTGGCGATGGGCGACATCGGGAAGATCCTTCTTGCACCGAAACAGTCTCTGACAAAGAGGATATCTGCTCCTGACGACAGCATCGAACTCTTGGTTGATGTCGCGGTAAGGCTCGGTATTCGTAGCTTGCGTGCCGTTGGATTTGCCCTGCGCGCCGCCAAAGCGCACGCCGCATTGAATGATCGCAACGCGGTGACCGAAGAGGACATTCATACAGCGATTGCCCTTGTCCTTGCCCCCCGCGCCACACAGTTGCCGACAGAGGACACACAAGACACGCCGCCGCCAGATATCCCGGAGGACCAAGCGTCCCAAACCCCGGAATCCTTGCCGGATATGCCCGACGAGATGCTGCTGGACGCCGTCCAGGCCGTCTTGCCGACAGACATGTTGGACAAGCTGCAGACAGGGCAAAATATTCGCACAGGATCGGGCGCTGGTGCTGGTGCACGCAAGATCGGCAACCGACGTGGCAGGCCCCTGCCCGCGCGCAACACCCGGACAACGCGGTCAGACGCGCGGGTCGATCTGATGGCCACACTGCGTGCAGCTCTGCCCTGGCAGACCATCCGCAAGCAGGCTCGCCCTGACCACAAGGGCGCGCATATCCGGCCCTCTGATCTGCGCCATAAGCGGTATCAGAACCTTTCGGATCGGCTGTTGATTTTCACGGTCGACGCGTCCGGCTCTGCCGCCATCGCGCGATTGGGTGAGGCAAAGGGCGCTGTTGAACTGCTATTGGGGCAGGCCTATGCCCGCCGTGATCATGTGGCGCTGGTGGCGTTCAGAGGCACCGAGGCAGAGCTTTTGCTCCCGCCGACCCGCTCGCTGGTGCAGACAAAGCGGCGTCTGGCCTCGCTGCCCGGCGGTGGGGCGACCCCCCTGGCCGCCGGTCTTGAAGCCGCACAGGAACTGGCGGATGTCTGCGCGCGCAAGGGCCTGACGCCAGTGGTCGTTTTGCTGACAGATGGCCGCGCGAATATTGCGCGCGACGGGACAGCAGACCGCGCGCAGGCTGCGTCAGATGCGCAAGCCGTGGCGCGCGCGCTGCGGGGTAGTGGCACGCAATCCATCGTGATCGACACCGGCAACAGACCAACCTCAGGCCTGCGGGATCTGGCGGATGCGCTGGGCGGCAGCTATCTGGCTCTGCCCCGCGCGGACGCACAGCAACTCAGCCGTGCGGTTGATGCACAGCTGGCCAGCTGACGATGGACTGGAAGCGCCATGCGGACACATGGCCCATGGCCGACCTCTCCCGCTTTGTGCTGTGCAAACCCCACCGTTGGCATGTGCAAGAGGCAGGCAAGGGCAAAACCCTGATCCTGCTGCATGGGGCGGGGGGCGCCACCCAAAGCTGGCGGCATTTGTTTCCGCTGCTGTCCAAATCCTTTCACGTGGTCGCCATCGACCTTCCCGGCCAAGGGTTTACCCAGCTTGGGGCCCGGCAACGGTGCGGGCTGGAGGCGATGGCGGAAGACATCGCAAAACTCGTCACCGCCGAAGGGTGGCGACCCAAGGCGCTGGTTGGCCACTCTGCAGGGGCTGCAATTGCCCTGCGGATGGCAGAGCAAATGAAACCCGCACCCGTGGTCATTGGTATCAACGCCGCCCTCGCCCCGTTTGAAGGGGTATCCGGCGTGCTTTTTCCGATTCTAGCCAAGGCACTTTCCGTGATGCCGATGGTGGCCGATCTTTTTGCCGCGACAAACGCCAATCCCAATGCGGTAAAACGTTTGATCGACAGCACCGGCTCCCGATTGCCGCGGGAAGAACTGGTCTTCTATCAGGCGCTGGTCAGTGACAGGACACACGTGGATGCAACGCTCCAGATGATGGCGCAATGGGATCTTGATCCGCTGTTGGAACGCCTGCCCCAACACCCCTCCGATTGCCTGCTGATTGCGGGCGAAAATGACAAGACGGTGCGCCCGGCGACAAGTCAGCGCGCAGCGTCGCAGATGCCCCATGCGCGGGTGATAAACCTGCCCGACCTTGGCCATTTGGCACATGAAGAAAATGCCCCGCTTGTGGCAGGGCATATCAAGGCATTTCTAGACCCTAACTAGCGAAATCAGGCCACCGCATGGCTGACCGCGCACTGCTTCCACAGGTGCGTCAGCGCGTTCAGAAGATGTGCGATATCTTCATCACTGTGCAGCGGCGACGGGGTAAAGCGCAGGCGCTCTGTTCCCTTTGGGACGGTGGGATAGTTGATGGGTTGCACGTAGATGCCCCATTCGTCCATCAGATAATCCGCCAGCATCCGTGTCTTGACCGGGTCCTTGATCATCACCGGCACGATATGACTTTCGTTCATCATGTGCGGAATGCCTGCCCGGTCCAATCCATCGCGCAACTTCTTGACCTGCGCGCGTTGGCGAATTCGCTCGTCCCGGCTGGTCTTGAGATGCATGATCGACGCCCGCGCAGCAGCAGCAACTGCAGGCGGCAGGGCCGTAGTGAAGATGAAGCCGGAGGCGAAACTGCGGATAAAATCGCACAGTGCCGCAGACCCCGTGATATATCCCCCCACCACACCGTATGCCTTGCCCAGCGTGCCCTCGATCAGGGTGATCCGATCTGCAAGGCCCTCGCGTTCGCTCACACCTCCGCCACGCGGGCCGTAAAGGCCAACGGCGTGAACCTCGTCAAGATAGGTCATGGCGCCATACTTTTCGGCCACCTCGACAATCTCGCGCATGGGGCAGATGTCGCCATCCATGGAATAGACACTTTCAAATGCGACGATCTTGGGCACGTTGGCAGGCAGCGCCTGCAGCTTGGCCTCCAGATCAGCCACGTCGTTGTGCTTCCAGATCACCTTTTTAGCCTTGGAATGCCGGATGCCCTCAATCATCGACGCATGGTTGCCTGCGTCGCTCAGGATCACGCAGTTTTCCAGCCGGCTGCCCAGACAGGATAGAGCGGCCCAGTTGGACACGTAACCAGAGGTGAACAAAAGCGCCGCTTCCTTACCATGCAGATCGGCCAATTCTGCCTCCAGCAATAGATGGTCATGGTTGGTGCCGGAAATGTTGCGCGTGCCGCCCGCGCCCGTGCCAGTGCGTTGAACCGCTTCGCACATCGCCGCGATGGTCAGCGGGTTCTGCCCCATGCCCAGGTAATCGTTGGAACACCACACAGTTACATCCCGCTTTTCGCCATCGACGTGATTGGCAGCCTTGGGAAACTTCCCGCATTTGCGCTCAAGTTCGGCAAAATAGCGGTAGTTGCCTTCCTCTTTCAGCGCATCGATTTGGGTTTGGAATAATGCGTCAAAGTTCATCGGGAATATCCTGTCTTGTCGTGGGCGGGCTGGGCAGCATCCAGCGCCAGAGTTTTGCATCAGGCAGGGGCACTACCATCAGCCAATGCTCAATAGCCGCGAGCGTGGCCATTGCTGTGAGGAGGGCGAAACCGGCTGTCGCCGCCGGATCGGTTGCTGAAATCCACCGCTCTGCAAAGCAGACGGCAGTGATGCTCAGAAACGTCACGCCGATAGGAAAGGCCGCTGTGATCGGCCCTTGCCGGAAATAGGATTTGAGGTGCTGCAAAGGCTGCGGCACGAATTCGGTATTGATGCGCGGCACACCGAAAAAGAGGTTCAGCTTTGCCGAAATGCGCGCCACGAAAAGGATGACGTAGGTCCAGAACCCAATGGTATTCTCTGCCCCTGCCGTTGCCAGCGTGATCAACGCCAGGGCGGCCAGCAGCAAAAGCTCGTGATGCGATATCGTGCGCCATGCGCGCTCAAACCGCGCGGCACCGGTCAGCCCGTCAGGGCAGGCGCGACGCTCTGACCCGGTGATGACACCGCTGAGGAAGGCCAGTTCAATCCAGCCCCAGATCAGCAAGACACTGAAGAACGCGACATAGGCGTTGGTCACGGTCAACGCACTTGCTGACACCACAACGCCTGCCGCCCCCAGCGCCAGCAAAGGCACGCTTAGAAAAACATTGCGTCCATGCGCCACCGCATCGCCCCCATCCGCGCGCCGCACCACCAAAAGGATCGCCCCGGTGAAGAACCACCAGGCGAAAACGGCAATGCCAGCTGCGATGAAGGGCGAAGCGAAGGTCATCGGGTCAATACGCCGGTTGCAGGCGCGGGTTTTCGGGCACCGCGTTGTGAATGGCAGGGATGGTCAGAACCGAAACGAACGCCGTCGCCGCCTTGGCCATGCCAACGACACGGCTGATCATGCCGCCCACGCCACCGCGTTTCTTGGCCGCCGCGATCTGGCGGCTGGCGGCTTCCATCCGGTCCAGGTTCTTGCGCCAGCGCCGATGCTCAATGTCCAGGGTGAAGGGAAAGACCTGCTTGGAGATCTCCGACGTCTTGCGGAATACCTCCTGTCCATACCAGGTCACGTCGACCCCAAGCGCCTCGTGAAACAATGGCCGCTGATGATCGCGGACCCACATGGTGGAATACACCGCCGTCAGGAAAAACTTGATCCACAGCTTGTTGGTAAAGCTTTCCGTCAGTTTAGGGTCTGTTTTCATCAGCAGGGCAAACGCCTCGCCGTGGGAAAACTCATCATTGCACCACTCGCGGAACCATTTGAATATCGGGTGGAACCGATGTTCCGGATGGGCCTCCAGATGGCGGAAGATGGTGATGTAACGGGCATACCCGATCTTCTCGGACAGATAGGTCGCATAGTAGATGAACTTGGGGCGGAAGTAGGTGTACTTCTTTTGCTGGGTGAGAAACCCGAGGTTCACGCGAATACCAGCCTCGCGCAGGGCATCGTTGATGAACCCCGCATGGCGGGCCTCGTCGCGGGCCATCAGCTGAAACAGCGTTGTGATATCCGCGTTCGACCCGCGTCGCTTCATTTCCTTGTAAAGCACACAGCCAGAGAATTCTGCCGTGCAGGATGAGATCAGGAAGTCGATGAACTCTGCCTTAAGCGCAGGCTCCATCCCATCCCAGTCAACGGTATCCCAGTCCTCGTTTTTCTTGAAATGGCCTTTATTAGGGTCTGATTTCATCTGATTGATCAGCTTGTCCCAGTCCGCGCGTACGGGCGAGACATCAATCGCGTCCATTTCGTCAAAATCCGTTGTGTAGAATCGTGGCGTCAGCAGCGTGTTCTGCATCGCCACTTCGGTTGCCTTCTCGGATGTCATCGGCGTATCGAGCGCGTCTTGCGCCGCGATGGCCTCTTCTGCGGTGGCCGCGTCTGCCGAATGCAAGGGTGACTGCGCGTTCATGACAGTACCTCCTCTGAAAAGGAGAACTCGCAAAGCTCCATGAACTCAAAGTCACCGGTCGCGCGGGTCCAGAGCTGTTCGAGCTTGGACGCACGAGTGATGGTGGCAGTGCGATCTTCCTCGACCACTTCGCCATAGGGGGCCATGATCTCAGCGCCGTGCACCAGCACCGAATCGCCCGGGTTCACGACGGCCCCGTTGTTGAATTTCACGTGTGCCGACAGTTCCTCGAAACGATGGCTGATCGTCACAGTGCACGGCGCGGTTTCCTTACTTCGTGTCAAAAATCCCATGTTTAGTCCCTTTCAGTTTGGTTCAGTCGATCAGCCTGGCGAAAGCTGCGACATTGTCCTGGCCGTATCCGATCAGTTCGATGGACCAGTTGGTGGTATCGTCAATAATGGCGGTATGCCCGTTGGCGCGGCGCACCAGCCGCACGGGCGCATCCAGCGGTGCGCCCTGTATTTTGCGTTCTCGCATCACACCGACCCAGATCACGTCAATGAACCCGGCCTTGTCGGCGGTGGAATGCGCAATTTGCGTGCCCGCCGCGTTCAGAACGGCCACGCCGTCGCTGCGCGTGCCAGCCAGCGTGATGCTGCGCTCTGCCACGATGTCACTGTGCACGGGGACCCCGCGTTGGGGCTGATCCGTCAGTTGCGCATAGGCAACCAGCGCCAGCGAGGCGATCATCAGACCGAACATGGCCTGCACCAGAAAGCGCGGCACCATCTCGCGGTCGCGGTGCTTCATCTGGTTGGCAAGAGAAGATGTCTGGGCCATGATCCTACTCCGCCGCGATGGCGCCATGGGCGCCTTGTTCTGCATCAAGCCGGGTCACTTTCGGCTCTGACAAACGGGTTTCGGCCGCTTCGGCAAAGAGCGCGGCCACCCGCGCTGCATCCGGTATTGACCGGAACGCAGGTTGCGTGCGGGCCATGTACCACGGGCGCACATGCGGCCATGTCATCAAATAGCTTAACCGCGTGTCGCCAATCAGCTCAAACGCGATGATACCCGACCCGTTGCGCCGTGCGCCCACCTGCGCGGTGCCGATGCACACATAGGGCAGATTCAGCGTCATGGTCAGTGCCGCACCAATGCGCATGCAGGCGCGCTTGTTGGTCAGCGTGTAAACCGTGGACCGCGCCTGCACATAGGACATCCCGATCAACAACAATGCGGCAACCAGACCGCCAAGCAACAGCGGCACCCCGTGGCCCATGGCTTCTGTCAGGGGAACGGTGGTCGAGGACACCCCGACGCGCCAGACCGCCAACAACACAAAGTACCCGATCACCCAATTGAGCGCCCAGGCATCCTTGGCCAGCTGTAACGGGCGCGGCGCGCCCTGCCAGATGATGTGTTCATCTGCCGGCAAGGCCTCTGGCAGGCCGCGAACCGGTTCGAATTTGAAATCGTCGTGATGCATCTTTTGTCCCTCGTGGCAGCGCGGTTGTGTCGGGCAGGTGGCTGGCCTGCCCGGCTTTCGTGGTTTTAGATACAAGGCTCTGATCGGGCAGGATCGGCATAAAGCGTGCCGCCACCGTAGTAGGCCATGATCTTTTCTTCTTCGAGCAGCGTGACCTCATCGGTCCCCTTGATGGTGGGGATCCCCTCGGCCTGTTCGGCATAGATCGACCGCACGGTCACCCGGTCACTTTGCACGCGGGCAAAGTTGATAGGGATGAGGCGCGTCTTGCCAGAGCCTTCGGGGTTCAGGTCCATGGTAAGGAACCGCACCAGCTGCTCTGGCACATCCACCCACATATCGGTCACACGGCCGATCACCTCGCCGTCACCTGTCACCACCACCTTGCCGCGCGGGTCACGCCCGGCGGAAACTGCAAAGTCAGGCAGGGATGACATCGGCTTGATCTTGGCATGCCCATGCGCATCCAGTTCCGGCACATCCCGCCGGGGTGCCCATGCGGCAGGGCCGATACCGTCGACCATCGGATCACCAGTTGGCACAAAGGGCGATCCTGCCGCTTTCGACGTCTGCTCCATCGCCAGATCGCTGCGATCGCCGCGCTGGCCCGATGGCACTGTCAGCTCCCCCCGGTCATGCGGCAGGATAAACGTCTTGTCCTTGGGCACAGGGAACGGGCCCTGGTTCGGGGCGGTTTGCCCATCGTCTGTCTCAAGCGGATAACCCTCGCGCATGTTCTCTGTCTGCAGGTAGAAAATCAGCAGCGCGAAAAAGATCCAGAACAGCCAGATCGCGGCGCTTGCCAGATCGAAGTTTCCGAAAAATTCAGTGCCAACCATGTTGGTGTCCTCCGTTCGGTGTCATCTTGGTCATGTTGGGAAATCCGCCAGCGCCATCGGGCGCGTCGATGCGGTGCCCATCGCGCGGGCCTTGACCAAAGGCCCCAGTGCAACAAGCGTGATGAAAAGAAGCGCGATCTCGATGTGGTAAACCACCGAGTATCCCGTGGCATTGGACTGCAGCGCATCGCCAAGCGACCCGTTGGTCGCCGCCATGTTAATGACATCGCGCAGCGCGCCGCCCATGAAAATCGACACACCCGCCGCTGTGGCCTGGGCCGCCCCCCAGGCACCCAGCGCCAGGCCCTTGCCCGCAACGCCCGTGGTGTCCAGCGTCATCGCCGCCGTTAGCGTCGCGACAGCAAAAAGCCCGCCACCAAGGCCGATACCAAAGGCACCCGCAAAGAACAGTGCGCCGCTGACCATGGGGGCGGCAAAGATCACCGCACAGAAACCGACCAGCCCGACCAAAATGCCCCGCGCCGCCATACGGTAGGGAATGATCCCTTTCTTGAGCCACCGCGCCGCAAACCCAAAGCCCAGCAAAGCGCCCGCAGCCCACATCGCGGTCAGCAGCGTGGTCGCCGAAACCGACAGCCCCAGTACTTCGCCGCCATAAGGCTCAAGCAGCACGTCCTGCATGTTGAAGGCAAGCGTGCCAATGAACACCACAACCAGCAGTCGGGCCGCACTGCTATCGCGTGTCAGATCCGCCCAGGCATCCCGGAACTGAGGCCGGGGCGCTGCACGCTCAGCCTTGGTCATCGGGTTGACCCGCTCCTGCTTCCACAGCGCGATGACATTCAGCGCGATGGTCACCACCGCCGCCCCCTGCACCACCTGCACCAGCCGTAGCGCACTGAAGTCGCGTAACAACGTCCCGATCAGCACCGCAGATACCCCCACGCCAATCAGGAACATCACATACAGCAGTGCGACAACCCGTGGCCTCGTTTCCTCGGTCGCCCGGTCGGCAGCCAGCGCCAGACCAGCGGTCTGGGTCATGTGCATGCCAAGGCCCGTCAACAGAAACGCCAGTGCCGCACCCACTTCACCGGCCCATTCAGGGCCCGCAACCTGATCGCCCGACAACACCAAGAGCCCCATCGGCATGATCGCAAGACCACCAAACTGCCAAAGGGAGCCGAACCACAGATACGGGATACGCTTCCATCCAATCGCGGAGCGGTAGGTGTCAGACCGGAATCCCAGCAGCGCCCGGAAAGGGGCCACCAGCACCGGGATCGCAATCATGATCGCCACGATCCAGGCCATCACGCTTAGCTCTACAATCATCACCCGGTTGAGCGTGCCGAGCAGCAGCACCGACGCCATCCCGACACTGATCTGGAACAATGACAAGCGCAGCAACTGCCCAACCGGCAACTCCCCGCTCGCCGCATCCGCAAACGGCAGCATCCTGAGCGTCATGCCCTTGATGACCTTGCGCCCGATCATGGGCGATACTCCAGCGCGTTGGAAATGTAGAAGCCCGACGTCACGCGATCAATGTCGCGCAACCGCCCCCGGCCCAGCGCCGCGGCCAGCCGCATCGGCGAGTGCGGCACCATGGTTGGCGAGCGGTCAGATTTCGGAAACAGCTTGCCCAGTCGCCACATCGCCATCAGCAAGCGCGTGCGCGGCGCCACGGTAAACACCATCTGTCCGCGCAATCGCGGCGCGATCCCCTCAAGGATCGCAGCGATGTCTTGTTCGCTATAATAGATGAGACTGTCCATGGCGACGACATGGTCAAACGCACCGTGCCGCTTATCCAGCATGTCACCCGCCTGAAACGTCAGCGATCCGCGCACTCGATCCGGCGTGCGCCGCTTGGCGATGTCGATCAGCTGGGGTGAGATATCAACCCCTACGACATCCGCACCGCGCGCCGCCAGCTCAAACGCCAGCGCACCCGTACCACAGCCCGCGTCCAGCACCCGCACCCCGCGCAGATCAGCGGGCAGCTGATCAAGGATCAAGGCCCGCATCTGGTCCCGCCCCGCCCGCACGGTCGCGCGAATGCCCGATACGGGTGCATCCGACGTCAGACGCTCCCAAGTCCGGGTCGCGGTGCGGTCGAAATAGGTCTCGACCCGCTGGCGTGTGGCCTCATAGGTCATCAGTCAAATCCCAAAAGCTCAAAGATCTCCCGATCAGGCAGCGGCGCGGGCGCCAGCGGCTCTGTCCCGTTCCACAGCGTCTCGGCCAGCCGGATGTATTCCTTTTGCACAGCCGCGATGTCGTCATCCATGTCCATCTCAAACAGCGTCTTCTTCTTGAGACGTGAGCGGCGGATGGCATCCAGATCAGGCATATGCGCAATCCGGTTGAAGCCCACCGTCTTGCAATAGCGATCCACTTCGTCGGTGTCCTTGGACCGGTTTGCGACACACCCCGCCAGCCGCACCTTGTAGTTGACCGATTTGGCCTGCACGGCGGCGATGATCCGGTTCATCGCATAGATGCTGTCAAAGTCATTGGCCGTGACAATCAACGCCCGGTCAGCATGCTGCAAAGGGGCCGCAAAACCACCGCAGACGACGTCACCCAGGACATCAAAGATCACCACATCGGTGTCATCCAGCAGATGGTGCTGCTTTAGTAATTTGACGGTCTGCCCGACGACATACCCGCCGCACCCTGTGCCCGCAGGCGGCCCACCGGCCTCCACACATTTCACACCGTTGAACCCTTCGAACACGAAATCCTCGGCGCGCAATTCCTCCGCATGAAAATCGACTTCCTTGAGGATATCGATCACCGTGGGCACCAGCGTCCCGGTCAGGGTAAACGTGCTGTCGTGCTTGGGGTCACAGCCAATCTGCAGCACGCGCTTTCCCAGCTTGGAAAATGCCGCCGACAGGTTCGACGACGTCGTCGATTTCCCAATGCCGCCCTTGCCGTACACTGAGAAAACCTTGGCCCCCTCAATCTTCATCGAGGTATCCTGATGCACCTGCACCGAACCCTCTCCGTCCTGACCCCGCAACTGCGGAACCCCTTTGTCTAGCGGCGCCATGGCACAGTCCCTTCCCTATCGCGTCTCGCGATAATCATCTTCTGGCTAAAATTATCCCGGGGAGCCCGAGGGGCTGGCCCCTCGGTCTTACAGCAGCAAACTGAACACGTTCCCCTCATTCTGCCGCAATCCCTTCAAGTCTGTCTTCAATGGCATCCGCCGCATTCTGCAGGGCAGCCAGCGTATCATCATCCGGCGTCCAGTACTGACGATCCGAAGCTTCAAGCAGCCGGTTGGCCATGCGCATGGATGCCTGCGGATTGAGATCCGAAAGCCGCTTGCGCATCGCATCATCCAGCACAAATGTTTCCGACAGGCGCTGGTAGACCCAAGCGTCCACCTTGCCCGTCGTGGCAGACCAGCCAACCGTGTTGGTGATATGCGCCTCGATCATGCGCACACCTTCATGACCATGCTGCAACAAAGGCTCAAAGAACTTCGGGTTCAGGCTGCGGCTGCGTGTCTCCAGCGCCACCTGATCGGTCAGCGTCCGCACCCGGGTCCCGCCACGGGTCTGATCCCCGATGTAGATCGGCGTATCCGCACCGCCCTTGGCCCGCTTCACCGCCGACGCGATACCGCCAAGCGTGTCGAAATAGTGATCGACGGTCGTGACGCCCAGCTCAATCGATTCAAGGTTCTGATAAGCCAGATCGACCTCACGCAGGGTCGCCTCCAAAAGTCCGGTCTGCTGCCTTGCCTCACCATCCAGCCCATATGCGAAACTCTTGCGGGCCTGATATGCATCCGCCAGATCGTTCTCATCCTCAAATGCAGAACTGTCGACCAGCTGATTGACATTCGACCCATAGGCCCCTTCCGCGTTGGAAAAGACCCGCAAGGCAGCGGTCTCGATATCCACGCCTTCCGCCTCCATGAAAGCCAGCGCATGGGCGCGAATGGGGTTGAGCGCCGCCGGTTCCTCAGCCATCGCGCATTGCAGGGCCGCATCCGCCAGCAGCTTCATCTGCAAAGGCAGCAGGTCACGGAAAATGCCCGAAAGGGTCATCACAACATCGACCCGCGCGCGCCCCAGCACATCCAGCGGGACCAGATCCGCCCCGCAAAGGCGGCCATGGTTGTCAAAGCGGGGCGTCGCCCCCATCAGTGACAACGCCTGCGCAATCGGCCCGCCATTGGATTTAATGTTGTCGGACCCCCAAAGCACCAAAGCCACAGTGCGCGGCACGGCGGCATGGGTCCGCAACAATTCCTCGGCCTGCCGTGCACCTGACAGCATGGCTTCTGCCGTGGGCATGCGGAACGGATCAAAGGCATGAATATTGCGACCCGTGGGCAGGATTTCCGGCGCACGGATCACATCGCCACCGGGAACCGGTGCAATGTATTGACCGTTCATCGCCCGCATCAGGGCCGGCAATTCACTGTCCGTGCTGAGATGCGCACGTGCCTTTGCGCGATCCTCATCCGTCTCCAACGCCATTTGGTCCAGCAACGTATCCAGCTTGTCCCCACAACTGGGTTTGCCCACGATGTGCAGCCCATCGGGGATCAGGGCATTTTCGGTCTCCAAAAGCTTCAGCCAAAGGGTTTCGGGGTCCCGACCATCCAGATCAACCGCATCGGCCTGTGCTGCAATCAACTCTGCCAGGCCCGTCTGGTCATCATCCGCGTCAAGACTGCGCCACCGGGTCAGGCTTTCCTTCAGGTCCGCCAGCCCGCGATAAAGCCCCGCATTCTGCAAAGGCGGTGTCAGATGCGTGACCGTCACGGCATTGGCACGGCGCTTGGCCAGCGTCGCCTCGGACGGGTTGTTGGCCGCATAAAGATAGACGTTGGGCATATTGCCCATCAGCCGGTCAGGCCAATCCGCGCCCCCCAATCCGTTCTGCTTGCCCGGCATGAATTCCAGCGCGCCATGCATGCCGAAATGCAGCACCACATCGGCCCGCAAATCGTGCTTGAGGTATTGATAAAACGCGCTGAAGGCATGCGTCGGGGCAAATCCACGCTCAAAGAGCAGACGCATCGGGTCGCCCTCATAGCCGAAGGTGGGCTGTACACCGACAAACACATTGCCGAACTGCGCGCCCAGAACGAAAACCTCACGCCCGTTGGATTGCACCTTGCCCGGCGCAGGGCCCCATGTGGCTTCGATCTCATCCAGCCAGGGGGTACTGGCGACGATCTGGTCCGCACTCACGCGCGCGGCGACATTGGCATCCTGACCGTAGTTTTGCGCGTTGCCGCCCAGCACCGCTTCGCGCAGTGCCTCAACCGATGCGGGCGGGCACAGGTCGTACCCCTCTCCCGCCATCTGGTGCAACGTGTTGAACAGACTTTCAAAGACCGACAGATACGCCGCAGTCCCTACCGCCCCGGCATTGGGCGGAAACCCAAAGAGCACGATTGCAGCCGTTTTTTTTGCGTTATCCAAGCGCCGCAGCCGGGCCAGCCGTGCGGTCTTGTCCACCAGCGCATCGATGCGCTCGCAGCACGGCGCCATGGCGCGGATGTCGTTGGTGGACTGCGGATCGTGGCGCCCCGCAAAAACCGTCGGGTTGGTCGCCCCGTCAAGTTCGGGCAGGGCGATCAGCATCGTGGTTTCAATCGGGCTCAGCCCCTGATGCCCGGCATCCCACTGCTCGATAGTCTGAAATTCCAGCGGCTGTGCCGAGATATAGGGCACATCCAGCCCCTGCAGCATATCAATCGCCGCTTCGTTGTCATTATACGCAGGGCCTCCGACAAGGCTGAACCCTGTCAAAGAAACCAGCGCATCGATCTGGCCCGCGTGATAGGCCTCAACCGCAGGCCGCGCGTCCAGACCGCCTGCAAAGGCTGGAATAACACGCATGCCCCTGGCCTCGAACGTGCGAATTACATGGTCGTAATGTGCGGTGTCAGACGCAAGAATATAGCTGCGCAGCATCAACAGGCCGATCACCGGACCATCGCCTTTTACAGGCAATTCAGCCGGATCAGTTGTGATCCTGTGGCCAGGCAAATCGGGATGATACAGACCACAATCGGGGTACTCGACCGGCAATGCGGCGTCACTTCCCTGCCACATCGGATTGCGGGCATAGCGGGAGATCAAAAACCGGATCAGGTTCTCAATATTGTCGTCCGATCCGCCCAACCAATATTGCATGGTCAAGAACCAGGCGCGCAGATCCTGCGCCTTGCCGGGGATCAACCCCAGGATCTTGGGCAGGCGACGCAGCATCTTCATCTGCCCCGCACCAGAAGTACCGCCCTTCTTTGCCGGTTTCAGTTTCTTGAGCAGCGCCATCACACCGGTTGCGGGCTTTGCCATGTCCAGATCGCCCATGCGGGTGAGCCGGACAATCGCCTCATCGGCAATGATGCCAACCATCGCGTCGCATCCATCCCGGCGCGCTTCAAGATCAGGCAGGATGGCCTTGATGTGGTCCTCCAGAAAAATGACCGAACTCACGACGATGTCCGCCGTGGCAATATCCGCCTTGGCCGCGGCAAGCGCGTCCGCATCTTTGCCCCACTCTGCAGCGGCATGAATTTTCAACGCCAGACCCGGATACGCGAGCGCCAGCTTTGGACCCACGCGCGCAGCAGGCCCCGCCGCATGGCGATCCAACGTCACAAGAACGACGTTGTAGGGGGTATGCATCACTTCATCGCGCAAAATGGGCCTTCGCTTCGTAAAGTGTGTCGAGGCTGATCTCGTTCAGCCCCCTTTCTGCGGCAAAACTCTCGGTATTCCGCCGCGCCTTGCCGCGCACAAAAAACGGGATCTTCTTCAACTCACGCTCAGCGGTATCAAGCCAGATAACCTCGCCCGGATTCTTTTGCAGGCCGGAAATATCCCGGGGGGTCTGGGGGGCTGGCCCCCCATCCACGCTCGCCGCAGGCGCATGACCGCCATGATGGCTTGGCCCGGCGGCATCGTTGAATTCGAAATCCTCGCGGAACATGTGCAACAGATGCTCTTCCAGCCCCATAACCAGCGGATGCACCCAGGTATCGAAAAGCACATTGGCCCCTTCGAACCCCATCTGCGGGGAATAGCGCGCGGGGAAATCCTGCACATGCACAGGCGCAGAAATCACCGCGCAGGGGATGCCCAGACGCTTGCCGATATGACGCTCCATCTGGGTGCCCAAAATCATTTCGGGCTGAAGCGCCTCAATGACCTTCTCGACTTCAAGGTAATCATCCGTGATCAAAGCCTCGACGCCAAATTCTTTGGCCAGCGCGCGGACAGGTCGGGCAAATTCACGGTTGTAGCAGCCGATGCCCGCAACCTCGAAACCCATCTCATCGCGTGCCACGCGCGCAGCCGCCTGCACGTGCGTACCGTCCCCGAAGATAAAGACGCGCTTACCCGTCAGGTAGGTGCTGTCAACAGACGCCGCCCACCAGCGCTGACGCGCACGGGTATCGTCCAGCGGCGCATCCGACCCGGAAAGCGCGCGCACTTCCGCGATAAAGTCCTTTGTCGCGCCAGACCCGATGGGGATGGTTTTCGTATAGGGCTGATCGAACGTGCGTTCGCAATAGCGCGCGGCCTGTTCGCCGGTTTCGGGATAAAGCAGCACGTTGAAATGGGCCTGCGCCATGCGGCCAATGTCAGATGGGGTGGCACCCATGGGGGCGACCACGTTCACCTCGATGCCCAGCTCGAACAACAGGTTGGTGATCTCTGCCACGTCGTCGCGGTGGCGAAAGCCCAGCGCGGTCGGGCCGATGATGTTGCACGACACGCGCGCGGTCTTTGCCATGGGCGCGGCCAGATGCCGGACGATCTGGAAAAACGTCTCGTCAGCGCCAAAGTTTTCCTTGCGCTGGTAGCTGGGCAATTCCAGCGGAATAACGGGAACGGGCAGGCCCATCGTTTCGGCCAGCCCGCCGGGATCATCCTGGATAAGCTCGGCCGTGCAGGACGCGCCAACGATGATGGCCTCCGGCTTGAACCGGTCATAGGCATCCTGACAGGCCTGCTTGAAAAGCCCTGCCGTGTCGCTGCCCAGGTCGCGTGCCTGAAATGTGGTGTACGTCACAGGCGGGCGGTGATCGCGCCGTTCGATCATGGTGAACAGCAGGTCGGCATAGGTGTCGCCCTGAGGCGCGTGCAGGACGTAATGCAGGCCCTTCATGCCCGTGGCCACGCGCATGGCGCCAACATGTGGGGGGCCTTCGTATGTCCAGACCGTCAGCTTCATGAAGCCACCGTCGGGATTTGCATATTTTTGGAACATTGAAGGGTCATGCGGCGGCAATCCCCAATTTCGTCTTGCGGCGCAGCGGGCGCGCAAAGAGGGCTGCCAGATCGCCGGCCTGTTCGTAAAAGTGCACCGGGGTGAACACCAATTCGATGGCCCATTTGGTGCTGAGACCTTCCGCCTCGAGCGGGTTAGCAAGCCCGAGACCACACACCGTGAGATCGGGCTGGGCCGCGCGGCATCGGTCCAGTTGCAGGTCCACGTCCTGGCCCTCGGAAATCTGCGGCCCGGCGGGCAACAGATCCAGATCGGGGCCGTGCAAGGCATCGTGAATATAGGGGGAGCCCACCTCGAGCGCGGTCATCCCGCATTCACGGGTCAGGAACCGGGCCAACGGGATCTCCAACTGGCTGTCCGGAAAGAAAAATATGGTTTTGTCGTGCAGAACATCGGCGGCTTGCGAGACCGCCTGTTGCGCGCGGCGGCGGGGTGCGTCGGTGACATGGGCAAATGTTTCCGCATCCACCCCAAACTCAGCAGCGACCGCGGCAAGCCAGGCCGTTGTGCCCTCTTCGCCCAGCGGAAAGGGCGCCGGGATATGGCGCGCACCGCGGCGGGTAAGGGCGGCATGCGTGTCACTCAGGAAGGGCTGGGTCAGTGCATAGACCGTGTTGGCCCCAACACCCATTTCCGCGTCGATATTGCGCGCAGGCAAGACACGGACAGGCCCGATGCCCAGATCATCCAACAGGCTAAGCATCTGGTCTTCGACCACGTCGGGCAACGCACCGACAACCAACAGTTCCCGCGCATCGGTTTCGGGCAGCACAGGAACCATGGAGGCAAGACAGGCATCTTCGCCTTGGGTAAACGTCGTCTCGATCCCGGATCCTGAATATTCCAGCACCCGCACCTTGGGCGCGAATTGCTGGGTCAGACGTTCAGCCGCGCGGCTGAGATCCAGCTTGATCACTTCGGACGGGCAGGAGCCGACAAGAAACAGCTGCCGGATATCGGGACGACGCGCAAGCAGGCGCTCAACCTCGCGGTCAAGTTCTGCGTGGGCGTCGTTCAATCCGGCGAGGTCCGATTCTTCGAGAATCGCCGTCCCGAATCGTGGCTCCGCAAAGATCATCACCCCCGCAGCGCTTTGTAGCAGGTGCGCGCAGGTGCGGCTGCCGACCACCAGAAAGAAGGCGTCCTGAATTTTCCGGTGCAGCCAGATGATCCCCGTCAGCCCGCAAAAAACTTCGCGCTGGCCGCGCTGTTTGAGCACCGGCTGATCGCGGCAACCCAGCGATGGCGGAGGTGGGGATTGATCATTCATGACACCACCTGCCCGCCGAGCCGCGCCGCACGCAGTTTCAGCAGAAATTGCACCGCGTTGATCACGTAGGCCCCATAGGCCAGGAGTGCCGTGATCATCAGGGCCTGCGGCGTCATCGCGCCCGAGAAAAGTCCAACCAAATAAAGGGTATGCAGGGCGATTACGCCAAAACTGAACACGTCTTCCCAAAAGAACGCGGGGGCGAAAAGATACTGCCCGAAGACCACCTTTTCCCAGATCGCACCGGTGATCATGATCAGGTACAGAATTGCGGTTTTCAACACCACGGAGGCAGTTGCAATGGCATAGCCATCCCCGGTCAGGAGATAGCGCAGGACGAGCACCAGAGAGACCGCAAAGACAAGAAATTGGAGCGGGGCCAGAACACCCTGAACCACGGTCCATATCGTCGCGTCGCGGCGCGCACGCTGCTGCGGAGTATAAAGCGCTGACGATGTCGTGACGTGGTGTTCCATCCGGCCTCCCCCCTGCCAATCGTTCCTTTGAAATTGGCAGGGTCGACCCGATGTGTCAACTTTGATTTACACATGAATTCGCCACAGAGATGCAAAGAAATCTCGCGTTATCCATTGTGATTAAACAATCTTCTGGCGAGAAACATCAATATGTCAGCGTGAATTGACAATATATCGCTGAAAGTGGACGATGTTCGGGGGAATTGCTTAAATCGAACCCGACAACCGACGGACCAGCACGACGACTGGGAGCAATGAATGCAGCGAAACGCGGAGAAGACCGCCACTTTGCCTGCGCGAGGCGTTGATCGTTTTGCGCTCAAAGCATTGTCGATGGTCAGCGGCGGGGGTCGTGTCACGACCCGGCCAGCGGCCAATACGCCGCGCCCATTGTTTGCTGAACAATTATGCCGCTCCGTAACCAGCGCTGACCCTGCGGATGTGGACGAAGTTCTTGCGGTCATGCGCAAGGCCGGGGTCAGGGATACTGAAATATCCGACCATTACATTCCTGCCGTCGCGCGCCAGCTTGGCGCCGACTGGTGCGACGACATTCTGGACTTCACCCGCGTGTCCATTGGATCCGCGCGACTGCAGGGTTTGCTGCGGCGGCTCGATCCCATGTGGTGCACCCCGCATGAAACCGTCCCGACATTGGGTACCGCGCTGGTTGTCGTGCCGCACGGTGCGCAGCACATGCTTGGTGCGACGATCTTTGCCGGCCAACTGCGCCGGGGTGGCGCGAACACTGTGCTCGAACTCGATACTACCGCTTCCCAACTCGCGGCTTGCCTGGAAAAACTGCGGCCCGACGCACTGATGATTTCAGCTTCGCCAAGCGAAAGCCTTGAAACCCTCCAAGAACTGGTCCAAGTCGCACGGGAGACCACAGCTGAGATGCCGATCGCGCTCGGAGGCAGTGTTCTGGACCATCAAGAGGACATATGTGAGATGATTGGCGCAGACCACGCGATGCGCGACTGGACACAGGCGCTGACGCTTTGTCGACCGCGGGCTGCGCAATGAGGCTTGAGACGGAAAGCGCCTGGGTCAGCGGACTTGTTCCAAAGATCGCGCCTGACACGGTCACCGACATTATCGCACGCGTTTCTGACATGGCCCTGATCCTGTCCCGAACCGGGCAGATCGTTGGCATCATGGCCAGCCCCGGATTTCGCCCCAAGTCCAAGCTCAAGCAGTTCGAGGGCGCGCAAATCCGCGACACACTGACGGTTGAAAGTATCCCGAAGTTCGATCAGCGGCTCGAGCAGCATTTGCAGGATCCTTCCTCGGCACTCACGGTCGAGCTGAACCATTCCGCAACCGCAGCCCACCCCGAATTCCCGGTGCGCTACAGCATCCATGATCTCGGGCACGATGGCTCCATTCTGCTTCTTGGCCGGGATCTGCGACCCATTGCAGAAATGCAGCAGCAACTGGTGGCCGCCCAGATCACGCTGGAAAAAGACTATGAGACCCAGCGCGATCACGACACGCGGTTCCGCGCGCTCATGTCCTCCATCGAAGAGGCGATCGTTTTTGTGTCGCAGACCGATGGCACGATCCACGAATATAATGCCGCGGCAAAGTCCCTGCTGGACAAGGCCGGCCCCGATCTTTCAGGCACCACGCTTGAACGCCACTTTCGCACCCACCACACCGGGGAGCTGCTGGAGAGGCTGGCAGAGGCGGCGGGCGACAAGGCCGATCCGACCGTCGAGGCGCAAAGCAAGACCGGCGGGCGCGCCTATCTGATCCGACCTTTCGTATTCCGCTCTGGCGGAGAGCAGGTGATGATGTGCCGGATCCTGCCCGCGACCGGAAGCGAAGCGCAGGCTGAAACGCTCGGCGGTCATCTGGCCAGCCTTTATGATCACGGGCTGGACGGCATTGTCTTTGTCCGCAGCGATGGGCGCATCCTAAGCGCCAATGACGCCTTTCAGAATATGACCGATGTCAGCGATCGCAGCAGCCTGCAAGGCCGGTCTCTTTCGGAATTCTTCAGCCGCGGGAGCGTTGATCTGAATGTCATTCTGGAAAACGCAGCCCGCGCCGGCGCGATGCGCATCTATGCCACCCGTATCAGCACAGAATTCGGCGCAGAACGCCCGGTCGAAGTGTCGACCTGTCGGGTGCGCGCGGGCAAAGACGCCGTCTTTGCATTGGTCATCCGGGATGTCAGCCGTACCGAAACCGTGCGCGCCACTGCGCAGGGTGGCGACGATGTGAACAACCAGTCTGTCATCGATCTGATCGGCAGTCAGTCATTGCGCGAAATCGTGGCCCAGACGACGGATGTGGTTGAAAAGCTTTGCATCGAAACGGCGGTCGAGCTGACGTCCAACAACCGGGTCGCTGCTTCTGAAATGCTCGGCCTGTCGCGGCAGTCACTCTACGTAAAGTTGCGCAAGTATGACCTGCTTAAATCTGGCGGTACTGACACCACAGACTAGCCGATCGCCAAAGCGCCTATTTGTCTGCCGTTTCGCGGACACACCATCTAAGCGCCCGCAGAAAATAGGCAGTATACTGCAACTCTGCCGTGAACCTGTTGCGCGAATCGTCTGCTCAGGTATTCTTGACCCTGACGGGCAGCCCTAGCCAAGCTGCGCTAGGGGGACACATGACAGACTCAAGCGACGACTCATTGTCGTTCAGTGACGACGTCTACAACCAGACGTTTGCCAAGGTCACATCTCTGCGCAACATCCTGCCGAAAAATTCGGTTGAAATGCTGGCGCGCGAGGTGATCCTGCGCCTGCAAAAACAATCATTGGCCCGGCAGCACGACCTTGAATCCCCCTCTCCGGAAAAGATTGCCCTGCTCAGCCGTGCCCTGATGTCGCGCGACGCACAGGCCGGTATTGATTTCGTGCATCAGATCCGGGCCGATGGGGCAACAGCCGAAACCGTTTACCTTGTCTATCTTCAGTCTGCCGCACTGCAACTGGGTACATGGTGGGAACAAGACCGCATATCCTTTGTCGATGTCACCATCGGCACCGGGCACATTTACGCCATCATGCGGGGGCTGCGTCCCCTGTTTGTCAGTCGTGATGCGCCGTCCGCCCGCAAGACGGCCCTATTTGCCTGCGTCCCGGGTGAGGATCATCATCTCGGGATCAGCATGGCGGCTGATCTTTTCCGAAATTCAGGGTGGGACATCGACCTGAAGACGGATTTGGATCATGACGCCCTTGTGGATCACGCGCACCAGACCCGCGCCGCGGTCGTCGGGGTGTCTGCGGCGAGCGATCGTGCGCTGCCTCATCTCGCAAAGCTGGTCGTGGCCCTGAATATAAACCAGCCGGAATCAGCGATTGTGGTCAGCGGCAACATCTGCGCGGTCGCTGGGAAAGCCATTGATCTGATGGATGTCGATGGTCAGGCACATGACTTCAGGTCGGCACAGGAGATCATCGAATCCCTTTGGCAAAACCGCCAGATTTCGACCCTCCGCTAAGGCGACTGTCAATATAACATTACACTTGATGAATGGCTAACTGTAAGGCTAGACTTACAGTATGTCTGCAACCGCCACCCTGCCCGTCCGCCGATTGCCGGAGCCCGCTGCCATGCTGCGGCTGATCAAGCCGATCACATGGTTTCCACCGATGTGGGCTTACCTGTGCGGCGTGGTCTCTTCGGGGGTTTCGCCCTCCGGGCAATGGCTCATGGTCGTGCTGGGTCTGTTGCTCGCAGGTCCCATCGTCTGCGGCATGAGCCAGGCCGCCAATGACTGGTGCGACCGCCACGTGGATGCAATCAATGAACCCGACCGCCCGATCCCGTCCGGGCGCATTCCGGGCCGCTGGGGCCTGTGGATAGCGCTGGCGATGTCGGTGCTGTCAGTGCTCGTCGGCTATCAACTTGGTCCATGGGGCTTTGGCGCGACCATCCTTGGTGTCGCGGCAGCCTGGGCCTATTCGGCAGAACCCGTTCGGCTCAAACGATCCGGCTGGTGGGGCCCGGGCCTTGTGGGTCTGTGCTACGAAGGGTTGCCGTGGTTCACAGGTGCCGCCGTTCTTGCTGCGGGATCGCCTGCGTGGCCTGTGGTGCTGATCGCCGCGCTCTATGCCATCGGCGCACATGGCATCATGACGCTGAATGATTTCAAGGCGCTTGAAGGTGACCGCGCAACAGGCGTGAACTCCCTTCCCGTGACTTTGGGGCCAGATCGCGCCGCACGTGTCGCTTGCGCCATCATGACCGCACCGCAGATGATTGTCATTGCCCTGCTCTTCAGCTGGGGCAAGCCACTGCACGGTGCGGCCATTGCCGCATTGTTGCTAGCGCAGTTCGCCGCGATGCGCGTTCTGCTGCGCGACCCCAAAGGCCGCGCACCCTGGTACAACGGCACGGGTGTCACGCTTTATGTCGCGGGCATGATGATCGCCGCCTTCGCGTTGCGGGGGTTGGGCACGTGACCCTCAGCTGGACACAGATCGCCCGGCTTGGACTGGTGCAGATGGCCTTGGGGGCCATTGTAGTGCTGACCACCTCGACCCTGAACCGCCTGATGGTGGTGGAATTTGCTCTCCCCGCGATCCTGCCCGGCGCACTGGTGGGTTTGCACTATGGTATTCAGCTGTCCCGCCCCCGCTGGGGCTTTACGTCCGACACGGGCGGTAACCGTACCCGGTGGATCATCGGCGGGATGATGATCCTGGCCGTTGGCGGCTTTGGCGCTGCGCTGGGTGTGACACTTTTTGCGCAAAGCTATGTTCTGGCCCTGTCCCTCTCGGTTTTGGCCTATGCCCTTATCGGTATCGGTGTTGGCGCATCCGGCACGTCCCTCCTGGCCCTGCTGGCCACGGCCACCGCACCGGAACGTCGCGCGGCGGCGGCCACCATCACCTGGCTGATGATGATCTTTGGCATCGCGATGACCGCCGGGCTTGCAGGCAGCTTTCTTGACCCCTATTCACCCGCGCGCCTGCTCAGTGTCGTTGCTGTTGTCGTCACACTTGCCACCATGATGACCGTGCTCGCCGTTGGCCGAATTGAACGCCGCGTGACCGCTGCCCGCCCCGAGACACCGACACCCTTCCTTGAGGGACTGCGCGAGATCTGGGCCGAACCCAAGGCCCGCAACTTTACCCTCTTCGTGTTTCTGTCGATGAACGCGTACTTCATGCAGGAACTGATACTTGAGCCCTACGCGGGTCTGGTCTTTGCCTTTACGCCCGGCCAGTCCACATCGCTGAGCGGTGCGCAAAATGGTGGCGTCTTTCTGGGCATGCTGACGGTCGGCATCGCCGCAACCGGGTTCAAATGGGGGGCGCTACGCAGCTGGGTCATCGCGGGATGTCTTGGTTCGGCCGGCGGGCTCGCGTTGATCGCCTGGGCCGGAATTGCGGCAACGCCTCTGCCGCTGACACCGCTCGTCGTGGTCCTCGGATTTTTCAACGGCATGTTTGCTGTCGCCGCCATCGGATCAATGATGGCGCTTGCCAGCCAGGGGCGCGGCCAACGTGAAGGCACGCGCATGGGCCTTTGGGGTGCGGCACAAGCCATCGCCGCAGGCTTTGGCGGGCTCATGGGTGCCGCCGCCGTGGATATCATGCGCAGCCAGATGGCGGACGGCGCGGCCTTTGCCACCGTCTTTACCGCCGAAGCCCTCATTTTTGTCGCCGCCGCCGTGATGGCCGCACGGATCATAGAAGACACAAGAGCGCCCAATATGGGTGCCCTGGTACCGGGAGAATGACCATGTTCGATGTTGTCGTGATTGGCGGTGGGCCATCTGGTGCCACTGCTGCCGAAGATCTGGCCCGTTCTGGTCAAAAGGTTGCGCTGCTGGACCGCGAGGGCAGGATCAAACCCTGCGGCGGGGCGGTCCCGCCTCGCCTGATACAGGATTTTGCCATTCCCGACAGCCAGATTGTCGCGCGCATCAATACCGCGCGCATGATTTCCCCTACCCAGCGGCAAGTCGATATCCCGATCGAGAACGGCTATGTCGGCATGGTGGACCGCGAACACTTTGACGCCTTTCTGCGTGACCGCGCAGAGGCCGCCGGGGCCACCAGGTACACGGGCACCTTCCTGCGGATCGAGCGGGATGAGGAATGCACGCGCGTTCTTTACCGCGAAAAGGCCACGGGCGAGACACAGATCCTGCAAACGCGGCTGATCATCGGCGCAGACGGCGCGCGGTCCTCTGTTGCAAAGGCCGAAGTACCGGGGGGTGACAAGATCCCCTATGTGATCGCCTACCACGAAATCATCGAAGCGCCCGAAGCGACAGCGCAATACGACCCTCTGCGCTGCGACGTCATCTATGACGGCAAGATCTCACCCGACTTTTATGGCTGGGTCTTTCCCCATGGCAAATCCGCCAGTGTTGGGATGGGCACCGGGATCGACGGCGTGGACCTTAAGAAGGCCACCGCAGAGCTGCGCGTCGCCTCTGGTCTTGAGCATTGCCGCACCATCCGCCGCGAGGGGGCGCCCATTCCGCTCAGACCAATGGACCGGTGGGACAATGGCCGCGACGTGGTGTTAGCGGGCGATGCTGCCGGCGTTGTGGCACCATCGTCGGGCGAAGGGATTTACTATGCGGTGGTCGGTGGCCGTGTCGCGGCGACTGCTGCTGCTGCCTGTCTGGCGACCGGGCGGGTGCGCGATTTGGGTCTGGCCCGCAAGCTTTTCATGCGCGAACACAAGCAGGTCTTCCGCGTGCTGGGGGCGATGCAAAACGCCTACTATCGCAGCGACGAAAGACGCGAACGCTTTGTCTCGCTGTGCCATGACATCGACGTCCAGCGACTGACCTTCGAGGCCTATATGAACAAGAGACTCGTCAAGGCCCGCCCGCTGGCGCACCTCAAGATCGGGATCAAGAACTTGGCTCACCTGACGCGACTGGTGTCCGAGACGCGGGTATGAACGAACACGTACGCCACGACCTTGTCGATGCAGATGTGGCCGGGATCATGATCCCGACATGGATCGACGGCGCGCTACAGCCCTATGACAAGCTCAGCGCCCACCGCGAAGGATTGCGGCACAAGGCGGTGTCGGTCTTTGTCGTGGCAGGCGACGCGGTGCTGCTGCAACAGCGCGCTGCGCATAAATATCATACGCCCGGCCTTTGGGCGAATGCCTGCTGCACCCATCCTGAATGGGCCGAAGACTCCGAAACCTGCGCCGTGCGCCGCTTGCAGCAGGAACTGGGGATCACCGGCCTTGCCCCGCAGCATCGCGGCCAGGTCGAATACCGCGCCGATGTCGGCGGCGGGCTGATCGAACATGAAGTGGTCGAAGTCTTCGTTGCCGATGCACCTGCAACCCTGTCGGTCACGCCGAACCCGGACGAGGCGATGGCGATCCGCTGGCTGCAGGCCGACCAGCTCGAGCATGAAATCGCGCAACACCCCGACCGTTTCACGCCCTGGCTGCGTATCTATCTGGCCGAACACCACGCCATGATCTTTGGGGATAAGGTCGCCTAGGGTCAGGCCCCGAGGGCACCAAGCACCATTTCCGCATCAGCGCCCGCCGCCTGCAACGCCGTCGCCGCGATATCCGTCGCCGTCAGCCCCGCATCTGCATACATCGCATCCGGTGCGGCCTGATCAATGAACCGGTCCGGCAGCGTCATCGTGCGGATCGCGAGCTTGCCATCCAGCAAGCCATCCTGCGCCAGCGTGTGCAAGACCATCGCGCCAAATCCACCGCGCGCGCCCTGCTCGACCGTGATCAGCGCCCGGTGGTTCCGGGCCAGTCTGGTCAGAAGAGCGTGGTCCAGAGGCTTGGCAAAGCGCGCATCGGCCAGGGTGACGGACAATCCCGCTGCCTCGATCTTCGCGGCCGCTTTCCTGCATTCACCCAGATGCGCACCAAACGACAGCAGCGCCACATCCGATCCTTCGGACAGAACCCGGCCCTTGCCGATCTCCAAAACCTCGCCCGTTTCAGGCATCGGCACGCCTTCGCCCTCGCCGCGGGGATAACGGAATGCGATCGGCCCAAGGTCATGCGCCGCAGCAGTTGCCACCATATGCACCAGTTCTGCCTCGTCGCCCGCAGCCATCACGGTCATGTTCGGCAAGGCCGACAGATAGCCCACATCAAAAGCACCCGCATGGGTCGCACCATCGGCACCGACCAAGCCGGCCCGGTCAATCGCAAAGCGCACCGGCAGGTTCTGCAAGGCCACGTCATGCACGATCTGGTCATAGCCCCGTTGCAGAAAGGTCGAATAGATCGCGCAGAACGGTTTGAGGCCGGATGCCGCCATCCCGGCCGCAAACGTCACCCCGTGCTGTTCGGCAATTCCCACATCGAACATGCGCGCCGGGTGCGCCCGGGCAAAAATATCCATCCCGGTGCCCGACGGCATCGCTGCGGTGACGCCCACGATACGCGGGTCATTCGCTGCCAGATCGCTTAACGCCTGACCAAAGACTTTGGTGTAAGATGGCGCATTCGGTCGCTTCTTGGCCTGGGCACCACTGGCGGGATCAAACTTGCCAACGCCATGATACTTGTCTGCGGATTGCTCAGCCGGGGCATAGCCTTTGCCCTTCACGGTGCAGCAGTGGATCAAAACCGGCCCGGTCGCGCGGGCCCTCGCCGCACGCAGAACGCCCAGCAGCTGATCCATGTCGTGACCGTTGATCGGCCCGATATACTGAAACCCCAGTTCCTCAAACAACGTACCCTTTGCGCCCACAGCCCCGGTCACCATTTGTCGCGCGCGGCGCGCATGGTCGCGCAGCGGGCCGGGCAACGCGGCCTCAAACCCCTCGGCGGCCTGCTGCAGGTTCCCCAGCGGTGAGGCATAGAGCCCCGATAGGTATTTCGACATCGCACCCACCGGCGGGGCGATGCTCATCTCGTTATCGTTAAGGATGACAAACATCCGCCGCCCTTCGGCGCCGGCATTGTTCAGTGCTTCGTAGGCCATCCCGGCACTGATTGATCCATCCCCGATCACGGCAATGGCGTCACCTGTGGGTTGGCCCATGTCCCGGCCTATAGTGAACCCCAGCGCGGCAGAAATGGACGTCGAACTATGCGCCGCACCAAACGGGTCGTATTGGCTTTCGCTGCGCTTGGTAAAACCAGAAAGCCCGCCTTCCTGCCGTAGCGTCGCCATGCGGTCGCGGCGCCCCGTCAGAACCTTGTGCGGATAGCACTGATGTCCCACATCCCAGATCAGCTTGTCGCGCGGCGTGTCGAATACCGCATGCAGCGCCACGGTCAGCTCGACCACACCCAGCGATGATCCCAGGTGCCCACCTGTGGTTGCAACGCTTTCGATGACCTCGTTGCGCAACTCAGCCGCGACATCGCCAAGCGCGCTGTCAGACAGACCGCGCAGATCAGCGGGCGAAGCGATCCGATCCAGATGAGGCGTCAGTTTCGCGGCACGGTCCATGGCAATGATCCTTTCGGCTTGCCTTCAGATTGCGCTGAAAGCGTGGCCTGTTGGCCCGGGATAGGGGACGGAGAGCTGATGATCTCCGTCCCCGTGTCTCCCGTAGCCAACAGGAGGTGCCAGAGGCGGTGTGACCCCGGGCGCATCCGACACCCCCAAGGGACAGGGAGGGCCGGATCAGGTGGGCAGACCCGCCGCGCGGACGGATCTGCCGGTGTCTCAGAGTAGTTGCGTGCCTGTCTCGGCAGGGATCACATACGAGAACGGCGTGGGGTCTTCAGTGTCCCGCGATTCCTCTGGCAACAGCAGTCCGATGGCATAGAGCGCCCAGATGCAGAACCAGAGGGCCAGACAAAAGACCGCAGCATAGGCCGCCCCTTTCAGCATCAGCATTGTAATATCCGCCGACAGCCGGAACTTGGGGTCGCCTGTGCGCAGATAGTCGTTGTTGTCAGTCATCTTTCATCCCCTCAATCAAGCGGCGCATAGCCGTGTTCCTGTGCCCAGACGAACCAGTTATCCACGACCGTGCCGGTCAGCAGGATACCGATGCCGCCGGTCAGCGTGGTCAGCACCGCAAACCACCAGGCCCAGCGGTGAATGCCTTCCATCGTGGCGTTGAACCCCATGGTCCAGCGCCAGAACAGGGCCGCACGTTCAGACGCGGTACCCCGGTCAACGATCTGTTCAATCTCACGCTCGCCGCCATAGCGGCTGACCGCCAGAATGGTCGCGCCATGCATCGCAAAAAGCAGGGCAGAGCCATAAAGAAACGCAATCGAAAGGGCGTGGAACGGATTGTAGAACAGATTGCCATAGGTCAGCGAAAAGAGGTTCGTCCAATCCAGATGCGGGAAGATCCCGTATGGCACCGCCTCTGCCCAAGACCCCATCAGGATCGGGCGGAACAGCCCCAGTACCAGAAACAGCCAGATCGCAGAGGCAAAAGCCCAGCTCACGTGTTTACCCATGCCCAGTTCTTCGGCCCGCAGGTAGGTACGGATCCACCAGCTGATGACACTGACCAACAAGAAGAAACTGGCGATGATCCACCATCCTCCCTCGTTGAGCGGCGCAAAGCCGAGGCCGTATTCCTCGCTCGGCGGCTCTAGCGCCAGCCAGAAAAGATCGCGCATGAACAGGGCCGGGGAATAATCCACCTGCGCCCAAAAGCTCATGCCGACAATAAAGAACCAGATGAACCCGGTCGCCAGCGACACGACACCAAAGGTGCCCAGGTAAATCGGCCCCAGCTGCGCGTTGCCGAATATGCCCGCAAGGCTGCTGAACCCGGCTTTCTTTGTGCGTTCGCGATCCAGAGTACCGGTCGGATCCATACCCATCTCGGGCGGACCCTGCACCTGAACCTGTGTGAAGATATTCTGATATTCAACCATCATTGCTCATCCCCTCCTACAGGTCCGCCCACCAGGGCAATTCAAGCCACCAATCCCACCATGCAGACCAGGCATCGAACCAGATCGTACCGGAAATGATGATGCAAACCGCACTCCAGAATACGGCGTTCAGTGCAAGCAGCAGACCAAGGCGGTGAATGCCCAATGGCCCAATCGAATAGCCGATCAGATCACGGAAATAGGTGTCTTCGTGATCCGGCGTGGCAATCGTCTTGCCCTTGCCGGGGTTGACCGCCGACAGCACCAGTGACCCGTGCAGCGCAAGCGCCAGACAGGTGGTGAAAAAGAAGGTGATCGCCACCATATGCGCCGGGTTGTAATGGAAGTTGCCGTAGGCGTATCCCACGTTGTTCACCCAATCGAGGTGGCTGAATATGCCATACGGGAACCCATGGCCCCAGGCACCCAGCAGAACAGGGCGAATAATCACCAGCGTGACATAGGCCAGAATGGCAAAACCAAAGGCGAAGGGCACATGATACCCGATGCCAAGTTTTCGACAAATCTCGACCTCGCGCATCATCCAGCTGACAAAGGCCAGCGTGGCGCAAAACGTAATGATCTGCCAAAGGCCACCTTCGGCCAGCGGCGCGATCCCAAGGCCCACTTCAAGCGACGGTGGATCGATGGAAATCAGCCAGGGGTTCCAGGTGTCCCCCAGGGCTGCGCCATAAAAAATAAGTATCGTGCCGAGGGCGGCAAAGAAGAATGTCGTGACCCCGAAGAAGCCGACATAGAAAGGCCCCACCCAAAAGTCGAACAGATCACCGCCAACCAACGTCCCGCCACGAACCCGGTACTTTCTTTCGAAGCTGAGCATCGCCATCTTCTGTCTCCTCTCGCGCGCGGGTGCTGTCACCCCGACGCGTTCATGCGTGTCTTGTCTTTGTTTGCCGCGGGCGGCAGAGCACTCCCCCGCCCGCAGCTGTGTTTGCGTTAGCTAGCCGAGCAACTAGTCCGCCGCAGCTTCGGTGCCGAAGGCGCGGTTGAACCAGTTGGTTTCCGGATTGCTCAGCAGGACGAGGTGAATCATCGCAGCCAGCAAAAAGAGGAAAACACCCTGCGCCACGAATACGCGGCGGGGGTCAAAGACCAGCCAGATCTTGTAGAACTGTGCCATCTAAGTCTCCTCTCCTAACCCCAGGCGAACCAGGGCAGCTTGAAATACGTCAGAATATGCGCAACGACCGCCACGATCGTGAAGATCGTGAAGCCGCTCATATAGACCGAGTGCAATTCCTGCGCCTGCTCGTCTGTCAGACCTGTGAAAGACAGGTCGTCTTTGTCAGCCATGGTTTTTCTCCTGAAAAACATCTGATACGCCGCGCCTACCCGGCGGCCGGGTTACGACAGGGGCTCATCCCCTGCCCTAATCCACCATTCCGGGGGAACGGCGAACCTCGTGACCGACCCTGATGTGCAGGGCCGGAAATCCTTGCGTCAGGCAGTAAAGATCATCGGTGTGATGATCCCGGCCTGGCTCCATGCCGATTTGATCGGGCCCTTCTTGGGCAGACGCATCTGGCGCGCGGCCTTCAGGCCCCATGTCAGAAACGCCATCGGCAGGGTCGCGATAAAGATCACGGCGAAATAGACGATGTATTCGCGGCGATGGGCATCCTGCCGACGCCTGGCGCGCGGCGTGTCCATCTCCATGTCGATCTGATGACTGATATCTGTCATTGGCTTCCTCCCGAAGCTGATTGAAGAGCATTCACCGTTTCCAGCACGACCCGCTCGGCCCCTTGATCAAGCGCGCGCTTTTCAGCGGCATCTCGCAGGGTCTTGGCGGCGGAAATACGGGTAAGAATGGGGTGCGTCGCGACGATTTCATCGAGACGCTTTTGCGCATCCGCGTCCCATGGGAAATCCCTGCGCAGCGGTGTCGGCGTCGCGGGCGTGGCGTCCATTTCAGATCCAAGGGGCAGAATGTGAAAGAGCGCATCAAAAAGAGCATTGCACACTTCCTGCACCAGATAGGTGGCACCGGCGTACCCCATGAAGGGCGTGCCCGTGGCGCGCCGGATGGCGGCACCTGGGAAACTTGCGGGGATAAAGGCCGGCGCCGGGCCAAAGCCCGCCTTCATCTCGGCCAAATACATCTTTTCGTTGATCGACCCCATGACGATCAGGGGGCGCTTTTCATGCAACATCGCGCGCACCGCATCATTGTCAGTCTTCTTGCCTGCGGTTCGCGCCACGGCAAAGGCGCACGGCAGCCCCAGATCATTCTCAAGGAAATTCCGCACGCCCCGCGCGTAGGTCTCATTGGCCACAATCGCAAAGCTGGCGGTGGCAAAGAAATCCTGCGTCACGGACCGCCAAAGATCCCAGACAGGTTTGATGGTCGAATGTTTCTCACGCTCGATGAACGGTTCTGGATCCAGCTCCAGCATCTCCCCCAGCATCCGCAGGAACTTGGTCGTACTTTCGATCCCCACAGGCGCCTGTAGATAGGGCTTGCCCAAAACTTCACAAAGTCCGCGACCAAACTCGCGATACATGCAGACATTCACATCCGCATTCACCAGCCCGCGCATCTCGGCCACATGCGCACCCAGCGGCATCACCATGTTGACCTCGGCCCCGATCCCCTCGACCAGCCTGCGTATCTCAGCCAGATCCGATGGCATGTTGAACGTGCCATACATCGGCCCAAGGATATTGACCCGCGGCCGGGCCCCCTCCTCGCGCTTGGCTTCCTTGGGCATCCGCCCCTTGGTCATGCCAAATTCGGTGAACAGCCACGTCATCGCGCGGTCGGCCGCTTCCCACTGATCCTCATCAATCGTGCGCGGCAGAAACCGCTGAATATTGGTGCCCATGGGCGTGACGCCGCCACCGATCATCTCCGCGATCGACCCGGTGACAACCACGGCAGGGAGGGCCGGATCAAGCGTGCCCCAAGCGCGTTTCATCGCGCCCTCGGTGCCATCGCGCCCCAGTTCTTCCTCGCCCAATCCGGTTACCACAATCGGCAACTCATGCGGTGGCAGGGCGTCGGTATAGTGCAGAACAGAGGTCACCGGCAGGTTCTCGCACCCCACCGGCCCGTCAATCACACACTGCAATCCCTTGATGGCACAAAAGGCATAAACAGCCCCCCAGTACCCACCGGCGCGGTCATGGTCCTGGATCAACATCCCGGTCCTCCCCGCACTTTCAATGTTCCAAAAATATGCACGTGCACCGCCTGCATAAAAACGCAGCCTCGGGACGAAGCGATATGGAATACCGAACCGATCATATCATCTCAGCCGCTTTGGCGGCCTTGGCGGCGCGCTCCAGCTTCTTCTGGTTCAACGCGCGAAACTGCGGTTGCAGGTTCGGCTCGCCTTCCCAAACCCCGGCGGTATCGGCATGCCCCACCCCTTCAAAGAAGGTGCGCATGTGATCCATCCGGTCCTTGTTGCCCATCGCGGCGTTCACCACCTGCGCCAGAGAACCGGCCCCAGCCACACCCATCAGCGGGCGCGCAGAAATAAGGTTGGTAAAATAAAGCGACGGAATGCCCAGTTCCTTGCCCTTTTGCACTACAGGTGTGGTGCCAATGGCCAAATCAGGTTTGATCGCCTCCATCGCCGCCAGATCATCCTCCAGCGACGCCCGGTACTTGACCGTCACACCCTTGTCGGCCAGCCATGCCGCATCCGCTGCAGACCACGGTGTCTTGGGACAGGCGGTGCCGACATAGGGCACATCCGCGCCGCTTTCGATCAGCAACCGCGCAACCAGCAACTCGCTGCCTTCATAGCCCGACAGCGTGATCGTGCCGTTGATCGGTGCCGCCCCCAGCGCCCCCTTGATGGCAGGCAGAAACGCGTTTTGCGCCTCCGCAATCTTCTCTGGCGCGATATTGAACACATCGCCAATTCCGGCCAGCCATGCAGCCGTTCCATCATGCCCAACAGGCGCAGAGCCGACAACTGGCCGTCCCGCAGTCTCGAACTCGCGGACTGATGCGGTGTAAAACGGATGGATCGCCGCCACTGCCCCACAATCCAACGCGGCATAAAGCTCCCGCCATTCGCGACACGGCACCACAGGGCCCGCGGCCAGTCCCAGCGGCGCCAGCATCTGACCAATCATCATCGGATCCGCCGGAAACATCTCGCCCAACATGCTTACCGTCGGGCGATCCGACGTACCGCTCGCGGGCATGGCCACTGGCCCCGCCTCGATCTCTTCGCGCGCGTATTTCAGCATCGCACCCGCCAGAACATCCTTGGCCTCGGCATGGGTCGGGATCCCAAAGCCGGGCACATCAATGCCCACAATCCGCACGCCGTTGATCTCATCCGGCAGCAGCCGCAGCGGCACGCCGGATGCCGTGGGCACACACAGATTGGTCACGACAACGGCGTCATAGCGCTCTGGATCCGCCAGATCATGCACCGCCTCGCGGATGTCTTCGAACAGCTTTCCCGTTACCAATGACTCAGAGTTAAACGGCACATAGCCGACCGACCGACGCGCGCCGTAGAAATGCGACACAAACGTCAGCCCATATACACAACAGGCCGAACCCGACAGCACCGTCGCCGTCCGCTTCATCCGCAACCCGACGCGCAAAGACCCGAACGCAGGGCACATCGACTGCGGCTTGTCATGCGGCCCCTGCGGATAATCCTTGGCGTACTGATCCAGAATGTCCGATTTGCCCGCCGCCCGCGCGGCCTCCGCCATCGTGGACGCTGAACTGCACGCGCCCTCGGGCGCGACCTGCCCGGTGGTATCGGCCACAAGCATGTCGGGCGCAGACGCTTCAGTGATCTCCACCTGATCCGCCGCGTCATAGCGCACGTGATATCCCTGGCGATCAGACATCGTCGTAGATCACCTCAAGGCTGACTTTCGGCTTTGCGTTCTTGCCGCGCATATCCATGTCGGTGGCGGGTTCCAGAACCACATTACCGCCCGTTTCAGACGCATCGAAAAGACCAAGCAACCCGTCCTGATCAAGTGGCGTGGGCCGCACAGGCGGCGCACCGGCCACTTCCATGCCGAGATCTGCAAAAAGCTGACCCCACTGGGATTCCATTGTCCCGACAATCTGGTAGTTGGCGGATTTCTTGCGCAGGTCATCGTCCTGCGGGATGGCGGCAAGTACTGGAATATCGACTTCCTTGGCAAAGGCCGCAGCCTCGCCCGAACCGTCATCCTTGTTGATAACCAGCCCGGCCACGCCAACATTGCCGCCCAGCTTGCGGAAATACTCCACCGCCGAACAGACGTTGTTGGCCACATAAAGCGACTGAAGATCGTTCGAGGCGACCAGAATCACCTTCTGCGCCATGTCCCGCGCAATGGGCAGGCCAAAGCCGCCACAAACCACATCGCCGAGGAAATCAAGCAGCACATAGTCAAAGTCCCAGTCATGGAACCCCAGCTTCTCCAGCAGCTCAAACCCGTGAATGATCCCGCGCCCGCCACAGCCGCGTCCAACCTCCGGCCCGCCAAGCTCCATCGCAAAGACGCCGCCACGCTTGAAACAGACATCGCCAATGGCAACCTCTTCTCCGGCCAGCTTCTTCTTGGTCGACGTCTCGATGATCGTCGGGCAGGCCTTGCCGCCAAAGAGCAGCGACGTGGTGTCGGACTTGGGGTCGCACCCGATCAGCAGAACGCGCTTGCCCTGCTCGGCCATCATGTGGCTGAGGTTGGCCAGCGTGAACGACTTGCCAATGCCGCCTTTGCCGTAGATCGCAATGATCTGTGTCTTGCTGGTGGGCTCTTCGGCGACAATATCGGCGAAATCCTCGTTGGCTTCGTCGCGCAGGCGCTGATCAAAATCCTCGATCGTTCCGCCGTCCTTCAGGTTGGGGATATCAAGTGTCATGCGTGACCTTTCCAGTCGAGAATCATTTTCAGACAGCCCGCATCAGTAAAGGCCGTCTCGTAGGCGCCGGGCGCGTCAGCGGCATCGGCGGTATGTGTGATCAGTCCGGACAGCGACAGCGCGCCGCTTTCGACAAGGCTGCGGGTGGCGTGCAAATCATCGCGCGTCCATTCAGCAGCAACGCGGAAACGCGCCTCTTTCATAAAGGCGGGTGGGAAGGCAAAGCTGATGGGCGCGGCGTAAAAACCGGCCAGAACGATCTCGCCACCCTTGACCAGACGACCGATCAGATCGCCCAGAACCTCAGTGCTGCCAGAAGCGTCATAGATCGACCCATAGTCGCGGCGCGGGTCCTCATCGGGATGCACCACGTCGTACCCCTTTGCACCTGAGCGGCGCGCAGGGTCAATATCCCAGACAGTGGGCGCAGGTGCCCCAGCGGCAATGGTCAACCGCGCCAGCAGACGACCCAGAACCCCATGGCCCACGATCAGGTCCGGCACAGCCTTTCCCGGTCCGGCAATGGCGTGCCGTGCGGTGGCTGCAAGGGCCAGCAACGCACCCTCTGCCTTCAATCCAGGATCAATTCGGGTGACGCGATCTGCATCTGTCACCAAAAGTTTTGAAGCTGCGCCGAAAAGGCCAAAAGCCCCCTCGTAACAATTCGCCCCCGGTACAAACACGCGTTCACCGGGCTTGTATCCGGTGGCAGGGGCGGCCTCGACCACCTCGCCCACGGCCTCATAGCCGGGGACCAGCGGATACCCCATGCCGGGGAAGGGCGGCATCTCACCTGACCAGAAAAGCTTTTCGGTGCCCGTCGAGACACCGGAATGGGACACGCGCACAACCAGATCACCAGCCGACGGCGCCTTCATTTCAAGCGAATCGAGAACCAGTATCCGAGGTCCTTTGAGTATGACCGCTGTTGTGTGCAAACGTCCCTCCCCTTGGGTCGCAGGGCCATGCTGCAGTGCGACAGACTCAGGCACTGCCAGCAAACCCTATGTGTAAGGTAGAACTGACATCAAAATGTGTCAACTAACTTAGACAGTTGGTTTTTGCGCGACCAGACATCGGGTCACGTAGACCCGCCTTGGTTTTGGTGTCTGGGTCACATTGAAACCGGCAGCTGAGACCAGATCGGATATTTCTTCGATCGATCTTGCCCGGCCTGTCCGCATCGCCAGCGTATAGAGGGCGAAATAGACATCCCCCGCCCGTTCGGGGCGCGCGCCGCCCGTCATCGGCTCGGAAATCAGCAGCATCCCGCCGGGCGGCAGGGCAGCGAAACAGGTTGCCAACAAATCTGCCACGGTGTCATCCGCATGGTCATAAAGCACCCGCACCAGTGAAATCGCATCGGCCCCTTTGGGCAGCGCGCCGTCACGGAATGACCCAGATACGACCTGCGCGCGCTCTGACAAACCCAGCTGCGCGAATCGCGCGTGTGCCGCGTCAGCGACCTGTGGAAGGTCAAAGAGAGTAAGCTCAACACCGGGATATGCCTTGCCGACACTCCCCGCAAAAACACCCGTCCCTCCGCCAACATCCATCAGATGCCGCGCGCCGGATAGGTTCACACTGTCAAGTGTGTCCTCTGCCACCAAAACCTGGCTTTCTGCCATCAGATCGGAGTAGGTCTGCGCCACCTCCGGGGCCATGTCGCCGCCGAAAACATAGGGCCAGAACCCGGCAAGCTCTGTCTCGACGTCGCCGCGAAAGAAGGCCACCGGATCGGCCAGATCGCGGTAAAAAACATCGTGGTGCCGGATCATCTGCGCCAATCCGGGCACACCGACAAGCGCCGCGCCGCGCGTGGTCAGCGCAAAGGCACCGCCGCGCCTGATCTTGAGCAATCCAAGGGACACACCCGCACGCAGCAAGATCACCATCCGATCCTCCGGCACGTCGGACACCCGCGCCAGCGCCGCAGCGCTCTGAGCGCCCTGCATCAGTTTTTCGGGGATCTCCAGTTGCACCAGCGCCATCAACACCTGCGAATGGCAAAACCCCGCAAGCAGATCAAACAGCGCCTCGCCTTCACGCCGCACCAACCCACGCGTCAGCGGAAATCGCGCTGCCCAGCGCTGGAATCCACGGGATGCGACAAGTCTGGCGGGCCAGCCCGCAACGCGGCGGCGTCGTTTGGGCATGGCGATGGGGCCAGCCGCGTCCGCCATTTATTCGCCGGGTATGCGCGAGGCCTGTGCCGCACGCCATTTCAGCGGCGTCAGCGCTTCGGCCTGTGCGTTGACCATCTTGGCCAGATGCGCCTCGCCGGGGCACTTGGGGATCGACGAAATCGCTCCGCTCAGAATGTCGCGCATTCGCGCGATCGCCCCGTCGATGCCAAATTCAGTCACCGCATTGGGCCGACCATGCAGATCATCCTGCCCGACGGGCTTGCCAAGCGTCTCTTCATCATAAAGCGCATCGCGCAAATCATCAGCCACCTGAAACGCCTCGCCGATGCGCGCGCCCAGTTCCTCCCAAGGCTCCGCGTCCTGACCGGCGGCCAGCGCCCCCATCTGCGTGGCGGCCATGAACAACGCCCCGGTCTTGGCCGCGTGATAAGCAGACAGATCTACCTCGTCTTCGCTTTCCCACCCCTGCCCGGCACAGATACCATTTGGCATGCCGGTGCGGTTGGACAGCACACGGATCAACTGCAGCGCACGCGCCGCATCATCGCCCGCAGCACGGGCCAGCACATCAAAGGCCATGATGATCAGGCTGTCGCCCACCAGCACCGCCAGGGGTTCGCCAAAGGCACGATGCACCGACGGTTTGCCCCGCCGCACATCTGCATCATCGAAGGCCGGCAGATCATCATGCACAAGTGATGCGCAATGTATCAGCTCCAGCGCCGCCGCAGCCGCATCTGCCAGCGCAGGCCGGTCATCGCCACAGGCAGCGGCAACACTCATCAGAATGGTCGGCCTGATCCGCGCGCCACCTGGCGTCACGGCATAATGCAACGCTGAAGCAAGCTTGCCCGGACTTGGCGGATGTTGCCCCTGCCGGATGGCCTGCGTAATCGCATTATCTATCCGCTCAGCAAACTGCATGTCCGGTCCCCCGTGGCAAAGGTGCCTGGTGCGGATGTACTTTAACAACGACACCAAATGTGTAAACTAGACTGGACACATCTGCTGTACTTGTCAACGCCACCTCACGGAAGGAACCTGCCATACCCCCTGCTCAGCCCAGCCATATCGCGATCATCGGCGCGGGAATCGGCGGCCTTGCTGCGGCGCTACGGCTGGCCAGCGCGGGGCTGCAGGTCTCGGTGTTCGACAGCCACACAGCGCCGGGTGGCAAGATGCGCACAGTCCCGTCTGCGGCAGGTCCGGTTGACGCCGGTCCTACTGTCCTGACCCTCAAGCCAGTGTTCGACGCGCTCTTCGCGGACGCGGGCGCGCGGCTCGAAGACCATGTGACACTGGAAACCGAGCCCCTGCTTGCGCGGCATTTCTGGCCAGACGGCACCACCCTGGATCTTTTCTCTGACATCCAAGCCTCGGTCGACACGGTATCCCGCACCTTTGGCACCACCGCCGCGGCCGAATTCCGTGCCTTCACGGCGCGGGCCAACCGCCTGTTCGACGCCTTCGAAGGGCCAATGATGCAGGCCGCGACACCATCGCTCGGCGCGCTGACCCGCCATACGCTCAGGAACCCTGCGCTGATCCCGCAGATGGCCCCCCATCAAACGCTGTCCAGAATGCTGGCCCGCCGCTTCAGCGATCCCAGGCTGGCACAGCTTTTTGCCCGCTATGCCACCTATGTCGGCGGTACCCCGGAGCAATCACCCGCGATCCTTTCGCTGATCTGGGCGGCAGAGCAACGCGGCGTCTGGCATGTCAAAGGCGGCATGCACAGATTGGCGGTCGCAATTGCAGATCTGGCCCAAGCGAACGGCGCATCCTTTCACTTTGACGCGCATGTGACGCGAATCGAAATGCAGGACCAGCAACCGGTAGCCATACACACCAACGGCGATAGACACCCCGTCGATATGGTGCTCTTTAATGGGGACCCGCGCGCCCTGACCCAAGGCGCGCTTGGCGATGGCATCACCACAGCGGTTTCCGGACAGGCCACCGAACCGCGCAGCCTGTCCGCGCAGGTCCATGCCTTTGCCGCCACCGTGGACGATACGGTGCCCCTTGCCGCGCACAACGTCTTTTTCGCGGCTGACCCGGCGCGGGAATACCACCCGCTGCACAAGGGCAAGGCGCAATCCGATCCGACGCTCTATATCTGCGCGCAGGACCGCTTTGGCGGGCGCAAGCCCGTTGGACAAGAACGGTTTGAAATCATCATGAATGCGGCCCCTGTGGGGTCAGGTGCAGCACCCGACGATAACGAGGTCACCAAATGTCAGACACTGATCTTCAACCGCCTGCGGCAGTTCGGGCTGCATTTCACCCCAACACCGGGGCCAGAAACGCTGACCGGGCCGGCTGCGTTCCATCAGATGTTCCCCCATTCGGCCGGGTCGCTTTACGGGCGTTCCCCCAGGGGGATGATGGCAGCCTTTCACCGGCCAACGGCACGAACGGCGATCAAGGGCCTCTACCTTGTGGGAGGGGGAGCGCACCCGGGGGCGGGAGTGCCGATGGCAACCCTCTCCGCCGCGCACGCGGCAGACGCGATTCTGAACGACCTTTCTTTGACCTCGACGTCCCGCCCGGCGGATACGCATGGTGGTATGTCGATGGGGTCAGCGACGATGGCACGCGCGCCGTTTCGGTCATAGGGTTTATCGGGTCTGTCTTTTCACCATGGTACCACTGGTCAGGTCGTGGCGACCCGGCCAACAACTGCTGCATCAACGTCGCAACCTATGGCCCGGGCGGGCGGTTCACGATGACGGATCGGGGCCGCACTGCCCTGCGCCGCGAATCTGACAGCCTGACGGTGGGCCCCAGCCAAATGCGCTGGATGGGAGACGCGCTTGAGATCGACATTGATGAAGTGTCATCGCCGCCGCTGATCAGCCGGGTGCGCGGGCGCATCACCTTGCGTCCGTCAGCGGTGACAAATGTAGAATTGCCTCTGACCCCCGATGGCGCCCATGTCTGGCGGCCCTTCGCACCGACCTCGCGCATCAATGTGGCACTGCAGGCGCCGGGTTGGCAGTTTGACGGGCACGGCTACTTTGACGCCAACTTTGGCACCCGCCCGCTTGAGCATGATTTTAGTTATTGGACATGGGGGCGGTATCCGACCGCTTCGGGATCCACCTGCTTCTATGACGCAGACCGCAGGGATGGCACGTCATTGGAAGCCGCCATAGGATTCGATCGCGATGGAAAGGCACAGGTGGTGCCGGCCCCGCCTCGCACCAAATTCCGCCGTTCAAACTGGGCCCTGAGGCGCGAAACCCGCGCTGATCACGGCGTTACACCCCGCCAGATCAAACCCATGCTGGACGCGCCGTTCTACAACCGCGCGATCGTCGAAACACAAATCGACGGAGAAATCGTACAGGGCGTACACGAAGCCCTTGACCTAAAGCGCTACGCCTCACCCTTGCTCAAACCAATGCTGGCTGTGCGCGTCCCACGACGCGCGCGCTGGCAATTCTGAGGGTCTGCAGGAAAAGCTTAGGCAGTTGCTTCGTTTGGCAACATGCCGATTTCCACATGGTGGGGCAACGTCTCGACGATCTGACCTTCGTCAGTATCCTTGATGGCATAGCCATAGCCCGCCAATCGGTGCTTCCATTCACGCGCGGAAAGCGCAACGTCACGCTCGCGGATGACAAGTTCCAGCACCTGAGCGGTGATAAAGGGGTCGTTGTTAAACATGACAGACATATTCTGTCTCCTGATATGATGGTTACAGGAAACAACGTGGTGTGGGATGGTGGCAGCAATTCTGCGCGATTGCGGCACGCGCGGGGTCATTTAATGTTCCATTAACCAAATCGGCTTTACCCAATTTTTACATTTGCCAATAAATATCAATAGGTTAACTGATAATCAGCCAGGTCCCAAGGCTCCAATTGCGCTGCAAAGTTGCCTTGTTTACCCCAGTCAGAGGTCACTTGGCCCTCAAAGACCCGCCTCGGCCTCGATCTGTTTGCGCGACTTCCGGGCGCGCTCCGTCGCGGATTTCAATTGCCCGCAAGCGGCCATGATATCCTCGCCGCGCGGCGTCCGAATGGGCGAGGCATAGCCAGCCTTGTAGATAATGTCTGCAAACTTGCGGATCCGGTTGTTCGAGGACCGCTTGTAAGGCGCGCCGGGCCATTCGTTAAAGGGGATCAGGTTGATCTTCGCCGGGATGCCCTCGATCAGCTTGATCAACCGGTGCGCATCCTCGTCTGTATCGTTCACGCCATCCAGCATCACATATTCAAACGTGATCCGCTCAGAATTGCGCCCCCGCGGGTAGGCACGCAACGCCTCAAGCAGCGTGTCGATGTTCCAGCGCTTGTTGATCGGCACCAGCGTGTTGCGCACCGCGTCCGTGGTGGCGTGAAAGCTGACGGCCAACTGGCAGCCGATCTCATTCGCCGTGCGCTCAATCTCAGGCACCACACCCGAGGTCGACAGCGTGATCCGACGACGGGACAATTGAATGCCCTCTTCATCCATCGCGATCTTCATCGCGTCACGTACGTTTTCAAAGTTATAAAGCGGCTCGCCCATGCCCATCAGTACGATGTTGCTCAACAGCCGCGTCTCATCTTTGGGCGCACCGGGCACCGGCCATTCATCCAGATCGTCGCGCGCCATCATCACCTGACCGATGATCTCTCCGGCGGTCAGGTTCCGCACCAGCTTTTGCGTGCCCGTATGGCAGAATGAACAGGTCAGCGTACACCCGACCTGGCTCGAGATACACAAGGTCCCGCGCCCCTCTTCAGGGATATAGACAACCTCGACCTCATGCCCGCCCGCAATGCGCACCAGCCACTTGCGGGTGCCATCCGTGCTGACCTGCTTGGACACGACTTCGGGTGTTTCAATGACAAACCGCTCTGCCAGTTCAGCACGATAGACTTTGCTAAGGTTCGTCATCACGTCGAAATCGCGGACACCCCACTGGTAAATCCACTGCCAGATCTGTCCAACGCGCATCTTCGCCTGCTTTTCGGGCGTGCCTGCATCAATCAGCGCGATGCGCATGGCGTCGCGGGTCAACCCGACAAGGTTCACCGGCCCCTCCGGCAACTTGCGCGGAATGGTATGAACGTCTTGGGTGATCGGCGCAGTGGCGGTCATGGGGGCGACTCGTTCGATGAAGGTGCGCCTGCTATATAGGGTTCCGCCGCATTTGCAAAAGGGGCACTGCTATCGCAATGCCCCCTTGCTGAACTCAAAACACCCTATCAACCTCAGAAGATGAAGTCGGAATTGTCCAGATCACTCTGATTTACATTGAGCAGTGTAATCGAATTACCCCCGCCCGTGCTGATGACAAGATTGGCACCCGATTGCGAAACATGGTTGCTCAGCAGATCGAACAGATTGGTGATCGCACTGACATCGCTCAAATCAATCTTCTCGAACACGTTTGTTGCAGCAAAATCGGTGATCGTGTCGTTGCCATGCCCATCCTGAAAGACAAAAACATCCGCGTTGAAGTTGCCAAGCAACAGATCGTCATCCTGACCGCCATCAATCGTGTCAAACCCCGCCCCCCCATACATGGTGTCAGAGCCCGTGCCGCCAAACAGCAGGTCATCCCCGGTTTCGCCAAAAAACCGGTCGTTGCCATCCTCTCCATAAAGGGTGTCATTGCCAAAGCCGCCGAACAACCCGTCCGTCCCGGTGCCACCCCAGCCAATATCATCATCGTTGCCGCCAAAAAGCCGGTCCAGGCCCTGACCGCCATAAAGCGTGTCGAACCCATCCCCCCCATAGACATTGTCGGACTGGTTGCCGCCATTCAGCACATCATCTCCGGCCTCACCGTCGATGAAGTCAAAACCGGCCTCACCAAGAATGGTGTCGTTGCCGTCCCCGCCAAAGGATCCATCGACATTGAAGCCAAGGCTGGTCCCGGCGTACATCAGATCATTGCCTGTCCCGCCATAAAGCCTGTCCGCAGGGCCGCCACCGGCAATCAACGTATCGTTGCCGGCATCGCCATAAAGCGCGTCAAATCCATCCGCACCGACCAGCCGGTCATTGCCATCACCACCGCGCAGCAGATCGGCCTGATTACCGCCGTTCAATACATCGTTGCCCGCACCGCCTTCCAGCGTGTCAAAGCCATTGCCGCCCAGCACGCTGTCATTGCCATCACCGGCAAAGAACAGATCGTCGCCCCCGGCCAACGAAATGAAATCATCACCAATCAGGTTCAGCAAAAACCCATCAGAAGACGTGAACGTCGACGGAAAATCATCGACCTGATTGGTGCCCGCTTAGGTCCAGTCCTGCTGGGTAAAGAGGTCCTCCAACGCCTCAGGCACAATGCCATCATTGTCCTGGTCGATCGCAGTCAGCAGCTCAGCGACGCTGATCGCGAAGTCAAAGGATATCAACTGTTCGCTGGCGACGGCACTTCCGCCAGCGTAGAAATCAATGCTGCTGATCATGCCGACAGGCCGCACTTCACCAGATGTATCCACGGAAAAACCGGACCCAACCAGCTGGACCGTCACCAGCGCTCCGTCAACGAAGCCCTGGAATGTAATCGCTGTCGCGGTAAACGATGTAGTTTCCAGATTATCATCGGTTGTCGCGAAATCGATCAACCCTACGGCACTTTGAAAACTTCCTGTCCCGGCATATCCAACACGGGGTCCCCACACGGCTTCAATAGGCATACGTCAAATCCTCGTTACTGAAATCATTTCTGTTCAGCCAGTATGCGGGATTCTCAAAATGTATCAACTCACTTGAAATCGAGGGGACGTGGACGCTGAACACCAAGAAAGATCGGCTGATGCAGCCGACCTTGAAATCTGTCTATAAAATGGTGCTAACCGCCGCAGCGCTTGGCCGCGTCTTCTATTGCCGCCGTAAACCCAAGAAGGCTGAAGGTATCCTTGGTGTTCGTGCCCCGGCCAGACCGCCCGCTCAGCACCGCATTGGCCCCGCGCTTCATCGCCGTGATGATCTTGGCATCGTCTTCGGTTGTCGCGGGCCATGCCCACTCCCCTTCAGTGAACAGCTCAAAGGTATTGCCCGAGATATCGAGGTTCACGGTGGACCCTGACGCAAAAGGATAGCCGCCGGTAAAGGCCACCTGCCCCTTGGCCCCGGCAGAGGGCCGATAGAACACCATCAGCAAGGTCTGGCCCCGGTTCACGGCCACAACGCGGCCATCGCGCTGATTGACCGTCTCCTTGGGCGTCGACACGCCCCAGCATTCGGTTGGGTTGTCTTCGACAAAGACGGACCAGTCGGTCTTGGCCGCGACGCGGTTGGTGCTTTGCTCTTGGGCGACAGCGCCCGTGGCCACCAGCGCACCCATCGCACCGACACACCCGATCATTTTCAAAAATTGCATCTGTCCAGCCTCCAGCTGTCCTTTACCTCAACTTGTCGTCCAGACCTTGTTGGCGGCTGATTTTTCTGCCGCTCTCGTGCAAGGCTCTGTCATCTTCGCGACAACAAGCATAATAACGCCAATCATGCGACAGACGAAAGCCTGATTGGCAGGTTCTTGCCCATATATTTGCGCCTTAGAGGGATGAATTAATGACCAAAGCTGCCCCCTTCGCCGAAATCTGGCGCGGTCCCTTCCTTGAAAGCGTGCATTCAGGCCACGCGGTGATCTGCGATGAGACCGGCCAGATCGTCGAGGCCTGGGGTGATCCGGACCTCGTGATCCTGCCCCGTTCCTCCTCAAAAATGATCCAGGCCCTGCCCCTGGTCACCTCTGGCGCGGCAGACAAGGCCGGGCTCGGGACGGAACATCTGGCGCTGGCCTGCGCGTCGCACAACGGCGCTGCAATTCACACTGACCGCGTCGGCGCCTGGCTGGATACCCTGGATCTGGCAGAAGACGCATTTCGGTGCGGCCCGCAATGGCCGGATGATGACGCCGCCCGCCACGGCCTGATCCGCGCGCATGCAGCACCTTGCCAAATCCACAACAACTGCTCTGGCAAGCACTCCGGCTTTCTGACCCTCGCCAAACACCTGGGCGCTGGCCCGGAATACATTGACCCGGCCCACCCCGTACAACAGGCCTGCCTCTCTGCGTTTGAAGAGGCCACCCAGGAAACCTCGCCCGGCTACGGCATCGATGGCTGCTCAGCGCCCAACTTCGCCAGCACATTGCACGGCATGGCGCGCGCGATGGCCCATTTCGCAGCCGCCCCCGAAGGATCCCCCCAAACACGCCTGCACCAGGCCATGCGCCTGCACCCGGAACTCGTCGCCGGAGAAGGCCGCGCCTGTACCGAGCTGATGCGCGCCACAAATGGCACAGTCGCGCTGAAAACAGGCGCGGAAGGATTCTACATCGCCATCCTGCCGGAACAAAAGCTGGGGATTGCGCTCAAAGCCGCCTGCGGCACCACCCGTGCTGCTGAATGCGCAATCGCGGCCCTGCTGGTCAGATTAGGCGCGCTTGACGCTCAACACCCCGCCACGCTCAACCGTATGAATGCCCCCATCCTGAACCGCCGCGACGTGGTGACCGGGATCCTGAAGCCCGCGCAGACCCTGCTCCAGTGACGCAGCCCGCGTGGTCGGGCGATGCCGGCCCCCTGATATTCACCCTTTCGAAAATACCTGAATCCAACCGCCCCACCACAAGACCCGGCCAGCGTTAGCTCACAAAAATGGGGGAGGCGCAGCCTCCCCCACGTCGCCGTGCGACAGCACGGCGAAACACCTCGCAAACGCAGACTTACATTTCGACTATCGGCGCCACTTCCGCGGTTCCACTGCCATCCGCCACCATCGGGCAGGCCGCCGCCATCTTGCACGCGGCCTCAATGTCGTCCGCCTTCACGATGGTGAACCCTGACAACGGGTTGGATCCACCATTATCTTCGACACTGTCGGCGCTGACGGTCTTGGACATGCCAACCGGATTGCCGGGATGCACAACCGCCGCGCCCAGATCCTTGTACCAGGCCTCCCACGCGGCCATGACCCGTGCGCCTTCTTCAGGCGTGTCGGGCATCTTGCCCCCGTGATATGCAAACATGAACTCTGGCATCGTCATCTCCTCTTCTAGAATTTCAGGCTCCAAGCAACCGCTCAAGACGCCCCAATGGTCCGCCCCAGCCTCTTTCGTGCTGTGCGGCAATATCGTCTGACGGCAATTCGCGGTGATTTATCACCAGCTTCGATCCTGTCGCCATCTCCTGAACGGTAAAGGTAACATGGCTCTCGGCACCTCGATTGTCGTCCGGATCATGCCAGCCCCAGGTAAAACCAATCGTCTCGATCGGCTCGACCTTGGTGACCTGTCCGCTCAGCTTGTAGAGATTGCCTTCGTCACTCAGCATCGCCGCGTGCCACGGACCTTCTCGCGTGAAATCAAGCTGTTCATCGCGCATGGTCCACCCGTCATGACCCCACCATTCCAGCAAACCGGCATTTGAACTGATCACCTCAAAAAGCCGCGCCGGACTCACTCCGAATTCCCTTTCAAGCCGGATGTCACTCATCGCCAACCTCATCATCAGCAGCCAGAATCGCATCCAGCCGATCGAGTCCCGCCGCCCAAAAGGAATGGTGCGAGATCGTCCAGTCTGAAATGGCTTTCATCGCCTCGGGCGCGACCTTGTAAAACCGCTTGGTCCCCTCGGCGCGCTGCGTTACAACGCCCGCTTCACGTAAAACCTTGAGGTGGCGCGACACCGCAGGTCCCGTCATGCCCGCATGGGCAACCAGATCGCCTGCGGGCAGTTCCCCACGCTGCATCAGCTCTTCGACAACACTCAGACGCGTTGGATCTGAAAGGGCGGCAAAAGTACGGACCATGTGATTCATGGTCCAATAATTAACACCATCGTTAATTAAGTAAAGCGTTAAATATTGATGAAGTCGCTTTGGGCGTATCCCTGCACATATAGCAGTGCCGTCAGATCACCGAAATTGATCCGCACATCACACTCGGCCGCGACGACCGGCTTGGCATGCAGCGCCACGCCAAGCCCCGCGCGATGCAACATCCCCAGATCATTCGCCCCGTCCCCAACCGCAATGACATCACCTTCCGAAATGCCGAGCGCAGCTGTGATATCGGCAAGGGCATCCACCTTGGCCTGCTTCCCCAGAATGGGCATGCCGACCGCCCCGGTCAGAACATCGTCTTCAACCAGCAGCGTATTGGCGCGATGGGTGTCAAACCCGAGGGTTTCTGCCACATGGCCTGTAAACGCGGTGAACCCGCCCGAAACCAATGCCGCATATCCGCCGTGTGCCTTCATCGTCCCGACCAATGCCTTGCCACCGGGCATCAGGGTGATCCGCTCCGCGATCACCTGATCAATGACCGAGACATCCAATCCCGCCAGCAATCCGACCCGCTCGCGCAAGGCCCCGTCGAAATCAAGCTCACCGTTCATGGCCCGCGCCGTGATTTCCCGGACCCGCGCGCCGACACCGGCCATATCGGCCAATTCGTCAATGCATTCCTGCTGGATCATCGTGCTGTCCATATCGGCCAGCAGCATCTTCTTCCTGCGCCCTTCCGACGGCACGACCACCAGATCCACCTGCATCGATTGGCAGCTGTCCCAGACCGCCCAGCGGTTGTCCGGCATGTCGATCACATCGAATTCAACCGCTTCTCCGGGTGCCAGCCATCGTGCTGCACTCCCCCCCCAGGCAGAACGCAGGCTTTCCACCAGGGAATGTTCCAACGCAGGACCTTTGGCTGCGGCAATCAGGACGGCGGTGAACATCGGGCAGGCTCCGGAAAAAAGACGATGTCGCAAATAGTTTTCAAAGCGGCGCTATAGAGGCGTTTTTCCACTTGCACCACCCCGCGACTGCGCATAACCCGGCACGTGGGACACCCTTCCCCAACGAAGGGCGCATATCTGGAAGGATAGCATCAATGGCTATACAACAACCGGCCTCGCGGCCGGACACGCAACCTGTCGCTGTTCCGGCGAACCCGCGTTTTTCATCCGGCCCCTGTGCCAAACCCCCCACATTCGATCTGGCAAACCTCGCCTCCGCGCCCCTGGGCCGCAGCCACCGTGCTGCTGAGGGCAAGGCAAAGCTGAAAGCCGCCATCGAACGCACCCGCGACATCATTGGTGTGCCGGCGGACTACAGGATCGGCATCGTGCCTGCGTCTGATACCGGCGCCTTTGAAATGGCAATGTGGAACCTTTTGGGCGAACGCCCCGCCGAAATGGTCGCGTGGGAAAGCTTTGGCGCGGGCTGGGTCACGGACGTGGTCAAACAGCTCAAGATCGACGCTGCGACCCACACCGCCGACTACGGCGAGATCGTGGATATGGGAGCACTCAACTACGACAACGACGTCTGCTTTACGTGGAACGGCACGACCTCCGGCGTGCGCGTGACCTCGGGCGATGTGATCCCGGCAGACCGCGCAGGGCTGACGCTCTGCGACGCAACCTCCGCTGCCTTCGCGATGGACCTGCCCTGGGACAAACTCGATGTGACAACATTCAGCTGGCAAAAAGTGCTGGGTGGCGAAGCAGCCCATGGCATGCTGATCCTCAGCCCCCGCGCTGTGGCACGGCTGGAAAGCTATACCCCCGCATGGCCGCTGCCCAAAATCTTCCGCCTGACCAAAGGGGGCAAGCTGATCGACGGCATCTTCGAAGGGGCGACGATCAACACCCCCTCCATGCTTTGTGTCGAAGACTACCTCAACGCTCTCGACTGGGCGGAAAGCGTGGGCGGCCTCAAGGGTCTCATTGCGCGGGCCGACGCCAACGCGCAGGCCATCGCAGATTTCGTGGCCGCCCATGACTGGATCGACCACCTTGCGATAGACCCGGCGACCCGGTCGAACACCTCCGTGTGCCTCAAGTTCACCGACGACCGCATCGCCGACGGCGCGGCTTTCGCCAAAGCCATCGCAAAGCGGTTGGCAGACGAAAACGTCGCCCTCGACATCGGCGCCTACCGCGACGCCCCTCCGGGTCTGCGCATCTGGTGCGGCGGCACGGTCGAAACCTCGGACATCAAAGCGATGTTGCCATGGCTTGAATACGCTTTCGAGACAGAGATCGCCGCGGGCTGAAGCCCGCCCTACGCCCGTCAAAAATTCCGTAGGCCGGGCTTCAGCCCGGCACCCCCAATCGATCAAAGGACCACACTCATGGCCCCCAAAGTACTCATCTCCGACAAGCTTTCCCCCGCCGCCGTCCAGATCTTCAAGGACCGCGGCATCGACGTTGATTTCCAGCCAGACGTTGGCAAAGACAAGGAAAAACTGGCCGAAATCATCGGCAATTACGACGGCCTCGCCATCCGCTCTGCGACCAAAGTTACCGAGAAAATCCTGCGCAACGCCGACAACCTCAAGGTCATCGGCCGCGCCGGCATCGGCACCGACAATATCGACAAGGATGCCGCCTCCAAGAAGGGGGTGATCGTCATGAACACCCCCTTCGGGAACATGATCACCACCGCCGAACACGCCATCGCAATGATGTTTGCTGTGGCCCGCCAGATCCCGGAGGCCAGCGCCTCAACCCACGACGGCAAATGGGAAAAATCCAAGTTCATGGGGGTCGAACTGACCGGAAAGACCCTTGGCGTGATCGGTGCCGGAAACATCGGCGGCATCGTCTGCGACCGCGCCCGCGCGCTCAGGATGAAAGTGCTGGCCTATGACCCCTTTTTGGGTGATGAAAAGGCTGAAAAGATGGGCGTTGAAAAGGTCGAGCTCGACGATCTGCTGAGCCGCGCCGACTTCATCACGCTGCACGTGCCTTTCACCGAACAAACTGCCAATATCCTGAGCCGCGAAAACCTCGAAAAGACAAAGAAAGGTGTGCGTATCATCAATTGCGCCCGTGGCGGTCTGGTGGACGAAGAGGCACTGGCCGAGATGCTGAAATCCGGCCATGTGGCAGGTGCCGCCTTCGACGTTTTCAAGACCGAACCTGCCACAGATAACCCCTTGTTCCACCTGCCGAATGTCGTCGTCACGCCGCACCTTGGTGCAGCTACCACCGAGGCCCAGGAAAACGTCGCCCTGCAGGTGGCTGAGCAGATGTCAGACTACTTGCTGACCGGCGCCGTCTCCAATGCGCTCAACATGCCCTCAGTCACCGCAGAAGAGGCCAAGGTGATGGGACCATGGCTCAAGCTCTCCCAGCATCTGGGCAGCTTCATCGGCCAGCTCACAGACGAGCCAATCAAGGCCATCAACATCCTCTACGACGGCTCTGTCGCCGAGATGAATCTTGACGCCCTGAATTGCGGCGTGGTCGCGGGCATCATGAAACGCGCCAACCCTGATGTGAACATGGTCTCCGCCCCTGTGGTCGCCCGCGAAAAGGGCATCCAGATCAGCACCACCAACCAAGACAAGTCCGGCGTCTTTGATGGCTACATAAAGGTCACGGTCGTGACTGAGAAACGCGAACGATCCATCGCAGGCACCGTGTTCTCGGACGGCAAGCCGCGCTTCATCCAGATCAAAGGCATCAACATCGACGCCGAAGTGGGCGCCCATATGCTCTACACCACAAACGAAGACGTCCCCGGCATCATCGGTACACTGGGTCAGACCATGGGCGAAAACGGCGTAAACATCGCCAACTTCACCCTGGGCCGCGCTGCGGTAAAGGGCGAGGCGATCGCCCTCCTCTATGTCGACGAACAAGTGCCGGCTCCAATCATCGACAAACTGTGCGAAACGGGGCTGTTTACTCAGGTTAAACCCCTGCAATTCGACGTCGCCTGACGTTCTGAAAAACTAGGGCGCGCGGTCCCTGAACCGCGCGCCAGCCAATAGTCACGCACACCTTGTGAATCTTCTGGCCAAAAATATCCATTTCCCGCAGCCAGCACCCCAACGCACCGTCCGATTGCACTGCTGCGCCCTTTACCCCCAGCATCTTTTGCGCCAGACCTGCCGCCAACACCGCACCGGAGACGCGCCATGCCCGCCCCCCTCTACGCCATCGGCGACATACATGGTCAACTGGCTGAACTTGAACGTGTTCTCGCGCTGATCGAAGCAGACGGCGGGCCAGACGCAAAGATTGTTTTTCTTGGCGACTACACGGATCGAGGCCCGAACAGCAGGGAAGTGCTGGATCTGCTCATCAGCGCCCGCGACCAAGGTCGGAACTGGCATTTCATCAAAGGCAACCATGACCGCATGTTTGAATGGTTCATGCACCCGTACCCCAAACATGAGGCCTACCTTCCGATTGAACTGGGCTGGCTGCACCCGCGCCTTGGTGGCGATACAACGCTGGCGTCCTATGGTCTCAACTTCACGGACAAGGACCGTATGCTCAATGTCCATGCCGACGCATTGGCAAAGGTGCCCCAAAGCCATCTGGAGTTCCTAAGTTCACTTGCCCTGACGTTTGAAACCAAAGATTTGTTTTTCACGCATGCCGGTATCCGGCCCGGCGTGCCCCTTGCCGATCAGGACGAAGAAGACCTGCTATGGATCCGACAGGCGTTTCACGAGGACACGCGTCAACACCCCAAATTGATCGTGCACGGGCACACGCCGACCGAAGCGGCCACGCATTACGGCAACCGTATCAATCTTGATACCGGCGCAGGATACGGGAAGCCACTGACCGGGGCGGTTTTCGAGGGGCGCACATGCTGGCTGCTTACACCATCGGGCCGCGTCGCCCTGACCCCCTGACCGCCAGTGCCACAAGTGTCCAGAACAGAAGACCCTGACCCAGGGCGGACAAACTGTCGACAATGCCGAACGTGGCATGGCCAACGATGTCTTTGACTGGCGGCCAACTGATAACCCACTGACGGGGCAGGTCGTCAAAAAGCAGATGGTAGTATCCGTAGTAGATTTGCGGAGACAGCCACACAAACAGACAATATCCCACACATGCGACGACCAGACGTATCGGCAAGGCGCGGGTCCGCGTCAGCAATTGAGCAGACGACAACACGCCTGCTGCCAAAAGCGCAGAGAGGGCCAACAGCCCCGCCTGCCCGATTGGACTAAGCGTGAAAAAGGAATCCCCGGCAAACACCACCGGCGCAGAGTGCCGCTATTCGGCGGCCTGCGAAAGTTCTTCTTGCCGCAATTGGTGTGCAAACCCCTCGAAGTTGGGTCCGTGCAACAACGTCACGCCTGCGGCCTCGATTGCTTGCATGGCCTGCAGGCTTTTCGCGTCCGGCCCGGGCCCGGGTTCGCGCAGAACGACGGCCCGGATACGGCCGGGATGCCGTTCGATCGCATCGCGATAGACAAAGGCGTCATGCTGGCCGGTGTCCCCGACAAGCACATAGGTCAGATCGGGATTTGCCGCCAAAATCGCGTCAATGCTGCCGCCTTTGTGGTCTCCGTGGGTACCGGTGATGAATTGTGTATCGCTGATACCCAGATCGCGCAGGAATTTCGGGCCCTTGACCAGCTTTGCCCGGTCAAAGATGCGCTCGAGAAAATGGTGCAGGTTCCAGGGCGATGAACTGACATAGTAGACCGGATTCTGCCCATCCTGAGACATCTCGTTCATGAAGGTGACAGCATCGGGGAATATCTGCCGAGTCGTGGCGTTGCCTGTCATCGATGTCCATAGGTTGCGGACAAGCGAATAGGCCCCTGTCTCAAGCATGGTATCATCGATGTCGGAAATGACTGCATATTCCGCGTCAGGGGATGCGATGAGCACGGGACATAGCGTTTTGCCCTCGCGTCCAACGATGGCGACCTCGATATCGACCCACCCCTGGGCGGTCGACCGGTCGAGCAGCAATGTGAAATACCCCTCCTCATCGGAAACAGCCGATACGCTCTCGGCAGACACTTCGACGCCCGCAACCTCATCCGTCAGGAAAAGCGAGAACATTTGCCGAAAGTTGATCCAGGCCGATTGGGTTGGCAATGGCTTGTTGCGTCGCAATGCAGCCAGCACGCGCCCGCGCACCACCAGATTGTCAGGCGTCGCATAGCCGATGTAGGGTTCTATAATGCGACGTGGGTCTCGCTGCCCGCGGACTGAATCGACAATCGTCTCTGCCCGCAGGGCCACACCGTGAATAAAGTTTTTGATCATGAAAGATCAACGCCGGAAACGACCACTTGGTTCACCCTTCAAATCACCCTTTTTGAAATACCTCGGGGGAATCGACCCGCAGGGTCGGTGGGGGCAGGCCCCCTCAGCCGGTCCAATCCAGCACAACCTTGCCAGATTGCCCGGATTTCATCGCTGCAAATCCCGCTTCAAAATCCGCTGCATCAAAACGGTGGGTAATAATTTTGGACACATCCAAACCATTTTCCAGCATCGCGATCATCTTGTACCAGGTCTCAAAGATCTCGCGGCCGTAAACGCCCTTGATTGTGATTGCCTTGAACACGATGCGGCTCCAGTCCACGGGGCTCTTGCCGGGCGGGATCCCCAGCATGGCAATGCGTCCTCCCATGGTCATCGCCTCGACCATCCCATCCAATGCTTGCTGGTTTCCCGACATCTCAAGGCCTACGTCAAAGCCCTGGGTCATCTTCAACCGCGGGATAACGTCTTGGAGGCTGTCTTCAGTCACATTCACCGCAACCACGCCGGGTACGACGTCGCGCGCAAGCGACAGCCTGTCAGAATTGATGTCCGTGATCACCACGTGGCGCGCACCCACGTGGCGCGCAACCGCCGCTGCCATGATCCCGATGGGACCGGCTCCGGTGACAAGGACGTCTTCGCCAACCAGGTCAAAGCTCAGCGCGGTATGCACCGCGTTGCCCAAAGGGTCGAGAATGGCGCCGATATCATCACTTATCTCGTCCGGCAGGGGGACCACATTGAAGGCCGGCAACCTGAGATACTGGGCAAAGGCCCCCTGTTCGTTCACGCCGATGCCCCGTGTCGCAGGATCAAGATGGAACTTGCCGGCGCGGCTTTGGCGGGACGCCTTGCCAATCAGGTGCCCCTCGCCCGAACAGCGCTGCCCAATCTCAAGCCCGCTCACGTTGCGGCCCAGCTCGACAATCTCGCCCGCAAACTCATGCCCCGTGATCAGCGGCACAGGCACTGTGGCAGAGGCCCAGTCGTCCCAGTTCCAGATGTGAATATCGGTGCCGCAAATCCCGGTCTTGTTGATCCTGATCAGCACATCGTCCGGACCGATTTCGGGGACCGGTGCTTCGATCATCCATAGTCCTTCACCCGGCGCGCTTTTACATAGTGCCTTCATCTGGTTTGTGGTCATCCCAAAACCCCGCAAGCCCTACCAGCGACGTCAAAGGCCTCCAGCGCACGGTCAAGTTCGGCCCGGTTCAGCGCGGCGTTCATCTGTGTCCTGATCCGCGCCTGATTCCGTGGCACCACAGGAAAGAAAAAACCACTGACATAAACACCTTCGTCGAATAATCGCGCGGACATCTCCTGCGCCAGCTTCGCCTCACCCAGCATGACAGGGACAATGGGATGTTCGCCGGGCAGAAGATCAAATCCCAGTCGCGTCAGCCCTGAACGCCAGTAGGCCGTGTTTTCAAACAGACGCGTTCGCAATCCATCGCCGGCTTCAACCAGTTCAAGGGCCTTGATACCTGCCATGACGATGGACGGCGGCAAAGAGTTTGAAAACAGATAGGGCCGCGCACGTTGCCGCAACAGATCGATGACCGGCTGTGGTCCAGCGATATAGCCTCCAATCGCGCCACCCAACGCCTTGCCCAACGTGCCCGTCAGGATGTCCACATCGACACCAAAATGCGCCGGGGTCCCGGCACCCTTCTGGCCCATAAAGCCTGTCGCATGGCAATCATCGACCATCACAAGCGCATCGTACTTGCTTGCCAGCGCCGAAATCTCTGGCAACTTCGCGAGATAACCATCCATCGAGAAAACGCCGTCGGTCGCTATCATGATAAACCGCGCACCTTCCTCCCGGGCCAGCTTTAGCTGTCCTTCCAGATCGATCATGTCAGAGTTTGCGTAGCGATAGCGCTTGGCCTTGCACAAGCGGATGCCATCGATGATGGACGCGTGGTTCAGCGCGTCAGAAACGATTGCGTCCTGTGGTCCGAATAAAGGTTCGAACAAACCCCCATTGGCATCGAAACAGGCGGCAAACAGAATGGCATCATCCTTGCCCAGAAAGCGCGCCAGTTTGTGCTCAAGTTCACGATGAATATCCTGTGTGCCGCAAATGAACCGGACAGAGGCCATGCCGAACCCTTTGGGATCCATCGCCGACTTTGCTGCCGCGATCAGATCGGGATGATTGGCCAAACCCAAATAGTTATTGGCGCAAAGGTTGATGACATCCCGGTCACCAACGGTGATCTCACCGCCCTGCGGCGACGTGATAAGCCGCTCGCGTTTCAACATCCCTTCCGCATCAATCTGGCTCAGTGTTTCGGTGACGTGATCAAGGTAGGCTTGCGACATGAGAATCTCCTTGGATCAAATTTCTATCATACTGGACGGAATTCCGGAATAGTAGATTTCCAGTATTACGGAATAATTCCATCAAAGGTGTCGTCAGGCGTCCTGAACAACCAGAAAAGCGCGCACAGGCCCGCTGACCGATGCGATCCGGTGGGGCACATCTGCGGCATAACGGGCCGTGTCTCCTGACCCTAGACGCTCCACCATATCCCCGCTGGACACCTCGACAGTCCCCTCTATCACGGTCAAATGTTCACGCGCGCCGCGCGCGTGCGGTTGACTGTCCAGTTCACCGCCTGCGTTGATATCCAGCTCATAAACCTCGTGCCGACCCGCTTCCTCAGGAGGGGACAGGATGCGGATGCGACACCCCATCCCGAGGTTGTTGATCGTCGGCACATCAGCCGCCCGCAGGATTTCGATCTGCCCACCGGTGTCCCCCTGATCAAGCAACCCCGCAAAGTCCACCTGCAAGGCACGTGTCAAATTCCACAACGTCGCAATTGTCGGAGAAGACTCGCCGCGCTCGATCTGGCTCACCATCGACCGTGAAACCCCGGACAGCTTCGATACAGCCTCAAGGCTGAGACCAAGGTCTAGCCGCGCGGCCTTTAGCCGTGCAGGGAGTTCCGTCAAAATAGCGTTGGCATTATCCGTCATCCCGGATATCTGCCATGCCTCTCGCGCAACATCAAGGCGGCGGGCATGACGGAACGTTCCACAAGACAACCTTGGCCTTCCCCAGCATAGTCTGCCCAACGTTTGAACAGGAGCCTTCAATGTCAGAAGAAATCGTGATCCTCAGCGGCGCGCGCACCGCCATCGGGACGTTTGGCGGCAGCCTTGCAGCAACACCACCAACAACACTAGGCACCACCGTGGCCAGCGCCGCAATGGCGCGCGCTGGCGTGACGCCTGACCGGATTGGCCATGTGCATTTTGGCCATGTCATCAATACCGAACCACGCGACATGTATCTGTCTCGCATTGCCGCGCGCGATGCAGGCGTCCCCGACGAAGTGCCTGCTATGAACGTGAACCGGCTCTGTGGATCCGGTGTGCAGGCCGTCATTTCAGCCGCCCAGAGCCTGATGCTGGGAGATGCGGATTTTGCCCTCGCAGGCGGCGCCGAGAACATGTCCCGCTCGCCCTATATCATGCCAGCGGCGCGGTTTGGCCAGAAAATGGGCGATATCAAAAGCCTCGATATGATGCTGGGTGCGCTCAACTGCCCGTTCGGCACAGGTCACATGGGCGTAACTGCGGAAAATGTCGCAGCGGAGCATGATATCTCCAGGCAGGCACAGGATGATTTCTCGCTCGAGAGTCAGCACCGTGCAGCCAAGGCAATCAATGCCGGATACTTCAAGGATCAGATCGCACCTGTCGACGTGAAGGTCAGGCGCGATACGGTTCGTTTCGAGGTCGATGAGCATCCCAAGGCCACCAGCATCGAGGCGCTTTCGGGCCTGCGCGCGGTGTTCCAGAAAGACGGCAGCGTCACGGCAGGCAATGCCAGCGGCATAAATGACGGCGCTGCAGCCCTGGTGCTCGCCACCGCCTCTGCGGCAGAGGCTGCTGGCCTCAGTCCCCGCGCCCGGATATTGGGCTATGCCCACGCCGGCGTCCGGCCAGAGGTAATGGGTATCGGTCCAGTGCCGGCCGTGGAAAAACTGCTTGCACGCACGGGCCTCAAGGTCAGTGATTTTGACGTTATCGAAAGCAACGAAGCCTTCGCTTCCCAGGCGCTTGCTGTGAACAAGGCCCTCGGCCTCGACCCGGCCATTGTAAATCCAAATGGCGGCGCGATAGCACTTGGTCACCCTGTCGGCGCGACAGGTGCGATCATCACTGTCAAAGCGCTTTACGAACTGGATCGCATCGCAGGCAAACGCGCGCTTATCACGATGTGTATCGGCGGCGGTCAGGGCATTGCACTGGCCATCGAACGCCTCTGACCCTTTCACCCTTTGTCAAAATACCTCGGGAGTGTGAGGGCAGCGCCCTCACCCGCCACCCCCCGGGGTGGCGGCCCCCTGGCGCGGGCGAAGACCGCGCAAAACCTCTATTCTTCGGCCAACCGCTCTGCCCGCTTTTCCAGCTTATCGGCCAGACGGGGCCCTACGCCCGGGCGTGACCAAGGGCAAACCGCGATGCAAATCGCACACCCCTGATGCTGATTGAAAAACGGCAGGCACTTGTCGAAATCCACATACCATTTCTCCTCCCCCCGGACCATTTTCTTGGTCTGAAACAGCGCTTCAGGTGGGCAGGCATCTTCGCAAATCCGGCAATTGGCACAAAAATCGTCAATGCCATGCGATCGCGGTGGTGTCGGTGCAAACGGGGCATCCGTCAGAACCGCTGACAACCGAAAAGACGCGCCCATTTCGCGGTTGATGATAGAACCGTGTTTGCCCAGTTCGCCAAAACCACAGGCGATGGCAGGTGGGATCATCGTGATGGCAGACACCATCGGCCCCGTAACAGGTTTGGCATCCCAGCCCTTCCGGCGCAGCCAGCTCGCGACTTCCACCGAACATGCAGCGGCACGGTAATACTGCTGCATGACCTCGGCCCCGGCTTCGGGGTCGGGCGCCGTCGCTATGGTATCATAATCATGCTGTACACCGACTATTATGACACGCGATTGCGTCACTTCCTCGCGGTGCTGATAGACCCATTCGGGCTGCATTTGCGCAACACCAATCTGTTCGCAAAGCCCCTCCGTCACAAACTCTTCAAGCTGAGCCGTCCACGCCGCGGGGCTGTGAACCGCCGGGGTTTCAGCAATCTCCGGCAAAACACGTTGCGAGATTTCCTGCCGTTTTGCCCGCAGTTCGGCGAAAACAGGCAGGCCGGGATCGACGGTATAGAACCATTCCTGCATCGAACCATGGGCGATGTCGGCCGGGTCCGGTGCCCAGTAGACCATGCGCGGACGGCTGAAACATTTTTCGCCCAAACCATTGATTTCATTTCCGCTTGTATCAGGCCGCAGGGCCATCTGCGCTGGGTCGGGGACAAAGGGGCGGTAGGGATTGTCGCGAGGCATGGCCCACCATAGCGGGGTTTGGTCACGGCACAAAGCCCTGAGCGTCAGCCCAGCGCCTGAACACCGATCACAATCGCAGCACCAAGCGCCCCGCCGGTCACGCCAGACAGAAGCATCCAGCGCTTGAACGGCCGGCGCTCTTCCGGCACGGCATTCCCCTGCCGCAGCAGGGCATTCTCCACCAGGGCGGGCAACCTGGGGCCAAAGCGGGACAGGACCATGGCGGTGCTGGCAAGATCAGATATCACCGCCCGCGGTCCGATGGACTTGCTGATGTAGGCCGTCACAATCGGGCTGGCAACTTCCCAGATGTTGATATGTGGGTTCAGAGATCGGGCCACCCCTTCCACCACAACCATGGTGCGCTGCAGCAAGATAAGCTCTGTCCGGGTTTCCATGCCAAAGCGTTCGGTGACTTCAAACAGATAAGTCAGCAACCGCGCCATGGAGATGCGGGTGGCATCCATGCCAAAGATCGGCTCTCCGACGGCCCTCAGGGCGCGGGCAAACTCGTCGACGTCCTTGTCGGCAGGCACATATCCGGCCTCGAAATGTACCTTTGCCACACGATTGTAATCCCGCCGGATGAACCCATAGAGGATCTCGGCATAGACCCTGCGGGTGTACTCATCAATGTGTCCCATGATGCCAAAGTCATAGGCAATGATATCGCCGTTCGGTGCGACCTTCAGGTTGCCCTGATGCATGTCTGCGTGAAAGTATCCATCGCGCAGCGCGTGATTGAGAAAAAGTTGCAAGACCCTGTTTGACAGCTCAACCCGGTCATGTCCGGCAGCATCAATTGCCGCGTTGTTCCCCATTGGCGCCCCGTCAGCCCACCCCAACGTCATCACCCGGCGGGCCGACAGGTTCCATTTGATCTGGGGCAGTTGAAAGCCTTCATCTTTCTTGGTGTTGGCCGCAAATTCGGAAGCCGCAGCACTTTCCAGTCTCAGATCCAGCTCTCCGCGAACCACACCATCGAAATGTTCGATGACTTCGGTGGGGCGCAGCCGGCGTGAGCCGGGTGAGAAAACCTCGACCATGCGGGCGGCGAGGTAGAAGGCGTCGATGTCCTTGCGAAAGGCTTTTTCGATGCGCGGGCGCAGCACTTTGACTGCAACATCTTCGCCCGTTTCCGCCATCGTCGCCCGATGCACCTGTGCAATGGAGGCGGCGGCCACCGGTGCGCTGAAGCTTGAGAAGATTTCTTCGACGGGTTGGGCCAGTTCTCTGGCAACTTCTGCCTTGGCTTCTTCGACGGAAAAGGGCGGTAACTTATCTTGGAGTACGCGCAGCTGAATGGCCAGTTCATCCCCGACCACATCCGGTCTGGTAGAAAGAATTTGTCCAAATTTTATGTAGGCCGGGCCCAGCGCCGTCAGCGCGCGGGTTGCGGGCGGCATTGCGGGATCGCCACGATAGCCAAGCCATTTGAAAGGCAGGCCCAGCGCGCGGGCGACAAAGCGCAGAGCCGGCCCTGCCTCGAAGGCATCCAATACGATGTTCATCGCACCTGCGCGTTCCAGCGTCGCACCGGTGCGGATCAGCCGCCAGATGTTGTGCGGGCCACGCATGGGCGATTATCCTTTCAATTCGGATTGCATACGCAATCCGACCGGATAGGGGCGCTGCCCCCAAACCCTCGGGATATTTTTGGCCAAAAGATGTACGGCGGCCTTCATCACAATTTCCATCCCGAATGCAGCGCGGCGATGCCCATGGTCAGGTTGCGGTACTTCGCGTTTTCGAAACCGGCTGTTTTGACCATGCCCAGAAATGTTTCCTGATCGGGAAAGTTACGGATAGATTCGATCAGGTACTGGTAGCTGTCACGGTCGTTTGCGATGATCTGACCCATGCGGGGGATCACGTTGAAACTGTAGAGATCGTAGGCCTTTTGCATCATCGGATTTGGTAGCTGGCTGAATTCCAGCACCATAAGCCGCCCACCGGGGCGCGATACGCGGTACGCCTCGTTCAGCGCTTCCTGAGGGCGGGTCACGTTCCGGATGCCAAAGCTGATGGTGTAGACATCGAAAGTGTTATTCTCGAACGGCAGCGCCATGGCGTCGCCAACGATCCAGTCGAGGCTGTCCGCCAGTTGCGCTGCTTCGGCGCGCTTGCGGCCTTCGACCAGCATGCCTTCGGTCAGGTCCAGGACTGTGGCGTGGCCGTGGCCTGCGCGTTTGAGAAATTTGAAGGAGACATCGCCGGTACCCCCGGCCACATCCAGGAGTTTTTGGCCCGGGCGAGGTGCCAGCCAGTCCATCATCGCTTCTTTCCAGATGCGGTGAATGCCGACGCTCATCACATCGTTCATGATGTCATATTTGTTGGCCACGTCAGAGAAGAGGTTGCGGACCATCCCGGCCTTTTCGTCTTCTGGCACGGTCTTTGCGCCAAAATGGGTATTCTTCTGAGTAGCCATGTCACCTTACCACCAAACACTGGTCAATCTGGGGTTATACGCCTGAAGGACAAGTGACAAATCCTCATTATGCCGCAGGGGTACAAACAATGAGGACGTCGCGAGCACTATTGTTGCCGTCGGTATAGCCAAAGGAAAGCATCACGACCCTCAACTTGTCGGCGGAGAACCAGCCGCATTGCAGAAAAGCCTTGTTGGCATGCCCGCCTTCCCTACATTCGACACTGAATTGAGCAACAGGGACAAAGGCGCGTCATGCCGGAACTGCCAGAGGTGGAAACCGTACGCCGGGGGCTTGTGCCCGTGATGGAGGGTGCGACGATAGCGCGGGCGGACGTGAACCGGCCTGACTTGCGGTGGCCGTTTCCGGCGCGCATGGCCGAAAGACTGAGCGGACAACGTGTTGTCCAGCTGCGGCGGCGATCCAAGTACATATTGGCTGACCTTGCATCTGGGGAATCGCTGCTGATTCACCTGGGGATGTCGGGGCGGATGCTGATTTCCGGTGATCCGCTTGGACAGTTTGTACATGATCACCCTGCGCCTGAGAAACATGATCATGTGGTGTTCCATATGGGCAACGGGGCACGCATTACCTTCAACGATCCGAGGCGCTTTGGCGCGATGGACCTGATTGAAACTGCGTCGGCACCTGCGCACAAACTGCTGGCGGTTCTGGGGCCCGAACCGCTGGGCAACGGGTTTCATGAGGCCCATCTGATTGCCGCCCTCAAAGGGCGCAATACGCCGATCAAATCTGCGTTGCTGGATCAGCGCATCGTGGCCGGTTTGGGAAATATCTATGTCTGCGAGGCGCTTTACCGCGCGCGCATCCATCCAGCGCGCAAGGCTGGCCGGATCTCGACGGAACGGGTCGCAGCGCTTGTGCCAATCATCCGGGCGGTGCTGGATGAGGCGATCGACGCAGGGGGTTCCTCGCTGCGGGATTTCAGGCAGGCAGACGGCGAACTGGGTTACTTTCAACATCGCTTTGATGTGTATGGCCGCGAAGGTGCGCCATGCCGAACACCGGGCTGTGACAGCGTCATCCGGCGGATTGTGCAATCTGGACGGTCTTCATTCTATTGTCCGACATGTCAAAGATAACTTGAAACACACAGCGCGCGTGGTATGCAGATTGGTCTGAGCGCAACCAACGGGAGACCCGTGCATGGCTTACGAGACGATCATTCTGGATGTGGACAGCCACGTCGCCCTGATCACCCTGAACCGGCCGGATGCGCTCAACGCGCTCAATGACCAGTTGATGAGCGAACTGGCCGATTGCCTGAAAGGCTGCCAAGAGAACGAAAAAGTGCGGTGCATCGTGATCACCGGCTCTGAAAAGGCATTCGCCGCCGGGGCCGACATTGCCATGATGCGCGACAAGACCTTTGTCGAAGCCTTCTCGGGCGATTTGTTCACGCCTGAGACAGATCAGTTCATGCGCATCCGCAAGCCCATCATTGCTGCTGTTTCCGGCTATGCGCTGGGCGGTGGCTGCGAACTGGCGATGATGTGCGATTTTATTATCGCGACAGAGACGGCCAAGTTTGGTCAGCCAGAGATTAATCTTGGGGTGGTCGCCGGTATTGGTGGAACGCAGCGCCTGACGCGCCTTGTGGGTAAGTCCAAAGCGATGGACATGAACCTGACAGGTCGTTTCATGGACGCCCAGGAGGCAGAGCGGTCAGGTCTGGTCAGCCGCATTGTCCCCGTCAAAAAGCTGATGGAAGAGGCGCAGGGCGCGGCGCAAAAGATTGCAGAAAAATCGATGATTTCGGTCATGGTTGTGAAAGAAGCGGTCAATCGCGCATACGAGGTTCCGCTGCGGGAAGGCCTGCTGTTCGAACGCCGGGTTTTCCATTCGCTCTTTGCCACCGAAGATCAGAAAGAAGGCATGACCGCCTTCCTCGAAAAGCGCGAAGCCCAATTCCGCGACAAGTAGAGCCCGGCCACCGGCGAGTGACGCACGACGGCTGTGCGGGACAAAGTTGCCGTTGAAGCTGTGCCCTCTAATAGCCGTGCAGTGACAGACCTTGGGCTGGCGCATCCTGCCATTGCCCGCTGCCACTTAATGGTGGCCAAGCACAATCTAACCCATCAGCGTTGCCCTTGGATTGGCCAAAGCGCCAGACCGGGGAAAGGTCTGTCGCTGCACGGCGGGCTGAAGCCCTTGATTCCGTGCAGGGGGATCAAATCAAGGGCTCTCTGCCGCCATACGGTAATCTACATTCATCACGCACGCTGCTGATCGTGGCCAAATTTGCGCTATGCGGACGAAGCTGACATTCAACATTACGTATTGTAGGTTGCTCTAAACACAGGGGCACCGCGACGGGTTATGGAGGGATAGAGTGAAATTTGAAGAAGAAATTCACGACCTGGGTCGCTTGCGGGAACTTCTACCCTTCAGTGAATCTGCTCCAGCCGCTCTGAAAGTCTCGGATCGTCTGAATGAAATTGGGCGAAGGTTTATCGGCCTCTCACCGTTTATTATCATAGCCACAAAGGACAAGAATGGGCTCATGGATGTCACGCCGAAAGGCGACCCCGCTGGTTTCGTCAAAGTGCTTGATAACAAGACACTCGCAATACCTGAACGCCTCGGAAACAATCGCGTTGACGGCTTCTGCAACATTCTAACTGACCCAAACGTCGCGCTGATTTTCATTGTTCCCGACCACAACTTTACTCTGCGTATCGCAGGCAAAGGACGGATCGTACGTGACGGAGCACTCTGTTCAAAGATGGCTGTGAATGGAAAAGAGCCAGAGCTTGCGCTTGTCGTCGATATTGAAGAAGCGTTCATGCATTGCTCAAAATCCCTAATCCGCTCAGGGATATGGCGCGGCGAAACCTGGCCTGAACGTGGAACAGCGCCCCGGCTTGCCGACTGGCAGGTCACAGTCGTAGACGATGGCCGAACCGTTGACGAAGTTTTTGCCAAGCAGGACCATGACGAAAAAACCCGGATGTATTGAGACCGGATAAGCTGGTAGGTTTGGGCTCATTCCGGCCATCCGACGCTTTCGATCAGGTTTGCAGGCAACTAAGATGCCCAAAAAGGCGGCTCAGCGGACGAAGCAGCAGTTCACGCTTCTTGTTCCGACCATTGTGCGGCTGTTTCGCGAACATCATCGGGGATTTCCGCCGCTCTCCGCGTCTCAAGGCTCAACAGCACGCACTTAAAGACAGTCTCGAAAGCGACGGTGCCGCCTGCTGACCTGATCAGCCGATGTCGGAACGTCATGGATTTAGAGCCAATCTCCATGACAGAGGTCTCCAACCTAATCGCATCGCCTGCAGACAGTTCAGCACGAAAGTCGCTCTGAGCATTTACGACTGCAAAAGAAAGTCGTCGACCGTCTCGCATATCATTTGCAGTCAGTCCCATTTCTGACTGGATTGCAAAAACACCATCGGAACATGCTGCAAAGTACCGGGACACGTTCATATGGCCGAGGAAATCACAATCAGACGGATCAACCACCGAACGAAATGAAGTCATTGCTGGCATAAGCAGACACCCAATTGCTGTTCGGGGATCATACACTATGAATCCTCCTCCCAAAAGTCAGCTTGGAGTAGGGATGCTGCCGTTCGGCCAAACCGCAGCATTCAGCACCCTGGGCTCATAGCTGTGTTTCCCCGCGCAAGATCGGACCCAGAGGATCGCGCTTTGGTCGGTGCTGACGCACGACAAAAGCCATGTGGGCACTGGAACCTCCCGCCGCATGCATCACGGACTTTTGGGCGACCGCACGAAAGGGGCCATTAACGATCTGGTAGCAAAGAAGGGCGGGCGCTGTGTTAACCGGGGCCGATCGGTCTGAAATACCGACGTGATAACGACGTAATACCGACGTGGTACCGACCGGCGATTCCCCAACAATCGTGGCCCTTTTTGTTCAGACCTCCTCTGCGCCGCCGATACCGTTGCGCGCGCCCTTTACAAATCGCGCCAAATCCCGCTATACGGCCCGTCAGACATGCGCGTGCAGCCCGCTCAGGCTAGAATCACCTTCCCGGTTTGTCCGGCATTGGGTTTGGCATCACGTGCCCCAACTGAACAGATATGAAGGTCGATCCGCATGGCAAACTCCCCTCAGGCGAAAAAACGCGCCCGTCAAAACGAAAAACGTTTTGCAATCAACAAGGCGCGTCGTTCGCGCATCCGTACACACCTGCGTCGTGTTGAAGAAGCGATCGCTTCCGGCGACAAGGACGCGGCGACAACCGCCCTGCGTGCGGCGCAGCCCGAGTTGATGCGCGGCGTGACCAAGGGTGTATTCCACAAGAACACCGCTGCACGAAAAATGTCCCGTCTTTCCGCTCGTGTGAAAGCACTTGGTTAACGGACAAAGGCCATAACGCCCGAATCGGGCTAATGGTTTGATTAGAAAGGCATCGCTCTGCGATGCCTTTTTTTGTGGGCGATGAGTCTCAAAAATCCGGCGGAGATTCTTTTGCATAAAAGGCTGAGTCAAGTTTGAAGATATGTTGAAGCGACGCGTTCAAACTTGCTAGGACTGTCTTGCGATTCACGTCGCATGGGGGGACAGGCCCTGGGGATAAACCCGGCAAGGACTATAGTCGGGAACGTCTTTGGGAGCGTGGGGCGGACAATCTGATTGATCCGCTGAACGATTTGCAAGTGGCACTGCCAGTTCATTTGCCCTGTCATAATTCTTAGCTACGGGCGGTGATGCCTGGTGTGGTGGACTGGCCAGCAAGAGCCAGTGCGCAACCGGGGAGAGTGTCTGTGTGATTGTCTGCTGTGTACCGACCGGATCCCCTTTGGGAGCTAAGATCGGACGATGGTCCAGTGGAATTGGTGTAAGCCACGCTGTGGGACAGGCGGGGCACAATAGAAAGGGACGGCTGAGTACATGACGCAGGATGATTGGGGTAATATCAAGCAGCGGCTGCTCAAAACAATGGGGCAAAACAACTTCACCACATGGATTGATCCACTGGTACCCGGATCCGTGACCGACGGTATCGCGACCCTGCAGGTCCCCACGAATTTCTTTGGCAACTATGTCAGCCAGAACTTTTCCGATCTCATTTTGCACGAGCTGCGCAACGAAGGCGTTGACGCGTCGCGCCTGAATTTTGCGCTGACCCCGAAAACCTCAAATAACGCTGTTAAATCAAGCTCGCCTGTGGCGGCAGCCCCGAAGGCCGAGAAACGAGGCAGCCCGGTCACGACGGCTCCACTTGATCCACGATTCAGCTTTGACAACTTTGTCGTCGGCAAACCCAATGCATTGGCACATGCCGCTGCAAAGCGCGTGGCCGAAGGCGGCCCTGTGACGTTCAATCCCTTGTTTCTTTATGGCGGTGTCGGCTTGGGCAAGACGCACCTGATGCATGCCATTGCGCAGGAACTGCGTATGCGCAAGCCGGACATGAATGTTCTCTATCTGTCGGCAGAACAGTTTATGTATCGGTTTGTTCAGGCGTTGCGCGATCGCAAGATGATGGATTTCAAGGAAATTTTTCGATCTGTCGACGTGCTGATGGTCGATGATGTGCAATTCATTGCGGGCAAGGACAGCACGCAGGAAGAGTTCTTTCATACTTTCAATGCACTGGTAGATCAGCACAAGCAGATCATCATCTCGGCTGATCGGGCGCCCACCGACATCAAAGATCTTGAAGACCGGGTGAAATCGCGTCTTCAGTGTGGTCTTGTGGTTGATCTGCACCCGACGGATTATGAGCTGCGTCTGGGCATCCTTCAAAGCAAGGTGGAAATGCAGCGCAAGACCTACCCGGGCTTGGAAGTCGATGAAGGCGTGCTGGAATTCCTCGCGCATCGCATCACCTCAAACGTCCGGGTGCTGGAAGGCGCGCTGACGCGTCTTTTTGCCTTTGCCTCGCTGGTAGGTCGCGAGATCAACATGGAACTGACGCAGGATTGTCTGGCGGACGTGCTGCGGGATTCAGAGCGCAAGATTTCCGTTGAAGAGATCCAGCGCAAGGTCTCTGATCATTACAATATCCGCCTTTCCGACATGATCGGCCCCAAACGGCTGCGCAGCTATGCCAGGCCTCGTCAGGTCGCGATGTATCTGTGCAAGCAGATGACCAGTCGCTCGCTTCCTGAGATCGGTCGCCGATTTGGCGGGCGCGACCACACGACTGTCATGCACGGGGTCAAGCGTATCGAAGAGCTCAAGGTGTCCGACGGCCAGATCGCTGAGGATCTGGAACTGCTGCGCCGGGCGCTTGAATCCTGACCGTGCATCAGCGTGAAGGTGGTGCGCCGGACTGATCAGGCGTACCACTTGTCATCGACATAGTGAGGGTCAGGTCTTTCGTGCAGCTCTTCGAACTTGCAGAGCCTTGGTGTCGGTCCGAGCGGTGTCGATACACCATTCTTGAACACCCATTCTCCGCGATCCGTGGTATCCGCCCGCACATAGCTGGACAGCGCAAAGGCGCGGTCTTGCTCCGACGTGTTGGGTAGCGACCCGTGCACCGTCAAGAGACCCCACAGCGCCAGATCACCCGGGTCTTGCTCAAGCCAGACGATATCATCCTGGTGAATGCCATGGGTCGCCAGCTCTTCCTGTGTGGTCAGACCTTTCATGATGGTATCACCTTCGTCTGAAAGCCCCAGATAACCCCGTTTGTGCGATCCCGGCACGACCTGCAGGCATCCGTTGTTGCGGGTCGACGGATCAATCGCCAGGCCCGCCGTTACGGACGAGGCCGCGATGTCGCGAAAGGCGTCCGGCTGGGCTCGAAAGCGGATGTCTTGATGAAACCGGTAGCCTGTCAGCCCGGCGCCGGGTGGCTTCCAGTGTATTTGCTGGGCGATTTGTTTCACCTCCCGACCCAGGATCGGTTCAAGCAAGATCCGAAACGGTTCCGAGCGACGGAATGCTTCAAAGAAGTTCGACATCCATGCCATCCAATATGCCTGGATCACGTAGCGCTTGCCAAAATCGGTTTCGGGCAGGATTTCATAGGCCAGATTCCCGTGGCGCCAGGTTGAGGGGTGCCTAAGCGCTTCGCGGTAGACGCGGTCTGCCTCTTTCTGGACGGCCAGCACCACATCGCCATCAATAAATTGCGGCACTAATGCATAGCCTTCTTCGCGGTACTGGTCGGCCGCCTGGCGCGCAATCTTGGGTGTGATAGACATCGCGATCTCCCTCAGACGCCATGATGCTGGCACAGGTGCGCACGTCGATCAATCTGCCTGCGCCGGATCGAAATGTGACACCTCTTGCATTCACACCGTCAAACCCACAAAAGTCTTGTGAAGATGCGGGAAAAGGGTAGGTTGCCTGTCCCGGCAGTGTGTAGGGAGAAGGCACATGAAATTCAGCATCGAACGCGCAGTATTGCTCAAGGCCATGGCGCAAGCCCAGTCGGTTGTCGAGCGACGCAATACCATTCCGATCCTGGCTAACGTGCTGATTGAAGCAGAAGGCAGCGACGTGTCCTTCCGCGCGACAGATTTGGATATCGAAGTTGTCGACAAAGCCCCCGCGCAGGTGGAACGCGCAGGTGCCACGACCGTATCGGCCACACTGCTGCACGAAATCGTGCGCAAACTGCCGGACGGCGCGCTGATTAACCTTACCGCGGACAGTGCCGCAGGTCGCCTGGCTGTTGAGGCGGGTCGTTCGAATTTTTCACTTGCCACGCTGCCGCGTGAAGACTTCCCGGTGATGGCCTCGTCTGAATATGCGTCCAACTTCAGCGCGGATGCGCCCGTGTTGCGGCGGCTTTTCGACAAGTCGAAGTTTGCGATTTCCACTGAAGAAACAAGGTATTACCTTAACGGCGTCTACATGCATACTGCAGAGGCGGACGGCGGCAAAGTCCTGCGCTGCGTGGCAACAGATGGTCACCGTCTGGCGCGCATTGATGCCGATCTGCCAGACGGAGCGGCGGATATGCCGGGTGTCATCGTGCCGCGCAAGACCGTGGGCGAGTTGCGCAAGCTCTTGGAGGATGACGATATGAAAATCGCCGTCTCTGTGTCTGAGACAAAGGTACGCTTTGCCACGCCCGAAATCACCCTGACCTCCAAAGTCATCGACGGGACGTTCCCCGACTACACGCGCGTCATCCCACAAGGCAACACCCGCAAGATGGAAGTGGATGCTGCTGACTTTGCTCAGGCAGTGGACCGGGTCGCGACCGTTTCGTCAGAGCGATCGCGCGCCGTAAAGTTGCAGCTGGATGAAGACCGTGTTGTGCTAAGTGTAAATGCGCCGGATTCAGGCGCCGCCGAAGAAGAACTGGCGGTTGCCTACGGCGATGAGCGGCTGGAAATCGGGTTCAACGCAAAATACCTTTTGGAAATCGCGTCGCAGGTCGATCGTGAGAATGCGGTGTTCCTGTTCAACTCTTCTGGCGACCCGACTCTGATGCGCGAGGGCAACGACATGTCTGCAGTCTATGTCGTCATGCCAATGCGTGTCTGAGGGGAACGGAATTTTTGAAAAATTCCGACCGTTTTCTTTGAAAGAAAACGTGTGCCGTGGCTAGCCTTCATCTTTCCCAACTGACGCTGTCGCATTTCCGATCCCACAAACGGGCTGTAATGGATGTAGACGCCCGCCCCGTTGTCATCCATGGCCCGAATGGGGCTGGCAAGACCAACATCCTGGAAGCCGTGTCTCTGATATCTCCGGGACGAGGACTGCGCCGTTCGAGCGCCGAAAACATGACTCGTCGCCCTGAAGCGTTGGGCTGGAAGGTCACAGGCATTCTGCATTCATTGGCACAGGTGCATGAAATCGAGATCTGGTCTGAGGGCGGCGCCGCGCGGCAGGTCCGCATTGACGGCAAAGCCGCGCCCCAGACCGCCCTGGGCCGTATCGCGCGGGTCTTGTGGCTGATCCCTGCGATGGACCGGCTGTGGATCGAGGGTGCAGAGGGCCGCAGGCGCTTTCTGGATCGCATGACACTGAGTTTTCTACCTGAACACGCCGACCATGCGCTGAGCTACGACAAGGCGATGCGCGAACGGAACAGGTTGTTGAAAGACATGGTGCGAGAGCCCTCTTGGTACCTCGCACTAGAGGCCCGCATGGCGGAGGCAGGTGCTGCAATCCACGCAGGCCGCCTTAAGGCGCTGGCAGCCATCGCAGAGGCGCAAGGAAATGCTCAGACGGCTTTCCCTGCCGCGACGCTCGAGTTGCAGTGCGAGATGCCCCCGGACGTGGCCACCTTTCAGGCGGCGCTTGCTGACAACCGGATGCGGGACCTTCAGGCAGGACGGACGCTGATAGGACCACATCGTGCGGATCTCTACGGTGTTTTTGCGGCCAAGGGTGTGCCCGCGCGCGATTGCTCGACCGGAGAGCAAAAGGCGCTTCTGGTTTCTCTGATCCTCGCCAATGCCCGGGCGTTGGCAGAGGACTTTGGCGCACCCCCTTTGTTGCTGCTGGATGAGGTCGCTGCTCACCTAGATGCGGACCGTCAGGCGGCCCTTTATGACGAGATTTGCGCCCTTGGTGCACAGGCCTGGATGACCGGAACGGGGGCAGACATGTTTACCGCATTTGGGGACCGTGCACAGGTATTGGAGGTCACCGAGACGGCCGGTGAGAGTGCCGTCGCGTTCGCCCGCTGACAGACACAAAATATGGTGCAAAAAGCGTGACATAGGGACGAAAAATGCCTATATTTCGGTCAAACGATAAAGGTTTTCCCTACATGTCCGAGCAAGAGCAGACGCCGAACGAATACGGTGCGGATTCCATTAAGGTTCTCAAGGGCTTGGAGGCTGTTCGCAAGCGTCCAGGAATGTATATCGGGGACACTGACGACGGCTCTGGTCTGCATCATATGGTGTACGAAGTCGTGGACAATGGGATCGACGAAGCACTTGCCGGTCACGCGGACGCTGTGACGGTGACAATCCATGAAGATTCGTCCGTCTCCGTAAGCGACAACGGGCGCGGCATACCGGTCGGTATTCACGAAGAAGAAGGCGTTTCAGCGGCCGAAGTTATCATGACTCAGCTGCATGCGGGCGGGAAGTTCGACAGCAACTCCTACAAGGTGTCGGGCGGTTTGCACGGTGTCGGCGTTTCTGTGGTAAACGCCCTCTCGGACTGGCTGGAACTGCGCATCTGGCGCGAGGGCAAGGAACATGTGGCACGTTTCGAGGGCGGTTTCACCGCCAAGCATCTCGAAGTTGTTGGCGACACAGACCGCACCGGCACCGAAGTGCGGTTCATGGCCTCGACACAGACATTTTCGAACCTCGAATATTCTTTCGAAACGCTGGAAAAGCGCTTGCGCGAATTGGCATTTCTGAATTCTGGAGTTCGGATTATTCTGCGAGATGAACGGCCCGTTGAAACGCTGCAAACAGAGCTTTTTTACGAAGGCGGCGTGAAGGAATTCGTCAAATATCTTGATCGTCACAAGTCTTCGGTCATGCCCGAACCGATCTTTGTCCAAGGTGAAAAGGACGAAATCGGGGTCGAAGTCGCGATGTGGTGGAACGACAGCTATCACGAAAACGTCCTGCCGTTTACCAACAACATCCCACAGCGTGATGGCGGCACCCATCTGGCGGGTTTTCGAGGCGCGCTGACACGAACCATCAACAACTACGCACAGTCCTCAGGCATCGCCAAGAAAGAGAAGGTCAGCTTTACCGGGGATGACGCCCGCGAGGGGCTGACCTGTGTGCTTAGCGTCAAGGTACCTGATCCCAAATTCAGCTCGCAGACCAAGGACAAACTGGTCTCTTCCGAAGTGCGTCCGGCTGTTGAAGGGCTGGTAGGGGAGAAGCTGGCTGAGTGGTTTGAAGAAAACCCCAATGAGGCGCGCATCGTTGTCTCCAAGATTATCGAAGCGGCCCATGCGCGCGAGGCCGCCCGCAAAGCGCGCGATCTGACACGGCGCAAGACGGCCATGGACGTGAACTTTCTCGCAGGCAAGCTCAAGGACTGCTCTGAAAAGGATCCGTCCAAGACTGAGGTCTTTCTGGTCGAGGGTGACTCAGCGGGCGGCTCCGCCCAGACGGGACGGGACCGGCAGACACAGGCGATCCTGCCGCTTAAGGGCAAGATCCTGAACGTGGAGAGGGCGCGCTTTGATCGGATGCTGTCCAGTCAGGAAATCGGCAACCTGGTGATGGCACTGGGTACCGGCATCGGGCGCGACGAATTCGACATCTCGAAATTGCGCTACCACAAGATCGTCATCATGACGGATGCGGACGTGGACGGCGCGCATATCAGAACGCTGCTTCTAACGTTCTTCTACCGTCAAATGCCCGAACTGATCGAGAATGGGCATCTCTACATCGCGCAGCCGCCACTTTACAAAGTGTCCCGCGGCAAATCCGAAGTGTACCTCAAGGATCAGGCTGCGATGGAAGACTACCTGATCCAGCAGGGCGTCGACGGCGCCATGTTGCGACAGGGCAATGGCGAGGAGATCACCGGAGCCGACCTTGCACGCGTGGTCGATATGGCGCGCCAATTGCGTCGTGTGCTTGAGGCTTTCCCAACGCATTATCCCCGCCATATTCTGGAACAGGCGGCGATTGCAGGGGCATTTGTGCCCGGTGCAGTCGATAAGGACCTGCAGGGCGTGGCGGACCACGTCGCGGAGCGTCTGAATCTGATCGCGCTGGAGTACGAACGCGGCTGGCAAGGGCGCATCACACAGGACCACGGCATCCGACTGGCCCGTATTCTGCGTGGCGTCGAGGAAGTGCGCACGCTGGACGGCAAGATGCTCCGTTCGGGCGAGGCAAAGCGCTCCGGCTCGTTCACGACCCACCTTCAGGACGTCTATCGGTTGCCGGCCACTTTGGTCCGCAAGGACCGAAGTCAGCTTATTCACGGGCCAATAGACCTGCTGGATGCGATCCTAGCTGAAGGCGAAAAGGGCCTGTCACTGCAGCGTTACAAGGGATTGGGAGAGATGAACCCCGATCAGCTCTGGGAAACGACCCTCGATCCGGATGCGCGCACGCTGTTGCGGGTCAAAGTGGATGACATGGCAGAGGCCGACGATCTGTTCACCAAGTTGATGGGCGACGTGGTGGAACCACGGCGCGAGTTCATTCAGCAAAACGCCCTGAGCGTGGAAAATCTCGACTTCTAGGCGGCAGCCGCAGGCCGCCACGCGCAACCAACTGTTCGCCTAGCGCAACCCGTTGCGCGCGACATAGGCCGCAAGGTCCAGGATCAGTTGACCGCGGGCTGCGGCGATGGCTGTCGGGCCAGCCTCGGGATCAAAAGGCACCGAGAGATCAAAAAGACCGGATCGTTCGCGGCCACCGTTTTCAACGGCGACAAAGTATTGGCCAGATGCACGGAATTGTCCGGCAGTTGTTGCCACCAATTCAGCAAACCGCAATTCAAGCCGCGCGTCGGGGAAGGACTGAAACGGCCAGGGCTCAGAAGCGATGCGGCGCTTGGTCATACGTGCCAGGTTCTGGCTGATCTCCAGCGCGACAGCCCGTTCGGGGTCGTCAGCCCAAAGCACATCTGTTGAACTGGTCAGCCGCCCATCTGCGCTTTGAAGGTGGATCTCATCCGAGGCCGCGTAAGTCGGCAAAGAAACGTCACGCACTTCGACAGAAGCAAAGCCGATACGGACCTCTTCGACGACCGATGGCGTGCTCACGGCGAACCTCTCTGCCGAGCCGCCGCAGGCTGCCAGCAAGAGAACAAATCCCAGGATCAAAGTGCGAAGTGCAGCCATCATCATTTACCGTCCAAGCAAAAGCGAATTCGGGTTACGTTCTATGGTCCGCGCGAGGGATGCAAGGGCGTCTGCCGCTTTCTGGATGTCACGCAGCGTGGCTTGGGTGGCGCGACTGATCTCGTCCCCCTTGTTATATCCCTCGATCGTACGGCTGGCCTGCGCAAACAACCGGTTCAGGCGGTCCACGACACCTGGCAAATCCTTTGTAACCGTCGAGATGTCGTCAGCCGCATTACGGGCAGAGGCTAGGGTCCGGTTGATATTCTCGACCGTCCCGCCCTCACGCAGTGTCTGCAAAGTATAGTTCACCTCGTCCAGCGCACGCTTCAGCGAGGTCGGCAAGGCCTTGGCGTCCTCAGTCCCGATCAATTCATCTGCCGACTTGGTCAGCGCAGTCAGCTCAGCGATCAAAGCTTCGACTTCGAGCGACTCTGCTTTGGCGGCTATGGCCTGAATGCGTTCGACCAGTTGCGGCACACCTTCGACTGCTGTGTTGATATTTGCAGTCGCTGATGCAGCATCATCCAGAACGGCGCGCAAACGCTCTGTGATTTGCGGCAATTCTTCGGTGCTTGTCGCGATATTGCCTGCCGCAACTCTGGCAGATTCAAGCGTTTCGTTGATGACGTTCACCGCCCCGGCTGCGCGCAATTCATTCAGCGTGCTATTCACCTCGTCCACGGCGGTGCGCAGAGACGCAGGCAGCGCCTGCGCATCTTCGGAGCTCAGAAGCGTTTCGGCAGAAACAACAAGATCGGTCACCTCCGCCACCAGATCTTCGATTTTCAGGGCTTCGGCCTTTTGGGACACGGCCGTCAGACTTTCGACAAGCTCAGGCACGCCTTCCATCGAGGTTGTCACCGATCCCGCCGTTTCGGTGACTGTGTCAATCGCCGCCAAAAGACGATCTGCCAATTGCTGTTCTTCGAGCTGCGTGACCAACCCTTCGGCCCGGGTAAGCAGGGAGTTCAGCGCCACAGGCACATTCTGTATCTCTTCGGATTTCACCAGATCGCTGATGTCAGCCAAAAGAACCCGCACATCCTGCGGCGTTTCACGCAGGTCTTCATCGTTAATCAGACCTTCGGCGGAATTCAGGAAGGAAATCGCACTGTTCAGCAATTCCTCAATCGGCAGATTGTTGATGCGATTGAAGACGCCCTCAACCGTCGCGGCTGCATCGGACACATCGCTGTCGGTGGTCGGCATCTGCGGCAATCTGGCCCCGTCTGCGACAAGGCGCGCGGTTGGCGCGTCCTCCACCATCACCAGCTCTACCTTGAGGCCACCGGTTAACAGACTGCCGGATGTCAGACGGGCCCGCAGACCGTTTGCGACCCGATCCTGCAGGAACCGCAAGGCATTTTCTGCGGTTACCTCCCCCGGCAGGCCAAGGCGTGCAGGCTGTATCGACAGGATCACGTTGAGACGCACGCGGCTGTCGCCGAACTGGTTGAAATCCACCAAACCGGCCAGCGTGTCGACCTGACCGATGTTCAGGCCGCTCAGCTCTACCGGGGCACCGACAACAAGGCCGGAAATATTGTCATCAAAGATCACGCTGACCTTGAGCGGCTCAACCTCGGATGCGTTAAACACCGAATTACGCGCGGTCTCTTCATCCGGGAAAATGCGGAAAACCGTGCCGTCCTGTACCGGGTCGCCACCTGAAACGAACGTGTCAAAGGTGATACCGCCACCGACGAGTGTGGCAAGCGAGGAGAAATTGATCTCTGCCCCGGCAGGCCCGATATTCACGCTAAAGCCAGACGCATCCCAGAACCGAGTGGATTCGTTGACCAACACGCGGTGCTCTTCAAAAATCAGCGCCTCGACAACAGCGTATCCGCCGCGCGGATCAATCTTGGCCCGTCCGACGCGTCCAACTTCAATTCCCCTGTATAGGATCGGCGCATTATCGGTCAGCTGACCGTTTGCCGTGGTGCGAAACGCAATCTCAAGACCACCTTGTCCGGATACGATAAGCGGTGGTTCTTGTGTGCCTTGAAAACGGGTTTCCGTGGCGCCGATCTGATCGTCCCAGGATCCTTGGATATATACACCGCTCAACACTGTGCTGAGGCCCGAAATGCCCTGCGCGGTTACCTCTGGCTGTACGATCCAGAACACCGAACCGCTGTCGATATAGGGGGCTACGTCCTTGTCTACCCGAATGGACGCCGTCACCCGCTCCAGCCCCGCGGTAAAACCGACCCGTTCAACGGCCCCCACCGTAATATCGCGGTACTTCAGCTCCGTTTCACCGGCAACGATACCCGTGCCTTCCTTGAATTCCACGACGATCACAGGGCCAAGGTCAGCGTAGGATCGCCACGCAACACCCAGCGCGATCACCAGCGCAAGCAAGGGGACCAGCCAGACAATCGAAGCTCCGCTGAGAAACAGCTTGCGCGTCGGGGACACTGAGACTTCGGGCGGTGTATCACTCATCTTGTGGTTTGCCCCCATCCCTGGCCTGCACATCCCAGATCATCCGGGAATCAAAGGCTTGCGCCGACAGCATCGTAAAGATGACCGACAGGGCGAAAAAGATGCTCGCAAGGCCAGGATTGATCGATGCCAGTGCCTTGAGTTGCACCAGCGCGGACAAAATCGCAACCACAAAGATATCGATCATGGACCAGCGCCCGATATACTCGACCACTTCGTAGAGCACGCGCCGGAACCGAGTGGAAATGACACGTTGCTGTTTGACGCTGATCGCCAGAAAGGCAATCGCCCAGAACTTGCCCAGCGGGATCACGACAGAGGCAAACAGAATGATCGCCGCGATCCCAAGATTTCCGTATTTTGCCAGCTCAATCGCGCCACCAATGATGGTGCTCTTGTCTTCCTGGAACAGGGTCTTTGTGATCAGCATGGGATAAATATTCGCCGGGACATAGCAAATAAGCCCCATCAGCCAGAAAGCCCAAACCCGCTGCAGACTTAGCCGGTCGCGCGATACCAGCGTGTGCCCACAGCGCCCACAGGTTTGCGTGCCCAGCGGCCAAGCCTTGGTGCACCTCGTGCAAGCGACGATGCCCAATTCGCGGGCACTTATGATTTTTTCGGGTGTTCCAGAGAATGCCATACAGACCATCTACACATAAAACTGTCCTGCGCGATCACCAGAACCACAAGAATGCCAAACATCCAGAACGCAGGCCCGAATGCTACATTGGCCAGATCCGTGATCTTGACCAGCGCGACTGCACAACCGATCGCAAATATCTCTGCCATCGACCAGGGGCGCATTGCCTCGGAGATCCGGAAGGCGGAAATGGCGTGCCGGGCCGGTTGCCTGTCAAGAACAATGGGCACAAGGACGTACAGCGTCAGCAAGACGCGAAAGAGCGGAATAAAGATGATCAGCGCGGCCGTCGCCAGCGACAACGCTAAAAGCGGGCCGCCGGTAAAGGCCAGCGCAGCATCCAGGATCGACACGGCATTCTTGTTGCCTGCCGCATCAATCGTCAGAAATGGGAATACCGCCGCGCCGATGATCAAAAAGACGACAGCCAGAGCCACGGCAATAATGTGCAAGCCCGCATTCTTGCGCGGCATTATCAGAACCTTGTGGCACCGCTGACAGACCGCGCGCTCGCCGCGATCCGGCCTTTTGAGCCGGTAGACCGCATCACATTGGGGGCAGACGATGAAATCATCAAGGTTTGTCTCTGCCAATGTGTCCGTGGTGTCTTTCATGGGTGTAGAGTACCCGATCCCACCGGGCGGCGACATCCCATAATGGGGGTTTGAAATTTCTTCGCAGATGGGTGGCAGATTGCCGCAAGCCCGCGTTTTACGGAACACGCGGTCGCTCCGCGACGTTGGGTCGGCAATCGTTACCTTAACGGAGTAAGAAAATGACAGACATCACCAATTCAAGAATACTGATTCTATCCACGCATGGCTTCGAGCAGTCGGAGCTTGAGCATCCCCGCGATGCATTGAAGTCCAAGGGTGCAACCGTTCATATTGCGACCCCTGACGGTGAAGACATCACCGGCTGGGACGGAGACAACTGGGGAGACAAGGCGACAGCAGACATGAAGTTGGCTGACGTGGACGTTGCCGACTATGACGCGTTGGTTCTTCCCGGCGGTCAGATAAACCCTGACATTCTGCGCACCAACGAAGACGCCGTCGCGCTGATCAAAAGCTTTGCCACAAAGGGCAAGCCCATCGCAGCGATTTGCCATGCACCATGGCTGCTGATCGAGGCGGGCATTATCGAACGCCGTAAGGCAACTTCTTATGGTTCGATCCAGACGGATATGAAAAATGCCGGGGCCCATTGGGAAGACAGCGCTGTAGTTGTCGACAACGGCATCATCACCAGCCGGTCACCCGAAGATCTTGATGCTTTTGTTGCAAAGATCGTCGAGGAGGTCGAAGAAGGGGCCCATCACCGCGAAGCGGCGTAAAAAGACCCTGATCGACCAAAGGCCTTCTCCGCCCCCGGGGAGGGCCTTTTTATATTTGCCCGGCCCCGGTTTCAGAGGCCAGCCCTAGTGAGTTTAACACGGCTGCGGTGTCTGCGCCGACGGCGCGGGGTGCCATGGGGGACAGATCCGTAAACCTGCTGAAGCGGGGTGCGACACTCGACTGCAGGACCCCATCAGGGGCGATCAGCGCCGCGCGGGCTGCCATATGCGGATGCTCTGCCGCTTCGGTGAATGTCAGCACAGGCGCGACACAGGCGTCTGACCCCTCGAAGATCGCGGCCCATTCATCGCGGGTTTTTTCCATAAACATATCTGCGAATTGTGCCGTTCGGGCGGGCCATGTCGCAACATCATTCTGACTGGCACGCAGGTCTTCTGACAGACCCATTTTTTCCAACAGTATCGCGTAAAACTGCGGCTCCAGGGCGCCTACAGAGATGAATTTCCCATCGCTGCACGTGTAGCACCGATAGAATGGCGCGGCGCCATCCAGCCAATTGGACGCGCGCTGCTCGGACCAGCGCCCGTTTGCCAGCATACCGTGGATCAGCCCCATCATCGCAGGCACGCCATCTACCATGGCGCCGTCCACGACCTGCCCTTTGCCGGACACGCCGCGTTCGATCACAGCGGCGAGAATGCCAAAGATCAGGAACATCGTCCCCCCGCCATAGTCCGCCACCAGATTGAGCGGCGGAATAGGGGGCTGACCTTTTTCACCCATGGCATGTAAGGCCCCGGTCAGGGCAAGATAATTGATATCGTGGCCAGCAGTGTGCGCCCAGGGCCCTTCCTGACCCCATCCGGTCATCCGCGCATAGATCAGGGTGTCGGCGCAATCCTGCGGACCCAACCTCAAACGCTCCATCACGCCGGGTCGAAACCCTTCAATCAGAACGTCACCGCTTTCAATCAGTTTTTGTGCTGCCTGGTGACCTGCCTCTGACTTCAGATCAAGCACAACGGATTTCTTGCCGCGACGGTTGATGTCAGTGGGGTCGGCGGGGGCGGCTTTGCGATCTACGGCGATAACCTCCGCGCCTAAGTCAGCCAGTAATTGGCCCGCCAATGGCGCGGGTCCAAGCCCTGAAAACTCGATAACACGCAACGATGAAAGCGGGCCGGTCATGCCGCACCCGGAACAAGAACCGACCGCGCGCCTTCCTCGAAATTCTTCAGCGAGAGCGGCCAGACCGTACCCGGCCAGCGCAGCTCCATCTCGCCCTTACGCGGGCGGTAGACAGCGGTATAAAGCGTACCAAATCCGGCGTTGAAAGCCGTGGAATAAAGGGGCGGCTTGAGAAACGCGTTGATGAATTTCTCTTCCGGGTCGCGGTGCAGGCGCAGACGCTGCAGCAAGAACCGCTCACGCTCGACTGTTGCGGTGAAACGCGCGTGACTGACCCATTCCACATTTTCCTGATGGTTCGTGGCCACTGCCGCATGGGTGATGACCGCAGGCCTGTCTGGGCCCATCATTGCTGTGAGGTAATTGCGGCGGCGATCGATCACCGTGACATTGTAGCTCATGTGCGTCGGCACACGCTGCAAGACTTCGCCCGCTTCTTGTGCCGTTTCACAGGTTTGCAGCACATAGCGCAGGATCAGTGGCACGCCGAACCCCTGCCCGACGATACGCCGCCCGCCGAAGGTCAATGAAATCGCCAGACCGGCATCATTCACACCGTCGACCAGCCCCCAAAGACCATCAGAGGTTCCCATCACGGTGCGTCCCTGCCAGCCTGTGTGCAGCACAAGGCTGTCGAAAGCCGACGGGTTGTAGTCATAGTTGCGCACCATGACAGGTTCCTTGCCCGCCCAGATCGCTTGTGAGCAGGCGGAAAGGTAAGGTGGCGGGTTGAAAAAGCTGAGGAATCGGGCGGCGTTATCGCCACCACCGGCCAGTTCACACAGCTGATCGTAAAGCGGCAAGAGCTCTGGCATGTGATCCTTCAGTGCGCGGCGGCATTGCGTATATGTAGGGCGCGCGCTATCGCCCTCCTTGAGCCACCATGCGTGATAGTCGGGCCAGTATTCGGCGAAAAGCCCAGCCCATTTGGGGCCGGGCTGATCTTCGTGCAAAGCGCGCCAATACATGAGAGCCTTTCGGGCTAGAGGATCTTGAACGCCGGGTCCGCAAGTTCGGGTCCAGCCTGCGCTGTGGGCAATGGTTTCCCATCAACGGAACTCTTGATTCCGTGAATCCACTTTTTCGCACGCTCGTTCAACTGGAAACCCTTGGTCATAGAACGACCGCGCGTGACCAGGATGCCGATGTCTGCCCCTTCATAGCGATAGTCTCCAGGCTGAAGGATACGCAGAAAGAACGCTTCGTTTTCTGATTCGACGGCGCGGCGGTGATAATCGAAACGATCAAACACAACGCTGCCGTCCTCTTTCATCTTGTATATCCCGGTCTCGGGACAGGCCGAACAGATGTCGACGCTGTCTTCGGTATGCTTGATCACCATCTGGGACCAGCCGTCGATGTTGTCCGGATCTGCCCAGCGCGCGTTCAGTTCGTCCACATCAAGGTTGAACTTTTTCTTTGAGAACTCCAGCAGGTGGAACAGGAACAGCGGCGCATCTGCATGCGCAAAGGCGGCGTGGTTTGTCATGGACGACGCCCCGGTGATGCGCGGGTTCAGTTCCCCCAGCCAAAGATCGCCGGTCTTCTTGTCGATCAGGAAATCCAATTCAAAGTATCCGCGATACCCTTCCTTGCGCAGCTGTTCACCGAACTTGAACGTCAACTCGCGCGCTTTTTCGCGCACCTTGGGCGGAAAGGCAGTGGCCAGCATTTCGTTTCCACACCAGCCGCCGCGATAGGGCGTCAGTTCCTTGAAGCCGACGAGTTCGGTCATCAGGGGACCAACGATGGTGCCTTCCTTGGTCGCACAGGCTTCAATCGCTGACCCGCGGCAATCGATCCGCTTCATCACTTTGATTTCGCCTTCGCCTACGATCTCACTCTCGTGACGGCGGAAGTCAGCCTCGTTTTTGATAAAGAACGTTGTGTGGCCGGAATCGCCAAAGGCCGATTGCAGCACCAGATCGTTACCCAGATTGTTCTTCTTGCAGATCTCCTTGAGGTGCTCGTAGTCCTTCACCTCGCTCAGCGCATTGGGCACAGAGGGCACGCCCGCCTTGTTGCCGATGCGTACGGTTTCGATCTTGTTGTCCATCGAAGTGCGCAACTTGGCCTTTGGGAACCAGACAGAGGCACCCAATTCCTTGGACAGACGTTCGGTTTCCTCATCGAACATCAGAAACACGAACTTGGGCTTGCCACCGCGCCGCTTGATGAAGTCGATGACTTCCTTGTGCTGCAACAGATAGTTGTTGATGTCCTCGATGGACTGGAATTCCGCATGCGGCTGCTCGGAGGGGCAGAACACGTTGGGGTGCTTACCGCCGTAACAGTCGATGTAGCAGATGTATTTGAAATTCTTCACCCATTCGTCCAGCCCCAGCAGGTTAAAGTTGGTGGCAGAGATGAAATAGATCGGGTCTTCGTTGCGGTGAAAGAACCGGCGGATTTCAGAGATATTCTTCAGAACAGTAGCCATAGGTGAGGTCCTTTTCGTTTAGTTCGGGGAATGAGACAGGTCTTTGACGCGGACGTTTTCCAACGCCTCCGCAGTAAAGACACGCAAGCCCAGATCGGGCCGGTAACCATGAATTTCGCTGACATCCAGCGCACGCATGAAAGACAGGATTTCCTGACTGACCACCTGTCCGGGCACCAGAATGGGAAAGCCGGGTGGATAGGGGATGATAAAGCTGGCAGAGACAACCGTCTCACCTGCATCCATCGCTTCCTTCAGGGACCCATCAAGTTCCAGATAGTCGCAATTGGTGTCGTCGTAGGCCAGAAAGAACGCCGAACGGATGTCGCCCTCTGGCGTTTCCTCGTCTGCGCGAAATGCCTCGTGAAAGCGGCTGAAGTCGGGCAGCGGCGGATAGTTCTCTACTAGATTGGAGACCCGCCGATCGAACGCACGCCTTTCCATATTGGAAGCGTCATCCATCAGATCGTCCAGTGAATGGGCAATCTCCACCAACACCTCGATCAGATAAGCGACTGAGGACCGCGTGGTACCAATGTTTGTCATGAACAGCACAGTATTGCGGGATGTTTTGTTGATCTGGATGCCGTATTTGTCCATCAGGATCTGCGTCTTGAACGTATCGCCGTCCCAACCGGTCCCGCCGACGGCCAGCGTCACGCGGGTGGGATCAAGGGCAAATTCATCCTGTTCCCAGCTTTCCCACATATCGGTCCAGCCGCGTTCTACGTCATAGTAGCTTTGGACGCCGCTGGGGCGGTATTCTTCGGGGATCATGTCGCCGGGCCTCAGCACCCGGAAATATTTACTGAGCAAAGGATGATCGCTGATTGCGCGACGCATTGACATGGCCGCCTCGATCTGGCGCTGGACAAATTCGAACCCTTCAAGCTCGACCTGTCTGCGCCCGACATCCAGCGACGCAATGATCTGGTAATTGGGTGAGGTAGAGGTGTGCGTCATATACGCCTCATGGAACGACTGTTCGACTTCGCCTTTGAAGTCCTGATCGTTGACATGAATCATCGACCCCTGACGCAAAGAGGTTAGCGTCTTGTGGGTCGATTGTGTCGTATAGACCCGCACGCGCGTTTGTGGCGGCGGGATCAGTCGGGTGTTCAGAAGTGTTTCAGTGTCCGCACCTTCAAGTTCCGCCTGCTGCGCCTCATATTTCTGCGCATGTGCTTCAGTGCGGAGCTTTTCGCGCAGGTTATTGGCCACATTCATGCCCGTGCGCTGGCGATAGGTCGGGTTAAATCGGGCAAAGGCAAACCACGCTTCGTCCCAGAGAAAAACAAGGTCGGGTTTGATTGCCAGACATTCTTCCATCACCCGCTCAACGTTGTAGACAAGCCCATCAAAGGTGCAGTTGGTCAGCAAAAGCATGCGAACGCGATCCAACTTGCCCGCCTCTTTCAATGCGAGCAGCTGATGCTTTATTTCGCGCAACGGCACCGCGCCGTACATCGAATATTCGTTGAGTGGATAGCTATCGAGATAGGACACCTGCGCGCCCGCCAAAACCATGCCGTAGTGGTGCGATTTGTGGCAATCGCGGTCGACCAGGACGATGTCACCGGGGCGAACCAGCGCCTGTACGACGATCTTGTTACAGGTCGACGTACCGTTGGTGGCAAAGAAGGTCTGTTTGGAGCCAAACGCGCGTGCGGCCAGTTCCTGCGCTTCCTTGATCGGTCCGTGCGGTTCCAGCAGGCTGTCGAGCCCCCCGGACGTGGCCGAGGTTTCAGCGAGAAAGATATTGGGGCCATAAAACGCCCCCATGTCCTGAATCCAGTGACTGCGCGAGATTGATTTCCCACGACTGATGGGCATCGCGTGAAAAACGCCCGTGGGTTGCTTGGAATATTCGACCAGCGCCGTAAAGAACGGCGACTTGTTGCGTGCCTGAACCCCGCGCAGGATGTTCAGATGCAGCTCCATAAAGTCTTCTTGATTATAAAAGACCCGTCGGCAAATCCCCAGATCAAGCCCGGCAATATCCTCGACGGACCGTTCGGTCACAAGGTAAGCGTCCAGTTCCGGGCGGACATTGGCGATCATCCGACACAGCTCTGGCCCGTAGTTTTCCGGCTGCAACGCATCGATGGCTTCGTGCCCGCCGGCGCGCGCAAGAAAGCGGGTCAGGATTTCCTCTTTCACCGTCGATTTCAGGCTGAGCCCCGGGCGTACGACAATGGCCTGGATGTTGTGGTTGAAAAGCACCGCCACCAGCGCGTCTTCGATGCTGGGCACTACGACGGCCTCGTAAACGAACGGGTCTTCGTGGCGGCGCATGCGTGTGACGTTGTTGCGCAGCCAGCGCTCCTGCTGATCTGATACGTCATCAACAATCAGCACTTCAAAATAGGGCTTGGCCATGGCGCGCGCTTCAGGCGGCAACATCGCTTCGTCTGCGTGTTCTTCTTCGTCCACGCTGTCGCGTTCAAGGGGGATGGATCTGCGGCGGTAAGCGCCGGTTGTCAGGGCCCGGGTCACGCGGTTTACGGCAAAGGCAAGGTCAGCGACGTTTCCGTGTTCAAACTGGCGGCGCATATGGTCAAACGCGGCCATACCGGGAAACGCCCAGTAAGGTTCAATCAAGGCAAGAGATTCAAAAAGGTCCTGAGCTTGCTTATTCAACTTTGCGATGGATTGCTGGGGCGGGCTACGTTTGAGCGCAGAGGTCACTTCGCGCAGCGCGCTCCACCGGTCTGACCGCAGTTGGATCGCCGAAGAGTAGTCATTCATCGCATGCATCAGTCGTTCTCCGCTTGGGCGGATAGGCTGACACACGAGCGGACCTTTGGCCCGCCTTATGCGCAGCCTAACCGCTGGATAGTGTTTCAGAGCCCGTCAGGACTCCGGGTGTCACCGGAGCATTGGGCATGGATGCCGCAGGCGCGGCGGTAGATTTTGCGACGGGCGGTTCATTCGCGGTTCCAGCCGATGGGTTCGGCATCGGTTCGGGCGCGAAACCGCCAGGTGTGTGTGAAAATGCGGGCATAGATTCCTGGCCCTTGTACGCCGGAGCCTGCGGGATGCGCTCTGCTGGCACATCAACATGAAGGCCGGCGCGGCTTCCCTGTTGTGGTATTTCCAATGGACCTAACGTCTGAAGATAGGCATCCGTTCCACTGGATCGGTCATAAACCGAAAAGTCCGTGGATCTGTCGCGGAAGGATTTGAGCACCTGCCCAAGGCCCTTCATGCCCGCCTCGCGCTGGCGGCGCACCATATTGAGGTCAATCTCGATCGGGAACATGTCTTCCTGACCTGCTGACTGGTGCAGCACCATAGAGGTGGGATCAACCACGCAGGATTTGCCGACGCCGCCCGCACCAAGACCGTTGACGTCAAAGATATAGCACTGGAACTGTGCCGCCGTGGCACGTGCGATGGCCAACTCAGCATCGCGGTCGGTGGTACCGGTCAGCACCGGGTGCAACAGAACCTCTACGCCCTGCGATGTCAGTTGGCGTGTGGTTTCCGGGAACCAGATGTCATAGCAGATCGAAAGACCGAAACGGCCCACATCAGGCACGTCAAAGACACAGAATTCTGTCCCCGCAGCAATGCCACTTTCATAAGGCCGAAACGGAAACATCTTGGCATAACGGCGCACGATCTCACCTTCGGGGTTGATCACCACCGAGGTGTTATAGACCCGCCCGTCCTCGGGGTTCTTGAGGAACATCGAACCGGGAATAAGCCAGACGCGATGCTTGCGTGCCGCCTCCTGAAACTTTTCGATGGTCTCGTTCTCGGGCGGCAAGGCGAACCTGTCGAGCGGTCCGAAGGGTGCCAGTTCAGAGAACAGAACCATCTGCGTCCAGGGGAACCGCGCCATCAGGATATTGAGGCGCTGGATCATCCCTTCCACGTTGGATTCAAGGGCATTGACGTACATCTGTACGCCGGCAATAGCAAAAGGTGTCATGGCTGATCGCTCCATCCTGTCAGACTGTCCAGGGCGATGATGTATCTCGCCCCCAGCCTGCTTTCGGATGTCCATACGCCCTTCTTGAGCGATGTGGAACAGGTGACTTTGCATCCCCTCCATGCGGCCATCGGACCGCTGTATTTATGCGCAGACGCGATGGCGATCAGGCCGCAGCTTGCTTGTTCGGTGCCTTGTCGGCGCGACCGCGCTGGAGAAACACGATCAGGCCTAAAAGCAACAACGCGGGGATGAACATCAGGTACTTCGACAGCTGCGAAACAGGCTTGAGAACACGGAGCACTTCCTGATCCCAATCAAGGCCCGCATTCTGCGCGGCGCTGTCAAAGGACACGTCATCGATGATCATCTTCCCGCCGTCTTCTCGGAAGAGCAGTCCTGCATTTTCCAGCTTTTCCTCGCCACTCGCACCGTCGCCAATGGGCAGGATCGCCACGAATTCGATCGGATCACCCAGATCGTTCACACCCGCAATCCGCAGCCGAAGGTCCTCGCCCGCTGGTGTGGCCCCGGCAGCCTCAGTAATTTCTGTTGGTGCAACCTCTTCGAAGGGGGGCGATACCATGTCCATCCAGTACCCCGGACGGAAAAGCGTAAACGCGATGAGCAACAGCGCGATGCTTTCGTAAAAGCGGCTCTTGGCAAGGAAATAGCCTTGGGTCGCCGCCGCAAAGAGCAACATCGCGACTGTCGCCACAATGAAGACGAATATACCCTGTCCCCAAGTGACATCGATCAGCAGCAGTTCGGTGTTGTAGATGAACAGGAAAGGCAGCGCAGCGGTGCGCAACGAATAGAAGAAGGCTACCGCACCGGTCTTGATCGGATCCCCGCCAGACACGGCGGCAGCAGCAAAGCTTGCCAGCCCCACAGGCGGTGTCACGTCAGCCATGATCCCAAAGTAGAACACAAAGAGGTGCACAGCGATCAGCGGCACAATCAACCCGTTCTGCTGGCCAAGGGTCACAATCACAGGCGCAAGCAGTGCCGATACAACGATGTAGTTCGCCGTGGTTGGCAGGCCCATGCCAAGGATCAGGGACAGCACAGCGGTCAGTGCAAGAATGGCCAGCATATAACCGCCCGACATGACCTCGACGAGATCCGCTAGGGCCGCGCCGACGCCTGTCTGGCTGACGGCGCCCACGATGATACCCGCGGTCGCCGTGGCAATACCGATCCCGATCATGTTGCGCGCGCCTGTCACAAGACCGTCGATCAGGTCAAGAAACCCATTCTTGATGTCCTCACCCATTTTGCTCTCGCCACGGAAGATAGCCGTCAACGGGCGCTGCGTGACCAGAATGAAGATCATGTAGGCCGTTGCCCAGAACGCTGAAAGGCCGGGCGACAGACGGTCTACCATCAGGGCCCAAACCAGAACCACGATGGGCAGGATGAAGTGCAGGCCGGAGCGGATCGTGGGGCCCGGCACCGGCAGCTTTGTCACCGGGGCGTTGGGATCGTCCAGCTTGAGCGGGGCCTCGCGAGAGGCCACATAAAGCAGGCCAACATAGACCGCTGTCAGGAAGACAAAGACGATATAGCCAGCTGTCTCAGGGAACGCCGGGCGGATCCAGCCCATCAGGTAGTAGACTGCGAAGCTGAGCGCGCAGATGGCGGCGACCGTGAAGGCCATGCTGATCAGCCAGGCAACCCACGGCTTGGGTTCGACCGGGCGCGGCAGGCCTTCCAGACCGGCTTTCATCGCCTCAAGGTGGACGATGTAGACCAGCGCGATGTAGGAGATTGCGGCAGGCAGGAAGGCGTGTTTGACGACTTCCGGGTAAGGGATGCCCACGTACTCGACCATCAGGAAGGCAGCAGCCCCCATCACGGGCGGCATGATCTGGCCGTTCACGGAACTGGCCACTTCGACCGCGCCCGCTTTTTCGGAACTGAAGCCGACCTTTTTCATCAGGGGGATCGTGAAAGTACCCGTGGTCACCACGTTCGCGATGGAGGACCCTGAGATCAAGCCTGTCATGGCCGAGGACACGACCGCGGCTTTCGCCGGTCCGCCTTTCATATGACCCATCAGCGAGAACGCGACCTGGATAAAGTAGTTGCCCGCACCCGCTTTATCCAACAACGACCCGAACAGGACGAAGAGGAACACGAAGGAGGTCGATACGCCCAGCGCGATACCAAAAACACCTTCGGTCGTGATCCACTGGTGGTTTACGATCTCAGAAAGGCTGTTGCCCTTGTGCGCGATGATGCTGGGCATGTTCGGGCCCAGCACGGTATAAATCAGAAAGGTTGAGGCGACGATCATCAGGGCGGGGCCCAGGGCACGACGGGTGGCTTCGAGCAGGATCGTGATACCGATGACGGCGACGACGTAGTCCTGCAGGATCGGCGCGCCGACACGGTCGGCGATGTCGCGGTAAAAGAGGAACAGGTAGAGGGCAGCAAGAGAGCCAAGGATGGCCAGCGCCCATTCCCAAATGGGAATACGGTCCTTGGGCGACCCAAGAACAACCGTCGCGGCGACAAAGATCGCGGGCAACGGAATCCACCACGTGGCAACACCATCTTTGGCAGCCACCATGAAGAGACCGGCAAGTGCCAGAGGGACGATCACGCCAAGCGCAATCTGGAATGTGGTACGGGCAGCAGGGAAGGCGAGAACGCCTAGAAAAACCGCAAAACCCAAATGAATTGAACGCGCTAGGGTGTCGTTGAAGAGACCAAAGGGCGATGCGATATAGAGCTGGAACAGCGACCAGGCGAGAGCAACGAGCATGAGCAACATGCCAACAGGACCGGCGACGCTGCGGCCACCCGTGTCAGACGAAGCGACCAGTTCGTCCAGTTCATCCTGGCTTAAACCACCGCGCGCGCCGGTGGCTTCGGTCTCAACCCGGGCGGCTTGTTGCTGATACTTTTCGTTGTCATTTTGCGCCATCGTGTGTCCCCCTGTCGCCCAGCGTTTTTGCCGGTGCGGTTTTAGTCAGTGTCTGGCGGTGGTAGATGGCGGCAGGTGTTCTGCCGCCATCTGTTTCACGTCGGTGTTATGTCGGTATCGCGTCGGTATTTCCGACCGATAGTCCGAGATTACATCCAGCCACGTTCTTTGTAGTACTTCTCAGCACCGGGGTGCAGAGGCGCGCTCAGACCGCCAGAGATCATCTCTTCTTCGGTCAAGTTCTCAAACGCGGGGTGCAGACGCTTGAAGCGATCGAAATTGTCAAAGACCGCCTTGACCACCTGATAGACCACATCTTCGTCCACATCGGCAGATGTCACGAACGTCGCCTTCACACCGAAGGTGTTCACGTCGTTGTCCGTGCCCTTGTACATGCCGCCCGGAATAGTTGCGGCGGCGTAATAGGGGTTGTCGTTGATCAGGCCGTCGATGGCGTCACCGGTGACCGGCACGAGCGACGCGTCGATGGTGGAAACAGCTTCCTGAATGGAGCCGTTAGGGTGACCAACAGTATAGATGATCGCATCGACTTTGTTGTCGCCCAACGCGGCAGCTTGCTCAGCTGGCTTGAGTTCCGAGGCGAGTGCGAAGTCATCCAGCGTCCAGCCCTTGGCGTCCATCACGACTTCCATGGTGGCGCGCTGGCCGGAACCAGGGTTGCCGATGTTGACGCGCTTGCCCTTGAGGTCATCGAAGGAGGTGATGCCACTGTCGGCACGCGCGATGACGTTGAACGGCTCACCATGCACGGAAAAGACTGCGCGCAGGTTGTCGAACTTATCACCCTCGAACTTGGAGGTGCCGTTATAGGCGTGGAACTGCCAGTCGGACTGGGCCACGCCCATGTCCATATCGCCAGCCTTGATCGCGTTGATGTTGGCGATGGAACCACCGGTCGAAGGCGCTGTGCACTTCATTCCGTGATCGGCAGAGCCGCGGTTCACCAGACGGCAGATTGACTGGCCGACGACAAAGTACACGCCGGTCTGACCGCCAGTGCCAATCGTGATGAACTTTTCCTGAGCCATTGCGGTCGTCCCGGCCACCATGGCTCCTGCGACTGCAAGCATCTTGAACATTTTCATTAAGTTTCTCCCTTTTTTGTTTTGGGCACCGCCAGCCCGGAGAGCTGAAGGATATACCATCTTGAGGCTAGTCCATGGATCGCGATGATCAAGTTTCTCCCCAAATGACCACACAAGGCGGTCGTGCATCCCCCGGCGTGGCATAAAGCATATGACACAAGGAGATTCTCCATCGGAGGTTAGGCCTGTTCGATATTATGATCAAGCAGTCTATGCCCATCAAATTGTAACTATATAACTGTCTATTATCTATCGAGAAATTTGGTGGTCGCGCGGAAATCTGGGCAGTATCAACAATAATTCGTTTAATAAATTAAACAATTTTGGTCGTCTTGAGAAATCTGGCGCTTGCGTGCCCCGGCAATCCGGTCAAACGTGATTGTAACTCATCAAAAGCTGGAACACATCACATGCCCGAATTCAAAGAACTGACGCGGTACACGACGTTATTGGTCGTTGATGCCCTGGCCCTGCTGTCTTTCATCCTCATGGTCGCATGGTCATGGTGGTTTGCGCTGCCGTTGGTTTTCTTTGTGATCCTCGCCGTGATCGGGATCTACGACGTCACCCAGAAACGGCATTCGATACTGCGCAACTATCCCATTCTGGGGCATATGCGCTTCATTTTTGAAGGGATTCGCCCGGAGATCCGGCAGTATCTGATCGAATCGGATCAGGACGAAGAGCCCTTTAGCCGCGATGACCGCAGTCTGGTGTATCAGCGGGCCAAGGGACAGGAAGATGCGCGGCCCTTCGGGACCCGCGAACGGGTTTATGATGCGGGATATTCGTGGGTGACCCATTCGGTGCAGCCCAAAGAAATACATGACCACAATTTCCGCACATTGATTGGGGGCAAGGACTGCAAGCAGCCCTATTCGGCATCGCTCTACAATATTTCGGCGATGAGCTTTGGGTCGCTTTCGGCCAATGCGATCGAGGCCTTGAACACCGGTGCGCAGTTGGGCGGTTTCGCCCATGACACCGGCGAAGGATCGGTCAGTCGCTATCACAAGGCGGGCGGCGGCGATCTGATCTGGCAGATTGCGTCGGGGTATTTTGGCTGTCGCGCCGCGGACGGGTCTTTTGACGCCGAAAAGTACAAGGAAACCGTCGCGCTTGATCAGATCAAGATGGTGGAACTGAAGCTAAGCCAAGGGGCAAAGCCGGGGCATGGCGGGATGCTGCCTGCATCCAAGATCAGTCCCGAAATCGCAGAGGCGCGCGGTATCCCGGAGGGCGTGGATTGTATCTCACCCGCAGCCCATTCAGCGTTTTCCACGCCGCTTGAAATGATGGAGTTTATCGGCCAGTTGCGGGATATGTCGGGCGGCAAGCCGGTTGGCTTCAAGCTGTGCATCGGGCACCAACGTGAGTTCATGTGCATGGTCAAGGCGATGCTGGAAACCGGCATCACGCCGGATTTCATTGTCGTTGATGGTACAGAAGGCGGCACAGGTGCCGCCCCGGTCGAGTTTTCGAACCACGTTGGCATGCCGATGGTCGAGGGGCTGACGTTTGTGCACAACACGCTGCGCGGTGCCGGTATCCGGGACCAGATCAAGGTAGGGGCGGCGGGCAAGATCGTGCATGCCTTTGACATCGCGCGGGCGCTCGCGCTGGGGGCGGATTGGTGCAATTCGGCGCGGGGTTTCATGTTTGCCATAGGATGCATTCAGGCACAGGCCTGTCATACCAATCATTGCCCTGTGGGCGTCGCCACGCAGGACAAGACCCGCATGCGTGCGCTAAGTGTCAGCCACAAGAGCAAGCGGGTCGCGCGGTTCCATGAGAACACAATGGAAGCCCTGGCGGAAATGACCGGGGCAGCAGCGCTGGATCATCCCAGTGATTTCCTGCCGCGGCACCTGATGATGCGTCAGAGTGACCGCAGCATGACCGAAGGGTCAAACGTCTATGCATATCTGCCCGAAGGGTACCTGCTGGACGACAATGCAAAGGATTATCGCGGCAACAAGACCCGCTGGGCCCGTGCCCGCGCGGACAGCTTTGCACCGATAGACTGACACGTCCTATTCGGCTGGTGGAAGGGGGCCGTCCGGGCGATTCAGGTGGGCTGCAAAGTCGCGCGCCTTGCTGACGCGGGCGGGCTCAAACTGTTGCAGCGATCCCGCGGGCATCAGCGCATCCACGGCAGACACGATCCCTGAGACCGCGCGGTCATGTGTGACGACGGCAATGCGCGCAAACTTGTCAATTTGCGCGAGCAGCCGATCAAGGTGCGCAGGTTTGTTCACGAGGTCGCGATCCGTGTCCGTGATGTCAATGACAGCACTGATCGACCCTTCGTCCGGCAGGTACGGATCCAGCGCGGATTCCAGTTTTTCGATATCGTTTTGTTCGATGGGTCCGCGCACTTTCATTTCGACGGCGCGTGGCGCAAATTTGTTGATTTCAATCATCTTCACCCTCCCTGCAGATACAGGGAAACCCGTGGACAGTACGATTGGTTCCAACATTTGCACGCCTGAGATAAAATAGGCCGCCGGTCAGAAACCGGCGGCCTTGCACTGCGGGGGGATGTGAGGCGCCCTAACCTTCGGCAACAGCCGCCTGAACGGCTGCTTCGAAGATGGCCATGCCTTCATCGATGATCGCATCAGATGCGGTCAGCGGCACCATCACGCGCAATGCGTTGCCATGCATGCCACAGCTCAGCAGCAGCAGACCGCGCTTCATCGCGTGGGCGATGACGCGCTTGGTAAAGTCCGCGTCAGGGGTGGCGGTATCGAAGTCGGAGACGAATTCAACCGCGACCATCGCGCCAAGGCCGCGAATGTCCCAGAAACGGTAGGGGGCTGAGCGCGCGCCGATCTCGGCAAAGCGGGACTTGAGCGTCTCACCCATCGCGGTGGAGCGGGCGAGCAGGCCCTCGTCTTCAATCGCCTCGATGGCTGCAAGCGCTGCGGCGCAGGCGACGGGGTTGCCGCCGTAGGTGCCGCCCAAACCGCCGGGGTCCATCGCGTCCATCACGTCAGCGCGACCGATTACACCGGCCAGCGGATAGCCACCCGCCATGGATTTCGCCACGGTGATCAGGTCAGGCACAACGCCGGAATGCTCAATTGCGAACCAGGTGCCGGTACGGCCAAAGCCTGCCTGCACTTCATCAGCAATCAGCAGGATGCCATGTTCGTCACAGATATCGCGCAGTTGCTGCATCATGTCGAAGGGCACAGGCACATAGCCGCCTTCACCCAGCACGGGTTCGATGATGATCGCGGCAACGCGGGACGGTTCTGCATCGGTCAGGAACAGATTCTTCAACCCGGTGATCGCGTCGTCCACGGTGATCCCGTCACGCACGGACGGGAATGGGGCGCGGAAGACGTCCGCCGGGAAGGGGCCGACGCCTTTCTTGTAAGGAGACACCTTGCCGGTCATGCCGAGGGTCAGCAGGGTGCGGCCGTGATAGCCAGCCGTGAATGCGATCACACCGGGGCGGCCTGTGGCGGCACGGGCGATCTTGACGGCGTTCTCAACCGCTTCGGCACCGGTGGTGACCAGCAGGGTCTTCTTGGGTGCGTCGCCGGGGGCCAGGGCGTTTAGCTTTTCAGCCAATTCGACATAGGGCTCGTACGGGACGACCTGGAAAGACGTGTGCGTATAGTGGTCTTCCTGCGCTTTGGCGGCCGCGATCACCTTGGGGTGACGATGGCCTGTGTTCAGGACGCCGATACCACCGACGAAGTCGATGTAGCGGTTGCCTTCAACATCCCAAAGTTCGGCGTTTTCGGCGTATTTGGCGTAGACGGGTGCTGCGGATGCGACACCGCGGGCGACGGCGGCGTCGCGGCGGGCGATCAGTTGAGCATTGGTGACATCTGCGGCGGCAACGGCCTGAGACACGATGGTTTTCACTTGATCGGCCTTGGGTGCGGCTGCTTTGACGGCTTTCTTCTTCGGGGCGGCCTTGCGGCGCGGCTTCTTTGCTGTATCGGTCATGTTCGATTCCTCTGGCTCGAAAACATCTCACGAAACGCAGATCATGCGTTTAAAATCTGCTATCCTACTGTTTAAAATAATTGTCAATTGAGAATTTGAGGCCGGACGGGAACCGGCTGGAATTGGCTACTATTTTCTTTGTGACAACGCCCCCTGTCGGCGCTAAGCATGCCGTCAGCAAAGGAGGAACCGCCTTGGATATTGGTCACAAGTTGAGGTCGATCCGCAAGCAACGCGGTTTGTCGCAGCGTGAGCTTGCCGCGCGTGCGGGTCTGACGAACGGCACCATATCGCTGATCGAAAAGAACCGCACAAGCCCGTCCGTGGCCTCGCTCAAAAGCTTGCTGGATGCGATCCCCATCAGCATGGCAGAGTTCTTTTCGACACTGGAAGAACCGGAAGTGCCCAAGGTTTTCTATCGGGCGGATGAGTTCACGGAAATCACACCGGGCAGTGCGGGTCAGGTATCACTGCGCCAGTTAGGCAATGCAACTGACCACAGTCTGCAGGTTCTGCATGAAACCTATCCCCCTGGTGCGGACACCGGGCCGGAGTTGCTATCGCACGTGGGCGAAGAAGCGGGGATTGTCGTCAAGGGTAGTGTCGAAGTGACGGTAGATGGAGTTGTGGAAGAGCTGCATCCCGGAGACGGATATCTTTTCGACAGCCGCCTACCCCATCGGTTTCGAAATATCGGGAAAGTTGAATGCGAAGTGGTGAGTGCATGCACCCCGCCGACCTTTTAGGCCGACGGGGTGCAAAACTGTTTTCATTTTAGTCTTTTCGGTGCGTTTCCCGATTGTTCGGTGACCGATCATGTTTGTCCCAGGACTGGGATTGATAGCTGATCCGACGATCGCCGGACAGCATCAGGATAATCACGGCACCCAACAAGAGAACAGCCAGACTGCCGATCAGCAATTCTACTGTCATGTTGGGACCTCCTTTGGTCGCATATGTGTTTGCGTGTTGCTGAATAAACGAATGCGCTGGTCGGAAAGTTCCAGAAAACCGGGCATGGCACGCTTGGAGAGCGCTTGAGCGCCTCTCAAAATGGGTCAATAATCGAGAATGGGTTTGCCATCTTTGGGCACCGGGAAGACCACGCTGAGGCGATATTCATCGTCGGATTGAGTTATTTCGATCTGCCCATTCAACTGACGCGCGAAGGCTGTGATCAGTTTTGAACCCAGACCGGTTCCCACATCGTGCTCTTCTTCTGTTGCCGTGTTGCTGACCGTAAGCTGTGCCTCTTCCTCGCCAGTGTGTCGCAGCGTGATGCTGATTTGGCCGGGCTTCCCGCCTGTGGTGCGAACATATTTGAGCGCGTTGGTCATTGCTTCGGAAACCATCAGCGAGAGCGGCGCGGCATCATCAGGATCAAGCATGACGTCATCATAGGTCTGGATGACCTCTGTTTTGGTCGCGGTGTCCATCCCAAGCCCCAGAACCTGATCGACCAGTCCCCGGAGCAGGTTTTTCGCATTTACCCGCACAAGGCTATCATTCTGATAGAGATTTTCGTGCACCGTCGCCAAACCGAGGATCCGCTGTTGGAGCCGCTGCAGAACATCACGTTCTTCAGGGCCGCTGGCCTGACGGATCTGCATGTTCATGATCGAAGATATCAGCTGCAGATTATTTTTAACCCGGTGATGCACCTCTTTGAGTAGGATATTCTTTTCGCGAAGGCTGTCTTCGAGCGTGGCCTCATCCTTCATGATGGATTCAGCCATTTCAAAAAACGTACGCTCCATCGCGACCAGTTCCGTAGGCACGCTTGGATCAAACGTATCCGGTGGCAGGGTACGGTCCATCGCGAACCGTCTCATCTGGCGACCCAACTTGCGGATGTGTTTCAGCGCCAGCCTGTTCAGCGCCCAGAACGCCACCACAAGGCTGGCGATCCACATGAAGATCGGCATCAGGGATGTCAGCCGGGTGGACGTACTGGACCCCAAAATCACCGCGTCTGTCGGCCAGATGCTGACCGCGTAAATCGTGTTTTCAACGATGGGCACAATGGCATAAAGACGGTTGAGCCCGGCTTCGGTGACGTCGTCAAAGACGAGACCGCGCTTTTTGCTGCGCAGCATGGGGTCGAACGCCATCGGAAGTTCGGTGGCGGCATCTTCCAATGGTCCTTCGGCGGTCAGGACCTCACCAAAACGGTTCACAGTCAAAATGGCCAGCGGGGTGATGTCATGCTGAATGTCGGCATCCGAGATAAGGCTATTTTCAGGGACGGACACTGCCATCATACCGATGGTTTCGCCGTTCTCTGAAACGGGCCGGTACAGAACGATGACAGGTTCCTCACTGATTTTCGGATCACCTGAATGGATGGCGTGATGCCGGTTGTTTTTCAGGGCCCTCTGAAACTCGGGCGATTGAGAAAAATCCACCGTTCCGCCGACAGAAGAACATGCCATTATCCCGTCGAGCGCGGTAAAGGCCACAAGGCTGTAAAGGCCCGATGCTCGTTTGTATTCGGCCAGAAATTTAGAACACTCTGCGCTGTTTGCGCGCCGCAACCGTACAACCGAGGAAAGCGCCTTGGCAGCGCTGAAGGCGTCCTGATAGGTTTCCTGCTTTTTGGCGGTCGCGCGTTCGGTGATAGCGATGAGCGACAGTTCAGCATTGACGCGCGATTGTTCCGAAATCGCGCGGGTCTGGACAATGGCAATGATGCCAATGGGCAGCAGGGCGAGCGTCAGGAACAATAGCACCCTTGCTGCCAGTCCGCGCAGGACATCGCCGGTGAAAAAGCCAGAGGTCATGACGTCAGAAAGATGAAGTCTTCGACGCTGAAATCACGGACATCGTTGCATCGTCAGTCATTTCAAGCGATTCGTTTTCGCCGTGGCCCATCAGTTCGGCCAGGCGCGCGCGGGCGCGATTGGTCCGGCTTTTGATTGTGCCTACGGCTACGCCGCACATCTGCGCCGCTTCCTCGTAGGAAAAGCCCGATGCGCCAACAAGTAAAAGCGCCTCGCGTTGTTCGTCTTTCAGCTGCGCCAGCGCCTTGCGAAAGTCGGTCATTTGCATATGGCCGTCGTGGGCGGGTTTTTCCGCGATCTTTTCTGTCAGCACACCGTCCACATCCGACACCTCGCGTTTAGACTTTCGCCGGGCAGAGTAGTACGTGTTGCGCAGGATTGTGAACAGCCAGGCACGCATATTTGTGCCGGCCTGAAATTTGTCGATGTTTGTCCAGGCCTTGACCAGGGTATCCTGCACCATGTCGTCAGCGACAGAGCCGTTTCGTGTCAGACTGATTGCAAAAGCGCGCATGGCTGGCAGATGTTCGACGAGCTCGTCGCGTGGATCCGCGTGGCTCATGATCGTTTGTCCTGCTCTTCGTCCTGCTTCTTCAATTGGTCGAGCAGATCCTTGAAGCGGTCTGGCACCCCTTCTTCCAGCGCCTCGTCAAAAACGCGCTTTAGATTCTCGTCGATCACAGATTCACGATTGTTCTTGCCGCCAGATTGCATAGAATTTTGCCCCTTGCGTTTATTCAGGTCCGGAATATTTCTTTGTCACACCACGGAACCAAACACCCATCGACCGTGTTTGGTTCCCGAAGATCAAAAATAAAATGAGGGAAGCTCTGAATGAGCAATACATCAAACACTCAGAACATCAGCGATGAACTGGCGGCGAACATTCCATATCTTCGTCGCTTTTCGCGCGCGATGACGGGGAGCCAGCAAAGTGGTGACACGTTTGCCGCGGCGTCGCTGGAAGCAATTCTGGCAGATCGGTCTGTGCTGGACGGTGTCGACACACGAACCGGGCTTTTCAAAGTATTGTTCGGGATCTGGGCAAGCGCGGGCGCGCCGGTCGAGGATGGGGAAAAGGGGCCGAGGGCCGAGGCGCAAAAGAGACTGGCGCAGCTGACCAACAACAGCCGCGAGGCATTGCTGCTGCACACGGTTGAGAATTTTTCCTTTGATGAAATCGGTCAGATCATCGGCATCGACGGCAAAGAAGCCGAGGAGCTGGTGAATGTTGCCCGTCAGGAAATGGCGGACAGCACTTCTGGCGCGGTCATGATCATTGAGGACGAGGCAATCATCGCGATGGACCTTGAAACCATCGTCGCCGAGATGGGCCACCGGGTGACGGGCATCGCCCGGACCCGCGATGAAGCTGTTGCGCTGGGCAAGGCCGATCCGCCGGATCTCATCCTTGCTGACATCCAGCTTGCTGATAATTCTTCTGGCATTGATGCGGTGAATGATCTGTTGTCCGCGCTTGGTGAACGGCCGGTTGTTTTCATCACGGCGTTCCCCGAACGGTTGTTGACGGGCGACCGACCTGAACCAGCGTTCCTGATTTCCAAGCCCTATGCCGTGGATCAGGTCGTGACCGCTGTTTCCCAGGCGATGTTCTTTTCGTCGACCGAAACACTAAACGCCTGACGGGCGTTTCAGCACCGGATGTATCCGGGCCCGCATTCGGGCCCGGCCAGACGGATTGAATGGACATGCGCACCTTGCGAGCAACGCAAGGTAGCAGTGTTTGTGCTGTCAAAACGGAACTTTTCAGTCGTTTGCGGGTTTGTCTGCCAACATACATGAAATAAGTGAAGTGAAGGAGCGATCGAATGGCATCCGCGACAAGTTCGAAAGCAAACGGGACGCAAAGCAAAAATGACGTAAGCATTGATGATCTGTCGGCGCAGATAGATGTGCTTAAGTCTGATATCGCGACGCTGACATCCACGATAGGTGATCTTGGCAAGGCGAAGGCTGAAGAGGCGGCCACCAAGGCGCAGAACGTCGCCGCCGATATCAAAGAAAGCAGCTATGAGGCTGGCCTCAAGGCGCAGGATACGGCGATTGAATACATTCAAAAGCAACCGACCACCGCCCTTGGTATGGCGGCAGGTCTGGGATTTCTCGTGGGTATGATGACCGCGAGACGCTGACGTGATCCAAGCTTTTCTCGTCAGAGCCAAAGTATCGGCGGCGCATACGGCGCAGACAGCGGTTCTTGGGCTTGTCGGGCTGATGGCGCTGCTTGTGGGCTTAGCGTTTTTCACGCTTGCAGCGTGGTTGGGACTTTCGGCGGTGACGACACCCCTGAATGCCGCGTTGATCATTGGTGCGGTGTACTTTGGCCTCGCGTTTGTGATCTTCGCCGTTATCGCCCTTCGGGCGCGGACGAAAAGGCTCGCCCATACCGCGCTGCAAACGCCGCATCCCGCTGCGCCAGCAACGGCTGAGGGGATGGCAGGGATTATCGCTGCGTTTCTTGCCGGTCTGACTGCGGGGCGGAAATCAATTCGCTGAGCGACTGCAGCATCATCTGACTGCTGAAAGGTCGCTGAACAAACACTGCAGAGCGATACTTGCTAACTGCTGGAGGCTTGGAGTTTGCGATGATGACAACTTTTCCCGTCCCAAGTTGTGACAACAATGCGTCCAGTCGATCATGTTTTTCGACATCATCTATAGACAGCACAAAGATCGCGTCATCTCCATGGCGTTTGGCCACGTCAAGCGCCTTCTCCAAAGTAGGGAGTGTGTGGACCGTCGTATCGTGTGCAGATTGCAATGTTTCGAAGAGGTCTGTGCGCACAAAAGGGTCTTGTTCGTATACATGATAGGCCAACAAATACTCCTAGGCTGATGCCTAACTTAACGACCTAACGGTTTTCGCAATACTAACTATGACATATGCAGGTTGAATAATTCATGACCACACAATGTAGATATTGCCCCCTGCAACGGCGCAGTGCCTTCATCTCGATGTCGGCAGAAGAGCTGGAGTACATGCAGCGATTCAAGGCCGGTGAGCTATCGGTTGAGCCGGGTACGGTGATCCTGATGGAGGGGTCTAGTGCCCCGCAATTGTTTACGGTTCTGTCCGGGATGGGGATCCGGGAAAAGAGCCTCAGTAACGGCGAAAGACAGGTTGTAAACTTCATTTTTCCCGGCGATTTCCTGGGCTTGCAGGCCGGGATCATGGGCAAGATGGGACATACGGTTGAGGCACGGACGCACATGCGGCTTTGCGTTTTCAACCGCTCGGAATTCTACAGCTTTTTCAAGAACCACCCGTCGCGGGCCTACGATCTCACGTGGCTTGCCGCGGTTGAGGAACACTTTCTGGGTGAAACCCTTGCGACGGTCGGGCAGCGGACGGCGCTGCAGGCTGTGGCTTGGGCCCTGATCAAATTTTTCCAGCGCGGTATGTCTTTGGGACTGGTAGAACAGAATCAGATGGACCTGCCATTTACCCAGCGCGATCTGGCCGATGCGCTTGGTCTGTCGCTGGTGCATACAAACAAGACTCTTGGCAAGCTCAAGAACCGCCAGCTGGCGTCATGGTCTGACCGCAAGCTGCAGATAAATGACCCCGAAGCCTTGGCAGAGATCGGATTGACTGAAATGGAAAGCCCGATAAAGCGACCCTTTATCTAACTGCTTTCCTTGGTATCTATCACGAGGTTATCGGCGGCATTCGCGCCCCGCCTGCCCATTGGCTTGGGCTTGCCGATGGTCGAATCCTCGACCGTGCGCAATTCGATCTGCGCATTCAGGGAGCCGCCGAATAGGATCAGGAAGCTGCTGATCCAAAGCCAGATCAGCATCGCAATTACCGCGCCGATGGAACCGTAGACCTGATTGTAGTTTCCGAAATTCGCCACATAGTACGAGAAGCCGTAGGACAGGATCGCCCAGGAAAAGACGGCGACGATGGCCCCAAAAGACAGCCACGGCATGCGGGCCGGTCGCCTGTTCGGTCCGAATCGGTACAACACGCCCACACCGGCAAATAGGACGATGATCGCGGTGCTAAAGCGTATGAGATCGATCAGCAGCGTCCCGACCGCGCCCAAGGGGAAGAAGGCCAGGACCACAGGCACAACCACAACGGCAAGCAAGGCCACGATGCCGACGCCCATCAACCCCAGTGTCAGCATCAGGGCCCGCAAATAGTGTCGCGCGGCGCCACGATTGCGTTGATTATAGACGTTATTGAGCCCGCTCATCATCGCGCCCACCCCGGCGCGCGCTGACCAGATCGCGACCATCAGCGACAGCAGGCCCGCCCATCCCAACGTGTCCGCGCGGGCCGTCACTAAGGCGACAACCTGATCGTTGAGGATCTCATAGACGTCCCGTGGGAGCAGCGGGCGCATTTCGGCAAGCTGCGCAACCACCACGACCGGGTCGGAGATCAGGCCAAGCAGCGCAATCAGCGCGGCAAGGGCGGGAAACAGCGACAGCATGCCAAAGAATGCGACGCCTGCTGAAATCAGGCTGATGTCGTTATCCGCAATCTGGCTGAGGCTGGCCTTTAGCGCCCGCCAGTACATGTGCCATCCTGTCGGGGTTTTGTAGCCTTTGGGTACCAGTCCGGGCGGCATCGCCCGTTCAGGTGTCTTGCTTTTCGATGTCATCTCGAACTTGACCCCATGCAACCAGCGTAAAGATCAAAGTACCACCAATGATGTTGCCTGTCAGCACGGGCAGGAAAAAGCCAAAGATCGCGTCATAGGCCCCAAGATCACCCTGCAGGATCAGAACTGCCATTTCCACTGACCCCGCCACGATGTGCGTGAAATCGCCAGCCGCGATCAGCCACGTGAAAACGAGGATCAGAAAGAAGGCCGAGGCGTCCGCCTGCGGCAGCATCCAAACAATCAGCGCCACAATGACCCCGGCAGGTATGGCGCGCCAAAAGCTTTCCCCCATCGGCATGCCCGTTGCATGTTCGGACAGGGCAACGATGGCTGGGATCAGTTCAGCGGGAATGGCGGGCGTATAGGCAATAAGCGCGGCTGCGCCAAAGGCACCGACGACATTGGCCCCCAGCACAATCCCCCAAAGCCGCATCATGGCACCGAACGCCGCAAGCGTGCGATTTTGCATGACAGGCAGAACCGTGGTGATCGTGTTTTCGGTAAAAAGCTGCATCCGCCCCATAATCACGGCGAGAAACCCCAAAGAGTAGCCAAGGTTCTCGATCAGATACCGCGACGGTGTGTCCGGCAGATAGGTCCTAAAAATGGCCTCGCCCAATACCGAAAGGCTGATCAGCATGCCCGCGGCGATGCCCGACCAGATCAGCGATCTTTTTGTGCGCTCCAGCTCTTCCTCGCCCTCACGCCGGATCACTTCGTAGATCAGCTTGGGCGACAACCCGAGGGCTTCCTTTACAGATTCCTCTTCTCTCTCGGCTTCGGTCTCTGTTCCCCGCGCAGGGATGTAAGGGCTCATCGGGCAATCCTGATACTGTTCATAACAGGGATTTAGTGCATTAAGGCCTCTCTGACAGGTTAAACACGTGCAAAAAGCGATGCCAGGGTCACGCCCCTTGCGTTCATCGCGTGTATCTCCGGTCAAAGCGCGGCCAGGGGCCGGTGGATGTGCGCGCCCCTTCATTTCACCCTTTCTGAAATACCTAAATACGACAGCAGCGGTGCAGACATGCCTTGTCTTTGGCGCGCAACCTGAGAAACATGAGCCCCATGACCAAACTTTCCTCCGCTATCACGGCCAAACGTGATGATCTTGTTGCGCTGACACAGGATCTTGTCCGCATCCCGACGCTGAACCCCCCGGGGCAGGATTATCGTCTGATCTGCGAATATCTTGAAACACGGCTGGGGAAAGCTGGATTTCAGACCGAGCTGATCCGCGCTTTCGGCACGCCGGGTGACAGCGAAAAATACCCCCGCTGGAATGTTATCGCCCGGCGCGAAGGCACCCGCTCAGGCGAATGTGTGCATTTCAACAGCCACACGGATGTAGTCGAAATTGGCGCGGGCTGGACGTTCGATCCGTTTGGGGCCGAAATTTCGGACGGCAAGATCTACGGGCGCGGCACCTGCGATATGAAAGGCGGGCTGGCCGCGTCGATCATCGCCGCTGAGGCCTTCATCGAAACCCACCCGACATTTGCGGGCGCGATCGAGATTTCCGGCACCGCAGACGAAGAATCAGGCGGGTATGGCGGCGTCGCCTACCTTGCAGAGCAGGGCTATTTCAACCCTGCACGGGTGCAGCATGTGATCATCCCTGAACCGCTGAACAAGGATCGCATCTGCCTTGGTCACCGCGGCGGGTGGTGGGCCGAAATTGAAACGAAGGGCGAGATTGCCCATGGATCGATGCCATTTCTGGGCGATTGCGCCGTGCGCCATATGGGTGCGGTTCTGGGAGAGTTTGAAGACAAGCTGTTCCCCGCCATGGCTGCCCGGACGACAGATATGCCAGTGGTGCCGGAAGGCGCCCGTCAGTCGACGATGAACATCAACTCCATTCATGGTGGTCAGAAAGAACAGGACGATGATTTCACCGGCCTGCCCGCCCATTGCGTGCCTGACAGTTGTCGAATTGTGATCGACAGGCGTTTTCTGGCCGAAGAACCGCTGGAACAGGTCCGCAGCGAAGTGACGGATTTATTGGAAGGTCTGCGCGCCAGCCGCACGGATTTCGATTATGAACTCACCGAGCTCAACAGCGTCCTGCCGTCCATGACCGACCGGGACGCTCCGGTCGTGCGCACCGTGGCGCGTGCAATCGAGGATGTGCTGGGCAAAAGTCCCGAATACGTGGCCTCCCCCGGGACGTACGATCAGAAACACATTGACCGGATCGGCAAGTTGAAAAACTGCATTGCCTATGGGCCGGGCATTCTGGAGCTGGCGCACAAGCCGGACGAATACATCGGGATCGATGATATGGTGGAAAGTGCACAGGTGATGGGGGCGGCACTGGAGAGCCTTCTGTTACCGTAGGGTTGGGCATTTTGCCTACCATTGACCGGTTCAAAGCGGGCCGGAATGCCCAGCCTACGCGGTGGCCAGCGCCAGTCCATCCACAATCGCCGTCAGGGCAGCGCCACGATGGACCTCTGCCGTTGGCATGCGCCGGGTCAGCGCATCTTCGACTACCTGCATCAGGCTGGACCCGCCTACGAAGATCAGCTTTGACACCTGATCGGGCGTGACGCCGGCATCCCGCAGCGCCACCGTTGCTGCAGCGCCGATTTCATCGGCAAGGCCCGCCAGTTTTCGCGTCATCCAATCCGCAGGCAATGGCAGCCGTGCGCCGGGTTTAAGCATGTCGACCCGGATGCCGGGTTCCGTCACATCGGGGTCATTTGCCATGATCTTGCCAGCCTCTACTGCGAAGGCGAGGTCATGGCCTAACTCTTGCTCCAGCACTTTGACCAATCGTCCCAGCCGGCGTTCTTCGACGGCATGTTTGTGCAGCTCCTTTGCCGCGCGCAGCGTCTCGCGGGTGTAGAGAAACGGGATTTTCTGCCATGTCGCCAGATCGTTGAAGATCGCGTTGGGCGCGGCGTGGGTTTCTTTCCCAAAGGCGTGTCGGATATCGCTGCCCATGCCAAGCTGCGGCATAACGCGCTTGATGCTTAGCAGGCGGTCAAAGTCGGTGCCACCGATGCGGACACCGTGGCTGGACAGAATGTCGATCCCGGTTGCGCCGCTTTGGCGAAAGAGCGTGAAATCTGACGTGCCACCGCCGATGTCCACGACCAGACCCAAATCGCCCGGGGACAGGGCGTCGCGGTTGGCGCGCGCAGCGGCTTCGGGTTCGTTCATGAAGGTCACATGGTCAAACCCGGCGCGGGCGTACGCCTCTTTCAGATCGGCAAGAGCCTGATGATTGCGACGCTCATTGTCGGAATGAAACCGCACAGGGCGGCCGGATAGGGCATGGGTAAACGTCTGACCGGTTGCGGCTTCGGCGCGGATCTTCACCTCGCGCAGGAACCGCGCGATGATGTCGACGAAATCAAGCCTTTCTCCCAGCAACATCCGCCGCTCGCGCATCAGGGCCGTGCCCAGAAGGCTTTTGAGGCCACGCATGTACCGCCCCTCCTGACGGTCGCGCATTGCGGCGGCCGCTGCGGCACCCATCAGCATCTTTTGCTGTTCAAAATCAAAGAAGACGGCGGTGGGCAGGGTGAGCTCATCCGCTTCCAGTGGAATGATATGCGGCCTGCCATCCACGCAAATGCCCGCGGCGGAATTCGAAGTGCCAAAGTCGATCCCTAACGTGCCCGTCATTTTCCTGCCTCCCAACGAAAGGGGCGCGTCGTAGCGCCATCGCAGGCCAATGACAAGCGAGGCTGGCCCTTGGCCGCGCTTTTGGCTAGCCTTTCACCATAATTGATAAGGGAGACAACCATGATCCACCTTCGCAACCTCGTTTTGGGCGTCAGTACCGCTGCCTTGATGGCAGGGGGTGCACTGGCCAAGGACGACCTGACCGTCGCCATCCAACTGGAACCGCCGCATATGGACCCGACCTCGGCTGCGGCCGGGGCGATTGATTCTGTGCTGTACTCGAACGTATTCGAAGGGCTGACGCGGTTCATGGCCGATGGGTCTGTCGTGCCGGGCCTGGCGGAAAGTTGGGAAATCTCGGACGACGGGCTGACCTATACATTCAAGCTGCGGACGGGCGTGACCTTTCATGACGGCACCACGATGGACGCCGATGATGTCAAATTCTCGCTTGATCGGATTAACGCGGAAGACTCTGCGAATGCGCAGAAGGCGCTTTATGCTGCAATTTCCGAAGTCAATGTGATCGACCCCGGCACTGTCGAGATCAAGCTGAGCGAACAGAACGGCAACATGTTGTTCAATCTTGCCTGGGGCGACGCCGTGATCGTTGCGCCCGAGAGCATTGAAAACATCAAGCAGACGCCCATCGGCACCGGCGCGTTCAAGTTTGACAGCTGGACCCAGGGCGACAAGGTTGAGCTGTCGCGGTATGATGGCTACTGGGGCGACGCGCCAGCGCTGGCCAAGGCCACATTTAAGTTCATCTCTGATCCGACAGCGGCATTTGCAGCCGTGATGGCAGAGGACGTGGATGTGTTCGCGGGCTTCCCCGCACCGGAAAATCTGCCGCAATTCGAGGCTGATCCGCGCTTTCAGGTACTGGTCGGATCCACCGAGGGGGAGACGATCCTGTCCACCAACAACAAGCAGCCGCCTTTTGACAATGTGAAGGTGCGGCAGGCCGTGGCCCATGCGATTGACCGTCAGGCGATCATCGACGGGGCGATGTTTGGACTGGGCACGCCGATCGGCACGCATTTCGCGCCGCATAATCCGGCCTATGTCGATCTGACAGGGCAGTCGAACCATGACCCCGAAAAGGCCAAGGCCTTGCTGGCTGAAGCCGGGTTTGCAGATGGCTTTGAGACCACGCTGCACTTGCCGCCCCCGTCCTACGCGCGGCGAGGTGGTGAGATCATTGCCGCACAACTGGCCGAGGTGGGCATCAAGGCCGAGATTACGAATGTGGAATGGGCGCAGTGGCTTGAAACCGTGTTCAAGGGCAAGAATTTTGGCCTGACGATCGTCAGCCATACAGAGCCGATGGACATCGGCATCTATGCCCGGCCTGAGTATTATTTTCAGTACGATAATGCTGATTTTCAGGCGCTGATGGATAAGCTGAACGCGGAAACCGACCCCGATATGCGCACGACGATGATGCAGGATGCGCAAAGGATCATCGCGGATGATTATGTGAACGGCTATCTTTTCCAGCTGGCGACACCGACGGTGGCCAAAGCTGGGCTGCAGGGTCTGTGGAAAGACGCGCCCACACAGGCAACTGACCTGACAGGTGTCAGCTGGTCCGAGTGACCCTGGCCTGAGAATGGCACGAAGGCCCGGCAAGCGCCGGGCCTTTTTTCTTGCATGGTGTGGATCTGAAATTCCATGCGCCATCGCAAGACACGTTCCACCATGGCGGAACTGCCAAAATAGACGATTTTCGAAGACAGATAGTGGTCGAGAACGGCGTGCTGCCTGGAGGTTTTCGCCTTTACAACAGAGGTCGATGTCCGAGGGTTTGCACCACATTTTTTACCTCGTCCGATATCACCCCTTCGCGCGGGGTGTCCTGCAGCGTTGTGAACCAGTGGTCTGGTGGGTTGCGGCCACGCTTGTTGCCATCAAATGAAAGCCCGCGCAGGACATTTTCTCCCGCGACGGGCAGTTGATCAGGGATCTGTTGCCCGTTCAGAATGCCCCAGATGCCGGTCCACAAGCGCCCCACTGACCAGGGATTGTACCCACCGCCACCGAGAACCAACAGACGAGGGGCCATGCCCAAGAGGGCGCGCAGCATATCCCAATGGGCGTTGTTGCTGAGAGCGAGGTGAGAAAGCGGGTCTTCTTCGACGGCGTCCGCACCGCAAAGGAACACGATCGCGTCGGGTCGAAAGGAAGCGACGCGGGGCAGGATCAGGGTGTCGCGTATATACGCCATTTCCGTGTCATTGCATCCGCGCGGCACCGGCAGGTTCAGCGCGTTGCCGCCCGCGTCATTGCCGAGCGTGCCGGTGCGTGGCCAAAGCCTTGCCTCGTGAACCGAAATCAAAAGGCATTCAGGGTCACCGCCGAATCCGGCCTCTACACCGTCTGCGTGATGGGCGTCGATATCAATGTAGGCGATGCGCTGCACGCCGTGGTGGCGCAGGCTGCGCATGGCAAGGACCGGATCATTGAGATAGCAAAACCCGTTGGCGCGGTCCGGCATGCCGTGATGGGTGCCGCCTGCAGGGTTATAGATCACGCCGCCTTTGGCCAACATTTCCCCCGCCAGTATGGATCCGCCTGCGGCGGTGGCTGGACGGCGGAAGATTTCGGGGAAAACCGGGTTGGTCACGCTGCCCAGATCATGGCGTGCAAGGTCATGCGCCGTGGCAGTCTGGCTATGCTCAACCCTTTGTAATGCTGCGATATATTCGTCAGTATGAAAGGCCCGCAATGCTTTGGGCTTGGCGCGCGGGGACGTGATGAACTGTGTATCGGGCAGCCAGCCTAGGGCGCGGGTGAGGTCCATCACGGTGGACACGCGCGGCACGCGCAGCGGATGCCAGCGGCCATAGCTGGAACCGCGGTAGATTTCGTGACCAATGAACATCGGTTGCTGCATCGGCGCGACCATAGGGAAAGATCAGCACATGAAAAAGGGCACCCGAAGGTGCCCTTGTTCGTTCAAACCATCGCTGGTTTAGCGCGTGCCGGACTGGCCAGCTGCTGCTTCCAGCACCATCGCGTCCCAATTGCGCGAGCAGGTGCGGTTCATGATTTTGATTTCTTCCGCGAAGCGGCTCATGTCATCGTCAGCGTCTGCAATGGATGTTGCCGTTGCGGACCCTTCGGAAGCTGCGGAATTGCTTTCCTCAGCTTTTTCACCAATGGAATCGTCCGTCGCGGTGGCGGTACCATCGGTGGGCGTTACATCGTCGTTCAGCTCCATGATGGCCATGACGGCGACCTTGTCGCGGTCTGCGCCGCTAAGCTCATTGTACTGCTCACATGTCATCGAGTTCAGATCGAGATGTGCAGCGGCGAAAGCGGGGGCCGAAAGAGTAGTCATCAGGCCAGCGATAGCGAGAGTTTTGAAAGTGTGTGTCATTTTGTGGTCTCCTATAAGTATGTTGAAAGACCAACAGGCTGGCCGCCGAACTGTTCCTGATCTTATTTGCGTGATTAGAGTGAAATTTTTGGAACCTTTTATAATCAAACAGTAATTTCTCTTTTCTTTCAGTGAAAAGATCATCGATTTATTTCGGGCGCCTGTCTGTCAGAGGGCGGTTCCGGTCGAACCGCGGGGATCAAACGGCTCTGGACGGGGTTTGACGGCCAGCCTAACGTCACCTGGATGCTTCGGTACACTTTGAAACGGCTCCTTTCACTGATGATCAGCCTGACGGTCGCGTCGCTGGTCATCTTTTTCGTCGTTGAAGTGGCGCCGGGTGATCCGGCCTCCTTCATGCTGGGGGTCAATGCACAACCTGACACGCTGGCGGCGTTACGCAGCGAGCTTGGGCTCGATGTTCCGAAAATTCAGCGGTATTTTGTCTGGGTCGGCGGATTGCTAAGCGGGGATTTCGGAACATCCTATACCTACCGAACACCCGTGTCCGAGATGATTGCCGCGCGCATGTGGGTGTCTTTGCCACTTGCGCTTTATGCCTTGGCATTGAGCACGCTTATCGCGTTTCCGGCGGGGATCTATGCCGCGTCGCGCCGGGGTGAGGCGGGCGATATCGGGGTGATGGGGGCCACGCAACTGGGTGTGGCGGTGCCAAACTTCTGGTTTGCAATGATGCTGGTGCTGATCTTTGCGATCAATTTGCGCTGGTTTGCCGCCGGAGGGTTTGTTGGCTGGGATGAGGGGTTCTGGGCCGGGATGCATGCGCTGACACTGCCTGCAATTGCGCTGGCTTTGCCACAGGCAGCCATTCTGGCGCGCGTCATGCGGTCTTCTTTGCTGGATGTGCTGGGCGAGGATTTCATGCGAACGGCCCGCGCCAAGGGGTTGAGCGCGCGACAGGCGCTGTGGCGGCACGGGTTGCGCAATGCACTTATTCCGGTGCTGACAATTATCGGATTGCAATTCTCCTTTCTGCTGGCGGGCTCGATCATCATCGAGCAAGTGTTTTATCTGCCAGGTCTGGGGCGGCTGGTGTTCCAGTCGATCTCTGCGCGCGATCTGATTGTGGTGGAATCGGTCGTGATGCTGCTGGTTTTCTCGGTAATCATCGTGAACTTTGTTGTCGATCTGGCCTATGCTGCCGTGGACCCCCGCCTGAGGTCCCGCACATGAGGCGCAACCTGATCATTGGCGGACTGCTTACGGCAGTCTTTGTGCTGGCCGCGCTGATCAGTTTTGTCTGGACCCCATTTGATCACGCAGCGCTCGACATTCCTAACAAGCTGAAGACGCCGAACGGGACGAACCTTCTGGGCACGGACCACTTTGGTCGCGATATCCTGAGCATGATCATGGTGGGCGCGCGGACCTCCATTGCTGTGGCGCTGGTGGCGGTCGGCATCGGCATGGGCCTTGGCATTCCGCTGGGGCTTTGGGCTGCCGCGCGATCAGGATCATGGATTGACGAGTTGATCATGCGCGGCAACGATCTGGTGTTTGCATTTCCCAGCCTTGTCATTGCGATTCTGATCACCGCGATTTTCGGGGCAGGTGCGGTGAATGCCATCATTGCCATCGGCATCTTCAACATCCCCGTCTTTGCGCGGATCACGCGCGGGGGCGCGCTTTCGCTGTGGCAGCGCGAGTTCATTCTGGCAGCGCGCGTGGCAGGAAAATCGGCGGCACGCATTTCGGTGGAGCATATCCTGCCCAATGTCACAAACCTGCTGATCGTTCAGGGCACGATCCAGTTCTCGCTTGGTATTCTGGCCGAAGCGGGGCTGAGCTATGTCGGACTGGGCGCGCAGCCGCCGACACCATCGTGGGGTCGGATGCTGGCCGATGCGCAGACGCTGGTCAGCATTTCCCCTCACATGGCGCTGATGCCAGGGTTGGCGATCATCCTGACAGTGTTGGGCCTGAACCTGATGGGGGACGGGTTGCGCGATTACCTTGATCCCCGGCTGAGGGTGGCGCGCCTATGAGCTTGCTGGAGATCCAGAACCTGTCGATGTCGATCCACAGTTACGACATCCTTCATGATGTCACGCTGTCGGTCGACGAGGGTGAAATCGTCGCAATCACCGGGGAAAGCGGTTCTGGCAAGTCCATGACGGCGCTGGCGGCAATGCAATTGCTACCAAAAGGCGCGGATACAACCGGGCGCATCCTGCTGGGCGGCCATGATCTTACACAAATGTCCGAACGCGCGCTTTGCGCAATGCGGGGCAACGATATCGGGATGGTTTTTCAGGAACCCATGACCGCGCTCAATCCGGTGCACACGATTGGGCGGCAGGTGGCCGAGACCGTCTGCGTTCATGACAGCAGCGTTTCACGGGCCAAGGCAGAAGCCTTGGCTGCCGAAACCCTGGCGCGCGTCGGGCTGCCGCCGGAGCGCTTTCCGCTGTCTCGTTTTCCCCATGAGCTAAGCGGTGGACAACGCCAGCGCGTCGTCATCGCGATGGCCATCGCCCTGCGACCCCGTCTGCTGATCGCGGACGAGCCGACAACGGCACTGGATGTCACCACGCAGGCACAGATCCTCGACCTGCTAAAGCGGCTGGCCCGGGAAGACGGCATGGGCCTTTTGATGATCACGCATGATTTGGCTGTCGTCGCCGATATGGCCGACCGCATCGTCGTGATGCGGCGTGGTGACGTGGTAGAGGAAGGCCAAACCGACCAGTTGCTGCGCAACATGCAGCACCCCTATACCAAGATGCTGTTTGCCGCCTCGAGCCATCAGGTAACATTACCGGTCGCACCAAAACCCGAACCGCTGATGGAAGTGCAGGGGGTGTGCCGGGACTACAAGCTGCCGCGCACCACCGTTTTTGGCGCACCGGGCACGTTTCGCGCCGTGAACAATGTCTCGTTCACCATCCAACGGGGGGAGCGGCTGGGTCTTGTCGGTGAATCCGGCTGCGGGAAATCCACGCTGACCCGGGCATTGTTGGGGTTGGAGCAGATCCAGGAGGGCACGATCGCACTGGATGGTGAGCCGGTTTTCACAGGAACAAAACCCAACCTCAATGTGCGGCGCAAGATGCAGGTGGTGTTTCAGGATCCCTTTGGCAGCTTCAATCCGCGCCACCGGGTGGACCGATTGATCACTGAACCCTTTCACCTGCTGGACGATCCACCCGAGGGCACCGACCGCCAGGCTGCCATCGCCGAGGCGTTGACGGCGGTTGGCCTGGCGCCCGAAGATGCGCAGAAGTACATCCATGAATTCTCAGGCGGTCAGCGCCAGCGCATCGCCATTGCCCGCGCGCTGATCATCAAGCCCGAACTTATTCTCTTTGACGAGGCGGTCAGCGCGCTGGATGTATCGGTTCGCGCGCAGATCCTTGATCTGCTGGCAGAGCTTTGCGCGGCGTATAACCTGACCTATCTCTTCATTTCACATGATTTGTCCGTGGTGCGCACCGTGACCGACCGCGTGCTTGTCATGCAGTCCGGAGAGATCGTCGAACAAGGCGATACCGAGCAGGTTTTTGAGCGCCCCGCGCACCCCTATACCCGCAAACTGATCGCCGCGGCCCCTGTTCTGCCCGATCTGCATCAAGAGGCCGGGTAGATGCGCATTGAGGTGAACGGCGTGCGGCTTTTTGTGGACGTCGAAGGCGCTGGTCTGGTGCCGGATGGCCCGGCCATGCGCAAGAAGCCCACCCTGATCCTGCTGCATGGCGGTCCGGGTGCAGATCACTCGATTTACAAACCCGCGTTCTCTCAGCTGAGCGATATTGCCCAGATTGTCTATCTTGATCACCGGGGCAACGGGCGCAGTGATGACAGCGACCCGGCCCGCTGGAACCTTGATCAATGGGCGGACGACCTGCATGGCCTGATTGAGACGCTGGGTATTGACCGACCGATCCTTTATGGCGCGTCTTTTGGCGGGTTCGTGGCGCAGGCCTATGCCACCCGTTATCCCGACACACTGGGCGCGCTCATCCTGTGTGCCACAACGGCCAAGGCAGAATTCGAGACGATCTATCAGGCCTTCGCACGGCTGGGCGGTGATGAGGCCGGTGACGTGGCACGGACTTATTGGAATGCGCCTACGCCGGAACGGCGAAAAAGGTACTTTGAGGTTTGCCTGCCGCTTTACAGTCAATCAGGTGCTGACCCCGACATGATGGCCCGCATGATTGTGAAGAACCCGGTAGCGATGCATTTCAACGGGCCGGACAATGAGATGGGCCGCTTTGATTTCCGCGACGGTCTGGCTCGCGTCAGCTGCCCTGTGCTGATCCTGTCCGGCAGCCATGACCCGATGATGCCCGTACCCTTCAGCGAGACCTTGCTCGCATCTCTTGGCAACACGCCCGCAACACATCACACTCTGCACGGGGCAGGACATATGATCCCTGCCGATGCGCCAGCAGAGTTCTTTGCACATCTGCGCCGCTTTATTACGGAGACCATGCCATGCGACTGACCGGAAAAACTGCCATCGTGACCGGGGGCGCATCAGGCTTTGGCGCAGGCATCGTGCGTCGTTTCCTGCAGGAAGGCGCAAAGGTGATGATTGCCGACATCAACGGGCAGGCGGCCCGCGAATTTGCCGCCGAGATGGGGGATCATGCGGTTGCGCAGACCGTCGATGTCGGTGACGCCGCATCGGTGCGCGACATGGCGCAGGCCGCGATGGAGACCTGGGGGCACGTGGACATTCTGATCAACAACGCAGGCGTGACCCATCTGCCAGCCCCGCTTGATACCGTGTCGGAAGAGGATTTTGACCGCCTTGTGCGGGTCAACATGAAGTCGGTGTACCTGACCGCGCAAGCGCTGGTCCCCCACATGAAGGAACGCGGCGCGGGTGCCATTCTCAATGTCGCCTCGACTGCCGGCGTGTCGCCGCGTCCTCGGCTGAGCTGGTACAACGCCTCCAAAGGCTGGATGATCACCGCGACCAAGGCGATGGCGGTGGAACTGGCGCCCGACGGCGTGCGCGTCAACGCACTGAACCCGGTTGCGGGCGAGACGCCGCTGCTGAAATCCTTCATGGGCGAAGACACCCCGGAAATGCGGGCCAAATTTCTGTCAACCATTCCGCTTGGGCGATTTTCGCAGCCCGAAGACATGGGGAACGCCGCCTTGTTCCTGTGTTCGGACGAGGCCAGCATGATTACCGGTGTCGCCATGGAAGTCGACGGCGGGCGCTGCATATGACACCCGTCAACCTGGCCGAAAAACTCGCGCAGATCCGCACGCATTGGGACCCGCATGTCATTGCCAATTACAACGATAACGATGTGATGGTCGTGAAGTTTCAGGGCGCCTTTCCGTTTCATCTGCACGAAGACACCGATGATTTCTTTCTGGTGCTGAAAGGCGAGATGCTGATGGAGCTTGAGAACGCCCGCCATGCGGTCAAGGCGGGTGAAATCTTTGTGGTGCCCCGGGGCGTCACGCATCGCCCGCGCGCTGAAATCGAATGCGAAGTCCTGCTGATCGAACCCAAGGGCGAACCCAACACAGGCGACCCGGCGACCGCTGCCGCGAAACCGCGCCTGTGATCTTTCACCCTTTTTCAAATACCTAAAGAGCGACATTTGCCATGCAGCCCGGCCCCCGAAATCTGATCACCGACATCCCCGGCCTGCGCGTGGGCAACGCGCAGGACGCGACGCTAAAATCCGGTACAACTGTGCTGACGGCAGACGCGCCCTTTACCGCGTCAGTACACGTGATGGGTGGCGCGCCGGGCACGCGGGAAACCGATCTGCTGGCGCCTGACAAGACCGTTGCTGCCGTCGATGCGCTGGTGCTGTCGGGGGGGTCAGCCTATGGGCTGGATGCCTGTTCGGGTGTGGTGGACGGATTGCGGGCAGCCGGGCGTGGGTTTCAGGTAGGCTCTGCGGTGATACCGTTGGTGCCTGGTGCAATCCTGTTCGATCTGCTCAACGAAGGAGAGAAAGACTGGGATGAGAACCCTTACCGGGCGCTGGGGCGTTCTGCTTTTGAGAGGGCGGATACTGCATTTGAGATCGGCACGGCGGGTGCGGGTACCGGTGCGCTGACGGCGATGATGAAAGGCGGACTTGGCTCTGCATCGCTCACGCTGCCTGATGGCAGTACCGTGGGTGCGTTGGTTGCGGTCAATGCCATCGGGTCGGTCACCACCCCGGGCGACCGGCACTTTTATGCGGCCCCGTTTGAGATCGGAGACGAATTTGGCGGACAGGGGCCCGACACCGCCAGCGGTCTGGGCCTGTCCTTGGAAAGCCGCAAGATGAAGGCGATGAGCCTGCGCGAAAACACCACGATCGCCATTGTCGCGACCGATGCGGCCCTGAGCAAAGCAGAATGTCAACGCGTTGCCGTCGCGGCCCATGATGGCATCGCACGGGCGACCGTCCCGGCGCATACACCCAATGACGGTGATCTTGTTTTCGCGCTCAGCACCGAGGGGCGCGCGGCCGGGAATGTCATCCTGATCGGCCATGCTGCATCGCTTTGCCTTGCACGCGCGATTGCCCGGGCTGTCTACGAAGCCACACCAATGGAGGGCGATCTGTTACCGTGCTGGAGCGACCTCAATGCCTGAACTGAAACGCGACGATATTACCTTGCACTTTGAGGTGGACGGCAGCGGGCCCCCGCTGGTGCTGAACGCCGGGATGCTGAGCGACAGCGCCACCTGGGCGCCGCTGGTGCCACTGCTGTCTGATCACTTTACCCTCATCCGGCCTGATAACCGAAGCACGGGGCGCACCGTCCCTCATGACGCGCCGAATTCGGCTGCTCATATGGCTGCAGATGTACTGGCGCTGATGGATCATCTGGGGCACGATGCGTTTCACATCGCGGGCCATTCCATGGGGGGGCTGATGGCGATGGAGATCGCAGGGCTTGCGCCGGACCGCGTGACCACCGCAACGGTGATGGCCTCGGGTCGTGTGCGCATGCCGCGCACTGCAGCGGTGTTCGACGGGTTACTTGCAATCCGGCAGGCGCCGCAAGGTGAGGAGCTTTGGCTTCGCGCACTTTATCCATGGATCTTTGGACAGGCGTTCTTTGCCGACCCCGCCAATGTGAACACAGCGCTTGAGGCGGCACTTGCCTATCCCCATGCGCAGACAGCCGAAGGTATGGCACATCAGATCGAGATGTTTCGCGCCTTCAGGCCAAAGACGGATGTGTCACAGCTGGGGTGCCCGATATTGGTGTTGTATGCAGGTCAGGACGTTCTGGTGCCACCCGAGGTTGCCAGGCCCACCTTTCACCCCATCCCGGACCTGACCGAAGTTACCGTGCCAGATGCAGGCCATTCCATTGTCTGGGATGCGCCGCAGACAGTGGCCGAGCATCTGTTGGCATTTCTCGCTCAGCATTCGGGGTGAACGCCCCGGACAGGAAGGTCGATCAAACTGCGTCCGGTTGATTGGCAGGTGCGGCGTCAGCCAGTGCAGGCACGTTCATACATGCGGCGTGGATGCGGGTGATTGTGGGATAGTTGGTCATATCCACCTCGAACCGGGCGTTGTTCAGAACCTGCGCATAGAGGCACAGATCGGCGATCGTCACAGTATCACCGTGGCAGAAAGTGCCGGTTTCGTCCTCGCGGGCCAGACGCGTTTCAAGCGCCTGCATGCCGGCATTGGCCCAGGTACGGAACCACGCCGCTTTGCCGGCGGCATCAACGCCATAGGTCGTTTCAAGATGCTGGAGGATCCGCAGGTTGTTCACAGGATGAATGTCAGCGGCGACGATTTGCGCCAGTGACCGCACCCGCGCCCGGCCCCAGGGATCAGCCGGTAGGATCGGTGGGGCGGGATGGACCTCGTTCAGCCATTCGAGAATCGCCATGGACTGCGGTAACGGTCCTTCGGGTGTGACCAACGTCGGGACCAAGCCGGAGGGATTGAGCGCGAGATGAGCGGCACTGGCATGTTCCCCCTTCAAGAGCGCCAGCGGGATGTAGTCATACGAAAGGCCCTTGAGGTTCAGCGCCGCCCTGACCCGCACAGAGGTCGAGGAGCGAAAGTAGTTGTGCAGTTCAAAATCACTCATGCCTTTTCACCGATGGTGACTTCCAGCGTGCCGATGCCGTCGACCCCCCCGGTAATCACATCACCGGGCACGACAGGCCCGACGCCCGCAGGCGTCCCGGTCATGATAATATCTCCGGGGGCAAGCGTCATGGCTTGGGACAATGTGGCGATATGTTCGGCCACGGACCAGATCAGATCAGCAATATCCGCGTCCTGTTTGATCTCGCCATTCACCGCAAGCCAGATGCGCCCTTGGGTCACTGACGGCACATTCGCAATTTGCTTGATCGGGGCGATGGGGGCAGAGAAATCGAAAGCCTTGGCCCAATCCCAGGGACGCCCTGTTTCCTTGGCATCCCACTGCAGATCGCGGCGGGTCATGTCGACGCCGACAGAGGCCCCCCAGACATGATCCATCACGTCCGCTTCAGCGATGTTGGCACCCCCCTTGCCGATGGCGATGATCAGCTCGATCTCATAGTGGAGATCATCGGTGAGCGGCGGATAAGGGATCGTGCAGGGTGTGTCGACAGCCGCGTCGGCAGGTTTGGTGAAGAAAAACGGGGGATCGCGATCAGGGTCTTTGCCCATTTCTCGCGCGTGGGCGGCGTAATTGCGGCCCACGCAAAAGATACGGCGGACGGGAAACCGGTCCGCGCTGCCCTCTACGGCAAGGCTGGCCTGCTGCGGCGCGTCAAAGACATACATGGGCTGATCCTTTTTCAATGTTCCGGGCATCATAGGGGCGCGGGATACCTGTTCAAGGTGCAGCGCAGGTGTCGCGTTTGATCAGTTCGATTTCACAGAGTTCGCGAAAGGTTCGGGGGTCTGCGTGAATGATGGATTGGGCCAGGCGCGCGCCAGCCATCAAGCCGATGCGGCGGGCGGGCAAACGGACGGTGGTCAACCCCGGCTCCATCTCGCGTGAACCTTTGAAGTCGCCGATGCCGATCACGGAGATAGCGCGCGGCACCCCCAGCCCCAGTCGCAGCGCGGCATAGACCGCCCCCTGTGCCAGGACGTCATTGCCACAGATCAGGGCGGTCGGCCTGTCAGGTGAGGCGAGCATCTGACCCACCGCGTCTTTCGCATCAGAAATGCTGTAGGGCGCCTCGACTGACCAGCGGTCCGGCACAGTAATGCCCGCCGAGCGCAGGACATCGAGCGCACCTGTTTTGCGGCCGCGCGCACGGTCATTTCCGGTCGTGGGTGGAAACACGAGGCCGATTTTGCTGTGGCCCAGATGGGTGACATGCGCCGCCGCCAACTGTCCAGCGGCGGCATTGTCCGCGCCGACGCAGGACAAGGGCGAGGCAACGTCGTGGTTCCAGATCGTCATTGCCGGAATGCTTTGGCTTTCGATCAGCTGATAAGTCTCTTCAGAGTGGTCCTGACCAATCAGGGCGATGCCATCCACGCGGTGTTCCAGAAATTTGCGCATCACGGCATATTCGCGTTCCAGATCGTAGCCGTGGCTGGCGACCAGAATGGTAAAACCCTGTTCATCGACCGCATCGGAAAAGGCCTGTATCACTTCTGCAAAGATCGCGTGGTCAATTGTGGGCACGATCAGCCCGATCGTGCCGGAGCGGATACCGTGCATGGTCTGCGCAGCGCGGTTGCGGATGTAGCCCAGTCTGCGGACTGCCGCGTCGATCTTTTTGCGAGTCGCCGGTTTGACCAGTTCAGGATGATTGTAGCTGCGCGAGACGGTCGAGATAGAGACGCGCGCCGCTTTTGCAACCGCGACAATATCTGCTTTTTTCTTATCCTTCTCAATCATTTGGACCCTCAAGTCAGCCAAAAAATGAAAACATTTGCAAAACTGTTTTCATTGCCTACGCTTATTTGTCAACGCTGATGAGGTGCTATGGAGTTTCTGTTCTACTTTGGTGACGTGTTCACGCCGATCAATTTCGGGCTGCTGCTGATCGGGACGATCGGCGGTCTGATACTGGGCGCGACACCGGGGTTGTCCCCGACCATGGCGGTAGCGCTGTTGATCCCGTTCACGTTCCAGTTGGAAGCAGCGCAAGGGCTGATCTTGCTGGGCGCGGCCTATACATCGACCGTGGCCGGTGGTGCGGTTTCCGCGATCCTGCTCAAGATACCGGGCGCGCCTGCAAACATTGCCACGACCCTTGATGGCCATACGATGGCGCAGAAGGGCGAGGGCGCGAAAGCGTTGCAGATCTCGTTTCTGGCCTCGGCGGTCGGGGGCGTTTTCGGTGTTTTGTTGCTGATCTTCCTGACCCCGGTGCTGGCGCAATGGGCATTGGCCTTTGGCCCGTCGCATCTGTTCTGGCTTGCGATCCTCGGGGTCACAGTGATCGGTTCGCTTGACAGCAAGTCGGTGGTGAAAGGTCTGCTTTCAGGGTGCATTGGCCTGTGGCTGGCGACCATTGGGTTTGATGACATCATGGGCGCTCAGCGCTTTATCTTTCATCCGGCTTTGGGCGGGGGCATCAACATCATTGCGGCCTTGATCGGCCTTTTCGCGATTCCGCAGGTGATTACCATGTTCGCCAAGGGGCGGGCGCGCAACGACGCCGAGGTGCTGGAGGTGCAAAAGCACCCGATAAGTGGCGCGATTGCAGAACTGGGGCGCAACAAGCGCGCCATGGGCATTGGCACCCTTACGGGGTCGATCATTGGGCTGATCCCCGGCGTTGGCGGGCAGATTGCCGGACTGGTCGCCTATGATCAGTCCAAGAAATTCAGCCCCGATCGCGACAAGTTCGGCACTGGTCATCCAGAGGGCGTTATTGCGGCGGAAAGTGCGAATAACGCCATGGTCGGCCCGTCATTGGTGCCGCTGCTAACACTTTCGATCCCCGGATCACCCACGGCGGCGGTGCTGCTGGGTGGCTTGCTGATCCACGGGATCTTTCCGGGCACGGATCTTTTTGACAACCACCCGGATGTGGCATGGACCTTCATCAATTCGATGCTGATCGGGCAAGTGCTGATGTGCATCTTTGGACTTTATGTAGCGGGCATGGCGGCGCGCGTGGCACAGGTGCCGCAAAGCATCATGGCGGCTGTTGTGCTGGGGCTGGCCGTCTTTGGCAGCTATTCGGTGCAAAGTTCAATGGGGGATGTCTATGTCATGGCCTCGCTTGGGGTGATGATGTATTTTCTTGAGCGATTCGGGTTCTCGGCGGCCCCGCTGGTGCTGGGCCTGATCCTTGGCCCGATTGCCGAGGCGAACTTTATCCAGGGCTCCATGATCGCCAATGCAACGGACGGCATGGCCCCCTATTTCCTAGGCGGCGGGTTGAACATTTTTCTGATCGTTGTCGTCGTCGCCTCTGTTGCCTATTCCGGCTACATGGAATTGCGCACGCGCCGCTACATCTCGAAAGAGGAGATCATGGCATGAGCGATATCTCGGTTCCGCGATTGCAACATATCATTGCCTCGGGTGCTGTAGCGGCGGTTGGCGCATGGGTCACCTATGTCAGCTATACCCAGCAGCCCGCCGAAGCGTTCCTGTTTCCGCGCCTGATCTCCACCGTTTTTGTGGTGCTGGCGCTTTGGACCTTTGCCAAGGCGTGTCTGGGCTGGACCAAGGTGGGCAGCGGGCTTTCTGGCCGTCAATTCGCCAATATGCTACCGGGTCTTGCCGTGGCGCTGATCTATATCTTCTGGGCGACCAAGGGGTTGGGGTTTTACACCGCCACTGCCATCGCTTTTTTCATTCTGCTGAGCCTTTACGATCCGGCCTCTCATCGAGAGCTGCGGTCGTGGGTGAAGCGCGTCATCATCACGGCCATTTTTCTGGCCGTTATGTACGGTCTCTTCGCACTGCTTCTGAAAGTGTACACACCGCGAGAGATATTCTTCTGAACCGCAAGAGCGGCAGATATCTGAAACCCTAGGGAGGAACGACAAGATGAGAAATGTTATCGCAGGGGCCGCAATGGCCCTATTGAGCCTGACCGGTGCCGCCATGGCGGACGGACATGCGAACTATCCCGAGCGCCCGATCATGATGATGGTCAGCTATGGTGCCGGGGGTGCAACCGATTTTCAGGCGCGCATCGTCACGATGACGGCCGGAAACGAGGACGCGTTGGGTATGCCTATCGCCATTCTCAACAAACCCGGTGCCGGTGGACGCGTCGGCTGGAACTGGTTTGCCACCCAGGCCGAAGCGGATGGATACACGCTGGCGGCCTATAACATCCCGCACTTCATCGCGCAGTCGATCAAAGGTGGCGTCGAATATTCCGCCGACAGCTTTGAGCCGATCGCAAACTGGGGCGCGGACCCTGCCGTGTTCGTCGTCGCGGCTGACAGCGAGATGAATTCGATGGACGATGTGGTCACTTTTGCCAAGGACAATCCCGGCAAGCTGACGTTCTCTGGCGCGGGGCTTTTTGTGGGTCACCACATCGCGGCTTTGCAGCTGGAAAAAGCTGCGGGGGTGAAGATGGCGTATATCCCCACCAAAGGCGGCGGTGCGGCGGCGATGAAAGCCGTGATCGCGGGTGAGGTGATGGGCGGGGTCAACAACCTGTCCGACGCCTTCCGCGCGCAGGAAGCGGGCAACGTTAAGATCCTTGGTGTCTTCGATCTGGAGCGGAATGAGTTCCTGCCGGATGTGCCGACGTTGAAAGAACAGGGATATGACGTGGACAACGCATCGGTGAACTTTCGCGGCGTGATGGTGCCCAAGGGCACGCCACAGGCCATCATCGATCAGCTGGCCGAAACGGTGCCCACGATGTTCGAGAACAAGCGTGTGGCTGGCAAGATGAAGGCGGGCGGGTCGCCCATGCACATCATGAACCGTCAGGAAGTTCTGGAGATGTGGGCAGCGCGGGAAGAAACGCTCAAAGAGCTGCTTGCCGGTCTGTAAATGTAACCGTAGGGCGGGGTTCACCCCGCCTTACACTCCGATCAAAGGAAGCCGCCATGAACGCCCAAGACGCCTTAGCCGAGGTGGAGGCCATCGTCGCCACAGCGCGTGACGCACAACAGGCGTACGAGGCCGGCGGCAGTCAGGAACGCTATGACCGGGCCGCTCAGGCAGCCGCCTGGGCCATCATGGAACCGGCGCGCAACCGTCATCTGGCAGAGTTGTCGGTCGAGACAACAGGCCTTGGCAACGTCGCCGACAAGATCACCAAGAACCATCGCAAGACGCTGGGTCTGATGCGTGATATTGCGCAGGCCAAGACCTATGGCGTGATCAGCGATGACCCGGCCACCGGCATCACTGAGATCGCGCGGCCCATGGGGGTGATTGGCGCAGTTGTACCATCGACCAACCCAGCGGCGACGCCAGCGAACAATATCATCAACGCCCTCAAGTGTGGCAATGCGATTGTGCTTTCGCCCTCACCCAAGGGTGTGCCTGCCTGCGAAACCCTGCTGGGCTATATCTATGCCGAGTTCGACAAAATCGGAGAGGACAAGAACCTCGTCCAGATGGTTCCCGGTACGGGATCCAAAGAGAAAACCCAGCGGCTGCTGGAAATCTCAGACGTGATCGTGGTGACAGGCAGCCAGAATAACGTCAAGCGCGCCTATACTTCCGGTACCCCGGCGCTGGCCGTTGGGGCAGGCAATGTGACCGTGATCGTCGATGAAACCGCCGACCTGCGTGCCGCTGCGCAAAAGATTACCGCATCAAAGACCTTTGATAATGCCACCTCGTGCTCGTCCGAAAACGCGCTTGTTGTGGTGGATGCGATCTATGATGAATTTCTGTCTGTTTTGGCCGAGGAGGGCGGGCAAATCGCTCCTGACGAGACGGCGATCGTGGCCAAGCTGTGGCCAGACGGACATCTGAACCGGTCGGTCATCGCACAAGACGCGGATAAGATGCTTGAGGCGCTCCACCTTGCCGACCAATTGCCTGCGGACACAAAATTTGTCGCCGTTGAGACCACAGGCATTGGTCCGGATCACCCGCTGTCTGGCGAAAAGCTAAGCCGTGTTGCAGCGCTGTATAGGGCCAAAGACTTTGACGATGCAGTTGCGATCACGGCGCGCATTCTTGATCACCAGGGTGCGGGGCATTCGGTAGGGCTGCACTCGGCCAAGGATGACCGTGCGGTCCAATTGGGTCATGCCCTGCCCACCAGCCGCGTCATCGTAAATCAAGCGCATTGTTTTGCCACGGGGGGGGCCTTTAACAACGGGATGCCGTTTTCCCTGTCGATGGGATGCGGCACCTGGGGCGGCAATTCGATGGATGACAACCTGCATTGGAGGCACTTCATGCAGACCGCCAAGATCGTGCGCGAAATTCCGGCGCGAGAGCCTGCGGTCGAGGACATTTTTGCCGACTACTGGGTTGCTGCCGGGAAATGAAGCTGCACGACGACAGACCGCCTGAAGGCACAGTGCGCGATTGGCTGAACGTCCGTGCAGACGCAGGTGGCACGGCGTTTCGGTTTCCAGTGACAGGCGAAACGCTAAGCTGGGCAGAGCTGCGCGATCATGCGGCGCGGATTGCGGCGCATTTGACCGCACAAGGGATCTCAAAGGGAGAAAGCGTTGCGTTACTGAACCCCAACGGGCGCGATGCGGTCCTGTCGGTTTACGGCGTGCTTTATGGTGGGTTTCGCGCGACGATGATCAATCTTATCGCGGGGAATGACGCGATCGCCTATGCGCTGGAGCATTCAGAGGCACGATTTGCGGTTGTCGACAACGGCGCGCGCGCGCTTTTCATGGACGTGGCGCATGGGATCACGCCGCTGGATCTGGAGGGTTCTGATCCAGCGCCCTTACACGCGATTGGCCCGGATGATGCGGCTCTGCTGATGTACACATCAGGTACCACCGGGAGGCCCAAGGGCGTCGTGCATTCACACGCAAGCCTGCTGGCTGGCGGCTGGACGACAGCCATCGCCCATGCGTTGACACCGCGCGACTGCGGGCTTTGCGTGCTGCCGATCTATCATATCAACGGGCTTTGCGTGTCGGTGATGGGTGGGTTGGTTTCGGGCGGCACGGTCGCGATGGTGCCGAAATTCTCAGCCTCGCAGTTCTGGACACAGGCCCAGGCCGCGCAGGCCACGTGGTTTTCCGTGGTGCCCACGATCATCTCGCATTTGCTGCACAGCACCGAGGACCCGACAGACGCGACCCGACGCCGCCTGCGCTTTGGGCGCTCGGCCTCGTCGCCATTGGCGCCCGACGTGCAAACCGCCTTTGAGGCACGCTTTGACGTGCCCATCGTCGAGACGATGGGCCTGACCGAAACTGCCGCGCAGATCCTGTCAAACCCCCTGCCCCCGGGCACGCGCAAGATCGGCTCTCCGGGTGTGGCATACGGAAATGAGGCCTGCATCATGTCTGCCGATCTGGAACCGCTGCCCGCTGAAAAGGAAGGCGAGATCTGCGTTCGCGGGCCCAATGTTATGCGCGAGTATTTCAAGAACCCCCAAGCAACCCTTGATACCTTCACCCCGGAAGGCTGGTTACGCACAGGCGATCTGGGACGTATCGACGCCGACGGTTATCTGTTCGTCACGGGTCGACTGAAAGAACTGATCATCAAGGGGGGTGAAAACATCGCCCCTCGCGAGATTGACGAGGCGCTTTATTCTCATGCCGATGTGATCGAGGCCGCTGCCTTTGCACGCCCCTGCGACAGCTATGGTGAACGTGTGGAAGCAGCTGTGAAGATCAAGAAGGGATCTGCGCTGACCGCACATGATCTTGTAGAAATCTGTTGCCAGAAGATCGGGGCGTTCAAGGCGCCCGACGTCGTGCATGTACTGGACGATCTGCCAAAGGGACCGTCGGGCAAGATACAACGTCTGAAAATAGCAGAATTGACACGCAACGCCTGAAAAGGGTGTCCCGAACCCACGCAGGATGCATTATGCCTCAATAGAGACGCAATTTTGTGGTTCATTAAGTTTCGTAATGAGCCACCTGCGGTAACGAGGAACACACATGTCGGCACCGGAAATCACCCCCGTTATTCTGTGTGGCGGGTCAGGCACGCGTCTTTGGCCAGTGTCGCGCAAGAGTTTCCCCAAACAGTTCATTCCGCTGATAGGCGACGGCAGCCTGTTTCAGCAGTCATCGGGACGGCTGTGGGGTAGTGGATTTACGCGGCCCCTGATCGTCACCAATTCGGATTTTCGGTTCATCGTGACGCAGCAGCTGGCCGATATGGGATTGGATCCAGGTGCGGTTCTGATCGAACCATCAGCGCGCAATACCGCACCTGCCTTGCTTGCGGCCGCATTGCATCAGGCGCAGAGCGATCCGCATGGCTTGATGCTGGCGGCCCCGTCAGATCAATACATCACCCAGGTCGATACGTTTCGCGCAAGTCTGCAGCGCGGTGTTGCGGCGGCCCAATCGGGGCAGATTGTCACCTTTGGGATACGGCCCGATCGACCTGAAACCGGGTATGGATACCTCGAACTGGATCACGATGATATTGCCGGTGCAGTGCCGCTGAAGCGTTTTGTGGAAAAGCCGGTTCTGGCTGAGGCAGAGCGCATGCTGGCAGCGGGGGGGTACCTGTGGAATGCCGGTATTTTCATGTATACCGCCCAGACCCTGATTGAGGCGTTCAAGACCCACGCACCGGAAATGCTGAGCGATGTCGAGGCTGCTGTCGCGGGTGCGCAATCCGATCTGGGCTTCCTGCGGCTTGAGCCCGAGGCCTGGGCGCGATGCGCAGATATTTCGATCGATTTCGCGATCATGGAAAAGATCAGCAATATCGCGGTGGTGCAGCACGACGGGGACTGGTCCGATCTGGGCGGCTGGATGGCCGTCCACCAGCACGCCGACGTTGACGCCGATGGCGTGGCTTTGCAGGGCGCGGCGCATGCGCTTGATTGCCAGAACACGCTGTTGCGCTCTGAAAGTGACGCGCTGCAGCTCGTGGGTCTGGGCCTGCGGAACATCGTTGCGGTTGCTATGCCAGATGCCGTTCTGGTGGCAGATCGCAGCCGGGTGGCGGAACTGGGCGATGTCGTCAAAGAAATGCGCAAGGCCAACGTGCCGCAGGCGGATACCTTTCCCAAGGATCACCGACCCTGGGGATTTTTCGAAACCCTCATTCTGGGGGGCCGGTTTCAGGTCAAGCGGATCGTTGTGAACCCCGGTGCCGCGCTGAGCCTGCAAAGCCACGTCCACCGTGCCGAACACTGGATCGTTGTTGCCGGCACCGCGAAGGTCACCATTGGCGATACTGAAAAGCTGGTGTGGGAAAACGAGTCTGTCTATGTGCCGCTGGGCGCTGTGCACCGTATGGAAAACCCCGGCAAGCTGCCGATGGAGCTGATCGAAGTGCAGACCGGCAGCTATCTGGGTGAAGATGACATCATTCGCTACGACGACGTCTATGCCCGGGGTCAGGGAGCCAAGGGCTAATCCCTATTTCAGCAAGGCTTTCAGATAGGCGCCATATTCATTCTTGGCGAACATCTCAGCACGCTCTGCCAGGTCATCGTCGCTGATCCAACCCTGATCGTGTGCGATTTCCTCAAGGCATCCGGTTTGCAGCCCTTGCCTTTTGGTCAGGGTGCGCACGAAGTTTCCCGCATCCAGCAAGCTGGCATGGGTCCCGGTGTCAAGCCAAGCATAGCCGCGCCCCATGCGTTTTACCCGCAGATTGCCCGCGGTCAGATACATCTCAAGCAAGGTCGTGATTTCCAGCTCGCCACGCGGGGACGGCGTGACCTCGCGCGCGCGTGCGGGCGCATCGGAGTCCAGAAAATAGAGGCCGGTGACCGCATAGTTCGAGGGCGGTACGTCAGGCTTTTCGATGATTTGCCGCGCCGTGCCATCCGCGTCGAAACCGACCACGCCATAGCGTTCTGGATCAGCGACATGATAGCCAAATACGGTGCCACCGCTGGTCTGCTGATCTGCCTCGGCCAAAAGTTCCGGCAGGCCGTGACCAAAGAAAATATTGTCGCCCAGCACCATTGCCGAAGGCGCGCCGGCAAGGAAGTCTTCGGCCAGCAGGTAGGCTTGGGCCAGCCCGTCAGGGTTTGGTTGGGTGATATAGGTCAGGGACACGCCCCATTGGCTGCCATCGCACAATGTGTGCCGAAACTGATCCTGATCCTGCGGTGTGGTGATCATCGCGATTTCGCGGATGCCCGCCAGCATCAGCACAGAGATCGGGTAGTAGATCATCGGCTTGTCATAGATCGGCAGCAGCTGCTTACTGACACCCATGGTGATCGGATAAAGCCGCGTGCCTGAGCCGCCTGCCAGGATGATGCCTTTGCGCTGGGTCATGAGAGCGCTCCCAAATCAGTGAGGATGTGGTTCAGACTGACCCGCCACTCCGGTCTGTCGATACCAAAGGCTGTTGTTGTGCTCGAGCAATCCATGCGTGAGTTAAGCGGGCGCGTCGCCGGGGTTGGGTAGGCCGCAGAAGCGATATCCGTCACCTGACACTCCAGCGCGGCCTGGGAAAAAATCTCGCGGGCGAAATCAGCCCAGCTGCAATCCGGTGCGCCAGAGAAATGATAGATCCCTGATTTTTCGGGTGCATCCTTCAGGGCGCATGCGATCCGGTGGCATGCCGCTGCAATATCGCGGGCGGCTGTCGGTCCGCCGATCTGATCTGCGACGATTGTAAGGGAATCCCGCTCTGCTCCGAGGCGCAACATGGTTTTGACAAAGTTGTTGCCATGAGGTGAAAAGACCCATGAGGTGCGCAGGATCGCATAAGTCCCGTCCGCCGCCTTCACCGCGCGCTCTCCCGCCAGTTTGGAGCGCCCGTAGGCACCCAACGGTCCGGTTGGATCCGATGGTTTCCAGGGTGCGTCACCGCCGCCTTCGAATACGTAGTCGGTCGAGATGTGGACAAAGGGGATGCCCAACGCGGCACAGACCTTTGCCATAGCGCCCGGTGCATCGCCGTTGATCACTGTTGCAAGAGGTTCTTCCTCTTCGGCCTTGTCCACGGCAGTGTATGCCGCCGCATTGATCACCGCGTCGGGATTGTGGTCTTCGATCAGCGCGGCACATGTATCAGGGTTCGTCAGATCAGCACTATCGCGATCCAGGCACATCGTGCCGTCCAGCGCGTTCAGTTCCTGCGCGACCTGACCATTTTTGCCAAAGACGAGAATATTCATCGGACCACGTCCCCTGCTCTAGCCCTTGACGCCAAGGCGTTCGCCAACGCCGTCACGATCCTGCAACGCGCGCCACCAGTCTTCGTTGTCGAGATACCATTGCACGGTCTTCTCAAGGCCTTCTTCAACCGTGACTGACGGTCGCCAACCAAGTTCATCGCGAATGCGGCCGGGGTCAATGGCGTACCGCAGATCATGGCCCGCGCGATCCGCGACAAAGGTGATCTGGTCTTCGTACTTCGTGTTCTTGGGGCGTTTGTCATCAAGGATCTGACAAATGGTCGTGACAAGGTCGATGTTCCGCGCCTCGTTTTCGCCGCCGATGTTGTAGCTTCGGCCCAGCGCGCCTTTTTCCAGAACCAGCAGCAAGGCATCTGCGTGATCCTCGACATAGAGCCAGTCGCGCACGTTTTCCCCTTTACCGTAAACGGGGATGTCCTTGCCCGCCAAGGCGTTCAGGATCACCACCGGAATCAGCTTTTCCGGAAAATGGTAGGGACCATAATTATTCGAACAATTGGTCAAGACCACCGGCAAGCCGTAGGTTTCGTGCCATGCCCGAACCAGATGATCACTGGCCGCTTTTGAGGCGGAATAGGGTGACCGTGGATCATATGAGGTCTCTTCGGTAAACATCCCCGTTTCACCCAAGGACCCATAAACCTCATCAGTGGAAATATGGTGAAACCGGAAGTCCGCAGGCTTGCCTTTGGCTGTCCAGTAGGCGCGCGCGGCCTCAAGCATGTTGTAGGTGCCTGTTATGTTGGTTTCGATGAAATCACCGGGGCCATCGATGGAGCGGTCGACGTGGCTTTCTGCGGCCAAATGCATGATCGCGTCGGGCTGGTGTGTATCCATCACAGCGTCGAGTGCGGCACGGTCGCGGATATCAACCTGTTCAAATGAATAAAGTGCGTTGTCCGCCACATCTGCCACGTTGGCCAGGCATCCGGCATAGGTCAGCGCATCAACATTGACGACCGCGTGACCGCGGGCCACAGCAAGGCGCACGACAGCAGAGCCGATGAAACCTGCACCGCCCGTTACAAGAATCTTCATGGCGCGCCCTCAAAAATGAAGGGGCTGTCGAAATCAGCCATCAGCGGCGCCTTGCTGTCTTTGTCCGACAGGATCGCATCGCCGCTCAGACCCCAATTGATGTCGAGGTCCGGATCGTCAAACCGCACGGCGCCATCGCAGTCAGGAGCGTAATAATCAGTACATTTGTAGATGATTTCGGTATTCGGAGCGCGCGTGGCAAAGCCGTGCAGGAAACCTGCAGGGATCAACAGTTGCAAGCCGTTCTGCGCTGTCAGCTCGTAGCCGACCCACTTGCCAAAAGTCGGGCTTCCTTTGCGGATGTCGACCGCCACATCAAAAAGCGCGCCCTGACCGCAACGCACAAGCTTGTCCTGTGCGTGGGGCGGTGACTGAAAGTGCAAGCCGCGCACCGTGCCCACCGCAGCAGACATGGAATGGTTGTCCTGAACAAAGTCCAGCTCAATGCCGTGTTCAGCCAGTGTCTTGCGGTTCCAGCTTTCAGAGAAAAACCCGCGATCATCGCCAAATCTGGCGGGTTCCAGCAGCAGGACACCGGGGAGATCGGTTTGTGTAACGCGCACGCCATCGCTCCGTGAGATTCACTTTAGTGGGCCTTACCAAGGCCCCCTCAGAATGTCACGACGCGAGTTTTAGGGGTGCACCCGCAAGCCCGTCAGGACACGATGGCGCGGTCGGTCACACGGCGCCAGCTTGTGCCGTCTGAAAATGCGGGCACGGCGCCGCCGGCCTCGTCTGAGACGTAAAGTTGTGCGCCCGCTCCGGCAGTACCTGCAGCAGGCAGGGTGGCGACGGTAAATGACGGCAGGCCAACCGGCCCAAGAAAGCTGGCGACGTAGGGTGCGTTCGCAATCTGCAACACGTCGGTCGCCGCCGTCTCGTTGCGGAGCTTGAAGGATCCGTCTGCCTTGATCTTGAACTTCCAATCCCCGCCGGACAGATCATCGGTCATCCGGAAAGCGGCGCCACCGGTCCCACCCAGATTACGGACCTGAACCGATGGCTCGACCGCATTTGCGGCGACGGTCAGCGCCTGGTCGGGCGTTGCCTGACCAATCGCGACATGCCCATTCGAGCCATCAACCAGCATCGCATTGACGAATGAACCGCCATCCGAACTCACTTTGATGGCAAAGCCGTCCGAACCTGTCGTGCCCAACTCGGCGCGGCCAGAAAACCCGGTCTGGAAGAGCAGGCTTGCCGTATCCCCGGCACCGGCCTTGTTGAGCTTGAGCTGATGCCCGCCGCCTGCGTGATTGAGCAGTGTCGCATCAGACGAGACAGCCAGACGATTTGTTGTATCTGCAGCGGTCTGGACGCCCACGAAGGGCAGGTTTTGCAAATCCGCTTGGTCCAGTGCAACCCATTCGGTGCCGTCAAAGCGGTATGTTTCGCCAGACCCGGCGATATCGGCACGCCATCCAACGGACGCCTCAAAGAGCTGCCAGGTATTGTCGACCCAGAGGGCCAGCTTGTGATCGTGCCCGGCCCATGCTCCGGTGGCGCCATTCGCGATGATATAGCGATCGCCCAAATCAGGCAGGGCGGGCGGTTCGGTCAGGGAGGCGCTGATCACGGAAAGCTGCGTGACCGCATCAAGGATCCTGAGCGCCTCGTTGTGGGTTACGTGTTTTTGGGCCTGCCCGGGCTGGATGTAAGGCAGCGACAGGGTTGGGGTTTTCTCTGGCATGCGCGGATTCCTTTGCGAGGCGTTTGGATGAACAGGTGGCGCGCAATCTGGGCCAGCAGAGTGAACCAGGGCTTAGGGAACCGCGCGCTGGAATTGGGCCGAACGCAACAGATGTCTCTTAAATTGACCATAGGGGTCATCAAAAAGCCGCATTACCATCATGCGCCGCCCATCTGCGCGCGCCACATTGCCTGCCGGAGTAATGGAGTGAGTGTTCATGGTCACCGCGGTTTTCACTGTGGAAGGATCGCTGTCGTCGAGCCCTAACGACGGATTGGTAGGTCTCGATGATCTGCATCTGGTCCACGGCGCAGGCGGGACAGTGCTGTATGCGGTGTCGCGGGGCGGCGGGTATCTTACCGGCTTTGACGTGGGCGATGCGCCGGGGCAGACCGTGGAAGGCAGCTATTGGTCGCTTGCCGCGCAGTTTCTGCAATTGGAAACGACCGATCTTGTTCTGCGCGACCATGCCACGGGTCCCCAGCTTTACATGGCCGGGCTGAACAGCGGGGGCCTGCGCGGCGTGCGCATTGATGATGATGGCGCAGGTCCGCTGATCGAAGGAAATATCGCGGCAACCTCGGCCAGCCTGAACATGGCGCTCGTGACCGAGATGGAGTTGGTCGAAGGCACCGATACCGGCATTGCAGCGTTGCGCACGGGCGGGTTGGTCAACGTGTCGTTCGGGGCGAACAACGCGCTGAACGTGACCCAAATCAACGAAGGCGCTGCGATGCAGAACGCGCGCGCAAGCGACATCGTGACCGCAACACATAACGGCCAGACCTACGCATTTGTCAGCTTTGGCAGCGAAGATACCGTCAGCATGTATCGCCAGCTTGCGAATGGTCAGATGCAACATATTGCGGACGCGCAGGCAGAGCACGGGCTTTGGGCGGACACGCCGGGTGCCCTGACCGTGGCATCAGCGGCAGACGGTGGGCTTTACGTAGTCGTCGCAGGCTCTGGCAGCGGATCACTGAGCGTGCTGGCGGTGGCAACCAATGGCAGCACAATGATCCCGGTTGATCACGTTGTGGACAGTTTGGATACCCGTTTCGCAAATGCGACCGAGGTAACAAGCGTGTCAATCAGCGGACAGGACTATGTGCTTGCCGCCGGGTCGGACGCGGGCCTAAGCCTGTTCGTTATGCTGCCGGGCGGACGCCTGCAGCACGTCGAGACATTCGAAGGGACAATTGACGCGCCACTGAACGGTATCACCGCGCTTGAGGCGATGGCGGTTCCCGGCGGTATTCGCGTCTGGGCCAGCACCGAAGCGGCACCTTTCCTGTCTGAGTTTTCCGTATCGTTGCAGAATATCGGGATCAACCGTGTCGACGGCGGCGGCAATGGCACTTTGAACGGGACCAACGGCGACGATATACTCGACGGTGGTGCCGGCCACGACAATATCAGCGGCGGCGGCGGCAGCGACATCCTGCTGGATGGTGCAGGTCTGGATACGCTGCGCGGGGGCAATGGCGCAGATACGTTCATTCTATCACGCGATGGGCAGCGGGACGTCATCCAGGATTTCCAGCATACGCTCGACCAGATTGATCTGTCCGGTTTTGGCCCGATTGGCGGGATCGGCAGCCTAAGTATCGTTTCGCGCACATGGGGCGCGGAAATACGTTTCGGCAATGAGGTGATCGAGGTGCGCAGTGCCAATGGCGCCTCGCTGTCTGCGCAGAACTTCAACGCGGAAAACCTTGTTTTAGGGGGCCGGATTGAAGTGGATCCGTCACTTTATCCTGCGCCCGGGACCTATGTACCTGAGGTCAACCCAGCGCCATTGCCCCCGGCACCCAGCCCCCCGCCCGCACCGGCGCCACAACCCCTGCCCAATCCGCAACCATCCCCCGCCCCGCAGCCACAGCCGACCCCCAGCACCACCGGCGGATCCGCCAGCAGCGGGCCGATGGACACCGAGATGCCGGGGGTAAAACCCTGGGCTCCGATGGGGCAGGCCGAACCCAATGTCAGTTTCAGCCTCGGCACCAATCCAAGCATAGGAACTGACGCGCCAAACAATATCCTCACGCTTGGCGCCAATAACCAGATCTTTGGTCGGGGCGGCAATGACACCATCCGGTCCAGCGGCGGCAACGACAGTGTCGATGGCGGCGCTGGCAGCGATATTGTTGATGGGGGCAATGGTGCCGATGTGATTTCGGGCGGGGCGGGTTTTGACACGCTTCTGGGCCGCGACGGTTTTGACACCCTTGACGGTGGCGCGGGCGCGGATCTTTTGCGCGGCGGCAACGGCAATGATCTGATGATTGGCGGTGATGGTTTCGACGTGCTGCATGGCGAGGGCGGCAATGACGTGATGTTCGGCGGTGCCATGCCAGACCGTATTTTCGGAGGTGGCGGCGACGACCGGATCGATGCAGGCAGCAACTTTGGCATTTCTGTCGACGGCGTCTGGGGTCAGGAGGGCAATGACACGATCCTGGGCAATGTTGGGTATGACATGCTGAACGGTGGGTTTGGTAACGATCTGATTTATGGCGGAGATCAGGCAGACAATCTGTATGGCAGTTGGGGGGCGGACATTCTTGTGGGCGGACAGGGTCTGGATCGCCTTTTCGGGGATCAGGGGAATGACAGGCTTTATGGCGGGACCGGCAATGATGGCCATTTCGGTGGCGCAGGCGACGACACGATCTGGGGCGGGACGGGCAATGATCGCTTTTTTGGCGAGATCGGAGATGACATCATCATCGGGGAGGAAGGTCGGGATACCATCTATGGAGGTGCCGGCTTTGATACGGTGATCGGTGGGGAAGGAAACGACCTGCTGTTCGGCAATTTCAATGCGGATCGGTTTGTATTCGCGGACAACCATGGCGACGACACGCTGGTCGATTTCGCCGCGACAAACGCGTTCGAGATGATCGATTTCACAAATCTCAGCGGATTTGACAGTTTTGCCGACGTGCTCGCGGGATCAACGCAGACAGGTGCGAACGTTCTGATCGATACCGGCGCAGACAGCTCTGTTCTGCTGATCCGGGTGAACATGGGCGATCTGGACGCAGATGATTTTCTCTTTTAAGTCAGCACTTTGCTGATCATGGCATCCAGTGCGGCAGCTTGATCATCGAAATTTGTGACCTTTTGTGGTGCTGCGGGTGACGGATGTTCCGCAAGCGCGTCTTCAATCTGGGCCTGCACCGGTGCTGCCGTGCTGCCGATGGGAATCAGCTTGTCTGCCGGAACGGTGCCGTGTTCCGTTGTGCCCCCGCTATCGGTCTGTATCAGCGCAATCCCTCTAGCCAGGGCCTCTCGCACAGCCAAGCCAAAGGTTTCTTTCCATTGCGACATGAACAAAAGGACGTCGATCTGCGCATAGTAGTCGTCCATCTGTTCCTGAGAGAACCGTGGATGGACCCCCCATTCACCGGGAAGATCATCAAATCGGTGCCCCGCCCACCATGCCCCGTCAAGGCTGCCTTCGACCACCTGCACCTTGAAATCATCCCGGTTCAGTCCGGCAAAGGCGCGTCGGATAAGGGGCCAGCCTTTCATATGAGACGGTCCCCCGACAAAGCCAAAGGTCAACCTGGGATCCGCTGCGCGCCGGGCAGCCTGCCGGGCAAAAAAATCCGGTGCCGGCTGTCGCACACCGTTTTCCCACACGACACCCTTGTCAGGTGCAAAACCTGAGCTTGCACTGAGATCACGTGCGTATTCGCTTGGATAGGTGATAATCTCTGCCAAAGGGCCCCTGCTTTGCAGATGGTCGAAGCGGGTCTTTGCTTTTTCAAAGTCCTCTACACAGCTGCGGCAGGTCTCCAGCCGGATGGGGTTCTGTCCGCAAAATGTGTTGTCCACGCGGATCATGAACTGACGGTCGCAAATCCACCAGAAATCATGCGTGCTGAGGATCGACGGCACACCGGCCTCAGCGGCGGCTTCTAAAATCCCGGTACCCATATCCTGAATGCAGTGCGCGTGTACCAGATCGGGTTTCAGCGCTTCTATCAGGTTGGTCAGTTCGCGGGTCACGCCTGGGTTTTCGTAAAGCAGGTCATATTCCCGCCCAGGCGGCACGTTGATTATATAGTTTGTGATCCCCTGCTGCTCAGACTTGATGACGGCATAGGGAGCAATATCGTGACGGCAGCACAGGGACGTCGCGGTAATGCGATAGCCGCCACGGCGCAAAAGCGACTGTGCGACCTGTTCGGCCACGATGGTTGCGCCGCCGTAGGAGAACGGAGCGAAGAAAACGTTGGCCAGCAGGATATGCCGTTCCGTCATCCTTTGACCCACTCCAGCACTTCCGACGATACGATATGTGCGGAATCCGATCCGACCCATGTTTCTTCCAGGTCGCGACTGGCCGCCTGCCCCATCTGACGGGCAAGTGCTGCGTCACGTCCCAGAGTTTCGAGCGCGGTGGCCCAGTCAGCCTTGTCACTGGCGACAAAACCGGTTTCGCCGTCTCGCACGACGTTCTTGAGGTCACCCACCGTGCCGACAATCGATGGCACCCCGACCGAGGCGGCGTCGATCACGCGCACCGCGCTTTTGCACTGATTGAAGATATCGTCGCTGAGAGGCATGACAGCGCAGTCTGCACGGGCCAAGGCCGCCGCGTACTTGGGGTAAGTCGAAAAACTGACGCTTTCGACCTGATCGACTAGCGCCTCTGGCAGATGCTTCTGGTCAAAATGGCCGATCACCAAGAGGCGTCGATTCGAATCCGCCGTGATGAATGCTGTCAGTGGTTCGATGATTTCGGCCAGATCAACTTCATGACCTTGTGACCCGCTGGCAAATGCCACACGGAAAAGACCGTCATCTGTGTCACGCGCAGCCATCGCGGCGGCACCCGTGTCGAGCGTTTCGGCATCTGCAAAGTTGCGGCGGACAAAAACGGGACGTTGGGTATAAAGCCGAGTATGTTCGGCCATTCCGGGGGTGGACACGGTCAACAGGTCGGCACCGTTCATCATGGTCAGATACTTGGGCGCTTCGCTCAAAAAGTGCGCCTTCAGGCCCGGATCAACGGCTTTCATGTTGCCATAGGTCTCGTAGGCACTGACCGAGAACAATGGGTCGTCAAGGTCATAGAGCACCGGCAATCGTAACCGCCGCGCCTCGTATCGCAACATCTCAGTTACCTGTGTCGACTGAAGGCGATACTCCATCAGATGTGTGGCCTGCTGCAAAACACGGGCAGCACGGGGGACATCCTGATAATGAGCATAGTCGAAATCGACATCTCGCGCCTGCCAGAAATCGGACAGTTGTTCGACACGGTACTTCCGGCATTGCGGCAGATTCAGGTCGCCAATCAGCCCGATCCGGCGGCGGTTCGACAAGAGGGCGGGCGCGCCCGAAATGTGGAAGGCCTGTTCGCGGGCCAGCGTTTGCCAGATGCCATGCAAGTACACTTCGTCCCGGGCGGGTCCGGGAGTTCCTGAAAATCCCAGTGCGCTGGGGGCAATGTTGCGCAACCGCATGCCGACAAAGGTCCGCGCTTTGCCGAAGGCAACTGCGGCACCTTCCTCGCGGACAGTGCTGAAAAACCGCTTTATCAGCGCCAATCTGAAAAATCGTGCCACCGACTGATGTCCTTGAGCTTTCTGCTCCGGCCCGAATAGTCTACTTCCATTCAGACTTCTATCCGATTTTGGCCGCACGATACCTCGCAGGACCCTGACAATGCCGATGCCGCAAAGCAATAAGGTGACGATCCTGATGGGGGTCTATAATGGTGCGGCCCATCTGGATGCCCAATTGCAGAGCATTGCGGCGCAGACTTATGAGAACTGGTCGTTGATTTGCAGCGACGATGGGTCGACGGATGGGACGCGCGAGATCGTCACGCGGTTTGCGCAGGATCATCGCGGCAAAGTGCTGTTAAGCGACGGGCCGCGCGCCGGGTTTTCCAGCAATTACATGCAGATGATGCGTGATCTGCCCGATGATATCGCGATGGTGGCGTTTGCGGATCAAGACGACATCTGGGAACCTGACAAGCTTGCCCGGGCGGCACAGGCGCTTGAGACAGAGGGTCACCCCACCCTTTATGCGTCCCGATGCTGGTACTGGTATCCTGAAAGCGGTGTACGCAAGCCGTCGCCAAGCCCGGCGCGTCCGGCCACATTTCGCAATGCGCTGATCGAAAATATCGCAACTGGCAACACCATCGTATTGAACCCAGCCGCTGCGCGCTTTGTTCGGGATGCCGCGCAACACACGTCTGCTGTATTTGCCCATGACTGGTGGCTTTACCTGTTGATGGCAGGCGCAGACTACCGGATCGAATTTGATACCGGCGCGCCGACACTGCTTTATCGCCAGCACGCCGAAAATTTGATCGGCGGGGGTCAAACACTGCACGAGCAGGTACAGCGCAAGCTGAAAGTCTTGCAAGGGGCACTGTCTGATCGGATCGGTCTGAACATTGAGGCTTTGCAACAGGTTGAGAACCTCTTGACCGCTCAGAACCGTGAGGTACTCGATCAATTTGCGCGGGCTCGCCAAGCCGGTTTTCTCAGGCGTCTGCAAGGCTTGAGAAAGGTGGCTCCTTATCGGCAGACAACACTGGGCACGCTTGGTTTTTGGGGAGCCGCCAGTCTTGGCCGTATCTGAACCCCTGCCCCATGTGGTTCTGGTTGGTGGTGATGGCGGCCCGTCAGGCGTGCCGCGCCACATGCTGCACCTCGCGGATGCCTATAAGGATACCGCGCGCGTTACCGTGATCAGTGACGCGAATTTTGGTGGCTTCGATCAGGTCGCAGACACAGGTGCCGAACACATCACGATCAAGGGTCTGCAAAGCAAAATGTCATTTGCACATCTTTGGGCCGGCTGGCGGGGGTTGCTTCGGTATGTCCGAAAAACCGATGCTGACCTGGTTTGGCTGCATGCCCGGATGCCTGTCCTCATGGGGCGCGCCGCGCTTGCGCTTCGCTTGTGGCGACCGGATCATCCGGTGGCAGTGACTTTTCATGGACTGCCCTTTGGGAAAGGCCATAAGCCGCGCGCCAGCCATGTTTCGCTGGTGTTGGAAAAAGCACTGCTTTCTGCGTGCCCACCGTTGGATTTGGTGTTCTTGACCCGGCCAATGGCAGAGACGATGCAAAAGGCTATGGGCAACAAACGCTGGTCAAGGCACCGCATTCATGTTCTGCCCAACGCTTCAAATCTGGGTGAGCTTCCGGACAGGACACCCGCGCCGGGCACGAATTTAGTGATGACCGGTCGCGCAGGGTGGCAAAAGAACTATGCAGCTGCCGCACGTCTTTTGGCCGCGTTGCCCTCGGAATTCACCCTTACCCTATGTGGCGCGGGCACGCAGGATGCAGCATTTCAGCAAGAAATTAGTGCCGATCTGCCAGATGACGTGAGCCAACGCCTGCGCTTTACCGGTCCTTTGAACGACGTACGGGCAGAGCTGATGTGTGCCGATGGGTATCTCTTGTGCTCACGATACGAGGGTCTGCCAATTGGCGCGCTGGAGGCTTTTGAGGCCGGACTGCCAATCGCCCTTGCACCGTTCGACGGCGCGGACGATCTGGTCTCTCGACACCCTTATGCAACACTTCTTTCGCTCACGGACATGGCCGCAGACGCGGCCAGGATCGAAACCTTGCTGCGGCGTTATCGTGCTGATGGGGATGCCGCGCGGGTGGCCATTCGTCAGGTTTGGGCCCAAAATTGGTCGCCACAGGCATTTACGTCCCGCAGCCGCAGCATTCTCGACAAGTTGCTGGGCGGCTAACCGCTCGCAGGGACAGCGAGATTATGATCGTGGTGTTCGATCGCCGCTTCAATATCGTCGTAGAAAATCAGTTCACCGTCTTCGAGAACTGCGGCCATTGTGCACAGGCGCCGCACCATGTGCGGAGAGTGCGTAACCACAATTGCCCCAGCATCCTCCATACGCTTGTCAAAAACTGCCACGCTTTTGTGCCGAAAGGCGCCGTCCCCCACAGCGGTGACTTCGTCAACAAGATAGGTGTCAAACGGGATGCCCATCGAGACACCAAAAGAAAGCCGCGACCGCATGCCCGAGGAATACGTACGGAACGGCATTCGGAAGTGCGGCCCCAGCTCAGCGAAGTCTTCTACGAAATCGACCAGCATATCAGTGTCGACGCCATATAACCGCGCCACAAAGCGCGTGTTCTGAACGCCCGTCAGATCGGGATGAAATGATCCTGAGAAACCCACAGGATATGAGATTGAACCGGTTGACCGCACCCGGCCGCGTGTGGGGCGGATCGTGCCGGCGATCAGTTTAAGCATCGTACTTTTACCCGCGCCGTTACGGCCAAGCAGTGCCACGCTCTTTCCAGTCGGAAAGGTTGCAGAAAGATCTTCACAGATGGTCTTGTAGCCGGATTTGGTCCAGAAATGTTTGGTCAGATTATCAAGCTGAATCATCTGCCAGCCTCAGCTACGGTCCCGAACGGAGTAGTACACCAGACAGATAATTGCCCAAGCAAAAAACGCAAAGAGCAACCAAAGCCCCATGATTTTGGTCCGTTGGGGGTACTCCGCTTTTTGCGCTAGCGTGGGTTTGACATGCGCGGCAAGATAACGGCTTTGCTTGCGCACCTCGGCCAAGGCGCCATCATGCGCAGCTAGAGCACCGTTATACGCCCGTTCAGCATACTCGCGGTCAACCATCAACCCTTCGAACTCTCCGACGATATCAGCAAAGGCATCGCCCTCTTCATCGTCACCCAGACCCAGTTTGCGCCGTTCCGATGCAATCCGTTCATTGATCGCTTCGATCCGTCGTTCAGATTGCGCAATGCGAGGATCACTTTCGCGGGTGGTGTCCTGCAGTAGGTCGTATTCAATCAACGCTTCGGCCAATTGCGCCTGCAGGCTTGTCAGCAGGCCCATCTGGTTCTGAGTGTCGATTGCGGGGTCCACGAGCTGGTTTCGATTGCGAAACTGGGTCAGATTTTTTCGTGCGACCTTCAATCTCTCAAGAGAGCTTTCCAGCTCTTCGCGGGTAAAGCTGATTGCGTCCTCGCGGGCCAGCTGCGACAGGCCGTTGATCATTTCGCCACATTCATCCAGCACTACCTCGGCGATGTGCAAGGCATCCTGCGGATCGAATGCGAGCACCTCGAGATCGATCAAGCCTGTCCCGCTATCATAGACAATTGAAATCTTTCGTTCCCAATGTGACTGCAGGTCTTCGATCGTCCCATCAGGGTCAAACGCAAAGATCGGGTCCTGATCCACACCCGGTTTAGACCAGATATCACGCAAATCCACACGCGCATCGACCTTTGACACCAGTTCCTGGCTGGTCAGATAGGCATACAGGATATCTGTATCCGATGAGCTTGACCCAGACAATTCGGTGATACCGCCCAGCAATTCGATAGCAGAGCTTTGCTCTTCTGTGCGGACCGAAAATGCGAGGTTCGACGCATATTGATCTGCCGCACGGGTCCACAAATAGAAGGACGCCACAGCAGCAGGAATAACAACGACGGCCAGAAAAGACAGGAATAGAAAGAAATGGCGGCGGCGTGGCCGGGCCGGTTTTGCGACCGGTTTGACGTTGCGTACCCCGGCACCACCGGGCGGGACCCTAGGTGGAGCTGGTTCGCTCAGATCTGTTCCACCAGCCGCTGGTTGACGCACCGGTGCGACCGGGCGCGCAGCTGCAGGCAGATTGGGTGTTGGCCGCTGTGCCGCAGGTGGTTTGGGCGCTGCGGGATTGGGCGCAGGGGTCGCGGGTTTAGTAGCACTGAAAGTAATGCGCCTGCGTGCATCGGGCGCATCGGGTTTGTCAGAGGTACCATCTGCCATTGTGCGCTTCTTTTCTGTTCTGTACTCTTTGGCGTCTATCCGTCACGGATACAATAGTTGCGCGGCAGTATCCAGTCAGGAGGGTGGGACAGATGTCATCGACAGAACAACCTCCGCTGCGTGAGGCACACGCGCCATTTTCAACGTTTCGCGCCATATTCGCCTTGATGTTGCGTGAGATGTCAACGACTTACGGACGATCCCCAGGCGGATACATCTGGGCGATCCTTGAGCCCGCAGCCGGGATCGCACTGCTGACGGCGATTTTTTCGGCGGGGTTTCGCACGCCACCTCTCGGAACAAGCTTTTCGTTCTTTTATGCGGGCGGCATTCTTCCGTTACTGATGTACACGGATGTATCGAACAAAGTCGGCCAGACGATCCAGTTCAACCGCGCCCTTCTGGCCTATCCGCGCATCACATTTATCGATGCGCTGTTGGCCCGGCTGTTCCTGAATTTCATGACGCAGGTGATGGTGCACACGGTTGTGTTGTCGTTCATCCTGCTGGTCCTCAAGCCGGATACCACGCTGGATTTCGTCAAAATCGGGCAGGCCTATGTGCTTTGCTTCTTGCTGGCTGCAGGTGTGGGCACCCTGAACAGCTTTCTGACGCTTGCCTACCCGGTCTGGCAGACCGCATGGGCCATCATGAACCGTCCCCTCTTTCTGATCTCATGTATCTTCTTTGTATTTGAAATCGTACCGGAGCCCTATTCCGATTACCTTTGGTACAACCCGCTGGTACATATTATCGGGCACATGAGAGATGGGTATTACCCATACTACCAACCAACGTATGTGTCGTTCGTTTACCCGGTCATGCTATCTGCGATTTTCTGCATGGCGGGGCTCTTTCTGCTGAACCGCTACCATCGCGATATTCTGGATAAATAGGGTCGGTCGTCAGACGGCGGTCCAATTGTCAGGAATGGCAAACCCTTGTGCTTCGATTTCACCATTGATGCGCCGGATATCGTCCGTGAACAGACCCGGGAAGAAGTCAGGCATGTCCACTTTCACGCTTTCTGTAAAGCGCCGGTCCATGATGGCCTGCGGGTAATTGAACGGGGGGACATCCAGGAACTCTTCGATCTGGCGCAGCATACCTCGTTGATCTGCATGGATATCTTCGTAGAAGATGACCTTGAGCATGTCCGGCTCAAGCCCGCCCTTCAAGTTCCGCAGAACCTTGCCGTACTCTGCGTTCATCCAGATATGGTTCTGGCGGACAAACTTATCGAAATCACGCGGGCCCCAGGTGTCCAGTACGTCCAGCTGGTTCGTTACCTGCAGGTGGAACTTGGCGTGGCTCCACAAGCGTTTGATCGGGTCGCGCATGGTGTAGAGGACGCGCAACGTATCACATTTGCTGGAAATTTGCGGCCATGCCTCCTGCGGCAAATGTGCGTTCAGATTGGAAAAGTCGCAGGCGTACTTTTCATGGTCGCGCATCAGGAAGAGGTTGCGATACCAAAAATCGTCCACCGGACGGTCAAGGTAATTGCAGATCCAGTGCAGGTTATGCCGCACGCTGTCGATGTTCGACTGTTCGGGGTTGATTCGCTTGAGGTATCTTTGCGCGACAGCCTGCTTACGCTGCGCTTCATTCAACTGCCCGCTATTGACGTAGCGGTGATAAAAGTAATGTATTTCCTTTTCCAGCGCGAAATGCAGCTGTGGATGGCGTGCCAGAACGGCGTAAAGCCAGGTGGTGCCTGCTTTCATTGCACCAACGCTCAGAAATAGGTTGTGAAACGTCTTGTTGGCTTGCTGTAGCTGCACGTTTTCAGTTCCATAGAAGGATTTTCCGCGTCACTAGCGGTTTGGCCCCCAAACGTAAAGGTCGGGATTTCAGACCATACCGATCTGCGAATTTGCTTTGTCCCGGGATGCTTTGAGGGCGGGACACGCGCCCCGCCCTTGCATCTCGTCAAAAGATGAAATCCGAGGCGTCCAGGTCGCTACGGTTCACGCCGTTCAGGGTGATGCTGCTTGTCCCGGTATTAATGACAGTATTGGCACCGACCTGTGTAGCGGCGGACAACGCCTGGAAGAGATTGTTGATGCTGCTCAACCCGCTGAAGTCCAGTCGTTCGAACGTATTCGTCGCCGCGAAGTCCGTGATCGTGTCATTGCCGTGATTGTTGGTGAAGACAAAGGTATCGGCGTTGAAGTTGCCTTCCAGAATATCGTTGCCCGACCCACCATTCATCGTGTCGAATCCGGCACCGCCCCAAAGCGTGTCATTACCGGCATGGCCGAACATCAGGTCGTTGCCGGTCCCGCCAAAGATCCGGTCATTGTCACCCTGACCGTACAGCCGGTCGTTGCCGCCCATGCCAAACAGCGCATCAGTGCCATCGCCGCCGTAGCCGATATCATTCCCGAACCCACCGAACAGCCGATCAAAGCCCAGATCGCCGACCATGGTGTCGTCGCCGTTGCCGCCATAAAGGTTGTCGGCCTGATGCCCGCCGTCGAGGAAATCATTTCCGATACCCCCGTCCAGAAGGTCAAAGCCCGCCTGACCATAAATCCTGTCGTTGCCCGCCTGACCGAACAACCCATCAACGGTGAACCCAGTTGAGCCGCCTCCGAGGATGAGGTCGGCACCATTGCCGCCAAAGACACGATCCGCGTTCTGGCCGGAATTGATCGTGTCGTTGCCGTCACCACCTTCTATGTTATCGGCGCCAAAGCCACCGAGAATCTGATCATTACCGGCTTGACCAAGCAGCCTGTCGGCCCCGTTGCCACCTTCGATCAGGTCGTTCCCGGCACCACCAAAGATCGTGTCAAAACCACCATAACCGACGAGGCGATTGTTGGCTGCGTTACCCACCAAGTAGTCGCTGGCGTTGTTCCCGAAAGCCTGTTCAATCACTACGCCGTTCGCAATGGTATAGCCGCCTGCAACACCGTTGACGCCGGAAATGTATCCGCCACCGCCTTCTTCCATCTGCAGTGTTGCAGCGCGCAAATCAATCCGCGCAGCACCTGCGCCCGTATGGCGGATGGCATCAAGACCGCCAGTATCCCAGATTGCAGACCAATATGTCCCCACGCCCGCACCAGTGGGCAAAAAGTAGTTGGTCGCGGTATTATTGTGCGTCGTGTTGGCCCCATAAAGCGCTTGCAATACGCCGATATCCAGCGCCATCGGCCCGGCCTCAAACCCGTAATTCACTCCAACGGTACCGGTCGGCGCGGTCCCCGGTCCGCCGGTATGATAGCCGGAATTGTAGGTCATGGCGGTATAGATGCCTTGATTGAGATTGAAATCTCCGTAGTCGTCAAAATTGGATGTCACACCGGGCATGATCGAAGAGCTTCCGCCGCCATCATGCGGATGCGCCATTCCCAGGCCATGCAGCACTTCATGAACGACTGTCACAAAACCATAGCCCCCAAGGCTTAGATCGCCACCGGCAAAGCGGTCCCAATCGTCGCCGCCGAAGACGCCTACACCACCGTATGTTGTGCCGGGGGGGTTGAAATAGCCAAGACTGTCAAATTCGTTAAGATCCAGCAGGAACTGCATATCAGCGTTTGCCGCCGTGTTCACCACATTGAAGGACAGGTTCGTCACCGCTTCGATCAGATCAAAGGCACGTTGGATCTGGCCAACTTCATAGGCATTCCAGCCCTCTGCAGTGATGCCATCAATCGTATATCCGGCGGGTGCAAAAAATACTGTGACGTTGGTGCTATCAAGCCGTGTATCCCAGGAAATGGAATCCAGCGCCGGACTGGAAAAGTTAGGGGAATCGATCCAGTTGTTCAAAGGGGGCGTGCCGCTGGCCGGATTGCTACCCCCACCTGTCACGCTAAGCGAATAATTCCCGACATTTGAGTCTGCAGAGGGATAATCATACGCCCCGGCGGAGATATAGTATGTCCCGGAAGACCCGGCAGTGAATGTCAAAAGGGAGTTCAGTCCACTGCCACCATCGTCGTTGGCGGCCACGAAAGTGCCAAAGCTGTTGTAGATGGCCAGCAACGGATCCGGCAACGTCGTACCGGTCAAAGCGACCGTAATCGTCTGGCCTGCAGTAAGCTGTATCCCGTACCAATCCTGCTCAGTCTCAGTATAGATATTACCAAAAATCGTGTCGCCCAAGGATATCGAAGACGCCGACCCTGGTGTTTGCCCAATACTGAAGCCGATACCATCGGATCCATCCGAACCTTCCAGACCACCCTGGCCAACCAGCCCATCTTCCTTGCGCGCTTCGATGCAGGCATCGCATCCGCACCCGGAGGCGTGTTCAGAGCCTGGAAGGATGCGATCGTGGGAAAATAGTGCGCTCATAAGGAAAGTCCCTTCGGATGACAGAATGGTTAAACAAGTATTTAAGTCTTACGAAACTGGATTCTGCGCTGCAAAGAAAACAGCATGATCTTGGGAAAAAACGGTTTTTCGATAAGCGTTGAGGGAAAAAAAACACATACCGTTTCCACACCGTGGACAAACCGATCGCAGCAAATTCAATTCCGGACAGAATATGTACCCCTCGAATCACCTGCAAAGGGCCAGATTTCAGGAGCTTCTGCGACGACAGGTTTGAATCCAGGGGATGCGCGGCCCCAGTCATTGGTCACACCACTTGCTCTTCAAAGATGTCTTGCCGGGTTGATGTTCCGCAGCCATAAAACGGAAAGGCATGCTCCGAGGACGGCCGCAATCGCATATGGACGAAACAAAGGAACCTGCGCATGCACTTTGGCCTTTCAGAGGAACAGGAGATGATCGTCTCCACCGTCCGCAGCTTTGTCGAGAATGAGATTTACCCCCACGAAGCGGAAGTTGAACGCACCGGTGAAGTGCCCCATGCCTTGGCGCAAAAAATCAAGGACAAGGTGCTCGAGCTCGGATTCTACGCCTGCAATTTCCCTGAAGAGGTCGGTGGTGCGGGTTTGAGCCATCTTGATTTCACGCTGGTCGAACGGGAACTTGGTCGCGGCTCAATGGCGCTGACACATTTTTTCGGACGGCCCCAAAACATTCTGATGGCGTGCAATGAGGAACAACGCGAACGCTATCTTTTGCCCGCAGTACGTGGTGAGCGGATGGATGCGCTTGCGATGACGGAACCTGATGCCGGATCCGATGTGCGCGGAATGAAATGCTCAGCCGTCAGGCAGGGAAGTGATTGGGTGGTCAATGGCTCCAAACATTTCATTTCAGGGGCGGATCACGCTGACTTTTTCATCGTTTTCATTGCCACGGGTGTGGATGAAACCCCGAAGGGCCCAAAGAAGCGGATTACGACGTTTCTTGTGGATCGGGGAACGCCGGGCTTTGAAGTGCGGGACGGCTATAGGTCGGTGTCACACCGCGGTTACAAAAACTGCATCCTTGAATTCGATGACTGCCGTCTGCCAGACGCGCAAGTCCTCGGAGAGGTCGATGGAGGGTTCGCGGTCATGAATGAATGGCTTTACGCGACCCGTCTGACGGTAGCCGCATTTTCAGTGGGGCGCGCTCGCCGGTGCTTTGACTATGCGCTGAGTTATGCGGCGGAACGCAAACAGTTCGGTCAGCATATCGGCAAGTTTCAGGGGGTCAGCTTTCAGATTGCGGACATGATCACAGATATTGACGCCTCTGACCTTTTGACCCTGAGCGCCGCGTGGCGTCTGGATCAGGACCTGCCAGCAAATCGCGAGATCGCCTCAGCCAAGGTTCATGCAACCGAAATGTTGGCAAAGGTAACCGATACAACCCTGCAAATTTATGGCGGCATGGGCCTGATGGATGATTTCCCCATTGAGCGGTTTTGGCGAGACGCGCGTGTTGAGCGCATTTGGGATGGCACTTCGGAGATTCAGCGCCACATCATTTCGCGCGATCTGCTGCGACCCTTGGGTGCGTGATGCTGGGCGCGCGCCAAAAAACCCAAAATCTCCTGGGGAGCAGTCTCTTACATGACGCGTGACATTTCCCGTCTGCTGCGCCCGCAATCGATCGCCGTTATTGGTGGTGGTGCCTGGTGCCGCGCGGTCACAGCACAGTGTCGCAAAATGGGCTTCTCTGGCAGTATCTGGCCGGTTCATCCAACAGCCGAAGAGATCGAAGGATTGCCGGTATTTGTAGATGTCAGTACTCTCCCAAAGGCACCAGATGCCGCCTTCATCGGCGTAAATCGCGAAGCCACGATTGATATCGTGCGCGCACTTTCGTCTCTTGGTGCCGGTGGGGCCGTTTGTTTCGCTTCCGGTTTCAAGGAAGCAGAGGCAGAGGATGCCAGCGGTTCCGCCATGCAGGATGCCCTGCTGACCGCAGCAGGCCAGATGCCGATACTTGGACCCAACTGTTACGGGTTCATCAACTATCTGGATGGCGCATTGCTTTGGCCAGATCAGCATGGTGGGCATCGAACACACACCGGCGTGGCATTGGTCACCCAAAGCTCCAACATGGCGATCAACTTGACCATGCAAAATCGTGCCCTACCGCTGGCTTATGTTGCGACAGCGGGCAATCAGGCACAAACCGGATTGGCAGAAATCGGAGCTGCATTGCTGGAAGATTCCCGAGTGACGGCGTTGGGCCTTCACATTGAAGGGATCGGAGATATCCGCGCGTTCGAGGCGCTCGCCGCACGCGCGCGCGCGCTGGGCAAGCGGATTGTGGCGATAAAGGTCGGCCGCTCCACACAGGCGCGGGCGGCAACGGTATCTCATACCGCTTCGCTTGCCGGTGAAGATGCCGGGGCTGAGGCGTTGTTGCAGCGTCTTGGCATCATCCGCGTTCCAGACCTGCCCACTTTTCTTGAGACGCTCAAACTGCTACATGCGGTAGGCCCGTTGCCCCATAACGGCATTGCTACAATCAGCTGTTCAGGCGGGGAAGCCAGCCTTGCCGCAGACACTGCAGTCGGGTTTGACATTCGCTTTCCACCACTGAACAAGACCCAAAAAGACAAACTGCGCAGCGCCCTTGGTCCGCGTGTCGCATTGGCCAATCCGCTGGATTACCACACGTACATTTGGCGTGACACCGTGGCCATGACACGCGCGTTTGCCGGCATGGCCGATCCCGGCATTGCAATGACACTTTTGATTGTCGATTTCCCCAGAAGCGACTTTTGCGATGCCTCTGACTGGGACTGCGCGATTGACGCCGCGATTGCGTCGGCAAATGAAACAGCGACGCGATACGGCATGGTCGCAACCTTGCCCGAACTGATGCCCGAGAAGGTGGCAAAGCGATTAATGGCGGCAGGTGTTGTCCCGTTTTCCGGCCTGACGGAGGCTCTCGCCGCCTGTTCATTCGGATCGACCCAATTGCCTGAAGTGGCCGATCCAATCTTGGTGCCAGGCCCTGAAAGTTCTTCCGAACTTATTCCCGAAGCGATAGCCAAAGCAGCCCTTGGGGGGCATGGACTTCGTGTACCGAAGTCGGCGCGCGCGATCTCTCCCGACGAGGTGGCCCATCTTGCCGACAGCACGATCGGGTATCCTTTGGTTCTTAAGGGTGAAGGTGTGGCACACAAGACAGAGGCTGGCGCTGTGAAGCTCAACATCACATCATCTGATCAAGCTTTTCAGGCTGCTCTGGCGATGAATTTGTCTGGGTATCTTGTCGAAGAGATGATTACCGGCACGGTGGCTGAACTTCTGATCGGTGTTGTGCGTGACCCCGCGCACGGTTTTTTGCTGACGCTGGGCGCGGGCGGGACGCTGACCGAGTTGATGGACGACACAGCCTCACTTTTGATCCCTGCCTCGGACGCATCGGTGCATGATGCTCTTGTGAGTCTGCGCATCGCACCTTTGCTCAGGGGGTATCGCGGCGCAGATGCTGCCGATATTGACGCTATAGTGGATGCTGTCCGCGCCGTTCAGGACTATGCCATTGCCAATGCCGAAACGCTGGCAGAAATTGAGATCAATCCGCTTGTGTGTACCGCACAGGGTGCCATTGCCGCCGATGCGCTGCTGCGCCTTTCCAAGCCAGAAGGAACCGCTGATGTCTGAAAGCCCTGTCAAAACCCGCCGCGAGGGTGCGATCCTCGAAGTCACGCTGGACCGCCCCAAGGCCAACGCGATTGATCTTCAGACCTCCCGTGTGATGGGCGAGACGTTCGCAGCTTTTCGTGACGATCCTGATCTGCGTGTCGCCATTCTGACCGGGGGCGGGGACAAGTTTTTTTGTCCCGGCTGGGATCTCAAGGCGGCGGCGGACGGGGATGCAGTGGATGGCGATTACGGCGTTGGCGGCTTTGGCGGATTGCAGGAAATGCGCGATATGAACAAACCCGTCATCGCGGCGGTGAACGGCATCTGCTGCGGCGGCGGGTTGGAGCTGGCGTTAAGTGCCGACATGATTCTGGCTGCGGATCACGCCTCATTCGCGCTGCCGGAGATCCGTTCCGGCACTGTCGCGGACGCCGCATCGGTGAAAATGCCCAAGCGCATTCCCTACCACATAGCGATGGAATTGCTGCTGACGGGCCGCTGGTTTGATGCGGATGAGGCGCATCGCTGGGGGATCGTCAATGAAATTCTGCCGAGCGATCAGCTGATGGCACGAGCATGGGAGCTGGCAAAGCTCTTGGCGTCAGGTCCGCCGCTTGTCTATGCCGCAATCAAGGAAATCGTGCGCGACGCCGAGGATTCCAAGTTTCAGGATGCCATGAACCGGATTACCAAGCGGCAGTTGCGGTCGGTCGATGTTCTTTATGCGTCCGAAGACCAGCTTGAAGGTGCGCGGGCGTTTGCCGAAAAACGCGATCCGGTCTGGAAAGGAAAGTAATGCGCTTTGCGGTCCTGATTACCGCACTGGGTTTCGCCACGGGCGCTTCCGCTCAATCACTGCCTCATCCTGTGACGGATGCGGATTATGTGCCGGTTTCGCTGGAAGAAGCCCAGTTGGGGCAGTTGCTGTTTTATGACCCCATTCTGTCGGGTAACCAAAACATCGCTTGCGCTACCTGCCATCACCCGGCCTTTGGGACATCCGACGGGGTCCCCCTGGCCCTCGGCGAAGGGGCTGTCGATTTGGGACCGGATCGGAAGATTGATCCGGATCATCTGCCTGAAAAGCGTATCCCTCGCAACGCCCCAGCGCTGTTCAACCTGGGCGCGCGTGAATTCACGGTCTTGTTCCATGACGGGCGCCTTGAGGCCGATAAGAACAGCCCAAATGGCATCCGGACCCCAATGGACGGGGATATGGTTCAGGGGTTTGACTCTATCTTGTCGGCGCAGACCATGTTCCCGGTGCTTAGCCGGGATGAAATGGCTGGCAGTCATCGAGAAAATCCAATCGGGCGGGCCGTGCGTCAGGGGGTGATCACTGGCCCAACCGGCGCCTGGGACCTGATTGCAGAACAGGTGCGGACAGTTCCTGCCTATGCAAAGATGTTCTTGGCGGTGTACCCCCACCTCAAGGACAGCGACACCATCGCGTTTACTGATGTATCGAACGCAATCGCAGCGTTCATGGCGTTTGAATGGCGCTCTGACACGGCGGTTTTCGATCAGGTGCTAAGGGGAAAGGCACATTTGCAAGGTGCGGCGCAGCGCGGGCTTGAGCTTTTCTACGGCTCTGCAAATTGTGCCGTGTGTCATGCCGGGCCTTTCCTGACCGACCACGATTTTCACGCGATGGGCGCGCCGCAGATCGGCCCCGGAAAGGCGGCCACGTTCGAGACGCATCAGCGCGATGAGGGGCGGTTTCGCGTGACGGGGGATCCTGCGGACCTTTTTGCCTTTCGCACACCGTCATTGCGCAATGTCGCGCTGACCGCACCTTATGGGCATGCAGGCGCACATGCTGACCTTGCACAGTTTCTGAAGGATCACGCTGACCCCCGACAGGGATTGCAGGGCTTTGACACCTCCAAGGTCGTGATGCCCGATTTCGACGCGAACGACTTTGCGATCATGCAAGATGCCGATGAGGTCGCAAGGATTGTGGCGGTATTGGACGCCCCAGCCATCGCGCTGACGCCAGAACAGACAAAGGACCTTGTCGCATTTCTAGAAACGTTAACGGATCCGGTGGCCATAGACGGACGGTTGGGCATTCCCAAAAGCGTGCCCAGCGGTCTTCCCGTTCCAAACCTCGACTAATCGGGCTTGTGCAAGACATGGGTCTTTCCTGCCCTGACCTCGTGGCGCGTTTTGGTTCCGTCTGGCCACGAGACATGCACATCTGCTGTGTCTGACTTGCCCAATCCAAAGTGCAGTGGCAGCGCCTGACCCCCGGCATGACCGCCACCGATCAGCACTTGTGCCGTTTGGGTTTCCGCCACCGTGTTCACCGTGACAACAGCGCCAACCGCTCGACTATTGCTGCCCGACTGTGACAATCGCAGGCCGATCCATGCACCGACCAGCGGGGTCACATTGCGATAGAGCCCCATTTTTGATCGTCGGTTCATCACCACCAGATCAAGCCGGCCATCGCCATCAAAATCAGCAAGCCCCGCCCCACGGGATCGCTTGATGCTGGCAATGCCTGCAGTTTCGCCTGCCTCCTCAAAGGTGCCGTCAGCCTGCTGCATAAGCAGGTTGTTGGGGTCTTTCGTCGCCATACCGGGCATTTGATCAACATTGCCCTTGGCAATGAAAAGGTCGACCCGTCCATCGTTGTCGACATCTGCGAATTCTGCGTGCCACCCGGTCGAGGGGCGTCCGTCACCGCCAGTGTAGGGTCGTTGTGCATAGGTGCCGATGCTATAGGGCGCGTTCTTGTACGTCCCGTCATCCTGGGCGATTTGGAGCAGTTGATCGCCCATCGACGTCAGCATTACCTCATCTCGCCCGTCCCCGGTCAGATCACGCGACGCAATGCCCATGCCCCAAAGCGATACGGTGGGCCAGCCATCTTCAGGACCTAAAAATCGTTCATCTTCGATATCCCACATCTGCTCAAAACCGCCCGAGACATAGTAATGGCGGTCGTTTGACAGGCGGAGCGTTGCCCTGCCTCTGGCGTCGCGCGCCGTGAGGATCGACAGAGCGCAATAGCCAGGTGACAGCGTTTGCGGGACGTATGACCCTTGGTCAGCCCTCAGCAGCACATTGTCGTCACAGGCCTCGAAAGGCCCATCGGGGTCTTTGCGGTCAACGTAGTTTCCGACCGCCAAGTTTGGTCTGTCCGCGTCAGTGTCCCACCACGCGGTAAACGCTGTGCTCCATTGGTCCAATTGCGGCAATCCGATCGCATCAGTTGCGTCCGTGAACGTGCAGTCGGGGCCCCCCTTAAGGAAACGATTTGCACCAACCCTGAGCACGAAGAGATCTGTGTGACCATCGCTGTCGAGGTCGATTGGATACGCGCCGGTCGTGCCCTCGATTTTAAGGACGGGCGACTGGACGAATTTGAACGCCCCTTTATTGCGGATCAGGATCGCCGGTTTGCTGCCGCCGGCTGCAAATATATCCGGCAGCGCATCGCCATCACAGTCGAGCAGGGCAACACCGCCGCCGACAAAGTGTTCCCATCCGCCGGTGTAGGTATGCGGCGGCAATCGCTCGGACAGGTCTTCGAACAGAGGCTGGGCGTTTGCTGAACCGACAAGCAGACACAAGGCAACAAGGTGTTTCACGCCGTCCATCGATCCGTGCTGAACATTTCGTCGGTAACGGCTGCCAAGGCAAGCGCGCTGGCGCCGTGTGCCCAGCTCAAATCACCGCTGTTGTGGATCTCGATCTTGCAGGGCTGGTCGCCCCTCGACAGCGTCAGAGCTTGCACGTCAGCGATGACATCACCAACAAACATGTAGTCATAGCGCATCCGTTCACCTGAGAGGATAATCAAGGCCGGATCGAACAGCTGCATCACGTTTGACAAGCCCAGCGCCAGATACCTGCCTGCGCGTTGAAAGATTGTCAGCGCTGCCGGATTGCCAAGCTTTGCCTCTTCAAAGAGCTTGTCGAGAATGCCCTTCATGCTGCTTTGCTGATATTGACCAAACCCCAGCGCGGTGGTTGCCTCGCGCGCAAGCGCATAGTCGCCCAGATAGGCCTCAAGACAGCCGCGCTGACCACAGCGGCACAATGCGCCATCGATTTGAACCTTGGTGTGGCCCAGTTCCAATCCCATGCCGAAAGACCCCCGATAGAGCCTGTTATTCAACACAAGCCCCATGCCAACGCCGTTTTCTATGGTCACAACTGCAAAATCAGACATGTCCCGCCCGGCCCCAAACCAAAGTTCGGCGAGTGTCAGCATGTTCGCGTCATTTTCCAGATAGACATCGACGCCAAAACGATCCCTGAAGGCTGTGCCGAATGGCTGGTCGCGTTCAGACAGAATTGGCGACCAGCGCACGATACCCTCACCATGGGCGATAATACCCGGCATCCCGATTCCGATGCCGTTCAGATCCGCCAGCGTGCAATCAGCCTTTTTTAGCAAACGCTTTAAGAGATGGTTCAGTTCATCAAGAACGTCGTGCACCCTTTTCGCTTTTTGCGTTGTTTCAAGCACGGCTTGCGCAATCATATTGCCAGCGAAATCAGTCAACGTCGCTGTATGATGTCGATGCGATATCTTTATGCCAGCAACACGCCCGGCATCCGGGACAATCTCCAGCGCAACGGGCGGGCGGCCCCTGCCCTGTTCTTTGGGGGCTTGCGCGACTTCCCTCAGCAATCCGTTCTGGATCAACTCGGCTGTCAGCGTGGTCGCGGAACCTGGACTGACGCCCAGCGCACGGCTGATATCGGCACGTGCGGCATGCCCATGCGCGCGAACATATTCGAAGATGCGCTGCCGGAGAGGCTTGCTTGATGCAGAATCAGCCGCCAAAAGCGGCCCACATCCAGCGCCAGGCTTTCCTTTAGAAAGGTCGAATTCTCCGTCCATAAATTCAGCACCTGAATTAAGATCACGCCGAAAATCACGCTCTCGGCTGATTCAAAGCTAGATTGGGCCGGATTTTGGCGAATTGGAAGAAAAAAGTTGCCGATTATCTCATCTAGGTGAATTTTTTATTTTGACAACTAAAATAAATACGTCAATGTAGGATAGCCGGGTGAATCGACTCGGGTCCCTTCCCTCAGGAAGGGTAGACCATTCTGGGAGGAACACATGAAAAAATTGATGATCGCGGCAGCTGTTGCTGTCGCCGGGTTTGGCACATCTCTTTGGGCGGACGGCCACGGCGTTACCGTCGGCGTGAGCTGGTCAAACTTTCAGGAAGAGCGTTGGAAGACGGATGAAGGCGCCATCAAAAGCGCGCTTGAAGCCGCAGGTGCGACATATGTTTCAGCGGATGCGCAATCATCCTCTGCCAAGCAGCTTTCCGATGTGGAAAGCCTGATTGCACAAGGCGTCGATGCCTTGATCATTCTGGCACAGGACTCCGCCGCCATCGGCCCCGCTGTCGACGCAGCCGCCGCCGAAGGCATTCCGGTTGTCGGCTATGACCGGCTGATCGAAGATTCCCGCGCCTTTTACCTGACATTCGACAACGTCGAAGTGGGCCGCATGCAGGCGCGTGCCGTGCTCGAAGCGATGCCCAAGGGTCGCTATGTCATGATCAAGGGTTCGCCAACCGATCCCAACGCGGACTTCCTGCGAGGGGGTCAGCAAGAGGTGTTGCAAGCCGCGATTGACGCAGGCGACATCACCATCGTTGACGAAGCCTACACCGACGGCTGGCTGCCCGCCAACGCCCAGCGCAACATGGAGCAGATCCTGACGGCAAACGACAACGGCGTTGATGCGGTTGTGGCGTCAAACGACGGCACCGCGGGTGGCGTTGTGGCAGCGCTGACAGCACAAGGCATGGAAGGTATCCCGGTTTCCGGTCAGGACGGCGATCATGCTGCGCTGAATCGTGTTGCCATGGGTACGCAAACCGTCTCTGTCTGGAAAGACGCGCGAGAACTGGGCAAGGCAGCTGGTGAGATTGCGGTCGCACTGGCCAAGTCTGGCGGAGACATGTCTGCCGTTGATGGCGCAGGTGAATGGGAATCTCCCGCTGGCACCAAGATGACAGCCAAATTCCTGGCACCGATGCCAATCACCAAGGATAACCTGACAGCCGTTACCGACGCTGGCTGGATTGCGCAGGACAAGCTATGCCAGGGCGTCTCTGGCGGTCCGGCACCTTGTAACTGATGGTTTCGGGGCGGCCCTTTCTGGTCGCCCCTGCCCGTCCCAGGCTTGACCCGGGACCCCTTCCCATTCTTTCGTAATACGTAACGAAGCTTCGGAGAACGTCCGCAGCGCGACAGGGGCATTCCAAAATGACCGATCAGACCACTGACACCCGACCCGGCGCCACAGCGCCCAAGCGCAGTTTTCTCAACACGCTTGAGATCGACACCCGCCTGCTTGGTATGATTGGCGCATTCATTTTGGTCGCACTGGTGTTCAACGTCCTGACGGATGGGCGTTTCCTGACCCCACGCAACATCTTCAACCTGACGATCCAGACGGCGTCAGTTGCCATCATGGCGACCGGCATGGTCTTTGTAATCGTCACCCGCCACATCGACCTCTCCGTTGGGGCTATCCTGGCCGCCTGTTCCGCACTGATGGCGATGATGCAGGTGCGCTGGCTGCCCGGAATGGGCCTGGAAATCGGTCATTGGGCCATTCCGTGGATCGCCATCACCGCAGGGATCATCCTTGGGGCCTCCATCGGTGCCTTCAACGGCGCGCTGGTAGGCTATCTGGGTATTCCGGCTTTCATCGTGACGCTGGGGGGCTTTCTGATCTGGCGCAATGTCGGCTGGTATATGACCAGCGGTCAGACAATTGGCCCGCTGGACAAGACTTTTATGACTTTTGGCGGTATCAATGGCACGCTGGGCGGACCACTCAGTTGGGCCATCGGCATCATCGCTATCATCTGCACCGTGATCCTGATTTTTAATGCGCGTCGCGTGAAGGTGGCCCATGGCTTTCCTGTGAAGCCGCTTTGGGCCGAGGTTACGATGGCCGGGATCGCCGCGGCAGCCATCGCAGGTTTCATCGCGATCCTCACGAATTACAGCGTGCCAGAACGCGTTGTTGCCCGCGACCCCTCCAGATATGGCTGCGAAGTCGCTGAGGGATGTACACCGGTTTATGGCTTGCCCATCTCGGTGCTGTTGCTGCTGGCAATTGCGGTGGCGATGACGGTAATCGCCCGACGAACCCGCTTTGGACGCTACATTTTTGCCACGGGCGGCAACCCGGACGCGGCCGAGCTTTCAGGCATCAATACCCGCATGCTGACAGTAAAAATCTTTGCTCTGATCGGCGCGCTTTGTGCCATCTCGGCCGTTGTGGCATCGGCCCGTCTGGCCAATCATTCGAATGACTTGGGTACGCTGGACGAGCTGCGCGTGATCGCAGCCGCCGTGATCGGCGGCACCGCACTGTCAGGCGGGATCGGCACGATCTATGGCGCCATCCTTGGGGCATTGATTATGCAATCACTTCAATCAGGCATGGCAATGGTAGGTGTGGACGCGCCGCTTCAAAACATCGTCGTGGGCGCTGTACTCGTTTTTGCCGTGCTGATCGACATAATCTACCGCAAGCGTTTGGGGGCTAAATAGATGACCACACCTCTTGTTGAAATGAAAGACGTCTCTATCGCTTTCGGCGGTGTGCAGGCGGTCGACAATGTCTCTATCGAACTGCACGCAGGCGAAGTTGTGGGCCTGCTGGGCCATAACGGGGCGGGCAAATCAACGCTGATCAAGATGCTTTCCGGCGCCTACAAAATGGACAGCGGTCAGATCTATATCAACGGCGATAAGGCAACGATCACGACTCCCCGCGATGCCCGGGACTACAACATCGAGACAATTTATCAGACGCTGGCGCTGGCGGATAACCTTGATGCGGCCAGCAATCTCTTTCTGGGGCGCGAGCTGACGACGGCACTTGGATTTGTCGATGACGACCGGATGGAGGCGGAAACGCGCAAAATCATGGCCCGCCTCAATCCCAACTTCAAAAAGCTGAAGGAGCCGGTCAGCGCGCTGTCAGGCGGGCAAAGGCAATCAGTCGCGATCGCCCGTGCAGTCTATTTCAACGCCAAGATCCTGATCATGGATGAGCCGACAGCGGCACTTGGGGTCCATGAAACAGCAATGGTGGCAGAGCTTATTCAGGAACTGAAAAAGCAGGGGCTGGGCATCTTCCTTATCTCACACGATACGCGCGAAATGATGGAGCTTTGCGACCGGGTTGCCGTGATGAAAAACGGCCAGATGGTCGGTACCGAGCGGGTCGAGGATGTAACCGAAGACGACATTCTGTCGATGATCATCCTTGGCAAGAACCCAAGGGAAGCCGCGTGAGCTTTATTGGTCTTGATCTGGGGACATCGTCGCTCAAGGCGATCCTGATTGATGCGGATCAAAACATGCTGGGTGAACACAGCGTCCCCCTGACCGTGCAGCGGCCGCACGATGGCTGGTCGGAACAGGATCCCGCAAGCTGGGCCGAGGCGGCCCATGAAGCGTTGCAGGCTCTGGCCGCGACATGTGATCTTGCGGAGCTGCGCGGCATCGGCCTGTCAGGCCATATGCATGGGGCAACCCTGTTGGACGAGAACGGTACCGTTCTGCGCCCGTGTATGTTGTGGAATGACACGCGTGCAGCGGTTGAAGCGGCGGACATGGACGCCGACCCCCAGTTCCGCGCCATAACGGGCAATATTGTCTTTCCCGGCTTCACCGCTCCCAAGGTGGAATGGGTTCGGCGGCATGCCCCTGATATTTTCGACCGCATCGCCAAGGTGCTGCTGCCCAAGGATTATCTACGCTACGTTCTGACAGGCACGTATCAAGCGGACATGTCCGATGCCGCTGGCACTGCATGGCTGGACACAGCCGCGCGCGAGTGGTCGGATAGCCTGCTGTCAGCTTGCCATCTGACCCGCGATCAGATGCCTGATCTAGTAGAAGGCGCTTCCCCTTCTGCCCCATTGTTGGGCTCGATCGCACAAAAGCTTGGCGTGTCAGATGTCATCGTGGCCGGGGGCGCAGGCGACAACGCTGCCGCCGCGATCGGTACGGGTGTCGTGCGCGAAGGCGAGGCATTTGTCTCACTGGGCACCTCCGGCGTGCTTTTTGCCGCAAACGATGCCTACCGCCCTGACCCCGCGACCGCAGTACACACCTTTTGCCACGCGGTACCAGAAACCTGGCACCAGATGGGCGTCATCCTTGCTGCAGCCGATGCATTGGAATGGTTGTCGCGCCTGACAGGCCAATCGGCAGCAGCACTTGTATCAGATCTTGGCGATCTAAAGGCGCCGTCGAAAACGCTGTTCCTGCCTTATCTGGGCGGCGAACGCACACCCCATAACGACGCGCAAATGCGCGGGCAGTTCTTGCATCTGCGACACGCGACAGACGCCCAAGCGGCAGCGCGCGCCGTGCTGGAGGGTGTCAGTTTTGCGTTTGCAGATTGCCAAGAGGCGCTTGTCGACACCGGGACCACCATCCAAAGCGCGCTTGTACTGGGCGGCGGATCGAAGTCCGACCATTGGGTGCGCATGTTGGCAACAACACTAGGCATCCCCTTACAGGTGCCGCATGCAGGCGACTTTGGCGCGGCCTTGGGTGTGGCCCGCCTTGGGATGATGGCGGCGACCGGCGCTGGCACCGAAGTCGCAACGCCGCCGCCCATAAAGTGCACAATTGACCCTGAGCCTGCGCTATCAAATGCCTTTGCGGATGCGCATCGTCGCTATCAGGACGCTTACAAGACACTGAAGGACCTCTGACATGACCGACTTTTTCAAGGATATCCCGGCCATCCCTTACGAGGGTCCCAATACGGAAAATGAATTCGCGTTTCGACACTACGACCCCACGGAAATGCTGAACGGCAAATCCTTGCACGACCATCTTCGGTTTGCCTGCGCCTATTGGCATTCATTTGCCTGGCCGGGCGGTGACCCCTTTGGCGGGCAGACGTTTGAACGGCCTTGGTTCGGTGACACCATGGACCTCGCGCGGATGAAAGCCGATGTGGCCTTCGAGATGTTTCGCATCCTGGGTGTTCCGTTCTTTTGCTTTCACGACGCCGATGTGCGCCCCGAAGGTGTGGATTATGCCGAGAACACGGCCCGCCTGGATGAAATCACAGATTATTTCGGGGAGCTGATGGAGGCCTCAGGCATGAAGCTGCTTTGGGGCACGGCCAATCTTTTTTCACACCGGCGCTTCATGGCGGGTGCGGCTACAAACCCTGACCCGGATGTGTTTGCCTTCTCCGCAGCGACAGTCAAAAGCTGTATGGATGCCACACAGAAACTGGGGGGCGAAAATTACGTGCTCTGGGGAGGGCGCGAAGGCTATGAGACGCTGTTGAACACCGACATGGGGCGCGAACGCGCGCAGGCCGGGGCGATGCTGCAAATGGTGGTCGATTACAAGCACAAGATCGGGTTCAAGGGGGCCATCCTGATCGAACCAAAGCCGCAGGAACCGACCAAGCACCAATATGATTACGATGTGGCGACGGTCTATGGTTTCCTCAAGGACTTTGGACTTGAAGGCGAAGTGAAGGTCAACATCGAGCAGGGGCATGCGATCCTGGCCGGGCATAGCTTTGAACATGAATTGGCTCTGGCGCGCGAATTAGGAATTTTTGGGTCCATCGACATGAACCGCAACGATTACCAGTCCGGTTGGGACACGGATCAGTTCCCCAACAACGTGCCTGAAATGGCGTTGGCCTATTACGAAATACTAAAGGCAGGCGGTTTCACCACGGGCGGGACCAACTTTGACGCCAAACTGCGCCGTCAGTCGCTTGATCCCGAGGACCTGATCCTTGCACATGTCGGGGGCATGGACGCCTGTGCCGCAGGTCTTAAGGCCGCTGCACGGATGCTACAGGATGGCGCGCTAGAGCAGGCTCGCACCGATCGATACGCTGGTTGGGACACGCCCGAAGCGAAGGGAATGATGACCTCAGACCTTGAATCGATCACGGACCGCGTCCTGGCCGACGGGATCAATCCACAGCCACGCTCTGGCAGACAAGAGCGGTTGGAGAACCTGGTCAACCGCTACCTTTAAGCCGCAATCACGCCCCGAAATAGCTTTTGGCAAGCTGGTCATCCTTAGCCAGTTCCACTGCGGTGCCTTCTGCAGTGACATGGCCACCTTCAAGCACATAAAGACGACTGGCGAGGGAGAGGGCAAAATTGGCGTTCTGTTCGGTCACGATGACCGTCAGACCCATCTCGGCGCTCAGGCGGCGCAACACTTCGGCGATCTCAACGCAGACTTTGGGTGCCAGCCCGATGGTTGGCTCATCCACCAACAGAATCCGCGGCGACGTCATCAGCGCGCGGCCCAGCGACACCATCTGCCGCTCTCCGCCCGATTGGGTCGAGGTTTCCTGCCCTTCCCTTTCGGCCAGTCGCGGGAACAATCTGTGCACCGCATCCATGTTCTTGTCGATGTCTTCGCGGGCGGTGTATGCCCCGACCAACAGGTTGTCGCGCACTGTCATGTGCGGGAACAGGTTAAAGCGTTCGGGGGCGTACCCCACTCCGCGCCGCACCATGTCACCGGGTTTAGCACCCGTGACGTCCTGTCCTTCCATGCGGATGGTGCCTGTATTTTTCACCAGACCCATGATGCTGTCCAGCAAGGTCGATTTGCCTGCACCGTTGGCACCGACGATGGCAATCGTCTCTCCCGGTTCGACGCGCAAACTGACATTACGCAGGGCCTGCGCCTTGCCGTAAAATGCGCTGAGGTTCTCGATTTCGATCATCGACATCACGCCACTCCCAGATATGAGGCGCGCACTGCCTCGTCCGCCAAGACATCTGCAAAAGCGCCCTGCGCCAGCAAGGTACCGCGTTCGATAGCTATGGCGCGGTCAACCAGCGGTTCCATCGCTGGCAAATCATGGCTTACCATCAGAAACGTAAAACCACGATGCCGCAGGTCCTGAATGACTTCAGCGATCATTGCGATTTCACCAGTGGTCAGCCCCGCAAAGACTTCATCCAGCAGCAGCACTTTGGCCCCTGTGGCCAGCGTACGGGCGAATTCGAGCTTGCGCAGATCCCCCATTGAAAGTTCAGATGCCGGGCGGTCAAGATCCTGTCTGGTGAACCCCACCGACAGCGCCAATTCGTCTTCGCGGTCCCGGTCAGCAGCGCCGAAGATCATCGCGCGCAGGGAATCCGGCATCAACCCCACGCGGATGTTCTCGCGCACATCGAGGTCCGAGAAGGGGCGTGGCACCTGATAGGTTCGGCTGACCCCACGGGCAATCCGCTGCGCTGTCGACAGCGACGAAATCTCCTCTCCGAAAAGTGCAATTGACCCCGATGTTTGCCGCAACTCACCCATGACTTGGGAAAAGACCGTGGTTTTGCCCGCCCCGTTGGGACCGATCAGGCCCAGCGATTCCCCTTCGGCCAGATCAAAGCTGAGGTCATTGGTGGCGACCAACCCACCGAACCTTTTGACCAGATTGCGGACTTCCAATGCCATCGTCATGACCGCGCGCCCCGCAGCCGTGTCCATGCGCCTTCGACAATCGCCATGATCCCCCGTGGTTGGTACATGTAGATGACCAGTGCGATCAGCCCGTAGACAAAAAAGCGTTCCTGCCCAGGCAGATAGGGCCGCAACCATTCCAGCAGGAAGACCATGAAGAACGCGCCAATGATGGGCCCGACGATGGTGCCTGCCCCGCCGATCAGAACCGCGACGATGATCTGGAACAGCACGTTGATGTCAAAGAAGGCCCGCGGTGTGATGGTTCCAAGGTAATGTGCGTAAAACGCGCCGGCCATCCCGGCCACACCGGCCGAAACAAGAAACGCGAAGCTTTTGAGGCGCGTTGTCGACAAGCCGGAACCGCGCACGCTTTCTTCGTTCATGCCGATCGCCCACAACGCCGTACCCACCCGCGTGCGCATCAAAAGCCACGCCATCAAGGCGACGGCCAGCATCAGCCCAACGGCAAGGTAGTATCCATTTTCCGCCCCGCGCGTCAGTGCAGGCAGGCGTGAAATGCCTCGTGTACCACCAGTCAGATCCGGGCGGACAACCGGAACCAGCTGGTACATCAGCTCCATCACAGCCAACGTGACCAAGGCAAAATAACTGCCCTTGATCCGCAGCGCAGGCAGCAGCACGATCAGGCCACCGGCCATGGTGACCAGCACCGCAATCGGGATCGATGCTTCGACAGGGAAACCATAGCGACGCGTGAGAATGCCGGTGGTATAGGCCCCGATTCCGATCAGAAACGGATGTCCGAACGAGATATAGCCGGTACGACCTGACAAAATGTCCCAGGAAATCGCGAACATCGCCAGATAGCAGGCAAAGATCATCGTGCGCAGCGTACCCTTGCCGACCAGCTCTGGCATCAGGAACATGCCAGCGATGAACAGACCCCAAAGGATAAAGTGGTGCGGACGGAGGTTCATCTTAGTGTTCCTCTCGCCCAAAGAGACCCTGGGGTCGCATGATCAAGACCCCGATGATCAACACCATCGTAAAGACGCCGCGCAGTTCCGGGGCCAGCACGGCCACCACCGTGATTTCAAGAAAACCTATGATATGGGCCACAATCAGCGTTCCGATGATCGAGCCGATCCCTCCGACAATCACGATAGCCACCGATATGATGACCGGCGCCACCCACATTGACGGCGAAAGTTGTGTATAGCTGGCAAAGAATACGCCACCTGCTGCACCCAATCCGCCGGAAATCGCCCAGGTGATCATGTTGATCCGGTCGGGATCGACGCCAGATATCGCCGCACCCTTTTCGTCCATCGATACCGCCTGCATCGCGCGGCCAGTGTGTGTGCCGCGCACAAATGCGTAGAGCGCCAGAATAATCACCCAACTCATGATCGTGGCCGCAAGGATGTTATAAGTGACTTGCGCCCCCGCGACAGTCACAACGCCGGGGATGAGCGGCAAAAGTATTTTCGAAGCGTCGCCAAAAGCCAGCACCATGGCCGACTGCATGATCACCGCAAGGATCAGTGTCGAAATTTCGACCGCGACTGGATCCCCTTTGAGGGGCTTCACGATCAATCGGTGTTTGAGCAAACCCATCAGCGCTCCGACCGCCACCGCCCCGCCAAAGCCCACGATTTTTGGCATGCCAAGCTGCTGGGAAAGCCAGAAATAGATGTAACCGCCCACCATGATATATGCGCCATAGGCAAGGTTCAGGGTGCGTCCTATGGAAAAGATCAACATGAAACCCATTGCAATAAGCGCATAGAGACCGCTGAGCAGCATTCCCTGAATTATGATCTGCATCATGCGAGGCTCTCTTCGATGTCCTTGGCGGCTACCAGATAGTAGTTGCGCGCTGTGGCGTTGATCTGTTCATCGGCCAGTTGCCGCATGGCTGCCGCTTTGCGCCTTACAGGTGCCGCTGCATCGGGTTTCAGACAGCTCAGGCGATCACAGAGCTCAAGCGCCCATTGCGGATCATCTGATTGTTCTGCTGCCTGCAAAACGGCATCCCATCCCCCTGCCAGCGCAACAAAGCGCGCCGCCTCATCGCAGGCCGGCAGGCGACCAAGGTTCGTGGGATTGCCATCAAACCAACCGACAGTTCCCGAAGCGTAGGCGCGAATGGACCAATCAAGCCGGCCGTAGAATTCACTCAACCATGGCTTGTCGCGTAATTTTTCGGGCAGACGCGCCTCTTCGACGATTTTATCGGGTGTCTTGCCCGCATTCAGACCATCACGGGTGACATCAATGACATATCGGATCAGATCACGGTAATCGGTGACGCGCGCGATGATCTTCTCACGTCCTATAAGAGGCTGCGAATGGCCGGGCGCCAGGGTGTCAGGGGCGAGTGCAAGAATTTGGTCAAGGCTGTCGGCCCAGCTGTCAAAGTCCCGATAACCAGAGCCCCGGATGGGATAGAGGTTCGGAAACGCGTGATAATAGTTATCGCCTGAAATCAGCAGCCGGAGATCCTCAAGCCAGACCATAATGTGATCGGGTGTTTCGCCCGGTGCATGAATCGCCTCGACTGAACGTCCGGCAAGATCAATGCGGCTTCGAGGCGCCTCGATGAGGCTATTGGGTGGCAGATGTCCTGCACCCATACCTTTGACCGGGCGATCGCCGGGGCCAAGGCCAAGGTTCACGCGCTCATCTGGAAACGACAGACCAAAGCCAAATTGCATCTGGGTGCGTGCAAGGATGGCCTGCGCGGGGCCCCGCGCACCGCCGACGATGTCAGAGGAAAATCCGTGCCAGGCGATAATCTCGGGATTGCCATTCTCAGCGAAGACCGATGCGCCAGAAATGTGGTCGCGGTGACTATGCGTGTACAGAATCTGTGTGATTGGTTTGGAAGTGCGCTGGCGCAATTCGTGCAAAATGTTTTCGGCCGCCGCAGTGGATTCAGTGGTGTCGACAATCGCCACACCCTCTGGTCCCTCGATTGCGTAGACATTCGAGGCTGCAAAACCCACAAAGCCCCAGATCCCTGTCGCCAGCGAATGCACCGATTTTTCAAACTCGGCGGAGTGAGCGACAAGCGCCGGATGTGCGGGCATGAGGGTGGTCCTGCGGAACGACTCAAAGGAAGGCGGCTCTTGGCCGCCAAGGCCAGGGGGCAGACACGCCGCCCCCTGAAATGTTGGTTACTTGACCCAGCTGGGCACTTCGAACTCTGTCGTGGCGTATTCGGGTGGATAGACCACGCCCACGTCACCGTTCTCTTTCCATTGGACCACAACCATCGAAGGCTGCGCATCTTCATAAGGCGCAGTCAGGTCAAAGCGCGCATTGTGCGGATAGGTCCGGCCGGTGACTTCTTCGACCTCGTCATCACCCCAAAAGGCGTACCGCAGCCACAGCTTGCCATCTTTCTCAAGAGTGATGTCCTGCTTCTTCATCGCAGCTGACCATGCTTTGACATCGCCAAAGCCACCGGCTTCCTCCGCGGCGGCCATTGCCTGCTTGAGACCCCAATAGGCGTTGAAACCGTTGAAGTGAGGGATCTTGGGGCGCGTGTCGTATTTGGCCTGATAGTCATCAACGAACTTCTGACTCGCCGGGTCCAGTTCAAATCCTACGGACGGGATCGGAGACAGGGTTGAGATACTGCCACCGGCACCGCCTGTGTCTTCCCAGTATTCCAGACCAAGCGCGGATACGTTCACGCCTGTCATCGCCATGGGCACCTGCAGCTTAACATATTGGGATGAGATCACCTGGCTGTTCACCGAAGACACCTGATAGATGAAATCCGCACCCGATGCCTGAGCTTTGGAAAAGATCGGCGCGAAGTCGACGGTGCCGATATCGTATGTGATGATTTCCTTCACTTCGATCCCCGCAACAGGGCCAAGGGCATCGGTCACCAGCCCGGTAATCGCCTCACCAAAGGCTGTGTCCTCAGCCAGAATGACAACGCTTTCCCACCCCATCTGAGCCTTCAGGACATCCGCGCCAAAGTTGATGTAAAGGGTCGCCAGCGCCTCGTCCGAGGCGATGTTCATGAAATAAGGCGCCATCGTTTCGGGATCTTCGATCACCATGTCGATGATGCCGATATAAGACGTCCATGTGTCCAGCGTCGGGATCTGGTATTCCTGCATCCGAGGCAACCAACCCAAAGAGACGTCATCGATCGAACCGGAAATGACAAAATCTACTTCCTCGGTTTCGGCCAGATACTCGTAGGCTTTGACGCCCTCGGTGACGTCTTCCCCAGTGTCCGCACTTACGAGCGTGATCTGCTCACCGTTCATACCACCTGCCGCGTTCAGCTCTTCGATGGCCATCTCGGCACCGCGCAGGGTGGAAAGGCCGGTGTCGGAGCTCAGCGAGCCGATAAAGCCCACTTTGATGTCAGCCATCGCTGTCGTCGCCAACAGCGACGCTGCTAGCCCGGTTACAATACCGCATTTGAAAGTCATTTTATTCTCCCAGTTGAGTGTTGCCCCGTTATAGCGAGGTCATTTTGTATCCTGTATACAGTACACAGAAACGCCTTCGGATCAACGGTTTTTTCCCGGCTACCCGCTGGCCGCGTATCAAAGAGGCGTCAGAGCAGTGATCGCGCGGCAGCAGGTTTCGTCAAACATGAAAACCTGATCTGGGTTCAACATCTGGGGTACATGATCAAGATACCATTGTGCTGCTGCTTCATCACGCAACGCCAAAAGCCCCAGCACATCGCGCGCGCCAACAGAATACCCACGCCGTTCCGTCACATCCGGACCAGAAGGCGCGGATTTGAGCAACCGCGAAAGGGGGTCCAACCGCGTACCGGCAGCGCGTGTCGGCATGGATACCGGTGCACCCTGTTGGGCCTGAAATTGCACACCAACCCAGGCGTCGCGTACCCAGCTTGGCGATTCTCCGTCAGGAGTTTTGACGACTTCGAATAACATGGAAAGAGTTTACAGGCGGAATGCGCGGATCGCGAAGCGATTTTTCTGCGTCCAGAATCTTGCGTTCCTGGGTATCTATCAGGTTTGTTCTCACGGCCTCAAAACCATCATACATGATCCATCATGACGGGGGTGCCATCCAATGGCGCCAGCGCTCGCCAACCTGTACCCGGCGCACACGCTCATGGTGTCTCACAACTGCACACCCGCGCTAGACCTTCAGGTCAATGCCGCCATCTTCTTCGTGGATCAACGCGTCCACGTCGATCTCGACCACTAATCCGGGCTGGGTCAGGCCAGCGGTCACCGCCGTCAGGACCGGATCAATGCCCTTGAACACCTCGCCATGGGCAAGAATAAAACCGCCCGCATGCTCCATATCTGTCAAATAGACCCGTACCCGGGCAACATGGCGCATCTCTGCACCAACCTCTGCAAGGAACTCCTTGATACGACCCAGGATGTACCGTGTCTGAGCATAAGCGTCGTCGGGCGCATGAATGCGGCCCGTCGGCTCAAGTGCGGTCGTGCCCGCAGTCCAGACAAACGGCCCGATCCTTTTGGCGCGTGCATAGCTGCCGATCTCTTCGAAACGTCCATTGGCTTTGTGGATTTGCGTCGTCATAGACCTAACCGAGTGCGGATCGCCTCTGCCGCATCCTGCAATGCGGTCGTTTCTGCACCCGTCAAACGCAGTTCTTCCACTTTGATCAAACCGCCATCGCCCAGATGGGTAGGGACCCCGACAACCACGCCGTCAATCCCGTACTCACCTTTCAGCATCACGCTGACCGGAACAGCGCCCGTGCGCGCACCACGCATATGATCGATCAATTCGATGGTCGCATGTGCAGGCGCAATTGTGGCAGATCCCATTTTCTTGAGCGCAACGACCTGACCGCCTCCTGTGATGGCGTCCGTGACACATGCGTCTATCTGTGCCGGGTCCAGAAAGACATCCAACGGGCGCCCCTTGATCGTCGCCCGGGACGGGATCGGGGCCATCTCTTCTCCATGGCTCCCAAGCGTCATGGCCTCTACATCCGCAGGATCAACACCCGCCGCCCGGGCCAGTGCATGGCGGAAACGGCTAGAATCCAATGTGCCGGCCATTCCCAGAACGCGTTCCCTAGGGAACCCGGTCGCGCGCAGCATCTCGACAGTCATCTCGTCAAGCGGATTGGTCACGACAATAACCACAGCATTCGGTGCCTCGGATCGAATCGCTTCGCCGGCTTGGCGAATGACACGCGCATTTACGTCGATCAGGTCAGCACGAGTCATCCCCGGACTGCGGGCGCGGCCTGCGGTGGCAACAATTACTTCAGCACCAGCCACCATATCCAGCGTTTCACCACCGACGCACCGACAACCAGCGCCGGTAATGCCCGTTGCATGATTGAGATCCAGAGCCGCCGCGGCGGCCATGCCAGGCGCAATATCAATCAAGGCTATTTCTGCGGCCATATCCGCCATGGCGGCCAGATGCGCAATGTTGCCCCCTACACCGCCCGCTCCGATCAACGCCAGCTTTGCTAACCGTCGCGCGGTGCGCGGCTTGCGGGACGGTGCTTGCCACTTCGGTGCGCGCCGATAAAGCACCCGACGCATTGCTGTGTTACCATCAGTGCGCACGGGGGCGGGCATCTCAACGGGGCCTTCAACCAGCTTCAGCCCCAGCCGTTCGGCAGAATCGCGCGCCAATGCAGTGACGATATCTCCAGGCATGACCTCGACAATCAGCCGCCCGCGACGGCGCGCATCCTCAATCGCGTCACTACCGATAACGCGCCCCACGGTCATGCGGGCTGACCATCCACAGCTTCGATAGCGGTGACCGCCGCTTCCATCGCGGCCTGAACCGAATTTTCCGTCCCGGATATGAACAAGCGCCCAAAGCGCCCGACGGCGCGGACCTCGACCATGTCAATTTCAGCTGCTTTCTCGGCCTCGTTCGCCGCGATTGAGATATAGGCCGCAGGCGTGCATTCGATGATCCCCAACGTCTGCCCGGGGACCAACAGAGATCCCTTGCGCCACTTATTCAAAAGCTGCGCCTGATAAGGCTCCACGCTGGTGATAATCTGCGTATTTGTGATCGATGGCTTTATCCGGTCCGACATCGACGCCCCCAGTTCGGACAGCATCGCATCCCGGGCGGCAGAAACCTCTGCATTGGACGGGGATCGCAAGATGAAGAACCCAAACTCGCGTTCGACCATCTGTGTTGTCGCCTCAACGCTGGACGCCTTCAGCGCCCGATCGATCAATGAGAAAACCCCATTTCCAGGCGCAAACTCCCCGATCAGCACCGTATCGCCTGACAAAGGCACGGACCCTTGTACCGTGGCACCATTATAGGCTGCAAATTTCGGCTGCAAATTGTCAATCTGCATAAGCGCACGGATAGCAATCTTACTCATTTGTCTGCCCTTTTCGACTTCATCTTCTGGCAAGAAACATCCCGGGTGGGGTCTGGGGATGGCTGGCCCACCCAAGCCGGTCGGACACGCGCCAGCAGTCCGAACCTCATGCCCCATACTCTGCATAAATATCCCGCCACGGGCGGCTTTCATACGCGACACGCTTTATGTTGATCAGATGCAATGCCGTAACATTGTCCGAAGTAATCGACCCCGACCACGTTCCAGTGCCCAACATAAAGGACGGCTCAAGATCGGTCGAATACCCCATCCCTCCCATGATCGCAGGCGTGTTGACCAGCACACGGCCCGTGGGAACAGTGGCAAACTGGGCCACGACTTCAGGGTCATCGCAATGCAGAACCGATGAATGCCCCCAGCCTTCGAACCGTGCAATGCGCTGCGACAACTCCAGACCGTGATCTGAATCCTTGGCGGTGTAAAAGGCAAGCACCGGATTAAGCTTTTCGGCCGACAACGGTCTTTCCCAGCCAATCTCTGTCTCTTCAGACACCAGACACCGCGTGCGAGGCGGAATGGAAAAGTCAGCCGCATCAGCCAGCGCTTGCGGACTTTGGCCGACGCGTTCCGGGTTCATGGCCTGCTTGCCTGTAAAGATCACTGACGCAAGTCGATCCGCCTCTGCAGGGGTGCAGAAATAGGCCCCTTTCAGCTTCATCTCATGGCGCAGATCACGCGCGACCTCTGGGTCGGCGATCACGGCCTGTTCCGAAACACAGGCGGTGCCATAGTCAAAACACTTGGAGGTGACGATCATCTCCGCCACTTCGGCCAGATCCTGCTTTTTGGATTTATGCACATAGCACGGCACATTACCTGCGCCGACAGCCAGCGTCGGCTTGCCGCTGGAATAGGCCGCCTTGACCATCGCGGGCCCACCGGTGGCCATCACTACAGATGTCCGGCGATGCTTCATCAACTCTGCCGTGCCTTGGATTGTCACCTGATCCATGCACTGGATCAGCCCCTTGGGCGCACCCATCTGTTCCGCGACCCGCGCCATGATGGTGACCGTTTCCATGCCGCATTTGACGCCGCGCGGATGTGGCGCGCAGACAATCGCGTTGCCGGCCTTCACGGCGGAAAGCACCTTGTAGATGATAGTGGATGTGGGGTTCGTGACCGGGATCAATGCCGCAACCACACCCATAGGTTCCCCAAAAGCCGCAACTTTGGTCGCATCATCGCGCCATAGCATGCCCAACGTCGTCACATCGCGCAGCCAATCCGCAACAGACAAAGCATTAAACAGGTTCTTCACCCGCTTGTCGGGCACATTGCCATAGCCAGTTTCATCAACGGCCAGCTGACCCAGCCGTTCTGCTTCCGGCTCAATCGCGCGGGCCATTGCATCAACAATGGAATCTACGTGGGCCGGATCCGTTCCCAGAAATTGCTGGTACGCTTCAAACGCCCGCTCAGCCATGCGGCGCGCCGCGGCGATGGATTGAAGATCTGGGTCCATCACCGGCCTCCTGCCGTCAGCGCATCGAAGGTTCGGCGTGCGTCGTCAAGGTTGCGGGCGGTGATACCCATTGTGTCCAACCGGCGACCGGACGCGGCCACATCAGCATCCAGAATGGCTCCTGCAATCGCCATCAATGCGCGGGTCTGTGGCACGTCGACGTCGGTCAGTTCAGCGGCTGAAGCAAGAGGGACGAGTGATCCGATCACACCGTCCCGCAACATCGCGCGCGCCGTATCCCGATCCGGGATCGGACGGGCGCCTTCGCCCCGGGTGGCCCCGGCGAACGCCGCAATCCAATGACCTGTTTCGGGCAATCCGCGCACCCCAAAGGCTCGTGCGACGGCCCGCCGTTCATCTGCCAGGGTCTCAATCAACCGCATTTGATCCGCACCGATAAGTGCCGCAAACGTCTTGTTCTCGGGCAAGGGTGTGCCGCCCATGGGTACCGAAACACCCCCCGAGGCCAGTCCGGCCCCCCCCATCACCAGCGCGGGGATTTCCACAGCGGCGGACAGGTCGAAAAAGCCAGAAGCCAGAACAGATTCTCTTGCTTCTAGATTTGGCAGGATGCTTTGCAGGCGCCCGATTGCATCGCCGCGTCCCTGCGGCAACGTTGCCGCAGCCATCGCGCCGGCCTCGGACAGATGCAGGGTCGCCCCTTCGGCGCGATACCAGAACGGAAGACCTTGCGCTTCAACAAGGGTTACGTCGGCTGTGCATCCACCCAGCCGCAGCATCCAGGCAGCTTCGACAGCGCCAAGCGATCGCGCAGGTGCGAGAACAAGGATCTGGCCATCTGACAGGTGATCGGCGAGTACCATGGCGTAGGTTCGCTGCTTGTGAATAGGCCCGGTCAAAAAGACCACCTCGGCGTCTTGTACGGCTGCGTCCAGTTCGGCCGTCAGCACGATTGAACTAGCGCCACGGTCCACGTGATAGCTGCCGATCGGCCCCGCATCGCGCAGTGCTATCCCCGAAGATGCGCGCATCAACTCCAATTCACGCCCATAGGCCGAGAAGAGCGTGACATCGCACCCCGCCGCAAGCGACAGCGCCGCAATCAGCCGCGCGTCCGCACCGCCCCCCAGTACCGCCACCCGGGAGAGTGGTGGGGTCTGAGCGACGGTGTCAGAGCGGCGGCGGGTAGCCGCGCGCGCGAAATCTTCGAAATCGGCGGGCATCAGCGGTCCTCGGGTTAGGCGGTTAAGTGCTCAAGCCCTCAAGGATCGCTTCGAGCTCGTCATGGGGCCGGGCGATCACGTGCACCGAAACGACTTCGCCAACCTTGTTGGCTGCTGTGGCACCGGCATCGGTGGACGCCTTCACCGCGCCCACTTCGCCGCGCACAAGTGTGGTCACAAGACCACCGCCTGCTTTTGTCTGACCAACGATTGTGACGCTGGCGGCCTTGACCATCGCGTCTGCCGCTTCGATTGCGCCGACAAGGCCACGTGTTTCGATCATTCCAAGGGCCATCTGGCCAGGTGCTGGGGTTGCCATTATTTTCGTTCCTTTGATTACTGTTCAGAAGTTCACTTGCTCACGGTCACGCGGTCGACCACCGCGATAACCGCCATATCCACCGGGGCCGATGACAGGCCCTGCGCCATCCGGGCCGCAGACCCTTGTGTCAGCAACACGCCATCACCGACGCCCGCGCCACAGGTATCAGCCGCCACACAAGACGGCGTGATAACCTTGTTTTGTGCGTCGATCACATCAACCACCAAAAGCTTAAGACCCGTAAGTCGCTCAGCCTTAGCCGTTGCAGTCAGCGTACCTTTGACGAGGCCAATCTGCATGTTAGAGCGTCCTCAGATAGCGATCTGTTTCGACCTGCGTGACTTGTTCTTCAAAAAAGCCAACCTCGCGTTCGGCCATTTGGAGATACAGCTCCCACATGGTCTCGCCCATGACGTCCTTGAGCCACTCTGACCCGCGTGCCTTTTCGATTGCATCCGGGGACGATGTCGGGATCGGCTCTCCGTGGAAATCTTCATAGGCATTGCCCATGGTTGGCTCTGTTGGCTCCATCCCCTGCTCAATGCCGTCAAGACCAGCAGCCAGATCGGTTGCCATTAACAGGTAAGGATTTGCATCTGCGCCTGCGTCCCGCTTTTCCACCCGAACGGCGGAGTCGGAGCCCTCAATCACACGCAGACCAACAGTCCGGTTGTCATAGCCCCAGGACGTGTTGATGGGACAGAACGTATAGGGCTGTCGACGGCGCATTCCGTTAGGCGTCGGGGCACCGCAAATGGCTGCCTCTGCCATCCGCTTTTGCAGACCAGCAGTAAAGTTCTTGCCAAGCGCGTTCAGCTTGCCACCATCTGCAAAGGCGTTCTTGCCGTCTTTCCAAAGCGAATAGTGTACATGGAAGCCATTGCCTGACTGTTCAAAGAACGGTTTGGGCATGAATGTCGCCAAGTATCCGTGGGCGATGCCCAACTGGCGCACAAGGCTTTTGAAGAGGATGACGCGGTCGGCCGATAGCAGCGCGTCGTCATAACGGATGTTCACCTCGACCTGACCGGCGGCGTATTCGGGATTGGATTGCTCAATCGGGATGCCGCATTCGTTAATCTGGCGGCGGATCGGGCCCACGATGTGTTCCATCCGCGCGGCACGGCCGAGGCCATATACCTGAATGCCCTGATCGCGCGGCTGCCCCGTTTCGGGATCCAGCAGATAGAATTCAAGCTCTGCGCCGGTGGATACGTCAAATCCCATCTCTTTGGCGCGCTCAACCTGCCGGATCAAAACGTTGCGCGGATCGATTGGCACCGGTTTGTGGTCCATCCCCTCAGCGCGGGCAAAGGAGACGGCGACGCCCTCTTCCCATGGCACGGCCACAGGCGTGGTCATCGGAAACATGTGCATGTCCGGATACCCGTTGTCGAAGTTGACATAGGGAGTGTCCCAGACATCGCAGTTGCTATCGATGGCCAGCATGGCAGCGCTCAGCGCATTGCCCTGTTTGCAGATCGTGTCCCAATGCGATGCCGGAATGCGCTTGCCCCGCATGATCCCGTTGAGGTCACCCAGGCCCAGAATAACGGTATGGGTCCCTTCCGGCAGGCTGAAATCAGCAGTCATCTCGTCCCTCTCCCTGTCAGAGAATCTGATTGTGTTTATTCGTATTCTGTATACAGTATCCATGGATGCACTGACTCGGCAAGGAAAAACTGACATGGCGCGAAATTCCTGCATCGTGGTTGGCGCCGGTATTGCGGGCGTGATGACTGCCCTGCATCTGCAGCGGCGCGGCGAACAGGTCACCCTGATCGACCGATGGGAGCCTGGACATGCGCGTGCCGCTTCTTCTGACCACAATCGGGTCATCCGGGCGATCTCTGGACGGGACGAATTCTATACCCGCTGGGCGCGCCAGTCCCGTGCCATGTGGTTAGAGCTTCAAGCCGAGTCTGGCCAAAACCTGATGTATGAATGTGGCGCGCTGATCCTCGCAACCGAAGGCCATTGCGATTGGGAAGACGCGACCTCAGATACTTTCGACAAGGTCGGTGTGCCGTACTACCGCTTTTCACCCGAAGAAGTTCGCGCCCGATTTCCACAGTTCAAGGTCGATGAGATCAAATACGCGCTTTACGAACCCGAAGCCGGACTGCTGATGGCACACCGCTGCGTCATCACGGGTCTGGATCTTTTCAAGCGGGCAGGTGGCATCGTCAAACGCGGGACCGTAACGACCGATGCGCGCGAACGGCCCATGCTGGATGGCAAACCCCTGCAGGCGGATGTGATTGTCATCTGCCCCGGTGCCTGGATGGCCGAGATGTTTCCGCGCACGATCAAGCCAATCAGCGCGATCATGGGCATCAATGTGCTTTACACCTCGACCCCCGACGGATCGGACCAGTTTGATATGGCAAACATGCCCTGCTGGATCGACCATGGACAGGGCAGCTTTGGCATCCCGTCTTCAGAAGGGTCAGGTGTAAAAGCGGCAGTGGTGATTCCGAATACACCCATCGACATCAACAATGACGAACGGCTGATCGAAAAGGCATCCCTTTCCAAGACGCGCCAATACATCCGTCACCGCCTGCCCGGTCTGGTGGGCGAACGTGTGGTGGATTCAAAGTTCAATCAGGTCATCCTGACGCCCGATACGCACTTTATTGTGGACTGGCATCCGGAACATGAAAACGTGCTTCTGGCAGGCGGATGTTCCGGTCATCTGTTTAAACACGGACCGGTATTCGGTGATTTCACGGCAGGTGTGGCGCTAAAGGAATATGGCACCGCCGATCGCTTCAAGATCGCGGGTCGCAAAAAGCTGAGCCCAAAGGAAAGCCCCTCAGGTCGCTGACATATCCGCATAGACAGACGCGTTGGGACACAGGCTGGTGTCCATCTCCACACCCAAATCAATCGCGTTCTGACAGACCTTGGTGTTGATGCAATGCCCGCAGGTCTTGGCCAGTTCCAACGCCAGACCGTGGTCTGCATCAATCATCTGCGGGGTCACACCAAAACGGGCCGCCAGTACCTCCATCCGTTCTCGCGCGCCAGCCTTGCTTGTCGTCAGACGTGTGAAATCATGCCGGGTCAAACCCATGTCTGACAGTTCCATATCTGTGGGCGCGCGTTCGCGGCCTGAAAAGAAGTCTCTGAAAAAGCTACCTACACACATCTGAATTCCCTCCCGGATTCGGAAAACAGGATCAGGATAGAGGTGTTGCTGGATGTCTGTCTTTGATTCAGATCATGTATAGGCACGAAAAAACGATGCGGCCTGCTGCGCGAAAAGATCAGCAGACACGTCGCTTGCGTCGAATTCCGCGACGGCCTTGTCGGTGTCATAGTCCGACAAGACGTCCCCTTTGCTACGGCGCAGGAAGGTAGAGACGTAGTCCGGCGTATATTCAGGGTGGAACTGCACCGACATCGCCGGAAAATCGTACGCAAGCGCCGCTACCGGGCAATAATCAGCACTGCCAATGACATGCGCGTCGGGCGGGACCTTTGTTACCTGATCCTGATGCCAGACATGGCCCGTGACGGTCTTTCCTTCGATGTCAAAGGCACGCACGCCAATCTCAGGGGCACCGACCTTTTCGGCTTTGCCCCCAAAAACATCCGCCATGATCTGGTGACCAAAACACACACCAAAAATCGGCTTTCCTGCTGACTTTGTTTCGATCAGCCAGTTCCGCAGCGGCTGCATCCAGGGCGTATCATCATAGACGCCCTTGTCAGAGCCCGACAGAACGTAACCGTCGTAGTCCTCTGGACCGGGCAGCGGATCGCCCTCGACGATGTCGATCAATGTGAATTCCGCTTCGGGCAGGTCGCGCCCGGCCCATGTCGCCAGCAAGGCGCCAAACTTCTCCTGGTCGTGCTGGTACTCTGGCAACCAGACACACAGATCAAGAACCGCGATTTTCACCAGTCAAACGCGCGGTCGATGCCCGCCATTTTGACCCCGGTGAACGCTGATGCCTGAAAGCTAAGCGCGCGCATGTCTTCGGTTTCGAGGTTATGGACCGATGATTTTCCGCAGGCCTTGGCCAGCGCGGTGATTTCCATTGTCATTGCGGTCAGATATCGAGCGATACGTTCTGCCCCGGCCGTTGGGTCCATGCGTTTTTCCAGATCCGGGTCTTGCGTCGCAATGCCGACCGGGCAGCGGCCCGTATGGCAATGGTGACACGCCCCCGGCGAGGTCCCAAGGGCCGAGTAGTCTTCCAGATACCGCGGAGAGTTGCAGCCCAGGGCAATCATCGACGCATTGCCGATCATCACCGCATCCGCGCCCAGCGCCAGACACTTGGCCGCATCCACCCCGGAACGGATTCCGCCCGCCGCGACAAGGGATACCTTGCCGGTCATGCCGCAGTCATCCAGCGCCTCGCGCGCCGCACGAATGGCAGACATGGTGGGAATGCCCGTATGATTGAGTAGCAATTCGGGCGACGCGCCGGTACCGCCTTCGGCCCCGTCTACAACCACCACATCTGCGCCCGCTTTGGCGGCAACTGCCACATCAAAACGCGGGCGTGTGGCACCCATCTTGATAAAGATCGGCACTTGATAGTTGGTAGCAATCCGCAACTCTTCGATCTTGACGCTCAAATCATCTGCGCCCAGAAAATCCGGGTGGCGAATGGTGGAACGTTGATCGACACCCTCTGGAAGCGTGCGCATTTTCGACACCCGGGGGCTGACTTTCATACCCAGCAGCAGCCCACCGGTGCCCGGTTTCGCCCCCTGCCCCACGACAATTTCAAGCGCATCCGCACGGCGTAGGTGATCCAAATCAACCCCATAGCGTGCCGGCGACATCTGGTACAATAGGCGCGAAGAGGCTGAACGTTCTTCTTCCAGCATCCCTCCTTCTCCCGTGCAGGTCATCGTCCCGACCTTGGAGGCACCGTGACCAAGCGACGCCTTGGCAGATGCTGACAATGCACCGAAAGACATCGATGCAATATAGATCGGAATATCAAGCTCAAGTGGCTTTTCGACGAGACCACGCCCGCCGCCGAGAATTGTCTTTGTCTCGCACTTTTCGCGATATCCCTCTAGCGGCAGACGGGTCATCGTTGCCGGCACGAATGTCAGATCATCGAATGTCGGTAGTTGCTTGTTGAAGGTGTTGTAGCCACGCACCTGATACCGGCCCAGCTGGGCAAGGGCATGAACCTCGGAAATCGCCTCGGGCGTCCAGCGTGTCGATCCGCCCTCGTCATAAGAGGACGGCACACCGGCAGGCCGCCCTTCAACCGCGCCGGCATCCCGAAAACGAATCTCGTCTTCGGAGGCCATCTCAAACGGATACTCATAGGGTGCCGCTTCTTTGGCGTGATCCATATCACCGCCGTGGACAACACCTGCCCGTCCTGTGGATGCGTCTTCGTTTGCCATTGTTTTCTTCCCTTCCGTGATGGTGGGCAAAGGACCCACCCGACGGGTTTTTCAAGTGAGGTGGGCACCCTGCCCACCAGGCGTGTCAAATCATCAACCAGGCGCTGGCATCGCGGGCTTCGAAGTACCAAAGGCGCTGTCCTGAAATCATCTTGCGCCAATCCCGGGAATTATCGACCAGCCCCAGCGGCTCAAGAATCTGATCGACCTCTGCAACTTCTTCGGCCGTCGGTTCGACCACGTTCACATCGACGCCGACACTTTCGACTGGCCCCGCAACCCAGACTTCGCCTTCCCACAATGCGTCAGCGCAGCTTTCGCCCGCCCCACCCAATGCGATGATCTTGCCTGAGTGCGCCATGAATCCTGATTGATAGCCGATGGTCCCCTCGACCACGATATTGCCGCCCTTCATTGCAACACCGCAACGGGGCCCGGCATCACCTTTGACATGAATCGTTCCGCCGATCATTGCAGCACCCGCAGACATGCCCGCGCGACCGTTGACGGTAATGTGGCCCTTGGCCATGCCTTCACCCAATGCCCAGCCGCAATTACGTTCCACCGTGATGGTTGAACCCGTATTCAGCCCACCGCAGAAATACCCGACCGACCCTTCAAACGTGATATCGGCCCCATCTGGCAGACCGACACCCAGGTTATGACGGCTAAGGGTATCGATCACGCGAATGGGCTGACCTGTCTTGCAGGCTTCCTGAATTTCTTCGTTGATTTCACGAATATGGCGTTTGCCAACCTCAATGACGATCTCGCTCATGCAGCCATGCTCCGGTTGCCGACGCCCCAGATGCCAAAGAGGCTGGGACCGTCATGATTGATCACATCGCTTTCATCCACAAATACCCGACGCACCGCTTGCTCTTCGGTCGCGGCAGCCAACTCTCCGGCCTGTTCGATGACCACCAGTGGTTTCATGGCGAACCGATCCTTGGCAAAGCCGATCCCGTCCGGCGTCGCGATCATGAAGGTAAAGACACCGTCAATCGATGTGATCGACTTTTTCAGCGCCTGTTCCATCGTCAGACCCTGCTTCATCTGGTCAGATACCCAGACCGCAATCAGCTCTGAATCGTTTTCGGTCAGAAAGCGGTATCCCTGCCGCCGCAGCCGGTCGCGTTGCGTGAAATAGTCGGTGATCTGACCATTGTGCACGATGGCAACGTCAGAGAACGGGCGCGCCCAAAATGGGTGAGACGCGTTGGGCAGGACGGAAGATTCAGTCGCCAACCGCGCATGACCCAGTCCATGAGTGCCGATCATATCGTGCACCTTGTGCTTTTCGCTGACCTGTTCGGCTCCGCCGATATCCTTGATGATCTCTAGGGAACGACCGCAAGATTGCACTTCGATCCGACCGGAAAGCTCATCGGCATCAGATACCCACTGTTGCAGATCTCTTGGGTCACTGATTTCCATGCGAAAGCAATAATGTCTGGCCGCGTCCTGCACAATCTGGGGATCAGACATTAAGTCGCTGCCATGTTCTTTCAACGTGGCGCGGAATAACTCCAGATCGCTGTCCATCTGTGCCTTGTCAAATCCCATGCCGCGCAGCACATACCCCTGATCCATCGGGGTGCCATAGACTGCGAACCCCGTGCTATCCGCGCCGCGGTGTTCTTGGGCGTCCATCAATGCGACTAGGTCTCGACCCACTTGGCCGGGGGCGTTCAGAATGCGTCCTGCGATACCACACATGGGCCGACTCTCCTCCTGTTTCGGTATACTGTATACAGTATTCAGAGCAGATCAAGAGCCTCATTGCATCCACTGTTTTTTTGTATACAGTGTTCTGAATACTGGATTTGAGGCACCAATGGCCCTGCGTAGCATTACAACACAACGGCGTCGACTGGCGGATGAAGTCTACGATCAATTGGTCAACGCGATCATGTCTCGCGAGATCGGCCCGGACGACCGATTGGTTCAGGAAAAGCTCGCCGCAGAACTGGACATCAGCCGCACTCCGGTTCGCGAGGCGCTGCTACGGCTTGAAAAAGAAGGCGTGCTGCATCTGGCGAACTCCGGTGGCTTTCGACTTGCGAAGATTAGCGAAGAAGAAACGTTGGAGCTGTATCAGGCCCGCGCCGCTATCGAAGGACAGGCCGCGCGGATACTGGCGGCCCGAAATGATCCTGCCGAGATGAAGCAATTGCGTGCGACAATCCGCGAGAACGAAAAGCTGTCGAATCCTTCGACCCAAGACTACTTTGCCGCCAATCGGTCGATACATCGTGCGTTCATGGAGATGGCGGGCAACAGGTTCCTTCTTGAGATGTTCGACATGATCTGGGGGCGCGCGATGGCATTCCACCTTTTCGCAGCAATTGAAAACACGGATATCGCGAAATCTCTTGGTAATCACATGGCCTTGGTGGATGCGCTTGAAACCGGGGACCGGGCAACCGCGCTGGAAGTTTTTACCGCGCATATTCAGGACGGATTTGAACTCCATCTTGATGGGATCAGACGGACCCCCTGACGGATCGGAATACGCCGATGACAAAGCCGAACGTCATCCTGATCATGACAGACAACCAGCAGGCAGCAACGCTGGGCTGCTATGGCAATTCTGAAATTCACACCCCCAATCTCGACGAGCTGGCCAGTGGCGGGATCAGATTTGACCGCGCGTTTTGCGCCAACGCCTTTTGCTCCCCTTGCCGCGCCTCAACCCTGACCGGGATGATGCCGTCACAACACGGGGTTCACAGCTGGATCGACGATCGCACATCAGGCGATTGGCCGGATGGATGGCACGCGTTGGCGGGGCTGCGAACACTCCCCAAAGAGATGCAGAACCTTGGTTACCGGACCGGATTGTTCGGCAAGTACCATTTGGGAGAGACCACGACACCCGGTTCCGGCTGGAACGACTTTGTCACAATGGAGCATGGCCACGTCCGGTCATTCTACGATAACAGGATCATCGATAACGGTGAAACGTACCTACAGCCTGGTCACGCGGTGGACTTTTTTACGGACAAGGCGCTTACCTTTATGGCGCAACAGGCCGCCCCCTTCTTTGCCTTTCTGCCCTTTCCCGCGCCATATGGTCATTGGCCCGCCTGCAATGATGGGATGCGCAACCGTTATTCAGACAGGTACGACAATTGTCCGATGGCATCGGTTCCCCGGCAAGGGCTATCGGCCGAGGCAATCGCGCACTTTAGACGGGTGGACAAAGGTTCTGGGGGCGGGCTTGACTACTCGATGCTGTTGCTTGCGCCAAACCACTTACCCGGATTGCGGAACTACTATGCCCAGATCAGCCTGATAGACGAGGCCGTAGGCCGGATCGCAGCGGCGCATCCGGATGCGCTGATCATCTTCACCGCAGACCATGGGCTTTCCTTGGGCCATCACGGGTTTTGGGGTCATGGCGCCGCAACCTGGCCATCCAATCTGCACTTGGCGGCTCATTCGATCCCGATGATCATGCATCACCCCGGCGCAATCCCATCCGCGACAAGCGACGCCCTGATGTCGAACACGGATCTCTTCGCGACCATCCTTGAAATCGGTGGCGGAGAAGCAGATAGCACATTGCCAAGCCGATCCTTTGCGGGTCACGTAAAGGGCGCCGCCTTGCCGCCGTCCCATGTCGATGAGGTTTTTGCCGAGCAAGAGGAAACGCGGGTGCTCCGCACCGGCGACTGGGCGTTCTTCAAAAGGTTCCGTACGGACAGATCCGCAGATTTGCCAGACGCGCTCTATCATGTGCGAAACGATCCGTCAGAGACGCAAAACCTCGCCAATAACCCCGACTACGCTGCGGTCACCCAAGAGTTATCAAACCGAATTGATGCGTACTTTACCCGCCATGCCCGACCCGAAGCTGACCTTTGGCGCGGCGGCAGGCCCAAACAGAACTCGACAGTTGCCCACTTCTGGCGCGATGTCTGGGGTCCGGATTGGGCGCCTGTTTATGCCTATGACCAGGGACATTTGACTCAAGTCTAACATCTTCTGCTAGTTTGGTTTCATGGTATTCTAGCAAAGGTTATTCCAATGTTCCCATATCACCCTGTTGTTCGTGCGCGATCCGGCCCCTATTTTGGTGCAGCTTTGGTCGGCACCTATTCCACCATCATCGGCTGGGACGTCGACGACGACACCCTGCGAGACGGCTTGCGCGGATTTGCCATCAGGCGCACGGAATGGGACGTGGCCACCCAAGATGTGATCGAAGTGCGGTGGCTTGAAGGCTACAAACGGTTCGAAGTAACCGACACGGGCACAACAGCCGATGTGACCTCGCTGACTGCGCCATTTCAAAGATTTCGCTGGAATGATTACACCCTTAGCCCGGACCGCGCCTACCGTTTCGAAGTCTTCCCGATGCGCGGTGATCCGGCTGCCATGACTCGCACCGAGGCACCGCTGGTTTTCGAATTCGAACCAACCGACGAAGACGACGGCGACCTTGGCGTTTATGTCAACCGTGGTGTGTCTGCCGCCAAAGCATATTACCGGCGTTTCGGCGATACGGCTCCGGACGACGTTGCGCCGGCGGGCGCTGCCTATACCTGGCTCTCCAGAGGATTGCGTGAATCCCTGGTCGACTTCATTGCCAGCGCGCAGTCCGGCGATACCCTGCATTTTGCGGTTTACGAGTTTTTCGATCTGGAAATTGCCCAACTTATAAAAGCCGCGCATGACCGCGGCGTGATCGTTCAACTCGTCCATGACGCAAAGAAAGGAAAGCATTCAACAGATGAAAGCCGACACATCGTGCATGAGGCGCATCTGCAAGACCAGGTCATCGAACGCACCACGGTGAACATCAGTCACAACAAATTGGGCATACATTTACGAAACGGCACACCCATCAAGGCCTGGGCCGGGTCGGCAAACCTGTCCGAGAACGGCTTTAACTTTCAGACCAACATCGCAATTGTCGTCCGAGACCCGGAAGCGGTGGCCCACTACGAGGCATACTTCCAAAACCTGACAGGCAATCCCACAAAGGCAAAGAGCAAGGACTTCAACACGGCGCTGATGGAAAAGACTGTCGTCAACACACCGCGGTTTGCCACAAGAACCTTTTTCTCACCAATCAGAACGGAAGATATTCTTCAAACCGCGATTGATCTGATCAATGGCGCGCAAAGCATGCTGCTGATCTCAGCCCCGTTCGGGGTAGATAAGGACATGGCTGATGCCATCCGAAACAAGGCTGGTGCAGTTGTGCTTTATGGGTTGGTAAATGCAACGGCGCAGTCAAAGGTTGCTGATCTGCGTAAAGGACCGACCCGCATCTTCCCGCCCCGCAAGCTGACCATCCACCGAAACGAACGGTGGGATGCCAAGGCGTTTGGGGCCCACAAAATCCACGCCAAGACGATTGTGATCGACCCCTATGGCGATAACCCCAAAGTGTTTACCGGATCAGCAAATTTTTCCCGGGCATCCTGTGTAGATAATGATGAAAACGCGCTGCTGGTGGAAGGGAACAATCGGCTTGCCGCGATCTTTGCGACGGAATTCATGCGCATGTTTGATCATTACAAGTCGCGTTTCTACATCTCGGAAACAGAAAAGGAGAACAAGGAAATCCGCAAGCAGAACAGAATTAGGGTAAGCGCGGGTCAGGAACCTTTGGCCGAAATATCGATCCCCATTCACCTGGACGCGTCCAACAGATGGAGCCGCACAGCCTTTAGCGCGACCGCAAACAGTCACAAGTTTGCAGATCGACTAGCCTTTGCCGGGCGAAAATAGCCCGGCTCGCGCCTACTTCGTTTGCTCGACGTTGTCTTTGGGCTTTTCAGCAGCGTCATCCCCGGCCGCGTCATCGTCGACCAGTTCCGCATCCTCAATCTCGTCGGGAGTGATTACCGGTTCGACCCCATCTGCGCCCGAGTTGTCCTCAATTGCGCCGACAATCAAAGGCAGCATCTGAACACCGCCGGGCATGGCAACCTCTGAATCAGGTGGCGTTTTCCACGCCAACGTATCGAGGCCCTTGCAATTGGTGCAGATCGGTTGCCATTCAGCGTGGATGTGCTGACAGTTATCACAGATCCACTGTGGACCCCGCGAAACGGTCAGCGCCCGCGCCAACCAGCCCTTGACCACCGTGTCAGATGCGCCCTCACCACGCTCAATCGCCGCCATCAGCGTGACGGCGCGCGCGGTTGGGTCTGTCTCAACCAAGTCACCCAAAGCGCGACGGGCTTCTGGAAAATCCTCATTGGCGATATGCAGTTCTGCCAACAGCATCTTCGTTTCGGCGTGATCCGGCTGCTGTTTGGTAAGCGCGCGGAAACGCTTGATCCGCTCTGCTGGCTTCTCATCGGGTGCAATCGCGGCAAAGGCGGCGGCAAGGTCAGGATGGGGATGAACGCCCCAGGTCTTCTGCAAAACTCTGGCGGCGTAACGTGGCTTTTCCTGTTCAATGTAACCGTGCGCTGCCATGACCGATGCCGGGATCAGATCAGGCGATAGCCGATTGGCTTCAATCGCGGCCTCCCGAGCCTCAATAGAGTTCCCATCTGCAATGATTTCCTTGGCCTCTGACAAAGCCAGAACCGCATCACGTCGCCGATGGACGTCGCGCGGCAACTGGCCGTTCTTCAACTTGGCGCTCAGGGTTTGCCGTGCGCCAGACCAGTCCTCTTTTTCTGCCTGAAGCTGCAACAACACATCACCGGTTTCAGCATGTTTGGGTTTGATCGCAAATGCCTTCTCGGCCAGCTTGAGCGCAGTTTCCGTGTCACCGTCCGCCAGCTTTTGCTTCATGATGCCACGCACCCCGACAAAGCGGGTCTGTTCATGCTCCACCAGCTTGCGATAGGTTTCTTCAGCCTTGCGTCGGTCGCCTGCCAGTTCGGCAGCCTGGGCTGTCAAAAGATTGGTCAGCGCAGGCTTGTTCAGGTATTTGTCCGCCTTCTGCGCCTTGGCCAGTGCCACCCGCCCCTCTCCGCTTGCCAATGCCATCAACCCTTCGGACAGCGCGTCAAACCCTTTGCGTTCCCGGTTCCGGTCAAAATAACGCGACAATGCGGTTTCATCACCGTTCAGGAACTTCCACGTGGCAATCAAAAGCGACAAAAGCTTGAGGAAAATCCAGACAGCAATCACCAAAAGGATTACCGCAATGACAGATTGCAATGGACCGAAACTGTATTCAGTGCCCATCACCTGCAGCTGAATGCCGCCTTCGCTTTCCAACAGGAACCCCGCGCCCCAGGCCAGCGCGGCGATAATGCCGACAAACAAAACAATCTTGATCAGTGACCACAACATGAGCGTGTTCCTTAGTTGGCCGTCAGGCTTTGTGACAGGTCCTTGGTTGCGGTCACGGCGGCGTGCCGTGTCTGCGCATCTGCCAGCCAGTTCTGCATTGCGTCTTTTGCGGCGGGTGTCAGAGCCTCGAGTTCCTCAAGCGCTTGCGCCAATTGACCATCCCGCACCGCAGCTTCGGCGCGCGACAGGACCGCATCGGGATCGTCCCCGTCTCGTGGTGCCACGGAGCGCGCACCCAACTGACGGCGCAGGAAACTGCCAACCCCAGCCTCTTCGCCATCTTCACCGCTGGCGCGCGCGGCGGTCAGCGATATGCGCGCATCATCTGGGAATCGCGCCTGCAGACTGTTGAGGGTCGCAACCCCACTATCGGCCACGGCGGTCAGCGCGTCGGGTACATCATCCATTCCATTCTCGGTCAGGGTGGCAACAGCATCCGAAAAAGGCTGGCCTGCATTGATCGCCGTCGTGATATCGGTAAGCGCGCCTTGCAACGTTGCCATACGCGCCGCGTCTGCAGTTGCTTCTTCAACGCTCAGCGCATTGTCCAAAAGGCCTTCGATCTCGGCGCGTTGTTCTTCAACCGACGCCTGCAATTTCGCAAGTTCGCGTTCATAGGCTGCCACTGCCGCTTCAGAACCGCCGCCAGAGATGGGCTGTTTTTCCACAGCCGTCAGTCGGGCGTCGATATCTTCAAGCTGAGTCGTCAGTGTCTCTGCTGTTGTCGAAAGCGCCTCGACCACGGACATATCAAGCTCAAGCACATTCTTTTCCAGCGCGACGAGACTTTCCTCGCGGGATTTGATCCAGGCATCCTGCGCTGCGATCTGTTCTTGTTGCGCCGCAAGGGCGCGGCGAAGGTCTTCGGTCTGCGGCTTGGTGCCGAACGTGTCCAGTTCTGCGGCAAGGAAACCCAGAACTGCGGCAATCACGCCGCCAATAACAAGCGGCCACATGACGCTGTTTTTCTGTGGCGGGGCTGGTCGTGCGAATTCGGCGACGCGCACAGGTTCAGCGCTCGCTGGCGGGGGGGGCGCATCCTTTGAACCCTCGGTCTCTTTCGGGGCCACTGTCGTGGTCGTGGATGCCGGCTTTTTCGTGTCACCTGCCGGTTTCTCGGCAGCGTCAGCTTTGGTGGCTGTGGTTGTGTCGCTGGTCTTTGCAGCTGTTGCAGTTGCGGACGACGCTGCGGCACCAGTCTTGGGGCTGCCAGACTTGGTAGCTCTCGCTTTGGTGCGCGGCGTACCCTTTGCTGCAGACTTGGCCGCGTCCACCTTTACATCTGGTTTGTCAGCGCTGTCTTTTTGCGCTGTCGCATCCTTTGAGGCACCCGAAGCCTCAGACGTGGTCGATGTACTGTTTTTTGCGACTGGTTTTTTCGCTTTCGCCACAACGTATGCCTTTCCGATTCTGGCGCTACAGCCAGCATGATCGATCAACCTTACCCGGCCCGCGCGGACCTCTCAAGGTAACCTGATGCTGCGCACAAGGTTTTCAACGCCTTTGACCATTTCATCCGCAGTCGGTGCCATAGCGATATCTACCGTGCCGTAGGTCGCAGCGTTCAGCATATCGGCAATCGCCTTGCTCATCGCCAGAACACGAGCGGCCTTGGCAGAATCAATCTGGTTATTGAAATGTGCCGCTGTGCGCGGTGAAAAAAGCGGCACGATCACGGGTGATCTTCCTTTAAGCGCTGAAACAGCATCAGCTGACAGCGGCAACATTTCCTGATCGTAAAGCGTGATCACATCCACATCTGTCCCAATGGCGCTAAGCCGCTCGGCTATGTCGCCGCGCCGGTGTCGCCCCGCAAGGTGCACAAGGGACAGGGTAGGGCGCGATTCAGAAAGGCGATCAACCAGTCCATCAGCGTTTTGCGCGGCCAGGCGCACATCCCACCCTTTTTCGTCTGCCCGCTTTGCTGTGCCCGTCCCCACACAAAACGCCGGCCGCCCGGCACCATCAGGACCCAGACGCACGCCGTGACTCGATGTGAATATGGCACCCTGGTCGGCCTGTATCTGAGCTTCAGTGCCGAGCGAAACAATCTTGATCAGGGGCGCATGGATCACGTCGACGCCTTGCATGACATCTGAGTGCAGCCGGGCAACAAACCGGTCTGCCGACGGGCGCGGGCGTGTCATCAATAGCGTGAGGCGGGCCATCAAGTTCCTGATCATGAGGTGCGCACATTGTTTGCGGCATGTGTCGGTGTTACCTGCGGGGGGCACCCCTTGCAACGGAAAGCCCAGATGCCCCCCGCACGAACGATCCTTGGACTGGAAAGCAGCTGCGACGATACCGCCGCAGCCATCGTGCGCGTGACTGACACGGACGCGACAATCCTGTCATCCGTGGTGGCCGGTCAAACGGACCTGCACGCTTCCTATGGCGGCGTTGTGCCCGAAATTGCCGCACGTGCGCATGCGGAAAAGCTGGATATTTGTGTAGAACAGGCTCTAACCCAGGCCAAATTGCCCCTTCGTGCGGTGGATGCCATTGCTGTAACCTCGGGCCCCGGATTGATCGGTGGCGTCGTATCCGGGGTTATGTGTGCAAAGGGATTGGCCGCCGCAACGGGCAAACCACTTTATGGGGTCAATCACTTGGCGGGCCATGCATTGACACCGCGACTGACAGATCAGACCCCTTATCCCTACCTGATGCTTTTGGTATCGGGCGGGCATTGCCAGTTTCTGCTGGTGTCCGGGCCAGATAGCTTTTCCCGGCTCGGGGGTACAATTGACGACGCCCCCGGGGAAGCTTTCGACAAGATCGCCCGCCTGATCGGCCTGCCACAGCCCGGCGGCCCCGCCATCGAAACCGCCGCATTAAAAGGTGATACGACGCGATTTGCCTTCCCAAGGCCACTGCTGGACCGACCCGGGTGCGACATGTCCTTTTCCGGTCTGAAGACGGCCGTTCTGCGCACACGTGACGCTTTGATTTCGACGCAACAAGGATTGACACGTCAGGATCAATCGGACCTTGCAGCAGGGTTTCAAGCGGCAGTGGTCGACGTGCTGATTGAAAAAACCCGCAGAGCGTTTGCAGCCTATCCAATAGCGCCGAACAGGACACTCTGCGTCGCCGGTGGCGTTGCGGCAAACATGGCTATTCGCGCCGGATTAGAGACTATTGCAAAACAGAATGAGGGAACTTTCGTCGCCCCTCCATTAGCACTTTGCACCGACAACGCTGCGATGATCGCCTATGCTGCAGCAGAGCAGATGCAGAAACGGGACCCTGACGATATGACCCTCTCGGCCCGCCCGCGATGGCCGCTGGACACCAATCAGCCAGCCATGCTTGGGAGCGGCAAAAAGGGGGCCAAGGCGTGACCGTTGCAGTATTGGGCGCCGGGGCCTTTGGCACTGCGCTGGCCATTTCGCTTGCACAAAATTGTCCCGTCACACTCTGGGCGCGCGACCTGGGTGATATGGCGCGCAGTCGCGAAAATGCGAAGCGTCTGCCGGGGTTTGGATTCCCGGACACCCTTTCAGTGACAGCCGATATGAGCATAGCCTCGCGTGCTGACATTCTGTTGCTGTCCGTCCCAATGCAAAAACTACGCGCGCTTTTACAAGACAACGCACTCCTGCTGGCCGACAAACGGCTGGTGGCCTGCTGCAAGGGAATTGAACTGTCGACCGGGCTTGGGCCTGTGACGGTCATCCAGGAATGCGTGCCGTCTGCAACAGCTGCAGTGCTGACAGGCCCCAGCTTTGCTGCCGATATTGCACGCGGTCTACCGACCGCTTTGACCTTGGCGTGCAAAAACGATGCCGCGGGCGAAAAGTTGCAACAGCTGCTAACCACCCCCAACCTGCGCCTTTATCGCACAACCGACACCATCGGCGCCGAACTGGGCGGGGCCTTGAAAAATGTTATCGCTATTGCCTGCGGCACCGCGATGGGGGCCGGTCTTGGTGAAAGCGCGCGCGCCGCCCTGATGACGCGGGGCTACGCTGAAATGCAGCGACTTGCGGCGCATCTGGGGGCAAAGCCCGGGACGCTCTCAGGCTTGTCCGGGTTTGGTGATCTGACGCTGACCTGCACGTCGACCCAGTCCCGCAACTACCAACTCGGGCTGTCTCTTGGAAAAGAGACAGCTTTTGATCCCGACACCACAGTCGAAGGGGCCGCGACGGCAATTGCAGTGCAAGATGTCGCACAACGGGCTGGGTTGGACATGCCCATTACAGCCGCTGTCGCAGGTTTGCTGGAAAAGCGCCTCGATGTACAAACAGCGATGAACGCTTTGCTAACCCGACCGCTCAAGGAGGAATGAATGGCGTATTGGCTTCTTAAATCGGAACCCAGCACCTGGAGCTGGGATGATCAGGTTGCCAAAGGAGACGCCGGTGAAGAATGGGACGGCGTGCGCAACTATCAGGCGCGCAACTTCATGAGAGAGATGAAGCTGGGCGACAAAGGCTTTTTCTATCACTCGCAAAAGGAAAAGGCCGTGGTCGGCATTGTCGAGGTTGTGGCAGAGGCCCATCCCGACAGCACGACCGATGATGATCGATGGGAATGTGTCGACATCAAAGCAGTGCGCCCCTTCAAAGAACCCGTCACGTTGGATGACATCAAGGCAGATGAACGCCTGTCAGATATGGTGCTTGTCAGAAATTCGCGTCTCTCTGTGCAGCCGGTCAGCCGGGATGAATGGAAGATCGTGTGCAACATGGGCGGCACGAAACCGTAGATCACCGGCGAATTTCAGCCCATACTGCGCCCATGATCCCATGAACACGGAGGGACGAAATGGGTTTTCTAGCAGTTATCGTCGCGGCAGCGGCAGGTTTTGCAGTCGGGGCCGTTTGGTACGGAGTCTTTGCCAAACCATGGATGGAAGATACGGGCATTAAGGTCGGGCCAGATGGCAAACCCGCCAATACCTCACCTTTGCCCTATGTGATGGCCGCACTTGCAATGATCATCGTGGCCGGAATGATGCGTCACACATTCGCCCTTTCTGGCATTGATTCCGTTGGAAAGGGCCTGATTTCAGGATTGGGCATCGGGCTGTTCTTCATCAGCCCCTGGATCATGATCAATAACGGTTACGGAGATCGGCCTTTTCGGCTGACCATGATTGACGGCGGTTATGCGACAGTCGGCTGCGCCGTGATCGGATTGGTACTGGCGCTTTTCTAGAACGACGTCAGCATACGAAAAAGGGTTCTGGCACCGGTGCCAGAACCCTCCTCACCCCGTGTGTTCCCATCGTCCCACACACGTATCAATATCGTTCTGACCATTCTGACCGTGCGAATTTTATAGCGTTTTCCGTCGCTTACCGCAACGTTGGACTATCTCAAAGACCTTCTAAAAATGAAACGCCCACTTAACCAAGTGGGCGTTTTTTCGGGAACCTTTTCCAGTTTTAGCCGTACACGGATTCCTTACCGAAGTGTTTGGTCAGCATGTAATAGATAACCGCCCGGTATTTATTGCGCTCGGAACGTCCATAGGTTTCGATCGCTTTCTGAATGCCGCCCATCAAATGCTCATCGTCCGGCAGGCCAAGCTTCTTGATCAGAAAGTTGTTTTTGACGGTTTCCAGCTCGCTCGTGTCGCCACCCGCAACGGTCTGCGCATCGGCATTGTAGATCGCAGGTCCGCAGCCAATCGTGACCTTGGTCAGCAGGTCCATGTCCGGTTCCATGCCGCATTTGTTGCGCAGGTCATCCGCATATTTCTGAATCCACTCGTCGCGCTTACCCATGTTGGTCATCTCCCACCGTTGAAATTATTCAGCCGTTGTTGGCTTGTCCGGAGACTAAAGGCGTTTTTTGTAATGCAAAAGGAATTTTTCCCGGCGAAATTCCCCCTCAGTTGACAGCCGTCAACGGCAAAGTCCAAAGCCGGTATGTTGAAGATGAAAATGATCGGCGTGCAACGCATTATACTCTGGTCCCAGCGTGACACGAAACCAGACACAAGCTGCATCTCGTACATCACGCAGGAAAGCTGCACGGGCGGATTCGCCAACCCAATCATTTAGTAACGTGACGCGCCCACCGCCCTCCAGAATAAAGCCCCTGATATCAATCGCGTTTGCGGTCGCATGGGTGCTCATGCGGGTTGATCCGCCGCTGGTGGTTCGCATCTGGCGACAACTATAGCTTGAGGCATGGATAATCTGCACAACAGGCGAACCAAGATGGGTCTTAGCGGCTGGCTGAACCCCATGGTGCGCCCACATCGCAGTGCGCAGGGCTGTCTGGCACCGTGTTCTGACAGCGTTCATTTTTGCCTGCCCGACTTGGGTCAGTTCGACCTGTGGGCGGATCGAACACACCGCACTTTCCTTGAAATCAGGAAGTACTCTGGCGTCAGCACCGGTAGCAAGTGCCGCGATGCAACGTTGTGGGTCTGACAGCGCGCGCTCAAGTTTCCAGCGCGTCAGCAGGTTCTCCGGGTCCATCACATTAAGCGGCATCACCGGATTGAACGCGCGAGGCAAGGGTGTGTTCGGGGATGACAGCAAAAACCATCCACCGCACCCCAACCCAATCAGCACCACAAAAAACGCCGCCCAGCGCAATGCGGGGCGGCGTCTTCCTGATTTATCTGCCATCGCGAAAAGCCAGCGACGTCAGATCAATACCGGTAGTGCTCTGGCTTGAATGGGCCCTCAGGCTTTACACCGATATAGGCTGCCTGCTCGGGATCAAGCGTCGAGAGCTTCACACCGATCCGGTCAAGGTGCAGACGCGCGACCTTTTCATCCAGATGCTTGGGCAGGATATAAACGTCGTTCTTGTAGGCGTCGGTGTTGTTCCAAAGCTCCATCTGCGCCAGTACCTGATTGGTGAAAGAGGCAGACATCACGAAAGACGGGTGACCGGTGGCATTACCAAGGTTCAGCAGACGCCCCTCGGACAGCAGGATCAGACGATTGCCATTCGGCATCTCGATCATATCCACCTGTTCCTTGATGTTGGTCCACTTGTGGTTCTTCAGTGCAGCGACCTGAATCTCGTTGTCGAAGTGGCCGATGTTGCCGACGATGGCCATGTCCTTCATCTCGCGCATGTGCTCGATGCGGATCACGTCCTTGTTGCCGGTGGTCGTGATGAAGATATCGGCGGTGTCGACAACGTCTTCAAGACGTACAACTTCAAACCCGTCCATTGCGGCCTGCAGGGCGCAAATGGGGTCGATCTCTGTCACTTTGACACGGGCACCGGCACCACGCAGTGACGCGGCAGAGCCTTTGCCAACGTCGCCGTACCCCATAACGACGGCAACTTTACCGGCCATCATCGTGTCCGTCGCACGGCGAATGCCGTCAACCAGCGATTCCTTGCAGCCGTATTTGTTGTCGAACTTGGATTTGGTCACCGAGTCGTTCACGTTGATCGCAGGGAACGGCAGCTGGCCATTGCGCTGCAGTTCATACAGACGGTGAACGCCGGTGGTAGTTTCTTCGGAAACACCCTTGATCGCATCGCGTGTCTTGGTGAACCAGCCGGGGCTTTCTTTCATCCGCTTGGCGATCTGCTTTTTGATCACCTCTTCCTCTTCGGAGGTGGGAACGGGAATGATGTCTTCGCCCGCCTCGGCGCGTGCACCCAGCAGAACGTACAGGGTCGCGTCGCCACCGTCGTCGAGGATCATGTTGCAGCCTTCTGGGAACATGAAGGATTTATCAAGATAATCCCAATGCTCTTCCAGCGTCTGACCCTTGATGGCAAAGACCGGCACGCCAGCTTCGGCAATGGCTGCCGCCGCGTGATCCTGCGTGGAAAAGATGTTGCACGACGCCCAGCGCACGTCCGCACCTAGGTCGACCAGTGTTTCGATCAGCACAGCCGTCTGGATCGTCATGTGCAAAGAGCCAACAATGCGCGCGCCCTTCAGTGGCTTTTCGGTCCCGTACTCTTCACGCAGGGACATCAGGCCCGGCATTTCGGTTTCGGCAATATTCAGTTCCTTACGGCCATATGCCGCCAGGTTAATGTCTTTGACTGTATAGTCGTTGGCCATTTTCATATCCGTTGTTGCAAGATTTGCGCTGCGCGTATCACGACGAACGTCGCGCTACAATGCGTCAGCAGGCGATGTTTTCCCGGCAGATCACAAAGGCAGACATCAGCGCATGCCACAGCTATTAAGGCACAATATCTGCCTTGCGGTTCTTCACAAAGCGCGCATAGGTTGCCCCGCATGGCAGCAACCCGCTCATCACAACCCCGCGCTTGGCAGCGCATGCTTTCTGGGCGACGTCTGGATCTGCTGGATCCAACCCCAGTAGACATTGAAATCGAGGATATCGCACATGGCCTCGCTTTTGTTGCGCGCTGGAATGGTCAAACGAAGGGCGATTACGCCTATTCTGTCGCCGAGCATTCCCTTTTGGTAGAAACGCTTTTTGATCGGATAGACCCCAAAGCCGCCCCAAAATGGCGGCTGGCCGCCTTGCTGCATGACGCCCCTGAGTATGTAATCGGTGACATGATCTCTCCTGTCAAAGCCGCCGTCGGCCCGGATTACGGCGCCCTGGATGATCGGCTGACGGCTGCCATCCACATCCGCTTTGGCCTGCCTGCGATGATCCCCTCCAAGATCAAGAAACAGATCAAGAAAGCGGATAAGATCAGCGCCTGGATGGAAGCCACCCAGATAGCGGGGTTTTCTGAACGAGAGGCTAGCAAGTTTTTTGGCAAACCAGATCCCGCGCTGATCGCCGATTTGACCATTGTCCTGCGTCCGCCCACGGACACACGCGCTGCGTTCACCCTACGTCATGGCGAACTGCTCGCAGCCTGCACATGATCATCGTCAGGCAACCCATGCCCATCGACACGCCCGAAATGGCGAGCCTTTTGAACGACATCATCAAAGAGGGCGGCACAACTGCCCGCACCAATCCGGTGACCGCCAAAGATATGACCACAGAGATTGCCCGAAAGAGCGATCTCAGCGTTTGGCATGTCGCGTTCGATGCCCGTGGCGCTTTAGTGGGCTTCCAATCGGTTACGCCAGAGGACTATCTGCCGCCCGATGCCGTCGATATCTCAACATTCGTGCGGGTTGGAAGAACAGGGCTCGGTATTGGGTCGGCGTTGTTTGAAGCGACCCGCAAGGCCGCCAAAGCGTTGGGATACAGCTGGATCAACGCCAATATCCGCGCCGACAATGAAGGCGGGTTGATCTACTATCAAAGCCGCGGTTTTGAGGACTACGATGTGATCCGTGGGTACAAGATGGAAAATGGTCAGATCGTGGACAAGCGTCTGAAGCGGTTTGACCTCTAGATCGTGCGCTGAACGGGCGATTGGCCTTGCGGCGCGAAGTAGCCCCCCGTCGGTCACCCGAACGTGCCACGACACTCAGCAGTTGAAATGCCAAGGCCTGAACCGCCACGCCAAGCGGGACGGTTCCCTTTCAGTCACAGCGCGCTAGTCACCGCTTGCATCCCGCTTGAATATCGACTTCAGGCGGTCGAATGTTCCGGGCACTTCTTCTTCAAGAACCTCCTCGACCGCGGTCTGAGCCTCGTCTTCGTCGACACCGCCCTTGACGACGCCCGACAGGATCTTTTGCCAGAATGCGTCAAGATTTCCTTCCCTCAGCTCCTTCATACCTTCGGAATCAAGCTCAAAACGATATCGGAAATCAGCATCGCCGCCAAACTTTTCTAGATACTTGCCGAGACTTGCAGCCAGAACCCGTTCGGCGGCCCCTGCCTCTTTGGGTGCAGACGTCCGCATGTCTTTGGTCGCGATCCGCCAATCCATATCGATATAATCCTCGGACAGGCTCCATCTGTCAGAAACCGCAACGGTGATCCGCCCGTCGTCGACCCAGGTCAAAGGTGCCTTGGGCAGAAGTCTCTTGAGTTGTGACGCATCGACATTTTCAAACGCCCAGCGCGTCTCACGACCGTTTTCAGTGATTACGCGGGTCTCTACGATCAGGGATTGTCCTGCAATCCTGGCATTCATCGTCGAACGGAACAGCAAGTCGAATACCGCCAATCCGCTGCGGAACGGTGCCACCTGTGCACTTTCAATCTCAACCGGATATGCGACTTCCCCACGGGGCGTAATCTGCAGCTCTACATTCTTGACCGCAAACATGTCGGCCCGGAACGGGCGGCGCTGTTTCGGCAGACCCTTCTTTTCTTCGCTGGGCAAAGGCGGGGTTATCGCTCCGCTCATTCCGTTCACCTGACCCAAGGTCAGTGTGGGTGTCCCGCCAAGCAAACTTATCAGCGACACATCCGCTTCGGCCCGATCAATACGCAAATCAAAGGCGAGCCCGGTTTCGTGTTCCCGCGTAAGCGCCAACCCTTCAAGCACAACATATCCGCCCAGCAAGGACCCGGAGGCCTGAGCATAATCCACCGACATCCCTGCTTTCTCGCTGGCCAAATCCATTGCGTAACGCAGGATCGGCTGGAAGAGCACATAGGAGGCAGTGATGCCGAGTACCCCCACCAGCGCACATGCGCCCGCAATCCAATGAACAATCTTGCGGGAGATCAGTGGTTTGCGCAAAACCGATGGCCGGTCCGCTTCCTTGGCCTCTTGCTTTCGCCGGTTCTCGACATACCCCGCAAACACGCCACCAAATAGTAAAAGAACGGCCTCAAATGTCACGCCGATTAGGGCACCAATCACACCGATAACGGGCATTAAGCAGGCAAGAATAATCTTTGCGAAAATAACAACCAGTGCTTCCATAAGCCCGCTTTTCCAATAGCTTACTGCCCGAGCATCCTTAAAGCGCCAGCGCTCCCTAAAATCTTAGCAGACGTACCCAAACGCGCAACGGACACAGGATTGGTGCACAACGCGATGTCGGCACTCGGCCTTTTCCTAGGGTCAGGACCCTAGCGAATAAAGATCAACAGAACTTAATGGAGGGTCCACCAGCGACCCGGGACACCAAGCAGTAATACCCTACCGCGGAGACCGCTTTGCCAGAATGCGCTGCAAAGTGCGGCGGTGCATGTTGAGACGACGTGCAGTCTCGCTCACGTTTCGGTCGCACAACTCATAGACCCGCTGGATATGTTCCCACCGCACGCGGTCTGCGCTCATCGGGTTTTCAGGCGGCGGCGGCAGGTCACCGGCATTGGCCAGCAGCGCCTGAATGATGTCATTGGCATCGGCAGGCTTGGACAGATAATCTGTCGCACCGATCTTTACGGCCGCAACAGCGGTGGCAATCGCGCCATATCCAGTCAGCACAACGATGCGCGCATCCCCGCGCCGCTCGCGCAACACTTCGACGACATCCAGCCCATTGCCATCCTCAAGCCGCAGGTCAATCACCGCATAGGCCGGTGGTCGCGCGGTTGCGATCGCTTTGCCTGCCACGACGGTACCTGCGGTCTCAACCGCAAAGCCACGTTTCTCCATTGCTTTGGCCAGACGACGCAGAAAAGGCTCGTCATCATCGACCAAAAGCAAGCTGGTGTCGGATCCAAGATCATATTCATCGTGCATGGTGCGACGCCTCTGCGCGGGGTTCATCTGTGACTAGACAATATGTTGCGCGACACAAATGCGTCAAACGGTCATACAGCATCCACAAAGCAGCCAACTTTGTCGGCAAGGTCCTCTGGCGGCAATTCACGCCGGAAAAACTCAACGAAACCGTGTTCTGGCATCACCAGATAGCTAAAAGTCGAATGATCGACCAGATATTCACCATCCACCGGGTCATGAGCCTTGTAGTACGTGCGATACGCCTGGCTTGCCGCCTTGACCTGAGCCGCTGACCCGGTCAGGCCAATCATGCGCGGGTGCATCACTTCTGCAAACTCCCCCACCACTTCCGGCGTATCACGCGCGGGATCCACTGTGATGAAAACAGGCGTCACAATCTTGCCGCGGGTTTCAAGAATTTCGATTGCTTGCGCATTGCGGTCCACATCCAGTGGGCAAACGTCCGGGCAATAGGTATAGCCAAAGTAGATCAGCGTGGGCTCCGTGATGACCTCTTTGTCGGTCACCGTATCCCCCCTGCCATTGATCAACTCGAATGGGCCGCCCAGGTCACCGGCAACACTTGAGGCGCGGCACTGCGCGAATTGATCATCCGGTGCGGCCCCCCCCAGTGTCAGCCAGCCAATTACCCCCAGAAATATGACAACAACAGCCGAGGCAGCGATTGCGAGTGTTCTGGTCATGATCCTTCTCCTGCGCCAATTGGTAACCTTGATCGCGCCGTGGCGCAGACCTAGGGTATTGGCTGGCTGATGCAACACTGAAAAACCCAAAGGTGCGGTCATGACGCAGGCGACAATACGGCCCTTCGGCGGACGCACGCGTGCGAACTGGATCCGGCTGCGCACCATGATCCTGCTGCGCTGGGTGGCGTTGATCGGCCAGTTGACCGCCATCACAGTAGCCCCGCTGGTTTATGGACTGCAGCTTGAGCTTGGTCTGTGTTATGTGGCAATCGGTGCCTCAGTGATCGCCAACCTGGCCGCGACTTTCCTCTTTCCTGAAAACAAGCGTCTGACGGAAAAAGAGAATCTTGCGATGGTCATGTTTGACCTTTTGCAGCTCGGTTTTCTCCTCTACCTGACGGGCGGGCTGCATAATCCCTTTGCAATCCTGTTGTTGGGACCGGTGACAATTTCGGCCACCGCGCTCAGCCTGCGCTCAACCATTGTGATATGTGGGGTCGCGATTGTCTTGATTTCGGCACTCGCCAATTTTCATCTGCCCCTGATAACACAATCTGGTGAAGTGCTGCGTATCCCGCAGCTTTTTGTTTTTGGCCACTGGATCGCTTTGATGATCGCGGTGGTGTTCACCAGCGCCTATTCGCGCCGCGTAACGACCGAAGTGCATTCGATGTCCGATGCCCTCGCCGCCACCCAGCTTGCCTTGGCACGCGAACAAAAACTCACCGATCTGGGTGGTGTGGTCGCAGCCGCCGCGCATGAGCTGGGCACACCACTGGCAACAATCAAACTGGCGAGTTCCGAACTGCTGAACGATCTCAAAGACTCCCCCGACCTGGCCGAGGATGCGGCGCTGATCCGCGATCAGGCTGACAGATGCCGCGATATCCTGCGCGACATGGGCCGTACCGGAAAAGCAGATCTGCACATCCGCAGCGCCCCTTTGCAGGCCATCATCGAAGAATCCGCCGAACCGCATATTGAGCGGGGAAAAGACGTGCAGTTCATTTTGGGCACTAACGATAGCCCGGCTAGACTTCAGCCGGATATCTGGCGCCAACCCGAAATTATCCATGGGCTGCGCAATCTGATTCAGAATGCCGTGGATTTTGCCCAGGATACCGTCTGGATCGAAAGCCGATGGAGCGATGAAGACGTATCCATACGGGTAATCGACGACGGCCCCGGCTTTCCGCCACACCTTTTGGGCCGCATTGGTGATCCTTTCATGCGCCCCAGCAATCGTCCGCGCGCTTCGTCCCAACGTCCAGCGTATGAGGGCATGGGTCTTGGGCTCTTCATTGCCAAGACACTGCTCGAGCGGACGGGCGCTTCGCTGCAGTTTGCCAACGGGCCGGAACGTGCAGGCGACACAGGCAAGACCGGGGCAATCGTGCAGGTGACATGGCCGCGGGCAAAGGTGGATGTCGTGGACACCGGCAGCCGCGCGCCTCTCGGGGAAAACCGACCGGTTATCGGGTAACCGTGCACCCATCCAGATGTATGGATCAGAAATTAACCTGCAATTAACCAAAATGAAAAAAAACTGCACTCTGAGCGATCGGACAAGGGTGCCGCCCACAGTGAATTGGCCTGAAATCTTCATCATCGGAATTGCCGTTTGTCTGACAGCCATGATTGTGTATTCGTTTTTGAATGCCGGTGCCCCGCAGGGTGTCACACTCCCGCCCTCGGATCAGGTCTCACTCCTGTTTCACGACGGCATTCTGCAGCACTCCAGCCAATCCGCATCTGCCCTGATCCCCCAAGATCACGAGGTACATTATTGGGCCGACCTGCGCGCCACGCTACTGCCCCGGTTTCCTGAATTCCCAGATTTGCCCGACGCCTGCGAAACCGGCACGCTTGAAGTCCGTGCTGTCGATGACATCGGGCCGCGTCAGGCGCAGATTGAATGGCAGCGCAACCTTTGCTGGGTAACTCTGACGGACGAGGCACCCAAGACCGCGCCTTCTGAGCGGGCCGAACTTGATGCGCTTAGATTTGCGGCGGAAACATCACCTCATCCAACCTGGATTGAAGATGCGTCAAACCAACTGATCTGGTGCAATCAAGCATATCGCGGGATTGCGGATCGCCTAAGCCACCCGCCTTCCTTCAGCGCAGCCGACGCCGGAAAGACCCAGCGCTTTGTTCTCTCCGGGACCTCACAGGACTGGTACCGTGTCGACAGCATCAACGCGGACGCCAGATCAATCCATCACGCCCAGTGTATCAACGCACTGGTCGCGGCCGAAGAAGCCCAGCGCAATTTTGTGCAAACACTGACCAAGACCTTTGCGCATCTGTCCACCGGGTTGGCGATCTTTGACCGAAACGGGCAGTTGGCGCTTTTCAATCCGGCCTTGGTGGATCTTACCGGCCTTCGCGTCGAGTTTCTGTCGGCGAAACCGACCATGCTGTCTTTCTTTGACCAGTTGCGAGAAAACCGCCATATGCCCGAACCCAAGAACTATCGCACGTGGCGCGACGAGATTTCCGAGGTCATCGCAGCCGCCACTGACGGTCGGTACCATGAAACATGGTCCCTTGAATCAGGGCAGACATTCTCGGTCTCTGGTCGGCCACACCCGGATGGCGCAACCGCTTTTTTAATTGAGGATATCAGCGCCGAAGTCACTGTCACCCGCAATTTCCGTGCCGAACTGGAACAAGCGCATAGCCTGATCGACGGCATGGAAGATGCGATGGCCGTATTTTCATCCTCTGGTGTTCTTTCCCTCAGCAACAGCGCGTATCGACGCCTGTGGCAAGTGGATCCGGACGCGACTTTCGTCGATATGACCATCAGCGATTGTATCAAATACTGGCGATCGAATGATCCGGGACGTGAGTGGCAGCGCATCGAAGCCTTCGTGCTTGACCATACCAATGCACCACCCTTCGCCTTCACCTTCTCAAGCTCCGGCAAATACCCCTGCCAATGCAATGTGGCTTCGTTGACGTCAGGCAGCACGCTTGTCCGGTTTTCTGTGCCTGCCTCGAATACTCCGCAGACCGGGAAAGAGGGCGCACGCAGCGACCGTTAGACCTTGCAGCCCGCAGTAGGGAAAGTAAGCATAGGGGTCATGTCGCACCCCGCCCTGACCATTCACCTGCAAGACGCCGAAGCGACCGATCAAATCGCGCGGGCACTCGGTCAGCGCCTGCAGGTCGGCGACGTTGTCCTGTTGCAAGGTCCGGTCGGCGCGGGGAAATCCCATTTTGCGCGCAGCCTGATAAGATCCTTGCTGAAAGAACCCGAAGACGTCCCCTCCCCCACATTCACGCTGGTTCAGACATACGAAACGGTATCTGGCGCGATCTGGCATGCAGATCTCTATCGCTTGAGTGATATTCAAGAAGTAGAAGAGCTTGGTCTGGTTGACGCGTTCGAAACAGCCATCTGCCTGATCGAATGGCCGGACCGTCTGGGCACGTTGACCCCTGAATCCGCGCTGCGTATCGATCTGGTAAATACGGATGATCCAGACGAAAGGGTTCTTAGCGCCGAATGGTCGGACAAAAAGTGGGAAGAACGGCTTGAAGGATGGTCAGCATGACCGACCGCCCGGCAAGACTGCAGGCTTTCATCGCGCAAAGTGGCTGGTCCGACAGCACCCGAACCCTGGTTGCAGGCGACGCATCAAACCGGCGATATGATCGATTGCAAAAGCCAGACGGGTCTTCGGCAATCCTGATGGATGCGCCACCGGATAAAGGTGAGAACACCCAAACCTTTGTTCGTGTTGCTCAGTACCTGACATCAATCGGTCTGAGCGCACCAAAAATTTACCATGAAGACCCGGTAAAGGGTTTTCTATTGATCGAAGATCTCGGGACTGATCGTTTTGCCGAACGGATCGCCGACAACCCATCTCAGGAACACCCGCTTTATACCGCCGCGATTGATGCCCTCATCACGCTGCAAAGGGCGGAGCCCATATCGCTAGAAATTTGCGGCGCAGCTTGGCTGGCAGATGCAGTGATGTTGGCATTCGATTGGTATGCCGACAGCGCAGATGCCAAGACCAAAGATACCTTTTACAAAGCCTTTTGTTCGCTCGCCCGCACGTTGGAGGATGACCGCACTGTCGTCATCTTGCGGGACTTTCATGCAGAGAACCTGCTTTGGCTTCCGGCGCGCGAAGAAGCCGCACGTGTGGGCCTTCTCGATTTTCAGGATGCGCTGCTGGGCCACCCGGCCTATGATCTTGTTTCCATTCTTCAGGACGCGCGGCGCGACGTAAGTCCCGAAACCGAAGCTGCGATGATCACCTGCTATCTTGACCAGACCGGGCTTCACCCCGACCGGTTTCGCGCTGCCTACGCGTTGCTTGGCTTTCAGCGAAACTTGCGCATCCTTGGTATCTTCGCGCGCCTTTGCCTGCGCGATGGCAAGGCGCGTTATGTTGCAATGATCCCGCGGGTGCATGGCTATGTCATGCGAAACCTGGAGCATCCAAAATTGTCCGAGCTGCGCAGTATCTTGAGCCCCCACTTACCTGCGCCGACCGAAGCTTTTCTTGATGGAATGAGACGCCGATGTCCCGATCAAACCGCGCCCTGATGATGTTCGCGGCCGGGTTCGGCACGCGCATGAAACATCTCACGACGGACCGCCCGAAACCGCTGATCCCGGTTGCTGGTAGGCCGCTGGTAGATCACGCATTGGCACTGGCGCTGGATATGGGCTGCGCCCCGATTGTGGCAAACCTGCATTACAAACCAGATCCCCTGCGAACCCATCTTGAGCAGCAAGGTGTCAAAACGGTCACCGAAAAGCCGGATATTCTGGAGACAGGAGGCGGCCTGCGCAACGCACTCTCGCATCTCGGCACCCAGCCCGTCTTTACCATGAATACAGACGCGATCTGGTCCGGGCCGAACCCGCTTAAGCTGTTAGACGCTGCCTGGAATCCAGACGTAATGGACGCGCTTTTGATCCTTCTGCCGCCAGGGCAAGCTTTGGGTCACACTGGAAAAGGCGACTTTGCGGCTGACACTCAGGGGCAGTTAACTCGGGGGGGCAAGATGATCTATGGCGGCGTGCAGATCATCAAGACTGATGGATTGTTCGGCATTCAGGATACCAAGTTTTCGCTCAACCTGCTGTGGGATCAGATGCTTCAAAAGGGTCGACTTTATGGCCTGTCCTATCCCGGCAAGTGGTGCGACGTAGGCAATCCTGAGGGGATTACACTGGCGGAAAATCTGGTGGCGATGCCGGATGTTTGAACCGTCTGATCATCCGCGTGTATTCGGACTGGCACCGGGCGTGGATTTCCCTGCCGCATTGGTCGCGGGCCTGCGTGACAAATTGCAAGGTCACCCGCCAGATGCCATGGCCCGCGTTGATCTGATTGTGAACACCCGCCGTATGCAGCGCCGTCTACGCGAGATTTTTGATGCAGGCCCTGCCGGGTTCCTGCCACGTATCCGTTTGTTGACGGAACTGGATGGGCTGGTGAAAGAGGTGAACGTGCCGCCTGCTGTTTCCCCCCTGCGTCGGCGGCTTGAGTTGGTGCAACTTGTCTCAATGCTACTGGAGGCTGACCCAAGTCTTGCGCCACGCACCTCTCTTTATGCACTCGCCGACAGCCTTGCGGCCCTTTTGGATGAAATGCAGGGCGAAGGCGTCGAGGCCCAAGCGATCAAAGCGCTGGATGTCACTGATCAATCCGGTCATTGGGAGCGCGCCAAGAAGTTCCTGACAATCGCGCAGGATTATCTTGACCAATCATCCACACAGCTGGACAGCGAAACACGGCAACGCAAGCTGATTACGACCATCACCGGCCATTGGCAGAGGAACCCCCCGAAAAACCCGGTCATCCTGGCCGGTTCGACCGGATCTCGCGGCACCACAATGATGCTGATGCAGGCGATCGCGACTTTGCCGCAAGGGGCGGTTGTTCTGCCTGGCTTCGATTGGCACATGTCCAGTGCGATCTGGCAGGATCTGGATCCACAGAACCTGCCGCAGGATCACCCGCAGTATCGCTTTTTTCACCTGATGCAGGCCCTGTCGTTGCCAGCCAGCAAAGTGGAAAACTGGGCACGCGCAGAACCTCCCTCAGCTGACCGAAACGCGTTGATTTCTCTTTCGCTGCGCCCTGCTCCTGTGACCCATGCGTGGCTTAAAGAGGGGCCTCACCTTGGCAATCTGCCAGAAGCGACCCAAGACGTGACCCTTGTCGAGGCGCCGACCCCTCGCATTGAGGCGCTGTGCATCGCGATGCGGCTGCGAAAAGCCGCAGAAGAAGGCCAGACTGCGGCACTGATCACTCCGGACCGCATGCTGACACGGCAGGTAACCTCGGCCCTTGACCGATGGAATATCCTGCCAGATGACAGCGCCGGGATGCCTTTGCAATTGTCACCGCCTGGGCGGTTCTTGCGCCATGTGGCAGGTCTGATGCGGCGCAAACTAGATGCCGAGGCATTGTTGACCTTGCTGAAACACCCCCTGACCCATAGCGGGGCCGATCGTAATCTTCACCAATTGCACACCCAACAGCTGGAAATGGCCATCCGCGACACAGGCCTGCCCTATCCTGACAAGGTGGGCCTCATCCGGACCGGACAAAAAGCCGCGAAACGAATGGAACAACCGCAGCTGTTTTTAACTTGGCTCGATTGGGTTGCTGACGTTTTCACGGACAATGACATCGCTTCAGAGCACCCACTTGCCGATCTGGTTTCAACACATCTGACCCTCGCCAACGCCATCGCGGGCGGGCAAGGCACGGATGCAGAGAACGAACTGTGGAAAATGAATGCCGGTGAAAAAGCGCAAAGCGTGATGGACAATCTCGCGACACACGCCCCCGCAGGCGGCGCCATGGCTGCTGCCGATTACGCCGATCTGATCGGCGCGCTGCTCTCGGGTGAAGAGGTGCGCGACCGCGATGCACCGCATCCAAATGTGATGATCTGGGGCACATTAGAAGCACGGGTGCAAGGTGCCGATCTGGTGATCCTTGGCGGGTTGAATGACGGCACATGGCCCGAAGCCCCCCCGCCCGATCCATGGCTGAACAGAAAGATGCGAAAAGATGCAGGTCTCTTGCTGCCCGAACGGCGCATCGGTCTTTCGGCGCATGATTATCAGCAGGCCATCTCCGCTCGCGAGGTCTGGGTCACCCGCGCCATCCGCTCTGACGAGGCGGAAACCGTACCGTCACGCTGGATCAACCGGCTGAGCAACCTGATGAATGGACTGCCGGAAAATGGTGGGTCGGAAGCTTGGGCGCAAATGCGGGCACGTGGCACCTGGTGGCTGGATCAGGCCCGCGCACTTGAGGCTGTGACCCGCACGCCCCCTGCCCCGCGACCTTCGCCCAGGCCGCCGATTGCGGCCCGCCCACGCAAGCTGTCGGTCACGGCAATCAGCCAGCTGATTCGAGACCCCTATGCGATCTATGCAAAGAACACGCTGCGCCTGCGTCCGATGAACGATTTGGTTCAGTCACCCGATGCACAACTGCGGGGCATTGTGCTGCACCAAATCATGGAAAGATTCGTGAAAGCCGCAACAGATGACCAGACACTTTTGACGGCCGAGCACCTCATGGCAACAGCCCAAGATGTACTGGAAACCGCGATCCCCTGGCCTGCCGCCCGTATGATGTGGTTGGCGCGCATTGGGCGTGTTGCGGATTGGTTCGTGACACGCGAAGCAGCGCGGCAAACGTACGCCTCTCCCGTAGCAGCTGAAAAATCGGCGCACGGTATGCATGAATTCACCGACATCGGTTTTACCTTGCACGGCTATGCAGACCGTATTGATCTGACAGAAGACGGTGATGCGCTGATCTATGACTACAAGACAGGCAATCCGCCCACCAAGAAACAGCAGAAACTATTCGACAAACAGCTGCTGATCGAAGCGGCAATGGTCGAGAACGGTGCCTTTGCCGAGGTTGGCGTGGCCCATGTGGCACAGGCGATCTTTATCGGATTGGGTGCCAAGCCAGTCGAAATCCCGGCTCCATTGGATGAGGAATCGCCGGCCGAAGTGCTCAAGGGTCTGCACAGGCTGATCAGTGCGTATTTGAAGCCCGACCAAGGCTTCACGGCGCGACGCTTTGCCCTCTCTGACGTCTTTGGCGGCGACTACGATCAGCTTGCGCGGTTCGGTGAATGGGACGGCACGATGGATCCGGTGCCGGAGGATCTGAAATGAGCGCACGCATGGATGACGCAACGCGCGCGCAAGTAGACGCTGCCCAGCCAGAAGTTTCGACCTGGCTGACGGCCAACGCGGGCTCGGGCAAAACCCGTGTGCTGACTGATCGGGTCGCCCGGCTGTTGCTGGCGCAGGTCGATCCACAGCAGATCTTGTGTTTGACCTATACCAAGGCGGCCGCCTCAGAGATGCAGAACCGCCTGTTCAAGCGGTTGGGCGAATGGGCGATGCTCGGCGATGACGCCCTGCGGTTGGCGCTGACCGAATTGGGAATTGGGACGACCTTTGAGCCAAGCGAACTGCGCTGGGCACGCACACTTTTTTCCCGCGCGATCGAAACCCCCGGCGGGCTGAAGATCCAGACAATCCATTCCTTTTGCGCCGCGATCCTGCGCCGCTTTCCGTTAGAGGCCGGGGTCAATCCTCAGTTCACAGAAATCGAGGATCGCGCCGCTGATCTGCTTCGTGCAGATATCGTCGATGAAATGGCGGAAAGCGACGAGGCACCGCTCGTCGCAGCCTTGGCTGCGCGCTATACCGGAGAGGATTTTTCGTCTCTAACAAGGATAATTGTGAACAAAAGAGACGGGTTTGGCAGGGATGTTTCATCTGCAGATGTCCTCTCTCTTTTTGGTATAAACGCCGATTTGACCTCTCAAAGCCTGGAACAGTCGGTCTTTGACGGCACTGAAATGCCCCTCATTAAAGAACTGGTGCCCGCCCTGCTTGCCAAAGGCGGCAACGATGGCAAGGCCGGCGTGGCATTGCAGGACATCACCGAGTTATCCGTGAACACGCTTCCTTTGCTAGAGCGCGTCTTCCTGACCGGGGAAAAGGCAAATTCGCCCTTCTCTGCCAAGATCGGCAGTTTCCCAACCAAAGCAACCCAGGCCACGCTTGCCCACCTGATGCCTGCGATAGATGCTTTCATGCTGCGGGTCGAAAGCGCGCGTGACGCTCGGTTGGCCTTGTTGGCGACGGAAAGGACATTGGTTCTGCATGAATTCGCGCGCGCCTTTCTTGCGCGTTACGAGGCAGCCAAACAGCAGCGCGGATGGCTTGATTTTGACGATCTGATCCTGCGCACCCGCGCGTTACTAAGCGATGAAAAGGTCGCGGCGTGGGTGCTTTACCGCATCGACGGCGGCATCGATCACATTTTGGTCGACGAAGCTCAGGATACCTCCCCACACCAATGGGATATCATCGAAAAGCTGACAGATGAGTTCTACAGCGGTCAGGGCGCGCGTCCGGATGTGGATCGGACGATCTTTGTCGTCGGCGACAAGAAACAGTCGATCTATTCGTTTCAGGGCGCCGATCCGGAAGGGCTCAATGACAAAGGTCAAAGCTTTGAGCGGAAAATCAGAGAGGCGGGAAAGGTTTTTCAGCACCGCAGTCTTGAGTACTCCTTTCGGTCCTCATCGGCGATATTGCGGCTGGTTGATCAGGTGTTTGACCCACGCGTCCAGCACGATCTGGACAAAGAAACACAGCATTTCGCCTTCAAGTCAGACCTGCCCGGACGGGTCGACCTTTGGCCGTTGATCGAAAAAACAGACGAAGAGGAAGAGCGCGACTGGACAGACCCCGTAGACAGGCGCAGTGCGCAGCATCATTCGGTCATTTTGGCCGAAAAAATTGCTGCGCGCATCAAAGAGCTCGTGACGGGTGAACATTACATTCCCACTGACACTAAATCGCCCAACATTTTCGAAAAGCGCCGTATTAGAGCCGGAGATTTCCTGATCCTTGTCCAAAGTCGCGGGGCCCTATTCAGCGAAATCATTCGCGCCTGCAAAGCCGCTGAACTGCCCATTGCGGGCGCGGACCGATTAAAGGTCGGCGCAGAACTTGCGGTCAAAGATCTGGCCGCGCTGCTGTCATTTCTTGCAACACCTGATGACAGCCTTTCATTGGCCTCTGCGTTAAGGTCACCGCTTTTCGGCTGGTCCGAACAGGACCTTTTTTCGCTGGCCCATGACCGCGCCCAGGATCACCTCTGGCAGGCATTGCGCATTCAGGGCGAAACACATCCCGATACGATCAATATGCTGCGAGATCTGCGTGGGCAGGTGGATTTTCTGCGTCCCTTTGACCTGATTGAGCGGATTTTGAACCGACATAACGGTCGAACCAACCTGCTGGCCAGACTTGGCCCAGAAGCAGAAGACGGTCTCAATGCCATGTTGGCGCAGGCGCTTGCATATGAACGCACAGAAGTTCCCAGTTTGACAGGGTTCCTGCAGTGGATGCAGACCGATGAATTGGAGATCAAACGCCAGATCGATAACTCATCTGACCAGATCAGGGTGATGTCCGTTCATGGCGCAAAGGGCCTTGAGGCGCCCATTGTCATTCTGCCTGACACCGTCGCCCGGACGATCAGCATCAAGGACGAGTTGATCGACGTGGGTAATAGTCCTATCTGGAAATCGCCCAGCGCTGACATGCCTGACCGCATGCGCAAACGTGTCGATGAACTGCGCAGTGCACAACGGCGCGAACGCATGCGGCTCCTTTACGTTGCGATGACACGTGCCGAGAAGTGGTTGATCGTTGCCGCCGCAGGTAAGTTGGCGAACGATAACTCCGACTGGTACAGTATGATCGCCAACGCCATGGGGCATATCAACGCCAACGCAATAGGTCAGAGTGACATATTGCGATACGAGGAGGGAGATTGGGATCGTCCGCCTCAGGCTGGTTCCATTCAAGAACCTGCAGAAAAGACTTTTTTAGAGCCTGTTTTTAGCGCCCCTGTCGACCCTCCGGGCCCGCAACTCGGCACGCTCTCTCCCTCAGATCTTGGTGGCGCGAAAGCCTTGGCCGGTGAGCTTGGCAAGGATCAGGACACAGCTTTGCATTTCGGGTCACTTGTCCATCTGCTGCTTGAGAAGCTTGCCGATCTGAGCCCCGACCAGCGAGAACACACCGCAGCGGACTTGGCAAATCCAGATGAAAGCCCCGGCTTCGCCCACGCATTGAAAGAGGCAAAATCAGTTTTGGATGCTCCTGCGCTGCAATCGATCTTTGATGCAGGTGCACTTGCCGAAGTGCCTGTTACAGCCTCGATTGGCGGCCAACGCCTGCATGGAACAATCGACAGATTGCTGGCTGGGGAAAAGAAGATCATCGCGGTGGATTACAAAACAAACCGGATGGTGCCCAAAATGCCGGAAACCTGCCCAGAAGGTATTTTGCGCCAGATGGGTGCCTATGCCCATATGCTTGCCCAGATCTATCCAACCCATGAAATTGAAACCGCCATCCTGTGGACCGCGACACAGGATCTGATGGTATTGCCCCACGATATCGTGACAGCTGCGCTTTGGCGTTCACCACATCTTGACGGGACGGACCGGCATTCATAGGTTCAAATCTCAATCAGCCTTGCAGGAGAGCACCATGGCCACGGTCGCAGTCACCGACGATACATTCGACGCCGAAGTCAAGAATTCCGAAATCCCCGTCGTGGTGGATTTCTGGGCAGAATGGTGCGGCCCCTGCAAGCAGATTGGACCAGCATTGGAAGAAATCTCCGGTGAGATGGAAGGCAAGGTCAAGGTCGTGAAGGTCGATGTGGATGCGAACCCCAATTCTCCCGCTGCTATGGGCGTGCGCGGCATCCCGGCGCTGTTCCTGTTCAAGGATGGCCAGGTGGTATCCAACATGATGGGCGCCAAACCCAAGGCGGCTCTAATCGACTGGATCAACGATTCAATCTGACTCAAGATGCATGGCTTCATTCAAAGGCGTCCTCTGTGGGCGCCTTTTTTCATGAAGACCCGCAGTTGCCTGCGCCCTTGTGTATAGCACACGCAGGGCCATATAGAACCGCAAGCAAGATGGAGACGCCCATGACACATCAGGATTTCCCCGGCTGGCACGGTACCACCATCATTGGCGTCAAAAAGGGTGGCAAGGTCGTTATCGCGGGTGACGGGCAAGTCAGTCTTGGTCAGACCGTCATCAAGGGCACCGCACGGAAGGTCCGCAAACTTAGCCCTGGCGGTTTTGACGTTATTGCAGGGTTCGCCGGCTCCACGGCCGACGCATTCACGCTTCTTGAGCGGTTGGAAACCAAGTTGGAAGCAACACCCGGGCAACTGGCCCGCGCCTCGGTCGAATTGGCCAAGGACTGGCGCACCGACAAATATCTGCAAAAGTTGGAAGCAATGCTGATCGTGACCGATGGCCGCGACCTTTTGGTGATCACCGGGGCAGGGGACGTGCTGGAACCCGAAAACGACGTGGCAGCGATAGGATCGGGCGGTAACTATGCGCTGGCCGCAGCACGCGGTATGATGGACAGCGACCGTGACGCAGAGGCCGTAGCACGCGACGCCATGCAGATCGCGGCAGATATCTGTGTCTATACCAACGGAAATCTGACGGTAGAAACCATATCTGAATGAGCCTCGACCTCGACGATATCCGCGCGGCCGTCACGGCAGGCACCATCACTGAGGCACAAGCCGCCGGCGTCGTCGCACTGGCAGACGCCCGCGCCAAAGGGCGCGCGGTCATCGGCGATATGGACGAACCATTTGAGCTTTTCCATGGCTTCAACGAGGTGTTCATCGTGTTGGGTCTGGGCGTGCTCTTTGCCGGTTGGACCGGAATCCTTGCCTTTGTCCTGACACTGCAAATGAAGGCGCTTGCTTTTGCAGTCCTTGGGTTCGTTGGAATGGCTGCAGTTGCTCTGCTGGCGCGATACTTTACATTGAAGCGCCGGATGAACGGCCCCTCAAGTGCGCTGGCCGCGATATTTGCATTTTGCTCGGCGCAGATAGGGTTTGGTATTGGGCTGGGGCTTTCGGGCGAGGTGTTCCTGACCTCCGGCCTCGCTGCGGCCAGTGGTTCTTTGGGAATGCTCATTTACTGGATCGCATTCCGGGTGCCCTTTGCACTGGCGGTTGTTGCCTTGGGTGCACTCGGGTCCAGTTTTTGCTTCATCGCGTGGTCTGGCGATATCCTGAGCTCACCACGTGAGTTCTTCTTGCTCAGTTCCAGCGGCCTTTATGGGTGGGCCACCATTGGTGTTGGAATACTGGCGTTGATCACAGCCATGTATTTTGATCTGTCAGATCCGCATCGGGTCACCCGTCGTGCTACGAATGCCTTCTGGCTTCACATCGTGGCAGCGCCCACCATCGTGAACACAATCGCCGCTTCGCTTGTGTTTAATGTCAACTGGTTCTCGCTGTCCTTGCTGGTTTTGTTCATGGTTCTGCTGACTCTGTTTGCAATTGTGATTGACCGACGGTCTTTCCTGATCGCCGCCAGCGGATACATCGCCGCCCTATGCTACTCCATTGCGCCGGGCGTATTCTTTGTCGGATCTTTCGTGCTTGGATCTTGCCTGATCTTGTTGGGTGCCCAATGGGAAGTCATCCGCGGCGGCCTGATGCATCGTCTCCCGGACTTCCGCGGTAAGGATCGGCTACCGCCATGGCGCGCCGCTGAAAACCTTTGGCAGACAACAGCGAATGGCTGAGATTAGGCCAAAACGGAAAATGTATGTTTCACTACCGCGCAAAGACGGATCGGCATCGAACACTTCAGCCCCTTCAAATTCGCCATCAACATGCGTATCTGCCCCTCATGAAAAGGGACCAACATGACTGACCTGACCCCCCGCGAAATCGTCTCTGAACTGGATCGGTTCATCATCGGCCAAAAGGACGCCAAACGCGCGGTGGCGGTCGCCTTGCGCAATCGCTGGCGGCGCAAGCAGTTGTCTGACGATCTGCGGGACGAGGTTTACCCCAAGAACATACTGATGATCGGCCCCACCGGCGTCGGCAAGACCGAGATCAGCCGCCGTCTGGCCAAATTGGCACGCGCGCCATTTCTCAAGGTCGAAGCGACCAAATTTACCGAAGTGGGCTATGTCGGCCGCGATGTTGAACAGATCATCCGCGATCTGGTGGACGCTGCCATTGTCATGACACGCGAGCACATGCGCGAAGACGTGAAAGCCTCAGCCCACAACGCCGCCGAAGAGCGTGTGATCGACGCCATCGCCGGCACCGACGCCCGCGAAGGCACCCGCGATATGTTCCGCAAAAAGCTGAAAAGCGGCGAACTGGACAATACAATGATCGACCTTGAGGTGACCGATTCCACAAACCCCTTCCAGATGATGGATATTCCCGGCCAGCCCGGCAGCGGGGCGGGGATGATGAACCTGGGCGACATCTTCGGTAAGGCAATGGGTGGTCGCACCACCAAGAAACGACTGTCGGTCGCCGACAGCTACGAAATCCTGATCGGGGAAGAAGCGGACAAACTGCTGGATGACGAGACTGTCACCAAGGCCGCCATCGAAACGGTCGAACAGAACGGGATCGTCTTTCTGGATGAGATCGACAAGGTCTGCGCGCGCTCGGACGCACGCGGTGGCGACGTCAGCCGGGAAGGGGTCCAGCGCGACCTGTTGCCGCTGATCGAAGGGACAACGGTCAGCACCAAACACGGTCCGGTCAAAACCGACCATGTGCTCTTCATAGCATCCGGTGCCTTCCACATCGCCAAACCGTCTGACCTGCTGCCAGAGCTGCAGGGGCGTCTACCGATCCGGGTTGAACTGCGCGCCCTGACCGAAGAAGACTTCGTGCGTATCCTGACCGAAACGGATAACGCATTGACCCTGCAATACACCGCGCTGATGGGCACCGAAGAGGTCAAAGTCAGCTTTACCGAAGACGGAATTGCCGCCTTGGCCAAGATCGCCGCGGATGTGAACCAGTCGGTTGAAAATATCGGTGCGCGCAGGCTCTACACCGTGATGGAGCGGGTCTTTGAAGAGCTTTCATTCACCGCTCCGGACCGTGGCGGCGAAGAGATCGAGGTCAACGCCGCATTTGTCGACACCAATCTAGGCGAACTGAGCAGATCCACCGATCTAAGCCGGTACGTCCTCTAACGACCGCCACGCACACATCAAACTTCCTTTCTCTGGCCGGAATATTCCTCGGGAGTATGAGGGTCCGAGGACCTTCATCCGCCAAGCCCCGTCTTGGCGGCACCACGCGCGAAAAACGCACCATCGTTTGGGGGGTTTCCACGCCCGAACCCCCATGACACCAATACCCTATGGGATATGTGACGTTCATCAAAGCCAACTGGCTTTTCCTGCTGGCTGGTTTTCTGCTTACCTTTACGTCGTCTTACGGGCAGACCTATTTCATTTCGCTCTTCGCGGGTGCGATCAAGGCAGACTTTGATCTTACAGACGGCCAATGGGGGGGTATCTACACAATCGGTACCACTCTCTCTGCCATCGCCATGGTCTGGGCTGGGGTGCTCACAGATAATTTCCGTGTCCGCGTGGTCGCCCTTGGGGTCATGCTGGCTTTGGCGGCGGCCTGCGTCGCAATGTCACTGGTTCAAAGCTGGGTCCTCCTGATTGTCGTGATATTTGCACTTCGGCTTACGGGGCAGGGGATGATGTCGCAATTGGGTGTTGTCGCGATGGTCCGCTGGTTTGAAGCGACCCGTGGCAAGGCGCTTTCCCTGGCCTCGATGGGGTTTGCAACCGGGCAGGCAATACTGCCAATCATCTTTGTCGCGCTCTTTGCCATCGCGCCCTGGCGCAGCTTGTGGATACTCGCGGCAGTCCTCGTCTTGCTGACCATTCCGTTTCTCCTTTTGCTGCTACGACAGGAACGCACTCCGCAAAGCATGGCGGACGAGGCACAGGTTGCCGGTATGGACGGGCAGCACTGGACACGCCGCGCAGCACTGCGCACAGGCTTCTTTTTCCTGATGATCCCGATGGTGGTCGGGCCATCGGCTTGGGGCACTGCGCTCTTTTTTCAGCAAGTACATCTGACCGAAGTCAAAGGCTGGGCACTGGTCAGTTACGTGGCGCTGATGCCGGTCTATACCGTGTCATCGGTGCTTGCGACTTTTGCCTCTGGCTGGGCGATTGATCGTTTCGGTGTCAGCCGGATCATCCCGTTCCAGATGCTACCGTTTGCGGCATCCTTTGCGGTGCTGGCCTACGCTGACACCCTCTTTATGGCTGGCGTTGGGCTTGTCATCTTTGGCGTGGGGCAGGGGTTGCAATCTACTGGTTCCAGCGCGCTGTGGCCGGAATACTTCGGCACCCGGCACATTGGTGCAATCAAGGCAGTTGCGGCAGCGCTGATGGTTTTCGGATCCGCGATTGGCCCCGGCATCACCGGTTGGCTGATTGATCTTGGCATCACGTTTCCCGAACAAATGCTGCCGATCGCTGTCTATTACCTGCTCGCGGCTACACTTGCGACGATAGCGGTTCTGCGAAACCAGCCCCGGCTTGGCCGCTAACGCTGTCTGCGCAGATAGACGTAATAGGCGCCACCACCGCCGTGGCTCACGTGGGCCTGACTGACTTGCAGTACCACCTGAGATAAAGGTGCCATCGACAACCACTGCGGCACCTGATGGCGCAGTACCCCGTGCCTAACCGGGATCGGCCCACCATCATCGCGCATCTTGCCTTTGCCGGTGATGACCAGCACCAGACGTTTGCCAGACTTATGCGCGGACAAGATGAAACGCGTGAGTGCGGGATGCGCGCGGTCCAGCGTCATGCCATGCAAATCAATCCGACCTTCTGGCACCAATTTCCCCCGCTTGAGTTTGGTGAACGCTTTTTTATCCATCTGCACCGGCGCGGCGCCGACCTGATCTGTGATGGACGGCACAAGGCTATGCGGTTTGGCCTTGGGACTACCAAGCGGTTTGCCAACAAGAACCGACTTCATCTTTTTCAGGGCAGGGGCCGTTGGCGGGGCAACCTCCACATCAGGAGTGAACAGGGATTTGAGATCAAGCTTTTCCGTCCGATCTGCAACCTTGCGCCATAGTGCCAGGTCATCATCGCTCAACCGGTTGCCGGACTTTCCCCGTTTCATATCGCACTTTCGGGCAACAACGCATAGGCGCGCTGGATCGGCATCAATACCACCATCCGCCCGGGATCGCGCAGCTTACCGGCTGCACGGCCTGCCGCATCACCGGTGCCAAAGAACACATCAGCCCGCTGTGCCCCTTTGATGGCAGATCCGGTATCCTGCGCAATCATCAGCTTTCGCAGCGGGTTTTCCCCGTCCTTCTCGACCCAAACGGGCGAGCCGAGCTTCACAAATGACGGATCCACCGCAACGGTCCGCATCGGTGTCACCGACCGGTTCATCGCACCCAGCGGGCCCTTATCTGCAGGTACCTTGCTGACCTCTCGAAAAAAGACATACGAGGGATTGTGAAACAGCAACTCGCGCCCTTCAGCCGGATTGCGTCGCACCCAGTTCTTGATCACCTCTGCGCTGACCTGATGGGCGTCATAGACACCCCGCCTGACCAATTCGACACCAATGGACCGATAGGGATGCCCGTTTGCACCGCGATACCCAACGCGTATGGACGCACCATTGGGCAGACGAATGCGTCCTGACCCCTGTATCTGCAAAAAGAACAATTCGACCGGATCATCCACATAGGCAATCTCAAGCCCGCGGCCTGACATGACATCGCTTTCCAGAATCTCGCGGCGTGTCAGCCACGGATTGCTTTCAAGGGCCTCGGGCGGCAGCTTGTAGACCGGATAGCGATATCGGGCTGATGGATAAAGATCACCCTCAAGCTCGGGCTCGAAATACCCAGTAAAAAGCGCATCGTTTTCGTCCTCAATAAGGACCGGGCGGAAAAACAGCTCGAAGAATTGCTTTGGTTCCGGGTCGGTTGAGGCATAGCTGCAGACCGCACGCCAGTCAGGATCTTTCATATCCCGGCAGGTGTTCAGGAAAACCGAAAGCGCTTTGCCATGATTGTCGTTATCCCAGCCGTCAAGCTGATCAAACGACAACACCTGAAAGGACACATCGTTGGCTTGCGCGGGCCCGGTCATCCAGACCGACCCCGCGACAGCCATAGCCCCAAGTGCATGACTTAACCGTCTGTGGAAACCAGCAGCCAATTTGGATCATCCGAACCCATGATACGGGCAAAGACCCAGGTATCTTTCTGCTTTTTGATATCCGTCGTGCTGCCCTCGATGATGTCACCGCCCTTGTCACGGACAGCTGACGTCAATTCAGAGACGAAGCGCATCGTCATTTCCGCCTCGTTGGTTTCACGGTCCAGCGTCGCATCGACAAGCTCAAGCTCCCGCACACCAATAAAATTCGCCTCGATTGTCAGACCCTGATCTTCGCGCGCAGCCACGCCATCGACAAAGCTTTCGTAGATTTCTTCGGACAGAAACGGCTGAATTTCAGCCAGATCGCCCTTTTCGTACCCCATTACGATCATCTCGTATGCACCTCGCGCACCGCCCAGAAAATCGCTCACGTTGAAAGAGGGCTCAAGCCGTTTCATTTCGGCCAGCGCTTTCGCCGCTTCGCTGTCTTCAGGCACATGATCGGTGATGTCCAGATCAGGACCACCCTCAATCACTTCAAGCGCAGGACCGGTGCGGCGCGCGGGGCCGGGTTCAATAACCGGTGGCTTTTCAAACCCTTCGCGGGTTCCAAGTACATTCTTCAGGCGAAGGATCAGGAATACGGCAATACCGGCCAGCACCAGAAGCTGTATCATCGGTGAGTTCATCGAAACCTCATAAGGCAAAACATGGAAACATGTGTGTTGAGGCCTTATGTAGGTGCTGACACGGGCCGAGTCCACTCTGCCCCTCATCATAAGGACGTCAGCCTATGTGGCTATTGATCGCATTCATCGCTGTACCGTTGATCGAGATCACGCTGTTCATCCAGATCGGCGGTGCGATCGGTCTCGGCTGGACGCTGGCGATTGTCATATTAACCGCCATTTTGGGCACTGTTCTGGTCAGATCGCAGGGTGCTGCGGCCTTGGGGCAGCTGCAATCATCGTTCAACGAATTGCGCGATCCGACAGAGCCGCTGGTGCATGGCGCGATGATCCTTTTTTCCGGCGCATTGTTGCTGACACCCGGTTTTTTCACCGATGCGGTCGGTTTTGCACTATTGGTCCCGCAAATCAGACAGGCGGTTTACCAGGCGATCCGCGCACGGGTGAAGGTGCAGGGCTTCAACACGACGGGACATCGACAGCACCCTCATCAACCTCCCAATGCCAATGGGGATGTCATTGATGGGGAGTTTCATGAAATTTCTGATGAAGACCGCGTAAACAAGGGCCCATCTGGCTGGACAAAGCATTGAGGGCCATCAGCCAACCTGCTAAGCCCGCGTGGATTTGATTTTCTGACAGGGAGCCAAGCAATGGCCGACGAACAACCCGCCCAAGTGCAACCGCCTTCGATGCGCGTGCTGGGGCAGTACATCCGCGATATGTCTTTTGAGAACATCATGGCCCAGCAAGGTGCGCCTTCCGATGTGCAACCAGACGTACAGGTGCAGGTGAACCTGGACGCCAAAAAGCGGCAGGGTGATCACCAGTACGAAACATCCATCACTCTCAAGGTCACGTCCAAGAACAAGGGCGATGACAAGATGCTGTTCCTGCTAGAGCTGGACTATGTCGGCATTTTCAACATCGAAAATGTACCGGATGACCAACTGCATCCCTTCCTGATGATCGAATGCCCGCGCATGATCTTCCCGTTCCTGCGCCGGATCGTCAGCGACGTGACCCGCGACGGTGGTTTCCCACCGCTTAACCTTGAAAACATTGATTTCCTGTCGATGTACCGCAACGAAGTTGCCAAACGCGCGCAGGAAAATCCGCCAAAGGCAGACGCCTAAGTCTTAAGCCACAACGGATCGTCGCCCAGCTTGCCGATAAACTCGGCATGGGCGGCGGCCTCTTTCTGTGTCAGGCGGGCAGGCAGGGGCGTTGGACGCGCCGGTGGGGTCCACTCCTGAGATGACTCACCGGAAGTGACCTGCGCCTGTTGCGACAGGGCAAAGTCAGGCTGACGGCCCCCGATTAGTTCCAGATAAACCTCGGCCAGAATTTCGCTATCCAGTAACGCGCCGTGCAGGGTGCGTGACGAATTGTCGATGCCAAATCGCCGGCACAAGGCGTCCAAAGACGCAGGCGATCCGGGAAATCGGCGCCGAGCGATAGCAAGCGTATCAATCGCCTGTTCCCAGGGTATTTGCGGCAGTTTCATCCACTTCAATTCAGCGTTCAAAAACTTGATATCAAATGCGGCATTGTGAATGACCAGCTTAGCGTCCCCGATGAAGTCGAGAAACGCGCGCCCTACCTGTGCAAACTTGGGCTTGTCGCGCAAGAAATCATCACCAAGCCCATGCACCTGAAATGCCTCATCAGGCATGGCGCGTTCTGGGTTGATGTATTGATGGTATGTCTGGCCTGTCGGCACATGGCCGACCAGTTCGACCGCGCCGATTTCAACAATCCGATCGCCCGTTTCCGGGTCAAATCCTGTGGTTTCTGTATCCAATACGATCTCACGCATCGCGCAGCTTTTCCCTGATATCCGCAACGACACTCTGCACCTGCGCGCGGGCATGCTCAACCGTGTCGGTGGTGATAACATAGTCCGATTTGGCGGCCTTTTCTTCGGCAGGCATTTGTTTTGCCCGGATCGTTTCGAATTGGGCCAATGTCATCGTGCCTCGCTCCATTACCCGTGTTTGCTGCACATCAGGGGGAACAATGACACAGGCAACCGCATCCATTTTGGCGTCCCCGCCAGTTTCAAACAGCAAGGGGATATCCAACACTGCGATATCAGACTGCGCGGTCTTCAGAAACGCAGCGCGATCTTCACCAACCAGCGGATGCACGATCGCCTCTATCCTTTTCAAAGCGTCAGGGTCTTTTTCAATGATGGTCTTCAAGGCTGTACGAGACACCGCTCCATCGCGGACAGCGCTAGGAAAGACGTCTTTCATCGCCTCTGCCGCCTTGCCACCCTTGTCATAAAGCCGGTGAACCGCCGCATCCGCATCCCAGACGGCACATCCTTCGTCGGCAAACATCAACGCAGTGGTTGATTTGCCCATACCGATGGATCCAGTGAGGCCAAGAAGGAACATCAGCGCAACGCAGCCGCACGGGTGGCGCGATCAACAACAGGGCGCTGCCCGAACCAACGTTCAAATCCGGGCACAGCCTGATGCAGCAACATGCCAAGACCATCAACGGTGACACAGCCAAGCTGCTCTGCCGTCTCAAGCAGACGGGTCTTGAGCGGGGCATAGACCAGATCTGTCACCACAGTTCCGGGCCGTAACCCGTCCAGTGGCACCCGCATTTCACCTTTGCCGATCATTCCAAGTGATGTGGTATTCACCAGAAGTTTCGCATCATCCATCATGTTTCCGGCCTGTACCCAATCAAAGATGCGCAGCCGGCTTCCAAAATCCGACTTCAAATTCTCTGCGCGCACTCGGGTTCGATTAGAGATCATGATTTCCGGTACGCCCGCATCCAATAGTGCGGTGATAACAGCACGCGCTGACCCTCCCGCGCCCAGTACAGCAGCCGGTCCCGATCTTGGTTTCCAGCCGGGCGCGCCAGTCTTGAGGTTTTCCAGAAAACCGTACCCGTCAGTGTTATCGGCATGAATTTTACCGTCCGGCCGGAATATCAACGTATTGGCTGCCCCGATCAAAATCGCGCGGTCCGTGACAAGATCCGCAAGCTCCATGACCGCCACTTTATGGGGGATCGTCACGTTGAGACCCACAAAGCCCATTTTTGGAAGCGCTCTGAGCACCTCTGCTAGATCATCCCGCGACACGTCCATCGGGATGTAATGCCCCGCAATGCCATAGGTCGACAGCCAGTGCCCGTGCACCTGAGGGGATTTGGAGTGCGCAATGGGGGATCCAATGACACCAGCCAAGGGAATTTTGGGCAAACTCATGTGGGCAGATCTCCCCGCAGGTTGAGATAGTTCAGCAGTTCCAGAAGCGGCATACCCAGAACATGAAAGTAATCCCCCTGGATAGAGGAAAAAAGCCGCACCCCTTCTTCTTCCAGCTTATAACACCCAACCGCGTGTCTGATACCGTCCCAATTCCGATCAACGTAATCAGAGATGTAATCATCACTGACCTCCCGCATCCGGAGCCGCACCTGACCTACGTGACGCCAAATCGGCGTGCCATCCTCGCATATGACAGCCGCGGAAAGCAGGCTGTGACGATCCCCCCGCAACTTGGTGAGCTGTGCAACTGCGTCCTGCCGTGATTCCGGTTTGGACAAAAGCGCGCCGCGATGGTCCAAGACCTGATCGCACCCCAAAACCAAGCTGCCGGGATGTTTCTCACTCACCTTGCGCGCCTTGAGTTCGGCAAGCGTATCCGCAATGTCCCGTGGCGGGGCGTTTTCCGCGTGCAGGGCGTGTTTGACCATTTCTTCATCTACGCGGGGCAGGATGATCTCATGTGGGACACAGGCCTGCTCCAACATTTTTTTTCTGATCTGGGAACCAGAGGCAAGGATCAAGCGTTTTGACATGTTGAAAAGCCTGTGTGCAAACGTGAGGGTTTCTTAAGGGTTTGTTCTGCAAAATGCAGGCTCGGGGTACAAGGCCTTGCCGCTTGACAGCCTGCGGGCGGTTTTTCAGCGATTCCATCACACGCGGATAAGAATAACTCTGTAGCGTGGATACGCTTTGTTATACGAAGACAGTCCAAGAGTTATACAGAGTCTTCAGCGCTTAATTCAATGTTATCTATTTGATAAAACTAAATAAAAAATGGTTAAATGAAAGTTGTCAGATCTCTGTTGGTATCCCTTTCAGACTGTGGAGAAGTGGTGGAACAACGCCATAATCCACAGATTTCACCGTCCCTACTAACAACATCATCTTTCTTCTTTATTTATTTATTATAAGAAGAGCCCAGAGATCGGAGCAGGACATGTCTGACCTTCTGGCACTCGCTTACCCTTGGACCAAGTCCTTGCATATCATTTCGGTCATCTCATGGATGGCCGCCTTGTTCTATCTTCCCAGATTGATGGTGCACCATACTGAGAAAGTCGGTGTCACCGGTGAGACGCACGAACTTTTTGCGATGATGGAGTTCAAACTGGCGCGGGTGATCATGCGCCCGGCGATGCACGCGACCTGGATCTTTGGGCTTGTCTTGGTTTTCACACCCGGGATCGTGGACTGGTCGATGATATGGCCTTGGACCAAAGGGATTTGCGTCATTGCAATGACGGTTTTTCACACTTGGCTGATGATCCGCATGAAGGCATTTCAACGTGGCGAGAATCAATTCTCTGGACGCCAGTACCGCATCGCAAACGAAGTACCGACGGTTTTGATGATCATCATCGTCATCTCCGTAGTCGTGAAATTCTGAGTGATTGACTCAAAACGCGCGCTTACCTATATCTGCGCCACCGCCCCGTCCGGGGATGGCGCAGTCCTGTATATCACCAAAGAACGTCAGCCCGTGAAAACGCATGGCTGCAAAAGGCATTTCCTATGACCGCAGAAACACTGAACCTGGCCGATCTTAAGGCACAAACGCCGAAAAACCTTCTGGCGATGGCCGAAGAACTTGAGATCGAAAACGCCTCGACCATGCGTAAGGGAGAGATGATGTTCCAGATTCTCCGCGAACGTGCGGACGAAGGCTGGGAGATCTCCGGCGATGGTGTGCTTGAAGTGCTGCAGGACGGTTTCGGCTTTCTGCGCTCTCCCGAGGCGAACTACCTGCCGGGCCCCGATGACATCTACGTGTCGCCGGATATGATCCGCCGCCATTCCCTGCGGACCGGCGATACAATTGAAGGTTTGATCAAGGCACCTGACGACACAGAGCGGTACTTTGCCCTGACGGATGTCACAAAGATCAATTTTGAAGAACCTGAAAAGGCCCGCCATAAAGTCGCGTTTGAGAACCTCACGCCACTTTATCCGGACGAACGCCTGAACATGGAGGTTCAGGATCCGACCATCAAGGACAAGACAGCTCGCGTGATTGATCTTGTCTCACCGATCGGGAAGGGCCAGCGATCGCTGATCACCGCGCCGCCGCGTACCGGTAAAACCGTTATCCTGCAGAACATTGCCAACTCGATCGAGCAGAACCACCCTGAATGCTATCTGATCGTTCTGCTGATCGATGAACGTCCCGAAGAAGTTACCGACATGCAGCGATCCGTGAAGGGCGAGGTTATCTCTTCGACCTTCGATGAACCCGCAACCCGTCACGTGGCCGTATCCGAGATGGTGATCGAAAAAGCCAAGCGGCTTGTGGAACACAAGCGCGACGTTGTTATCCTGCTGGACTCTATCACGCGCCTCGGCCGCGCCTTCAACACTGTTGTGCCGTCCTCGGGCAAGGTTCTGACGGGTGGTGTGGACGCAAATGCACTGCAACGACCCAAGCGTTTCTTTGGTGCCGCGCGTAACATTGAGGAAGGGGGTTCGCTGACGATCATCGCGACGGCCCTGATCGACACAGGAAGCCGGATGGACGAGGTGATCTTTGAAGAATTCAAAGGCACAGGCAACTCTGAAATCATCCTGGATCGTAAGATTGCGGACAAGCGGGTGTTTCCCGCCATCGACATCCTCAAATCTGGCACACGTAAAGAGGACTTGTTGATCGACAAAGTCGATCTGCAGAAAACCTTTGTCCTGCGCCGTATCTTGAACCCGATGGGGACGACCGATGCGATTGAATTCCTCTTGGGCAAGCTTAAGCAGACCAAGTCGAATGCGGACTTCTTTGACTCTATGAACACCTAAGTTATTTAATAATAACAATGGGTTAGAAGTGATGGACACGATTTTTGCCCAAGCAACGGCCCCAGGGCGCGCGGGGGTGTCCGTGGTGCGGATATCTGGGCCGACGGTCAGGGAAATTCTGGTGCAAATTGCGGGGTCTGCACCGAAACCAAGACATGCTAGCCTGCGTGAAATCTGTGACAGCAACGGTGAACTGATCGACAGAAGCCTGGTTCTCTTTTTCGAAGGGCCACACAGCTTTACCGGAGAGGATGTTGCCGAACTACATCTTCACGGAAGCATCGCCGTTGTTCAGTCTGTGCTGGACTTGTTGGGGACCTTCGGAGGTACGCGGCTTGCAGAGGCCGGGGAATTCACGCGCAGAGCGTTGGAAAACGACAAAATTGACCTGACACAGGCTGAGGGCCTGGCAGATCTGATCGAGGCGGAAACAGGTGCGCAGCGCAAACAGGCGCTCAAAGTAGTCTCCGGCAAGTTCAAAGAACGGGTCGAACGGTGGCGGGCACAGTTGATCCGCGCTGCCAGCCTGGTTGAAGCGACGATTGACTTCGCGGACGAAGATATTCCGATTGATGTCACTGATGAGGTTGATGCGCTCTTGAGGTCAGTTTTGGCGGATCTCAAGCTTGAAATTGACGGAACGCTCATTGCCGAGCGAGTGAAAACAGGGTTTGAGGTTGCCATTGTGGGCGCGCCGAACGTTGGCAAATCCACGTTACTGAACGCACTTGCGGGGCGGGATGCTGCGATTACCTCTTCGACGGCAGGCACCACACGCGATATCGTCGAGGTGCGTATGAACCTTTCGGGCCTTCCCGTGACGTTCTTGGATACCGCAGGTCTTCGGGATACAGCCGACGAAGTCGAGCAGTTAGGCATCAAGCGGGCGATCTCCCGAGCAGAGAGCGCAGATATGCGTGTTTTTCTGACGGATGGGTCCGACCATCTGAGTGTTCGGCATCTGGACGATGATATTATCATCAAACCGAAGGCCGATTTGATGCCGGACGATAAGAACGCCGTTTCAGGCCTTACCGGTCAAGGTATCGATGCGCTGGTGGGACGCATTAAGGATGTGCTATCTGCACGGGTTGCGACAATTGGATTGGCTACACATCAACGGCACCGGGTTGCAATGAAATCGGCGGTGTCTTACTTGGACGCCGCAAGGCAGGTCTTGTCGGATGGCCCAGACCTCTATGATATTGCGGCGGCTGAGTTGGGGTTTGCGATCCGCGCCCTTGAAGTGTTGGTCGGACGTGTAGATGTAGAAAGCTTGCTGGATGAGATATTCTCCAGCTTTTGCGTTGGTAAATAGATGGGATGTTTCACGTGAAACATTATGATGTCATCGTAATCGGTGGTGGCCACGCGGGTTCCGAAGCGGCGCACGCAGCAGCCCGCATGGGAGCACAAACTGCATTGGTGACAATGACAGAGGACGGTATCGGCGTCATGTCTTGTAACCCAGCGATCGGCGGGCTGGGCAAGGGCCATCTTGTACGTGAAATCGATGCCATGGACGGCGTCATGGGCCGCATCGCCGATCTAGCGGGCATACAATTCCGACTGCTCAACCGGCGAAAGGGGCCGGCCGTTCAAGGGCCCAGAGCCCAGGCAGACAGAAAGATTTACCGCACCGAGATGCTTTCCGCGACCAAGGCGCAACGAAACCTTTCAATTGTTACAGGGGAAGTTGTCGATTTCCTGATTGTTGATGGCATTGTAAGAGGCGTCATTCTGGCTGACGGCGATCAGATTTCAGCGCGTGCGGTGATCCTGACAACCGGCACCTTTCTGCGGGGCGTCATTCACATAGGTGATGTCAGCCGCTCGGGTGGCCGAATTGGTGACAAGTCCTCGGAAGCTTTGGCAGAGAGAATGGACAGTTTTAACCTCCCGATGGGGCGCCTTAAGACCGGGACGCCCCCACGCTTGGATGGCCGCACGATTGATTGGTCGGTTCTGGCGCGCCAAGAGGGCGATGAAAACCCTGAGCTTTTTTCCTTCCTGTCGAAGGACGTCAGCGCGCCTCAGATCGCGTGTGGTGTTACGCATACGAATGAAAACACCCACAAAATCATCACAGACAACCTTCACCTATCTGCGATGTATGGCGGGCATATTGATGGCATTGGTCCGCGGTACTGCCCCTCTATTGAGGATAAGGTTGTTAGGTTTTCTGATAAAACCTCTCACCAGATATTTCTTGAGCCGGAAGGTGCGGACGATCACAAGATCTATCCCAATGGTATATCAACATCGCTGCCCGAAGATATTCAACGCGCCTATGTACATTCGATAAAGGGCTTGGAGTGTGCTGAAATTCTGCAACCGGGATATGCGATTGAATATGACTACGTAGATCCGCGCGCATTGGATTCCACGCTCGCAGTGCGCAGTGTGCCGGGGCTGTATCTTGCGGGCCAGATCAATGGAACCACCGGATACGAGGAGGCCGCGGCACAGGGTTTGGTGGCTGGACTGAACGCCGCCCATTTTGCAAAAGGCGCACCGCCCATTACATTTTCCAGGGCTGAAAGCTATATCGGCGTGATGATCGATGATTTGACAACACGCGGTGTCTCAGAACCCTACCGCATGTTCACATCGCGTGCCGAGTTCCGGCTGTCGCTGCGTGCGGACAATGCAGACCAGCGCTTAACTCCGTTAGCGATAAAGCTTGGCTGCGTAAGCCAAAATCGGCGCGAAATGTATGAAGAAAAGGCGAAACAACTTGATCACGCACGTTCAGTCTTAAGCGAATCCTTGTACACGCCCAAGGAAATCGCAGCTGCAGGTATTGAGATCAATCACGACGGAAAAAAGCGCACCGCGGCGGATGTGCTCGCATTTCCGAAGGTATCATTCGATGACCTCGTGCATCTCAACCCCCTGTTGGGTGAAATTCCCGAGCTTATCCGTCGTCAATCTGAAAAGGACGCGCTGTATTCAAACTACATCTCGCGTCAACAAAAGGACATCGACCTTCTGAAGAAAGATGAAGCGCACCAAATACCGCCGGACTTTGATTACTCTAAGCTGGAAGGCCTATCGAACGAGCTGAAAGCAAAGCTTGGGTCGGCCAAACCTGCCTCCCTCAGGCAGGCTTCACGGATTGATGGTATGACTCCGGCCGCGCTGACGCTCATTCTGGCGCATCTGCGACGTGCCGCAAGGCGCCATTCTGCATGACCCAGAACGCGCTATCGAATGTTTCACGTGAAACAATCGACCAGCTTGAGGCGTTCGTTGCGCTCATCGAGAAATGGAACTCAACGATAAACTTGATCTCCAAGGCAAGCCTTCCCCATATCTGGCGCAGACATATCGTTGATTCCGCCCAACTTTTTGAATTGGCACCGCGCACAGGTCATTGGGTAGATTTGGGCAGCGGTGGCGGTCTGCCTGCGATCGTGCTTGCTATCCTGTCGAAAGGGACGGGTGGTTCCCATCAGTTCACTTTGGTCGAAAGTGACCACCGAAAAAGCGCTTTTCTCCGAACGTCGATCAGGGAGCTTGATCTTCAAGGCCGCGTCATATCGGAGAGAATTGAAGGCGTCGCTCCTTTGGGTGCAGACGTCCTTTCAGCGCGCGCCCTTGCTGATCTGACCACCCTTTTGGGATTCTGCGCACACCACCTCAAGCCAGAGGGCACCGCGCTTTTTCCGAAGGGTCAAAATTGGAAAAACGAGCATGCCAAAGCCCAAGACAACTGGTCATACACCAGTCATGCGATTAAGAGTGAAACGGATCCCGCCGCTGCTGTGTTAAAGATCCAGGATATAAAACGTGTCTGACCCCTCTCGCCCCCCCGGGCCCAAGATAATCGCAGTGGCCAACCAAAAAGGGGGCGTCGGCAAGACGACGACGACCATAAATCTTGCGTCCGCACTTGTCGAAAGTGGTAAACGCGTCCTTCTGGTTGATCTCGATCCTCAGGGAAACGCCTCAACTGGTTTGGGCATCGAACTGGAAGATCGTGAGCTCACGACCTATGACCTTCTCTTGGAGGAGGTCGATCTGCATGACGTGATCAAACCCACTCAGCAGCAGGGGCTCCTCATTATTCCCGCGACGGTGGATCTTAGCTCTGCCGATATCGATCTGATATCTAACGAAAAACGCAGCTTTTTATTGCATGACGCCTTGCGACAGATCCAAATGGACACGCTGGAGCTGGACTACATCCTAATTGATTGCCCGCCATCCTTGAACCTTCTGACAGTGAACGCCATGATTGCAGCTCACTCCGTTCTGGTCCCGCTGCAAAGCGAATTTTTCGCGCTCGAAGGGTTGTCGCAGTTGATGCTGACCATCCGTGAGGTCCGCCAGATCGGAAACACCAATCTGAGGATCGAAGGTATCGTGATGACGATGTATGACAAACGCAACAACCTGTCCCAATTGGTCGAAAGTGATGCGCGCAGCAATCTTGGTGACCTGGTGTTCAAGACGGTGATCCCACGCAACGTACGGGTAAGCGAGGCGCCAAGCTATGCGATGCCTGTCCTGCAGTATGACACGGCATCGAAAGGGGCCCAGGCCTATCGCGCCTTGGCCCGCGAATTGATTGAGAACAACACCAAGGGAGCCTGAAAATGACAGACAGGAAAGACCGGAAACGCGGCCTTGGCCGAGGCTTGTCGGCGCTCATGGCAGATGTGACCGAAAACGAAAGCCCGTCAAATGCTGCTGTGGCGGTCTCGGATCGTCGGGTGCCAATTGAGCAGATTGCGCCCAATCCCGATCAGCCCCGAAAGCAATTTTCCAAGGAAGACCTCGATGACCTTGCCGCGTCGATCAAGGAGAAAGGCGTTATCCAACCCCTGATCGTCCGCGAAACTGCGGCGAGTCGGTTTGAGATCGTTGCGGGCGAACGTCGCTGGCGCGCGGCACAATTGGCACAACTGCACGAGCTTCCCATCATTGTTCGCGATTTCACCGATGCCGAAGTGCTTGAAGTTGCGATTATTGAAAACATCCAGCGGGCGGATCTTAATGCCGTGGAAGAGGCGGCCGGATATCGGCAGTTGATGGACAAATTTGGCCACACCCAAGAAAAGATGGCCGAAGCATTGGGTAAAAGCCGAAGCCACATCGCAAATCTCCTGCGCCTTTTGAACCTTCCTGAGCCAGTTCTTGAGATGCTGCGAAAAGGAGATCTTAGTGCGGGCCACGCGCGCGCGCTCATTCCTGCAAACGATCCCCTCGGACTTGCCCGGCAAATCGTCAAGGGCGGGCTTTCTGTGCGCGCCACCGAAGCGCTGGTGCGCAAAGCACTGAAACAACAAGATGGCGATGCTGCGCAAAAGGCACCACCCCCGCGACGGACAGAAAAGGATGCCGACACAAGGGCTCTCGAGGGTGATTTGTCAGCGACCCTTGGTATGCGGGTCGCGCTGAACCATAGTGCGGCGGGAGAAGGCGGACAGCTCGTGGTGACCTACAAGGATCTTGATCAACTTGATGCGCTTTGCAGGCTACTCAGCGGGAATTAGCGCCTCAATGACAGAGTTCATAATGATAACCCCTTGATTTGAAACGGTTATTCTGTCTTTTCCCACCTCAAGAAACCCCAAGTTGACCAAATCAGCGATCTGATCAGTATCCAGTGACGTACCGCTCAGCGTCTCAAACCGTTCGCGGTCAACCCCTTCGCGCAACCGCAGACCCATCATCAGAAACTCAGCCGCCTGATCAGCCCGGCTCAGGGCCTCTCTTGGCTGTTCCGTTTGCCCATCCCGCGCGCCAATTAACCACCTGTTGGGATTGCTGAAGCAAACCGTGGCATGCTTCTGCCCGTTCAGAGTAAGTCGACCATGCGCCCCTGGACCGATCCCGATGTAATCGCCATACCGCCAGTAAATCATGTTGTGCCGCGACTGCGCACCATCCCGCGCGTGGTTGGAAACTTCGTAAGCGGGCATTCCAGCGGCACCACAGATGTCCTGTGTCATCTCGAACATATCCGCACCCAAATCGTCATTGGGCAATCCGCGCAGCTTGCCCAGCGCATAGCGGTCGCCAAAGGCTGTACCGCTTTCGATCGTCAACTGATACAGCGATATGTGATCAATCGCGAGCGACAGAGCCTGTTTCAGCTCTGACCGCCAGTCCGCTGCAGACTGTTCCTGTCTGCCATAGATCAAATCAAAACTGACACGGTCAAACGTGTCGCGGGCAATATCAAACGCGATCAACGCCTCGTTCGCAGTGTGGATACGGCCCAGACGTTTAAGATCCGTATCATTCAAGGCCTGAACCCCCATCGAGATACGATTGACGCCGGCAGAGTTGTAGGCGCGAAACCTCCCGGCCTCCACAGAGCCTGGATTGGCCTCCAGCGTAATCTCCAGATCATTTGCATGCGGCCAGTGCGACCGGATTGCAGTGATGATATCGGCAACCGTGTCGGGATCCATAAGGCTGGGCGTTCCGCCGCCAAAATACACCGCATTCAAAACGCGGCCGGGTGTTTCAGCCGCTGCACGCGCCAGTTCTGACAAATAGGCATCCCGCCAAGCACGTTGGTCTATTGTACGGCTGACATGCGAATTGAAGTCGCAATAGGGGCACTTGGCCTCGCAAAAGGGCCAATGGATATACAGCCCGAAACCGCCGTTTTGCCAATCTTCAGTCAAAACAGCCCGACATCAGTTTTTCAAATGCATCGGCACGGTGGCTGATCCGGTTCTTTTTATCTGCATCCATCTCAGCAAACGTGATCTCGTAGCCATCAGGCTGAAACATCGGATCATATCCGTGGCCCAACTTCCCCCGGATCGGCCAGACAAGCGTCCCGTTCACCCTGCCTTCAAAGACTTCGTCGTGTCCGTCTGGCCAGGCTAACACCATGGTAGCCCGAAACCTCGCGCGCCGGGGGTGGGCGACGCTTTTCTCTTCCAGCAGCGTATGTGTTTTGGTCATCGCCATCAGGAAGTCGCGCCCAGACGGCGTTTCAGCCCAATCGGCGGTAAAAACACCGGGCGCATTGTCCAGCCCCTCAACCTCGATCCCTGAATCATCCGACAACGCAGGAAGACCGGTTGCCTTGGCAGCGGCGTGTGCCTTGATCCGCGCATTGCCGACAAATGTATCTTCTGTTTCTTCCGGCTCTGGCAAATTTAGTTCCGCCGCACCCACAACTGTCACGCCACGGGGGCCGAAAAGCTGCTCCATTTCTTCCAATTTGCCGGCATTATGAGTCGCAACCAGAATGCGCTTTTCCGTGAACTTGCGCGTCATGCAGTTGCCGTATTTTGCACTGCAACAAGCTCTCCAACACCCTTTTCTGCCAGATCCATCAACTGATCCATCTGGGCGCGTGAATAGGTCGATCCCTCAGCACTCATTTGCACTTCGATCAACTGCCCCGTCCCTGTCATGATGAAATTACCGTCAACACCGGCTTCACTGTCTTCGGGGTAATCCAGATCAAGGACCGGCTGCCCCGCATAGATGCCGCAGCTTACCGCAGCTACAGGCACCAGCGGATCAGAGATCACGTCGCCTGCTTTCATCAGCTTGTTCACCGCCAGCCGCAATGCAATCCATCCACCGGTGATAGACGCGCAGCGCGTCCCGCCGTCAGCCTGCAGCACATCACAATCCACGGTGATCTGTCGCTCCCCCAACGCCACGCGATCAACACCCGCGCGCAGTGACCTGCCGATCAGCCGCTGAATCTCAACTGTGCGCCCGCCTTGCTTGCCGGCTGCGGCCTCACGCCGCATCCGTGTGTTCGTGGCCCGCGGCAACATGCCGTATTCCGCTGTCACCCAGCCAAGGCCGGATCCCTTGATGAACGGCGGCACCCGGTCCTCAATGGTTGCAGTGCACAGCACGTGGGTATCGCCCACCTTGATCAGCGCGGATCCTTCGGCATGTTTGGTGAACCCGACATCAACCGAGACAGGGCGCATTTCATCGAGTTTCCGACCAGAGGGACGCATGGCATTTCCTTTATTGAGGGCTATCCGGGGATACCGCCCCCTGCGACACGGATGCAACCCCGATTGACCTTTGCCCGTGCGATACCTTTATAGTCCCCCAAAGGGGTCCCTTGATGACAGAGACATCTGATCTGCTGCAGGAAATGAACGACCGGTCCCGCGAAGTGTTTCGGCGGGTGGTCGAAGGCTATCTTGAAAACGGTGATCCGGTCGGATCGCGCACGCTGACCCGTGATTTCAGCGAAAAGGTAAGCGCGGCGACCATCCGCAACGTCATGCAGGATCTGGAGTATCTGGGTCTGCTCGGCTCGCCTCACGTCAGCGCTGGCCGAATCCCCACGCAACTGGGGCTGCGGATGTTTGTTGATGGCATGATTGAGGTGGGGGACCCCGCTGAAATCGATCGCGAAATGATCGACGCCACCCTTGGCGACAATGCTGGCGATGTGGGTGGCTTGCTCGACCGCGTCGGCTCTGCCTTGTCGGGTGTGACACATGGGGCGTCCCTTGTTTTGACGCCAAAGTATGAAGCACCGATCAAGCACATCGAATTTGTCTCGCTATCGCACGACCGCGCGCTTGTAGTGCTCGTGTTTTCTGATGGTCACGTAGAGAACCGCTTGTTCACGCCACCTGCGGGCCAGACTCCAAGCTCTATGCGCGAAGCGGCGAATTTCCTCAATGCCGTGGCGGAGGGCCGCACAATCTCGGAACTGCAAGCCGTCGTGGCACGGGAGATCACGCAGCGCCGTCAGGAAATCGACAACCTCTCGCGGGAATTGGTGGAAAGTGGGCTGGCCCTTTGGGAGGGCGGGACAGAAGAACCCGAACGCCTGATCGTTCGGGGGCGGTCGAATCTCCTGGGGACAGAAGCCGAAGTCGAGGACCTGGAACGCATCAGATCGCTGTTTGATGACCTTGAACGCAAGCGCGACATCGCGGATTTCCTTGAACTGGCCGATACAGGCGAAGGCGTGCGCATTTTTATTGGCTCAGAGAACAAACTTTTCTCACTTTCGGGTTCCTCTCTGGTGGTTTCCCCTTATATGAACGCTGATCGAAAGGTGATCGGTGCGGTTGGTGTCATCGGACCCACGCGCCTGAATTATGGACGTATTGTGCCGATAGTGAGCTATACGGCACAGCTGGTCGGAAAATTGGTTTCTGACCGGAGCGAGAGGTAAAAAATGGCAGAGCCGAAAGAAGACGATTTTCTCGATGATATTGATGCCGCCGAAGCGGATGAATACGCCGAGGAAATGGCCGAGATCGATGAAGAAGAGCTGGAGCTTGATCAGCTTCGCGCCGAGCGGGATCAATACAAGGACCGATTCATGCGCGCGCTCGCGGACGCTGAAAATGCGCGCAAGCGGTCGGACAAGGATCGTCGCGAAGCAGAGAATTACGGCGGCTCCAAGCTCGCGCGTGATATGCTCCCGGTCTATGACAATCTCAAACGCGCACTTGAAGCCGCGACCGATGAGCAGCGCGAGGTGTCCGGACCCTTGTTGGAAGGTGTCGAGCTGACGATGCGCGAGTTGCTGAACGTTTTCAAAAAGCACGGCATTGAAGTGATCGCCCCCGAAGTGGGTGACAGGTTCGACCCACAACACCATCAGGCGATGTTCGAGGCCCCGGTGCCTGGTACCAAAGCAGGTGATATCATTCAGGTCGCCGCTGAAGGCTTCATGCTGCACGACCGTTTGCTGCGCCCCGCGCAGGTCGGTGTTTCGTCGACACCGGCCGGATAAGAGATTTCGACCCTCCGGGGGGGATACTTTCAGCCAGAAGACAAGGGGCGGTCAGGACTTGGCCGCCTCTTTCAATTTATAGAGCAGATTGAGGGCTTCTTTCGGTGTCAGCTCGTCCGGTATGATCTGAGCCAGTTCTGCTTCGACCTTGGACGGCTTTGACGGGGCTGGTGCTGGCGTGGCGCTGACAGAGAAAAGCGGGAGATCATCTATCAAGGTTTTTTGGGTCGCACCGCCCTCCCGTTCGCCCCTTTCCAACGCATCCAGAACCACCCGTGCACGGGCAATCACCGCGTCCGGCAGACCTGCCAATTGCGCAACTTGCACGCCATAAGAACGATCTGCCGCGCCCTTTCGGACTTCATGCAGAAACACCACTTCACCTTCCCACTCCTTCACAGCCACGGTGGCGTTGTCCACACCATCAAGCTTGCCGGAAAGGGCAGTCATCTCGTGATAATGTGTGGCAAACAACGCGCGGCTGCGGTTCACGTCGTGCAGATGTTCAAGCGTGGCCCAGGCAATTGAAAGACCGTCATAGGTCGCCGTACCACGACCGATTTCATCCAAAATCACCAGCGCCCGGTCATCAGCCTGATTGAGGATTGCGGCAGTTTCGACCATTTCAACCATAAAAGTGGATCGGCCGCGCGCCAGATCGTCCGATGCGCCCACACGACTGAAAAGTTGGCTCACCATCCCGATATGCGCTGAAGTGGCAGGCACATAGCTGCCCATCTGCGCCATCAGGGCGATCAATGCATTCTGACGCAGGAACGTCGATTTTCCCGCCATGTTCGGCCCGGTCAAAAGCCAGATGTTGGCGGTTTCGCCATCCGCGCTCAGATCACAGTCATTGGCGATGAACGGCTCGCCTGCGCCCTGCGCAAGCGCGCGTTCGACAACCGGATGCCTGCCGCCTTCGATAGCAAAGGCGCGGCTTTCATCGACCTTTGGTTTCGTCCAGTTTTCAATCTCTGCCAGTTCAGCCAATGCCGTAGCCAGATCAATCTCCGCGAGCCCGGCAGAGGCCACGCCAATCTCGCCTGCACTCTGCAACACGTCCCCGCGCAGCGCTTCATACAATCGCTTTTCGATCTCCAGCGCATGATTGCCCGCATTGAGGATTTTCGTCTCTAACTCGGAGAGTTCGACGGTCGTGAAACGAACTTGGTTTGCTGTGGTCTGTCGGTGAATGAATGTTTCGTTCAGCGGCGGCGACAACATCTTTTCCGCATGGGTCGCGGTGGTCTCAATGAAATACCCCAGCACATTGTTATGCTTTATCTTGAGCGATGAAATGCCCGTGTCAGAGACGAATTGCTGCTGCATTTGCGCAATCACACTGCGTCCTTCGTCGCGCAGCTTGCGGGCTTCATCCAGCTCTGCGTCATAGCCGGTAGCGATGAAACCGCCGTCGCGCGCCAAAAGCGGTGGTTCGGCGATCAGCGCGTCATCAAGCAAATGAATAAGCGCATCGTGTCCTTTCAGGCCCGCGCTGGAGTCCTTGATAAGGGCGGGCGCGTCGGTTGATGTAAGCAGCGTATTCAGAATTTTGGCCTGTTCCAGCCCATTGCGAATGGCCGCCAGGTCGCGCGGACCGCCACGATCCAGCGCCAGCCGCGATAACGCGCGATCCAGATCCGCAACCTTTCTCAGATGGTCGCGGATATCAGTGCGCAGATTGGTATGATCAAAAGCAAACCCAACGGCATCCAGACGCGCATTGATCACTTCCAACACACGGGACGGGCTGGAAATGCGTCGCTCCAACAGTCGTGCGCCGACCGCCGTTACGGTTTTGTCCATGATCGCCAATAAAGATCCGGCACGCCCGCCGCCCAGCGCATGTGTCAGTTCCAGATTTCGGCGGGTGGCGGCGTCAATCTGGATGGTGCGAGACTGTCTTTCTTTGACTGGTGGCCGCAGCAAGGGCAGTTTGCCCTTTTGCGTAATCTCCAGGTATTCAATCAATGCGCCCATCGCGGAAACTTCGGCGCGGGTATAGGTGCCAAAAGCATCTAAAGTGGCGATACTAAAAAGGTCACAGATCCTCTTTTCGGCCGCCGTACTGTCAAACGCGGCACGGGACAGGCCGGTCAGTGCCAATCCGAAATCAGAGACTAATTCATGCAAATCAGGCTCTTTTGCTTCCGAAACGATCAACTCTGACGGGCTGAGGCGCGCAAGTTCAGGCCCAAGCCTGACGGCGGTCAAAGGCATCACATGAAACGCGCCGGTCGAGATATCGACCCAGGCCAACGCGCCAGCCTCACGCACCTCTGCAAAGGCGGCAAGATAATTGTGTCGACGCGGTTCCAGCAGGGATTCTTCGGTCAAGGTGCCGGGTGTGACCAACCGCACCACGTCGCGTTTCACGACCGCCTTGTAACCACGCTTTTTCGCCTCTGCCGGGCTTTCCATCTGTTCGCAGACCGCAACACGAAACCCCTTGCGGATGAGGGTCAGCAGATATCCTTCGGCCGCATGAACCGGGACACCGCACATCGGAATGTCTTCACCCCCGTGCTTGCCACGCTTGGTCAGCGCAATGTCCAGCGCCTCTGCCGCGGCGACCGCATCATCAAAGAACATCTCATAGAAATCGCCCATCCGGTAGAACAGCAGCGCCTCGGCGTAATCCGCCTTCAGCTCCAGATACTGCGCCATCATTGGCGTGATTTTTTCGGTACTCACCTGAAGTCCCCCCGGCACACCCCAGTCTGTACAAAACCGCTTGGGCAAGGGAAAGGGGCAGCCTGATTGTGCCGCCCTTTGATGATGGCTATGAACGTCACCGAACAAGGAAGGCCTGCAGACGTGAAAAAGAATCGCATAACCGACGAAGAGGCGCTGGCCTTTCATCTGGAACCCACCCCCGGCAAGTTCGAGATCAGCGCGACCGTTCCGATGACCACCCAGCGCGACCTCAGTCTGGCGTATTCGCCCGGCGTGGCTGTTCCATGCGAGGCCATCGCGGCCCAGCCCGAAACCGCCTATGATTACACCAACAAGGGCAACCTTGTGGCGGTGATCTCGAACGGAACGGCGGTCTTGGGTCTTGGCAATCTTGGCGCGCTGGCGTCAAAGCCCGTGATGGAAGGCAAGGCGGTGCTTTTCAAGCGGTTCGCGGACGTGAATTCCATCGATATCGAGCTTGATACCGAAGACACCGACGCTTTCATCAATGCCTGCAAGCTGATGGGACCAACCTTTGGCGGCATCAACCTTGAAGATATCAAGGCGCCCGAATGCTTTATCATCGAACAGCGTCTCAAGGAAGAAATGGACATCCCTGTCTTTCATGACGATCAGCATGGGACGGCGGTGATCTGTGCTGCGGGGTTGATCAACGCGCTGCAAATTTCAGGCAAAAAGATCGAAGACGTGCGGATCGTACTGAACGGCGCAGGCGCGGCTGGGATTGCCTGCCTTGAGCTTCTCAAGTCCATGGGTGCGCGGCACGACAACTGCATCATGTGTGACACAAAGGGCGTGATCTATCAGGGTCGCAAGGAAGGCATGAACCAATGGAAATCGGCGCATGCGGCGTCCACCGAATTGCGCACTCTGGAAGAGGCGATGAATGGTGCGGATGTCTTCCTTGGTGTGTCAGTGAAAGGTGCTGTGACACAAGACATGGTTGCCAGCATGGCTGAGGATCCGGTGATCTTTGCGATGGCCAATCCCGATCCAGAAATCACTCCCGAAGAAGCCAAGGAAGTTCGCGCTGATGCGATCGTCGCCACTGGGCGCAGCGATTATCCAAACCAGGTCAACAATGTGCTGGGCTTTCCCTATCTCTTCCGGGGCGCGCTGGATATCCATGCACGGGCTATCAATGATGAGATGAAGATCGCCTGCGCTCATGCTTTGGCCAACCTCGCCCGCGAGGATGTACCGGATGAGGTCGCAATGGCGTATGGCCGCACGCTCAGCTTTGGGCGCGACTACATTATTCCCACGCCGTTTGATCCTCGCCTGATCCACCGTATTCCGCCTGCTGTAGCACGGGCTGGCATGGATACTGGCGCTGCACGACGCCCCATCATCGATATGGAGGCTTACGAGGTCGGTCTCAAATCGCGGATGGATCCAACTGCAAACATCCTGCGTGGTATCAATGCCCGCGCTCGTGCCAATCAGTCCCGGATGATCTTTGCCGAAGGTGACGACCCCAAGGTGCTGCGCGCTGCCGTGACTTATCAACGTTCCGGTCTGGGCAAGGCGCTGGTGGTCGGGCGCCCAGATGATGTGAAGGCCAAGCTTGAGGCCGCTGGCATGGCCGACGGCGTGCGCGAACTGGAGATCGTGAATGCGGCCAATACCCAGCATCTCGATACCTACAAGGATTTTCTCTACAGCCGCCTGCAGCGCAAGGGCTTTGATCGCAAGGATATCCATCGCCTTGCTGCCCGTGATCGCCACGTCTTTGGGGCGCTGATGCTGCAACACGGCCATGGCGATGGACTGGTCACCGGCGCCACGCGCAAGTCAGCGCATGTGCTGGAACGGATCAACCATGTTTTCGAGGCAAACGCCGAACATGGTGCGGCGGGTTTTACCGCATTGCTGCACCGCGGGCGGATCGTGTTCATTGCCGACACGCTGGTGCACGAATGGCCGGATGAGAATGATCTGGCCAATATCGCGGAAAGCGGCGCGCGTGTCGCACGACACCTGGGGTTAGAGCCGCGTGTCGCCTTTGTCAGTTTTTCGACTTTTGGCTACCCCGTCTCAGAGCGGGCCGAAAAGATGCATCTCGCCCCGACCGTACTGGACGGCCGCGGTGTCGATTTCGAATACGAGGGCGAGATGACGGTCGATGTGGCCCTGAATGCCGCATCGCAGGAAAACTATCCCTTTTCGCGCCTGACCGGGCCTGCAAACATCCTGATCGTGCCTGCCAGACATTCGGCCAGCATTTCGGTCAAGCTGATGCAGGAAATGGCGGGTGCAACGGTGATTGGCCCTATTCTGACAGGACTCGATCAGTCCATCCAGATCTGTTCGACCACGTCCACCGCCAATGACATCCTCAACATGGCCATTCTTGCCGCCTGTAAGGTCGGCGGATGATCTGGAACCTCGGCTCGATCAATGCGGATAATTTCTATCGCGTGCCGCATCTGCCCGGACCGGGGGAAACACTGGCTGCCACGGATTTTCAGCAGGGGTTGGGCGGCAAGGGCGCGAATATGTCTGTTGCGGCGGCCCGTGCCGGTGCGCGGGTAACGCACATCGGCGCGGTTGGGCCAGATGGCGACTGGGCGCGTCAGCGGTTGCTCGAATATGGTGTGGACACGCCGCATATCGCGACGACTGAAACTGCGACAGGCCACGCCAACATCACGGTCGATATCTCTGGCGAGAACAACATCGTCCTCTTTGGTGGTGCAAATCAGGCCCTGACCAATCAGATGATCGGTGCCGCTCTGGCCGAAGCATCACCGGGCGACACTCTCTTGCTGCAAAATGAGACCAACGGACAGCCATTCGCCGTGCAAACCGCACGCACGCTGGGTCTTAAAGTGGTCTATGCCGCCGCCCCCTTTCAGGCTGAGGCGGTGCAGGCCTTGATGGGTCAGATCGATTTGCTGGTCCTGAACGCGGTCGAAGCGGAGCAGTTGGAAAGCGCCGCAGGACGTGGCCTGCGACAGCTGGATATCGCGGATATTGTCGTGACGCTGGGCGGTGACGGCTGCCGCTGGCATTCATCATCTCATGCGCAGGCTGAAACATTTGGCGCCTATCCGGTCAAATCGATCGATACGACCGGGGCAGGGGACACTTTCACAGGCTATCTGGCCGCAGGTCTTGACCGGGGTCTGCCAATGAAAGACGCGATTGATCTGGCGATGAAAGCCGCGGCCTTGATGGTCACGCGTCAAGGCACGGCAGATGTGATCCCGGATCTCAAGGACATCCAGGATCACGATTTTTCCTAGCCGACAAAAGGTGCGGCAGAGCCCCAAAGCTCCTTCACCCGCCGATCCCTGCCACAGCCATTGCGATACCGCTTGTAGGCCTTTGATTTCTTGATCCCAACGCCCACACTGGTAATCGCCAGCCGCTCGTTGCTTTTGTAATAGTCCTGATGATACGCATCCGCAGGATAGAAGGTTGACGCACCCAGAATCGGGGTCACAATTTGCTGGCCCAGTGCAGCCTGCGCATTTGCCTTGGCTTTTTCAGCCGCAGCCCTTTGCGCCTCATCAGCCGGGAAAATAGCTGTGCGGTAGGTCGGGCCACGGTCGCAGAATTGCCCGCCTGCGTCTGTCGGATCAACAGAGCGAAAGAACATCGCCAAAATCTGATCGCGTGTCACGACACTGTTGTCAAAAACGATCTGGACAGCCTCGTAGTGACCGGTCCCGCCCGAAACGACTTGCTTGTATGTCGGGTTTGCAACCGAACCGCCGGTAAATCCCGATACCGCTTCTTTGACACCGCGCACCGATTCAAAGTCAGCCTCGACGCACCAGAAACAGCCCCCTGCAACGGTAAGCGTCTCTGTTCCCGCCTTGGCGCTGCCGGCGTGCACGATCAGGCCAACGCCAATCAGCGCGGCCAATGCATAGGCCTTGATCGTTGTGAAACCTGACATGGATAGCCTCCTCTTTCGATCCTAGCTGCCCTTCAAAGTGTACGGGCGCAACGGTCTGGCGGATCATCTCACGCGCTGGTGAAGGTATTTTACCGCTTGGCAGGGTTCGGTAACATTTCTAGCGTCGCAAAAAAGGAGATCGGTATGCGGATCGCAATGTGGTCAGGACCGCGCAATCTGAGTACGGCAATGATGTACAGCTTTGGTGCACGCGCCGATTTCGCGGTGATGGATGAACCGTTCTATGCGCCCTACCTGACGGACTCCGGCGCTGATCATCCGATGCGGGACCAGATCATCGCGACCCACGAAACTGACCCCTCAAAAGTCGCGTTGATGTGCCGGTCCGCAGGCAAACCACACCTCTATATGAAGCATATGCCCCATCACATGCGGGACGGGTTTCCAATGGACTGGGCGCAGGAATGCATCAACATCCACCTGATCCGGCATCCCGCGCGGGTTATCGCAAGTTATGCAGCTAAACGCGCCATGCCCACGCTTGAGGACATCGGGTTTCGCCAGCAACACGCTCTCTACCGTCAGCTTGGGGGGCATGTGATTGACAGCACGGACATTCGCGCCAACCCCGAAGCCATGATGCGGGCGCTTTGTGCCGCGATTGGTCTGGCCTTCGATCCCGCAATGTTACAGTGGCCCGCCGGCCCAAGGCCTGAGGATGGCGTCTGGGCCAGGCATTGGTACGGTGCGGTGCACAAAAGCACAGGTTTTGCAGGCGCCGAAGGGCCGCTGCCCGAAATCGACGGGCCGGCAGCGGCGGTTCTTGCCGACGCGCTTCCCTACTACCGCGATCTTCGCAACGCGCGGCTTAGGCCGATGTAATCAGTCGAACCGGGGCAGCCCGCCATCCGGTACTTCATCCTTTTCCACGTCCTGCACGCGCCGCTGATCGCGGGCGGCCAGCAAGCGCAAGCGCAAGGCGTTGATGCGAATGAACCCTTCCGCGTCCTTCTGATCATAGGCACCACGATCGTCTTCAAAGGTCACGTGCTGCTCTGAATAAAGGCTCTCATCTGACCAGCGGCCAACCGTCTGCGCGGACCCTTTGTAGAGCTTCAGGCGCACGGTACCTTCCACATGTTCCTGGCTCTTGTCGATGGCTGCCTGCAGCATCTCGCGCTCGGGACTGAACCAGAAACCGTTGTAGATCAGTTCCGCATAACGCGGCATCAGCTCGTCCTTCAGGTGCGCGGCACCCCGATCGAGCGTGATCGATTCTATCCCGCGATGCGCTTCCAGCAACAACGTGCCGCCGGGGGTCTCGTAGATCCCTCGCGATTTCATCCCGACAAAGCGGCCTTCAACCAGATCAAGACGACCACACCCGTGGTTGCCGCCCAACTCATTTAGCTTGGTCAGGATCGCCGCTGGCGACATCGCTTCTCCGTTGATGGAAACGGCGTCACCCTTCTTGAAACCGATCTCAATGAACTCAGGCGTATCCGGCGCGTCCTCAGGATTCACCGTGCGCTGATACACATAATCGGGCGCAGCCTCTGCGGGGTCTTCCAGCACCTTGCCTTCAGACGACGTGTGCAAAAGATTCGCATCCACACTGAACGGCGCTTCACCACGTTTGTCCTTGGCAATCGGGATCTGGTTCTTCTCGGCAAAATCAATCAGCTTTGTCCGGCTCGTCAGATCCCACTCGCGCCACGGTGCAATCACCTTGATTTCGGGATTCAGCGCATAGGCGGCCAGTTCAAACCGCACCTGATCGTTGCCTTTGCCGGTGGCACCATGCGCAACAGCGTCGGCACCGGTTTCGGCGGCGATCTCGACCAGACGCTTGGAAATCAGCGGGCGCGCGATGGACGTGCCCAGCAGATAAAGCCCCTCATACACCGCATTGGCGCGGAACATCGGGAACACGAAATCACGCACGAATTCTTCTCGCACGTCTTCGATATAAATGTCGGACGCGCCCATCATCTCGGCCTTCTTACGGGCAGGTTCCAATTCCTCACCCTGACCCAGATCGGCGGTAAAGGTGACAACCTCGCACCCGTATTCCGTTTGCAGCCACTTGAGAATGATCGAGGTGTCCAGACCCCCCGAATAAGCAAGCACAACTTTCTTTGGCGCAGACATCGCATTTTCCTTAGATGAACGAGCGCGGCCTAGCGCCTTTTGCCAAGCCACGCAAGGTTGATGCGGCGCGCACGCTGTGCAACATGGCGCACTGTATCAGCGTCGTTGAAAGGGATGCCGGGATGAAGGGTTGGGAGATTTTCATGCATTCGGTCCGGCTGGTTTTTTCAAATCTTGATGCGGCCTTGAGAATTTCATTGGTCCCCTACGCCATCAGCGGCCTGGCACTTGTCTATCTGGGGTCCGAAGCCCTTCAGTTGATGGAAGGTGTATCCCCCGAAGACATGATGGCCGCAGGGCCGGGCGTGTGGACCGGCTTCATGCTCTACGGTCTGATTTCCATCATTGTAGCCCTCTGGATCGCGGTGTCATGGCACCGATATGTCCTGCTTGAGGAATATCCGACCGGCTGGATCCCACGCTTTCACGGCGGTGCGATTTTCCAATACCTCTTTAAGGGCGTGATCATCGCCTTTGTTGTCCTGGGCATGGTGATCGTCGTGACCATCATCCTTGGCCTGTTGATCGGTTGGACCGGCCCTCTTGGGTCGGCCCTGGTCAGTGTCGCAGGCTTTGCTGCGGCGACCTACGCCTTTTACCGCCTCTGCCCGCTGCTGCCTGCCGCCGCGATGGGGCGCAACATGGTGTCACGCGAAGCATGGCAAGCCACCAGCGGCAATGATGCGACAATCGCGATGCTGGTCTTTCTGGTCCTGGTGTCATCATTCGTGCTGCAAATACCAATATCGATATTCGGGGCAGAGTCGGTTCTGGGTATCGCGTATTCGGTCATTGTCGGCTGGATCATGATGTTGGTCGGTGTCAGTGTCCTGACCACGTTTTACGGTCACTTTGTCGAAGGCCGCCCCATCGACTGAAAGGTCCGCAGATGGATGATTTCAAGACCCGCGCGCAGTCCGCGACACACGCCATGCGCGCGGTGTTTCCGCCAACGCCCTGCATGCGCAATGATCTGCTGTCTGAACGGTTCGCCGCCGACATCTGGCTCAAACGCGAGGATCTGAGCCCGGTGCGTTCGTACAAACTGCGCGGGGCGTTCAATGCCATGCGCAAGGCGATCCCGTCTCAGTCCGTCTTTGTCTGCGCCTCTGCCGGTAACCACGCACAAGGTGTTGCCTTCATGTGCCGCCACTTCGATGTGCGCGGCGTGGTGTTCATGCCCGTGACCACACCCGAACAAAAGATCCTCAAGACCCGCATGTTTGGCGGCGACAATGTCGATGTGCGGCTTGTGGGCGACTATTTTGATGCCAGCCTTGAGGCCGCACAGGCCTATTGCGCGCAAGAAGGTGCGCATTTTCTGTCCCCCTTTGATGATGAGGACGTGATCGAAGGACAGGCCTCTGTCGCTGTCGAGCTTGAGACGCAGCTGGGTCATCTGCCCGATCACGTCATCCTTCCGGTTGGCGGCGGCGGCCTGTCCGCTGGCGTGCGCAGTTACTTTGGCGATGCGTGTGGTTTGACATTCGTTGAACCAGCAGGCGCGCGCAGTCTGGCCGAAGCCGTTGCTGCAGGCGCACCTGTTGATGTTTCGCCGATCAATTCATTCGTCGATGGCGCGGCGGTCGCAAAGATTGGCGCGCGCACGTTCGAACATCTGAAAGGCGTGTCACCGCAATCCGTCATCGACCTAGCCGAAGACCGCATCTGCGGCACAATTGTTGAAATGCTGAATGTTGAAGGAATCGTGCTGGAACCCGCCGGTGCCATGGCGATCGAGGCGCTGGGCGAGGTCGCCGGCCAGATAAAGGGCAAGACGGTGGTTTGTGTGGTTTCAGGCGGCAACTTCGATTTTGAGCGTTTGCCAGAGGTCAAGGAACGCGCTCAGCGCTATGCGGGCCTGAAAAAGTACTTCATCCTGCGTCTGCCGCAGCGCCCCGGCGCGCTTAAGGATTTTCTGCAGATGCTGGGACCGCAGGACAATATCACGCGATTCGAGTACATGAAAAAGTCGGCACGGAATTTCGGTTCGGTCCTGATCGGGATCGAAACCGACAAGCCGCAGAATTTTCCGGCAATGTTTCAGCGCATAGATGACGGGGGGTTCACCTATACTGACATCACCAATGATGAAACGTTGGCGCAATTCGTGATCTGAGGGGGCAAAGATGGATTTTGAAGGCAAGGTAATTGTGATCACTGGCGCAGGCAGCGGGATCGGTGCGGCACTTGCGCGGCGCGCAGCAGGGCTGGGGGCGAAGGTCTGCGTGTCCGACCTTGATGCTGATAAGGCCAGCGGCGTTGCAGAAGAGTTTGGCGGCATCAGCGTGGTCTGCGATGTCAGCGATGAGCAAGCCGTGCAATCGCTGATCGCGCAAACCACAAATGCGTTGGGCGAGATTGATATTTTCGTCTCTAATGCAGGCTTTGGCCGTGGCGACCCGGATCACGCCGCATCAGCCCCAAACGAAGACTGGATGCTGAACTGGCAAGTTCACGTCATGGCGCATGTCTATGCATCGCGCGCGCTTTTGCCGGGCATGATTGCCCGGGGCTCGGGGTATCTTGTCAATGTCGCGTCGGCGGCAGGGTTGCTTAATCAGGTTGGTGATGCGGCCTATTCGGCGACCAAACACGCCGCCGTCAGCTTTGCTGAATCGCTGGCGATAACCCACGGGAACGATGGCATCGGTGTCTCGGTGGTGTGTCCGCAGTATGTGGCAACCCCGCTATTGGGACTGTCGGACAAAGATGCCGAGGGACCGAACTCCTTGCTGACGGCAGATGATGTTGCTTCGGCCATCGTTGCCGGGGTGCAGGCAAACAAGTTCCTGATCCTGTCGCATCCCGAAGTTCAGAAATACACCCTCAACCGCGCACAGGATCATGATCGGTGGATCACTGGTATGCAAATGCTGCGCGCCAAGGTGCAGCAGACCTTTGGTGAGGTCCGCGCCGAAGAGATGTACAAGCTGGTCTGACGGACTTTCCTCAGACGTGGATCGCCGTGGGAAGCCCCTCGTCGAAGCAACGCTTTGAATCAGCAAATGACCCCACAATCTGGTTCACATCGACATCGGCGGCCCGCCCTTGTCCACATAACACCTCTGCGTCCTGGCAGAGGGACGAAAACTGCTCAAACCCAAGGCCCAGCGCACTGCCTTTCAAAAAATGTAGATCCTCTTCCAGCGCGCTACGATCAGGCCCTTGCCCCAGACGCTCAATCACATCCTCTACTTCGTCGATGAAAAGGGCGACCACCTCATCAAAATCTTCCGCACCCACGTCCTCCTTCAATGTTTTGACCCTGTTCCAGTCTATCATCACCATTTTCCCTTTCGGTCGGTCATATCGCACGGCGCTTAACACCGGGTAATCGCCACCTGCAGGATATTTCCAATTCAAAGTTTCATGTGCCGTTAACAGTAAGCTGCGAAAGCAGCAGGAATGCGCAATAATGACTGAGCCTTATGGGACTGCCCGACACCGAATTCACACAGCAGGTCCGCGATGCCGAACCGCAGGATCGTCTGCAGGTTCTGGTGGTGGACGACAGTCGCTTTCAACGGCGCATCTTGTCGGCCTCTCTCAAGGGGCTAGGCTATGACGTGACCGAAGCCGCTTCCGGCAGCGAAGCGATGGCAATTTCCCGTCGGCGCCTACCGGATATCGTCCTTAGCGACTGGATGATGCCCGGCATGTCCGGTCTTGAATTCTGCCGCGCCTTTCGAGACCTCTTCGAAGATCAATATGCCTATTTCATCATCCTCACATCCAAAAGCGATAAAAAGGAAATCGCGCAGGGTCTGGACATTGGCGCAGATGACTTTCTGACCAAACCGGTTAACGGACATGAACTGCGCGCACGGATCAATGCGGGCAAACGCGTTCTTCGGATGCAGCGCCAGTTAACCCGCACAAATGCCCTGATGCGCGACACGGTCGAAGAACTGCAGTATCTCTACGATGCGCTGGACCGCGACCTGCTGGAGGCCAAGAAGCTGCAGCAATCGCTTTTGCGCGACCGCCACAGGATCTTTGATACCGGTGAACTGTCTTTGTTATTACGGTCCAGCGGGCATGTGGGCGGCGATCTGGTCGGTTATTTCCCGGCAGGCGACGGCAAGCTGGGTCTTTTCGCAATAGATGTCTCTGGCCACGGGATCAGTTCTGCCCTCATGACGGCGCGGCTTGCGGGCTACCTGTCGTCCACCGCACCGGACCAGAACGTCGCGCTGCGCCGTCTCGAGAACGGCACTTTCGCACCACGCCCCCCCAAGGACGTCATCGAAGAGCTGAACGATCTGGTCCTGAACGAGATGGAGACAGAGCACTACTTCACCCTGATGTTGCTGGTCCTCGATCTTGAGACAGGCGTTGTGACGGTGTCTCAGGCGGGCCACCCGCATCCGATCGTGCACCGCAGGGACGGCAGTGTCGAACAACAGGGCACCGGTGGGTTTCCTGTCGGCCTGCTGTTGGGCATCGCCTTTGAACAGTTCGAAATCACGCTAGCCCCGGGGGACCGTCTGCTGATTCTGTCAGATGGGGTGACCGAATGCCCGGACCCGAACGGCACCTTTTTGGAAGAGGACGGCATCCGGGCCCTGATGCAGGAATTGCACGAGATTAAAGGCCCCTCATTCTTTTCCGCGCTGACCGAAGCGCTTGAACATTTTGCCGATACGCAGGACTTTCCCGATGACGTCTCGGCGATCCTGTTCGACTACACGGGCCCGGCCAGCCCAGCGTAACGCGCCAGAAACAAGCTGTCGCCGTCATTGCCCAGACTGTGTACCCCTTCTGCCGCGGACATCACGACCGCATGATGATCCGGTTCTATCGGGGCAGTGATCTGACGAATGGGATCGGCAACATAAACATGGCACAATTTCTCTGCCCAAAGATCGTAGTCGGGCATATAGACAAAGCGCCGAAAAGCGCCCAACCGTCGAGGCCGCGCAATCCGCCAACCGGTTTCTTCCAGCACTTCACGATGCAGCGCTCTGATCGGTGATTCACCGGGGTCGATCCCACCGCCGGGCAACATCACCTCCACCTCATCGGTGATTTGCGCCACCAGCAAAAACCGCCGCTGCAATGGCAGAATTGCATAGGCACCGGCCCGCAACTGATAGGTCTGGTCCTTGCGCGGGACTTGCCCGATACGCCTGATCATCCGGTGCCCCTTTATCCTTGGTCGCTTGCGCCTATATAGACGCGGTATGCCAACCGGCCCCCGATAAGGAAACCCCCATGACGGACGGGACACAGATAGCCTGGGATGACAGCGTGCTGCCCTTCCAGCTTGATAACGCAGACATGCGCGGTCGCGTGGCGCGCCTTGATGGCGTGCTCGAAGGGATTCTGCGTCAGCACGATTACCCCGCGCAGGTCGAAGCACTGGTCGCCGAAATGGCCCTGCTCACCGCGCTGATTGGTCAAACGATCAAACTGCGCTGGAAGCTGTCGCTGCAGGTACAGTCAAAAGGCCCGGTCCGGATGATTGCCACCGACTATTACGGCCCTGAAAAGGAAGGCGAGGCTGCGCGCATCCGTGCCTACGCCAGCTATGATGCGGATCGGCTGACAGACGCCACCCCATTCGAACAGATCGGCGACGGCTACTTTGCCATCATGATCGATCAGGGGGAGGGAATGAAACCCTATCAGGGCATCACGCCGCTGGCGGGTGGATCTCTCGCAGCCTGCGCCGAAACCTATTTCGCGCAGTCCGAACAGCTGCCTACACGGTTTGCCATCAGCTTTGGCAGGTCGACCGAGGCCGCAGCGGCAGAGCATTGGCGCGCAGGCGGCATTATGCTGCAACACATGCCCAAGGCGTCGCCCTTTGCCGCCAAAGGCGAAGGCACCGGCGAGGCGCTTGTGGCCTCTGACCTGGTCCACGGTGATGAAGAAGAAAACTGGAACCGCGTGAACATCCTGCTCGACACGGTCGAGGATCTTGAGCTGATCGGGCCCTCGGTGCCGCCAAACGACCTGCTGATCCGCCTCTTCAGCGAAGAATCCCCCCGTGTCTTTGATGCGCAGGCCGTACGTTTCGGCTGCTCCTGTTCCGAAGACCGCGTACGGCAAAGCCTGTCGATCTATTCCGCGCGGGACATCGAAAAGATGACGACAGACGAAGGCCGCGTGACAGCAGACTGCCAGTTCTGTGGCGCGCATTACGACCTTGACCCGGCAACCGTCGGGTTCGAGGCTCAAGGCGCCAATGACAGCTGAGCAGGTCGAGGGGTTCCGCACAGCCCTTGCGCGCACAGGTGTCGGATCATCTGATTTCGACCTGAACCCTGACGTCGTGCTGCCGCCAGAACGCAAACTGCGGCCCGCGGGCGTGCTCGCCCCGATCATCGAACGAAGCGGGACGCTGCATCTTCTGCTGACCAAACGGTCTTCTGCCCTCAAGCACCATCCTGGTCAGATCGCCTTTCCGGGGGGCAAGCAGGATGACGGCGACGCAGATGTAATCGCCGCCGCCCTGCGCGAGGCCCACGAAGAGATCGGTCTGCCGCCCGACATCGTCGATGTGCTGGGTACGTTGCCTGCCCATGAAACCGTGACCAGCTTTCGCGTTACGCCCGTAATCGCCTTTGTCAGAGACACATTTGACATCAAACCCGAACCCGGCGAGGTCGAAGAAGTCTTTGCTGTACCGTTGGCGCATGTGCTGAACCCGGACAACTACATCGTTGAATCCCGTCGGTGGCGCGGCGACCGGCGACACTATTACGTGGTGCCCTACGGCCCCTATTACATCTGGGGCGCAACCGCGCGTATGCTGCGGGCATGGACACAACAGATGACATCGTGATCCCGGCGGATACATCCTGGTTAAAGGATAAAAACGCGCAGGCGGTCTGCCGGGCCCTGACAGCGGGCGGGCATCAGGCCCTGTTTGTTGGCGGTTGCGTGCGCAACGCTTTACTCGGTCTGCCTGATAGTGACGTCGATATCTCGACCGACGCGTTGCCAGACCAGACAACAAACTGCGCACAAGTTGCAGGCCTCAAGGCCGTCCCCACAGGCATCGATCACGGCACGATCACGGTGATCGCAGGCGGCACCCCTTTCGAAGTCACCACCTTTCGCCGAGACGTGCAAACAGACGGTCGGCGGGCCGTGGTGGCCTATTCCACCGACATTGCCGACGACGCGCGGCGGCGAGATTTCACGATGAACGCGCTTTACGCCACCCCCGACGGCAAGGTGCTGGACCCGCTTGGCGGCATGCCAGATCTCATGGCGCGCCGTATCCGGTTTATCGAAGACGCCGATGCGCGCATTCAGGAAGATTACCTGCGCATCCTGCGCTTCTTTCGGTTTTCCGCGTGGTACGCCAACCCGGACGAGGGGTTCGACACTGCCGCCCTCAGCGCAATTGCCCAAAACATCGAAGGCATCCAAACCCTCTCGGCAGAACGGGTCGGTCAGGAGATGCGCAAGCTTCTCGCGGCCCCCGATCCCGCCCGGGCGCTTGCCGGTATGCGAAGCACCGGTGCACAGCAGCACGTCCTGCCAGGCGCGGATGATCGTTGGATAGGGCCCATCGTCCACATGGAACAGACGCTTACCCTCGATCCCGCGTGGCTTTGCCGTCTCGCGGCGCTGGGCGGGGAAGATCCCACAACACGCCTCAGACTGTCCAAGGCAGAGATGCGGCACCTGACACACTTGCGCGATGCGGCTTATGGCGCGCAATCGTTGGCTGAAATCGCCTATCGCCATGGTCCTCAAGTGGCGCGACAGGTTTTGCTTCTGCGGTGCGCGATGGCCGAAAAGATGCCAGAAACTGGCGCTTTAGAGACGATTCATACCGCTGCAGAGCAAAAATTCCCCATCCATTCCTCTGATTTGCGCCCCACTTTTGAGGGCCCCGACTTGGGTGCGCGCCTGGCTGAACTTGAGGCGCGCTGGATCGCCTCGAATTTCACCCTGACCAAGGATGCGCTGCTCGATTTGCCGTGAAGGGTCGACAGGCGGGCGGGTATTGTCTATGCCAATGCCATGAACACGGAGGATTGCAAAATGTATCGCGGGATTTGGTTCAGCTAAGGCTGCCCTAACCTCACCCCCTTGTCTGGCGCGCCGTGCAGGCCGCTGACCGTTTTGCACATTCTTTCCCAAGGCTTCCCGTCATGTTCCGGTTTTTCGAAAATCTTGTCGATCCGTATGCGTCCTATGCCCATACGGATCATCCTCCCACCCGGCTGTGGCCCTTCCTGCGCAGCTTTTGCGGGCCATTCAAAAAGGTGTTCTGGGTCACCGGGCTGTTGTCCATCGTGGTGGCTGCCATCGAGATCTGGCTGATCTACTACATGGGTCGGCTGGTTGACCTGCTGGGCACCGAACCATCGCAAATGTGGGATGACTATGGCACCGAGCTGTTGCTAGTCGGCGTCTTTATCCTGCTCATCCGCCCGCTGGTTCAGGGGATTGATGTCGCGCTGCTTAACAACACGATCCTTCCTAACTTTGGCACGCTCATCCGGTGGCGCGCGCATCGTCAGGTCCTTCGACAGTCCGTCGGCTGGTTCGAAAATGATTTCGCAGGGCGCATCGCCAACCGGATCATGCAGACACCCCCGGCTGCGGGCGAAGTTGTCTTTCAGGTCTTCGACGCGATCTCTTATTCGATGGCCTACCTCATCGGCGCGGCCATTCTTCTGACCACGTCCGACTGGCGGCTGATGCTGCCGTTGCTGATGTGGTTTGCGCTATACGGTTGGCTTGTCGCCTGGACGGTGAAACGTGTCGGCCCTGCGTCCAAAGCGGCGTCGGATGCACGGTCCCAAGTTACGGGCCGGGTGGTGGATGCCTATACGAACATCCACTCAGTCAAGATGTTCGCGCACCACGATCTTGAGGTCGCATTCGCGGGAGAAGCGATTGAACATGCACGCAAGACCTTTCAGGCCGAAATGCGGATTTTCACGGTTATGGATGTCGCGCTGACTGTCCTGAACGGTTTGCTGATCATCGGTGTGGTCGGTTGGGCGCTTGTTCTGTGGACCGCCGGAGAGGCCAGCGTCGGCGTTGTTGCCGCCGCCGCTGCGCTTACCCTGCGGCTAAACGCCATGACCGGATGGATTATGTGGGCCGTCTCTTCGTTTTTCCGCGAACTCGGCGTGGTTGCCGAGGGCATGGAAACGATTGCCCAACCCATCACGCTGGTTGACAAGGCCAACGCCGCACCACTGACCCTGACAGACGGTCGGATCGACGTGCAGAACCTCACGCATCACTACGGCAGAACGTCCGGGGGTCTGCAGCAGGTCAGCCTCACAATCGCGCCGGGCGAGAAAATCGGCCTTGTCGGGCGCTCAGGCGCCGGGAAATCGACACTCGTCAAGCTGCTGCTGCGGTTCTATGACGCTGAATCCGGGCGCATTCTGATCGACGGTCAGGACATAGCGACCATCACGCAGGACAGCTTGCGAAGCAATATTGGTGTCGTGCAACAGGACAGCTCTCTGCTGCACCGTTCAGTACGTGACAACATCCTCTATGGCCGTCCAGATGCCACTGAAGTGGAAATGATTGCGGCTGCAAAGCAGGCGCAGGCGCATGACTTCATCCTTGATCTCGAAGACCCCGAAGGCCGCAGCGGATATGACGCGCGCGTCGGTGAACGCGGTGTCAAGCTTTCCGGTGGGCAACGCCAGCGTATCACTTTGGCTCGCGTGATCCTCAAGAACGCGCCGATCCTGTTGCTGGACGAAGCAACCTCAGCCCTTGATAGCGAGGTTGAGGCGGTCATTCAGGAAACGCTCTATGGCATGATGGCGGGCAAGACCGTGATCGCCATCGCCCACCGCCTTTCGACAATCGCCGAGATGGATCGTATTCTGGTGCTCGACGACGGCCACATTGTCGAACAAGGGACCCATGATGCGCTTTTGGACAAAGGCGGGCTATATGCAGGGTTCTGGAGCCGTCAGTCGGGCGGCTTCCTGAAAACGGAAAGTGACGCGTGAACATCGGGAATTGGATCAACGCCTTCGCAAAGGCCGAAGGACCGCCGCCGCAAACCCTTGGCGCGTTCATGCGCTGGTGCCTGGGCGGGGCGTGGCCAATCCTGTTTCTGGCCGCATTCCTGTCTGCCGCCGCCGGCGCGATGGAGGCAGGCACCGCGTGGATTCTTGGCCGGGTCATCGATGCCACGGTCAGCAGCGGCGCAGAGGCGTTCTTTGACGGTCAGAATATCGCCCTGATGCTGGGCGCGATTGCGTTCTTTCTGATCCTGCGCCCGATCCTCTTTGGCCTTTCGTCTGCGTCGAACTCAATCATGGTTGCGCCAAATGTGAACCCCTTGGTGCTCTCGCGGCTTCATCGATGGACCTTGGGCCAGAACGTCGGATTTTTTGATGACGATTTTGCGGGCCGCATCGCCCAAAAGCAGATGCAGGCCGCGCGCGCCGTGACCGATGTTGCCGTTGAACTGATCAACGTCGTTGCCTTTGCATTGGCGTCCCTGATCGGATCAGTTGTGCTGCTTGTGGCAATCGACTGGCGCGTGGCTGTCGGCTTTTCGGTCTGGCTTGTGCTTTATTTTGCGCTGATCCGATGGTTTCTGCCCCGGGTGCGCCAGCGCTCTGCCGGGCGGGCGGGGGCACGGGCGATGGTGTCCGGTCAAATCGTCGACACGATAACGAACATCAAGACGGTCAAACTTTTTGCCCACGACGAACACGAAGACCGCGCCGCACTGGGCGCGATGCAGACGTTCCGCGAACGCGCGCTGGAATTTGGTTATCTGGCCGCCGCGTTCCGGTTTTCCCTGATGACACTGGCCGGTCTGCTGCCTGTCCTCTTGTTGGGCGGCACATTGCTGCTGTGGCAACGCGGCATGGCGTCAGAGGGGGATATCGTCGCGGCAGGCGCTGTTGCGATCCGCATCGCACAGATGACCGGCTGGGTCAGCTTCACGCTTATGCAGATTTACGCCAACGTGGGCGAGATCGAGGATGGCATGCGCACCCTGACCCCGCGCGCACGGGTCGAGGATGGCCCGGATGCTAAGGTGCTTACCGTCCGTGAAGGCCGGATCGACATGAACGATCTGGGGTTTGCATATGGCCGGGAAACCGGCGGGATCGAAGGGGTCACCCTGACCATAGAGCCAGGTCAAAAACTTGGCATTGTCGGCGCGTCGGGGGCAGGAAAATCGACTCTCGTGGCGCTTCTTTTACGGCTCTATGAAAGGGAAACAGGTCATATTTCCATCGATGGTCTTGATGTGCGGGACGTCACACAGGAAAGCCTGCGGCGCAACATCGGAATGGTCACGCAGGAGACAGCGATGTTCAATCGCTCCGCGCGCGACAACATCCTTTACGGCCGTCCGGATGCGTCCGAAGATGACATGATCGCCGCCGCAAAACGCGCCGAGGCGCATACTTTTATTCTGGATCTGCAAGACCACAAGGGCCGTCGCGGCTATGATGCTCACCTTGGTGAACGGGGTGTCAAACTTTCTGGCGGGCAACGCCAGCGGGTTGCGCTGGCCCGCGCCATTCTCAAAGATGCCCCGATACTCGTGCTGGACGAAGCAACGTCCGCACTCGACAGTGAGGTCGAAGCCGCAATTCAGACCGCCCTGTCCCGCGTGATGGAGGGCAAAACGGTGCTTGCAATTGCGCACCGGTTGTCGACCTTGACCGAGATGGACAAGATCGTGGTGATGGATGAGGGCCGTGTCGTGGAAAGCGGCACACATGCTGAACTGTTGGCCGAAAACGGGCTTTATGCGCGCTATTGGCAGCGACAGTCTGGTGGTTTCCTGAACCTGAAAGCCGCCGAATAGAAAGTACCTGATGTCCGAACACCAGATTTTGCGGATGGGTCATCTTGGCGATGGCATCGCCCATGGGCCCGTTTTTGCGCCAATGACCCTGCCGGGCGAACACGTCAGCGGCACCCTCACTGGTCAGACCCTGTCAGACATCCGTGTTCTCCACCCTTCAGATCAGCGTGTCAGCCCGCCCTGCCGGCATTTTAACTCCTGCGGGGGGTGTCAGTTGCAACATGCCGCGGACGGTTTTGTCGCTGAGTGGAAGGTCGACGTGGTACGGTCCGCGCTTAAATCGCTTGGGTTAGAGACTGAGTTCCGCCCCATCATCACCTCCCCCGCACAATCGCGCCGTCGCGCGACCTTTGCGGCGCGGCGCACAAAAAAGGGCGCGATGGCCGGGTTCCGCGCGCGTGGGTCAGACGTGGTGATTGAGGTGCCAGAGTGTCAGTTGCTGACCACTGAAGTTCGCCATGGGTTGGTTGTAGCCAAGGCGCTTGCCCTTGCCGGTGCCAGCCGAAAGTCCGCGTTGGCGGTCTCTGTCACCGCCAGCGATCACGGGCTTGATGTGGTGGTAGAGGGTGGAAAGCCGATCGATGGACCGCTCCGCCAAACCCTTGCGCATCTGGCGGAAACCCACAGCCTTGCCCGTCTTACCTGGGGCGATGAAAGTGTCACCATGCGCGCGCCACCGGCACAGATGTTTGGCCTGGTTCAGGTCATACCGCCGCCCGGCGCTTTTCTGCAGGCAACCAAAGATGGCGAGGCTGCCTTGCGCGCCGCCGTGCAGGACGCGGTCGGTGAGGCAGACCATATCATCGACCTTTTTGCCGGATGCGGCACCTTCAGCCTGCCATTGGCTGCAACCGCCTCAGTCCACGCCGTCGAAGGCGATGTGGCGATGACCGAGGCGCTGGAACAGGGTTGGCGCATGACCTCGGGCCTCAAGCCACTGACAGTCGAAGCGCGGGATCTTTTTCGTCGTCCGATGCTGATTGATGAAATGACCCGCGCGCAGGCCATCGTCCTTGATCCACCCCGCGCCGGTGCCGAAGCGCAGGTGGCAGAGATTTGCAAATCAGGCGTTCCGCGAATCGCCTATGTATCGTGCAATCCCCCTACCTTTGCGCGGGATGTCCGCGTGCTGGTTGATGCAGGCTATGTGCTTGACTGGGTGCAGGTTGTGGACCAGTTCCGCTGGTCATCCCATATCGAACTCGCAGCCCGCCTTTCCCGCACCGGCTGAACGCCGCCAAAAGGGGGCTGAAGTGTGATCCAAACGCCGCTGTTGTCGGCTGTTCACTAATTATTGAGTGAGATTCGCTAGGCTTTGTGGTATCCGCTTTGGCATAAAACAGGCCGAATTGGCCGATTTGAGGGATAACAGGTCATGAATCGTCGTTCACTCATACTGGGCGGAACTGCACTTGTTGCACTGGCGGGGTGCAGCGGCAGCAAATTCAAGCGCTACGCCGGTCCGCAGGTCACATACGTTGTGGTCAACAAGGAAGAGCGCCGCATGTATTTGATGCACCACGACAAGGTGCTGACACATCACAAGGTCAAACTTGGCTTTACCCCTGTCGGTCACAAGACCTTTGAAGGGGACGGGCGCACGCCCGAGGGGCGCTATGTCATTGACCGGCGTAACCCCAACAGCCGATTCCACCTTTCGCTTGGCATTTCCTATCCCAATCAAAAAGACGTCGAAACAGCCCTTGCCATGGGCAAGCGGCCCGGCGGCGATATCTTTATTCACGGTCAGGAACACCCGCGCCGCAAGGACAAAGGGGATTGGACGTGGGGTTGTATCGCCGTGACCAACCGCCAGATCGAAGACATTTATGCTATGGTCGGTGACGGGACGCCGATCCAGATCAACGCATAAGGTAGGAAAAGCTGACCTTTGGGGTCAGCTGCCCATCACCAGCGTCCACCAAAGCTTACCGTTGTTTTCCTGATGCCAGGCGAAACCCATGTTGCGTGCCTCTGGTGCCATCAGGATCCTGCGCGTGTCGGGCTGTTCCATCCACGCGGCCAGGGTTTCAAGCTCTGTCTCGAAGGTTTCCGAAATCGTTTCACCAACAAGCCCGCCAGCATAGCCAACGCGATTGATCCGGTCGATTGGCGACGAGCCGTCAGAGCCAAAGTGCCAGGGCCGGTTCTGGATCGACATATCCCGTGAATGCGTGGCGGCGGCCGCATTCAAAGCGGCGTTCAGCTCTACAGGCGCACTGCCGGCAGCGCTGCGCAATGCATTCACCGAATCAAGCATGCGGAACTGGATTTTTCCGCGCTCGCCTGCGCTGATCTTGTAGGCGCTGCGAATCGGTTTGCCGTCCGGACCAACGGCAGGCGCACACGCGGCAAGACCGATGGCCAAAGCAAACAGAACAGTCAAAATACGGATCATATCACAGCTCCACGGGTTAACATCAGACTGCCTTACATCGGGATGCAACGCAGTTCAAACGCCCATCGGCATTTCAATGCCGGATGACGCGGGTTTGATTTGAAACTGCGTCATTACAGCCATATATAGACCCGTAGTACAGATTTTCATTGCTGGAGGCATGTTATGTCACAGAATCGATTCCCCACGACCAGCCGCCGCGCCTTTCTGGCCGGTAGTGCAGCCATGCTGGCGGCTCCGGCTGTCGCACAATCCAATTCCTCGGTTAACTCCGCTGCGACCACGCAGGTTGAGCGGGACGTGACTGAAACCGTCAAGCGCAACATTTCCAGCTTCCGCAGCCTGCAATGGCAGCCTTATTTCAGCAACACGCGCAATGGTGCGATCCTTGTCGATATCGACAGCCGCGCTGTGCACTACTGGTCCGAAGACCAAAGCATCTACAAGCTGTATCCTTCCAGCGTGCCGTTGACAGATGACCTGACCCGTCGTGGCCGCACCCGCGTGATCCTCAAGGATCCCGAACCGTCCTGGCGCCCGACTCCATCGATGCTCAAGCGCAACCCGGAATGGCCCCAGTTCATCGGCCCCGGCCCGGACAATCCGCTTGGCACCCGCTCGCTGCACCTCAGCTGGACATATTACCGTATCCACGGCACCCACGATACGCGCAAGATCGGGCGTAAATCATCCAACGGTTGCATCGGGCTCTATAACGAGCACATCGAAGAGCTGTACGAGCTGGCAAAGGTCGGCACCCAAGTGTTGCTTATTTGACGATCTTTCCGTTGTGGTGCTGAAAAAAACGGCGTTTGTGGTTTGCTTTGCCATGGACTTGCTGTTTACACAAAATACGAGGTAAGTCTTGGGTGCGTGCGCGCAAACCGCGTCGTACGTCCTTTTCTGGAGGTATTACTATGAAGAAACTCGTTCTCGCCGCTGCTCTGACAGCTGCCGCTTCGACTGCAATGGCCGGCTCTGTTGCCGATCCCATCATCGAAGCACCTGTGATCATCGAAGAAGCCGCTGGCTCCTCTTCGGGCATCCTGCTGCCGCTGGTCCTTTTGGTACTGGTTGCTGCTGCTGTTGCTTCCGACTGATCCGAACGACAAATCCTTCAAAAGAGGCGGTGCAGTGCACCGCCTCTTTTGTATTCAGCATATCGTTTTTGACAGAGTATCGGCCGCCCGAAGCGGTCAATCGATCCAGCCCTGCAGGTTTTCGTTGATGACGGCACTCAACGCCGCGATATGCGCGTCATCGTCATTCAGGCACGGAATATAGGTGAACTGCTCTCCGCCCGCCTCTTCAAAGCTTTCCTTGATCTCTTCGTTGATCTCTTCCAGCGTCTCGATGCAGTCGGCAGAAAACGCAGGCGCGCAAACGGCGATATTCTTGTTCCCCGCCTCGGCCTGTCGCGCGACTTCTTCCACCGTATAGGGCTGCAGCCACTCTTCAGGCCCGAACTTGGACTGAAACGTGGTCATGATCTGCGTGTCGTCCCATCCCAGCCGTTCCTTCAGCAGGCGCGTCGTCTTCTGACACTGACAATGATAGGGATCGCCCTCCATCAGATAACGTTGCGGCAAGCCGTGATAGGAACAGATCAGGATATCCGGCTTGGTCACCGCGGCCGCATAGCTGCGTTCAATCGATTGCGCCAGCGCCTCGATATAGTCGGGGCGGTCATAGTAAGGCGCCACCACCCGCGCAATCGGCTGCCATTTTTCGCGGCCCAATGCCTCAAAGAACTTGTCGCAGGCCGTGGCCGATGTGGCCCCTGCGTAATGCGGATACAGCGGAAAGAACAGGATTCTGGTGCATCCCGCCGCTGTCATCGCTTCGACTTTTGACCGTGTCGAGGGGTTCCCGTAGCGCATGCAGTAGTCGACCATCACGTCATCGCCATGCTGCGCCTTCATGGCGTCTTTGATCTTGGCGTGCTGCGCCTTGGTGATCGTCATCAAGGGGCTTTCGCCCGCCTCTTCATTCCAGATCGACTTGTACGCCGCACCGCTGGTGAACGGGCGCTTAGTGAGAATGATCAGCTGCAAAAGCGGCTGCCACAGCCACGGCGAATAGTCGATGACCCGGCGATCTGACAGGAATTCCCCCAGATACCGGCGCATGGACCAGTAGTCATAGTTGTCCGGCGTCCCCAGATTTGCCAGCAGCACGCCCACTTTGGGCTTTGGGACAGCCGGGTGATCTGTCGGGCCGTTTTCTGGGCGTGTCGCCGTCATAGAGGTTCCTTCAAAAGTCGATTCTTGCCCACATAGAGGCTTTCGCCGCCGGATCAAATGGGCAGTTTTGTCTCATCCGTTTTCAACGCATCCGCCAACCGCTGTTTGGCAGAGCCGGGGCGCAGAGGTTTTGGCTGATGATCAGACGGCGCCCAGCCGGTCAGAAAGATCATATCGAAGGTCGCTGTGATGCGGCCTTCCGGCGTGGCAAAGGTCTGTGAATACAGCGATGCTGCGCGGCTCATGACCCCGCGCGCCGTTGGCTTGCGAAGACGCGCGAACAGCGCGTTGTTCTCCCCCATCGCGCGCAGATCGCGCATCAGGTGCCACGCATCCCTGTAGGTGACACGCAGCGTTTGCACATCCGCAACCGGCAGGGCAAAGCCCGCGCGCTGCAACAATGCACCCATATCCCGCAGTTCCGCCATCGGTGCCACGCGCGGCGACAGCCCGCCCATCACATCACTTTCCGCCTGTGCCAGACAGGCACGCAATTCATGCAGGGTCTGACCACCAAACGACACTGCCAGAAACAACCCATCCGCACGCAGCGCGCGACGGCACTGGATCAACTGCCCGATGGGGTCATTCGCCCAATGCAGGGCCATGGCGTGCACCACCAGATCATGCGCCGCAGGCTCTAACGCCAATCTATCGTCGGGCGCGGTCACCACCGCATCCGACAGTGCGGGGACCCAGACCTCGGGAAAACCGGTTACGAGTGCCGGATCTGTAAAGGACTTGTTAACCATTCCGACGCGATCCTGCACTTCATCCCGTGCGGCGTGATGCAGGAACATCGCGTCTTTGTCGGCGCGGGCCCTGTGCATCGCCAAAGCGGCCAGATCGGTCATCAAGGGTGGAGAGGTCATGTGATGTTCCTATGATGTTGGCCAAAGGAATTCAAACCGCACTTTCAGCGGTCTATCCCGCACGTTGCCTGACATGTGGCGCGATGGTGGACAGCGATTTCGGCCTCTGCGGCCCGTGTTGGCGCGATACCGGGTTTATCGGTGGCACCATTTGCGACTGTTGCGGCGTGCCCCTGCCGGGGGAACACCATGGCGATACACCACATTGTGATGCCTGCATGACCGCCCCGCGCTCCTGGGAACAGGGGCGCGCCGCGTTGCTCTACCGTGACACCGGGCGCAAGCTGGTGCTGGCGCTTAAACACGGCGACCGGCAAGAGATCGCGAAACCAGCAGCACTGTGGATGGCCAGCGCGCTGAGGGACTGCCTGCCGCCGCAGACGCTGATCGCCCCGGTGCCCCTGCATTGGACGCGCATGATCAAACGGCGGTACAATCAATCCGCCCTGCTGGCCAAGGCGCTCGCGGCGCATCTTGACCTACCGTGGTGCCCGGATCTGTTGCAACGCACCAAACCGACACGTGCGCTGGACGGGCTGGGCGGCAGGGACCGTCACGAAACCCTGCGTGGTGCCATTCGCGCGCACCCGAAACGGTGGCATCGTCTGGTTGGTCGGCCCCTGCTGCTGGTGGATGATGTAATGACCTCCGGCGCCACGCTCAGCGCGGCAACGCAAGCCGCACAGCAGGCCGGATCGGGGCCCGTTCGGGTCGTAACACTGGCGCGCGTGGCCAAAGAGACCTAAATCACGTTCAACCGAGTTGTTGAAAGGATCATAGGATCATGAAGCCCGTCGAGATTTATACCTCCCCGCTTTGCGGCTACTGCCACATGGCCAAACGCCTCCTGAACCAGAAAGGCATCAGCTTTTCCGAGGTGGATGTGCTGTCCAACCCCGACCGCAAGGCCGAGATGGTCCAGCGCGCCAATGGCGGGCGCACCGTGCCGCAGATTTTCATCGGTGGCGAACATGTGGGCGGGTCTGACGACCTGCATGCGCTGGAACGCGCGGGCAAGCTTGACGCCCTGCTGGCTGCCTGATGCGCGCTGCCCTTCTGCAGCTGAATGTAACCGATGAACCAGCTGTAAATCTGCCTGTGGTGCGTCAGATGCTGCGCGACGCGGCAGCACAAGGGGCGAAATTTGTTCTGACGCCAGAGGTCACCAATTGCATCTCTACCAGCCGCGTGCATCAAAACGATGTGCTGCGTCTCGAGGCAGAAGACCCCACGCTTGCCGCCCTGCGCGATGAGGCGCAGGCGCTGGGCGTCTGGCTGCTGATCGGATCGCTGGCGCTCAAGACCAAGGACGCAGACGGGCGGTTTGCCAACCGGTCCTTTCTGATCGGATCGGACGGCGGCATCGTGGCGCGGTATGACAAGATCCACATGTTCGACGTCCAGATCAACGAAACCGAAACCTGGCGCGAATCCGAAGGCTACCGCCCCGGCGCGGCTGCAGTTGTGGCGCAAACGCCCTTTGCCGCTATCGGCCTGACGATCTGCTATGATCTGCGCTTTCCGATGCTCCACCAAAAGCTCGCCGAGGCCGGCGCGCAGATCCTGACCGTGCCTGCGGCGTTTTCCCCTGTCACCGGTGCCGCGCATTGGCACAGCCTGCTGCGTGCCAGGGCGATTGAAACGGGCTGTTATGTGCTGGCGCCGGCCCAGACCGGCACGCATGCAAGTGCCCGGCACAAGACACGCGACACCTATGGTCACTCGCTGGTGGTCGACCCATGGGGGGCGGTGGTTCTGGATGCAGGCAAGGATCCCGGCATTTACATCTTCGACATGGACATGGAAAACTGCACCGCAGCGCGGTCCAGGGTGCCCAGCCTTGCCAACCGCCGACCCTTTTCAGACCCCTGAGGGGCGCTTGCATGGCCGAAGACCAGAACACGATTGCGATCATGTTGTTCAGCGAACTGCTGGCGGCCGATCAGGCTGTGCGCAGCAGGCTGACGCGGGTCTTGCCCAAGGGCATGGAAATCTCGCATTTCTCCGTGCTCAATTCGCTGATCTGGCACGCGGATGAACGCACGCCCGCCGAACTGGCGCAGACCCTGAACGTCACGCGCGGAGCAATGACAAATACCCTCAGCAAGCTCGAGTGGGCAGGCTATGTTCACATTCGCCCTGATTGGGATGATGCGCGACGCAAAAAAGTGGGGATCAGCCCGGCGGGACGCCATGCACATGTCGCCGCCGTGACGGCAATCACCCCGATGATCAACGATGTTGTGGCCAGCATCGGCGCAGACAAGGTGCGCGAAACCCTTCCGATCATCCGTGAGATCAGGTTGAAACTCGGGCTCGACTAGCTGCCAAAGATCAACCCGGTGTGTTCTTTCAGATAGATCCTAAGCCAGGGTGTAAACCGTGCCGGATCGGCTTCGATCTCAGAGCTTAGCGCGTCATGATCGATCCATCGGGTCGCCATCACTTCATCCGGGTTTGGCGCAAGGGCAAGGTCCTGCGTGCCGCGGGCCAGAAACACTTCGACGACCTCATGTTCAATCATATCGCCGCCCACATCGGCGCGGTATTCCACCTGTCCCCGGTGGTCCAGCGTCAGACCGGTGATGCCCAGCTCTTCCTCCAGCCGCCGATGGGCGCAGGCCTCCGGCGCTTCACCCCAGCCCGGATGCGTGCAGCAGGTATTCGCCCACAGACCTGGGGTATGGTATTTCGAAAGGGCGCGCTGCTGGATCAGGATCGCATCGCCCGCCACCACGAAAACCGACACCGCCAGATGCCGCAGACCGCGTTGATGCGCCGCCAGCTTTTCCACCGGTTGCAGGTCGCCATCGACCCACGCAGGGATCATGATTTGTGTTGCTGTGCTGCCGTCCATCGGTTCAGCGCCAGTCAAAGAAAGCAGGCCCGGCCTGCGCCAGCAGCTTGGTCGCCATTTCCTGCCCCGCCTCTGCGCCATCCTCGACAGCACAGCGCATCTGATCGTCAATCGCCTCTGACCCATCCGGGCGCAGCACTTCCCCACGCAGATAAATCGTCTCACCCTCCAGTTCCGCAAGACCCGCAATCGGCGTCTCGCATGACCCGTCTAGCGTCGCCAGAAACGCCCGCTCTGCCGCAAGTCGCTGCCCTGTCGGCCCGTCATGGATCGCCGCCAGCATATCGGCGGTACGCCGATCATCCATCCGCCGTTCAATGCCAATGGCCCCCTGCGCCACAGCAGGCAGCATCACCCCTGTTTCAATCGGCGTTTTCGGAACTTCATCCAGCGACAGACGGTTCAGACCCGCCATGGCCAAAAACGTCGCCTCTGCCACGCCATTGTCCAGCTTTTGCAGTCGGGTTTGCAGATTTCCGCGAAACTCGACGACCTCCAGATCCGGGCGCCTGAGCTTCAGCTGGGCCTTGCGTCGCAAGCTCGAGGTTCCAACGACCGTACCTGCTGCCAGATCCTCCAGCCCGTTTGCACGCGGCGAGACAAACGCATCCCGCACATCTTCGCGCGGCAGATACGTATCCAGGATCAGCCCCTCGGGCTGAAGCGTCGGCATGTCCTTCATCGAATGCACGGCAATGTCGATACGACCAGCAGTCAGGTCTTCTTCGATCTCGCGGGTAAAAAGCCCCTTGCCGCCAATTTCTTTCAAAGGCCGGTCCAACACTTTGTCGCCCGTCGTCTTGATGACCACGATGGTAAATGCCTCGAACGGCAGGTTGAACGCCTTTGCCAACCGTTCGCGCGTTTCATGCGCCTGTGCCAGCGCAAGGGGCGACCCCCGCGTCCCGATATTGAGCGGCGCGAGGGGTGTTGGAAGATCAATGCTCATGACGTGTCGGAACCCAAAACAAATGTTCCAAGGGCGGTATCGCAAACGGCGGCAAGAGTGAAGCGCTGATGCCTCAGTCGGCGGGCCGCAGGCTGGCGGTCACGTAGTTCACGCTCAGATCGCGGTCCGAAAGGCCCCAAGTCCATTTGACCGGATTAAAGACAAACCCCTTGCGATCCACCGGATCCAGTCCGGCCTGCCGCAGCAGGTCAAACAATTCATCCGGCGTGATGAACTTGGACCACTCATGGGTGCCTTTGGGCAGCCAGCGCATCACATGTTCCGCGCCGATGATGGCCATCATATAGGACTTCGGATTGCGGTTGATAGTTGAGCAGATGTGCAGCCCGCCGGATTTAAGCAGATCATGGCATGCCGTCAGATAGTCGATGGGCGAGGCCACGTGTTCAACCACCTCCATATTCAGCACAACGTCAAACTTTTCGCCATCTTCCGCCATCGCTTCTGCTGTGGTGTGGCGATAATCGATTTCGAGGCCCGACTGTTCCGCATGGATCTGCGCCACCGGTATGTTTCGCTCTGCCGCGTCGGCGCCCACAACCTCTGCCCCAAGCCGGGCCATCGGTTCGGCCAAAAGGCCCCCGCCGCACCCGATATCGAGAATACGCAACCCTGCAAAAGGCGCAGGCACCTTGAGGTCCCGATCAAATTCCCCTGCGATCTGGGTCGTGATGTAATCCAACCGGCAGGGGTTCAGCATATGCAGTGGCTTGAACTTGCCGTTCAGGTCCCACCATTCGGCGGCCATCGCTTCGAACTTGGCGATCTCTGCCGGGTCGACAGTTGATTGTGCGGTCGCGGTGGTTGTTTCCGATTGCATGTCAGCACACCTATGTTTCTCTATTGTTGAAGAGTATATAGGGCGGTGATGGATAAATACCCTGACCAAAAGCGCGCAGTTCAATATCTTTATCCGCCCGTAGATCCCTTTGATCAGCGGATGCTGCCGGTTGGGCAAGGGCATCAGGTCTACGTAGAGCAATGCGGCAACCCCGATGGCATCCCCGTCGTTGTGCTGCACGGCGGTCCCGGTGGCGGATGCAGCCCGTCAATGCGCCGGTATTTCGACCCTGCTGTCTATCGGGTGATTCTGTTCGATCAGCGCGGATGTGGCCGTTCGCGGCCCCATGCGTCGGTCACCGATAACACCACCTGGCATCTGGTCGCGGATATCGAGCTGATTCGCACAACGCTGGGAATCGACCGCTGGATCGTCTTTGGTGGCTCTTGGGGGGCGACACTTTCGCTGATCTACGCCCAAACGCACCCCACCGCGGTCAGTCATCTGATCTTGCGCGGCGTATTTCTGATGACCCAAGGCGAACTTGACTGGTTCTACGGTGGTGGGGCTGGCAAGTTCTGGCCGGAAGTCTGGGCGCGGTTTACCGATCTGATCCCGCAGGATGAACACGATGATCTGATTGCCGCCTATCACCGGCGCCTCTTTTCCGGCGATCTGGCGATGGAACAACGCTATGGCCGCGCCTGGGCGGCATGGGAAAATGCCCTGGCCTCGATCCACTCATCCGGCGGGGCAACCGAAGGGCCGGCTGATTATTCCCGTGCTTTCGCGCGGCTGGAAAACCACTATTTCACCAACGCGGGCTTTCTCGAAACCGATGGCCAGATACTCGCGAACATGAACCGCATTGCCCATATCCCGGGCGTGATCGTGCAGGGGCGCTATGACATGATCTGCCCACCCAGCAGCGCCTATGCCCTGTCGCGCAAATGGCCCAACAGCGAACTCAAGATGGTGCGTAATGCGGGCCACGCCCTGTCAGAGCCGGGGATCAGCGCCGAGCTCGTGCGTGTGATGAATGGGATCGCCGCCCTATGACGCGCCGCAACCCCCTGATGGACAGACGTGCGCTGTTCGCAAGCGCAGCGGCAGCAACGCTGCTGGCGGCAACCGGCGTTTCAGCGGCAGGCTTTCCCAAATCGGGCGGTCGGTTGCGCATGGCGCTTTCCGGCGCGGACCGCAGCGACACTTGGGGCTGTGGCGACGGCCTCTTTATGCAGGTGGCCCGGCAGGGGCTGGTTTTTGACACCCTGACGGAAATCAGCGCAGACGGGACATTGCGCGGTGAATTGGCGACCAGTTGGACCCCTTCCGAAGACGCCCGCGTTTGGCATTTTGATCTGCGCCGCGATGCGACGTTCCACGATGGCACTCTCTTTACCGCAGCCGATGTTGTGGCAAGTGCTGCAGGCTTTGCTGAGGGCAGTGTGCAGGCCATCGGTTCGCATCAGGTCATGTTCACACTGCACACGCCCGACGCCGCTCTCCCCATGCGGTTGGCGGACCCTGCCTTTTACATCTCTGCGGCGCATGCCATGGGGTCCGGTATCGGAACAGGCCTCTACCGCGTCAAACACTTCGCGCCCGGTCAGCAGGTGCTTACCAAACGGGTGGTGGATCACTACAAGGGCGAAACAGCAGGCTGGTTCGACGAGGTCGAGCTGGTGTCCATTCCGGCTGCTTCTGTCCGCGCGCAGGCCCTTGCCGAAGGTCTTATCGATGCTGCAGACCTCAAATCGGTGGAAAATACCGACGTCATACCGACGTTATACCGACACGATACCGACACCGCTTTTTCCACCGATCTGGCCTTGCCCAAGCAGGTCGGAACAGCCCGTCCTCTCGATAACCTGCGTGCCGCAGAACGCTGGTGGTTTGCCTGAGGGGTTGCAGACTCAGGCAACGCTGCGTATATGCCCTTCAACAGCGGCGCGTTCGGGTCCAAACCAAACGCACCACCGACCTTACCAACGGGCCGCGCGCCCGTTTTTTTGTGCCTTATGGAACCCATGACCCACGACCTGCCCAACACCCTGATTGCCAAGGCCGCGATGGACCGTCGACTGGCCGAGATCATCACACCCGTGATCGAGGATCTCGGGTTTGAACTGGTGCGCGTGCGTCTGATGTCAGGCAAATCGACAACCTTGCAGGTCATGGCTGACAAGCCGGATGGCGGCATCGAAGTGGATGATCTTGCCATCATCAACCAATCCATCGGCGCTGTGCTGGACGTAGAAGACCCAATTCTGGACGAATACACGCTTGAGGTCTCAAGCCCCGGCATCGACCGCCCGCTCACGCGGCTCAAGGATTTCGAGATGTTCGAAGGCTACGAGGCCAAGTTGGAAACGGACGAAGCCATCGACAACCGCCGCCGCTTCAAGGGCACGCTTGCAGGGGTCGAGGGCGACGAGGTGCTGATCAACGTGACTGAAGGCACCATCGGATTGCAGTTTGACTGGCTGGCGGATGCCAAGCTGGTGCTGACGGATGATTTGATCAAGGAAATGCTGCGCCAGCGCAAAGCGTCGGGCGCAATCGACGATACCAAATTCGATGACATTATCGAAGAAACGTCTGAGGGAGACGCTTAAGATGGCCATTACATCTGCCAACCAGCTGGAACTGCTGCAAACCGCCGAAGCGGTGGCACGTGAAAAGATGATCGACCCCGGGCTGGTCGTCGAAGCGATGGAAGAATCGCTCGCCCGTGCGGCCAAGTCCCGCTACGGCGCGGAAATGGACATTCGCGTGTCGATCGACCGCAAGACCGGCAAGGCGACATTTACCCGCGTCCGGACCGTGGTCGAGGATGAAGAGCTTGAGAACTATCAGGCTGAATTCACCGTCGAACAGGCCAAGCAGTACATGGAAAACCCCGAAGTGGGTCAGCAGCTGGTCGAAGAGGTTCCGCCCGTCGAGATGGGTCGCATCGCCGCGCAGTCTGCCAAGCAGGTGATCCTGCAAAAGGTGCGCGAAGCCGAGCGGGATCGCCAGTTCGAGGAATTCAAGGACCGCGCCGGAACAATCATCAACGGTCAGGTCAAGCGCGAGGAGTACGGCAACGTCATCGTCGACGTGGGTGCAGGCGAAGCGATCCTGCGCCGGAACGAAAAGATCGGCCGGGAAAGCTATCGCCCCAATGACCGCATCCGGGTCTACATCAAGGATGTGCGCCGTGAACAGCGCGGGCCGCAGATCTTCCTGTCACGCACAGCACCAGAGTTCATGGCAGAGCTTTTCAAGATGGAAGTGCCCGAGATCTACGATGGAATAATCGAGATCAAGGCGGTTGCCCGTGACCCCGGTTCGCGTGCCAAGATTGCTGTGATCAGCTATGATGGCTCTATCGACCCTGTCGGTGCCTGCGTTGGTATGCGGGGCTCCCGTGTGCAGGCGGTTGTCAACGAGCTTCAGGGCGAAAAGATCGACATCATTCCATGGAATGAAGATCAGCCCACGTTCCTTGTGAACGCGCTTCAGCCTGCTGAGGTTAGCAAAGTGGTTCTGGACGAGGAAGCGGGCAAGATCGAAGTTGTGGTGCCTGAGGAACAGCTGAGCCTTGCGATTGGTCGTCGTGGCCAGAACGTGCGTCTGGCTTCGCAGTTGACCAATCTCGATATCGACATCATGACCGAAGAGCAGGAAAGCGCGCGCCGTCAGGCCGAGTTTGAACTGCGCACCAAGCTGTTCATGGACAACCTGGACCTGGACGAATTCTTCGCCCAGTTGTTGGTCTCCGAAGGGTTCACCAACCTTGAGGAAGTCGCCTACGTCGAATTGGACGAACTGCTGGTCATTGACGGTGTGGACGAAGATACCGCCAATGAACTGCAGGCCCGTGCCCGCGACGTGCTCGAAGCACGCAATAAGGCGCATCTGGAAGCGGCCCGTGCGCTGGGCGTCGAAGACAGCCTTATTGATTTCGAGGGACTGACTCCCCAAATGATTGAGGCACTGGCAAAGGATGATGTGAAGACTTTGGAAGACTTCGCCACCTGTGCCGATTGGGAACTGGCCGGGGGCTGGACGACTGTAGACGGCGAGCGCGTCAAAGATGACGGCACGCTGGAGCCCTATGATGTGTCCCTCGAAGAAGCGCAGGACCTGATCATGACCGCTCGCGTGATGCTGGGCTGGGTCGATCCTGCCGATCTGGAGGCCGACGCCGAAGAAGACGGCGAAGAAGCGCTTGCAGAAGAGGAGGCCGAGGCCTGATTTCAGGCCTCGGAGGCACCTGATGGGTCGCGGTGGCGCCTCAAATGACCGCAGCGACGGTCCGGAACGCAAGTGCATTGCCACGGGTGACGTGCAGCCGAAGTATGGGCTGGTACGATTTGTGGCAGGGCCCGAAGGGCAGGTTGTGCCGGATATTCTGGGCAAACTGCCGGGCCGAGGGATTTATGTGGCCGCCGATCGGGGGGCGCTGGATCTAGCAGTGAAAAAGAAGCTTTTTTCCCGTGGCGCCAAACAGCCGGTCGGCGTACCGGATGGCTTGGCCGATGAGGTGGAAAAGCAGCTGTCGCGACGCGTGGTCGATCTGATCTCGCTGCAGCGCAAGTCGGGACGGGCAGTGGCTGGCTATGAGAAAGTCAAAGGCTGGCTGCAAACAGAAGAAGCCGAAGTGCTGATCCAGGCTGTGGACGGATCAGGCCGCGGAAAAAGCAAACTGAGCACGCCGCATTATGGCCACTATATCGGGTGGTTGACGGCAGATGAACTTGGGTTGGCATTCGGACGCCAAACCGTGATACATGCCGCACTCGCCTCTGGTGGACTCACGCAACGTGTTGTAGAGGAAGCCCAAAGACTTAAGGGCGTGCGCCAAAAGGAGACGGGCAAGGGCCCGTCGAAAGGATAGACGATCGTAATGAGCGATACTGACGGCAGAAAAACACTTGGTCTGGGCGGTTCGCGTCCCAGCAATGTGAAGCAAAGCTTCAGCCACGGACGCACCAAGAACGTCGTGGTGGAAACCAAGCGCAAGCGCGTTGTGGTGCCCAAGCCGGGTGCGGCCAAGCCTGGCGGCGCCGCCAAGGCAAAGCCCACTGGTGACCCTTCCAAGCGCCCCGCCGGCATTTCCGACGCAGAGATGGACCGCCGGTTGAAGGCCGTTCAGGCCGCCAAGGCCCGCGAGACCGAAGAAGCCGCTGCCCGTCAGGCAGAGGAAAAGGCGCGTGCCGAAGACCGCGAGCGCCGCCGTGCCGAACAGGAAGCCAAGGAAGCCGCAGAACGCGAGCGCGAGGAAAGCCTCAAGGCGAAAGCCGAAGAGGACGAGCGCAAGGCCCGTGAAGCGGCCGCTGCTGCCCAAGCCGCCGCTGCACCCCCGGCAGAGCCCGCGCCCGCGCGCAGTGCGCCCAACAAATCCGGCGCACCGACGCCCCGCAAGGACGATCGCGACCGCCAGGACACCAACAAGAAGAACCGTCAGGACGACAGCCGTCGTTCCGGCAAGCTGACGCTGAACCAGGCGCTGTCAGGCCGCGAGGGCGGTCGTCAGCTTTCGATGGCGCAGATGAAGCGCAAGCAGGAACGCGCAAGGCAAAAGGCCATGGGTGGCCCGGTCGAACGCGAAAAGGTGGTGCGTGACGTGCAATTGCCTGAGGCGATTGTCGTCTCTGAACTTGCCAACCGTATGTCTGAAAAGGTCGGTGAAGTCGTCAAGTCGTTGATGAACAATGGAATGATGGTCACGCAGAACGAAACCATCGATGCCGATACCGCCGAGCTGATCATCGAAGAGTTCGGCCACAAAGTTGTGCGTGTTTCCGATGCGGACGTCGAAGACGTCATCAAGGAAATCGAAGATGACGAAAAGGACCTCAAGCCGCGTCCGCCCGTCATCACCATCATGGGCCACGTTGACCATGGTAAAACCTCGCTTCTGGATGCCATCCGCAACGCCAAGGTTGTCGCCGGCGAAGCTGGCGGGATCACTCAGCACATCGGTGCCTATCAGGTAACAACCGATAGCGGGCAGGTTCTGTCCTTCCTCGACACGCCCGGCCACGCGGCCTTTACCTCGATGCGCTCACGCGGCGCTCAGGTAACGGACATCGTCGTGCTGGTTGTTGCGGCTGATGACGCGGTCATGCCCCAGACCATCGAGGCGATTAACCACGCCAAGGCCGCCAAGGTGCCGATGATCATTGCCATCAACAAGATTGACCGCCCGGCGGCTGATCCTGACAAGGTGCGCACAGATCTTCTGCAGCACGAGGTCATCGTCGAAAAGATGTCTGGTGAAGTGCAGGACGTCGAAGTGTCGGCTATCACGGGTCAGGGTCTGGACGAACTGCTGGAAGCCATTGCGCTGCAGGCAGAAATTCTTGAACTCAAAGCCAACCCCGACCGCGCGGCCATTGGCGCCGTGATCGAGGCACAGCTCGACGTGGGCCGTGGCCCGGTTGCCACGGTTCTGGTGCAGAACGGCACACTGCGGCAGGGTGATATCTTTGTTGTGGGTGAACAATACGGCAAGGTCCGTGCACTGGTCGATGATCAGGGCAACCGCGTGAAAGAGGCTGGTCCTTCCGTGCCTGTCGAAGTTCTGGGCCTGAATGGCACGCCTGAAGCAGGCGATGTGCTGAACGTGACTGATACAGAAGCCCAGGCGCGCGAGATCGCGGATTACCGCGAGAAAGCCGCCAAGGACAAACGCGCTGCTGCCGGTGCGGCCACCACGCTGGAACAGCTGATGGCCAACGCCAAGGCGGACGAGGATGTCAGTGAACTGCCCATTCTGGTCAAAGCCGATGTGCAGGGTTCTGCCGAAGCCATCGTTCAGGCGATGGAAAAGATCGGCAACGATGAGGTGCGCGTGCGCGTGCTGCACTCTGGTGTGGGCGCGATCACAGAAACAGACGTGGGTCTGGCCGAAGCCTCGGGCGCGCCGATCATCGGTTTCAACGTCCGTGCCAATGCGTCCGCCCGGAACACAGCCAATCAGAAAAGCGTAGAGATCCGGTACTATTCGGTGATTTACGATCTGGTGGATGACGTCAAAGCGGCGGCTTCCGGCTTGCTGTCGAATGAGATCAAAGAGAACTTCATCGGGTACGCGTCTATCAAAGAGGTCTTCAAGGTTACGGGCGTCGGCAAGGTCGCCGGTTGTCTGGTCACCGAAGGCGTCGCGCGCCGCTCTGCCGGCGTGCGCCTGCTGCGGGACAACGTGGTGATCCACGAAGGCACGCTTAAGACGCTCAAGCGTTTCAAAGACGAAGTGCCAGAGGTTCAGTCCGGTCAGGAATGCGGCATGGCGTTTGAAAATTATGATGACATTCGCCCTGACGACGTGATCGAAATCTTTGAGCGTGAAGAAGTCGAACGTCAACTGAGCTGATCAGGCTACAGATGAATTGAAACATGAAGGGCCGCAGTCGTGCGGCCCTTTGTCATTGAATTTCAGTGTTTTCGGATGATCGGCTTACCTGCAAAGACAGCATCGTCAACCTTCACAACAATCCGTCCGTCCGGCATTTCCTTGACGAAAATACCCTGTATCGAAACGCAAGTTCCCAGTGTGATTGTGCGCAGCATCAGATTCTCCCCCCCAGAAGATACCTGAACACTAGCGGGAAATGCTTGTTTGGCCAGAAGATTCAGAGCCAATCCCGCAATACGGGAATCAGGGGGATGTCTGCAGCGGGCATGGGGTAGTCCTTTAGCGCGCTGGCTCGAACCCATTTAAGCGCCTGACCTTCGCGTGATACTGGTGTGCCTTCCCACTTGCGGCAGGCAAAAAGAGGCATCAGCAGGTGGAATTCATCGTAGGAATGGCTGGCGAATGTGAGCGGTGCAAGGCACGACGACCACGTATTGATCCCCAGCTCTTCCTCAAGTTCACGGATCAGCGCGACCTCGGGGGTCTCCCCCGGCTCGACCTTGCCGCCGGGAAACTCCCAAAGCCCGGCCATGGATTTGCCTTCGGGCCGCTGGGCAATCAGCACGCGACCATCAACGTCAATCAAGGCAACGGCAGAGACAAGAACAGTTTTCAAGAACGATAGTCCGCATTGATCGAGATATAGCCATGGGTCAGATCGCAGGTCCAGACCGTGGCCTTTCCTCCGCCCAGACCCAGATCGACACCGATAACAATGTCCTGCCCTTTCATATGCGCGGCGGCGTCAGCCTCGGAATACGCAGCGCTGCGCCAGCCATCCTTGGCAACCTCGACATCGCCAAATCGGATGGAAAGCCGATCTCGGTCCGCCGCAGCACCAGATTTTCCAATGGCCATCACTACACGTCCCCAGTTCGGGTCTTCACCGGCAATCGCGGTCTTTATCAGCGGCGAATTGGCGATCGACATGGCGTGAACATACGCATCCCTGTCACTTTGGGCCCCAGTCACAGCCACCTCGACGAATTTTGTCGCTCCTTCACCGTCTTTGACGACCAGGTGAGCAAGCTCAAGCATCACGTCATGCAGGGCACCGAGAAATTTGGTGCTGTCTGAGGCATCGACGCCTGATGCACCCGTCGCTGCCATGATCAGGGTATCAGAGGTAGATGTATCGCTGTCCACGGTGATGCAGTTGAACGTGGCGTTGGTGTGGGCAGAGACCATCGACTGCAATTGCTCTTGCTCGATCACAGCATCGGTAAAGATGTAGACCAGCATCGTCGCCATATCCGGCGCAATCATACCGGAGCCTTTAGCAATCCCCGCAATTGAGACGGTTTCCCCGCCAATCTTGACCGTGGCAGCCGCGCCTTTTGCGAAAGTGTCTGTTGTCATGATGGCCTTGGCGGCGTCAGCAATGCGACCGGCGTCCAGATTCGCGCGCAAGTCGGCCAGAATGCCAGTGATCCGCTCGTGTGGCAGGGGTTCGCCGATCACCCCCGTCGAAGAGGTAAAAACGCGTGACTGGGGGATGTCGCAAACCGAAGCGACTTTCGCCGTGATTGCCGCAACCGCATCAACACCTGCTTTTCCGGTAAAGGCATTGGCGTTGCCGGAATTGACAAGGATCGCCGCGCCTGCATCCGAGACTGTGCCGATCTTGGCCTCACAATCCAGCACGGGTGCGGCGCGGGTCGATGACCGCGTAAACGTGCCCGCGATGGCTGTCCCCGGGGCCAATTCCGCAAGCATGACGTCCGTGCGGCCCTGATACTTGACCCCGGCGGCCGTTGTGGCAAAGCGCACCCCGCTGATCACCGGCAGGTCCGGAAAACGATCCGGTGCCAGTGGCGACACCGCAGTCACATCAGCCATGAATTACTCCAGCAATTCGAGGTTTTTCAGGATCGCGGGGTCCATGCTTTCGCTGGCCGTGCGGTCGACGGATGCTGCCGCAGTAATCTCGTCAATGGCCGCTGTCGCACGCGCCTGACGGGCGTCCATTTCAAGTTCATCGCGGACAGTGTCCATTTCAGGTGCATTCGTGTCGCGCACGTCGTTCAGCTTGATCACGTGCCAGCCGAACTGGGTTTTGACCGGGGCCGATACCTGCCCAGTCTCCATCGCCACTACGGCTTCTTCAAATGTCGGAACCATCATGCCTTTCCCGAACCAACCCAACGAACCGCCGCCGGGGCCAGACGGACCCGTGGAGTGTTCGCGCGCCAGCGCTGCGAAATCCGCACCCCCGTCCAGCTGTTCCTTGAGCGCGTTTGCCTCTTCTTCGGTTTCCACAAGTATGTGAGAAGCATTGAATTCCTGCGCAGCTTCGAAATCCGAGTACTTGGCCTCGTACGCTTTCTTGATCTCGTCATCGCTGACCGGGGCCGCCATGATCAGCTCAAGGGCTTCACCGGCGATCAGCGAACGCTGCTCGTTTTCGATGGATTTCGTGACACGAGCAGGCAAATCACCCTCAAACGTGTCGGAAATCGCAGCCTGCTGGATCAGCTGGTCCAGAATGCCGCTAAACAACACTTCGTCTGGCAATTGCTGATACTGTTCAGGCAGGCGCGCGCGCGCAGCAATCATATGCCCCAGCGTGATCTCGGTCTCGTTGACCGTGGCCACGACCGTATCTGCGCCGGGGGCATCCTGTGAAGCCACAGGCAGCGCAAGGCCGACGGCCAGCGCAAAAGGTGCCAGAAAAGTGAGTGTTTTTTGCATGGATTGTCCTAACCGTTGGCCCATCCGGGGGCTGCTACATTGACAGTAATTGGTGCGACCCTTACATCGCCCTATGGGCAGTTTCCGGCGCCCTTTCACCCGTCTATCTATGGGCTGACATCGCGCTGGGCAAGCAGATCAAATCACGATCAGATCACAAGACGGCTGGAGAGCACATGCTGGGTATCGGAACAATCGCCAAAAAGGTCTTTGGCACCCCCAATGACCGCAAAATCAAGGCGACACGCCCGCTGGTGGACCAGATCAACGCGCTGGAACCTGAATTTGAAAAGCTGTCCGATGAGGGTCTCAAAGAGAAGACCGAGGAACTGGCAAAGCGTGCAATGCAGGGCGAAAGCCTTGACGATCTTCTGCCCGAAGCTTTTGCCAACTGCCGCGAAGGCGCGCGCCGTGCGCTGGGTCTGCGGGCCTTTGATGTGCAGTTGATGGCGGCAATTTTCCTGCATCAAGGCAATATTTCCGAACAGAAAACGGGCGAAGGCAAGACACTGACCGCGACCCTTGCTGCCTATCTGAACGCACTGACGGGCAAGGGCGTGCATATCGTCACTGTCAACGAATACCTCGTCAAACGAGACGCCGAATGGATGGGCAAGGTGTTCAACGCGCTTGGCCTGACCTGCGGGGCCGTCTGGTCAAACATGCCCGAAGACGAAAAGCGCGCGGCCTATAACTGCGATATCACCTACGCCACCAACAATGAGCTTGGGTTCGACTATCTGCGCGACAACATGAAGGCCAGCCTTGATGAGATCATGCAAAAGCACCACAATTTTGCGATTGTGGATGAGGTTGATTCAATCCTGATCGATGAGGCACGGACACCGCTGGTGATCTCAGGACCCGCGCAAGACCGGTCAGAACTTTACGTGACAATCGACAAGCTGATCCCGTCCCTTTCGGATGAACATTTCGAACTGGATGAGAAGACCCGCAACGTGACCTTCACCGATGAAGGCAACGAGTTTCTCGAAGAACAACTGCGTGCGCGTTCCCTTATGGAAGAGGGCCAGTCGCTTTACGATCCTGAGAGCACCACGATTGTGCATCACGTCAATCAGGGTCTGCGCGCGCACAAGCTGTTCACCAAGGACAAAGATTACATCGTGCGGGACGGCGAGGTCATGCTGATCGACGAATTTACCGGACGCATGATGCAGGGCCGCCGCCTGTCTGATGGTCTGCATCAGGCGATCGAGGCCAAGGAAGAGGTCGAGATCAAGCCAGAGAACGTCACGCTGGCTTCCGTGACTTTCCAGAATTACTTTCGCCTTTATGCCAAACTGGCAGGCATGACCGGTACCGCGTTGACCGAGGCCGATGAATTTGCCGAAATCTACGGTCTGGGCGTTGTCGAAGTGCCGACCAACCTGCCGGTCACCCGCCAAGACAAGGACGATGCCGTTTACCGGTCGGTGGGCGAAAAATACGCCGCGATGATCGAACAGGTCAAAAAGTCGCATGAAAAGGGCCAGCCCTGCCTTGTCGGCACGACCTCTATCGAAAAGTCTGAGTTGCTGAGCCAGATGCTGACCGCTGAGGGTATCGAACACAACGTGCTGAACGCGCGCCAGCACGAGCAGGAAGCCCAGATCATTGCTGAGGCAGGCAAATTGGGTGCGGTGACCATCGCCACCAACATGGCCGGGCGCGGGACGGATATCCAGCTGGGCGGTAACGTCGAGTTGAAGGTGCTGGAGGCGCTGACTGCAGATCCTGAGGCTGATCCCGAAAAGTTGCGCGCGGAAATCGAAGCGCAGCATGCGGATGAAAAGCAGAAGGTTCTTGAGGCTGGCGGGCTCTATGTGCTGGCGTCAGAACGGCATGAAAGCCGCCGGATTGACAACCAGCTGCGAGGCCGTTCCGGCCGTCAGGGCGATCCGGGAAAGACATGGTTCTTTCTGTCGCTCGAAGACGACCTGATGCGCATTTTCGGCTCTGAACGGCTGGAAAAGGTGCTGACAACGCTGGGCCTCAAGGAAGGCGAAGCGATCATTCACCCTTGGGTCAACAAGTCACTTGAACGGGCACAGGCCAAGGTTGAAGGCCGCAACTTTGACATCCGCAAGCAGTTGCTCAAGTTTGACGATGTGATGAATGAACAGCGCAAGGTGATCTTTGGTCAGCGTCGTGACATCATGGAAGCGGAAGATCTGCACGACATCACAGAGGACATGCGCCATCAGGTGATCGACGATCTGATCGATACCTACATGCCGCCTAAATCATATGCCGATCAATGGGATGCCGAAGGGTTCTATGCCGCCGCCATCGAGCAGCTGAACATCGATCTGCCCATCATCGCCTGGTGCGAAGAAGAAGGCGTGGATGACGACGTGATCCGCGAACGCTTGATCGAGGCCACGGACAAGATGATGGCCGAAAAGGCCGAGGCCTTTGGCGAAGAGAACATGCGCACCATCGAAAAACAGTTGCTGCTGCAGACGATCGACGCCAAATGGCGCGAGCACCTGCTGACACTTGAGCATCTTCGTTCTGTCGTGGGCTTTCGTGGCTATGCGCAGCGCGATCCGTTGAATGAATACAAGAACGAAAGCTTTCAGCTTTTTGAAGGCATGCTCGACAGTTTGCGCCAGGATGTGACGCAGAAACTTGGCCAGGTCCAGCCCATGACCAATGAAGAGCGGCAGGCCATGATCCAGCAGATGGCAGCGCAGCAAGCTGAATTCGAGGCGGCCCAGTCCGGTCCAAAGACCGATGCAGATTCCGTGGAGGACGCCGCAATTGGCTTTGATGAGGCTGATCCGGCCACATGGGGCAACCCGGGCCGCAATGACCGTTGCCCCTGCGGGTCAGGCAAGAAGTTCAAGCATTGTCACGGGCGCCTCGCCTGAGAGCGTGCCGTAATTTTGTCTAAATGATCCCCTTTCGGGGCCATAACCCGGCCCTGATTGCACGCCAAACGTGTCTATGAGCGATTCCGTGAAAGGAATAGGGATATGGCACAGAAACGAGAAATCCTGACAGCGGCGGGCACAGTTGCCTGTGCGCTGGCCATCGGCTTTTTCATGCAAAGCTCAGAAGCTGCGGAAAAACGATACGGAACCACGTCGACGGCTGCGGCACAGGCTTCCGGCACGGTCAAGTCGTCAGGATCGCTGCTGGAGATGCACGAAATCTTTCTTACCTCGGCCGAATTCGACACCACAGCGCCAAGCCCATCCAGCGACGCACAGGTCATCAAGGCCTCAGCTCCAAATCCGTTGCCGACCCCGCCTGCGCCGGACACGCCAATCGCCCCGACTTGTGAGATTACGGCAAATGCGCGTCCGATGGCCGCCGCGATGGTCAATCTGACACTTGATGCGTCCTGCTTGCCCGAAGAACGGGTAACCGTGCATCACAACGGCATGATCTTTACTGAAGTCACCTCAAAAATCGGTACGCTCGACATTGCGGTACCTGCACTGACGAAAGAAGCGGTATTCATTCTGGCGTTTTCGAACGGGGAAGGTGCGGTTGCACAGACGACTGTCGAGGACCTCGTGGATTTTGACCGCGTCGTGCTGCAATGGAAAGGCGACACCGGATTCCAGATCCATGCACTTGAATTCGGCGCCGACTATGGTGGCAATGGCCACATCTGGGAAGGCGCACCCGGCGAGATGGCTGACGCTGTCACAGGATCCAACGGTATCATCACGCGCCACGGCGACAGCGCCGCACCGGAGGCACTCGTTGCTGAAGCTTATACGTTCCCCAAGGCTGCGTCTGGCCGTGCAGGAACAGTTGCGTTGAGCGTCGAAACCGAGGTCTCCAGCGTGAACTGCGGTTTGGAGCTTGAAGCGCAAACAATCGAAATTGCCAACGGAAACGACGTCAAAACACGCAATCTCTCCCTGCCTGTACCAGAATGCGATAGCGTAGGTGACTTTCTGGTGTTGAATAATCTTCTCGAAGACCTGAAAGTCGCGGCCAGGTAGAATAACGCTTGGTTTCAAATGTCGGTACTGAAACGTGCGGCGGCTTTCGTCGCACTTTTTCTTTTTGCGGTGCCCTTCGCCGCTGCGCAGGATGTCACCTTGTCCTCGCGGGATGGGAAGGTTGAATTGTCGGGTACCCTTCTGGGGTTCGACGGTGAATTCTATCGGGTAGAGACAGAGTACGGCGAGTTGACAGTCGACGGTTCGGGCGTGCTGTGTGAGGGGCCGGGGTGCCCCAATTTGCAGGATTTTGTGGCAGAAGTTCAGATGTCCGGCTCTGCTACGATGGGTGCTGTGCTGATGCCAGCGCTGGTCGACGCCTTTGCGAGGCGCAATGGCTACACGGTGTCACGCGAGGCATTGGATCCGACACGATTTGATCTACTGCTGACGCGCACTGAAACCGGTAAGCTTGCTGCTCGGTTCGGATTTCGCGCGACAAATACCGACGAAGGCTTTGCCGATCTTCTGGCGGATGAGGCCGATATCGTCATGGCCCTGCGTGAGATACGGGCCGAGGAACGGATCAACGCACGCGAAGCAGGAATGGGTGATCTGACTGGCAACAACCGCAGCCGCGTGCTGGCGCTGGACGCTGTGGTGCCTGTGGTCTCACCAAGTAACCCTATCAAGGGGATATCGCCGCTGAAGCTGGCACAGGTCTTTGCCGGTGACATCACCAACTGGCAGGATCTTGGCGGTCCGGACGCGCCGATTGATCTGCATTTGCCAATCGGCTCCAGCGGATTGAGCCAGGCCATTGAAGATCAAGTTATGACGCCCGCCAAGTTAAGTTTGCGGGACGGCATCACCCGGCACGCCTTGCCCGGTGATCTGGCAGATGCCGTTGCCAAGGATACTTTCGCGCTGGGCATCAGCAGCTTTGCGGAGCGTCGCAACACGCAAGTGCTGACACTGACCGGGACCTGCGGATTTTCATTGGACGCCGCGCGACGCACGATCAAAACTGAGGATTATCCGCTGACCGCGCCGATGTTTTTATACTTTCCCGCCCGTCGGTTACCCCTGATCGCGCGCGAATTTTTGGCCTACACCCGTGGGGCTGGAGCGCAGAATGTAATCCGGCGGGCGGGCTTTGTGGATCAGACGCCGGAGGAGATCGGGATTGACGCGCAAGGCAATCGGTTTGCGAATGCGATTACGGTTGCGGGGCCCGAGACGACCCTGCAGGAAATCCAGCGCATGGCGGCAACGTTGACCCCGATGGCGCGATTGACGACATCCTTCCGATTCGAGGCGGGATCAATCCGACTGGATGCGCAATCCCGCTCGAATGTGCAGCAATTGGCGCGGGCGCTGGAGCAGGGGCAGTACGACGCTCGCAAAATGTTGTTCGTAGGATTTAGTGACGGAAACGGTGCGGCCAAGGCCAACCGCGATATCGCCCTGCGGCGGGCAGAGGCGGTCTTGCGAGCCGTGAGTGCGGCGGCGGTCACAGCCAATCTGGAACGCATTGATCTGGGTGTGGATGCCTTTGGCGAGGCGATGCCGATGGCCTGCGATGACAGCGCCTGGGGACGGCAGGCGAACCGGCGGGTTGAGGTCTGGGTGCGCTAGAAAGTACCGTCGGTATCACGTCGGTATCACGTCGGTATTGGGTCGGTGTCAGAGGTATCCTTCGGCCCGAAAGCTGAGTTCTCGAGATTTGCCGATGATCAGGTGATCGTGCAGCGACAGGCCAAGCGCGTCACAGGCCGCGGCGATCTGATCGGTCATGGCGATGTCCGATTGTGAGGGCGTCGGATCACCTGATGGATGGTTGTGCACAAGGATCAGCGCAGAGGCATTGAGTTCAAGCGCGCGTTTGGCAACTTCGCGCGGATAGACCGGCACGTGATCGACAGTGCCCTTTCCCTGTTCCTCGTCCGCGATCACGACATTCTTGCGATCCAGATAAAGCACGCGAAACTGCTCTGTCTCGCGATGGGCCATGGAGGTGTGGCAATAGTCCACCAGCGCGTCCCAGCTCGAGACCACATGTTGGCGCAAGACCTTGGCGCGGGCCATGCGCTGGGCTGCGGCTTCGACCACCTTGAACTCAATCACAACCGCGTCGCCTACGCCCTTGATGTCGCGCAATCGTGGCTCTGGCGCGGCGATGACGCGGTTGAAGTCGCCAAAGCGATCCATCAGCTTTCGGGCCAAGGGTTTGACATCGCGCCGGGGGATTGCACGAAACAGCACCAGTTCCAGCAATTCGTAGTCAGGCATTGCTGAGGCGCCCCCGGCCATGAAGCGGGCGCGCAGCCTTTGCCGATGGTCCACAATATAGGAGGGTTGCCTGCCCCCAACTGGGTTGGCTGCGGGTGCCTCGTCCAGCAAAAAGGGGAGCGGTTGTTCGGAAAAGTGCGTCATGTCACCAAATTGGCGTGCTCACAGTTAGGAAATGGTTAAGCTGCGTGTGGTGATGGGCAAAATGAGGCTTCGATGACGGAACGACCCGATATTCTGAATTGGCGGCGCTGGAATGATCAGATCACGCTTTCCGGGCAACCGACCGAATCGCAGCTTGCTGCGCTACAGGAGGACGGCGTGCGTGTTGTCATCAATCTGGGGCCCCATACGAACAAAGGGGCGCTTGAGAATGAGGCGGGGACGCTGGACGCTTTGGGTGTGAAATACGTCTACATCCCTGTGGATTTCGAGGCCCCGACACAAGCCAATTATGACTCCTTTTGCGCGGCGCTGGCATGCGAAGGGGATGCGCTGTTACACGTGCATTGCATCTATAACGCGCGGGTATCCGCGTTCATGTACCGATTTGCCAAGGACGGACGCGGCGGACAGATGGACGCGGCTTTCGACCTAATGGATGGCATCTGGCGGCCCGGTGGGGTCTGGGCCGATTTCATCGGCAAGCCGGAAGATGCGGATCTGCCGAACCGTTTTCTGGGGTATGAGTACTAAAAGAAAAGGCGGGCCTGATGCCCGCCTTCAATTGGGTGAATATCACCCTTTCATACTGTCCCAGAAGCTTTTGACGCTGGAAAAGAAGCTGCTGCTTTCTGGATTGTTCTCTGATGACAGTTCGTCGAACTCCTTGAGCAGTTCCTTTTGACGCCCGGTGAGGTTTACCGGTGTCTCGACCGCCAGTTCGATGATCATGTCACCCGACCCGCCACCACGCAGAGGGGGCATGCCCTTGCCGCGCAGGCGCATCTGGCGACCTGATTGGCTGCCTGCCGGGATCTGTACGCGGCCGCGGCCACCGTCGATGGTGGGCACTTCGATACTGCCGCCAAGGGCTGCTTTGCTCATCGCGACGGGAACGCGGCAAAAGAGATTGGGTCCGTCGCGTTCGAAGAGCTCGTGGTCGGCAACCTCGATAAAGATGTAGAGATCACCGGATGGCCCGCCACGCATGCCTGCTTCGCCTTCACCGGCGAGGCGGATGCGTGTGCCCGTTTCAACACCGGCGGGGATGTTCACGCTGAGCGCGCGATCCTTTTCGACGCGGCCATTGCCGTGGCAGGTTTTACAGGGGTTCTTGACGATCTGGCCCATGCCCGCGCAGGTGGGACACGTGCGTTCAACAGTGAAGAAGCCCTGTTGTGCGCGGACTTTACCCATGCCCGAGCACGTCGGACAGGTTGTGGGTTCGGCACCGCCTTCAGCGCCTGAGCCGTCACACGACCCACACTGCACCGATGTGGGCACGTTGATCGACTTTTGCAGGCCGTTAAAGGCGTCTTCGAGCGAGATACGCAGGTTGTACCGCAGGTCAGACCCGCGCGCAGCGCGACGTCCGCCGCTGCCCCCGCGCTGGCCGCCCATGAAATCACCGAAGAGGTCATCGAAGACGTCCGAGAAGGCCGACCCAAAGTCGCCCTGCCCGCCACCAAAGCCGCCTCCGGGACGCCCGCCACCTGTACCACCCTCAAAGGCGGCATGGCCAAATCGGTCGTAGGCGGCTTTCTTTTCCCCGTCCTTAAGGATGTCGTAGGCTTCGCCGACTTCCTTGAACTGGGCCTCGGCATTGGGATTGTCCTTGTTGCGGTCGGGGTGGAGTTCTTTCACCTTGCCGCGGTAGGCTTTCTTGATCGCATCGGCATCCGCACCTTTGGCGACGCCAAGGACTTCGTAATAGTCACGTTTTGCCATCATTCATGTCCTTATTCGGGAACGTGAAGGGCCGGCCCGTCAGTTCGGACCGGCCCTGTCAGCTGTTCCTACGCAGCGGTCTTACGCCCGCTTGTCGTCGTCCAGATCTTCGAACTCGGCATCGACGATATCGTCGTTCGCGCCGGGCGCCTCATCTGCTGCTGCTGCAACATCGTCGGCGTCCCCGTCTTCCTGCGCGGCCTTATAGATGGCTTCGCCCAGTTTCATCGCGGCTTCGGTCACGTTCTGGATGCCTGCCTTGATCTTGCCGGCGTCTTCGGTTTCCAGTTCGTCCTTGAGCGCGGCGATGGCCAGTTCAATGGCTTCGACCGTGGTTGGATCGACCTTATCGGCATGCTCTTCCATCGACTTCTCGGTCGAGTGAATGAGGCTTTCGGCCTGGTTTTTCGCCTCGATCAGTTCGCGGCGTTCCTTGTCCGCCTCGGCATTCTCCTCGGCGTCCTTGACCATCTTTTCAATGTCATCGTCCGACAGACCACCGGATGCCTGGATCGTGATCTTCTGCTCTTTGCCGGTACCCTTATCAAGCGCACCCACAGACACGATGCCGTTGGCGTCGATGTCAAAGGTCACTTCGATCTGCGGCATGCCGCGCGGCGCAGGCGGGATGTTTTCAAGGTTGAAGGCACCGAGGATCTTGTTGTCGGCGGCCATCTCACGCTCACCCTGGAACACGCGGATCGTCACAGCGTTCTGGTTGTCTTCGGCAGTCGAGAAGACCTGAGACTTCTTCGTCGGGATCGTCGTGTTGCGATCAATCAGACGGGTGAACACGCCGCCAAGGGTTTCGATACCCAGGCTAAGCGGGGTCACGTCCAGCAGAACCACGTCTTTCACGTCGCCTTGCAGAACACCGGCCTGAATGGCGGCACCAAGGGCCACGACCTCATCCGGGTTCACGCCCTTGTGGGGCTCTTTGCCGAAGAACTTGGTCACTTCTTCCACGACTTTCGGCATGCGGGTCATACCACCCACAAGCACAACCTCATCGATGTCAGAGGCGGAAAGACCTGCGTCTTTCAGGGCAGCCGCACAAGGCTTCATCGAGGCCTTGATCAGGTCACCTACCAGGCTTTCCAGCTTGGCACGGGTCAGCTTCATGACCATGTGCAACGGCGATCCGTCCTTGCCCATCGAGATGAAGGGCTGGTTGATCTCGGTCTGGGAGGAAGAGGACAGTTCGATCTTTGCTTTCTCTGCCGCTTCCTTGAGACGCTGGAGCGCCATTTTGTCTTTGGTCAGGTCGACGCCGTGTTCTTTCTTAAACTCGTCCGCCAGATAGTTGACGATGCGCATGTCAAAATCTTCACCACCCAGGAACGTGTCACCGTTGGTGGATTTCACTTCGAAAAGGCCGTCGTCGATTTCAAGGATGGTCACGTCGAATGTACCGCCGCCAAGGTCATAGACCGCGATGGTTTGCGTGTTTTCCTTGTCCAGACCGTAGGCCAGCGCGGCCGCTGTGGGCTCGTTGATGATCCGCAGCACTTCCAGACCGGCGATCTTGCCCGCGTCTTTGGTGGCCTGACGCTGGGCGTCGTTGAAGTAGGCAGGGACGGTGATGACCGCCTGCGTGACTTCCTCGCCGAGATACTTCTCGGCGGTGTCTTTCATCTTGCCCAGAATAAAGGCGGAGATTTGCGAAGGCGAATATTTCTCGCCTTTGGCTTCGACCCAGGCGTCGCCGTTGCCGCCATCAATCACATTGAAGGGCAGGTTTTTCTTGTCCTTGGCCAGGTCCGCATCGTCATTGCGGCGGCCAATCAGGCGTTTGACGCCAAAGATCGTGTTGTCGGGGTTTGTCACTGCCTGCCGCTTTGCAGCCTGACCCACCAGACGCTCGTCGTCGGTGAAGGCTACGATGGACGGGGTGGTGCGTGCGCCCTCTGCGTTCTCTACGACGCGGGGCTGGCTGCCGTCCATGATGGCGATGCAGCTGTTGGTGGTTCCAAGGTCGATACCAATTACTTTGGCCATGTTTTTGATCCCTCTTGAGTTTCAAGGCGATTGCACGAAGCGCTGGCCCGTTTCGGCACCGTTGCCCCGCTTGAGATGAAGCCGAAGGCATGTGCCTGCGGCGGTTCGGAGGGTATATAAGGACCGAATATGCCCCTCGCAACCGTTGCAGAGGGGGCAAAACGGGATTCTGTGTGGATTTTTCGACAACTGCGGCGGGACAGGTAAAGATATGACACTTTTGCGTCTGCGCGGCTTTGAAATTCACAAAGGGTGGCTGGATCAGGCTGCGCAACAGAACATTCGCGATTCACTGCGCGAGGTTGTGCAGCAGGCGCCTTTGTTTCAGCCGCAAACGCCTTACGGCAAGCCGATGTCGGTGCGGCTTTCGTCGGCGGGAAAGTATGGGTGGTTTTCGGATCGGTCAGGCTATCGCTACGTGGATCGCCACCCGTCGGGTCGTCCCTGGCCTGCAATTCCGGCTTCTGTCCGTGCAGTCTGGGATGCACTGACAGGGCTTGAGAAACAACCGGAGTGTTGTCTGATCAACTACTATAGCGCCGATGCCCGAATGGGGCTGCATCAGGACAAGGATGAGGCCGATTTCCGGTGGCCGGTTGTGTCAATATCGCTGGGCGACGACGGGCTGTTTCGAATTGGCAATCAGACCCGGGGTGGCAAGACTGAATCGGTCTGGTTGCAGTCTGGGGATGTGGTCGTGATGGGTGGTGACGCGCGGCTGACCTATCACGGGGTGGACCGGATCAGGGGCGGGACGTCTTCGTTGTTGCCCAAGGGCGGACGCATCAATCTGACACTGCGGGTGGTGGAGTAGGCGTTTTCTTTGAAAGAAAACGATCCGGAAACTTTGAAAGTTTCCGTTTCCCTGCATCAGCGTGTCAAAGAACAGCACCCTGATTGCAGGACGAAGCCGTTCATGTTGCCAAGGATCAGATCCAGAGCGAACCCGTATTCGCGATCCGACATGCCATCGCCGCAGACTTCGTTTGCGAGCAAGGCAAGGCTGTCCAGATAGGGGCCATCACCGCTTCTTTCGAAAATGCCCACGATCGCGTGGCGGCCAGTATGGTTGTGGGATTGGGTGGTCGCATCAATACGGCCCATTTGTGTCGCGGTGTCCTGACTTTCATAGGTGATCTTTCCGGCATCGACTTTGAAGGACCAGAAAGGTTCAGTTCCCGCGCACCACAGTGTGTCAGGCGCGGCACCGTACCACTGGCCGGGCTGGCGCTGCAGGAAGGCAAGCGATACCCAGCCACTGCGTTCGCCAATGTTCACAAGTGCCCATGTCTGTCGGTCATTGGGGCGGATCAGTTCGACATCGCGCGTATCTGCCGCAAGGGTGCCGACGATTGGCGCGCCGGCGTTTGGTTCAGAACGGACATTGAGCACATCATCCGCAGCCACACCGCTGACGTTATAAAGCGCCGGCCAACGGTCCTGCGTTGCATTTGCCGGCAGTGCAAAGAGCAACAGACAAACAATCAGCCAGCCTTTCACCGCCGGGCATTCCAGCTGACGGAGGCGTGTTTGCGCGTATAGAATTCACCCATAAGCCCGATCATCACCAGAATAATCCCGACCCACATGGCGTATTCCCAGTTGCTGTAGCGCGGATAGTAGTTGAGAAACACAAATCCCCGCGCCTGATCGATGCAGTGAAACAGCGGGTTCCAGTCAAACATCTTGAGCATATATCCGGGCATCATGTTGGCCACGAACATTTTGCCAGATGCAATCATGTTTGCGCGCTGGTAGATCTGGGTGAATATGCTGACGAAAGTGGGAAACCACGGTTTGATTGCCAAGAGCACCAGACCCAATGCGCAACCAGTGAACCACGCCAGCAGCAGCATGCCGAAAGCCTCGATAGGCTGTTCGATTGAAATCGGTACAAAAGCCACGTGATAGGCAAAGAGGATAACCGCCAGCGACAGCACTTGAATATAGAGCGCGCCCAGCGCCGCAGAGGCGATGGCGATGATCGTGGTCATCGGCGCATGCTGCATCATTGGGCTGGCTGGCCCTTCTGATCCGGCAACCGCGCTTAGCGATTTGACGTGGGTCAGGTACAGAAAAATACCCGACATGATATACAGCAGGAAATCCCCGCGCAGGGCCGCCCCGCGCATGCCGAGGATTGAAAACATGATATAGAATGCCATCACGAAGAGCACGGTCTGCAACATGTTCATCGCAATCGCCATGAAGGCGTTGTTGTGCTGTTTGCGGATGCTGCGCACGATCGAATGGTAGATCAGTTCCAGCATTGCGAGGGCAGAAACAAAACTTCCCGTCGGTTTGCGCGTGGGCTGAAGCATGGTCTGTCCTCAAGATGGGCGATTGTATCGCACGGAATTCTTGCTGTTCCGTTAGCCGCGCAGCATAAGGGGGCCGCAGAGACTAATCAACGCAACCGGGGCTTTCAGGCATGGATTACACGAAACTGATGCAAGTGATGCGCACTTTGGCGCTGCAGGCGGGCGACAAGATCATGGAGATCTACGAGCGCGACGATTTTGATGTGAAATCCAAATCCGACGACAGCCCGGTGACTGCGGCGGATGAGGCGGCGGATGCCATCATTTCCGCCGGACTGCGCGCAGCCTTTCCGGACGTGATGCTAGTCACGGAAGAACAGGCCGCAACTCATTCGGCTAAGGGCGATACCTTTTTGATTGTCGATCCGCTTGATGGGACCAAGGAGTTCATTCATCGACGCGGCGATTTTACCGTCAACATCGCCTTGGTCGAGGGTGGCGTGCCAACCCGTGGTGTTGTTTATGCGCCTGCCAAATCGCGAATGTTTTTCACGCGGGCTGATGGTCAAGCGGTTGAAGAGCAGGGACCGTTCGAGAAAGAGGATGTGGGCCCTATGCGCGAGATATCAGTCTCTAACGCGGATAATTCGGCCCTGATGGTCGTGGCCTCGAAATCACACAGGGATCAGGCGACTGACGATTACATCGGCAAGTACGCGGTCAAGGACATGACCTCTGCGGGGTCGTCGCTCAAGTTCTGTTTGGTGGCGACGGGAGAGGCGGATTTGTATCCGCGGCTGGGGCGCACGATGGAGTGGGATACCGCTGCGGGTCATGCCGTTCTGGCTGGTGCGGGGGGGCAGGTGGTGCGGTTTGATGATCTGACGCCGCTGGTCTACGGCAAGGCGGATTTCGCCAATCCGTTCTTCATCGCGCTCGCGCCCGGCGTTGATCTGAAAGCCGCGTGATGTCCAGTTTGATCGTCATCCCCGCCCGCTATCAATCCTCGCGTTATCCCGGCAAGCCATTGGCGGCACTTAAAGGTGCGGGTGGCGTGTCGCGCAGTCTGATTGAGCGGTCCTGGCGGGCGGCTCAGGATGTGACCGGCGTGGACCGGGTGGTGGTGGCCACCGATGACGACAGGATCAGAGATGCGGCAGAGGCATTTGGCGCAGAAGTTGTCATGACCTCGGTTGAGTGTGCCAATGGGACGGAAAGATGCGCCGAGGCACACGAGAAGCTGGGTGGCAGTTTTGACATTGTCATAAACCTGCAGGGCGACGCCCCGCTGACGCCGCATTGGTTTATCGAAGATCTGGTAGAGGGTTTGCAGGGCGCGCCCAAGGCTGAAATTGCCACGCCGGTTCTGCGGTGCGATGGCGCGACGCTGAATAGTTTTCTGACTGACCGCAAGGCGGGTCGGGTCGGAGGCACGACGGCGGTCTTTGCGGCGGATCATCAGGCAATGTATTTTTCCAAAGAGGTGGTTCCGTTCACGTCCAAGGCCTATGCGGACAAAGATATGACACCTGTTTTCCACCACGTCGGGGTCTATGCCTACCGCCCTGATGCGCTGGCGGCGTACCCGTCCTGGAACGTTGGCCCATTGGAGCAGCTTGAGGGGTTGGAGCAGTTACGGTTCATGGAAAACGGGCGCGCGGTGCTATGTGTTGAGGTTGAAGCGCGCGGCCGCGCGTTCTGGGAGCTGAATAATCCCGAGGATGTGCCGAAAATAGAGACTATGATGGCACAAATGGGCCTTGAATGACCGACCTGACGGTCAGCGTGATCGTGGTCAGCCGGTGCCGCCCGGTCGCCTTGAAACGCTGTCTTACGGGTATTTCGCAACTTCAGTTTGATCCATTTGAGGTCATTGTCGTGGCAGACCCTGAAGGAATTGCGGCGGCAGGGACATTAACGTTTTCTGACCATCTGAAGTTGGTGGCGTTTGATGAGCCCAACATTTCTGCCGCGCGCAATCTTGGGGTGGAACATGCTGCGGGTGATATCGTGGCTTTCATCGATGATGACGCTGTGCCGGAACCCCAATGGCTGCACTATTTGGTGGCCCCTGCGAACCAGAGCGATGTGGCCGCGTTGGGTGGATTTGTGCGGGGCCGCAACGGCATATCCTTTCAATGGCGGGCCCGCAGCCTGGACGCGCAAGGGTTTTCCCACCATATCAATGTCGACGCGCAAAAGGCGACGGTTCTTACGCCGCCCGAGGGCCGTGCCGTGAAGACAGAAGGCACTAACATGGCGTTTCGCCGGGATGTGCTGCTGGACCTTGGCGGGTTTGACACCGCGTTTCACTACTTTCTGGATGAGACCGACGTGAACATGCGTCTTGCGCGTGCCGGCCATGCCACGGCAATCGCCCCTTTGGCCGAGGTGCATCATGGGTTTGATGCAAATTCAACGCGGACCCGCGGGCGTGTCCCACGAGATCTTTTTGATATCGGTGCAAGCTGGGCGGTGTTCCAGCGCAAGCACCTGCCAGAGCCTGCCCATCAGGGCCATTGGGCGGATATCAGGGCGGATCAGCGGCGCAGAGTGCTGGGACACTTTGTTCAGGGCCGACTTGAGCCAGGGGATGTGCGACATCTGATGAGGCGACTGGACGCGGGGTATGAGGAAGGCAGACAACGCGTTCTTGGGCGTGTGGCCCTTGCCGCGCATCCACGTGCGCCCTTCAAACGCTTTCCATCAAAAGAGAGGGCCAGCGTTCTGATTGCAACGCGACCGATCCATGGCGCAGCTGCGCTTGCCGAGGCCAGAGAAAGGGTGAAAAGCGGCGAGATTGTCACCGTGCTTAATCTGTCACCTACAGGTATTTTCCATCAACTTCGTTTTGACGATGAGGGCTTTTGGATGCAAAAGGGCGGCGTGTTTGGCAGATCAGATCGCAAAGATCCGCTTATACGGCTGACAACACGCGCCAAAAGAGTGAAAAGAGAACGCGCGCGGGTGGCAATTCAGCGTGGTTTGGGCGAGGAATAGATTTAGGGAGCGATATTTCCCGATGTTGAGCCGAATTTTAGAAATCCGGGCGAAATAATGGGCGGGCGCGAAACGCACCTGTTCCGCGAACCAAAGCACCTCAGTCAGAGGGTAACGAGAGTAAGATGCGTAAAAAAGTAACCAAGGCGATCTTTCCCGTAGCAGGCATGGGCACCCGGTTTCTGCCTGCGACCAAGTCGGTTCCAAAGGAAATCATGACCCTCGTTGACCGCCCGTTGGTGCAATATGCCATCGATGAGGCGCGTGCCGCCGGAATCAAGGAATTCATCTTTGTCACGTCGCGGGGCAAGGGCGCGTTGGAAGACTACTTTGACCACGCACCGCAGCTTGAGCAGGAATTGCGCAAGAAGGGCAAGACTGAGCTGTTGGAGACCTTGCAGAACACCAACATGGAAAGTGGCGCTATTGCCTATATCCGTCAGCACAAGGCGCTGGGCCTTGGCCATGCCGTTTGGTGCGCGCGACGTCTGATTGCCAACGAACCCTTTGCAGTCATGCTGCCCGATGACGTGATCGCGGCAGACAAGCCCTGCCTTCAGCAGATGGTCGAGGCCTATGCCGAAACCGGGGGCAATATCGTTGCCGCGATGGAAGTCGAGCCTGAGCAGACGTCTTCGTACGGGGTGCTGGATGTGTCTGACGATATGGGCAGCCTTGTGAAGGTCAAAGGGATGGTGGAAAAACCCAAGGCGGAAGATGCGCCATCGAACCTTGCCGTCATTGGCCGCTATATTCTGGAACCCTCCGTTTTGCGTAATCTCAACCAAATCAAATCCGGGTCAGGCGGCGAGATCCAGCTGACTGATGCGATCGCCCGCGACATTGCAGACGGAAATGATGTTTATGGCTATCGGTTCCGGGGGCAACGGTTCGATTGCGGCTCTAAATCAGGGTTTTTGCAGGCGACTGTTGCATTCGGTCTGGCCCGTGAAGACCTTAGGGATGATCTCAGCAGCTATCTGCACAGTATCATGCAGGTCGACAAGGCCGCACAGTAAACCCGATTCGGAGGCATTCGATGAGCAACGTTCTGGTCACTGGCGGAGCGGGCTATATCGGCTCGCATGCCTGCAAAGCGCTGAAGGCCGCAGGATATACGCCTGTAACGTTCGACAATCTGGTGACAGGCTGGCGGGATGCGGTGAAGTTCGGACCGTTCGAAGAGGGCGATCTGCTGGATCGTGCACGTCTTGATGCCGTCTTTGCCAAGTATCAGCCAATCGCCGTCATGCACTTTGCCGCGTTGAGCCAGGTGGGGGAGAGCATGGCTGAGCCGGGCAAGTATTGGCGCAACAACGTTTCGGGGTCATTGAACCTGATTGAGGCTGCTGTGGATGCCGATTGCCTGAATTTCGTCTTTTCGTCCACCTGCGCGACCTATGGGGATCAGGATAATGTGGTGCTGGATGAGACATCGGTGCAGCAGCCGATCAATGCTTACGGTGCCTCCAAGCGTGCCATCGAAGATATCCTGCGGGATTTTGAAGCGTCGCATGGGTTAAGCCATGTCATATTCCGCTATTTCAACGTCGCAGGTGCAGATCCTGAGGCCGAAGTGGGCGAATACCACCAGCCAGAGACACATCTTATTCCTCTGATGCTGGACGCGATTGACGGAAAGCGCGATGCGTTGACGATTTTTGGCACTGATTATGATACACCTGATGGCACCTGCATTCGGGACTACGTTCATGTCTGTGATCTGGTTGATGCACATGTTCTTGGTTTGAAATGGCTGATGGATGGCAAGGAAAGCCGTGTCTTTAATCTTGGTACCGGGGCGGGCTTTTCAGTGCGCGAGGTGATTGATCACAGCCGCGACGTGACCAATCGAGAGGTGCCATTTCAGATCGGGGACCGGCGCGCGGGGGATTGTACCCGATTGGTATCGGGCTCGACACGGGCTGTGCAGGAACTTGGGTGGAAACCGGAAAAATCGAGTTTGAAACAGATGATCACCGATGCATGGAGATGGCACCAGACCGGCCATTACGACGCCTGAGATGGCGCGCGCGCGCCTGATCGACCTGACACGCAGTCTGCGGCGGGCGGGCAGGATTGCAACGGGGATTGATCGGGTCGAACACGCGTATCTCGGCCGCTTTTTGTCCGATACAGAGCCTGTTTTCGGAATAGTGCGCACGCCTTTTGGATATCTGCTGCTGGATCGTGCAGGGCTTGAGGCGGTGCGCGATCGTCTGGATGGTCTTGTCCCTTGGGGAGGCGTTTCGCTGATGTCGCGGTTGGCGCCGGGACGTGATGAGATTGCCTTGCGCGCAGAAAGCGATGCGCGGCAGCTGGCGATTGCGCGGGTGTCTCGCCGTGGATTGCGGCGGATGCTGCGCGCGCATCTGGACGGCGCAGTCGATTATTTTAATGTCGGCCATAGCGACCTGACCGATCGGGTACTGGATGCCGTAGACGGTATTGGCGGGGCCATTCATGTGATGATCCACGACGTGATCCCGCTGGAGCATCCAGAGTACCAGCGAAAGGGCGCAGCGCGCCGTTTTGAAAAGAAGCTTCGCCGCGTCGGGGCGCGGGCGCACCGCATCATCTATAATTCTGCCGATACCAGATCACGTGCGGAACGCCATCTGGAGAGTTGGGGCCGCGTACCGGATGGAATTGTTGCGCATTTGGGAACAATTACGCTGCAGGCCGACGCTACAGCATTGCCCGTGGGGTTGCCGCCGCGCGGTCCATACTTTGTCACGGTGGGAACGATTGAGCCGCGCAAGAACCATGCCTTTCTGCTGGATCTCTGGGACGACTGGGGGCAGGACGCGCCGCCGTTGTTGATCTGTGGCAGCCGGGGTTGGAACAACGAAGAGGTTTTTGCCCGATTGGACGCCTTGCCGCCTGACGGTGCGGTCCGCGAACTACCCGGATTGGATGATGCCGGTCTGGCCGCGTTAATTGAAAAATCTTCTGGTGTACTCTTTCCCAGTGTAGCGGAAGGTTTTGGTCTTCCTCCGGTTGAAGCGCTTTCTCTGGGGGCGCGTGTTTTATGCAACGATTTGAATGTTTTCAGAGAAATTCTGGGCAAAAACCCAGTCTACGTTGATGTTTCTGACCCAAAAATGTGGAAAAATACATTAATGCGTTGGGCAAATGAGCCGCCAGACGCGCCAGAGGAACACCGGTACTCTGGTTCCACTTGGGACGATCACTTCAAGACTGTGTTAAGTTTGATGTGATAGCGCAGAAAACGAGCGGCGAAGTCCAAGAGGGTGAGGGCGGTTTTTGGGCATCATTCAGTCATATCGGCTGAGGCTTCAGCGGAAGCGCTGGCGCATTCGTGCGTTTCGAAAACGTCGAGAGCTGAAGCGCGTTGTAGATCGCACCAGTCAGATCCGAGATGACGACATTCTGCTGTTCAGCACGCAGCGGAATGAACGGATCAGGCTGCCCTATTTCCTGGAATACTATCGCGATATGGGCGTTGGCCATTTTTTCATCGTGGACAATGACAGCGATGATGGATCGCACAGCTATCTGATAGACCAGCCGGATGTGTCTCTCTGGTCTAGCCAGGCAAGTTACCGGCGCTCGCGGTTTGGGGTCGACTGGCTGAACTGGCTGCAGATGAAGTACGCACATGGCCATTGGACGCTGACAGTCGATCCGGACGAATTTCTGGTCTATCCGTTCTGCGATACCCGCCCGCTGCGCGCGCTTACGGACTGGTTGGATGCATCATCGATCAAGTCGTTTTCGGCGATGTTGCTGGACATGTATCCCAAGGGCCGGATTGACGAACAGCCCTACCGCGCGGGCCAGAACCCGATGGAGATCGCATCGTGGTTCGACAGCGGGAATTATACAATTTCGCGCAATCACAAATTTACAAACCTGTGGATACAGGGTGGGCCCCGTGCACGCGTCTTTTTTCCCGATACGCCAGAAAAGGCACCGGCGCTGAACAAGGTGCCGTTGGTGAAATGGGACAAACGATATGCCTATGTCAGTTCGACCCACATGTTGCTGCCACGCGGATTGAACCAGGTCTACGATGAATGGGGGGGTGAAAAGGCCTCGGGCGTGCTGTTGCATGCCAAGTTCCTGGATACCTTCGGGGCCAAGGCCGCCGAAGAGCTTGAGCGCAATCAGCATTATGCGGCGTCGGTTGAATACAAGGCCTATGCAGAGCGACTGAAGGATGATCCACAGCTTTGGTGCAAATGGTCAGAGCGGTACATCAACTGGCGGCAGCTTGAGATTCTGGGCCTGATGTCCAAGGGCAACTGGGCATGAGCGGCGTCGGAATTGTCATGCTGGTGCACACGGCACTGGCCCGCGCAGAGCAGGTTGCCCGCCACTGGTCGGCGGCAGGATGTCCCGTTGTGATCCATGTGGACAAGGGCGTGCCGCGGCGCACGTATGACACGTTCGTCACTTCGCTGGGGGATTTGCCAAAGGTCAAGTTCAGCAACAGATATCGGTGCGAATGGGGGACATGGGGGATCGTGGCCGCCTCGCAATCCGCATCGGAACTGATGCTGGCAAGCTTTCCGGATGTGCGGCATGTTTATCTGGCTTCGGGGTCCTGTCTGCCGCTGCGCCCAGTGGAGGAACTGATTGCATATCTGGCAGCGCGCCCCCAAACGGACTTCATCGAAAGCGCGACAACATCCGATGTGCCCTGGACGGTCGGGGGTCTGGATGAGGAGCGGTTTACCCTGCGTTTTCCGGTTTCCTGGAAGAAGAACCGCTATCTTTTTGACCGATTTGTTGAGGTGCAGCGCCGCTTTGGGCTTCAGCGCAAAATGCCCAACGGGGTTATCCCGCATATGGGGTCGCAGTGGTGGTGCCTGAGCCGGCGCACCCTGTCAGCCATTCTGCAGGACCCTGAGCGGCGAAAATACGACCGGTTCTTCCGGCATGTCTGGATCCCGGATGAATCCTATTTTCAGACGTTGGCGCGGCTCTACTCGTCCAAGATTGAAAGCCGGTCGCTGACATTGAGCAAGTTCGATTTTCAGGGCAAGCCCCATATTTTCTATGACGATCACCTGCAGTTGCTGCGCCGTTCCGATTGTTTTGTCGCACGCAAGATCTGGCCTTACGCGGATCGCCTCTACGAGGCATTTCTAACCGATCCGTCCGGGGCGATGAAACGGACAGAGCCGAACCCCGGCAAGATTGACCGCATCTTTGCCAAGGCGGTGGAGCGGCGGACCCGAGGGCGGTCGGGCCTGTATATGCAAAGCCGCTTTCCGAATGAGGATTGGGAAAATGGCGTGACTGCCGCGCCCTATTCGATGTTTCAGGGGTTTTCGGAATTGTTCGAAAATTTTGAACCGTGGTTGGCGAAGGCGACAGAAGCGCGTGTGCATGGGCATCTCTTTGCCCCGGACAGGGCGCATTATGCCGAGGGTCAAAAGACCCTGAATGGCGCGCAGTCAGATTCCGCTATACTTCGGGACTATAGTGCCAAGGCGTTTTTAACAAATCTGATCTGGAACACCCGTGGCGAACGGCAGTGCTTTCAATTCGGGCCCGCGGACAATCAGGATATCAACTGGTTGGTGGCAAAAGACCCTAATGCGCAGGTTTCGGTGATCACCGGGGCCTGGGCTGTGCCGCTCTTTCGGTCGAACCTCGACTTTGTCGAAATTCGCCGGCTGGCTGCCAGACTACAGCAGATCGAAAGCAAGCACATGGATGTGCTACGGTCACCGTATCGCAAAGCGCGGGTGCGGATCTGGAGCATGGCGGAGTTTATTGAGGCACCGATGGAACCCCTGCAGGGCATTCTGGACGAGATTGGTCGGACCAAGTTGCGCCGCCTGGCAGAGGTGCCCCAGATGGTTGATCTGAACGGGTTCGGGCAGTTTCTGCAGAATCTCAAAAATCAGGGGATGCACCCTTACTTGATGGGTGATTTCCCCGCCGAACGCGGAATTGCAGCCACCGCCAAGCCTGCGCGCAAACCCTATCTGGTGAGGTAGAGCATGGGCCGCGCCTTTGACAGTTTCGTGGTTTTTGCCGAGATGCGTACCGGTAGCAATTTTCTGGAAGCGAACCTCAATGCCTTTGAGGGTATCCAGTGTCATGGTGAGGCCTTCAATCCTCATTTCATCGGATATCCGAACAACAAACCGATCCTTGGTGTCGATCTGGATACCCGCGACAAGGATCCGGCGCGGCTGCTTGATGCGATCCGGGGGACGACGGACGTATTGAGCGGGTTTCGCTTTTTCCATGACCACGACCCCCGCGTTTTTGACAAGATCATCGAGGATACGCGTTGTGCCAAGATCGTGCTGACGCGCAATCCGGTCGAAAGCTATGTCAGTTGGAAGATCGCGCAGGCCACAGGCCAGTGGAAGCTAACGGATATCAAAGCGCACAAGGCGGCGCAGGCGCAGTTTGACAGTGATGAATTTGCCGCCCATCTGGATGCCCTGCAGCAGTTCCAGGTGACCTTGCTGAACCGATTGCAAACATCCGGACAGGTGGCATTTTACCTGGCCTATGAAGACCTGCAAAGCGTTGAGGTCATGAATGGCCTGGCGCGGTATCTGGGTGTGGATGAGACGCTTGAGGGGTTGGACAAGAAGCTGAAAAAGCAGAACCCCAATCCGATCTCGGCCAAGGTCAGCAATTACGACGAAATGCTGGCGGCGCTGGCGCGGATGGATCGGTTTGATCTGACCCGAACGCCCAACTTTGAGCCGCGTCGCGGGCCGAATGTGCCGTCTTACGTGGCTGCGGCCGAAAGCGCGCTATTGTATCTGCCGCTGAAATCCGGGCCGCTTGAGCAAGTGACGGCGTGGATGGCGGCGCTGGATGGCGTTAATCTCGAGGATTTGCGGACCAAGCTCACGCAGAAAGACCTGCGCCGTTGGAAGCGGCGCCATCCCGGGCACCGCAGCTTTACGGTGCTCAGGCATCCGGTGGCGCGCGCGCATGATGCCTTCTGTCGCCATATTGTGCACACGGGCGCGGGCAGCTTTGTTCATCTGCGCAATACGATGATCCGACGTTACAAGATGCCGCTGCCCCCGGATGGGCCTGATGCGGGCTATGACAAGGACGCGCATCGCGCTGCCTTTGCCGCCTTTCTGACCTTTCTGAAGGGCAATCTGTCCGGGCAGACCGCGATACGTGTGGATAACGCGTGGTGCACGCAGGCACAGGCGTTGACGGGATTTGGTGATCTGGCGCTGCCGGACCGGTTGATCCGCGAGGAAGATATGGCGGTTGAACTGGCCGAATTGGCGACGATTGTTGGCGCGCCTGACGCACCGGCCTTGCCAGAGGCGGTTCCGGACCAGCCGATCACCTTGGCAGAGATCTATGATGAGAGGATCGAAGACCTGGCGGCAGAAGCCTACCAGCGCGATTATGTGACCTTTGGTTTTGGTCGCTGGGCCTAGGCGGCCTGCGTCGACTGTTCTTCGGTCAGGATTGTGTAGAGCGTCGTTGCAACCGGGTTGGCGCGCAGCTTGTTGCAGATGCTGTTGTTGCGCAGCGTGCGGCTGACGAGGGCCAGTGCCTTGAGATGTTCGACGCCCGCATCTGTCGGTGCAAACAGGGCAAAGGCCAGATCAACGGGCTGACGGTCAACGGAAGAGAAATCAATCGGCTTGTCCAGAAGGACGAATGCGCCGACGACTTCTTCCAGACCGTCCAGCCGCGCATGTGGCAGAGCAACACCGCGACCGACACCGGTCGGTCCCAGCGATTCGCGGGTCATGAGAGCGTTGACAACGTCAGACGCGCTGAGGTTATAGGCATTTTGCACCAAATCCCCGATATCCTGCATCAGGCGCTTTTTGCTGGACGCTGAGGTCAATACCTTGACCGCCTCCGGCTTGAGAACTCTCACAAGATCCATAACGTTTGCTCTGCCCTTGGACGCCTGTTGCGCCCTTTATGTTATGCCGGATCGATCCAGCCGATGTTGCCGTCCTCGCGACGGTACACGACGTTCAATCCCTCTTTTCCCTCTTTGCGGAACACTAGCACAGGGGCTCCTCCCAATTCCATCTGCATCACCGCTTCTCCGACAGACAAGGTAGCGATCTTGGTCTGCATTTCGGCGATTATCATAGGTTGAAGAGTTTCTGGCTCCTGCGCGTCCGAGTCGCTTTCAGAGGCGAGGATATAAGAGGATGCTCCAAGGAGTTCAACCGGTTCGACACGTTCCTTGTGATGGTCCTTGAGACGGCGCTTGTAACGGCGCAGCTGTTTCTCCATCTTTTCGCAACATCCATCGAATGCCGCATAAATTTCGGTGTCATGTGCCTTGGCAGATGCGGTCAGACCGGTGGAAAGGTGTACTGTTGCCTCGCAGACAAACTCATGCCCCGACTTTGAGAAGACCACCGTCGCGTCAGTAGGACGGCCAGCGTACTTCTGAACGGCTGCGCCCAGCTCTGCCTTGACGTGGGTTTGCAGGGCGTCACCGATGTCGATCTGTTTGCCGCTGATCTGGTACCGCATAGGGTCTCCTTCTTGATTGGCCTGAACATCGCAAATCGGACCACGAGCGTGGCCGAGCAATGGTTCAGATGCGGGTTGCTGGCATTTTCGGTTGCTTGTTTTTTGCCATGCCTTGGCTGAAAGGCCGATGCAGGATCAAACAGGAACGCGGTGCTGCCATCCCATGATCAGGCCAAGATTTCGTCTGAAAGTCAATGGCCGGACACCCATTTGCGCGGAAAAATACTGTTAACCATTTGGAAGCGTTAAGAAATGCGGAAGTTATCGCCAAGATAGACCCGGCGGACGTTTTCGTTCTGCACAACCTCGTTGGGCGTGCCCGACATCAGCACTTTGCCTTCGTGCAGGATATAGGCGCGGTCAACGATTTCGAGGGTTTCGCGCACGTTATGATCGGTGATCAGCACGCCAATGCCGCGGGTTTTCAGATCGGCGACCAGATGGCGGATATCGCCCACCGATATCGGGTCAACTCCTGCAAAAGGTTCATCCAGCAACAGATATTTCGGGTCTGCGGCCAGGCACCGCGCGATTTCGACCCGTCGCCGTTCACCGCCTGAGAGGGCCAGTGCAGGTGCGCGGCGCAGGTGTTCGATGGAAAACTCGGACAGCAGTTCTTCGAGCCGTTCCCGGCGCTGGTGACGATGTGCCACCGTGATGTCGAGAATCGCGGCGATGTTGTCCTGAACGGACAGACCACGAAAAATGCTCATTTCCTGCGGCAGATAGCCGATACCCAGTTGCGCGCGGCGATACATGGGCAGCGTCGTCACGTCTTTGCCATCCACTGTGACGGTGCCCGCTTCGGGTGTGACCAGACCGGCGACCGAATAGAACGTGGTCGTCTTGCCAGACCCGTTTGGCCCCAGCAGCGCTACCACTTCGCCGCGATCCAGATGCATCGAAAAATCGCGGATAACGGTCTTTTTGCGATAGGATTTGCGCAGGTGTTCTATTCTAAGGCCGGCGTTCCCGTCAGCCACCGCCAGCTTGGGGGGTGCCATCAGTTATCACCACCGGTTTGCAGAATGGTTTTAACCCGGCCCGACATCTGCGCTGTGCCATCAGACAGGCGTACCGACATGCGATCCGCACTCAGCGCGCTTTGGCCCTGCGCAAGCAGCACATTGCCCGACATCACGATGGTACCTTCATCAATGCTGTAGTCGGCGCGCTCTGCCTCAGCGGCGTCGGGGCCGGACACCAGCGTCACACCGCCTGTCGCCTCGAGGCGCGAAATGCCTTCACCACCGTCGCCATAGACGACCAGGACTCGAGCTGCTGACAAACGCATTTCCCCCTGTCCGATCAACACATTGCCCTCGAACACAGCGGTACCGTTTTCCTGATCCACGTTGAGATTGTCGGCTGTTACTTCAACCGGTTGGCTGGTGTCTTGCCGGATGGTGCCGAATGCGACGTTTGTGCCTTGTGCAAACGCTGCTGTCGCCAGGGCGAACAGGAAAACAGGCAGAAGCAGAAGTCTCACGGCGATCACTCTTTTAACTCTTTTGGGGTGTATATCAGCTTCACACCGTTTGTGAAAACCAATTGGGGGGCCTTGGTGCCATCGCGGGGGAACAGCGTCATACTGCCGGCGGAAAGGGTGCCCGCGGGCGCGATCCCTTCAACCGGACCGGGGGATGTGAGCGCAAGGACGGACATTTTGGTTTCCAGCATATCGCTGGCCAACCGGTACCCGCCTGACGTCGAAATTACCACTTTGTCCTGCAATCTTGCCATGTCGTCGACGATATGAAAGCTCGCCCGGTTAGCTTCAAGCGTGACGACGCTGCCCTCCGCCAGTTCCAATACCGACCTGATCTGTTGCGCTTCGTTTGCGTCGGTTTCGCCCTGCGGCGTTGTAAGTTTTTCGGCGGAAAACGACACTTTGTCGCCATCGGCGGTGGTCCCGGTAAAGAAGGGCCCGGTGACCTGCTGGTCGCGCAGGCGGTCCTGAATTTCCTTGTCGGCAAAGGGGATCACCGTTTCGGGGTCATTGCTGCGGGACAAAAGAAACAGCGTGGAGAGGATGGCAAGGGCAGTTAGTGGAAAGACCACCTTGAGCCAGGAAATCAGCCGGGAGTAGCGATCTGAGGCCACGGCACTCATCCCAGTCCGACGCGTAGGCAATCGTGGATGTGCAGCAAACCGGTCGGTTTGCCGGGGGCGTTGGGATCGACAACCAAAAGACACGTGATCTTGCGGTCGTTCATAATGCGCACGGCCTTTTCGGCCAGCGCATCCGGGTCGATGGTAATGGGCGAGGGGGTCATCACATCGCGCGCCTTGAATGTGGGCAGCCCTTCGATATGGCGGCTGAGGTCACCGTTGGTGATGATCCCGGCTAACTGGCCCGCATCGTCGGTGACGCCTGTGACGCCAAAGCCTTTTTCCCCGATCTGTGAGAGGGCATCGCTCATCGGGGCGTCTTGATGCACCAAGGGAATTGCATCGCCCGTGTGCATCAAATCCGCAACCCGGCTGAGCTGGGCGCCCAGCTTGCCGCCCGGGTGGAAGTCGCGGAAGTGTTCTGCCGTGAAGTCGCGGTTCTCCATCAATGCCACTGCCAGCGCATCGCCCAAAGCGAGCGTCATGGTGGTCGAGTTGGTGGGAACGACGCCGGTGCCGCAGGCCTCACCGGTTTGGGGCAATTGCAGTATGACATCTGACTGGCGCGCCAGCGCGCTGCCAAGGCGGCTGGTCATGCCGATCAGGGGGATGTCATAGCGGCGCGAATAGATCAGCAGGTTGGCAAGTTCGGGCGCTTCGCCAGAGTTCGAGATGGCCAATACCACGTCATCGCGTGTGATCATGCCCAGATCGCCGTGGCTGGCCTCGGCCGGGTGTACGAATTGCGCGGGCGTCCCGGTGGAGGCAAGCGTCGCTGCGATCTTGTTCGCGATGTGGCCGGACTTGCCAATGCCGGTGACAATGATCCGCCCTTTGCAGCCCTTCATCAGGTCGATGGCATCGCGAAAGCGCGCATCCAGGCTGTCGGCCAACGTCATCAGCGCCTCGGCCTCTGTGCGGATCACGCGGGCGGCGGTATCAAGGAAAGGGGTGCTCATGAATGGGCAAATATGTCCGTGTCCGGCCATCCTTCAAGGTCCAGGCGGGCGCGGGTCGGTAGAAAGTCGAAACATGTCTGTGCGATTTCCATGCGGCCTTCGCGTTCCAGCATCGCATTCAGCCTGTCGCGCAGTTGGTGCAGATAAAGGACATCGGATGCGGCATATTCTAGCTGCGCTTCGGTCAGATCGGTGGCGCCCCAGTCACTGGATTGCTGCTGCTTGGAGATGTCGATTTGCAGCATCTCTTGCAGCAGTTTCGCCAGCCCGTGCCGGTCTGTGTAGGTGCGCACAAGGCGGCTGGCGATCTTGGTGCAATAGACCGGTGCGGTCAGCGCGCCAAAGGCGTTCAGCATGGCGGCGATGTCGAAGCGGCCGAAGTGAAAGAGCTTGAGAACATCAGGGTTTTCCAGCAGGGCGCATAGATTGGGTGCCTCAGTCTGTCCTTTGGCGATCTGCACCAGATGTGCGTTTCCGTCGCCGCCCGACAATTGCACAACGCACAGGCGGTCGCGGTGCGGGTTCAGGCCCATGGTTTCACAATCGATGGCAACCATAGGACCCAGATCAAGGCCGTCAGGCAGATCGTTTTGATAAAGAGTATTTGTCATGCGCCCCCTATATCGCGGTCGTGGCACCGTGGAAAGCAGCGGTTAAATCGCCTTGTTCAGAGCGATGTCCGAAAGTGCTGGTCTTGGGTAGGCGGTCAGCAGATTGGAGACCAACACGTGACACTTGTAATAATCGCTTTGCGGATCAATCAGCGCGCGGGGCGGTTGGGCATATTTCAACACCAAGCGGCGCCAATTGTGGACCACGAGGCAGCGTAAAACGGCGGTGTCGAGCGGGTCGAGGGACGGCAGGTCTGTCAACGCATCTGACAGTGCCTCAAGCGCGGTGCGCAGCCGCGCGTAGTCGTCTTCCAGCGCTGCAGGTGCCACCTGTTTTGACACCCAATCGGGCGCGGTACTGGCGGCGAGCGCGAAGGTGTCCCGGGGCAGTGGAGCGTCCGCCGGGCCGACAAAGACGCGGGGCATAAGCTGGATCATGCCTGCATCGTTCAATATCTGCTGCCTCTTTGGATCAGTCTTGGGCAAAATGACAAGCTGCCAGTTCTCTGGCCCCTCATTGGGGCGGGCGTAGATGCGCGGGCTTGCTGCCGCACTTTCGGCGCGTCCCAGTGCAGTAAGGCTGTGCTGGCTGATGCGTCCGGATTTCTCGGATGCGATCCAGCCGTCATTGCGCAAGCGGTGCAGCGCCACGCGGGCGGCTTCTGGTCTTACCTCAAGTGCTGCCATGATTGCAGACAGGACCGGGCCATCAATCTTGTCGCCCTCCCCCTGTGCCAGATCACCAAACAGGCTGACCACCAACGACCAGACCCGCCCACCCCCAAGGGCGCGCAGATCTGCCGCCGCGTCGTACAGCGTATCAGAGGGCATTCATGGTCAAGAGCTCATACTCGGCGGCAGTCTCGTCATTCTGATTGGTCAGGGTCACGTGCCAGCGTACCTCACCATATTCATCATTGCGAGGTGTCTTGTGCTTGACCGTCAGGCGCACGCGGATGCTGTCGCCTGCTGCGACAGGGGTCATGAAACGCAGATTATCAAGGCCGGTGTTGGCCAGTACCGGGCCCGGATCAGGCTGCACGAACAGGCCTGCTGCAAAGCTGAGCAATAGATAACCGTGCGCCACGCGGCCCGGGAAGAACGGGTTTGCGCGCGCGGCTTCATCGTCCATGTGGGCATAAAAGGTGTCCCCGGTGAAATGCGCGAAGGTTTCGATATCATCGAGGGTGATTTCACGGCGGAGGGAATAGAACGTCTCGCCCAGATCGAGGTCGGTAAAGGTGCGGGTGAAGGGATGCGCGCGATCAGTGATCTCATCTGCGCCCGGCACCCATTGCTGGCTGATTGCGCTCAGAATATCAGGGCTGCCCTGCACCGCCGTGCGCTGCATATAGTGCATGACACCACGGATCCCGCCCAGTTCTTCGCCACCACCTGCGCGGCCCGGGCCGCCGTGAACCATGTGTGGCAGGGGGGAGCCGTGGCCCGTTGCTTCTTTCATTGACGCGCGGTTGTTGAAATAAAGCCGCCCGTGGAAGGCGGCACTGCCCATCGTTATTTCACGCGCAACTTCGCCGTCGTTGGTAATGACGGAGGCAACAAGCGAGCCTTTGCCCTTGTTCAGCAGGCTGACCGCATGGGGCAGATCACGATAGGCCATGATGGTTGAGACGGGGCCGAATGCTTCGGTATCGTGCACGCGTTCAGCCAGATCGGGCGCGGTGCAATGGAACAGCATTGGCGGGACAAATGCACCTTTCTGCGCGTCAGCACCATCGACGTTGAAATCTTCGGGGTCACCAAACACACGCTCTGCCTCGGCACCAATCAGAGCGGCTTTTTCCAGGACATCACGTTTTTGACTGGCAGAGACCAGCGCGCCCATGCGGGTCTGTTCAAGGCGAGGATCGCCGATCGTCGTTTTTGCAAGGCGTGCGGTTATTGCCTCAATAACAGGCTCTAACACCGGTTCTGGCACCATGATCCGGCGAATGGCAGTGCATTTCTGACCCGCTTTCGCCGTCATCTCTCGCTGCACTTCTTTCACGAATAGGTCGAATTCGGGTGTGTCAGGGGTGGCGTCAGGGCCAAGCACCGAGGCGTTCAAACTGTCCTGCTCAGACGCAAAGCGGACGGATCGCTGCAACAGATGCGGGTTGCTGCGCAGCTGATTTGCTGTGTGGGCTGATCCGGTGAAGGCAATGGCATCCTGCAGGTCAAGATGATCGAGCATATCGCCCAAACCACCGCTTACCAGTTGCACGGCACCCGCTGGCAGCTGCCCGCTGTCCAGCATCAGTCGCACACATTTTTCCGTGACATAGCAGGTGGCGGTTGCTGGTTTCACGATTGCAGGCACCCCGGCAAGCAGCGTTGGTGCAAGTTTTTCCAGCATCCCCCAAACCGGAAAGTTGAATGCGTTGATGTGTACGGCCACGCCTTGCAACGGCGTGCAAATGTGGCGACCCAGAAATTGCCCGTCGCGGCCCAATTGTTCTGGCACGCCATCAAGATAGACGTGCCCGTCCGGCATTTCGCGTCGCCCTTTGGAGGCGAAAACCATCATTGTGCCGATCCCGCCGTCGACGTCGATCTTATGATCGCTGAGCGTCGCACCGGTATCATAGCTGAGATCGTAAAGTGTCTGTTTGTGGGTCATCAGGTGCATCGCGACAGCCTTGAGCATGCGCGCGCGGTCATGGAACGTCATCTTTCGCAACGCCGGGCCGCCCACATCGCGCGCATAGCCCAGCATCGCCTGCACATCGAGCGCCTCATTGCCGGCCCGCGCGATCACCTCGCCGGTGATGGCGCTGGCGATGTCGCGCGCCCCGGCGCCCGGTGCAATCCATTGCCCGGCGGCAAAACTTTCAACTTCGAGCATATGGCCCCCTAATGAGTGTCGTAGTCGATGACGAGCGTGTCGGTGATCGGATAAGACTGGCAGGACAGGCGATACCCATCGGCCACCTCGTGATCCTCAAGCGCGTGATTGGCAAGCATTTCAACCTCGCCTTCCAGCACCTTGCACATGCAAGTCGAACAAACCCCGGCTTTGCAGGCAAAGGGGGCATCCTGGCCATTTTCCAATGCGGCATCCAGCACGGACTGGCCCTTGGACATTTCAAATGTGCGGCTGGCCCCGTCGATAATCACCGTTAGTTCTGTACCCTTCTGCCCCTCCGCACGTGCAGCCATCTCCTGCTTTGCAAGCTGGCCTTGCTGGCTTTCGCTGAAAAGCTCCATCTTGATCTGATCAGGCTCTAACCCGTGGGTTTTGAGGCTCTCCGAGATGGCCAGCATCATTGGTTCCGGCCCGCAGATAAAGGCGGTGTGGATGGATTTGATGTCGATCCAGTACTTGAAAAGTGCCGTGCATTTATCCTGATCGACACGACCTGTGAAAAGGTCAATGTCCTGACCGGATTCCAGCATATGAATGATCGTCAGCCGCCCCATGTAGTGGTTTTTCAGATCCTCGAGTTCTTCTCGGAACATGATCGTGTTCACGGCGCGGTTGGCATATACCAGCGTAAAGGTACTTTGCGGTTCGCGTTTCAGAACAGTCTTGAGGATCGACAGCACCGGCGTGATGCCTGAGCCGCCTGCAAATCCGAGATAGTTTTTCGCCTTTTCAGGCTCTATCTTTGTGAAAAATTTGCCCTGCGGGGGCATCGCGTGCAGCACATCGCCGACTTGAAGTTGGGTATTCGCAAAAGTGGAGAACGCGCCGCCATCGACGCGCTTGATCCCGACCTTGATCTTGCCCTCGTCAAGTCCGGTGCAGATTGAATAGTTGCGCCGCAGTTCGGTACCGTCGAAGTCACGCTTGAAGGTCAGGTATTGGCCTTGGGTGAACGAAAATTGTTCCGGGTTTTCCGGCTGCAATGTCAGCACCACAGCGTCGCGGATGGTGTGGTGGATGTCTGTTACCTTGAGGGGATGGAATTGGGCCATGTCAGATACACTTGAAGTAATCGAAGGGTTCGAGACAGTCCTTGCAGCGCCACTGCGCCTTGCAGGGGGTGGAGCCGAACTGGCTGATGCGCTCGACGTCTGTTGATTTGCAGCGCGGGCAGTACTGCGGGCCACCGGCGGGTTGCGGCGGTGCGATACCGTATTCTTCGAGCTTAGCGCGGCCGGCGTCGCTGAGCCAATCGGTAGTCCAGGCGGGCGAGAGTTGCCGTTTCAGAGACAGGTTTTCAATGCCGCGCGCGCGCAGAGCCGTTTCAATATCGAGGTTGATGATCGTGGTGGCGGGGCATCCGGAATAGGTGGGCGTGACCGTCACTTCCAGCGTATCGCCCTGCCACTGGACATCGCGGATGATGCCGAGATCAGTGAGCGAGATCACGGGGATTTCGGGGTCGGGAACCTGGCCGAGCCAGTCCCAAACTGTCTCTAAAGTGGGCTTTTCGATTACCATGACGCGTCCGGATAGGCCCGTTGCAGGAACTGCATGGAGCTGAGCATATGGCCCAGATGTTCGGTATGTCGTACGCCGGTCTTGCCGCCCTGATGGGCAAAGTCGTCTACGGGGCGGACGAGCGTCGCCTCGCCAAGCACTTCGGCCAGACGGGCGTCATAGGCGGGGCGCAGGCTAGCGGGATCGGGAGCGATGCCCTGTTCCGCGATTGCCTTATCGACCGCGTCGGCGGTGAACATTTCCCCCGCATAGGGCCACAGCAGGTCGAGCGCAGCTTGCATGCGCGCGTGGCTTTCCTCAGTGCCATCGCCCAGGCCGATCACGGTATCAGAGGAGCGTTCAAGGTGATAGGTGACCTCTTTGGTGGACTTCTCGGCAATGGCGGCGATCTGGTCATGACTGGCCGACTGCAAGGCCTTCAACATCTCCAGATGCCAGGCGTCGAACAGAAACTGACGCATCAGGGTCTGGCCAAAATCACCGTTCGGCTGTTCGACCAGCAATACATTCCGAAAGTCCCAGACGTCGCGGTGAAACGCGAGGCGATCGGCATCGCGACCTTGGCCTTCAGTCTCGCCCGCGAGGCCGAGCCAAAGCTGGGTCTGCCCAATGAGGTCGAGGCCCATGTTGGCGAGCGCAATGTCTTCTTCGATCACCGGGGCCACGCCGCACCATTCAGAGACACGCTGGCCCAGTACAAGGGTGTTGTCGCCCATGCGGCAGCAGAATTCGAAAAGGTCTTTGGTCACATCGCCCCCACTTCGTCAGGGATGTCGAAGAAGGTCGGATGGCGGTAAACCTTGTCGTTGGAGGGCTCGTAGAGCGATCCCTTTTCTTCCGGAGACGACGCGGCGATATGCGCAGCTTCGACGGCCCAGATGCTGACCCCTTCGTTGCGGCGGGTGTAAACGTCGCGGGCGTTCTTGATGGCCATTTCGGCGTCCGGCGCGTGCAGGGAGCCGACATGGCGATGCGACAGGCCGTGCTGGCCGCGGATGAAAATCTCCCAAAGGGGCCATTCGGTTTTGCGGGGGCTGCCGTGTTCGGCGGCTTCGGTATCGTTGTAAGGACTGGATTCTGGGCTGCTCATTTCGAGGTCTCCGTCAGATTGGTGTGCGTCCAAGCGTTTCAGGAACACTTGGTCAACTCCATTGAAGGGGTCGGCTATTCCGCAGCAATTGCTGCGTTGCGTTTCTTTTTGGCATGAGCCAGCAGCCCTTCGCGAACCCAACGGCCATCGTCCCAGGCCTTGTTGCGGGCCGCCAGTCGTTCGGTATTGCAGGGGCCGTTACCCTTGAGGACCTGAAAAAACTCATCCCAATCGGGTTCGGAGAAATCGTAGTGGCCGGATTCTTCGTTGAACTTCAAATGTTCATCCGGAACCGTCAGCCCAAGATATTCGGCTTGCGGTGCTGTCTGATCGACGAATTTCTGGCGCAGTTCATCATTGGTGTTCATTTTGATTTTCCACGCCATAGATTGTTCGGAATGCACCGATTCCTTGTCAGAGGGGCCGAACATCATCAGCGAAGGGTACCAAAAGCGGTTCAGCGCATCCTGCGCCATCCTGCGCTGGGCGTCTGTGCCATTGGCCATCTTCATCATGATGTCAAAGCCCTGACGCTGGTGGAACGATTCCTCTTTGCAGATGCGCACCATCGCGCGCGCATACGGCCCGTAGGACGTGCGCTGCAACGGCACCTGATTCATGATTGCGGCCCCATCGACCAGCCAACCAACCGCGCCCATGTCGGCCCACGTCAACGTTGGATAGTTGAAGATCGAGGAATATTTCATCTTGCCGGACAGCAGGTCACGGGTGAGTTGATCGCGGCTGACCCCCAGTGTTTCGGCCGCGCAGTACAAGTAGAGACCATGCCCGGCCTCGTCCTGTACCTTGGCCAGCAGAATGGCCTTGCGTTCCAGTGTGGGCGCACGGCTGATCCAGTTGCCTTCGGGCAGTTGACCCACGATTTCGGAATGTGCGTGCTGGCCGATCTGGCGGATCAGCGTTTTGCGATAGCCTTCGGGCATCCAATCCTTGGGCTCGATCTTGCTGCCAGCGTCGATCCGGTCCTGAAATGCCTTGAGAGCTTCGGGATCTTCCTGTGACGCCTCTGATTTGATCATCTGAGCATACATAGTTCAGGTCCTTTCAAGAATGAGCGCGACGCCCTGGCCCACGCCTACGCACATAGTGCACAGCGCGTACCGGCCACCGGTGCGTTTGAGTTGTAACGCTGCGGTCATCACAAGCCGAGCACCGGACATGCCAAGCGGATGGCCGATGGCAATCGCGCCGCCATTGGCGTTCACGTGCGGCGCGTCTTCTTTGATGCCGAGGGCGCGCAGCGTTGCAATGCCCTGGCTTGCGAACGCTTCGTTCAGTTCGACAATATCCATCTGGTCAGCAGTCAGGCCAGCGCGGGCCAACACTTTTTGGCAGGCAGGCACGGGACCGATGCCCATGACACGGGGTTCGACGCCGGCAGCGGACATGGCGACGATACGCGCAATGGGTTCAAGACCGTGGTCCGACGCCGCCTTTTCAGAAGCGACCAGCATTGCCGCGGCACCGTCGTTCACGCCGGATGCATTTCCCGCTGTGACGGTCAGATCGGGCCCATTGATCCCGCGCAGTTTGCCAAGTTTATCAAGAGTCGTGTCGGGCCGGGGGTGCTCATCTTTGCTTACGGTTATCGGATCACCTCGGCGCTGGGGAATGGACACCGGCGTGATTTCTTCGGCAAAGACACCAGCGGCATGAGCCTCTGCCCAGCGTTGCTGACTGCGTAGCGCGAATGCGTCCTGATCCGCGCGACTGACGTCGTGATCGGCGGCCACGTTATCCGCGGTCTGCGGCATCGAATCGACGCCGTACTGCGATTTCATCCGTGGATTCACGAAACGCCAGCCTATCGTGGTGTCATAGACAGCGTTGGTGCGGGAAAAGGCGGCTTCGGCCTTGGGCATCACAAAAGGGGCGCGCGTCATGCTTTCCACGCCGCCGGCGATGGCAAGGTCCATGTCGCCTGCGCGAATCGCGCGGGCAGCAGTGCCCACCGCGTCCATGCCTGAGGCGCATAACCGGTTCAGCGTCACACCCGGTACATCGACAGGGAGCCCGGCCAGCAATCCGGCCATGCGCGCCACGTTTCGATTGTCTTCGCCCGCCTGGTTTGCGCAGCCCATGAAAACGTCATCGACCCGCGCCCAATCCACATCAGCGTTGCGCGCCATCAGTGCAGCAATAGGCGCTGCCGCCAGATCATCAGTGCGCACAGCAGAAAGGGCACCGCCAAAGCGCCCGATGGGTGTGCGTTGCGCGTCGCAAATGAAAGCGTGCATCCAGATACTCCCTAACGAGAGTATACATTAGTTCATGAGAGATGCTGCGACAAGATAAATGTTACGAAAAATGAAGCGTGATGCGAAATTCGTAACATAAACCCATATCTATTGGTTAACCAATTCGGCCCCAAGAGTGTCGAACAGCGCGGTCAGGGTATCGGTAGCCGTGATCCCGGGTTCGCATCGATGGTTGATGTGCGGCTGAAGCGCGGGTGTGGCAATGTGGCGGTGATCACGCTGCGCCGCGCGGACGGTTTTGCGGATATCATCCACTGCGCGCTGAATAGTGCGACACATCCCACCCAATCTTGCCACCCGTTGTTCGTTCTCAAATGTGAAGAGTTCGAAATCGCGGAATGTTTCGAACATCGTGATCAGATTTTGCAGCTGGAGATCGGCCACGGATGACAGGTACTGAATGTCTTCGAACACGAGCACAGGGCCCATGTCAGCCTCAGGGGCAAGTTCGATGGTGGTGCCGACAATGCGGTCGCGACCGTCGGCCAATTGGACATATTGCAGCGTTGTGTCCCATCTGACATCGCGATTGGGGATCGCAAAGGCATCGCGGCAGCGAATGACACTACGTTCTCGGGTGCATTGGGCAAAGCGCATCAACGCAGTTCTGGCTGCCGCTGCGGGCAGTAAATCGACGAGGGATCTGCCGATCATATCCGCTACGGACCTGTTACAGGCGCGTTCCAGTGCTTTGTTGGCCCCTGTCAGTCGAAAGTCGCCGTGTCGTCCGCCGCGATCAATCGCGAACATCGGAACAGAGAACTGATTCAAGGTCCGGGTGAGATCCGTTTCAGAAGCCAAGTCATGCATACGTTTTTCCCTCCAATTTAAGGGAACGCTAGAGCGGAGAAGTAAAAAAACCTTTGCCAGATTGCGCAAAAATGATGACTTCTTGGAGTCGTTTGCCCATCTTCCCAGCAAACCGAAAATAAGATAAGTCTCTGACTCTAAACAATATACATGGATCAGGTTGAAAACCAAACGTGAGCGCTCAAGAACAAGAAAGTCGTCTGTCCTAAAAAGGTTCCCTTGAACCTCTCTGAAATAAACGAAGAATTTTAGCCTTTTCGCGCGGACCTCATCTGCCCGCTATGCGTTAAACGATCTTGGTCGAGAAATCGCCACGTAGCGCGACTTCGAGCAGCTCCAGATCGTCAGAACAATCGGCGTATGACGCGGCCAGTTCTGGCGGAATGACAAAAGCGTCACCCGCTTCGAGATCGCGGTCCGGTTGATCTTGCGCACGCAGGGTCATTGTGCCCTCCATCACAAAGGTGAAATGGATATCTGCGTCATGGGAAAACTGCGGCGGAGTGCCGCTTTGGTAACGTGCGACATGGATGCCTGCTACACCCTTGGTGCCGGCGGTGATCCCGGTATCACGCGCAACAAAGCCCGGTATGTGGAAGGGCTGCCAGACTGCCTGATCCTTTAAGTGGTGTACAAAGGTCTGACCGTCCCACTCGCGCGCAGGATCGCCGGTTCCGTTCGGCAGGGTGAAGTCGTGATCGATTGTTGTGACATGTTCGGCCGGGACGCCGATCTCTATCACTTCGATCTCAGGGGAGGCTTCGACAACACGGTGGCGAATGCCAGGGGGCTGCGTGACGCAATCGCCTGCGTGCAGACGGATGGCGTCCCCCTGATCTTCGTACAACACGTCTACCCAGCCCTTGTAGCAAAAGATCAGTTGGAATCCCACTGTGTGGTAGTGAACCATATCCGGTACCGGCCCGCCGTCCGGGATGCGGATGTGGCTGGCGATAATCGATCCGCCCAGCCGGGTCGGAATAAGATCGCGGTAATGCATGCCTGCCCGACCGATGATCCAAGGAGCCTCATCACGCAAGCGGCGAACAGCGAATTCATGTTGCGTTTGAGGTTGGTCAACACTTGGCGACAGAGGCACGACTTCGACGGTGGTACCGTTCGGCGCTGTCATCTTGCGCTGCCCTCGCGCAAAAGTATTCGGATGGTCTGTCAGGATCCGCAGGTGGCCCGGCGGCACATCTGCCCCACGTTCTATCCGGATCCGCAGGCCGTGGCCAGAAAAGCTGGCAACAGATGGATCGTCTGCGGGAAAGATATTTTCCAGGCGCATGCCAAGGGTTTTTGTGAAAAAGGGAAGATCATCACGCAGCTCTTTTGTCGGCAGCAAAACCTCTGCAAGAATATCGGTTTTCGTCATGGGGCGCCCCTTTACAACTTGCTGGTCATTCTATGCGGGCTGTCCGGTCTTGATCCAGCGCAAAGTCGTCCGCCCATTCTGAGTGCAAACAGAAATTCTGCATGCTAGGACATGCCCGAAAACAGAGTTAAGGCCCCCATGACCCAGGATTTCCAGACCGAAAAGACGCAGGCCGCTGCATGGTTCCGCCAGCTGCGCGATGACATCGTCGCAGCCTTTCATGCCATCGAAGACCGCCACGAGAGCGGCGAACGTGCTGGGCGGGTCGAGGTGCGCAAGACCAAACGCACGGCAGACGATGGCAGCGATGCGGGTGGCGGCGAGATGAGCGTCATGCGCGGCGGCCGGGTGTTTGAGAAGGTTGGGGTGAACATCTCGACGGTTTATGGCGCGTTGGGCGAACGCGCGCAAGCCGCTATGGCGGCGCGCAAAGGTATTCCGGGGATGACGGATGATCCGCGATTCTGGGCATCCGGCATTTCACTGGTCGCGCATATGCAGAACCCGCACGCCCCGGCGGTACACATGAACACGCGCATGTTCTGGACGCCGCACGCCTGGTGGTTCGGTGGCGGCGCGGATCTCAACCCCTGCATCGAATACGATCAGGACACCGCGCATTTTCATGCCGAGATGAAACGCGCCTGCGATCCGCATGGCGGGAATTTGTATCAGGAGCTCAAAGAGTGGGCCGATGAATACTTTTACATCCCGCACCGCAAGCGCGCACGGGGTGTCGGCGGTATCTTCTATGACGATCGCAATACCGGCGATTGGGATGCAGATTTTGCGCTGACCCGGGATGTGGGTGCCGCGTTTCTGCCTGCCTTTGTCCCACTGGTGGATAAACGTCGCGAAACACCTTGGGACGAAGCCGACAAGGACGTCCAATTGCGGCACCGGGGCCTCTATGCTGAGTACAATCTTGTCTACGATCGGGGTACCAAGTTTGGCTTGGAGACCGGCCACGACCCCGATGCGGTGCTTATGAGCCTGCCGCCCTTGGCAAAGTGGGTGTGACAGCCTTGCCAGTGGCATGATTTGACAGAGGTCGAAATGCCTCTACCGGCTAATGACGCCGAGGGCACATTTTCATCTTTCCAGTAAACTCAAGATCGCGGAATCAGCGACCTTCGCGGACAGTATCGATCATCAGCTGGACATTCTCCGGATCAGCATCCGGCGTTATACCGTGACCAAGATTGAAAATGTGCGGGCCGCCTGACAGCGCATCGACGATGCGGCGGGTTTCAGAGACCAGCGCGTCGCCGCCCGATACCATGTGTGATGACGCCAGATTGCCCTGCACACAGCCGTCAGGTTGCACATGTTCGGCGACCCATTCAGCGCTTACACCATCGTCGACCGCGATACAGTCTGCACCGATGGCGGCATGGGTACCCTTGAATCGCTCGCCTGCGCCACGCGGAAAGGCGATAACGGGGATGTTTGGATTTGCGGCTTTAACGCCGTCGACGATGGCCCGCATTGGGGCAATGGAATAGCGGTCAAAATCGGCACCCTGAAGAGAGCCGGCCCAGCTGTCGAAAAGTTTGACAACCTCGGCGCCCGCTTCGATTTGGGCGTTGAGGTAGGCGATTGTGGCTTGGGTGATCTTATCCATCAGGGCATCGAATACGGCAGGGATCTCTGATTTAAGAGCGTGCGCGGGCGCCTGATCTGACGTGCCTTTGCCCGCGATCATGTAGGTGGCCACAGTCCAGGGGGCCCCGGCAAATCCGATCAGCGTCGTTTCATCTGGCAACTCGCGCGACAAGATCCCGACCGTATCGTAGATGGGCATCAGGTGTTCGTGAATATCGTCAGGATCCTTTAATGCATCGACACCAGCCTGATCGGTGATTGTAGAAAGCCGTGGCCCTTCGCCGGTCACAAACCACAGGTCAGCGCCCAATGCCTGAGGGACCAGCAGAATGTCGGCAAACAGGATTGACGCATCAAATCCGTAACGCCGGATGGGCTGCAGCGTCACCTCTGCAGCCAGTTCGGGGTTGTAGCACAGCGACAAGAAATCTCCGGCCTTGGCCCGCGTTGCGCGGTATTCCGGCAGGTAGCGGCCTGCCTGGCGCATCATCCAGATCGGTGGTGTGTCCAGCGTCTCTCCTGCCAGCGCGCGGAGAATGGTTTTTTGTGCGGGCATGACGGATATTCCTTTTATCGCGTATCAGCGCACCATTTGCTTTTGTGCGTCTGGAATCAAGCGCCAATGGCGGCCCGGTCCAAAGCCTGACATAGAACGGGGCGCACGCGCCGCAATGGGAGAACACATGTATCGCCGATACGCCATTTTTTACACAGCAAGCGGACCTTTCGGAAGCCGGGGGGCCGCATGGCTGGGGTGGGATATTGCTGGCGGGCAGTCGGTCGCGCATCCGGATGGGTTGGGCATTGATCTAAGCCGCGTGACGGAAGCGCCGCGGAAATATGGGTTTCACGGCACATTGAAGGCGCCTTTCGCTCTGGCGGATGGTCATAGCAAGACCAGTTTGCTGACCGCTTTTGAGGGGTTCTGCGCGACCCACCGGCCTGCATCTGTCGACGGGTTGGAGATTGCGGCGCTTGGGCGTTTTCTGGCACTTGTTCCATCGGGCGACCCGGCAGCGCTCAATCAACTGGCAGAGCAGATCGTGCGTAGATTTGACGCAGTTCGCGCACCGCTGACATATGCCGATCTGGCCCGACGTAGAGTTTCGCGGCTTACGCCACAGCAAGACGCGAATCTTGTGGCATGGGGATATCCCTATGTGATGAGAGAATTTCGGTTTCATATGACATTGACGGGGCGGCTGCCGAAGGCAGACCTGGAAGGTGTGAGGCAGGCGGCAGTGCAGTATCTCGACGGTGCAATCCCTGCGCCGTTTACCATCGACGCACTTTCGTTGGTGAGAGAGCGTGAAGACGGAAAGTTTGAGACTCTTTTGCGAAGACCGTTAACGGGTTGAGCCGTCAAATGTCCTTCATCAGCCGCAGGGCATCATAGATCGCGGCATGGGTATTGCGTGCGGAGACGGCATCTCCGATGCGAAACAGACGAAACGTACCAGACGGGTTGCGCCTGATGGTTTGAGGGGCGCCGTTGATCAGAGCTGCCTGGTCTACCGCACCTTCATTTACTGACAGCGGTTTGAGATCGAAATAGAGATCATCAAGCGGGAGCGTTCCATAGTTTACCACCACCTGATCATATGTCGCTTCGTGCGTATGATCGCTGTAATCGGTGCCGATTGTCGCGGTCAGCTTGTTACCCGTACGGGCCACATTGAGCAGCCGACGCGCGACCGTAAAAGTAACGTCTTTGTCCTGAAGGCTGCGCATATAGGGGACCAGGTTCATACCCATGATATCGGGAGCAAAAGTGCGATCCGGTGTCATCACCTCGACCTTGGCGCCTGCAATGGCAGCCACTTCGGCAGACTGCAGGCCCGGATGATCGCCGGATTCATCGTAGATCAAGACGTGCTCGGCTGGCTTGATTTCGCCTGAAATGAGGTCCCATGTGGTTATGACATCGGGTTGCTCGTGGCCGGTTTCGAACAATTCAGTGTTGGGCAGACCGCCCGTGGCGATGATGACTACATCGGGGTGTAGCGCTGTCACATCCGCCGCTTCTGCCCATGTGTTGAAATGGAAGGTTACATCCCGCGCGGCGCATTGCGTCATACGCCAGTCGATGATGCCGATCATCTCGCGTCTGCGCGGGGACTGCGCGGTCAGGCGTATCTGCCCGCCGGGGGCGTCGGCGGCTTCGAAAACCGTCACGTCATGACCGCGTTCTGCGGCAACGCGTGCGGCCTCCAGCCCGCCGGGGCCAGCCCCGACGATCACCACTTTTTGGCAGATGTCGGCAGGGGGGATTGTGTGGGGCATGGAAAGTTCACGCCCAGTGGCGGGATTGTGAATGCAAAGCGCCTCGCCTGCTTGATAGATGCGATCCAAACAATAGGTCGCCCCGACGCAAGGCCGGATATCGTCCTCGCGTCCTTCCACGATTTTCTGCACGATGTGCGGATCGGCCATGTGCGCGCGGGTCATACCGACCATGTCGAGCAGCCCTGCCTGAACGGCATGCCGCGCCGTCGCGACGTCAGGAATGCGCGAGGCATGGAATGTGGGCATGCCGGTGGCCTTCCGAACTTCGCCGGCGAAGTCGAGATGTGGGGCGCTTTTCATGCCCTGCACCGGGATAATGTCTGTCATGGCCGGATCGGTATGAATGCGGCCGCGGATCACGTTCAGAAAATCAAGCTGGCCGGTGGCGGCGAGTTTTTTGGATATCTGTAGTCCTTCGGAGGGTGTGATCCCGCCTTTTTGCGCCTCGTCCGCCGTATAGCGAAAACCAACAATAAACTCGCCCCCCACACGCTTGCGTATGGCAGACAACACATCCATCGGAAACCGCAGCCGGTTTTCAAGCGTATCGGCGCCATAGGCCCCGGTCAGATCGTTGGTCAGTGGTGACCAGAATTGATCCAGCAGATGGCCATAAACCTGCAGCTCGATCCCATCCATGCCGCCGTCTTTCATCCGCTCAGCGGCATCGGCGTAGTCTGAGATCACGCGTTCAATGTCCCAGTCTTCCATCAGCTTGGGAAAGGCGCGATGCGCCGGTTCGCGGTGTTTGGACGAGGACATGGAGGGCAGCCAATCCCCCTTGTTCCAGCCGGTGCGTCGGCCAAGGTGGGTGAGCTGGATCATCACCGCGCAGCCATGTTCGTGAATGGCATCCGTCAGTTGGCGCGTCCAGGGCACAACTTCGTCCTTGTAGGCGAGGATGTTGTTGAAAACTGGCGGGCTATCACGGCTAACAGTTGCTGAGCCTGCGGTCATTGCCAGTGCCACGCCTGCCTTTGCACGTTCCGCATGGTAGGCGGCGTAGCGTTCAGTGGGCATGCCATCAACCGGGTATGCCGGTTCATGTGCGGTTGTCATGATCCGGTTGCGCAGGGTCAGGTGCTTCAGCTGGTAGGGTTGCAGCAACGGATCGGCTGACATCTCAGTTTTCCACCAGGGCGAGGACACGGAGGGGGCTTCCGGTGCCACCCTTTATCTTGAGGGGTGGCGCAACCAGCATCGCGCCAGTTGGCGGAAGTTGATCCAGATTGCACATACATTGGAGCCCGTATTTCCCCGCACCGTGCAGAATATAATGCGCAGGATACGGTGGCGTATAGTGTGCGCCCTGACCGGCATCCGTTCCAACGGTTTCAGTACCAAACCCCCGGATGTTACGATCTTCGACCAGCAGACGGATCGCGTCGGGCGTGGGGCCGGGGGAATGGGGGCCATCCGATGCCATATTCAGATAAGCTGCGCCAGACCTCTTTGACCAATCAGTGCGCATCAGCACCCAGGCATCTTCGGGGATTCGGCCATGTTCGGCCTCAAAGGCTTCGATGATCTGGGGGGTCAGTTCAAAGTCATCGTCCTGTGCAGCACCTTCTGAGCAATCAATGACGACAACCGGACCCACCAATTTATCGGCAGGGATTTCATCGACCGCACCCATCGGCACGTCCCGTCCCGAGATCCAGTGGGACGGGGCATCAAAGTGTGTGCCAGTGTGTTCGTTCATGGAGATATTGTGCCATTTCCAGCCGGGACCGCGATGGTCGTATGCCGATACTTCCTCCATCCGGAAACGCGCGCATTGCCCAAACTCTGGCGGCAGGATGATCACCGGGAAATCCGGATCAAGCGTGTGCGTCAGGTCGACGACCTTGACAGATCCGTCAGCGATATTTGATGCAAGGTTTGCAAGAGTGCTCATACGCCACCCCCTGTCATTTCGCGCTCCAAAACCTTGGGGTTGCGGCGGAACCGTTCATTGAGGTCTTTTGCGACATCCCCGCAAAACACGTCTTCGAACCCACCATGCAAACCGCGTACCACATCGCGGGCGATGGCTGCGGGGGTGACCTTGGGCGGCGGAAGAGGTTGATGCCATTCGTCGTCGGTGGGGCCGACAAAAACGTTCATCAGGCGCAAACCGCTGGCGCGAAACTCGGCCCGAAGCGACTGGCTGAGTGACAGCGCTGCCGCTTGGGACGCGGCGAAACTGCCAAACGAAGGCTCGTTCGCCAGCGCCCAAGCGGATAGGATATTGACCCAAGCGACGGCAGAATTGGTGCCGTCTGCGGTGCGGCTGCACATCGCGGGCCCCAAGGCTTGCGCCAGTCGCATCAGGCCCAGGGCGTTCACCTCCAGTTCACGGGCGGCGAGGTTTGTGTCGGTGCGGTCGATCACGCCGCCGGGACGGATGTAGCGTGCGTTGTTGATCAGGATATCGATTTTGCCGCCAAACTCTCCGGCAAGACGCTGGAGCGATTTGGTGTCGGTGACGTCGAGGGGAATGATCTGGGCGCCGACATCTTCGAGCGCTTTGCGGCCCTGAAACGGCAGCCAGTCTTCGGACAGACCGATGAGGATCATCGCGGCGCCCGCATCCTTGAGCGCCTTTGCAAAGTCCGGTGTATTGGGATTACGCCCGTCCACAATCAACACGCGGCGGTGACTGGGGTCGGAAGAGATGGCGCGCAAGTGCGGGTCGTCGGCCATATTGGGGGTATCCTTTTCGGGAAGCGCAAGGATGACGCCCTGACCGGAACGGTCAAGGCGATTGATCAAGCGTACGCGAGCGTATGGTTTGACGTCGCCATGAATGTGGCAAATCATCGGGGGTCCGGCATCCAGCCTAACGGTGCCAGCGCGCCAAGGCAGACGGTCGCGGAAATAGATGTCGGTTGTTGCACGTATTGTGGTTTCGGCCAGCAGCTCACCGGTGGGGATTATATCTTGCCAGGGCAGATCAATGGACAGGCATTTGTGACAAGCATCGCGCGGTGGATATTGAGTGGCGCCGCAGTCGGCGCAGACTTGCAGCATAAAGCGCCCCTCAGCCGCTGCCGCCGTGAGACCAAGCGCTGCGCGAGAGCGGGCGGCAGGCGGGATCGTGGATACCCAACTGCGGTTTAACGGGTTTTTCTTCGGGGGTGGCTGGATCGGATCGGTCATGCGCCACCGCCTTCTATCACTGTGGCCGCGGTACAGACGCCGCGATCATAGTTTACCATCCCAAAGCCTGAGATTACGGCGCGTTTGGCCCCTTTGACCTGTGTTGGGCCAGCTTGTCCTGTGACTTGACGGATCGCCTCAACCAGCCCGATGAAACCACCGGCAGCACCAGCCTGCCCGCCGGAAAGCTGCCCGCCGGATGTGTTGTGAGGGAAATCGCCCGATACCGTCATATCCTTGCCACACAAGAATTCCCCTGCATGACCCTTTTTGCAAAACCCAAGGTCTTCGATCTGCATCATCGAGATAACGGGATAGTCGTCATAGGTTTGGACAAGATCCATGTCGATAGGCGAATAACCCGACATCTGCCAAAGCTCATCAATGTCCAGAGTCCAGCCGCCTCGCAGTTGGATCGGATCATCGGCGTGCGCGTTATGCCGTTCTATTGCGCCCCGTACGGTTGCGTATGGCAGCTGACGCTTTTCTGCCTCCTTCACGGTCATGACAAGAAATGCCTCGGACCCGGCGCAGGGCATAACGCAATCAAAAAGCGTAATCGGATCAGAGATGGGGCGACCGGCAAGGTATTGATCCATTGAAAGCGGCTTTGTCATCACGGCACCGGGGTTCTTTAAAGCATTGGTGCGCTGGGCCACGCAAATGCGACCGAAATCCTCGCGTGTGGCGCCATAGGTTTGCATGTAGTGATCGGTGAGGATGCCGAAGACAGCATTTGGGCCGCCAAAGCCGTAAGGGTATGCAGCGTCCTGGCTGAAACGTGAAAAGGAAGAGAGTAGTTGGCGAAAGCTGTCGATATGATTGGTATCTCCAGCAACGCAAGCCACGACATCGGCGTCGCCCGCCTGAACCGCGCGCGCGGCGCGGCGCAAAGCGACGACGCCCGACGCCCCGCCCATCGGGATCTGATCCAGCCAGCGCGGAGACAGCCCAAGGTGCTGGGTCAGCCCAACGACAGTGTCAGGGAAAAGACTGAAACTGGCCGCAGAAAATCCGTCAAGGTCGGCAGGCGCGATACCTGCAGCATCAAGGGACCCCTTTAGCGCGCGGGCAATCCAGAAGTGCGCGGTGTCTATGGAATAGCGCTGGTAGGGGATCGATGTGGGCGCAACAAGTGCAACGCCTTGATAGGACTGCCGTGCGCGGCTCATGCAGGTTGCCGTTTCTTGAGATGGACCAGATTTATCGTTTCCGGGTCTTCAATCAATGCGACCGCCATACGCTTGAGGTCGCCGCGCTGAATTTTCTGTGTCCCGGTAAGCGGCAAGGTGTCCACAAACGCGATGTAGCCGGGTATCTTGTAGTAAGCCATCTGCCCAAGCGCCCACTCGGCCAGTTCCGTGGCCTTCTGCGCGGATGGGTCTTTAACTTTCAGACATGCAAATACCTCATCTCCTCTGATGGGGTCTGGAACGGCGGCGACCCCGGCTGCGCTGACATCGGGATGGCGCATCAGGACGCTTTCAACCTCAACCGCTGCGATGTTTTCGCCTGAGCGGCGGATCACATTCTTGCGGCGATCAACGAAGAAAATATTGCTGCCTTCCCCTTTGCGCACAACATCGCCGGTATGGAACCAGCCGTCTTCCCACGCCTCCGCGGTAGCAGTGGGGTTCTTGAAGTATTCGGTAAAAAACCCTTTGCGCGGATTGCCCTTTTTGCGGCGGACCAGCAATTCTCCGGGATGTCCGTTAGGTACATCAACATCTAGTTCGTCGACCAACCGCACATCCAGCCAATCCGGCACCTGACCAAGCGAGGATTGCCCGATCAAGCGGTTCTGCGCCTGATTGGAGATGGTCGCCCCCGCGCCAGTTTCTGTCATGGCCCAGCCTTCGCATAGCGGAATGCCAAAGCGGTCTTCGAATGCGGCATGGAGCTTTGGGTCGATGCCCGCTCCAAAGCCAAAGCGCACGGTATGGTCGCGATCATCAGGCGTTTCGGGCATGCCCATCAAGATCGAGGGCATGACGCCCAGATAATGCAGGCAGGTGGCGCGGCTGTCTTTCACGTCCTGCCACCATGTGGTGGGGTGAAATCGATCAACGACAATCAGGCACCCGCCGACCTGCAGCATGCCCATAAAGGAAAAGCACATGGCGTTCATGTGAAAGAGCGGCAGCGGCGTGATCATCCGCTCACCTTCCTTTTGCAGCGCAGCGATGCCGCCCATGCCGACGTAGTTCAGGCCAAGTTCCGTGAAATAGGTGTTGGATAGCACGCAACCTTTGGGTTTTCCCGTCGTGCCAGAGGTATACAGCATCGCGGCCTCCCGCGCGGGCGCGTCATCGGAAGGCCTGGCGGTCACCGCGCCGGCGCGAGGCGGTGGCAGGGGGGCATCGGGCGTGATCACCGCAACGTCGACGGGTGTGTTTGCAGCAGCTTCGGCCAGATCGTCGCGACGCGAATGGATTGCGATGATCAATGCGGGTTCCGCATGACCGATCATGTATTCAAGTTCTGCGGCGCGCAGGTCCGGGTTGATCGGCACAATGGCCATCCCAAGCCGGTTGGCAGCAAGCAGGATAATGAAATGCAGGGGTCGGTTCTCGACCAACAGGCCGATCCGCATACCCGAGCCATACCCAGACTCGGACAGCCTGTTTTGCCACGCCGTTACATCATGCAGGGCATCGCCATAGGTGATGTGACCCGCTGCAATGCCATAGACCTCTGCCGTGCGCGGCAGGACTTCCATAAAGGGGCGCAACGGATAGCGATGCGCCATCAACGCGAAGAGATCATAGGGGGAATTTGGTGGACTCATGGCAGCAGCTGAATGTTCCCAAAGGCGGCATCGCAATTAAGGATATCCACGCGCTTGCCCGCAATGCGAAGTTTGCCATCTACCAGTTTCAGTTGATGTTGCGCCGTCAGGGCCAGCAGAAATTGTTCATCCAGTCGCGTTTCCACGTAGTGCATCGATGTGTTGGTCTCAAACGAACCGGCGTCCGTATCGAAGGTGTCGACGAAGGGGCGCTGGATCACGTGGGAACATCGGCTTTTGGGTTTCTGACTGAACGTGCGTTCGCCATTCAATCGTTCCACCCGCAGTTTGCGCATGAAGTGATCTTCGTGAAGGAGCGATGTGATCAGGTCCGGATCTGTCTGCTTGTAATCCAACGGCATCCAATAGATTCCGTCCTCCAGCCACAGATCGAGCCATTCGGAAAAGCGGCCTTCATCGATCATGCGCGCTTCGGCATAGATGAAATCGATCACGTCGTCACGGGTAATGGTCATTCCGCGGCCTCCTGCGCGGGGGTGTCCATCGTGGCAAGCATGAAGCGTTTCCAGGCGTCGAACTGGTTGCGCATCTGGCGTTCCGACGTGCCATTTCCTGTCCATTCGTGACCAAAATCCTCGCCTTCTTCGGCGTTGCGGTGCAGGTCGACCCATTCATTGCCATCGGTCATCAGCCCCTCCTGCGCGCGTTCGTACATTTCCAGATCGTCGTGGCCCACGATAGAGGTCGGAGCGTTGATGATGCGGTTGTACATCGCGGTCCGTTTAAGCAAGTAGTCCGGCGCGCCGACAAGGCGGTAGATCCAGCTTTCCACAAGGGTTTTGTTCGGGCCCAGAGGGATGAAATTGCGCAGCTGCTGGATGGGACCTTTCATCATGATATTGGGGAAGTAGACGGTGTTGTGGCGGTTCTCGCCCAGAATCTCTGCAGCGCGCTCTTCGCCATAAGCGGCGTTCATTGCCTCGCCGTATTCGTCCTCTTCGGCGTATTCTTTGTGGATAGACGTGGCGACACCAGAGTGGCCGTGCCCGTTGGGCCAGGTGCGCTGGCCCATGCCTTCGAAGAATTCGTAGGGCGACATGAAGGGCGCGATAATCTCCATCGCCATGGGTTTGGGGTCACCTTCCTTCCAGTCGGATTCTTCAAAAAGACGCACGGCTGTACCGGCGGAGGATTCATGCGCCACCATAGGGTGGCAGGCGTCAGTCTGATTTTCGACCAGCATTTTCCAGTTGCACTGGTGCATGTAGCGCAGGGGCGGGCCTGCGACCTCCAACCGGCCCTCGGGCGCGCGGTCGACCATATTGTCGATGGAGGACATCGCGTCGCCAAAATATTCGTCAAATGAGATGCCTTCGGGAGCAAGGCGAGCAAAGACAAAACCCCGGTGATTGTGCACAGCACCGACAGATTTCATGCCTCTGGAGGCGGCCGTGTCGCCGAAATCAGTCTGCGCATAGCCTTTTTTGAGCGGGATCGCTAACAGGCAGCCATCGGTTTTGAAGCTCCAGGCGTGATAGGGACAGCGGAAGAACTTGCCGGTATTGCCGCTGCGGTCGATGGCGATCTTGGTGCCTTTGTGCGGGCAGCGGTTGTACAGAACCTTAACCTCACCGTCCGAGTGTCGGACCATGATCACCGGCTGGTCTGCGACCTGCGTGGTGATGTAGTCGCCCTTGTTGGGCGTCTGGCTGTCGTGGCCGACAAAGACCCATGTGTTTGCAAAGAGGTGCTTCATCTCAAGGCGGTAAATCTCCTCCGAGACATAGACATCGCGGTGCACCTGATTGGGGCGAACAAGGGCCGCAACGGCTTGGGGGTTTCCGGCATAGTTGCTCATCAGTTCCTCCCTAGATGTCGAGTTTCAGGCGCGGGCTTTTGGCCCTGCTGACACAGATTTGCATGACGTCGCCTGCCGCGCGTTCGGCGTCAGACAAGACCACGTCGCGGTGGTCGGGCTCACCTTCCAACACATCGGTCTGGCAAATGCCGCAGTCGCCGCGCTGGCAATCGTACATGATGTCCAGCCCCGCGTCTTCCAGCACATCGATGATGGATTTGTCAGGTGGTATTGTGAAAACCTGACCGTCGTTGATCTCTACCTCAAAGGAGGTGTCATCGCCCTCGGCCTGCGGCGTTTCGAAAAGTTCGAACCGAATGCGGTCACCGGGGTATCCTGCGGCCTCTGCGGCGGTGCGGACCGCTTCGATCATGCCTTTGGGGCCGCAGCAAAAGACGTGGGCATCATCCGGAGCGTCTTTGAGCAGACCTGCCACATCGATCATTCGGTCATCATCAAACCAGAACGTGAGTGCATCGCCAAACCGCTCTTCGAGCGTGTCTGCAAGAGCACAGACGTCGCGCGATCGGGCAGCGTAGTGAAAGGCGAAAGGCGTGCCGCGACGATCCAGTTCCGTCGCGAAGGAAACGATGGGTGTGACCCCGATGCCGCCCGCGATCAGAACAGCGGGCGCGTTGCTTTCGTGCAGGGCAAAACTATTCTTGGGCGCGCTGGCTTTGATCGTTTCGCCGACCGCCAGCTTGTGCATCGCCAGTGAACCGCCGTCGCCCTCATGTTCCGCTTGCACTGCGATGTGGTAGGCGCCCGGCAACGGGGCGATAGGAACGAAATCAATCAAAGAGTAGGACCTTGTGCCTACATCTCCCAGATCGAAATCGACGTGTGCGCCGGCAGTGTATTCGGGTAGGTCAGCGCCATCCGACCGGACCAGAGTGAACAGGCGAACGCGATCTGTAATGTCCCTGGCTTCTGCAATTTCAAGCTGCATGGGGCGTGTTTCTCCGGTGGAAAACATAATCCATGAATATTCATATAAATTCGTACTAACCCTGTCAAAGGCTATTGCCGATCAGATCGGATGGACGCGGACATTCTCCAATATCTTGACCAGCGTGCGCATCGTCACGGCGCGATCCTCTGCGGATATGCCTTTGAGCATTGCGTCATTGGCCCCCAATGTGACTGGCCAGATCTTCTCAAAAAGCGCTTCCCCTTCAGGAGTCAATTTGATTACCCGCTTGCGATTGTCCGCTTCGCTGACGCTGCGCAAGATGATTCCGTCGTTTTCCAAGCGGTCAAGCGCGCGACTCATCGTGGGTTGTTCGGCCAGTGCGTGCACGCAGAGTTCATTGATGGTCAGTTCCTTGAAAACCACGAGAGATGCGATGATGCGGGTTGCGATGGTGGACAGACCTATCGTTTTTAGCTCCGCATGAATTGTCTGATTGTATCGGTGTGCGATGCGGGTCAGCAGATATGAGGGCAGCCCGGTCAGCGCCTTGGGTTTCGTCGGTGTGTCGGTCATCCGTAATGCGCTCCGCTCTGGTTCGTATCAGGGCTACAGGGAAGGAGGCGGCGTGGCAAACACCGGAAAACTTGCATAATCATATAAAATTCTATTTCACTCGACACGACGTTCTTTGCCAAGAGGCCCGAAAACCCATGACTGACAAAACCTACTCAGGACGTACTGCGTTGGTTACCGGCGCAAGTGCGGGCATCGGGCGCGAGATTGCGCAACATCTGCTCGATCAGGGATGTCATGTGATATCGGCGGCGCGACGGCCTTTGAACATCGCATCGGATTATGTGACATCGTATGAGGTTGATCTGGCAGATCGCGCGGCGGTGCAGGCCTTTGCGAAAACGATTGCTGCTGATCATGCAGTCGACATTCTGGTCAATAACGCCGGTGTGGTGCGCAATACGCCCGTCGAGGACGTGTCAGGAGAAGAATTCGATCTGCTGCAGGAGTTGCATCTTTTCACAGCCATTCAGCTGGCACAGGCGGTGATCCCCAACATGAAGGCGCAGGGCTTTGGGCGCATCGTCAACATGTCTTCGCGGGCGGTCGTGGGGATGCAGCAACGGACCGTCTATGCTGCGACCAAGGCGGCGATCATGTCGATGACACGTACATGGGCGCTGGAACTCGGGCCATCGGGGATTACCGTGAATGCCATCGCACCGGGGATTGTGATGACTGATATGGTTGCGCCAGATATTCCTGCGGGCGGAGAAAAAGCCAGGGCCATCGCCGCCAGCCTGCCGCGCAGACGGTTGGGCAAGGCCGATGATATTGCCCGCGCGACACTATTCTTCACTGACCCCCGGAACGACTGGGTGACGGGGCAGACGCTGTTTGTTTGCGGTGGTGCCAGTCTGGCGTCGACGGCGGTCATATGAGTCACCACGTCCCCCAGAAAGTGCTGTTCAAGCATTGTGACCCTGCCGGCATCGTCTTTTATCCGCGCTACTTCGAGATGATCAATGACGCGATGGAAGACTGGTTTGCCGGACCGTTGGGCGCGCCATGGGAGGTGTTTCACAAGACGAATGCCTGTCCATCCGTCGAGATCAATGTGACCTTCATGGCCGTTTCCCGGCATGGAGATCAACTTGATCTGCGGGTGCAGGTGGAAAAGTTAGGCCGCTCAAGCGTCACCGTTTTGGTGGATGCCTATTGCGGCGATCAACAACGCTTTGCCGCGCGGGTGACGCTTGTGTGCATCCGGTCCGATACCACACGACCAGAGCCTTGGCCTGACGAGATCCGCACGCAGATGGAACGGTTTTCTGGCTAGAATTTGGACGGCCAGCCGCTGTGGTATTCCTGCGTGCTGTTGCCCCTTGGAAAGGGCGCCTTTGGCACCGGGACATCCAGAAAAGCGCAGAGTGCGTCCCAGCCGTCGCCAAGGGTATGAATATGTAATCGGTCTGCAGGCACGGTGTGTTTAACACGCGCGACATTGTCATTATAAACCGCGATGCAGTGATCTTTGGTCATGGGCTGGCCACCAAAGATAAGCGGGCCTGTCATTAACAGACCGGGTGTCATGCGCCCCTCGCCGGTGGTTGCCAGAATTGATTTCAGGATGGTCTGTTCAAAACTGCGCCACCAGTTCTGGGCATCGCGCCAGGTCAGCAATACCTTTGCTTTGGGAAACGCGTTGATCAATTGCGGCCAGTAGTAGGCCGTGGGCCAGTCCACACAAGCCTGAAATCCGTCCAGCAGCTGATCCCAATCAAGTGTATTCGTTGCTATGGCGCGCGACCATGTTGCGCAATGCGCCTGATCTTGCGCGATAACTTTCATGTGGTGACATGGGCCGATTCCCAACAACTCCAGCGCGTCGCGCATGGAATCGGTGCCCGTACGCCCAAATCCTGCACCAATTACTTTCAGATCCGCCGGCATGCACATCCCCTCTCGCGGCCGAGTATGGCCAAGGGATCATCGCATCACAAACGGGTTCGACATCGGCTGTGCCGAGGTATTGATCCACGTCGTCTTGGTGCGGGTGTAGTCAAGGATTGCCTCCTTGCCCGCCTCGCGCCCATAGCCTGATTGGTTGAAGCCGCCAAACGGCGCGATTGGAGAGATCGCGCGGTACGTATTCACCCAAGTGATGCCTGACCGAATGCGCGACGAGACGCGATGCGCCCGTGCGATGTTTTGCGTGAACACGCCGGAACCGAGGCCAAAATCGCTCTCATTGGCCAGTGCGACCGCCTCTTCCTCTGAGTCGAAAGGCAGAAGGGACATAACCGGGCCGAACATCTCTACCTTGAGGGTTTCGGTATCTGGCGTGTCGCAGAGCACGAGCGTTGGCTTGAAATAGTGCGCGCTGGTGCCTTTGGGCGCTTCTCCGCCAAAGGCGATGCGCGCGCCCTGTGCGACTGCTGCGTACAGCGTTTCGCGAATACGATGGACTTGTGCGACCGTGCAGAGCGGCCCAAGATGTGTGGCGGCATCATGTGGATCGCCCACGACAAGATCACTGCACTTTTCAGTGATTTTGCCGACCAGGGCGTCATAGATGGGGCGGTGCACCAGCCCGCGTGTTCCCGCAACGCAGGATTGCCCTGACGCGCCGAAGTTACCTGCAATCAGACCATTGGCAGCCGAGTCCAAATCGGCGTCATCGAAGACGATGATGGGGGATTTGCCGCCCAGCTCCAGCGTTGTGACGGCGAAATTCTCTGCTGAGTTACGAACCACATGGCGTGCGGTTTCGGGCCCGCCGGTAAAGGCGATGCGGTCGATGTCAGGGTGGCGGGTCAGCGGGATTGCGCAGTTTTCCGCATCGCCTGTGATGACAGACACGACGCCCTTGGGAAAGCCTGCCTGCTCGATCAACTTGGCAAATTCGATCATGGGTGCAGGGGCAATTTCCGATGCCTTGAGGATCACGGCGCAGCCCGCTGCCAAAGCTGGCGCCAGCTTGGTCGCGGCCAGAAACATCTGCGCGTTCCACGGTACGACAGCAGCCACAACGCCGATGGGCATGATCTGGGTGAAGACATGCATATCGGGTTTGTCGATGGGCAGTACGGCACCTTCGATCTTGTCAGCGAGGCCAGCGTAGTAGCGGTAGTAATCGGCGACATAGCCGGTCTGACCCATTGTCTCGACTGCCAGCTTGCCACTGTCCGTAGTCTCGATCCGGCCCAGATGCTCCGCGTTTTCAGCGACCAGATCGGCAAGGCGGTACAGCAACTTGCCCCGTTGTGTTTGCGTCATGTCGCGCCATGCAGGATCATCCAACGCGCCTTTGGCAGCAGCGACCGCGGCATTCACATCCGCCACTGACGCGCAATCGAATGTGGCCCAGGATGCGCCGGTTGCAGGATTGATCGTTTCCATGGTCTGGCCGTCCGATCCGACCCGCCATTCCCCTGCAATAAAAAGCTGAAAGTGTTCCATTCTGTTTCCTTACGCAAATGCGGGCATCACGTCGTCGATAAAGCGCGCCAGTGAGGCGCGCTTGCGTTCCGGGCTCATCCCGCTATCGATCCAGAAGGAGTATTCATCATATCCGAGGTCCTCGTAACGCTTGATCTTGTCGATGACTTCCTGCGCTGTGCCAATCGTCAGATCGCGTGCCATGTTTTCAGGCGACATCATCTTGTTGGCCGCAAGCTCATCCTCGCTCAGCGTCTGGATCAACCCCTGTTGCACCGGGCGCTTGTTCTGAAACCAAGCGCCAAAGTAGGAATAAAAACGGCTAAGTTCCTGAGCCGCCCGCGCGCTGTCATTGGCATCCGAGGCGACATAGGTGTGGTGCAGCAGCATGATCTTGTGCGTGCGCTTTGCGTGAGCGGCGCAAGTGTCTTTGTAGGTTTTCATCAGCTTGGTTATCTCTTCGATCCCCTGCCACAGCGGCGTGACCTGCACGTCAAAATCATTCACCACCGCGAATTCGTGGCTATTGGGATCACGCGCCGCAACCCAGATGGGTGGGCCGTTTTCCTGCAAGGGCTTTGGTGCGGAGCTGGTGGCCGGAAAACTGTGATAGGTGCCGTCATGGGCGCAGTCGCCCTGCCACAGCTTGCGCACCAGCGGCAGTGTCTCGCGCATCCGCTGGCCTGCGTCCCAGGCATCCATGCCGGGGATCATGCGTTCGTATTCGTAGGAGTACGCCCCGCGCGCAGCACCAATTTCGATCCGCCCGCCTGTCATCAGGTCGGCCATCGCCGCCTCTCCGGCCAGCCTGATCGGATGCCAGAACGGCACAATGACGGTGCCAGTGCCAAGGCGCACGTTTTTGGTGTGATGTGCGATGTCGACCAGCGTGGTGAAGGGGTTGGGGGCGATCGTGAATTCCATCCCGTGATGTTCACCCGTCCAGATCGCGCGCATGCCGCCCTCATCGGCCATTTTGCACAGGTCGATAAAGCTGGCGTAAAGCTGATCATGGGGCTGATCTGCGCTCAGCCGTTCCATATGGGCAAAGAGAGAAAACTCCATTCCGTTACCTTTCTTCTGTGGGCAGGACATCGCCCTCGGTTTCGCCCCCGACGTAGAGGCCAAAGGTCTTTGTCTGATGTTCCTGGGCAAATCGGGTCAGCAGGGATTTGAGTGCCGGGTCGGCAATCGGGGCGTATGGGAGCGTCTGAATGTCTACCGGTCGAAGGCCCGGTTGCGGCGTCTTTGCCGTGCCGCGAAAGACGATACGGCGTCGGTTCGCCGCTTCGTCGTAGACGGCGTAAACGACGCTGAGGGCGGTTTCGATTTCGCGGGACTTGAGATCATTTAGCAGCGTTTGCAGGGGGCTTTGTCCCGGTGGTACCTCAACCGTGGGCAGCTCCAGATTTTCGTTCAGCAATACGTGATCTGCGTCTTCGAGCAACGCACTGGCGCGGGTTGCCACGGCGTGCGGGGCTTCGGCTTCGCGTTCGCTGCTTTGGGTGAAATAGCCGTCTGGTCCGTATCCCAGCCCCGGCAGTTCGGCGTTGTCGAAATGGGTGACCCGCCCGATCAGGATCAGATGATCGCCTGCGACAACCCGTTCGTGCAGATCGCAGGTGAACCCAGCCGCGCGACCGGTGATCAGGGGGATGTTATACTTGGGCGCTGTCCAGTTCGTGGCGCCAAACCGATCCCCGGAACCGGAAGCAAAAAGGTTCGAGATGTCTTCTTGCCCTTCGGCGAGAACTGAAATGCCAAAGCGGTCAGTTTCGCGAAAGACGTCAAAGCTTGAGAGGTGGTTGCCCGGACAGACAAGCAACAACGGCGGGTCAAGTGAGACGGAGGTGAATGAGTTCGCGGTAAAGCCGACTGCTTCGCCATTCGGAGCGCGGGCGGTGACCACGGTCACACCTGTCAAGAACCGGCCAAACGCGCGACGCAGCTCTTTCGGGCTCATGCTCATATCACGGTCCCCTCGAAGGTGTCTAAGATTGCCTTGGCGAGGTGTTCAGGATGGGTCATTGGCAACATATGTGCCGCCTCGGGTACGCTGATGGCCCGCCCCTTGGGCGCAAGTCGCGCCATGGCTTGGGACATCTTTGGTGTTGAGTTCAGATCACCGTCTGCAGTTATGAATAAGGCGGGCATGGGAAGAGCGGTCAGCACCGCGTCATTCGGTCCGTCCTGACTGGCAAATAGACCATAGGCGGTGGCATAGCCTTTGGGATCGGCACCGGTCAGCCATTTCTCGCAGGCCTCGGATGCGGCGTGCAGCGGGCCTTGCGGATCTTCGCCGAACCAGCGGTCCAGCGTGGCGCCGGGATTTAAAGACCCTTTCGCGGCGATTTCTGCGGCGCGGGCTTTGACCGCGGCACTGGCCGTTTTGCTGCGCCGGTAGATTGCGTTTATTGCGGCGATCCCTGCAATTCTGTCAACGCGTTGGTGAGCCACGTCCAGTGCAATGACTGCGCCCATCGAATGCCCAGCTATGAAAATCGGGCCGGACACTGTGTCGACCATGTCAAGGACCCGATTGGCATAGTGAGAGAGCGCTGAAACATCGCCGAGCGGGGACTGCCCGTGACCGGGCATGTCGACGGCGTAGATCGTGAAGTAATCTGACAGGAGTGGGATAATCGCGCCCCACGCCTCTGCCCGCAGACCGACGCCATGGATCAACACCAGCGCAGGCCCTTTTCCCGCCTTGAAATATGCCAAATCGCCCGCGCCCTCAGACCGCGGCTGGGTTGTCCACGTCATGTCCCAGATCCTTGAGGTCCTGATACCGGTCACCAATGCGATGATGCGGGCGTCCGCCTGTGGCGGCACCCAGCGCCACGATGACTTCGTTCGCGCGGGGGGCGTCTGCGATGGAGAACTGGATCGTCAGATAATGCGATCTGCGACCAACATCGTTCTTGTCCATCAGCGGGATCTGGATTGAAGTGTCCGCTGCCGCCCTGATATTTGTGAAGGCCAGATAGGATTTGGCATCGACGGCCTGCCGGAAGAAATTCCCAAATCGCAGTGTATGGATCAGGCCAGAGGCATGTTCGATCTCGCCGTCCAGTCCGACCACGCCTGCTTTGCCAAATGCTTCGATCTGTTCTCCGCCGCCGGTCATTTCGGTGATCCGGTTTGTCAGCGTTTCGCCCAAGATCGGGCCGTACGCGTGAATGATCGGCTTGAGATCTTCCTCGAACCGTCCGGCCCATGGATTGGTCAGCACGGCGGCAACGGCATAAAGCCGCCAAGGCGGGTCAGCGGGTTTGAAACCTTCGATCAGCACGTCCTCTTGATAGCTGACCAGTTTTCGGATTTCGGGGATCATGGCGCACCTTTCCTCATGCGCATGAACCTAACGGTTCCCTTACTTCCCCACAAACGATAGAAAAAACCGTGAAAGCATTAGAAAGTCTTATGTGATGAAAAAGGGGCTCCCCCCGCTGACATGGTTTCGCGCTTTCGAGGCGGCTGCGCGGCACCTCAGTTTCACGGTTGCGGCAGAGGAGTTGGGGTTCACCCAGTCTGCCATCAGCCAGCATGTGCGATCCCTCGAAGATCGTTTGGGCAAACAGTTATTCGTGCGGCGTCACCGCGCACTGCAGCTGACCGATGCAGGGCGCTTGTTACTGCCTGATGTGGCAGCCGCAATGGCGCAGCTGGGCCGGGCGACGGCGCGCTTTCAGCCCACTGTCAGCAAACGCAAGTTGGTCGTCGCAACCAGCGCCAGCATTGCGCAGTGGATTATTGCGCCACGTCTGGCTTCGTTCACGGCAAGGCATCCGGATATTGCCGTGCAAATCGCAACAACAATCTGGCCAGACGATTTTTCAACCACTACCGCCGATATCGAGATCCGGTTTGGATCTGCTGATGTCGTAGGGCATGGTGCGCGTTTGTTGGAGCCATCCTTTCTGCACATGGTCGCGGCACCGGAGATAGCGACGCGCCTAGGTGCAGATTGCGGGCTGGCTGACCTTGAAGGTCTTGCTCTGATCCAGCCTGTCGGCTTGACGCAAAACTGGGCGGCGCTGGGCAAAGCGAATGCAAAACCGATCGCGCTGGAGGCCGGGCTCTTTGTGGATACCCACGGTCTGTCTGTTGATCTTGCAATATCCGGTGCAGGGGTCGCGCTTGCGCATTGTCAGGTGTCGCGGGCGGCCATTCTGGCCGGTCAGCTTGCGGTGCTTCGGTTGCCTCCGCTGGCTGCCGACGAAGGGTACTACCTTGCCCTGTTACCCTCTGTCGATACAGACGCGCGGGATGCCTTTGCGGAGTGGCTTCAGGCGGAAATAACGGCGTTGCATCACATGGGCTGAGCGGCGTTACTGCTTTAGAAAACACAGCAAAGGGATCTCGAGATGGCAAACGCCAACAAGAAAGCGCGCGGGTTGATTGAAGGGCGGCCCGCGTTGATCGTTATCGATATCCAGGCCAGTACATTCGCGGATGACAGCGCTGTACGGTCTATCGACAACATGCCGGGCTATGCGGACCGCATGCTGGCATCGCGTCAATTGATCGACGCGGCCCGGGGTGCGGACATTCCTGTAATCTTCATCCAGGAAATCCACCGTGCTGATCTGGTGGACTTTGGGCGCGAACTGGACGGGGACGAGGATGTTCACTGTCTCGATACCAATCCGAACACCGAGATTGCCAAGAAAGAGATGGGCTTTGTCGATGGGGACTACGTTATCCAAAAGCGACGCTATTCCGCCTTCTATGGGACCGATCTGGAGATTCTGTTGAAGGGCCTCAAGGCGGAAACGCTGATCCTGTGTGGTGGGCTGACGGATGTTTGCGTGCACTACACCTTTGTCGACGGGCATCAGGGCGACTATTTCTGCCGGGTTGTCGAGGATTGTGTCGCGGGTTCTTCAACTGAGGCGCATGGGGCGGCGTTGAAAGCGATGGAATATCTTCAGTCAGGTGCGGTGCGCGGGTTAGACGAAACGTTGATCGCGATGGCCGGTTAGGAAATCCGCGCCCCAGCCGGGATCGTCGGTGGTGCAGAATTCAGTGTTTCCATGGCAAACCCGGCGGCGGCTTTGTATTTTGCCATGAACTCCGACCGCTCTTGGGGTGAGACGACATCGTCGATGTTGCTGAATGCGCCGCCACAGCGTTCTTCGACGATCGTCAGCAAGCCGAATGGCCCATGCCCACGATTACGCAGGATCAGCTCGGAAACGGGCCCACAGAGTTTGGCGTTGTAGGCCTCAAGCGCGTCAGGTTTGATGCCATGTTCGAGCATCGCCACACCAATTTCGCGCGCGTCGATGATGGCCTGGCTGGCCCCGTTTGATCCGGTGGGGTACATCGCATGAGCCGCGTCGCCCATCAGCGCGACAGGGCCGTCCACCCAGGTCGGCACCGGGTCGCGGTCGATCATCGCACTTTCGTAGGTGACTTCTGCACCGTGGAGCAGCTTGGGCACATCAAGCCAGTCAAAGGTCCAGTCGTCGAAATGGTGGGCAAAATCAGCCACTTCCACTTGCCGGAACCAGCCGACATTATCGCGCGCAGAGGGGTCATCGATCGTGATCTCGGCGATCCAGTTAATCTGCGCCAGACCATCGGTGGGGTCGGGGGCGGAGATCGGATAGATGATCATTCGCTGTTTCACCGTGCCAAGGCCGACGAACGAAGACGCGGTGCGCATGGGTTTGGCCCGCGTTGTACCACGCCACAGAATTGCGCCGCCCCAATGCAACGGTGGCTGGTTCGGGTGCATGGTGGCCCGTACTTTGGAATGGATGCCGTCGGCGCCGATCAGCAAGCTGCCCTTGATGATGTCCGCGCTGCCATCTGCACGCGTGATGTGTGCCGTCACACCGCTTGTGCTTTTCTCATACCCGACGACACGCGTCCCCAGCATGATCGCGTCTTCACCCGCGCGCTCTTTGAGCTTTGCCGCCAGCAGCATCTGGAACTTGCCGCGATGCATTGAGTATTGGGGCCAGTTGTACCCGGCAAATGTGCCGCGGGGTTCGGCATATATCTCTTGTCCGCCGCGCCCCACGAGCGCCCATTCGCATGTTGGCACGCCCGCACTGTCGAGGTCTTCTCTGGTGAACCCCAGATCCAAGAGTTCGCGAACGGCGTTGGGCTGGACGTTGATGCCAACGCCAAGTGGGCGCAGTTCGGTCACAGACTCCAGAACGGTGAAAGGCACGCCGATCTGATGAAGTGTCAGTCCAAGCGACAGTCCGGCGACACCTCCCCCGGCGATGAGGACATGAGGCATGTCTGTCATTGCAGTAGGACAGGGATTTGAACCGGCCCATGAAACCCGAAGCCGCGAAAGATTACATCATCGGTATTGGGGATGCTCATGTTCGGGAAGCGGTCAAAGAGCGTCGGCAGCAGGATCTGCCCGATGGAGCGCCGCGCGACATGTGTGCCCTGGCAAAAATGCGGGCCATTTCCGAACGCCTGATGCGGGGCCTTGTCACGGTAGACATTAAAGATTTCGCCATCCTCATAGATGTCTTCATCGCGGTTGGCACTGGCCTGAATGGTCATGACCGTGTCACCCTTGGGGATGAAATGGCCCCTGATCTCCGTGTCTTCCTTCACCAGCCGGGACGAGGCCGAAATTGGGGCGATCCAGCGGATGCCTTCTTCGAACGCGGCATCCCAGTCGTCCTTGCGTTTTACCTCGGCCAATTGGTCAGGGTTCGTCAGGAGGCCATAGAGGATCGTGTTCATCGCATCGCGGGGCTCGTTGATGCCGCCACCGATCGCGATTTTGATATTCGAATAGATCTGGCTTTGCTCAATAGGGTCTTCGGCATTCAGCATGACCGAAAAGGCAGAGTTGTTAGGATCGGCACGGTGCCGGTCCTGAAGGCTGTCGAAAAGCGCATTCATTTCTGCGTTGGCTGCGTCCGAGGCGGCAAACAGATCATCGCGCCACCCGAAATTGCCTGCACCGTCGATCAGTGTCTGGCTCCAGCGTTGCATGTCGTTATCGCTGGCCTCATCCAAACCCAGCAGCACCGCCAACCCGCGCGCTGCATAGGGGCCTGACAGGGCAGGGAAGAGATCCACTACCTCGCCACGGGGCAGGTTCGCCACGTAATCCTGGGCAATCTCTTGATATGCGGGCACCCATTCATTCTTGATCACCGACGGGGCAAAGGTTGCGGCCATGGCCATGCGCTCTCGTTTGTGGGCTTCGCCATCCTTGCGCATCAGGGTGTGCGCTTGAAAAGCGCGCTTCATCGGTGTGTTGGGATCGTCCGAGCTGAAGACGCCGGGGTTTTCTTTAACGGCCCGCGTGTCAGCCGCCTTGGTCAACAGCGTCCGGTTTACGGCCTTGACCCGCAGAACCGGGGCTTCGGCCCGCAAGCGACGATAAATCGGAAACGGGTCGCGGTGCAGCGCGTCTAGTGTGATGATGTCGTCAATGGGGGCAGGGTTGGGCATGGTCTACCGTGGGGCCATCCGAATGGCCCCGTCAAGGCGGATCACCTCGCCGTTCAGCATGGGGTTGTCCAGTATGTGGCAGACCAGCTTGGCGTATTCCGCCGGATTTCCCAGCCGCGACGGGAACGGCACCTGCGCGCCAAGCGAGGCCTGAACGTCCTCTGGCAGGCCTTCCAACATCGGTGTGAGGAATAACCCAGGTGCGATGGAACAGACACGCACGCCCTTGTCAGCCAAATCGCGCGCCATGGGCAGTGTCATGCCGACCACGCCCCCTTTGGACGCCGAATAGGCCACTTGACCAATCTGACCGTCAAAGGCTGCGACCGATGCGGTGTTGATGATCACGCCGCGGGCGCCGTCGGGGGCCATCGGGTCTTCGCCCACCATCATGGTAGCGGCCTGACTGGCACAATTGAAGCTGCCGATCAGGTTGATGCGAATTGTCTTGTCGAACATCGCAAACTCATGCGGTTCCCCGCGCGAAGTGGTTTTGCCCGCAAGTCCGATACCTGCACAATTGACAAGAACGCGTGGCGCGCCGAGATCAGCCTTAGTTTTTGCCAGTCCGTCGGCGACGCTGGCCGGGTCCGATACGTCAACTTTGCAAATCAGACCGCCCAAGGCCTTGGCAGCCGTCTTGCCCGCCGCTTCGTTAAGGTCAAAAAGCGCGACTTTCAGCCCGGCGTCTGCCAGCGCCTTGGCGGTCGCCGCGCCCAGCCCAGATGCGCCCCCTGTCACCACCGCAACGTGTCCGGCCCAATCCTGTAGTCCCATTTCAGTGCTCCCGCTCTTGGGTTCTCATTCAAGTTGCCGCTATATTGAGAGGCCGCATCCTGACACGCAAGCCAAAGTGACGACGCCCATGTCCCTGCCGACTCCACAACTGAAAGAAGCCTGCCGGATTGAGGTCACGCTGGGCCCGGTCCGCGAATTGGGACAGGGCCGTGCTGGGGCGCGGCGGATCATTCCGATTATCGGCGGAACCGTGTCGGGGCACCGCCTGAACGGGCGTGTGCTGGACGTGGGTGCAGACTGGCAAACGGTATTTGCGAATGGCCTGGCAGAGCTGGACACGCGTTATGCCTTTGAGACTGAAGATGGTGCGGTGATTGAGATCATCAATTATGGTTTTCGGCATGGGCCGAAAGAGGTGCTGGACGCGGTTGCGCGCGGTGAGGCGGCTGATCCTGCCAGCTACTATATGCGCACCCACGCGCGTCTGGAAACGGGCGATGCGCGCTATGATTGGGTCAATCGCGCGCTCTTTGTCGGGGTAGGTGCGCGGCACCAGTCGGCTGTCACGATCGTTCTGTACGAGGTGCTGTAGCGCTCAGGCGACCGCAAGAAAGATCATCGTCGCGATCCCCCAAAGCGTCATCTGGTAATGCGTGTTCTGCGCGCCCTCATGGCTGAACCAGTAGCTAAAATGATTGCCGACGATCAGGAACATCGCCCATGTGGTTGTAAACATCAGGGTTCCGGCCAGCCCGATGGCCAGGGCTATTTGTGTGTCGATCATATTGAGAATGGCTAAAACCATAACGCCGACGCCTGCCCAAAGCGCAATGCACGCGAGAAGCTCCCAAATTACGACCAGCCGGAAAGCCAGCAATTGCAGCTTGCGGCTTTCTACCTTTCGGTGCGCGACCAAGGCATAGCTTTCGGGGTAATCCACCTGCATTCGCGCCATTGTCATGACTTCGGCGGTGAAAGCTTCGTTGTTGAGCGGGTAGAGAACGTTGTCTCGCACGCCAGTGGTCAGCCACAATGCCAAGAAAGTCAGGCAGGCGGTTTGTGCGATCAGGATCATAAGCGCCATCGGATGTTCCTCTTCAGGATGCGGCCAGAGCCATGTCGGACAACCCGTCGGCATCGGAAACCGTGACGCAAAGGCTGGACAGCGTACGCGGCTCTTCATAAGGCCATGGTGTGGCGCGGTGCAGGACGGCGCGCTGATCCCAGATCAGCACATCGCCGACCCGCCAGTTATGCGCGTAGGTGAATTGGTCCTGCGTACAAAACTCCATCAGTTCGTCCAGCAATGCCTTGCTTTCTTCTTTGGAGTAGCCATCGACCTGATAGGCGTGGCTCGCGATATAGAGTGCCTCGTGTCCGTTTTCCGGGTTCGTCCAAACGGATTTCCAATGCTGATCTGGCCATTTGTGAAACATGGGCATTTTCGCAAGTTCAGGGGCGATCTGCGCGCGCGAATGGCTGTATGCGTGCCAGATGCCGCGCCCCCGGATCCGCGCCTTGAGGGCCTCGGGCATTTCGGCCCACGCCGCCCGTGTTGAGGCAAGTTCAGTCGCACCGCCCGATGATGTGACCACGCGGGCGATCAGGATATTGGTCAGCGCAGGCCGGGGCAAAAATGTGCTGTCTGCGTGCCATAGCATGTTGGCCTTGAGGTTGAGGGTATGCAGATCCATTTCGCCGGTGACCGACCCATCTGCGCGCACGTTGGATACCTTGGGGACCTCGTACTTTTCGCCGGGTTTGCGTTCATCAGCGAGGCGGTCTTCGACCTCTCCGAATTGGCGCGCTAAGGCCAGATGGATGTCATCGGTCATGGTCTGATTGCGCAGCAGGAGGGCGGAGTGATCTTCGAAAAGCCCCCGCAGAGTTGCAAATCCTTCACCTTTTGCGGCGCGCTCAAGGGACAGGCCGTCGATTCTTACCCCAAAGGCCGAGGTGAGCGGGGTTGTCGTGATATCGTTCATGTTGTTGCCTTTGCTTCGATGTCTTCCGGGCTTAGGTCTTTGACACTGTCCCATGCCATGCTTTTGGCGCTGTTCAGCAAGCCTTTGGGGTCCATGCGTTTCTTCCATGCAAGGTGGCGATAGTCAGCATTTTTTAGGCCGCCCCCTTCGACCTGCCATGTGTGGGCGTCATAGACCGGAAATCCGTTGGCGGCATATGTTGCGTTGATCTCTGCCAGGCGATCTTCGCTGGTGAACCAGATGATCGGCAGATCAAATGTCACGATTTCGCCGCCCACCTTTGCAAACTCGTGATGCATCCAGACGTCATCGCCCAGCTTTGGGCGCAGGTCCGCAATTGCCTGCGGGTCCGGCGGCGCGGGGCAGCCGATTTGCTGATAGGTTGCCTTGCGATCCGCCTTGAGCACCTGAAGCGTGGTGTGATTATATGAAAAATCAAAGACATGCGGCAATTTTGCCGCGATGCGCTGATCCTCTGTCAGCGTCAGATCTGGCACGCCATCGTTATCTTCGATCACAGCGCGGAAAGCGTCGATCTGATCGGCAGGAATCATCGATACCATCAAGTGCTTTGCGCTGCGGACGTGCCCTTTCAGTCGGGGGAAATAATCAGTGATGCGAGCGTCTACCGTGCTGATCAGCTTGCAGCCGATCTCAGGCATCTGTGCCAGCGCATACCCTGTCGCGTAAGCCGTCGCATAGTCATCGAAGGTGGCTATGCATCCGATCCAGTCCTGTGCCGGGACGGTCCTAAGCGTAACCTCGGTAATGACGCCGTTCAGGCCCCAGGCGTGGTGCACCTGCAGCACGTCTTCACCCTCAAAAAGGTGCTCCTTGGGATCAGAGGTCACATCCATCGCCTTAAGCGCACGCAGGTTGCCGGGATCGCGCAGCATGCCGTTGGCAATCGATCCGATGCCCGATGATCCGCCCGCCACGAACCCCCCGATGGTCGCGATGTCCTGTGTTGAAGGGAACATGCACATTTCGCGACCGTGGTCCCGGAGGGCAGCGTTGACATCGGCCATAAGCGCGCCAGCCTGCGCGCGTACGAAACCATCGCCGATCTCCAGAATCTTGTTCATGCCCGTCATCTCGATGATCAGCCCGCCATCCATGGGCACGGATTGCCCATAATTTCCGGTGCCACCGCCACGCACGACAACGGGGGCATCAAAATCAAACGCAGTGGCAAGGCAACGTGCCAGTTCTTCGACGCTTTTGGGAACCGCGACCAAATCGCCAAAACATCGGCGCAGTTCTGCGTTCAGGATGGGACTATACCAGAAAAAGTCACGGGACCTTTTCTTGATCAGCACTGGTTCGTCTATCACCTCGACAGGGTCCAGCGCCTGAGTGAAGGCGTCCCAGTCGATCTGGGTTTTACCGGATAAGGATGTCATTGGGCGGCCTCCGCCATAAGGGTTGTGAGAGGGGTGCGGGTACAGGTGCCTGCCAGCAGGTCCGACACGCTGCCCGTGTCGCATACCAAAAGATCGTCCGGGGCCGCCCCGTCCACGAAAGTTTGAGGCAGCCCAAGGGCGCTGCTGGCCTGGGTCGTGATCATCGGGAGCAGGCGCCCGAGCGGTGGATCAAGGTGCCCGCCAAGGATTGCCAGCGCCAGCGATGACACCGGATCGTGTTGGCCTACGGGGCAGAACGCGTCGCGGACATTATCGGTGCCAACGATCACGTTCACCCCGGCATTCTGGAGCTCGCGGATCCGCGTCAAGCCTCGCCTGTCTGGCGTGCCATCGGTCCGACCTTGCAGGTAAAGGTTGGTGGTGGGCAACGTCACGATATGCAGCCCCGCACGCGCCACCTTATCGAGGAGCCGCTTGAGAGGATCGCCTGTCAAATTCATCAGACTGCAAGCATGTCCGCACAGGATCGGGCCTTCAAACCGCAGCTGCAGCGCGGTGTCGGCAATCAGGCTCAGACCGTCAAGGTCAGCGTCCAACCCTTCATCCACGTGAAAGTCCAGCGGCACGCTGTATTTGTCGGCAGACCGAAATGCCTGTTGGATCCCTGCGGCGCGGCGCGGCTGATCGTAAACGAAACAGCCCATCGCATCACCCGTCTCTGACGCCAGTTGAGCGATGGCATCAGCCAAAGCGGGCTGCGCCAGCGTGTCCACACCGATCAAAGGCGACAACTGCAGGTCAAGCGTACCGCGCATCTGCGCGCGTAGATCACATAGGACGTGCCAGGCCTCGGGCGGTGCTGCGCTGTCTTCGCGGTGCCAGTCGACATGGCTGCGCACAGCGCGGCAGCCTGCTGTTGCAAGTTCGCGCAGCCCGCGCGAGGCGCGGTGGTGCAGGTCATCGGTGGTCCACCGCTGCTTATCTTCAAATTGCGCGGTGATGGCGTCATGAAGGTTGCCGCCGACAGGACCCAGCCGATCGACAGTATGACATTTGTCGAGATGGACATGCGGCTCTGTCAGGCGCGGCAGGACAAGACGTGCAGCACCTTTTGTTGGGCCTGAACGCATACGGAAGATCTTGCCGTCCTCGACCACGAGATCGCCCAGCAGACAGTCGCCTTTTTCATCACCGCCAAAGCGTTGAGGGGCGCTGACCAGCGCCTTGGGAACCACCACGTTTGTTATGACATGCTGGGCGCTCATGAATCGCTATGTCGCAGGTCAAAACGGGCAAATTCGTCAAGGAACGCTGCAAAATTTTGCGCGGCGGAGGACAAAAGATGCGCACCCTTCTCCGCGTTAGCCACAGAGGCGTTCCCGCAGGCACCATGCGCATTCAAGTCACCGGCGACCCACGCGGGCTTTGCCGCTTGCCCGTTGAGCCCGATAAAGCGGTACTGCGCACGCCACGCAGCCATGGCGGGCGTAAAGTCCTGCGCTTGCGACATGTCCACTTTTTGAGGATGGGCCGCCAACATGGCGGAGGTTTCCAACTCGCCAGCGTGTATGTCATCGGCGAGTGATTGGGGGTCAACTGCACCATCGTCTTCTGCAAAACCAAACCAGCTGCACGTGGCAACGATCATTTCATATTTCATACGCAGATCGCGCGCGGCGATGTCCAATACAGGCGCATTGCCGCCATGCGCGTTCAACAGCACCAGCCGCGAGATACCTGTTCGCGCGACACTGGCCCCGATGTCACGCAGAACTGCAAGCAGGGTTTCCGCACTCAAACTCAGCGTTCCGGGAAACTGATCATGTTCACCGCTCTTGGTAACGGCGAGCGTCGGCATGAACAGAACGTTCTGCTGGTCGCTCAGGGCATCGAGGCTTTTTGCGACCACCGCATCCGCCAGATCGCGGTCCACGCTGAGGGGGAGATGTGGTCCGTGCTGTTCGATCGCACCCAACGGAAGTACCGCGACTGTATCAAGGGGCAATTTGGCAAAGTCGGAGGATGGCAGATCTGCCCAGTATCCGCGTACAGACATCAGCAGCACCCCGGCCCGATGATCCGGTGAAAAAACAGCAGAACGCACATGCGACCACCCTCCTTGAAGAGACGACGTTGCATGGCCCTGAGAATTGATCTGTGCCAGAGATGTATTTGGATGCTTGCAAAGAATGACCCGACTCGCAAGAGTTTTCGTAAGCGACGGAATAGAGGCCTTGTATGAAAGCGTTGACACCCACCGCGTTGCGGGCACCCTTTGGTAATTACGCACATGGGGTGGAGATACCGGCAGGTGCCCGTATCGTGCAGACGTCTGGCCAGTTGGGCATCAGGACTGATGACAGCATCCCGCCCGAGGCCCAGACCCAAGCAGAGATTTGTTTTGCCAGCATCACCGAAATTCTGCGCGTGGCAGGGATGACACCTGACAATGTCTTTCATATCGCGGCGTATGTCACCGACCGCGCCCATATGCCGGGGTATATGGCGGCCCGCGATGCCTTTGTTGGCCAACGTCAGCACCTGCCAAGTTCAACGCTGGTGATCGTGTCGGGCTTTACCCGACTGGAGTTCAAGGTCGAGGTGGAAGTGATGGCTGCGGCATCGGACTGAGCCAGCCATCGGGCAATTGAAAAAGGCGCGACCCATCGGGCCGCGCCTTGATCCGGAACGCTGCGGGTAGGCTTTAGAAGCCCAGACCGGCGTACTTGTTCTTGAACTTGGACACGCGACCACCGGTGTCCATCAGGCGCGAAGAGCCACCTGTCCACGCGGGGTGCGCGGAGGGGTCGATGTCAAGCGACAGCTGATCGCCTTCCTTGCCCCAAGTGGATTTCATCTGCACGATGTCGCCATTGGTCATCTTGACGTTGATCATGTGGTAGTCGGGATGTGTATCGGCTTTCATGTCTACGTCCTTTACGCTTCGGCGCCCTTGCGGGGCTTGTAGTTGGAATTTTCGGTGATGCGGGCGGATTTACCACGACGCGAGCGCAGATAGTAGAGCTTGGCGCGACGCACACGGCCGCGGCGCACCACGGTAATGTTGTCGATGTTGGTGGAATGCAGGGGGAACACACGCTCGACCCCTTCGCCAAAGCTGATCTTGCGGACGGTGAACGATCCGGCAATGCCATGACCGTTATTGCGCGCAATGCACACACCTTCGTAGTTCTGCACACGGGTCCGCGTGCCTTCGGTCACTTTGAAACCGACGCGAACAGTGTCGCCCGCGCGGAAGTCGGGGATCTTGTGCCCCAGTTCGGCGATCTGTTCCGCCTCAAGTTCTGCGATAATGTCCATCGACATATCTCCTATGATGCTCGTGGTATCTCCACGAAGTTATGGCGCGATCAGAGCTTCGGGGTTTGCAGGGTCTTCACCGCAGTGGCCCTCCGGAGGATGCATCGTCATTTCTTTTTTCACTTCGCCAATGGCAGAAGGGTCCGAAGCCGCAAAAGCGATTCCAGACGAGCGCCCGTATAGGCGGGGAAACGGCAGGGATCAAGAGGATGTTGTGCGATAGAGAGCTGGCACATTTGCAGATTGGCGGCAAACCGGCAGGTGAGCTTGCCGTGAAGAGCCTTACGTTATTGTGTCATGTGCAAAACTGCGTTGATCAGCCCCCGACGCCGTCAGACGAAACTCTCAACGGTGGCAATCGCCCCCTCCAGCGCCTTGCCTGCTGGGTCCTGTAACGCAGCCTCGCGCAGGCGCGCCATCCACTGGGCCGCATCTTCGCGACCTTCCAGCAGGTGCGCGGCTGCCATCACGCGGTCGAACTTGGACAATCCGCGCGCGTGGGTATCGGAATAACCCTTGATCAACCGACGGTTCCGCACCAATTCTACCGCCAGCGCGTAGTCCTGCGCGGCCATCTCAAGACAGGCCTGCATCCACTTTTCACAATGGGCCACTTCAACCGAATGGCGACGCGTGCGCAGACGGTATCCTTTCAATCCTCCCAGGACATGCAGCATCAAAAACGCGCGCAGGCTATCCGTTCGCAACCGACGGCCCTTGCCAAACCAGCGATCCAACCGCGCCATGCGCCGTTCTGACGCTTCCCATTTAGCGCCCATCTTTGCAGGCATCAGGCCCGCGATTTCCTCGGCACGGGGATGAAAAAACTCAGTGAGCTGTATAAGCTGATCGTCACCCGCGCCCATCTCTTGTCGGATGCGGGCATGGCGAGACGCACGTGTCTTGAGGTCCGCAACCTTGATGACATCGTCATATGCCATGGCATTGGCGATGTACTTTGCCGCCTCGTTGGTGAGCAGCCAATCCTGACTGGCGCTGTCCGCGGATTGCACCCGTGACACCGCTGCAAGATAACCCGCGCCATAGGCCACATCCTGAAAATCCACGACCTTGCGTAACCCGGTCTCAGCCATCATTTGCACCGGCTCGGGCAGCGCCTTGACCTGTTCAAGCAGCGCGGCCCAGTCGCGCATCTTCGCTTTCGGTCCGATGATCTTTGGCCCATCCGCGACAGGTGCCCGCGCCAGTGCATTCGGCCCTTGATCTGCGGTCTTGAAGCCAGCATCAAAGGCCCGCAACGACGCCTCCACCCCCTTGCCGCCGGCACGAATGGCATCTTCAAATGCCGCGCGCGTAAAAGGCAAGGCGCCAGACCCAGCCAACGCGCCGAAAAGCGACGCGGAAATGACCGATCCCTGCTCGACCGCCAACCGGTCCATATCTGCCAATATCAGTCTTTGGGCGGCCACTTCAGCTGCCGCGCGCACTTCGTCGGCATCGGCGATACCATCCCCGGGAATGGACTTTTCGCTTACCGCCAGTTGCCGGTGTGTCGATCCAATCAACGTGGTTTTGTCAGGTGTCACAAACCCCCGCATGATCGACCGCCCGACTTCCATCATTTCCGCGGCAATCAACACGTCGACGTCACCACCAGAGGGCGCCAGCGCAAAGACGGGTTGCTGCCCGGTGCTTGGCGTCATCTCAAGGTAATAGATTGTGGCTCCTGTCCGCTGACTTACCCCCGCAACAGAAGTTGCTTGCGCATCATACCCTTGCGATCGCGCCAGCGTTTCGATCCAGGATGTCAGTACGCCGCCGCCTTGGCCGCCCACGGCCATGATCGCCAGCTTTAGGATCTCGCCCACAGCCGTGTCGGCCTTGGGCTTCACGGCCATATTCATTTCAATGCCCCCATCGGCGGCAGCGGTGCCGCCCGCGCGCCCTCAGGGGCCGCCACAGTGATTGCATCAGACAACCGCAGCCGGTTGTCATCGCGCCGTTTTTGCAGCCACCCGATGATCCCCGCGCGCTTTCCTGCCCACCAGCGCTCAAGCCCGCCGGGATTGTGCACCACGTCCGCGCGATAGAACGACGGGCACAACACCGCAGCATCCGCCACTTCGCCGCAATTGCCACACCCCACGCAAGTCTGGTCGATGTGCGCAATCGGATCGTCGCGCAGCGGATCGTCCAGTCGTTTCAGTGACAACGACGGGCAGCCTGACAGCCGGATACAGGCGTGATCCCCGGTACATATATCCGCATCCACCCCGAAACGCGGCACGTCCACGCGTCGCCCTTCCTTGATGGCCTTCGCGCGCAGTGGCTTTTCGCGGCGCTGTTTGTTCAGCATGCACTCAGAGGAGGCGACAATCACCTTTGGCCCCTTGAAATCCGTGGTCAGCGCCTCGCGCACGGTGTCGCGCACCTTGGCCACGTCATACGTGTGATCAATCGTCCTGATCCATTTGACGCCAACGCCCTTCAAGGCGTCCTGGATGGGATTGCCGGTGTTCTTGGTGTCGCTTTGCGCCCGGCTCGACAACAGGTCCTGCCCGCCTGTGGCCGCGGAATAGTAGTTATCGACAATCACCACCACATTGTCAGACTTGTTGTACACCATGTTCCCGATGGAACTGCTGAGCCCATTGTGCCAAAACCCGCCATCCCCAAGCATAGAGATCGCGCGCCGCTCACCCCCGCCGTCAAAGGCGCCGTTGGCCGCAGGCCCCAACCCATAACCCATCGTTGCACCGCCAATCTCGAACGGCGGCAAAGATCCAAATAAGTGGCATCCAATGTCACCAGTGATCTGATGCTTGCCCAATTCCTCTTCGACCAGTTTCATACCCGCAAAGATCGGCCGCTCAGGACACCCTGTGCAAAATCCCGGCGGCCGGATCGGCACGACCTTGGACAAATCGGGGATTGCAGGTGTATCGCGATTTGGTGCGCGCACCTGCCCCGGCAACATGTCAGGTGCGGCTTTCTTCAAAAACGCTGTCATTCCGTCCAGCATCACCTGACCGGTGTATTCGCCGGCCATAGGCAGAACGTCCTTGCCATAAAGCTTCAGCTTGGCCCCGGCCTTGTAAAGGAAACTGCCAAGGTGCTGTTCGATATGTTCTGGCTGTCCCTCTTCGACGACCAAGATGTGATCCTTGCCGTCGCAAAAGGCGTCGAATTCTTCTCTAACAAGGGGATAAGTGACATTGAGCACGTATAGAGGAACATCCGTTTTGCCAAAGACATCCGCCAACCCTAGCCGCTGCAAGGCCCGAATGACCCCGTTGTACATGCCGCCTTGCAACACAATACCCATCTTCGCGCCTTGCGGGCCCATCACCTCGTTCAGATTATTCTCGACAATGAACTTCTCTGCCGCGGGCCAACGTTCTTTTACCTTCTGCTGTTCATGCACATAGGACCAGGGCGGCAGCACGACGCGCTGAAAATCTGATTGCGGTGCTGCAATCGCCTGCTTCATGGTCAGCGGCGGCGGGACATTATCACTGGTCTCGAAACTGCCGGTGACATGACATGACCGAATACGCACCATCAGCATCACAGGGGTATTGCTGGCCTCGGACAGTTCAAATCCGTCCTTCACGGCTTTGGTGATCGACGGCAGGTTCGGGCGTGGATCCAGCATCCAGAACTGCGATTTCATAGCGAAGCCGTGGCTGCGTTCTTGCATGATCGACGATCCCTCGCCGTAATCCTCGCCCACGATGATCAGTGCGCCACCAGTCACGCCGGATGAGCACAGGTTCGCCAGGGCGTCCGAGGCGACGTTCACACCAACCGGCCCCTTGAACGTGACCGCTCCGCGAATGGGGTAATGGACGGATGCCGCCAGCATGGCAGCTGCGGCAGCTTCAGACGCATTCGCCTCGAACCGCACGCCCAGCTCGCCCATCAGCTCTTCAGCGTCTGACAGCACATCCATCAGATGGGATATCGGCGCGCCCTGATACCCCCCCACATAGCCAACACCGTTTTCCAAGAGCGCCTTGGTAATGGCCAGAATACCCTCACCGGTAAAGACATCACCGTCGCCTTTGCGCAGATGTTCTACCTCCGCCTTGAAAGACCGTTCCGCCATGGTTTCCCCCGGATTAGAGCCTAAAAATCGTGAATGCGCACATTGCGCAGCATGGTTTTGAGTGTTGCGACAAAAGCTGCATGTTCATCCGGATTGATATCCTTGAACATCGCTTCGTAAGCCCGCGACATATGCGGCCAAAGTCGCGCATAGGCCTCGCGCCCTGCGCGTGTGATGAACACCCGTGTCGCACGCGAATCTTCGGTGTCGGTCTCACGTTCAATCAGCCCATCCCGCGCCAATGCGTCCAATGCGCGGCTAAGTGTTGATTGCTGGACGACCGCGTAGACCGCCAATTCACGTATGAGAATACCATCGATCGTACTCAGCACAGCCAGCGAGCGCATTTGTGGAGTGGTCAACCCAATTGCTGCCATTTCATCCTGCAATGCCGCATTGTACCGGCCCATGATGCGGTTCATCAGATAGGGTGCAAAATTTTCGAGCCCCAGTTCGTCAAGCTGCTGCTCTGCGCCACCATCGCTCACGATTTGATCCCCAGATAATCTTTGACCTTGCGTACCGGGTTCTGTTCGCCCGCTATGATCGCGTTCGCGACGTTCAGCCCCGATCCGCCACCCAACCCGGGTCCGGGATGGGTCGATGCGCCGATGTGGTGCAAACCCTTGATCGTGGTTTCGTTGTTGATCTGACCTGCATGGGGCCGCCAGACAAAGAACTGGTCCACTGCACAGGCCCCGCCATAGGGATCACCGCCCACCAGATTGATGTTCATCGCTTCCAGATCAGCAGGGGAATACGCGCGGCGCTTCAGCACCAACTTGTCGAACCCCTTGATGTGCTTTTTCAAGATGCCTTCAATCCGATCCGCATAGGCCTCGCGCATGTCCTCCGTCCAGTCCGGCGTTGTCTTGATCTTGCCCGCCGCGTCCCCCTTGATCACGCTTGGCGCATCGGGAATTTGCAACCAAAGGACCGCCTTGCCATCCGGGCAACGGCTTGGATCCAGAACATGCGGCTGACCGACACAGATTGTCGGCACTTCTGGTAACAAGCCTCTTTCAGCTTCATTACATGATTTAGAGACTGAATCGACTCCATCTGCGAGATGCAGAAGCGCCACCTGATCAAGCCCCGCGGTCTTCCATGCGACCGGCCCGTCCAAGGCATAGTGCAGCTGGAAGTTGCCCCGACCGTGACGGAATTTCTTGGTCGTTTCGGGCGCATGATCGCCGGACAGTAATGCATCGTAAAGCTGTCCCGGCGCGGTAGAGGCAATCACGCTGTCCGCGTAGACCTGTTCATCATCGGCGGTGATGACCCCATGCGCCCGGCCCCCGCTGACCATGATCCTTTTTGCTTCGACCCCTGTGCGGATCAATCCGCCATTGGCCTCAATCAGGGACTGAAACGCCGCCGCAGCCTGCCCTGCGCCGCCTTTGATCACAGGCGCGCCTGCTGCTTCCAACGCAAAGGCAATGACCCGCGCCATCTGCCCGCCATAACTGCTTTCCGGCGTCAGACCCACATGAAGGCACCAAGGCGCCCAGATCGCCTGCACCTCTGCACTTGAATACCGTGTCTGCAACCACCCGCGCGACGGCTCCATTGCCTCTCCGAACCAAGTCTTGAGACCATTGAAACCCTTCTTCCACGCCTGCTTGCTTAGCAATGACACCGTCTGTTTTGACCAAAGTGGTTGCCCCAGAAGGGCAAAAAGAAACTCCGCATCCTTTTCGACCGCGCCAACATCATTCACGTGCTGGTCGCCGTCACCAGCCCCTTTGGCGTTAAACGCAGCGCGATTGGCTTCGCGGTCGGTCTGCAAAACCAGCGACGATCCATCAGGCCGCAAAACGCCTGTGGGGTGTGGCGAATGGCAGAACTCCAAACCATGTTTTACCAAGTCCGCGCCCAAGGCCTCATGCGCCGGGCCAGTCAGAAACAGCACAAAGGTCGCCGCCATCACGTCGTGCCGGAAGCCCGGCACGGTGATTTCATCGGTATACATGCAGCCACCAATGCGGTCCTCCCGCTCGATCACCAGCACGCTGTCGCCTTTGCGCGACAGCATAGCGGCGGCCACCAACGCGTTGATGCCCGACCCAATAATCAAATGGTCGAATTTGGCCATCAGCCTTTGGGCACAAGCGCCAGTGCCCGGATGGGCGACCCGGTGCCGCTCTTGATCTTGAGTGGGGCCGCGATCAAAATCGCCCCCTTGGCCGGCAGTTTGTCGAGGTTCGCCAGCGATGCGAGACCAAAGCAATTGTCCCGATGCAGCAGGTTATGCGCCGGATAGGGGGGCTCCATCCCGCCCGCCTGTCCCGCATCAGTGCCAATGCACTGCGTCCCCCAGCCTACGATCTTTTTGCTCAGCAGATATTCGATGCAATCAGGTGTCGGCCCGGGGCTGTGCGGCCCGGTTTCGTCCGCGTTCAGAAATTTGTCTTCGTCATCAACACGGCTGTCCCAGTCGGTGCGCATCACAACCCATTCGCCCGCGCCGATCTCGCCATGCTCGGCCTCCCAGGCCTTCACACCGTCCGCCGTCAACAGGAAATCTTCGTTTTCGGCACTTTGCGCAGAGCAGTCTATGACGTTCACAGGGGCGACCAGACGCTGCACATCAAGGCTGTCGGTATAGCCATCCTCATAATCCTTGCCGGTGATCCAGTGGTGCGGCGCATCGAAATGGGTGCCGGAATGTTCGCCCAGTACCATCCAGTTCCAGGCAAAGAAGGGGCCGTCGCTGTCGTACTCCGAAATCTTGTGAATCTCGACCTTGGGGGTGTTCTTGGCGAAATCCGGTGGCAATTGCAGGATAGGCGTATCCGGCCCCAGAACCCCTGAACAATCCACAACCTCGACCCCACCAGAGGCCAGCATGGCCCCCAGATTGCTGACCACATCCGATGCACTCATGTCATTCTCTCCCTGATAGACCCACGATTTTCTTCGCGTTCAAGTTGCTGATTCAATGCTAGACAAATTTACATGCGTTTGCAATTATCTTGTGCAGGGGAGAACGCTGCTGATGTCCTCGGATATGGACGCGATTATCATCGGAGCAGGGCACAACAGCCTTGCCTGCGCCTGTCATCTGGCCAAGCGCGGCTGGAAGGTTGCGGTCTACGAACAAAACGCGGCCCCCGGCGGCGCAGTGAAATCAGGCACCTACACCAAACCCGGGTTTGTCCATGACTGGGCGGCAATGAACCTGTCGCTTTTTGCAGGCTCTGCATTCCACACCGAAAACGCCGAAGAGCTTGCCAGCCACGGACTTGCCTTTGCCCCCACAGGCAATCCGTTTTCCACACTTTTCCCCGATGGGCGTTGGCTGGGCATCTCCAACGATGCCGCGATCACCCGCGCGCGCGTTGCCGGACTTTCGACTGCCGACGCACAGGCGTGGGACAGTCTGACCGCTGCCTTTCCGACCGAAGCAGAACCGATCTTTGCCGTGCTTGGCAGTCCCATGAACATGCGCGCGCTGTCCTCGCTGGGCTGGAAGATGTGGCGCAAGAAGGGCGGCAGTGGCAGCCTTGATATGGCCCGTTTCCTTATGATGTCGCCGCGCGCCTGGCTGGATCAGACATTCGAATCCGACCACGTCAAGGCGACCCTGGCAGCCTGGGGCATGCATCTTGATTTCGCGCCAGACGTCGCAGGCGGCGCTGTCTTTCCCTACCTCGAAGCGATGGCCGGGCAGGCGTTTGGCATGGTGCTGGGCCAAGGCGGCGCGCAGACGATGACCGACGCCATGGTCAAGATGCTTAAGGCCCACGGCGGACAATTACACCTCAACGCGGAAGTTACAGAAATCGAACAGGCCGCAGGACGTGCGACGGGCGTTACCTTAGCTGATGGCCGTTTTGCACGCGCGGAAAGGGCGGTCATTGCCAATGTTTCACCCTCAGCCTTGCTGCGCCTGACGGGCGGCACGGGGGATGCCCGGCACGAGGCGGCAATGGCTCGCTTTCAGCACGCCCCTGGGACGATGATGATCCATCTGGCGATGGACGCCCTGCCCAATTGGCCCGCGCCCGAGCTCAAGCGCTTTGCCTATGTACACCTTGCACCATCGATGGATCAGATGGCGCGCACCTATGCGCAGGCCAAAGCCGGATTGCTGCCGGATGAGCCCGTCATCGTCGTGGGCCAGCCAACCGTTGTCGATCCGACCCGCGCGCCAGAGGGGAAACATGTGCTATGGCTACAAGTCCGCATGGCACCAGGCCTGATCAGGGGCGATGCAGCGGGCAAGATCAGCGCAACCGACTGGGAGGGAGCGGCCATGCCCTTTGCCAAACGCGCGCTGGATATCTTTGAACGTTATGCCCCGGGTACGGCAAGCAACACCATTGCCAAATATATCGTCACCCCCGACATGCTTGAGGTCGATAACCCCAATCTGATCGGTGGCGATCAGGTCTGCGGCAGCCACCACCTGCACCAGCACTTCATGAACCGACCCGCGCGGGGCTATGCCGACGGCAGCACGCCGCTGCGCAATCTTTACCATACCGGCGCTGCAGTCTGGCCTGGCGGTGGCACAGGTGCCGGGCCGGGCACGATGTTGGCGAAAAAACTGGCCGGGAACTGAACAAAACTAGAGACTAAAAAGGGAGAAACACCATGAAACTGAACCGAAGAAGCCTCTTGAAACTGAGCGCGGCCACGGCTGCGATGACAACCGTCGGCCTGCCATCCTTTGCGCAGGACATTGACGAATTGGTTATCGCCTACAACGTCAACCTGCCTTCATGGGATCCGACGGTGGGTCTGTCGGCGGTAAACCCCACCATTCAGGGGTTCTATCAATCTGTCTTTGACCTCTACATTCCGCAGAACCCAGACCTGTCGTTCGGCTCCGGCATCATCACCGACTATGGCTGGAACGACGATGGCACCGGCATCTGGATGGACGTGCGGGACGGGGTGACGTGGCACAATGGTGATCCGCTGACGGCCGAAGATGTCGCCTGGTCCCTCGCACGTGTCGCCAATCCCGATACCGGCAGCCCGATCCAGTTTATCTGGGGCAAGATCACCAACATCGCCGCCGACGGCAATCGCGTGACCGCGGACATGCCCGAGTACGAGCCGACGTTTTTCAAGTGGATGTCCTTTCTAACCGGATATGTCATGCCAAAGAAATACTACGAAGAGGTTGGCGCCGAAGGGTTCGAAGCCGCCCCAATCGGCTCAGGCCCCTACATGGTCGAAAAGTTTGAACGCAACGCTTTTGTGCGCCTGAAAGCAAACGATAATTACTGGGGTGGCGCGCCGGCATTCAAGACCGTGACCATCAAGTTCGTCACTGACGCCGCGTCTCGCGTGGCCGAGGTGGAATCGGGCAATTCCCACGTCACGCTCGAAGTGCCCTATGAAGAATTTGACCGCCTTAAGGCCAAGGACGGGCTTGCAGGCAAGGCCGAGCCGATCTCTGACATCGGGATGATTTTCCTCAATGATATTGAGGTGATGACCGACCCCAATGTGCGCATGGCGGCGGCCCATGCCATCGACAAGGGTACGATTATCGACCGGCTGTTGTCAGGCTACGGCGTACCGATCGACACGCTGCAAACGCCCGACTATCCCGCCTATGACGCCAGCATCAAGGTGCCCTATGATCCTGACAAGGCCAAGGAATTGCTGGCCGCGTCGGGCTATGGCCCCGACAATCCGGTCAAATTCAAAATCCAAACCACCAAGGGTTACAAACCCAAGGATTTCGAAATGATTCAGGCCATCGTCGGCTTATGGCGTCGTGTCGGGATCGAAGCCGAGATCGAAGTCTACGAGATCGCCAAACATTTTGAACTGCGTGCCGCGGACCAGCTGGCCCCGGCCGCCTTCTATAACTGGGGCAACTCGGTGGGCGATCCGACAACCTCTACAGGGTTCGCCATGTTCGGTCCCTCACCCCACTCTGTATGGGACGGCGAGGATACCTTTAATGCCATCCTCCCGCTTTGGGGCGAGAGAGACGAAGCAAAGCGGATCGCGGGCTGGAAAGAGGTCGACCGGCGCATCGCCGAGAACGCGGAGGTCATCCCGCTGCTGCAATATGTGCAACCGATCTTGCACGACGCGCGGATCGACGTGGTTCCGCACCGCTCCGGTGCGTTGCTGCCGCATCTGATGACACGCGCGTAAACCTTTTTTGCTGAACAGACGGGGCTGGCAAACGCTGGCCCCGTCCTTTTGTCCGAGCCCTTATGACCCTTTTACGCACTGTTCTTCTGCGGCTGATCACCACGCTGATCACGCTTCTCGGCGTGGCGGTAATTGTCTTTGTGGTGATCCGCGTGGTCCCGGGCAACCCCATCGCGATGATGCTGCCCCCGGGGGCAACAGAGGCCGATATCCTTAGGTTAGAGACACAATACGGTTTCGATAAATCCATCCCCCAGCAATTTGTGATCTGGCTGGGCGGGGTCATGCAGGGCGATTTTGGCATGTCTATTTCCACACGCCAGCCGGTTTCAACTCTTGTTCTATCGCGCCTGCCAGCGACGCTGGAGCTGTCGATCGTGGCGCTGCTGATTGCCGTGATCGCTGGAGGTACTATGGCCCTGCTTGGCACGCGCTTTCGCGACACCAAGACCGAGGGTCTGGTTGATGTTACGGCTGGCATGGCATTGTCGATCCCGGATTTTCTGTGGGGACTGGTGTTAATCTTACTGTTTGGGGTGCTTTGGCCGATCTTTCATATCTCCGGGCGCATCTCTCCCTCTCTCGACATTGATTTCACGACGAATTTCTATCTGTTCGAGGCAATTCTGCGCCTGCGTTTTGATGTGATCGCTGACCTGATCGGTCATATGTTCATGCCGGCTGTCGCGCTGGCGATCCCTTTGGCCGCGATCATTGCGCAGCTTCTGAAGCAAAGCCTTAAAGAAACCATGAATCTTGATTACGTGACCCTTGCACGCACCAAGGGCTATGGCGAAGGCAAGGTGATCACGTCCGAGGCATTGCCGAACGCGATCCTGCCGACGCTGACGCTGGTGGGCGTGCAGTTTACGTTTCTGATCGGCGGTACGGTGATTATCGAACGCCTGTTCAGCTACGAAGGACTGGGCAACATGGCGATTGATGCGGTGATCAATCGGGATCTGCCGCTGATACAGGGCATCGTGATCCTCTTTGCCCTGCTCTTTACGCTGATCAATCTGGCTGTCGATATGCTTTATGTTGTTCTCAATCCAAGGCTGCGTCATGCGTGACGCTCGGGCAGAAGTGAGGCGGCCCATCGGGCTTCGGTTGTGGCTGTCGGGCGGGTGGCTGAGCTTGCTGGCATTGGCCGCTATCTTTGCCCCGCTCATCGCCCCGCATGATCCCTTGGCTCAGGACCTGTTTCTTGGCCGCCTGCCGCCGTTTTGGGAAGACGGTACTGAACCGGGTTATGTCCTGGGCACTGATTCATTGGGCCGCGACGTGCTGTCCCGTATACTTTACGGTGCCCGATTGGCCCTGATCGTGGCTTTGGTCGCGGGCACGTTGACGTGCCTGATTGGTGCCACCCTTGGACTGGTCGCGGGTTATTATCGCGGCTGGTGTGACCGCATCATCAGCCGCTTTGTCGATATCTGGATGGCCTTCCCCCCGGTTTTGTTCGCGATCCTGCTGATCGCAGTTCTGGGCCCCGGCCTGATCTCGATCATCATCGCCATTGTTGTGATCGACTGGACCCGCTTTGCACGCGTCATTCGCGCCGAAGCGATGAGCCAGGGAGCGATGGACTATGTCGCCTCTGCCCAAGTCGCCGGTCGCACGCAATTCGGCACGATGTTGACTGAGATCCTGCCCAACGTCCTGCCGACCATCGTCGCATTGCTGACACTGGAAATGGGCATCGCCGTCATTGTTGAGGCGATTTTGAGTTTCGTGAACCTCTCCATTTCCACGGACAGCCCCACGTGGGGGGGCATGATCGCCGAAGGCCGCACCAGCGTCCATCAGGCGTGGTGGGTTCTGGTCTTTCCGCTGATCACGCTCTTTCTGACCGTTCTGAGCTTTAGCCAGTTGGGCGAAGGGTTGAAAGACCGTTTCGATCCGGTGCTGAGATGAGTTATCTTCAAATCAAAAACCTAGATGTGCGTTTGAAGGGCGGTGGGCCAATCCTGCGGCGGGTATCATTGGATGTAACCGCCGGCCAGGTTCATGGGCTTGTCGGAGAATCCGGCGCCGGAAAATCGATGATCGGCAAGGCCGTTCTGGGCACATTGCCCCGCGCACTTGAGATCACAGGTGGTGCAATCATGCTGGATGGCACCGACATTGGTACGCTGCCGCCTGCTGAACGGCGCAAACGCATCGGCGCTACCGCCGCGCTGATCCCCCAAGACCCGTTGACCGCGCTAAACCCCAGCAAACGCATCGGTCCCCAGATTACGAGACGCCTTGTAGATATCCTGGGTTGGCGCAGGGCGGACGCACAGGCCCGCGCGCTGGAGCTTCTGGATGAGGTTCACATTCCGGATCCGACCCGTGTGATGCGGAGCTATCCGCACGAACTGTCAGGCGGCATGCGCCAGCGCATCCTGATCGCATCGGCCTTTGCAGCAGAGCCCAAACTGATTATTGCGGATGAGCCCACAACCGCGTTGGACGTGACCGTGCAAAAGCAAATCCTGCGGTTGATTGCGGAAATGCAGAAACGCCACGGAACCGCCTTGCTGTTCGTTACCCACGACCTTGGCGTTGTGTCCAAGGTCTGCGACAGCCTATCCGTGCTTTATGCGGGCAAGGTTGTGGAAGACGCGCGCATGCAACGGTTTTTCATGTCCCCCATCCATGCCTATTCCCGCGCTCTTTTGGCAGCGACGCCTACCTACACCGACCCCAAAGGCAGCCTGATGCCTGTCCCGGACACCGTCATTGACGCGGTGGAGTTGGAGATCGCGCAGCATGATGTGAGGGCGCAAGCATGATGTATCAGGTGACCGATCTACACCTTTCGCTGCCCGACATGACCCGCAAACCACTGGTGGGTGCTGCGCCGCGGATTCACATTCTCAAGGGCCTGACCTTCGACGTTCCGAAAGGGGCTGTGCTTGGCATTGTCGGGGGGTCGGGTTCTGGCAAGTCGACCCTTGGGCGCGCGATGTTGCGGCTGCTTGAACCGACGTCAGGACAGATTGTATTTGACGGGACAGATGTTTCGCACCTGATCGAAGATCAGCTTCGCCCGATGCGCCGGCGATTCCAGATGATTTTTCAGGATCCCATGTCTTCACTCAACCCGCGGCGCCGGGTCGGCGGGATCATTGCGGGGCCCTTGCGGCTGCACGGGATGGAGACCGCCGGAAAGGTCGACGATGCGCTTGAGATGGTCGGCCTGCCGCGCAGTTTCGCGAGCCGATATCCTCATGAGTTGTCAGGTGGCCAGCGCCAGCGGGTCGGGATCGCGCGGGCGATTGCGCTGCGCCCCGATTTCATCCTCGCAGACGAGATCGTGTCGGGGTTGGATGTGTCCTCGCAGGCGCAGGTTCTGAACCTGCTCGAAGATCTGGTGCGCGAATTGGGGCTGACACTGGCTTTCATAAGCCACGACCTGTCGGTGATCAGGCGTTTGTGCAGTCGGATCATCGTGCTTGATCAAGGCAAAATCGTTGAGGAGGCACCGACCGAGGCTCTTTTCGAGGCACCGAAGGCGTCTTATACCCGCGCACTCTTGCAGGCGATCCCCTTGCCGGATCCCTATCAGGTCTGGGACTGAAGAGCTTGTCGGACCTGCTTGATTATCTCTTGGCGCTCAAAAAGTTCAGTTTCCAAAACCACCTGAACAAAATTGACGCGGTTGCTGGATCGATTCCTGTCCGAATGTTATGTACCGCACATGAACAGATGCCTTCCTGTAGTCGCACGTCAGGTGTAGTCGCATGAGACCGACCTTGACGCTGAGCCCGGCTTACTTTCTTTATCATTCAATCGGTCAATATCCTGGCAAGGCGGCAGAAATGGCATCGGCCTTGTCGCAGTTTTCGGATATCTGGGGCGCGATGGACGATGCGCAATGGCCGAGGGTTCTGGCCGAGCGGGAGCGGTTTCTGACGCTCTGGCGTGCTTTGATCGACGCGCCAGAAGGCACGTTGACGAGTGCGGAGAATGTGACCACGGCACTTTTTTCCGTTTTGGGTGGGCTGCCTGCAAATCGTCTAAAAGGTAAACGCGTGCTGGTGGCCGCTGATTGTTTCCCGTCGCTGCATTTTCTTCTCAACGGGATGGCGCCCCGATTGGGGTATACATTGGAGACCGTACCTGTGCGGCAGGGTGAGTTCTGGGTGCAGGATGAGGACATGCTCGCAGCCTGGGGCGAGGATGTTGGGCTGGCCTTGCTCACGTTCGTGACCTCCACTTCTTCGCATCGGAGTGATCTTGATGCGCTTGTCCAACACGGTCAGCGCATGGGATCATTCGTGGGTGTGGATCTGACCCAAGGGGTCGGGATCATTCCGTTTTCGCTGGTAAATACCCCGGTGGATTTCGTCGTCTCTACGTCGCTCAAATGGCTTTGTGGGACCCCCGGTGCAGGGATCATTCAAATGCGGGAGGGCTTGATCGATGACGTCAGACCAGAGCTGCGAGGCTGGTTTTCGCAGCCTGACCCGTTTTCGTGGGATCTGGACGCGTTTGAATATGCCCCGGACGCGCGTCGATTTGAGCATGGCACGCCGTCGGTGCTGGCGTGTGTCGGATCGGTGCCCGCTCTGGAATGGCACGCCAACCAGAGTCATTTGTTGACCCAAAATCGCGCGCTGACGGCGCAAGTGATTGAGGAGGCGGGGCGGGCAGGCCTGCATCTTGCAACGCCATTGGCCGAAAATCAGCGTGGCGGATCGGTCATGTTGGAATTGCCTGCACACGCAGATAGCGCAGCGGTTGTGAACGGGTTGCGCGGACGCGGGGTTTTTGTCGATGCGCGAGGTCGTCTTTTGCGGGTCTCGCCGGGGGCAATGACTGATCCCGCGCATGTAGAGCGATTGTTTGCAGGATTGCGTGAGATCCTTTGAGCAATTCGCGCTGGGCGGCGTGGGCGCAGAGGTATTTTCAAATGGGTGAAAGACCAAAGTGTGGTGCCCTATGGCTGCGACAGGTCGTTGAAGAAGCGCTGCAGGCGGATCATGGCCTCTTCCAGCACATCCAGTTCCGCGCAGCCAAAGCAGATGCGCAGATGGCCTTCGCCGGCGTCACCGTAGAAGCTGCCTGCTTCGACGACCACGCCGGTTTCTGCGAGCAGGCGGTCGGCGCATTCCTGTGCACTGAGGCCGGTCGCAGTGATGTTAGGGAAAGCATAGATTGTGCCTTGGACATCTGCGCAGGTCACACCGGGCATTTGGTTGAGCCTTGTCACAACGAGGTCGCGGCGGGTGCGGTCGCGGTCAACCATGCCTTGCAGGATTGACGGGTCACCTTGCAGGGCTGCGATGCCACCGTGTTGAATAAATGTATTGACGTGTGTGACTTCGCTTGTGTGGATTTTCATGCAGGGGCCGATGAGGCTGGCATCGGCAGCGAGGTAACCCAGACGCCAGCCGTCCATGGCGTAGGCCTTGGTAAAGGCGCCCATGGTGATGGTACGTTGCTTCATGCCGGGCAGGGTGGCGATGGGGATATGGTCCGCGCCGTCGTAGGTGATGTCGGCGTAGACCTCATCAGAAAAGACCAGCAGGTCGTGTTTGATCGCCAGATCGGCGAGCGCTTCCAATTCGTGGCGGCTATAAATGCGCCCCGTGGGATTACATGGGTTGATCAGGGCGATGGCGCGGGTTTGCGGTGTGATGTGCGGGGCGATCAGGTCGGGATTGATCGCAAAGTTGTTTGCAGCGTCCAAGGGGGCAACTTGCACGCGGGCTCCTGCAAGCTCTGCCTTTCCGATATGTTGCGGGTAATAGGGGGCAAGCAGCAGGCAGGCGTCACCTGTGTCCAGAAAGGCCATGAAAGCCGCAAACGAGGCCTGGGTGAGCCCGTTGGTGACGATGACCTCGGCGGCGGTGGTGTCCATGCCACGTTTTTGGAGCGTGTCCGCGATGGCGGCGCGCAGGTCGGGCAGACCTTGCAGGTCAGAGTAATGCACCGCCCCAACCTGAAGTGCAGCGACGGTGGCGTCCTTGATGTGTTGAGGCGTGTCTTCGGCGGGCATGCCCAACTCGAGGTGGATCAGATCACCCTTCATCCCCACGGCCTTGGCGAACATGCCGAAGTTCTTGGGCGAGGTGTCGGTGATACGGCGGGCAGGGCGGATCGGCATCGGGTGTCCTTGCGGCAAAGATTATGTGCATCTACATATATCTCAGGTCATGCGGGGATGACCACATCTGATAAGGAGGCAGCGATGCAGAAGGTTGCAGTGGTCACAGGGGCCGCAGGTGGCATGGGCCGCGCGATTGTTGCGCGACTGATGCGGGACGGGATGCAAGTGATCGGGCTGGACATCGACAGCGACGGATTGGCTGAGATGGAAAAGTCGGAGGGGTTCGTGGGAATTCCCATGGATTTGACCGACGCCCGTGCGATCGGGGTGGCTTTTGCCCGCATAGAGGCTGATTTTGGAGGGGTCGATGCCTTGGTGAACAATGCGGGCACTTGTTTCATGTCCGAGTTCCCGGATATTCCGGAAGACGAGTTCGAGCGGCAGATGGCATTGAATTTCTCGGGCGCGTTTCATTGTTGTCAGGCGGCGATCAAGCTGATGGCGGGGCGCGACGGTGTGCGCAAGATCGTCAATATCTCGTCGAACGGGGCGTATAATTTCGATGCCTTCGACCCGCCGCATTACCGGGCGTCCAAGGCGGCGCTGGACACGCTGACCAAGGATCTGGCGCGGCGGTATGCGCGTGCCAAGATCGCGGTCAATTCGATAGCACCTGCGATGACGGAAACGCCCTTATTTGGTGTGGTCAGCAAAGAGGTTTTGGAAGAGGCGATTGCGCAGATGCCACACGGACGCGCAATGCAGCCAAGCGAGATCGCTGATTGGGTCGGCTTTCTGGTGTCGTCTGCCGGGGATGTATCCAGCGGGAATGTGATCATTCTGAATCAAGGGCGGGATGTACGGTAAGAGAGATCGGATCACGCAAAAAACAGTGGCGCTTTCCTTAGATCTGGCCATTGTTCGGGACTGTGGCCGTAGATGATCAGCGCGTCCCGTTCTGCAGCCAGTTTCAGCAGGCGGTCACCGTGATGGATTGCCTGTGCGACGTCCCACGAGCCTACGAATTTCTCTTCCACTTCAGACGCGCGGCTTATGGCATCTGAGGTCAACAGCACCCACCCCGTTTGCGGAAGTCTGACCATAAAGGCCAGTTGTCCCGGTGCATGACCCGGGCAAAGCAACACTTCAAAGTTGGGGCCGATGGTGCAGTCTTGGTCGATCAGATGATATTGCGCCCTCGGCCAGGCCATGGGTTGTTTGCCAGACCAGTACAGCGGGCGCGGCAGGGCGCGTTCTGCGGCCGCGATCAGAATTGGTATACCGGGAAAGCCGGCCATATCGCCAATGTGGTCGATGTGCGTGTGGCTTTGGATCATCAGGGTTACATCGCGTTTGGTCAGATCCAACTTGGCCAGTTGCGCGGCAGGCAGGTTGGTGTGCGTTACGGACAGGACGCGCCCAAAACTGCCAAGGTCATCCTCTGCGGTCGCGGCATTAGCGTTGTCCGCATACTTGGCGGGAAAGCCGGTATCGATCAGGACGACCTCGTCTGCATCCGTCTCTATGACAAAGCCGCAGATGCCGATGGTGCGCGGGCCTGCGTGGACTTCGAATAGTCCGTAATCTAGCACGGCAAGGCGTTTCGGTTTGCCCTTCAGGGTGATCTGGCTTTTCATGGGACCAAGCAGACGGGATGGGCCATGAAAGTCAAGATACACACGTTGTTTCAGTATCTGTTGGAAACGACGGATGCCGCACCAGAGGCGATAGTAGGGTTTTCGTTGTCTGGCTCGCCTACGTTAGGGGATTATCTGGATGATCTTGATCCGGACTTGTCACTGGATTGGAACAACCGGGACTTTCGTGGCCTGCCAGAGTTGCGCGAAAATGTGCTGGCTCAGGCGGGGCTAACCGGCCTATGCACTTCGGCGGATGTGTTGATCACAGCGGGAGCGGCAGAGGCAAATTATCTCGTGATCATGCAGTTGTTGCAGCCCGGAGACGAGATTGTCATTGAGACACCAGGTTGGCCGCAGGCAGAGGTGTTGGCCAAGGCGATCGGCGCAAAGGTGGTGAAAGTCGCAAGGTCCGAAGCTGACGATTGGCGATTGCCATTGGATGCGGTGGCAGCGGCTGTCAGTGACAAGACACGAATGATCTTTCTGAGCAATCCGAACAACCCTACCGGGGATTTGCTGGGGGCAGATGATCTGGCTGAGCTGGTGCGCTGTGCGGATCGTGTCGGCGCATGGCTATTGGTGGATGAAGTTTACGCGGGGCTGGAGTGGGGGGCACCGCGTGCGCCATCGGTGGCCGGCCATTATGCACGCGGCATCAGCACAGGGTCAGTCAGCAAGGCGCTTGGGCTGCAGGGGCTGCGGACGGGTTGGTTGATTTGCCCTGATCCAGAGTTGATCATGGATGCAGTCATTCTGCGCGAGAACAGCAGCGAGATCATGAATATAATGGGCGAGACTATTGCCGAGATCGCCTTGCGCCCTGACAGGTATCGCGCGGCTATCGATAAGGCGCGACGCGAGGGGGCCGCAAACCTGGCTCAGATGAATGAATGGGTGGCAGAGCAGGCAATGCTAAGCTGGGTTGCACCAAAGGCTGGGCTTATTGGGTTGGGGCGGCTGCCAGCGGGGATCGACAGCGATGCCTTTGCCAAACGAGTGCTGGCCGATCCTTACCGCACCTTTTTGTTACCGGGCAGTGCGTACGATCAGCCGGGGCATATCCGTTTGGGCGTGGGCGGTGGGGCGGGCGTCAATCTGCGCAAAGGACTGGACCGCGTCGCGCAGGCACTGGCGGAGTGGTGATGACGACAGAAAAAATCATAGATGCGCATCATCACCTTTGGGCGCCTCAATCCGATCCCGGCACTGTCGGCTATGTCTGGCTACGCGACATCGGCGCGCCCAAGCCGTTTGGCGATCCGACGCCCATTCAGCGGGACTATCTGCTGCCGGAATTTTTGGCCGAACCAGCGCCAGATCGGTTGGCTGGGTCCGTGCATGTACAATGTGACCCCAAGATTTCCGATCCAGCGGCCGAGACGGCGTTCATTCAGGGGATCAGCAACACGGCCGGACATCCGATCATGATCGTCGGGTTCGCTGACCTCAGCCGGTCGGAAGTTGCCGAGACGATCAAATGTCATCAGGCCTATCCGAATCTGCGCGGGGTTCGGCAGATCATTTCGCATCTGCCGGACAGGCCTGACATCAGCTTTGCTTCAGCCAATCTACTGGAGGACCTGACATGGCGCGCGAATTTCGCAATACTGGCAGATGCAGGGCTTAGCTTTGATGTGCAGCTTTACCCTGAACAGATGCAACAGGCAGCGGAGTTTCTGGCGCAACATCCGGCTGTCCCCGCAGTCATCGACCATCTGGGCAGCCCTTATGATGCCTCTGATGCAGGGCTGCAGCGATGGGAAGACGGCATGACCGCATTGGCGGCACTGCCACATGTGCATGTCAAACTGGGCGGCTATGCCATGTACTTTGGCAGCGATCTGGGGTCTGTCCCCGCGCAATTGACCCAGCGCGCGCTGCAGCTTTTTGGTGCCTCTCGGGTGATGTTCTCCAGCAACTTCCCGGTCGACAGTCTGCATCTGACCTACCCCGATTTGCTGGCTTTCGTCCGAGCACAAATGCCGCGCGCAGATCACGCGCAGGTGTTTCATGATACGGCGGCTAAGTTCTACCGCTTCGCTTGTTAGTTACAAAAGCAACCATTATACCAACCTTCATGCGTTCAGGGAGGTTCGCTCATGGTTGATGTGCGCTATGATATTGCGTTCAAACTTTATCCTTACGAAAAGGTTGCCGCACAGGAAGCTACGGCACAGCGACACCCGGTGGTGATTGTTGGCGGAGGGCCAATTGGCATGGCCTGCGCGCTTGATCTGGGGCGCAAGGGCACGCCGGTTCTGGTATTGGACGATCACGAAGGGGTCGGGCAAGGCAGCCGCGCGATCTGTTTTGCCAAACGCACGCTTGAGATAGCCGACCGGCTGGGTGCGGGCGACGCAATGGTCGACAAGGGTGTTCAGTGGAATGTAGGCAAAGTGTTTCATGGCCCGGATCGGGTATTCGAATTCAATCTACAGCCTGAGCCTGGTCACAAGCGGCCCGCCTTTATCAACCTTCAACAGCCCTACTTTGAAAAATTTTTGGTGGACGCGGTGCGCGATGCGCAGGCGCAGGGCGCGCCTATAGAAATCCGGGGACAGAATGCCGTGACCGCCATGGAGCGGCATGGCGACTTTGTCACGCTTGAGATCGACACGCCTGACGGACCCTACACGCTGGAGGCCGATTGGCTTGTCGCCTGTGACGGGGCGCGGTCGCCCATACGCGATATGATGGGGCTCAGCTTTGACGGGCGGGTGTTTGAGGACAATTTCCTGATTGCCGATGTCAAGATGACGGCGGATTTTCCGACCGAGCGCTGGTTCTGGTTCGAGCCACCGTTCAAGGACAGTGGGCAATCCGCGCTCTTACACAAGCAGCCGGATGACATCTGGCGGATCGATTTTCAGCTTGGTTGGGACATCGACCGCGAAAAGGAACTGGACCCGGCGAACGTACGTGCCCGGGTTGATGCCATGCTGGGCGACGGGGTGGACTACGAGCTTGAGTGGACATCAATCTACACGTTTCAATGCCGGCGCATGAAGGAGTTTCGCCACGGAAATGTAATCTTTGCCGGGGATTCGGCGCATCAGGTGTCGCCCTTTGGCGCGCGCGGGGCAAATTCGGGTATTCAGGATACGGACAATCTGGCCTGGAAGCTGGATCTGGTGATCAAAGGTTTGGCGCCTGACAGTCTTTTGGACAGCTATTCGGCAGAACGCGCGCATGGGGCGGACGAAAACATCCTCAATTCATCGCGCGCGACGGATTTTCTGACGCCCAAGTCAGAGACCAGCAAGATTTTCCGCAATGCGGTGCTGTATCTGGCGCGGCAGCATGCTTTCGCGCGCCCCTTGGTAAATTCCGGCCGGCTATCCGTGCCCTGCGTGTATGACGATATGCCCCTTAACGGCGTCGACGCGCCTGGACTGCCCGAAGGGACGCGGCCCGGGGCAAGCTGTATGGATGCGCCACTGGATGAGGGGTTCCTGCTGGATCGGTTGCCCGGGAAGTTCATGATCATGGCGATCAATACGGAGGCGCCCAAAATCACCGAAGTAGACGGGGTGCCGGTAGGCACGCTGTCCCTGAGGACAGAGTCGCACGATCCGACCGGAGCGCTGGTCAAACGATATCTGGGTGAAACGGAAAAGGCGCTGTACCTCATTCGGCCGGATCAGCATATCGCCGCGCGCTGGACACGCAGCACGGCACAGGGTGTACGGGCGGCCTTGCTCAGGGCGATTGGAAAAGGGGCGTTGCAATGACACTAAATCTCGAACCCAACATCGCCGACCCGGACGGGTTTTACGATGAGTTGCTGCAGGCGCATGAAGGTCTCAGCAAATCCGAGAGCGACGCGTTGAATGCGCGGCTTATCCTTGTGTTGTGCAACCATATCGGCGACCGGGACGTTTTGCGGAATGCTTTGACCGCGGCACGCAAGGGTTAGGTCGCTCGCTTTCGGTTCATTATTGTCACCAATGGTACAAATTATTTGCCACTTGATGACCTATCTGGCAAGCATGCGGTGCATTGCCGGGCTTGTGATCACCATTCGAAACTTTTCCCACCGGTCAATTGCGCCCGCCAAATTGTTCAGTTGAAAGTCGCGAAAGGATGTCCGGATGAAAGACGAAAACTTCCTAAAGGAAAACAATGCCCGGCATATGTGGCACCCGATGTGTCATCCTGCCGACAGCCTCGCCAATCCGCCGCGCATCATCAAGGCTGCGTCAGGTGTTCGGATCACGGATATCGACGGCACAGAGGTTATCGATGCCATTGGCGGTTTGTGGAACGTCAATCTTGGCTATTCCTGCGCGCCGATCAAACAGGCCATCGCTGATCAGCTAGAGGCGTTGCCGTACTACTCGACCTTCCGCGGTACCAGCAATGATGCGGTGATTGAGCTGAGCTGGATGCTGCGCGAATTCTTTGAGCCCGATGGGCTGAGCCGGGCGTTCTTTACCTCAGGCGGCAGCGATAGCATCGAGATCGCAATGCGTCTTGCGCGGCAATATCACAAGATCAGGGGCGAGGCGGGTAGGGTCAAATACCTGTCGCTCAAAAAAGGCTATCACGGCACACATATGGGCGGTGCTTCGGTAAACGGTAATGCTAACTTTCGTGCACAGTACGAACCGATGCTGCCTGGCTGTCATCATGTCCCTGCACCATATGCCTACCGCAATTCATTTGGGGAAAGAGATCCGGAGACCCTGGCGCAGTTGTGCCTGGCGGCGCTCGAAGATGAGATCGCTTTTCAGGGTGCGCACACCATTGCGGCCTTTGTAATGGAGCCTGTGATGGGTGCGGGCGGAGTGATTGTGCCGCACCCCACCTTTATGCCGGGCGTGCGGGACATCTGTTCGCGAAACGGAATATTGCTGATTGCGGACGAGGTTGTGACGGCTTTCGGTCGCACAGGCAGCTGGTCGGGGTCACGCCATTGGGGCGTGCGGCCCGACCTGATGGCAACCGCCAAGGCGATCACCAACGGCTATTTTCCTTTCGGGGCCTGCATGATCGCGGATCACGTGGCCGAGGTGTTTGAGAACGACGAAACTGGCAAGGCCAACGTTGCGTCTGGCTATACCTATTCGGGTCATCCCACAGGCGCGGCCGCTGCGATTGCCTGCATCAAGGAAACCCAAAGATTGAATGTGGTTGCGAATGCTGCGGAGCGGGGCACGCAGCTCTTTCATGGCGTGCTTGCCCTGAAAGACAAGTACGATGTCATTGGAGACGTCCGTGGGGGCGAAGGTCTGATGACGGGAATTGAATTCGTGAGCGACCGCGCGACCAAGGCACCGCTGGACGCGCAGTCCGCTGGACGCATCCAGAACGCCATGTTCGACGCCGGAGCGATGGCGCGGATCTCAGGGCCGAATATGATCCTGTCGCCGGCTCTGATCATATCGGAGGCCGATATTGACGGAATCCTATCAGCGATTGAAGCTGGGCTTAAGGCTGCATGAATGCAGGGAAGCTTTAAGAGAGGAGCTGCGCTGAAAAATTCTTAGCAAGCGTTGAACAACGTGCTGGGTACGATTGCTGAAAGGAACACTTTCGAACCGTAAATCATGCCACTTCCCGGAAATCCTTGGGTCCTGGCCCTAATGCGCAGTCGATACCAAGCTAAGTCAGGCGCAGCGCTGACAGCCCCAATGTGTCGGATGCATTGAACGCGCCCATGCCGCCGTCTATGGCGATGTCTTCGCCCTTCATCCAGTTGCTGTCGGGCGACAGGGCAAAGGCAGCGACGCGGGCGACTTCGATGGCATTTCCGGGACGGCCTGTCCGGGCGACGTTTTTGGCCATGCGATCGCCGAACGCGCGGGCGAAATCGGCAAGGATGCCGGTGGATACGCCGCCGGGTGAAAGGGATATCATACGCAGGTCGCGGGCGAACAGGCCTTCGGTTTCGGCCATGGTCCAAAGGATCATCGCCTCTTTGCTGAGGTCGTACGCCCGGACATGGTTGATGTCTTCATTGTCGATGAATGCCGCCAGATCACTGGATCCCCGCAGCGCGCCAAGGCGTTTTATCTGGTCTACGTTTTCGCGCCATTTGTGGCCCGCGCGGCTGGCCATGTTGACGATGGCGCTCCCCTGCGTGAGGTGCGGAAGCATTGCCTGAGTAAAGCTACGTTGACCCAGAAAGTTGACCTGCAGTATCTGCGCCTCCAACCCTGTGCGCGGTGGCAGGCCCGCGTTGTTGCAAAGTCCATCCAATGGGCCTTCTACTTGTGCAGCCGCCTTTGCGATTGCCGGGAGGTCGTTGAGGTCAAGAGGAATGAACTGATCGACGTTGTCGGAAGTTTCCCGGACATCGAACCCGACAACCTGATGCCCGCGTTCTTTGAGCAGACCCGCAAGTGCGGCGCCGATGCCACTGGCGACGCCCGTCACGGCATATCGCGCCATGGCTCAGGCCGCCCTCAGCCCGAGGACACTGCGAGCCTGTGCAGGCGTGGCCACGGGACGTTCGTATTTTTCGCATAGCTTTGCGGCACGGGCGATCAATGCTGCATTCGAGGGCGCCAGCGTGGCCCGATCCAGCCGAACGTTATCCTCGAGCCCGGCACGGGTGTGACCGCCTGCAGCGATGGCCCATTCGTTGACGATGATCTGATTTGGTCCGATGCCAGCCGCGCACCATTGGGCATCAGGCGCGCGGGTTTTCATGATCTGGACGTAGAAATCGAACACTTCACGGTCCGCGAACATCGCGTTCTTCACGCCCATGACAAATTGTACGTATAGATTGCCGTAGAGCTTGCGTTCGCTGCTTAACCAGATGGCTTGAAGGATGTGACTGAGGTCAAAGGCCTCGATTTCGGGCGTGACTTCATAGGTTTGCATTTCCGACGAGAGCCACGCTACCAGATCAGGCGGGTTCTCATAGACGCGCGTCGGGAAGTTGTTTGATCCCACAGACAGCGATGCCATGTCAGGCCGCAGGGGCAGCATACCGCCACGTGCCTGCCCTGCGCCCGACCGCCCGCCTGTCGAGAACTGGATGATCACGCCGGGGCAGTGTTTTTCCAATCCCTCTTTCAGCGCGGCAAATTTGTCAGGGTCAGACGACGGCGTGCCGTCAGCGTTGCGCACGTGCGCATGGATAATTGACGCGCCCGCTTCAACAGCCGCATGGCTGCTTTCGACCTGTTCAGAGACGGAGATTGGTACCGCGGGATTGTCTGCCTTGGTTGGCACCGACCCGGTAATGGCACAGCAAAGGATGCATGGGTTGGACATGGGATCGTCCTTTCTAAATGTCGAAAAAGATCGTCTCGCCTGCGCCCTGCAGGTGTATGTCGAAACGATAGGTGCCGCTTCCTTCAGATTTGGCAAGCAACGTCGGGATGCGGTTTTGGTGCTCGATCCGTGTCAGGATGGGATCGGCGGCGTTGGCGTCGGCCTCATCCTCGAAATAGAGACGGGTGTGCAATCCGATGTTGATGCCGCGCGCCACCACCCAAAAGGTGATATGAGGGGCCTGCAAACGGCCATCGGGGAAGGGCACTGCGCCGGGTTTGACCGTTTCAAAGATGAACTCGCCTGTCTCCATGTCGCCGGGCGAACGGCCCCAGCCGGTGAAATTCGGATCTGCATCCCCCCGCGTTTCTTCAGGTGAATTAAAGAGACCCTCGGCATCGGCCTGCCAGATCTCGATCATGGCGTCCCGCAAGGGGGTGCCCGTGCCGTCAAAGACCGTTCCCTTGATCGTAATTTCCTGCCCCTTCACGGGGCCGGTCTTCATGCATTTTCCCAGATCGCCTCCATAGATGTCGATGCCGGTGAAATTGGGTGTGCAGCCGATGTGAACGTATGGCCCCGCCGTTTGGCTGGGAGTTTCGCGAAGATTGTGCAGGACTTGCGGCATCACAGGCCCTCCGGTCGGTTTTCAAAATACGTTTGCCTGCGACCACGCAGGGTGATGTCGAATTTGAAAGCGCGGGCATCCATCGGCACGGTCCGGTTCATGTCTAGTGGCGCGGTCAATGCATCGAAGGCCTCTTGGGATTTCAGCACGCCGACGATGGGGCAGAGCGGGATATGCGGATCGCCTTCGAAATACATCTGTGTGATCAGCCGTTGGGCAAAGCCAAGGCCAAAGATAGAGAAGTGGATATGCGCGGGTCGCCAGTCATTCAGCCCGTTGGGCCAGGGGTAGGGACCGGGCTGAATGCTGCGAAATTCGTAGTGGCCGGTTTCATCGGTGATCGCCCGACCGCAGCCGCCGAAATTTGGATCCAGCGCGCCTAAATAGCCCTCTTTCTTGTGCCGGTATCGCCCGCCCGCGTTAGCCTGCCAAACTTCGATCAGCGCGCCGGGTACAGGTCGGCCGGATTCATCCTTCACAACACCATGCACGATGATGCGCGGACCGATGGCTGACTGTCCATCGGCCGCGAAGTTGTGGATCAGGTCGTTGTCCATGGCACCGATGATGTCGTGTCCAAAGACGGGCCCGGTTTCTTCACCCAGCGTCGTCGGCATGGACAGGAGCGCTGCTTGCGGGCTGCGTTTGACAGAGGTTTTATAGGGCGGCGTAAACGCATCGGGCTGCCAGCCACGGTCGCGGGGGATATAGCCACCTTGCTTCAGGCTCATATTTCCACCCCCATTTCGGCGTAGGTTTGTTTCGCAAGTTTGATCGCGTGATTGGCCTTTGGCACGCCCGCATAGACCGCCACGTGCATGAAGGCCTGCAGTACATCTTGCGCGCTGGCGCCGGTATTGGCGCTGGCGCGGATGTGCATCGGGATTTCGTCAAAATTTCCCATAGCCGCCAGTAGCGCCAGCGTAAGCATGGAGCGTTCGCGCTGTGGGATTGCATCATCCGCCCACAACGTGCCCCAAGCCCCTTCGGTGATCATCTGCTGGAAGGGCGCGTCAAAGTCCACTTTCGCTGCCTCGGCGCGATCCACATGCGCATCCCCCAGCACGGCGCGGCGCGTTTTCATTCCGGTCTCAAAGCGATCTGTCATCATTCGTCCTTAGTAGGGCAGGCCCACATAGTTTTCAGCCATTGCCTGTTGCGCGGAGTCGTTGCTGCGCAGGAATTCCAGCTCGGCCACCTGAATGCGGTGATCGAATGTTGTCTGGTCAGGATAGCGGTGCATCAGCGATGAAAACCACCACGAAAAGCGCTCAGCCTTCCAGACCCGCGCAAGCGCTTGTGTGGAATAACATTCTAGCCCTGTATCAGAGCCCTTTTCGTAGTGCGCACGCAACGCATTGTAGAGGTAGTGCACATCTGACGCAGCGGTGTTGAGCCCTTTGGCCCCTGTGGGTGGTACGATATGTGCGGCATCGCCACACAGGAACAGACGGCCCCATTGCATTGGTTCTGTCACAAAGGAACGCAGCGGCGCGATGGATTTTTCAATCGACGGGCCCGTGATCAGTTTCTCGGCCTGTTCGGCGGGAATGCGGCGCTTGAGTTCTGCCCAGAAGGCGGCGTCGGTCCAGTCGCCGGGGCTGTCTGAAAGTGAACATTGGATGTAATAGCGGCTCAGGTTTTCATTGCGCATGGAACACAGGGCAAATCCGCGTGCCGAATTGGCGTATATGAGCTCGTGATTGACCGGGGGGGTTTCTGACAGGATGCCCAGCCAGCCGAAAGGATAGACCTTTTCGTATTCGCGCCGCACATTGTCAGGCATGGTGTTGCGGCTGACACCGTGAAACCCGTCGCAGCCTGCAATGAAATCGCAGTCTATGCGATGCGGGTCCCCGTCGACGCTGTAGGTGACATATGGCGCATCCGATTTGGCGTCGTGGATCACTACATCTTCGACGTTGAATTCGATCTTGCCGTCCGCTGCTTCGCGCGCGGCGTAGAGGTCACGGGTGACTTCGGTTTGGCCGTAGACCATCACCGCGTGGCCTGTGTGCTTGGTAAAATCAACGCGGAACATCTCTTCGCCATAGGAGATCAGGGTACCGCCGTGGGGGATGCCTTCGGTTTCCATTCGGTCGGCCACACCCGCTTCACGCATCAGATCCAGCAGTCCGCGTTCCAAAACGCCAGCGCGGATACGCGCAAGCACATAGTCTTTGGTCTTGCGTTCCAGCACGACGCTTTCGATGCCGCGCACGTGCAGGAGTTGTGCCAAAAGCAAACCGGATGGTCCTCCGCCAATGATGGCCACCTGGGTTTTCATGTGTCCTCCCTGATCGGTTCAGAATTGCATGGGTGTTTGGTCCATGTAAAATGCCAATTGAAGCGGCGCGTGTGAAAGGTGTCCCATGTCCCACAAAGAGGCTATCGATAGCATCGCCGCCGCCTTGCGCGCGGTTCCGGGGGTCCGAGCGCTTTATCTCAGCGGCAGCTATGGGACAGGGCTGGAAGATGCCTACAGCGACATCGACTTTACGCTTATCGCTGAAGGCGGCGCGAGCGACGCATTGGCGGCGGCGTGGCGCAAGGCCGTCGAACAGGTGGGTGAGATCGTGCTCTGGTGGGATCGCAATACGCGTCCTGGACTGATCAATGCCATCACCGCCGATTGGACGCGGGTCGACGTCGTCATCCTGAAGCCAGATAGTTTGGGCGGGCTTCGGCAGGACGCTGTTCAGGTGCTGTTCGATCATGATGGGCTTTTCCATGATTTGCCGGTCGAGACACAGCCAGCACAGCCAAACCCGGCCTATTTCCGCTATCAGGTCGAGGAATTCATCCGCATTCTTGGGCTGTTGCCGCTTGCTGTCGGGCGCAAAGAGTACATCAACGGGGTGTTGGGCGTGTTTCATCTTCGTAATCTACTGGTGGATTTGATGATTGCCGAGGCCGCCCCGCAGCATCGCGGTGGTGCACTTCATCTTAATCGGCTGATCACGCCCGCGCAGCGTGAAACCCTAACGAAGATGCCACCGCCTGTGGCGCAAAAGGAAGCGATGATTACCGGACATATGGCTTATGCGCGGGTCTATCTGCCACTGGCTCGCAGAATGGCGCTGGCCTGGGGCGTCGACTGGCCGGACCGGTTTGAGGCGGTCACCTGGGCGAACCTGAATGCGACGCTGGGCCTTGAACCTCCCCATGAGGCGGGTTGAGTGATGCAATATCATCTGAACGGTTTTACCCCCGGCGATCCTGCGCGTGCGCCTGAGGCAGACGGGGCGACCGATGTGTCAGATGCCGTGGATGTGCTGATCATCGGGTGTGGACCTGCGGGGCTGACGCTGGCCACGCAATTGGCGGCGTTTCGGGACATAACGACCCGCATCACTGAACGCAAAACGGGGCCGTTGATCATGGGACAGGCCGACGGGCTGGCCTGCCGGTCGCTCGAGATGTTCGCGGCCTTCGGTTTTGCAGAAAAGGTCGTGAAAGAGGCATATCACGTGAACGAGGTAGCCTTCTGGCGACCCGGTGAGGAAGGTGAGGGGCTGACCCGTGCTGAGCGTATTCAGGACGTTGAGGATGACTTGTCCGAAATGCCGCATGTGATCCTGTCACAAGCACGGTTGCACGATTTCTTTCTGGAGCGCATGGCGCAATCACCCCGACGGCTGGTGCCGGACTATGCCTATGATCTGTGCGATGTGTCCTATACAGACGATCCCGATCATCCCATTACGGCGCGATTTGACACGCCTGACGGGCCGGAAACGATTCACGCGCGCTATCTTGTGGGCTGCGATGGAGCGAGGTCGACCGTGCGGACCGCGATGGGGCTGACGTTGCAAGGCGCCTCAGCCCGGCAACTTTGGGGCGTGATGGACGTTCTGGTGGTCACGGATTTTCCGGACATTCGGCTGAAGTGTGCGATCCAGTCTGCGGGGGAGGGCAGCATTCTGATCATCCCGCGCGAGGGCGGCTATATGGTGCGTATGTACATTGAGCTGGACGAATTGCAGGGCGACGAACGCGCTGCGGATCGTAATGTCACCGCCGAGATGTTGATCGCAAAGGCACAAGCGATCCTTGCGCCTTATGTATTAGAGGTCAAAGAGGTGGTCTGGTGCTCTGCATATGAGATCGGACAGCGCGTCTGTGATCGGTTTGATGATGCATCGGATGTGGCTGACCCGCGCGTGTTCATCGCGGGCGACGCATGCCACACCCACAGCCCGAAAGCTGGGCAGGGGATGAATGTGTCGATGGCCGACACCTTCAATCTGGGCTGGAAGCTGGCACATGTGTTGCGGGGGCAGGCGGAACCGGCGCTTTTGCGGAGCTATTCAGCGGAGCGGCAGGCGAAAGCGAAGGAACTGATTGATTTTGACCGCGATATGGCGCGGCTTTTTAGTGCGAAACCGAGGGATAGCGAAGAGACGGCACAGTTTCAGCGCTATTTCAAGAAACACGGTCGTTATACGGCTGGGGTCGCGACGCGGTATGACGCTTCGGCCCTGACAGGGCCCGCCACTCATCAGGCTTTGGCCAGCGGTCAGATTGTTGGTATGCGATTTCATTCGGCGCCAGTGATCCGTCTGGGCGATGCAAAACGGGTGCATCTGGGACACATGTTTGCCGCAGACGGACGGTGGCGCATTCTGGCGTTTGGTGGCCAGGATGACACGGCGATTGATGATCTTTGCACTTTTTTGGCCGACGATCCGAAAAGCCCCCTGCGCCGCTTTACAGGCAAAGGTGTGGATATCGACAGTGTGATCGATGTGCGGGTCGTCTATCCGCACAGTCATCGCGACAAGCGACTTGAAGCTCTTCCGACGTTGCTTTTGCCGCGCAAAGGAAAACACGGTTTGATCGACTATGAGAAGGTTTTCTGCCCGACCACCCCGGACATCTATGATCTGCGAGGCATTGACCGCAAGAAAGGTGTGCTGCTGGTGCTGCGGCCTGATCAGTTTGTCAGCGCCGTGCTGCCGCTGAGTGACCTTGCTGGGCTTTGCGCCATCTTCGACAATGTGCTTGTCCCCAAGGGGTGTTAAAGCTCTGCCCGAGGGTGTAGGGAGCCAGCGGTCACCCATTAAACATGTGAGCTGAGATGAAAACGATCCCCGGCCCGGACGCCTTTTCCCAAACACTGAAGAACGATGCCCGCAAATATCCCAATCGGGAAGATGAGCGGTATGATGACTTTATGTTTTTCCCGGCGATTGAGCCCAGTTTCTCGATTGGGCGAGACGAGACGGTGTTCACTATCGGATCTTGCTTTGCGCGGAACGTGGAAAAGTTTCTGTTGGATCATAACGTCACGGTGCCGACCGCCCATTTCGAGGCCCCGCACGAGGAGGCGCCGGGCAACCCCAACCGTGTGTTAAACCAGTACAATCCCGGCACCATGATGCAGGTGGTCGAAGCGGCAGGGCAGACGCCTGACAAACGTGCGATTTATGGTGGGCTAACCGGATCGGTCGTGGATTGTCTGCTGGCCACAGGGGGGCGAGCGGTATCAAAGTCTCGTGCAATGGAACGTCGTCAGCAGATTTCGGATCTTTATGGGGCGGGTCTTGGGGCCTCGCAGACGGTCATCATCACACTTGGTCTGATCGAGACGTGGTATGACAAGCAAGACGAATTATACCTCAACGAGGCCCCCGGCGTGCGCTTTGTGCGCAAGAACCCGGATCGGTTCGAGTTTCGCCAGATGGGGTATGAGGAATGCAGCAGCGTCGTGAACAAGATGCTTCAGCGGCTGACGGATTTGGGCAAAAAGGTCGTGCTGACAGTGTCGCCCGTGCCGCTTCAGGTCACGTTCTCGGGCGGCGATGCAGTTACGCGCAACGCCTATTCAAAGTCGCTGTTGCGTGTGGTGGCTGAACAGGCCGCAACGACGTTCGACAACGTCGATTATTTTCCCAGCTACGAGATGGTCACCACGGGCGGCTTCCGGTCCTTCGGCAATGACAATGTGCATGTGAGACCCATCGTCGTAGAGCGGATCGTGCGCTACATGCTTGATGCCTATCTGCGTTAACCTTGGGCCTATTGGCCCGAACCGCTGCGGGCCTCGATTATCCATGACCCTACCTTGCAGTTTCTGCTGACCCGGTTCCGGGCACATAGCGTCATCCTTCCTGTACTAACGGCACCGCCTCGCGGACTTCCAGAAAAGACCAAAGAGCACGGGTGACGCGGTTGGTGTTGGCGGGATTGCGATAAAGACGGATCTGCAGCTCAACCTTCCATTCCGGCACGCCAGTAAGGACCAACAGGCCTTGGTCAATATCCGGTGCGACCAGGCTGCGCGGCAACCAGGCGATACCATCGCCGGCCCGTGCCCGGATCCTGAGCGCACCTGCCATTGAATTTTCGTAAACCGTGGTCAAACGCCGATAAAGGCCGTGGGCCTTGAGCATCGGGTTCAGCAGGGTGCTGATAGGGGCGGCTTCGCCGAAGCGCAGATAGGGCATGTCGACACCTTCGCGGGTAAAGTCAAAAAGGGGCGTGCCGTCGGACTCGGGTTTGCAAACAGGGATCAATTCGTCACTGCCGATCACCACAGTATCAAAACTGTTGTCGGATTGTTGCGCGGGCCCAACGTACGCGACGACAAAATCCAGCTCACCGTTCTTCAGATCCCGCAGGCAGTTGTGCAGGTCGTCCGCGCGTAGGCCTGACAGGATTGGCCCGTAAGCGTCTTCCAGTGCCTGTAACCAGCTGGGGTAGAACCGCCATCCAATCGAATGCTGCGCACCGAAAGTCACAACATATTTGTCCGGCAGCGAATGGGCTTCGAGGATCTGACTGCGTTCCCGTTCAATCCGTGCGAGTGCTTGCAAACCGGCCTCCAGCATCTGGGTCCCGGCCTCGGTCAGGCGGACTGGTTGGCGCGAACGGTCAACCAATGTTGCGCCGACCCAGGTTTCGAGCGATTTGATACGCCGGCTGAATGCGGGCTGGCTGAGGTTGGCAAGTACGGCGGCCTGGGAAAAATTGCCAAGCGCTCGCAGCTTTTCGAGATCGCGGAAGAGTAAAATGTCCATCGGTACATAGTAATGCAATTTTTGCATAATGTCATTTGTTCATAACATTGGCTTACGCGATGGCCGTGATGCACGATAGCTTTTGCGCCCAGAGCAGGAATCAACCATGGCAGAAACGCTCGAACATATCGCGACCCGGATCGACTTTGACCAGTTTCCGCGGACGAATCTTTGTCACCAGCCGACACCAATCGAAGCCATGCCGCGGCTGTCCACGTTCCTTGGCGGGCCAAGCCTGTTTATCAAGCGCGACGATTGCACCGGGCTGGCGATGGGCGGCAACAAGACCCGCAAACTTGAGTTTCTGGTGGGCGAGGCAATGCGCGAGAATGCGGATATGCTTGTCACGCAAGGTGCCGTGCAATCCAACCACGTGCGCCAAACTGCCGCCGCGGCCTGCAAGGTGGGCATGAAATGTCATGTGCTTCTGGAACGTCGGGTGCCGGATCGGGATGCCTCTTATGAGGAAACCGGGAACGTTCTTTTGGACAACCTCTTTGGTGCGTCGCAAGAGTTTCGGCCCGCTGGTCTGGACATGAACGCCGAGGCCGAAGTGGTCACGCAAAAGCTGCGGGATGAGGGTCATCGGCCCTATTTCATACCCGGCGGTGGATCAAACCCAACCGGTGCTTTGGGGTATGCCAGCTGTGCGCAGGAAATCGCAGATCACGCAGCGCAGACAGGACAGGTTTTTGACTGGCTGGTCATGGGGACAGGCAGCACTGGCACACAGGCTGGTCTGGTTGCCGGCTTTCACGCGCTGGGACATGATCTGCCCGTGATGGGGGTCAGCGTACGGCAACCGCGCGAGCGGCAGATGAATGCCGTGCATGCGTTGACGCAAAAGACGCTCGAAAAGTTGGGCGCATCTGGTGTGCCGCTGAGCAAGATATTGGTTGATGATGGATATGTAGGCGAAGGCTACGGGATTCCAGCAAAATCCACTCTCGAAGCAATAAAGTTGCTTGCGCGCCAAGAAGGGATTTTGCTTGATCCGGTCTATTCCGCAAAAGGGATGGCCGGGTTGATCGGGATGGTCCGGGAGGGCTTTTTCAAGCCCAGTGACAAGGTCTTGTTCCTGCATACCGGCGGGGCAAGTGCATTATTCGCATATCAGGCGCAGCTTGCGACCCTGATTTGACAAAGACGCCGGAAATTCGGCGCGTTCCAACAGAGGAGTTCACAACTATGATGATGAAATTGAAACCGATGGGGTTTGCCGCAGCGCTCTGCGTTCTGGCCGCACCCGCATTTGCAGCCGAAGAGGTGAAGATCGGGGTGCCATCCTGGACGGGGGCGCAGGCGATTGCGCATGTGCTGGGCGAGGTTGTCACCAGCCGCATCGGCGGGTCCGTTGAATATGTGCCCGGGAACAACGCCACGATTTTTCAGGCGATGGATCAGGGAAAAGGTGACATCGATGTGCACCCGGACGTTTGGTTGCCAAACCAGCAAAGCTTTACCCAGAAATACGTCGATGAAGCAGGCACTGTGACCTTGTCCTCCAATCCGTATGAGGGCAATCAAGGCTTCTGCGTGTCCAAGGATTTTGCCGCCAAGATGAACATCACTGACATTGCTGATCTGGGTCGCCCTGATGTGGCCGCGGCAATGGACAGCGACGGCAATGGCAAGGGTGAGATGTGGATCGGTGCCCCCGGTTGGGCGTCAGCAAATGTGAATGAGGTCAAGACACGCGATTATGGTCTGCTGGACTTTGTCGAACCCGTTCGTGCCGAGGAAAGCGTCAAGACCGCGCGTATCAAGGATAGTATCGCTAAGGGCGAAGGCTATGCTTTTTACTGCTACAAGCCACACGCCGTCTGGTTCATGTTTGATGTCGAAATGCTGTCCGAGCCGACCTTTGACCCGGCAAAATATGTGATGGTGCAACCATCCGATGATGCGGATTGGTACGAAAAATCAAGCGTTGCGACCAAGGATGCGCTGAAAGAGGTGCAAATTGCCTGGTCCAACTCATTGGTTGACCGGTCGCCTGCGATTGCCGAGTTCTTCCAGAATTTCGCGCTGAGCGCGGATGACGTCTCTGGGCTTGCGTATGAGATCAGTGCGAATGGCAAGGACCCTTCCGATGCTGCGAAAGAGTGGATCGCGGCTAACTCTGATAAGGTCGATGGCTGGCTGGGGCTTTGATGCGCCGCTGACACGATAACAGAGGCGGCGCCCGGGTACGGCGCCGCTTTTTTCAATTCTGATGGGGTGGTCACAAAATGTCCGACGAAACCGTCATCGAAATCTCCAACGTCTGGAAGATTTTCGGCGCTAACGCGCAAACTGCACTTGAGGCCATCCGGTCAAGGGGACTGACCAAGGCCGAAGTACTTGCCGAATACAACGCTGTCGTGGGTGTGGCTGATGTCAGCCTATCCGTCAAACGGGGTGAGATTTTCTGCATCATGGGCCTGTCGGGCAGTGGCAAGTCCACGCTGGTTCGCCACTTCAATCGTCTGCTTGAACCCACGGCTGGTAAGATCGAGATTGAAGGCACCGATGTCATGGCCTTGGGACCGCGCGCGCTTCAGCGGTTTCGCAACAGAACCATCGGCATGGTGTTCCAGAACTTTGCATTGATGCCGCACCGGTCCGTGCTGGATAATGTGGCAATGCCGATGGAAATCCGGAAAGTGTCCAAGAACGAGCGGATGCGGCAGGCGGCAGCGATCCTGGATATTGTTGAACTGGGGGCCTGGGGTGCCAAGTTCGCGCACGAGCTTTCTGGCGGAATGCAGCAACGGGTCGGGTTGGCACGGGCGCTGGCAGCAAACCCCGATGTGCTGCTGATGGACGAACCTTTTTCAGCGCTTGATCCCTTGATCCGACGCCAGTTGCAGGATGAGTTCATTCGCCTGTCGAAAATCCTCAAGAAAACGACGATTTTCATCACGCACGATCTGGACGAGGCGGTGCGCATCGGTGACCGGATTGCGATCATGCGGGATGGCAAGATGGTGCAGATGGGTACCGCAGAAGACATCGTGATGAACCCGGCAGATGATTATGTCGCTGATTTTGTCGCCGGAATTTCACGGCTGAAGGTGGTGCATGCCCATGCGGTAATGCAGCCCATCGCCGAATTTGTCGCAGACAAAGGGCCGATTTCAGCAGACGCACCGCGGGTCGACCAGGACGAAACGCTTAGCACGCTTATTAATCTGGCGATTGATGATGAGCATCCGATCATCGTCAAGGGTGACAGCGGCGATGCGGGTGTCATCACCCGCGCTGATCTGCTGCGGACCGTGATCGAAGGGACCGAAGTATCATGACCGAGACAGAAGTGAATCCGCTGGATGACACGCATTCCGACGCAGCCCGCGCCTATGCCGAAGAGCGGCGCGAGAATATCCGCACCTTTGTGCGCACCAGTCCCGACTACTACATTCGGATGTTTGACAAGATTGGTGCTTCGGCCAGTTTCACGCCGACATTCAATGCGATGGCGGGCTTGTTCGGCCCGGTTTGGTTCGGTGCGCGCGGTCTTTGGAACTGGGCATTGCCGTTTCTGATCATCGAAACGCTGGCCTTTGTGCAGATCGCACGCGGCCTTTTTGGTGACCTGGCCGCAGAGGCTATGACCCGTATCGCATCTATAGAAGGTACGCTTGAGCTTCGTCGTCGGCAGCTGGCCGCCGCGCTTGAGGAAAATTCGGACAAGGTAGATGTGTACACGCGCACCGTGGAATCGCTGGAGGCCAGTATCGGCGGCATCCGCGCTGAGGCCGAAGCTTTGGCGGCCGAGGGGCCGACAATTGCACTGACGGGGCTGGCGATTCTTGTGCTGGTCAAGATTGCGCAGTCGATGGTGGGCAATACGGCGCTGGAATCGCGGTTTTCCGAGTGGTTGAGCGACCGAACCGTGCGCTCTGGCATGCCGGTCTCGCATATCGTGCTGAGTGCCATATTCATGGTTCTGATCGTGGTGGCTGCAATGATGCACTACAGCTTTCCGGGCCGCTTTACGCTGCTCTCTGAATTTCCGACGGAACCCGGCATCCGGTTGACCAGCATTGAATGGGTTGAGGGGTTCTTTAATTGGGCGGTGCTGAACGGTGAAGCGCTCTTTGATGCGATAACCTATTGCATCCGGCTGGTGCTGGACGCCCTAGAGATCGTTTTTGTCAGCACACCCTGGATCGTGATTGCGAGCCTGATCATCCTGCTGACCTGGCTTACTGCAGGGGTGCGCATGGCCATCTATTCCGGCGCGTTTCTGGCCTACATGGGGTTGCTGGGGTTCTGGGACAAGGCGATGACAACGCTCGCTTTGCTGGGCACGGCGGCGTGCCTGTCGATTCTGATAGGCATTCCACTTGGCATGTTCGCAGCACGACGCCCGCGCTTTTATGCAGCGATCCAGCCGATCATGGATTTTATGCAGACGATGCCTGCGTTTGTTTTCATGATCCCGGTGATTGCCTTTTTTGGCACGGGCAAGCCAGCGGCAGTTGTCACCACGATGATCTTCGGCGGCACGCCCGTTGTGCGCCTGACGGTGCTTGGCCTGAGAGGCGTGCCTGAAAGCGTGCGTGAAGCGGCGATCAGCTTTGGTGCCAACAAATGGTATCTGCTGACCAAGGTCGATCTGCCGCTGGCCAGCCCATCAATCCGCGCGGGGATCAACCAGACGATTATGCTGAGCCTTGCAATGGTCGTGGTTGCCTCGCTGATCGGGGCCAAAGGACTGGGTGAAGACGTGCTGGAAGCATTGCAATACGCCAACGTTGGGCAGGGAATCCTTGCGGGCTTCTCGATCTTGTTCTGTGCGATGATACTTGACCGAATTGTGCAGGGCGGCCGTCGGTGACGCCTTTGGTCTGCGTTCATGGGTTCATGGGTGGCAGTGATCAGTGGGCGTTGCAGGCCCCTTTGGCAGAAGACCGTGAGCTGATCTGTGTCGATCTGCCCGGATTTGGCCGGAACGCCAGCCTGCCCCCCATCAGCAGCATTCAAGGATTTGCTGAGTGGGTGCTGGATGCGCTTGCGCGCCGAGGTATTTCGAATTTTGATCTGATGGGGCATTCCATGGGCGGCATGATCGTGCAGGACATGGCGCGCCTTGATCCTGCCCGGATCAGGCGTCTGGTGCTTTATGGCACGGGTGCTGTTGGCGCATTGCCCGGACGATTTGAGCCTATTGATGTTTCCATGCGTCGTGCCCGGCAAGACGGCGCGCCTGCCACGGCACATCGGATTGCGGCCAAGTGGTTTCGCGCTGGTGAAGATGCTGAGGAATATTTGGGATGCGCCGCCATCGCAGAGCAAGCTGGTCTGCCTGCCATTCTTGCAGGGTTGGAGGCGATGCGTGATTGGTCGGGCAAGGACCAACTGGCGCAGATCTCGGCGCCGACTTTGATCATTTGGGGCGACTGCGATCAATCCTATGCCTGGTCTCAAATCAGCGAGTTGTGGGCACAAATACCCGGCTGCCGATTAGCTGTACTTCCTGATGCGGGGCATGCCGCACATCTGGAGCATCCGGCGTTATTCAATATGGTCTTGTCAGACTTTCTGAACCGGACTGTTCTGGACAGCTAGGTAGTCATTATCCCCCGGTCGCCGCGCGGTACCACGCGACAATCGCCCGACGGCTATCTGTGTCCATGGTCGAGATTGCATTGGGCGGAGGCATGGCGTGGGTCACGCCCGCCTGCAAGAATATCTGTTGCGCTTGTCCGGCCACATCGCCCTGCGTTTCAAGCAAAACACCCTTTGGCGCCCAGCGGATGCCTTCAAAGAAGGGTTCGCGAGCGTGACACATTGAGCAGTTTCCACGCACCACATCAAAGGCATCAGCAAAACCAGCAGCACTGGCAAAGCGTTGTTCGTGCACTGTGAGGGGGCGGGCCTCGGCTTCTTCAAGCGTTTCATGCATTGGCAAGATTGACAGCCAGGCAATGAGGATCATCAGGAGCACGGTGACGGCCCATGTCCAGAGCGGCCCTTGGCCCGTGGCATGCATGGTGTTGAAGTAATGCCGGATCGTCACGCCCGTCAGGAAAATCAGGCTGGCGATAATCCAGTTGTACTCGGTGGCAAAGGCCAGCGGGTAGTGGTTGCTGAGCATCAGAAAAATGACCGGTAGCGTCAGGTAATTATTATGCGTCGATCGCAGCTTGGCGATCTTGCCGTATTTGGCGTCTGGCGTGCGTCCTTTCTGCAGGTCTTTCACGACGATCCGCTGGTTGGGCATGATGATGAAGAACACATTGGCGGTCATGATTGTGGCCGTGAACGCGCCCAGATGCAGCAGCGCCGCGCGACCCGTGAAGATCTGGTTATAGCCCCAGGCCATGACCACCAGGATCACAAACAAAAGCAGCATCAATACCGTGGGCGTCTCTCCTAGAGGGGACTTGCACAAGTAGTCATAAAGGATCCAACCGATCGTCAGGGACGCGGCCGAGATCAGCACACCCTGCCAAAGCGAGAGTTCCGCCTTGTTCGGATCAAGCAGGTAAATCTCGCCCCCAACCCAGTAGATGACCATCAACAATGCCGCACCGGAAAGCCAGGTCATGTAGCTTTGCCATTTGTGCCATGTCAGATGTTCGGGCAGACGCGCAGGGGCGACGAGGTATTTCGTCGTGTGGTAGAAGCCCCCGCCGTGGACCTCCCATTCCTCACCCGCCGCGCCTTCGGGCAGGTCGGGGGCCTTGCGCAGACTTAGATCCAGCGCAATGAAGTAGAACGACGCGCCAATCCAGGCCATGGCGGTGATCACATGCAGCCAGCGGACGGCAAAGCCGATCCAGTCCCACATGACGGCGAAATCATACATGGCGTGTCCCCAACTGCCCCTTCGGGGTTCCGTGTTAGCACGTCTGGCGCTGGATGCGAGGCGCAAAATCTCTTTGCGTCTGCCCGGCACCCCGCGCAGTATCGTGTGGCAAGGAAAGGCCCGCCCATGACCACGCCAATCGTTCCAGAGCTGATGTCCGCGCAGGCCTTCGCGCCGTTTGGGGATGTACTTGAGGTCGCAGGCGCGCCCGACAAGATCATCAATCAGGGCCTCTGCCGCCGGTATCACGACCGCGCAAAACTCGATTTCGGCGACGGGCGTGCGGGCGTCAGTCTCTTTCAGGCGCAGCGGCGCGAATTTCCGTTGATGCTGGATATGGTTGAGCGGCATCCGCAAGGCAGTCAGGCATTCATTCCTATGACACTTGTGTCTTTTCTGGTTGTCGTGGCTCCGGATGCGGGCGGTGTGCCAGGCCAGCCGCTGGCCTTTCTGACCGACCCCGGTCAGGCGATCAACTTGCACAAGGGCACGTGGCACGGGGTGCTGACGCCCTTGTCAGAGCCGGGACTTTTCGCAGTCGTGGATCGGATCGGGATGGGTGCAAACCTTGAGGAGCACTGGTTCGACACGCCCTATGTCATCGCGGGGCCACCGGATTAGAAGGCGGTTCCGCGGCAGCGAACGCCCTGTTGTCACCAGGTTAACCAGCGTTCGGCACCTTTGCGCAATCTTTACGCAAGGAGCCTGCGATGCCCATCCCCGACAAGTACGACGATTATCAGACAGCCCTGAACAGCCCCATCACCGGTGGTTTTGACATCATCCCGGCAGATGGCATGGACCTTGCTCAAGTCACACGTGCCGTGATGGTCTCGGAGGGCGGCGATCTTGCCGTGGTGTTCAAGAACGGCGACACCCTGACCCTTCCGGGTCTTATGCCCGGTGTGATCTATCCGTTGCGTGCTACTCAGGTGCTTGCAGCAGGCAGCACAGCGACTGGTATCAAGGGCCTGATCTGATGCTGGGTCTCTCAGTAGGGTTGCAGCCCCAGTACAGCAGTCGCGTGCCAGTGGACTTCCCAACCGGTTTTGGCTGGGACCAAGCGCACCACCCGCTGAGTATTCACCGCACCGGCACACGGTATGTTGCGGACATCAACCCGCGTGATCTGGTAGATCCGGCGATCTGGGCTGGTCCGGCCTATCACGTAGACAGCGCGGCGGGCGATGATGGGCAAACCGGCCTCGGCAGCGTGGACGGCGACTTTACTCAGGCCAAACGCACCATTTATGCGGCCTTTTTGGCCGGGAACGCGACGGCTGCGCCTTACCGGGTGCTCGTCAAACCGGGCACCTACGAAGAGAGCGCCTTCACCCGCAACGGCAATGATGAGCCGGATCAACCTGTGGCCATCATTGGCTGGGGCGGTCCCGCTACTTACCGCACGGGGCCTTTCAACGTTGCCTGGACAAATGCAGACGATACCTTTTCCGCGCCCGTCAGTTCCGTGAAGCGTGTGTTTCGCACCGATGTTCTGACACCCGAGGGGCACTATACCGAACTGACTGAGGTTACGGATACGGCCACCTGCGCAGTCACCGATCAAAGTTGGGCGGTTGATGGCAGCACAGTTCACATCAACATCGGCAGCGCCCCGGGTGCAAATGATATCGCGCTACTGCGTTCATTTCACGGTGCGCGGTTCATGACGCATACGCACGACATCTATTTGGAGAATATCCATACCCAAGGTGGTATCACCGGCGCGCTCCATCTTGATCCGGTGGCCTCGCGCAACATTGTCGGGCTAAATTGCTCGTTCCGCTACGCCGCACCTTCAAATCCGGCGGCACCACTTGATGCAGCGCGGATCAGACGCACCAGCGGGTTGTGTGCGTTCTTCAATTGCGACGCGTCGCAGGGCGCCAAGGACGGCTGGTCCTTTCACGAAGATGGTGTGAGCGGGCTGCATGTGTTGCTGCAAGATTGCACCGGCTGGCGCAACGGGATCGCGGGCGCCTCCTCTTGCAACGGGTTCACAACGCATGATGCGGTGCGCGCGATTGTCCTGAACGGGGCTTTCGGGCTATCGCGTAATGGTACCGAAGTGCACGTCATCCAATCTACCCAAAGCTGGCTTGCGGGAACCACCGCATTGGCGCGCGACGTTGACGGTACATCGATTGCATTCAAATGCTCCAACCCCTCGACGATGTGGTTGCAGGACTGCCGCGCCGATGCCGCCGGTTCGGCGACAAATTATGCTTTGGAGGTGAATGCGGGGACTGTTCTGACCCGTGATTTTGCCATCATTGCAGGGTCAGTCGAAACTTCGTTGGGCGGTACAGTTGCGTCATTCTGAGAGAGACTGCGGGCAAGGCCGGACCAATCGGCGATAGCCTCGGGCGTTTTTATCCATGCCTCGCAGCGTGCCGGACCGTCCGGCGCGCTGTATCCGATGATGGAAGGGATATCGCGGTGACACAGCGCATCAGGCCCGAGCGTCGGCAAGCCAAAATGTCGATACAGCAGGATGCGGTTTGAATTGGTCGTTTGATAAGCGATCCCCGGCGCGTCCAGATAGGGCGCAAGACCGATGTCGGCATGGGCGATGTGGGCCAGTGCGACGTCAAAGTTCTGTTCCCCGTGCCAGATGATGTTGGGCAGCGCGGGGGGCGGAGATTTCAGACGCCCCAGCACGTGGATTTGCCAGTGAGATTGCTTTGCGGCAATACGCTGCAGCGCCATGACATCCAGTTGCGTGGTGCCTGCGCAGACCGCGACTCTGCCTTTGAATGTCGGGTCAAAGGGGTTTGCCATCGGCTGTTCCACCGCTGTTTTTGGAATGCCCATCGGGTCCAGTGTAACGTTTTCATGGTCGCGAAAGCGTTTTGCCAACAAGGGTGATGCTGTGCTGATGCGGGTGAAACACTGCAGATTATCGGTCTCTGCCCGGATCAGCATCTGGGGCGCATTCAAGAGTCGAACATCGTCATTCACCCGGTAGATCCGCGCCGCGTCAGGCGCAAGTGCTGCTACCGATGGGCCAAGCAGGACAGGCGGGCCGCTTTCACAGATCACTAGATCAGCGTGCCTTAGCGGACTCTGCAGGCGTTTATGCCAGAAGGTGGTGAAATGGCGGAACGGCCATGCCAGCAACGTGTCAGCAATTTCAAACCGGGTTTTGAACGGATGTATCAGCGGTAGCTCGAATTGCGAGCTCAGCGTGGGGTTGATCACGTCGATGCCACGTGTCGGCAGGTGCTTGAACACTCCCAACCGCGCATCTCCTTTCAGGCGTGACAGCCACGAGTAGCCCATGGTCACGATCGTTACATGCCAGCCCATTTGCTGAAGGTGATCGGAGACCCACAGCATGCTGCCCTTACGCTTTTGATGCGCAAAATGGCCTGTAATCAGAACCGCGCGCTTCATGCCAACTGCCTTTGGGAGTGGGTCACAATCAGTAGAACGGCGCCGTAAACCGCCGTGCCCACCACGACCTGCGCGGCAAATGGCAAAGGCAATGCAAGCAATGTCAGTATCATCACGCCTGCTGCGCCCAACGGCTTGGCCAGGATCAGCAAATTGGATCCCGCCATGCTCAGGGCATTCAAGGCTCGCGGAACAAACCAAAGGCTCACAAGTATCGCTGAGACGGAGACAGCGGCCGCGACTGCCTGGACATTCAGCCACAACCCTATCCCTGCCATCAATGTTCCGATGCCCAATAGCACGAAGGCGCGGCCAAGAACCAACGCGGTGTATCCTTTGGCATTCAGCGCCTGCACCACCGGCATGCTGAGGGCTGATATCAGGGCGAAAGGTGCAAGTGCGCGCAGTAGGGGCACTGCTGCCGTGGTGTGATCGGCACCTACAGCCAGCCGCAGGATGTCAGGCGCGCTGATCCAAACGCCGCACCAAACCCAAGTTGACAGCATGGCTATTGTACCTAGTTGTGCCATCACCGCAGAGGGCAGGTCCGGCACAGTTCGCAGCTCGGGCAGGCTTACAAAACGCATGGGTGATAGCATCAGCGCTTCGATCAGCTCGACCATGCGCGTGGCAATCTGAAACGCTCCTGCCGCTGCTGGCCCCAGCGTCAGACCGATCATCAGTTGCACCAAAGGGAACAGCCCGGTGTTGAGCAACGCCCGCGCGATGATTTGCACGGTCTTGGGCCACAACAGGCGCAACATCCTGAGGGCGGGCAGACCCTTCGGCCGCCACCGGGCGAGCAGAACCGTTACCGCACTCCCAAGCACTGCATTCAACACAGCAAAGGCCACCAGCGCTGCCACACCTTGCCCCGTGCGGAGCATCCACAGGGCGACACCCGCAGCAACCAGTTGCACTGCTAAAGTCCGCAACGCCAGCGCCCTGATCCGCAGCCCACGCCTCAAAAGCCCGTCAGGTACCGCGGCGAGCCCGTGCACCAAAGGGATCGGGGCAAGACTTAGCAGCAGGGGATTGAAGGCCCAGCCAAGAACTGCAAAACCAAGCGACAGCGCGCCCCCCGACACCAGTGACACCGCAAAGAGAGCCTCTATCCGCCCACGGCTCCCGCCAAGGATGATCACCGCATCCGGCAGCGCGGCCTTGTGTATCCCCTGGATCATGCGCACGGGGGCAAAAGCGGTGGCAAAGAGCCCGATTTCGCTCAACGTCAGAAACCGCGTCGCCGCAAGAAAAAGCATCGCGTTGATGCCGACACGGCTCCAGCTGAGAACGAAAGACCACAAGTGCGTTTTCATGCCAGCCGCCTGTGTTGGCGAGGGCGAAACCCGCGCATCATTGGGCGTTCGATCCAATGGTGGACCACCATTCCGGTGACGAGCGAAAACAGCAGTGCCAAAACGAGATAGATTTCAGCACCGACACCGGTTGCAGGCAGCAGCGGCAGCAACACCAACGTCGCGGCCCGCAAGGCAAACCGATGTGACAGGTACAGCGCATAGGACGCATCGCCCAGCCTCAAGTCTGGCACTCTTATCGGTGGCCAGAAGAGCGTTGCGCCAGCCACCATCAGCATCGCGGGCAAACCTGCCGCCAGCACCCGGGGCATCGGCATCGAATCCAGTACGATCATCAATACGCTACCTACCGTCAGGCAAAGCCCACACCAGACAATATCAGGTCTTGGCCCCCCACTTTGCCACAGACGCGCCAGTGCGATGCCAAACAGAAACTCCAGCACCAGCGGGTTGGTCCAAAAGGTCAGGGCCGTATGTTCCGGTTTGAACACCGCGCCTGCGCTCACAAGCGCCACCAGCAAGATCGCGACCGCGCGCAGTGGACGCCCGCTGCACATGCACAAGGCCACTGCGGCATAAAAAAACACCTCGTAATTGAGCGTCCACCCCAGCGACAAAATTGGTGCCACGCGTCCATCTTCGCGGGCGTAAGGCAAAAAACCGTACGAACTGAGCACATTTGCCGGATCAAGGACCGTGTCTTTCACCGCGTCCGGCAAGGCCAGCAACGTGAGCAGCATCAGCGTCGTGAAGAGATAGTAAAGCGGCAAGACCCGTAGCAGGCGACGGCGCAGAAACACCAACGGATGTCCGATATGCCGGGCCACTGAAAGGGTGATCACGAACCCCGAGATGACAAAAAAGATGTCTACACCGCGCGTCCATGGCACGGCGTCGCCCGGGAGGGAGAGGGCAAAGTAGTGCTCTGCCTCGGCCAGAACATGACCGGTGAGAACCATGATCGCCGCAAGGGCACGCAGCATCTGCAATCCGGGTAGCCGTTGGCCGTTCACACGCGCGCGCCTTTAGAACGTCTGCGGCTGACAAAAATCCCATTCTCAATTGCGGTGCGGCATGCCCCGTGTTTGCGCGTGACCAGCGCGGATATTCCCCAGATCAGTAGCAGTGTGAAAAGGAAATTCTGATGCGTGAAGTATAGGGAATGGCTGGAAAAGAGCATCGCCGCGCCGAACTGGCCATAGACGGCGGCTGCAACCACAGACGAAGCCGCGCGCTGGTAAATCAGCCGAATGACAAAACCGCAAAGCACTATAAATGCGATTCCCCCGAAGGCTCCATAGTCGACGAAGGGGACTGTGAGAAAAGGAAATTCACCCCCGCCCAGAACCCGGTCAAGCTGTGCCAATGTGGGTGCCAGCACTTCAGCGAAATAGCTGTCAGTCAGGGTAAAGAACATCAGCCCCTCCAGCGAAAGCGCGCCGTGCGTATGGGGGGTGTGTGTGGACAACGGCGCAAAGGCATTCCACATGTCGTTGACTACATAAAACAGAAGCTTCTGGCTCGCGATTTGCGTCGCTGTGGTTTGCATCAGCGGGTTGGTTACCGCTTCGCGTGCGACCCATAGGGTCCCGAAAAGAACCAGTGCCCCGGCAAGCCAGATCACGCCAATTATCCGACCTCTTACTACGCAGGCAGTGATGTAGGCGCTCAGCATCAGTTGCAGCAAAAGCAACCGTTGGCTCATCACCATGGGCAGCACGAAAAGCGCCGCCGTATTCACAGCAAGCACGATCCACATCAAAAAACGCGCACGCTGGGTCAATTGACCTGCGGCCAACAACCCGGCCGCCAGACCAGCTGTCGCAGGCAGGGCTGCATAAAACAGACGCATTCCGGTAAATAGCTTGGTTTCAAGCAGCAGATCACGGGTCGACAGGCTGTCTTCATATGCCGCTGCGGCAAGGTGCCAGATCCCGCCGGTCTTGGTAGCAGTCAGCATAATCCAAATCCCCGTGACCCCCAGCAAGATCAGATTCGCGATAAATGTCACGCGCGCCAGCTTGCTCAGGTCAAAGGCCAATCGCATGCGCGGGGGACGACGCTGGGCAGCACGGGCGGCCAGATCACCCAGCCCATAGGCAAGGACCGCGACGAACAGCCAGCTGAAACCGGCCCAGCCAAATACCGAAACGGACAATTGTTCGCGCAACATGTAGGTCTGGACCAATGGGAGATGGTCAAGTGATAGCAATGCCACCAGTGCGACCAGTCCCGTCCCACCCCAGCAGATGATCAACAACGTCAGTGGTGACACCAGCCCTAGCATGCAGCACCGGTCCGGCTGAGAGCGTTCTCATATATGGCGATATCAGCTGCACAAAGCGCTTCGATCCTGGGGCGAAGCGACGCTGGTACGCACGTTGGACCTGGCGCGGTATTGCGCTGAAAGTAAGGAAGCGTGGCGCCGGTCAAACGCTCCATGTCGGTATGAAACCGGTCGGGCGCGGCCAGATCTCCTACAAGATCAAAGGCCGTCAGATGACTCAGCGCCTGCGCGATCATTGGCGTGTTTTGTGATGTCATCGTCTGGGTTTGGCCCGCGAAATAGTAAAGATACTGCGAGGCCAATCGCGCGGCGTCAGGTGTATCAAGAAATGCCGCCAGCGTATCAGGGCGCGTCGGATCGGGGTGGCGGCGCTGTAGATACCGATAGTGCGATACAAACCGCGAGACCGGGTCGCGCAGCAAGGTCACATATCGGTAATCCTGCGCTTCTGCCTGATGCAGTGCCGCATCGTATTGCACATGCCCCGCAATCAAATGCTTGCCGGCTGCAATCAGCCGCCGCAACTCGACGGCGCGGCGCTGATATTCGGAGATGATCCGTGCCTCAACTGTCAGTGCAGGATCCCCCGCACGAAGCGAGATCGTGGCCTGCGAGGTGAGGTACCGAAGCCGCAGCGCCATCCCGAAACTGGAGCCCCCGCATTTGGGCACGTGAATATAGATTAGTCGCGGCAGCGCTTTGCGGCGCGTCATCAGATGCAAGAAATTTGGCCCTCCCTACGCACGTTAGGATTTTGGTAAGGATCGCAGGCCATGGTTAACGCGGGCTTAACGGGTCATTGGCCCGGCTTTTGCGAAGGGATTGCCATGCACATCGTCCATATTCTGACCCGCCTGATGCGGGCTGGATCCGAAGAGAATACGCTTGAAACCTGTCGTTGGCAGGTCGCCGCAGGTCATAGGGTCACGCTGGTCCATGGGCGCGACAGCGACGTCTACTGGGACTGGCATCTGCCACATGGCGTCACACGCATTGCGGTGTCCGAAATGGTACATCCTGTGCAACCAATGCAGGACTTGCGGGCGCTGCGTGCGTTGCGGCAAACTTTGCGTTCGCTGGACCCGGACGTCATCCATACCCATCAAAGCAAGGCGGGGATATTGGGCCGGATGGCTGCCCGCGCGACACCAAAGGCGCTGGTCGTGCATGGCATCCATATTCTTCCTGTCGATGGCACCAGCGCAACGAAAGACGCCTTTTACCTGGCCGCGGAAAAATGGGTTGCTGGCGGAACAGACGCCTTCATTCCGGTTTCCCGTGCGGTCGGGCAGTCTTTTGCCGAGGCCGGCATTTGCGACGCAGAGCGTCTGCACCCGGTCTATTCTGGGATGGATCTCAAGAAATTCACCAACGCACAGCGCCCGGCAGACTGGCGTGCCCTGCTGGGGGTCCCACCACGGGGGCTCAAGCCGCCTGTGGTGGTGATGATGGCCGCTTTCGAGCCACGCAAACGTCATATCCCCTTTTTGCGTGCCTTTGCCCGTGTGGCCGCCGCGCTACCAGACGTTCGCCTGATACTGGCCGGAGAAGGGCCGGAGGAGGCACGTATCCGCGCGGAGATCGCGGCCTTTCGTCTGACCGACCACGTCATCCTTACCGGTCACCGCACGGATCCGGAGGCGTTGTTTGCGCTTGCCGATATTTCGGTCCTGACGTCTGTGCGCGAGGGTCTTCCGCGGGTGGTGGTCCAGTCCATCGCAGCGGGCTGCCCAGTCGTGGCGCAGGCCTTACCGGGACTGGATGAAATCGTGGCGCACGGGCACAATGGCTGGCTCGTTGACGCAGGCGACGTGCGTCCGGTCGCGGACCGCTTGCTACACTTTCTGACCCAGCCTGCGCAACTCGCAGCTCTCAGAAGCGGTGCGCTCGACACGGATGTGAGCAGCTGGTCCCTTGAGACCTTGGGACGCGAGACCACTCAGATCTACACCAATCTGCTGCAAAAAAGGGCGGTGGGCCGTCTGCATCCCGCGTGAAGGTTTATGTCAACGGTCGGTTCCTCACCCAGCCGTTGTCCGGCGTCCAGCGCTACGCACGCGAAATCACCGATGCGTTGGATCGCTCGCTGCCACCGGGTCGTGAGGTCACGGTCCTCGTCCCGCATCCGGTAACCTTTCCAGATTGGAAACACCTGTCCGCTCGGGTTGTACCTGGCGGCGTGGGGCACCTTTGGGAACAGACAACTCTTTATCAGGCGTCTCGCGACGGTATTCTGATCAGCCTTGGGAACGCCGGGCCGGTTCGGCATCCGGCGCAAGTGGTGTGCCTGCACGACGCGCATCTTTACGAGATGCCGCAGGCGTATGGGATACGCTACCGAATGGTACATCGTAAACTGCGACCGCTCTTGGCGCGTCGGGCATCGGCGTTGTTGACTGTCAGCCACACTTCAGCGACAGCGCTGGCGCGGTATCTTGGCCTGCCGGGACACCTTTTTCACATCGTGTCAAACAGTGCCGCGCACATTCTGCGCTTGCCTTGCGATGCGCTGGCTCCTGCCCGACACGGTTTGGAAGCGGGCCGTTATCTGTTGTCTGTTGGAAATCTGAGCCCAAACAAGAATCTCGCACGGCTTTGTGCGGCGCATGCGGCCTGTGACGTAAACGTTCCGCCGCTGGCTATCGCAGGTGGATTTGCGCCCGGGGTTGCGCGGGCACGCGATGCGGGTTTGCGCGCGCGCGTGAGTCTGCTGGGCCGGGTCCCCGACAGCGATTTGCGTGGCTTATACGAAGGGGCAGCGGGCTTTGTCTTTCCATCGTTGAACGAAGGTTTCGGTATCCCGGCGCTCGAGGCCATGCAGCTTGGCGTGCCCGTACTGGCGGCGCGCAGCGGTGCGCTGCCAGAGGTGCTGGGGCATGCCGCGCTTTGGTTCGATCCGAAAAGTACATCTGATATGGTCCGCGCAATTACCAAATTTGCCAAACTCGATAAAGCTGCGCGAAGTGTGATGCGAAAAAATGGTCTGGCTCGTGCAGCGCACTACAGTTGGGATGAAAGCGCCAACGCGGTGTGGCGCATTGTTCAGGACGTCGCCGCCCGTCAAACTTCGTCCTTGAGGCGTGCTGTCTGAGCTGTCAGGATCAGACGCCTGTCGATCTGAATACCACACCCGTTGTGCGCAAAAGCAACCCGATATCCTGCATCAATCCGCAGGTCTGCGCATAACGCCGATCAAGCCGAAGCCGCTGATCATAGCAGCCGTCACCGCGTCCCTCGATCTGCCACAGACCGGTGATGCCGGGACGACAGGCCAGATAGCTGTGGCGCTGCACACCGTAGCGGGCCAATTCCGATTCAGTGACAGGGCGCGGTCCGACAAGGCTCATGTCACCGCGCAGCACGTTCCAGATTTGGGGCAGTTCATCAAGACTTGTCCGCCGCAGGAATCGCCCCAGCGCCGTTGTCCGCGGATCATTCCGCAGCTTCTGGGTCCGCGCCCATTCCTGCTGCGCCGCCGGATCCCGCGCGAGGATGTCTGCCAGCTGGCGGTCCGCATCCGGCACCATTGTCTGGATTTTCCAGCACGAGAACGCCACACCGTTACGTCCGACGCGGTGATGCGCGAAGAACCCGGCAGGTCCGGACAGGCGCACCAGAATCCAGATCAGGCCGATAAGTGGTCCGAAAAGGGGCAGCGCAGCAAGCGACAGTGAGATATCGAGAATACGTTTGCCGTACCGAAGGTAAAATCCATCTGTATGATAGGATGTTTCTTTGGTCGTCAGGCGTTGCGCGTCAGACGAAATGCCTATTTGCGCCATATGAAGGCTCCGAAATGCGGTCCCACCCACAGGTCCGGTAAACCTACATTTCGCATCCCCACCCTTAACGAAAGGTAAACAGATTGAGGAAAAACTTCAGTGATTCAGATGTTTACATTAATCTTGGTTAATTTTCCCATATTCACATGCTGCATCGGCAATTGCCGCGGCCTGCCTAGCTGTCGCCAAACAGATCGCGTGTGAACAATTTGTCGGCGACGTCTTCCAGCTCCGGCGTCTTGCGGTTGGCGATGATGACATCTGCCTCAGTCTTGAACGCCTCCAGATCGTTTACCACACGCGAGTTAAAGAAAACCTTTTCCTCGAGCTCAGGCTCATAAACAATCACTTCGATGCCTTTTGCCTTGATCCGCTTCATGATCCCCTGAACGGAGGATTGGCGAAAGTTGTCTGACCCCGCCTTCATGACCAGTCTGTGCACGCCAACCACCGTAGGCGACATGGCTAGGATCTGTTCAGCAAGAAAATCCTTGCGTGTGCGATTGGCATCGACAATGGCGCGGATCAGGTTTTGTGGTACTTCGGAATAATTCGCCAGCAATTGCTTGGTGTCCTTGGGCAGGCAATACCCACCATAGCCAAACGACGGATTGTTGTAGTGATCCCCGATGCGGGGATCGAGGCTGATCCCGTTGATAACCTGTCGACTGTCCAAGCCCCGCGACATGGCATAGCTGTCCAGCTCATTGAAAAACGCAACACGCATCGCAAGATAGGTGTTGGCGAAAAGCTTGATCGCTTCGGCCTCAGCAGCGTCGGTAAACTGTACCGGAACATCCTTGCTAATGGCCCCCTGCAGCAGCAGATCGGCAAAGGCACGAGCTGCGTCGGTCGTTGCCCCCACGATGATCCGGCTGGGATGCAGGTTGTCATAGAGCGCCTGACCCTCGCGCAGGAACTCGGGCGAGAAGATGATATTTTGTGTTTCCATCACCGTGCGCATCCGGTCGACAAATCCGACCGGGATGGTCGATTTGATCACGATCGTCGCATCCGGGTTGTGGGCGTTCACTGCGGCGATCACCTGCTCGACGCTGGTTGTGTCGAAGTAATTTGTGTCGGTGTCATAGTTGGTAGGGGTCGCCACGATGACGAAATCAGCGCCCTCATAGGCGGTGGCCGCATCCGTGGTCGCGGTCAGGTCAAGGGTCATCTCTTTGAGAAACGTTTCCAGATCGGGATCGACGATCGGGCTGATGCGGTTATTCACCATCTCTACGCGTGTGGGGTCCACGTCCACCGCCACCACCGAATTGTGTTGCGACAGCAAGACGGCATTGGACATGCCGACATACCCCAAACCGGCGACTGCAATTTTCATGAACGCACCTCGGATAGCATTTTTTGATCAACAATAACTTGTGCCGAACCGCTATACGCGCGGCACACGCCGTGCAACCAATTCATTTGGACTTGCGCTGAAGCTTAATTTTAGATCGCGCTCAGCTATCGGCATTCCAGCTTCCGGCTATGTGCTGAAATGTCTAAACTCCTCAGACGATCTCTTGCCGTACTGACCTTTGCGTCTCAGCCTGCCGATGGTCCTTTTTCCATCTGGCGCTGGCAAATACCGCTTTCAATTTATTGAGTAGGAGCTTTTCTGAGAAAAATTGGTGCCCAGGAGAGGGCTCTGCACCGAAAATGGAACCTTGCAAAATCACACGTTATCAAAGGCTTGTCAAATGATGCCTGCCCGGGTGTGGATCTTCGAGGGTCCGTTTTGTGTACCCGCTAAAGGAACTTAAAGCATCCGACCTAAAACCGGAATCGTTGGGGATTCCCATAAGCGTTGATTTGTGATTCATCCTGTTTGGGAGGATGGATCATGTCAGCACCTTTGCCTGATGCGCTGCGGGCGCGGTTTCAGAAGTTGGTTGAAGAAGGATTGTCCGTCATCAAATGGTTTGAGACAGATGGCGTTTTGACTTTGAGGGGTCATCGCTCATCGGTTTTCAGTTAAGCAGCGGTTTTGGCGTGCTGCAAGCGCCTTAGCTTCATGGTTTGCCTTTTTGTCTTTTCTCGCTGGAGCATTATTGTGTTACCTCGATCTGTGTAGATGTCGGCGGGTGTCAGGTTGTGTAGGCTTTCGTGATAGCGTTGGTGATTGTAGTGCCCAACGAAGGCGGCGATCTGTGTTTCAAGGTCCCCTGGCAGGAAGTAGTTCTCCAACAAGATGCGATTCTTGAGGGTCTGATGTCAGCGCTGATCTTGCCTTGGGTTTGCGGATGATAAGGTGCGCCGCGTGTGTGCGGCATGCCTTTTGACCTGCCCCCCGAGGCTCCCTCATTCATATCGAGAGTTTGCGGGACTGGTTTTCATAGTTCTGGTCGTCGGTTTGGGCAAGCGCGTCGGGCGCGGAGCCCTCAAATTGCTCAGGCGTCCGACGCGCTTGATTGGGTGCCTGGTTCCCCAGAGATGAGTGCGGCCTAGCGTTGTTGTAGTCGTAGCGCCAAAGCGCGAGTTTTCGCCGGGCATCGTCTAGGCTGTCGAACATCTCCTCGTTCAGCAACTCATCACGCAGGCTGCCGTTGAAGCTTTCGATGAAAGCGTTCTGCTGCGGCTTCCCCGGGTCGATGTAGTGCCAATCGACATTGTTCTCGTTGGCCCATTTCAGGATCGCGCGACTGGTAAACTCCGTCCCATTGTCACTGACAATGCTGGCCGGTTTGCCATAGAGCCGGACAAGTGGATCCAATTTCCGCGCAACCCGGTCACCCGAGATGCTGGTATCCGCCATCAGACAAAGATTTTCCCGGCAGCAATCATCGTTCACGGCCAGAATGCGGAATCGGCGCGAGGCCCCGAACGTGTCGGATAGGAAGTCCAGCGACCAGCGTTCGCCAGGCCTCAGCGCCTCCGGCATCGGTGTCCGAGAGCCACGCGCCCGTTTCCGGCCCCGTCCTCGCCTGACGCCCAGCTTCTTGTCCGTGTAAAGCCGATAGAGCTTTTTGTGGTTCATGATCATCCCTTTGCGCTCCAGCATCACGCCGATCCGCCGATAACCGAACCGGCGACGCTTGGCCGCGACAGCCTTCATCTCCTTGCGTATCTCAGGATTATCCCCCTCTCATCGAAACTGCGTTTCGACTGCCGGGGCAGGCGGGACGGGCATTCGCGCCGGACTGTCTTCGGATCGACACCCCCTCTCAGGACATTGCTTCGCAGTGCCCTGCCGGGCAGTGGACAAGTCGGCAGGCCCGGCGTTGCGAGATGCCGTGATCCCGCATCGCCCTCAGCGCTGCCTCTCGCCGCTCATTCGGCGTCGTCAGTTCTTTCCCAGAAGATCCTTCAAAACAGCATTATCCAGCATCGTATCGGCCAGCACGCGTTTTAGCCGGGCGTTCTCGTCTTCCATCGCTCTCAGCTTTGCGACATCAGACACCTCCATGCCGCCATACTTCGATTTGTATTTGTAGAACGTTCCTTGGCCGAGGCCGTGCTTGCGGCACACCTCCGCCGTTGGCATCCCGGCTTCCAGCTCTTTGATCATCCCGATGATTTGGGATTCCGTTAAACGGCTCTTTCACATTCGTTTGCTACTTCAAAAGATCGAGCAAACTCTACATTACAATGCGGGAGATTTCGGGGGGCAGGTCAACGGCTTTGCAGCAACGCGCAAACCGCTGCCCAATCAAGGTCCGACTGCTTAATTCGCAGATCTGCGTTACAGCGTCTCAGGTTGCTCCACTTTTAGCCTTCGGCCGGAAAGAACACCTCTTGCCCGGCCTTGCCGTCCGTGTACCACCGCAGACACAGATCAGTCCAATGGGCGCGATGGCCGATCATATCTTTGATCGATACACCGGGCTCACCCAAAGATGCGGCCGCGTGATCCAGCGGCGCCAACAGCTTTTGGATTTTGGCGTATTCTTTTTGCGTCAAGGTGATCAGTTCGGCTTTGGTGGTGCAAGCCACTGCTGTTCCTTAGTGCGCCAACATAAGTGGCAGGTCAGTCTGTTCCATCATGGTCCGTGTGGTGCCACCCAGAACCGTCTGGATCATCCGCGCGTGGCCATATGCGCCCATGACAACCAGATCGGCGCCGAGTTCAGTGGCGCGATCCTGAATAGCTTGCCCGACTTCGCGGCCACCGCTGGGAAATTGAGACACTGTGACGTTGCATCCATGATGGCTGAGCCATTTGGCCACGTCTACGCCCGGGTCCTGACCACCCCCCGACACTGTCATGACCGGATCAATGCAGGCAATGACGACTTCGCTTGCCTTTTTCAGGTACGGCAGCGCTGCATGTATGGCCGCCGATGCTGCTTCGCTGCTGTTCCAAGCTACAAACACACGACCTGCTTTCTGCTCAACCGACCCATTCAGGCGCAAACCGATAGGGGAGTGGAACAAAACTCCCGAAGCGGCTTCGCGCAGGACATCAGGTGTGTCGCGCAGATTGGGTGCAAAAAATGCTTCATCACTCACGCGGGCAAGCCGGGAAACGTGGTGTTTGATATCCTGGGTCACACTGAGCGCTGGGTGAACTTCGCCAGAAGCACCAGATTTCGCGAGCAAAGCCTCAATCGCGTCGACGCGGTCCTTGTGTTCTCGCTGCGCCAACTCGACCGTTTCACTCCAGTTGTCGGGGATGTTCATTCCGCCATAAGGTGGCACGCCGTAGGCATACATTGGCAAGGCAGGGGCCTGGCCGAGCAACAGGCAAATGAGGTGTGTGGCGTCCTGTGCTGCGGCTTCGGCGGCCTGCGTGATCTGCACGTCTGGCGTGTCAGCGTTCAGGGCAAAGAGTATCGTACGGCTGTGCATGGCAGTCTTCCTTTCATAGAGTATCCGCCCGTTTGGCCGGATCTGTTGCAAGCAGGCTGGCACATCGCAGGGCTGCCCGACTGACACAGATCAAATCGCCAAGGCCTTGTGGATGGCAGGATGGCATCAGACAAAAGCATGCGAACGGCAGGCAGATGGAATTTAAGGACTATTACAAAGTGCTGGGCGTCGCGCGGGATGCGGGTGCCGACGAGATTAAGAAAGCCTTTCGCAAGGCCGCACGAAAGTATCACCCCGATATCAATACGGGCGCCGAAGCCGAAGCAAAGTTCAAGGACGTGAACGCGGCTTATGAGGTGCTCAAGGACTCTGAGCGTCGGGCGGCCTATGATCAGTTGGGGCAAGAACCGCCACGCGGTCAGTGGCGTTACCAGCCGCCGCCTGATTGGGACAGTGGTTTCTCATTCTCGCAAGGCGGTCCGCAGCAGGATGCGGCCTACAGCGATTTTTTCGAAACCCTTTTTCGGCGGGGCGCTGATCCGGCGGGTGGTATGGGGGCTGGGCGGGGGGCTGACAGCCACGGTCGGATCGAAATCACGATAGAGGAAGCCTTCACTGGGGCAAAACGTATGCTGAGCGTCAGATCGCCGGTGCTAGGTCCAGATGGCAGTGTTACGCTGACAGAACGCGCCGTCGCAGTGAACGTGCCCAAAGGCGTGTCCGAAGGTCAGCACATTCGGCTTGTGGGGCAGGGCGCAGCCGGCGAGGGTGCCGCAGGGGATCTGTTTCTTGAAGTGTCCTTCGCCCCACATCCCGTTTATCGCCCTGATGGCAAGGACCTGTACCTCGACCTTCCGGTCGCCCCGTGGGAGGCCGCCCTTGGCGGGCATGTGAAGATGCCCACCCCCGATGGCAAAGTGGACTTGCGCATACCCACGAATGCGCGCGCAGGTCAAAAATTGCGGCTCAAGGGTAAGGGGCTGCCGGGTCATCTAAGCGGAGACATCTATGCAACTTTGAAAATCGTCAACCCAAAGGCTGACACAGCCGAGACCCGCGCGTTTTTTGAGAAGATGGCACAGGAGATGCCCTTTGATCCGCGTGCCAATCTAGGAGGTTAGATCATGAAAAAGACCACCCTTCACAGCGACGTTGTCGACATGCTTACGCTGGAGGACCTTTGTCGCTTCTGCGATGCGGATGAGGCCTGGGTGATCGAGTTGGTAGAGCACGGCGTGCTCGACCCCATTGGCGGCACCAGTAGCAATTGGCGCTTTTTCGGTGCCAGCATCCGGCGCGCGAAAAAAGCGCGGCGACTTAACCGTGACCTGGGTGTGAACACAGCAGGTGTCGCCTTGGTCTTGGACCTTCTCGATGAACGTGATGCTGTAGTGCGACGGTTGGCGCAGTATGAGGCACCTTAGGGCTTCATACTGATCCGGGTGCCTTTGGCGCCCTGAACCAGTGCCATGCAATCCTCTAACCGCCCGATGGCAGCGAAACCCCCGGTCGCGCGCGCAAAGTCGCAGGCGGCATCGACTTTCGGCCCCATTGACCCAGCCGGAAAGGACATGGAGGCCAGTTCATCAGGTGTGGCCGCGCGAAGGATCGTTTCATCCGGCCCGCCCCAATCTGTGAAAACGCCTGCCACGTCGGTGAGCATCAAAAACGCATCCGCCTTCACTTCCCGCGCGAGCAGGCCGCTCGCATGATCTTTGTCGATGACAGCTTCCACACCGATCATCGTGCCGTCAGGTTTCTGCACTACCGGAATGCCACCACCGCCAGCGCAAATGACGATGACCTTCTGTTCCAGCAGGAGATTGATGACATCCAATTCCAGAATGCATTTAGGACGCGGGGAGGGGACGGTCCGGCGGAAATGCGCGCCATCTTTGCCGATGGACCAGCCGCGGTCCGTGCTCAGCTTTGCGGCTTCGGCTTCTGCATAAATCGGCCCGATGAACTTTGTCGGAGCCTGAAACGCGGGATCACCGGGATCGACCTCAATCTGGGTCAGAAGTGTGGCGTATTTCGCATCCGGCTCGTAGGCATTGTCTAGCTCCTGCTGAAGGACATAGCCGATCATGCCGTCGGTCTCGGCCCCCAGCACGTCCAGTGGGAAAAGCCCACCTTGCAGCGCCAGATAGCCGACCTGCGGGCCATTGCCGTGGGTGATCACCACCTCATGACCCGCCTCAAGCAGCTTAGCCAGAGATTCGGCAGCGACGCGGATGCTGGCGCGCTGGCCCTCGGCAGTCAGCGTTTCACCGCGTTTAGACAGGGCGTTCCCGCCCAAAGCGACGACAATTCTCATTTACGACCCAAGAGTTGCGACCAGAACGGCCTTGATGGTGTGCATGCGGTTTTCGGCCTGATCAAAAACGATAGAGGCGGGGCTTTCGAATACCTCTTCCGTCACCTCCATCGCGTCCAGACCAAAGGTATCGCGGATATGCTGGCCGACTTCAGTTTCGGTGTTATGAAACGCAGGCAGGCAATGCATAAATTTCGTGTGCGGATTGCCGGTCATCGCCATCATTTCGGTGTTCACCTGATAGGGCATCAGCAGCTTGATGCGCTCGGCCCAGACGCCTTCAGGCTCGCCCATAGAGACCCAGACGTCAGTATAGACGACATCGCATTCGCTTACCCCTTGCTGCACATCTTCGATCAAAAGGATCCGCGCGCCGGTCAGCTTCGCCTCGGCCAATGCTCCGTTGACGATGGTTTTGTCCGGCCAAAGTGATTTTGGCCCGCAAAGGCGCACATCCATCCCCAGCTTGGAGGCACCAATCAGCAGACTGTCGCCTATGTTGTTGCCCGCATCCCCCATAAAGCAGAACGCGATTTGACCCAGTGGTTTGTCGACGTGTTCAGACATGGTCAGAACGTCGGCGAGGATCTGCGTCGGGTGGAATGCGTCGGTAAGCCCGTTGTAGACGGGTACACCGGACCATTCAGCCAGCGTTTCAACGATGTCCTGACCAAACCCACGATATTCAATCGCGTCGTACACTCGGCCCAACACCCGCGCGGTGTCCTTGATGCTTTCCATCTTGCCAATGTGACTGCCCGACGGCCCCAGATAGGTGACATGCGCGCCTTGGTCGTGGGCTGCGACCTCAAACCCAACGCGCGTGCGTGTGGAGTTCTTTTCAAAGATCAATGCAATCTCGCGGCCTGTAAGGGTTGGCTGTTCGGTGCCTGCATATTTCGCGGCCTTCAGATCAGTGGCGAGTTTCAGCAGGAATTTGATTTCTTGCGGGGTGAAATCGCGCAATGACAAAAACGAGCGGTTCTTGAGATTGAAGGACAAGGCGTTACTCCACCGGATCACGTGAAATGGGGCAGGTCATGCAGTGGCCACCGCCACGGCCGCGGCCTAATTCGGCACCACGGATGGTGATGACTTCGATGCCTGCCTTGCGTAGAAGCGTGTTGGTGTGGACGTTGCGGTCGTAAGCGAGGACAACATCGGGTTCCAAGGCAACGACGTTGTTGCCGTCGTCCCACTGCTCACGCTCTTGTTCAAAATGGTCCCCGCCCGTGCCGATGATGTGCAGGCTGTCCATATGCAGAGGTTCCTGAATGACGTCAAAAAGAGATGGCCGGGGTCTTCGACCACTTTCAGCGCGTGCTTGTCATCGGGGTAAAGGGAATAGCATCTGATCTGTTCAGCCACTTGCGTGAAGCTGGTGACGGTATTGCGATCACAGAATGTCAGGACCGTATCGAGATGCATCGCGGCGCGAGACGCCGGCATCTGGCAGGCGATAACACGTGTCGCCATGCCCTGATCAAAGAGCGAGACGGCCAATTGCCCTACGGCCTGCGGTGTCGTGCGCTCGCCCATTCCGACCAGCACGCTTCCATTTCCTATGGGCATTACGTCTCCGCCCTCAAGCGTTGCGGGACCAAAATCCTGATCGGGGTTGCCCCAGAGCACCTTTGCCTTGCCCGCAAAGCGCGGGTGGAAGCGATAGATCGTGGCCGCGATCAACGTCTCTTGCTGCCGCGCGGGCCAGTGCATGGGGCTCAGCGTAACGCCCCCGTAGATCCAGCAGGATGTATCGCGGGTGAAAATGAGGTTCGGCAGAGGCGGTAGCACAAAACCATCGGCCCCGAGGAAACGGCCAAACATGCCATGCGGGGCAAAGGGCAGATCGCTGACCGTGATTCCACCCGTCAGAAATCGGGTCAGGGCGGCGGCGGGCAGTTCATTCAGCCAATCGCGCAGGTTGCTCATCATGCCGACGCCGATGCGGTCCTCTGTGATCTTGCGATCCAGAAGCCAGCGACGGGCCTCTGTTTGATCCAGAATCTCTGTCAGGAGATCGTGCTGTTCCAGCACTTCGATGCCGCGTTCACGCATCTTGTCACAAAAGGCGAAGTGATCCTTGCGGGCCTCATCCACCCAGAAGACATCGTCAAACAGCAGCGCGTCGCAGTTGCTTGGGGTCAGCCGTTCAAGTGCCAGGCCGGGACTCGAGACCATGACAGTACGCAATTTTTCCGACTTCCGAGTGTACTCCCAAAGGCGCGCTCATAGCAGCACCGCAGCGCTTAACAGCGCCATGGAGATAAGTGACAGCACCAACAGCAGGGGCCAGACAAACCTGAGCCAGATGTTATACGGCACCCGCCCAATAGCGAGGCCGCCGACAACAACAGCATATGTTGGTGCTACCAGATTGGTGATCCCGATTGCGGTTTGAAAGGCGGTGACAGCCAAGTCACGGCTGACACCGGCGAAGTCCGACAGCGGTGCCATGATCGGCATTGATAGGACGGCCAGCCCTGAGGTGGAGGGGACGAGAAAGCTCATCAACGCTTCGATCCCGAAAAGTGCGTTGATAAACGCAACCTCGGACATGCCGGTGATCCAGCGCTCGAACGTATGCAGAATGGTATCGGTGATCCGCCCCTGATCCATGATGATCACGATGCCGCGTGCCAGCCCGATAACCAGCGCCACACCCAAAAGGTCGCGCGCACCTTCGACAAAAGCATTGGTGAACGCCTTTTCGCCCAGCCAACCCAATGTCCCAATCAAAATGGACGCAGCGAGGAACAAAGCGGACATTTCTGCCATCCACCAGCCTTGCGAGGAGACGCCCCAAACCATCATGACAAAGGTTGCCGCAAAGAGGATCAGGATCACGCTTTGCATCCCCGTCAGCGTTTCACCTTCGACCGGCGCGTGCTTTTGCAGAAAGTGCGCCTCGTTCTCATCCTGCAGATGCGCAACAAGAGAGCGTGTAGGATCAACGCGCACCCGTTCGGCGTAGCGCATCACAAAGGCAACAGCCGCGAGCCACGACAGCCCAAGGATCACAAAGCGCAGGACCATGCCTTCGGTAAAAGCAATGCCCGCCGCGTTGGAGGCAATGGCGGTGGAGAACAGGTTGATGGTTGAACCGATCACCCCAACACCAGCGCCAAGCATGATAATCGCGACACCTGTCAGCGCGTCATAGCCGGCCGCGATCATGATCGGGATCAGCAGGACATAGAACGCCAGCGTTTCTTCGGCCATGCCATAGGTCGCGCCTCCAGCAGCAAACAGCGCCATCATGATCGGGATCATCCATTTCTCGCGGCCTTCCAGCTTGCGCATGGCCTGTGCCACGCCCGTGTTGATCGCGCCCGTTGCGGTAACAACGCCGAGGAACCCACCAACGATGAGGACGAACAGCGAGACGTCGATCGCGTTTGCTTCGTATGATGAGGGGTCGTAGAACCCCGCGATTGGGGCCAGTAGTACGTCAATGAACCCCTGCGGCGTCGCCTCTACCAGCGCGTAGGAGCCGGGGACAGGGACGTCCTTGGACAGCGCCGCATTCGGGGCGCGTTCATATTGACCTGCGGGAATGATCCACGTCAGTGCGGCCATTGCGATGACAAGGCCAAAGAGGATTGTGTAGGCGGATGGAAAGCGGCTCTCTTCTGGCTGCTTTTGATCGGAGCCGTAGTGCGGTGGCATGACCATCTGAAATACCTCCCTTATGGGCGCGGTTTCCATGATCATGGGGCAGTTGAGGGAATACCGATTGAGATTGCTCAATCGGACGACAGAACCGTCACTATTTCTTGATGCGCTGTTTGTACTTCCGGTAGAGGCGTTGATTCATTTCAATGAACTGACCAAGGCCTCTACCCAGCAGCCCTGCCGCATTGCGCCGCAGGTAAAAGTAGCCGGTAACGCTAGCGATAAGCCCACCCAAAGCGTCTACGATCAGATCGCCCATGGTATCTTTCAGGCCTGACTTCTGCATGTTCAATCCAAATGAAACGTCCATTGCAAATTCAAAAATTTCCCAGAGCGCGCCGACTGTCATTGCGACGCAGAAGCTGATGAATGCGATGGCGGAGGGTGGCGCGGCAAAGCGGTCGCCTTCGAATAACATAAAGACAAACAGAAACCCCGTCAGGCCAAAGCCCACCGCCGAAAGGCCATGCAATGCGATGTCCCACCACCAAAGGCGTTCGTAGAAATCGAAAGCTTCGCCCAGAAAGATCGATGCAAAGAAAAACAGGGTTGTGAACAGAAGAAACGGCAACGGCAGGCGAAGAGACCATCGGGCAGCGAGCAGGGGCGGCAACAGAGACAAAGCAAGCGTTGCGAAGCTGACAAAGGCCAGAGACCAACGCGACAGCCCAAGCGCGATCACAGCCGTACTCAGAAGCATCGCCCAGATGATCAACATTATGGCACTGGTGTCTTGGATCAGTTTCACAGATGACCTTAGGAGTGGTGTTAAAATCAGGCGTGGTCGTTCATATATATCTGGCATGCAGATGACGCAGATACGCATTGCAAGTTATAACATGCGCAAGGCCCGTGGTCTTGACCAAAAGCGGCGGCCTGAACGTACCTTGCAAGTGATCAGCGATCTGAATGCGGATTTGGTTGTGCTGCAAGAGGCCGACAAACGGCTGGGTTCGCGTCCCTCCGCCTTGCCGCGCAAGATGATCGAGACCGAGACGGATTTTGAACTGGTCAACGTGTCCCCCAACGATGTGAGTATTGGTTGGCATGGCAACGCCGTATTGGCGCGGAAAGGTCTTGACGTGATGTGCGTTGACCGATTGGACCTGCCCGGGTTTGAGCCGCGAGGGGCCGTCAGAGTGCGACTCGGTCTGGGGGCAGGTCTGACCATCATCGGGGCACATCTGGGATTGCGCAGAGGGGACAGGCAGGCGCAGCTTTCAGAGCTGAGCAGGTTCTCGTCCGAAGACAAGCATTGCATCATCGCTGGCGACTTCAACGAATGGTCCAAGACGAAAGGGTTTGAGCCGTTGAAGGCCCGATTTAAGACTCTCAGCCCTGGAAAGTCGTTCCACGCGCGACGCCCCATCGCTGCACTTGATCGTTTTGCCCTTTCACACGGCTTAACCTTGCGTGATGCAGGTGTTGATCAAAGCCCGCTTGCACGGGTGGCGTCGGACCATCTGCCGATCTGGTCCGACATTTCGGTTCCCGCCGCTACTTGCTGAACAGAATCGGCAGCTTCTGATCACGCAACAGAGCATAGGTCGTGGCCCCCAGCACAAAGTCATATGCGCGCGAATGGCCAAAGGCACCGGTGACAATCAGGTCAGCGCCCTCTTCGAATGCCACGTTCTGCAATACGTCTGCGATGCTGCCGCCCATAGGATCACGATGAACCAACGTAGGCTTCAGGCCGTGCCGCGCATACATTTCGACCATATCAATCGCGTCGGAATCCTTGAACGCATCCTGAGGGCTTTTCTGAACGCGCAGGACCGTCAGAGATGCACCATCATCTGCCAAGGCCAGCATGTCGTGCGCTGCGCGCGCTGCCTCGCGTGTATCGCTCCATCCCAATAGGATGTTGGCGCCGATCTCAGGCCCGTCGTATTCCAGCGGCACCACGATCACAGGTCGCCCGCTTTCGCGGATCACTTGGGTCTGGGCATGGCGCTGATCATAGCGGTCGCTGTTCTTGTCCTCGTGAGCCATGATGACCAGATCAGCCGCTCGCGCGCTTTCGATCATACGCTCGCTGGCCGATTGTGCTTCTGCCCGGACCAAACGGAACTCGCTGACGAAGTCTTCGGACCTGGTATGCTTTTGAAACACACCTTTGATCGCTTCTGACTCCTTTTTCTGGCTTTCGTTGAAGGATGCAAAGGCCGTGTCCGGAATATGCATTGCTATGCCGGGGTAGACGACGAGCGCTTCAACGGTGTGCAACCCAATCAGATGCGCACCGTGTTTGCGCGCGATTGGCACCGCAACTTTGAGAAGTGTTTCCGCATGATCGGGCGTGGTCAGGCATACAAGAATTGTCTTGGGGGCCATGTGTCTATTCCTTTGAGCGTGGTCCGAGCCGGGGCGCATCGCAGCGCCCCAGATTTTCGTCAGACTTTTTTGATGTTGATTTTCTGGACTGCGGCTTTGGCGGCTGGGGGTTTGGCGATGCTGAGCTTGAGGATGCCATCAGAAAAGTCCGCTTTCACGGCACCATCGTCAGGCGTGAAGCCAAGGGGAATCTGACGGCGGAAGCTGCCATATCGGCGTTCAATCCGATGATGCCCTTCTTGTTTTTCCTCGTGATCGGCGCTTTTCTCGCCCTTAAGAACCAGCAATTCGCCAGAAACAGTGACATCCAGATCATCTTCTTTGACGCCTGGCACCTCTGCGCTGACTTCGATCGCGTCGTCGGTTTCAACCACGTCAATGGCCGGGAAGCTTGAGCCTGCAAAGAAGGATTGGCCGTCATCCTCCAGCATCGGAAAGTTGGATTTGAACTGGTCAAACAGACGGTTCATTTCCTTCTGGAGCGACGGGAACAGTGCAGGTTCGCCAGCGGATCGGGTGGATTGGGGAAGCGTTTGACGTGACATCTTCAATCTCCTTTCAATGCAGTCGACACAGAGTGTATCCTTGGCTGAATATCAGGACGCAGAAAGCACCAATTGATCCCGATCAATCGATAGAGCGGAGATTCGCGTAGGTCCTCAGGGCAACAATGTTCTGAAACAAGGGGCCAATAATGTCTGTATTTGCCAAGATACTCACCGCGATTACTCTCGCGATTTTGTCACACGCAGCTTCTGCCGACCAAGTATCGACTTGGAATGGTGATGATACGTTCTTTGCGGGTGGACTGATAAACCAGTCGATTGATACCAAAGGGGATACCTTCGTTGCAGCAAGATCCGCGCGCGTGAAGGGTGCTGCCTTGGGCGATATGCATGTTTCCGGGTTTGACGTGTCAGTCGACGTCAATGTTGCCGAAGACCTCTATGCAATGGGTGCGACCGTTGTGATCCGGGGCGACATCGCCGAGGATCTTTCAGTCATGGCGTTTTCTGCCCGCACTGCAAACAGCGCCAAAACCGCTGGGAATGCGCGACTGTTGGGCAATTCGGTCACAGTCGAAGGACCGGTAGCTGGTGCTTTGTCGGTGATCGGCCGGGACGTCATTCTGAATGCACCCATCACAGGAGATGTGCGTGTTTTGGCGCAGACTCTCTCTTTCGGACCGGAAGCGGTGGTTTCTGGCACGCTTACCTATAGTACCAACGAAAAGATCAAGGTGCCGGTGCGCGTGGCATCAGAGGATCGCGTGAAGTTCGAAAAGGTTTCTGGCGGACAGATCTTTGAGGAATGGCAGGACGTCACCAAAGATATGCCTGCGCTGCCTACTTTCGCTTCAATGATGTTCGGCTTCATCGTTTCGCTGCTGTTCTTCCTCGCTCTTGGCGCACTGATGCTGGGGTTCATGCCCAAGCGGCTAGCACGCATGCGGCGCAGCATCGCGGCGGCACCCGGTCAGACATTCATGCTCGGTGTGATTGGTCTTTCCATGCTCTTTGGCATCGTCCTGGTGACCGCGCTTACCATCGTTGGTCTGCCTTTCGTTCCTATCGCCATTCTTGCCATCGTGGTGGCCTGGGTTCTTGGTTATGCCTTGGGTGCTTACAGCGTCGCTATGCGTCTTTGGACTGGTCTGGGCGGGGCGGATGACCCGAGTAATCTCGCGCGGCTTGCAATCCTTGCCGGAGCGATCACATCTATCGCACTTCTGAACTTTATTCCATTTGTGGGCTGGGTTGCGAATTACACACTTGTGCTGCTTGGCGTCGGTGCGATGACCCGCGCTGTGTTCCAATCGCTCATTGGAACCCCCGATGTGGTTCTCGATGTCGACATGAAACCGATCAAAGACTGACCTAAGAACAGGAGAAAACCCATGACCGCACAAGGTTTGGAGGTCATCGACCAGAGTGTCTATCTGACCCATGAGTGGATCAACGAGCTGGCAGGGCGGCTGGACTGGTCATCAAAGCGCTCCGCCCTTCGGCTTATGCGCGTGACCCTGCACCGCATCCGCGATCACCTGTTGGTCGATGAAGTGGCTCAGTTCTCGGCGCAACTGCCCGTGATGATCCGGGGGTTCTTCTTTGAAAGCTGGGTGCCAAAAGACACGCCGATTAAAGAGAGGCACGCGGAGGACTTTATCGCCTTCATACGGCATCAGATGGGTGAAACGGCAGAGTATCGTGGTCAGGATGACATCAAATGCGTATTTGATCTTCTCAATGCGAGGATCAGCCGGGGCGAAGTCGAAGACATTCGGGCGAGCCTGCCGCAAGATCTGCGCGACCTGTGGCCTGCTCCTTAAAACATCAAAGCCACGCAAGTGTTGCGTGGCTTTTTCTTACGGGTTAGCGACGCCGACAAATTCAGTCGTGGTCGCCTTCTGCAAGGCTCAGCAACGCTGTCGGGCGTTGGATGATGATCGTATGGATATTGTCGATTGTAATGATCCGGCTCTTGCGTAGTTGCGTGAATGTGCGGCTAACGGTTTCCGTGGTCAGACCCAGAAAGTCGGCGATGTCCGAGCGGCTCATTGGCAAGGTGATCTGACGGTATGCACCTAGATCTTCGCCAACACGCTTTGAAAGGACGCAAAGGAAAGAAGCGAGCTTTTCCGTCGCGGACTTGCGCCCCAACATCATGAAATGATCCTGCATCGCGCTGATTTCACGCAATGCTGCTTGTAGCAGGGCACAGTGCAGTTCAGGATCGCCTTCGCCGTTTTCCAGGTGGGACCGGCGGAAGGGTTGCAAGCGGACGTCGGTAAGCGCCTCGCAATCGGTGTGGTGCAGATCATTGGCCGGGAAACCGACGATGTCGCCGGGATACCCAAAAGCAATGACCTGTCGGCGGCCATCCGCCAGCAACCGGGTCAACCGCAGCACGCCGCTTGTGACCTGATAGAGCCATTCGACCTCATCACCCTCAAAATACAGGTAAGCGCCGGATTTCAGGCGCGCCTCTGCAGTTTTAGGTGTTGCGCTGGCAAGAGGTGCTATGGAAGCTTCGATGGTGCATTCGCTTGGAATCGTGACATACATTCGTGCAGACCTCCGTGTAAAGCTGAGGTCATCTTGATGTGTATGTGTAATTCAGCTTATGGTTCACCTGCTAAATTTTGTATCGTTTTGTATCGTGCGCTTCTTTCTCACTGCAATTTACACGAAGGCTCGGACAATTTTCTGCATCCCAAGCGCAAATAATGAGACCTTATGAAAGATCAGAGGATTCTTGTTGTTGAGGATGATCAAAAGATCAGAAACCTCTTGCGAAATGTGCTTGAGGACGAAGGTGCGCGCGTAATCGAGGCGGAAACAAGCGCCGAGGTCATGCGGGCAGTTGCAGACAAACGTCTAAGCTTAATCACGTTGGATCTACAGCTGGGCGCTGACAATGGGGTGGATATCGCCCGCCGGATCCGGGCTGTTTCACAGGTGCCCATCATCATGGTGACGGGCAAAGATGATGTGATTGATCGGGTTGTCGGGCTTGAGATCGGCGCGGACGATTACATCATCAAACCATTTCATGTGCGCGAGTTGATTGCCCGTATCCGAAGTGTATTGCGCAGATCCGGCGCACCCGCACGTACCACAGAGATAGATGCGATAGCGGGTAGCGCGCACTTCAGCTTTGACGGAATGACCGCTTTCCCCGACCGGCTTGAGCTTATCGACAGGGAGAACGTGCCGTGTGATCTGACCAGTGGCGATTTCAGGCTGCTGAATGTGTTTCTGAACAATCCTAAGCGCGTTCTGTCACGCGATCAGCTGATGGATCTCACCGGGGGCGTCGAATGGAGCCCGCTGGACCGGACGATCGACAATCAGGTCGCTCGCCTTCGCAAGAAGATCGAGCGCGATCCCTCAAGCCCCAAACTTATCAAGACGGTGCGTGGGATCGGTTATACCTTTGCCAGTGACGTGAGAGCTATTCAGCCATCGGCTGAACCGGCCAAAAGCGCCTGAAGCCGCTGCGCCAGTTCGGATTGACGGTAGGGCTTGTGCAGGATGTCAAAATGAATGTCATGGGCCAAATCGCCGGTGATCACATCACTCGCATATCCGGAGGTCAGCAAGACTTTGAGCTTTGGAAACTCAGCGGCGATTTTGGCCGCCAGATCATAGCCGTTCAACGTGCCTGGCATGACAAGATCGGAGAATACCAGATCGACATCTGCGCCGGCCTTCAGCATCTCATAAGCCCGGTCACCATTCTCGGCGTGTAGTGTGGCAAAACCGAGATCGCGAATGCGTTCAATCGACAGTTTTCGCACACGCTCATTGTCCTCTACAATTAGGATTGTCTCGCCATTGCCGCGTGGTGGTTCTTGTCGTTTCACGGCTTTTGGGTATACGCCATCCGCTTCAGTTTCATGCTCCACTGCCGGAAAATAGAGACCGAAACTCGACCCCAAACCCAGCTCGCTGTAGAGTGTCACGTGGCCGCCGGACTGGCGTACAAATCCGTAGACCATCGCCAATCCTAAGCCCGTGCCACCGTTCTCGGCTTTGGTGGTAAAGAACGGCTCAAACGCGCGGCGCTGCGCCTCAAGGCTCATGCCTGCGCCATCGTCGCTGACAGACAGCCGCACATAGTTGCCTGGTTGAATATCTGTTTCCTGAGCCATATAGCTGTCGTCAATCGTGACATTTGCGATGGAGACCAGCAGTTCGCCACCCGCGCCCATAGCGTCACGCGCATTCAGCGCAAGGTTCATCAGGGCGGATTGCAGCTGAACCGGGTCGATCATGACCATATCAAGTTCCGCGGCGAAGTCCGTTTTGATGCGGTAGGTCGCGCCAATGGTGCGTTTTAGCAGTGTCAGTGTTTTCGCGCACAACTCCCGCAAATCTGATCTCACTGGTTTGAGGTTGCTGCGCCGCGCAAACACCATCAGCCGCGTCGTCAGATCTGCACCCATCTCAGCGGATTCGAGCGCGTCTTTAATCAGGGGCATCTGATGTTCGTCAGCACCGCGCATCTCCAGCAGTTCGAGGTTACCGACGATCACGGTCAGCAGGTTGTTGAAGTCATGCGCGATGCCGCCTGTCATTTTTCCTATAGCATCAAGCCGCTGAGAACGTGCCAGTGCTTCTTCGGTCGCCTTGCGGTTGGTGAGGTCATGCAGGATGCCGATAAAAATGCGCGTTCCTTCGACCTGACTATGCCCGACAGACAGATGCAGCGGAAAGACCGAACCATCCTTGCGCTGTCCTTCAACATCGCGGCCAATGTCGATGATCCGCTTTTCGCCTGTTTTGATGTGATGTGCCATGAAGCCGTCATGCAGCATGCCCAGAGCCTCGGGCATCAGCATGTTGACGCTCTGGCCCAGCATTTCGGTCAAATCAAACTGAAACATGCGCGCTGCGGCGGCATTCGCCCGGAGAATTTTCCCTGTTTGGTCCGATACGACCATGGCATCTACGGCTACTTCCATGATGGCGTGCAAAATGGCGACGTCTGTTGCTGTATCGACCATGGCGGGTGTCCTCTTTGTCAAACACTGCCAAATGCTGCGCCTTGGGCGCAAGGCGGAATTGATTTGCATCAAGTGCTCATCGCTTGGTCTCGCGCATCTGGAGACATCAGGTGCCGCATGGCGTTGCCGCTCCTGAATCCTTGCAGCAAGGCTATAGAATTGGTGCGGATCTGATCATCGCTGTGCGTCGCGGATAGTGCAGCACTTTCAGTGTGGTCCTATGCAGCACGACGCAACGTGTAAATCGCCTGGCCAAATGCGCTTGCCTGTAAATCATTTGGTTGAGGTCATTGAGCAGACGAACAAGGACGTTCATCAACGATAGTACCCGCCGGTCCGAATTCACGTCGGGCTGTTATTTTTTTATCCTAAGGATTGTGCGGTTTGATTTAGGCAGGCGGTCAAGTCAGACAAGGTGATCACGCCTAGCAACTGGTGGCCTTCAACAACCATGAATTTGCGCTTGCCCGTCTTCCCGATCCTTTCCATGAGGTCTGAAAGAAGGGTTTTCGGCGAAACCATGTCTTCGTCATGCAAGCCAACAAATACATCTCCGACCCGGGTGCTTGCCCAATTTTCGCGGTCAATACCTGAGAGAACAGAGCCGTCGATATGGCCAAGAAGTACGGACCCTTCGGTCACCGGAACAAAGGTGAGACTGTGGTGTAGCATGATCTGGTTGACGAAAGCAGCTAACGTCATATCTGGGTGTGCCGTGATCGGGTCGCGCGTCATCAGGGCTTGCACTCTGTGCCCTTCGAACACGGATTTGCTGAGTTGGCTCGTGTACGTGGCACGCGCCGCTATCAGGACAAAGCCACCGATCATGATCTGCCATAGGCCCGTGAAAATCGCACCCTGAAATAGAGCGGCTATGCCAAACGCCATCAGGAAGTACGCAAAGAATATGCCCGACCGTGCTGCTGTCCGGGTTGACGCGAGCACATCACCCGATCGATGCCACAGATAGGCGCGTAACACACGACCCCCATCAAGCGGGAAGGCAGGAACCATATTAAACACCGCCAGCACCAGATTTATCAACGCCAGATAAAACAGCACTGAAATCAAAGCAGGTGGCAAGTCTATCAGGGTAGCCGCTCCTGACAGGCTCCAAAACCCCACCGCAAGTGCCAAAGACATTAACGGACCGGCAATCGAGATCCAGAATTCAGTCAGCCCGGATTTTGGTTCGGCTTCAAGCTCAGCAACGCCGCCAAATAGAAAAAGGGTGATGGACTTGATTGGCACGCCCAGATGGCGGGCAACGACCGAATGGGCCAATTCATGGAGCAATAAGGAGGCGAAAAGCCCCAGCATGGCAATGATAGCCATCGCCAAATAGGCTTGCGGGGAACGCCCGGGCAGCGCGTCCGGGAAGAACTGTTGTGATAAGCTCCAAGTAACGAGGGCCGCTATGATGAGCCAACTGGGATCGACCTTGATGTCGAACTTGTTGATTGAGAATAGTTTTATGGCGTTTGTGAACATACTAGAGCCCGTCCTTGCGGTGATCTTATCGGGGCGCAGGTGCATAAGATTGACATCGCTCAAAAACGATTATCTGGGATGGAATAATCCCCCTACGCCATATGCAAGAAGCGCTGCCGTCCCGCCGATGACCAGAGTCTCCAAGCCTGAACGCCACCATGGAGATAACGACCACCTGCTCTTGCCTGCGCCAATCAGAAAGAATGTTAAAAGCGTCGCATAGACTGATAAAGCGAACGGGTTTGATAGGCCAAAAACGAATGGGATCAGCGGCACAGCACCCGCCAATAAGAAGGCAACAAATGTCGCTATTGCCGCGCGCACGGGATGAGGATCATGGCGCGTAAGGCCATATTCATCCGTGAGCATAAGCCCGATCCATTTCTCCTTGCTCTGCGCAATGGCGTTTGTTGCCTGATCCAGAACGGTGCCAGAAAGCCCGCGCAACGCGAGGATTTGGCGCAGCTCTTCACGCTCGCCTTCGGGGTAGTGCGCTATGTGGGCTTCCTCGATCTGGATGATGCGCTTGCGGTCATCAAGTTCGGCCTTGGTGCCGGAAAAATTGCTCGCCGCCATGGAAAACCCATCGGCTAAAATGTTGGCCAGCCCCAGAGCCACAATGATGCTATGCGATAGGCCTGCGCCCTCGACCCCGGCGACAATGGCAAAAGTAGTCACCGCACCGTCGATACCGCCATAAATCATATCTTTCACCGGGCTGTATCTAATGCCTTGAGAAAGACGCTCTGTGACTTCCTGTGGATGGTGCCCGTGATCCTTAGTCATTCTCGCATAATAGAGGAGACTTTCAGCGGCGTGATTGAGCAAGATCAAGTGTATCGGGCGAAACCGCTTTATGTGGAAGGGATGTTTTTTCCCGCAACAACGCTCGGTCAAAGTCTGCTGGGCTTCGCCACCTGCGCGACTTGCGTCTGGATTGCTGGTGCGCGGCTGGCGTATCTAGCTGATGCATTGGCGGATCGGTTCAAGCTGGCCAAATCGCTGGTCGGTTTGCTGCTGCTCTCCCTGGCAACGTCCTTACCCGAGGTCGCGACTACGCTCACCGCTGCTGTTCAGCAATCGCGCGATCTTGTGTTGAACAATCTCTTTGGCGGCATCGCTTTGCAAACGGCGATCCTCGCGATGTCAGATTTCTGGGCACGGGGCCCGATTACCAACTACCCACGCAAAGCTAACCACGCGCTTGAAGCCACGTTGCTTGTGCTTTTACTTTCCGTGGCGCTGATTATCACTAGTCTGGGTGAGACATTTGTGGTTGCTGGCGTTGGGTTGGGCAGTGTCGCCATCGCGGTGATCTACGGCGGCGCGATCTGGTTGCTCAGGCGGTATGACAACAGCAGCGATTGGGTGCCGGTTGATTTGCCCGATCCCGATCCGCTCGCCTTTCCTGCGCCTACAGGTCTGAGCAAGGCTGGAAACGCAGCCCTGATTTGGCAGGCGTTTGCGGCCTGTGTTGCCATTTTAATCTTTGGGTTGCTGCTGGTGATTTTTGCGGAGCGGATTGCCGATCAATCGGGGCTTGGCGCCGGGTTTATTGGCGTGACACTGCTGGCTGCTGCGACTTCCCTACCTGAACTGACTACCAGCATCGCGGCTGTGCGCATCGGGGCGTACACCATGGCAATCTCAAACATTTTTGGAAGCAACCTGATCATGCTTGTGCTGGTTTTTCCGGCAGACATTCTGTTTCGCGCGGGGCCAATTCTGCAAGATACCTCGCGCACTGTCAGTCTGGCTCTTGGCTTTGGGTTGATGGTGACAGCAATCTATCTCACTGGATTAATCGTGCGTCGCAAACCACGGGTAAGGGACCTGGGCCTCGATTCAATCCTTGTGCTGATCACGTTCCTAGGCAGCCTCGCGGCTTACTACTTTGTCCGGTGAAACACTTGGCCTGATTGCTTTGAGCACCTCCGGCACCACGATAATCGGCAGTGCGAAGGCACCGATCAGCAGCCATTCATCAACCCCAATCTTCACGGTGTGCAGCAGTACCTGCAGTGGTGACCAATAAACCGCAAGAACCTGCGCACCCAGTGTGATCGTAAGCGCTGCAAGCAGGAACGGATTGCTGAACCACCCGATCCGCGATGTGGTCAGGCTCAATGAGCGGAAGGCGAAGACGCTGACCTTCTCAAAGACCACCATGGCGGTGAAGGCTGTTGTGCGCGCGAGGTCAACGCCTAAATCCATCAGATGGAAAAAGATCCAAAGGCTCGACAGCCCGGTGTATGTGCCCAGCAAAACGATTGTGGCAATCCCGCGCGCGCCCAGAATGGGGGCGTCCTTTTGGCGGGGGCTTTGTTGCATCTGATCGGGTTCTGATTTCTCCAGACCCAAGGCAACAGCCGTGACCCCATCGGTCACGAGGTTCATCCACAAAATTTGAGTTGCGAGAAACACCAACGGTCCGCCAATGGCGATGTTGATGACCAGCGCAATTACCTCTCCTGCATTCGAGGATAGCAAATAGCGTACAAACTTTTGCACGTTCGCAAATTGCCGGCGCCCCTCGCCAATGGCGCGAACAATCGTGGCAAAGTTGTCGTCCAGCAGGACCAGATCCGACGCGTCGCGCGCCACATCTGTTCCTCTGATCCCCATGGACACGCCAATATCCGCCTGTTTCAGAGCCGGTGCATCATTCACGCCATCGCCGGTCATCGCGACGATTTGCCCCTGCGCCTGCAGGGCAGAGACGATGCGCAGTTTCTGTTCCGGCTTGGTGCGGGCAAAAAGTACATCACCGCGCAGGACATCGCCCAGTTGGCTGTCGTCGAGTTCGTCCAGTGCGTCACCGGTCAGATGTTGCGTGATTCTGAGGGAAAGCTGACCGGCTATGGCATTGGCCGTAATGGGGCTGTCGCCAGTGATCATTACGATGCGAATGCCTGCTGACTTGGCCATTGCAATGGCACCGCGGACCTCCTCGCGCGGTGGATCGATCAGACCAACGAGGCCAAGGAACGTCATGCTTTCCTCAACAATCTGGTGATCGGGCGCGTTGCGCCGTGCAAAACCCATCACGCGCAAACCACTTTCCGCAAGGTGCGTATAGGCATGCTCGATGCCTGCCCGATCTTCTTCGGTGAGAGGGCGTGCGCCTGATCGTGTCATCACATTGCTACAGATCTCAAGCACACGTTCGGGCGCGCCCTTGGTCAGCACCTCTGCAGTGGCACCAGACTGAAACAACACCGACATTCGTTTGCGGGCACTGCTGAACGGCAGCTCGGCCAGCAGGTTTCGTTCTTCGGGCAACTCGCACCATCCCTTATAGCCCAGTGTTATCAATGCCCCTTCTGTCGGAGCACCGACCATGTGCCAGACGTCGCCTTCACGGGTCAGATGTGCGTGACTGCAATAGAGCCCAGTCTTCAGCAACGCGCCCAATACGGGATCATCTGACGCACGAATGCGCGCACCGTTCCATTCAATATGTCCTGCCGGGTCGTATCCCGTGCCGGTCACCAAATAGGACCTGTCCGGGGTCCATATTTGTGTCGCTGTCATCTTGTTCTCGGTCAGCGTGCCGGTTTTGTCTGTGCAGATCACCGACGCGGCACCAAGCGTTTCAACGGCTTGCAACCGCCGCGCCAGCGCATTGTGGCGCACCATTGCGGTCGCGCCCAATGCCAACGTAATGGTCACTACGGCGGGCAAGCCTTCAGGGACCATGGCAACGGATAAGGACAGGCCGGTCATCACCATCTCGGTTAGGTCGCGTCCTAACCAGATCCCAAGGCCCGAAACCCAAGCGGCGACCAAGAGCGCGGCGATGCCAAGTTGACGGGCCAGATGACCCAGCTTGATCTGAAGATTGGTGGTTTTCGACCCGACCGAACTTGTCAGATGCGCGATCTTGCCGAATTCCGTCGTGGCACCAGTTGCAGTGACCTGCGCTTCGGCCCGACCAGCAGTAACCGATGTGCCTGCAAAAACGGCGTTGCTTTCGTCAGCATCGCCTTTCGCCACTGGGATGGATTCGCCCGTCAAGACGCTTTCATCCACAGAAAATGCTGCCGCACGCAGCAGTTGGGCATCCGCTGCAATCTTTGTACCCGATGTGAGGATCAGAATGTCACCAGGCACGATGTCTTTGGCTGGGAGGACTTGCTCTCGACCATCGCGCAGGACAATGGCTTGGGGGGACAGCATGTCGCGTAACGTGTTAAGCGCAGTTTCTGCTTTCCATTCCTGCACAAACCCAAGGCCTGCATTCAGGACGACTACCAACCCGATGGTCAGTGCGTCCACCCTTTCCCCAAGCGCCAATGCGACAGCGGCAGCGACAATGAGGATCAACACCAGAAAGCTGGAGAATTGTCGGAGCAGCACGCGAAAAGGGCCTGTTTGCTTCACGGTAGGCAGTTCGTTCCAGCCATGCAGGGTTCGGGCGGCGCGCACCTCGGCCTCTGTCAGACCAGTTGGAATGATGTCATCTGCCATCGTTCATCCTTTGAGCGCTTTGTGATTGAGATATCCCCACAAAGCAGGGGGTTGATTGAGCCATGTCAAAAGGTGGTGGCATGAGTGCCGTAGGATTGCGCCATATGAACACTCACCGGAGGACTGACGATGGCAAACAAGTCACCAAATGAAGAGAGAATACAGACTACCGAGGCACCGTTGAGTGCCGTCACTCAGCTTCAGGAGGCTGGATTGGGCAGCATGATGGGCATGGGCACAGCGTGGATTGAAGCTGTGAGCGACATGAGTGCGGAAGTTGCCCATTTTGTTGCGGAACGGATCAAGGAGGATGTGAAGACGCAGCACGAGATTCTGCATTGCAAGAATGTCTCCGACCTCCAGCACATCCAAGCCCAGTTCATCCAAAAAGCGATGGATCAGTATCAGGCCGAAACTGGTAAACTGGTCGAAATGGGCACTAAGGCTTTCGCAGCAAAGGAAGACTGAAACCCGAATTTAACCGAAAACGTAGTCACCGGGCGCGGCCCCCAGTGTGTCATTGAGGGCCGCGGTTTCCACTTTGTGGCTGCTGTGATCCTTCAACCAAGCAGCCCAATGCGGCCACCACGAACCGTCCCGCGCAGCATGGGTGTCAAACCATTCGGGCGCGGTCATGTGCGTATCGCCCTCCGTTTTATGCGCGAACCTGAAATGGCGCCCTTTGTGTCCGGGTTCTGACAGTATCCCGCCGTTGTGCCCGCCATTGGTCAGAACAAAAGTTACGTCTGTATCAGTGAGAAGCGCGAGCCGGTACACCGATGTCCAAGGCGATACATGATCCGTCTCGGTCGCGACGCAATAGATGTCAGCTCTGATGTCGCTTAGCGCAACAGCGTTGTCATCTACCCTGAACCGTCCTTTTGCCAAATCGTTCGTTAAAAACAGTCGGCGCAGATACTCAGTGTGCATCCGCGCGGGCATGCGTGTTGCATCCGCATTCCACGCCATCAGCGGGTTGTCCGGGGTCCGCTCGCCCAACAGATAATGGCGGATCACCCGACTCCAGATCAGATCATTTGACCGAAGCAATTGAAATGCACCGGCCATCTGATCTGCTTTGAGATAACCCTGCGTTGCCATGATATCCTCGAGAAATGCCACCTGACTTTCGTTGATGAACAATCCCAGCTCTCCCGGCTCCGAAAAATCCACTTGAGCGGCCAACAGACTGACGCTGGCAAGGCTTTCATCCCCGTCGCGTGCCAACGCGGCTGCGACAATGGATAGAAGCGTCCCGCCCAGACAATACCCCGCCGTGTGCAACCGGGGATGACCCAACTCTTTTACCCGACGGATCGCAGCTTGGATACCGAGGTCAATGTAATCCTTCATCGACAGATCAGCGTCTGTCTCATCTGGGTTCTTCCAGGATAGAATGAACACCTCGAAGCCTTGATCCCGAAGGTAGGCAACAAGCGAGCGTTGCGCCGTCAGGTCGAGAATATAGAACTTCATGATCCATGCCGGAACGATCAGGATCGGCTCTGGATGCACCTTTGCTGTGGTGGGTCGGTAGCGGATCAATTCCACTAGATCGTTCTGCATCACGACATCGCCGGGTGTTGTGGCCAGATCCTTGCCAACCACGTACCTATCGGACGTGCGTGGTTTTTTGGCGAGCAAACGGTTGAAATCCTCCATCCAATAACGTGCACCGCGTAACAGGTTTTGACCGCCTTCCTCCTGCGTGCGCTTTTGTACCACAGGATTGGTCGCCGCAAAGTTGGCGGGCGAAATCATATCAAGCCACTGACGCGTTACAAAATTGACGATTTTGGCGTGTTTCGGATCAACACCGTGCATGTCGGTCGTTGCTGCGTCCCACCAATTCTGTGCCGCCAAAAAGCTGTGTGACATGATATTGTAGGGGTAAGCCTCCCAAGCGGGATCGGCAAACCGGGGGTCTTTCTCGCCGTCCCGTATCGACGGCTCCAATGAAAGCCTTATCAGTTCCGCTTGTTTCTCTGGCGATCCAATCATGTGCAGCCACCAGTCGAGAAAGGCCGTCGCAAGGGTCGCCGGGGAAAGACCGCCGGTCACTTGTCCTAATGCCGCGTGCAAATTGGCATCTAGGCCACGCGAGACTATGCGCTCCTTTTTCATAACGCAGCCCTTTCCACCAGTGAAACGCCAGCGGCGATATCGTCACTTGGATGCGTCACAACCCGCTCGTCGACTTCCAGACCGCTCAGCACCTCGACCATTCGGTCATTGCGTCGACCCAGTATCACAGCGCGTCTTTCGGCCAACCCCTCGACGGCCACAAACACCGCCCAACCATCGTCAGACCGGAAGGCAGCGCTGAGCGGAATCTGAAGGGCATCATCGGCGCGCCATTCGACAATCCGCAGAAAGACAGAAAATCCGTCCCCCAGATTGGGTCGCTTGTCAGCAGGTGTTGTCAGATCAAAATATGCATCGACCCGCTGTTCTTCGATTCCAAGTGCCGAAACCTTGGTGCGCGCTTTTGGGTCAATGCGGTCCAGCCTGGCTTCCAGAATGTCCGCACCGCCCCAACGTTCAACATAGGCCAGCGCGCCGGGCTCAAGCCGCACGGCGTCGTTTGATAAGATATCGGCGACCAACTCCAGCGCGTCCGGATCACCGATACTGACCAGCGGCGTACCGATGCTGACGGGGCGCTCGCTTATTGCCTCGACGGACAAAACAACACCATCGCTGGGGGCCTTCACCTCAACACAACAACTCTTTTTTGCTGTCTCAGCGCTTTCCGGCAAGAGCAGGGTGGCACGCGCGCGTTCAATCGCCCCGTCGGCCATTTCGATGCGAGCCTGCGCCGCCTCAATCGTCGCATTCGCCACGGCGAGGCGTTGTGTGTCGCCTTCCATTCGTGTGATTGAGGCAACGCCCCTGCTGACCAAGGCCTGCGTCCGCTCAAACTGGGACTGGGCAAAGCGCGCTGTTTCTTCAGCCTGTTTCAGATCGGCCTGCGCCACATGCTTTGCGGCAAATGCCTCTTGCAGCGCTGCTTCGGCCTGAAGTTGTGCGCGAGCATCCAGTAAGCCAGAAGAGGCGGGTTGCACAACGGCAACCACCGTCTCGCCTGCGCTAACCCGATCGCCTTCGGACACAGGAGAACGCAACGCTGTGCCAGAGATTGGAGAGGCGACTTCAAAGAGGTCGCGCACCTGACTTTGACCATCCGCGTTGATCGTCACTTCCAGCGGGCCGCGGGTGACGGTGGCAAGATCGACCGGTACAGGATCCTCGCGAAAGCTGACATAGGACAGCCCGGCCACCAGAGTAACTCCGAAACCGATCAGAACCAGCGTGCGGGTGGAATAGGACATCGGATCACTCCCTTGTTTTCATGACGGCAACCAGATCAAGTCCATCGAGCCGCCGGCGTACGATCATCACGGAAACGAAGGCGGCTGTCAGAACGACGAGGCTGGCAACGGTGAAGGTTGCAGGTTTCAGGACCAGCGGGATCGCGTATAGGTCACTGCTAAAGGCATTGGTCATCAGTTGCGCAATCCAAGCACCGATGAGCCAGCCGAAGGGCTGTGCGATGAGCGCAATCAGCATCATTTCTCCCATCAGGATGTAGGAAACCTCGCCCCGGCCAAAGCCGAGGATGCGTAGACTGGCCAGTTCACGGGCGCGTTCGGACAGTTGAATGCGCGCGGCGTTGTAGGTGACACCGACGGTGATCAGCACCGCAATTCCAATGTAGATCGTGTTCATTACAACGATGTTCTGCTCAATCGTGTCCTGAAAGGATCGTCGGTTTTCGTTCATCTCGACAATGCCCGTGATCCGGGGCGTTTTCTTGATCGCAGCGTGCAGGGCTTCAGTCTGGCTTTCATCCAGTGTGACGTTCACCGTTGAAACGCGCGGCGCCTGGCGGAACATCGCGTTCATGGTCTCGAAATCCATGTAAGCGCCCAGCCCGAAATGCAGTTCAACCAGTGCGGTGACAGGCAGCAGAAACGTCTCGCGCCTGCCGCTGAGGAATTCGACCTCGATGCTGTCGCCCGCCTGCACCTCCAGATGTCCGGCCAATCGTTCGGAAAGCACAAGGCCGCCGGGCGGCACATCCAAAAGACGGCCCTCGGCATCCAGAACCCGGCTCAGGTCATTGCCGGGGCGACGGGATTCGACCGCGGCGCGTTTGCTCAAATGCCCGTGGCGCAGGATGGCGGCATGAAACTGCTGGCTTTCGGCCTGCAGCACCCCTGGCAGATGGCGCACGTCTTCTACGGCTGTTTCGGGCACGTCGCTGGCAAACAGCAGCATCGCGTCCTGCCGGTTGGTTTGATAGAATGCCAGATCGACAATCTCATCCAAAGCGTCATTGATGAAGGTTGCGGCGATCACGGATGCCACGGCAAAAGCGAGACCCAGAGACGTCAGAAAGCTGCGCAGGGGCCACCGCAACAACGAGCGGAAGATCATGACGGTAGATTGCGCCAGCTGCATCCGCGCCATCGCCTCATCTATGATGGACCGCTTGAACCGAGGTGGGGCAGGGGGCTGCATCGCAATCGCAGGGGCCAGTTTGGCGGCTTTCAGGGCGGCATGCGCGGCGCCAAGGCTGGTCGTCAGCAGCCCGGCTAGACCCGACGCCGCATAGACCCAATAGGACACCCGAAAGATCACGTAGGGAAAGTTGAAAAACTCCGCGTATTGCGCGGCCGTGTCGCGCGCCAGCCATGTGCCTGCCAGCCAGCCGACCCCAACACCTACGACAGCAATCAGCCCGGCAAGCATCAGATAGTGCAAACAGATTTCGGTATTGGAATAGCCGATGGCCTTAAGCAGACCAATTTCGCTGCGTTCCAGCGAGATGATCCGACCCATGACCATACTGACCAGAAAGGCCGAGATACCAAAGAATATTGGTGGCAGGATCGCGGCCATGCCTTTTAGCTGATTGATCTCAGCGTCCAGAAAGGCATCCGACTGGTGGGTCGTGCGGTCATAAGCCCCCAAACCGCCGAACGGTTCCAGCAGGGTATCAAGTGCATCGATCACCGGCGGGGTCTGCGCGCCTGCGGCCAGGGACAACGAGATATTGTTGAAAGCCCCTGTCATGTCATAGGCGGCAGCGGCGGCGCGTTCGGGCATCCAGATAACTCCGAAGGCCGAATTGTCAGGCATCATTGCGCCGGGCCCGATGGTGTAGATGAACTCGGGCGACAGGACGGTGCCAACAATGGTCAGTTCCCGTTTTCGCCCCCGCAAATTGGCGCTGAAGCTGTCACCTTCAGTTAGGACATTGGCATTTGCAAAGGGCGCGTTTACCACAGCTTCGCCTGAGCTGAGCGGATCAGGAAAGCGGCCGGAGACAAGCAACGGAACATTCAGCACTGGATCGGCGGTTTCGGGATATGACAGGATATGCCCAACGGCTGTGCGGTTGCGTCCGGGAATATCCAGGATTGCTTCGCCAGAGATACGAGCTTCAATGCCAAGCACCCCGTCAATGTGAGCAATCTCTGGCAGCAAGGACCGGGGCGCGCGTGTCGTGATCGCGAATACATCGGCAAAACGATTGCGTTCATAGTAGGCGGCCCGCGTTTCTGACAGCGCGTTATACATGCCTACCGACGTCAGCATGATCGCCACACCACAGGCCAGCACCAACGCGATCGCGACGGCCTGTATCCAAAGCCGTTTGAAATCACGAAGCAGTTTCCGGTCTATCGCTTGCATAACGTTCACCACACGATCTCGGACGGGGAAAGACGGGTCTCATTCGTACGGACTTCGCTGATCTTGCCGTCCTGAAAGAAGATCACTCGGTGCGCCATGCGCTGAATTTCTGCGTTGTGGGTAATCACAACAGTCGTCGTGCCAAAGCGTTCGTTAATGTCGCGCAAGACCTCAAGCACCTGCACCCCTGTGGTGCTGTCCAGTGCGCCTGTGGGTTCATCGCACAGCAGAATCTGCGGACGCTTGGCAATGGCACGCGCGATGGCGACGCGCTGCTGTTCACCGCCCGACATCTCTGAGGGGAAGTGGTCCATCCGCTTGCCAAGCCCGACCAGAGCAAGCGCCTCTTCTGCAGGCATCGGGTCGGGCGCGACATCCGTGACCAGTTGCACGTTTTCGCGCGCGGTCAGGCTGGGCACCAGATTGTAGAACTGAAAGACAAAGCCCACGTGATCCCGGCGGTACTTCGTCAGCCCCCGGTCAGGCAGATCGGTTAGTTCGGTATCTTCGAACCAAACACGTCCATCGGTTGCGTGATCCAAACCTCCAAGAATGTTCAACAGCGTTGATTTCCCGCTGCCCGAGGGGCCGAGCAACACGGTAAGCTCACCTTTGTAGAGCTCCAGATCTACACCCGCCAAGGCGAAAACCTGGACCTCGCCGGTGTCATATACTTTGGTGATGCCTTGGGTTCTGAATATGACGTCGGCCACGATTTCCTCCTGTTGTGACCAACATAAAATTGATCGCGATGTAGAGATTGATTGATCTCAATTCCGGGAGATCAATCCGCCCGGCTCCTGCAATTCGGACAGAAAACTCGAGATTGTGCGATTCTCCTGCGCGGTGCCTTCGGCAGAGTTGGGCAGGGCACCTGTCGCAACAAAACGACGGCCGAGGTCTGACACGCCGGCCGCAAAGGCCTTCTCAGGTGGTGAATGCGCGCCAGAAGTGAGAAAAATCGAAACGACCTGCGGCAGAGCATCACCCTGCCGCATCAAGGCGCGCAACGGCACAGCGGGGTAGGAGGTCCAAACCGGGCCAACGAGGATCACGTGGCGATACTTCGTCAGAGCGCCAAAAGTTTGAGATCCCAACGCACCTTTCTGGCGGAGACTGTCAAAACCTGCGCGTATGTATCCCAAAATACGATTGCTATACTTGGGTGCAGTGATCTCTACCTTATCGGCATTGAGTTCCTCCGCCAGTTTGGCCGCAAGCCGTCTAGAGTGACCTGACCGTGAGTAAAAAGCGATGCAAATCTCCGGCGTATCTTTGGACATACGGGTGTCTCCTTTGTTCGGTTGCCAAGGTCTGCATCCAAAGGGGCGACGTCCATTTGACAAAGATCAATGGAAGCTCGCGATCCGAGAGTTAGAACAACCCCAACAAGGACGAATTCATGCTCAATGATCATACATGGCGGTTCAGTTTTCCCGGTCTTGAGAACCTTTCGCCGGCGGTTTCAGACCTGCTCAATAAACAGGCGGTTCCGGCGGTTTTGAAGAAAGATGCGGTGATCTTCGGACCTGGCAAACCGGCAGAAAACCTGTTGCTTCTGGGATCTGGCACAGTCCGGGTGCAGCAACTTTCTGAATCGGGCCGCGAGATCGTGCTTTATCGTGTGCATGCCGGGGAAAGCTGCGTGCTCACCACGGCGTGCCTCCTCGCCTTTGAAGACTATTCTGCAGAGGGTGTCGCGGAAACGAATGTCGAAGCGATCCTGATTCCGCGCGACACATTTGATAAACTGATGGCGGTCTCGATAGAATTTCGCGCATTCGTTTTCGAGGCCTATTCAAAAAGGATTACCGACCTTTTCATGGTGATCGAAGAAATTGCCTTTAAGCGCATGGACATCCGCGTGGCACAAAAGCTGCTCGATTTTCAGGATGCGCACAAGGCTCTGCACGTGACGCATCAGCAGATGGCCTTGGAACTAGGAACGGCGCGCGAAGTCGTTTCACGGCAGCTGAAGGAATTCGAGCGGCGCGGATGGTTGACCCTGAGCCGCGGCTTGATCGAACTCCGCGATCCTGCAGCCATCGGTCGTTTGGCCCAGGCATCCTGAGCGATATGCGGTTCTTGTGACAATGTCACAGACAGGTCCGCCATCTCGAAGCAATATGACAATAGTAACCTCGGAAAGGATACAGATATGACTGCCAACCTAGGAAGCCCCGATCGCTTGTTAAGAGCAATTCTCGGCATCGCATTGATCGTTTTGCCGTTGCTGAACATGCCCGCCATATGGTCCAGCTCTGCCTTGGCCTATGGCAGTATAGCTGTTGGATTGATCCTCGTTCTTTCCGCACTTATCCGATTTTGCCCGCTTTACCGTATCTTCGGTGTCTCGACCTGCAAGCTTTGAACAACTGAGACTTTATCGACACCACCGGCCTGCTTCACAGGAGGCAAATTGATCGGTCTTGCTGCTTTCCGCCTAACGCCTTTGCGCGAGCGGATCATGGGAGTAACGGTCATTGTGTCGGGTGCAGCGTGGCCCGCGAGCCGCTCTGGCGGATATGGCGACTTCGATGCTCGCGTGCATGCTCCCCTTGCGCTTTGGATATTGCTGGTGCTTGACAGTTCCATTTTTTGGGGACGATGTTTTACCTCTCATTAGGGCTTTTCTAACATCTTGAATCTGGTCAATAGTTCGCAATCGTATCCTTCATCACTATCGGCTTTGGGGACTCGTTTTGGAGCTGGGCTGGCGGCTGTAGGCTGGGACGACGGCCACGCACGGTTTGCCGACCTTCGGTCTGTTTACGGCTTTTCTTGTTGATGGGTTCAATTTCCCGACCAGCGGCCGAAGGCATTGATACTGATCAATCAAAGCGTTTCCGTCTTGGGTATGGTGGCGTCAAACAACCGATTGAGGATATACAATGCCTGACCTTTCACACTTCAGGAAACTGATCACAGACCGCCTTGAAGAACTAGATGTGCGCATTCATGAGGTCGATCATGAGTTAGGCGAACCCAAGTCGGCGGACTTGAACGATCAGGCCATCGACCTTGAAGACGACGAAGTGTTGGAGAGCCTCGGTGCAGCTGCGCAGAAGGAGATCTTGCTGCTCAAGCTAGCGTTGGGGCGAATAAAGGATGGTTCTTACGGCACTTGCGCAAAATGCGAGGAACCCATCTCCGATGCGCGTTTGGAGGCAGTACCCTATGCGCCACTTTGCAAGCGATGTGCTCAGGCTGCTTGAGCACTGCGGCGAACAGCCCAGAGGGTTGCGATTGGGCCTATCAGTTCGAAAATCACCGTCGCACCAATGATCAGTCCGATGGATTGATCCGCCCAAGCTGGCAAGGCTTGCCCCGCGATCAAAGCCATCCCGATGGCGACCCCGGCCTACGGTAACAACGCTATGCCAAATAAGGGGCGTTGCGCGTGTGGTGCAGCAGATATCGCGGCCCCGATCCAGCCGCCCAGCAGTCGCGAAACCGTCCGAAAAGCGATCAACGCGCCTCCGACCGCGCCCATGTTCAACAGCGTTTCAAGTTCAAGCGCTGCACCTGCAAGTATGAAAAAGACGATCATGAAAGGCCATTGCACGTGCTCAATCTCATGAAAGGCGCGGGTGTGATATGCCGCTAGGTTCACAATCAACGTCCCTAAAAACATGCCTATCAGCAGGAAAGACACGCCAAACCATACCGCGAGACCAGCAGTTAGAAACCCGATGGTGAGGGCCTCGATCTGCAGTGGCTTGCCGTCTGAAATCCGCCCTGTGAGATGTGCAGCCGGCAGGCCAATGACAACGCCATGCACCAATACCCCGCAGAGGAATACAGCAACCAGTGTCAAAGCAGAGACTTTGACAGCATCAGTAAACATGGCCATCTGGTCAGGCAGCAATCCTATCGTGCCTGCCAACAGTCCGCAGATCAGCAGCAGTGTTGCGCGGGGGATCTGTGTCCTGCGTCCCAATTGGTCGGCGGCCAACCCCACGCAGAATAGCGAACCTAAAGTCATCGGTGCGTAGGGATCAGTCATCACACGAATTCCCAACTTAAGCTTTGAACAGGTCTATTCCTGTATCGCTTCAAGGTAATCCAGCAAGCTTTCGAAATCGGTTTCCAACACTTCACCATCAGCACCGCCCTTGGGGTGCACATGGTGCAATCCTACACGCGCGAAATCTGGCATCGGCCCTGCAAGATCGTTTTCCTCGGTCAGCCCAAGGACGTATTGGCGCACATATGTACGCGGGAAAATTCCAGCGTTGCCTGCGCTTAACCCTACCAATTCAGGCGGTACAACCCCCAAACCCAGCGAGGCAGGCCCCGCTCCTTCGCCAGCGGCACCATGGCACTGCGAACATTCCTTAGCATAGACAATTTGCCCACGTTCAACCGCTTCGTTGGCGAAGGTATCTTGGGGTAGATTGGTGTCCAGCGTGCAAGCTGTAAGCAAAGCCGCACCCATACTCATGGAGATGGCGGTTCGAAATTGCATGGCGCGTTCCTTGCTGAATCTTCTTTTCCTATGTCGCACGATGGCTTCGGTACCCGATTGATTTGTATCAAGGACACGATCGTACCTCCCACTAAGACTGACTGGGATATGTGCATACAGTTCAATTTCACAGCTAACCTTGGCGATCCTTGATGGCGCGCTCTGGTTTGCCGCCCAAACGTCTCGGGGCGCTCGTCGATGGGGGTGTTCTTAGACTTAGTGGCCGATTGTTGATCGATACCATTGAGCAACTAGATCAAGACTTTGGACAGGACGCCTCGCGATTTGATGTCAGTCAACTCCAGCAGATGGACACGGCAGGTGCGTGGTTTCTGGTCGACCGGCAAATTCAAATGGCAAAGCAAGGCACAGTTCTTGAAATCATCGGCGCGACATCGGCACAGGCGCAATTGATAGAAACCGTAGCGCGCAATATGCCGCCCCCGGATCAGCCGGAAACCAAGCCGTTTACAATTGCGGACCGGTTTGAGGCTTTTGGCCAAAAGGTCACGCGCGGCTGGCGCATGGCAGTTGAGCTAATTTCGTTTCTGGGTCAGGTCGTGGCCACGTTGGCTGGCATTCTGCGCCATCCCAGCCGTCTGCGGCTCACCTCGGTTGTGCATCACTGTCAGGAGATTGGCGTCAGTGCCGTGCCGATTGTGGCGCTGATGGCGTTCCTGATTGGCGTTGTATTGGCTTTTCAGGGATCCGCACAGTTGCGGCAATTCGGGGCAGAGGTCTTTGTCGTCGATCTGATCGCCATTTCTATTCTGCGCGAATTGGGCATCCTGCTGACGGCCATCATCGTTGCGGGCCGCTCCGGCTCTGCCTTCACCGCCGCAATAGGGTCAATGAAGATGCGCGAAGAGATTGACGCAATGCGCACACTGGGCCTTGATCCTGTGACAATCCTTGTTGTGCCGCGCGTGTTGGCACTGATGTTGATGCTGCCCGCGCTTGGATTCATTGCCGATATCTCCGGTCTGATCGGTGGCGCGCTGATGTCATGGATTGAACTAGGTGTTTCGCCTGCCGTTTTTCAAACCCGGCTCGTCAGCAACACCGATGTCTGGCACTTCAGCGTCGGGATGATCAAAGCTCCTTTTTTTGCCCTGATCATTGGGATCATCGGCTGTTACGAAGGCTTGAAGGTGGGCGGCAACGCGGAATCTCTGGGCCGCCTGACATCTGCTTCGGTGGTCTTGTCGATTTTCATGGTGATCGTCATGGATGCCCTGTTTTCCATCTTTTTCGCCATCGTAGGGGTATGATGTAGATGAAAGATAATCCCACCATTCGCGTGCGTGGCCTTGTGACACGGTTTGGAACGCACACGGTGCATGAAGGTCTTGATCTGGACGTGCGGCAGGGAGAGATCATAGGCGTGGTTGGCGGGTCAGGCACTGGGAAATCCGTGCTGCTACGTGCGATTGTGGGGCTCTTGGAGCCGAACGCTGGACAGATCGAGGTTTTTGGCCAAAGCGTGCGCGACACATCAGATGCCGAACACCGTGCCCTGCGGCGCCGCTGGGGCGTGATGTTTCAGGACGGGGCGCTCTTTTCGTCACTGACCGTGCGCCAAAATGTTGAGGCGCCGATGAGGGAACAACTGGACCTCGAAGATACGTTACGCGAGACGCTGGCCGGCATCAAAGTGCGCATGGTCGGTCTGCCGGAAAATGCAATGGCGAAATATCCATCCGAGTTGTCGGGTGGGATGCGCAAGCGGGCGGGTTTTGCACGGGCGATTGCGATGGATCCCGAAATTGTGTTTCTGGACGAGCCGACAGCGGGTCTCGACCCCATCGGTGCCGCTGCCTTTGACACGTTGATCAAGCAGTTGCAGGCGGCTCTGGGGTTGACCGTTTTCCTTGTGACGCATGATCTAGACAGCTTGCACGCCATTTGTGATCGCATCGCCGTGCTGGCTGATCGCAAGGTTTTGGCGGTGGGTACGATGGAGGAAATGCTGGCCATCGATCATCCATGGGTACATGAGTATTTCCATGGACCTCGCGCCCGTGCAGCGCTTTCATCCGCAGGGAAAGGGATCGTCTGATGGAGACGCGCGGGAATTACATCCTGATTGGCGTCTTTACGCTCTGCGCGATTGTCGGCACTTTGGCATTTTTCATCTGGCTGGCTTCGGTTCAGGTGAACAAACAGTATCAAACGTATGGCATCCTGTTTGAAGACGTGTCCGGTCTCGACCCTTCTGGAGACGTGGTGTTCAATGGCATCTCTGTCGGCCGTGTGATCGGCTTGCAGATCGCGTCGCAAGATCCCTCGAAAGTGTTCACCACGATTGAGATTGAAGCGGACACGCCCGTCCGTTCCGACACAATCGCACAACTGCAATCACAGGGCGTGACGGGTGTGGCGTATATCTCGCTTTCGGGTGGCACCCCTGCCGCCCCTCCATTGAGCGCGGATGCAGATGGCTGGTTGCTGATCCCCTCAAAACGATCAACCGTCCAGACCATTGTTCAGGACGCGCCTGATCTTCTGCACGAGGCGACACGCCTGCTTGAACAGTTTCAGGCGTTGACTGGGCCAGAGAACCAAGCCTACGTCACCAACATCCTGCGAAATCTGGATGCCTCTTCCAACAATCTTGATCAGGCCCTGAAAGATTTCTCGCAAATCACTGGCACCGTACGAGACGCGACTGCACAAATCACCGACTTCACAGCACGCCTTGATGCAATTGGTGCCTCTGTCACCACAACGCTTGAGCAGGCAAACGAAACACTCTCCGCTGCAACCGGTGCCTTTGAAACAGCAGACACCGCCCTGACCGGATCTGTAGAGGCGATTGATAGTGTTGAGGCCACATTTGATCGTGCTCGGCAGATATTGAACGATCAGGTGCCGCATATCCTAGCCCAGGTTTCCGAAATTTCTGCGCAAACGAATGCTGCGATTGTGGACCTGCAAACGCGTTCTGCTGTCACATTGGATGATTTCACGGACACATCAAACCTTCTCAACGCCCGCCTTGTCGAACTTGAGAAGACCTTGCAAGAAGCCAGCACCGCGTTTCTTGCGGTGACCGATGCGTCAAACAGTTTCGATCTCCTCGTTGACGGTGACGGCTCATTGCTGGTCGCCGAGGCCCGCGCAGTGCTGGGTGACGCAAAGAGCGCAATTGAGACGATTGATACAATAGTGTTGGATCAGGTGCCCCCCATCATGACCGACATTCGTGCAGGGGTAACAACTGCTGGGGAAGCGATTGATGACGTTGCCGCGAACCTCACCAGACTGACCGACCAGTTCGATCCACTCGCCTCTGAAGCGCAGGGCGCTATCGCGTCCGCCAATGCGCTATTCACCAAAGCGCAGGGTAGCCTGACCGCGTTGGAGAAAACATTGGACGTAGCCGAGGGCACGCTGGCATCGGCGCAGACCACTTTTGACGCAGCAAGCACAGTTCTTGATACCGATTTTGCACCGATGATGACCGACATCCGAACCGCATCTGATGAGATCAGTCGAGCGATTACGGAGGTTACAAAGGACATGCCAGCCATCACATCGGAATTGCGCGCTTTGATCGCCCGCAGCGATACGGTTGCACGCCAAATCCAGACGGCGGTGGCCAACAGCGCGCCGGGTCTCAACGATTTTGCGAGCAAGGGGCTGCCGGAGTTCACTCGCCTTGCCGCCGAAGCGCGCACGCTGGTCGACATATTGGGCAATCTGGTGCGCCGGATTGAGCGCGATCCAGCGCGTTTTTTGCTGGATGGCCGCGTGCCTGACTACAGGAGATAGACTTATGGCTGAGATGATTCGTCGGACTTTCCTACTGGGCATGGTGTCCAGCGTAAGCAGTTGTGGGACCCTATCCGTACTCAGTGAAGCATCTGAGCCCTTGGACACCTATGACTTGCTGCCAGCCGCGGGTTCAAAACGCGGCAAACGCACGTCACGGACGCTTTTGGTCGCACGTCCGCAAGCGTCTGCTGCATTGGCAACGGACCGGATTGTGATCAAGCCGGATCCCGCCGCGATCACTTACCTGCCTGACGCCCGATGGAGCGATGAGCTGCCCGCTATGTTACAAAACCTACTGGTCCGCAGCATTTCTGAGACGGACCGTGTCGCCTACGTCGGGCATGTCGAGGGAGGGCCCGTGCCAGACAAGGCTTTACTGGTGCGTATTGATCGTTTTGAGGTGGAAGCCCATAAGGACGGTTCGTTCGAAGTCGGCGTCGACGTCTTTCTGTCAATGATCAATGACCGTGACCAATGGGTGACAGACACCCGTCGGTTCGCCCAGAGAGCGACCATTGCCTCCAATCGAACGCGCGAAATTGTGACGGCGTTTCAAGCGATCATGGATGTTCTTCTGCCGGAGATGTCAAACTGGGCGGTTCAGCAGATGTAAATCTGCTCTACTCTTGTATTTTGATGAGATAGGTAATCAGATCAGTAATCGGCCGACTGGTGAAAACCGGCTGCCCGCTGCGTGTCTTGAGCGCTGTGTCATCGCCTCAAAGAACGGCCCGTACACCAGCATAGGCGATACATGGCTGATCAAAGGATCACGCCCGGCAATACGAGTAGGCAACCGGCCATTAATCTCACTGGACGAGGTCAGTGGATGACGCCGAAAACGGTTGCTGCGGTATTTAGAGCGCGAGAGTAGGCTGCGTCCTCGAGTATTGAGGCCACATGTAGATGTCGCTGTTTTGACCCGTCGGCGTAGTACCATCTCGACCAAGCACTCTGATTAAGCGAAGCTGCGTGGCAGAAGGTAGGTCTTAGTCATCGCCGGCGCGATGCGGACCCTTTGCCTCTGTTCGCGACGGGATCTTCAGTGCGGTGCATTCGAACTCAGGTGCCCAGTGACGGCGAGTTGACCGTCCAGCTTGTACACCCAGGCGTGATAGGGGCACATGATGCGGGTCGTGTTGCCGGCGCCCGACAGCAATTCATGCGCGCGATGCTTGCATACGTTGTAGAACGCGCGCAGCTCGCCCGCTTTGTCGCGCACGACGGCGATAGGCTGGCCAGCGATTTCATCCGTGACATAGGAGCCGGGTTCGCGTGTTTTTTCGACATGACACACCCATTGCCAAGTCTTCGCGATGATGTGTTTCAGATCCTCATCAAACCAACCTTGGTCTGTATAGGCATCCGCGATCAAAGACTTTGATTTCGATGGGTCACTGTTATAACCCGTGGCAATGTTTCTAGCGTAGGTCATAACGCAGATCCCCCGATTTTCAGCGTACAGAATGGACATCCGGGGGAAAACATGCTTAGCATTTTCAGTCACAAGTTATACTTTTTTAGCCATGATTGCCTTGTCGCCAAAGAGCACAAACAGCGCTTAGGCATCTATGGCCGCACACCCTGTGCCATTGCCTTTGGCAAATTTCTGCTGCTTGATGACAGAACATGCCTAAGCGTATTTTTGAGACAACGGGCTGAATGTCATAGCCAAAAATGGAGACCCTATATGCGCACCACTGCAACCGTTAGTTTTATTGCCGTGTGTTGGGCATCCTTGGTTGTGTCCGAGGAAGCTCATACGCCTTACTCAGGGCTCGAAAACCGAGCGATCGCGGCTCTTTCTGAAAGCGACATTGACGCGCTTGAGGCTGGGCAGGGTTGGGGATTTGCGCTTCCTGCGGAACTCAACGGATATCCCGGCCCGCTGCACACCCTGGAATTGGCGGAAGCCTTGGCGCTTTCACCCGAGCAAGAGGAGCGGCTGACAGAGATTTTTGAACAGATGCCCACCGACGCAAAAGCGGCCGGTGCCGCGTTCATCTCTGCTGAGGCAGCTTTGGACCGCGCGTTTTCGCAAGGCGGGATTACGCAGGAAACTCTAAGCGATGCAGTGTTTACCGCTGGAAACGCCCGAAGCGCGTTGCGCCTTGTGCATCTGTCACGCCACCTGATGACGGTTGAAATATTGAACGAGGCGCAAATCCAGCGGTACAACGTGTTGCGCGGCTACGCGGATGATCCATGCGCCGCGACGCCGGACGGACATGACCCGGCGATGTGGCGACGCCACAACGGGTGTGAGGGGTAGTATGACGTGATTGCCACACTTAGTCCGACCGATCCGGTGGAAAAATCCACGTCATCCACATCCTTGGTGCGCGACGGATAGCTTTGCGCACCGTGAAAGCCACGGAAATTTTCCATTCCATTTGCGCGCGGTCCAGGTCGCCCGTCATTTACTGCATTGCTTGAAAGATAGGGCTGGCATGAGATTTTGCCGCCAATCTATCTGGAAGGCGTAGTGCGAAAAGTAAGGTGCCGTCATGATCGCCACCGGCCTTGGTGCCATCCGCCTTGGGTCGGATGTGGTTGGCGTGATGGATCATCCAACAGGAAAGCCACAACAGGTCTTCCTCAATAGTTTTGAGGTCAATGGTCTGGGAGCTCGCTTTATCTGCTTTCGACGGTCAGACGAAGGGTGTTTCGGCGAGGGTCGCTGCGTGCGTGCCGGTCGGCAGGACCAGCGCAAGCGTGTCAGAAGTTGATGCAAGATCGGAACGGATCAGGCCAATACCGATGGTTTTGCCCAAACGTTTGGAAAAGGCGAATTCGGAAACATAGCCGACGTTTTGCCCATCCAATTGCAGTGGCACCGGGTGACCGGGCGGTGTTGGCGTGCCGTCAATCACGACGCCGATCAGCGTCCGGACGGGGCCCGTTTTGGCGGCAGCTTGAAGCGCGCTGCGCCCGACAAAATCGTGCTCAAAGCTGATCAATGGGCCAAAGCCCACCTCGAACGGAGTGGCTGGATGGGTCTGCACCCGCATGTCCGCGCCATATGAAATCAGTCCACTTTCCAGCCGTTCCGTGTCGTTGGGTGCACCGGGTCCGATGTCGAATTCCGCGCCTGCGTCTTTGACGATATCCCACAACTCGATGCCGCGTGCGCTATCCATCAGGTACATCTCGAACCCGCCCTGTTTCGACCAGCCGGAGCGGGCGATAACCAACGCGATGCCGTGCAGTTCAGCGTCGGCAAAGCCGAAGTATTTAAAGTCGCGCACGTGGTCGCCAAACAGTTTTACCGCCAGATCCATGGCCTTCGGCCCTTGGGTCGCCAGCGGAGATACATCCGGTTCGGATACGAGCTTGAGGGTTCGGCCAAGATAGAACGTGAGCCGAACAACGCGTACTATCTCAACGCGGTAGCGGCTACAATACAGTCGCGGACGGTTGGCTATCTCAGCAGAGAACAAGCGCAACGCCTTTCAGCGCAGATGATCGAAGACGGTATTGAAAGCGCCAGATGTTCGGCGAAGATAGTGGGAGGATAGCGGACGAACCAGCATGACAGCGGACACTTCGGCGTCAGGCTCGGCATTCCGACATGGGGGTGGATAGACTTTGGAGTAGGGAAACAGGCACCTACGCCCGAGCGGAAACCAAAAGCGCCCTCTAAGCAGAAGCCGAGATCGGCCCGAACCGGTCTACTGATGGCCGTTTGGCGGCGAAAGCCCGTTAGTCAGATCACCGTGCATTCTGATAGTCATATGATGGTCTTCAGTTGTCGGGTGGTTTGACTCAAACATTGATCGACCGTTCGTTGGGTCGGTGCCGCTTGGCTTTCTGGTTTGGTTTAACCCTCATTCCGATCGGCTTGACACGTGTCTTTCCCTGGACCTGTCGACTGCCCGGGAACACCTTGCGGTGAGGCTTTGTCTCGAAGATGCTGTGTGACCCAAGAAGGGCCTGACCATTTGGTCTCATGACTGTCCTGTCCGTGCATTCTTTCCGGTGAAGTATGTCTGAAACTGCCGGAAAGGACGATCTCATGGCCAAACCGAAGCAACCCATCCCAGTCGAGGGTGGGGTCGATACACACAAAAACCTCCACGTGGCCGCTGTTGTTGATGACAACGACCAGATTCTGGGAACCCAAAGCTTCGCCACAACGCGGCAAGGCAACAAGCTGATGTTGGCCTGGATGCGATCATTCGGAGATGTGCAACGGATCGGTGTGGAATGCACCCGCAGCTATGGTGGTGATCTCTTGAGATATATGCAGGTCGCTAGTGTGGACGTTCTGGAAGTTACCGCCCCGGACAAACTGGATCGCAGACGGCGCGGCAAGAACGATGACTTCGATGCGCAAAGTGCTGCCCACGCGGCTATTGCTAAGCGGCGTACGGTAACCCCGCGCAGTCGAGATGGGATTGTGGAATTCCTTCGTATATAAATGGTTTGCCGCAAAACGGCTGTTCAAGCCAGACGCGTTGCATTGCAGATCATCCAGACGACAATAGTTTGCGCGCCTGACCGTCTACGTGATCTTTTACGCAAAGTGACCCGCATGCAATTGATCAGGACGCTGGCAGCCTGGCGTCCGGATCTGAGTGGGTATCGGGATGTCGAAGAGGCATACCGGCGCGCGCTCAAATCGCTTGCACGTCGATACCTCGAACTGCACGATGAGATCGCCGAACTGGACGACCTAATCCTAGCAATCGTCACAGAACTTGCCCCAGACCTAATCGCATGCAGCGGGGTCGAGTTTAACAGCGGGGCTCAATTGTTGCTGACCGCAGGCGATAATCCTGAACGATTCAAATCCGAAGCCAGCTTCGCTGCTTTGTGCGGTGTCAGCCCGGTTCCAGCATCTTGAGGGAAAACGAAACGGCACCGATTGAACCGAGGCGGTGACCGCGCGGCAAACAGCGCGCTTCACATCATCGCAATCGGGCGATTACGTCTGGATCCGAAGACAAAGGAATACGTTGCGCGCCGCACAGCTCAGGGCCATTCAAAACTGGAAGCTATTCGATGCCTGAAAAGATACATCGCGCGTGAAGTCTTCAACATCATTGCGCGACGGCACAAACAGATCAATCAGGCCCAAATCGCGGCGTGACACTTAGAAGGGCGTCAGACAGGCCCGGCTGGTTCGGTTCTATCATCTTCCGCCTCACTTGCCGATCCAGGGTTTGAGGTTTCTTACCAGAAAATCGTTGGCGACAGCCAACTCCCCAATCTTGGCGTGCAGGTCTTTGACTTGCTATTCATCGAATTCCGGTGTCTTTCGGCCGCCGCGCTCAAATACGCCAGATGCACCTTCAAGCACCGCACGTTTCCATTGATGCATCATCGTCAGGTGGACCCTAAACCGACTGGCCAACTCGCTGACCGACTCTTCGCCTTTCAACGCTTCTAACGCTACCTTGGCCTTAAATTCTGGATGATGTTGCTTTCGCTTCGACATCGTCGATCTCCATCGTGTTGAAGATCAGCAGATAACAAATTGCAGCTGACGTCAGTATCCGAATTTCGGTGAGTAGCTCAGTCCGCTTTTTTTCATCGTGTGGCGGAGATCGGGAAAGGCGGGCTGCTTGAGCATCGGCGGGCATCCTCAATTGTCGCCTATAGACCATCCCATCGCACTCAAACTGCTAGGTTTTTCAGATCCTCCCTTTCATGTCGGGCGCTCCATTCAAATTCTCCTTGCGTGACTGTGCTTGAGGCCGCATGAAAGAAAGATGACAAAACTCGTGATCCAAATTCCTTGTTACAACGAGGCCGACGACCTGGCTCGAACGATAGCCGACATACCGCGGATCATCCCTGGAGTTGACCACATCGAGCTCCTGGTCATTAACGATGGAAGCAGCGACAAGACGGTAGAAGTCGCCTTGGAAAACGGCGTTGACCATATCGTTCATCACCGCCGGAACCGGGGTCTTGCAGCCGCCTTTCAGAGCGGACTTGACTCAGCGCTCACGGCCGGCGCCGACATTATCGTGAACACCGATGCGGACGGTCAATACAGAGGCGAGGACATTATCGCGCTGGTGCGGCCAATCCTCGAGGGGAAAGCCGATATCGTGATCGGCGATCGGGCTGTGGACAAGAACGTGCACTTCAGCCCCTTGAAACGCCAATTGCAACGCCTCGGCAGTGCAGTGGTTCGAAAGCTGTCGGGAACGAACATCCCGGACGCAGTCAGTGGTTTTCGGGCCATCAGTCGCGAGGCTGCCATGCGAATCACTATTACGACCAGTTTCAGCTACACCACCGACATGCTTATTCAAGCTGGGCGCAAACGAATGGCGATCGCAAGCGTACCGGTGCGGACCAATCGCACCGAGCGACCCTCGCGGCTGTTCAAATCCATCCCGGGTTTCATTGCACAAACCGTGGTGACGATGCTCCGTGCCTACGCGACCTACAACCCGTTGCGGACATTCGCGGCCATCGGTCTGATGCTGTCTCTTTTTGGAATCCTGCCGGTCCTGCGATTCCTCTGGTTTTGGCTAGGGGGAGATGCGTCGGGACACGTTCAATCGCTGATCCTCGGCGGCGTATTGCTGGTTTTGGGGGTGATCACTAGCCTGATGGCAATATTGGCCGATCTGATAAGTGCCAACAGGGCGCTTATTGAAAAAACGCTGGAACAAGTCAGGCGGATGGAAACAAAATTGGCGCCCACGTCCAAGATGGCGGTTTCGGAAAGCGAAAAGCCCGTGCAGGAACGATCCCATGAGCGCCAATGACGTAACTAGCCCTGACAAGTCACGTTCCGTGACCGCAGCGGACAACCTGGAATCCGATCGTGCCTTGGTGGTTATTGTCCTCTACGCGGCCGCGATACTTGTGGCCGGACAAACGTTTTCCGCTCTGAATAGGGGTATCAATTGGGACGAGTTCCACCACTATGATCTTGTGACCCAACTGATCGACGGCACATTGAGGTATTCGCTGCAAAGTCTTTTTACCCAGATATTCCGTTGGATGCCGAACCTACCCGGGGACGTGATCGATCACATCCGCGTCGCCAGATTGGTCATGTTGCTTTGCCAAGTCGGTACAGCGGCGGCGATTTTCGGTGTAGCGCGCAAATTCTGCGCTCCCAAGGCCGCCGCGTTAATTGCCCTGGCCTATCTCTCAGGTGGATATGTGGTCTTGCATGGCGGTTCATTTCGCTACGATCCTCTAGCGGCCTTTCTGTTGATGTCGACAATGTGGTTCGTGGCATGCCGGCCCCTGACCGCAGCCACGATCCTTTTGACCGGAACGCTTGCGGCCTTGGCGATGATGATCACGATCAAATCAGTTTTCTATGCCCCGGCATTTGCTGGCATTATCTGGCTTCGCGTGCAAGAGGCGGAGCACAAGGGCCCAATTGCGATTCGGATCGCCAGCTGTTTCGTGGTCTTTTTTGCCGCTTTCTGCCTGATCTTCTATTGGCATTCCGGGTACGTGGCATCATCTGCCGTTCAGGCTGGCATAGGCACTGTCAAATCTGCAAGTGGCATCGTGTTTTCCCAAGGCTTTCTGCCTATGGCAAGGGCGCTGAAATTTCAGTTGGCGATGGCGCCGCATATTACCGCCCTAGTCGTTCTGACAGCTTGGAAATGGTCCTCTCTCAAGGCGAGCGCCAGCCAAAAAATCGCAATGTTGGCGCTTCTGACCCCGCTTCTGATCCCCCTGTTCTACCGCAACAGCTTCGAATACTTCTACGTGTTCATGTTGCCGCCTGTCCTGGTGGCACTGGCACCTGCGGCGGAACAGGTGGTCCTTCCTCGTGTTCGCTTCGCAATCTGCGTCGCCCTGATGGTCAGCATAGGTACAATCATCGCGACGATCAGAGCGCCGATCGATCGGAAAATTCGGGCAGCGCAGCAGCAGACTATTGCCGTTGCGCACCAGCTGTTTCCCCAACCAATCACCTATTTCGACTTCAGCGGATACCTGGGTGATTACGATCGCGCTCTGCCGTTCATGCTGTCTGGTTGGGGGCTGAAAGGTTACCGCGAGCGCGGCCACACCGCGTTCATTAACGCTATGAAGCGAAAAACGATCCCCCTGCTAATCGCGAACCATGGTTATCTACTAACCGAAGTCTCTGGACAAGCACAGGTTGAATACTTCATACCCGAAGATGCCCAAGCGCTGCGCGAGAACTACATTCACCATTGGGGGATGCTTTGGGTGGCTGGCCGTGTGGTGCCGACGGGCGATATGCCGTTGGAAATCCATAACCGAGTCCCGGGCGCTTATACTGTCGAGGGCGGCTCAATCCGGATTGACGGCAAGCTCTACGACGCTGGCGACTTGGTCACGCTGAGCCGCTCGGTTCACGCAATCGACGGAAACCGGAAAAGAGAAGTTACGCTGCGCTGGGGCAACAACCTGGAAATCCCGGACGAGGAAATGATCAAGGCCGGACCATTTCAGCCGCTTTGGTTTTTTCCTTGAGCGACATTCTCGCCCAAAGGGTAACATGACAGTGCCGGTCGTTTTTTCGAGTTCTGCTAGTAAGTTTCACCGACGTGAAAGAAAAGAGTATTGATGGGAGCAGACGGTTTCGTTATTCGCTTTTTGGCATTGGTCGCTGCGAGGTTTCGTCCGCGCGCCTTGCTGCTGCTGCTAAGGTGGTTTCATAACAAAGGTGTTTTCAAAAATATCCAAACTGCTTGGGATCCGAATTGGATCAGGAAGCATTCAAGTTTGTGCCTGCCGCCAAATATGGCCTACCTTCATGGGGAGGGTTACAAATTATGGGTGGATTTGAACGACCATATTGGCTACCGCTCGTTCTTGAAAAATGAACCTTTCGAGATGGCGGTCCATGCAATAGCCAGTGGGCTTAAGATTGATTCGTCTGGCGTGATTCTGGATAACGGAGCCAATATAGGATCTGCAAGTATACCCTATTGCGCTCAAAATGGTTCGGTCCTAATAGCTATTGAAGATTCAAGGACAAATGCGGCGGCTTTATGTAGAAACATTTCTTCCAATCAAATACGCGCGCATTTACATTTGGTTGCGCTGACAAATCGTCAGGATGAGGGGAAATTTCTTCCCTTGTATGCCAGACAAGGGAATTCCGGGGCAAATTCTCTTGTCTCAAGATGGAACCCGTCGGTGACCGACGGTGAATCGGAGCTTGTGCCCGCCACGACGTTAGACGGACTGCTTGATGAAGAGACCATCCAAAAAATAAAGCTGGTAAAAATCGACGTAGAGGGCGCTGAATATCATGTGCTTTCTGGTGCGAGTAGATTTCTCAAGAGCAATCGAGCACCAATTTTGATGGAGTACCGTCAAGATGCTGCAAGAAAATTTCTCGATAGCGATATGCGAGATGTTCCCGAACTCGTCTGCGATCGGTATCCCATCGTAGGTCTCGACCAATATTTTGATGAAGTTTCCTTTGATCCGAGCCAAAGTTACGAAAATATTCTGCTGAAGCCGACGCCTACGCCCGAAACAGGCGAACGCGACTGATGGTGTCAATGAAATCGAACACCAGGGCGGAAGATGGCAAGCGACGCATCGCGGTCGTGGGGCCCATGCCGCCATCGAAATCTGGTATCGCTAGGCATACGGCGAGCGTCGCCCAGGCGCTCGAGGCGCGCGGGGATGCCGAGGTCCGGGTCTGGAGCTTCTATCGCCAGTATCCCCGGTTGCTGTTTCCTGGGGAGGCAGAGGAAAGCGAGGATTTTGCTCAGAACCTGGCGTTATCGACGCGCACCATCGGCGGCACTGCGCCGTTGAGTTGGCACCGAACCATCCGGGAAATCGCCGCCTTCGGCCCCAATGACCTGGTCATGCCGGCCTGGACGTTCTTTTTGGCGCCCGCCCTTGGTTGTATTGCCCGCGCCTTGCGGCGACGCGGTAGCCGTTGCACTATGATCGTGCACAACGTCTCCGACCACGAAGGCGCGGCATGGAAAGACCGGCTGATGACCTATCAACTTGTACAGGCAGACCAGTTTCTGACGCACAATGCTGCGCTGCGTGACACCTTGCAAGCGCAATTTCCAGGGCGCCCGGTGCATGTCTTCCCGCATCCGGTGTTCTCCGATTATCCTGAGCCTACCGGCGCTCTGGCCCGCGACTGGCCGCTGGAGCTTTTGTTCTTTGGTCTTGTCCGTCCGTACAAGGGGCTGGATATCCTAATCGACGCATTCGCACTGTCGGGCCGGACAGATGCCCGGCTGACCATCGTCGGCGAGTTCTGGGCCGGGCTCAAGGACACCCGTGACAAGATTGCTGCGTTGAGGGTGAAAGACAGGATCGAGCTGGTGCCGCGCTTCGTGGGCGATGCGGAAGCCGCGGAGTTCTTTGCGCGCGCCGATGCGGTAGTCCTTCCATATCGGTCGGTCACCGGGTCCGGTGTGATCCCGACGGCGTATCGCTATGGCCGTGCCGTCGTGGCCAGTGATCTTCCCGGGCTTGCCGATGTCGTTGACCATGGAAAAACCGGCTGGCTGGTTCCCTCGGGCGATGTGGAGGCGTTGGCCTCGTGCATCCGGAACCTTGAACGTACTCAGGCGGGACATGCTGGGAACCGCGCGCGGGCGTACGGAGAAACCTTGACTTGGGAGCGCTTCGTTGTGCCGGTGTGGCGATGACACACTGGCAATCAGCGCCTGGGAAATACAGCATTTGAAACGCCGGGTTCTATTTCTGCGGCGTGTCGCCAAGCCTTTTTCGATCCTCGGCTCTGCCCTAATGAGGGGCGTCCAACTGCCCCAACTTGTGCACCCCCATCTATCCGACCGCTATGACATCCGGAGCTTTCCGTTTCACGCGAGTTTGGTCCCCGGACGAGCGCTTTCCGGGCTCTTGGCGAGAGGCGGGCCAAGACCGGTCGTAATTTTCACAAAGACGGCCACTTATGGTCTGACGGCTGCGCATGTCGAACAGTTGAAGGAATGTCGGGCCATCATCGGTGTGGACAGTGTCGATCTTCCGTTGGCCGAACTCGATTTGACGCTCTTCGACTTCCACATCGCGGCGTCGTTTGCTGCCCAACACGCCATTTGCAAACACTTGGCAAACGCGGGACTGTCCGAGCGACCGGTGGGCCTCGTTCATCATCACGCCGATCCGCGGCTGGCAAAAATTGCTTCCCGCACCGAAAACGGATTTCGCGCCGCCTATGTCGGAATGCCGGAAAACGCCACAATTCCCGAGAGCCTGCAGTCGGATGTTGCGGTCCTGCACGCCAAGACCGGGCGTGACTTCGGACGAATACTTCCCGAGTTGCAGAAATACACGCTGCATTTCGCGGTGCGCCCTCCCCGGGACAACGCGACTGCGCGTGGATACAAACCCTTCACAAAGGGCTTTACGGCGGCTGCTTGCAGGGCCAACATCATGGTGAACAGGAGCGAAGACGATGCAGAACATCTACTTGGTGCCGACTACCCGTATTTCGTTGAAGGCGCGTCGGCCGATGCCATTGAAAACTGCTTCGAAGACGCACGCAGCCATTACGGTGGTCCGGTGTGGAAAGACGCGCGTGATCGCGTGCAGAACATGCTGGAGTTGACGCGACCCGATCGCCTTGCGGGACAACTCCACGAGATTATCGATACGGCGGTCCAAACTATTGGGGATTGAGAGAGCGCAGAATGGATTGGGAAGAAGCTGGACGGCCAAACAAGGCGATGTGGCTCCTGGCCGAGAGCAAACCGGTTCGGCGGGTTCGAAAAGCAATAGGGAGAGTATTGGGCGTCGACCCATTCACTGGCGATACAAGATTCTACCAATTCGCACACGGACGCCATCGCGCCACTCGAATTCAATTGGTCAACCACATGATTGCCGTAAATTCGTATTCGCGTTACCTCGAAATTGGCGTTCGATCCAGTGAAGCTATGCTCGAAGAAATACATTGCAAAAATCGTCTTGGTGTCGATCCCGATCCGAATGCCTCAGCGGACGTCTGCAAAACATCCGACGAGTTTTTTTTGAGCAACAATCAGCAATTTGATATAGTATTCATCGACGGAAACCATACCGGCGATCAGGTCAGGCGAGATATCGAAAACAGCCTTGGTTGTCTGGCTCCCGGAGGAGTGATCATGTTGCATGACATGAACCCGCCGACCAGATTCCATGCGCGTGGCAGTTACAAAGTCGATGGGAAGTATCCTGCTTGGAATGGCACCTCTTGGAAAGGATATGCTTGGGCGCGCGCCAATCGGCCTGATTTGACCATGTATGTTGTCGATACCGATTGGGGTGTCGGGCTTATTCACCCGGGTCGGCAAGAGACGATTGACCTTCACGAACCGACATATTCCGACCTTTCAAAGAATAGAGGAAAACTACTCAACATTATCTCGGTCGGCGATTTCTTGAATAAGTATTCAAATCCGTTCCGCTTCGATCATGACTAACCGCGTCGGCCAATTTTCTCAGATCCTCCTGATACGGCTCTACGCGGCAGCCGCGAGTTTCTTGCTGACCCTTCTGCTGGGGCGTCTTCTGGGGCCCAGTGAATTCGGAGCCTATGTTTTTGCTATGGGCTGGGTCAGTATTGCGGTTCTTTTCACCACGTTCGGCTTTCACCATTTCGCCATACGTGCGATCCCACCGTTGATCGTGCGCGACCGGATGCCCGAAGCGATGGGCGTCGTGGTTTTCGCCACGGTTGCGATCACGCTTCTGGCGCTCGCAACCACCCTGTTCGCTCGCATGAACCTGGGGCTTTTCGCCACGGACCCGGCTCTACACGGCGCCGTGGCTGCCGCGACCCTTTTACTGCTACCGCGATCCTGGAACCTGTTGCGCACCGGTGTCCTTCAGGGGTTAGGACATCCGGTGGCTGGGCAGGTGCCGGAACGGCTGCTGGAACCGACGCTCCTGTTGATCGCGATTGGCACCATTTATCTCGCGGGTTGGCCGGTTTCGGTGGAATCCGTTTTGTACCTGACCCTGGCGGCAATGATCGCCTCGCTGTTCCTGGGTATGGCTGCTCTTGTCAGAGCATTGCGCCGGATTGTCGTTCGCCCGGCCTTTGGTAACTGCGTCGAATGGGTTCGCGGCGCGTTCAAATCATCGCTTGTCTTCGCGGCGGGCACCGTACTTGGCGCGACTGACGTGGTGATGCTGGGATTGCTGTCCACGCCGGAGGAAACCGGGATTTACGGCGTGGCGGCGCGGTTCTTCCTGTTGATGGGGCTGCCGTTTCATGCCGCCGGCGTCTATTTGTCACGGCCTGCAGCGGTTTGCTACGCCAATTCGGACAAGGCGGGTTTACAAGCCATCGCGGCGAAATCTTCCAGCCGAACCCTTGTTGCCTGTATTGGGCTGGCAGTGCCCAGTACAATTGCCGCGGCTTTTGTCGAGCAGATCTTCGGATCGGGATTCGCGCCCGCCAGCCTTGCGATCGTCTTGCTTGTCTGGACGCGTGTCGCCTTGTCGGTCTTTGGAGAACCATCCGCGTTTCTTGCGAACACCGGACACGTCGGTCGGGTGAGTATGGTGATGCTTTTTGGTGCGGTATTGAACATTATCTTGAATGCAATTTTGGCAGGGCCATTTGGGGCCATGGGCGCTGCCATTGCCACGGCACTATCGTATTCGGCCATGACACTCCTAATGACCCGTTTCTTGGAGAATTTTCTTGAAATTAAGGCTTTTAGCGCCTCGCTACTGTTGCAAGCGATTAAAGGTGATCGACGATGAGCCAATCCCGACAATCCGGTCAATCCCTCGTCGACATCGAGGAATTTTTGCGCTGCCCTGTCACTCATCAGCCGCTTATGCTCGACGATGACAAAGCGGCGGGGGACAGCGCACGGAGGCCATTTGTCGCGGGTCAGCCCGTTCTCGTGGATTTCGAGAACAGCATTCTGGACCGGGACAGGTTCCTTTCGGGCAACGCGGACAGCTTGATCGAGAACCGCCGCCGCACGCGCCCCCTGTGGAAACGAGTGTTGCTCGGACAAAACCGGGTGACGCCGGCTTCAGCCCGTCAAATGTTGGAACTTCTGCGGAAGGACACTGATGCGCCCTTGATCCTGATCATCGGCGGAGGGACGATTAGCGATAGCGCGCAGGTGCTTTACGATTCCGAATGTGCGCGAATTATTTCATTCGATGTCTATGCATCGGATCACACCGATTTCATTGCCGATGCCCACGCGATCCCGTTACGGGATGAGTCGGTCGATGCGGTTTGGGTAGAGGCGGTACTGGAGCATGTTCTGTCGCCGCATGTCGTTGTCGACGAAATCTGGCGGGTGTTGAAGCCAGGTGGCCTGGTCTATGCCGGCACACCCTTTCTGCAGCCTGTGCACGAACGCGCCTACGACTTTACCAGGTTCACCGAAAATGGACATCGGTGGCTATTCCGCCGGTTCTCGCTGATTGATAGCGGGGTCGTCGCCGGCCCGGGAACAGCATTGTTTCAACTTTTGCGCTATTGCATGGGCGCTCTTGTCAGGAATCGCAGGCTGGGCTCGATGCTTGCCGCCCCGTTCTTCTGGCTCAGGGCCTTCGACCGAGCTAGCGACCGGAGACATGCAAGCGACGCCGCCAGCGGGGTCTATTTTCTCGGTCGCCGTTCGGACGTGCCACTGCGACCGCACGACATGCCCTCGGAATTCCGAGGCGTCCGACAATGACAAAACGTATCGCCATGGTTTCCGGCACGGCGTGGTATCTGTGGAATTTCCGGCGCAATGTGATCAAGTACTTTGTAGAGAACGGCTGGCAAGTCGATGCCATTGCCGGCTCTGACGAATGGTCTGAACGCCTGTCCGATCTTCCGGGCGTCCGGTTTCACCACTGGGACGTTTCCCTTGATGGCGCTAATCCTGCGCTTGAGATGCTGGCACTGTCACGGATCACTCGGCATCTACGCCGAGCACGACCGAACATCGTGTTCAACAACGGCATCAAGGCCAACGTCTATGGCGGCCTTGCCGCGAGATGGCTTTGCTTTCCATATGTGAACAACATCAGCGGTTTGGGAATGCGTATCCGTGAAGCAGATCGACTGGGCAGAATACTGGCGAAACTCTACGTTTTCGCTTCCGCACGGGCCAAGGCATTGCTCATTCAAAATAACGCCGACCTAGAATTTCTCAGTTCGAACGGATTGCCGGCAAATATTCCCACAGTCCGAACGATGGGCTCGGGCGTCGACCTTACTCATTTTAGGGCAGAGCAGATGCCCACAATTTCGCCTTTTAGATTTCTCTTTGTCGGCAGGTTACAATTTGACAAAGGCGTGGCCGATTTCGTGGAAGCCGCAAGGCGGATCCACCGGAACAATGTTTCGATCGAATGCACCGTCTTGGGGGACACTTATCATACCAACTCCGGAAGAATTCCTGATGCGTTACTCGGCGCATGGGAAAACGAGGGAATTGTCAAATTCGTAGGCCGACGGGATGATATCAGACCATTTCTGGCGCGCTGTCACGCGCTTGTAATGCCTTCCCATGGTGGCGAGGGCATGCCCAAGGTAATTCTCGAAGCGGCGGCGTCGGGACGGCCCACAATCGTCAGCAATATCGACGGGTGTCGAGAAAGTGTCGTCCAGGGAAAGACTGGCTTTCTTGTCCCACCTGGAGACGCGTTGGCGCTGGCGAGTGCCATGCAGGAATTCTGTGATCTCCCGGAAACCCGCCTCAAAGATATGTCACGGGCCGCGCGCGCCCACGCGATCGCTCATTTTTCAGATGAGAGAATCTGCCGAATAAGCCTTTCACTTGCCGAAGCTGGGCTGATGCCCGGGCCAAGTTAGAAAATTTCTGGATGTCAAATGGATTGCGCCCCTGGGGGCGGACAGATTGAGTAAGTTGATTTGACCGGGAGCGGGCTTTCAGAGAAAGAAAGCCCATGCCGAGACGCCATCGTAGTCATAGAACCGAGTGTAAAAGTCAGGTCTTTGCCGAATATCATGCCGGGGAAGGCCTACATGCTCTCGGTCGCCGCCATGACCTCTCTCGAAACCTGATCCACATCTGGATCAAGAAGGCGGAGGCCGGTTCGTTCGATGAAAGCGCGGCTGCAGCCGAACTTCTCGCAGACTACGAGGCGCGAGTCGCTGCCCTCGCGCGGCTTGTCGGAAGGCAGGCGCTCGAGATCGAGTTTCAAAAGGGGGCTGCGCGCTCCAGACTCTCGCAGAAAAGCGCGCGTAAATCCGTGGCAGGTCCAGGAGCACGCATCGTCACCATAGCGAGTGGGAAAACCGCTGAGATAGTCGCGCGCAGCTTCTTGGCCGTTTCGCGGCGGCCACTGCGTTCTATGGGTTTCAGAAGGTGAAGGAGCTCCGCTGCGTTGATCTGGTCAATGGGACGGTTGTGTATCGGCTTTGCCAGGTTGTCGATGTGCCAGCGCATCTAGCGCAAGGTAGCAAAAGCCAAACCGCGATCAACTAAGTTGTCGTGGTATTCGTCTGCGATCTCTTTGAAGGTCATACGCGCTTTGACATGGGCGTCTATGCTATCGACCTTTTTCTGGACGGATGGGTCTGTGCCGGTCTCAACGAGGCGCTTTGCATCATCTCGACGCCTTCTGGCATCCGCTAGGGTGACTATTGGGTACTTGCCACGACTCAAAAGCTTTTCTCGGCCCATGAATCGGTAGCGAAACTGCCAGAGTTTTGCACCAGTCGGCTTCACCAGCACATGTAGGCCCAAACCGTCACACAGGCGAAACGGCTTATCTTTCTGTTTTGCTCCGCGAATTTGCAGGTCAGATAAGGGTATTGCGGGTATCGAATCTCCCTGTTTGGCGAACAACGCGCTGTTACCCGCATGGATACCCGCAAAAGCATGCTATTGTGCGTGTATCGAGGTTCATCTATGAGCAGGAGAACAGTGTATAATTCGTTGTTTTTCAACGATTTTGATAAGCTATGTTCGGGATGTATGGTGCCCAGGAGAGGACTCGAACCTCCACACCGTTGCCAGTACTAGCACCTGAAGCTAGCGCGTCTACCATTCCGCCACCTGGGCACGTGAGCCGTGCATGTAAGGACGTGGGCGGGGGGTGTCAATTGTAAATCGGTCGAAGTACCGGTGATTCCGCTCCTCTGGCTGTAGGACGCAGGCGATTGCGGCTTGTCCGGCGCGGGGTGGGGCGGTACATCACTTGGGCAGCGGTTCTCACGCAGGAGGTGCGACATGTCAAACTTGGTCACGATCTATGGCGGCTCAGGGTTTGTTGGGCGCTATATTGCGCGACGCATGGCCAAGGCGGGTTGGCGCGTGCGTGTGGCCGTGAGGCGCCCGAACGAGGCGTTGTTCGTGCGGCCCTATGGTGTTGTCGGACAGGTCGAGCCAGTGCTGTGTAATATCCGCGATGACGCCTCAGTGCGTGAGGTATTAAAGGGTGCTGATGTGGTTGTGAACTGCGTTGGTATCCTGGCCGAAAGCGGCAAGAACAGGTTCGAGGCCGTGCAGGCCGAGGGGGCCACGCGCGTTGCCCGGATGGCAGCTGCGGAAGGCGTGGCACGGATGGTTCAGATATCAGCCATCGGGGCCGATACAGAGGCTGAGAGCGACTATGCGCGTACCAAAGGCATGGGAGAAGAAGGGGTGCTCAAGCACATGCCCGATGCCCATATCCTGCGGCCTTCGATTATGTTTGGATCGGAAGATGAATTCTTTAACCGCTTTGCGGGCATGACACGGATGGGTCCGGTGCTGCCGATTGCCGGCGGAGAGACGCGGTTTCAGCCGGTTTACGTGGATGACGTTGCTGCCGCGGCTGAGAAATGCATCACCGGCAAGGCGGCCCCGGGCATTTACGAGTTGGGCGGGCCGGATGTGGAGACCATGCGCGCGCTGATGGCGCGGATGCTGGGGGTTATCAACCGTCGTCGTCTGGTGATCAACATGCCCAATTTTGTGGCGCGGATGATGGCCTTTGGGTTTGATATGCTGCAGGCGGTCACGCTCGGGCTGTTTTCGAACACGCTGTTGACGCGGGACCAGTTGATCAATCTGCAGGTCGATAACGTGGTGGCTGAGGGTGCCAGGGGGCTGGAGGATCTGGGGATCAAACCGACCACAATGGAATCTGTTTTGCCGGAGTATCTGTGGCGATTTCGTCCGTCGGGGCAGTTTGATGCCATCAAGAAGTCTGCGCGGAACCTGCGCGAAAGCTGATGGATCAATCAACGACGCTGGTCGCGGCCTTTCTGGGGCTGGTTGAAGGGCTTACGGAATTCATTCCGGTTTCATCGACGGGTCATCTGCTGCTGGCAGGGCATTTTCTGGGATTTGAGAGTGCGGGCAAGACATTCGAGGTGGTGATCCAGCTGGGCGCGGTGCTGGCCATCCTGACGGTTTATGCGGGTCGCTTGTGGGCTGTGTTCAGCGCGGCACCGTATGACCCGCAGGCGCGGCGATTCATCCTGTCGGTGTTGATTGCCTTTCTGCCAGCGGTCGTGATTGGCGTGCTGGCGCATGATTTCATCAAGACTGTTCTGTTCGAAACGCCGATGCTGATCGCGATCATGTTGATCCTTGGCGGCTTTGTTTTGTTGGTGGTGGACCGTATCGCGCCAGAGCCAAGACATGAAGATGCGATGGCGTTTCCCCTTTTGATGGCGCTGAAAATCGGGTTTATCCAGTGCCTTGCCATGATCCCGGGCACGTCCCGATCGGGGGCGACGATCGTGGGGGCCTTGCTGCTGGGGGCCAGCAAACGGTCTGCGGCGGAGTTTTCGTTTTTCCTGTCGATGCCCACGATGGCCGGGGCGTTTGCCTATGATCTTTATCAGAACCGGGATGTGCTGGATGCGTCGGCGATGGGCGAGATCGCGGTTGGCTTTGCCATGGCGTTTGTGTCTGCGGTGTTGGTGGTGCGCTGGTTACTGGGCTACGTCAGCAAGCATGGATATGCGCTTTTCGGGTACTGGCGAATCGTGGTTGGGGTTATCGCAGTGATTGGATTGAGCATTTAGGACCGGATCGGTCCTAAAAATTGCATCGCAGGCGCAGAAAAAGGTCACTTAAGCTGACATAATGTCATAATGGGTCAGTAATGCTGTCTTTTATGCGTTGCCTCTTTCGATTATTCGGAGGGCTCCAATTCTATCAGGGGCGCAGTCGGCCATGGCGAAACAACCTATGCTCAAGTTCGTGGATGTTGACCGGGATATGCCCGAAAAGCGTCCGCCAGACCTACGGCGAAATGATTTCAATGAAATCTATGCGGAGTACGCGGATGCCAAGGCCAAGGAGCAATCCGGGCGGTGCAGTCAGTGCGGTGTACCGTATTGCCAGAGCCATTGCCCGCTGCACAACAACATCCCCGACTGGCTGCGTCTGACGGCAGAGGGGCGCTTGCAAGAGGCTTATGAGCTGAGCCAGGCGACCAATACATTTCCGGAGATCTGTGGCCGTATCTGCCCGCAGGACCGTCTGTGCGAAGGCAATTGCGTGATCGAACAATCGGGTCATGGCACTGTTACCATCGGGTCGATCGAGAAATACATTACCGATACCGCCTGGGAAAAGGGCTGGGTGCAGCCGATTACAGCACGCGAGGAACGGACCGAGAGCGTTGGAATCATCGGCGCGGGACCGGGCGGGCTGGCGGCGGCGGATGTCTTGCGTCGGGCGGGTGTGCAGGTCACGATCTATGATCGCTATGACCGTGCGGGCGGCCTTCTGACCTATGGCATCCCGGGCTTCAAGCTGGAAAAAGACGTGGTGATGCGGCGCAACCAGCAGTTGGAAGACGGTGGTGTAACCTTTGAGCTGAATTGCGATGTGGATGCGGATATCTGGCAGACGATCCGGGCGGATCATGATGCGGTGATCATCGCGACAGGTGTTTACAAGTCGCGGGCGCTGGATGTGCATGGCAGCAGCGCGGAGGGTGTCGTGCGTGCCATTGATTTCCTCACCGCAAGCAACCGAAAAAGCTTTGGCGATGAGGTGGATGCCTTCGATAGTGGCAAGCTGAATGCCGAAGGCAAAAAGGTTGTCGTGATCGGCGGCGGCGACACGGCGATGGACTGCGTGCGCACGTCAGTGCGTCAGGGTGCGGAAAGCGTGAAGTGTCTTTATCGTCGCGACCGGGCCAACATGCCCGGCAGCCAGCGCGAAGTGAAAAATGCCGAGGAAGAAGGCGTGATTTTCGAGTGGCTTACCGCCCCCAAGGGGTTCACCACCGACCTGCGCGTGACAGATGCAAGTGATACATCTGCAGTATCGGGCCCGGTACGGGGTGTGATGGTGGAAAAGATGCGTCTGGGCCAGCCCGATGTCTCTGGCCGACAGGCGCCCGAGTTGATCGAGGGCTCTGACTATATCGAAGAGGCGGATCTGGTGATCATGGCGCTGGGATTCGAGCCTGAAGACCTGCCCACGCTGTGGGATGAACCGGACCTGCCCGTAAACCGCTGGGGAACGATCAAGGCGGACTATGTCACGGGTGCCACATCGCTTGATGGGGTCTATGCCGTTGGCGATATCGTGCGGGGCGCAAGCCTTGTCGTCTGGGCGATCAAGGACGGGCGCGATTGTGCCGAAGCCATCCTTGAACGGCTGGATGCGCCTTCTGCAATGGCGGCGGAATAGCATGTCGGTACAACGTCGGTATTACGTCGGTGTGACGTCGGTGCGCGATACCGACAGCAGGGCAGCGGCGCTGACTTTTTGGGGGAGAAGCGTTAAAAATGTCTGAAGACGGGCATCATCAGGGAGCTTGCTTGTGCGGTGCTGTCACTGTCCGCGTTGACGCGCCGTTTTTGCGCGTGACCGGCTGCCATTGCGGCAATTGCGCACGCTGGAGCGGGGGCCTTTTCCTGAGCATCGAGGTGCCGCGTGACAAGGTTCAGATTGACGGACCGGTCAAAAGCCATGCGGCCACCTCTTTTTCAGAACGCGGGTGGTGCGATACCTGCGGTTCGTCCGTCTATTTGCGCAATACCGGCGTTGATGATGACGGTGAAATGGAACTGATGCCGGGATTGTTCGAGAATTTCGGCGGGGCCCGTCTGACCCGTATCGTCTATGCCGACCGCTGCCCTGACGGGCTGAGCATTGGCGGGGATATAGAGCGGGTCAGCGCGGCGACCTATGAGGCCGAAAATCTTCACGTGGAGGATCAGCGATGAGCGAGACTATTCAGGGTCAGTGCCTGTGCGGGGCCGTAACGGTTGAAGCGCAGATTGACGACGCCAAGTTGCGCGCGTGTCATTGCGATATGTGTCGGCGCCATACCTCTGGCGCGTTCTTTTCGATCAAGACGGTGCCGGGGACAGAAAAAGTCGCAGGACCTGCAAAGAGCTTTCAATCCAGTGAGTGGGCCGAGCGGGGATTTTGCGGCACCTGCGGCTCTACCCTGTGGTACGGGACACTGCAGGATGGTGCGCGGCATCTTGCGGCGGGGCTATTTGATGATGCGGGCGGTGCGCCGCTGGTAATCGAATTTTTCGCTGATCGCTGTCCGCAAGGCTATGCGTTGGCGGGTAAGCAAAAGAAGCTCAGCACTGAAGAGACCATTGCGATGTTCGCGGGGGGGTCGTCATGAGGCGTGCCATCACGGTGTTTTCTTTGTGTGTCGCCGGTGCGGCGCAGGCCGATCTTTTCGAACCGCCCAAAGGTTGTACCGCCTACATGACGGTCCAGTCACGCAGTTGCATCGTCAAGCACCACTGGACCTGCGAAGGCGATGCGCCGGGGGAAAAGTGGCATGGGGAACTGAACCAGGATGGTTTGGTCTTTATGGGGCAGGTCGATTACGAGGCGCAGTGGCTGGACAATTTTTATCTGGGCAATAACAAGCGCGAGACGTTTGTCCCGCCCGCGGCGGATCCACAAAGCCTGACGCAGCTTATTGCGACCGGCACGGATACCTATGATTTTCTGTTGCAGACGCCCGAGGGTCAGCACCGCGTGCGCGGGCAAGACAGCATCATTGAGCGCGGTGTGACAATCGACGGCGAAGAGTTGCTGCGCACGGAATACCAGATCGTGATCACGGATGCGCAGGGGGCGATTACCTATGCCTCTACCGGGTCCGAATTTGTTTCTGAAACGCACCGGCGTTTTGTGGGTGGCTATGGCGACGTGACCGAACCGGGCACGCCCTTCACCTTTAATCAGCGACCTGTCGAATTCATCTATCCCGGTGAATCCGGTTTTCTGGACAACAAGCCCAAGTACGACTGTGACGTGATCAACGCGCGGTTTTCCGACCCTGAGCCCACCCCACTGCCTACGATTGGAGAGCAACCATGACCAAGTATGATGACAATTGGGTCGCTTCCGAAGAAGCCAAGCGCGCGCGTCTGGCGGCCGAGGGGCTGTATCATCCGTCCGAAGAGCGGGCCAATTGTGGTGTGGGTCTGGTGGTGAACATCGACGGGTCCAAGACACGGGCTGTGGTGGAAAACGGGATCAAGGCGCTTAAGGCGATCTGGCATCGCGGTGCGGTGGATGCGGATGGCAAGACGGGCGATGGTGCGGGCATTCACGTGCAGATTCCGGTGCCATTCTTTTATGATCAGGTGGAGCGGACGGGCCATACGCCGCGCCGGGATGAATTGATTGCAGTGGGGCAGGTTTTCTTGCCGCGCACGAATTTTGCAGCGCAAGAGACCTGCCGGACGATTGTAGAAACCGAAGTGCTGCGGATGGGTCATTACATCTATGGCTGGCGGCATGTGCCGGTGAACGTTTCCGTGTTGGGCGAAAAGGCCAATGCGACCCGGCCCGAGATCGAGCAGATCCTGATTTCCAATGCTACGGGCGCTGATGAAGAGACGTTTGAGCGCGAGCTTTACGTGATCCGGCGGCGGATCGAGAAGGCCGCTGCTGCCGCGCAGGTGGCAGGGCTTTATATTGCGTCGATGTCGTGCCGGTCGATTATCTACAAGGGGATGATGCTGGCCGAACAGGTGGCCGAATTCTATCCCGACCTGATGGATGACCGCTTTGTCAGCGGCTTTGCGATCTATCATCAGCGCTATTCCACCAACACTTTTCCGCAGTGGTGGTTGGCGCAGCCGTTTCGCATGCTGGCCCATAACGGCGAGATCAACACGCTGAAGGGCAACCTTAACTGGATGAAAAGCCATGAGATCCGCATGGCGTCGACGACCTTTGGTGAAATGGCCGAAGATATTAAACCTATCGTGGCGTCGGGATCGTCGGATTCGGCTGCATTAGACTCTGTTTTTGAAGTTCTGGTGCGGGCGGGGCGGTCGGCACCGATGGCCAAGACCATGCTGGTGCCGGAAAGCTGGTCCAAGCAGGCAGTGGAGCTGCCGCAGCCGTGGCGCGACATGTATTCATACTGCAACTCGGTAATGGAGCCCTGGGACGGACCCGCCGCGTTGGCGATGACTGACGGGCGCTGGGTCTGTGCCGGACTGGACCGGAACGGGCTGCGCCCGATGCGCTATGTCGTCACCAGCGACGGGATGCTAATTGCGGGGTCTGAGACGGGCATGGTGCCGCTGGATGAAGCCGGTGTGGTGCAAAAAGGGGCGTTGGGCCCCGGCCAGATGATTGGTGTGCACATGGGCAAGGGCAAGTTGTTCCATGACCGTGAGTTGAAAGACAAGATGTCTGCAGCCCTGCCTTTTGGGGAATGGGTTGGCCGGATCACTGAACTGGATGACGCGCTGGGCAAGGTTGAGGAACAGCCGATCTTTGAGGGCAATGAACTGCGTCGCAGGCAGGTTGCGGCGGGCTATTCCATAGAAGAGCTTGAGCAGATCCTGGCCCCTATGGCCGAGGATGGCAAAGAGGCGCTGGCATCGATGGGCGATGATACCCCGTCGGCGGTTCTGTCCAAGAAGTATCGCCCGCTGAGCCATTTCTTCCGGCAGAACTTTAGCCAGGTCACCAACCCGCCGATTGACAGTTTGCGCGAATATCGGGTGATGAGCCTGAAGACGCGGTTCGGCAACCTCAAGAACGTACTGGATGAGGACAGCAGCCAGACCGAAATTCTGGTGCTCGACAGCCCCTTTGTGGCCAATGCACAGTTTGACGAACTGGTGACGCATTTCAATGCGGATACGGTCAGCATCGACTGCACCTTTGAGCCTGGTGACGGGAAGCTGAGCGCAGGATTGGAGCGGATCAGGGCAGAGGCGGAAGATGCGGTACGCTCCGGCGCCGGGCATCTGGTGCTGACGGATCAGCATAGTGGCGAAGGTCGTGTGGCGATGCCGATGATCCTTGCGACGTCTGCTGTACACAGTCATCTGATCCGCAAGGGTCTGCGCACTTTTACATCGCTGAATGTACGGTCCGCCGAATGCGTGGATGCGCATTACTTTGCGGTGCTGATTGGCTGTGGCGCGACAGTGGTTAACGCATACCTCGCGGAGGATTCGCTGGCCGATCGGATCAACCGGGGGCTGCTGGATGTGTCTTTGACTGAAGCCATGCAGCGCTATCGCGAGGCAATTGATCAGGGTCTGCTCAAGATTATGGCCAAGATGGGCATCTCTGTCGTGTCGTCCTATCGCGGCGGGCTGAACTTTGAGGCCGTGGGCCTGAGCCGTGCAATGTGTGCAGAGTATTTCCCGGGCATGACAAGCCGCATTTCGGGGATCGGTGTGACCGGTATCCAGCGTAAGGCCGAAGCGGTGCATGATCAGGGGTGGCGCGGCGATGGCGTGGTGATGCCCATCGGCGGTTTTTACAAGGCACGCCAGTCTGGGGAGACCCACGCGTGGGAAGCCAGTTCCATGCATATGCTGCAAATGGCCTGTAACAGAGCCTCATATGCGATGTGGCAGCAGTATTCGGCCAAGATGCAAAGCAACCCGCCGATCCATCTGCGGGACTTGCTGGATATCAAGCCGCTGGGCGCGCCCGTTGGGCTGGAAGAGGTGGAAAGCATCACGTCGATCCGCAAGCGGTTTGTCACGCCGGGCATGTCGCTGGGCGCGCTGAGCCCGGAGGCGCACAAGACGCTGAATGTCGCGATGAACCGGATCGGGGCAAAATCGGATTCAGGCGAGGGCGGTGAGGATCCGGCGCATTTTGTGCCGGAGCCCAATGGCGACAATCCGTCGGCCAAGATCAAGCAGGTGGCTTCGGGCCGCTTTGGGGTGACTGCAGAGTACCTCAATCAGTGTGAAGAGCTTGAAATCAAGGTTGCGCAAGGTGCCAAGCCCGGCGAGGGGGGCCAGTTGCCGGGAATGAAGGTCACCGACCTGATCGCGCGCCTGCGCCATTCGACCAAGGGCGTCACGTTGATTTCCCCGCCGCCGCACCATGACATCTATTCCATCGAGGATTTGGCGCAGCTGATTTACGACCTCAAGCAGATAAACCCGCGCTGCAAGGTAACGGTCAAGCTGGTGGCATCCTCGGGCGTGGGCACGATTGCCGCCGGGGTGGCCAAGGCCAAGGCGGATATCATTCTGATCTCGGGTCACAACGGGGGCACGGGTGCGTCGCCTGCGACATCGATCAAATATGCAGGTCTGCCATGGGAGATGGGCCTGACCGAGGCGCATCAGGTTCTGTCGATGAACAACCTGCGGGATCGCGTGACATTGCGCACCGATGGCGGGTTGCGGACGGGGCGTGACATTGTCATGGCGGCCATGTTGGGGGCTGAGGAATACGGGATTGGGACGGCTGCGCTGATTGCCATGGGATGCATCATGGTGCGGCAGTGTCAGAGCAACACCTGCCCTGTTGGTGTCTGTACGCAGGACGAAAGCCTGCGTGAAAAGTTCACCGGGTCCGCGGACAAGGTCGTCAACCTGATCGGTTTTTATGCGCAGGAAGTGCGTGAGATCCTTGCCTCAATCGGGGCGCGGTCGCTGGATGAAGTGATTGGCCGGGCCGATCTGCTGGCGCAGGTCAGCCGGGGGTCGGCGCATCTGGATGATCTGGATCTCAACCCGCTGCTGATCACAGTGGATGGTGCAAATACCAACGTCTATGACCGCGACAAGCCGCGTCAGACAGTGGCCGACACGCTGGATGCACAGATTGTGCGGGATGCTGCGCGGTTCCTTGAGGACGGTGAAAAGATGCAGCTTTCGTATGCGGTGCAGAATACGCACCGGACCGTGGGCACGCGCACCTCAAGCCACATCGTCAAGCGGTTCGGGATGCGCAATTCGCTGCAGCCTGATCACCTGACGGTGAAGCTGACCGGATCTGCCGGGCAATCGCTTGGGGCTTTTGCCGCGCCGGGGCTCAAGCTGGAAGTGTCGGGTGATGCGAATGATTACGTGGGCAAGGGCCTTTCGGGGGGCACGATTGTGGTGCGTCCACCGATGGCCAGCCCGATTGTTGCCTCTGAGAACACGATCATCGGGAATACAGTGCTGTACGGCGCGACCGAGGGGTATCTTTTTGCCGCCGGGCGCGCGGGAGAGCGGTTTGCCGTGCGCAATTCGGGCGCCAAGGTGGTGATCGAAGGCTGTGGTTCGAACGGATGCGAATACATGACCGGTGGCGTTGCCGTGATCCTGGGCGATATCGGTGCCAACTTTGCTGCGGGGATGACGGGCGGCATGGCCTATCTTTATGATCCGGACGGCAAGGCGCCAGCGCTTTTGAATGAGGAGACGGTGGTGACATGCCCGGTGATGCAAAACCACTGGCTGGGCCAGTTGGAGGACCTGCTGGAGCGTCATCTGGCCGAGACAGGCAGCCGCAAGGCGGGTGAGATCCTACAGCATTGGGACATGGAGCGGCATCATTTCTTGCAGATTTGTCCCAAGGAGATGCTGGATAAACTGCCTGCACCGCTGGAAGGTTCAGCACAGGCCGTCCCTGCGGAGTAAGGCCAATCGGGGCCGATTCTTGAAGAATTGGCCCCGGACAGCCGGGTGTTTGCCTCAATATTAACACAATTGCCGGTCAAAATTGACGTAACGGGCCACAAAAGGCACCGACTTCGTTTTGAGGACGAGCAATGGCACTACTTGAGCTGACTGCTCAGAGTGTGAACGGTGATCCGCTCATCTCTGGCAGCAATATCAACATTGTGAACGGCAGCGTGACCTCGTTGCAGTTCACGGACTTTGATTTCCAGTTGTTTGACCCCGCGCCGGGAGAGACAGTTTCGCTGGATGGCGGGCTGACACAGCTGACCTATGAGTTTCTGGGCTACGGCGATGTGCGCAACGACACGTTGCAGCACGCGGCGTTCATCCGTGTCGATATGGGCGACGGGACGTTTGACACCTTTGCCATTGATATGAATGCGGATGGCGATGCATTGCCAAACCTCGCAACCGGGAACACCAAGCTGACGGTTGCCGGGCTTTCTTCCGGTCCCGCAGAGCGGTTTCCGGCACCTGCGTGCTTTACGCCCGGGACGATGATCGACACGCCGGGTGGGCCGCGATTGATCGAGACGCTGGCGCGTGGTGATCTGGTGTCGACATTGGATCACGGGGCGCAGCCGCTGCGACTGATGATCCGCAACACGTTTCACGCCTTTGGTGCATTGGCGCCGATCCGCATTGAGGCAGGTGCCTTGGGCAACGCCGACCCACTTGTGGTGTCCCAGCAGCACCGGATGCTGCTGTCTGGCTGGCGGGCGGAATTGCACTTTGGGCAGAGCGAGGTTCTGGTCGCAGCCAAGCATTTGGTGAATGGCACCAGTATCCGTCCCGTCATGGGCGGCACAGTTGACTATATTCACCTGATTTTCGACCGTCACGAGATCGTTTTCGGCGCGGGCATCCCATCCGAGAGTTTCTATCTGGGTCAGAACGATGCGTTCTCGGATCAGGGTGTTCTGGCGCAATTGAAGGCGTTGATGCCGCAGCAGGATTGGGCGGCGCAATCTCAATTACCCACCGCACGTCCGGTTTTGCGCCGGGTCGATATGCAGGCCTTGGCTGCCTGAGACCGTGTTGCCGCGACGGTTGTTCGTGATAGGGGTGGGTTTGCGTTCACAAACCGCAAGTCGGCCCCTATAGATTTAATATGGCAACCGGCAAGAAAACCACCAAATCAAAGGGCAAGGCCCCACTGAAGCGATCATTCAGGCGCAGGCTGACGCGAATGGGGCTACGCGCGGTGTCGGTGGTGTTTCTGCTGGCGCTGTTTGTGGTTCTTTTGTTTGCCTTCATCAATCCGCCGACCAACGCCTATATCTTCAGCGAGGGGCGTCGTTTGGGCGATGTGAAGCAGGAATGGGTCGCGCTGGAAAACATCGCACCGGTGATGGCGCGATCCGCGGTTGCGGCAGAGGACGCTAATTTTTGCAATCACTGGGGCTTTGACATGGCGGCCATCCGCAAGGCCATTGCGCAGGGATCTGCGCGGGGGGCGTCGACGATCAGCCAGCAAACGGTCAAGAATGTTTATCTTTGGCAGGGGCGGTCCTGGCTGCGCAAAGCCATGGAAGCGGCGATGACCCCGCTGGTCGAGGCGATCTGGACCAAGCGGCGGATCATTGAGGTCTATCTGAACATGGCGGAATTCGATGAGGGCGTCTTTGGCGTGAAAGCCGCGGCGCAGCATTACTTTGGTGTCGCCCCGGCGGACCTGACTGCGACGCAGTCCGCGCGGCTGGCCGCGATCCTGCCGTCGCCCAAGACGCGCTCTGCCTCGAAACCCAGCGATTTCGTGCGCAAAAGGGCGCGACAAATCCGCGACGGTGCGGCGACAATCAGCAAGGACGGGCGCGCGGTCTGTTTCGAGAGTTGAAACGCCAGTCGATCCGGGGCATGGAAAGAGGCAACTTCTGATTTTTTGAAAGTGCATGATGGCCCGCCTGTTCCACGTTCCCCTGTCGCCCTTTTGCCGCAAGGTCCGTCTGAGCCTTGCTGAAAAGAAGATCGAAGTGGAGCTGGTCGAGGAGCGCTACTGGGAACAGGATCCTGATTTTATGCGTCGCAACCCCGCCGGCAAGGTGCCGGTGCTGCGGCTGGACGGAATCATGATGGCAGAAAGTGCCGCGATTTGTGAGTATATCGAAGAAACCCGGCCCGAGCCGTCGTTGTTGCCCGCCGATCCGGTGCAGCGGCTGGAAGTGCGGCGGTTGGTGAATTGGTTCGACGACAAGTTCCACAGTGATGTGACGTCGAAACTGCTGTACGAGCGCGTCAACAAGAAGATCATGAAGCAGGGTTATCCCGATAGTGCCAACGTCAAGGCGGGCGCAAAAGCGATCAAGTATCATCTTGATTACATGGCCTGGCTTTTGGACCATCGGCGCTGGTTGGCAGGGGATGTGATGACGCTGGCGGATTTCGCCGCTGCGGCGCATTTGTCTGCGCTGGATTACATTTCAGACGTGGACTGGAACAGGTCGGATGCGGTGCGGGACTGGTATGCCAAGATCAAGTCGCGGCCTGCGTTCCGGTCCATTCTGGCCGATCAGATGCCGGGATTTCCGCCGCCTGCGCACTACAGCGATCTGGATTTCTAGGAGGCGGACCGTTGGGGGCTGTCTGCCCCCAAACCCCCGAGGAATATTATGGCCAAAGAAAGAACAGGGCTGAAAAAGGCACTGGTTCAGCAGGCTTTGGATGAGGGGTTTGTCGCGGCGCGGGTGTGCAGGCCCTGGGATGTGCCACACGTGGCGGACCGGCTGCAGGCCTTTGTTGACGCAGGCTATCACGGACAGATGGGATGGATGGCCGAGCGGATGGCGTGGCGTGGCGATCCGGCAGCGTTATGGCCCGAGGCGCGGTCGGTGATTATGCTGGCGGAGAGCTATGCGCCGTTGCACGATCCGTTGGACGTGCTGGCGCAAAAGGATCGAGGCGCGATTTCGGTCTATGCGCAGGGGCGGGATTATCATGATATCGTCAAGAAGCGGCTGAAGCGGCTGGCGCGGTGGCTGATTGCGCAAGAACCCTGTGAGGTGAAGGTTTTTGTGGATACTGCGCCCGTGCCCGAAAAGGCGCTGGCAGAGGCGGCGGGGCTGGGATGGCAGGGCAAGCATACCAATCTTTTGAGCCGGGAGTTCGGGAACTGGGCCTTTTTAGGGTCTGTTTTCACGACGCTTGAGATCGAGGCGGACGCGGCCGAGATCGATCACTGCGGGTCCTGTACGGCCTGTCAGGATATTTGCCCGACGGATGCCTTTCCGGCGCCCTATCAGTTGGATGCGCGGCGCTGCATTTCCTATCTGACGATTGAACATAAGGGGCCGGTGGCGGAAGATCTGCGGCCCTTGTTGGGCAACCGGATTTACGGCTGCGACGATTGTCTTGCGATCTGCCCCTGGAACAAGTTCGCGGTGACTGCGAGCGACACGCGGTATCTGCAGGATGCGCCGGAAAGTCCTTTGTTAGAGACGCTTTCGCAGCTGGATGATGCCGGGTTCAGGGCGCGGTATTCGGGATCTGCTGTCAAGCGGATCGGGCGGGACCGTTTTGTGCGCAACGTGCTTTATGCGATCGGGAATGCAGGCGATGCCACCTTGATCCCTGCGGCGCAGGCACTGCTGGATGATCCGGATCCGACGGTGGCCGATGCGGCGCGGTGGGCTGTTGGGCGGCTGGCGCAATAGGGCTGGACGGGGCGGTCTTTTTCACTAAACCCGGTCAGATGTGAAGAGGGAGGCGCGCATGGCAGTATTGTTGGGCGTGGATACGGGCGGCACCTATACGGACGCGGTATTGATCCGGGATGAAAAGGACGTGATCGCCACTGCCAAGGCGCTCACGACGCGGCAGGATCTGGCCATTGGTGTTGGTGCAGCAGTACGCGCGGTTTTGCAGGATTCCGGTATGGGTCCGGCGGAAGTTTCGATGGCGTCGCTGTCGACAACCTTGGCGACAAACGCGTTGGTGGAGGGCCAGGGGGGCCGTGTAGGCCTGATCAGTATCGGTTTCAGGGAACGCGATCTGGCGGCGCATGGATTGATTGAGGCGCTCAAGGGGGACCCCCATGTTGTCTTGGCGGGGGGCCACAACCACGCGGGCGGCGAGGCGCAGCCGCTGGACGCGGCGGGTCTGGATGCCTTTTTGACAGCCCATGGTTCGGATGTCAGCGGGTTTGCCGTTGCCAGCCAGTTTGCGACGCGCAATCCGGCACATGAATTGCGGGCGGTTGAGCGGGTTATGGCGCTGACGGGGCGGCCGGTTTCGGCCTCGCACCAGTTGTCGGCCAAGCTGAACGGGCCAAAACGGGCGATGACGGCAGTGCTGAATGCACGGCTGATCGGATTGATTGACCGGCTGATCGGGCGGGCAGAGCAGACGCTGCAGGATCTGGGGATCACAGCGCCGATGATGGTCGTGCGCGGGGATGGCGCCCTGATTTCCAGTGCGCAGGCGCGGGAGCGTCCGATTGAGACGATCCTGAGCGGGCCTGCGGCATCCATTGTCGGGGCGCGGTGGATGACGGGGGCGGATTTTGCCCTGGTCAGTGACATTGGCGGGACGACGACGGATGTGGCCCTGCTGAAGGACGGGCGGCCTGCGATTGATCCGGCGGGCGCGCGGGTCGGGCCGTATCGCACGATGGTCGAAGCGGTTGCCATGCGCACAACCGGGTTGGGGGGTGATAGCGCGGTGCATTTCCAGTCCGAAGGGTTGCGCGGCGGGGTGCAGTTGGGGCCAAAGCGGTTGTTGCCGCTGTCGCTGTTGGCGGTTGAGGCGCCTGATGTTGTGCACGCGGCGCTGGATGAGCAGTTGCGCGCGACGACCCCCGGCGACCATGACGGGCAGTTTGCGCGGGTTGTTCAGGGGCAGACCACCGAGGGGATTGGCCCCCGCGAGCAGGCGTTGCTGGCGCGCGTTGGCGATGCGGTTCATCCGCTTGGGCAGGTGTTGCGGGCGCGGGTTGAACAGGGCGCGCTGAAACGGTTGGTTGAGCGCGGGTTGGTACAGATTGCAGGGATTACGCCGTCGGACGCAAGTCATGTCCTGGGCCGGTTGGATGTCTGGGATGCGAGTGCGGCCCGCAAGGGATTGCAGATTTTCGGTCGGCGGCGCACCGGCGCGGGGGAGATGCTGGCAGCGCAGCCCGAGACACTGGCGCAGATCATCATCGACCAACTGACCCATCAGACGGTTTTGGCGTTGTTAGAGACTGCTTTTGCGGAGGAAGGTGGGTTTGACACCCCCGCAGAAGTGCTGGCCCGACATGAATTGATGCAGCGTGGTTTGGGCGGACATGCGGATCTGGTGCGGATTGATACCGGGCTTGCTGTGCCTGTGGTCGGGCTGGGGGCTTCTGCGCCCAGCTATTATCCGGCTGTGGGAGAGCGGGTTGGGTCGCAGATGATCTTGCCGGACCATGCTGGTGTGGCTAATGCGATCGGGGCTGTCGTTGGGCGCGTGACGATGCGCGAAAGTGGGACTGTGACATCGCCCAGCGAGGGCAAGTTTCGGGTACATATGCCGGATGGGCCGCAGGATTTCGGAGACAGGGACGCGGCTTTTGCCATGTTAGAGACTGCTTTGCGCGACAATGCACTGGCCGCCGCCAAGCGCGCGGGTGCAGCGGATATTCAGGTTTCAGTTGATCGAGATATCCGGGTCGCAGGCGTGGAGGCCCGCGAGGTGTTTGTCGAGGCGACGATCACGGTCGAGGCCTCTGGCCGACCGCGGGTGGCGCTTTAGGGCCTTTCCGACGCGGGAAAGGCCCCTTGAGCTTATTCGGCGGCGGCGCGTTTGGGCAGCACCCATCCGGGCCGGACAAAGTGGCAGGTGTAGCCGTTTGGCACGCGCTCGAGGTAATCTTGATGCTCTGGCTCTGCCTCCCAGAAGTCGCCGACAGGTTCGACTTCGGTGACGACTTTGCCGGGCCACAGGCCGGACGCCTCGACATCGGCGATGGTATCGAGTGCGATATCTTTCTGGCCTTCGTCCACGTAGTAAATGGCAGATCGATAGCTCATCCCACGGTCGTTTCCTTGCTGGTTGGGTGTCGTTGGGTCATGAATCTGGAAGAAGAATTCCAGTTGTTCGCGAAAGGACGTGACCGCCGGGTCAAAGATGATTTCGATCCCTTCGGCGTGCGTGCCATGATTGCGGTACGTGGCATTGGGCACGTCACCGCCGGTGTAGCCCACACGGGTTGAAATAATGCCAGGGCGTTTGCGGATCAGATCCTGCATGCCCCAGAAACAGCCACCTGCCAGAACGGCGCGTTCGGTTGTCATGTGATGTCCTCCACTTGGTCGGTATAGGCGCCATACCCTTCAGCTTGCATGTCGTCGCGGTGGACGAACCGAAGAGAGGCGGAGTTGATGCAGTAGCGCAGGCCGCCCCGGTCGGGCGGGCCGTCATTGAAGACGTGGCCCAGATGGCTGTCGCCATGGGTACTGCGCACTTCGGTGCGGACCATGCCAAGTGACATGTCTCGCAGTTCGTTGATGTGCGCGGGTTCAATCGGTTTGGTAAAACTGGGCCAGCCGCAGCCGGATTCGTATTTCGCACCGCTGGCGAAAAGCGGTTCGCCCGAGACGATATCAACGTAAATGCCGGGTTCTTTATTGTTCAAAAGCGCGCCGGTGCCGGGCCGTTCTGTCCCGCTTTCCTGCGTGACGTAGAATTCTTCGGGTGAGAGCGCTGCAATCGCATCTGGGTTCTTTTGGTACTCGGCCATGTGACCTCCGGTTCTTGTCTGTCTCGCATAGATGGGGCGTTTGTGTGAATTTGAAAGCCTTTCGGCGGCTCATGCAACTTAAAGTGAACCAAACGGGGAGCTGGGGCGTAGAATTGCCAAAAGGGAGAATGCGATGCGTCTGATCCTTGCAAGCCTAATGGGCGTTTTCTGGACAGTTGCCGCTGTGGCAAGCCCACTGAACGTGACCTTTGCCAATATTGATGGCGGCACACATGATTTGCGGCAGTGGAAGGGCCAGCCTGTGCTGGTTGTGAACACGGCCTCGGAATGTGGTTTTACCTATCAGTACGACGGGCTGCAGGCGCTTTATGATAAGTACAAGGGTCGGGGCCTGATTGTGCTGGCGGTGCCGTCGGATGATTTCAATCAGGAACTGGCGTCGGCCAGCGAGGTCAAGGAATTCTGTGAGATATCCTTTGGTCTTGATCTGCCAATGGCGGACATTTCGCGGGTGAAGGGGCGGCAGGCGCATCCCTTTTACAAGGCCGTGAAGGCGCAGACCGGCTTTGTGCCGCGCTGGAACTTCAGCAAGGTGCTGATTGGTCGTGACGGTCAGGTCGTTGCGACCTGGGGGTCAAACACCAAGCCGCAGTCGCGGTCCATCGTGGATGCGATCACGCCATTGTTGAATTAGCGGCAGGCGGCTAGGCTTTGCAAAAGTCCGGAGCCGCGTATGACCCGCAAAAAGCCCACTGTAGACACTGCATATGCCCTTGAGACGCCCGAGGACAGCAAGCGGCTTTATGCACAGTGGGCGGATACCTATGATCAGACGTTTGCGGCAGACATGGATTACCTGATGCCGCATACCATCGCAGAGGCGTTTGTGGCTGTCGGGAAGGGCCGGTCGCCGGTGCTTGATGTCGGTGCCGGAACCGGTTTGCTGGTGGCGCATGAAGCGATGCGCGACGTGCCGCGGATTGACGCCTTGGATATCTCGCCGGAGATGTTGAGGGTTGCGGGCGGGCGCGGCGTGTATGACGGGTTGATCCAAGGGGATCTGACACAGACCTTGCCGATTGAAGACAACACCTATGCTGCGATCCTCAGCGCGGGGACGTTCACCCATGGGCATGTCGGCCCCGACGCGCTGGATGAGCTGATGCGGATTGCGAAACCCGGTGCGGTTTTTGTGCTGGGCATCAATGCGGCGCATTATGCGGAACAGGGTTTCGAGGCGAAACTAGCCGCATTAGAGCCGCATATTCAGGGATTGATGATCGATACCGTGCCGATCTACGGACCCGGCGCGGATGATGCGCATCGCGATGATCAGGCGCATGTGGTCACCTTTTTCAAGTCGCCATCCTGAAGATGGACGCCCTTGTTGGCGGCGTCAGTTCTGGCCAGACCACAAGACCTTGCCGTCCGAAGCTTCCATGCCGGGCGGAATGCCATGCGCGGCGCGGTAGCTTTTGGAGAAATGCGAAAGCGACCGAAAACCGCAGGCCACGCAGACATCGGTCACCGACAGGGACGTTTGCCGCAGAAGATTGCGGGCTTTTTCGAGACGCATATGCAGGTAGTGCCGCTTGGGTGATGTGCCAAGATAGCGTGCAAAGAGCCGTTCCAGCTGGCGGGTGGACAGCTTGACCAAATCGGCAATCTCGTCAGGGCGCAGCGGGTCTTCGAGGTTGTTTTCCATGATCTGCATCGCGAGCAACAGCTTGGCATTGCGCACCTCGGGCCGCGATTGCAGTGACATGCGCTGGCCCTGTGAGTGGGCGCGCGGCACGGTATAGACCATTTGATCCGCGACCCAGGTGGCCATGTCGATGCCGTAGTCGGTCTGCACACGGTGCAGCATCAGATCCATCGACGCCGCGCCGCCAGCGGTGGTGAACACGCGCCCGTCCACGGAATAGATCGTGTCCTGCATGATCACATCGGGCAGCATTTCGGCCAGGGCGGTTTTGTACTCCCAGTGGGTGGTGACCTCTTTGCCGCCGATCAGACCCGCCAAGGCCAGAGTGTAGGTGCCTGATGACAGCGCGCCATAGTCCATGCCCTTGCGGGTTTCACGCCGCAGCCAGTTCAGCAGGGCCTTGCTGCTGCCTTCGCCGGCCTTCTCGCCTGCGCAGACGATAACGGTTTCATTGCGGTTCAATTCCGTCAGGCCGGTGTCGACGTTGACCTCGACCCCGTTGTAGGCACGCACCGGGCCGCCGGTTTCCGAGATCAGGCGCCAGGAATAGTATTTGCGCCCCGAGGGGTGGTGATTGGCCAGCGACAGCGCATCCAGCGCGCAGGAAAATCCCAGCGTCGAAAAGCCCGGAATCAGCACAAAGGCGTAGGCTTTGGGTGGGGCATCTGAGGGATCTTGAGTGTCGCTCATGATCAAGCGTTACAACATTGCGTCGGCCCTGGATCAGGTCCGTGTGCGGCGCGGTGTGTCGTTCTTGGGCTATGCGCTGCGGTTTTGGCGCGATACCTGCACGGCCAGGATCCCGCCTGCGATCACTAAAACGCCAAGAATGTCGCGCCCGCCCAGTTGTTCGCCCAGCAGCAGGGCGGCGATGGCCACGCCAAAAAACGGATTGAGGAAATGGAAGGTTGCGGCCCGGGTGGCGCCGACACGGTTGACCAGCCAGAACCAGACAACCGTCGCCAGAAGGCCGGGCACCAGGCAGGTGTAGGTGAAGGCAAAGAACAGGGGCCAGGATGGATCGACCCGCGGGGTTTCGAAGATGAGGGTCGCAATGGCCAGTGCGAGGCAGCCAAAGAGCATTTGAAGACCTACGATCATCAGAAAGTTGCCGCCCGAGGTGGCGCCGCGCACCAGCAGCGTTGCGGCCGTCAGGGCAAGCACGCCGATGGCGCAAAGCAATACGCCAAACATATCGACATCCGTGCCCAATCGCGCGCCCATGATCAGCGCCACACCGATAACACCGGCGATCAGCCCCGCAATGCCCAAGGGTCGCAGGCGTTCGCCCAAAAAGACCCATGCCGCCAGCCCAACGAGCAAGGGCATGGTTGAGGCGATGATAGCGGCAAGCGATGCCTCGACTGTCTGCATGGCGACAAAGTTGAGGCCAAGGTAGACAGCGTTCTGCAAGATGCCAAAGATGATGGTTGCGCGCCATTGTGCGGGGGTCAGTCGCCAGCTTTGCCCCAGTGCCGCCGCGATGCCGACGCCCAGCAGCCCGGAAATGAGATAACGCACCGAGAGGGCAAAGAGCGGGGACGCGTCCGCGACGATGATCCGCGCAGAGGTAAAGGCCGAGGACCACATCAGGGCAAAGGCAAGCCCCATCAATATTGCGCGGATATCCATCTGTGCCCCGACCCTTCAGTTTGACCGACAGTTTCCCAAGCAGGGCAAAAGGGCAAGGCCTGCCGCACAAACGAAAACAGCAGCCCCGAGAGGCTGCTGTCGTGACCCGAATTCATGATCAGATTAGTTTGTCGCTTCTTCTTCTGGCGCGGGGCCGACAGAGACCAGATAGGCCCAGACGTTCGCCGCGTCTTCTTCGTCACGCAGCTTGAAAGTCATCTTGGAGCGCGCCTTGCTGTCGTCCAGTGTTTCGCGCAGGAAGGCACGTGGGTCCTGAACATAGGGCACAAAGGCTTCTTCGATCCATACCAGACCGCCCTCGCCCGCGGCGACAAGATCATCGCCGTATTTCTTGCCGAACTCTTCGTCAGAGCCAGCGACACGTTCAAAAATCCCGTAGAGGTTCGGACCGTTCCGCCCGCCCTTCTGGATCGCTTCCCCATCTGCATCCACGATTGAGTGGCAGGCCTTGCACTTGCTGAATACTTTTTCGCCCGCCTCGGCATCACCTGTGGCGTGACCATCGGCAAAGGCGGTTGTTGTCATCAGTCCGGTGGCCAAAGCGGCCATGCTCAGTAATCTCATTCGAATCGCTCCTAGGATATGCTTTTCGAGTTTAACGTAGGCTCTTGAAGCCTGAGGTCAAATTCTTGGCATGAAGAAATCGTGATATGTGTGGTTCAAAGCAAAAGGGCCACCAAATGGCGGCCCTTTGTGTCTGTGACCGTGCTGTTGCGTTAGCCGTTCACGCTGTCCTTGAGTGCCTTGGCGATGGTCATCTTGACCACCTTGTCGGCGTCCTTCTTGAACTGCTCACCGGTCGCAGGGTTGCGGACCATGCGCTCGGGGCGTTCGCGGCAGTAGATCTTGCCAACGCCGGGCAGTGTGACGGCACCGCCGCCGGACACTTCACGGGTGATCAGGTTGCACACTGCTTCCAGTGCGGCGCCTGCGGATTTCTTGTCTGTACCCATTTCATCTGCCAGAGCGGCGACGAGCTGAGTCTTTGTCATTGGTTTGGTTGCCATGCTTCTTTTTCTCCTTAGACCGCCCGAATGTTGGGCCTCTGTCGGAGAATGTAGCGGCATCTTGTAGGGCAACACAACGAATAGTGGGCCAAAAAACCAATAAAACTGCGGTTTTTTGCGGTTTTTCGCCTTTAAAGGAAGGCTGTTTCGTCAAACGAGCGCAATTTCCGGCTGTGGATGCGTTCCAGCGGCATTTCGCGCAGGTGTTCCATTGCACGGATACCGATCATCAAATGCCGCGAAACCTGCGATTTATAGAAGTCCGAGGCCATGCCGGGCAGCTTTAATTCACCATGCAGGGGCTTGTCCGAGACGCACAAGAGCGTGCCGTAGGGCACGCGGAAACGGTAGCCGTTGGCGGCGATGGTGGCACTTTCCATGTCCAGCGCGATAGAGCGCGATTGTGACAGGCGCTGTACCGGACCGGACTGGTCGCGCAGTTCCCAATTGCGGTTGTCGATTGTGGCCACGGTGCCTGTGCGCATAATGCGCTTAAGCTCGTAACCCTCAAGCTGGGTGACCTCGGCCACGGCCTTTTCCAGGGCAATCTGGATTTCGGCCAATGCCGGGATCGGGATCCAGACGGGCAGGTCATCATCCAGCACGTGATCTTCGCGCAGGTAGGCATGGGCCAGGACAAAATCGCCGAGGTTCTGGGTGTTTCGCAGGCCTGCGCAGTGTCCGACCATCAGCCAGGCATGGGGGCGCAGGACCGCGATGTGGTCCGTGGCGGTCTTGGCGTTCGAGGGGCCGACGCCGATGTTGACCAGCGTGATGCCGCCGCCATCCTTGCGCTTGAGGTGATAGGTGGGCATTTGCGGCATCTTAAGCGTGGGCGGAATGGGGGTGTCGCCATCCGTGATCTCGACGTTGCCGGTGGAGACGAAAGAGGAATAGCCGCTGTCGGGGTCGTTCAGTTGCGCGCGGGCGTATTCCTCAAACTCGGTTACGTAAAATTGGTAGTTGGTAAAAAGCACGTGGCACTGGAAATGCTCTGCGTTCGTGGCGGTGTAGTGCGATAGCCGCGCAAGCGAATAATCCACGCGCTGGGCAGTGAAGAGAGCCAGCGGGCGCAGGTCGTCTATCGACTTGTACGTGCCATTCACGATGTCGTCGTTTGTGGTGCTGAGGTCAGGCACATCAAAGATATCGCGCAGGGTAAAGTCCGCCGCACCGTCCTGGGGAACATTCACGCTTTCGTCGGCAGTGACGGCGAAATGCACCGGAATGGGCGTTTCAGAGGGGCCGACGATAACGGGCTGTTCGTGATTTTCGATCAGCAGGCGGATCTGCTGGATCAGGTAATGGCGAAAGAGATCGGGGCGGGTGATCGTCGCGGCGAAGGTACCGGGGGAAGACACATGGCCAAAACTGAGGCGGCTGTCCACGCTGGCGTAGCTTGATGTGGTAAAGCGCAATTCGGGATAGAAGGCGCGGATGCGGGTGTTTTCGGGGGTGTCTTCCATCGCGGCGTTGAACTTTTCACGCAGAAAGGTCGTCGCGTCTTCGTAAAGTTCGGTAAGGCGGTCAACAGCTTCGGTCGGGTCCATGAACGCCTCGGCATGGGGGGCGTCGGGTGTGAGGATTGCTGGTGTGCTCATTTTTTGTTTTCCTTGTTCTTTTTGGGGCACATTGGCCCATTGATTATTGCACGATCACGTCAGTGAATTCGAAAGTGCGCACGTCGACCAGCCCCAGATCGGAGATCCGAAGCTCGGGGATCACCACGAGGGCCAGAAGTGAGTGCTGCATGTAGGCGTTGTTGAGGGTGCAGCCGCAGTCGCGCATGGCCTGCATCATGTTTTCGGCCTTGGCTGCGACATCTGTCGCGGGGTTGTCTGACATCAGGCCTGCGATGGGCAGTTCGACCAGCGCGCGTTCTTCGCCGTCCTGGAATATCGTGATACCGCCGCCGACGTCCTTGAGGCGGTTGGCGGCCAGTGCCATTTGATCGGCATCGGTGCCGACAACAATCATGTGGTGGCTGTCATGGGCCACGGTGGAAGCCATGGCCATGCACCCCTTGTACCCGAACCCGGAGACAAAGGCGTTTACGACACCTCCTGTCGCGCGGTGGCGTTCGACAAGTGCGATTTGCGCGACTTCTCCGGTGGCTTGTACGCGGCCTTCGGTAACGGGCAGTTCGAACTGCAGTGCCTTGGTCGGGGCTTGGTTCTCGACAACGCCGATGACATTGGCGGTCACGCCGTTGGCGCCTTCGGGGGCAGAGATTGCGAAATCATCTACTGTCAGGGTGCGTTTCATGTTGACGGTGGCGCGCGCATGGTCGGGCCAGGCGTAGTGCGGGCAGTCGACGATGCAGGCGCCGTCCTGCGCGACAATCCGACCGCGCGCGATGACAGTTTCGATGGGGAGCGATGTCAGGTCTGACGTCAGGATCACATCGGCACGGCGGCCCGGCGTCAACGAGCCGATGTCGCGCTCGAGACCAAAGTGCGTGGCGGTATTGATTGTGGCCATTTGCAGGGCGATCAGCGGATCGCAACCACAGTCAATCGCATGGCGGACGACGCGGTTCATGTGACCGTCATTCACCAGCGTGCCGGAGTGGCAGTCGTCGGTGCACAGGATCATGTTGCGGGGATCGAGGCCTTTTTCCGTGATCGCGGTAATCTGTGTTTCGACGTCATACCATGCGCTGCCCAGCCGGATCATTGACCGCATGCCCTGCCGCATGCGCGCGATTGCGTCGGCTTCGCAGGTGCCTTCGTGATCGTCAGCCGGGCCGCCTGCGACATAGGCGGCAAACGCAGGTCCCAAATCGGGAGAGGCATAGTGGCCGCCGACGGTCTTGTGGGCCCGTTGGGTTGCGGCGATTTCGGCCAGCATCTGCGGATCGGCGTTGCTGACGCCGGGAAAGTTCATCATTTCGCCAAGGCCGATGATGCCGGGCCATTGCATCGCGTCGGCCACGTCCCGGGCGCTGATTTCAAAGCCTGTGGTTTCCATCCCCGGGGCCGAGGGCGCGCAGGAGGGCATCTGCGTGAAGATATTGACGGGCTGCATCAGCGCCTCGTCATGCATCATGCGCACGCCTTCCAGCCCCAGCACATTGGCGATCTCGTGCGGGTCCGTGAACATGCTGGTCGTCCCATGCGGGATGACGGCGCGGGCAAATTCCGCCGGTGTCAGCATGCCGCTTTCGATGTGCATGTGGCCGTCGCAAAGGCCGGGGATCATGTAGCGGCCCTTGGCGTCGATGATCTGTGTGTCATCCCTCCGGCACTGCGATGCGTCCGGCCCGACAAAGGCGATCCGGCCTTTGACGACCGCGATATCATGGTCCGGCAGGGCTTCGCGGGTGTGGACATTGACCCAGATGCCGCCGGTGATGATCATGTCCGCAGCCGCACGGCCTGCAGCGACATTGACCAGATCGGCGGCCACATCGGGCCATGAAGGGAAAGTGTCTTGCGTCATGGCATAACATTTCACAGGGTCAGGGCAGGTTCAAGCGGGGGAACGTGCGATGGATTACGAGAGCATTTCGGCAGAAGATTTCGGCGCTGGGCTGAAGGGTATCGGGCTGAACCTGCTGGTGCGGGACGTGGGCCGCGAAGTTTCCTTTTTAGAGACTGTTTTCGGGATGAAGGCGTTTCAGCCGACGGCTGATTTCGCGATCATGCAGTACGGCAATCAGGTGTTTCAGCTGCACAGTGACGGCACATATCATTCCAACCCCTTGCTGGGGCTGGTGCCCGAAAGCCCGCCGCGCGGAGGCGGGATTGAGATCAGGCTTTACGACAGCGATCCAGAGGCGGCTTGCGCTGTTGCCGAAAACGCGGGCGGGACGATCCTGCAAAAGCCGACGGACAAGCCGCACGGGCTGCGCGAGGCATATATCCTGTGCGAGAATGGCTATGCCTGGGTGGCGAGCCGACCGCTTTGATCGCGCCCCGATGTAGGTTCGCCGAAATTCCGCAATTCTGATCTAAGCCAGGCGCAGAAAGTAACGGCCTGTTCCATCTGGGCGGCTTGTGGCGATTGCAGCAGAAAAAACGCCTCTTGCATGGGTGCACGATGGGAAAAGGGCGCAATAAGCGCGCCGGTCTGAAGATGTTGCCGGGCTGCCAAGTCATAGGCAAGGGCCAGCCCGCCACCAGAAAGCGCAACCGCCAGCGAGACCGAATAGGTTGACGCGTAGGTGATAGGCGGATTTGGCCAATTTAGAGACTGTTCTTCGGCCCAGACCGACCACATGCCCATCATGTTCGTGCAATCGAACAGAGGCTGTTGGTGTAGCGTTTCCAGCGTAACCGGATAGTCAGCGGCGCAGACTGGATAATAGAAGTCGGTGTACAAGAGCTCTGCATGGATCGTGTCGGCGGGGCGCAGGGAATGCCGGATTTCGATATCGATCCCTTTTGCCATGTCGCGCGGCTGCCAGATTTCGGTTGATATGTTCAGTTGAATGTCAGGGTGCTGCCTGCGAAACGCCCCAAGCCGGGGTGCCAGCCAGTGAATTGCGAAGGTCAGGTTGCATTGAATCTGCAAGACATCCTGTGTGGCGCGGGTGATGGCGCGGGTGCCGTGGCTAAGCGTGCGGAAGGCGTCACGCACGACGGGCAGATAGGAAAGGCCGGTCTCTGTCATTTCCAGCGTGCGGGGGCGGCGATGGAACAAGGGGCGGCCCAGATGGCCCTCCAGCGATTTGATCTGCTGGCTTACGGCGCTTTGGGTCATATTGAGTTCGAGTGCCGCACCCGTAAAGGACAGGGTGCGCGCTGCTGCTTCAAACGCACGCAGCCAGTTGAGCGGTGGGAGGGTGTCGCGCGGCGCCATAAATTACCCATTAGCATGACTTATGGATTACCCATAGTTTTTTCGTTGGTCATGCGGGTCCTGCGCGGCGCATTCTTTGGCCAAATCAAAGGAGACTCGCATGTCTGTCACGCACCTCAAACCTAACATGGATCACTGGCAGGAACGTGTCGATCTGGCTGCTGCCTTTCGCTGGACAGCCCGGTTGGATATGCATGAAGGCGTGGCCAATCATTTCTCGCTGGCGGTGAATGACACAGGCACGCAGTTCCTGATGAACCCCAATCAGGTGCATTTCAGCCGGATCAAAGCCAGCGATCTGTTGCTGATTGACGCCAATGATCCCGAAACGCTTGAGGGCCCTAATGCGCCGGATCCAACCGCCTGGGGTCTGCATGGGGGCGTGCACCGCGCCTGCAAACACGCGCGCTGTGTGATGCATGTCCATTCCATCTACGCGACGGTACTGGCGTGCTTGCAAGACAGCCGCCTGCCACCGATCGATCAGAACTGCTGTACTTTCTACAACAGGATCGTGATCGATGAGGATTATGGCGGTTTGGCGTTCGAAGACGAAGGTGACCGCTGTGCCGCGCTGCTGACGGACCCCAAGCAGAAAGTAATGGTCATGGGCAGCCACGGCGTCATGGTGATTGGCGATACCGTGGCTGAGACGTTCAACCGGTTGTATTATTTCGAACGTGCGGCAGAGACCTATATCAAGGCGTTGCAGACGGGCCTTCCCCTGCGCCGCATTTCTGATGACATCGCTGAGAAAACCGCCAGCGAATTGGAGCAGTATCCCGATCAGGACACACGGCATCTCGAAGAGCTGAAGGCGATTCTGGACGACGAGGGATCAGATTATGCCGCCTGAAATCGATATTCGGGGTGAAGCGGATCGATGGCATTACCATCCGGGGACGGTTGTCGAAAACAATCCGCTGTTCGACTGGCCACCGCGCCCGCGGGCCGTTCTGCAATGGTACCGGGCCTATTGGCTGGTAATTTCGACCACCACGCTCAGTTTGCTGATGGCCGTGCTGGCGATTTGGCTTTGGGCACCGTCACCGGATCAGACCGCGATGCCGGGTGGTTGGGTGATTGCGATCTGGCTGGGGTTTCTGATCCCGCACAGCGCGCTGGCAGGTGGCCTGCATCTTTGGCTTTATCGCGCCAAAGGGCAGGGCCATAGGCTGAAGTATGACCAGCGCGGACAGGCGGAGAACAACGGCACCTTCACGTTCCGGTCGCAGGTGCGTGACAACATGTTCTGGTCGCTGGTCAGCGGGATCAGTTTTGCCACGCTTTATACGGTGTCGTGGTTTTGGGCCGCGGGCAACGGCTGGGCAGCGACGACATCATTTGCGGAAAACCCGGTCTGGTGGGTGGCGTGGTTTCCGCTGATGCTGCTGTGGGGGTCCTTCCATTTCTATTGGGTGCACCGGGCATTGCATGTCCCCATCCTGTACCGGGTGGCCCATGCGCTGCACCACCGGAACGTCAATGTGGGGCCGTGGTCCGGCATTTCGATGCATCCGCTGGAGCATGCGATCTACTTTTCTTCATTGCTGATCCATTTTGTCATTCCCACCAGCCCGATGCATATCCTGTTTCATGTATATGCCTTCACCCTGCACCCGATCTGTTCGCATTCAGGCTTCGACGGGTTGCTGGTGACGGACAAGAAGCGCGCGCAGTTGGGCGACTTCTTTCACCAGCTGCATCACAAGTATTTCGAGTGCAATTATGGCACGGTGGAAATGCCGTGGGATCGCTGGTTCGGCACCTTTCACAACGGCACAGCCGAAGCGACAAAGCGCACGCGGGCCTTCAAGAAACAGATGTATACGAAATGAGCGATCGCAAGGAATGGAACCACACACCGGCGCTGCCGATTGCGGTTTCGCCGTTGTGGCAATGGCCGCCGAAGCCGATTTCGGACATGTAAGAGTCAGACTATGCCCGGTGACGTTGACATACAGGGTTAGATTGATGATCGAGCGCTTGTTAGTCTTTCGTGACGGACGAGCAAACTAGTCCCGGATGTCAGACACCGTTTTCGGCAAATTGGCGAGAAAGGCCTTGAATTCAGATCTACTGATTTCGAGCGTGCCCTCGCCTGTCACAACATGTTTCGAACCGCCATCGTTATTTAAAAGAATAAGGCGCGGCGATCCGGCGCAGTCGGGGATAACCTGGCAATCCAGATGGCCATCGTTGTAGACCAACCACAGGTCATCAGCTTTATTTTTTTCAAGAGCCTCAAGAAATAAATTCAACCTGCCTATGATCCGTGGCAACGCCGCGGATCTACTATTGAGGCCGACCGCGAGAAAACGACCATCACCGATGTCGGACCGCCGTCGTCCGATCTTTACGTTACCATCACGCACCATGAATGAGGTGTCGCCGACGAAAAGTCGCTTGGCATTTGCTGTGACGGTTTGGGGCAGGGTGATGGTCGGAAAAATTTCCCCAAGTTCGAGCGCTGCAAGGTCTGATTGCGTGAGACCTTTCGCAAGAACACCGCCTTGGGAATGCGACAGGAGAGACTGTCCAAAACCAAACTCCAGGGGACCGAAACCGGCAGCGTCAAGAAGGGTGGGCGTGATATCAAAGTGGGTGCCTTGGGCGGTGATTTCCTGCGGCGTACTGTTTGTGTTAAAGATAGAAAAAAGGAGGCGCCTGTCGGCTGCTTCCAAGATACTTGATGCCGTGTTGCGCATGGCCAGATGGTCCGAAAGCACCGCAATAATCGTTTCTTTGCCCTCAGGCCCTTGCAGCGTCTCGCGGATAAATCGACTGATAAGCTTGTCCGAACAAGACACTGCCGTCAATATGTCCTTCCCAACAGAAAATTCAGATGCGCATTCAGGAGAGGGATGCCCGTAAGGGTGATGCGTATCGAGCGTCAAGAGCGTTAAAAAATAGGGGGTAGCAGACTTGGCAAGCTGGTTGCGGACTCTGCCGACTTCCTCAAACAACTGCGCATCGTAAAGGCCCCATGGGCTTCTCTGCGCAAACTTTTTGAGCTCGTCGTAACCAAATACTGCTTCATATCCATTTGCACTTAGAAAGTTGCCTTTCCCGGCAAAATCAAGCGAGGCACCGCCCATGTAGGTCGTCGCATAACCCTGAGACTTAAGAAACTCGGCGAGGCAGGTGATGTTCTGAAACGGATTTTCGACAGACGCAAGTATCTGGTTGCCGCTGTTTCTTGAAATCAATGGTATTCCACATTGAGAGGAAACTATTCCCGCCGCCGTCCAACTGGTACCCGGATACTGGTGGATATTTGTAAAATTTATCCCGTTGGAACGGAGGGTTCTGAGTTGCGGCATGATGTCGCCGAAAAGATCCTCTCTAAGGTAGGTTTGTTCGAGCGACTCTGCATAGATGAGTATGATATTTTTGGGTGTTTTGCCTGCCGGGAGACCGCTGATCCTGGGTCGCTGGATTGAACTATTCAGCTTGGCCTGCAGTAGTGCGTTGTAGGTATAATGGCTTTGCAGATAAAAGAGCGTGGAATGTCCGGGCACAAACAATACAGCGGCCAAGATCAATGAAAGAGGGCCGATGATCCGGGAGAGAGGCGGACGTACAGGTTGCCAGATATGCAAGGTCATGACGGATGCGAGCAAACCAAAAAGAAAGCATGTTGTCGCAACTGTTGGCCAGAAATAAGCCTGAAGGGCGGCACCGAAAGTTGACCCATCAAGATGCGCGAAAAAGCGGAGGTCAGGCAGTGTGCCCTGCATGAAAATGCTTACGGCACCAGCGAGCGATAGAGAAAGGTAAGAAATTGCCAAAAGGAGTAGGATCACCCCTACTAATTTTCCGTGCCTTGCAGAAATCAGGAATAAACCAAAAAGGATCCCGGACACAGCCCAAATTACAACAAGGCGGTTGGGCACCAACGCTGCAATGGAAAGTGCCGGAAGTCCCCAAGAAAATAACCAAATCGTGGTCAGCAGAATACGCCTTGTATCATTCATGGTAAAAGCCGGAAGCCCCAAGGTTATTGAGGAAAGACTGGTATTCTAGACTATTGATCCGCGACGGAGAGCCATGTACATAAATCGGAAGTGTCGTCAGATCTTTGCGCAACGCCGCGAGGTGCTTCTTAGCAAATGTCTCGGGGATCGTCAGTGCAATGATGTCTGACGACATCGCTATGGTTCCAATCATTTCCGGCGTAATGCGACCCATTTTGTAGATGGTAAGAATCTTTGCTTGGTCCCGAAGGTAAGGTGCATCTATCTCGGCCTCTGAGTAGACCTGAATAACAACCTGATCGCGTACAAACTGCTTACTTGAAGCAGCCTCCAGATGGGATAGAAGCGCCAGCTGCACATCGGGATATTTGGTGTCAGTAACAAGCTTTGAGCCGGGACGAGCAGCAAGCCACGCAACAAGTTCTTGCAGCGTCATCCCTGTGAGGCCGTGATCGGACAATTCTGTACGAAATTCATTTAAAGTGGGCCGGACGCGGCCTCTGTTTTTCCAATCATGTGCCAGCACGATCTGACCGGCGCAGGTTGGCGCAAAGTCGACCTCGAAGACCCGGCGGCCAAGACCGTAGTTTCGCTCAAGTGCCTCAAGACTGTTCGTGTAGGGTTGTCCCAAATATGCCCCCCCTGCATGTGCAATATCAAGACAGCATTCCAAGCGGTCAAACTCATTATGGTATCGCACGTAAGGGGGATCGACCTCTGATGAAACAACGGCGTCCATTTCCGGAGCCGGGCCTGGTGCCGATGTGGGTGAAACATCGATACAGTCGGCGTTCAATGGCGATTTCCAGAACCAGAAACCGAAACTTATGACAATCACAATGCTTAGCAGGGCTACGGTGAGCGTGTAATATGGGTTCTTCAAAACCGAGCACTTTCCAGAACGAACATTCAAACACAACAAAAAATCTCTTTTTCAGGTTATTAATTTGTTCTTTAAGTTACAACATTTTCTCATTCCTGACCCGGTTGAACGAGATGTACCAGAACGCTGGTACCGAAAGGCGCGAGGAGGTCAGAGCTGATATAGCTCTGCCGCCGCGGTATTCTCTGTTTTGTGGCGTGGGTGCCTTTGGCTGACAACGTGTGCGGTAAAGCCTATGCTATTTTGGCACGGTTGATCTCTGGCCGAGCCGATGATTTAGTGTCCTCTGCGCAGACCGAACAAAGCGCACGCGGGCCTTCAAGAAACAGATGTATACGAAATGAGCGATCGCAAGGAATGGAACCACACGCCCGCGCTGCCGATCGCAATTTCACCCCTGTGGCAATGGCCGCCGAAGCCGATGCAGGTGGTCAAGTGGTATGCGGATGCTTGGTTCATTCTGACCATAAACACGTTCATTCTGGCGATCGCATGGGTCAGCTATCTGTGGCTGTCGCCGAGCCTGACACAGACCGCGACGCCGGGGGCGTGGATCGGGCTGATCTGGCTGCGCAATCTGGTGATCATCAGCGTGATCGCCGGCGGGCTGCATCTGTTTTTCCATTCCTATGCCGCGCAGGGCACAGACAAAAAATACGACCCGCGTCCCTTCCCGCGCAAAGGCCGGGTGTTTTCCTTTGACGATCAGGTGAAAGACAACATGTTCTGGTCGCTTGCGTCCGGCGTGACGGTCTGGTCGCTTTTTGAAGCCTGGATCTGGTGGGCGCTCGCCAACGGATACGCCCCGCTGACCACGTTTGCGCAGACACCGGTCTGGTTTGTTGCGTTCTTCTTTCTGGTGCCTGTCTGGGACAGTTTTTATTTCTACTGGATCCACCGATTGCTGCACACCGATGCGCTTTACCGGTTCCACGCCCTGCACCACCGCAATACGGATGTGGGGCCGTGGTCAGGCCTGTCGATGCACCCGGTCGAACATCTTTTCTATTTCGGCACGATCCTTATCCATTTTGTCGTGCCCAGCAGCCCCGTGCATGTGATCTTTCACCTGATGTTCTATGCCATCTTTGCGGTGACCACCCATACCGGGTTCGAGGGGTTGTGGTTTCGGGATCTCAAACGGCTGAGCCTTGGCACCTTTCATCATCAGCTGCATCACCGGTATTTCGAGGTGAATTACGGCAATCTGGATGTGCCCTGGGACAAGCTTTTCGGGTCATGGCATGATGGAACGCCGGAGGGCAAAGCCATGATGCGCGAGCGGCTCAAGGCACGCCGCCGCACACCCTAAGGCGCTAACCCCTTCTTCATCTTTCTTTTAAACTCAAGCCAACCTTACAGCTTTTCATCTGCGGTGCGGTCTGGACGTCACCGTCCCGGCACCTTGTCCCGCGCGGCTGCCGGTTCCCAGTTCTCGATCAGGTCAACCGCTTCCTGTGCGGTTTCGACAAAACGGAAAAGATCGAGATCTTCGGCTGAAATGGTGCCCGCATCCGCCAGGGCGTCCCAGTTGATGATCTTTTCCCAGAACGCGCGGCCAAACAGCAAGAACGGCACCCGTTCCATCCGACCGGTCTGGATCAGGGTGAGCGATTCAAAAAGTTCATCCATGGTGCCAAAGCCGCCGGGAAAAACGCAGATTGCCCTGGCACGCATCAGAAAATGCATCTTCCGGATGGCAAAGTAGTGGAAGTTAAAGCAAAGCTCGGGAGTGACGTATTCGTTGGGGGCCTGTTCGAACGGCAATACGATGTTCAGCCCGATGGAGTGGCCCCCCGCATCGATCGCACCGCGATTTCCTGCCTCCATCACGCCGGGGCCGCCGCCGGTGACGATCACGTCTTCGGTGCCGTTGCTTTCCATGGATTTGAGCGTCATCAGCCGCGCGAATTCGCGGGTTTCGTCGTAAAAGCGCGACAACTCTGCCAGCGTTTCAGTCCGGGCGGTGTCCTTTTTGGCGGGCTCCGGGATACGCGCGCCGCCAAACAGAACGATGGTTGAGGTGATCCCCGCCTCATCCAACAACAATTCGGGCTTGAGAAGTTCCAGTTGCAACCGCGCGGGCCTTGTTTCGGGCCTGCACATGAAATCGTCGTCGGTAAAAGCCAGCCGGTAAGCTGGCGCACGGGTCTGCGGGGTATCCGGCACCTCTTCCGCCTTCTGGCGGTCCATGTGGGCGTGGCGCAAAGGGTGGCGGGTGTTGTCTTTCATGGAGGTCTCCCAAATCCGATCAGGCCAGCGTGGCGTGGTTCCAGCCGACTTGCAATGGCGTCATTGACCAACATAGCCCAGGCGCGCAGGATAGCCCGCGAAAACGGGAGACGGGCCGATGCTGCTGGAAACCAAGACGTGTGATTTTGACTGGCCCGCGCCGGAGTTTGATCTGGCGACCCCGGCGGGCGTGCGCCATTCGCGTGATGGGGTGATTGGCGAGAAAGGGATGCTGGTCGCATTTATCTGCAATCATTGTCCCTATGTGGTCGCGGTGATCGACAGGCTCGCCGAAGATATGAATGCGCTTGAGGCAATGGGCATCGGATGTGTTTGCATCATGTCAAACGACTATCGCGACTATCCCGCCGATGCGCCGGAAAAGATGACGGTTTTTGCGCAGACCCATGGGCTGCAAGCGCCCTATCTGGTGGACGAGAATCAATCCGTTGGCCGGGCCTATGGCGCGGTCTGTACGCCTGACTTCTTTGGCTTTGATGCGGATGGCGGACTGCAATACCGGGGCCGGCTGGATGACGTGGGGATGCGCGGGGATGCAGGTGCGAGGGTGCCCGAGCTCGTGAACGCCATGCGCCAGATAGCCGAGACCGGTCAGGGTCCGCGCGATCAGACGCCGTCGATGGGGTGTTCGATCAAGTGGTCTTGAACGATTGCGCGACGTCAACTGCGCAGGTATAGCCCGCGCAGCACAAAGGAGAAGCCGCATGTCCAACGCCCAACTTGAGACCGCCATCGAAGCTGCATGGGAAGATCGCGACAGTATCACGCCCAGCACAACGGGCGAGACGCGCGAGGCGATCGAGGATACGCTTGATGCGCTCGACAGTGGCAAGCTGCGGGTTGCGGAAAAGCAAGAGAACGGTGACTGGCATGTGAACCAGTGGGCCAAGAAGGCTGTACTGCTGGGGTTCCGGATCAAGGAAATGGAGCAGCAGGACGGCGGCCCGCAAGGCGGCGGCTGGTGGGACAAGGTCGACAGCAAATTCAAAGGGTGGGGCGACAACCAGTGGCAGGCGGCGGGCTTTCGCGCCGTGCCCAGCTGTGTAGTGCGCAAATCCGCCTACATCGCACCGGGCGTGGTGCTGATGCCGTCCTTCGTGAACCTTGGCGCCTACGTGGATGAGGGGACGATGGTCGATACCTGGGCGACGGTCGGATCCTGTGCACAGATCGGCAAAAACGTGCACTTGTCCGGTGGGGTCGGCATCGGTGGCGTGCTGGAGCCGATGCAGGCGGGTCCGACCATTATCGAAGACAACTGCTTTATCGGTGCGCGTTCAGAGGTGGTCGAAGGCTGCATCGTGCGCGAAGGCTCTGTGTTGGGGATGGGTGTGTTCATTGGTCAATCCACCAAGATCGTGGATCGCGAATCAGGCGAGGTCATGTATGGCGAAGTGCCCAGCGGATCGGTGGTTGTGGCGGGGTCAATGCCGTCCAAGAACAACATCAACCTGTACTGCGCGGTCATTGTGAAGCGCGTGGATGAACGTACACGATCCAAGACGTCGATCAACGAGCTCCTGCGCGATTAATCTTTTCGCTGCATCGGGAACAGGGGCTGGTCTCGCGGCGTTTGTCCTTTAGTTCAATTTAGGAGACTTCAAATGACGGGCATCGGTTGGTTTGCAGCTATCATCGTTGGCGGCCTTGCGGGCTGGCTGGCGGAAAAGTTCATGAAACGCGACCACGGTCTGCTGATGAACATCATCCTTGGCATTGTCGGGGCGGTCGTTTTCAATTTCATCCTGATGGCGATCTTCGGATCGACGCTGGGAGGATGGATCGGTCAGCTCTTTGTAGGATTTGTCGGCGCGTGCATTCTGATCGCCGCTGCGCAGATGCTGCGCAACCGGGGGTCCTGACGGCTTCCCAAATTTGTAAAACCGCGCTAGGGCTGCCGTTCGTATCGAAAGGCGGCCCTTTTCATGTCTGAACCAAAAAAGAAGAAAAAACCCTCGCGTCAGCAGGTTTATACACTGGTGGTTCAGATTGGCCGCAAAGAGGGCGACGGCCTGCCTGACACGGCCACCGGTGCGGCGCTGATGTGCTTTGCCTCAGGGGTCGATGAGGCCGAAGCGGTGCGCGAAACGGTGGCCATCCTCAAACAGGCCGACACGGCGCCGCTGGATGTCACAGGCTATGGCACGCTGGCAGACCGCGAGGCCGAGGGTCAGACGATTGATGCAGAAGAACGCGCATTGATGCAGCGGGCGCTGGATGAAAACGCGGTGATCGTGGCGCAGATGACGCCGTTCTACGACTGATCTTGCGGTCGCGGCAGGGCAAAATAGATACTGTCACACCATTCATCGCCCAGTCTGATCGTGGCCGACGCCCGCCCGGTTTCGGCAAATCCCATCTTTGTCAGAAGTCCGATTGAGGCGGCATTGCGCGGATCGACATCCGCTATGATGCGCGCAAGTCCAAGATCGGTGAAGCCGTGCCTGATCAGGGCGCGCAGGGCCTCGCTTGCAAGCCCCTGACCCCAGGTGTCACGGTGAAAGATGAACCCGATCTCGGGAATCTGCCAAAACCCTGCCTTGCCGATCACCCGGCCTTCGTGCTCGACGACAAAGTCGGAGAACTGTGTGCGATCCGCGTTGATCATGGCCGCGACAAAGGCCTCGGTCTGGGCGATGTCGTCATGGGGCAGCGTGCTCCAGAACTTCATGGCGTCCCGGTCGGTAAAGACCGCGTGAAGCGGGGCGGCATCGCCCGTGCGGGCGGGGCGCAGCAGCAGGCGTGATGTTCTGAGTTCAGCCATCTCGTTTTCCTTAGGTGGGACATGGACAAACGCCCATTCCATGCATCTAATTCCCACGTGCTATCACAGCGGAAAGGACAGGAAAATGTCAGGCGAAACCGACCTGGATACGCTTTTGCGCGGGCTCTCAGCCGATTTGGTGGAGGGAGTGTTTGTTTTTGCAACCCTGTCGCAGGCCGAGGTGCCTTTGGGGCTGGCACCGCGCATGATGTTTCAGGAATCCGAGGGGATCACGCTGATCTTGCTGAAAGAGCAAGCCGAAGTGCATGGGCTGGCCTATGAATTTCCCTGCCGGATGATCACCCTGAACGTACATTCCGCGCTGGCGGCTGTGGGATTCATTGCCCGGATCTCAACCGCGCTCGCTGACGCAGGCATGGGGGTGAATCCGGTCGCAGGGTTTTACCATGACCATCTTTTTGTGCCCGAGGGGCGTGAAGGTGACGCGATGCGGGTGCTTGAGAATATCGCTCAGGCAGCGCGCTGACGCGCGAGGTGTATCGCTTCGAAGTGACGTAGAACCTGATGCGACGGGCGTCCGTGTTCGGGCAGGCCGTGCCGATCGAGATCACGCAAGACACTGCTGGCAAGCTCATCGGGTCGCCGCCGGATGCGCCCTATATAAAGGCTTTCCAGTGCCGTCCCCGCCGCAAGCATGGTTTCGTGTTTGGGCAACAAGAGCTGCGTGTAGGAAACCGTCGGCCCGCAGGGCGCTGCAAAGCCGGTAAAACCGTTCACCAGATGGCTTGCCGGGACAAGCACGGCCTCTTGCCCGAAAAGGTATTCGACTTCTGGTCCGTCAATCAGCAAGTGTTGCTCGGGGCTGACGGTAATGTCCTGTTGCAGACCGAAATAGGGCGCGCGCAGATGGATCGGGCGAAAGCTGCCACGGGCGGGCACGGTGCGGGTGATGCTGTGCACCACCGGCACCACCCCTGAGGCACGTGTGGTGACAGTGTCGCCCCGCCGAAGATCGCCCGCGGCCTTGTAATCCCACGGCGTTGCAATCGGCACGTCCGACATCAGGCTGGGCATCGGGCCCACGGGTTCGATCGCGTCTGAGAGCGCGGCAAAGATCATATCGGCAGAAAACACATGGCTGCCCCTGCCCAGCATCAGATCGCGCAGGTCCCCCAGCGATAGCGGTTGGGGTGCATCGATCTGCACGCTTTTGATGACCGATTCCTGCGGTTGTTCCAGGGTCATTCGCGCCCATCTGGCTGCGGCATCCCAGGAATACGTGATGCGGATGAAATCGCTGCGTGCGACATTGCTCACGCGGATTTCAGCGCGCGCGGTGTGATTGGCCATGGATTGGATAAAGGCGACGCCGCCGCCGGGCAGGCTGCGAAACAGCATGCCGCGTGGCCAAGGTTCTGATTCGGCATAGCCAAACAGATCGCGCGTGGTTTCATCGTCGTTCAGCCGCATCTCGAACAGCAGGGTCCCGCGGGAAACCAGCAATCGCGGATCAGGTGACAGACAGGGTTCATCCCGCCGATCGACACCCAGACCATTCAACGACAGCTTGCGGTCGTCATGATCACACAGCGCCAGCCACGTCATGGCCGCACCTCAATGTCTTTGAATACACCGCCTGCTGGTCCGTCTTCGGACCTCATACCCAATACTGTCATTCTGCCCGCACCGTTTGTTCAAAGGCAGAAATGATCAACAACAGCCCGCGCATTGCGTAGCGTGTTACATTCATTGGTCTGGTGGAAGGCCCTGTTTTCAGGTGCCATCCGGCTGCTGATGCCCTGCCTCGGGTCATTATTACGTTCAGACTAGCATGGATCACGGGTTCGGGAAGCGTTTGATCTGTCATCCCCCTTGGCACCGCGCCATTTTCGCCACAAGAATAGGCGTCCCGCCTGTTGTGATCAAAGGAGCCTGCATGCCCGGTATCGACCCTGTTGACCTGACCGCCAAGCTGGTGCGCTGCGCGTCCGTCACGCCTGAAAACGATGGTGCGCTTGAGATATTAGAGGAGATGCTGACAGATGCCGGTTTCGATTGCGCCTGGGCCGATCGCGGCGGCATTCGCAATCTCTTTGCGCGTTGGGGAAAGAAGGGAAACACCAGATGTTTCGGGTTTAACGGTCACACTGATGTCGTGCCCATCGGAAACGAAGCGGACTGGACGATGCCCCCCTTTGGAGCCGAGATAAAGGACGGTATCATGTATGGGCGCGGCACCACGGATATGAAGTCTGGCGTTGCCGCCTTTACCGCAGCGGCGATGGATTTCGTCAAGAACAGCCCGCCTGACGGATCGATTGTCATCGCGATCACCGGCGACGAGGAAGGCGATGCTCTGGATGGGACCACCGCGTTGCTTGATCATATGGCAGAACAGGGCGAGCGGATGGATGTCTGTCTGGTGGGTGAACCAACCTGCCCCGATACGATGGGCCAGATGATGAAGATCGGGCGCCGCGGGTCGATGACGGCCTGGATCAAGGTCACAGGCGTACAGGGCCATTCAGCCTATCCGCATCGCGCCAACAATCCGCTGAGTGCGATGGTGCGCCTGATGGACACGCTGGCCAGCCATACGCTGGATGAGGGAACCGAACATTTCGATGCATCCACACTTGCCGTCGTGACGGTCGACACCGGAAATCCTGCGACGAACGTGATCCCGGCAAGCTGCTCTGCCGCAGTCAACATCCGGTTCAATGACGCACATTCAGGTGCAAGCCTGACCGCGTGGCTGAACGAGAAATGCGAAGAGGTCAAAGGCGCCTTTGGCGTGGACATCGACATGAAGGTCAAGATTTCGGGCGAAAGTTTTATCACGCCCCCCGGTGCGCTGTCAGATCTGGTGGCCAAATCGGTCGAGGCTGAAACCGGCGTAAAGCCCACGCTGTCGACCACCGGCGGCACGTCTGACGCCCGCTTTATCAAAGCGCATTGCCCCGTGGTCGAATTTGGTCTGGTCGGACAATCGATGCATCAAGTGGATGAACATGTGTCGGTCGAACACATCCGACAGCTCAAGGCGATCTATGGGCGCATCCTGCGGGACTATTTTGCGTGACGGTGTCCATTGACCTGACGGATGATCTGAAGACCTGTTTTGAATTGCGACGGGTGGTTTTCATCGAGGAACAGGGCGTTCCCGTTGAAGAAGAAATCGATGCACTTGATGTTGAAAGCCTGCATTTGCTTGCACGGGATGGCGACACGCCGGTTGGCACGGCGCGCGTTTATATTGCCGATGATATCGCCAAGATCGGGCGGGTGTGTGTGTTGAAGTCACATCGCGGCGCGGGTCTGGGGGCGGCGCTGATCATGGCTGCACTTGAGGTTTCGGCAGGCAAGGCGCGCACGGCTAAGCTGGGTGCGCAGCTCCACGCTTTGGGTTTTTATGAAACGCTTGGTTTTGCGGCGACAGGCCCCGTTTACGATGACGCCGGCATTGATCATCGGGACATGGTGCGGCCGCTGTGAGGCGCACATTGATCGTGATGATCAAGGAGCCCCGGCCCGGACGGGTCAAGACCCGGTTGGGACGCCAGATTGGTATGATTCCTGCCGCGTGGTGGTTTCGCCATCAGGTGAAAAGGCTGTTGCGGGATATCCGCGATCCGCGCTGGCAGGTGGTGCTGGCCGTGGCCCCGGACTTGGCGGGTTTGCACAGTCGGGTCTGGCCCGGTGATTTGCCGCGTTGGCCGCAGGGGCGGGGCGATCTTGGCGACCGCATGGCACGGATGCTGCGGTTGGGGCGAGGGGGGCCTGCCTGTGTGATCGGGGCGGATATTCCGGGCATCTCGCGCCGACATGTTGCCCGGGCCTTTGCGGCTTTGGGCGATCATGATGCGGTTTTTGGTCCTGCGCCCGATGGTGGGTATTGGCTGGTGGGGCTGAAACATCCCGCCAGACAGCCCGCAGGTTTCATGAAAGACATCCGCTGGTCCACGGAACACGCACTGACGGATACGATGGCGACGCTGCCGGATCACCGGATCGCACAGGTTGCTTGCCTGCACGACGTCGACACCGCTGACGATTTGCATGTGACGGCGGCGGGGGCGCGTGCTACCTCAGGGCAATGAGCAGAATTCCCACCAAAGCCGAGATCCTTGAATGGATCGAACAAAACCCCACGCTGACAGCCAAGCGCGATATTGCTAAGGCGTTCGGTATCAAGGGTGCCGCGCGCATTGACCTCAAGCGTATTCTCAAGGAGCTCGAAGCTGAGGGGCATCTGGAAAAACGCAAGAAGACCTATCAGGATCCCGACCGTCTGCCGCCGGTTTCCGTGCTGCTGGTGACCGGGCCGGATGGCGATGGCGATCTTTTCGCGAAACCGATGGAATGGCACGGCGAGGGGGTAGAGCCGCGCGTGCTGGTTATCCCGCGTGCAAGTGATCCGGCATTGGGCGAAGGCGACCGTATTCTTGCGCGGCTGACGCTGGTCAAGGATGAGCCGTATCATTACGAAGCGCGGCTGATCCGGCGGATTGGCACAAACCCCAAGCGCGTGCTGGGCATTTTTCGCAAGAAATCCGAAGGCGGGCGGATCGTGCCTATCGACAAGGGCGCAGACAAGGAATGGACTGTCGCCGCGGACGCCATGCACGGTGCCAAGGATGGCGAGTTGGTCGAGGCGGAGCAGGCCGGACCAAAGGGCCGCATGGGCCTGCCAAGTGCGCGGATCGTGGAGCGTCTGGGCGATCCTTCCGCCCCACGCGCGGTGTCGCTGATTGCAATCCACCAACACAGCATTCCCGATGCCTTCCCCGATAAGGTGGTCGAGGAAGCGGATGCGATGAAACCAGCCGATCTCAATGGCCGTGAAGACCTGCGTGATTTGCCACTGATCACCATCGACCCCAGCGATGCGCGGGATCATGACGATGCCTGTTATGCACACGCGGATGAGGATCCTAAGAACGAAGGCGGTCACATTCTTTGGGTCGCGATTGCCGATGTGGCCCATTATGTGCGCCCGGGAACGGCACTGGACCGTGAGGCCAAGAAACGCGGCAACTCAACCTATTTCCCGGATCGGGTTGTACCCATGCTGCCGGATCGGTTGTCGGGCGATTTATGTTCCCTGCACGAAGGGGTGCCGCGTGCCTGCGTGGCGGTGCGGATGGTGCTGGATGCCAAGGGGCAAAAACTGTCACACACGTTCCATCGTGGTCTCATGCGGTCCCCTGCTTCGCTGCACTACGAAGAGGTGCAGGAGGCAATTGACGGCAATCCCAATGACCGCTGCGGGCCGCTGTTGGAACCTGTCTTGCAGCCGCTCTATGCCTGTTATGAGGCTTTGCTCAAGGCGCGTGCAGCGCGCCAACCGCTGGAACTGGACCTTCCCGAGCGCCGGATCGAACTGGCCGAAGATGGCACGGTGAAATCCGTCAATTTCAAGGACCGTCTGGATGCGCATAAGCTGATCGAAGAATTCATGGTGCTGGCCAACGTGGCTGCGGCCGAGACACTGCTGAGCAAGAAAGTACCGCTGCTGTTTCGCATTCATGAAGAACCGCCAAAGGAAAAGCTGGACGCGCTGCGTGAAACGGCGCAGGCGGCAGGGTTCAATCTGGCCAAGGGACAGGTGCTCAGGACAGAACATCTCAACAGGTTGCTGAACGACGCTGCGGGGTCCGAAGATGCAGAGCTGATCAATCTGTCGACGCTGCGATCGATGACACAGGCGTATTATGGGCCGCAGCACATTGGGCATTTTGGCCTCGCGCTGAAGTCCTATGCGCATTTTACCTCGCCGATCCGGCGCTATTCTGACCTGATCGTTCACCGTGCATTGATCACGGCGCATGGCTGGGGCGACGACGGGCTGCGCGAGGAAGACATCGACCGGCTAGAGCAGACAGGCATGCACATCTCTGACACGGAGCGGCGGTCGATGGTGGCCGAACGGGATACAACCGACCGCTATCTGGCGTCCTATCTTAGCGACCGCGTGGGGGCCGAGTTTACCGGGCGCATCAGTGGCATTGCGCGTTTCGGGGTCTTTGTAAAACTGGATGAAACAGGCGCCGATGGGCTGCTGCCGATGCGTGCGCTGGGCCGCGAGTATTTCCACTATGATCGTGAGGATCAGACGTTGATGGGGGCGGACACCGGCCGGGTCATCAGTGTGGGCCAACGCGTCAAGGTCAAACTGGCCGAGGCGGTTCCCGTGACAGGTGGCATCGCGCTGGAGCTTCTGGAGATAGAGGACCAGAAGGTCGAGGGCGGAAGCCGCAGCCCGGCTGGGCATAGCTCCCGCCGCAAGCCTCACAAAGGCAAGCGCAAGGGCACCAAGCCTAAGCGCAAAGTGACACGACGTCGCCGTTAGGCGCGCGCATCGCCTGTTCCATCCGGTCAAGATAGCGACACAGGATCACATCCTCAGCAATCCGGGTCTTCAGCAGGGTCGATCCCGGGGTCGCCCGCATGGCGCCCAGCATCGCAGCGACGGAGGCATCTGCCGCTGTTGGGCGGTTTCCAAACAGGAAGCACCCGTGCCAAAGCCGCGTGGTGACTGCTTGCAGATCTGGTTCGATCCGCGCCAGCCGCTCTTTTGCGGTCAGCCGACCAAGGCCCTGCATATGCATGCCGCGCAGAACGCTTTTGCGCAGCCTGTTTGTTATGAAGCGGCGCAGCGGTTTGGGGATCATCTTGAAATAGGTATCGCGGACCTTGGGCCAAGTGCGGTCATCACCCCAGCGATCAAGAACGATGTGAAAATACATATGCTCTTCGGCCATGCGGATGAACGCGCGGGAGGTTGCGCGTTCCATATCTGAAAGGCCCGCGTCAAAGTCGTGGCCCTGGCCCTCGAGATATGCGCGGATGTCGTCACTGTCATGGATCAGTGTTTCTTCGACGCGGATCGCGGGCAGTTTCTGTTTGGGCATGGATCGGGGATCGAATGTGTCGGACCGCCCCCACGACTGACCGGACATATTCAGAAGCCAGATCGCCTTGGTGCAATAGGGGCTGGCTGAAGGTTGGCCGAAGGCAGGCGCATAGGTGATGAGTGTGATCATGGGAAGACTCCTTTATCGGTCGCTTTCTATCTGAGGCTGCTGTCAATTATTGGCAGTATGGTCTAGGCTTTTCCCATGACACGCACGCACCGACTGTTTCAGATGATGACGGCCCTGCGCCGCATGCCCGCACCCGTCCGTGCAGGGCAATTGGCGGATGAGCTGCATGTCTCGCTGCGCACGGTCTATCGCGACATTGACGCGCTGCGCGGTCTGGGGGCCGTCATCGACGGCGAGGCGGGTTTTGGCTACACCTTGATCGAAGACGCCACGCTGCCGCCCCTGGGGTTTGAGGATGACGAGCTTGAGGCATTGGTACTGGGCCTGCGTGACGTCGCGATCATTGGCGACCCGGCCCTTGCCAAGGCGGCCAATACGGCACTGGCCAAACTGACTGCCCGGGTCCCGCCGCGACAGGCCCACCGCTTGCAACACGCCATTCTTGACGCGCAACGGTTCATTCGCCCGGACTCGCCGCGCATTGACGCGGCCTATCTCAGATCAGCCACATGGGACGAAGAAACGGTCGCGTTCTCTTATGTTGACAAGAAAGGTGCGGCGACGACGCGCGAGGTTGACCCGCTGGGGCTGGTCTATTGGCAGGAAACGAATGTGCTTATGGCATGGTGCCATTTGCGGCACGACTACCGTGTGTTTCGACTGGACCGGATGGACGATCTGCGGCGCACCGGGGCAAGCTTCAGACCGCGCCGGGTGCCGATGCTGCGAGAGTTCACGCAAATGATGCGCGACGCGGTGGCGAAGAGCCGCGCGGCTGAGGGGTGATGGCTTTCTTGCTGCCTATTCAGGCAGTATCATCGCGCCAAAGAACGGACCGAAACAATTGGGGTCGATATGGGCAAACTGACAAGCATCATTCTGGGGCTGTCTATCGGATGGGCGGGCACTGTCAGCGCTATGGGACCAGATGCGTCATTGCGCCCGCCTGAGCGCGGCGACATCACCATTGTCGCAAATCCGACGCAGGCTGGATTGAAGGCATGGGTCCGGACGTTTCGGCCTGCTGCGCTGGCGGCGGGCCTGTCAGCAGACACCTATGACACAGCCATGCGGGACGTGACCTATCAGCCCGAGGTCGTGCGCCGGGATCGCAATCAGGCCGAATTTACCAAGACCGTGTGGGATTACCTTGATACTGCCGTATCTGATTTACGGGTCAGCAATGGCAAGGCGGCGCTTGCAAAATGGGACAAGACGCTGCGGGCGATCGAGGCCAAATACGGTGTCGAGAAAGAGATTGTGACGGCGATATGGGGTTTGGAAAGTGCCTATGGTACGTTCCGCGGTGAAGATTCAGTTCTCAATTCTCTGGCGACTCTGGCATATGAAGGACGCCGCGCCGCGTTCTTTGAAGCAGAGCTGTTGGCCGCGCTCAAAATACTGCAGGACGCGGATACGACCAAGGGGCGACTGAAAGGATCCTGGGCTGGCGCGATGGGCCATACGCAGTTCATGCCCTCCTCCTTTCAGAAGCTTGCCGTTGATTACGATGCGGACGGGCGGCGCAACATCTGGGGGGAAGATCCGTCAGATGCGCTCGCGTCGACTGCAGCATACCTCAAGCACTTTGGCTGGACGTATGGCCAACCCTGGGGGGTTGAGGTGAAGGTGCCCGAAGGATTTGATTATATGTTGGCACGGCGCACGCTTAAGAAAATGCCCAGTGACTGGGCTGTTCTGGGCGTGGTGCAACCGGACGGAAGCGCCGTGAGAGACCACGGTCTGGCGTCTGTTCTGCTGCCGGGGGGCGCGAACGGGGCGGCGTTCCTGATCTTTGGCAACTTTGAGGCGCTTGAAGCGTACAACACGGCGGACGCCTATGTGATTGGGGTCGGGCATCTTGCGGACCGGATCCGGGGTGAGGGGCCGATCAGACAAAGCTGGCCGCGCCACTTGCGGGTGCTGAGCTATGATGAGCGGATCGAATTGCAGAAACGGCTGACGGCGGCGGGGTTTGATACCGAAAAGATCGACGCCAAGATGGGGCCCCTTACCATCAATGCCATCCGGCGCTTTCAACAGGCGCAGGGCGTCTTGCCGGATGGATACCCGTCATTGCAGTTGCTGGAACGATTGCGGGCATTGTGACGGTGCGCGACGCGCGTCTGCGACGACGCCCCGCCCACCGTCCCGCAGGTCTGTCATAGCAGGAACACCCGACTGGTCAGGAAGCCGCCTTGAGCATGTCCTTGTCTTTGAGATCGGCATAGGTTGCGTCCAGGGCCTTGCGCGCGCGGGTGGCGAACACCTCGATCTCTTCCGGTGTGATCACCAGAGGTGGTGAGATCACCATGCGGTCCCCCACATGCCGCATCACCAGATTGTTGGCAAAGCAGTGCTCGCGGCACATGTAGCCCACGTCGCCCTTGGGCGAGGCAAAGGCGGCGCGGCTTTCCTTGTGCGGCGTCAGCGCGATGGAGGCCATCATGCCAGAGCGCGCGGTTTCCCCGACCAGCGGATGATCTTCCAGCGCGGACAGCGCATTTTGCAGGGCGGGGGCCGCCACGTTGCGAATGTGATCCAGCATGTTTTCTTCATGCATGATGCGGAGATTTTCCAAGGCCACCGCAGCGCAGACCGGGTGACCGGAATAGGTGTAGCCATGGCTGAATTCGCAGGCGTTGATGACCTTCGCGACCTTGTCATTCACAATGGATGCACCAATGGGCGCGTAGCCCGAGGACAGACCTTTTGCGACGGTCATGATGTCGGGAATAATGTCGAATGTTTGCGCGCCAAACCAGTTTCCGGTGCGCCCAAAACCGCAGATGACCTCGTCGGCAATCAGCAACACGTCGTGCTTGCGGCAAATGCGCTGGATCTCTGGCCAGTACGTGCTTGGCGGGATGATGACCCCGCCCGCACCCTGAACCGGCTCTCCGATGAATGCCGCAACATTCTCGGCACCCAGCTCAAGGATCTTTTCCTCAAGTTCGCGTGCACGCGCCAGCCCAAAGTCTTCGCGCGTCATGTCGCCGCCTTCGGACCACCAGTCGGGCTGACCGATATGATGGATGCCCGGAATAGGCATCCCGCCCTGTTCGTGAATATAGGTCATCCCACCAAGCGATCCCGACCCCATGGACGACCCGTGATAGGCATTCTTGCGGCTGATCACGTGGCTTTTTTCGGGTTTGCCCAGTTCCGCCCAATAGGTCCGCACCATGCGCAGGTTCGTATCATTTGCCTCTGACCCCGAACCGGCAAAGAACACGTGGTTCAGATCGCCCGGCGCCAGATCGGCCAGTTCCTTGGCCAAGGCGATGCCCGGGACATGCGTGGTTTGGAAGAAGGTGTTGTAGTAGGGCAATTCGTTCATCTGCCGCGCGGCGACCTGACCCATTTCCGGGCGACCATAACCAAGGTTCACGCACCACAGACCTGCCATCGCGTCGAGGATCTCGTTGCCATCTGTATCGGTTAGGTAGACGCCTTTGGCCCGTGCGATAACCCGGACACCCTTGGCGGTCAGATCATCATTGGTCGTAAAGGGATGCATGTGATGCGCCGCGTCCAGCGCCTGAAGTTCAGCAGTGGGCAGGTGGTTTGAGATCGTGGACATGGTCGCCCCTTTCACAGTGAAATTTATCGCCGCCAAAATATGATCAAATTATCGGAAGTCAATCAGAGGACACGGGCCCATTGCCGTCAGAGAGGGCTTCGCGGATTTGCCGTGTGCCTTGGGCCACGTCCTCTGCCATGGCCTGTCGCGCGGCATCGACATCGCCCGACTCCAGTGCGGCCAGTAAATCGGCGTGTTTGTCGGGCAGGTTCGATGTGCCAAAGCGGCCACAGACAACCCTCAGTGACGGTCCGAACCGCAGCCAAAGGCGATCTACGGTGGCGGCCATGATCGGCGCATCGGCACTTGCGTAAATATAGGCATGAAACCGATAGTTATGCGTAAGGTATCCGCCAATATTGCCGGTGGCGATCGCCGCATTCAGATCGGCGTCGACGGCCCGCAATGTATCGATATGCTGTGCCGTCATGCGGTGCGCAGCGCGCCCTGTCAGCTCAGGCTCCAGCGCGCTGCGCATGAAACCAAGCTCATCCACACCTTCCGGAGTGAGTTCGGGCACACAGACCCGGCGATTTCCCTGATGGGTCAATGCCCCTTCAGCGATCAGACGTCTGAGCGCCTCGCGCACGGGCGTCATGCCTGCACCAAGCTCTGACACAAGCCCCTGGATCGTCACGGCCTGACCGGGCGCCAGATCGCCAAAGAGGATCATCGCGCGCAAATTTTCATAAACACTTTGATGGGCGGGTGTCTTGCCAGTTTCGGTTTCGGCAAACGGATTGGGAGCCGGAATGGTTTCTATGTTCATTGCCTCGCCCACACCTCTTGTTATCGCCCGCCACTGTCAGATGCAGGCCCCTACGGGCGCAACCATAAATCATCTTGCTGTATCGTGCAAAACTTGATCAAATTGCATCCAATCAGGGATGCTGGTCCACGGTGTGTCACGTGTAAGGGCTCGTGAGTATGCGATGGGGATGCCGCGATCGGGCAGGGTGCCCGTGGCATGGCCAACTGCCGCTCTTGTATCAGGTGCAGTCACGATAACGGACAGGTGGTGATATGAAACGGATTTACCCCGACTTTACCTACAGCGACGCGCCGCGTGCCGGGTGTTGGTGGGATCACACCTGTGACGCACCTGATCGGGATGCATTGCAGGGCCATCACAGTTGCGATGTTGCGATCATCGGGGGCGGCTTTACCGGTGTGTCCGCTGCGCTGCATCTGGCCAAAGCCGGTGTCGACGCGCGGGTGCTGGAAAGCCGGTATGTGGGATTTGGCGCATCCGGGCGCAATGGCGGGTTTTGCTGTCTGGGCGGTGGCCGACTGGACGATGCAGGACTTGAACGGCGCGTCGGTGTCGAGGGCCGGACAGAATGGCGGCAGGCTGAACTGGCGTCAGTCGCCTTTGTCGAGGATCTGATCAATCAGTATGGGATAGACGTAGACCGGCATTCGGACGGTGAGACGCAGTTCGCCCACCGTTCGCGCGACTTTGCCACACTGCGCGCGGAGGTGGACCGCGTTGGTGAGGTTTATGGCCTGAATGCGCGCCTGACGGCTGCCGCAGATCTGCAATCCGAAGGCATGAATGCGGGATTTCACGGTGCGTTGACCCTTCCGGCCGGGTTCGGGTTGAACCCACGCAAATACATTCTGGGACTGGCTGCAGCCGCAGAAGCAGCAGGCGCAACCCTTTATCACGGCAGCGGGGTAACACAGATCACGCGCTCCGGTGGCAGGTATCAGCTGGCAACCCCCGCCGGTGTTTTGAGTGCGGACAAGCTGATCATCGCAACAAATGGGTATTCGTCCGAGGACCTGCCCGACTGGCTGGCCGGGCGTTATATGCCGACACAATCCAGCATTATCGTCACCCGACCACTGACCCAAACCGAGTTGGGCGCACAGGGCTGGACCTCAGGACAGGCATCTTACGACACGCGCAAGCTGCTTCACTATTTTCGGCTGATGCCAGACAACCGTATGCTGTTTGGCGTGCGCGGCGGGGTGATGGCCACACCGGGGTCAGAGGCACGGGTACTTCGACGGGCGCGTGCGGATTTCGAGCACATGTTCCCGGCCTGGAAAGAAGTTGAAACACCATACAGCTGGTCCGGCATGGTCTGCGTTGCGCGCAATCGCATGCCGTTTGTGGGGCCGGTCCCGGGCCTGCCGGGAGCATTCGCCAGCATGTGCTATCACGGCAATGGCGTCGCGATGGCGAGCTATTCTGGCGGATTGCTGGCCGATCTTGTTCAGGGCAATGAGCCAAAACAGATATACCCAAGGATCGTGCAGCGCCCTTTGGAAAAATTCGAACTTGGTCGCTTTCGGCGCGCTGTGATGCCGCTTGTTTATGCGACTTTCTCCCTTTCAGATCGCTAGATCGGATCACGCAGGCCGGTTACTGTGCTGGCCAGAACCGCGGTCCCGCCCTCCAGGATGAGGATGGTCTGACCGTCCTGTATCCGGGCTTCGACAATGCCTGCATAGGTTTCGGCAGGGTCGGTCAGGATCAGATCACTGGCGGCATAGCTTTCGATTTCAAAAGAATAGACACCGTTTGGAAAAGGCGTGCCATCGTCTGAAACGCCTGCCCATTGCACAGGGTCTGTCGACAGGGGAATGGATTGGCGCTGCACCTCCAGTCCGGTTTCGTCATAGACGACCAGAAACACCTCATCTGCGGCGGCGGCCGGATTTGGATTGATTGTCACCGGAGTGCCATCAAAGGTGACCGGCGCCGTGGTCAGTGCTTCCATCCCGATCCAGCCGGACATTTGCGCCATGTTTCCAGACCCGAACTGGGCCGACAACGCGGCCAGAAGGTCATTGGACATAACCTGTTGTTCCACCATGGAAAACTGTGCCAATTGCGCTGCGTACTCGCTTGAGTCTATCGGCTCCAGCGGGTCCTGATAGCGTGCTTGCGTGGTAAGCATCCGCAGAAAAGTTTCAAAGTCGGACGACAAGACAGGGTTCGACGCCACAGGTGTCGGGGGTGTGGGCGTGACGGGTGCGGTACTTGTGGGGGCGATCATCAAAACGGTCCTTTATATGCGCAGATCAAGGCCCGTCATCGGGCCGTTTTGAACATGGCTGGGGGGAAGGTCTTGCAGTTCGACCTCAACGAAAGCGGGGGCAACTTGGGCAGATGTTTCTTGCCCCTTTGGGTGGCGGTCGCCGCCCTTGTTGGCAAAGGAAAAGGTAACATCCTCATATCCTAATGCCCTGAATTCTTGGCCCAGCTGATCAATATGGCGGCGCATCAGATCAAGCGTTTCAGGCCGCTCTGTCAGCAAAGTGACCACGATCCCGGTATCCGCCATCTGGAGTGCCATACGCACACGGCCCAATTCCTGAGGGTTCAGGGAAAGTTCGACCGACCTCCCGTGCGACTTTGCCAACCCCTCAGCCAGCTGTCGTGCGATCATCGGGGGCAGGTCTGGCCGCGATAGGAAGGACGGTGGTAGCGGGCCCGCAATTCCTGCGATGTCCCGTGGTGTCGAATATGACAGGTCCCGCGCGCGAATCTCTGAGGCATCTAATTCAGCGTCTGCAGCCGAGACAGCATGCAAGCCCGGCGTGATCTGCTTGGGCGACGGCACATCAGTTTTGGCGGGCTGCGTTGGCACCATAGCCTTTGCAGTGGCGCCCTGCGCCTGCATATCTGCCCGGATCGCACGATCAAATATCGGGCTGTCATTGCGCCGCCTTTCCGCGCGGCCACTTGAATGCCTATCTGCGGACGCCCCAGCGATTTTTGCCGCAATGCCCGCCAAGGGCTGCACGATCCCTGCTTTCACTTGGGTACGCGGCTTGTGATCAGCGGGCACCAGATCACCGGTAGTGTCCGGATAGGCACCCTGCGTTGGTCGACGTGTCGTTACTGATTTCAACCCGGCAAGCTTATTGTCAGCGAAGGTCATCTGATCAGATTTTTTGGCCGAAACTTGCGCAACTTGTGGTGTTTTGGGCTCAGATGGCATCGATGTTGAGCCCGGCACATATATTGGGTGCTGCGAAACACCAGCCTTGCTTGCCACATCCGTCAATCGTGTCTGAACATCCTGTGATTGACCGGCTGTGTTCGGTCGCACGGCCTTCGCGGGGACGTCAGGGCGCTCGATTCGGTTCTCGGGGCCGGCCCTGCCCTGCCCAAACAGGGCACCCTTGTGTATCGATGTCCCGACTATCACCGCGCCACTGAGGTGATCTGCATCCGTTTGGATCGCTTTTGCGCGCCCACTCGCGGAAAGGTCTGATGTCTTGCGATGCGACGGCGGAGTGGTAACTTGCCCCGCTTGTTTGACAAAGCTGGCGCCAATCCACCTGTCGTTATTGTCAGTTTGGGGGGGGATCTTGGCCGTAAGATCACCCATTTCCGACGCTGGCCTAGCGAGATTTTGCGATGTTCCAAGAATTGCGCCCGCTGCCAGTTGCGGCACATGGCCACCCGGCCAATTTTTGTCACGCGAAAAAGATGACAGAGCACCAACCCCTTGATCATTGTCAGCAGGGCTCTCCGGTTTTGCCGATGCGACCCCCGTTGGCTCCGCACTTTCCGGTCTCGTACCGGGCAGATCTTTTTCAGGCCGCGACGCGGTTTCGGTGATTTGGGTGTCAGATGCATCAGACGGTCGTGGCGCGCCATTATCGTCGTCACCCTTCGCATCAGGTTGCATCACCGCGTCCGGTGGCGGTGTGGCAGCGTTTGCTTGTGCATCCGCTTCGCTGCCATCCAGCACATTCGAAAACAGCAGGTCTTCCTGGCGTTCTGAAAAGATGACTGCGACGCTTGCCTGTTGTTCTCCGCCAAGGACGAAATTTTTGGCGGCAGGTATATTGGGCAGAAATGAAAACAGGTGCAAAGCGACTCTCCGGAAATTCTGCGCGGTTGAGTGCACTATCTGCGGACATCCTTACCGGTTGTTTACTGATCGTGGGCCAAGATCCAACAAAGTAGAACGCAATTTAAGGACCTGTCCGATGCAGATTTCCGCGCCGTCGCATGCCCCACCACCTCCACCACTGCCGGATAAGGACCGGGCGTTGAGGGACGCTGCACAGGATCTTGAGGCGACGTTCCTGGCCGAAATGCTCAAATCCGCGGGGCTGGGACAGTCGCGCAATAGTTTTGGTGGGGGCGCAGGCGAGGATCAATTTGGATCCTTTCTGGTGCTTGAACAGTCCAGACAACTTGTTCGGGCGGGCGGCATCGGATTGAGCGAAGCGCTCTTTGACGCACTTAAGGAGAGAGAAAATGAATAAACAGTCCGGCACGCTAGACATTGATGCACTTGAGGATCTGCTTGATGCAGAGCGGTCAGCATTGCTCAGCGGGGACCTTGTTGCGCTGACCCAAATGCTGCCGGCCAAGGAAGCATTGTTTGATGTCCTGAACGACGATGCGGGGTTGGAAACCCAGGTTCTGGCGGAACTGAACGGCAAGGTAAGGCGCAATCAGCTTTTGCTGGATTCTGCGCTGAAGGGGATCCGCGACGCCACTGCACGCATGACGTCAGTGCGGCACTTGCGCAGTTCACTGGAAACCTATGGATCCGACGGTCGAAAGCAGAATATTCAAATTGATGGCGCGCATGCGTTGGAGAAACGCGCGTGATGGTTGATTGAATTAAATTCGGGGGAATTGCCGTCGCGGATTTAGCAAAGTGTTAACGCAAGCGCCGCCATGGTGAGCCTGCATCTGAAAGCGGATGGCGCACCAACCTGAGAATGACAGGTAAGTGCACTGGTCAGAATGACTCTTGGTCCTGCCCTTCGCGGGGTACGACACCACGGACGCAAAGCGTCAATGACTTAAGGAACAAATATGTCCAGCATTCTTACCAACAACAGCGCCATGGTCGCCCTCCAGACGCTGAAACAGATCAACATGAACCTTGCCGGCACGCAGAACGCGATTTCCACTGGCAAAGACATCGCAAGCGCCAAGGATAACTCGGCAGTTTGGGCGATTTCAAAGGTGATGTCGTCGGACGTGCAGGGTTTTGAGGCGATTTCCGATTCTCTGTCACTTGGTGAATCCACTGTGGCGGTTGCGCAAAACGGCGCGGAAACCGTGACGGACCTGCTGACAGAGATCAAAGGCAAGATCGTTAACGCGCAGGAAGACAACGTGGATCGCGCCAAGATCCAGTCTGATATCGCGGCGCTCCGAGACCAGATCAGTTCGGTTGTGTCAGCGGCGCAGTTCAATGGCCTCAACCTGCTGACTGAGGGCGCAGCTGTTTCAGTCCTTTCTTCGCTGGATCGCGCAGCCGATGGGAGCGTTACGACAAGCACAATCGATGTCGCGCGTCAGGATCTGGCTACCAATCAGGCGGCTTTGGCCGCTGATGCGGTTTACGCCGCCGGATCTGGTACTGCCGGGGCAGCCTCTGCAACTTTGAACGCGACGCAGACCCAGAATCTTGCCATTGCCGGTGTGACAGCGGGTGTCGCATATAGCATTGGCCTGACGGGGCTGGATGCTGATTCCAGTACATTTACGCCTGCGGATTATACGACAAGCGCTGATGTGACAGGTGCATCCGAGATGTTCTACGTCGCCAAAGAAGGGGACACGGCGGCTGATGTGGCGGCGGGTCTTGAGGCCGCATGGGATGCCTTTGCGGCAGAGAATAGTCTGGATACATCGATTCTTGATATCACCGCCACGCCAACCGGGTTGACCGCGACGTCGACGCAAACAGATGGCAATGACACCATTGCCGTCCGCGTCGATACATTGACATCCGCGTTGGATGAAAACGTTGCCTCGGGCGGACTGGCGGACCTTGGCCTTGTGGATGTCAGCACCGAAGAAGGTGCGAATGCAGCGCTGGAAAGTATCGAAGGGTTGATCCAGACGGCCATTGACGGGGCCGCTGCGTTTGGTTCTGCGCGTGGCCGCATCGAGACGCAGTCGGACTTCATCAGCAAGCTGAGCGACTCGTTGAAATCAGGCATTGGCGCGTTGGTCGATGCAGACATGGAGGCCGCCTCAGCCCGACTTCAGGCGCTGCAGACCCAGCAGCAGCTGGCGGTGCAGGCGCTGTCCATCGCCAACCAGTCGCCACAGACGATCCTTTCGCTCTTCCGATAAGAGCCTGGCGGGGCGCGTCTGATGCGACGCGCCCTGCTGCAATCGTCGCTGCGACGAGGTTACTTCAAACAAGTAAGGTGAGACCGTGAATTCAATTGCGATGGCCCAGCGCGCCTATGCGCCAACGACCGCACCGACGCGATCTGATCGAAGTGTCGAGTACGACGTCATAGCGCGTGTCACGTCCCGCCTGAAACGCGCCATCACCCGCAAAGATTTTCCTCGGCTGCTGGAAGCCTTGCATGAGAATCGCAAGCTCTGGCGGACGCTGGCGATTGAAGTTGCTGACAAGAATAATGCGCTGCCTGCCGATCTGCGCGGACGCATTTTTTACCTCGCGGAATTCACGGATCATCAGACCCGCAGGGTCATGCGCCAGAAGGAAAGTGCGGTCCCTCTTTTGGAAGTGAACACTGCCATTCTGCGCGGCCTCAAGCAGGATGGGCCGGTCACATGAGCGGCCTAGTTCTCAAACTCGGCCCGAAAGAACGTGTGCTGATAAACGGAGCGGTCATCGAAAACGGGGACAGGCGCAGCCGGCTTGCGATCAAAACACCCGACGCGCACATTTTGCGCCTGCGCGATGCAATCCATCCAGAAGACGCAACAACGCCTGTGCGCCGCGCGTGCTTTGCCCTGCAATTGGTCCTGTCGGGCGACAGCGATCCGCAAAAGATGCGTCCAACGCTGCTGCGCCAGTTGGAGGAACTTAGCCAGGTCTTCACAGATAGCGATAGCCGGCGGGTTCTGTCCGAAGCGAGCGCTGCCGTCATAGCGGATCAACACTACAGCACCCTAAAGCACCTGCGCGGCCTCTTGCCCCGTGAGGACCGGCTGCTTGCGATGCGGCCAAGTTGATGTTCCAGCCGATTGTACCAGACGGCGGATTGGTAGGGTGGCGGTTCTTGCAACGCACCTATGACAGCCAATTTGAAACGTTCACACAATCCCCCGTTCTTCAGCGGGACACGGATTACTTCCGGGAAAAGATCAGTTCAATTACCACAGCGGAAGAGCTTGTCCTTGACCGCAGGCTGCTATCTGTCGCCCTTGGCGCCTTCGGCCTTCAGGATGACATCGACAATCGCTACTTTATCCAGAAGGTTCTGGCTGACGGCACAAACAGCGATGATGCGCTGGCCATGCGGCTTGCCGACACGAGGTACCGGGAAATGTCGGAAAGTTTCGGTTTTGGCCCGGCTGAATTCCTCAAGACTGGTGAACCCGATTTCATCGAGGTGATCATCACCAGATTTCAGACCAGCAGTTTTGAAGTCGCGTCGGGGCAACAGGATGACGCCATGCGCGTGGCACTCTACGCGCAACGAAAACTTGCTGAAATTGTGACGATGGACGGATCAGAAAACACCAAATGGTTCACGATCATGGGCGACCCGCCGATGCGGCAACTATTTGAAAAAGCCCTTAACCTCCCATCTTCAGTTGGCCAGATCGACATTGATCAGCAGCTTGTCATTTTCAAGAACCGTGCGACCCGCCTGTTTGGCGGTATCGATCTTGCACAGTTCGCAGATGCATCCGCTCGAGAGGACTTGATCGCGCGATATCTGCTTCAGGATCAAATTGACAATCTGTCAGCGGGCCTGTCATCAAACGCAATCGCGCTCACACTTTTGCAGTCCTAGGCGGCGTCTGGTGGGGCCTGAGGTAAACTTCGCGTCTGCAACGGCAGACGGCGCATCACCAATTTGAGTTGTTGAAAACTCTGTTCAACACTTGGCTCCTCTGTGCGGGCAAGAAACCCTTCCAATTCGGTTTCCAGCGCGATTGCCTGGTCGAGTTCGGGATCGCTGCCCGGCTGATAAAGGCCAGCGCGGATCATCATCGCATTTCGATCATAGAGTCCCATCAGCTTGCGGGTTTGGGCGAGCAATGCGTTTTCCTCTGGTGTTGCTGCTGCGGGCAGGCTGCGCGACACAGATCGCACGACGTCAATCGCAGGATAGCGTCCACGCTCCGCGATGGCGCGGTCCAGCACGACATGCCCGTCGAGAACGCCACGCAAGATGTCAGCGATGGGCTCTTCCATATCTGAGCCCGCAACGAGCACACTGAAAATGCCGGTGATGTCACCCTGACCACCTGCGCCGCTGCCCGCCCGTTCACACAAAGACATGATTTGATGCGCCGTCGACGGCGGATAGCCTCGCAACACTGGCGCTTCGCCTGCGGCGACGGCGACTTCGCGGTGCGCCTCGGCAAAGCGGGTGATGGAATCGGCCAGAAACAGCACTGATTTCCCCTGATCCCGGAAATGTTCAGCGACGGCCATGCCCGTGAAGGCACAGCGCCTTCGTTGAAGGGGCGATTGATCGGATGTGGCTGTGACAACAACAGTGCGTTTGAGCCCTTCAGGCCCGATCACCTCGTCCAGGAAATGACGCAGTTCGCGCCCACGTTCGCCAATCAATGCAATGACGATGACATCCGATTGCATGTGTTTGGCCAGATGGCCCAACAGGCTGCTTTTACCGACGCCGGATCCTGCGAACAATCCGATGCGCTGACCCTGTGCAATGGGCAAAAGCGTATTGAAAACCGCGGCGCCGGTTTCAAGCCGTGCACCCAACGGGCGCCGGTCCGCCGCGGGCGGCGGTGCCGAGCGAAGCGCGCGCGGCGACAGTCCCCGCATCAGCGGCCGCCCATCCAGAGGTTGGCCATAAGGATCAACGACGCGGCCAATCCAGTCGTCACTTGGCGCAATATCGTCAGACCCCAGCAAGGTGGCGCGATCACCCAAAGCGACCCCGTCTGGAGGGGCATCCGGCAATACGACCAAAGTGTCACCTTGCAGTTGCACGATTTCACCCTTGAGAGGTTTGTGATCGCAGCGAGTGATCTTGACCCAGTCGCCGGTTCGGGCGGTATCCGCCAAGCCTGCCACACGGACCACGCCCGCCTGGACGCCGGCCACGCGCCCGGCGGGGCGCACGGCATCAAGCGTGTCAATTTGGGCCCGAAGGCCGTCAAGGTTTGGCAAGTACTTCATTTTCATCCGATCCCAGCTGCAAACCCTTTCTAAAGGAATCAGAGTTAAGCCTTGGTTGAAATCGCAGGAGGGAGAACCCCCGATGTTCGACAGACTTGATGTCTTCAAGATATCGATCGCCATGGCAAAGCACGCCGGCCAGAAACAGGCCATTGTTGCGCAAAATGTAGCTAACGCGGATACGCCGGGATACGTTGCGCGAACCCTCCCAGATTTCAAGACAGTCTATCAGCCCGCGGGTTTGGTGCGGTCCCAAATTGCAACCCGTGCATCGCACTTGAACGGCGCGATGCCGGGTCACGGCCATGTTCGCCCGATCGCGAACAAAATGCAGGCCAGCCCAAACGGAAATCAGGTGTCATTGGAGGAAGAGATGCTGAATTCCGTCGCCGCAAAGCGCCAGCATGACCGCGCAATAGCGATTTACAAGTCATCCCTGAAGATCCTGCGCAGCACGATCCGCAGCTAGGAGATATCATATGAATGATCTATCAAAATCTCTTGAAGTTTCTTCCAGCGGCTTGCGGGCGCAGGCGGCGCGCCTGCGGCACTTGTCCGAGAACATTTCGAATGCTGATACACCCGGGTATCGGCGCAAGATGATCTCGTTCGAGGCGGCGATGTCAGACCGAAGCGGTGTCGCTGAGGTATCTCCTGGTCGCGTGCGCCTTGATCGGACAGAGCTGACGCGCATTCATGATCCCAGTCACCCGCTTGCGGATGAAACGGGCCATTTCGATAGCTCCAACGTCGATCTGTTGATCGAACTGGCCGACGCGCGCGAGGCCCAGCGCAGCTATGAGGCAAATCTCAAGATGTTCGAACAATCGCGCAAGATGTCTTCCGGACTGATGGACCTTTTGCGCCGTTGAATCCGTAAACGCACCTCAGAAAAACAGGAGATCCAGAATGGAGATCAGAGGCCTTTCGGCGATAGAGAAATACGCTGCTTCCAAACCGGCAACAGACCCCGGTGAGGGGAAGGGAATCGCGGCAACGGCAGGGCGTGTCATTGGCGATTTCGCGACCACGCTGGCGCAGACCGAAGAAACCGCCAAGACGGCGATGATCGGCGACGCTGATCCCCATGCGCTTGTCACGGCCCTCGCCCAGACCGAACTGGTGGTAGAGACCGCGGTGTCGGTGCGCAACAAGGTGGTCGAGGCCTATCAGGAAATTCTGCGGATGCCGGTCTGATGCTGGATGAGATACTGTTCTTCGACACCATGCGTCAGGGGCTTTGGGTCGCAGTGATCATTTCCCTGCCGATCCTGACGGTGGCGCTGCTGGCCGGTCTGGCGATTGGTCTGGTTCAGGCCCTGACTTCTATCCAGGAAATGACACTGACGTTTGTTCCCAAACTGGCCTGTATAGCCTTGGTTTTCTGGGCCTCCATGGGGTTCATGACCCAATCGCTGGTCGCTTACTTCGATGATCGCATCGTGCCCCTGATTGCTGGAGGATAGCATGGAAAACACCGGATACGTCACACTGACACGCCAATCGGGACTGGCACGCGAGTTGCAAGTGGTCGCGAACAACATCGCCAATGCGGCGACGACCGGATTTCGTGCGGAGGGTGTGATCTTTTCCGAACATGTGCAGCCTGTTCGCGTTGGCCCGTCGCTTTCCATGGGGCAAGGCAATGTACGCAACACATCCTTTGTCCAAGGAGGGCTGAACCAGACCGGCGGGTCCTTCGATTTCGCAATCGAAGGGGATGCATACTTCCTGATCGAAACACCGGCAGGCGAACGGCTGAGCCGGAATGGGGCTTTTACGCCCAACGCCGAAGGCCAACTGGTCACCAGTGACGGCTATCCCGTACTGGACATCGGCGGCACCCCGCTGTTCACTCCGCCGGGTGAGCAGGTCGCCGTCGCAGCCGATGGCACGCTTAGCGTTCAGGGTCAGCCGCTGGGACAGATGGCATTGGTTACGGCCACAGACCCCAAGACCCTGATCCGCGAGGATGGCGTGCTGTTTCGCGCTGACGAGGGGTATGAACCCGCAGAAAATGCGCGTGTCATGCAAGGTTTCACCGAAAGCTCAAATGTGAACGCGGTGGGCCAACTGGTTCGCCTCATTGAGGTGCAGCGCGCCTATGAGATGGGTCAAAGTTTTCTGGAAAGCGAAGACGAACGTGTGCGTGCGGCCATGAAGGCCCTGCTCACATAACCCTAATTCCGACGAAAGGACGCTAAAATGCGCGCTTTGAAAATCGCGGCGACCGGCATGGCCGCCCAACAGATGCGGGTTGAGACGATATCAAACAACCTGTCGAACATGTCTACCACAGGGTACAACGCGCGCCGGGCCGAGTTTGCCGATTTGCACTATCAGCAAATGGCGCGCGCCGGCACGGTCAATGCCTCGGACGGGACGGTATTGCCGACGGGGATCCAATTGGGTTTGGGTGTACGGCCTGCGGCAGTGTCCATGCAGCTTGCGCAGGGTGGGATCTCACCCACTGGCGGTGATCTGGATGTGGCGATCGAAGGGCTTGGTTATCTGGAGGTCGTGATGCCCTCTGGTCAGATGGCCTATACCCGCGATGGTGGGTTAAAACGCACGGGTGAGGGGCTGATCGTGACCTCAGATGGCTTTCCGGTACAGCCCGAGATCGTCATCCCCGCCGACGCCCGCAGCATCTCGATCAACGCCGCAGGCGAGGTTTTCGCCTATTTCGATGACACTGCTGAGGGTCAGCCGCTGGGGCAACTTAACCTGGCGGGCTTTACCAATCCTAAAGGGTTGGAGGCCTTGGGCAGCAACCTTTTTGCTGAAACCGAAGGGTCAGGCCCAGCCTTGGTTGGTACCCCGGGTGAGGATGGCCTTGGCACCCTCAGGCAGGGATATCTTGAAGACAGTTCCGTGGATGCCGTGCGCGAAATCACGGAGCTGATCGAGGCACAACGCGGTTATGAAATGAATGCCAAAGTCATCTCTGCCGCCGATCAGATGATGAGCGCGACAACACAGGTGCGATGATGATCTGGCGTGCCCTTCTCTTTTTGTGCCTGGCGTATCCCGCTGGGGCGGAAACCATCGTCGCGGCCCGTACCATTCGGGCACATGCAATTATCCTGCCGACCGATGTCACCCTTTCCACAGCCCAGATGGCCAATGGTTTCGGGCAGGCCGCGGATGTTGTGGGCCAAGAGGCGCGTGTTGTCCTTTATGCGGGACGCCCGATCTTGATCGATGATATTGGGCCTCCGGCAATTGTGACGCGCAACCAATTGGTGCGCGTGGTCTTTCAGGGTGCCGGGCTGTCCATCGCCACCGAAGCCCGCGCGCTTGAGCGTGGCGCGGCAGGGGACCGCATCCGCATCATGAACCTCAGTTCGCGGGCGACACTTTTTGGCCAAATACAGGACGATGGCACGATCAAAGTGCACAGATAGGATCAATTATGACCAAACTTTCTGCCGCGATGCTTGGCCTTGCAGTGCTTTGCGCCTGCGGGCGAGAAGATCACATCGGCAAACCCCCCAGCTTTTCCGAACCTATGCAGGGGCAGGAACATTCTGCGATGATCAATCCGGGGCTGCCACTGCGACTGGAAGAGACGCAGCCGATTTATCGTGCCTCGCTTTGGTCTGGGACGCGGCAGTCCCTGTTGGGCGATCGGCGCGCGGACCAGCGCGGCGATATCCTGACCGTGGTGATCGAAATCGATGAACGTGCAGAGATTTCAAACCAGACCGACAGATCCCGTTCGGGCAACGAAAGCCTTGGCGTTCCCGGCCTGTTCGGCATTCCACAGCGTCTGGATACTCAACTGCCCGAAGGCGCCTCGTCAGCAGAGCTCGTTGAGATTGCCTCGAACAGCAGTTCGTCTGGGGACGGATCTGTCAAACGCAACGAAAAACTGGAATTGCGTGTGGCTGCGACCGTCATTGATGTGCTGCCGAACGGGGTGCTCTCCATCGCCGGATCACAGGAACTAAGGGTCAATTTCGAACTCCGCGAACTATTGGTGACTGGATACGTGCGCCCTGCGGATATCTCCCGCCAAAACGAGATCACCTATGACAAGATTGCCTCGGCGCGGGTGTCCTATGGCGGACGCGGCCAGATCACGGATGTCCAACAACCCCGCATCGGCCAGCAGCTGCTGGACGTGGTTCTGCCATTTTAGGAGCGCGCCATGCGAATGCTGTTACCTCTCTTGTTGCTGCTGATTGGCTCAGCCGCCGGTGTCGCCGCCGGCATCTACTTTCGGCCTGCGGCTGACACGGGGCCTGCGGCGTCGCAAACATCTGATCCTACCGTCACGATGCCTGAAAATGGCGGAAAAGGCGTGAAGGATGACAGCGGCGCTGTTGAGTATGTCAAGCTGAGCAATCAGTTCGTCGTTCCGATCGTCAAGGGCGGCAATGTTGCATCGCTGGTGGTCCTGGCGCTGAGCATGGAAGTGCCCGCGGGACTGAAAGAGACGATCTATCGCCACGAACCCAAGCTGCGGGATTCGTTTCTTCAGGTGCTTTTTGATCATGCAAATGTGGGGGGGTTCGATGGCGCATTCACACAAGCAACGATGCTTTCACAGCTGCGCGCTGCATTGCGCGAGGTGGCGCAACGCGACATTGGAAAGGATCAGGTCAACGATGTTCTGATCACGGAAATCGCCCGCCAGGACTATTGATTACCGCAAACCAGCAATGCTCAAAGCGATCGCTTCTTCAAGTTGGCGCTGTGCATTGGATCGCCGCATTCCTGCGGTCCGTTCTTTTTGCAACTCGTTCACTACCGACATCTTGCCGTGGGCCTGCCGGACATCGCGCAAATGATGACCCTTGGCAGCGAGGACCTGCGCCAATTGCAGGTTCAGCGCTGTACGCGTCCGTTCGGTCCATGTTTGCCAGACCACGTCCGCACCAACCGACTGCATCTGATGCATTGCCTGGGTCGCGGCGCTGGCCTGCAGGCGCACGTCATCCAGGTTTGCGAGTTTCATCCGCAGCCCCTTTTCGCGGGCGACCAGTTTTGCAAACGCAAGCTGCCTATGGGCGTACACGGCCTCCGTAATCGTCTTCAAATCGGTCAGGGCGCTTGCGTCGGTCATGCCAGCCCTTTTGCACGCTGGCGCATGGCTTGGGCAAAACGAATGGCCGCCGCCACAGCATGATAGTGATCTGGTGCAACCTGACTGCCAATTTCCGTGGTGGCAAAAAGAGCGCGTGCGGTAGGCGGATCGCGGTGGACCGGCACGCCCGCCGCAGCGCCCTTTTCGCGAATGGCCCGCGCCATCTCGTCAACACCTTTGGCAATGCAAACGGGTGCGCTGCCAGGCAATTGATCCCATTTCAGCGCGACCGCGTAGTGCGACGGGTTGACAACAATCACGTCCGCGTCTGGTACGTCCGAAAGCATCTGGTTTTGGGAGAGGGCCATCGCGCGCTGGCGGCGTTCCTGCTTGAGGTGTGGATCGCCTTCCGCGTTTTTCGTCTCATCAGTGATTTCCTTCCGCGACATTCGGTTATTGCGCAGATGTGAATGGTGCTGCCAGACAGCATCAATCCCGCCGATGCAGAGCGAAATGACAACTACGATCAGCAAAAATACCAAACACAAATGTGCCATCAGGGTGAGGGCCAGTTGGGGCGATGTTTGGAGACTGGCCAGTATCTCCGGCAGGCGTGCATTGATGAATGCTGCAAGGCAGACCGAATAGATCAGCAATTTGGCGAAACTTTTGGCGAACTCGAACAGCCCGTCTCTTCCAAACTTGTTTTTGGCATTCGCGATCGGAGAGATGCGGGATAGCTTGGGCGCCAGCTTGGTCGGTGCAAAGACCATCGCGCGTTGCGCGAACACCGCCAGCAGCACGGCAGCGGCCGGGAATGCAAAGACCGGTAAAACAGCCATCGCGGATTGAAAAAGCAGGGCCCCCATCGTGGGGCTGACACCACCGGCAAGAAACAGCGGGGCAAGCGCCGCAGGCTGATCAAGCAAGACCATCAGGGCGGTTCCCAAGTGCCGTATCATTTCGGCGCCCGCCATCAGAAGGGCCACAAGGAGCCCTGAATAAGCGGCCGCGGTCAACAGATCGTTCGACTTGGCCACCTCGCCCTTTTTGCGGGCTTCCAGCAGTTTCTGCGGCGTTGCCTCAAAGGATTTTTCGCTGTCATCTTCCTGCGCGCTCATGGTCGACCCGAAAATGGGGTGGCCATAAAGTGGTCAAGGGCTGCCAGCCAGGTTGTCAGGATCATCGGGGCCGCCAGAAACAAAAGAAAGAGACCTGCAAACGTGATCACTGGCGCGCCGACAAAAGCCACCATCAGTTGTGGCATCGCCTTGTTGATCGCCCCCAATGCCAGATTGTACAGAACTGACACGATCACAAATGGCGCCGCAAGCGTGAAAGCCAGTTCAAACGCGTGTCGCACCTGATCCAACCCCCATTCCGACACCACGGCACCATCCGGCAGGCGCCCCATCGGCAAAAGTGCGTATGACACAATAACCAGTTCTGCCGCTTTGACATGCAGTCCGGTCATGACCGCCAGCGCCAAACCGGCGATGATCAACGTATATCCCAAGGCGGGCAGAGGATCAGCAACGGCACCGCCAAGGATCTGTGACAGCGAGGTCGATTGTGCCGCAATGGATCCCGCCGTCTGCAAGGCCAGCACAAACATGCGAATTCCCAAACCCAGTATCAGCCCGGCAACGATCTCGGTCAGGATGAGCCATGTCACCGTGTCGAAGGTTCGTGATACCTCCATCGCGGGCACCGCAGGCGCGATAACAAACACGAATGCAACCGCAATCCCCAGCTTGATACGTACCGGGACGGATTGTTCACCGAAGGCAGGCATGAGCGAAACGAGCGCCGCGACACGCAAAAAAACAGTGAATCCATGCCACAGCGCATCATTAATCATAGGCGACAATTCTGCCAGCGCAGCATTCACGCCGCCACCACACCCACCAGCGATGGCCGCGCGTCCAACCCAATCTCTTCGAATGACAAAACAGGATTGGTGATGCCTTTGGCGCGCATGACAGTGCGCAGAAAGCGCCGGCGCCGGGTGTTGGTAACAACAGCAGCAAAGATACCATTGCTGCTGGCATCACTAAGCTTTTCGGCGGTCTGTTCTGCCAATCGATTGAAGACATCGGGGGGCAAGGCGATGTCCAAGCCGCGATCCGCGTCTACCTGATAAAGGGCAAATGTATCTTCCCATTCAGGGGCAAGTTGCACCAACGGAAGAGTGCCGTCGGCGCGACGCATCTCCCCGACCAGTTGAAAGCCCAGTCGTTGGCGCACGTGTTCACAAATCGCTTCAGGTGCTGCGTTTTGGGCGCGCGCCTCCGCGACGGCTTCGAGGATCAGCGGAAGGTTGCGGATCGAAACCTGTTCGTCCAACAACAGCCGCAGCACTGCGTGCAAAATGTCGATTGGCACCTTGTCCGGGATTAGTTCGTCCAACAGCTTTCGATTGGCATCTGAACGTTTTGGATCCGAGATATTCGTCATCTCAGTCAGAATGCGACGCAGCGATTTCAAGGTGAGCAGCCGGCTGAAATTGCGCTTCATCAATTCCAGAAGATGTGTTGCCAGAATCTCGGTCGGGGTGACGATGGTAATCCCGGCCAGTGCGGCTTCTTCCTGATGGCGCTTGTTGATCCAGCGGGCAGGTGCTCCATACACCGGTTCAACCGTTTCGATGCCCGCCGGCAGTGCGCCGTGGTCCTCCGGGATGAGGGCAAGCACCTGATCAGGATTGAGATCGGCCCGTGCCTGTTCCACACCCTGAATGCGCAGCACATACGTTCCCGTTGGCAGGCTTGGTTCGTCGGTCAGGCGAATCTCTGGCAAAATGAGTCCGTAGACCGATGCGACGTGCGTGCGCATATTGGCGATCCGCGCATCCAGGCCTGTGCCCGGATCAAGAACCATATTCACCAAATCAGGCGCAAATTCGACGTGAATATCGTCCAGCTCCAGCACATCCCCAAGGGATCTCTCCTGGATTGCGTCCTCTTGTGCGTCGACGGATCGGTGCGTTTGCGCCTGCGCCTTGTCGCGGCGATAAACAAAAAAGGCGGCCGCGCCCATCGCAAGACCCCCTGCGATGAAAGGGAGAAAGGGCAGACCGGGAAACAGCCCGAATGCCCCCATCAACAGCGCGACCGTTACCAATGCAGACGGGTGTTTCCCCAGTTGTCCAAAAACGGCCAGATCAGTAGCCCCCTGCGTGCCGCCGCGCGCCAACAGCAATGCCGCCGCGATTGAGATCACGACGGCCGGTATCTGGCTGACCAATCCATCGCCGACAGTCAGGATGGCATAGGTTTCAAACGCCGCGCCAATCGGCATCCCGTGCACCACGATCCCCATTATCAGGCCCGCGACAAGGTTCAGCAACGTGATCAGCAACCCGGCGATTGCATCCCCTTTCACAAATTTCGACGCGCCATCGAGTGAGCCAAAAAATGTGGTTTCCTGCTGTTCGATCGCGCGTCTTTCCTTGGCCTCTTCGTGTGATAGTGCACCGGCAGAAATATCGCTGTCGATCGCCATCTGCTTGCCGGGCATCCCATCCAGCGCAAAACGTGCGCCGACCTCGGCCATTCGGGTCGCACCTTTGTTGATGACCATGAAATTAACGATCAACAACACGCAAAAAACCACAAGACCCAGAAAGACGGAGCCCCCCATCACGAACATGGCAAAGCTTTGAATGACGTCGCCAGCAGCATCCGTTCCGGTGTGCCCTTCCCCGATGATAAGCTTTGTCGACGACACGTTTAGCGATAATCGCAACATGAGCGCGGCAAGAAGAATTGTCGGAAAAGACGAGAAATCAAGCGGACGCTCAATAAAGAGTGTGATGGTAAAAATCAGTATTGCCAATGCAAAAGAGGTTGCCAGCCCCACGTCAAGGACCCACGATGGCATCGGCAAAATCATCATGACGATGACAGCCATGAGCGCAACAGCAAGCAGGATGGTGGGGTTAAACAGGCCCTTGAATGTCAAGTTTTGCAACCCTCACCCCCCGTCGCGGGGCGAAAAGAAAGGCACGCCTGCAGCAGTGTCCAGTGGCACAAGCGACCCAGCCGCAGCACCCCCGTCACGTGCCCGCAAGAGCGGAAAGCGGTTCGCGCGATACGGTCCATCAAGCGGCGAGACCTGCTCCGGCTCCTGCAGATTGGCATAGTTTGCCGCATATCGCTTCATATAGCGCGCCGCGTATTTGTGCGTGCGCGAGTGATACGCCCCCGCCGCCTTGTTCCAATCGCCAAGTTCGGCATGCAACCGCTTCAGGAAACCTGCGGCGTAAACGGCATTCTTGACCGGGTCGAACATCTGCTCGATGGAGTCAAAGGCCTGTCCGTGCCATTTATAGTTTAGCTGAAAACATCCGACATCGAAACTGCGGGCACCGCGTTTGAAGTGACGAAAGACGTAAACATGGGCCTCGCTTTCGGTATCAAACCAAACCCCGTTTCCTTCCATGTTGACGGTCCAGGGCCAGGGCTGAAGCTGTAGCGATGTCCTGCGTCCTGTTTCCGTTCGCGTAATGGCGCGAAGTACATTTAGCGGCACGCCCGTCTGTTGTGCCGCACGTTTTGCCGCTAGGTCACAAACATGGACGGGATCAGGGGTCGCCGAATGGGCAAGACTGACCCAAACCGCACTGCTGCTGGCCCAGCAAAGAGCACAGCACAGATAAACACGGTACGACGTTTCGGTGATGCGCGGCAGCGGCATTCTGGCTCTCCAGTGGTCCACATTCTGTGACCTGGATAACGCTAGGCAAAGGAGGTTTAGATTGTATGACCTCTTGTCCGAAAATCATGTCCGGCCGCGTTAATTTCCAACGCTTGAGTGCTGGGTGCCACCTGCCAGCATAACTTCAATCCTTTCGCGGGCGCGTGTGCTCTGGGCCAGCAATTCGGCTGACCGGGCAAGCATGCCGTCGCTGGCTTTTTGTGTGATCGACTGAAGTAGTGCGCCCTGTGCAGGCACGTTACCCACCGCTAACGGGCCCGGAGGTGGTATCTGCTGAAGGCCCTCTGCCCTTGATATTATGATATCGGGTGCCGCTGGCCCGCCCCTCTCAGACAAGGGCTGGAGTGCCGTATCGCGCGCATCAGCAAGCTGTTGTGCGCGCACGCGCAAACGGTCAGCCTCGTCGTTTTCCACGCCAAGAAGATCCGCACTTGCCTTTGATGGCTTGTTTAATGCCAGCGCTGCGCGTGCCGCCAGAACCTGTGCACGATCGTTTGTGTCTTCCGGTTGCAAATGGGCAAGCACATTTTCCGCCCGCAACGGAAACCCCAGCGCAAGAAACCTGTCCGCCATGCTCACCTTTGTCTCATGGTCCAACTGATCGATGTCCTCCATTTTCTGTGAAAAAGCATGGTGCAAAAAATCAATGTCACTGGCCCGGTCAGTCAGTTCTTGTAGCATGGTGCGGCGCAAGGCAGATGACGCCTGCGTTGCGTCGTCCCCACCCAGTTTGCTTGATGCATCAAATGCCTGATCAAACTGTCCGGACTTCAGCAAAGCGATTACATGCGCGCGCCGTAGCTCCGCACCTTGCGGTGTGTTCCTGAGTTCCTTGGCGTAGGCCGCGACCAGCCCGGCGACGTCATGATCAATTGGTTGATCTGCCTTCAACCGCGCGTCAACGAGGGCCACCAAAGCCTCAGGAGATTCCAGCGAATTTTCTGCAACAACGTCTTCAAGTATCGCGACGCCGGCTGGCGCGTTACCTGTAAGGATCGCGCTTTCAGCCTGCGCGATCTCAGCCGCAGGGGGAAGTTCCTGAGGCAACCTTTCTAAACTGCGCAGCGCCGCGATCGCAGCGTCTGATGCACCCAGATCCTGCAGTTTCTGGCTCAGCTTTGGCGCAAGGACACTGCGCAAGTGTCCCGGCAATGAATTCAGGCTGCGCAATGCAGCATCTGTTGCTGGCAAAAGCGGTGAGGCGCCATCAGGCAAACTCAAAATAGCCCAAAGGGCGACATCAGTGTCGCAACTGACATAGCTGGCAAGCTGCGACGCAGCTGCATTGATGCGGTCATCATAAAGACCGGCAAGCCCGAGGAGGTGATTGTGCAATTCCAACAATGTGTCTGAAAGCCGAAGAACCTGCGCCGCCTCCGCGCCAAAACCAAAATAAAGGTACCTCTTCACCAGCCCCAACGCGACATCGGAATTCAGCCTGTCCAGTTCCGTAAAAAGGCCGTGCCGTGCCGCGGCCAGCTGGCTCGAAAACGGACGATTGTCCCCCCACGCCGCAACATCAAAGGTTCCGGGACGTGGGCACAAGACGCCGTCAGCACTGACAGGTCTCTCACCTTGGGTTACCAGCGGAGCGATGTCGCGGCTACTGCTGATCCGCAGGTTCGACAAGGGACTCATGATGGGCGGTTCAGGAGTAAAGATTTCCTGAGTCAGTCCATCGGGTTTTTGTTGCACCTGGTCGGGTGCGCCTTCAACCCTGTCCGGCATAATCCGCGCGGTCAGGACGCCGCGAGATGAAGCCGCACCAAATTCTTCTGCCAAGTGTGTCTGAACATCACTCAAGACGCGCTTTTCAACGGACGAAAGCGGCTGGCGCGTCAAATTCAGTGACATGCGGCCCGGCACCAAGGCCGGCGCTGCAAACCTGACGAAATCCGGGTTCGGGTCAGGGGCCCTGCTGGCAGTTTCAACCGGGGCAGCCTCTACGGCGATCAGCGGAGTTGGCAAAGTCACATCGGGCGACGCGACATCGATGACAACGAAAGCTCCCTTTTCGGTGAAGGCTGAGACACGGCAATCGCAGTTCAGAACAAGTGTCAGGCTGTTCGTGTCGGACGTGACCGTTGAAATGCGGGTGCGCGGAATACGCCTGAAAACCCGCTCGGTTTCAAAACCCGCGTCAAACCTGTCATATCTCAGGACCACTTCCCGCCCGACTTGTCTGACGGACCACTCCACCCCATCTGGTAATGCTGCGACAAGCCGCGAATAGCCTTCATGTTCTCCGGATCGGATGACGGTCGGCGTCGCCGATACCGGCATCGCCACGACTCCCAGCAGAAGGAAAACGACGAGATAGCGCATCACGCCGCGCTCTGCTTGACGGACTTCAAAGCCTCTTCCAACTCACCAAAACTGGGACGCTGATGGGAAGGCGTGTTCTGTCGGCCAACTTCGATGCATATATTGGTCGCGTGGTTGTGCAGGTTCGCGACCAACACCTCGCGGATCAATTGATAAAAATGCGCCTCGTCTTCCGTGACATCCTTGACCTTAACGGCGAAGGGGCCGACCAGCCCATAAGATAGAAAAACGCCAAGAAATGTCCCGACCAATGCGCTGCCAATAAGCTTGCCCAGGATCTCTGGCGGCTGATCAATGGAAGCCATCGTTTTGATCACCCCCAGCACCGCCGCGACGATGCCGAGTGCGGGCAATGCATCTGCGACTGTCTGCAATGCATGACTGGAATGCAGCGCGTGATGGGCATTCGCTTCCATCCGTTTTTCAAGCACTTCCTCGACCTGATGCGGGTCATCGTAGTTCATTGAGGCGGATCGCATCGTGTCGCAAATCAAAGCGATCGCTTCCTTATCACTCAATATTTTCGGGTATTTGGTGAAGATGGCGGATTCGTCTGGCGCTTCGATATGCTCTTCAATCGCGACGGGATTTTGGCGTGCAAGTCGGATCAGCTCAAAAAGCAGACACAGAAGATTCCGGTAATCATCCGGTTTCCACTTCGGCCCCTTGAAGACTTTTCCGATGTCCTTCAACGTTTTTTTGACTGCGGCGCCATCATTACTGATCAGAAACGCACCCAGGGCCGCGCCGCCAATCATAATCAGCTCATACGGCAGAGAGTACAGGATAATCCCCATCTTGCCGCCAGCAAGAAGATAGCCACCAAACACCATCACAAAAATGCAGATAATTCCGATAATGCCGATCATGACGGTCCCCGTCGCTACGCCCTATGTGCCGACCTTTTCAGAACGAAGTTAAGAAAGCCTCAGCGCGGGTCAGGTTTTTGGAACACTTGCGTTGCGCCCGGCCAGGATCACGCTGATGGAGTAAGCGCGCTCGGGGGAAAGGCCGGCCAGGACGGTCGCGGCGATGTCAGGCCGCATCCGGCCGAGAAAGCCGGCAGCAAACGCGGGTTCCATCGTCTCAAACAGCGCTGCGGCCTCTTTTGGTTTCATGCTTTCGTACACGGAAGTCAGGCGCGCCAGATCGTCCTCAGCGGCTCCATCCGCCAGTGACAAAGTCTGGCGCAAGGCCTCTTCCGCGGCTTTAAGAGAGACGAGGCGCTGCGCGATTTCTGCGTCAGCAACCAGCAGTGCCTTTTTGCGCTCTGCCAAGGTGCGTTCACGTTCCAAGAGTCGTGCTTCACGCACTTGCAGCGCTTCCAGCAAGCTTCCCATTTCAGCGCGGTCAGATGCCCCCTTTGCCATCAGGATGGGAACACCTGGCACAGGGGTTTTTACCTCAGCGGGCAAGGGACGTGCTGCAACATCAGTGTCCTGCGCATTCGCAACCCCAGAGGCCAGCCGCAGAACAGCTGAAGAGATCAGGAAACCGGCGATCAGCATGACCGATCCCCGACCGTAGCGGCGAAATCGCGATGACTTTCCGGATCTGCTCATGCTGCATCCTCCACCTTCCGGTGGCGCATGAACATTGGTTCCGCTGGATTTGACGAATTTTTTGTCTCCGTCCTCTGCGGAGGCGAAGAGTTGGTGACCGCTGGCGCCGGGATGTCATGTAGGGCCGCCATCTGAAGTTCAAGCCTGCGCGAAATCGCCTCTGCCCGCTCAGCGAGATCGGTCAGGGTGGCGGCAGACCCACTTGCCGTGGATTGCGCGGCGGCGAGCGCGCGCGCAAGATCATCGACTTGTGCAGACAGGACCGCGACAGCACCACCTACACCTTTTTCCAGATCATTGAACCGGTTCAACCGCCGGCCCAAAACGAGGCAATAAAGACCCGCCCCAAGCGCGCCAGCTACCAAAAGAATATCTGCAATCAAATCCATCTTTATTCCCTCAGTTCAACACAAATTCCATGACCAGAATGTCGGCTACCCGGCCTTGCCCCACGACGACCTGCACACGTCGAAGCATCTGAGCCCGCAGCCGTGCGAGGCCGGACTGATCCTCCAGATCGGAGGGTTCAAGTGCGCGCAAATAGCTGTTGAGCACATCGACAACCCGCGGCAGAAGCTGAGTTACCTCTTCTTGGTGCCGGCTTGGCACTTCCAGTTGCGCCCGAAACCGAAGATGCCGCGCGCCTGCCCTGTTCCCAAGTGACACAACAAGGGGATCAACCGGCACAAAAACCATGTCCGGCAGGCTACGGTCGTAACCTGCTTTGCCCGGAGAGCTGGCATCTGATTCGACCCTCAAAACCATGCCTGACCAGGTTGCATGAAAGCCACCAATTGCCCCGACAACCGCAAGCAAAACTCCTATAATGACGAGGAGTTTCAGAGAGTTCACTGGCGCATCAATTTCAACTGTTCCTTTGGTTGAGTCGGGGCTTTCGGTGACTGACATGGGACAGATATAGACCGCATTGCACTAACCGAATGTTAAGGCCCGTCGTGCATCTGTGGCGGAGAGCCGGACAGAATGTCGGGCGATCCGGAGGTAAGTGTGCAGCAATTTATCAGTGCCTGGTCTGGTCTGGAACGGCGGCGGCAAATCATCGTCGTCATAGCGACGGTTGCGATGTTTGTCGCTATTCTGGCGTTATCCCGCATGGCTGCAGCACCCAGCATGACGCTTTTGTATGCAGGCCTTGAAAGCGGCGCTGCGGGTGATGTCGTCCGTGCGCTTGAACAACGTAGCGTTGCGTTTGAAGTGCGTGGCGGTTCGATCTTTGTGGATTCGCGGCAGCGTGACCAACTGCGGCTGACACTTGCCAGCGAAGGGCTGCCTGCAAACAGCAATCGTGGTTACGAACTTTTGGATAATTTGACGGGGTTTGGCACCACCTCGCAAATGTTTGACGCTGCATATTGGCGCGCCAAGGAGGGCGAGCTGGCGCGCACCTTCGTGTCCAGCCCTCACATTGCTCAGGCGCGCGTCCACATTGCCACCACGGGATCGAACCCATTTCAACGCGGCGTCACGCCCAAGGCTTCTGTGTCGCTGATGCCCAGCGGTGCCGAACTGACAGCGGCGCAGGCCAAGGCCGTTCGCTTTCTTGTCGCCTCTGCAGTTGCCGGCCTCGCGGCAGAGGATGTGGCCGTCATTGATGGCAACGGCGCCCTGCTGGGTCAAAGTGATGCCCCGGTCCCGGCCATTGGCGGGGACGACAAGGCACAGGTTCTGCGCGAAAAGGTGCAGCGATTGCTGGAGGCCCGGGTGGGGTTCGGCAATGCCATCGTCGAGGTCAGCGTCGACACTGTTAATGAAAGCGAAGCCATCCGCGAGACCCGCTTTGACCCCGACAGTCGGGTTGCGATCAGCACAGATACAGAGGAACGGACCGGCACGTCTAATGACAGTGGCGGCGGCGAGGTGACTGTGGCCAGCAATCTGCCCGACCAGCAGGAAGGGGACGGTGAAGCGTCGTCATCCCAGAACTCCGAGACACGCGAGCGGATCAACTATGAAGTGTCAGAGACCGAGCGTGAAATCGTCAGGGCACCAGGCGCAATCAAGCGCGTCACCGTTGCGGTTCTGGTGAACGAACCGGTGGTGACCGATGCCAACGGCGCTGTCACCCCCGCCCCGCGCGAGGAGGAGGAGCTGGACGCCCTGCGCGAACTTGTCGCTTCTGCAGTCGGCTTTGATGAGGCTCGTGGCGATAACATCACCATCAAATCCATGGCCCTCCTTACGGCCGCGCCTGCAGGTACCCCAGCGGATCAATCGCTCCTTGCGGGGATGACGTTCGACGTGATGTCGGTCATACAAACTGCCGTTCTTGCGCTCGTTGCTCTGATTCTTGGGCTCTTCGTTGTCCGTCCATTGCTGTCTCGTCCTGCTGCGCCCGTACTTGATGAGACCAAACCCCTCGCACTGGCGTCCGCGCCGGAAAATGACCCGGAAGTGCAAAGCGCGCTTTCCGGCGAAGTGAGCGATGGGGAAACGACATTGCCAGAATTTGAGGTCGACCCGACATTTCAACCAAGGGCGATGGATCTGCCGGATATCTCCATGCTTGGTGACCCGGTATCTGATGATCCTGTTGAAAGGCTGCGCTCGATGATTGCGGAGCGGCAGGATGAAACCGTTGAAATCTTGCGGAGTTGGCTCGAAGACACGGAGGAAAGTGTTTAGTGCCTTCCCTTTCTCACCGATATCGTGACTTTGGGGCATCCGAAGATGGTGCGTCCCTAGCGGTAGAAGGTGCACATTCAGCCGCAGATGAAGATGCCGAACTAGAAGCGTTCGATACCGGCTATCGGGCCGGTTGGGAGGATGCCGTAAAGGCATTGGAGGGCGGAACCGATGCCGCCGCGAGGGGCATCGCGCAGACTCTGCAGGACATGGCCTTCACCCTTCGCGAAGCGACCGCGCATCTGCATGCCGCGATGCAGCCATTGATGCAGCAGATCGTGAACAAACTTCTTCCAAAGATTGCGCGGCCGGTGATCGGTGCGCAGATCATCGAACAAATCGGGCTCCTGACAGAGCAAACGGCTGAGTACGCGATCGAAATAACGGTTGCCGAAGACAGCCTCGAAGGCCTGCAAGACCTTCTTGGAGATCAAACCATCGGCCCCTTTACCTTGGCCGGGGATCCCAAGCTCCGGATCGGGCAAGCCTATCTTCGGGTGAACCAAACCGAGCGAGAGATCAATTTCGATGCCGTCCTCGCGGGTATCAGCGAAGCGTTTGATGCCTTTTACGATCAAATGAAGGAGCCGCACCCCAATGACTGACATATCAACCAGCACACAAGCATCCGAAAAAAATGCACCACCAGGTGCGGCGGCCGTTGCAGCGGATCCCAGCAACCCCTTCACGTCTGTGCCGATTGACGTATCGGTCTGCGTTGGCAAGGCGCAGCCATTGATCCGCGATCTCGTCATGCTTGGAGAAAATGCGGTGCTGACCCTCGACCGCAGGATCGATGACCCTGTTGACCTTTATGTGGGTGAGCGACTGATCGCGCGCGGATTACTGGAAGAGAAAGAAGGCGATGACACCGGTCGATTGGTTGTCCGATTGACGGAAATCGTTGATCTGCAGCATCAGCCGTGAGGTCGTTCCAGTCTTTGGCAACGATTGCGGTGCTGGCTTTTGCGGTGGCTTGCTGTCTGCCGCAGGGTGCTGCGGCACAGGATTTGAACATCCCATTGGGCGAAGACGGCTCGATTACTGCCCGCACGATACAGCTGTTTGCATTGATCACGATCCTGAGCCTCGCGCCGGGCATTGCAATCATGATAACTTGTTTCCCTTTCCTGGTGACGGTTTTTTCAATCCTGCGTCAAGCGATCGGTCTGCAGCAATCCCCCCCAAATATGCTGATCGTCAGCTTGGCTCTGTTTCTCACCTATTTCATCATGGAGCCGGTTTTTATTGCAGCATGGCAGAACGGGATCGTGCCCTTGACTGAACAGCGGCTCGATCTGGAAACGGCATTTGTGCGTACCCTTGAACCCTTCCGGGGATTCATGGCGGCGCGCATGGATCCAGAAACATTTCTTGCGATGGCGGAACTGCGCCCCGAAACCACGGCTGCAGAACCCACCCCGGACGCACCGCTCAGCGTGCTGGTTCCCAGCTTTATGCTGTCCGAAATTTCCCGTGCGTTTCAAATCGGATTTCTGATCTATCTGCCATTTCTCATCATTGATCTGGTTGTGGCAGCAATCCTGATGTCGATGGGCATGATGATGGTGCCACCCGCAGTGGTTTCGTTGCCCTTCAAGCTGGCGTTTTTCGTTGTCGCCGATGGATGGAGCCTGATCGCCGGTAGTCTGGTCCGCAGTTACTTCTGACACCTGTGAAGGAAAGGTATCGGTCGCGGTTGCTGACAACAGGGACTGCTCAGGGAGGTGTTTCTAAACCTGCCTGAACTTCAATGCACCACAAATTCGGCATGCAACGCACCTGCCGCTTTGATGCTCTTGAGGATGTCGATCATATCTCTGGGCGCCACCCCCAGCGCGTTGAGCCCCGCAATCACCTCTGACAGGGACGTGCCCGGCCGCACCTCGGCAAGGCTGATCCCGGGCTCCTCATCAATCGCTGCATTCGTGCGCGGTACGACCACGGTCTGCCCTTGCGAAAAGGGGTTGGGTTGGACAACCAGCGGCTGTTCCTGAATACGAAGGGTCAGGTTGCCCTGGCTCACCGCCACGCGGCTGATTCTGACGTCTTCCCCCATAACAATCGTGCCCGAGCGTTGATCGACAACGACCCGCGCCTTCCGCTCAGGCTGGACAACAATGTTCTCAATACGACTGAGGGCATGGGCAACCGAACGCATGCGGGTAGCCGGCACGTTCAGCTCTACCGTACCACTGTCCAGCATCAAGGCGACGCGACGCCCGAATGCCCGATTGACCGCGCGCTCGATTCGGTCGGCCGTTGTAAAGTCGGCATCGCGCAGCGCAAGGCGCAGAGTACCAATGCTTTCAAGTTCAAAGTCGATTTCGCGTTCAACGCGCGCGCCTGAAGGAATGGTTCCGGCCGTGGGCACCCCAGTTGTGACGCTGCCCGCGTCACCTTCAGCCTGCGCGCCACCGGCAATGATTGTGCCTTGTGAAACAGCGTAGATCTGGCCATCCGCAGCGTTCATGGGTGTCATGATCAGCGTTCCACCCATCAGGCTTTTGGCATCTCCAATTGCGGAAACGGTCACATCAATCTGACTGCCCGCCCGCGCGAAGGGTGGCAAGGTGGCCGTCACCAGCACAGCAGCGACGTTTTTGGGGCGAAACTGCTCGCCGGTAACATTCACACCCAGGCGCTCAAGGATGTTGGCCATGATGTCTTCAGTAAAGGGGGCATTTCGCAGGCCGTCACCAGTGCCATCCAATCCGACCACAAGGCCATAGCCGACCAGATCATTGCCCCGCACACCATCAAAATCAACGAGATCTTTGATGCGGACCGGGCTTGCGGTTGCAGGCAAGGCCATCACGGCGATTGCACAAAGCAGTAAGAAAAACGTCCTCATAAATAGTTCACCAGAGAAAGCTGCGACATGCGCACCGTGACGGAATAGAGGCTTTGAAGCTGAAATTGGGCTTCCTCCAGTTTTGTGGCTGCATCAAAGGGATCTGCTTCGAGCAGTGCGGTTTTGGCAAGGGTGAGACTGGTCAATTCGGCTTCGTTGCGCGTGACAACGGCGTCGATGTTGGCCTCGGAAAAACCGACGCGGGACTGCAAATCGATGATGCCTTTCTGACCGGTGAGCAGATCCTGCCCCGTCAAAGCGAAGAGGTTTCCTTGGGTGGTGACGTCAAATCCAAAAGCGGGACTATTCGCCAGCGCGGCCACCGCCGCATTTCGAAGCGCTTGTTTCAGTCCGCGTTCGTTTGCGCGCACATCGATACTCAGGTTTTCGCGGCTGGAAAGGGCGAACGCAGACAATGCGGCCCCACCACCAGTGTACATCGAGGTTTCGAAACCAGCGGGGTCGTCGAACCAGGCTGTAGCCAGTGCCATCACATCATCAGGGCTCGCGGCTCCGCTCACTGCGGCCGTCAGATCGGCAAGCAAAGTGGCACTATCACGCATCGGGCGTTGGTCCGTCGCATTCCCGGCAAAGAGATGACGCCCGGCAACGTCCGTATTCAGCACACCCAGCATGGCATCCAGCACCGCGTGCGCCTGTGCGGCAACATCTGTTGTAGAGGTCGCAGCGGCACTGCCGCCGGCAGTCAGAAGCGTGTCAGACAAATTTGAGGACAGGTCGGCAAAATGTTCCAACGCCAGTTGCATCGCTGATGTAAATTGCGTCGCTTCGGACGTGGCAATCTTGAAACCGCTGAGCAGGGTTGTCTTGCGCTCAACGTCTGTCAGGAAACTGTAGTTTCCGGCGACAGTACCGCGCAGGTCAGAAACCTGGCCTGTGGCAAGCTGATCTGTGTAGTATTGGATCGTTTGCTTCAAGCCCGCGTTTCGTGTGCGCAGGAAGTAAGCTTGAGCCAGATCGCCGGACGTCGCCGTGTTCATTTCAATTCCCTTCCTTCAAAGCTGATTGAGCCGTTGCATCAATTCGTTCAACACTTCGATCATGCGGGCATTCGCGGCATAGGTCTGTTCAACCTCAAGCAGCCGCAACAGTTCATCGTCGGTGTCCACCCCATCCGACAATTGCTGCTGGGTCAGTTCAGAAAACCGTGCGGAGGTGTAGCTGAGCTGCTGCTCTGCACCGATCCGGTCCACACCGATCGCCGAAATCATGTTCGAGACCAGGGCAGATCCGGTCTGTGCTGTGCCACTGAAAGAGCCGCTTGCCGGATTTTTGGTCGCGCTCAGCGCGGCGGCGAGGTTCTGCAAAAGGGTCGCATCACCTACGGGTCCCTGTGCCGCTGCGTTGATCCCGTCGCGCAGCCGCCATGGCGCGCCTGCTTGTGCAGGATCGACCAGCGCATTTATCGCCAGCCGCTGCGACAAGCCGACTTCATTCAGCGGATCGAATGCGGACCCGCTGTCTGTAAACAGCCCTGCGTCACCGACGGCAAGAGAGGGGTCGACAGCCGGGTTCTGGAAGCGTTCCACCAGATCGCGGGCCAGTGCATCAACGTCGATCTGCGCGGCGGGTGCCAGTTCATCACGTATCTCGAACTGCGCGCTCAGTAAGCCGCCGCGCAATGCGCCGTCGCCACTGCCGGTCCGTACCGGTTGATCGTTGATCGTAAGACCGGACAAACTGCCGGTGTCGACGGACATATAAGGCGTCACCGAGTTTGACGGTGTAAAATCGATGACAGATGCGCGTCCATCCAGCAAGGCCGCCCCGGAGGTGGAGTAAAGCGCAATCTGCCCGTTCTCTCGCTGGATCTCCCGCACGGGGACAATGGCGCCGATCCGGTCCACCAGCTGTTGGCGCTGGTCGAGCAGCGCCGATGTATCAACCCCGCGTGCCCGCGCGCCCGTTATGTCGGCGTTGAGGGTGCGGATCTGCTGCAGCGTTGTGTTGAGGTCGGACACCTGTGTCGCGATGGCGCGATCTGCCTGGCTGCGCGCTTGTTGGATGCCGTTTGATGTATCCTGCAATGTTGTTGCAAGATCATTGGCTGCCCTCACTGCTGCCACCAGTCTGTCCGGCGCATCAGGTCGGCTGGCGGCGGTGATCAATGCGGCCTGGAAACCTGCCAGCCGCGCGGACACGGAATTGGGATCGTCGGGTGTGCCGTAAAGCCCTTCGAGCCGCGCGAAGAAACCGGCTGACAAGCTGGCGCTGTTGTTCGCTGCCTCCGCCAATCTGCGATCCGAGGCCAATCCAGCGTCAACAATGCGCACCACGCCAACCGCCGTGACCCCGCCCAGCATCCCGCTGCTCAGCGCCAGATCGCGCCTGCCGTATCCTGGCGTCAGAGCGTTTGCGATGTTGGACGAGATGACCTCTGCGCCACGCCCGGCGGCGCGCAGGCCCAGAACGGCGTTAGACATTGCCGACGAGATGCTCATGTATCAGGGTCCTTTCTGGTGCAGCGCCTCAATGGCTGGCCCGGGTCAGCGTTTGATATTTGTCGTCTCCTGCAACATCTCATCAACGGTCTGGATCACCTTCGCGTTGGACGAATAGGCCCTTTGCGTGCGGATCATCGTTGTGAGTTCCCCTGCCACGTCGGTTGTGGATTCCTCAAGCGCGTAGCCCACCACATCGCCTGTCGGCCCGTCACCCGCATCCCACATAAAGAAGGTGCCGCTGCCCACTGCGGGCTGATAGGTTTGTTCGTCCAAGGCCACCATGCCATTTGGATTTGGCAAATCGACGAGGGGCACCTGGTAGATCGTGCGCGTAATGCCGGTATCGAAATTTGCGCGGACATACCCGTTTGCGTCGACCTCGACAGAGATCATGTTACCGACGGTCGATCCGTCTTTGGTGATACTGACGGGCGCGAAACTGTCTGAAAGCTGGGTCAACCCGTTGTTGTCACCGATCATGCCAATGTCGATTTCGATCGGGCCGCCTGCAACATTGATAACCAGCCCACCCGTAGCAGGATCATAAGCGCCACCAGGCGCGCCAGCCGTTTGGGTCACTGAGGCAAGCGTACCACCCGCCGTGCGGCTATCGGTGAACGTCAGGGTGTATTCGCCAATCACTGTGCCAGGATTGACCGAATCCTCAAGCGTCATTGTCCATTCGTTAGAAGATCCAGCCGCCGGGACAGTCGGGGTAAAGCTGACATTGACGCTTTCCGAGATGCCCAGATTGTCGAAGTATTCGACCGACAGGGGCTGCGTATCGCCGGCCCCCCCGGCACTGGTTTCAATCGCAGGCAGATTGACGCCAAGGCTGATGCGCGTGGTGGGTTCGCTTGAAAACTGGTTCACATTGATCTGAACGGGTCGCAGTCCATCCGCTGTATCGCGTGGAAACGTCGGAATGCTGCCGTCTGCATTCGCAGGCCAGCCCAAAAGGACCAGACCCGAGGGCGACCGCAGATAACCTTCGGAATCGGTCCGGAAGGATCCGGTTGTCGCCAGCAGCATGGTGGGGTTGTTTGGATCGACGGCGATATCGGCCCCTTGCGCGACGGGAATAAAACCGCGTCCACGCACGGCAATGTCGGTGGCGTTCGACGTGGATATGAGCGACCCGCGCTGGTCAATCAGTCGCTGCGTTGTGGCCCGCACACCGCCCGCGGAATATGTCCCGCCGTTGGACGAGATCACCAGCGAATGGAAATCCGTCACGACCCGTTTGTACCCGATCGTTGAGGAGTTCGCGATGTTATCCGAGATTGTCGCAAGACGGGTCGCGTTGGTCTGCAACCCCGCAATCCCTGCATTGAGTGAAGATGAGATGGTCATTGCGACACGCCTTTCTGCTGAACCTGCACACGTTCCCTCAGCCTTAGCCCGGCGGGGTTTAACGGGGCGCTAACAGATAAAATCAGCGACATTCTTTGGGGCCCCGGGGCGCCCTCAATTGCGCGGAACATCCCGCAGCAGAACGATTTCGATACGATTGTTGCGCTGCGCCATCGGATCCGGCAACGCAGGTCTTCGGTCGGCATGCCCGGTCACGCGGTGCACCCTGCGCGCGTCTACGCCCTTGTTTTGCAACAATTCCCGCACGACAGAGGCCTGCGCGAGCGAAAGATCCCAAACGCCTTCACGCGCGATAACGATAGGTTCGGCGCGCACATGCCCGCCGATTGCAATTGGGTTCACAACCGTCCGTGCGGTAGCCGCAATAAGCGCGGTAAGATCCCTCAGCAGTTGTGTCGGCTTGTCTGTGCGCGCATCGAAAAGGGGTATGCCATCAAGCTCGAACAGTTCGATCACCAGTCCTTCATCGGTGATCCGGGTCACGATATGGCGCAGCGCATTTTCCATCACCGCAGATTCGCCACCCCTGCCGCGCAGCATCTCTTCGAGGGATGTGAGCACTTCGTCAGTCATTTGCTCTGCCGACCCCTCGCTGTCCAGCCCGGTTTCGCCCCTTGCGTTGCGCTCAACCGGGGCATGGGCGTTGGTGGCGCCGGTACCGTTTTTCGGCAGCACCTGTTCAGAAAAGATGCTTTCGCCGCCAAACGCACCATTGCCGCCCCCTGACACCCGGTTGATCGGAATGGTGGGCGTGAAGTAATCCGCAATGCCCTTGCGTTGCTGTTCGGTCGTGGCATTCAGCAGCCACATCAACATGAAAAAGGCCATCATCGCAGTGACGAAATCGGCGTAGGCGACCTTCCAGGCACCGCCATGATGCCCGCCGCCCTTGATGATCTTCTTGCGCTTGATGATGATCGGTGCCGCATTCCCCTGCGCCTGCATGTCCAACACCCCTGTTCTACCGATCTCAGGTCTAGGCGAGGGCAACTTTCGGCGCGCTTAACAGATCGAATTATCTCTATTTTCCCGGCTCCCCCTTGCACCCGGCCGCGCAAGGGACGCAGATGGGGCAGGGGGCGTGATGCACAGTTTAGAGACCGACAGCACCTACTCATGGATCAGGCTTGGCCTGACCTTGCTGGTGGCATGCATTGCCAACGCGGGCATGTGGATGATCATCACGATCATGCCTGCGGTCGAGGCAGAGTTTGGCACCACCCGTGCCGAGGCCGCGATACCTTATACGCTGATGATGATCGGCTTTGCGCTGGGCAACTTTCTGATCGGCAAGGCGGTAGATCGCTTTGGGGTTACCCTGTCCCTGATCCTGGCCGCGCTGGGGATCATGGCGGGCATGGGCATTGCGATCCTGTCAAACTCCATTTTCATGCTGTCGGTCGGGCAACTGCTGGTAGGTCTTGGATCGGCTGTGGGATTTGGACCGCTGATCGCCGATATCTCTCATTGGTTCGTCAAACGGCGGGGCATTGCCGTGGCGCTGGTGGCCAGCGGCAATTACCTTAGCGGGGCAATCTGGCCCATGTCATTGGCCGGTGTGCTCGAAGACAGCGGCTGGCGCACCGTCTATCTGGTGATGATCCTGGCGACCGGTCTGGGCGTGATCCCCCTTGCCCTGACCCTGCGCAGACAGGTCTCTCACGCGGCCAAGGATGCCGCACAGGTGGCGTCATCGCTCAATGCGCGGTCCGTGGGTCTTAGCCCGCGCGCGCTGCAATACCTGCTGGGCCTCGCGGGGATCGGCTGTTGCGTGGCGATGTCCATGCCACAGGTTCATATCGTTGCGCTTTGTGTGGATCTTGGGTTCGGCCCGGCGGTGGGAGCCGAAATGTTGTCGCTGATGCTGATGGGCGGGGTGGCAAGCCGGATCGTGTCGGGGCTGGTTGCGGACAAGCTTGGCGGGGTGATGACACTGCTGATCGGATCGGTGCTGCAATGTATCGCGCTCTTTCTCTATCTGCCCGCAGGCGGTATCGTATCGCTCTATCTGGTGTCGCTGGTGTTCGGGCTTAGTCAGGGGGGGATTGTGCCCAGCTATGCCCTGATCGTGCGCGAATACATGCCCGCGCATGAGGCCGGTGCCCGCGTGGGGTTTGTGCTGATGGCCACAATATTTGGCATGGCACTGGGCGGATGGCTGTCGGGCGTGATCTATGACCTTAGCGGGTCGTACCAGTTGGCCTTTATCAACGGCATTGTGTGGAATGGTCTGAACATCGCCATCATGCTTTGGCTGCTTACGCGGTCGCGGCCAAGGGCCCCCCGGGGGATCGCAACCGCCTGACCGCCGTTATGGCCGGGCGCTAGGGCAGGCCACTGCCGCGTTGTTCTGCCAGCTTCATCTGCTTTTGCCGTTCCCGAAAACGTTCCTTGTCCGCCTCGGACGTCTTGTCGAAACACTGATGACAGCTGACGCCCTGCTCAAACTCCGGACGCCCGCGATCCTCAGGCAGAATCGGCTGGCGACAGCCATGACACAGCAGATGCGGCCCCTCTTTCAGCCCATGCCCCACGCTGACCCGCGCATCAAAGACGAAACAATCGCCCTGCCAGGTACTTTGATGCTGCGGCACCTCTTCGAGGTATTTCAAAATGCCGCCCTTGAGGTGGTAGACATCCTCAATCCCCTCCCCCAACAGGTAGTTGGTGGATTTCTCACAGCGAATGCCCCCCGTGCAGAACATCGCAATCTTCTTGTTGTGAAAGCGGTGCTTGTTGGCCTCCCACCAGGCCGGGAATTCTCCAAAGCTTTTGGTGCGGGGGTCAATGGCTCCATCGAACGTACCGATTGCCACTTCATAATCATTGCGGGTGTCGATAACGGCCACATCATCGCGCCCGATAAGGTCATTCCAGTCTTGCGCGGAAACATAGTGGCCTGTGCCCGAAGCCGGATCCACTTGGGGCTGGCCCATGGTCACGATCTCGCGCTTCAAGCGCACTTTCATGCGCGGAAAGGGCGGATTGGACGACGTCGATTCCTTCCACTCCAACGCACTGCACCCCGGCAGCGACCTCAGGTGAGCAAGAACCGCGTCGACGCCGGCGCGGGATCCGGCGATGGTGCCGTTCAGGCCTTCACCGGCCAACAGCAACGTTCCTTTGACACCCTGCGCCCGGCACACCGCCTCAAGCGGCGGTTTCAGCGCAGCGGGATCAGGAAAACGGGTAAAGTGATATAGGGCGGCGATCGTGTACATGGTCGGTCACATAGGCCCGGTGGGGGCGGTTGCGCAAGGGGATCGGCGCTTCGTGCATTGTGGTTGATGCGGGATTTGAGTTTATTGGAAAGATGAAGACGGGGCGTTAGGTCCCGTCGCAAGGAAAGGTCGCCCGATGCGCGCGTTGATCGTGATTGATGTCCAGAATGATTTCTGCCCCGGCGGGGCGCTGGCGGTGAGCCAAGGCGATGAGATCGTGCAGGGGATCAACGCCCTGATGGGCGATTTCGAGGCCGTGATCCTGACGCAAGACTGGCATCCCGCGGGGCATTCGTCGTTTGCCTCGGCACATGGTGGCAAAAACCCCTATGACCTGATCGACATGCCCTATGGCCCGCAGGTGTTGTGGCCCGATCATTGCATCCAGGGCAGTATGGGTGCCAAGTTTCACATGGAGCTGCAGCAGGACCGGGCCGACCTGATCATCCGCAAGGGATACAACCCCGCCATCGACAGCTATTCGGCGTTCTTTGAAAACGACCATACCACGCCGACGGGGCTGGAAGGCTATCTGCGTACCCGTGGGATCAAGGATCTGGTGATGGTCGGTCTCGCCCTTGATTTCTGCGTCAATTATTCCGCCGTGGATGCCGCGAAGCTGGGGTTCGGCGTCGAGGTGCGCACGGATCTGACCCGCGCCATTGATCTGGACGGATCGCTGGGGGCCGCCCGATCGGCCATGCAGGGTGCTGGCGTGACACTGGCCTGATCCGCGTGTTCGGCAACAGGGCCGCAGGGCCGCTCAAGGTGTATATCCACGTGCCCAAGACGGCAGGCAGTACCGTGAATGCGCATCTGTCCGGCTGGGGCGCGGGGCTGGATCACGTGGAACACTACCGGGACCGCCAGACCACCCTGCACCGCAAACTGCCGCGCCAGGCATGGGTCAGCGGCCATCTTGCGCTCAACAAAATGCAGGCGCTTTTGGGCGATGCAGGCGGGCGCGAGGTTCAGTACTTTGGCCTGATCCGCACACCGCTGGCGCAGGTCATGTCGCATTACAACTGGCTGATCGAAATCGCGACCCGGGGCGGGCGCTTCTTCCGCGCGCACCCCGAGGGCATCCGCACCTATGCACAGCGGCTCAAGGACAGCGACAACACCGACCCCCGGGTCGTTCTGAACAACATTGAGGCCCGTCGCGGCATGTTCCTGAACCTACAGTCGCGATTTCTGCTGGGCGATGACCTGATATTTTCCAAAGACACGGGCATATCGCGCCTCAGCCAGTATGCAGCGCTCAGGTCTGACCCCGACACATTGATCGCGGACATGACCGGCCAGCGCCCCACCAGATCGAAAACCACAAACGCCAGCACCTATCATTTTGACAAGGCGGTGTTCGAGGCACCGCTGCTGCAGGACTTTCTGCGCAAGCACAATGCGCATGACCTGAACCTTCATGCGCGGATCACTGCGCGCGGGGTGCTGGACTCTTAATCCGTCCTGCCTCAAGCTGAAACGCCCAAATACGGAGCCTGCCCGTGGATATCGCCACCCGCGTCTACAATCACAAGTGGAAGATCGACCCCATCGTGCGGTCGCTGATCGACACGGATTTCTACAAGCTGCTGATGTGCCAGTCGGTGTTTCGCAACAAGCCCGACACACAGGTCACATTCAGCCTGATCAATCGCTCGAAACATATCCCGCTGGCGGATCTGATCGACGAAGGTGAATTGCGCGAGCAGCTCGACCACATCCGCTCTCTCAGCCTCAGCCGGGGGGAATCGACCTGGTTGCGGGGCAATACGTTTTACGGCAAGCGCCAGATGTTCCGCTCCGATTTCATGGAGTGGTTCGAGAAACTGCGCCTGCCGCCCTATCACCTGGAACGCAAAGGCGACCAGTATGAGCTGACGTTCGAAGGATCCTGGCCCGAGGTGATGCTTTGGGAAATTCCGGCGCTGGCGGTGCTGATGGAATTGCGGGGCCGCGCCGTGCTGAACCAGATGGGCCGGTTCGAGTTACAGGTGCTCTATGCGCGCGCCATGACCCGTGTCTGGGAAAAGATCGAGGCCCTGCGCGAAATCCCCGACCTGTCGATCGCCGATTTCGGCACCCGGCGGCGGCATTCCTATCTCTGGCAGGACTGGTGCGTGCAGGCGATGCACGAAGGGCTGGGCAGCGCCTTTACCGGCACCTCGAATTGCCGCATCGCCATGATGCGCGAACTCGAAGCGATAGGCACCAACGCCCACGAATTGCCGATGGTCTATGCCGCGCTGGCCAAAGATGACGCGGCTCTCGCCCAGGCGCCATATGACGTGCTGCACGACTGGCACGAGGAACACGAAGGCAATCTGCGCATCATCCTGCCCGACACCTACGGCACCGAAGGGTTCCTGCAAAACGCCCCGGACTGGCTGGCGGGCTGGACCGGCATCCGCGTCGACAGCGGCGACCCCGCGACCGCCGCCCAGATCGCCATCGACTGGTGGAAAGAACGCGGTGAAGACCCGTCCGAAAAGCGCATCATCTTCAGCGACGGACTGGATGTGGCAAAGATCAAAGAACTGCACACAAAGTTTGCGGGCAAAACGTCCATATCCTTTGGCTGGGGCACGCTGCTGACCAATGATTTCCGCGGGCTGGTCCCGGGCGATGCGCTGGCCCCCTTCAGCCTTGTCTGCAAGGCCGTCAGCGCAAACGGGCAACCGACCGTGAAACTGTCGGACAACCCCAACAAGGCCATGGGACCAGCCGACCAGATTGAGCGCTACAAGCGCGTGTTCGGTGTCGGCGCGCAGGAAGAGGTCGAGGTGGTGGTTTGATCGAAGCCATGCACATTGTTGTAGATGGCCCGTACCCACGTCAGACAAATTGCATTGCTCCTCCGCGCTGGCGTTGGCGCAAATCATGACACCCGTTGATGCATATGTGATTTGCACGTCGCCGCGCAGCGGAAGCACGCTTTTGTGCGGTCTCTTGCGAAACTCCGGGATCGCCGGTTTGCCAGAGTCGCATTTTCACGAACCTTCCATGAACAAATGGCTCGACTATTATGACCTGCGGGACAAGTCCTTTTGCAATCCGCGCGACCAGATTGCGGCGGTCTTCCGCGCGGCCCAGGAGCGCGGGAAAGGGGGTGGAAAAGTATTTGGTCTACGCCTTCAGCGGCACAGCTTCGAATATTTCACCGAACAACTCAGACAGCTTCATCCATCATGCAAGAATGACGTCGCGCGTCTCAATGCTGCTTTCGGCAAAACGCGCTTCATACACCTGACGCGCGAAAATAAGCTCGAACAAGCGGTTTCTTTTGTTAAAGCACAGCAGTCAGGGCTTTGGCACATGGCCCCCGATGGACGCGAGATCGAGCGGCTTTCTGAGCCGAAGCAACTGACCTACGATCCTGCCGCCATATCCAATCAACTGATGCAATTCGAAGAAATGGATGCGGCCTGGACCGCATGGTTCGGACAGCAGGATATCGAACCTTTGCGGGTAACTTACGACGCTCTGTCTGCCGCGCCGCAAAAGATGCTTCGTACGGTTCTTGACGCCCTCTGCCTGCAGTCCGGGAAATGCGAAAAGATCACGGCCCACGTCGGTAAGATGGCTGATGAGATCAGCCAGGAATGGGTCAAGCGCTTTGAACGAGAAGAAATGTGCCGCTAGCGCCCAGCGGGAAGCGGGCCCGCATCTCGTGACGCTTGCCGCAACCGCCGTTCCCGCCAGATAATCAGCAACCCGCCCACAACAATTAGCAGCGCGCCGGGGAACAGATCACCCCATGGCGTCTCTCCGTAAAAGGCCCATCCCAACACAAAGGCGATCGGGATGCCGAAATAGCTGAAAGGGGCCAGATTGCTTGGCTCCGTCATCCGGACCGATGTGATCAACAGCAAAACCGCACTGCCACCGAAAAACCCCATGCCAAGAATCCACCATAGATCCGTGGCCTGAGCCAAGGGGCTGAAACCGGTGGTGAACATGGCCAACAGGAAGGCGCCAACCGCGGCCACGCTCGAGGAATAGAGATTGATCAGCGCGGTCGGGGCCCCTTCGTCCATCATGCGCGCTGTTACAGCGGTCAGCGCATAACAGGCAGAGGCCGCAAGCGGCAAAAGTGCGGCCGATGAAAAGCTGTCGCGCCCGGGCCCCATAACCATGATCACGCCGACAAATCCCACCACCACCGCCATCCAGCGCACCGCGCCGACTTTCTCCCCCAGCAAAGGCACGGAAAGCGCTACCATGAAAAGCGCATTTGCGTAGGTGATGGTCGACGCTGTCGCGAAGTCCAGCAATCCAAGGGACAGGTAGAAAAAGAACTGCGCGAAGGTCAATACAAAGCCCCGAAAAATCGCAAGGGGCCACTGCCGCAGCTTGACCCTGCGCCCGGTGCGGTGCCACTCGGCCGACCACCACAATACAATCCCCGCAGGGATCAATCCAAAGACATTCCGCCACGCCGACAGCTCTGCAGCACCATAATCGCTGCTCAGGCGTTTGATGATCAGCCCCATCGCGTCGAACAGAATGAGCGCCATCAGCGACAGCAAAATGGCCAGGGTCGTGCGATTCATGTCGGCCAGGGCTCCGGAAAGATGCGGGAGGATTCGCGCGTTTGCCTGCCCGCCAATACCGCGTTTATGGGCAAGATGCCGCGCCAGCGCCACAAAGAAGCGTTTCCCGGCGTCAACGCGTCGCAAATCTACCTTGCGCGGGCAGCTTTGAAATGCGACCTTGGCCGCGCTTGGTGTTCCGTTAATCACCCCTCGGGGTGTGGGACCGAAAAGGGAATTCGGTGAAGTTATCTGATGCCGAAGCCGCCCCCGCGACTGTAAGCGGAGAGCTTTGCGCCCCTCATGCCACTTGGCCTTCATGGTCAGGGAAGGCGGGCCAAGGCCCTGACCCGCGAGCCAGGAGACCTGCCAGGCGCAGAGAAACGAACAAGCCGTCGGGTGTGACGGTAAGGAGTGACAGATGAACACACAGACCAATACGCTGAAGCTGAGCGTTGCGCGCTTTATCCCCGCCGTCTTTGCAGCCGTGCTGGGTGTGACCGTGATTTCGATCACCGGGCACGTACAGGCCGCCGCACTGCATGATGCCGCACATGATGTGCGCCATGCGACAGGCTTTCCCTGCCACTAAGCTTTTGAGACTGCCGATCTGACGCATGCGGTCGCGTGCGTTTGGGATGGCGCAGCACGGCTGGCCGGGTCCGAACAGCGTTCGGAGTCTTTCCCTGCATAGAACACGGATATCGTGCCGCTGCACCGCAGGGGCGCGGTTTTGGTTTTAGGGGGGTCGGCGGCCAGGCCATAGCATTTGGAAACAAACATGATGTCTCGTGTCATCATCAGCGCGTTATTTGCAGGGGCCCTTGCCGGCCTGATTGCAGGTGTTCTGCAGCTTGTCTTTGTGCAACCCGTATTGCTTCACGCAGAGCTGTATGAAAGCGGCGAGCTGGTGCACTTTGGTGCGCAAGCCGTCAGCGCCCATCCTGAATTGCCGGGCTTTGAGCCGGTACGCGACGGGCTGAGCCTGATCTTCACCATGCTGACCTACACCGGCTATGCCCTGCTGATGATCGCGGCGATCAGCATCGCCGAAGAACGCGGCGCTCATGTGGATGGGCGCACGGGGCTTCTTTGGGGCATCGCCGGATTTGTCGCCTTTCACCTGGCACCGGGCTTTACGCTGGCGCCCGAAGTCCCGGGTGTCGCAGCGGCAGACGTCACAGCACGCCAGATCTGGTGGTTTGCCACTGCCGGGTCCGCCGCAGTTGCCATGTGGCTTATCGGTTTTGGGCAGGGCTGGACTGCCTGGGGTGTTGCCACAATTTTGCTTCTGGCCCCGCACATCATCGGCGCGCCTGAACCTGACACCTTTACCGGCCCCGTGCCGACGGAAATCGGTGCGCTCTTTGCCGCCCGCGCGCTTGGCGTCGGACTGGCGGCCTGGGTCCTGCTGGGGTGCTTTGCGGGGTATTTCTGGCGGTCCGAAGGCGCAAGAGAGGCGCGCACCACATGAGAACGCTGGCGCTCTTCGCGATCGGTCTCGCATTTGGGTTGGGCATCGGCTTTGTCACAGCGGCTGGTATGGGCGTGACATTTGACGGCCATGATCACAGCAATGCCGCCCATCATGGCGCAGCACCGGACGGCGATCATGTCAAGATGCACGACACCCCGATCGAGGTCGACGCGGCAACCGCACCGACGCTGGCCATCGACCTGATCCGCGATCCCAAGGCGGGCTACAACCTGCACGTCATGGTCGAAAACTTCGAATTCTCGCCCCGGCAGGCCAGCCGTGACCACGCGCCGGGACAGGGCCACGCGCACGTCTACGTGAATGGCGTCAAGCAGGGACGTCTCTATGGCCCGTGGGTTCACCTTGATGGCCTGCCCAAGGGCACGGTCGCGGTGGAGGTCACGCTCAATTCAAACAACCACCAGCCACTGGCGGTAAACGGCGAACCCATCAGGGCCGCCACGATGCTGGAGATCGAATAGATGACCGCGACCCTTTACGTCTGCATGACCTGCAAAGCGGGCGAAGTGCTGGAAGAGGGCGCGCCAGTCCCCGGTGCGCAACTTCACAAGGCATTGACGGATCAGCCTGCGCCCAAAGGTGTCGAGATCGTGCCTGTCAAATGCCTGTCTGCTTGTTCGCAAGGCGCGTCCGTGGCCCTGACGGCACCCGGCAAGTGGGGCTATGTCTATGGCCGCATGACCAAGGACGATGCCGCTGACATCCTCGCGGGTGCTGCCGCCTATGCCGCCACCGACGACGGCCTTGTCACATGGCGCGAACGCCCGGTTGTCTTTCGCAAGCAAAGCCTCGGCCGCATCCCGCCCTTCAACTTTCCCGCCTACGTTCCCCCGGAGTCTGAGACATGAATGACCTCTCGAAAATCCCTGTCACCGTGATCACCGGCTTTCTGGGCTCGGGCAAGACCACGCTGATCCGCCACCTGATGACCCATAACGAGGGCAAGCGTCTGGCGGTTCTGGTCAACGAATTCGGCACTGTCGGTGTGGACGGTGACATCCTCAAATCCTGCGCGGATGAGGATTGCCCGGCAGAGAACATCATGGAACTGGCCAACGGTTGCATTTGCTGCACCGTGGCCGATGACTTCATCCCGACCATCGAGGCGCTGATGGCGATGCCCACCCGCCCGGATCATATCCTCATCGAAACCTCCGGCCTCGCCCTGCCGAAACCCCTACTTAAAGCTTTTGACTGGCCGGCCATCCGCTCCAAGATCACCGTGGACGGTGTGATTGCGTTGGCCGACGCCGAAGCCGTGGCCGCAGGCACCTTTGCCGCAGACGTCGACGCGGTCGATGCGCAACGCAAGGCGGACGAATCGCTCGATCACGAAACACCGCTGTCGGAAGTGTTCGAAGACCAGATCAGCTGCGCCGACATCGTAGTGATGTCCAAGGCTGATCTTGCGGGGGAAGCGGGGCTCGCCAGTGCGCGTACCGTGATCGAAGCCGAAAGCCCGCGCCAGATCCCGATCCTGTCCATGAGCGAAGGCGTTATTGATCCCAAGGTCATTCTGGGCCTTGGCGCCGCCGCCGAAGACGATCTGGCCGCGCGCCCCTCGCACCATGACGGGCATGACGACCACGAACACGACGACTTTGAAACCATCGTCGTCCCGATGCCCGAAGTCGATGATGTAGATGCCCTTGTCGCGGCCATCGAAAAACTGGCCACCGAACAGCATATCCTGCGCGTCAAAGGCTATGTTGCTGTGACCGGCAAACCGATGCGCCTGCTGGTGCAGGCTGTGGGCGCGCGCGTCCGGCATCAGTTTGACCGCCCCTGGGGCGATCAGGCCCGCCAGGGGCATCTCGTGGTCATCGCCGAACACGACCACATCGACACCGCCAAAATCCGCGACGTCCTGGGCGCCTGAGCCATGCACGTCGTCTTCCGCGAAAGCCACGGGCTGGAGGATCTCGACACCCCCTATGATCCGGGGCAAGACCCCGCCGATCTGGTGGTGCTGTCCTTTTCCGATAGCGACCTTGGCGCGTTCGCGGCAGGCTGGCATCGCGGTGGCGGACCAGAGGGCAACCTGCCCACCTTACGGCTGTGCAATCTCGTGGCCCTGCGCCACCCGGCGTCAACGGACAATTATATCGAACAGACACTGACAGGGGCCAAAGGCATCCTGATCCGGCTTATCGGCGGCGAAAACTATTGGCCCTACGGCATCATGCAGGTTCAGGACTTTGCCCGTCGCAACGATATCGCGCTGGCGGTTTTGCCCGCCGATGGGCGCGAAGACCCCGCGCTCGACGCCCATTCCACACTGCCGGTTTCCACACTACGCCGCCTCAGCCACCTGTGCGATGCAGGCGGCGCGGTGGCCGCCCAGGCCGCCCTTGCCCAACTGGCCCTTGCGGCCGGGTTTTATGCTGGCCCGGTGCCGGGTGCCAAAACCATCCCCGACTGCGGCTTTTACGAGCCCGGCAAGGGTGTTGTCCCGTTCGCGGATGCGCAAGGCGACGTGGTCGCGATCACCTTTTACCGCAGCTACCTGATGGCCGCCGATCTGGCCCCCATCGACGCGCTGATCGACGCACTGCGCGACAAGGGTTTTGCCCCCGTTGCCCTATTCGCGCCCTCGCTCAAATCCCCCGCCGCGCGCGATTTCCTGGACAAGACACTGGCCCAGCTCAATCCCTTAGCCATCGTCAATGCCACCGCGTTTTCCGGACGCGGCAAAGACGGCACATCGCCGCTCGATACCCCCGACTGCCCTGTGTTTCAGGTCGCGCTGTCCACCGCCCGCCGCAAGGAATGGGACACCTCGGAACGCGGCCTTTCGCCTGCGGATCTGGCGATGCACGTCGTCCTGCCAGAGGTCGATGGCCGACTATTTACCGGCGTCGTCAGCTTCAAAGCGCCCGAGAAAAAAGACCCTCACCTGCAGTTCTCGCGCTTTTCCCACCGGGCTGACGCTGACAGGATCACTGCCGTGGTGAACCGCATCGCTGGCTGGCACCGCCTTGCCACAACGCCCGTGGCGCAGCGCAAGCTGGCAATCGTGCTGTCAACGTATCCGGGGCGTGACGATCAGATCGCCCATGCTGTGGGCCTTGATGCGCTGGCCAGCGCTGAGGATTTGCTGCTGACGCTTGCGGATGCGGGATATGCGGTCACGCCGACCATTGGATTTGGCAAAACCCTGCCTCAGTCCACCATTAAATGGGTCCCTGCAAATGACGACATGTCGTTTTTGACATGTCTTCCTGGCACGCTCCTGCAAGATCTCGAAACCGCCTGGGGCCCGCCCGAAGACGACCCGCTATTCAAAGACGGCGCGTTCCACTTCCCGGCCATTCAATGCGGCAACGCGCTGATTGCCCTGCAACCTGAACGCGGCAGTATCCCGGATCGCGAGACTGACTATCACGACCTCGCCCGCGTCCCGCGGTATTCATATGTGGCCTTCTACCTCTGGCTCCGCGCCCAGGGCCACCATGCGCTGGTCCACATGGGCGCACACGGTACGCTGGAATGGCTGCCGGGCAAGGCCGTTGCCCTGTCTGATGACTGCTGGCCCGAAGCGCTGACCGCCGACATGCCCGTGATCTACCCCTTCATCGTGAACGACCCCGGCGAGGCGGCCCAGGCCAAACGCCGCATCGGCGCGGTCACCCTCGGCCACCTGCCGCCACCCATGAAAGACAGCGAAACGCCGACAGCACTTTTGCACCTCGAACGCCTGCTCGATGAATACTCCACCGCCGATGGGCTTGATCCCGCACGCCGGGACCGACTGATCGACACCATTCGCACCGAAGCACAGGCCGCCGGTGTTGAACAGGATCTTGGCCTGACCGAGGACGCCTCCGCCGCCGAAGCCATCACCCGCATCGACCGCTTTGTCTGCGACATCAAGGAAAGCCAATACGGCGACGGGCTGCACATCTTTGGCACAGGGCAGGGCGAATCCCATGGCCTGTTGACCGCGCTGAATGGCAATCGCGTCCCCTCCGGCCCTTCCGGCTCGCCCTACCGGGGCCGCTCTGACGTTTTGCCAACGGGCCGCAATCTCTATTCCGTCGACCCCCGCGCGGTCCCGTCCAAAGCCGCGCACGCCCAGGGCGTGAAACTGGCCGAAGAACTCATCCGCCGTCATCTGCAGGATCAGGGCGACTATCCCAAGGGTCTTGTTGTCGACCTCTGGGGCTCCGCCACCATGCGCACCGCTGGCGAAGAAATGGCCATGGCCCTGCACCTTGCGGGCCTCGCGCCCAAATGGGACGACGGCAGCGAACGCGTCAGCGGCTTTGATATCCTGCCCCTGACGCTCCTGAATCGTCCGCGCATTGACGTTACCCTGCGCGTCTCGGGCCTCTTTCGCGATATCTTTCCGGGCCTCTCGCAACTTTTCGAAGCGGGCGCCACTGCGCTTGCAGACCGCGAAGAGGCACCCGACATGAACCCTTACATCGCCCGCGCGCCCCGTGTCTTTGGCCCCAAGCCCGGCCTCTACGGGATGAACATGGAAAGCCACCTGAACGACTATTCCGACACCGCGCGCGCCGCCGCCGGAGAGGCCTGGCTGAAAGGTTCCGAATGGGCGATCAACGCCAAGGGCGAAGCACATCAGAACCGCGCCGGGCTTGAGGCACGTCTGCACAAGGCGGACGGATTTGCGCACGTTCAGGACCTTGCCGAAAGCGATGTCCTGCTGGCCTCTGACTATGCCAGCCACGAAGGTGGATTTGCCGCGGCGATGGCGCACATCGGCGCTGACAAACCCGCCATGTACCACGTCGACAGCACCCGGCTTGGCGCACCCAAAGCCCGCTCCGTTCCCGAGGAAATCGCCCGCGTCGTGCGCGCCCGTGCGGCCAACCCGGATTGGGCCACCGGCATGATGCGCCACGGCTTCCGGGGCGCGGCAGAGGTTGCGGCCACCCTCGACAACCTTGCCGCTTTCGCTCATCTGACCCGCGACGTGCCGGGGCACCTTTTCGACCTATATTATGACGCGACCCTGGGACGAGAGGACTTGGTGGCGTTCATGGAAATCGAAAACCCGCTGGCACTGGAAGAAATGCGCAGCCGCTTTGCCGCCCTGCGCGACGCGGGCCTCTGGGTCACGCGCCGCAATTCGATCTCGGCCCAGATGGACGCCGCCGAATGACCGCGCCTGTGGTCAAAGGGCGCTGCCCCGGCGCGCTGAACCCGATGATGTCGGGCGATGGTCTGGTGGTCCGTATCCGTCCCTTCAACGGCCGCCTGCGCCGGGCGCAGGCCGATGGGATCGCCACGCTCGCAACCGCCCACGGAAACGGCATGCTCGACATTTCCTCGCGCGGCAACATCCAGCTGCGCGGGGTGACAGACCAAAGTCACCCCCCCTTGATCCAAGGCCTGCGCCACATGGCACTTGTCGATGCCAGCGCCGACATCGAAGCACGCCGCAACGTGCTGGTCACTCCTTTCTGGATCACCGGCGACGAGACAGAGGTCTTTGCGGCAGACCTGACAGAGGCGCTGACCGCGGGCGATGCCCCGGCCCTTCCCCACAAGTTCGGCTTCGCGGTGGACACCGGCAAGGAACCTGTCCTGCAGACGGCCTCTGCCGATATCCGGCTTGAACGTGATGTGGCTGGCGGGCTGATCCTTGTGGCGGATGGCGCGGGCTCAGGCAAACCCGTGACCAGCGAAAGTATCATCACCGAAGCCATGGCACTGGCGGACTGGTTTTTGGAAAACCGTCAGGACCAGAACCGTATGGCGGCTTTGGTCAAGACCGGTCTGCCCCTGCCACCGGGCTTTATCGTGCCTCGCCAAACCCAAACCTACGTGCCTGCACCGGGCTATACCCCGCTGGGCGCGATGGTGGGTCTGGCGCTGGGCCAACTGCGCGTCGAAACTCTGTCCAGCCTCGCAAAACACGGCGGGTTGCGCATGACCCCCTGGCGCTTGCTGCTGGTGGAAAACGCCCGCGAATTACCGGATGTCGAAGGTCTGATCTGGTCCGCCGACGACCCCCTGCTGCGCGTCATCGCCTGCACCGGGGCACCGCGCTGTCCTCAAGGCCACGCAGATGCCCGCGGAATCGCCCGGCACCTCGCCCCGCACATCCCGCAGGGCCAGTTCTGCCACGTCTCCGGCTGCGCCAAAGGCTGCGCGCACCCCAAAACGGCCGATATCACCGTCACCGGCACGCCCGACGGCCTTTCCCTGATCCGCAACGGCCGGGCCGAAGACACGCCGCAGGCCACGGGCCTTTCCCCCCAGGACATTATCAAGGCGATCTGATGCCCCACACCTACATCACCGACGGCGCTGAGATTTACCGCCAGTCCTTTGCCACCATCCGGTCAGAGGCCGCGCTGGCTCCCTTCACGCCGGAAGAGGAAATCGTCGCCGTTCGCATGATCCATGCCGCCGGTATGGTGGGGCTTGAGACCCACATCCGCTTTTCCGAAGGCATGGCCATCACCGCCCGCGCCGCGCTGGAAAACGGCGCGCCAATCCTCTGCGACGCCTACATGGTCAGCGAAGGCATCACCCGTAAACGCCTGCCACGCGAAAACGAAGTGATCTGCACCCTGCGCGATCCCAAGGTGCCGGATATGGCCAAAGACATGGCCAACACCCGCTCTGCCGCAGCGCTCGAGCTTTGGCGTCCGAACCTCGCAGGCGCAGTGGTGGCCATCGGCAACGCCCCCACCGCGCTCTTTCACCTTCTGAATATGCTGGAAGACCCCGACTGCCCGCGCCCCGCCGCCATCATCGGCTGCCCGGTGGGCTTTATCGGTGCGGCTGAAAGCAAGGATGCGTTGATGCATGACCTGCCTGTTCCCTCCATGATCGTGCAGGGACGGCTCGGCGGCTCCGCGATCACTGTGGCCGCCGTCAACGCCCTTGCCAGCAGGGTGGAATAGGCCATGGGCAAAGTCATCTGCGCGGGCCTTGGTCCCGGCGATCCGGAATTGATGAGCGTCAAGTCAGACCGCGTGATCCGCGGTGCCACCCATCTGGCGTTCTTCCGCAAGAAAGGCCGCGCGGGGCAGGCGCGGTCTATCGTCAAAGACATGCTGCGCGATGATGTCACCGAATACCCGATGGAATATCCCGTCACCACTGAACTGCGCTTTGACAGCGATGAATACCGCCAACTGATGGTGGATTTCTACGCCGAATGGGCCGACAGGCTGGCGAACCTGGCCCAGACCCAAGATGTCGTCGTCCTCTGCGAAGGCGACCCATTTTTTTATGGCTCGTTCATGCACCTGCATACCCGGCTGCAAGGCCGCGCAGAGGTCGAGGTGATCCCCGCCATCCCCGGCATGGTCGGCTGCTGGAACGCCATCAATGATCCCTTCACATGGGGCGATGATGTCATGTCCGTCCTGATGGGGACGCTGCCCGAAGAAGACCTGATCAGCCACATGAAACGCGCCGACGCGCTGGTCGTGATGAAAACCGGGCGCAACCTGCCCCGCGTGCGCCGCGCGCTCGAGGCCACCGGGCGCCTCAAGGACGCATGGCTGGTTGAGAAAGGCACAATGCCCGGCCAGCGCGTGGCCAAACTGGCGGATGTGGATGATGCCGATTGCCCGTACTTCGCCATCGTGCTGGTCCATGGCCAGGGCCGCAGACCCGAGGCGGCAGAGTGACCGGCTGGGTCGCCATCGCGGGCCTTGGTCCGGGGCGTGAAGACCTCGTGACCCCCGAAGTCACCGCCGCCGTGGCCGAGGCCACCGATATCATCGGATATATCCCCTACGTCGCCCGCATCGCCCCGCGCGATGGGCTCACCCTGCACCCCTCTGACAACCGCGTCGAATTGGACCGCGCCCTGCACGCCCTGCAACTGGCGGCGAATGGTGCGCGCGTGGTGGTGGTTTCCTCAGGCGATCCGGGCGTTTTTGCCATGGCTTCCGCCGTGTTCGAGGCAGTGGAACAACACCCCGAATACACGGAAACCGATATCCGCGTCCTGCCCGGCATCACCGCGATGCTGGCCGCCGCCGCCGCCGCAGGTGCGCCACTGGGCCATGATTTCTGCGCCATCAACCTCAGCGACAACCTCAAACCCTGGTCGCTCATTGAGAACCGTCTGCGCATGGCTGCGCGGGGCGATTTCGCGATGGCTTTCTACAACCCCCGCTCAAAATCCCGCCCCGAAGGGTTTGAGAAAACCTTGAACATCCTGCGCGAAGAATGCGGCACCGACCGCCTGATCACCTTCGCCCGCGCCGTCAGCACCCCGGATCAGGCGCTCAACACTGTCACCCTGGGCGAGGCCACACCCGATATGGCCGACATGCGCACTGTTGTCATTGTCGGCAACGCTGCAACCCGCCGTGTGGGCAAATACGTCTACACCCCGCGCTCTGCCTCATGACCCAGCCAATCCATCACATCTGCCACCTCGGCCATCGTCCGCACCGGGGGCAGGGCGGGCCGGTCCGCCAGGATCACAGGCAGACCCAAAGCACGTGCCGCATGCAACTTGGCCTCCGCGCCGCGCCCGCCCGCATTCTTGGCAACGATATGGGTGATCGCGTGATCGCGCATCAACGCCGTATCCACAGCGACATCAAAGGGCCCCCGGCTCAGCACCACGGTCGCATCCGGCAAAGGCAGCGTTCCTTCCGGCGCATCCACCAGCCGCAACAGATAGTGATGCTGCGGCTTGCTGGCAAAAAGCCCGATCTGTTGTTTACCAATCGCGAGAAACACCCGGGCGGGGGTGTCAGGCAAGGCATCCGGCACATCCTCAAGGCGCGCCACATGCGTCCAATCGTCGCCCGCCCGCGCGCTCCAGCCGGGCCGTTCCAACCGCACCAGCGAAACGCCCGCCTGCGTGCAGGCCTCAGCCGCATTCCAACTCATCCCTGCGGCAAAGGGATGCGTGGCGTCAATGACATGCGTGACACTCTCGCCCTGCAGATAGGCCACCAATCCATCAACACCGCCAAACCCACCGATCCGCGTGGGCAATGGCTGTGCCACGGGCGCGGTGGTCCGTCCTGCATAGGAGAAAATCGCGGCGGCGCCTGCATCAGCAAGGGCGCGCGCCATGGCGCTGGCCTCGGTCGTACCACCCAGAAGAAGGACGCGCATTGTGGGTGATCCCTGGCTCACGATCATCGGAATGGCCGACGATACCGCAGAGGCACTGCCGCCCGCAAGCAGTGCGGCGCTCGCCGACGCTGAGGTGATCATCGGCGGCGCGCGGCATCTGGAACTGGTCGACGCAGGCGCGCGCGGCACACCTTGGCCGATTCCGTTTTCCATCGATCCCGTGCTGGCCGCAGAGGGCCGTAAAACCGTCGTGCTGGCGTCGGGTGATCCCTTCTGGTTTGGCGCAGGCGGCAGCCTTGTGGACCATCTGGACCCCGGCACATGGCGCGTGATCCCCGCACCGTCGACCTTTGCACTGGTCGCGGGCCGCCTTGGCTGGCGCATGGAAGATATCACTTGCCACGGGTTGCACGCCGCACCCTACGCCCGTCTGCGCGCCGCTCTCGCCCCGAACGCGCGCATGATCTGCCTTGTCCGCGACGGCGCGGCCCCGGCAGAACTGGCATCATGGCTCACCATGCACAACGCGGGCGACGCGAGGCTCTACATCTGCGAACGCATGGGTGGCGTGGCAGAACGCATTCGCGAAACCACCGCCGCCACTTTTGATCTGACCGACATCAACACTCCTGTTGCCGTCGCGATCGCCCTGCCGCCAAACACCGGTCTCTCGCGCGCCTCGGGCCTGCCGGATGATACCTTTGCCAACGACGGTCAGATCACAAAGCGCCCTGTCCGGGCGCTGACCCTTTCGGCTCTTGCCCCGCGTCCGGGTGAACTGCTTTGGGACATTGGCGCAGGTTCAGGGTCCATCAGCGTGGAATGGTGCCTTGCAGGCGGCACCGCCGTGGCCTTTGAACAGCACGCAGCCCGCGTGGCCAACATCGCACAAAACATCGAAAGCTTCGGCATCGACCACCGCATGCGCGTCCAGCACGGCACAGCCGCCAACCTGATCCCTGACGCGCCAACGCCCGACGCCGTCTTTGTCGGCGGCGGCGGCACGGCGGCCCTCTTTGCCCATCTCTTCGGCCTCCTTCCCAAAGGCGTCCGCCTCGTCGCCAATGGCGTCACGCTGGAAACCGAAGCTCTGCTGACCACCCTCCACGCCAAACACGGGGGCGATCTGATGCGGATAGAGATTGCGCAAGCCACCCCGCTGGGCGCAATGCGCGGCTGGAATCCCACCCGTGCTATCGTGCAATGGAGCATGCAGATATGAGAACCATCGGCATCGGTTTCCGCGCCGCCGCACAGCAAAGCAGCCTGCAAGATGCGCTGGCGCAGGTCCTGATGGCCACCGACAATCAATCCTTCGACGCCGTCGTCACCGAAGCCGCCAAGGCCCGCGATCCCATTTTTCGCACCTTCGCCACCGAGATTGGCGTGCCGGGGCTTGGCGTCACGCAATCGGATCTCACCCGGATGATCACCCCGACCCAATCGCAGCGCATCAGGGACAGGTTCGGCACCGGATCACTGGCCGAAGCCGCCGCCCTCGCCGCGGCTGGACCAAACGCGCAACTGGTTGTAAGCCGTGTTGTCTCCACCGATGGCATGGCCACGGCGGCGCTGGCAGAGGGATAGGCGATGACAGTTCATTTCATAGGCGCAGGGCCGGGCGCGGCCGACCTGATCACGATCCGGGGCCGCGATCTGATCGCGTCCTGCCCCGTGTGCCTTTATGCCGGATCACTCGTGCCCGAGGCGCTGCTGTCCCATTGCCCGGACGACGCGCGCATCGTGAACACCGCCCGCATGTCGCTCGATGAAATCATCGCCGAGATCGAAACAGCTCACGTGGCAGGCCATGACATCGCGCGCCTGCATTCCGGCGACCTCTCCGTCTGGTCCGCCATGGGCGAGCAACTCCGCCGCCTGCGCGCCCTCGATATCCCCTATGACGTCACCCCCGGCGTGCCGTCCTTTGCCGCCGCCGCGGCCGCACTGAACGCGGAACTGACGCTTCCCGGTGTCGTGCAATCTGTGATCCTGACCCGCACCTCTGGGCGCGCGACGGCCATGCCCGATACCGAAACCCTCGAAAACTTCGCCCGCACCGGTGCCACGCTTGCGATCCATCTTTCCGTGCACGTGCTTGAAAAAGTGATCACGGAACTCACTCCACACTATGGCCCCGACTGCCCCGTCGCGGTGGTCTGGCGCGCAAGCTGGCCCGATCAGCGCATCGTCAAGGCGACCCTTTCAACCCTTCAAACCGCCATCGGCGCTGAGATGGAACGGACCGCGCTCATCCTTGTCGGGCACGCGCTGGGCGCTGAAGACTTCGGCGAAAGCCGTCTCTACGCAGAGGACTACGACCGCCGCTTTCGCCCCACAGGCCAGAACCCCCGCTTTCCGGAGACCGCCGAATGATCCCCCCCGGCCTCATGATCTCGGCCCCCGCGTCCGGCACGGGCAAGACCACGCTTATGCTGGGCCTGCTGGCCGCGTTTCGTGCGCAGGGCGTCACCGTGCAGCCTTTCAAAAGCGGCCCGGACTATATTGATCCCGCCTTCCATACGGCAGCGTCTGGTCGCGCGTCTTTCAACCTCGACAGCTGGTCGATGGACCGCGCCCGCATCGACGGTCTGGTAGGCAATGCCGATGGCGCAGACCTGATCCTCGGCGAAGGCTCAATGGGCCTTTTTGACGGCGTGGCCATCTCCGGCGCCTGCGGCAATGGCGCCTCGGCAGACATCGCCGCTCTGATGGGCTGGCCGGTTGTGCTGGTACTCGACGCCTCCGGTGCTGCCCAATCCGTCGCCGCGACGGCGCTCGGCTTCAAGCAAATGCGCGCCGACGTGCCACTGGCGGGCGTGGTCCTCAACCGCGTCGCGTCCCCCCGTCACGAGGCGCTGATCCGCGTCGGGATGGAGGCGGTGGGCGTGACCGTTCTCGGCGTTCTGCCGCGCCGCAAGGAAATTGAACTCCCCGAACGTCACCTCGGCCTCGTTCAGGCGGGTGAACAGAAAAACATGCCGCAGCTTCTGGCCGAGGCCGCCGCCTTTGTCACTGAACACGTGGATCTTGCCGCCCTGCGCGCCGCCGCCCAAGGCACCAACGCGGGTGCAACCGCTCCGGCCCGCGTCACCCCGCCGGGTCAACGCATCGCGCTGGCCCAAGACGACGCCTTTGCCTTTGTCTACCCGCACCAACTGGCAGGCTGGAAAGCCGCAGGTGCCGAAATCCTGCCCTTCTCGCCGCTGGCCGACGAAACACCCGACGCCAGCGCCGATGTCTGCTGGCTCCCCGGTGGCTACCCGGAACTGCACGCAGGCAAACTCGCCGCGGCAGAAACCTTCCGCACCGGCCTGCAGACCTTTGCCCAAACCCGCCCCGTCCACGGCGAATGCGGCGGCTACATGGCCATGGGCGCAGGGCTGGTGGACAAGGATGGCACCCGCCACCAGATGGCTGGCCTCCTGGGGCTTGAGACCTCCTTCGCCAAACGCAAATTCCACCTTGGCTACCGCAAGGCCGACCTCAACGCGGCCATCCCCGGCCACAGCGCAGGGGCGGCCCTGCGCGGCCACGAATTCCACTATGCAACAATTCTCGCAGAACCCGATGCCCCTCTGGCACGTATCACCGACAGCAACGACATTGAGGTCCCGGAAACCGGCTCCATCCGCCATTTCGACGGCGGCGGCGTGGCAACCGGCACCTTCTTCCACCTCATAGCCGAAGCGACATGACCGGCTTTGTCTCCTTCGTCTCCTCCGGCCCCGGTGATCCCGACCTGCTGACCGTCGCCGCCGTGGATCGCCTGCAGAAAGCCGAAGTCGTCCTCTTCGATGACCTCTCCGCAGGACCGATCCTCGAACACGCCCAGGCGGATGCAGACCTCATCGGCGTTGGCAAACGGGCAGGCCGCGCGTCACCAAAACAAGACCACGTCAGCCGCGTTCTGGTGGACCACGCCAAGGCAGGTCTGCGCGTCGTGCGCCTGAAATCCGGCGACAGCGGCATGTTCGGCCGGCTCGAAGAAGAACTCACCGCCCTGCGCGCCGAACACATCCCGTTCGAGATCATCCCCGGCGTCACCTCCGCCTCTGCCGCTGCCGCGACGGCGGGCATTCCGCTGACCCGTCGCCTCACCGCGCGCCGGGTCCAGTTCATCACCGGCGCAGACGTCACCGGTGACCTGCCACCAGACGTCAACATGGCTGCGCTGGCGGATCCGCTGGCGACCACGGTCGTCTATATGGGCAAACGCACCTTTCCCGGGCTGGCCATGCGCCTGATCGAACACGGACTGCCCGCCGACACCCCCGCCATGCTGGCCGAAGCCGTCTCGACCCCCGCAGAGAAAGTGACCCGCTTTACCATCCAGACCCTCGCCGCCCATCTGGCAGATACCACCAGCAGCACGCCCGCACTGATCTTTTACGGTGCACTTGCGGATGATCAGCCATGATCCTCTACGTCTGCACCACCTGCACATCCGACGGCAGCTTTGTCGAAACCGTCCGCAAGGGCCTGCCGGAACTGGATGTGAAAGCCGTCGATTGCATGTCTGGCTGCACCCGCGCCCAGACAGTCGCTTTCCGCGCACCGGGCAAGGTGGCCTACCTCTTTGGCGACATCACCGCCGCAGACCTGCCCAATCTGCGCACCTTCGCAGACCTCTACGTAACCTCCCCCGACGGTACTTTCGCAGATGCCCGTGTGCTGGACGACCTGCGCACCAAGGCACTGGCGCGGATCCCGGCCTGATGCATCTAACGCTGATCGGCATAGGCACCGGCAACCCCGAACACCTGACGCTGCAGGCCATCCGCGCAATCAACGCTCAGGATCTGATCCTGATCCCCCGCAAAGGCGCGGGCAAGGCCGACCTTGCCGACCTCCGCCGCCAGATCTGTGCCGATGTCCTGACCAACCCAAAGACCCAACTGGCCGAATTCGACCTGCCCATCCGCGATCCCGGCACCCCGGATTACCGCCAGCGCGTCAACGACTGGCACGACGCCATCGCTCTGCGCTGGCAGGGCACGCTCAACGCCCACCCCCAGGCCACCAGGGCCGCCCTGCTGGTCTGGGGTGATCCGTCGCTTTACGACAGCACCCTGCGCATCGCCGCCCGCCTTGATCCGCAGCCCACACTTGAGGTGATCCCCGGTATCACATCGCTCCAAGCCCTAACCGCCGCCCACCAGATCTCCATAAACGAGATCGGCGCGCCCTATCTTGTCACCACGGGCCGACGCCTGCGCGACGCAGGCTGGCCCACTGGTGTGGACACGCTCGCAATCATGCTGGACGGTGACTGCGCCTTCCAGACGCTCGACCCACACGACATCCACATCTGGTGGGGCGGCTATGTGGGCATGAAAGAACAAATCACCCACGCCGGCCCGCTCGAAACCGCGGGTCCCGAAATCATCGAAATGCGGACCAAGGCCCGTGCTGACCATGGCTGGATCATGGACATCTATATCCTGCGCCGCACGTCGTGCTGACGCACCACGGTCCGTTTTCATCTTTCCAATAAACTCAATTCCAACGGTCGACCCGCGCGCATCCGTTCAGGACGAAGGATCAACCTTCCCGCGCAGCGCCTTCACTTCGCCCCGCACTTTCTTGGCCTTCAACCGCCGCTTCTTGGACCCCAACGTTGGCCGGGTGGCAATCCGGCGCTTGGGCGGGGTCAGCGCCTTCGTGATCAACTCTGCCAGCCGCTGCCGCGCGATCTCGCGGTTGCGCGCCTGACTGCGGGTCTCATCACATTGGATCACCAAAGCGCCCTCATTGGTCCACCGCCGCCCGGCCAACCGCCTGAGCCGCGTCTTGACCGCAGGCTTCAGCGACGGCGACGTTGCCGCCTCAAACCGCAACTCGACCGCCGTCGCCACCTTGTTGACGTTCTGCCCGCCCGGCCCGCTCGAGCGGACGAACGTCTCAGTCAATTCCCAATCCTGAATGGCGATGTCATCATTGATGCGTAACATGGGCTAAGATTTACACCGGATGACCGCCAAGGGAAGGGGAAGGCGCACGTTCTGTTTCCATCTCCTGAACAATGATGGCGTTTCGAAAGCCTTTGGTTCGCTTGATCGGTCCGGTCTCACGCAAAGGAAAGAATTCCCTTAATACGAGAAAAAAGTTCTTGACGTTACGGCAAGCCTTCGACCAAGTTTACTACCATAAATAGAAAATTTTTGCCGACCAGCCTTGTTCGTGATCAGTTGTAGATAAGATATTTCATGTGCGGATTTCGCGCATTCACGCAAACTCCGGCAGGCATGGTCAATGAAAAGCAATCAGCGGTGACGCTGCTCAACCGCGCCCTTCAGGAGGATCCGAAAATGGACTGCGTCCGTAGCATCACATTCGTCATTCCCGGCACCGACGGTCTACCCGGTGTGCAGGTCACTGCCGTGGAAATCGACGGCGCCATCGAATTCACTCTCGAGGTTCTGCCGACCTTGGACGGCGCGACCGCCGATCTGCGCGGTCTGTTCTTCAATCTCGGTGACGAAGCCAGCCTGCTGGGGCTGACACCGACCGGTGACGATGTGACCAACCACGCCACAGGCAACGTGATCGACCTCGGACGCGGGAACAACATGCAAGGTTCCGCACAGCCCTACGACTTCGGTGTCGCTTTCGGCGGACCGGGCATCGGCAAGGACAAGGGCGACATCCAGACAACCACCTTCACGCTGACGAACGACGCGGGTGACCTGACGCTCGATGACATCGCGCAGGTCGAATTCGGCACCCGGATTACCAGCGTTGGCGAACTGGGGGGCGAACGCGACGGCTCTGGCAAGCTGACCACCATCGCCCCTGCTGCACCCGATGCGCAGGACGACAGCTACAGCATCTTCGAGGACGGACAGTCAGGTCTCGACGATCCCGCCTCCGTGCCTGAAGGCGTGGTGTTCGAGGTGCTGGACAATGATACCGACGCCGATGGCGACACACTCTCTGTGACGCATGTCTTCGGTGCGATGCACGGCACGGTCACGATCATCGACGGCGATGATCCCGATGACCTGCCAGGCGATGCGGTACTCTACACGCCCTATGCCGACTACGCCGGCATGGACAGCTTCACCTATTGCATCGACGACGGGAACGGCGGCACCGACTTTGCCACCGTAAACGTGATGATCGAAGCCGTAGCGGACATTCCCGAAGTCTCCATCGAGGCCTTCGCAACCGACGAGGTCAACGTCATCCGCCTCGTGGTCACGGCAGAGCAGACCGACGACGACGATTCGGAGTTCATCGATCAGCTTCTCAGCAGCGGCCTGCCGCCCGGCGTCACACTGACGCCCTCGGGCACGATTAATCCCGCAGGTCAGCCGGGCTCGCTGACGCAGGAATACATCCTGACCTTGCCTCCCGATCAGAACACCGACTTCGGCCTGACCTTCACCGCGGTTGCCGAAGAGATGTCAAACGGCGACACGGAAACCGGATCGGCCACGATCGATATCGTCTATGAATACAACAGCACCACAACCGGCGTGCAGTTCGAAGCCGAAGACCAGAGCATCTGGAGCTCGGGTGATGAATTCGTCTTTATCGATGACCGTTTCATCGGCATCGACACCGGCAACTTTGACGTAGGTCTTGACGATGGGCCGTTCGTCGCCGGGATCAGCGGGAATGTGCAGCTTGGCTTCCAGTCGACGCTGCAGTTCGAGGGTGGCAGCATCGACGCCACCGCAGATTACGATGTCACGGTCGAAACCAGCTACAACCAGACAGTCGATGAACTGCTGATCGAAACCGGTGCCTTCCTGACCGATACATTCTTTACCACCGAAGGACCGATGGGCAGCTACGTGCTGGACTTCATCTATGACGTGATGCTCAGCGCCTACGCGGGCGTGAACATCGATCTTGGCGGCATCAACCTTGATCCTGCGGGCGTCATCCCCGGCGACCAGACGATCGACTTCGGCAGTATCAACGAGACGATCAATGTCGGACCCGTAGGGGTGGGGCCGGGCAGTATCAACATCCTCGATCTGACCAGCAACGATCTGGGCGGCACCTTCACGTTGCCAGCCCCGGCCGACTCGCTTTCGGTTGATTTCGCCTGGCCCAACCTGACAACGACCAGTGATCCTGCGATCCTCAACCCGGCGGAATCGAGCGGGGCCAGCAACAACTTCCTGCAACTCAACCTTGATCTGGACGAACTTGCGACCACGCTGGCAGGCTTGCCGGTGAACCCGTTCAACCCCTCGCTCGAGGCCGGGCCGTTCTTCGCAGACTTCGACTTGCTGAACGTCTTCGTCAACGCAGGCCTGAACTTTTTGCAGGATTTCTCGATGGCGATGGGCGATCTGGTGGGCATCCTCAGCTTCGAGGACGGTTCCAGCACCGCCTTCACCATGGGGGACTCCCTGCAGCTGAGCAACGCATCACTGATTGACCAGAACGGTGATAACGACGGGGATGTCGAGTTTGTCTTCAACATGATCCCCGAAGCCGAGCTGAGCAACCTGACTGAACTGGGATTCAACGTCGGTGGCGGGGTGGACATTCTGTCGGTCGACGTGGGCTATGATCTGACCATCAACAACCCGTTCTCCGCAGTCGTGGGACCAGACGAATTCGGCTTCAGCGACAGCTTCGGTTTCGGCCCGTTGGCTGGGTTCGAACTCAGCTTCCCGGTCGCAGAGGTCGAGGTCTTCAACGACACCTTCGATCTGGCCTTCGGCGACGAACAGATCCTTGCGGTTGCCTGACGAAAAGGGCCGCCCCGTATGCCGGAGCGGCCCATTCGAAATGGTTTCAGGAGGGGGTCGGTTAGACGACTGTCAAACGCGCGCCCACTCAGGCTTCAAGCTGCCAAGGTTTGCCTCAGCAGATGACCTCCCAAGCTGTTCCGACACCTCGCTCCAATACCTTCTCTGACACTGGATCACCTCCTTTACATTTGTTGAACTCACCCGAATCGTCGCACGGAATGCGCAAATCGCAAAGCGTTTTTTGCACTGGATTGCGACAAGAAAATGCGCCCGCCGCACAAACAGGCAGTCTCACCCTGTCGCGCCACCGGCACCACCGCCGGATCAGCACGCCGAATGCCACGCCAGGCGACCTGATCCGCCTCGAAACGCCCGTCCGTGTGTTCCAGCCCCAACCGCTTGTCGCCCCCTGCCTTTGCCCGTATGTAGGCCGCGCAGTGACCCCTTGGCGGTCCAATATTCCACAGTGGCTGACGCAGGCAGCTTTCATATCATGCAGGAGGACGCCCGGTGACACTGGCACAAAGAGTTCAACAGGGTCTTGAGGGCCGCGACACATCCGCTGACCTGACCCCGGCCGAGGTGCAGGACGTCTTCAAGCAGGTCTGGAAGCCGGGTTACGGCTCTGTCGCGATGACCGAAGTCTTCTTTATCGACGCGCTTATCAACACCTTCCAGCCCCAAAGTTTTCTCGAGGTCGGCACCGCGTCGGGCCTCTCCACCGGGTTGATCGCCCGCAGCATGGAGGCCAACGGCGGCGGGCAACTGACCTCGCTCGATTATGACGATACCTTCTTTGGCGATACCACCAAACCCAATGGTTTCCTCTTTCCGGACATCTACAAGGGCGCGTCGGTTCGGACAGAGCTGCTTAAATTCAAGACATCGCCCGACCTGCTGGCGCTGAACCGCACCTTCGACATGGCCTTTGTGGATGCCAACCACCAGCACCCCTGGCCCACCATCGACATGATGTGTATCTGGCCCTACCTGACGGGTCCAAAAATCATGGTGCACCACGATCTGAACCTGTTTCTCAAGCAGGAACAGGCCATCGGCATCGGGCCCAAATATGTCTACGACCAGTTCGGCGATGCGCGGCGCATGAAATCAACCAAGGACAGCGGCAACATCTTTGCGCTTGATCTGGACATGCCACAGGCCGCCTTTGAGCGCATCCTGATGGATCTCTTCAAACTGCCATGGTCTCTGCGCACCGCGATCCAGCCCGAATACCTCGGCCCGATCCGCAAGGTGATCGAGACACATTATTCGCAGAACCTGCTTGCGCATTTTGACAAGGTTGTCGGCTACGCCAACGTGGCAACCGTCACGTAGGATCAGGCGGCGCGGGCCATCCGCGCCGTGATCATCCGAAACGGGATCAGCGCTGCCAGCGCCAGCGTCAGCTTGACCATCCAGTCAGCCACTGCCAGCGACACCCAAAGCGGCGCCTCCGGCCCGCTGCCCAAAAGCGGCAGCACCTCACTTGCCCATGATACATCCGTCGCCGGATGCACAAAGCTCAGCGCGCCGGAAAACGCGATCGAGAAAAACAGCGCCGTATCCAGCGTGCTGCCCACCAGCGTACTTACCAGCGGCGCGCGCCACCATGCGCCGCCGCGCAGCGCCGCAAACGTGGAAACGTCGATCATCTGCGCCACCAGAAACGCGATGCCGGACCCAACAGCGATCCGCACCGTCACCAGCGGGCCAAATTCGCCCATGATCTGCGTGCCGATCAAAGAGCAGATCAGACCCACCACAAAACCGACCAGAACCACACGCCGGGCCGCGGCCACGCCATAGATGCGGTTCATCACATCCGTCACCAGAAAGGCCAGCGGATAGGTGAACGCCCCCCAGGTCAGCCACTGACCAAAGAGAAACTGAACAAGAATATTCGAGGCCACAACAATGGCGGCCATGGCAAGAATGCCGGGAAGGTAGGTGCGTGACATGTTTGAACCGTTTTTTGCAAGGGTGCGGCGACTTGGTCTGCGACCACCGCAGACCCGCGCGCTTTAGGCCTTTGCCGCGCGGCGTGCAAGTCATTCCGTCAGGGTAAACTCAACGATCTGCGTGCGCTGTATGCGGTAGAAGTTATCATCCGAGATCAGCGTCAGGTGCCTGTGCCCCTGCGCGTCCTCCCAGATACTGAGCCCCTCAAGGTTGTCAAACCGCCCCGGCCCGGTGGTTAACAACGTTGCTTCGCCCAGCGCCGGGGCCGCCAGATTAAACCGTCTGATCCGGCTGCGAAACCCCAGCGGGGTCAGCGCGCGTTCAAGAAGATAGAACCGGCCCGCACTGTCGAAATCCGCCCCTACTGGCAAGAACGGACCCCGTCGCGGGATACGCGCCGCAATGTCCCACTGCCCTGCGCGCCGCGCATAAAGGGGAAAGGGCCGCGTTTCCTCTCCCGACCGCTCGGGCAAGGCAAAAAGCGCGCCATCGGGATCAATCGCCAACGCCTCCAACCCCGAATTGATCTGCAATGCGTCAAAGTCTGCGTGCCCACCCAGTACCCGTGTTTGGCCCGTTTCAGGGTCCAGCTGCGCGACCCGGTGGGTCAGCTCAAAAGAGATGTAGGCCTGCCCCTCCGCGCCCACCGCCAACCCTTCGGCATCGGTGAACCGGGGGCCCAATTGTCCGCCCTTCGCGTATTTCAGGGGGGTCTGCGTGACAAGCTGCAGCCCTTCCAGCCGTCCGTCGTCGCGGATCATCCGGGTTGTCACCAATCGGCCCCGGTCGCTGATCACGGTCATGCTGCGGCCCTGCGCATCGACTTCGATCCCGGAAAAGCCACCGAACCATGGCTCCTTCCGTTCCCAGATCACATTCGCGGTCAACTCAAGAACCGGCTCTGCCCGTGCGACATGGCCTGCGCAGATCACCAGCGCCGAAAGAAAAAGAAGGTGTCTCAGCCGTCCAGCACCGCTTTGCACTGTGCAGGCAGATCGCCCAGCACCAAATCACGCCGTGGCTTGGGGGGCGGCGCATTGGGATCGCGTGGCTTGGGCGGCGGTGGGTTCAGAATGTTGGCAACCCACTGGCGTGCATCGGCACATCCATCCCCTGCCGGTGGCGGGGTCTGCGCCTTGCAACCGCGCGCGCCTGCAGGGCAGGCGATACGGATATGAAAGTGATAGTGGTGCCCATACCAGGGCCGCACCTTGCGCAGCCAACTGCGGTCGCCCTTGGCGTCCTCGCACATTTGCACCTTGGCCCCGGGAAAGATGAAAATCCGCTCGGTACGTGGATCCTTTGCCGCCGCTTTGACGATCTCATGATGCGCCCGCGTCCAGCTTGAGTTGACATACGCCCCCTTGGCCCGCCGCGTCGAGATCGACGAGATGTTCTCGCGCTGCGTCGGGCTCAGGGTCAGCGACTTGGGCGGCAGCATCCAGATATCAGCATCCAGCCCGATCTGGTGACTGCGGTGCCCGGTCAGCATCGGCCCGCCGCGCGGCTGGCTCATGTCCCCCACATAAAGCCCCTCCCACCCCGGTTGCGCTGCGGCAACCCGGCTCAGCTTCTTGACCATGTCAACCATCTCGGGATGTGCCCAGTTGCGGTTGCGTGACAGTCGCATGGCCTGCCATGTCGGCCCGGTTTCGGCCAGCTGCTGCGCCCCGGCAAGGCATCCCTTGGCATAAGATCCATAGGCCGCGGGCGGTTGGCTGGACGCAAAACTCTTGGCCCCGAAAAGCCGCTTTGCAATCGTCCCGCTGCGGGCATCCCCCGAAGACGCGATGGTCGGCAATACCACCGGTTCCCCGCTGATATCACGCCCCCCACCGCCCCCGCAGGAGCCAAGGACAAGCGCAAGAATTGTAAAAGTCAGAAAGCGGGAAAGGATCATTTGGCGAAATCTCCATCTCGTTTGACCCAAGCTAACAGAACCAAGCCAACGATGAACAGCCCTACAACGGGGGTAATGCCCAATCTTTGGCTGCCGGTCACATCACTTGCCACAGCTATCAGCGCAGGTGCCAGAAATGACGTCGCCTTGCCGGACAGCGCATAAAGCCCGAAGGCTTCGGTCATGCGTTCCGGATTGCCCTGCCGCGTCAGCATGTTGCGCGATGACGCCTGCAACGCACCGCCCGCGGCACCAATCAATGCCCCGGCAACATAGAACAGGATATCGGGCAGCGTTGACCCCTCGGCAACGCCGATGCCCAGAACAGACGTTGGCGTCAGCGTGATGATCATGCAGGCCGTCAGGATCAGAATGATGCAACAGGTCACAATCACCGGCATCGGGCCAATCGCGCGGTCCACCCGGCCCCCGACCCAGCAAAAGAACGCGCCTGAAATGGCGGCCAGTATGCCAAAGATACCAATGTCTATGATCGACCAGTTCAACACGCCCAAAGCGTATATGCCGCCAAAGGTGTACATCCCATTAAGCGCATCGCGGTAAAACATCGACGATCCCAGATAGGCCAGCAACGACGGATGGCGCGGCAGACGCCTAAGCGTATCGCCCAGATCCCGCAGCCCCTTGCCAATGCGGTACCGCGTGGCATTCGGATTTGGCGTGTCGCGGATGTACATGAAGAACGGGATCATAAAGACCGCATACCAAACCGCGGTCAGCGGCCCGACGATCCGCGTGTCCGACCCATCCGCCTTTTCCAGCCCAAAAAGCGGGCTCAGCCCCACCATGGTCTTGCCACTGTCCGTCGCCTGAAACAGCCCGATCATCACGACCAGTGCGATCACGCCGCCGGTATACCCGAACCCCCATCCAGACCCCGAAATCCTGCCACGCTCGGCCGGATCATCAGTCAACTCCGGCAGGTACGAGTTGGTGAAAATCGTCGCGAATTCCATCCCGATGAGGCCCACACCAAAGAAAAACAACGCCCACAAAACAGAGAAATCCTGCGGCGCCGTCCACCACAACGCCCCCGCGCCCACGACATAAAGCACGGAAAACACCCAGATCCACGGCATCCGCCTGCCGGAACTGTCCGCGACAGCCCCCAGCACCGGGGCCAGCAAGGCGATGAAGATGCCCGTCACCGTCAGCCCATACCCCCAATAGGCCTGCGCCTTGGCTTTGGCCAATTCCACGTCCATCCCGCCGTCAACCAACGCCGTGGTGGCGGTCTGGGCAAAATAGGGCCCGAAAATGAAGGTCAGCATCAGCGTATTGTAAGGCTGGCTGGCCCAGTCAAAAAAGTACCAGCCCCAAATGCGCTTGCGCGGTGTGATTGTGCCCATAAGCCCATGCTCCCCCGTTCCCGAAAGGTAGAGCAGGCGACGCCCAGCCGCGCAAGCCTTCCTTTCCCGCAAGAGGGCATTCTGCCTGCCACCCCTGCCAAACACGGCCCGCGACCCTATGATTTTCGATTGACGCCGCAACCCAGCACCACAAAGATGCGGAACCGGGTGCTCGTGGCGATCAAACCGCGCGGCACCCCACGACATGTGAAAGCCATAGTTTTGATATCGCGCTCTTTTCCCAAAACTCTTGCCCTTCTCACGGGTCTGGCCGCGCTCTTGTTTGGGTGTGCGTCACCACAGGCGGAATGGTATCAGAAAATGACGATCAGACTTGTCTCGGACACCCGCACGCTGGTCATATCGGAAACAAGACACATCAGGCTGGAATACACGGATCCCGACTCTGCCACCGCCGCGTTGGGACATGGAAGCAAGGCCCATATCAGGGGTGAAGCCATCCACACCTGGCTTCCGGATGGCCGGGTATTCATCGCCCTTCTGCAAGGCGTTTCCCGAAAGGGTGATGAAGGATACAACGCCCTCTTTGTCTCCGGTGCAAAGGTAAAGGGTGCGGCTTATGACAAACGTGTGGATCATTGGCGAAAAGTCCCGGTCGGAAGCAGGTTCGATCTGCCCGTCCGGAACTGGCCGTTCATGATCACCGCCAGAATATCCAAAGGCCGAACGCTCACGGATGTGGTTCAGATTGACCCGAATGATCCGAAGTTGCCCGGCACCGACCTGCGCGTCGGGGACGTGGTCCTTGAAAAGACAAAAGGACCGGTTTCTGAATTTACCTTGCCCGCGCAGCTTTCCTGCCTTCGTACCGGTCAGGCATGCAGCGATTTCAGAATGGGCCCTGACCTGACCGATCCTTCGATTTTCAACCCGTTCATCGCCAAGGGTTTCTAAACAGGCTGTCTGCTTTGGCGAAGATCTCTTGCACCGACACGTCCCGGTTCACCTTTCGGTCCCGCGCACCCCTTCGCTATAACGGGCCTGACGCGAACGAAATCTGCTAACCAAAAGGCGGCACATGCAAAATCTCTCGAACGCTCCCACGCTGACCACCAGCCGATTGATCCTCCGGGGCCCTGAACGCGACGATCTGCCCCCGTTCACCCGTTTCATGACCAGCGCCCCCTCCATGCAAGCGCAGGGAGAGACGGTCACCGCCCAACAGGCCTGGTTCGGGTTCCTGACCGGCGTGGGCCACTGGCATTGGCACGGCTTCGGCTTCTTTACGGTCGTACTGCGGCAGACAGGGGACCCCGTCGGCCGTGTCGGCCTGATCAAACATTCGGACTGGCCGGACGTGGAACTGGCATGGCATCTTTTCGAGGGCGCAGAGGGACAGGGCATTGCAACCGAAGCCGCGATCATGGTCAGGACATGGGCCCGCGAGGATCTGGGGATAAAGAGGCTTTTCAGCTATATTGACTGCGGGAACACGCGCTCACAGGCTGTTGCCAGAAGGCTGGGTGCTGTCACGGACGGCACCCGCGCCAGCCATGAACCCGAGGCAGAAGTCTGGGTGCACCCGTCGGAGGATGAATGAGCCAGGCCAGAGCGGCGGTGAACGAACATCAAGCAGCACCCGCCAATACCTGGTCACGCGCGCATGGGTCACACATTGCGGGCAAAAGATACGTCTTCTGCCAAAGCGCACAGATGGCAGACCGTCCACCTTACATAGGCGGCCAGGGGCGCTTGTCTTCGGCGTCAGTCCACGTCTTGACCCACTCGGGCATCGCAGGCGACGTTGACCCTTCTTTGCCCAGGGCCTTGAGCACCCGGTCCGGTCTGACAAGCCCGTCCTTGTCGGTGACCGCCGCGCGATACATCACATGGCTGGCGCACTCGCCGTTCCGTTTCCACATCGACTGTTCAATATAGGTGAATTTGTCGTCCCAGCAGACCATGCGACTGCGCATCTCGAACCGCTCAAACCCGTGGATGCGACGACGAAACCGCGTGCAGCTGCCCGCCATCGTCAGTCCCCAGCGTTCGCGCCGGATCGCGTCTATCAGACCGACGCGCTGTGCCAGCGCCGTGCGCCCGATGTCATACAGCGACAGCGCGCGGCCATTGTTCAACTCCATCCAGAAGTCCAGATCATGCGGCCAACAGATGTGCTGGCTGACGTGCAAGTCATCGAAGTTTTCCAGACGGGGCTGGCGGCTGGCCAGCCAAAGATCCTTGGCAATGCGAACGAACGGAAACATAAGGCGGCTCCTTTGCGCTTTGACATGGTCACGTTGACGCGCACGTCAACCATGAACCTCGCGGCACCCTTGCGGTTTTTCGCGCTGACGCTTAACTGATCAACACCGCTGGAAAAGGGTCTGCCGATGACGTCGCTGTTTCAAATCCTGATGTTAATTCTGGATATCGCCTTCTACATCGTGCTCGCGCATGTGATCCTGTCGTGGCTAATCAACTTTCAGGTCCTGAACCTGCGCCAGCCTGTTGTGGCCTCAATCTGGGACGGCCTGACACGCCTGCTAGAGCCGATCTATGCCCGCATCCGGCAGTTCCTGCCCCCCATGGGCGGGCTTGATTTGGCCCCGCTGGTCGTCTTTCTGGGGATCATGATCATCCGCATTGTGCTGATCAACAACGCCGCCGCCTTCTACTGATTTCGCACCGACGCACTACCGACAGGTTACCGACGCAATACCGACGTGGCGTTCGGTGGGGTAACGCCTGATTAGGGTGTGTGCTGCGTGTGGCGCGATATCTCTCTTGTTCACTGATTGTTAGTGTGGGAGTCTGCAAAAAAAGAGCAGACATTTTCACGAGCTTTCCCATGCAGGCTGCCGCCCCGCTGCTAAAAGACGTCTTTGGATTCGATGCCTTCCGCCCCGGTCAGGAAGAGATCGTGGAGGCCGTTGTCGCGGGACAGAACGTGCTGGCGATCATGCCGACGGGTGGCGGTAAATCCTTGTGTTTTCAATTGCCTGCGCTGATGCGCGAGGGCGTCACTGTGGTGATATCGCCGCTCATCGCACTCATGCGCGATCAGGTCCGCGCCATGCAAGAGGCGGGCGTGGGCGCAGGCGCGCTGACCTCCGGAAACACGGATGAAGAGACCGACGCCGTCTGGGAGGGGCTGGAGGCCGGCACGCTCAAACTTCTCTACATGGCCCCCGAACGCCTTGCTGCGGGCGCTGTCACCGGCATGCTCAAACGTGTCGGTGTTTCCCTCATCGCCGTGGACGAGGCCCACTGCGTCAGCCAATGGGGCCATGATTTTCGCCCTGATTACCTAAGGATAGGCGAACTGCGCCGCGCGCTGGATGTCCCGCTGGCCGCCTTCACCGCCACAGCAGACACCGAGACACGCGCCGAGATCATCCAGAAACTGTTCGACGGTGCGGCCCCACAAAGTTTCCTGCACGGGTTTGACCGCCCCAACATCCACCTTGCCTTCTCCGCCAAGAACAAACCCCGCGACCAGATTCTGAACTTTGCCGCTGCCCGCAAGGGGCAGTCTGGCATCGTCTATTGCGGCACGCGGGCCAAGACCGAAGGTATCGCGCGCGCCCTCAATGACGCAGGCCAGAAGGCGATCCACTATCACGGCGGGATGGAGGCCGAAGACCGCCGCATCGCCGAACGCCGCTTTCAACAAGAAGACGGATTGATCGTCGTCGCCACCGTCGCCTTTGGCATGGGCGTCGACAAGCCCGATATCCGATGGGTCGCCCACGCCGATCTGCCCAAAAGCATCGAGGCCTATTATCAGGAAATCGGCCGCGCGGGACGGGATGGCGCACCCGCAGAAACCCTGACACTCTTTGGCGCAGATGACATCCGCCTGCGCCGCGCACAGATCGACGAAGGGCTCGCCCCGCCGGAACGCCGCGCGACAGATCACGCGCGGCTCAACGCGCTGCTGGGCTTGGCCGAAGCGCTGACGTGCCGTCGCAAGACCCTGCTGGGGTACTTCGATGAATTGGAGGTGACCTGCGGGCGCTGTGATCTGTGCGATACTCCGGCAGATGTATTCGACGGGACGACTGCGGTGCGCAAGGCCCTGTCGGCGATGCTGCGCACGGACGAATGGTTCGGAGCGGGCCACTTGATCGATATCCTGCTGGGTATCGAGACGGACAAAGTGCGCGCACGCGGTCATACCGGTTTGTCGACCTATGGCGTGGGCACCGAATATGACCGCAACCAATGGCAGGCCGTTTTCCGGCAGATGATGGGCCACGACCTCATTCGTCCCGACCCCACAAGACACGGCGCGCTGCGGATGACAGATGCCGCGCTGCCGATCCTCAAAGGGGAGGCACAGATCAGCCTGCGTCGCGACAGCATCAAAGCAGCTTCAGCAACACGGCGCCCTGCGGTCAAGCAGATGGTCAGCGAAGAAGACGCGCCCCTTTTGTCCGCCCTCAAGGCCAAGCGCCGCGCACTGGCAGAGGCTGCCAAGGTGCCCGCCTATATCATCTTTACTGACCGCACGCTGATCGAAATGGCCGAAACCCGTCCCCGCGATCTGGATGCCATGGCAGGTGTCGGCGGGGTGGGGGCCAAGAAACTGGCAACCTACGGCGATACCTTTCTGGAAGTCATCAATGGCGCGGCGCAAGACATGCACCCGACGCGTCGCAAGCTGGCAGGCCGTGATGCGGGGCAGGTCTATGACCAATTGCTGCAGATACAGGCGGATCTGACGCGCGGTGCGGCGGGAACGGACAAGCCGCTCAGCTGTTCGGCCTCGCAACTGGCCAAGGTGGCCCAGCTGCGTGAGGCAGACGAAAACATGTTGCAGCGTCTTTTGGGCGAACGACGCAGTGACCGATTTGGCGCCGCCTTTCTGGACGTCCTGCGGGACGCGGGCTAAGTCTTTGCCGAACACCCGGAGGGACTGAGATGCTTGTCACGATTTCACCTGCCAAACGACTTGACTGGAGCCCGCGCGACATGGTCGCGACACAGCCGGAATTTCAGGAAGATGCGGTGCGGCTGGCCAAAACCGCGCGGAACCTGACATTGGGCAAGCTGAAAGGCCTGATGGACCTGTCCGATGATCTTGCGCGCCTCAATCGCGACCGGTTTCAGGCCTTTGCCGCCGCGCCGCAGGCCGAGGCAACCCGCCCTGCGGCGCTGGCCTTTGCCGGTGACACCTATCAGGGGCTGGAGGCCGCAAGTCTCGACGCCGACGAACTGGCATGGGCGCAGGATCACCTGCGTATCCTGTCGGGTCTCTACGGCGTCCTGCGCCCGCTTGATGCCATTCAGGCATACCGGCTCGAGATGGGCAGCCGCATGAAAACGCGGCGGGGCAAGAACCTTTACGACTACTGGCGCGACGGCCCCGCCAAGGCGTTGAACGCGCAGGCAGAGGCCTTAGGCAGCGATACGCTGATCAACTGCGCCAGCCAGGAATACTTTGGCGCCGTTTCCCCCAAGGCGCTCCGGCTGAGGATCATCACGCCGCAGTTTCTCGAAGACAAAGGCGACGGCAAGGGCCCCAAAATGGTCAGCTTTTTCGCTAAAAAGGCGCGCGGGGCCATGGCGCGCTTCATCATTCAGAACCGGTTGTCCACGCCCGACGGCATCCTTGATTTCGACACCGGCGGATATGCTTTCGACGAAAAGGCCTCCACCCCCGACAGCCCGGTGTTCGTTCGGCCTTATCCGTCGCCGTAATCTGTATCCGACAGCGGCTTCATATGCGGAAGATGCGCCGCTGTGATCTGTTCGATGATATCGGGTTTTCGCAACGGTTTGGTCAGATAATGATCCAGCCCGGCGGCCAGAACACCTGCGTCGTCACCGGCCATCGCATGCGCCGTCAAGGCAACGATAGGGACATGGCGATCTGACCCTTTCTCAAGCGCGCGGATTTTTTGCGTGGCTTCCCTGCCATCCATCTTTGGCATGGAGATGTCCATGAAGATCAGGTCCGGCGTGCAAGACTGATACAGCGCAACTGCTTCTTCGCCGTTGTTGGCAAAGGTCAGATCAATCTCAAGATCCTTTACCATCTTGCGAAACACCAGCTGGTTGGTCTTGTTGTCCTCAGCGGCCAGCACCCTCAACGCCCTCGGCGCAATTGATGTTTCCGGCTGAGGCCCAAGAAGGGTCATGATCTTTTCGATCATTTTTTTCCGCGGCGGCGGAAACTGCAGCACCTGACACAAGGCGCTTTCTGCAGCCGTCTTTTCGACCTGCGTAGGGTTTTGCGCAAGCAGCAAAACAGGCAGATCGGCGGCCTTTTCTTGGACCGCCTGCACAAATGCGAGCCCGTCCATCGCTGACATCCCGTAATCTGCAACTACCAGCGACACATCCGCCGCAATGCAAGCAAGCGCTGTGGCTCCGTCTGGACAGGGATGCGCGTCCAGCCCCAGTTTGCCCAATTGCCTGTTCAGAATATCGCGTGTCGCGGCAACGTCGGACACCACCAGAACCCGCCCGACATCCCCAAACGACGGCACCCCCCCACCAGCATCATCCTGCGCAATATCCAGCGTGATCTTGAACCCAAAACAGGATCCAGCGCCCTCCTGCGATGTGACCCAGATCTCGCCATCCATCATTTCCACCAGTCGTTGCGAAATGGCGAGGCCCAGCCCGGTGCCGTCGAACTGCCGGTTGCGTTCGTTTTCGACCTGATTGAATTCGCCGAAGATGTGGTTGACCATATCGGCGGGAATGCCGATCCCGGTGTCCTCTATCGCGATATGCAGAGTGACTGAGGTGCCGCCATGGCACGGCACACCCACCACCCGAACCAGCACGTGCCCCTGAGACGTGAACTTGACGGCGTTGCCCAAAAGGTTGGTCATCACCTGCCGCAGCCGCCCCGGATCGCCGATCAGTCGCGTCGGCAGGAAGAGGTCATAATCCAGCAGTAACGAAAGCCCTTTCTTGCGGGCGCTGGGCTGCAACAGCATCAGAATTTCCTGAATTGCCTGTTCCAGATCAAAGGCTTCGGGCTGCAATTCAAGCTTCTTGGCTTCGATCTTGGAATAATCCAGCACGTCGTTGATGATCACCAAAAGCGCTTCGCCGGAATTGCGGATCGTGTCGACATAGAGGCGCTGTTCGTCGGACAGATCCGTATCGATCAGCACATCGGCCATGCCAACAACGCCGTTCATGGGCGTTCTGATCTCGTGGCTCATGTTGGCCAGAAAGGCGGACTTGGCCTTGTTGGCGCTTTCGGCAATCTGGCGCGCCTCTTTCAACTGTTCCTCGTAGACAACGTTCGCCGTGATATCGAGGCCAAGCGAAACAACATCACCTCCCGGACCGCGTTGATCGACCAGCTTGATATGGTTGCCGTTCCACAATTGAATGACGATCGGTTCTGGCTGAGGATCCTGCCAGCGCCGGGTCATCATCTGCCGCCACTGCGCCGGGGTCAGATCACCGGTGCGCACGATGCCTTCTTCGGTCATCACCTGCAGGATGGTGACATAGTCCACGCCCGGCCTGATTTCTTCTACCTTGTCGAAGATGGCGAGGTAGGCCCGGTTGGCCATGATCATCTTGTTCTGCGCGTCAAAGAACGCGAAACCGTCGCTGATCGTCTCGATCGTGTGCCACATGCGGCGTTCGGTGATCGCGATCTTCTGGTTGGCCGCACTCAGATCCGACTTAACGCGCTTGTTTTCCCCGCGGATGGTTTCGACCTGCGCACGGGTCTCGACGATCTCTTCGGTCAGTTCGCGCGCGTGCGCATCAAGTTTTCGGTTGGCTGCAAATAATTCCGACTTCTTGAGCTCCAGCAGCCGTTCTGCCGCAAGGCGGCTGCGCCGCTCGCTGGTCAGTTTTTCGGCAAGGCTCATCCGCCGCTCCGCTTGCTGGTCTCTGGGTGCGCGGCCACTGTCCTGGATCAAGGTGAATAAGTGTTTAAGTCCCTGGGGTAAGGTATCCGGTACCTTGTCTGGAATCGGATCGCGTGGCACGCTGATCACATTTGAAATCGGAGATTGTCATGCCCTTCAATCGCGTGTTGCGCAATGTTCTGGCCGTCTTTGTGATCATGGTGGGGCCGGCTTTGGCCCAGACCGGGGTGCCAGAGCACCGATATCTTTTCTCGCGCGATGTAGATTTTTACGGTGCGGACCTGACCAATCTCTTTGACACTACGCAGGCCGCGTGCGAACGGGCCTGTTCGGCACAACCTGACTGCGTGGCTTTCACCTTCAATACGCTGAAAGGGGCCTGTTTCCCCAAATCCGCAATTAGCAATCGCGAACCGTTCGAGGGCGCGCTGTCTGCGCGAAAAGTGCAGACCGACGCGGCCATTCTCGGCAACGCACCTGCGCGACTAAAAGACCTCGATTTCCTGCGCACCCGCGATCTGGAGACCGCCGCCGCCCTTGTTGGCAGCAACGCACGGCGGTTCTCATTTGGGGACGAAACGTCCGAAGACATGATTTCTGCCATGCTGCGGGCAGAAGAAACCGGCAATACCCGCGTCGCGCTGACCTGGGCAGGAAAGGCCGTGGCCGCGACCGACCGGGGCGATTTGTGGGTGCGGTTCGCGCATCTGTCGCTCAAACGGGGTGGGCAGACGGAAAACAGCGACTGGCGGCGTCACAACCGCGAGGCGCTGATGGCGGCGACCAATGCCTATCTGCGGGCGGATGCAAACGCGGTGCGCGCCGACGCCCTGACCGTGATGGCGCGCGCGCTTGAGGCCAACCGGCGGGGCCGCGACATGATCCCGGCCCTGCGTCTGGCGCAAACGCTCAGCCCGCGAAACGATCTGCAAACCGCGCTGGATGATGCGATTGGCAAATACGGGTTTCGCGTCGTCGATCACCGCATCGACAACGATGCCGCCGCCCCGCGTATCTGTGGTGAGTTCTCTGAAAAGTTGGTCCAGGTCGGCGTCGATTATGAACCCTTCGTGCGTATCGAAGGGCGCGGTCTGGCAGTGCAGGCCAGCGAAAGCCAACTGTGCATCGATGGCGTGGAACACGGTCAGCGATACGAGATCACCTTTCGCAAGGGCCTTCCCGCCGCCAGCGGTGAGACGCTGCACAAGGACGTGCAGCTGACGCTTTATGTACGCGACCGCGCGCCGCTGGTGCGCTTTGGGGGCCGCGCGTATGTGCTGCCGCGCACCGCGCAGGCCGCAGTGCCGATCGAAACAGTCAACGTCGACACCGTTGATCTGAAGCTGCGCAAGGTCAGTGACCGAAATCTCGTGCGCGCGATCCGCGAAAGCTATTTCGGACGCCCGCTTAGCAAGTACGAGGACGACGAATTCGCACGCACTCTGGCGCAGGAGATCTGGCAAGGGCAGGGCACAACACAGAACACGCTCAACGTCGACATGACGACGCGCCTGCCGTTGGGCGATGTGCTGGCAGAACACCCACCCGGCATCTACGCGCTAAGCGCCTCTGTTCCGGGGCAGGATCCCTATGATTTCCCGGCCGCGACGCAATGGTTCGTGCTGTCCGATCTGGGTCTGTCCACATGGCAGGGGGTGGATGGCCTGCAGGTCGCTGTACGTAGCCTATCAGATGCGGCCGCCCGCGAAGGGATCACGCTGACCCTGATCAGCCGTGCCAACGCGGTGCTGGGCAGCGCGACCACGGATGCCCAAGGATTTGCCAGCTTTGCCGCAGGGCTCAGCCGCGGGTCCGGTGCCGCGCAGCCCGCCTTGCTGATGGCCGAAGCCGGCGAGACCGATATCGCCTTTCTGCCTCTGACGGACCCCGCATTCGATCTGTCCGATCGCGGCGTCGAAGGGCATCCGCCCGCACCGCCGATCGATACTTTCCTGACCACTGATCGCGGTGCCTACCGCGTCGGGGAGACCATCTATGCCACCGCGCTCACGCGGGACGCCCGCGCGCAGGCCCTTGCAGAACTGCCGGTCACAGCCGTGCTCAAACGCCCGGACGGTGTTGAGTACAGCCGTCACCTCAGCCAGAAGCCGCAGGCCGGCGGTCACGTCTTTGCACTGCCTCTGGGGGGCGACGTGCCGCGCGGGGCATGGCGCGTTGACATCTATTCGGACGTGGAGGCGCCTGCACTGGCCAGCCAGACCGTCCTTGTCGAAGATTTCCTGCCAGAGCGGATAGATTTCGAAATTTCCCTGCCGGATGCCCCGCTGCGGCTTGTCGATGCCCCCCCTGTGACAGTCGCCGTCAATTACCTGTTTGGTGCGCCCGGCGCGGATCTGGCTGTGGAGGGCGACGTCCGCTTGCGGGCAACGCGCAGCCTTGAGGGCTGGGCCGGCTATCAGTTTGGTCGGCATGACACCGCATTTCGCACCCAAAGCCGCGCGGTCGGTGATGCGACCACAGACGCGGACGGGATCGCCACTTTCCCGTTGCCCCTGCCGATCCTTGACGAACCGCCGACCTTGCCGCTCGAAGCGGAAGTGATCCTGCGCGTTGCCGAAGGGTCGGGCCGCCCGGTCGAACGGCGCCTGAAAAAGGCGCTGGCACCGGATGCGCCGCTCATCGGCATCAAGAAGGCCTTTGACGACGTCCTGCCCGAAGCAGCAGAAGCCCGCTTTGAGGTCATCGCCCTTGCCCCGGATGGCACAGCCATGGAAATGCCCGTCCGCTGGACCGTGAACCGGGTAGAGCGCCGATATCAGTGGTACCAACTTTACGGCAACTGGGAATGGGAACCGACAACCCGCCGCGTGCGTGTGGACACCGGCGAAGCGACGCTGGGTGCCAACCCGCTTACCCTCACAACCCCGACGGAATGGGGTCAATACGAACTTGTGGTAGAGCGGATAGGACCCCTATACGCGGCAAGCTCGGTCAGCTTTTCGTCAGGTTGGTATGGCGGCGATGGCGCGACGGATACACCGGACCGGCTTGAGGTCTCTTTGAACGCAACCGAATTCAGCATCGGCGACACCGCACGGTTGCGCCTCGTTGCCGAGGGGGACGGTGTGGCGCTCATCAGCGTTCTGTCTAATCAGGTGATCGACAGGCAGGTTGTTTCTGTCAGTGCGGGCGAGAACGTGATCCCTCTGGACGTGACGGCGGCTTGGGGCAGCGGGGCCTATGTGACGGCTTCGGTCCTGCGCGGCATGGACGCGGACGCAGGCAAGAACCCGGCGCGGGCTCTGGGGCTGGTCCATGCAACCGTCCGGCCGGAAGACAAGGCACTGTCCGTCAGCTTTGATGTGGCCGATGTCGTCGACGGTCAGGCGGGCACGATGCGCGCTGCCGTGCAGGTCGATGGCGTCAAGGAAGGCGAGACGGCCTATGTAACGCTGGCGGCTGTTGACGTCGGCATCCTGAACCTGACCGGGTTCGAGCCGCCGGATGTCACCGATCACTACTTTGGCCAGCGCCGTCTTGGTGTGGAATTGCGCGATGTCTATGGGCGGCTGATCGATGGCATGAATGGCGCGCTGGGCAGCGTGCGTTCTGGCGGTGATGCTGCGGCTTCTGCACAGGTGCAATCGCCGCCGCCAACCGAAGAATTGATGGCCTTCTTTGCGGGCCCGATCAAGGTCGGCGCGGATGGCCGTGCAGAAGTCGACATCATCAAGCCCGCGTTCAACGGCACGGTAAAACTGATGGCCGTCGCCTGGTCGCCCACCGCCGTGGGCGATGCCGCACAGGATGTCATCGCGCGGGACCCTGTCGTGCTCAGCGCATCATTGCCACGCTTCCTGTCGCCGGGGGATCAAGGCCGTCTCTTGCTTGAGTTCGTGCATGCCGAAGGGGCTGCCGGTAACATGCCCCTGCAGATATTCGCGGATGCGGGTGTGGGCCTGGCGGATGCGCCTGCCACCGTGCGCCTGGCCGATCAGGGCTCTGCGCGCCTCAGCATCCCACTGACCGGGCGCGAGATCGGGGATCATCTGATCACGGTCGTGATGCAAACACCGGGTGGCAAGGAATTGCGCAAATCCCTGCTGATGCCAGTGCGCGACAACGATCCGGAGGTTGCGACCACCCGGCAGTTTGCACTTGGAACCGGCGAAAGCTTTACCTTTGACAGCAACGTCTTCGCAGGCCTGCGTCCGGGCACGGCCACGGCAACCCTGACCGCCGGTCCGCTCGCGCGGTTTGATGTTCCGGGTCTGTTGCGCCAGCTTGACCGCTATCCCTACGGCTGCACCGAACAATTGACCTCTGGCGCGATGCCGCTGCTTTATCTCAGCGCCATGGCGCAGTCCGCCGGGTTGGGAGAGCCTGAACGGATCGGCAACAAGATCGACAGCGCCATCGGGCGCATCCTGACGCGCCAGACCAGCAGCGGGGCCTTCGGCATGTGGCGGGCTGCATCGGGTGAGTTTTGGCTGGATGCCTACGTGACCGATTTCCTCAGCCGTGCGCGCGCCGAAGGGCACGTCATCCCGGATCTGGCGTTCAGCCTTGCCATGGACAATCTGCGCAATCGCATCAATTACACGCCTGACTTTGATAACGGTGGCGAAGACGTGGCCTATGCACTGCTGGTGCTTGCCCGCGAAGGGGCCGCCGCCATGGGGGATCTGCGGTACTACGCGGACACCAAGGCGAATGACTTCGGCACCCCGCTCGCGGCTGCGCAACTGGGTGCTGCGCTGGCGTCGTACGGCGACCAGATCCGCGCGGACAAGATGTTCCGTCAGGCTGGCGTAATGCTGCTGCGGGACCGTGATGCCCGTCGCTGGCGCACCGATTTCGGCACCAGCTTGCGCGACACCGCCGCCGTCCTGAAACTGAGCGCCGAGGCGGGCAGTGCCGCAATAGACCCCGCGACGCTGATATCATGGGTCGGGCGACACGATCAGCGGCTGTCGACCCAAGAGGCTGCGCAGGTCCTGATGGCGGCGCATGCTCTGGCGGCCCCGGATGCCGTACCGGGCCTCCTTGTCGATGGCCAACCTGCAAGCGGCCCGGTTGTCACACGGCTGAGTGACCGGGCGCCGACCGTTTCGGTCATCGAAAATGTCAGCTCTTTGCCGATGGATGTGACAATGACCACCTTCGGTGTGCCAGACGTGGCGCCTGCTGCGGGGGGCTATGGCTACAAGATCACCCGAAGATACTTCACCATGGACGGGTATGACCGGTCTGGTCCGGTTGCTGCGGGCGAACGCAGGGTCGTGGTCTTGCGGATCGAACCCTTCGAGGACACGGGCGCGCGGCTGATCATCGACGATCCGCTCCCGGCAGGGTTCGAAATCGACAACCCCAACCTGCTCGAAGGGGGGGAAACCGCCGCCCTCGACTGGCTTGCCGCCCGCGAAGCTGAAAACGCAGAGTTCCGTAGCGACAGGTTCGTTGCCGCGGTGACCCATCGCGACGCGGAACCGTTCCAACTGGCCTATATCGTCCGCGCCGTGACACCCGGCACCTATCACCACCCGGCAGCGACTGTCGAAGACATGTATCGCCCCGAATACCGCGCCAATACCGATACCGCCGCGCTGACGATCACGCCGTGATCCGGCGGTTCGGACTCATTGCGCTGGCGGTCGTGCTGACATTGGCGGGCGGACTGCGAGATGGGGTCGACCAGTGGATTGCGGCAACCGACCTGCCGCCGGTGCTGGCAGAAACATCGGTCGAGATGAGGGACCGCAACGGTGCGCTGATGCGGGTCTTCCCGATCGAGGACGGGCGCATGCGCCTGGCGCTTTCCCTTGACCAGGTGGATCCCGACTTTGTCGCCATGCTGGTCGCTTACGAAGACAAGCGGTTCTACCGCCACAACGGCGTTGATCCCGTCGCCCTGATGCGGGCAGCTGGACAGGCGTTATGGCATGGCAAGGTGATCTCCGGCGGATCGACCCTGACCATGCAGGTGGCGCGACTGCTTGAGAATTCCGGCACCGGGCGCTGGCACGGCAAATGGCGCCAAATGCGCGTGGCACTGGCGCTTGAACAGCGGCTCACCAAGCAGCAGATCCTTGAACTTTATCTTGCACATGCGCCCTACGGCGGGGCTGTAGAAGGGCTGCGCGCGGCCGCACTGGCGTGGTTTGGCAAAGAACCGGCACGGCTGACCCCGGCAGAGGCCGCGCTGCTTGTCGCCCTTCCCCAAGCGCCGGAGGCGCGCAGGCCCGATCGGCATCCGGCCCGTGCGACCGCTGCCCGCCAGCGGGTTCTTGCGCGGGTCAATGCTGCCGATATAGGCAGCCTGTCACCGGTGCCAGATCGCATGAGCCCCTTCGTGCGCTTGGCCCCGCATCTGGCAGACCGTTTGCGCGCCAACGATCCCCTGTCGCGGCGCTTTGACGTGACCTTGGACGCGACCTTGCAGCGCCAGATCAACGCGCTGGCCCAACGTGCGGTACGCGGGCAGGCGCGGGGCGTGTCTGCGGCCATCATGGTGGCCGATCACCGCACCGGAGAAGTACTGGCCGCAACCGGTTCCCCCCTCTATTCGGCACAGGACGGCGCGCTTGGATTTGTGGACATGACCCGCGCGGTGCGCTCGCCCGGGTCGACACTGAAACCCTTTGTCTACGGGCTTGCCTTCGATCAGGGGCTGGTGCACCCCGATACGCTTATCAACGATGCGCCCGTCGCCTTCGGTCGCTATGCGCCGCAGAATTTCGACGGCATCTTTCGCGGAGAGTTGACAGTGCGCGAAGCACTGCAATTGTCGCTGAACATCCCCCCGATCCTCCTGACGCACGAGCTGGGACCAGCACGCCTGATGGCCGCATTGCGCGCCGGCGGTGCATCGCCGCAGGTACCAGGGGGTAAACCGGGGCTGGCCGTGGCGCTGGGCGGTGTCGGGCTGACCCTCACCGAATTGGTGCAACTCTACGGGGGCCTGGCACGCGAGGGGGCGGCGCGTCCGCTGGTCTGGGAGGCAGGGCAGGCAACACCCGCGCCGCCGCGCATGATGTCACCCGCCGCTGCATGGCAGGTGGGTCATATCCTTGCCAGTATTCTCCCGCCGCAAGGGGCAGGCGTGCTGACCGGTGACATCGCCTACAAGACCGGCACCTCGTATGGCCACCGCGATGCCTGGGCTATCGGTTTTGACGGAATGCATGTGGTTGGTGTCTGGCTCGGGCGGCCTGACGGCACACCGATACCGGGCGCCTTTGGCGGAGACATGGCAGCCCCCGTGATGTTCGAGGCGTTCGGACGGCTTGCACCGCGCCCGACACCGTTGGGCCCGCCACCGCCGGAAACCCTGATCCTCAGCTCCGCGTCCTTACCAGTGCCATTGCAGCGCTTCCGATCTCGGGATGCTGTCTTTGCCAAGGCGCAGGACGCCCCGGTCGTTCATTTCCCCCCGAACGGCGCTGTCCTGCAGCGCACGAGCGACGGTGTGCCGCTGAAGCTGCGCGCAGGCATCCTGCCCCTGACCGTGCTTGTGGATGGCGCGCCCCTGATGCAAGGGCTGCGTCAGCGCGAAGCTATCCTGCCTTTGATGGAGCCGGGATTTACGCGTATCTCTGTCATCGACGCCAAAGGGCGCGCGTCAGAGGTAGAGATCAGGCTGGACTGACGCGGGCCAAGCTGGCAGGTCAGTCGTATGTCGCTTGTCCTTGCTGTTCTTCCTTTGCTGCTGATCATCGCCACCGGATACGTGCTGGCGCGCAGTGGCGCACTGCCTGCTGCGGATTGGAAAGGGATCGAAACCCTGAGCTTTCGGGTTCTGATCCCGGCGGTCCTGATCCTTGCCATTATCCGCACGGATCTGTCCTGGGCCACGTTCGGAACGTTCATGATCACGCTGATGCTGACCTGGGCCCTGGTCAGCCTTCTGGCCCTGATGTTGCGCCTTTTTCCGCACGCGCGGCTGGAGAACCCTGCCTTTACGACGCTTTTTCAAACAGGCCTGCGATGGAATGCCTTTGTCGCGCTTGCGGCAGCAGAGCAGTTTACGGGCGATGCCGGCCTCAGTGTGCTCGCTGTTGCCATTGCGCTTTTGATCCCCACGATCAACATCTCCTGCATCGTGGTTCTGTCCGCGTTCGGGCCGGGACAGGTATCGCTGGGCGGCGTGAGCATGATGGTTCTGAAGAACCCGCTGGTACAAGCCTGCCTCGTCGGATTGGGGCTCTACTTCAGCGATCTGGCGCTGCCGGATCCGATCCTGCAGGCCCTTGATATGATCGGGCGCGGCGCACTGGCCGTGGGTCTGCTCGCTGTGGGGGCGGGCATCAGTCTGCGCCGCCTGGCACGTTGGGACTGGCAGGTTGGCGTTGCCTTGCTTTTACGCCCGATCCTCGGGCCGGCCATCTTTGCGGGCTTTGCGTTTTTCTTTGGTCTCTCACCGCTTCAGGCCTTCACTGGTGTGCTGGTGTTTGCGGCCCCAGCGGCCACCAATGGCTATATCGTTGCCAAGCAGATGGGCGGGAACGCGGAACTCTATGCGGACGTATTGACCTGGCAGACACTTTTGTCACTGGCGGTGATGCCCCTTTGGGCCTGGGTTTTCCTGAGCCCCGCCTGATCCGATTGAGCGCGCGATGCGCGCACGACATGGTTTGTTCGCGCGCGCGCAGCTGGCGTATCCGCGAACCTCATTTGACCGTCTGATGTGCGGGTGGGGGAGCCTCCGGCGGGGAAGAGTTAAGGCCAGAGAAAGGGGGGGTGCGCCGTTTTTTCTATGGCCATAATATTCCCCCCTGGAGGGTTAAAATTCATGTCTCAGGACCAACGCGTGTTTGTCGCCCGCGTCAAAGCCCAGTTTTTGGTAGAACTTCAGCGCATCATTCCGTCGACCGGTCAGGAGCATGATCTTGTAGGCACCCGCCGTCCAGGCCGTGTCGATCGCGGATTGCATCACGGCGCGACCAAATCCCTGACGCGTAAATCCGGGTAAAGTGGCCACGTTCTCAATAAGCGCGTAGGCGCGCGCGCCATTGGTCATATTGGGCAGAATATGGAGTGTCGCCATGCTGACGATCCGGTCGTCTTTCAGCGCGCCGATCACGCGCGTTCCCTCATGGCTGAGCAGCGCCTTGAATGCGGATAGGCTGGCCCGGGTATCGGTCGGCGTCTCACCGGTGGACAAGACTGCATATAACGCACGGGCCGCGTCGTGATCATCAACGGACAATGTCAGGCAGCGGTGGGTCACCGGCGGCCTTCGCGAAGCCACGCAGCGGTTATAAAGAAGGCGGATAAGATCAATACCAACCAGGGTGGCAGGATCGCGGTCTGGCGTACATCGCGGGTCTCATAGGCACCGCGTGGGGTCAGGCCCAGCCAGCCCCGGCCAGCGGCAGGGCGTCCGGCACGCACGTTGCGCAGGCGCGGTACGCCGTCTTCTGCGCGCACCGTGCCACCCCGCAGGGCGAGGGTTAGCGGAGCCAGCGCGGTGGCATCCGCAATCGTATCCACAAATTCACGTGGGGCGGCAGGGCCAAGCCCGATCACGCTGGTCTGCTCGGCGTTTTCGAGCCGGTAGAGGCCAATCTCGGGTCCCTGATAGCTGCCTTCAAAGACACCGGGCCCCGTTTCTTCCAGCGTGACGGTCGCCGTGCTGCCATCCGGGGTGGTGACTGTCGCGGGCGGCACCGTGTCGCTGAGCGTGCGGCGGATGATCCGCATCGACTGGCCCTGCGCCGTCGCGGTCAGCGCTTCTTCTTCCAGTTCGGGCTCTTTCATCATCCAGTGCGCCAGACGGCGCAGCAATTCAAGTTGCGGGCCGCCGCCTTCGTAACCCCGGCTCCATAGCCAGGCGTGATCCGAGGCCAGCAGCGCAACACGCCCCTCGCCCACACGGTTCAGTATCAGCAGCGGGCGTTCGTCTACGCCGGTCATCACCACGTTACCTTGGGGGTCCGCGACATCTATCTGGCGCAGCCAACGGCCCCAGTCTCCGTTGGTCGGCAGATCTGTGGTGACAGGATGGCGTTTGCCCAGATCACTGACCTGCGGCAGATAGAGCCGGTCGATCACCCGTGCGGTAGGCGTGCCTGGCAGCACCAGCCCAAGTGGCGAACGATAAAGGCTATCGGCAGACGCGAAATCGGGCCCCGCAGAGACCAGCACCGCCCCGCCTTTCTGAATGTAATTGGCGATATTTTCAAGATAAAGGCCGGGCAGGATGCCGCGCCGCTGATAGCGATCAAAGATGATCAGGTCGAAATCCTCGATCCGCTCCATGAACAATTCGCGCGTGGGGAAGGCGATCAGCGACAATTCATTTACCGGCACACCGTCCTGCTTTTCCGGTGGGCGCAGGATGGTGAAATGGACCAGATCAACCGAACTGTCCGATTTCAGAAGATTGCGCCAGGTGCGCCCGCCGGGGTGTGGCTCCCCGCTGACCAGAAGGACGCTCAGCCGATCCCGGACGCCGTTCATCTGGATCAGCGCGCTGTTGTTGCGGTCCGTCAGTTCGCCCTCTGCAAGAGGCAGCGAAAACCGGATCACGTTGCGCCCGCCGTGGGGCAGGGTCACGGGCAGGTCAATGTCCTGACCGATGGGCACGCGGAAGGTCTGCGGCGGTTCCCCGTCAATGGAAATATCAAGCGGCGCCAGTGTTTCGCCCTCCGGTGCCGCCCCCAGATCATCAATACGCAGGGTCAGTGTGACGGGTTCGCCAATGATGGCAAAGGCCGGGGCATTGCGAACGGACAACCGACGGTCCCAATCGCTTTCAAGGCCTGTCATGATCAGGTGCATCGGGGCAGGCAGATCAATGGGCAGGTCCGCGTCATGTACGCGGCCATCGCTGATGGCAAGGATCCCGGCGATGCGCGCGCGCGGCTCCTCGGCCAATGCTTCGGCAAGGGTTGTCATCAATTGGGTGCCTGCGTCTCCGGCGCCGTCTGGCACGGTGATCCGGCGAATGTCGGTATTGGGGCGCGCTGTAATCTCGGCGGCCAGCGCATCTGCAGTGGTCCTGGTTTGCGCCGCGCGGTCGCCCAGACGCTGGCTGGCGGTTTCATCTTCGACCAGCAACACGATGTCGTTCAGGGGCGCGCGATCTTCCTGTTGATAGGACGGACCTGCCAGCGCGCCGATCACGACAGCAGCCGCAAGCCCGCGCAAGGCCCACCCGTTCAGGCCCCGCAGGATCGCCAGAATGATCATCATCAGCGCGATGATAATCACGACACTGAACAGCGACCATGGGATCAGAGGATCAAAAACAATGGTCGAGGTCATTGGCCCAACCGATCCAGCAAGGCAGGCACATGTACCTGATCCGACTTATAGTTGCCCGTGAGCACATGCATCACGAGGTTCACGCCGAACCGGTAGGCCAGCTCGCGTTGCCGGTCCCCTGAAAAGCCGCGCCCGATGGGCAGCAGCGGCGCGCCATCGCTGCGCACGGCCCAGGCCGCGGCCCAGTCATTGCCGCCGATGATGACCGGCGTCACGCCGTCATTCAGATTACGAAACGGCATGCCTTCGATCTGCTGGGCGTCCGGCGGCGAGGCCTCGACCCAGATATCGCGGCTGGCGTGGCGACCGGGATAGTCCTGCAGCAGATAAAAGGTGCGTGTCAGTACGTGGTCGTCCGGCAAAGGTTCGATCGGGGGAATATCCAGCGGCCCGGCCAGATCCTGCAGCTTGCGGCCATTCGGGCTGGCGGCCCCGAACCGGGCGATATCGGCATCCCGCGTGTCAAACAGGATCAGTCCGCCAGACCGCAGATAGGCGTTCAATTTGGCATAAGCCTCTGATGAGGGGCGCGGCTGATCCGGGGTGATGGGCCAGTACAGGATCGGGAAGAAAGCCAGCTCATCTGTCTCCAGATCGACACCCGTTGGCGTTGCCGGTTCGATCGAGGTGCGAAAGAAAAGCGTATCGGAAAGGCCGGTCAGGCCCGCCGCGGCAATGTCATCCACCTGCCTGTTGCCAGTCAGGACATGGGCCAGCGATACTTCGTTGGTGGCAGCGAGCGCAAACTCCTCTGCCTCGGTCTGCGCCTGTCCGGGATGGGGCAAGGCAAAAAGCGGCAGGGCAAACAGGATCATTGCCAGCGCATTTACACGGCTGAGCAGACGACCCGACAACGCCAGCGACGCCACCACATCAGCCAGCAGCAGCAGGATCGCAAGGCTCAGCAGCCATCCGGCGACCGGTTGCTCTGGCGCAACGGCAAGCCCGCGCACCGGGATATCGCCGGGCCAACTGACCGGATCAAGGGAATCTTCGGCCCCGAACACATTGCGGGCCAACCGCCTGTCGCCGGTGCCATAGATGCCCGGGCGCAGGTCGGGGCCGGCGGGCGCACTGACCAGATCAGCACCGTCGACACCGGCAAGAGTGCCCGCATCCGACAGCACGCCATACCCATCCATGACCCGCAAGGGCGTCCAGATGGTGCCCTCCAGACTGCCCGCATCCGGGGTGGACGAAACCGAGGAAATCGCCAGCCGCTCCATCATCTCGACAAAGAGACCGGACAGCGGGAGCGTGGACCATTCAGCCGTCGCGGTCACATGAAACAAAACAATCTGCCCTTGCCCCTGCGCCTTGCGCGTGACCAGCGGTGTCCCGTCACTAAGCGAGGCGATGACGCGTTCGGCCAGTGTTGGATCGGGCTGTGCGACGACCTGCGCGGTCACAACCACGTCTTCCGGCACGGTCAGCCCAAAAAAGGGTGAGGTATCCCGGAAAGGTGCCAATGCCTTGGGTTCGCCCCAGGACATCGCGCCGCCCACGCTGCGGCCCCCCGCACGCAGGCGCACCGGCATCAGCGGATCTTCTTCGGCACGGCTGATATCACTTGCGGCGATGCGCGGCCCGGCAAAACGCACCAGCATCCCGCCCTTTTCGATCCACTCCTGCAAGGGCTCGGTCTCGGCCTCGGACAGGGTTGCGATGTCGGCCAGAACGATCACATCGGGGTTCGCGGGCAGAACATCTGCAAGCGTGCCATCGATCAGATCAGCGGTCGGGACAAGCGCCTGTTCGATATAGTGCAGTGGCGACAGCAACTGCAGGTTCTCCTGATCCTGCCGCCCGCCAACCAGCGCAACCTCACGCCGTCTCAGGGCGTCATCGACCAGCGTTGTGGCCCCGGCAGAGCGCTGCCCCGCAATGGTGAACCGCGAAATCCGCGCGCGCAGTTCGGCGGGCAGGGAAATCTCTGCCGCCGCCGTGGTTTCGCTATCCTCAAAGACCGCGGGCACGGTCGCCAGAATGCGTGCATTACCCGCCGGATCACGCCCTTCGGCCTGCAAGACGACCTCGCGTGCCTGTCCCGGCAACGCACGGCTGATGCTCAGCGAGACAACGTTGTCGGCATAGGTCGCCGGGGCGATGGCCATGACATTCGCGGCGGTCTGGTAGACCTCGACACTGCCCTGTGATTGCAGCGCGTCCAGCACGCGCGCGCGTCCGGCATACTCAAGCCCGTCGCTGAACCACAGCGTATCGAAACCCGACAGCGCCTCCATCATCTGCGTGGCGGTGTTGATGTTGCCCTCCGACGGCTGCCAGGGGGCCGGGGCAAAGCCGGCCAACCTGCTGCGCCAGACATCGGCGGTCTGGAAATTGGGAACCTCGGGGCGCGACAATTGCAATATGGCGACCGTGCGGTCCGCGCGGCTGGCCTTGCTCAACTGCGCATCAAGCGCTTCCGCCTGCTGGGGCCAGCGCGTTGCACCGGCCCAACTGCCATCCAGCACGATCAACAGCGGCCCGTTGCCGTCGGCCTGATCCACCTCCGGGTTCAGAACCGGACCGGCAAGCCCGATAATAATCGCGGCCACCGCCAGCATCCGCAGCATCAAAAGCCACCAGGGCGTGCGATCCGAAACGCTTTCGTCGTCCTTGAGGCCCAGCAGCAGCGCCACCCCCGGAAACCGCCGCCGCAGCGGCGCGGGGGGCACGGCGCGCAGGATCAGCCACAGGATCGGCAGCGCAAAAAGCGCCACCAGCAACCACGGCGCGGTAAAGCCGATGCCGCCCAGAACCGTCATACCGTGGCCTCACTGCGCGCCGGTGGCGCAACCCCGGCGCGCGCGTCCAGCGCGCCATAAAGCCACAGCAGCGCACTTTGCGCAGAGCCTTCGGTGTGATGCAGCCCGTATTGCCAGCCGGTCAGCGTGCACAGCCTCTGCAGCTCGGCTTTGCGCGCAGCAAGCCGTGCCAGATACCGATCCCTGAGGTCGTTCGCTTTCAGGGTCTCGTGACTCAGCGTGCCACCGACGCTTTCAAAGATGGTGCGCCCTGAGAAGGGAAATGCCTCTTCTGACGGGTCCAGCACATGACACAGCACACCGCGCACACCCCGGTCGGCGGCCTTGGTCAACGCCAGTTTGACCGCCTCAAGATCCCCCATGAAATCGGAAATGAAAACCGCGCGTGCGTGCGGAATCATCGCGCGATGCTCCGGCGGGCTGTAGTCTGCGGCGTCGTCTTCGCAAAAAAGTTCGGCCAGGCGCAGGATCTGCGGATTGCCCCGACGGGGCGGCAAGGTGGTGCCGGTCAGACCCACGCGTTCGCCCCCCCGAATTAGCAGGATCGCCAACGCCAGTCCCAGCAACCGGGCGCGATCTGCCTTTTGCGGCAGTGTGTCGTCCGAGCTAAACCGCATTGAGGCACCCTGATCGATCCACAGCATCACCGACTGCGCAATCTGCCATTCGCGTTCGCGCACAAATTCCTGATCCCCCATGGCCGACCGTCGGTGGTCGATCATGCGGCGGCTGTCACCCATCTGAGCGGGTCGATATTGCCAGAAATCATCGCCCAGCCCCGCGCGTCTGCGTCCATGCGCGCCCAACAGGACCGCACCGGCCAAATGCTCTGCCCGCGCCAAAAGCGCTGGCAGGCGGGACGCCTGATGTTCGGCATCGGCGCGCAGGGAAGTGGGCGTAGATGTCATCTGGCAAACACCAGAGCTTTTCCTGCCCGGCGCGCTGGACGACCAGTGTGGGGTATCAGCGCCCTTGTCACGCTGCTGCTTTCGACCCGGTCATGCTGCGCGCTGTGTCGTCAATCAGGCCCTGCAGGCTGTCACCCCGTGCCCGTGCGGCAAAGTTAAGCGCCATCCGGTGGCTCAGCACCGGGCGCGCCATGTCGATCACGTCTTCAGCGGACGGGGCCAGCCGCCCCTGTAACAAGGCGCGCGCGCGAACAGTCAGCATCAGCGCCTGCGCCGCGCGGGGGCCGGGGCCCCATGCAACGGTTTCGCGGACCTGCGCGGATACGCCTTCTTCTTCGGGTCGGAACGCGCGCACCAGATCCAGGATCATTTCCACAACACTGTCCCCTACCGGCATGCGGCGTAACAGCGTCTGCGCCGCAAGCAGTTCATCTGCGGTAAACACCTCGCTTGCCTGAGCCTCGGTTTCACCTGTTGTGGCGATCAGAATGTCACGCTCTGTCGCGCGATCAGGGTAATTGACGTCGATCTGAACCAGAAACCGGTCAAGCTGCGCTTCGGGCAATGGATAGGTACCCTCCTGCTCAATCGGGTTCTGCGTGGCCAGCACGTGAAACGGCACGCCAAGCGATCGGTCCTGCCCGGCAACTGTCACGGTCTTTTCCTGCATCGCCTGCAAAAGCGCCGACTGCGTCCGCGGCGAGGCGCGGTTGATTTCGTCCGCCATCAGCAACTGGCAGAACACCGGCCCTTCAATGAACCGAAAGGACCGCGTGCCATCGGCATCGGTGTCCAGCACTTCTGATCCCAAAATGTCCGCAGGCATCAGATCTGGCGTAAATTGCACCCGGCTGCTGTCCAGACCCATCACGGTCGACAGGGTTTCAACAAGGCGGGTCTTGCCCAAACCGGGCAACCCGATCAGCAAACCATGCCCGCCACACAAAAGCGCCGTCAGTGTCAGGTCTACGACCCGCTCCTGACCGATGAACCGATTGGTGATCGAGGCCTTGGCATCACCAAGCTTCACACCCAGTGCTTCAATTTCCGCCACCATTTGGTCTTCTTGGGTCATGACTTCTGCTTCCCTTGAGATATATCCTGCAGTGTAAGTGTATCCCTTTAGGATGAAATGGCAAAAGCGATGGCTGGACAAAAAAGCGTTACCCCCTCTGCAGAAGGGCTTGCTGCGTCGGCACGTGCCGCTAAAACGCGCGGTTTGCCGCCACTTGAGAAATGGAACCCGCCCTTTTGTGGCGATCTGGACATGCAGATTAAACGCGATGGCACCTGGTTTTATCAGGGCACGCCCATCGGGCGCCCCGAACTGGTCAAACTTTTCTCGACGATTCTCTGGCGCGAGGGCGACGATTACTTTCTGCTGACACCGGTTGAAAAAGTGGGCATCACCGTTGAAGACGCGCCCTTTGTCGCGCTGGACTTCGAAAGCGACGGGGAAAACCTGATCTTTGAAACAAACGTCGGCGACCACGCCACAGCCGGACCCGACAATCCGATCCGCGTGGTGCGCGATGAAAAAACCGGGGAACCATCACCCTACATCCTGATCCGCCGCAATCTTGAGGCGCTCATCGACCGCAAATCCTTTTACCGGCTGGTCGATCTGGGCGTGCATCACCAAGACTGGTTTGGGGTGTGGTCGGGCGGCCAGTTCTTTGGCATCATCCCCTCGAACGAATTGCCCGACAGCTGACAGTTTCTGTCAGGATCGCCTGATACTCATCCTCCATGTTCACACCAATATGGAGACACTGAATATGGCTGATACCGTTCAACACGCCGTCGTCTGGGCAGAGCTGCCCGTCACCGATATGACCAAAGCGCGCGCCTTTTACGAAGAGGTGCTGCAATGCAGGATGCACCTTGAGGAAAACGGTCCCAATCCGATCCTGATGTTCCCTACCAATGATGAAATCAGCGGCGTCGCGGGTCACCTCTACCCCGGCAAGCCCAGCCCCGGCGCGGGCCCCACCGTTCATCTTGCGGTGCCGGACACCGTGGAAAAGGCCGCCGCGCGCGTGACGGCCGCAGGTGGCACGTCACTGCCGGGCGTCATCGAAATCCCCGCAGGCCGCTTTGGCTACGCGACGGACCCCGATGGTAATTCAATCGGGCTGTTCCAGATGACTGCCGGTTGATCATTTGACGCACCCCGGGTGATCCGCCATCTTCCCCCTGAACACTCTGGGGGAGGATGGCACATGACCGGAACAACTGCCGTGATCGTAGGGGCAGGGGCGGGACTTTCGGCCGCATTGGCGCGCAAACTGGCCGAACGGGGTCACGATGTTGTGCTGGCTGCCCGCGACACCGACAAGCTGGGCAAACTGGCGTCCGAGACCGGCGCACGCACCGTCGCGATGGATGCCAGCGACCCGGCCGCCATGCGATCGCTGTTCGTCAACCTGCAAGGCCCGCTTGGCGTGGCGATCTACAACCCCTCCGCTCGATTGCGCGGCCCGATCATTGATCTTGACCCCGAGCGCGTGCGCCGGGCGATTGAGGTGACCGCCTATGGCGCATTCCTGATGGGCCAGCAAGCCGCCCGGCTGATGCTGCAGAATGAAGGCGACAAGAAGGGAACGATTTTGTTTACCGGTGCCTCGGCAGGGGTCAAAGGGTTCGCCCAGTCAGCGCCCTTCGCCATGGGCAAATTTGCCCAACGCGGCCTTGCACAAAGCATGGCGCGCGAACTGCACCCCAAGGGTATCCACGTGGCATGGATCAACATCGACGGCGGCATCTCCAATGCGGTGCGGGCCGAACGGACGGATGACGGCAGCGACAAGATGCTTGATCCCGGCGCGATCGCGCAGGCCTATATTGGGTTGATCGATCAACACCGCTCTGCCTGGTCGGACGAGCTTGTCTTGCGGCCCTGGGTCGAGACGTTCTAGACCTCGTTTGATGAAGCTTGCAGCGAACCTGACCCTGCTCTGGCCGGAACTGCCATATCTCGACCGCTTTGATGCGGCGCGCAAGGCAGGGTTTGACGCGGTCGAAATCCTGTTTCCCTACGATGTTGCCGTGGCAAAGACCCAAGCCGCGCTCACGCGGAACGGGCTGCAGATGATCCTGCTGAACGCACCGCCGCCAAACGACACTGGCACCCCGCGCGGGTTTGCCGCAGACCTCGCGCAGACAGACCGCTTTCGCAGCGACATGCGCCTTGCATTTGAGTTCGCACAGGCGCTCAGCGCTGAGATGATCCATGTGATGACGGGTCCGGGTGCAGGCGCACGGGCCCGCGATACCCTGATTGGCAATATGCGCTGGGCCTGTGCTCAGGCGCCGGCAGGCATCACCCTGATGCTGGAGCCGTTGAACCAGACAATGATGCCGGGCTATTTCCTGTCCGACTACGCGCTGGCCGCAGATGTCATCGCTGCGGTGGAGGCTAACAACATCGCCCTGCAGTTCGACAGCTATCACGCGCAGATGATTCACGCGGATGCCGTACAGGTCTTTGACCAATACCGCCCCCTGATCCGCCACATCCAAATCGGCGACACCCCCGACCGTGGTGCACCCGGCAGCGGTGCCGTTGACTTTGATACGTTGTTCGAACGCATCCGGATCAGCGGGTATGACCGCTGGGTCAGCGGGGAATACCATCCCGGCATGGCAACGGAAAAGACCTTGGACTGGATGAAGTACGCCTGATCGTCGGCGTGAGTTTATTGGAAAGATGAAGCGGGGGGCGCGCTTAATCTCCAGCTAACCGGGAGTCGCTAGTCTGGATAGACCCGGACAGCGGGAGCGCGACCCCAGGCGAAAGGTGAAGCCCAGCCCTGAGCGAAACATTTCGGGGCTGGGTGGACCGCGTCCTTCATCTTTCTCTTAAACTCATTCCTGCAGTTGCTTGCGGGTGGGGGCGTCACGATCAGGGAAACATGACAGGGTCGTCACCCGGGTGCCATTGCGGAAATTTTGGCATGATGGCTGCGAAAGCGTCAGATCCCAGAAACCGCATAAGCCATGCTTGCAGACGGGGCCAGTCCTGCGCGTCAAACCAGTCTTTGTCGATAAAAGCAAACTGCCGGACAAACGGCAGGATGGCGAAATCGGCAAGTGTCGGCCCCCGGAATATCCATTCGTCGATCTGCTGATCAAGATCAGCAAGAAAACGCGCCGCCTGCGCGCGGTTTTCCAACGGATCTTCTTCCGGATAGCGGATGGCGTACTTGGTTCTGTCCAGCGCGTCTTTAAAAGGCCCATCCGCCCGCGCGATCCAGCCCCACCCGGTGTCCGGCATGTCCAGCCACCCTTCGGGGTCCTGGTGCCCCAACGCCCAGATCATGACGTCAAGGCTTTCGTCGATCACGCCGTCAGCCGTGACAAGACAGGGCACTGTGGCGCTGGGCGACGCCTCAAGAAACGACTGCGGCTTGTCCCGCAACACTACTTCGCGCAACGCAACCGGAACACCGGCCTGACGGATCGCAAGACGGGCCCGCATCGCATAGGGGCACCTGCGGAAGGTATAAAGAACCGGGGTCACGCCTGGTCGACCAGCCCGGCGTCCCAGTCTTTCAAAAACCGCTTGGGTGCCAGTTGACGCCAAGTGCCGCGCAGCCGCGCCTCGGCCCAATCGGGATCAATCCGCCCTGCCGCCACCAAAAGCAGGCCATGTTTGGCATAGTGTGAATGCAGGATGAAGGTATCGGGGTCCGCTGCCATCAACATCTCACGCTCCTCGATGTCCCCTTTGAAGATCGCCGCCTCCACATAGGGACTCCACCATGTCCACATCTTGCCGTGGGCTTTCAGGTTCTCATTGCCCCAGCTGGTCGCCACCTCGACCTTGGGCAGGCCCAGCGAAAGGCCCAGCGTCTTGACGTCTTCCCAGGTTGAAAGCATCCCGCCTCCTCGCTTAATGCGCCTCTGCCCAATTTTGGCCCTGTCCAGCATCGACGGTCAGCTTGACGTCCAGCCTGACGACCGGATCATTGGCATTCTCCATCACTTCACGGGCGGCCTCGATCAGGTCTTGCTCTGCCCCCTTGTCCACCTCAAAGAGCAATTCGTCATGGACTTGCAACAGCATTTTCGCGGGCAGATCGCTGATGGCCTCCGGCATCCGGATCATCGCACGTCGAATGACGTCTGCGGCAGTGCCCTGAATGGGCGCGTTGATGGCGGCACGGGCGGCAAAGCCTGCGTGCGGCCCCTTTGCCCCGATATTGGGCGTGTGGATTTTGCGCCCAAAGAGTGTTTGAACAAACCCGTGTTCCTTGGCGAATGCCTTGGTGTCATCCATGTAGGTGCGGATGCCGGGAAACCGTTCGAAATACCGGTCGATAAAGCCTTGCGCCTCGCTGCGCGGAATACGCAGGTTGCGGGCCAGTCCAAAGCCGCTGATGCCGTAGATCACACCAAAGTTGATCGCCTTGGCCCGTCGGCGAATTTCCGGAGTCATGTCGTCCATCGGCACGTCAAACATCTCCGACGCGGTCATGGCATGGATGTCATCGCCACGCGCAAAGGCCTCCTTGAGGGCCGGGATATCAGCGATATGCGCAAGGATACGCAGCTCGATCTGGCTGTAGTCCAGGGTGACAAGGGTCTTGCCCTCCTCGGCAATGAACGCCTCGCGGATGCGGCGGCCTTCTTCGGTGCGGATGGGAATATTCTGCAGATTGGGATCAGTTGACGCCAGGCGACCGGTCGACGCCCCGGCGATCGAATAAGACGTGTGCACCCGGCCCGTGTCAGGGTTGATATGATCCTGCAGCGCATCGGTGTAGGTGGATTTGAGCTTTGATAACTGCCGCCAATCCAACACCCGGGCGGGCAGTTCGTGTTCTGTCGCCAGATCCTCAAGCACATCCGCACCGGTGGCATATTTTCCGGTCTTGCCCTTCTTGCCGCCCTCAAGCCCCATCTCGTCAAACAGAATCTCACCGACCTGCGCGGGCGAGCCGACGTTGAACTTGCGGCCCGCGAGCTCGTAAAGCTCATCCTCCAGCCCGGCCATCTTTTGCGCAAAGGCATTCGACATGCGTGACAGGGTATCGCGGTCGACCTTGATTCCGGACCGTTCCATGTCTGCCAGCACCGGCACCAGGGGGCGTTCCAGCGTCTCGTAAACCTTGGTCACCTGCGCCCGGTGCAATTGTGGTTTCAGGGCCTGCCAAAGGCGCAGCGTAATGTCGGCATCTTCGGCGGCATATTTCGTGGCCTCGTCAAGCGGCACCTTATCAAAGGTGATGGCGGATTTGCCCGACCCCAGCAGCGGCTTGATCGGGATAGGCGAGTGGCTGAGATAGCGCTCCGACAGCGTATCCATGCCGTGATTGTGCAGGCCCGCATGCTGGGCATAGGAAATCAGCATGGTGTCGTCGATAGGGGCCACCGTGATGCCGATCTGGGCAAAGATCTTGGCATCATATTTCATGTTCTGCCCGATCTTGAGGATGCTCTCATCCTCCAGCATGGGTGTGAGCAACTTAAGGCACTCTTCGAGATCCATCTGCCCGTCTGCCAGATCATCAGAGCCAAAAAGGTCATCCCCCCGGTTGGCCTTGTGAATAAGCGGGATATAGCAGGCCTCGCCCGGCTCGACCGCCAATGAGATGCCGACCAATTCGGCGATCATCTCGTTCAGGCCGGTGGTTTCTGTGTCGATGGCGACGTAGCCACGTTCGTAAATGGCATCGATCCACTTTTGCAGGGCCGCCGCGTCGCCGACCTGCTCGTATTTCTCCGGATCAAAGGGCACCGCTTCGACCTCTGGCACGTCCGGTGCGGCGGGGGCGTCGGGAATGACGGGCGCCTCGGCCCCCAGCGCGTCAGCGACGCGTTTGGACAGTGTGCGGAACTCCATCTCGGCCAGAAATGTCAGCAGCGTGTCGGCATCGGGGTCCTGTACTTCGAGATCTTCGATGGTGAAATCAAGCGGGGTGTCTTCGTCCAGCAGGACCAGTTGGCGCGACAGCCTGATCTGATCGGCGTGATCGATCAGCGTTTGGCGCCGTTTAGGCTGCTTGATCTCTTCCGCACGTGCCAGCAGCGTTTCCAGATCGCCATATTCGTTGATCAGCAGGGCGGCGGTCTTGATCCCGATCCCCGGTGCGCCGGGCACGTTATCGACACTGTCGCCCGCCAGCGCCTGCACGTCGACCACGCGTTCGGGATACACGCCGAACTTTTCGAACACGCCGTCGCGGTCGATGCGGTTGTTTTTCATCGCATCCAGCATCTCGACACCGCCGCCCACCAGTTGCATCAAATCCTTGTCGGAACTGATAATGGTGCACCGCCCGCCCGCGGCGCGGGCCTGCACGGCAAGCGTGGCGATGATATCGTCGGCCTCCCAGCCTTCCTTTTCCTTGCAGGCGATGTTGAAGGCTTCGGTCGCATTGCGGGTCAGCGGGATTTGCGGGCGCAGGTCTTCGGGCATCTCATCGCGGTTGGCCTTGTAGAGATCGTACATGTCATTGCGAAAGGTATGGCTGCCTTTGTCAAAGATCACCGCAACATGGGTCGGTGCATCCGGCCCGGTGTTTCCTTCAACGTAGCGATGCAGCATGTTGCAAAACCCCGCCACGGCCCCGATGGGCAACCCATCCGATTTCCGCGTGAGCGGCGGCAGCGCGTGGTAGGCGCGAAAGATGAACGCCGAGCCGTCGATCAGATGCAGGTGGTGGCCTTTGCCGAATGTCATGGATGCGCTCCCCTTGGCTTGGAACTTCTTTTGCCATGAAGTTGCGCAGTCTGCCAGCGGTGTTGCTTCGCCCATGCGGGCGAATTGAAGGCGCTGCCCTCAAACTTCCGGGAATATTAAGGCCAAGAAAAGAAGCAGGTCAGACCTTGCCTTCAAAATCCGCGTGCACGTATTTGCAATCGCAATAGCCGCATTCGACCCAGCCTTCGTCGCGCGGGATCTGCAGCCAGACGCGGGGATGGCCCAAGGCACCCTCGCCGCCATCACAGGCGACGCGCCAGGTATTCACGATGCGGGTCTCTGGCGCTTGGATGGTCATGGGGCGCGGTCCTTGGCTTGGGGTCTGATGCGCCCTTGTATGGCCCGTCCCGCAGAGCGGGGCAAGCCTAAGGCGTGCGATCAATCCGCGCCTGGTAGCAATTGTTGCGGGCGGACCGGACGTGGATGAAGGCGATCTGCGGATCAGTGAAAATATCGGCCACGCGGGCGGGCATTTCTTCCGGCGTCACGATCGTGCCGGTGCCGTAGATGATCCGCTCGTTCCGGCCGTACCCTTTGATCAGAAAGTCCGGCGACGATTTCAGGGCCTCGGGCAGCGTGCCGTGGTCCTCAAAACGCGTACAGGCGTCGGCGCAGACAAACAGGGGCCCACACTCAGCGTAAGGCTGCAGACTGTGGAACGGGCGATGCGCCACGATCAGATAGCCCGCCCCTTGAGGAATAAGGTTCAGGCAATGACGACAGGGATTGCCGTTGCCGTCTGATATTGCCGGTTCCGGGCGCTGCCCGTGGGCGTCGGCACCCCCGGCTTGCCAGTGGCGGACAAGGTCGGTGGGCAGGGCCTGAATATGCATGAGAGGTCTCCTTTGTTGCCAATTCGCTAGCCTGCGCACCCCGGCCCGCTCAATCCGGTTCCTGCGCATATGTCGCAGGCGGCCCGAAAAAGGTTCACGCCGCCTGCGCCAGCGGCTAAAAGGCCTGCAAAAGACCGCGTTGAACCAGAGGCACCAGATGAGCACACCCAAACCGGTGGTATTGTGCATCCTTGACGGATGGGGCCAGCGCGATGCGCGGGAAGGCAACGCGCCGTTGCTGGCGAACACGCCGACATTCGACCGGATCATGCACTCCAGCCCGCATGCGACACTGCTGACGCATGGGCCGGATGTGGGCCTGCCCCGCGGGCAGATGGGCAATTCCGAAGTGGGCCACACCAACATCGGCGCAGGCCGGGTGGTGGCGATGGATCTGGGCCAGATCGATCTGGCCATCGAGGACGAAAGCTTTTTCCAAAACGCAGAAATCCTGTCGCTGATCGACAGGGTCAAGGCGCGCAAGGGCACACTGCACATCATCGGTGTCCTGTCCGACGGGGGCGTGCATGGCCATATCAGTCACATGAACGCCGCCGCACGCATGATCAGCGATGCGGGCGCGGATATCGCACTTCATGCCATCACAGACGGCCGCGACGTGGCTCCGCAGTCCGCTCTTGGCTATCTGGATCGCCTAAAGGTGCCGCCCACCACCCGTTTCGCCACGCTCTCCGGGCGCTACTATGCCATGGATCGCGACAATCGGTGGGACCGGGTCAAGCTGGCCTATGACGCCATCGTGCACGGGCAGGGCAGGGCAGTACCGGATCCGGTCGAGGCCGTGCAATCCGCCTATGACGCGGGCGATCTGGACGAATTCATCAAACCTGCCATCATCGCGGACTATGCGGGGATACGCGATGGCGACGGGGTGTTTTTCCTCAACTTCCGGGCTGATCGGGCGCGCGAGATCCTCTCTGCGATCGGCCAACCGGACTTTGATTCTTTTGAGACCGGTCATCGGCCTGATCTCGCGGGGCTGCTGGGGATGGTGGATTATTCGCAGGCGCACGACCGTTTCATGACCACCGCCTATCCAAAGCAGGACATCGTCAACACCCTTGGGGCCTGGGTTGCCCGGCACGGCAAACGACAGTTCCGGCTGGCAGAGACCGAGAAATACCCCCACGTGACTTTCTTTCTCAACGGCGGCGAAGAGACCGCGGAAGAGGGCGAAGACCGCTTTATGCCCAAATCGCCCGACGTGGCGACCTATGACCTGCAACCCGAAATGTCCTGTGCAGAGGTGACCAGCCACTTTGTTGAGGCAATCGAGGATGGCTATGATCTGATCGTGGTGAACTATGCCAATCCCGATATGGTTGGCCACACCGGTGACCTGAACGCCGCCATTGCCGCGTGCGAGGCCGTGGATGCGGGCCTTACACAGGTCGTTGCGGCGCTGGAAAAGGCGGGCGGCGCGATGATCCTGACGGCGGATCATGGTAACTGCGAAACCATGATCGACCCTGAAACAGGGGGCCCGCATACCGCGCATACGCTTAACCCGGTCCCCGTGGCGCTGATTGGCGGGCCTGATGGTGTGTCGCTTGAAGATGGGCGATTGGCGGATATCGCGCCGACCCTGCTGGACCTGATGGGGATCGAACCACCGCCGGAAATGACCGGCAAGGTGCTGTATTCATGATCCGGGTCGCGGTTCTTTGCCTGCTGCTGCCGTTTGCTGCTGCCGCGCAGACAGATGCAGGGGCCGAGGCCCGTTCTGCGCTGTCCCAGCTTGAGGCCGCCTCTGCAAAACTGGAACAAGCCGGCGGTGCGCGTGACCGCGTCCGCGCACTGACCGAGACCATTCAGGCGTTTGAGCGCGGGCTGGGCGCGGTGCGTGAAGGGCTGCGTCAGGTGGCCATCAACGAAGCACAGCTTGCCAGAAAGCTCCAGGCAAAGGACGGGGAGGTTGCGCAGTTCCTCGGCGTCTTGCAAGGCATCGGCAGCACACCTGATCCAACCGCTCTGCTGCATCCCGATGGCCCGACCGGCACTGCACGGGCGGGCATGTTGCTGGCGGAACTGACCCCTGCACTGGACCGCCGCGCGGACGCACTGCGCCGCGATCTGCAAGAGGTCCAGACGCTGCGCGCCTTGCAGGTGGATGCGGCTGAGCGGTTGCAAAAGGGCCTGACCGAGGTGCAATCGGCGCGCACAGCCCTCAATCAGGCGATGGCCAACCGCACGGATCTGCCCCGGCGCTTTACCGCGGACCCGGTTCGCACCGGCATCCTGATTGCCTCGACCGAAACGCTGGACGGTTTTGCCAGCGGGCTGGCGGAAATTGCGGTGGATCAGATCTCGACCACACCGGAAAGCATGGAGGCGCAGATCGGCGATTTGCCCCTACCGGCACAAGGCCTGATTCTGCGTCGTGCGGGCGAGGCGGACGCCGCGGGCATCAAACGCCCCGGTATCATTCTGGCGACTCGCCCGCGCGCCATTGTGACGACACCCGCCGCGGCCACGATCCGGTACGCTGGCCCGTTGCTGGATTTCGGCAATGTCATGATGCTGGAACCACGCGCCAACAGCCTGATTGTGCTCGCAGGTCTGGATGTGGTCTATGGCGAGGCCGGACAGGTCATCGCCCGTGGGACACCCGTGGGAATGATGGGCGGTCCGCAGGCAGAAAACAGCGAAGGCATTTCACCCTCCCGTGAGGGGGCTGGCACAGAACGCTCAGAAACGCTCTATATAGAGATAAGACAGGACAATATCCCACAGGATCCGGCAGACTGGTTCCGCACCGATAAGGATGGATAGAAGATGAAGAAGTTTGTGATGGCGGCACTGGGCGGCACGATCGCCGGTGTCGTGGCAACGACGCAGATCGCCGCCCCCGTGCTGGCGCAGGAGCGCGTGAAGAATGTGAATGTCTATGAACAGCTTGACCTGTTCGGTGACATCTTCGAACGCATCCGCGCGCAATACGTGGAAGAGGTGGAAACGGACGAGTTGATCGAGGCGGCCATCAACGGCATGCTGACCTCGCTTGATCCGCATTCGAGCTATCTGTCGCCCAAGGACGCCGCCAAGATGCGCGAACAAACCCGTGGCGAATTCGGCGGGCTGGGCATCGAAGTCACCCAGGAAGAGGGCTTTGTCAAAGTCGTCTCGCCCATCGACGGCACACCTGCCGATGAGGCGGGCATGGAAGCGGGTGATTTTATCACCCACGTCGACGGCGAAAGCCTGCTGGGTCTGACACTGGATGACGCGGTCGAGATGATGCGCGGGCCGGTTGGCTCCGAAATTGTTATCACCGTGGTCCGCGAAGGAGAGCCCGAACCGTTCGATGTCTCGATCATCCGCGACACGATTGAATTGACCGTGGTGCGGTCGCGCACCGAAGGCGATACGGTGGTGCTGCGCCTGTCCACCTTCAACGAACAGACCTATCCAAAGATGGCAGAGGCCATCAAGGAACAGGTCGCCGAAGCAGGCGGCATGGACAAGGTCAACGGCTTTGTCGTCGATATGCGCAACAACCCCGGCGGGCTGCTCAACCAGGCCATCGCGGTCTCGGATGCCTTCCTCGAAAAGGGCGAGATCGTCAGCACCCGCGGGCGCAACCCGGCTGACGGGGACCGCGTCAACGCGACACCTGGCGATCTGACCGAAGGAAAACCCATCGTGGTGCTGATCAACGGTGGGTCCGCCTCTGCCTCAGAGATTGTCGCGGGGGCCTTGCAGGACCACCGCCGCGCCATCGTCGTCGGCACCAAGAGCTTTGGCAAAGGCTCTGTCCAGACGGTGATGCCCCTGCGCGGCGATGGCGCGATGCGCCTGACCACGGCGCGCTACTACACCCCGTCGGGCCGGTCTATCCAGGCGCTCGGCGTTTCGCCCGACATCGTCGTCGCCCAGCCGCCTGCCAAACCGGAAACCGAAGAGGATGAACTGAACGCGCGCCCCCTGCGGTCAGAAGCCGACCTGCGCGGCAGCCTTGGCAATGACAGCCTGAGCGAGGATCAGATCGAACAGATCATGCAGGATCGCGAAAAAGCTGAAAAAGCAGCGCAGCTGCGCGAAGAGGATTATCAGCTGGCCTATGCCATCGACATCCTCAAGGGCCTGTCTGCACTGGGGCCCGAAGACTGAAGGCGCCCTGATCCGACGTAAAAAGGCCCGCGCAATGTCGCGGGCCTTTTTCCTTGAGGCGCGCGTGAACTGATCCGATAGGCGCTCCCAGCCCCAAATCAAGCGTCATTGACAGCAGGTAGGGAAATCAAAGCCAGGCGCGGCACACCGGCCCGCGCGGCTTTGCTATCCCATTTTCTGCCACTCACCACCGCCCTTCACACCTGTCAGGGCGCGGTCCTTTACCAGCAGTCGGCCGCGCGACAAGACGGCGGTGGGCAATCCCTTCACGGATGTCCCCGCGAAAGGGTTGTAGCCCACATTGTCCTTGAGATCATTTGCCCCGTAGGTATGGCGCAACTCCGGGTCCCAGATCGCAATGTCGGCATCAAACCCCTCGGCGATCGCGCCCTTGTTTGCCAGACCGAAATGCCGCGCCGGCGCCGTCGCCGTGAGCTGCACAAAGGCTTCAAGCCCGCCGCGATTCTTGCTGACCATCGCATCGAACATCAGCGGCAGGCGGGTCTCCAGACCCGGCATGCCGTTGGCAATCTTGTTGAACGGCGCGTCTTTGCCGTGCGCAAATTTACCGCTCTCGTCCATCCGGTAGGGTGCGTGATCCGAGGTGACGCAACTAATCGTGCCATCTGCAAGTGCCTCCCAAAGGGCATCTTGATCGTCGGCAGTCCGCTGCGGGGGCGAGCACATGAACCGCGCAGGGTTCTCCTGTTCAAGAATATCCACCGTCATGAACAGGTAATGGGGACAGGTTTCCGCCGACACCTGCACACCCCCGGCCTGCGCCTTGCGGATGATATCGGCCCCCTCCCGCGTCGAGACATGAAAGATCATGATCCGCGTATCGACAAAAGCGGCAAAGCGGCACATCCGGTCGATGGCTTCAATCTCGGCCTCCCGGGGATGGGACAGCGCATGGTACTTCGGTTCTGTTTGCCCTGCGGCCAGCAGTTTTTCGGTCATGTTGCGGATCAGACCGTCGTTTTCGGCGTGAAAGCACACCAGCGCACCGTCGCGTTTGGCCACATCCAGCAGATCAAGGATCGATTTGTCGTCCTGACGCACCTTGTCATAAGTCGTGAAAATCTTGATGGACCGATGGCCCTGCGCGATCATGGCGGGAATGTCGTCGGTCAGATTGCCGCCGCCCGTGTCGGCCACGATCATGTGAAATGCATGGTCGATCATGGCGCCGTGGCCCGCCAGAGCGGCATAATCGTCCACGACCTTGCGAATGCGCTGCCCGGGATGCTGCGCGGCGAACGAGATCACCGTGGTGGTGCCCCCGAAAGCGGCGGACCGTGTCGCGGTCTCGAAGGTGTCCGCGTTCATCAGCCCCGCACCTGAGATCTGTTCGATATGACAATGGCTGTCGACGCCACCGGGCAAAACCAGCAGGCCGGTCGCATCGATGTCCCTGCTGGCCTCAAGGTCAGACGCGGGTGCGACGCGTGCGATCTTGCCGTCCTTGATCGCGACATCCGCCTGTAACGTGCCAGACGGCGTCACGGTGGTGCCGTTCCGGATTATCGTGTCCATCATCGCATTTGTCATACCGACCCCAAAGCTGTATTTTGATTATTGAAATACCGAGTGTATACCATTTGCAATCTGTTTGTGGCGATGCTGCGCAGTCGAAAAGGAAGAAGATGGACGAGGCAGCGCAAACACTGGGGAACTCGGCGTTCAAACGCATGAAGGCGATGATTCTCGACGGCACCCTCGAACCCGGCACATTGCTGCGCGAAAAAAAGTTTGCGGACAGGCTGGGTGTATCCCGAACCCCTGTCAGAGAGGCGATCGGCCAGCTGATCAGCGAAGGGCTCGCGACCCGATCCGAAGGCGGCGCGCCGGTCGTCAGCCGCGTATCGCTCAGCGACATCATGGAAATCCTGCACGTCCGCAGCCTGCTGGAATGCGAAGCGGCTAAAAAAGCGGCACTTTCCGGCAAGTCTATGGAGTTGCTGCTGGAATACCGTGCCCAGATCGTGGGGTTTCTGGAAGGGCCCCGCCCCGAAGCAGAGGTTCACTCTGCACTCGATTCGCATCTTCATCTCGAGATCGCCAGACTGGCCGGATCAAAGCTACTTATCGAGATAATTGATGGGCTTAAGGTCAAGACGCGGATGTTTGACCAGGGCTCAATTCCCGACCGGTTCATCCCGGGATGCCATGAACATCTGGTCCTTATTGACGCCATTGTCGCGCAATCTGCAGATGACGCGGCAGCGGCGATGAAGACGCATTTGCTAAACGTCCGCAAAGCGATCATTTCGCACATTCATCACCCGTTTTAGCCCTTAACCGGCCCATTGACGCGACGACTTGCAATGTCTCAGTTGACTTGGCATGCAGCGTGTATACCATCTGCATACCACTTTACCGAGACGAGAGAATTTATGTCAGTAACGGCTGCCCAGCGACCAGACGACGGGATCGTTCTTGCAATCACCTTTCAGTATTACCGCGATCTGCCCCGTGCGATGACGTTCTACGAAGATATCTTGGGCCTGACGCTGGCCATCGATCAGGGGTGGTCCAAGATTTATCGCATCGACGGTCAGGCGCATGTCGGCCTTGTCGATGAGGCACGCGGCATGAAGAAGTGGCGCGCGGAAAAGACCGTGCAGCTGTGTCTGCGGGTGCCTGATGTTGACGCATGGTACGCATGGGCGCAGGCGAACGACGTGCCGGGACTAAGCGACATGTTCGACAGCGCAGAACTTGGGATCCGCGCCTTCGTTATGGACGATCCCGAAGGATATCAGATCGAAGTGCAGACCGCGAAGCCGGGGCACTGATCCCCATCACCAACTGCCGCGGTCGGGCAACGTCCGGGCATCATCACAACAGCAAGGGAGTTTGCAATGAAATATCTATCTCAATCAGCGCTGCGCGCCGGGGCAATCGGGGTGGCGATCATGGCCGCCACGACCGCCACAGCGCAGGACAAGTCCGTCACTATCGGGCTGACGTCGGATCCCAGCCACCTCTACCCGCTGGCCGGCGAAGAGCTGTCCTCGAACATCATGTATTACCACCTGTATGACCCTCTGGTGAAACGCAGTGCTGACCTGTCTTTCGGTCCCGGCCTTGCCGAAAGCTGGGAAAACATCGACGACGTGACGTGGCGTTTCAAACTGCGCGAGGGTGTCACGTTCCATAATGGCAACGCCTTCACCGCCGAAGACGTGGTGTTCACTGTCAACAAGGCCCGCGAGTCGATCCGCCCCGATCTGGTTGCGAATATCGCTGAAATCACGGCCATTGACGCGACAACGATCGAAATCAAGACACCGCAACCCTATGCGGTTCTGCCCAACGATCTGGCCGAATTGCTTATCCTGGATGAAGAATACACAACCGAAACCGGCGATGCGCAGATGGACCTCAAGCCAATGGGCACCGGTCCTTACAAGCTGGTAGAATGGATCAAGGAAGAGAAACTGACGCTTGCGGCCTTTGATGACTATTGGGCCGGTGCGCCGGTGATCAAAGAGGTCACCTTCCGCCCGATCACCAACCCTGCGACACGCACCGCCGCGCTGCTCACCGGTGAGGTGGACGTGATCCAGGATCTTGCCGTGCGCGACGTGGAACGCGTCAAGCAAGAGGGTGATTTCAACGTTCTGACCCGGCCTAGCCTGTTGAACGTGGTTCTGGCGATGGACATGCGGCCACAATCCCCCACCATCGAGGGCGACAACCCGATGACGGATGTCCGCGTGCGTCAGGCAATTGCCCACGCCATCGACGTTGATGCGATCAACAAGATCGTCATGAACGGTCTGGCCACGCCCAGCGATCAGTATGTGCCGTCCTCGCACATCGGGTATGTAGACGGGATGAACTTCCGCGAGATGTATCCGCTCGACATTGAAAAGGCGAAATCGCTGCTGGCTGAGGCAGGACACCCCGACGGGTTCACCATGACGCTGGATGCCACCAACAACCGCTACGTAAACGATGCTCAGATTGCGCAGGCGCTTGCATCCATGCTTGCCAAGATCGGTGTCACGCTTGAGCTGAACATCATGCCCAAGTCAAACTTCTGGGGCTACATCCGCGTGCCCACTGACAATTCCAGCTTCATCATGAGCGGCTGGGACGTGCCGGCCGGTGATGCAGGATCCATGTACGGCGCGTTGTTCTACACCCGCGACAAGAAAGAGGGGTACGGTCAGGTCAACCGCGGCTCCTACTCCAACGCAGAAATGGATGCTTTGGTAGACAAGGCCGACGCCACGCCCAGCATCGAAGAGCGTGACCAGTATCTGCAGGAAGCCACCAAGATCCTGATGGCGGAAGTGCCGATGATCCCTGTCCATTACGAGCAGGATATCTATGCCGCGCGCAAAGGCGTCACGCTTGAGCCACGGGTGGACAAGTTCATCTGGGCCTATGACATGGATGTCGACTAAATTCTGCGGCCCCGGCGGCACATGCTGCCGGGGCCTTCCTGACGCCATGAAAGACTGATCCCGCGCAATGTTCGGCTATCTGATTAAACGCCTGATCCAGATGTTGCTGGTGCTCTGGGTCGTCTCGGTCATCGTTTTCCTGATGATGAGCTTTACCGGCGATCCGGTGTTCATGGTCGTGCCAATTGATGCGACAGATGCAGAGATTGCACAGGCGCGCAGGCTGCTTGGCCTCGATCAATCGCTGTTGGTGCAATACTGGAAATTTCTGACCAGCCTGTTGCAGGGCGATTTTGGCCGCTCCTACGTGTTTCGCCAGCCTGCGATGACGCTGATCCTGGAACGCATGCCTGCAACAGTCGAAATGGTGCTTGTGGCAATGGCGCTGGCGGTTGTGGTTGCCATTCCGCTGGGGGTCTATGCCGGGGCCAATCCCAACAGCCGCCTGAGCCGTATCATCATGGCCAGTTCGCTGCTGGGCATTTCCCTGCCGGGCTTTTGGGTCGGCATGGTGCTGATCTACCTCTTCGCCGTACACTGGGGCGTTTTCCCCTCATCGGGCAGAGGCGACACAGCTGAAATATTCGGTCTCCGGGTCAGCCTTCTGACACGCGACGGGTGGCACCACATTGCCTTGCCCGCGATCACCCTGTCGCTTGGGACAATGGCGATCCTGCTGCGCATGACCCGCGCCGGGATGATGGAAGTCAGCCGCCAGGACTACATGAAATTTGCCCGCGCAAAAGGGGCAACGCGCAGGGACGTCTTGTATAAACACGGGCTCAAGAACGCGCTGATCCCGGTTGTCACGATCTTTGGCCTGCAGCTGGGCGATCTCATCGCCTTTGCCACGATCACTGAAACGATTTTTTCCTGGCCCGGCATGGGCAAGCTGCTGATCGACAGCATCTACCGGGCAGACCGCCCCGTGATCGTCGTGTACCTCATGCTGGTGGCGCTGATCTTTGTGGTGATCAATTTCCTCGTCGACATCGTCTATACGCTGATCGACCCGCGCATCACGCTGAAATGACGGGGCTGGCATGACAACGTTTCTCAACAGTGAGTTCTTTCACAACTATACCCGCAGCAGTTCGGCCATCATCGGCAGCACGCTGATGGCCCTGTTCGCCTTTGCCGTCATCGCCGGCCCGTTTCTTGTGGCCCAGAACCCGTACGACATTGCCTCGCTTGACCTGATGGACAGCTACAAGCCGCCTGTGTGGCTCGACGGGGGCGATCCGCGGTTTTGGCTGGGAACGGACGGGCAGGGCAGGGATGTCTGGGCATCAATCCTCTATGGCGCACGCATATCTGTCTTCATCGGATTGGTTGCGATGATCGCGTCCTGCGTGATCGGGACATTGCTGGGTCTCATCGCGGGCTTCTACGGGGGCATCGTGGACAGCGTCATCATGCGGATCGCCGATGTTCAGCTGTCGTTCCCGTCGATCCTGATTGCCCTTTTCCTGATGTCTGCGGTGGGCACGGGCGTGGACAAGGTGCTGATCGCTCTGACAGCGGTGGGTTGGGTGGTCTACGCCCGAACCGTACGCGGCTCGACCCTGTCAGAGATCGAAAAGGAATATGTTCAGGCCGCCCGGGTCGCGGGCCTGCCAAACCACAAGATCATCCGCAAGCATGTGTTGCCCAACGTGCTGACCCCGCTCATCGTCATCGCAACCATTCAGGTCGGAACCTTCGTGCTGATCGAAGCTTCGCTCAGCTTTCTGGGCGTCGGCGTGCCGATCACGCAGCCCTCTCTGGGCCTGCTGATCAAGAACGGCTTTGATGTGCTTTTCAGCGGCCTGTGGTGGACATCCGTGTTCCCCGGTGTGGCGATCATGATGCTGGTTTTCGGCATCAATCTTTTCGGCGACTTTCTGCGCGATGAACTGAACCCGAGGCTGAAATGATGAAAGACGCCGCCAATACAGCCCTGCTCACGGTGCGTAATCTGCGCACCTATTTCCACACGTTTTCCGGCACGGTCCGCGCCGTTGATGGTGTCAGTTTTGAAATCGGACAGGGCGAAGTGATGGGCCTCGTCGGGGAAAGCGGTGGGGGCAAGTCCGTGGTCGGGTTTTCGATCCTTGGCCTGATCGACAGCCCCGGCAAGATCGAAGGGGGCGAGATCCTGCTGGAAGGGCGCGACCTGGTCACCGCAGGAGAAGACCATCTGCGCCATGTGCGCGGGCGCGAGATTTCGATGGTCTTTCAGGACCCGATGACGTCGCTCAATCCGCTACACACCGTGGGGCGCCAGATGGACGAGGTCTTGCGTCTGCACAGTGATCTGCGCGCGGACGCGCGGCACAAGGCCTGTGTCGACATGCTGGAAAGCGTCGGTATCAGCCGCGCGGCAGAGCGGCTCAAGGCCTATCCGCACCAGTTTTCGGGCGGCATGCGGCAGCGCGTAGTGATCGCCATCGCCATGCTCGCCAATCCAAAGCTCATTATCGCCGATGAACCAACCACGGCGCTTGACGTCACGATCCAAAGTCAGATCCTCAAGCTGATGCGCGCGCAGATCGCCGACAAGGGCGCTTCGATGATACTGATCACCCACGACCTGGCGGTCGTGTCCGAAATGGCGGATCACATCACCGTTTTGTATTGCGGCAATGTGGTGGAACGCGGCGCCACGCGGGATTTGATCGAAACCCCGGCACATCCCTATACCCGTGGTCTGATCGACAGCATCCCAGATACGTCAGAACGGCTGGACCGCCTCAGCCAGATCCCCGGCTCCGTGCCCGACATCCGCAACCTGCCACAGGGCTGCAACTTTCGCGACCGCTGCCCACGGGCCCAGGCCCTGTGCGCCCAAAAGGAACCTCCTCTGACCCCTCAGCACAACGGTTTGATGGCAGCCTGCCACTTTCCGCTACACCCCGGAGAACGGCTATGACGCAGGCGCCCGTGCTCGATGTTCGCGATCTGGAGATGCATTTTGCCGTCGGCGGAGGCCTTCTTGACCGGCTGAAACTGGATGCCAAAGGTATCCGGCTTGAAAAGCCGATCGTGCACGCGGTGAACGGTGTCAGCCTCAGCATCGCGCAGGGCGAAATCATGGCGCTGGTCGGCGAAAGCGGCTGTGGCAAATCCACAGTGGCCAAAACCATCGCCCGCATCTACGAGCCGACCAAGGGCAAGATCCGCATCGACGGCAAGGATATCGCAAACTTTGGATTTGCCCAGATGCTGCCGGTTCGTGCCCGGATGCAGATGATCTTTCAGGATCCCTATGCCTCGCTCAATCCGCGCCAGCGGGTGCGCGATATCGTGGCTGAACCCCTGCTTGAACAGACGAAGATAGCGCAGGAACGCGCGGCGGTACCCGAAAAGATCGCCCGACTGCTGGCCCGTGTCGGTCTGAACGCTGAACACGCGGGCCGCTATCCGCACCAGTTTTCCGGCGGCCAGCGCCAGCGCATCGGGATCGCGCGCGCGCTGTCTGTCACACCCGGTCTGATCATTGCCGATGAACCGGTCTCGGCGCTCGATGTCTCCATTCAGGCGCAGATCCTGAACCTGATGAAAGACCTGCGGGACGAATTCGGTCTAGCCTACCTTTTCATCAGCCACGATCTGTCCGTCGTGCATCACATCGCGGACAAGGTCGGCGTCATGTATCTGGGCTTCATGGTCGAAAACGCACCGCGCGACGTGCTTTTTGCCCGGCCGCGCCACCCCTATACCCGTGCATTGTTGTCCGCAGCGCCCAGCGTCAAGGCCAAGCGGGACATCGAAGAAATCGTGCTGACCGGTGAAGTGCCCTCAGCACTTGATCTGCCCTCAGGTTGTTGCTTTCGCACCCGCTGTCCCTTTGCGTGGAAAAAGTGCGCACAAGAGCGCCCGCAATTGCAGGATGTCGGTGACGGACAGTCCGTGGCCTGTCACCTCATTGACGCGCCCGAAAGGGATACCCGATGACGGTCATAGCGCAGGCCCGCTTGGGCCTTCACGATCCCCACGACTGCACCGACGCCAGCGACGAGCTGACAATCCTGCACGCGATATACGACACGCTGGTGCGCCGCACTGGGCAGGACTTTGTCCCCCATCTGGCTCAGGACTGGCACGTCTCTGCGGATGCAAAGACCTGGACGTTTCATCTGCAACCAGACGTCTTCTTTCATGACGGTACCCCATGCGATGCCGCCGCTGTTGCGCTCAACCTTGAGCGGATGGCACGCGAAGACAAGGGATATACTCTTGGCTCCCCTGCTGTCTGGCGGCAGTTTCTGGGGCATGCGGTGCTGGATGCGACCGACACGTCAACCCTGCGTGTGACCCTTGCTGCACCGATGGCCGATCTGCTGGATGTACTGGAACAGGGTTTCATCGTTGCACCGTCGGTGTTTGCAGCACTGGACGGGGGTGATCACACCGCGCACTGCGGAACCGGGCCCTATCGGCTGGCATCAGTATCCAAATGTGAAATCACCGCAACACGCACCGCTGCTCATTTCGCCGGTACCCCGGAAAATGCCGATATCACCTGGCGGCTGGTGCCCAAGGCAGACGACCGTCTGGCGCAGTTGCAGCAGGGCAAGGTACAGATCGCGAATGCACTGGATTTTGAGGTGTCCCGCGCCTTGGGTGCGGGACGCCATACCTACCTTTCACCCGTGGCGATCATTTACCTGCTGAATGCGGCCCACGGACCCCTGACAGATCCCCGGGTGCGTCGCGCGCTCAGTCTGGCGGTCGACCGTCAAGAGATTGTCGAGACGGTGATGCACGGTGCAGCGCAGCCATTGCACGGTTTTGTAAGCCCACATCATTTTGGCGCGGGGCAGGGCGCAGGCGCACAAATGGACCGAGCGCGCGCGCGCGAACTTCTGACACAGGCAGGATATGCAAAGGGGCTGACACTGGACGTCGACTGCCCCACACGACTGCCGGATGAGGCTCAGCGCCTGACCGCGGCCCTCGCTGACCAGCTTTCGACGGTGGGCATCTCGTTGACCGTGCACATCCATCCCGAACGCGAAGACTATGCGCACATGGTCCGCCGCAAGGAAATTCGTGACATGTGCGTGTTCGATTCAAGCCCGATGAGCACCTACCGCGTCCTCTTCGAAAAGATCGATTCACGCGTGGCGGGCGCGTGGTGGCAGGGGTACGTAAATCCCCGGATCGAGGCGCTGATCGACCGGGGGCGCGTCACCACAGACCGCGCCGCGCGCGCAGCACTCTGGGCCGCGGCTTATGCACTGCTGCAAGAAGACCCGGCCTGGCTGACATTGTATAATCCGGTTCGGGTGATTGGCCTGGCTGGTTTGCACCCGGACTTCACCATGCCGGTGGACGGGGTGATTGACGTGCCTCGCCTGCCGTCGTTTCGGGGGGCTCCATGAAGGCTGATACGCTGATCCTTGGCGGCACGATCGTCACGATGGACCCCGCCCGCAGGGTGATCAATGACGGTGCCATCGCCGTGGATGACGGCCGCATCGTCGCCGTCGACACCGCCGACACCTTGCGCGATAGGGTTGTGGCCAGCCGCACGGTGGACGCCACGGATCACGTGGTCATACCGGGCCTTATCGACGTACATGCGCACGCCGGTCATGCCTTGGTCAAATCCATCGGCATGCACACCGGCGACCGCTGGGAGGATATCTGCGGAGAGGTGTATACCCAGGCCTCCCCACCCGAATTCTGGTACGCCGAAGCCCGCCTTGCCGCGCTGGAACGGTTGCGGTTTGGGGTGACCACGGGCGTGTCGCTGCTGGGGGGTGGCGACACGATCATGCGCACAGACGATCCGGCCCATGCGGCTGCCCATTGCGACGGTGTGCTTGAGGTCGGCACCAGAAGCGTCGTGGCGGTGGGACCCACCCGCGCGCCGCATCCGCGCATCTATGCCGACTGGAAAGACGGTCAGCGTCAGACCTATCCCGTCACATTCGAACAGCAGATGAAAACCTGCCAGCACATCGCCGACCAATGGCACGATACCCACGCTGGGCGCATTCAAATCGCGATGCTCTACCCGGTTCTGCGCGACGAACACGAGCGTGACATGACGCCGGATGACTATGCCGCTGCTTGCACGCAGGCACAGACCGTGCGGCAGTTTGCCCGTGACCGGGGCCTTGTGTTCACCCAGGACGGACACTGGCGCGGCTCTGTCCGGCGGGCCGATGCGCTTGGTCTGCTGGGGCCCGAAACACTGCTGTCGCATTGCATTGATCTGCACGAGGACGAGATCGCGCTGGTGGCGCAGACCGATACGAAAATCGCACACAATCCATCGGCAAATGCCTCAATCATGGGGCGCTGTCCCGCGATTGAGATGATGGCGGCGGGCGCAACTGTCGCCTTGGGCTCTGATGCGACGGCTCCGGACCGTTCCGCCGATATGTTCCGCCACATGCAACAAGCCATGCACTATCACCGTACGTACTTCAGGGATGCATCCGTTCTGCCAATCGGCAAGGCCCTTGAGATGTGCACAATCGGCGCAGCGCACGGGCTTGGGCGCGCGCATGAAATCGGATCGCTGGAAACCGGAAAACGTGCAGACATCGTCACGGTGGATCTGCGCCGCCCGCACCTTTCCCCCCCCAATATGGCGGTGCACCGTCTGGTGTGCTTTGCCAATGGCAATGACGTCACCAACGTCATGGTCGGTGGAAAAATGGTGTTGGAAGACAAACGCGCTGTCCAGGTGAACGAGGCAGCGATCCTGAAAGATGCCGCAGTACAGGCCGCTCAGATGATTGACAGGATCGGTGCAGCAGATGATCTGTTGCTGCCACCAGATTTCTGGGGCGCAGAAAGGCACGACGCATGACGATATTTGTGATCAACCCCAACAGCAGCCAGCACGTGACCGATGGCATCAACCGCGCGGTCGATCCCATGCGCGCCGCAAGCCCGGTGCCGATTGAGGCCCGCACCCTGCACGAGGGTCCGCCGGGCATCGAAACCCAGGCGCATGTAGACGGCGTCGTGGGGCCGATGCTGGCCCATTGCGCAGACCTCCAGGACCGTGCCAGCGCCTTTGTCGTCGCGTGTTATTCCGACCCCGGCCTTGCCGCGCTTCGTGAACAATCCGCCTGTCCTGTCCTTGGCATTGCAGAGGCATCGATCCTGACAGCGATGACGCTGGGCCAGCGGTTTGGCATCATCTCGATCCTGTCGGCAAGCATTCCGCGACACATGCGGTATGTCGGCGCGATGGGCGTCATGGACCGGCTCGCAGGGGATCAGCCCCTCGAACTGGGCGTGTTGGAGCTTGCCGACGAAGACCGCACATTCGAGCGCCTCAAACAAGTGGGCGGCACCCTGCGCGATACCGCGATGGCGGATGTCCTCATCCTTGGCTGTGCAGGCATGACCGCCTTTCGCACTGACCTTGAAAATCATCTGGGCCTGCCCGTGGTCGAGCCGTGCCAGGCCGCAACGGCGATGGCGATTGGCCGCGTGGCCCTTGAACATACCCGATAGGACAAAAGATGACCGAACTCACAACGACAGCTGCCGGGGTATTCGTGATCGCAGTCACGCCCTTTCACCCTGACGGGCGCATCGACATGGAAAGCTGCGACCGGATGGTGGATTTCTACCTTGAGACCGGGGCGACCGGCCTGACCGTTCTGGGCATGATGGGCGAGGCCCCCAAGCTGACGGTAGACGAATCTCGCGACGTGGTGGCACGTATTCTTGCCCGGGTGAACGGGCGCGTGCCAGTGGTCGTCGGCGTGTCCGCGCCCGGATTTGCACAGATCGATGCACTGACCCGGATGGTGATGGATATCGGTGCGGCGGGCGTGATGGTGGCCCCACCCGGCGGGCTGCGCACGGACGACCAGATCGTGGCCTATTATCATCAGGTGGCAGAGTTGATCGGCGACGTGCCCTTTGTGCTTCAGGACTTTCCGCTGGCGACCGGTGTCCAGATCGCCGCTTCCGTGATCGCCCGCATCATGAACGACTTGCCAACCTGCGTATGTCTCAAGCACGAGGATTGGCCGGGCCTGGAAAAAATCTCTTATCTGCGGAAAGACGGCGTGCTGAACCGGCGCATTTCAATCCTGTGCGGCAACGGTGGCCTGTTTCTGCCCGAGGAAATGGCCCGCGGCGCTGACGGTGCGATGACCGGTTTTGCCTACCCCGAAATGATGGCGCGCGTCGTCGCGGATTATACCACGGGCGACATCGCGCGCGCGCGGGATATTTTCGATGCATATCTGCCGCTCGCACGGTTCGAACAACAACCGGGCATGGGGCTCGCGATCCGCAAATATACGCTCGCCAAACGCGGGGTCATCGCACATGACACCCTGCGCAAACCGGGCGCCGCCCTTTCGGCCCACAGCAAGGCCGAAGTCGATGCGTTGATCGACAGACAGGAACATAGATTGAAGGAATTGAGCTAATGGATCTGGGCATTACAGGAAAACGGGCGCTGGTGCTGGGTGCCAGTCGCGGGCTGGGCAAGGCCATTGCTCAAGGACTGGCGGCGGAAGGGGTGACCGTCTTTGCGGCCGCACGCAGCGTCGACAAGATTTCGGACTATGCCTCGAACAGCGACACCCTGCACCCGGTTAAACTGGATCTGGGCGAGATCACACAGGTCGATCGCGCCGTTGACGATCTGCTTGCCGATGGGGGCGTGGACATCATCGTGAATAATGGCGGTGGTCCGCCTCCGGGGGCCGCGCTGACCGCAGACCGGGCGGCATGGCTCACGCATTTTGAGGCCATGGCAGCCAATCTGTTCCACATGAACGCACGCCTTTTGCCAAAGATGAAAGAGCGCGGCTGGGGGCGAATCATCTCGATCACCTCATCAGGCGTGGAGCAACCAATTCCCAATCTGGCCCTGTCAAATGGCATTCGCTCGGCGGTCGTGGGCTGGTCCAAGACGCTGGCGAACGAGGTCGCCGCGGACGGAATTACCGTCAATGTGGTGATGCCGGGCCGGATACACACCCAACGGGTGGACGAACTGGACGCTGCGGCGGCCAAGCGGACAGACACCGACGTGGCAGAGGTCGCCGCAAAATCACGCGCCACGATCCCGGCAGGCCGATACGGCAAACCCGAGGAATTTGCAGATGTCGTGACTTTTCTGGCGTCCGAACGCGCAGGCTATGTCACAGGATCAAAAATTCGCATCGATGGCGGGTCGATAAAGTCGATCTGACAAACAGGCGCAAAACCGTCAGGCCCGCCGCAAATCTCCGGACGCCACATACCGCCAGTGGCATCACAGGCACTCAGGCCGTTTCCAGACAGTGCCGTCGGAACGCCCGTTTAAGCATGTCGAGCTCCGCGCGCAGCAAATCCATCTCGGCCCGGATATCATCGCCCAGGGCCTCCCCCGCGATCAGGGTCACATGGCCGATGCTGGACTGCGCGCGCGCATCTTGAATGATCAGCGTCTGCACCCCGTCCGCAATCGCCGCCATCGGGATCGGCACCTGCACAACCCAGTGTCCCGCGTCGGGGTCATGCGTCAGGGCAACACCGTCGACCGCACGCCCCTCATGGGTGACGATGATCTGGGGGTCATCGGGGTCCGACGTCGTCAGTATCCCTTCCCAGACACCTTCCTTCATGCGGGTCTTGGTCAGTTCAAGCGCGCTCATCACTCGGTGTCCTTTACAACTGGGCGCGCGGGCGGCGCGAGAAGGTGAGATCGCGCAGGACCACCTGGTTCATCTCTGGTGATTCAAAGATGATGTCGATCCACGCGGCATCGACCCGTTTTTCGTTAAGGTTGGTATAGGCCAGATCAAACTCCACCGCGATGGTGTCGTCGTCCAATGGCAGTTCGCGCACCAATTGCTCAGTGTTGGGCCCGCTCTTGATGTTGAGACGGGCAAAGATCTCCAGCGGATGCTCCATCTCCACGATGACATCCATCCGCAAAAGATGCTTGCGCTTCAGGCCATCGGTCGCCGCTTCCGGCAGATCGACGACCAGCGACAGAAAGGTCCCGTCGAACTTGAAAACGTCGAGCCGCAAACCGTATGGCGCAAGGTCCGCTTCGCGCAGGTTGCGCAACTGGCGCAGGGTCAGCTCGGACCTGTCGCAGTCATGAAACAGCGCCACACCGTCGCCAATCGCGCTCTTGCTTTGAACAGAGCTAAGCCCGGGGGTCGGCAGCGGCCCGCGCCACAGATCGGGCCGCCACGCCCAGTCCGCATTGTGAGGTTTCGGAAAGCCGGTGGCCCCGATCATCGGCAGCGCAAGCCGTTCGTCCGCGCGGTGAATAAGCCGGTCAAGATGGGTTTTCAGCGCCCGCGCCCGGGTGCGCTGACGACGCAGGACGGACAGTTCTGTCTTGTCCGCCTGACGCGCGGCGCGGGCCCAGCGTAACACAGCCTGGGCACTGAACCGGTTATCGAGGAATTGGAATCCTAGTTTCGACATGATGCAGGGGCCTCGCTGTTGTGTCACGCAGTCTAACCACCGCATTGGTTTCATTCAAATGAACCGCGAACAATTCCCGTTGGAATAGCGGCGGTGTTGCCAAAATGGAAACAATGCCCGCGAGCTTGAACAGGCATCTGCGGCAGGCCGCATATCGGGAAAGATCATGATGCCGCCTTGGTTTTCCGGATAAGACCATTGACGATTTCACGCCCCTCACGTGAAATTGCCCGCCCGCCTTTTGGGCCATAAAAAGCAATGCCAATCACCTGATCCTGCACCCGCGCAATCCCGCGCCATTGCACGGTATCAAGCTCCTTGAGCGGCGGAATACCCTCGGCCCGAAAAGTAACGGCATCGACCTCTGACTTCTGCGCACTGACCTTCTCAAGACGGGCCGCAGCGGCAGTCTGATCGGGCGTTGGCAAGGGCTGTGCCGCGCTGGCGTCCGAAATGCTGACCGTCAGAATACCCATTGGCGCGCCCGCACTTGCCGACGGGTTGCCCAGGGTGTCGCACCGCGCCATCAGCGCAAAACGACGCTTCAGGCTGCGTTTATCGATGCAAAAGCCCTCGGGCGGCACCAGGGTCAGGGCGCCACCTGCCATGCGCGCCTGCGGCAAGGCGATGTTTTTCGCGTCGCCGCCCGCGCTCGCCCCGCCAAACGGATTGCCTCCCTGACCGTCTTCGCAGCCGATCAGCGTGATGCTCAGGCCCGCGGCAAGCGCGGCCCTAAAGCGCCATGTACTCATGTGTTTCTTTCTTGGCACCGGGATGCGTGACCGCGCCCAGATAGGTCGGGCCAACCAGTTGTGCATATTTCCACAAGGCACCGGAGGCATAGTTGGTCTCGCGCGCGCCTTTCCAGTCGGCCTTGCGTTGCGCCAGTTCTTCGTCTGACAGATCCACGCTGATGGTGCCCTTGATGGCATCAATGGTGATCATGTCGCCTGAATTGATCAGCGCAATCGGCCCGCCGTGTGCCGCCTCCGGCCCCACATGGCCGACGCAGAACCCGCGCGTCGCACCCGAGAACCGGCCATCAGTGATCAAAGCCACTTTCTTGCCCATGCCCTGACCGGACAAAGCGGCCGTGGTTGCCAGCATCTCGCGCATACCCGGACCGCCTGCGGGGCCTTCGTTGCGGATCACAAAGACATCACCTTCGGAATACGTACGGTTCTGCACCGCTTCAAACGCGTCCTGTTCACACTCAAAGATCAGTGCAGGGCCAGTAAAGACGATATCTTCCTCGCCCATGCCTGCAATTTTCACAATGGCGCCTTCGGGGGCAAGGTTGCCCTTCAGCCCGACAACACCGCCGGTGGTCGAGATCGGATTTGCCACCGAGTGAATGACCTTGCCGTCCGCTTCGCGCGTAACCTTGTCGAGCACCTCGCCCATACTCTCGCCAGTGGCCGTCATGCAATCGAGATGGAGAAGACCCGCCTTGCGCAGCTCGTTCATCACAACCGGCACGCCGCCCGCCTCGTAAAGGTCCTTGGCCACGTAGGCCCCGCCCGGTTTCATGTCCACGAAATAGGGCGTGTCGCGAAAGATCTCACAGACATCATCAAGAAAGAACTCAATCCCGGCCTCATGCGCCATGGCTGGCAGATGCAGACCCGCGTTGGTCGATCCACCTGTACAGGCCACGATCCGCGCGGCGTTTTCAAATGCTTCGCGGGTACAGATATCGCGCGCGCGGATGTTCTTTTCGATCAGGTGCATGACCGCTGCGCCAGACGCACGGCCATATTCATCGCGGTCCTTGTAGGGGGCAGGCATGCCCGACGAATTGGGCAGGGCCAGACCGATCGCCTCAGAGACGCAGGCCATGGTGTTCGCCGTAAACTGCCCCCCGCACGCGCCGGCCGACGGGCAGGCGACACGCTCAAGAATTTCCAGCTCTGCTTCGGTCATGGTGCCGGACTGGTAGTTCCCCACCGCCTCGAACATGTCCTGCACAGTGAGGTCACGCTCGGCAAAGGACTGAGGCACATCCGCGCCCTTCGGCGCTTTGCCCGGCAGGATCGACCCACCATAAAGAAATACCGAAGGCGTGTTCAGCCGCAGCATCGCCATCATCATGCCCGGCAGCGACTTGTCACAGCCTGCCAGACCCACAATGGCATCGTAGCAATGGCCGCGCATGGTCAGCTCCACCGTGTCGGCAATCGCCTCGCGCGAGGCCAGCGAAGAGCGCATGCCCTCATGGCCCATCGCGATGCCATCCGTCACGGTGATGGTGGTGAATTCGCGCGGCGTGCCGTCCTCGTCCTTGACGCCCTGCTTCACCGCCTGCGCCTGCCGCGACAGCGCGATGTTGCACGGTGCCGCTTCGTTCCAGCAGGTGGCGACCCCGACCAGAGGCTGGTGAATTTCCTCTTCTGTCATGCCCATCGCGTAGTAATAGGACCGGTGCGGCGCACGCGCGGGGCCTTCGGTGACATGACGGCTGGGCAGTTTGGTTTTGTCGAAACGCTGGTTGCTGGACATCTTGGGTTCCTTGACGAAAATCGTTCCTGACCGGAATAGTCGCGCCCGCCCAATGTTGTAAAGCCTCTGCCGCAGGCTTAGGTTTGTACGACACCCAATTTTCGGACCGCTGCAGGCCCACCCGATCCAAGAGCATACCCCATGGAAAAGAGCCTGTTCTCGTTCATCTGGAAGCACTCCAAACGCGAACAGCTGTTCCTGCTGGCGTTTACGCTGTTCACGTTCCCCTTCCTCTACGCGACGCTGGAATTACCCAAACGCATTATTAACGACGCGATCGGGTCCGAGACGGACACCATCAGGTTGTTCGACTGGGAGATCAGCCAGGTCAACTTTCTTTTCATTCTCTGTCTGGCCTATCTTGCGGCGGTGGTGGCACATGGTCTGCTCAAGATGCGGCTCAACACCCGCAAGGGCGTTCTGGCCGAACGCCTGCTGCGCCGCTTTCGGTTTCGCCTGATCAGCCGCATGATGCGTTTCCCGCGCAGCTATTTTGAGAAAACCAGCCAGGGCGAACTGGTCAGCATGGTCACCTCCGAAGCTGAGCCTATGGGCGGGCTGATGGGTGACTTTATTGCGCAGCCTGTGTTTCAGGCCGGCCAGATGCTGATCATTGTGCTGTTCCTGTTTCTGCAATCGGTGTGGTTCGGACTGGCAGGCGTGGCGCTTATCCCGCTGCAGGCTTGGATCATCCCGATGCTGCAACGCCAGATCAACCAGCTGAACAAGAAACGTATCGTACAGGTGCGCCACCTCGCCGCCGAGATCGGCGAGACCAGCGCCGGTATCACCGATCTGCGCACCAACGGCGGCGGGCGCTTCCGGCTGGCGGAGTTCACTGACCGGCTGGGGCTGCTTTTCGATATCCGCTTCCGGATCTACCAGAAAAAGTTCTTCATGAAGTTTCTCAACAACTTCATCACCCAACTGACACCCTTCTTCTTTTATGCCGTGGGTGGCTATCTGGCGATCAAGGGCGAGATCACGGTGGGCGCGCTGGTGGCCGCACTGGCCGCCTACAAGGATCTGTCCAGCCCCTGGAAAGAACTGCTGGCCTACTACAACCAGACGCAGGACATGGCCCTGCGCTGGGAAATCGTGACCGAACGGTTCGCGCCAAAGAACATGCTCGATAAAAGCCTGTTCGAGAACCCGCCGCTCGAGATCCCGCATCTGCGCGGTGATATAGAGCTGTCGCACGTGTCAGTGCGCAACGCGGATGGCAATCTGGTGCTGAACGATCTGACCATGACGATCCCTGCCGGGTCACAGGTCGCGATTGAAATGCCGACCCAGGCCGAACGCACCGCCATGGCCGAAGTGCTGACCCGCGAGGTGCTGCCCATTCGCGGCAAGGTGACGATTGCGGGCCATGATCTCTCGGGGCTTCATCAATCGGTCGTGGCGGCCCGGATCGGCTATGCCCACGCCCAACCCTACCTTTTCCAGGGCTCGGTCGGCGACAATCTGTTGATGCCGCTGCGCACCTACCCCCAAACGGTGATGTGGGACCCCGACCAGAAAGACGACCGCCGCATCGAAGCCCGCCGCGCAGGCAACAGCCCTGACAGCCTCGAAAGCGATTGGCTCGATCCGGAAATCGCCGGGCTCAAGTCAGCGGACGAGGTCAACGCCTGGTGGTACAAGGTGACCGAGGCGCTGGGCACTGCGCAGCTGCTGTTTGAGCGCATGCTGAACGCGCGCTTTATGCCAGAAAATCACCCCGAGCTGGCCAAACGCATCGTTGAGGTCCGCGAAGAGATCCACACTCGGCTGAAAGAAGAAAACCTCGACAAATACGTCTTTCGGCTGGACCCCGATACCTTCAATCCGGCCATCCCGCTGGGTGGCAACCTGATGTTTGCAGCACCGCGCCGCGACATCAGCCAGGAAGGGCTGGCTGCAGAAAAGTCCTTTCTCGCGCTGATCGTCGATCAGGGCCTCGCTGAACAGGCCATCGCTATCAGTCAGACGCTGGTGGAAACCCTGCACCAGACCTTTGGCATGGACGGCACCAGCCACCCGCTCTTTACCTCGCTCGGCATAGACGAAAGCCTTTACGAACGTCTGGTGGATATTGCGGCCCGGCGGCGCGACAAGGGTGATGCCGCACTGGACGAAGAAGAATTCATGCTGCTGATGACGGTGCCTTTCGCCTTTACGGCAGAACAAATCGGCCCCGCGTTCCCGGAATCCTTCAAAGACGAGATCCTTCATATCCGCAAAACCCGGGGCGAGGTGTTGCGCGAGCGCGCGAGCGATCTGTTTGTGCCCGTCGCACCGGAAAACTATCTGCCCCGTCTGACCATCCTTGAAAACCTGCTTTATGGCCGCATTTCGTCGGTTGCGGGCCTGCAGGGCGATCTGGTCCGTGACGTGGTCATTCGCGTGCTGGAAGAACACGGCATGCAACAGATGATCTCTACCGTGCTCTTCGATATTGAAACCACCATCGGGGGCACCAACCTGGCCAAGGTGTTTCAGGAACGCGCGGCCTTTGGCCGTGCGGCGATCAAACGGCCTGACGTGCTGGTGTTCAATCAATTGCTCTCCGACATGGACGGAGAGGCCCAGACCCAGATCCGCGACCGCCTGAGCAAACTGCTGCCGGACACCACGCAAATCTACATCAATGACAGTTTTGCGCTGCCCGATAGCTTCGACATGCATGTCGAAATCAGCGGTGGACGCCTTGATGGTCTGGCCGGATCGGACCTGCACACTGAGGACGATGACGTCTCGGACGACCTGCGCCGCAAATTGCGCATCATTGGCCGGGCAGAGCTGTTTTCAAAGCTTGAGCCGCGCAGTCAGCGCCTGCTGGCCTTCGCCGCGCAGTGGTACACGGTCGAGCCGGGAACGCCCGTCTTCTCGCAGGGTGAGCGTGCCGACGCCGCCTATCTTTGTCTCTCCGGTCTTGGCGAACTGGCCTACACAGACAGCAATGGCGAACGGCTGCATGTTTCGACGGTCGAACCCGGGCGGCTGATCGGGGACCTTGCGCTGATCCTCGACGACCCGCGCCAGCTGGACCTTTACGCGATCGAAGAAACCACCTTTCTGCGCATCGGCAAAGAGCAGTTCCTCGCCGTCGTCGAAAACGACAGCGGCGTCCTGCTCAGCCTGTTGCAGACAGTGGCAGGGCACCTCAGTTCAGCAGCCGAGCGGCTGATCGAAGCGCGCATCAAACTCCCCGATGATGAGGGCATCATCCCCCGCTCCGAGGCGGAACGCCGCAAGGCCGAGGCGCAAGTGTCAGAGGAATGATCCTGAAAGCGGACTATGGGCCGCACGCGGCCTTCATCGCCCCCGCACGCGCCTCCGCTGCGGTGTGGCGCCTGATCGCCGGGCTGGTCTTTATTGTGGTCGCCTACGTCGCACTCAGCCGCATGTTCTTTCAGTTTCTCTATGACCTTTTTGGCAACGGTGCGGCGGGCTTTTATCAAACCTTGTTCTCGGGCAACACGCCGGGCTCGATGCTGGTCCTTCTGGCCAGCTTCGGGTTCATGACGGTCTCCGTGGCCGTGACGGTCCGCTTGGTGCACCGGCGCGCGGCACGCAGCCTGCTGGGGCCACCCCGTGCGGCGGTATCCCAGTTCTTCCGCGTGTTCTGGCCGCTGTGCCTCTTCAGTGTGGTGCTGTTTATGCTGCCGCCCTGGGACATGGGCGGTGACTATGTCCCGAACCTGTCAGTCAGTCTTTGGCTCGTGCTCTTGCCCGCAGCCCTGCTGGGCGTCCTGATCCAGGTCAGCGCCGAGGAAATCCTGTTCCGGGGCTATATCCAGCAACAGCTTGCCGCCCGGTTTCGCTCGCCCCTGATCTGGGGCCTGCTGCCCGCTGGGCTATTCGCGCTGGGTCATTATGCGCCCCAAACCACCGGCGAGAATGCCCTGATCATTGCCATCTGGGCGGGGCTCTTTGGGGTGCTGATGGCGGACATCACCGCGCGGGCGGGCACACTTGGCCCGGCGATTGCACTGCATTTCTGGAACAATGTCTCCGCGATCGTGATCGTCGGAATGCCAGATGATCTGGGCGGTCTGGCCCTCTACCACACCCCCTTTGGCCTGTCAGACACCGGCGCCCTGCGGGTCTGGCTGCCCGTGGACTTTGCGCTGATGATCGTGGCATGGCTGGTGGCCCGTCTGGCGCTGCGCCGGTAAAGCTGCAGCGTCCCTCGCCTTTCCTGCTCTGCCCACCGTGCGAGGCTGATTGCAATTTGCCCAACTGCGGCTTATTTCGGATCAGGCGCCGCAATGAGGGACACGCATGAACTGGATCACCAATTACGTCCGGCCCCGGATCAACTCGATCTTTTCGCGCCGCGAAACGCCGGACAACCTGTGGACCAAGTGTGACGACTGCGGCACGATGCTGTTTCACCGCGAGGTCAGCGATAACCTGAACGTCTGCACCAACTGCGGCCACCACATGCCAATCAGCCCGCGTGAACGGTTCACCGCGCTGTTCGATGGCGGTATCTTCAACGAAGTCGAGGTGCCCAAGCCCACGCCCGACCCGTTGCACTTTCGCGATCAGAAAAAATATCCCGACCGCCTGAAGGCCGCCCAAAAACAGACTGGTGAGGCCGAAGCGATGCTGGTGGCCGTTGGTGAAATGGGCCGCACCCCCATCGTCGCCGCCGCACAGGATTTTTCCTTCATGGCCGGGTCCATGGGGATGTATGTCGGCAATGCGATCATCGCTGCGGCACAAGAGGCGGTTAAACTCAAGCGCCCGCTGATCCTGTTCTCCGCCGCCGGGGGTGCCCGCATGCAGGAAGGCATCCTGAGCCTCATGCAGATGCCGCGCACTACGGTTGCCGTGCAGATGCTCAAGGAAGCGGGCCTGCCCTACATCGTCGTGCTGACCCATCCCACCACGGGCGGTGTGACAGCCAGCTATGCCATGCTGGGCGATGTGCACATCGCCGAACCCAACGCGCTGATCTGTTTTGCGGGGCCACGTGTCATCGAACAGACCATCCGCGAAAAGCTGCCCGACGGGTTCCAGCGCGCGGAATACCTGCTGGATCACGGGATGCTCGACCGGGTCACGGCCCGGACCGAACTACGCGACGAACTGATCAATATCACCCGGATGCTGCTGGGGCTGCCTCCGGCGGTGCGCGGTGATCTGCCCCCGCCACAGGAAGGCGGCGAACTGGATCATGCGCTTTCCGATACCGAGGCCGAAGCCGGGAAATGACCGCGCCCACCTCGGACGTCATCCTTGAGCGGATGATGGCACTGCACCCCAAGATCATCGATCTGACACTCGACCGGATGTACCGGTTGCTGGATGCGCTGGGCAATCCAGAGCGCGACCTGCCCCCGGTCATTCACATCGCGGGCACCAATGGCAAGGGATCGACCCAGGCCATGATCCGCGCCGGGCTAGAGGCTGCGGGCAAGCGCGTGCACGCCTATACCTCACCGCATCTTGCGCGGTTTCACGAACGCATTCGATTGGCAGGTGAGCTGATCGACGAAGACGCACTCACAGCGGTGCTGGATGAATGCTATGCCGCCAACGGCGACGCGGCCATCACGTACTTCGAGATCACCACCTGCGCCGCCCTGCTGGTCTTTGCCCGCACCCCGGCGGACTACACCCTGCTTGAGGTGGGCCTTGGCGGGCGTCTGGATGCAACCAATGTGGTGGATGCGCCGGCGTTGACCGTGATCACCCCGGTCTCCATCGACCATCAGCAGTTTTTGGGCGACACGTTGGGACAGATTGCCGGGGAAAAGGCCGGGATCATCAAGCGCCGCGTGCCCTGCATCGTCGCACCTCAGGAAGACGCCGCGCTTGAAGTGATCGAACGGCAGGCAGAACGCCACCATGCCCCGCTGCTGGCTCATGGTCAGCACTGGCATGTCACAAGCGAAGCCGCGCGCCTGATCTATCAGGATGAGCGTGGCCTGCTTGATCTGCCGCCGCCCAACCTGCCGGGGGCGCATCAGGTCATAAACGCAGGCGCCGCCCTTGCGGCACTGCGCTACCTGAACATGGATGAAGCGGCCTGCGAGGCGGCGGTGACGCAGGCACACTGGCCTGCGCGCATGCAGCGCCTCAAAGCCGGTCCACTGGTCGATATCGCAGGCGGTGCCGAACTGTGGCTTGACGGTGGGCACAATCCTGCGGCAGGCATCGCCCTGGCAGAGGTGCTTGCCGCGCGCCGTGACCGGCCAACGCATCTGATCTGCGGCATGCTGAACACCAAGGACATCGCAGGATATCTGCGCCCGCTGGCCGCACAGGCCGACACCCTGCACGCCGTCTCTATCCCCGGCGAGGCCAGCACACTGCCTGCGTCCGAAACCGCACGAGCCGCCCGCGAAGTTGGCCTGACGGCCTACGAGGCTGACAGTGTCGAGGCCGCGTTGCGCGCGGTCGTGACACGGGAACCCGGCGCAAGAGTGCTGATCTGCGGCTCACTCTACCTGGCCGGGAACGTGTTGCGGGAAAACAGCTAATTTTCGATATTTTGCGGTACCAGATACGGCAATTCCCATATCTGGTGTAACTTCGGGTCAATTCAGGGGCGCTAGAACAGGGCGCAACACTGGAACGATCTGAGGACGAGCATATGAGTGAACAGTTTGACACCGCAGTCACGCGGACAGGAAACGCCCGTGATCTGGGCCGATCACAGGCCATTTTTGTCGCGACAGGAATTTGCATCATTTTGGGCGGGCTTTACTTTCTGGCCCAGGGCGACGGGCCATACCACCCGGAAATCTCGGGGGATGAGGCACAGTTCGTCATAGATTCCTGACCTCAGTCGCCCCAGCCATCCGCCTGCATTTCGCGCAGACGCGAGGCGGTGCGCTCGAATTCAAACGTGCCTTCTCCTTCAAGATACAGCATCTCGGGCTGTGCAGCTGCAGAACAGATCAGCCGCACGCGAGATTCGTAAAGCGCATCAATCAGCGTGACAAATCGCTTGGCCTCGTTGAAATTGCTGCGCCCCAGACAGGGGATATCATCCAACAGCAGCACCCGCACCGCATCCGCCAGCGCAAGGTAATCCGCCGCCCCCAAAGGCTGGCCGCACAGATCATGAAACCGCGCGCGCCCCATGCCGTTGTGAAAATGCGGGATCACCACGTCCCGCCCCTTGACCCGCAGCGTCAGCGGCGCGCCCGGGCTGCCTGCCAGATCATCCCAGACGGCATCCATCGCCGCCCGACTTTCTGCATTCACGGGCGTGAAATAGACCTGCGTGCCTGACAACCGGTCTTGCCGGTAGTCCGTCGGACTGGTCAGCTCGTGCACCACCATCTTTTCCTTGATCAATTCAATGAACGGCAGAAACAACGCACGGTTCAGCCCGTCCTTGTACAAATCATCCGGCACGCGGTTCGAGGTCGTGATCACCACCACGCCATCTGCAAACAGTCGCTCGAACAGGCGTCCGACAATCATCGCGTCAGTGATGTCGGTGATCTGCATTTCATCAAACGCCAACAGACGCACCGCAGCCGAAACATCCGCCGCCACAGGGGCAATGGCATCGTCCACGCCGGTCTTGCGCACCTCGTGCATGGCCGCGTGAATTTCCTGCATGAACGCATGAAAATGAACCCGCCGCGCAGGAACGTCGTCCAGTATATCCACAAAAACATCCATCAGCATGGATTTCCCGCGCCCGACACCGCCCCACAGATACAGGCCTTTCGGTGCCTCGGGCGCCTTGCGAAAGAGCCCCTTCTTGACCGGCTTCAGCAACGCCTCGCGCATCCGGTCAAACTCCGGAATAGCGGCTTCCTGTGCCGGATCCGGTTTCAGTTGGCCGCTTTCGATCAGGGCGTCATAGGTCTCGCGCAGACTGGGCATGGCTCAGGAATAGTGGTCCCGACACCGATTGAAAAGCCATGCCATCACCGGCAGGCATGCCCGGGATCACGAGGCTTGATTTGACGCCGCCCTCAGGATGCGAAACGGTGCACACCGACCCCAGCGGAGCACAGCATGTCAGCCCGACAGTCCATCTTTACCCCGGTCCTGATCGTCGGCTGCGTGATCATCGCGGTCAGCTTTGCGGTGCGCGCCTCTTTTGGTGTGTTCCAGATCCCCATCGCAGAAGATCTCGGCTGGCTGCGGGCCGAATTCTCGCTTGCCATCGCGATCCAGAATCTCGCCTGGGGGATCGGGCAACCGATCTTTGGCGCGATCGCCGAAAAGATCGGTGACCGAAAAGCGATTGTCATTGGCGCGCTGACCTATGCGCTGGGTATGGTGCTGACAGCAGCCTCCACCACCCCGTTTGAACATCAGGCCTATGCCTGGCTTGTGGGCTTTGGCGTTGCCGGCACCGGGTTCGGCGTGATCCTTGCGGTTGTCGGGCGTGCATCGACCGACCAAAACAGATCCATGTCCCTGGCCATCGCCACGGCGGCAGGCAGCGCGGGGCAGGTGTTTGGCGCACCCCTGGCCGAATGGATGCTGGGCCTGATGTCCTGGCAAATGGTTTTCATGACCTTCGCTGCGGCCATCCTCGCGATGATTCTGACCTTGCCCTTGATGCGCGCGCCAAGAATGGCCAGCAAGACCGAGCTGGAGGAAAGCCTAAGCCAAATTCTCGTCAAGGCGGCGCGCGATCCGTCCTTTGCACTGATCTTTCTGGGGTTCTTTTCTTGCGGCTATCAACTTGGCTTTATCACCGCGCATTTCCCTGCCTTCGTGACCGAACTGTGCGGCCCGATCATGCCGGGGGGTGCGCTTTACAGTATTGGCATCACCACGACCTCCGCACTGGGGGCGGTGGCGATTTCGCTGATTGGTCTGGCAAATATCGCAGGGACGCTTTTGGCCGGCTGGGCGGGCAGTCGGTTTTCCAAGAAATATCTGCTGGCCGGGATCTATGCGGGCCGTACGGTTGCGGCGTCGCTCTTTATCCTCTTCCCGATCACGCCTGCAACCGTGATCCTCTTTTCTCTCGCCATGGGGGCGCTATGGCTTGCGACGGTGCCGCTGACCTCTGGTCTGGTCGCGCATATCTACGGGCTGCGCTACATGGGCACGCTTTACGGGATCGTCTTCTTTTCCCATCAATTGGGCAGCTTTGTGGGCATCTGGCTGGGGGGGCGGATGTATGACATCTACGGCTCTTATGCGACGGTCTGGTGGATTGGCGTCGCGGTTGGCGCGTTCAGCGCACTTGTGCATCTGCCCATCCGGGAAAAGCGGCTGGACGGCCTCGTGACGGCCTAAACCTACGCCGTGTCCGGCTGCTGGGCCAGCCAGCCTTCCAAAACGCGCAAAACCTCATCGGTGTGGGTGTAGGGCAGGCCATGCCCCGCACCGTCAATGACCTCTTGCGTGGCGTCGCGGTTCCACTCCGTCAGCAGGCCAATGGCCGAAAGCGGTATCGTCGTGTCCTCACCGCCCCAAATCGCCAGCACCGGCACCTTCGCGTCGCGGATGGTGTGATGCGTGTCTTTCATCGGGCGCGCCAGTATCCCGCGAAGACTGGACAGAACCGCAGGCAGATACCCTTTGAAGTCCAACTCTGCCTCTTGCATCTCACCGATATTCAACACGCTACCTGGGGTTGCGCGTTCGGCGCGGATAACGTGGCGGGCCACCCTTGGATAATACGCCAGCGTCAGCCAATCGCCAATCGCCGGCACGTCCCGCATAAACCGAACCTCGGGGCCCATGGCATGAACCATCCCGGCAGACGCCAGCAGGATCAGATGGCGCATCCGATCCGGAAAGGTTGCGGCATAGCTGGCCGCGATGGCCCCGCCCATGGAAAAGCCTATGAGGGTGACCCGCCCGCGAATGTTCTCATGTGTCATCAGATCCGCCAGTTGGCGCACGAAAAAGGCGGCATCCTGATCCCCGCCCACGCGGGCAGAGTAGCCGCGCCCGTAAAGATCGTAGGTCAGCACGCGAAACCCCATCGCCGTCAATCCCCTGACCATCCCACCCCAGACAAAGCTTGGCGTGGTCAATCCGTGAACGCAGATGATCGTGGGGCCACTCGCTGGGCCATGCCAGCAATAATGGGTCGTGCCCTGCGGCAGATCCGCGAACTGGCCAGGACCTTTGCCACGGGTCACATCATCCATCGGGCGCCGGTTCAGCTCGATGATGATCGGGACGGCAATCACCACCCCCACGATCAGCACCAGCCACATCATGCAGTGGCGGTCCAACGGTCCAGAATGTACCGGCTGGTCATCAGATCCAGATGCGCCCCGCCGCCGTTCTTGAAAAGCGTGATCTCATCGTCGGACTGTCGCGTGAAGGCAGGCAGGTCGTAATAATCCGCCACCATGTCATCGCGGGTAATGGTGCCAGCCTGCAGCGGGATCTCGATCTCGCCGATATGGCCGATTGTGGTATCAAAGCTGTCGACAAAGATACGGGCGCGCCCAAGGGCTGTGTCATCCACCTCGCGCATGTCAGGGCGATAGGCACCAATAAGATCAATATGTTGGCCCGGCTGCAGCCAGTCCCCCCGGATCAACGGATCGGTCGACATCGTGGCCGAGGTCACGATATCAGCCCCCCTGACCGCCATTTCCAGGTCCTCCGCGATGGCCAGACCGGGCAGTTCACCGGCCATCTTTTCCGCATTTCCACGCGTCCGGTTCCAGACGGTGAAACGCGCCTTGGGAAAGGCGGCAGAATAGGCCGCATGCAAGGCGCGCCCCTGATTGCCCGCCCCCACGATCAGGATGTTTTCGCTGTCCGGGCGCGCCAGACGGCGCGCCGCCAACAAGCTATCTCCGGCGGTCTTCCACTTCGTGATCAGGTGAAAGTCGATGATCGCTTCCAGCGTGCCATCGGCATTGGAATAAAGCGTCACGCCGCCGTTGATCATTGGCGTTCCCTTGGCGGGATTGCCGGGAAAGATGGTCGCGGATTTCACAGCAATGCCCAAACCGTCGACCCACGCCGCACGACTTAGCAACGTGTCCGGATCGCGGTAAAGAAAAGTGTCGCCAATTTCAGCCTTGGGCAGATCGTGGCCCGCGGCGATGGCGTCGGTCAGGCCAACCCAGTCCAGCAGGGCCTCGCCTTCGGCAAACGGGATAAAGGGAATTTCAGTCATGTTGCATCCTGCTCAGAGAGAAGCCCCAAGGCAACCAGTCTTGCAGCCCACCCTGCGGGACCTTCAAAAAGATGTGTCTGCCAACCGCGTGCCTTGGCTGCCGCAATGTTGTCGGCGCGGTCATCGGTGAAAAGAAGCGCCCCGGGCGGCAGGGACGTGCTGTCTTCGACAGTCCGGTAGATCGCGGGATCAGGTTTGATCATCCGCAAATGCCCCGAAATGAAATCGCGGTCAAACTGGCGCAGGAAGGGATAGCGTTCTGCCGCGATGTCATAGGTCTCGACCCCGAAATTGGTCAGCGAGAAAACCGGCACGCCATTGCCCTGCAGCGCTGCCATCAGGCGCACCGAATGCGGTATCTCCGGACTGGCCAGATCGATCCAGCGCGCGTGCCACATTTCAATCTCTGCACGCCAGTCGGGATAGGCGTTGGCGGTTTCGGCAAGAACGGTGTGAAAGTTTTCACCCTTGTCGACGCGGTCATTCATGCTGTGCAGATCCACCGCAGCAAAAAGCGCCTTGCGACGTTCCGCGCCGATCTGGGCATCAAAGAAGCGTTCCGGATGCCACTCGATCAGGACATTGCCGATATCAAAGATGACGGCCTGAGGTTTCATTGTCGCGTCCTTTCTGACAAAGCCCGAAATCTTTGAAAGATTTCGGGCCGTTTTCTTTGAAAGAAAACGATCACAGCCGAGACGCCGCGCGCAAGGCCCGCTCCAGCGCATCCAGAAAACGCGATCGGTCCGCCTTGGTGAACCCCTTGCCCCCACCCTGCCGGAAGGGATCCGCGCTGCGCAGATCCGCCATCAGATCACGCGTTGCCAGCACGTTGCCGATATTGGCCTGCGTCAGCGCCTCGCCATTGTGCTTGAGAACCTGCGCGCCCGCTTCGACGCATTTGGCGGCCAGCGGGATATCCCCCGTCACCACCACATCGCCCTTGCCCGCGCGGTCGGCGATCCACATATCCGCCACATCCGGCCCCTCCGGCACAATCACCGTCTCCACCAAAGGGTTCTGCGACGGACGCAAACCGCCGTTCGACACGACGTACATCTTCACGCGGTGCCGGGTCGCCACCCGCTCTGCCTCGGCCTTCACGGGACAGGCATCCGCATCGATGTAAAGCGCTGTCATGTCTTTTTTTCCCGGGGGCTGGCCACCTTGAACTCTTCGGGGATCGGCATGCGGTTGAACGCATCCAGTCCGGCGATCTTGTACGCCTCGGCCAGCGTGGGGTAGTTGAAGGTGTTCTGGACAAAGTAATCCACCGTGCCCTTGAGATTGAGCACCGCCTGCGCAATGTGAATAAGCTCGGTCGCACCCTCACCGACAATCTGCACGCCCAGCACACGGCGGGTCTTGAGGCTGACCAGCATCTTCAAAAGCCCGTGCTCCAGCCCCATGATATGCCCGCGCGAGGTTTCGCGAAACCGCGCGATGCCGACCTCGTAGGGGATGCCACGCTCCTGCATTTCCTCTTCGGACATGCCGCAGGTTGAAATTTCGGGTACTGAATAGATGCCATAGGGAAACCACGGGCTTTCGGGCAACGTGTGCACCTCCAGCGCGTGGCACGCGGCGATGCGGCCCTGTTGCAGCGACGTGGACGCAAGGGACGGATGCCCGATCACATCGCCCGCGGCATAGATATGTTTTTGCGTGGTCTGATATGTCTTGCGATCCACCTCAAGCCGCCCGCGGTGGTCCACCTCAAGCCCGGCGGCCTGCACATTCAGCTTGTCCGTGGCCCCCATACGGCCCGCGGCGAACAGCAGCATCTCGGCCCGGATATGGCGGCCATTCTCCAGACTGACCTCAACGTGTTCCCCCTGATCCTCGATCTTGTCGATCTTCGACCCAAGGCGCAGGTCCAGCCCGTTTTCCTGTGTCTGATGGGTGAATTCGCGAATGCTGGCCCTGTCGATGAAATCAAGGAAGGTTTCGCGCGGCTCAATCAGGGTCACGCGCACGTCGAGCGCCGAAAACATGGAAGCATATTCAACCCCGATCACGCCCGCGCCGACCACGGCCAGCGACCGCGGGATCGACCCCATATCGAGAAATTCGTCGCTGTCCAGAACCGTGCTGCCGTTGAAAGGCACCCAATCGGGGCGGAACGTTCTGGTGCCGGTCGAGATGAGAAACCTATCGGCCGTCAGGGTCGTGGTTTCACCGGCTTCGGTGGCAACCTCGATGGTATGTGCGTCCACGAATGTCGCCAGTCCATTCAAGGTATCCACATGGTTGCGGTTGAACTGGTGTTCCAGCACATCGACCTCGTGGTCAACGGTCATATGCAGCCGCGCCTTGAGATCGTCGGCGGCAATCTCTTGCTTCACACGGTAGCTGCGCCCGTAAAAGCTCCGCTCGCGCCAGCCGGTCAGGTTCAGCACCGTCTCGCGCAGCGTCTTTGACGGGATCGTACCGGTATGTGCCGACACGCCGCCGAACCGGTCCTGCCGGTCAATGACAAGAACGTGGCGCTTCAGTTTGCCCGCCTGAATGGCCGCTGCTCGCCCGGAAGGGCCGGAACCGATGATGATCAAGTCGTAGTGGGTCATAGCGCGTAAAGGGCATCGGCATGAAAGGCCACGTGGTCTTCCATGAAGGTCGAGACGAAGAAATAGCTGTGATCATAGCCCGACTGCATCCGGAACGTGGCCTGTTGCCGCTTGGCCGCGATTGCCTGTGCCAGGGCCTCTGGCTTGAGCAGATCAAGAAACTGATCCGATGCGCCCTGATCAATCAGGATCGGGCCCTCAAACCCCTTGTCCTGCATCAGCAGTGTGGAATCGTGTTTGGCCCAGCCCGCGTCGTCGTCGCCCAGATAGGCGCTTAGCTGTTTGCGGCCCCAGTCGCTGGCCGTTGGGTTGGCAATGGGCGCAAAAGCGGACACCGATGCAAATCGCCCCGGCAGGTTCATCGCAAGCGTCAGCGCGCCATGCCCGCCCATGGAGTGCCCGGTGATGCCCTGACGCTCCATATCCAGCGCAAAGGTGTCCGCCAGCACTGCGGGAAGCTCTTCGGCGATGTAGTCCCACATCTGAAAATGTGGTTTCCACGGATTCTGTGTCGCGTTCACGTAAAAGCCCGCGCCCTTGCCCAGATCATAGGCCTCGTCATCGGCAACATCGTCGCCGCGCGGCGAGGTGTCGGGAAACACGACCGCGATCCCGTGCTCTGCCGCCCAGGTCTGCGCCCCCGCTTTGGTCATCGCGTTCTCATGCGTGCAGGTCAGACCAGACAGGTACCACAGCACCGGCACCGGACCATCGCGCGCCTCGCGTGGCAGGAAAAGACCGAATGTCATCTCGCAATTGCAGGCAGACGAGGCGTGGGAATAGACCCCCTGTGTGCCGTCGAAACAGGCGTTCTCGGAGATGGTTTTCATCGGGTGTCCTTTCAGATCAGGGGGCGTTCAATTGGGATAGGGCGGAATAGGTATTTGTAAAAGGGTGAAAGTCAGACCGCAGAGACCCATGCCACAACGAGGCTGACTGTAACGATGCTTAGCGCGGTCGAGACCAGAATTGCGGCAGAGACACGCTGTGGTGCGACACCGTAGTGTTGCGCAAGGATATAGACGTTGCCTGCGACGGGCAGGGCGGCGGTGGCAATCAGCACGCCGGATTTGTAGGAATCGACATAAAAGATCATCATCGCAAACCCCACGAGAACCGGGTGCAGCACGAGTTTGCAAAAGCTGAGCCAGCCTGCGATCTGCATCCGCTCGGCTGACTTTGTCGCCAGGGACGCACCGATCGCGAACAAGGCGCCCGGGGTGGCGGCCCCACCCAGAATGGCCAGAAATTCGTTCATCGGCACCGGGATCGGGATCGCAAGGCCCGACCAGGTAAAGCCCAGCACCATTGCAACAATCATCGGGTTCTTGATCAGGCCCAAGCCGACCGTGCGGAAGGCCCTGAGGGTGACAGCCCCCTCGCGCGAGCCGGTGATCAGGATGGTGATCAGGCTGGAAAAGACGATCAGATCCACCGCCAGTGCCAGCATCATGGGGCCAATGGCATCCGCCCCCAAGAGCAGCGTCAGCATCGGAATGCCCAGAAAACCGGTGTTGCCGATCGCGGCACATTGCGCCTCGACCGCCGTAGTCGATACATCAAGACGGCGCAAATACCCGACAAGCGTGGCGATGCCATAGGTGAACGCCGTGCCCCACAGGTAGGCCATGACCATGCGGGTGTCCCAGACCTCGGCCAGTGAGAGGTTGGCAGAGAACCGGAACAGCATGGCCGAGAGGGCAAAGTAAAAGACGAACTTGGTAAGATAGGCGGTCGCTTCTTCGCTGAAGAACCTGGTGCGTCCTGCCCAGTAGCCGACGCCGATAAGGGCAAAGAATGGCAGTGTTTTCAGGAAGATCGCGATCATGAAACAGGTTTAGGACAACTCTCCGGTGATGGCGAGAGCAGAAAGAGAGCCACTTTGCATGATCGTGCGTCTATCAGGGTGCTGGCCGAAACCGCAGCGACAGGCAGGACATGCCGCCATCCAGTTTTGCAGCTTCGGAATTGCCGATCTGGCGGATGTCATACCCCGCCTTGCCCAGTGTCTCGGCTGTCCTTGGAAACCCTTTGGGCAGCAGCACATGCTGATTGAACCGGATCGCATTTGCGGCGGCCTCTTCCCCGTCTGCGGTGTGGATCTGTCTGTAGCCGTCAAAGCAGCCCGACGCGGCAAGCCTGCGGGTGCACAGGATAGTGTCAGCGTCCAGCAGGCTGCAATCGGTCTTGAAATGCAGCACATCGGGCGGGGTTTGTACCTCGCGCACCCGGTAATCCCAATCCGCGACCAGCGCGCGCAACGCGTCGACGCCGGCGGCATCGGTACGCGCAGAAGTGCCGACCAGGATTTCGGATTCAGTGACCAGAATGTCGCCCCCTTCGATGAACCCCGGCCCGTCGATTTCGCGCACATCGTCATAGAATGTCTCAAGCGTTGGACGCATGGCTGCCGCTTCGCCACGCCGGGATGGGGCGCCGGGGCGCATCACAATGGCCCCTTCGGTCAGACACAGGGCGGCGTCTTCGACAAAAACGGAATCGGGAAAGGCATCAAGCGCGGGCAAGACGGTCACATTTGCCCCGGTGTCGCGCAGGGCATCCACATAGGCCGCATGATGCGCACGAAAGAGATCAAGATCAGGCGCGCCGGTGTCGACCGCGCGCAGACCGTCAACAATGCTAGGCGACGGCGCGCGACAGATGGCATGGGTGAAAGAAAAGGATCGGCTCATCGGTGTCTCATTGCGGTTCAGATTGCCCCGTCTGATTGCCTGCGAAACCCTGCGATTGCAATCAATCGTATGTCACGCGCGCGTCCTTCCTACCCGGACCCGATCAGCACACCCGCCGCAAAAACCAGCGCCCCGCCGACCACCACCTGCAAGGCGGCGCGGAAAAACGGCGTTTCCATAAACCGGTTCTGGATCCAGGCAATCGCCCAAAGTTCGATGAAGACCACAATGATCGCCGTCACCGTGGCCGTCCAGAAATCCGCGATCAGATAGGGCAGCGCATGGCCAAGCCCCCCAACCGTCGTCATGATGCCAGATGCAAAACCGCGCTTGAGCGGTGATCCGCGCCCGGACAATTCGCCATCGTCCGACGCGGCTTCTGTGAACCCCATCGAGATACCGGCACCCACCGAGGCAGCCAGACCCACCAGAAACGTCGTCCAGGTATCCTGCGTGGCAAACGCGGTGGCAAAAATCGGTGCGAGGGTAGACACAGAGCCATCCATCAACCCCGCAAGGCCGGGCTGCACCCAGGTCAGGATGAACTGCCGATGCGCACGGCTGTCTTCGTCAGCAGCTGTATCCGGGTCAAGGTGCTTTTGCGCTAGGTCCTCAGCGGTGGCCTGATGGCCTGCTTCAGCAGCGGCCAGATCCCCCAGCAGCTTGCGCGTGGCCGCATCGGTGGTGCGCGCGGCGGCAGCAAGATAGAACCGTTCGGCCTGCGCCTCCATCGCGGCGGCCTCTGCCCGGATCCGCTCCAGCCCAAGGTTTTCAACCAGCCAGACCGGGCGGCGGGCGTAAAAGCCCGACACATGTTCGCGCCGGATCAGCGGGATCACGTCGCCAAAGCGGGCGCGATGCAGATCAATCAGGCGCTGGCGGTGCGTGTCTTCTTCAACGGCCATCCCGTCAAACACGGCTGCACTGTCGGGAAATTCAGCGCGCAACCCTTCCGCATAACCGCGATAGATACGCGCATCGTCTTCCTCTGACGAGATCGCAAGCGCCAGCATCTCTTGCTCAGAGAGGTCTTTGAAACGTTTGCGGTTGAGCGAAAAGCGCATAATTGGCACCGGGCTGTTTAGAACGGTTCTAATTCATGAGGCGATAAAGGCAAGGTCTGACACAGGCCAAACCCATTATTCCCTTTCAACTGAACGAAACGGTTTATATTCTGGGTGCGAACCGGCGGAGCACCTATGAACATCAGCCCACCCGAGGTCCGCAAGGGCCGCAAATACGACCAGGTGCTCGAAGGTGCGCGCTCGGTTTTCATGATCGACGGGTTCGAAGGGGCCAGCGTGGATGAAATCGCACGGGTCGCGGCGGTCTCCAAGGCCACCCTCTACAGCTATTTCCCCGACAAACGCCTGCTCTTCATGGAAGTCGCCAACGCAGAATGCGCGCGCCAAAGTCAGGAGGCCATCGACAACATCGACATGGCCGCCCCCCCGCGTCTGGTGCTGGGGCAGGCCGGGCGACATTTCCTGCGTTTCATCACATCTACCTTCGGGCAGCAGATCTTTCGCATATGTGTGGCGGAATCCGACCGCTTTCCCGAGATTGGCCAAAGTTTCTACAAAACCGGCCCGGCGGTCATGCGCGCTGAAATGGCGGAATATTTCGCCGGAGCGGAGGCGCGTGGCGAATTGCACATCGAAGACCGGATGCTGGCCGCAGACCAATTCGCGGAACTGTGCAAGGCAGATGTCTGGGCGCGGCTGATGTTCGGTATGTCGAAATCCGTCTCAGCGGCCGAGATTGACAGGGTCGTTGATGGTGCAGTCGAGACGTTTCTGGCGCGATACGGGGCGTGATGCGCGGCCTGCTGATGGTGCTGCTGTTGGCTGGCTGCACCGGGGCTGCACCTTCACCCGATATCACCTGCAATGCACAGAACTGGCAGGAACTGATCGGCGAACCCGAAGAAGCCCTTTATGCGACCCTCGGCAATCTGCGGGTTGTCCGCGCGGGAAAGCCGAAACCGGCTGATGTAAATCCCAACCGGCTGAATGCCGAGATTGACAAGGATGGACGGATCGCGCGTTTTGGGTGTTACTAAAGCCAGAAAGAGGGAGAGCATGATGAAAACGGGAATTTTGATCGCCGGGGCATTGCTGTTGGCCGGATGCGGCGCACCGGGCGGATCCGGTAACAGCGGCGGCAGCGCCCCTCGGGTCAGCGGAGATGACACCTGTGGCGCATCGGCCTATGCCGGTTTGATCGGTCAGGATGCGGTTGTTGCCTTGTCGATTCCCGACCCCAAGCGGTCCTATCGCCCGGACGAGGTGGTGACATCCGATTTCAATCCCGAACGGGTCAGCATCCAGCTTGATGAAACGGATGTGATTGTCGCGATTGCATGTGGATGATCACACAGGTCTCTTGGGTTAACCTTTTGGCCGCTTGTCCAATATCCGCACCGCCTTGCCTTCGGACCGCGCCACGCCCCCGACGCTGGCGACCTCTACCCGCGCCGAGATTCCGATCGTCTGCTTGATCTTCGCGGCCAGCGCCTTGCCCGCCGCGTCGCGCGCATCGTCGCTGACAGAGGCGTCGGCGCATTCGCACAGCACGCGCATCTGGTCCATGCGGTCAGGGCGGCTCAGTTCGATCTGGAAATGCGGGGCCAGACCCGGTGTGGCCATCAGCGCTTCTTCGATCTGGGTGGGAAAGACGTTCACGCCGCGCAGGATGATCATGTCGTCTGACCGCCCCGTCACCTTTTCCATGCGCCGCATAGACCGCGCCGTGCCGGGCAACAGCCGGGTAAGGTCACGGGTGCGGTAGCGGATAATGGGAAAGGCTTCCTTGGTGAGCGATGTAAAGACCAGCTCGCCCTGCTCGCCTTCCGCGGCAGGCGCGCCCGTTTCGGGGTTGATGATCTCGGGATAGAAATGATCCTCCCAGATGTGCAGCCCATCCTTGGATTCCACACATTCCTGACTGACGCCGGGGCCCATGATTTCCGACAACCCGTAAATGTCGACCGCATGCATATCAAAGGCCTGTTCGATCTCTTTGCGCATGGCATTGGTCCAGGGTTCCGCGCCAAAAATGCCGACCTCAAGCGAACAATCGCGCGGGTCCAGACCCTGGGCTGCAAATTCATCCAGTATCGACAGCGCATAGGACGGCGTGACCGTAATCCCCTTGGGCCTGAAATCCGTGATCAGGCGCACTTGGCGTGGGGTCATGCCGCCCGAAATCGGGTAGGTCGTCAGCCCCAGCTTATCCGCGCCAAGATGAATGCCCAAACCCCCGGTAAAAAGACCGTAACCATAGGCATTGTGCAGCATATCACCCGTGCGCAGCCCGGCCGCGCGCAGGGATCGCGCCACAACGGTGGCCCAATTATCGAGATCCGTTTGAGTATAGCCCACGACCGTCGGCTGACCCGTGGTCCCGGAAGAGGCGTGGATGCGTGCGACCTGATCCTGTGGCACGGCAAACATGCCAAAGGGATAATTTGCCCGCAGATCGGATTTCACCGTGAATGGAAACCGCGCCAGATCCGACATGTCCGTCACATCGTCCGGATGAACGCCCGCCGCATCAAAGCTGTCCTTGTAGAAGGGGACGTTCTTGTAGGCGTGGTTCAGCGACCATCTCAGGCGTTCGACCTGCAGGGCGGTGATCTCATCGCGGCTGGCGATCTCGATCGGGTCCAACGTATCCCGGGGCGGTGTGAGGTCTTTCACGCGGTCTCTCCTTCTTCGGGGAAATGCTGGCCTTTGATGGTTCGCGACAGGCCGCGAAAAAGGGCCACGGTACGCCCGTCTTCGCCTGTCACCGTGACGTCATAAACGCCGGACCGGCCTGTTCTGGACACTTCGACCGCCCGCGCTGTCAACCGCTCATCGGGCTGGCCGGGGGCGATGTAGGTGATCTGGTTCTGTTGGGCCAAGGTGTTCCGGTTGTAGCTGTTGCACGCAAAGGCAAAACAGCTGTCCGCCAGCGTAAAGATGAAACCACCATGGCAGATATGATGTCCGTTCAGCATATCAGGCCGCACTACCATCGACATGGTGGCACTGCCCGGAGCAATGGCATCCAGCGTCATGCCCAGCCCCGGAGAGGCCACATCATTGGCAAACATGACCGCTGCGGATTTCTCGGCGCGTTTCTGGGGGGTCATCGGGCGATATATTCGTGTTTCATATTTCGGTGTTCTTGCATGAATGTGTAACGCTTTCAACGTCCATGATTGTCATCAGGGCTTGATTTGAGCGCCAAGGCACGCAACTGTCAAATCATGACGATGCATACACCCCCGTCCGCTTCCCCCAAGATCACGCCGTTTGAACGCGCCCCCGAACAGGTCGCCTTTCACCGCACGGAACTTTCGGTGATCCTGTCGCTCTACGGGCGCATGGTCGCCGCCGGGGAATGGCGGGACTATGGCATATCTTGCCTGAGGGAAGTCGCCGTCTTCTCGATTTTTCGCCGCACCGCTGAGATGCCGCTGTACCGGGTCGAAAAACGCCCAAAGCTGCGCATGAAACAAGGCATGTACGCGGTCATTGGCCCGAACGGTCAGGTCCTCAGACGGGGGCAGGATCTCAAGGCCGTGTTGCGGGTGCTTGAGCGCAAGCTGATCCGGGCGGTGGACTGAAGCAGCCCGCGCACCAAAAGATTTCAGGCCTCCGGCGGGGAATATTCTAGCCAGAAAAAGAAGCCAGACGGCGATGTGCTGTCATCGGACCATCCCCGCTTGCCTCTATCCGGGTGATGGCAGCGCTGATGGGCTCAAAGGTGACAGCCATGGCGTGAGCATTGGCGTGCAGGATGGTCTCAGGATCTGTCACCAGGGCCACATGCCCCTTCCAGAACAAAAGATCATTGCGGCGATAGGGTGCAGAGGCCGGGTTTCCCAGTGACATCTGCATGTCGCTGTCGCCCGGGCAGGGGACACCACAGGCGGTCAGGGCTGCCTGCACAAGACCAGAGCAATCGATCCCCCAGCGACTGTTACCGCCCCAGAGATAGTCGGTTCCCAGATAATATCCGGCAATCGTGGCCGGGTCGGATGCCGTCATGCCGATGCGTGACAGATGCACTCTGGGCAGATATCCCAGCGCTGTCAGGGCAAAATCACCGTCTTCGGACACCACCGCGACGCGGCTGAGGTGGGTGAGGGCCGTGCGGTCGGGGGATTTCAGATCCGCCTCGGCATAGGCGCGTGTAGAGGGCTCGGTTACGATGTGGGTCGGGCGTTCCACTGCGCCCAAAGCGTCCGCGGTGACATACCCGACATACCCATCGGATCGGGCCTGCACATAGGCCCATCCGTCTGCTTCATCCAGCAGCGTCACATCGGCCCCATAGATCAACTGCCTGTCGCGTGGCCCATCAGGCCGGCGGCGCAGATCGCAGAGCGGCAGGGCGATACGGCGGTCTTGTTTGCAGGTGACCCGGGCCGGGTCCGGGGTCAGGCGCGGATCGCTCACAGGTCCAGCAAGGCGGGCAGGGCGCCGTAAAGCGCGCGTGTCGCCTGACCGACCCCGCCCTTGGCGCGCGCCGGGGCCTCGGCAGGCTGCCAGCCGTAGATATCGAAATGCGCATAGGCGCTGTCGGTCACAAAGCGGCGCAGAAAGAGCGCGGCAGTGATGCAGCCTGCGAACCCACCCTTGGGCGCGTTATCAAGATCCGCGATGCCGGGTTCGATCATGGTTTCGTAAGGCGCGTGAAACGGCATTCGCCAGACCGGGTCCGCATGCCGGGCCGCAGCCTCTTCCAATGCCGCGACAAAATCGGGTTCATCACTGAAATAGGGCGCCAGATCGGGGCCGACGGCCACCCGTGCGGCACCGGTCAGCGTCGCCATCGAGATGATCTGATCCGGCGCTTCCTCGTCGGCCAGCGCCAGCGCGTCCGCCAGCACCAGCCGCCCTTCGGCGTCTGTATTGTTGATCTCGACCGTCAGACCCTTGCGCGAGGTCAGGATGTCCTGCGGGCGAAACGCATTGCCGGACACGGCGTTTTCAACCGCCGGGATCAGCACCCGCAGCCGCAGGGGCAGCCCGGTGCCCATGATCATCCGCGCCAGTCCCAGCACCGCCGCCGCACCGCCCATGTCTTTTTTCATCAACCCCATCGAGGCGCCGGGTTTCAGGTTCAGACCCCCGGTATCAAAACACACGCCCTTGCCAACCAGCGTCAGCCGGGGCCCCGCATCACCCCACCGCAGATCAATCAGCCGGGGCGCCTGATCAGCCGCGCGCCCGACCGTGTGGATCATCGGCAGGTTCTGTTCCAGCAAATCATCACCGGTTATGACGTTGATCTCTGCACCGTAATGCGCCGCCAGGGCGCGCGCGGCTTTTTCAAGATCGGCGGGCCCCATATCAGAGGCCGGGGTGTTGATCAGATCGCGGGTCAGCGCCTCGCTGTTGGCAAGTGTCTCGATCCGGGCCGCGTCAATGCCATCTGGCGCTACCAACAACCGGTCCGCGGCGGATTGCTTGGCATAGCGGTCAAACCTGTATTGCGACAACAGCCATCCGAATGCTTCGGTCTCGCGCTGATCTTCGGGCAAACCAGCGGCAATGCGGTAGGTGCCAGCGGGCAGCTTGCCCGCCGCCGCCGCCAGATGAAACCGCCCGCGCGCCCGGGCCCGGGCTGTCCCGAACCCTGCCAGCGCCATCTGCGGCGCGCCGTCTGGCCCCGGAATGCTCAGCCCCTGACCAAGGCTGCCTTTGAAGCCCTGCGCGCGCACCCAGCCCTGCACCGCAGCATCGCTCTCCGACACCCACGCCTCAAAACCGTCTTCGGTAATCACGAAAAGGGGGATGGCCCCATCTTCCGACGGAGCAAACGAGAGGGACATGGCAGGCCTTTCAGCAAATGACGCGATGCCCGCAGCCTATCTGTTCTGCCACAACCCGCAAGCGGTCACGGCACCGGATCGTCGAAATCCCAGATCGCCGTCAACGACCGCTCCCCGATGCGCAGCAGGCGCGACAGGGTTGCCGCAAGCGCCGTGGCGTTCCCTTCATCAATGCAGTGGGTCACGTCACCCGCGACCTTGGACAGCATCAGCATCCCGATCTGATCCGCAATCGCGACCAGCGAGCGGGTGTTCTTGCGCAGGGCAGGCCAGTCTTGCGCATGATACAGCTCGTCGCACTGGGTCAGTCGCAGCGCCAGTTCCTCCAGCGCGCGGCACACGACGTCTTCGGCGCTGGATTCACCCAGCTGCGCATACAAGGACCCCAGCCGGTCCGGGTCCAGACGAACCCGTTCCGTCGGTCGGAATTGCAGAACCTGCGTCATCACTCACCCCTTCATCCACCCCCACGGCAGATCCGCATCATGCGCCTATCTGATGTGCAAATCATTGAGCCGTCGCCGCATTTGCCCTCGAAATGCAAAAGATTTTAAGTTATCGCAGGGAAAATTCCGTGTGGGGACCGACGTCATGAAAAGGATCAAACCGCTCCCGCCCTATCTGGTGCAGCGTTACCATGGCTGGAAAGCGACGGGCTATGCCGAGAACGCCGCCTGGCATCGCCACCTCGCTGCCGAAGGGCAGCACCCGCGCGCGATGGTCATCTCGTGTTGCGACAGCCGCGTTCAGGTCACCGCCATTCTGGGCGCCGATCACGGAGAGCTGTTTATCCACCGCAACATCGCCAATCTGGTGCCGCCCTACCAGCCAGACGGGCAGCAACACGGCACCTCGGCCGCGATTGAATATGCGGTGACCGCGCTGAAGGTCGCGCATGTGATCGTTCTGGGCCACTCAAACTGCGGGGGCGTGGCGGGCTGTGCGGCCATGTGCCGGGGCGAGGCACCGGATCTGGAAGCCAAAAACAGTTTCGTGGGCCGCTGGATGGACATCCTGCGCCCCAAATTCGGCAAGGTCGCCGATATCGCCGACGAAGCAGAACAGCTTCGCCTGCTGGAGCGGCAGGCGGTTGTCGTATCGCTTGAGAACCTGCTGACCTTTCCATGGGTCAAGGATGGCCTGACCGCCGGCACCCTCAGCCTGCACGGCCTGTGGACCGATATCGGCGAAGGCTGGCTTGAACAATATCTGCCCGAAGAAGAAACCTTCAAGCCGCTTTGACGCTTGACCCGGCCTGTCGCTTGGGCTCTGAACAAGGCGCGCGGGGGGGCGCGGCATCACCATGGATCAGATACTTTCGCTCGCGGCGACGAACCTGCTGTCCCCCATCATCCTGTGTTTTGTGCTGGGCGTGCTGGCCGCACTGGCCCGGTCCGATCTGCATTTTCCCGAAGCCGTGGCCAAGGGGATGTCGATCTATCTGCTCTTTGCCATCGGGTTCAAAGGCGGGGTCAGCGTTGCCGATCATGGCATTGACCTGAACCTGGGCCTGTCGCTGCTGGCCGGTATCTTTCTGTCGGCGCTCCTGCCGCTGATTGCCTTTGCGATCCTCAAGGCGCTGACCTCTCTTAGCAGGCTTGATGCCGCCGCGGTCGCCGCGCACTACGGGTCCATCTCCATTGTGACGTTCGTCGCCGCCACCTCTGTGCTTGAGGCCAGCGGGATCACATCCGAAGGCTACATGGTAGCCGTTGCCGCCGCCATGGAAGCACCCGCAATTCTGTCCGCCCTCTGGCTGATTTCCAGAGGGGGCGATGCGGAAGACGGTGCGCGCCGCATGGACAGCGCACTGCTGCGTGAAATCATGCTGAACGGCTCTATCGTCCTGCTGGTCGGCTCTTTTGTCATCGGCGGCATCACCGGTGCAGACGGCATGGCCCGGATCGAAAGCTTCATCGTGAACCCCTTTCAGGGCGTTTTGTGCCTGTTTCTGCTGGACATGGGGCTGGTCGCGGGCCGGGGCCTGCGCGAAGGCGGCGCGGTGCTGCGGCCGGGCCCGCTGGCCTTTGGGGTCATCATGCCGCTGGTGGGCAGCAGCATCGGGCTGGTGACCGCGCTGCTGCTTGGGGTCAGCACCGGCGGCACAGCACTCTTTATGGTGCTCAGCGCCTCGGCCAGTTACATCGCCGTGCCCGCCGCCATGCGCGTGGCCCTGCCCGAAGCCAATCCATCAATCTACCTGACCCTGTCGCTTGGGGTCACATTCCCATTCAACCTGACACTGGGCATTCCGCTGTACGTGGCCATCGCCCAGACCTTTGGCGGAGGCTGATCCATGAAGACACATCAGGCAAAACGGGTGGAAATTACCATCGAGGCGGTCATGCAATCCCGCCTCACTGAGGCGCTGAACAAGGCGGGGGTCACCGGCTATACCATTCTGCCCGTCTGGGGCGGATCAGGGCGGTCCGGCAACTGGACACGGCAGGGCCAGGTCAGTCGCGGGCAGGGCATGGTGCAGGTGATCTGCATCATCAAACCCGACCGGCTGGATACGCTGCTTGAGGCCGCCTTTGCCGTGGTTGAGCGGCACATCGGCGTGGTCAGCGTGGTCGATTGCGAGGTCCTCCGGGCAGAGCGTTTCTGACATCCGGGCGGCGCAATCAGCAGTCGTCATCTGGGGGAAAAAGCCGGTTCGATCATCGTGCGAACCCGGCACCAGCGCGGCCTTGCACGGGGGCAAGGGCCTGCCGGACCGAACGATATCCGGTCCGGCATCAGGTCAGGCAGCGATACGGTCTTCCATCAGGTCCATGCGGCAGGACTTGAACATCGGATGTACGATCCGGTCGACACGCATGGAGCTCAGGCAGAACACATTGTTGTTGGCTTCCAGCTTGGCGCGACGGGCCTTCAGCGTTTGCAGGGCGATGACACGGTTGTTACGGGCGGTTTCGAGCAGAGTGGCAGACATTTGATATTCCTTAGCAGCAAGAGGTGATTAAGAGAGAAGAGAGATCACTGGAGGGGCGTGATCAGGCAGCGTGCAACGGGGCACCACCGCCTGCGGTGATGAAGAAGATGCCATTGGGTGTGCGCAGTGCACGGGGCTTGGCTTTCCATTCAATCAGCGAAACGACATTGTCAGTTACCCGCTTTGCGACGGTGCTTTTCTGGGGCTTCTGGGCGTTCTTGAAGGTGATGATATTCGTCATGTCGTTTCCTTTCAAAGGTCAGGCGTTGAACCTGTCTTCCTGGTTGGTCGATCGCTGGGTGAGGAAACGTTTGTACATTCAAGGTACGTGCGTGTCACAACCAGCCATCAAGGCATTCTCATTGAACTTGGAGAACCACTGCTGCCCGTTAATCTTTGTTGTTGCGCCCCCCGGTTTGTTGGGGTGTTAGCGCTACCTCGAAGTGGGCAGGTACCGAATACAGTTATAATTTGGGTTTCGATCTGGGCGCGAATGGTGCGAGAATGTGTTCACATTCGGGCAAAACACAAAATTTGCACGTTACTGTCATCAATTATGCGCAAAAAGGGCACTGCTGTGCCTTCATTTTTCTTAATTCGGAAACAGCCTGTTTTTCCGCAAAGCTGCAGAACTTAACCGATTCTTAGTCGATTCGCGGATAGCGAGTAGAATTCGATGGCCGGAATGTGTCCCGCACGCCTTGATCCAGGGCGTGCAGGAAAGGGGCCTCAATAAGGCAGTTAGCCTTTTTTCAGAACCTCACGGCCCAGCAGCTCTGCGATCTGAACCGCATTCAGGGCAGCGCCCTTGCGCAGGTTGTCGCTGACACACCACAGGTTCAGGCCGTTATCGATGGTGCTGTCCTGCCGGATGCGGCTGATGAACGTGGCGAAATCACCCACGCATTCGATCGGGCTGACGTATCCACCGTCCTCGCGCTTGTCGATCACCATGATGCCGGGGGCTTCGCGCAGGATATCGCGGGCCTCGGCCTCGTCCAGATGCTCTTCAAACTCGATGTTGACCGCTTCGGAGTGTCCGACAAAAACGGGCACACGGACACAGGTGGCCGTAACCTTGATCTTGGGATCGACGATCTTTTTCGTCTCGGCGACCATCTTCCACTCTTCCTTGGTCGATCCGTCTTCCATGAAGACATCAATATGCGGGATCACGTTGAACGCGATCTGCTTGGTGAACTTCCGGGCCGGCTTGTCATCGGTGGGGTTGTAGATCGACTTGGTCTGGTCCCACAGCTCATCAATGCCTTCTTTGCCCGCGCCCGATACGGACTGATAGGTGCTGACCACCACCCGCTTGATCGTTGCGCGATCATGCAGGGGCTTCAGGGCCACAACCATCTGTGCGGTCGAACAGTTGGGGTTGGCGATGATGTTCTTCTTGGCATAGCCATGCACGGCCTCCGGGTTCACCTCGGGCACGATCAGCGGGATGTCGGGGTCGTAGCGATACAGCGACGAGTTATCGATCACCACGCAACCCGCCTTGGCGGCACCCGGCGCGTACTTCTTGGTCGCGTCAGATCCCACGGCGAACAGCGCCATGTCAAAGCCCGTGAAATCAAATGTATCAAGGTCTTTGCATTTGAGCGTCGTGTCCCCAAAGCTGACTTCCGTACCCAGGGAGCGGCGGCTGGCCAATGCGACCACTTCGTCCACAGGGAACTGGCGCTCGGCCAGAATGTTCAGCATTTCGCGGCCCACATTGCCAGTGGCGCCCACGACGGCGACGCGATAACCCATCTGAATTCTCCAATATATATGGGGTTGGTGCGCGGGCTTTAGCGGATGGACCGGCCAAGGGAAAGGCCCTGCGGCCAGATATCACGCCCGTGTGCTGTCCCGCGAAAAGAGATAGACCACCAATCCGACCGCCAGCGCGCCGCTCAGCAGGGTGAATACTGCCACATAAGGGGCCGCCACCGTCTCGGGCGGCAGCGCCGCGCGATATATGGCCCCAGACATGAATTGGAATATCCCGACGCCGCCGATGCTGAAAAGGTTCAGCATCGTTACCCCCCGCCCGATCAGATGGGGCGGCAGAAAGCTGCGGCCATGGGCCATGATCACCGGATAGGTCGCGCCAAAGAACCCAATCGCGCACAACAACGCGATCGATACCGCAATCGAGGTCGCAGGCAAAACGATCAGGCCAATCCCCGCCAGCAACGTCAATGCCGTACCCCCCGCGATCATCCACTTGCGCGACGGCAACACCCGGTCCAGCGGCCCGTAGGCCAACGTCCCGAGGATCATCGCGATCCCCATCAGCAGCGTCGCCTGCCCGATGCTGCCCGTGGTTGCGGCAAAGACATCCTCCAGATAGGGCCCGATCCACAGTCCCCGGGTCGCGCCGGAAATGGCATAGCAGACAAACATCAGCGGAAAGATCGCCCAAAGAACCCGCAGGCGGAAAAGCTCCAGCAGCGATCCTTGCACCTCACCCTCCACCCGCGCGGGATCACGCACCAGCAGCAGCGTGCCCAGAGCCACGGCAGCACAGATGCCCCCCAACCCCCAAAGGGCCGCGCGCCAGCCCATCGTTTCGGCCGCCAGCGCCATCGGATAAGAGGCCACCAGATTGCCCAGACTGCCCAGCCCAACCATCAATGAGGCCAGCACCGCGAACTGCGCCGGCGGATAGTCCCGCGCAAAGATATAGTACGACGCCATCAGCACCGGCGCGCAGCCCACCCCAATCAGCGCCATCGCGATGTTGATATGCAGCGCCGATGTCGCCAGCGCGAAGACGGCAGAACCTCCGGCCCCGCCCACAAGCAGCAACCAGGCCGCCGTGCGGCGCGGGCCAATCGTGTCCAGCGCCCAGCCCACAGGAATTTGCATGACGGCAAAGGCCAGAAACCACATGCCCGACGCATCCGCCAGATCATCCGGCGTCGCCCCGATATCGGTGCCCAGCACCGGTGCCAGAACCGCCAGAAAGGCGCGGAAGAACTGGCTCAGGACATAGGCAAGGCCAAGAAGGAAAATACCTGCATTCATAAGGTGCGTGCGATCCATTTTTCGGCCAGCGCCCGGGCCGTCTGACCCAGGATCAACACATCCGCCCCAACGGCCACGAACTGCGCGCCCGCTTCCAGTGCCGGATCGGTCATCGCGTCCACGGTGCTCAGCAGCCCCGGCGCCTTGCCTGCCGCCCGGATACGCGCAATGGCATCAAGAATGGTCGCCTGCACATCGGCGTGCATGGCGTCGCCCATATGCCCCATATCCGCCGCCAGATCAGCAGGCCCGATAAAGACCCCATCAACCCCGTCCACCGCAAGAATGTCATCCAACGCGGCCATCCCTCTGAGGTTCTCAACCTGAACCAGCAGACAGATCTGTGCGTCCGCCGTCGTGCCGTAATCTGCATTCCGTGAAAACGCACCCGCCCGGCTGACGGCATAGCCAACGCCGCGGTCCCCGTGCGGAGGATAGGTGATATCGCGCAACAACTGCCGCGCCTGTGCTGCACTTTCCACCATCGGGACCAGGACAGTCTGCGCGCCCAGATCGAGAACCTGTTTGATCAGATGGGTCTGACCCACCGGCACCCGCACGACCGGATCGACATCAAACGCTGCAAGCACCTGCAACTGTGCCAGAATGGACCGGATATCATTTGGCGCATGCTCTCCGTCGATGACCAGAAAATCAAAGCCCGCGCCCCCCATGATCTCGGCGGCATAACTGTCAGCCAGTCCCAGCCAACAGCCAAAGCTGACCTCACCTGCTTTGAGGGATGTCTTCAGGCGGTTGATCTTCGCGGGCATCGGTGTCGTCCTGTTGGTCGGCGTCACCGCACCCTAGACCCGCGTCGTCGGAATTGACCATAGGGGGCGATCCCTCTGGCTGCATTTCTGTTCTGACCCAGTCGCCCAGCCGCGTCGTGGCCTTGCGCGTCGCGGCGGGCTTGATGCCAGAGCCTGGCAGGGGGTGCACCGCCCGGGCCACCCCTGCCACCCCCGGTGCACGCAACACACCATCGCGGACCATCTTACCAAAAAGCTGCGTCGCCTCGTCTATACTCAGATGCAGATGCCGCGCCAGCATCGCCGGGCTACAGGTGGCCTGAGCCCGTGCGATCAACTGCCCCCAGGCATAGGCCCCCGGCGGCACGGCTGCGGGGGCGGTTGCAGAGGGCGCGGCGACCGGCAGGGCAGGTGACGCTGCCAAGGCAGCCAGCGAGGCGGTGAATGTGCGTCTGTTCATGCAGGTAATATAGAGACCTAGCGATGAAATTGCGAGTCGTTCGCAAGTGGATGCGTTGGAAATGAGTTTAACTGGAAAGATGAAGAGGGGCCCAAGGACTAGATGACCTTGATCACATCCTTGTCGATCGACAGCATGTAGCCGCGACGCGCGATATTCTTGACCAGCAATTCGCTGACGATCTGGTTGCCCAGCGTGTCGCGCAGCCGTTTGATCCGGGTGGCCCCGGCGGCTTCATCGCAGTCGGCGGCATTGCGCCCCGAAATCATGCCCTCGATTTCGGACCCCGACAGCACGTCATCATCCATACGCGCCTCGGCCAGCACGCTCATGGTTTCCATGGCCGCAGCGGTCAACTTGAATCCAAGGTTGTTGAGATAGACGGTGTTCTCTTCCCGGCTGATCAACAACGAAGATACCTGAATACCGGCGCGTTCAATCTGCGCCATGCGACGGTTGAACCCGACCAACATGATCAAAAACACCAAGGCCGCAATCAGCATGGCCGCGGCAAACACCAGCAACACGACAATCACCAGCCGGTAGCTGGCAAGCGTGTCGGAGAACGCGGTGCCGGACTGGGCGAGGATCTCCAGCAGCTTGATCTCGGAACCGGCAGTCAGGTCATCGTTTTCAACAAAGATCCGTTCAACCTGTGCGTTGAATGTATTTGCATCCGGCAAGGCCCAAAGCAGCAGGCCCGCGCCGACAAGCAGCACAAGCACCACGGCGGCAATCCCGCCACCCACAAAGCGCCCGCCAAAGCGACGCATGTCAGAAGCGGAGGTAGAACTGTCCTGCACTGTCTTTCCTTTGCGCCAACCCATCATCCCCGAACACCGAAAGAACATTCAGCAATGTCCATCCCTGCGCGGCCAGCCGTCGGGCCAGTTCAGCCCGCGCGGCCCCGGCATCGCAGGCCCCGGTGATCTGCGCCACACCGTAATGCAGGCGCAGCGGATTGTCCTGTTTTGCCTTGTAATCGGCATAGCACCCCGCCGCCGAAACCGGAACGGCAAGGCCGATCAGCACGGCAGCAAGAAGGGAAAGCGTTATATGTTTCATGATACCTTCATGCGCAGTTCCGACCTGTTATTCAATATCCAAAGGCAGTTAGCGCGGCTGATATCGGATAACAGGGCCCTGTTATTGCCTGTCTGACGCCCCCGACCCCAGATTGATCCCACGAGCTGACTTGTACGGCTCTGGCACGGGAGGTCTCCCCCCCAACCGGCGGTCTCCCGTGCCGTTCAACAGAAAGGATCACGCACATGTACCGTCGTTTCATTGGGATTATCGCCGCCGCTTCTATCGCGATCACCGGGCTGGGTGCTACACCGGCGTTTGCGGAACGCGACGACGAACTGGCACGCGCACTGGCCATTGTTCTGGGGGCCGCCATTGTCGGCAAGGTGATCCACGACAAGAAAAAGAAGAAACGACAGCACGTCACACGCCACGATCAGGATCCCTATTACACCCAACCGCGCCCGCGTCATGTAGAACCGTCCTATCCGCGCCATGTGCAACCGCATCGTCCGCGCCACGTTGATCCCTATCGTCCGCAACACATCCAACCCTACCGCCCATACAGCGAACCCGGCGTGCGCCCGCGCACCCATATCCAGCCGCATGTGCAACCACGCCCCTTGCCGCGCGCTGTGAACCGGCGCCTGCTGCCGCAGCAATGCTTCCGCAGCTTTCGCGGCCGCGGTGGCGATCACCGGATGTTCCCGCTGCGCTGCCTGGAAAACAACTATGCCTATACCCAGCGCCTGCCGCAGCACTGCTACGCCACCTTCAAGACCCCCAACGGCAAACGCCGTGGCTATAACGCCCGCTGCCTTTACCGCGAAGGGTACAGATTGGCGCTCCGGTAACGGCGCGTCATGACCCGGGGGGCACGTCCCTGCACCCCGGCGACAGGAGGGGAGGGACGTTCGGGCGTCCCTCCCCTCTCTTCCTTAATGAGTAGCTGCTTACAGACGGCCCGGACCTTGCGGTCCGGGCCGTCTTGTTGTCTGGATCAGGAATGGAGCCTGATTTCACCTTCGAACGTGCCGCCCATGACCGTGGCTTTCTACGGGTCGCCGGGGTGGATGAGGTCGGACGCGGACCGCTGGCGGGGCCGGTGACGGCGGCAGCGGTGGTGCTGGACCCCGCGCGCATCCCCGATGGCCTGCGCGATTCCAAGAAATTGACCCGCCGAGGGCGCGAACGGCTGTATCACCAGATCAAAGAGGTGGCCGACGTGAGCATCGCCCACGCCTCAGTCCAGGAAATCGACACCATCAACATTCTGCGCGCCAGTCACCTGGCGATGGAACGTGCGATTGCGGGGCTGAAAACCCCGGCGGACTATGCCCTGATCGACGGCAACATGCTGCCGCGCAACCTGGCGCTGCCGGCAGCGGCCATCGTCAAGGGCGATACCCGATCGCAATCGATCGCAGCGGCCTCAATTATGGCGAAAATCTGTCGAGATTATGTCATGTTGTCCCTGGCGCAACAGCACCCCGGTTACGGCTGGGAGACCAACGCGGGATATGGATCAAAAAGCCACATGGATGCGCTTCGAAATCTCGGACCAACCCCACACCATAGACGTTCGTTCAAGCCCGTCCACAACATGTTGTGACAAGGTTTTTTCTCAACACATTGATTCAAAAAAGAAATTGACCCGCGAATCTGTCTGACTCATCCTGAGGCCAACCAACGAGCACAAAATGTGCCGGGGACAGAGGCAGATAAATGAACGTGATGACAAAGGGCGCAGACGCGCTTCCCTTGAACCAAATACTTGCGGGTGACTGCATTGACGTGATGAACAGCCTGCCTGCGGGCAGCGTTGATCTGATCTTTGCCGATCCGCCCTATAACCTGCAGCTCAAGGGCGAACTGCACCGCCCCGATAATTCACGCGTCGATGCCGTCGATGACCACTGGGACCAGTTCGACAGCTTCCGCGTGTATGACCAGTTTACGCACGCCTGGCTCAAGGCCGCGCGGCGGCTCTTGAAGCCCAACGGCGCGATCTGGGTCATCGGCAGCTACCACAACATTTTCCGCGTCGGCGCTGAATTGCAGAACCAGGGATACTGGATCCTGAACGACGTGGTCTGGCGCAAGTCCAACCCGATGCCGAACTTCCGTGGCAAACGCTTTACCAATGCCCATGAGACGATGATCTGGGCGGGCAAGGATGAAAACGCCAAATACACCTTCAACTACGAAGCCCTGAAAGCATTGAACGAAGGCATCCAGATGCGCAGCGATTGGGTGCTGCCCATCTGCACCGGGCACGAGCGTCTCAAGGATGATGCCGGCGACAAGGCGCATCCGACGCAAAAACCCGAAAGCCTGCTGCACCGCATTCTGGTTGGCTCCACCAATCCGGGCGATGTGATCCTGGATCCGTTCTTTGGCACGGGCACCACCGGGGCGGTGGCCAAGATGCTGGGGCGTGATTTCATCGGGATCGAACGCGAAGAGACCTATCGCAAAGTTGCTGCCAAACGCATTGGCAAGGTCCGCAAGTTCGACCGCGACGCGTTGCAAACCACCACGTCAAAGCGCGCTGAACCCCGCGTGCCCTTCGGCCAGCTGGTCGAACGCGGCATGCTGCGCCCGGGCGAAGAGCTGTATTCCCTGAACGGACGTCACAAGGCCAAGGTGCGCGCTGACGGCACGCTGATCGGCGCCGATGTCAAAGGCTCCATCCATCAGGTCGGAGCCGCCTACGAAGGCGCGCCAAGCTGCAATGGCTGGACCTACTGGTGCTTCAAGAAAGATGGCAAACGCGTGCCCATCGACCTCCTGCGCCAGCAGATCCGCGCCGAAATGGCCAACTAGCCCCCAGATTTACCGAACACCGCCGGTGCCTGCGGCCTCCACATGAGGTCCGCCTTCAAAGGCACTTACCTTGACCCCGCTTTTCAAAGCGGGGTCTTTTTTGTGGATAACTGTCCGGCCCAACTGGCTATGCTGCACCTTGCAGCAACGTCTGCTTTTCCGTCTTTTGTCGTAGGCGCGCCTTACTTAGTCGGGATGAAAATCGCGTCGACTGCACCCAGATTCCAATACGACTGCGATCCAGTTTACTTTTGCCCGAAGACCACGTTCTCGCAGCCAATTATCCTGTAGGCGGTAGGCCGCTTCTTCCTGCGCACCGGGACAAAAGTAAAATCGTCCCACCTGCCGGGCATGTACGAGTTCATGAAGCAGAACGCTGGCGTCGTGTGGCTTCTTTCGGTCCCATGGAAGGATCAAGTAGATTGTATGCGTGTCCGGATCAAAAAATCCCCGTGTTCGACCAGAGCTCGACGCTGAGGAGCCTCGAAGTGACGCCGCGAAAGACCCGCTGACCAACTGTATTTCTGGGTTTGCGCCAGCGGGTTGAAGGTCCGTGTGTTGATCAAGCCAAGTGTCTAAAACTGCCACCAGTTCTGTGATGCTCTCCGTTTTGCGCCATTCCGGCTCCGGATCGAGACGAACAGTCGCCTCGGCAAAGGCAGAACCGGCAAACATCATCAGTAACCCCAGCCAAAGGCTGGCGGGAAGAGGGCCAGGCATCTTGCACTCCATCGTCGGTTTTTTGGAAATCTTGGAAATGATGTTAGGCTTGGCGCGCAGATCGCACAAAAGACGGTTTTTCATTGTGGGGTGAAAGGAATTCACGACCTATGAGACGCAAACTTCCGCCCTTTGCCGCAGTGCGCGCCTTCGAGGCAGCGGCCCGGCATCTGTCGTTTGCAAAGGCTGCAGACGAGCTTTGCCTGACACCGTCTGCGATTAGTCATCAGGTGCGCGCTTTGGAGGAATATCTTGACACCAAGCTGTTCGAGCGCCGCAATAACAGGTTGCAGCTAACCCTGACCGGGGATGCATATGCGGGAAAAATGACATCGCTTCTGGATGTATTTGAGGCGAGCACCCTGCATGCCGCCGGAACCACAAGCCAGTCTCTGCGCGTTCTGTGTACGCCGGGATTTGCAGCGCGCTGGCTTGTGCCAAGACTCGACCGGTTCGTCGAACCTTCGGCAGTGCGACTTCGCGTTTCTGTTGGTGCTCCATCTACAGATTTTCAGTCAAACGACGCTGACGTTGTCATCGGTTGGGCCGACGATCCCGTTCAGGGTGCTGAGGTCGTGCCCCTGATGCAATCGGGCAGGTATCCGGTCGCAGCCCCAAGCTTCGTGCGTGCGCAATGCATCAAGACCCCGGAAGACCTGCGCAACGTCACACTGATGCACGACGAAACGATGGATCAATGGGCCGAATGGTTCGCTGCGGCCGGCGTAGAACCGCCGGATTTTCCAAGTGGACCTGAGTTTCCGAATTGTGAACTTGCGACATCCGGCGTCGAACAAGGTCTCGGAGTATCGCTTGCCTACGACATAATGGTGCGCGAGACGGTCAAGTCAGGTCGCCTTGTTCGCCTTTTCGAAGCGGTCACTCTTCCGTTCGTGATCTACTCATTCGTGTGTCAACGCAGTCGAGCATCTGAGCCGTTAATTGCTGCATTCCGGGACTTTGTATTCAACGAAGTCGAAGCCGACGGACGGCCGTCGTTTGCAGTCGTCGCGGAATAGTGCGTGTTTTCTGATTGGCAGCGTCGAAAGCGGTCATTGGTTGAGATGCAGCGGATGGCAGCTTCATCCACCAGCCCGACCTCTGCAAAATCGCATGCCACGATCCGCGACGCTGGGCTGATGCGCAGGAACGGGTCTTGACCTTCAAGCGTCTGCGACGATCAACACAGGCACACTCCGCAAAAACCCCGGGACGTCAAACACCCTTCATCCGCGCGGCGGGCGCCATCTGCATCGGCCCCGCCTGTTTCTAACCACAGCATTGCGGCGGCCCTGTCACCTGGCCTCAATCGGCCCCGCCCTAATTCAGCCGCCCCCGTCTCTGGCGCGCGGCCTTGAGGGCGGCAAAGACATAGCGGGCGTCGAATTCCGACTTGTTCAACACGTAGTACACCCCGGCCGAGGCCGCCTTTTCCCACATAAACGGCGACGGCCAGTCGCTGACCATGATCACGGGGATCGTCGCCAGCCGGTCATTGCGCGCCAGTTCCTGTGCGAAATTCGCGCCCAGCCCGTCGGGCAGATTGTTGTCCAGCAAAATCAGGTTAACTTCAGCAGAGCCAAGGATCTCGCGTGCGGACCGCAGGGTTGTCGCCGTCCGGATCTGGACCGGCCCCAGCGACCGGTTCAGCACCCGCGACATCTTTTCACTGTCAAATTCGCTGTCTTCGATGATCAGGCAAGACGCCTGCGCCTGATGCGGCGTCGGAGATGTGGTGGATGGTGTCAGCTGCTGGTGCATGGCCGCCTCGTCTGCAATGGTACCCTTGGAAATGGCAGACAAAGTTTAAGATTGGGTTGTTAGCGCGGCATCGGGGTGGTGGCCTTGTTGTAGGCTTTCCAGTCGGTGATCTCCGGATAATACATCTGCCGCCAGCGCCGCACACGCGGGTTCATCAGGCGTTTCCACAGCGGCGGGATCATCGCAACCATTCCCATGATCGGATAGCTATGCGGCAGTTGCGGGGCTTCGTCAGGACCGTAGGTCTGCAACACCGGAAACCGGCGGTCGGGCTTGTAGTGATGGTCCGAATGGCGCTGCAGATTGATCAGCAACCAGTTCGACGCCTTGTGCGCCGCATTCCATGAATGGCGTGGCTGGACGGCCTCGTATTTCCCGTCCCCCAGATGTTTGCGCGTCAGCCCGTAGTGTTCGATGTAGTTGATCAGTTCCAGCTGCCACACCGCGACCCCGGCCTGCAGAACAAACAGCCCAAGACCAGACCAGCCGCCCAGGGCAACCGCGGCCAGCACGAACACAAGCTGCATCGCCCCGTACCGCCAGAAAGGATTGCCAAGGTCGGTCCAGGGCAGATCCTTGCGCGCCAGCATCGCTTTCTCTGCGCGAAAGGCCGACACCAGCGACCCGATCACCGCCCGCGGATAATAGCGGTGAAACCCCTCGTTATAACGCGCCGTGACAGAATCACGGGGCGTCCCGACATAGCGGTGATGCACCAACAGGTGCTCTGACCGGAAATGCGAATACAGAACTGACGCCAGCAGAATATCCGCACACCACCGCTCCAGTTTGTTCTTCTGATGCATCAATTCATGGCTGTAGTTGATCCCAACCGTGCCCGACATCACGCCAAGCCCGACAAAAAGCCCGATGCGTTCCCATGTGCCCAGATGTTCCGCCTGCGGGGCGTACCAGACCAGCCCCATCACCGTGACGATCTGCAAGGGCACCCAGGCGACCGTGATCACCCGGTACCAGAACATGTCCTCTTCCGTCGCCGACAGATCCGCGTTCTCCAGGTTCAATCCGGCCAAGGCATCCAGAATGGAAAACAGATACCACGTCATCACCACCAGCAGCAGCACCCACAAGCCGCCCCAAAAGGCCGACACCCACGCCAGCGGGATCAACAGCATCGACATGTAAAAGGGCAGCGCGCGGCCAAAGCGCGCAAGATCACCGGGCGGAACGGGGGTTGTGGACTGAATGCTCATCGCCTTGCCTCTGGCTTTGTTGCCAGAGGTATAGCGCACAAACCGCCCCGCACAAAGCCTGCCGCTGCGCTATTTCGTCGCCAGATCAAAGGCCTTGCGCATCACTGTCGGCAGGTCGGATGGCCGGAACTGACCCCTTGGCACAAATGCGCCCCGCAAAGGGTCTTCTTCGTGATCGACGCGGCCAACGTGAATGGTCAAAAGCAGATGAAAATGCGTGAAGGTGTGGCGCACATCGCCCGCCAGTACCTGCCAATCCGCGCCGATCGGCGGCGCCGTCTGGGGCAGGGGGTGTGCGCTGTCGACCCACTCCGACCCGGGCCAGCCCAGCATGCCCCCCAAAAGCCCCTTGTCGGGCCGCGTTTCCAGCAGCCAGGCGCCATCCGCCCTCTGCGCCAGATAGACCACACCGTGCCGCACGGGTTTGGCTTTCTTCGGGGTCTTCTTTGGCAAATCCGGCGCGGTGCCCGCAGCGCGGGCCGCACAGGGATCACGCCAGGGGCAAATGCCGCAGGCAGGCGATCTGGGGCTGCAGATCGTGGCCCCCAGATCCATCACCGCCTGCGCATAGTCACCGGGGCGCAGGTCTGGTGTCAGCGCATCTGCCCGCGCCATCAGTTCCGGCTTGGCGGCCGGCAAGGGCGTGTGAATGTTGTAAAGCCGCGCTATCACGCGTTCGACATTTCCATCCAGCACGGTGTGGCGCAGATCAAACGCGATCGAGGCGACGGCAGCAGCAGTATAGGGCCCGATCCCCGGCAGTTTGATCAAGGCGTCATAGTCTGCCGGAAAGGACCCCCCGTGTTCATCGACCACGGTCCGTGCGCATTTGAGCAGATTGCGCGCCCGCGCGTAATAGCCCAGGCCCGCCCATTCGCCCATGACATCGGCGTCCTCGGCGGCGGCCAGATCCTGCACCCGGGGCCAGCGCGCCATGAACCGCGTAAAGTAATCGCGCACCGTGGCGACAGTGGTCTGCTGCAACATGATCTCGCTCATCCAGACTGCATAGGGGTCTGACCGCTGACCGGCTTTGCGCGCTGCGGGGCCCACGCGCCACGGCATCTCGCGGGCATGCACATCGTACCACTCCAGCAGGATCTGCGGCAGGTCGTCTTGGGAAAGGTTCTCACGCATTCTTTATGGCTCGACGGCGTTCACGGGCTGGTGAACCGGGGGTAAACCCTTATGTTAGGTCCAATTGATCCGGGGACCATAGCCATGCCGCCACGGCGTACCAGTACAAAAGGGTTCAGACGCACCGACAGCCTGCTCAGCGGGCAGATCCGCAAGGCGTCGGAAACCCGTGGCTTTGCCCAATCACAGCTGCTGACCAAATGGACCGAGGTCGCAGGCCGTGACATCGCCGCCATCGCCAACCCCGTTGAGGTCAGCTATGGCCGCGGTGGCATGGGCGCGACACTGACACTGCTGACCAACGGGGCCAATGCCCCGATGCTGGAAATGCAAAAGGAACAACTGCGCGCCAAGGTCAACGCGGTCTACGGCTACAACGCCATCTCGCGCATAAGGATCACCCAGACAGCGGCCACAGGCTTTGCCGAAGGCAAGGTCGCCTTCATGCACAAGACGCCCGAGGCCCCCGCAAAAGCCCCTGATCCAGCGCTGCGGCAAAAAGCAGCAGAAACAGCACGCCCCGTGGCCGACGATGGCCTGCGCTGCGCCCTTGAACGTCTGGGCGAAAATGTATTGAACAGGAACAAACGCTGAAAAGCTGACAAAGGAAGACGACATGAAACGCAGAGATATGATCCTTGGCGGCTTTGCCGTCCTCGGCCTTGGCGGCTGGTACTTCACATCGCAGACCGGCACCGGCGCGATGCCCAACACCGAACTGCCCGGTGCGGCGAACGCCCAGACCAGCAGCGCCGATGTCGATACCTCCGGGATCGAGGAAATGGTGCTGGGCAACCCGGACGCGTCAGTGACTGTCATCGAATACGCGTCCTACACCTGCCCGCACTGCGCAAATTTCCACAATGGAAACTACAAGAAGCTCAAGGCGGATTACATCGACACCGGCAAGATCAAATTCATCTACCGCGAAGTCTATTTTGATCGTCCGGGCCTCTGGGCGTCGATGGTGGCGCGCTGCGGTGGCAGTGAGAAATTCTTTGGCCTGACCGATCTGCTCTACAAGGGCGAACAAGACTGGAAGCGCGCCGGCTCCCCGGCGGACATTGCGCAGGAACTGGGCCGGATCGGACGCCTTGCCGGTCTTGATGGTGACACGCTGGACGCCTGCATGCAGGATCGCGAAAAGGCCGAACAACTGGTCGTGTGGTTTGAACAGAACCGCGACGCCGACGGCGTCCAGTCCACGCCCAGCTTTGTCATCAACGGCCAGCTTTATCGCAACATGGACTACCCCGACATGAAAGCCCTGATCGACGCAGAAATCGGCAGTTGATGGCAGCCCCCCTCGCCGGCCTCAAGGTCATCGAAATGGCCCGGGTGCTGGCAGGCCCCTGGGCGGGCCAGACGCTTAGCGATCTGGGCTGCGAGGTCATCAAGGTAGAAAGCCCCGCTGGCGATGACACGCGCCAGTGGGGGCCGCCCTTCGTGACGCGAGACGAAGATGTCTCCGCCTCCTACTTCCACTCGACCAATCGCGGCAAGGCATCGGTCACCATCGACTTTCGCACCGCCGACGGCGTGGCGCGGCTCAAGGACCTGCTGCAGGACGCCGACATCCTGATCGAGAACTTCAAAACCGGCGGATTGGCGAAATACGGGCTCGACTACGCCAGCCTGCGCGATGAATTTCCGCAGCTGATTTACTGCTCCATCACCGGGTTCGGCCAGACCGGGCCCTATGCCCACCGCGCAGGCTATGATTTCATCATCCAAGGCATGTCCGGCCTGATGTCCATCACCGGGGAACCCGACCGCCAGCCGCAGAAGTCCGGCATGGCCATCACCGACATTTTTACCGGCATCTATGCCACCACCGCGATCCTCGCCGCCCTGCACCAGCGCAGCGAAACGGGGCGCGGGCAACACATCGACATGGCGCTGCTCGACAGTGCGGTGGCGATCATGGGCAATCAGGCCATGAACTACATGACCACAGGCACGCCCCCTGGCCGTATGGGCAACGCCCACCCCAACCTCACCCCGTACGAAGTCTTTGCCGCCAGCGATGGCCACCTGATCATCGCCACGGGCAACGATGGTCAATACCAGCGCCTCTGCCGCCTGCTGGGGCTGGACGACATGGCCGACGCGCCGGAATTTGCCAAAAACGCCGACCGCGTCGCCAACCGCCCCGAGATGATCCGCCGCCTGAACGACGCCACCCGCCAACGCACCCGCGATGACCTTCTCGCGGCCTGCGAGGCGCACAACGTCCCTGCAGGCCCGATCAACGATCTGGCAGACGTCATGGCAGACCCGCAGGTGATCGCGCGCGGCATGCAGATCGACCTGGACGGCGTGCCGGGGCTGCGCTCACCTTTCGTGTTCTCAGACGCCGAACTGGCCCTGCACCGCCCCGCCCCGAAACTCGGCGAAGACGACTGATCCCGGCCTGCCAAAGGATTGTAAGCGTTGGGTTCTCCAAAAACACAATCGTCAATTTCTCACCCAAATCCCCCTGATCCCCTGACCTCTGAACGGCACTACGCGACGGTGCATTTCCCGTCACCTTTACCTTTTATTAACAAAACAGAACCGCACGCTGTGTTAATCCAAGGGACGAGGCTGGATTTCGGTGAAAATACCGACGCAATACCGACGTTATACCGACGCGGTACCGATCTCTGACTCCCCTTGTTTTATGGCGTTAACGCCCGTTTCGCCGTCCCACCCGTTGCGCAGGCTACCGACCGTTGCGTCCTAGCCGCGCGGCAGGCGCGCAAGCGCCTCGAAAAGCGCGTTTTCCTCAGCCAGTTTCAGCCGCACGGGCAGGGTGATCACCTTTGACCGGAAGCTGGCGGGCAGGCGCACTGCGTCTTTCTCCGTGGTGACCAGTTGCGCCCTTCTGGCGATGGCATCCGCCTCCAACCGCGCCATCAGCGCCGGGGTCAGCGGCTGATGATCATCCAATGCCTCGCCACGTACCACGTTGGCGCCAAGCCCCTGTAATGAGGCGAAAAACTTCTCCGGATGCCCGATCCCGGCAAAGGCCAGCACCCGGTGATCCTGCCAGTCCATTCCGGTCATCAGCGGCTCCAGCGATGCGCGCACATGCGGCACCCCGTCGGGCAGCAGGCCGGGGTCAAAGCCTTGCTGGGCGGCCGCGTCTCCGATGCTCAGCAGCAGATCCGCGCGCGCCAGTCCAACCGCGACGGGCTCGCGCAATGGGCCTGCGGGCAGACACAATCCGTTGCCAAATCCCTTGGCCGCGTCCACCACCACGATGGACAGATCATAGGCCACCGCGGGGTTCTGAAACCCGTCATCAAAGACGATCACGCTTGCCCCGGCCTCCACTGCCGACCGGGCCCCCGAAGCCCTGTCGCGCGCCACCCAAACCTCTGAAAACGCAGCCAATAATAGGGGTTCATCGCCAACCTGAGACGCCTTGTGTTTCGCCGGGTCGACCCGCACCGGGCCTTCCAGCGACCCCCCATACCCGCGCGATACAACGTGCGGTTCGTGAAAAAGACCGCGCAGATACTCGACAACAGCCATGACTGTCGGCGTCTTGCCGGTGCCCCCTGCATTGATGTTGCCGACGCATACCGTCGGCACCTCCAGCCGCAGCGGTGTCCCCCGCGCCAGCCGCCGCGCCGTGGCAGCCGCATAAACCGCACCAAGCGGCGACAGCGCGCGGGCGCGCAGATCGGGCCGGGGTTTGTGCCAGAAGGCGGGCGCGCGTTTCATGTGTTTCCTGCCCGTTCATCAAGCATCGTCTGAACCAGTGCGACCACCTTATCCGTCAAATCCGCCCCTTGCGAGATCACATCCCACCCCGCATGTGCCATCGTCGCCGCCTGATCGGGCGCGATCAACCTTGATACTGCCGTACCAAGCGCAGGCGCATCATTGACGATCCGCGCGGCCCCTGCCGCCGCCAGACGGCTGTAGGACGGCAGAAAGCTCCGCACCTTAGGCCCATAAAGCACAGCTGATCCAAGGGCCGCCGCCTCAAGCGGATCGCATCCCCCTTTGTCCGGCACAAGCGAAGACCCCAGAAAGGACACCGGTGCCACCCGGTAAAACAAGCCCCGGTCGGCGGGATCTGCGGTCAGCATCACCTGGGTTGCGTCATCCGGTTCTTCCCCGTCGTCCCAAAAGATGACATCCAGACCCTGTTCAGCCACCTGATCGGCAGTGGGCAAAAGCTGGTCGCTCTCAGCTGGACCAAGGATCAGCAGCAACCGATGCGACAGGCGCAGCGCCTGTCTGTGCGCGGACAGCACGATCTGCACTTCATCCGGCTCTACCCTTGCGGCAAACCACACCGGGCGCCCGCCCAATGACTCTGAAAGATCAGACAGATCACTGTCATCGCAGGGCAAGGCCTGCCCGCCCGCCAGCAATGGCGATGTGACCTCGATCTTGCGCGGCGCCAGCCCCAGTTGGGCCAGCCGCTTCTGACCTGCCGCTGACCGGGCGAACACGTGTGAAAAGGTGCCCAGCAACTTGCGCGTCAGTTCCGGCAGCCAGCGATCGCGTCGGCCATCATACCCCTTGGCATCGGCGTCTATCAGCATCAGCGGGCAGTCCCGGTCGGCGGCGTCCAGTATCAGATTGGGGCGCAGACCGCCCCAGACCCAAACCCCCAGATCAGGTGCCCAGTGATCAAGAAACGCCGTCACAGCCTCGGGGTGTTCGCTGGGCGCATGCTGTGCGATCAAGACCTGTTCGGGCTGTTCTCGCAACACCGGCACGGGGTCCGTCCCTGGCACTGTGATCAGGACGCTCACATCGCCGCGGGTCGCACAGATCCTCCGCGCAAGGTCCTCTACCGCGATCAGCGATCCTGCCTCGCCTGCATGTATCCACACCAGCTCTCCGACGGGGCGCGCGACATCGGGCGCTGCAGTCAACGCCTCGCGCCGCCGGGTCAACGCCCGGTACGCCGTCAGCCCCAGCGACCGCGCCATGGTGGGTTATCCCAGCTCTTCGGTCGAAGACGCCGCTGCCTCTTCATCGCGCAGGCGGTGAAGGTGAGCGATGAAGTAACGCATATGCGCGTTGTCCACTGTCCGCTGTGCCTCACTTTTCCAGGCGTCATAGGCTGCCTGATAGTTGGGAAAAATCCCGACGATATGAATGTCATCAACGTTCTTGAAGGCCGTTTCGGTCGGCGTGACAAGTTCTCCGCCAAAGACAAGGTGAAGGCGTTGGGTCATGGGCGCATCCTATTCCAAAGGTTCCCATCTTGGGTATCAGATAGGGTCCGTCACGCAAGGGCAGAGGTCAGAGCGGCATGGGCATGCGCACTGCCCGCAACCACCCCGTCAGTGCGCGGATCGGCATTGTTGAACCGCAAGGGCGCGGCCAGACGATCAGATGCGCCGCCGCCCGCTTCGGTCACGATCAACGTGCCGGCTGCGATGTCCCATTCCCATGTGGGCCGTAGCGTAAGCATCCCGTCAAACCGCCCTTCGGCCACTAGCGCAAGGCGGTAGGCCAGCGAGGGGCGATAGGTGCGCTGAAACGTCGGGGACACCGCCCCGCGCCAGTGTTTCACGGCCATCGTCGGACGCGCGGCAAGCACCGTCATCCGCGCGATCTGATCTTCGCCATCGGCCCGGATCGGGACGGCGTTCAGCGTGGCACCCCCGTCCAGAGATGCCGCATAAAGCTTGTCACGCATCGGCAGGTAAACCACCGCCGCCGTGACCACGCCGGCCTCTGCCACCGCGATGGAATGGGCCCAGGTGTTCGAACCTTCGACAAAGCTGCGCGTGCCGTCGATGGGATCGACGATAAAGACCCGCTCGCGATCAAGGCGCGCGGTGCTGTCCTCAGTCTCTTCTGACAGCCAGCCATAGTCGGGGCGCGCGCCGATTAGTGTCTCGTGCAACAGATCGTTCACCGCCAGATCGGCTTCGGTGACCGGGCCTGCATTGTCCGGCTTGTCCCACCGCTGCGCTGTCTTTCCGACAAATCCGCGCGCAACGTCTCCTGCCTTGCGCGCGGCGTCAATCAGCAGGTCCAGATCATGCGCCGGCAAGGGTCATTCCCGGCACCAGAAGGGATGGGACAACGCGGCTGAGGTGCACACGCGCGTCATTGGCAGGCACAATACTGGCCAGCATCTCGCGCAGATTGCCCGCGATGGTGCATTCGTTGATCGCATGGGTGACCTCGCCGTTCTCAACCCACAGCCCAGCGGCCCCGCGCGAATAATCGCCCGTATTGGGATTGATCGTGCTGCCGATCATCGACGTCACCAGCAGGCCCGTTCCCATGTCCCTGATCAGGTCGTCGCGCGACGCGCTACCTTGGGTCAGCGACACATTCCAGTTCGTGGGCGTCGGCGCAGCGCTTGTCCCCCGCGCCGCATTCGCGGTCGAGGAAAGCCCAAGTTTGCGCGCGTTCGCCAGATCCAGCGTCCAGCCTTTCAGAACGCCATCCTTGACCAGCGCACGCCGGGCGGTTGGCAACCCTTCGCCATCGAAGGGGAGCGAGCCCGTGGTACGAACGCGGTGCGGATCTTCTTCAAGGTCAAGACCCGCAGGCAACACCATCTCGCCCATCGCATCACGTAGCCATGACGCGCCGCGCGCAATCGCAGCCCCGTTGATCGCGGACAATAGATGCCCGATCAGGCTGGCGGAAATGCGTTCGTCAAACAGAACCGGAAAGCTGCCCGTCGGCGGCTTGCGCGGGTTCAGCCGCGCCAGCGCGCGGTGGCCGGCCGAGGTTCCAATATCAGCAGGCCCGCGCAGATCACTGCGGAAAATACGGCTGTCACCATCATAGTCCCGCTCCATCCCCAGACCTTCGCCGGCAATGGCCACGCAGGAATGCCCGCTGTTGGTGCGCCGGTAGCCGCCTTCAAATCCGTTCGAGGCGGCCATCCAGATCTGCTGACTGCCATAACTTGCGCTGGCCGACTGCACCTGTGTGACGCCCTTGACGGCAAGTGCTGCGGCTTCTGCCTGTGTGGCGTCCTTCTGCAGGGTGGCGGGCGACGGCTCTTCCGACGGGTCGTGCATTTGAAGGGCATTCACGTCCCAGTTCCGCGCAATCTGATCGGCATCCGCCAAGCCCGCATAGGGGTCTTCGGGCGCTTCACGGGCCATGGCAACAGCACGGGCGGCCATTTCCTCGATGGTGCGCGATGAGGTATCTGACGCCGACACATTGGCAAATCGCCTGCCCACGAAGGCGCGCAATCCGATGTCGATTCCTTCGGCGCGCTCCGCCTGCTCAAGCGCACCGCCACGCACATCTGCTGTCAGCGCTGTTTCCTCGACAGCCAGCGCATCAGCGCTGTCGGCACCGGCCTTGCGGGCCGCGTGCAAAAGGGACTGTGTCAGCTCCGAGAGTGGCTGTGTCATGAATGCGGCTCCTTGGCGGGGGACACGGCACAGGTAATCCGCACACGCGCGCAGGGCAAGGGCCTGACCCTAAGCAGGTTTCGGCAAAAAAAACAGGCGCACCCTTCGGCGCGCCCGCTTTGTAACTGTATCTGGGCTATTTGATGCGCTGGCCGTTTGCCAAAACCTGGCCGTCCTGCGTGAATTCAACAGTGGACTTCAGCGTGTCAGGCGCATCGCCCGGCACCGCGAAAAGCCCCATCATCATGCGCGCACCCATCGCCTGCTCTTCCGGCAAAAGACCCATCGCGACCAACTTGTCCATCAGACCGTTTGCCCCCGCCAGCGAGAGGTTTACCGCGCCAACCGGCTTGGGCATGCCGGGAAAGGTGGTCATGTCGGTGTTATCAAATGTGACATCGCCCGTGCCTGCCAGCCGCGCGCCAACCGCATCGACCAGCACTTCGCTGATGCTCAGCGATCTCAGCTCGCCTGGTGCGCTGCCAGCCATCTGCGCGGCTGCATCCGGATCCATGATGTCGATGTCCAGCTTGGCCTGACCCGACAGATCCAGTTTGATCGTTGCGGGATCACGCGGAAGCTGGCTGGCGGGATCAAAGATCGACCAGATCATGTCGGACATCACAAAATCCGCCATTGTGATGCCAAAGGCAAAATCCTGCGGGTCGTCTGATTTGCTGACCGGCATCGCAAGGTTGAACGCACCCTGCGCCATGCTGATGTCGATCGGGAAGGGCAGCTCAGCCACCTGAACATTCATCTTCAGATCGTTCTGCTGGCCTTGATAGGCAAGCTTGTCCGCGCTCATCTCGACACCAAGCGTGCCGCCGGAGGTTGACGTCGTCGCCGCGAAATTGCCGTTCTGGGGGTCGGTCACATTGGTCTGCGAATTGCCCGCGCCATAGGTAAACCCACCGGCAACGGCAAACCCTGCTTTCATCATCGCAGACATATCGCTGGCATCCGTGATCGTCATCGGAATGTCGCCACCACCGTCAAAAGCCAGGTCTGCAACGGACCCGATTATGGAAAACGTCCCTTCCTGCTTGGGGTCCTTGACGGCAATATCGTATGAAAGATTCTGAAGCTGGCCGGTCTGCTGGTAGCTGCGCTTGTCAGACACCGTCATCACGGTGTTGCTGCTCAGCCCGGTGCCCTGCATGCGAACTTTGGCATTCTCTTCGCCGAAATCTTCATCTTCCACCTGCAAACCTGTCAGCGTCAGGCTAAAGCTGTCGGCGGTGTGGTCATAGGTCATCTCTTCGGGGGAACCGCTGACCATGAGGCTGTGTCCCGAATGGCCATAGACAAACGACATCGACAACTGCTTGTCCCCCTGTTCAGCAACCTCGATTGCAAAGGGCAGATCTTGCGGAAACACAACTTCAACCGATCCATCGCCGTTCTGGACAAAGGACAGCGATCCCATGGACATCGACATCGCGCCGGCATTATCTGGCAAATCAATTGACATCGTGATGTCGCTGACCGTCAGATCACTGCCGCTGGCGGTTTCGCCAGCGCTGATCTGATAGCCCATGGTCTCAAGATACTGGCGCCAGTCTCCCCATACCTGAGCGGGGGTCAAATCAGCCAGCGCGGCCTGTGACATCATGACAATCGGCAGGGCAAGGCCGAAACGAATAGGGGTAATCCGAGACATGGGAGATCCTTTTTACTGAAAGTTGCACATAAAGTCCGATAATCCATGCCCAGCGTCAAGCAGGCTTGGGGCTGGACCCTCCGCGGGGCAAGGATTACCAATGGGTCTGCGAAACACTCTCCCATCCGACAAGATTGATTGGAAACTGCCATGGACATGACAGGCAAGACCGTAATGATCACCGGCGCCAGCCGCGGCATCGGCGCCGCCGCAGCCCGCGAGTTTGCGGCCAACGCGGCCAATGTGGCTCTGCTCGCGCGCTCGCAGGACGCCATTACCGAACTGCAGGGCGACATCGGCGACAAGGCCATCGCCATCCCCTGCAACGTCGCCCGCTATGCCGAAATGTCGGCGGCCGTAGAAACCACTCTGCAGGCGTTCGGCAGCCTTGACGTGCTTATCAACAACGCCGGCGTGGTAGAGCCGATTTCCCACCTCGCGGATGCCGATCCCGACGCTTGGGGACAGGTGATCGACATCAATCTCAAGGGCGTTTTCAACGGCATTCACGCGGCCCTTCCGGCGCTCAGGGCATCGGGCCGCGGGTCGATCCTGAATATCTCGTCGGGCGCGGCACATGGCCCGGTCGAAGCCTGGAGCCATTATTGCGCGTCAAAGGCCGCCGTGAACATGCTCAACCGCTGCGTGGACAAGGAAGAGCGCGCCAATGGCATCCGCGCCATCGGTCTGTCGCCCGGAACGGTTGCTACCGAAATGCAGCGCGAGATCAAGGCCTCGGGCATCAATCCGGTCAGCCAGCTGGCATGGGAGGATCACATCCCCGCCGAATGGCCCGCCAAATGTCTTGTCTGGATGTGCTCGCCCGATGCTGATGCCTACATCGGCGATGAGATATCCCTGCGTGACGAAAGCATACGCAAGGCTGTTGGCCTGATATGATCCGTCTGGACCAGACCGACGGGGTCTGGACGGTCACCATTGACCGCCCTGACAAGGCCAATTCGCTGACCCACGCCATGCTGACCGAACTGTCCGAAATCATGGAGGCAGCACAGGACGCCCGTGCCGTGATCCTTACCGGCAACGGCAAGGTCTTCAGCGCCGGGGCCGATCTCGAGGCCGCGCGCGCGGGCCTCGCCACGTCGGATGTCTGGGAACGACTGTCGGGCGCCATCGCCGCCCTGCCGGGGCTTAGCATTGCTGCCCTGAACGGCACACTGGCGGGGGGTGCCATGGGCATGGCGCTGGCGTGCGATCTGCGGATTGCCGTGCCGGGGGCCAAGTTCTTTTATCCGGTGATGAAACTTGGCTTTCTGCCGCAGCCCTCGGACCCAGCGCGCATGGCGGCACTCATCGGACCAGCACGCACCAAGCTGATCCTGATGGGCGGGCAGAAAATCACGGCAGAGGATGCGGTTTCAATGGGTCTGATTGACCGCATTGTGGGTCCTGAGGACCTGCTGGTCACAGCCAGAGAGCTGGCCGCCGATACCGTGGCTGCCGATCCGGATATTGCACGCGGCATCAAATCGCTTTGCAACGGGGGCCAGCGACAGGCCTAGATCAGCGGCACGAACGGCACGTCACAGGCACTTAGCAAGGTCAGGGCAGCAAGGGTCAGGAATAGTCGCATTTGGGTGCCTCATGATTGTCTTGCCCCAGCCTGTGGCGTTGGCCCTCAGGTGTCAATCAGCACTTCGCCTTCAATCTCCATCGCAAATCCCATGGGCAGACCCGCAACCCCGAGTGCAGACCGGGCATGCCGCCCGATCTCGTCGCCGAAAAGGTCGATCACCAGATCGCTGAATCCATTCACCACGACATGCTGTTCGGTATACCCCGGTGCGGACGTGACCATTCCAAAGACCCGCATCCAGCCGGTAATCCGCGACAACTCACCGATCTCAGCTTTGATGTTGGCCAACACAGACAGGCCGATTGCCCGCGCGTGCGCATAGCCTTCGTCGGTTGTGACATCATCGCCAAGCACCCCAAAGGGCCCGTCAATACTGCCGTCCGCGGCGCTTTTGGGGTGCCCCGAAAACAACAGGCGATTGCCCCGGACATTGATGAAAGAGAAGGGCAGGCGCAGCCCCGGGGGCAAAACAGTCGGGGCGGGCAAGGTCAGTCCAAGAGAGGTCAGTTTTTCCTCGGGGGTCTGCATGTCGGGCATCCTGTGAAGTTGCGGGTACGCCCAGACTAACGCGCATCCGGCGCGATGTCCCCCAGTCCGGCAAGGCGCAGCCCCGAAACCAGCTTCTTCCAGTCATCGACGTTGCGCCACATGCTGCGAAACCCGCCAGCCAGCGCCGCGACAGTCTCTTCCGGCGGGTCGAGATCGCGACTTGAGCATTCCTCCCGGCGGTGCTGGATGAAAACGCGCAATGCGGCTTGCGCATCGTCACGCCGGCCCGCGTGCGCATAGGCGCTAGCCAGAAAGGCATCTGCCAGCGAATTCAGCCGTGCCTCTCCAATCAGTTTGCTGACCGCATCGTCATACCGCCCCTGAAAGAAATAGATCTGGCCCATGATCCAATCCAGTGATGGCGGATGCAGCGGATCAAGCCGCATCGCTTCGATCACCACATCTGCCGCCTTGTCGTGCTGGCCCAATAGCAAAAACCCATAGCCGCACCAGGCCATCGATTCCGCTTCGTTCACTATCAGCGACAGCGTCTTGGAAAACTGCGCATCGGCTTGGTCCCACTGGCTTGCGCACAGATAGGCATATCCAAGCTGGTCCTGAATATACACATCCCGATTGTCGAGTGCGGCCCCCCTGCGCGCAATCTCCAACGCGTGCAGTGGCGCGTCCGGGTCGGCCAGTCCCAGCCAAAGATCAACCACATAGGTATCGGCAAGATACATGTAGACCCGCGCATAGGCAGGGTCGATATCCAGTGCGGCCTTGAACAACGTACGCGCTTCTGCGGTGTCAGCCGCATTCAACCCGTCCCGCAGCGCCTTGCCCCTGAGCAGCAATTCATAGGCCTTCATGTTCTCGGTGGGCTTATGAGCAACCTTGTCGGCCACGTCGCGCTGCACCCTGCCGGGCAGAACAGCGACAATGCTGCGGGTCAATTCATCCTGAACCGCAAAGATATCCTCCAGTTCCCGGTCATACCGATCGGCCCAGATATGCTGGCCCGTTGCGGCATCGATCAATTGGGCAGAAACCCGCACGCGGTTTCCGGCTTTCCGGACGCTCCCTTCGACCAGATATCCGACGCCAAGCTTGGCGGCGATGTCTTGTTCGCTCAGTTCAGTGTCCCGGAACTGAAACGAAGAATGGCGCGCCAGAATGACAAGCGTCTTGAAGCGCGATAGCCCGGTGATGATGTCTTCTGAAATCCCATCACTGAAATACTGCTGCTCTGCGTCTCCACTCATGTTTGCAAAGGGCAGAACGGCAATTGTGGGCTTTTCGCTCTCGGCGGGGCGGGGGGGTGTCGCGCGTCTGTCTGTGCGGGGCCAATGAAACAGGCGCACGGGCGCGGGGATGTTTTTCAACTGTACCTCGCCTGCGTCCTCGAACCCATCCTCGACAAGGTTTCCAAGGCTTTCGTACACAATCGACGAAATACAAACGCCCCCCGATTTCGCCGACGCCTCCAGACGGGACGCCAGGTTCACCCCATGCCCATAGATGTCATCGCCTTCCACGATCACATCGCCCAGATGCACCCCGATCCGCAGCCTGAGGCCTGCGTCCTGTGCGTTGACATCTTTCTGAATGCGGATGGCACAGCGCACCGCCTCGACAACCGACGGGAACTCAACAAGCGTCCCGTCGCCGATCAATTTGATGATGCGGCCGCCAAATCTGGAAACTGTGGGGAAAAAGACCGTATCGCGGTGGTCTTTGAGCAACTGCAACGCGCTGCGCTCATCTTCGGCAACCATCGAGGAATATCCGACAACGTCAGCTGCAAGTATGGCTGCAAGCCTGCGTTCCAAATCTTACCCTCCGATCGCGAAAAGTATTCAACGGACGCCCCGGAAACACCATAGCTACTTTATCCTCGCGGCGGGACTTACCGTTTGCGCATCCCACCGGGCACCTTTGACGAAAACCCGGGTGGGCGCTTGGCCACCCACTTTGCAAACCGCGCCAGCCGTGGATGACGGCGGAGCGCCTCTGGCGTGTTAAAGTCGCGGGCCAACTCTGCCTCCGTCAGGCTGGCGTGCACCTCGCGATGGCAGATGTGATGCATCAACACGGTCGGGCCGCCCTTGCCCCCTTTCAGCTTTGGGATGAGGTGATGCAGGCTTTGCTTAACCTCAGGCGGTATTTCGCGCCCACACAGGGGGCATATCGGGTGCGACATCGGCTTGGCCCTTGATCCTTTCAGGTTTGGCGGGCAAGAGGATGGACCATTATCCGCGCAAGACAAGGCAATCTCATGGAGCTTGATCTCTCCGATCAGCCGGAAATCGTTCAGCAGGCCTATGGCTACGCCGTTCAGGCCTATGAACTGGCGCTCAGCTGGTTGCTGAGCCCTGCGGCCTGGTCGCAGTTTGCCCTGCTGGTGGCGGCTTACCTTCTTGCGGTGCTGATCACACGGCGCCTCCGCCCCGCCTTGGCGCGGGTTATCGACCCCGGTGACAAAGAAAACATCCTGACCGCGCCGCGCCGTTTCGTGTTGCAGTTCCTGCCATTGCTCCTGCCCCTGCTGGCCTATGTGCTGACCGGTGTCGGTGAAGGCATTGTGCGGTCGATCTTTGACAGCGGATCGGTGATTGCCTTTGGCAAACGTGTGTTCCTATTCATGGCGGCGCGTGCGCTGGTTCGCGACATCATCACTGATCCGTTCCTCAAGCTTCTGGGTCGGTACGCCCTGATGCCGATCATGGCGCTTTATGCGCTGGGGCTTCTGGAGGTGGTCAACACGCTGCTGTCCGAGACCGTTGTCGGCGTTGGTAATATCCGCTTTTCGCTGATCACGGTGGTGCGCGGGATCATCTTTGGGTCGCTTTTGTTCTGGCTTGGCCAATGGTCCAATACCCAAACCTCGGCACTGATCGAAAAGAACCAGGAACTGCGTCCTTCCATCCGGCAATTGTCGATCAAGGTCGTGGAATTCCTGATCTTCGGCGTCGCGTTCATCTTGTTGATGAACATCATGGGCATCAACCTCAGTGCGCTGGCCATTCTCGGCGGTGCCATCGGCGTGGGCCTTGGCTTTGGTCTGCAAAAGATTGCGTCGAACTTCATTTCCGGCGTGATCCTTCTGCTCGAGGGGCAGGCGACCGTGGGTGATTTTGTGTCGCTTGACGGCGGCGAGGAAGGTACGATTGTCAAAATGACGGCCCGGGCTGTCATTCTGGAAACCTTCGACGGACGCTGGATTGTCGTGCCGAACGAAGACTTCATCATCACGCGCGTGGTGAATTATTCCGACAGCGGTTCTGCCAACCGGTATGAGGCACCCTTTTCGGTCAGCTATGACACCGATATCAACCTTGTTCCGGACATTATCGAAAAGGCAGTGGCGCAGCATCCCGAAGTGTTGGACGATCCCTATCCGCCGGATTGCGAATTGCGCGGCTTTGGCGACAGCGGCATCGATTTTGCCGTCGAATTCTGGGTTAACGGGCTGGATGATGGCCCCAACAAGTACACCTCTGATGTGCTGTTCCTGATCTGGAACGCCCTCAAGGACGCCGACATTGAAATTCCGTATCCGCAGCGTGTGGTCGAGATTAAAGGCGGGTTGCCGCAATCCTCTCCGTGAGCCGCGCGGTCGTCATCGGCGCGGGTCCGGCAGGCCTGATGGCCGCAGAAGTGATGGCTGATGCCGGGCTTGCCGTCACCCTCTGCGACAGCAAACCATCGGTGGGTCGCAAGTTTCTGATGGCGGGCAAATCCGGCCTGAACCTGACAAAGGACGAAGCGCGCGCGCCTTTCCTCACTGCTTTCACCGACCGCCAGGCCCCCCTGCGCCCGATGCTGGACGCCTTTGATGCATCCGCCGTGCAGGACTGGGCCCGAGGGCTGGAACAAGACGTTTTTACCGGGTCAACAGGCCGTGTTTTTCCCAAGGCCATGAAAGCCTCGCCGCTGCTGCGTGCGTGGCTCGGGCGGTTGGCAGGCAAAGAGGTGCAGATCAACACTCGCTGGCACTGGCAGGGTTGGCACAAGGGCGCACTGCAGTTTGACACACCGGACGGCCGCCAGACGCTGAGCCCCGCAGTCACAGTTCTGGCGCTGGGCGGGGCCAGCTGGGCCCGACTGGGGTCAACAGGGGCATGGGCGGATATCCTGCGCGCGGCCGGTGTCGCGGTCGTCCCCTTTGCCGCCGCCAACGCCGGGCTGTCGGTCAACTGGTCACCGCACATGCAAAAACACCTTGGTGCGCCGTTGAAAGGTGTCGCCTGGACCAGCGGCCCCTACCGCTCGCGCGGCGAGGCGACGCTGTCTGAGCGGGGACTGGAAGGCGGTGGCATCTACAGCGTGTCGCGCGGGGTGCGCGAAGGCCATGGCGTGTCGGTGGATCTGCTGCCGGATCTCACGGTGCCCGAGATCACGGCCCGGCTCAGCAAATCGCGCGGCAAAGCCAGCCTGTCAAACCACCTGCGCAAGACGCTCAGTCTGACACCCGCGCAGATCGCATTGGTACAGGAAATGGCCCGCCCCCTGCCCGCGGGCCTGCGGGCGACTGCACGCCTGTTGAAGGCCCTGCCGATTGTGCACACCGGTCTGCGCCCAATTGACGAAGCAATCTCAACGGCAGGCGGTGTGTCTTTTGAGGCGCTCGATGCGGGCCTGATGCTGTGCGACATGCCGGGGGTTTTTGTCGCAGGTGAAATGCTGGACTGGGAAGCCCCCACGGGGGGTTATCTGATTTCTGCGTGCCTCGCCACGGGACGCTGGGCCGGCCAGCACGCGGCCGACTGGGTCGCGCACCGGAAAATTTGACATTTTCCGAACCGTTTTCTTTCAAAGATAACGGTTCGGATTTTTTGGAAAAATCCGCTTATGCCCGTGCCTGAACCGCAGTGAAGGCGGGGCGCTCGCGCAAGCCTTTGGCCCAGAGGTTCAACTTGTCATCGACGCGGGGAAACTTGGCGCCAATGGACCAGTTCAGGCAGTGCACGGCCATGATGTCGACGATCGTCATCTCATCGCCCATCAGGAACGGCCCTTCCAACCGGTCGGACAGCACCGCGGCAGAGCGTTCGAATTCCGCTTTCAGGGCGTCCTTGATTTCTGGCACACGTCGATCTTCGGGAAAGACAAACGCGTGTTTGGCGTACGTCCACAGGACCGCGTCGAATTCATCGATGAGCCACAGCATCATCGCATCCTGCCGGGCGCGCGCCGGGGTGCCTGCAGGGGCCGTCAGCGCGCCGTGCTTGTCGCCCAGATAGGTCATGATCGCGACACTGTCGGTCAGCACCTCGTCACCGTCGACAAGCGCGGGGATCTTGCCCAGAGGGTTGTATTTCATCGTTTCTGCGCTGCGCGGCCCGGACGGCACATGCTCAAAGGGTTGGCCGATTTCTTCGAGCATCCACATCACGCGGAAACCTCGGGATTTGATGGTGCCGATCACGGTATACATGATGTGTCCTTTCTTGGATCGCAGTGTTTTGGGCGGGTGTCAGAGATGAGTTTACGGGAAAGATGAAGCGGGGTGCCTTTTATTGTCTCAGCGTTGGGCGCCCAGCATCGCCAGACGGATAAAAGCGCGTTCAACAAGTGCCAGCGCAGGGGCATGTTGTCCGGCGGATCGCAGGGTAAGGTCGGTGTCTGTCAGGACTGTCAAAGCGGTTTCCAGTTTGGCCGCGCCCCAGCTTTTGGCCTGACGTTGCGCGCGGTCGCGATCCCGCACCCCCCAGATCGGCGCGCCGGGGCTGGCGGCGATACGGTAGAGCGTGCGGAAGTGGCGCGTGGCCATGATGGTCAGCGTCACAGCATTGACCCCCTGCGCCTGCAGCTTGGCCATGACGGGCCCGATGTCGCCCGTACGGGCCTCTGCCACCACGTGCAGGATGTCATCCACATCCGCCTCGGTCGAGGTCGGCGCACAGGCGGCAACATCATCCGTCGTCAGCGGTGTGGAATCGTTCAGTTTGTAGAGCGACAGTTTTTCCAACGTCTGGCGAAAGTCACCGGGATCAATGGCGCGAGCCAGATCGCTGAGCAGTTCCATGGCGTCGGCCTCTGGCGACAGTCTGGCCTCTGCCAGCATGCGCTCGATCTCGGCTCGGTCGGGCGGGGAATCATAGATCGCGGCGGCATAGGCGTTCTTGTGCCCTTCAAAGGCTTTCAGCACTTTCGAGGTCTTTTTCAGATCCCCCCCGGTCACAACGATCTGCGCATCGCCGGGCTGCCAGTCGGCCAAGGCATCCACGAGGATTTTGGCGATGTTGTCATTGGCCTCTTCAACAAGGGCCGCGCGCGGGCCGGGGAAAAACCCGACCGCCTTGATGGCATCCAACAGCATCGCCGGGTCGCGCCGCAACTCGCCTGCAGACATCCGCGTCAGACGCATTTCCGTTTCGGCATCCGGGCCCAGCAGGTTTTTCAGGAACTCCTGCCGCTTCAGCGCCACCCGCATCGCATCGCCGCCGTAGATCAGCAGCCCGGTCTTGCCTGCGTCGGGCCGCGCGAAATAGGCATTGGCGTCGCGTGTGTTCAGCTTCATGAAATGCCGGTCGTGATCAGCCGCGTCACAATCTGGTCCGCAAGGATATTCATCAGCCGCTCTTGCGCGTCCTCTTCGGCGGCCAGCGTCGCGACGGTGGTGCCGGTGGCAGAATATCCGGTGAAATTCTCGACCCGGCCAGATGTCACCACCTGCCCGGTGGCCAGATCGCTCAGGGCATAGTCCACTGCCCCAAGCAGATTGAAGCGCCGTGTGTTGCCCTCAGGGTCAATGGCCAGCCCTTCCTGGGTCGTGGCGATTGTCAGCGACAGCCCGTAGGCCGGGACGGCGGCGCGGCCCAGCCTTTCTTCGAGTTCGCGCACAAGCAGAAAGCTTTCGCGGTCCTCGGGGGCATCGACCAGCACACGGTTTCGCAGGGCGGCGCCGCTGCCGCCGGGGCCATAGACGGGCTGGAACCCGCAGGCAGCCAGCGCCAGCGGCGCCAAAAGCGCTGTTCTACGCGACCACATTCACAATCCGTCCCGGCACAACGATCACCTTTTTCGGCGCAGCCCCATCAAGGGTGCGAATGACAGCTTCGTGGGCGAGGGCGATTTTTTCAACCTCTTCTTTGGAGGCCTCCGCCGCCACCTGTATTTCCGCCCGCCGCTTACCGTTGATCTGAATGGGCATGGTGATCGTGTCATCCTTGAGCATCGCCTCATCGGCCTGCGGCCAGGGCGCATGCACGATCAGGCCCTCACCACCCTGGTGGGCCCAGATGTCTTCGGCCAGATGCGGTGTCATCGGCGACATCAGTTGTGCCAGCGTCATGATGGCCTCGCGTTGGGCGCCATGGCTGGCCTTGGATTTCTGCAGTGTCGCGGTGAAGGCATAAAGTTTGGCGATGGCCGCGTTAAAGCCAAAGGATTCCACGCCCATCGTCACATCATGGATCGTCTTGTGCATGGCGCGCAGAAGATCCTCATCCCCGTCGCCAGCGGCATTTTTGTCCATGTTCCCAATACGGTCACACAGGTTCCAGACGCGGGTCAGGTGCTTGAATGCGGCCTCCGCCCCGGCGGCGGTCCATTCCACATCCCGTTCGGGGGGTGAATCGCTCAAAACGAACCAGCGCGCGGTATCCGCGCCATAATTCGAGATGATGTTCAGAGGATCGACAACATTGTTTTTGGACTTGGACATCTTGGCCGAGGGAACGACCTCTACCTCAGCACCGCCGTCCCTGAGAAATGCCTTGCCGTCGCGCAGATCAACCTCTTCGGGATAATGATACGTCGGACGACCATCCTGTGTCGGCGTCTGATAAATCGCGTGGGTTACCATGCCTTGCGTGAAAAGCGCGTCAAAGGGTTCTTGCGCAGATTTGGGCAAATGTCCGGTGATCTGCATCGCGCGGGCGAAAAAGCGGGCATAAAGCAGATGGAGAATCGCATGCTCCACCCCCCCGATATACTGATCCACGTTCATCCAGTACGCAGCATCTTCGGCAATCGTCGGCGTATCAGCACGCGGCGCCGTGAACCGCGCGAAATACCAAGACGAATCGACAAAGGTATCCATCGTGTCGGTTTCACGCTTGGCATCTGCACCGCAGGCGGGGCAGGCACAGTCGCGCCAGGTCGGGTGACGATCCAGCGGGTTGCCGGGCACGTCAAAGCTGACGTCATAGGGCAGCTCAACCGGCAGATTCTCTTTCTTTTCAGGCACCACGCCGCAGCCATCGCAATGGACGACCGGGATCGGGCAGCCCCAGTAGCGCTGGCGGCTCAGACCCCAGTCACGCAGGCGGAATTTGGTGACGCCCTGGCCCACGCCATTGGCCTCGCAAAAGGTGATGGCCGCGTCGATGCCTTCAAGCCCGGTCTGCCATTGGTCGCCTGCAAAGCCACGATTGTAGAAGACTTTGTCGGTTTTGGGGGGCACGTAGGCTTCGGTCAGTTCTTCATCCGCGTCCTCGGACGGCAGGTAGGTCGAGATGATCGGCAACCCGTACTTGGTCGCAAATTCAAAATCGCGCTCGTCATGGGCGGGGCAGCCGAAAATCGCGCCGGTGCCGTAGTCCATCAGGATGAAATTGGCGATATAGACAGGTAATTCATGGGCGGTATCAAAGGGGTGACGCACGCGGATGCCAGTGTCAAAGCCCAGCTTTTCCGCCGTTTCGATGGCTTCTTCGGTGGTGCCACCTTTGCGGCAGTCAGCAACAAAGGCAGCGACGTCTTCATTGTCGCGCTCCAACACCTTGGCAAGCGGGTGATCCGGCGAGATACCAACAAAGGACGCCCCCAGCAGCGTATCGGGGCGGGTCGTGTAGACCTCGATCTTTTCATGACCATCCGGTGCATCAACGGTGGAAAAGGCAAACTGAAGCCCGCGCGATTTGCCGATCCAGTTGGCCTGCATCAGCTTGACCTTGGCGGGCCAGTTATCAAGCGAATCGAGCGCCTCCAACAACTCCTCGGAATAGTCAGAGATCTTGAAGAACCACTGCGTCAACTCGCGCCGTTCGACCAAAGCGCCCGACCGCCAGCCGCGCCCGGCCTCGACCTGTTCATTGGCCAGCACGGTCATATCGACCGGGTCCCAGTTCACGATGGCATTCTTGCGGTAGACCAGGCCGGCCTCAAGAAAATCAAGAAACAACGCCTGCTGTTGGCCGTAATAGCCCGGGTGGCAGGTGGCCAGCTCGCGCGACCAGTCGATCGACAGGCCCAGCGGCTTCATCTGCTCTTTCATGTCCGCAATGTTGCTGTAGGTCCAGTCAGCCGGGTGGCCACCAATGGCCATGGCGGCGTTTTCAGCGGGCATGCCAAAGGCATCCCAGCCCATCGGATGCAGCACGTTATGACCTGTTGCGATCTTATAGCGCGCGATCACGTCGCCCATTGTGTAGTTGCGCACGTGTCCCATGTGGATGCGGCCCGAAGGGTAAGGGAACATCTCAAGCACATAGTACTTTGGCTTGTCGGCGTCGCGTACGGCCTTGAAGACCTCGTTTTCGGTCCACGCCGCTTGCCAGCGGGCTTCGATTTCGGCGGGTGTATATCGGGGCATCGGAACGGGTCTCGTTTTACGTGAAAGCGCCGGGCTGTCTGATTCACAGGGCCCGGCGCATCAATGGGGTGACTAAGGGTGGTGGGCCTAAAGCTTGTTGTCTCTGATCCGTAGTTCGCGGGCACGCGACAGAATCGCATCTTCAACGGCGCGCGAGGTGGCTCTGCTCACGGCGGCACCGCCACGGGTCTGCAAGGCGACGTTCAAAGACCGCGCATCAAGCGCGGGATCGTCGATCAATACCGTCGCGCGATAGGATCGTCCCCCGCCGGGCGGTGTGCCATACCCTGTCACGATGACACCGGTGAAGGGATCCACCGATTGGACGGGTAAGAAATTCAGCACTTCAAGCGACGCAGACCAGAGATATTTGTTCACCAAAACATTGGTTTCATTGCTGCGGCGGTTGAAAATGGACCAGATGGTATTGTTCGGGTTGGTCTCAATGTTGCTGCGCACATTGGCATCAGTATAGACATCGGGCCGTGCCGTGGCCGGACTGCCGAAGGTCCGCCCGGGACCGCACGCGCCGATCGTTGCGACAATGATAAGCGCTGCAGTGATTCTGAAGGCGGTCTTTTGCACCATTTCAGCTGTCCTTTGCCTGTTTGGCCACTGGTCTACCCAAGCAACTGCACGTGGGCAAGGTATATGTAACAAGCGATTCTTTGCTTGCTCGCGCCGCTCTGCACCCGATTCCAATAGATTATGCCAATCGGGGTCCGGGAAACTGTGGCAAAGGTGCACCATTGGCGGCGACATTGCGGCCCCGAAGTGTTGGCCGCTTGCATTGGTCCCCACCCGAGGTGCAAACACCCTGCATACCCTTTCCGGATTCCCCGGTCTGGGCGTATGAATTCAAACCGAGGGAAAACTCATGAAAAAAGTTCTCTTCGCTACAACAGCCCTGGTCGCGACCGCCGGCGTTGCAGCAGCAGACGTTACCTTTGGCGGCTATGGTCGTTTTGGTATCTACTACGATGAGCTGACAGACAGCACAGACATCACTTCTCGTTTCCGCCTGCAGATCGATGCAACAGCTGAAACAGACGGTGGCGTGACTGTTGGTGCGCGTGTTCGCATCCAGCAGAACAACACAGACACAGGCGCACACGGTGGCGGCATGGGTCCGACTGCTGGTCCTGCCGGCACAGGCATCAACGGCGTTCGCTTCTTCGCGCGCTCCGGCGGCTTTGAGCTGGGTGTTGGTAACATCTTCGGCGCTCTGGAATTCATGCCTGGCATGTACCCGATCGACCTGGGTCTGACCGGTCTGGGCTATGACTACACAGCCTACAACTTCCGCGCTGACGCGTACTCCTCCGGTGGCAACGGTTCCGCTGGTTCCAACGGTGTTGAAGTTCTGTACTCCGCTGGTGACCTGAGCGTGCATGTGTCCGCTTCCGACACAAGCGACCGTGTTGCAGCACACATCGCCTACACATGGAACGGCTGGACATTCGCTCTGGGTGGTCAGGACTCCGACAACGCAGGTGACACCGAGATGGCTGTCTCTGTTGGTGGTTCCTTCGGCCCAGCCGACGTGACACTGGCCTATGCCGACAACGGCACCGGCGGTGACCGCATCGTTCTGGCCGGTCGCTTCGACGTTGGCGCAGCCACAAACATCGAAGTCTACTATGCCGACGACGAGTTCCTCGATGACTCCTACGGTATCGACTTCAACCACGACCTGGGCGGCGGTGTCTCCCTGCGTGGCGGTGTTGCTTCCCGCTTTGGCGACCGTACAGTTGCCGACCTGGGTGTTCGCTTCAACTTCTAAGTTGATCTGAACTCAGACGATTTGGGGCAGGCCTTTGGTCTGCCCCTTTTCTTTTGCCCGCAGGCTTTGTTATCTCCGCGCTACCTGAACCAAGAGGAAACACCATGGGCCTAAGCGAAATTTCCGAGCGCATCGCCAAAGCCGAAGCCGACGCAGGGCGCGCGTCTGGCAGCGTGACCCTGATCGCCGTCAGCAAAGTGCAGCCCAACGCGCGGGTGCGCAGCGTTTTGCAAGCAGGCCACCGCAGCTTTGGCGAAAACAAGGTCCAGGAAGCTCAGGGCAAATGGCCCGGCTTTGCGGAAGAGTTTGATGACATCGATCTGCATCTCATCGGCCCGCTGCAATCCAACAAAACCCGCGCCGCGATGGAGCTGTTTAACGCGATCCATTCGGTGGATCGTCCAAAGCTTGCCAAATCCATCGCCCGTCTCGCGCAGGATATCGGTCACTGCCCTGATCTGTTCATCCAGGTCAACACCGGCGAAGAGCCTCAAAAAGCCGGTGTTCTGCCCGGCGAAGCCGACGCTTTCGTGTCAGAGTGCCGTGCGCTGGATCTGCCTGTCAGGGGATTGATGTGTATCCCGCCGCTGGATGAAGAGCCATCGCTGCATTTCGCGCTTTTGGCCAAGATCGCGGCACGCAATGAGGTGCACGGGCTGTCGATGGGCATGAGCAGCGACTTTGAACGCGCCATCGCGCTGGGCGCGACCCATGTTCGAGTGGGGTCCGCAATTTTTGGCGAACGAACACCTTCGGGTCAGGCGTGATCCAAAGGAGCGCGCTGCGCGCGCACGCCCTTCGGTGATTTGTCGCTTTGTCACTGGTGCCGCGCCGGGCCGGAAACGTCAGACCACGATCAGCCTTGAGCGCGGTGTCAGCGCGCGGGCAATGCGGTGCAGGTGGACCCTGTCCAAAGCGATGCACCCTTCGGTCGGATATCCCGGGCGTCGCCATTGGTGGATAAAGATCGCTGATCCGCGCCCCGGAACGGCATAGGGCCAGTTCCAGTCCGTCAGAATAATCAGATCATACAGCGGATCGGCACGGCACAGTCTTTCGTGACTGAAGGGATAAGGGGCCCGGACCATCATGTTGTAGTCTTCGGCCTGCGGATCATCGGACCACAGATCCAGGGGCCCGATGGGCACGGCCCAGGACGTTGGGGCCGACAGCCGGTCAGGCCGGTACAGCAATCCGACAATGCGATGACTGCCCAGCGGCGTCGCACCATCCCCTTCGCGCTTGCGCTTGTGGACGCCGCCCTTGCCGATGGTACACGGATACACCTGCCCACGATGGCGCAGACCCTGCCGTGTCAGCACCAGATCGTCCGGTGTCACAGCAAGTGGCCGGATTTCTTGGCCTTGGTGGCCAGATAGGCGCTGTTGTGGCGATTCTCACCCACTTTGAGCGGCACGCGTTCGGCGACCTCGATCCCGCTGGCGGTCATCATCTTGACCTTGCGCGGGTTGTTGGTCAGCAGGCGCACGGCCGAGAACCCCATGGATTTCAGGATATCCGCGCCCAGCCGGAAATCCCGTTCGTCATCCTCAAACCCCAGCCGATGATTGGCCTCCACCGTGTCAAACCCCTGATCCTGCAGCGAATAAGCACGCATCTTGTTTGCCAGCCCGATACCGCGGCCCTCTTGGTTGAGGTACAAAAGCACCCCGTGCCCCTCATCACCCATTTGCGCGAGCGCCGCGCGCAACTGGGGTCCACAGTCGCATTTGAGGCTGCCCATCAGGTCACCGGTAAAGCAGGCCGAATGCAGTCGCGCCAGCACCGGGGCGGACCGATCAGGGCGCCCTATTTCAATGGCATAATGTTCCTCGCCGCCGTCATCGGGGCGGTAGATGTGCAACCGCCCGGCCTCGGACACTTCCATCGGCAGGCGCGCGTTCACGACCGGATGCAGGGGGCTGCGCGCCGTCAGGGCAGGCGTCGCAGCAGCCAGATCCAGCAGAGTGAGCCCATGCCGGGTGGCGAATTCTGATCCGTCCGGTACCTCCAGCACCAGTGCTGCCGGCAACAACCGCGCCGATTTCACCAGATCAAGCGCGGCACGATGCGCGTCCGCGTTCCCCCCTCGCGCGCAGGTGAACGGGCCTTTCATGGGCGCGCGCAGATCATCGGCGGGGTCTGCAATGCTTTGCACCCACGCAGGTGTCGCATCTTCAGGCAGGGCGATGCGCGCCAGATCGCCGTCATAGGCGCGCGCCTTGAGCGTCTGCGCCCGCCGGGCGGTGATGGCCAGAACCGGGGCGCCCCCAAGGGCCAGCAAATCCGTCAATCGCTGCGCGCTCAGCGTCTCTGCGGCCATCACCAGCGCTGATGGCGCGCCGCAAAGCACAATGGGCACGCCCATGCGCAGATCGGCCCGCGCGCGCGCCAGTTGTTCGATTATGTCCGGGGCAAGGGTCATGTGATGTTACAACGCAGCAGTGTCATTGAAAGATATCTATGCCAGCCGCACCGGAATTGAAACATTTGACCGCTTTCGCAACACGAGCCCGTGAAACACAGGCCGCAAACCTTGCTGATGGACGTCCCAGATCGCATCTATGATCCAACAGCAACGGAGGGCCCCATGGCGCAACTCAAGAAAATCCTGCTTGTCGACGACGATGATGACCTGCGCGAAGCGCTGAGCGAGCAGCTTATCATGACCGAGGATTTCGACGTCTTCGAGGCCGCCAACGGGTCTGACGCGATGAGCCGGGCCAAGGAAGCGATCTACGATCTGGTGATTCTCGACGTGGGTCTGCCGGATACAGACGGGCGCGAGCTGTGTCGCCTGATGCGCAAACAGGGCGTCAAAAGCCCGATCATGATGCTGACCGGCCACGACGGGGACGCCGATACCATTCTCGGATTGGATGCAGGCGCCAACGACTATGTTGCAAAGCCTTTCAAGTTTCCGGTCCTGCTGGCCCGTATCCGCGCCCAGTTGCGCCAGCATGAGCAGTCCGAAGATGCGGTGTTCCAGCTTGGGCCATACACTTTCAAACCCTCCATGAAGATGCTGATCACCGAGGACGAAAAGAAAATCCGCCTGACTGAGAAAGAGACGAACATCCTCAAGTTTCTCTACCGCTCAAACGATGGCGTCGTCGCACGGGATGTGCTGCTGCACGAGGTTTGGGGGTATAACGCGGGCGTCACAACGCACACGCTTGAGACACACATCTACCGCCTTCGCCAGAAAATAGAACCAGAACCGTCAAATGCGCGCCTTCTTGTGACCGAATCTGGCGGTTACAGATTAATGGCCTGAACGGCGGAACCATCCCTGGGTTTATGGCGTTCACGCTGTGGTTAACCTGTTCTTCAGGCCCTACCACATCCCAACCCGACTTTTGTGTCCGGGCATAGACACATACCTCCCTGTTGTACTGGGCCGGACTTGTTCCGGCCCCTTTTTTTCGCACAACCTCTGATGACGTCGCGACGTCGGGCTGGCCTGTGGCCCGCAGGTACGCCATGCTGCGCCAAATGGAGGAAACGCGCATGAAAAAAGTCATCTATGAAGAATTCGGGAACCCGGCAAAGGTTCTGAAAGTCATCGAAGAGCCGTCGCAGGATCTGCAAGAAGGCCAGGTGCGCGTCGAAGTTCTGCGCTCACCGGTCAATCCCTCCGACCTGATCCAGATCGCCGGGGATTACGGCATCAAGCCCCCGCTTCCCGCTGTGGCCGGGAACGAAGGACTGGGCCGCATTGTCGAGGGCGAAGGCAAGGGGCAACTGGTGCTCTTGCCGGCAGGGCAGGGCACATGGGTCACCGAAGTTGTGTGCAATCCGCGCCACTTGGTGCCGATGCCCGATGGCGATCTTGATCAGCTGTCGATGCTGCTGGTCAATCCGGCCACGGCACATTTGCTTTTGACGGATTTCGTGGACCTCAAGGAAGGGGACTGGGTCATCCAGTCTGCTGCCAATTCTGCGGTCGGTGGCTATCTGGTGCAACTGGCCAAGGAACGCGGCATCAATGTCGTGAACGTGGTACGCCGCGAAGGGGCGATTGCGGGGCTCAAGAAACTGGGTGCTGACATCGTGCTGATCGATGGCCCTGATCTGGCCAAAGAGGTGAAGGCGGCGACCGGCGCCAAGATGAAGCTGGCGATCGATGCAGTAGCAGGTGAAACCTTTGGCCGTCTCGGCGAAACGCTGGAGCGTGGCGGCACGCTTGTCAACTATGGCGCAATGTCATTGCAACCCTGCCAGATGGAGGCGGGCGCGATGATCTTCCGCGACATCCGTGTGCGTGGGTTCTGGTTGATGAACTGGTTCGAAAACGCCTCGAAGGAGGATCGCATGGCCACCTATGCCACGCTGACCAAATCGGTTCTTGGTGGCACGCTCTATGCCCCCGTCGACAAACACTTCGGGCTGGACGAGATCAACGAGGCCGCCCGGTATTCCTGGGCTGGCGGGCGTGACGGCAAGGTGATCATCGCACCCAACGGGACCTGATTTCGCGATGGTGAAACGGCAGATCGAAAGGTAGGGTGCGGACAGACTTTCAAGGAGCCCGCAACATGCCTTTCTCTCTCGCCACGTGGAACATCAATTCGGTGCGTCTGCGCGAACCGCTGGTGCTCAGGATGCTGGCCGAGTATGGCCCGGATGTCCTGTGTTTGCAGGAATGCAAAAGCCCGGTTGAGAAAATTCCGTTGGAAGGGTTCAAGGCCGCGGGCTACACCCACATGGTCGCGCGCGGGCAAAAGGGCTACAATGGGGTCGCGATCCTGTCCAAACTGCCAATCGAAGAAGCCGGGGCCGAAGATTACGCGTCCCTTGGCCACGCCCGCCACATCGCGGGTCGGCTGGAAAACGGCGTGACGATCCACAACTTCTATGTCCCTGCAGGCGGTGACAAACCCAACCGTGAGATCAACGACAAGTTTGGCCAGAAACTCGACTATCTGACCGAAATGCGCGATGCTTTTCACGCGGACAAGCCGGAAAAATCCATTCTTGTCGGTGACTTGAACATCGCACCGCGCGAAGATGACGTCTGGGATCACAAGAAACTGCTCAAGGTCGTCAGCCACACGCCGATCGAGGTCGAGACGATGGCCCAGACACAGGATGCAGGCAATTGGGTCGATATCACCCGGCAGGATATTCCCGATGGCAACCTCTACAGCTGGTGGTCATACCGATCCCCCGACTGGGATACCGCCGACAAGGGGCGACGGCTCGATCATATCTGGGCGACACCCGATATTTCCAACGCGGCCCACTCCAGCCACATCCAGCGCGTGGTGCGCGGATGGGAGCAACCCAGCGACCACGCCCCGGTATTTGCCACATTCGACCTTTGAATTCCCCCGGCGCGCCCTCATATAAGGGCAAACCCGCATATCGAGGACAAGCCCCATGGAACTCAATCTAGGCACCGCCCCAGACGCCGACCTGATCAAGGACACCACCGAAGCCACTTTTATGGCCGATGTGATCGAGGCCTCTCAGACCACGCCCGTCATCGTGGATTTCTGGGCCCCATGGTGCGGCCCGTGCAAGACGCTTGGTCCGATGCTTGAAAGTGCTGTTCAGGCAGCAAAGGGCGCGGTGAAGATGGTCAAGCTGAACGTGGACGAGGCCCAGATGATTGCGGGTCAGATGCAGATCCAGTCGATCCCGACCGTCTTTGCCTTTTTCAAGGGCCAGCCCGTCGACGGCTTTCAGGGCGCGCAACCTGAATCGGAAATCAAGGCTTTTGTGGACCGCGTGGTGAAAGCCGCCGGTGGCGAAGCCCCCGGTGATCAGCTTGCTGATGCCGTGGACGCCGCCGAAGAAATGTTGGCTGAGGGTGCGGCAAGCGACGCGGCACAAACATTTGCCGCCATTCTTGGCGAAGACCCCAATCACGCAGGCGCCTATGGCGGCATGGTCCGGGCGCACATCGCGATGGACAACCTCGATCAGGCCGAGGCGCTGTTGAACGGCGCGCCCATCGAAATCTCTGAATCGCCTGAATTGGAAGCGGCCCACGCGCAACTGCAACTTGCCCGTCAGGCCGCAGATGCGGGCCCAGTGGCCGAATTGACCGCGGCGGTTGAGGCCGATCCTCAGAACCAACAGGCCCGATTTGATCTGGCCCAGGCGCTTTATGCCAACGGTGATGCCGAAGGGGCCGTCACCCAACTGCTGGAACTCTTCCGTCAGGATCGCGAATGGAACGATGGCGCCGCCAAAACCCAGCTTTTCACTATTTTTGACGCGCTCAAGCCCAATGACCCGGTGGTTCTGAACGGACGCCGTAAATTAAGCTCAATGATATTTGCCTGATCGTTCGGGCGCGCTAGGTCAAAGGTCATGATCAAGCCAACCGAACTACCCGACGATATTGCGGTGTTTCCTTTGGGCGGCGCTCTCCTGCTGCCACGCTCACGGCTGCCGTTGCATATCTTTGAACCCCGATATCTCCAGATGGTCGAGGATGTGCTGAAAACCGACGCGCGGATCATTGGCATGGTTCAACCAAACCCCCGGCCGGGCCGCGATAGTGCCGGCCTGCATACCATTGGCTGTGCCGGGCGGCTTACCCAGTTTTCCGAAACCGAGGACGGCCGGTATATGATCACTCTGGGCGGTGTGTCCCGTTTTCGGGTCGTCAAAGAGATCGAGGGTTTTCAACCCTATCGCCGCTGCACCGTTGACTGGAACGGCTTCGAACGTGATCTGGGAAAAGACGAAGAAGACTTCGGGTTCCAGCGCGAATCCTTTCTAAAGCTGCTGGGCCGCTATTTCGATACCCGCAACCTTTCGGCCGATTGGGACACTCTCAAAGAGGCTGACGACGAACTGCTGATCAACTCGCTTTCCATGATGTTGGAATTCGACGCCGAAGATAAGCAGGCCCTGCTCGAAGCCCCGTCGCTGGAGACCCGGCGCGAAACACTGGTCACACTGATCGAATATACCCTGCGGGGCGGACAGGAAGAGGGGATCATGCAATGACCGATGACACATCGCCACCCGCCAACGAAGTTGTCTTTGATCGCCGCATGCTTGAGGCACTGATCTGTCCGCGCACGCAAGCGACCCTTGAATATGATGCAGACCAACAAGAGCTGATTTCAAAGCAGGCAGGGCTTGCCTACCCGATCCGCAACGGAATTCCGGTGATGCTGGAAGACGAAGCGCGGGTGCTCAAGTAGCCAACACTCAGATTGGCTTGCCGCGCATCAGCCGTGGCAGATCGCCCGTCAGACCTGCTGCCTCGCGAATAAACCCACGCCGCAAACCCGGCAGCGCATTGATCGCGGCCATTCCCACGTCGCGCGCCATGCGCACCAGTGGATTATCGTTGGAAAACAATCGATTGAAGCTATCCGTCGCCAGTGCCAGCGACGCATTGTCAAATCGCCGCCACTCCTGATAGCGCGTCAGCGCGGCCTCTGACCCGATGTCTTCACCACGCCGCGCGGCATCTGCGACCACCTCAGCCAGTGCTGCCACATCCCGCAGGCCCGCGTTCAACCCCTGACCCGCAATCGGGTGCATCCCGTGCGCCGCATCCCCCACCAGTGCGACACGCGCGGCGACCATCTGATGCGCCAGCGACAGGCCCAGCGGATATGTATAGCGCGCCCCGGCCAGCGAAATTTCCCCCAGAAAGTCCCCGAACCTGGGCCTCAGCACCTCAAGATAGCCCGCATCATCGAGCGCATGTATGCGCGCGGCATTTCTTTCGGACTCGCTCCACACGATAGACGACCGGTTGCCGGTCAAGGGCAATATCGCCAGCGGCCCGGGCGGCATGAAGAACTGATGCGCGATCCCGTTGTGGGGCTCTTCATGCTGGATCGCACAGACCAGCGCGGTCTGTGCATAGCGCCATTCAACCCGTTTGATCCCGGCCCGCGCGCCGGTACCCGTGCCGCGCCCGTCTGCCCCGACCGCAAGGCGCGTGCGCACGGTTTGCCCGTCGTCAAGCGTCAGGGTGATCCCGGCAGGATCAATGTCCTGTGCAACAACCCTGCGCCCGTTGATCTGCGTGATGCCGTCCGTGTCTTTCGCCGCCTCCAGCAAAGCCCGCCTCAGGTGACGGTCTTCAACCATCTGACCCATCGGGCCTTCCTCGATCTCGGCGTGATCGAAATGCATGAACATCGGCGATGGCCCTTCGCCTGCGCGTCCATCCGTGACCTTGATTTCCAGCATCGGCTGGGCGTGCTCAGCGATCCTTTCCCAGACGCCGATCCCCTCAAGCAACCGGGTTGAGGTCAGCGCCAGCGCATAGGACCGCCCGTCAAAACCCGCGTCCTTGCGCACCGTCACCCCCAGCGCGTCGATCAGGATCACCTTCTGCCCGGCGGTCGCCATTGCAAGCGCCAGCGCAGGCCCGTTCAAACCGCCACCAACAATGGCAATATCCGCGTCAAAATCCATGTGGCAGATATGGGGCGGCAGGCAGGGATTGTCCATGTGCCCAAGCGTCGCTACCGTCACCAAAGATCAAGGGGGATGCATCCATGCAAGAGTGGCTGACAATGACAGCGGCAGATCTGGGCCGCGGGATTGGCGCGGGCAACATCGACCCGGTTGCGCTCTGCCAAACCTATCTTGATGCCATTGACGCGCACCCATTGCGCGACCGCATCTATGCCCGCGTCACCCACGACCGTGCGTTGGCCGAAGCCAGCGCTGCCGCGTCCCGTGCCCAATCCGGCCATCGCCTGTCACTGCTGGACGGGGTCCCGATCTCGTGGAAAGACCTCTTTGACACGGCTGGAGTCGCGACCGAAGCCGGGTCAAAGCTGTTGGAAGGCCGCGTGCCTGATGCGGACGCCACCGTGCTTTCAAATGCCACCGCCGCCGGGTTGGTCTGTCTTGGCAAGACCCACATGAGCGAGCTGGCCTTCTCCGGCCTTGGTCACAACCCGTCAACCGCGACACCGCCGTCGGTGAATGATCCTTTGGGCGTGGCGGGCGGCTCATCCTCCGGGGCAGGGGCGTCTGTCGCCTTTGGGCTGGCGGCGGCGGGCATTGGGTCAGACACCGGCGGGTCGGTGCGTATTCCATCCGTGTGGAACGATCTGGTCGGTCTGAAAACCACGTCGGGCCGCCTGACCCTCGAAGGGGTCGTGCCATTGGCTTTGAAATTCGACACCGTGGGCCCGCTTTGCCGCTCGGTTGAGGACGCAGGCCTCCTTCTGGCCGCGCTTGAGGGCAGCAAACCTGCTGATCTGACCGCCGCCAGTCTTGAGGGCCGCCGTTTCGCCGTTATCAAAACGGTGATGATGGAAGGTCTTCGCGACGGGCCGAAAGCGGCCTTTGACGCAGCGATTGCCAGGATCGAAGCGGCGGGTGCCACGATCGACTGGATCGACATGCCTGAACTGGAACAGGCATTGGAATTGGCCACATGCCTTTTCACATCTGAGGCTTACGGCCTGTGGCGCGACGTGATCGAGGCGAACCCGGACAAAATGTATTCCGAAATCCTCAATCGCTTCCGATTGGGCAAGGGGTTCTCTGCCGCCGATTACGTCTCTTCCTGGGCCAAGCTGGATGTCTTGCGACACGGCTATGATCATGCCACGGCGGGCTATGACGCCGTGCTGGCCCCGACCACCCCGATCTTGCCCCCGAACCTTGCGCGGCTTGAGCAGGATGCAGATTATTATGTCACCGAAAATCTGCTGGCCCTGCGCAACACAAGGCTGGGCAACCTGATGGGCATTTGCGCGCTGACGCTGCCCACGGGCACGCCGTCATGCGGGCTAATGCTGATGTGCCCACCGGATATGGAAGAACACCTGTTGCGTATCGGCGTCGCAGCAGAGACCGCGTTGGCCTAAAAGCCACAAACACCTGACCTCCTTCGGAATTTTGATGGACGGGATGCGCCCGCTTGGCTACTTTGGTGTCAAACGGGGCGATAATGATCCCGATCCGAGGCAGTTTTGATGTTGTACCCCGACCGGTTTTCGAACCTTCCGGCCCATGCTTGGCCGCGCCTGCGCGCTTTGCTCCGCGATGCGGATTGGGATGGCGACGTCATTCAGATGACCATCGGAGAGCCAAAGCACGCCTTCCCGGCATGGGTCACGGATAAAATTGTCGAATATTCTGAGGGCTTTAACAGCTACCCGCCCAACGATGGCTCCCCCAAACTGAAACAATCCATCTCGGACTGGATCAAGCGGCGCTACGGCGTCGCTATGGACCCCGAGACTGAGGTCATGGCGCTGAACGGCACCCGAGAAGGGCTCTACAACGCCATTGTCGCGCTCAGCCCCGAGACCAAGAATGGCCAAAAGCCAGCCGTTCTGATGCCCAATCCCTTCTATCAGGTCTACATGATCGCCGCGATTTCAGGCAACGCGGACCCGATCATGGTCAACGCGACCGAAGCCACCGGGCATCTGCCAAACTTCCACGATGTCCCAACCGACGTACTGGCGCGCACCACTGCGGCCTACATCTGTTCGCCTGCCAACCCGCAGGGCGCTGTCGCGCATTATGACTACTGGGCGTCCTTGATCGATCTGGCCGAGACTCATGATTTCATGATCCTCGCCGACGAATGCTATTCCGAGATCTACCGCGACAGCCCGCCCATCGGCGTACTTGAAGTCGTGGAAAAGCTGGGCACGGACCGCAACCGCGTCGCCGTTTTCCACAGTCTCAGCAAACGCTCGAACCTGCCGGGGCTGCGCTCTGGCTTTATCGCCAGCGGCGCCGATACCATTCGCGAGGTCAAGCAGTTGCGCAACTACGCGGGCGCACCGCTGCCTTTGCCCCTGCAACAGGCCGCCGCCGCCGTCTGGGATGATGAGACACATGTGCAGGAAAACCGCGCGATGTATCTGGAAAAGTACCAGATTGCGGATCGTATCCTGGGCAATGTCCCGGGCTATCAGAGCCCCGAGGCCGGGTTTTTCCTGTGGTTGCCTGTCGACGATGATGAAGCAGCCGCCGTCAAGCTATGGCGCGAGACGGGCGTCAAGGTGCTGCCCGGGGGCTATCTGGCACAAGACGTACCGGGCGAGGAAAATCCCGGCAAAACATACATCCGGGTGGCTCTTGTCGCCCCAAAAGACGAAACGGCACGTGGATTGGAACTGATCCGCGACTGCCTGTATCCGGCATAAAGAGGAACCGAGGCGATGGCATACCAGACACGGCAGCGTAACCCCTTGCTTGACAGTAACATGAGCCAGGCATTGGAAAAACGCAGCAAGGAATTGCTGGGTCTGGCGCTGATCGGGCTGGGCGTAATGGCTGCGATGATGATCGGCAGCTACACGCCTGATGATCCCAATTTCATGGTCTCGACCGATGCGCCGGTGCAGAACTGGCTGGGCCGGATGGGGGCCTCCATCGCCGCACCGCTCTTCATGATCGTGGGCTGGGGCGCGTGGGGCATTGCCGTTGTGTTGCTCACGTGGGGCACACGTTTTGCGCTGCACTGGGGCCAAGAACGCGCCATGGGGCGGCTGATCTTCGCGCCTATCTCTGTGGCGCTTGGCTCCATCTATGGGGCCACGCTCACCCCTGACGCGGCATGGCTACAGACCCACAGCTTTGGGCTGGGGGGGCTGTTTGGCGACACCGTCATGGGCGTCATACTCAACGTTTTGCCCATCGGGTCGACCTTTGCGATCAAGTTGATGTCGCTGGTCATGGCCGTCTGCATCATCACGCTTGGTGCCTTCGTACTTGGCTTTACCAAGGTCGAGGTGAACCAGATCATCCGGTTCCTGCTGCTGGGCCTGATCATGGCCTATGCGACCTTGATGAATGTGCTCGGCCGGGGCGCCATGGGCGCGGTCCACGTGGCTCAGAACCTTCAGGCACGCACCAATGAACGCCGCGAACAACGCCGGATCGCAGCAGAGGAAAACGCGGCCTTTGTCGCAAGTGAACCCGCACTCACTGCTGCCCCACACGCTCAGGAACCCCTGCTTGAAACCCCGGCTGAGGTCAAAACAGGTCTGTTGGCCCGCATGCCCGGCCTGATCAAACGCCCCGACGCAATGCCCGAGCCGGAACTGGTTGAACCGCAATACGACGGGGTAATCGATGACGAAATGCCCGGCGATGATCGGATCAAAAGCAAGATCGCGGATGTGATCAAGAACCGCGTGCGCAGTACCACGGCTGTCCACACCGCAACAACCGCCCCCCTGACGCGCGGTCGCGGGCGCGGCCCCGACGCGCTGGTGCTTGATACCAGCGGCCTGCCGCCCGAACCGCCGCTGACAACGCCGCAGCGGGCAGAACCCCCGTTGACCGCCCCGCGTGTCACGCTGGATACCGCGGCGTCTACCCCCGCCGTTATACCGCAGGATGCGGCACCAACTGACTTGCCGCTGGCCCCCGAGCCACAGGCCGCTCCGCTCTCCATCCCCGTGGCAGAACCACGCAAGGTGGTGCAACAACCTCTGCGCAAGCCCGTGCAACCATCCAAGCAGGCCCAGGCCGAGGCGCAGCCAACACTGACCTTCGAAGACACGCACCCGGGGTTTGAACTTCCCCCGCTGGCCTTGCTCGAAAGCCCCGATACCGTGCAGAAACTGCACCTCAGCGATGAAGCGCTGGAAGAAAATGCGCGTATGCTTGAAACGGTGCTGGATGATTATGGGGTCAAAGGCGAAATCATCGCCGTGCGCCCCGGCCCAGTCGTGACGATGTACGAACTTGAACCGGCACCGGGCCTCAAGGCATCCCGCGTGATCGGTCTGGCCGATGACATCGCCCGCTCCATGGCAGCCCTTTCCGCGCGTGTGTCCACCGTGCCGGGCCGCAGCGTGATCGGCATCGAACTGCCCAATGAAAACCGCGAAAAGGTGGTCCTGCGCGAAATCCTCAGCAGCCGCGACTTCGGCGACGGCAACCAGCGCCTGCCGCTGGCCCTGGGCAAGGACATCGGCGGTGAACCCGTCGTGGCCAACCTCGCCAAGATGCCCCACCTGCTGATCGCAGGGACAACCGGTTCCGGCAAATCCGTGGCGATCAACACCATGATCCTGTCGCTGCTCTATAAACTGAGCCCCGAGGATTGCCGCATGATCATGATCGATCCCAAGATGCTGGAACTCAGCGTCTATGACGGCATTCCACATTTGCTAAGCCCCGTTGTGACGGACCCCAAAAAGGCGCTGGTGGCGCTGAAATGGACCGTCGGCGAGATGGAAGAGCGTTATCGCAAGATGTCCAAGATGGGCGTGCGCAACATCGAAGGCTATAATGGTCGCGTCGCTGAGGCGCTGGCGAAAGGCGAAAACTTTGAGCGGACCGTGCAGACCGGATTTGACGAGGACACGGGCGAACCGATCTTCGAGACCGAAGAAAACACACCCGTAAAACTGCCCTATATCGTCGTGATCGTCGACGAAATGGCCGACCTGATGATGGTCGCGGGCAAAGAAATCGAAGCCTGCATCCAGCGCCTCGCCCAGATGGCGCGTGCCTCTGGCATCCACCTGATCATGGCCACACAGCGCCCCTCGGTCGATGTGATCACGGGCACGATCAAGGCAAACTTCCCCACCAGGATTTCCTTTCAGGTGACCTCAAAGATCGACAGCCGCACGATCCTTGGTGAGATGGGTGCCGAACAGCTTCTGGGCATGGGCGACATGCTCTATATGGCGGGCGGCGCCAAGATTACGCGCTGCCACGGGCCGTTCGTTTCGGACGAAGAAGTTGAGGAAATCGTCAACCATCTCAAGCAGTTCGGGGAGCCTGACTATGTATCCGGCGTGGTCGAGGGACCAGCGGAAGACAGCGAAGCCTCGATTGATGCGGTGCTGGGCCTGAACACCGGCGGCAATACCGATGGCGAAGATGCGCTTTACGACACCGCTGTTCAAGTGGTGATCAAGGACCGCAAGTGCTCGACCTCCTACATCCAGCGCAAACTGGCGATCGGCTATAACAAGGCCGCGCGGCTGGTCGAACAGATGGAGGACGAGGGCCTTGTGTCCCCTGCGAACCACGTGGGCAAACGCGACATACTGGTGCCGGAGCAAGCCTAAGACTTACTCCCCCTCCAAGGGTCCATCCGGCACCACAAGAGCACCGTCAGGCCCTCCACCTGACGGTGTTTTTTCGCGCACAGGGCAAAAACAGCGCTGCTGATATCGCATAACAGGGGCAACCGCCCTATGTCTTTGCCAAGCCAAGAAGGAAAGTATCATGCGTTTCACTATTTCGGCGGTTCTTGCGCTGGGTCTGATGGCCCTGACGCCCCTCGCAGTCGCGGCACAGCAACTTCCGCTGGCGCAATTATCGAGCTATCTCAATCAATTGCAGACAGCGAAAGGCGAATTCACCCAGATCAACGATGATGGGTCAATCAGCACCGGCACGATCTATATCAAGCGACCGGGGCGCGTGCGGTTTGAGTATAATCCGCCCGAGGCAACGCTTGTGGTAGCTGGGTCAAACACCGTGGTGATCTATGACAAGAAATCCAACCAACCGGCAGAAACCTACCCGCTGGACCGCACCCCGCTATCGATCATCCTGGCACAACAGGTCAACCTGGGGCAGGCCCGCATGGTGACTGGTCACTCTTATGACGGCACCGCGACGACCGTCACCGCTCAGGACCCGGCGCACCCGGAATACGGCAATATCCAGCTGAAATTCACCGGCAACCCGATCGAACTGCGCCAGTGGATTATCAATGACGGCAACGGCAGCAAGACGACGGTCATTCTTGGTGATCTGGAAAAGGGCGGCAACCTGCCCAACAGCCTCTTTGATGTGGGCGACGCCAAGATAGAACCATCGCGGTAGAATGGGCAAACCCCCACCCGGCGCATGACATCACCGGCGCAAACGGCATCCGGCGATTTGATCGCGGTACATCTCTGACCGGGCGGCCACCTTGGCAGAGACCCCCACCAGCCAGCTTTTGCGGTTGTAGGACCCGCGCGCATATCCCGTATGACCCTCGTGATAGGCCAAATACTGATTGCGCGCATCCGTCAGCGGGATCCCGTTGCGTTCCTGGCTGACATTCATGTACCAGCCCATGAAATCGCTGGCGTCCTTGATCCGGTCCCGCTTGGCGGTGCGCCGGTTCTGGTCGCGGCGGTATTCATCCCACGTGGCATCCAGCGCCTGAGAATAGCCAAATGCACTGGACTGGCGGCCCATCGGCAACACCCCGAGCACGTATTTGAAAGGCGTGCGCGCATCCGCCACAAATCTGCTTTCCTGATGGATCGTCGCCATCTGGACGTGGATCGGCACGCCCCATTTGCGCTCGACGGCGCGGAATGCTCTGAGGTATTCGGGGCGCTCCTTGAGAAGGCTGCAGGCGTTGTCCAGATTGCGCGGCGCGGACGTCTGTCCACCCCCGCAGGATGCCACCAGCAACACAATTATCAGGGCGCGAAGGGATCTGCTCATCTGCCTCTCGCTTTTTGTATCTTGTTTTGCCGCTATTCTACCTCATTTTTCTGCTGCGTCACATCACAAAATGTCACAGGTTCATCTCTGTGATCCGCAAGGCGACCTGCATGAGGCAAACAGCTTGGGCACGGACGCGACCGGCCAACTCTCCGTCTCGCAAGCAGAATTTTCGGTATGGGCGGTTCGCGACCCTACAGACACACATCAACAGACTGTTTCTGCAAAATCAGGCCTCGTGATTGGACAAAAGGCCCTTGAAACGACTAGTAACGAAAGGTAGGGGCTGCAATGTTATGCTACGCACACGTGCGAAATATCATCTTGGGCAGATTGTCCGACACAAAAAACATCCCTTTCGAGGGGTTATTTTTGACGTGGACCCTGAATTTGCAAATACAGATGAATGGTACGAAGCCATTCCTGAAGAAAGCCGCCCGATCAAGGACCAGCCGTTCTACCACTTGCTGGCCGAAAACGATCAAAGCTATTACGTGGCCTATGTGTCAGAGCAGAACCTGGTCGCGGATTACTCGGGCGAGCCTGTAGATCATCCGGATATTCCGGATCTGTTCGGCCCCTTCACAGATGGGTCCTATCCGCTGCATTTTCAGCTGAACTGAATCGCCCACGGTCCGCTCGCGGCACGGTCGGTATTGAGTTTATTGGAAAGATGAAGGCCGGGCCGCGCGCTCAATACCCCAGCGCGCATCCATCCTTGCGAGGATCACTGGCCCCTTCCAGCACGCCGCTTTCATGCATGCGGATCGCCTGTGCGCCGCCGATTGCGGTGTCTGGCGCGACCATCTTGTGGCCAAGATCTGCAAGCTCTTGCCGCACAGTGTCGCTGTAGCCTCGCTCTAGCCGCAGCTCGCCCGCGTCGGCAAAGGCGCGCGGCGCGTCGATGGCGGTTTGCGCATCCATGCCATAATCGACCATGTTCGAGACAAATCGCGCGTGGCCGGTGCACTGATAGGCCCCGCCCATCACGCCAAACGGCATCACGACGCGTCCCTTTTCACGGATCATCCCCGGGATGATCGTATGCATCGGACGTTTGCCGCCCTTCAGCTCGTTCGGATGCCCTTCTTTTAGGGTAAACCCTGCCCCGCGGTTCTGCAGCAGAATGCCAAATTTGTCCGACGCGATGCCGGACCCGAAACTGCTGAAAATGGAATAGATCAACGACACGGCCATGCCATCGCGGTCCACCACGGTGATATAGACCGTGTCTTTGTGCACCGATTCAGTCAGCGGTGCTGCGGCAGGCATGGCCTTCTTAAGATCAATCAAGCCGACCAGCTTGTCTGCTGTTTCAGGCGACAGCATGTGTTCCAACCCGGTGGTGTAATCGGGATCAGCCAGAAACCTGTTGCGCGCGTCATAGGCCAGCTTGGTCGCTTCCGCCTCGATATGCACGCGTTCGGCGCCCATTGGATCCATCGCGGAAAAATCGAATGCCTTGAGCATATTGAGCAACAACAGCGCGGTGGCCCCTTGCCCGTTTGGCGGATGCTCGACCACTTCCAGATGCTTGTAGGTGCCAGATACCGGCGTGCTTGGGGTCGCGGCGGCTTTGGCAAAATCGTCCGCAGTGTGCACGCCGCCTGCCGCCTGCAGGCAACGCAACATATCCTCTGCCACCTCCCCCTCATAGAACGCGCGACGCCCGTCGCGTGCGATTCGACGCAAGACCTCGGCCTGGCCCGGCGCGGCAAAAACCTGTCCGACCTGCGGGGCTTTGCCGTTGAACAGATAATGTGTGCGCGCGCTGCCCTTAAGGGTGTCGGCATCCAAATGCCAGTCAGAGGCAACGCGCGGGGCGACGGGCACGCCAGCTTCGGCATAATGAATCGCGGGGGCAAGTACTGCATCAAGCCCAAGGTGGCCGACCTCATCCGACAGGCGGCAGAATGCATCGACCGCAGTAGGGATCGTGACAGCCTCAGGCCCCCACTTTGGCACCTTGTCCGCGCCCCGATCCCGGAGCATGGCGGCGTCCAAGGCCGCAGGCGCCCGGCCCGACCCGTTCAACGCGTGAACATCATCGCTGCCGGGCAGGGAATAAAGCACAAAACAATCGCCCCCGATCCCGGTCATCTGCGGCTCGCAGATACCCAGCAACACCGCACCGGCAAGTGCCGCGTCCATCGCATTGCCACCTTGTTTGAGGATAGCGACTGCCGTTTGCGCGGCCAGCGGATGAGAGGTCGCGCACATGCCATTGGTCGCGAAAACGGGCGACCGCCCCGGTAAGTGAAAATCGCGCATGACTGCTTCCTCTGACACTCTGTGCCGCGATGTAGCCCGTCCGGACGGGTGTGCCAAGGAAGAGGGTCAGAATTGGGGGGAAGTTCCTCGGCACCGCGCACTGGGTGGGGGCTATCAAACGCAGTGCCGAGGGAAGCCATATGCAGCTACAGGGTCAACGATGCACAGAAACCAAGGCGATTTTGTGAAACCACGGGGGCGCTTTGACGGTGAATGAAGGCGACACAGTGTCATGGTGAATCTCATGCGGGGAATGTCTTAACACCAACGGGAAGTGGCCCTCGCGCCAAGGGTCAGCGGTCGCGTGCAGGTGGCGATCAGGCGTCAGGGCGGCGCGCGGCGTACCGCGATGGCCAGTCGCAGCTGCAGCTCGTTCTCGCAGCCTTGACGTTGATAGGCCACGTCCTTGGCCAGATCGCGGATCATGAACCAGCCAAACCCCCCTTCGGGCATGTCCATGACATCCACATTGACATCCTGAACCATCCCCAGCGGGATCTGTCCGTCTGGCATCGCTTTGCCCCTGTCCCGGATAGTGAAAAACAACCCTTTCTGCCGATGCCTGCAAGTCACATGAATGGGCCCGCCTTGCGCATCGGGGGGATAGGCATGTTCAACGATGTTGTTGAGTGCCTCTGCCAGCACCAACTCAACCGTGCCCACTTCCTCAATGTCCAGCCCCAGCGGTCCAAGCCCGTGGATCACATCGCGCAGCGCATCCCGAACGGCGTGTTCACTGCTGATCACTGACACATCAAAAGGTGCAAGCATGATCGGTTCATCCATCCGCTGGCCGCCCCTGTTTTCAGGCACGCACGTCGCTCAAGGCGTCGTCCAATGAGGTGAACACCCGAAACACCGTATCCATCCGGGTCAGCTTGAACACCTTGTCAACTGTCGGGCTCAGCCCGGCCAGCACCAGTTTCCGGTCAGGTGCCAGATGCTTCATCGTGGCCACAATCGCGCCCAGCCCGCTTGAATCGATAAAGTCGACCTTCTGAAGGTCCAGCACCACCGTCTGCGGCCCCCCGTCGGTTGTGTTGCGCATCGCATCCTTGAAAGCCAGCGCCACAGCGGCATCAATGCGACTGTCCTGCACACTCACAACTTGCATATCAGCTTCTGTTCTGGCCAAAACTTCCATAAATAGACCTCTGAGACCCTTAAGGTCCCAGCAATAGCCGCGATTCCTTACTATTCAGTGTGCGGCCCCAAGCGAGGTAGGTTTGATGAAAAATGTTGTCATCGCGGGCGCGTCCCGGACGCCAATGGGCGGATTTCAAGGTGCTTTCAGCGGACTGACCGCCGCCGATCTGGGCGGTGCTGCGATCAAGGCCGCCATAACCGGTGCCGGTGCGCCCCAGATCGACGAGGTGCTGATGGGCTGCGTGCTCCCCGCGGGGCAGGGGCAGGCACCCGCGCGCCAGGCAGGCTTCAAGGCCGGTCTGGGCGAAGAGGTGCCCGCAACTACGCTTAACAAGATGTGCGGGTCGGGCATGAAAGCCGCGATGATCGCCTTTGACCAGATCGCATTGGGGCACACAGATGTCATGATCGCAGGCGGCATGGAAAGCATGACAAACGCGCCTTACGTCCTGCCAAAGATGCGCGGTGGGGCGCGGCTGGGCCACGGACAGGTCATCGACCATATGTTCCTCGACGGTTTGGAAGACGCCTATGACAAGGGCCGCCTGATGGGCACGTTCGCCGAGGATTGCGCAGAAACCTACCAATTCACCCGCGAAATTCAGGACGACTATGCATTGGCCTCCCTGTCGCGCGCGCTCAAGGCACAGGAAACAGAAGCCTTTGATCACGAAATCGCCCCAGTCGACGTGCATTCCCGCAAAGGCAGCGTCACCGTGGCCGCCGATGAACAGCCCGCCAGCGCGCGCCCCGACAAAATCCCACAGCTCAAACCGGCCTTCCGCGACGGGGGCACGGTGACAGCGGCCAACTCTTCTTCGATCTCTGATGGGGCTGCGGCCCTCGTTCTGGCTTCTGAAGAGGCGGCAGCGGCCCAAAACCTTGCCATCCGCGCGCGCATTATCGGCCACGCCAGTCACGCGCAGGCACCGGGCCTCTTTACCACCGCGCCGGTTCCCGCGGCCAAAAAACTGCTCGACCGCATCGGATGGTCAAAAGACGACGTCGATCTTTGGGAAGTGAACGAAGCCTTTGCCGTCGTCCCCCTTGCCTTCATGCGTGAAATGGGGCTCGACCACGACATCGTCAACGTCAACGGCGGGGCGTGCGCGCTGGGCCACCCCATTGGCGCGTCAGGCGCGCGCATTATGGTGACGCTTCTGAACGCACTGGAAAAGCGGAACCTCAAACGCGGTGTGGCCGCTATCTGCATCGGCGGCGGCGAAGGCACTGCCATCGCGATTGAACGCGTCTGACTGCATCTTCTGGCCACAAATATCCAATTCCAACCGCACACAGCAGAACCACAATGGCGATTGATTACCCAACCCTTGCCCAAACCATCGCGTCGCTGACCAAGGGCGAAGACGATCCTATCGCGCTAATGGCCACGCTGGCGTGCGAAATCCACCACGCAGACACCCGTTTTGACTGGACGGGTTTCTACCGCGTCACAGCGCCCGACATGCTCAAGATCGGCCCCTATCAGGGTGGCCATGGTTGCCTGCACATCCCCTTTTCACGCGGGGTGTGTGGTGCGGCGGCGCGCACCGGCGAAACCCAGCTGGTACCAGACGTAGACGCCTTTCCGGGTCACATCGCCTGCGCCAGTTCAACCCGTTCTGAACTGGTGCTACCTGTGTGGAACGCGACAGGTGACCTCATTGCGGTGCTCGATATCGACAGCGATCAGCCCGACGCGTTCAACACTCAGGATGCCACCGTGCTGGCTGCTATTCTGAAAACAACCTTCGCTTGCGTGAAATAGCGCTGGATTTTTTCACGTGAATTTGGCTATCGTGAAAAAGAGAGTCCTTTTTTCACGGAAAATCCGCTCCAATGCGCCACACTCTGCCAGACACACCGGATACCCTGGGGGCCGACCTGCGCGCCCTGCGCAAGACGCGCGGGCTCACCTTGGCAGGGCTGGCGGAAAAACTGGGGCGCTCGGTCGGGTGGCTCAGCCAGGTTGAGAGGGACCTCTCAGAACCCTCCATCACAGATCTCCGCCACCTGGCGGCAGCGCTGGATGTCTCCGTGTCCATGCTATTCCGCCACGCAGCAGCCCCGGCACATGAGGCCGGATACATTGTGCGCGCCGACGCACGCCGGCCCATCGGGTCAGATACCGCAGGACTGGTCGAAGAACTTTTGTCCCCTGACCTAACGGACGATTTTGAGATGGTGCATTCCACCTTTCAGCCCCACAGCCGGATCAAGGACCTGGTCAAGCGCCCGACGCAGGAAGTGGGCTACCTGATTTCGGGCCGCCTGCAGATGGAGATCGACGGCACGACCCACGAGATCAATCCCGGCGACAGCTTCCGCATGCGGGGCGAGCCGTTCCGCTGGGCCAACCCTCATGACAAACCCGCCGTGGCCATCTGGGTCATCGCGCCGCCGGTCTACTGATGTCATTTGAGGGCTGGATCATATTCGCGGTGTTTTGGGCCGTCTTCGTGACAACCCCGGGGCCAAACGCAGTGAACTGCATCACCAATGGCATGACAATCGGCTTTCGGCGGTCGCTTGTCGGCGTGCTTGCGATCCTGACACAGGCCACGCTCTTTCTGATCTTGTCCGCCTTCGGGGTTACGGCGCTCATCGCGGCCTCTCCGACCGCATTCCTTGCCGCCAAACTTATCGGTGCCGCGTTCCTGATCTATCTGGGTCTGCGTGGTTGGGTGATGTCGAAGACGCCTGTGAAGGTCGACAATCGCCCCGCCTCCAGCATCTATTTTCGCGCATTGGCCATCGCGACGATCAATCCGAAGTCTGTCGCAGGCTACCTTGCCGCCTTCTCTCAATTCGTGCAGCCGGACGTCCCGATCTGGGATCAGATGGCCGTGATCATGCCCACCGCGCTGATCCTGACCGCACTTAGCTACACCTGCTTTACCGCGCTTGGCGCTGGCATTGGCCGCGCAGCGCTGGGGGCCGTGTTCAACGTCTGGTTCCGCCGCTTCATGGCGGTCTGTTTCATCATCTACGGGGTACTGCTTGGCAGTGCCGCCACCCCGCAAAGGAGCTGACCAATGCTCTCAGGATCCTGCAACTGCAACGCCATCACCTTCACCGTCACGGGCCAGGTCCGCAGCATCTCTAACTGCCACTGTGGCCAGTGTCGCAAGCAATCTGGCAACGTCTGGGCATCCGCTGTCGCCGAACAGGCGAACATCACCATCACCGGCACGCCCCGCTGGTATCGCTCCAGCGCCAGTGCCGCGCGCGGCTTTTGCCCCGACTGCGGATGCTTTCTGTTTTGGCGCCACGACGATGAAACCTCGATGAGCTTCGCGCTTGGGGCGCTGGACGGCCCAACGGGCCTCAGAATCGAAAAACACATCTTTGTTGCCGACAAGGGCGACTACTACGACATCGCGGATGATCTGCCGCAACATGAACACTAAGGGAGACTTTCATGGCTGACTTTCCAACAACGGCACGCGTGGTCATCATCGGCGGCGGTGTGGTGGGCACGTCGACACTTTATCACCTGGCCAACGCAGGCTGGAAGGACTGCGTCTTGCTGGAAAAGAACGAACTGACCGCAGGCTCCACCTGGCACGCGGCAGGCAACGTGCCGAACTTTGCGGGCTCTTGGGCCATAATGAACATGCAGCGCTATTCGGCGTCGATGTACCGTACACTGGGCGAGGACGTCGATTATCCGATGAACTACCATGTCACCGGCTCTATCCGGCTGGCCCACAACAAAGAGCGCATGCAGGAATTTGAGCGTGTCGCGGGCATGGGCCGGTATCAGGGCCTGCAGATGGACATCTGCACGCCCGAGCAACTGCGCGAGATGCACCCGTTCATGGAAACCCACGACATTCTGGGCGGCATGTGGGATCCGCTGGATGGCGACATCGACCCCGCCCAGCTCACACAGGCACTGGCCAAGGGCGCGCGCGAGGCGGGCGGACGCATTGAGCGGTTCTGCCCCACCGAAGGGATCGACCGCGACGGCGATGAATGGATCGTCAAGACACCCAAGGGCGATATCCGCTGTGAAAAGGTCGTCAACTGCGCGGGCTACTACGCCCAGCGCGTGGGCGAGATGTTCAAGCCCTTCGGCGGCCGCACCGTGCCTATGATCGTCATGTCACACCAGTATTTTCTGACCGGCCAGATCCCCGAGCTTGAAGCCTGGACCAAAGAAAAAGGCCACAAGGTGCCGCTGTTGCGCGACGTCGATATCTCCTACTACCTGCGGCAGGACAAGAACGGCCTGAACCTTGGCCCTTACGAGCGCAACTGCAAGGCCCATTGGGTCACGCCGGATGATCCGATGCCCGAGGACTTCTCCTTCCAGCTATATCCCGATGACCTTGAGCGGCTTGAGTTCTACATCGAAGACGCCATGGCCCGTGTACCCTTGCTGGGGGAAGGCGGTATTGAACGCAATATCAACGGCCCGATCCCCTATGCGCCCGACGGCCTGCCCATGATCGGGCCGATGCCGGGCGTCAGAAACGCCTTTGAGGGCCATTCCTTCACCTTCGGCATCGCGCAGGGTGGAGGCGCGGGCAAGGCGCTCAGCGAATGGATCATGCATGGCGAAACCGAGCTGGACATGTGGGCCGTCGATCCGCGCCGCTACACCGATTATGCCGACCACGATTATTGCCTGTCCAAGGCGCTGGAAACCTACGGCCACGAGTACGCGATGCATTTCCCGCATCACGAATGGCCCGCAGGCCGCGACAAGAAACTGTCGCCGATCCATAACAAATTGCAGGCGCTCGGCGCGCAATTCGGTGCCTACAACGGCTGGGAACGCGCAAACTGGTTCGCCAAAGATGGTGATGACACGTCCGAGGCTGCCACCCACACGTGGGATCGCAAGGGCCCCTGGACCCAACGCATCAAGGAAGAATGCGAGGCGGTCCGCGACAACGTCGGCGTGCTGGAGCTTTGCGGTTTCTCGCGTTTCAAGATTTCCGGGCCCGGCGCTGATGAATGGCTGCGCGGACAGGTGGCAGGCGCGCTGCCCAAGATCGGCCGCGCGGGTCTGATCTACTTCGCCGACAGCCGCGGGCGCATCCTGACAGAGATGTCCGTGACCCGCGAAGCCGAAGACAAGTTCATCCTTGTGACGGCTGCAACCGCGCAATGGCACGACGCCGAAGTCCTGCAGCGCCGCTTGCCCGAAGATGGCAGCCTGACATTTGAGGATTGGACCACAGCCATGTCCACCTTGATCGTCACCGGGCCCAAATCCCGCGCGCTGATGGCGGGCCTGACGGATGCGGATCTGACGCTGCCATGGCTCAGCATGCAGGAGACCGAAGTAGCGGGCCGCTGGGCCGCATTGGTCCGTCTGTCCTTCGCCGGCGAACTTGGCTGGGAAATCCACGCGGAAAACGCGGATATCCCCGCAATCTACGATGCGGTCATCGCGGCAGGGGCCACGCCCTTTGGGATGTACGCTCTGAATTCGCTGCGCATCGAAAAGGGCTACCGGACATGGAAGGGCGACCTGTCGACAGACTATTCCTTGCTGGAAGGCGGGCTCGACCGTTTTGTGCGCCTCGACAAACCGCAGGATTTCCCCGGCAAGGCCGCGCTTCAGAACGAAAAGCAGCAAGGCGTCAAGAAACGCTTTGTCACGCTGATCGTGGACGCAGGCGATCAGGACGCACCCTATATGTCCACCGTCTGGCACGGTGACGAAGTCGTGGGCGAAACGACGTCGGGGGACTGGGGATACCGGGTGAACAAATCCATCGCGCTTGGCATGGTCCGCGCCGAACTGGCAGACCCCGGCACAGAGCTTGAGGTCGAAATCTTCGGCCAACGCCGCAAGGCGGTGGTCCAGCCGGATCAGCCGCTGTGGGATCCCGAAAACGCGCGTATCCGCGCATGAGCATCGAGACATACCTGGTCTATCTCGGCATACTGGCGGCGTTCTTTGCAACGCCGCCGGATACCAGCCAGCTTCTCATCATCTCCAATAGCCTGCGCCACGGTCTGCGGCGCAGCACGGCAACCATCGCAGGCGATCTCAGCGCCAACGTGCTGCAAATGACTGCCGCAGCCTTTGGCCTGACGGCGATCATTGCCGCCTCGGCGGATGCAATCTGGATGATCAAATGGGCGGGCGTGGCCTATCTTGCGTGGATCGGCCTGCGTCTGATGCTGTCGCGCGGGGACGCGGCGGGGCCGCAAGCCGCCGCGCAGGCGCGCACAGGCGTGCTTTTCCGGCAGGGCTTTCTGACCTCTTCGGCAAATCCATACGCCGTGGTTTTCTTCGGCGCGCTGTTCCCGCAGTTCATCGACCCCGCGCAACCGGTGCTGATGCAATTGGTGATCCTTGGCGCCACATATCTGGTTGTCGATGGTGCGGTGCTGTTGCTCTGGGGCTGGGCTGCAACCCGCACTTTGGGTCGCATGAAAAGGCTGACAGGTGTATGGCTGAACCGCGCATCAGGCGCACTGATGATCGGCGCGGCCGCCCTACTGGCGTCACGTGATCTGGCAGCGGAGGCAAGACAATGACCGAAATCACACTGCTTGACGGCGGCATGGGGCAGGAACTGATCCACCGCACGCCGGACGATGCGCCCACACCGCTATGGTCGACCCAGGTGATGGTGAACCTTCCCGGTTTGGTTGCACAGGTGCACCGGGATTTTGCGGATGCGGGTGCGACGGTCGCCACAACCAACACCTACGCCATCCATCGCGACCGGGTGAAGGACACCCCGTTGGAAGCGCGGTTCAACGATCTTTATACAATGGCGCTGGCCGAAGCGCGCCTCAGCAAGGCACCACGTATTGCCGGGGCCATCGGCCCACTTGGGGCATCCTACCGGCCTGACCTGCATCCACCCAGCGACGAAGGTGCGGCCCTCTACGGCGATATCGCGCGCATGCTTGGCCCCTCCTGCGACTTGCTGCTGTGCGAAACGGTGTGCTCTGTGCTGCATGCGGAATCTGTTCTGCGCGGGGCCACGCGCAGCGGCAAACCGGTCTGGCTGTCGCTTAGCGTTGATGACACCGAAGGCACCCGTCTGCGGTCAGGCGAACCCCTTGCCGACGCGATCCCCTATGCGCAGGCCGGGGCAGATGCGGTCCTGATCAATTGCTCCGCCCCCGAGGCGATACCCGCAGGCCTTGAGATTCTGGCCAATGCAGGTCTGCCCTATGGCGCCTATGCCAACGGGTTCGAACAAATCTCCGAAGGGTTTCTGGGCGACAAGCCGACGGTTGATACGTTGCAATCGCGCCGTGATTTTACCCCGGAAGCCTATGCCGATCACGTGATGGGCTGGGTCGATCAGGGAGCCACCATCGTCGGCGGCTGTTGCGAAGTCAGCCCCGCCCACATCGCCGAAATCGCCGCCCGCCTGCGTGCGGGGGGCCATACGATCATCTAAAGGACCGATCCGATGCCCGATATCCCCTCCCACGCCCGCGTTGTCATTATCGGTGGTGGCGTCATCGGCTGTTCGGTGGCCTATCACCTGACCAAGCTGGGCTGGAAAGACGTGGTCCTGCTGGAGCGCAAGCAGCTTACCTCCGGCACCACATGGCACGCGGCAGGACTGATCGCACAACTGCGCGCGACGGCGAACATGACCAAGCTCGCGAAGTATTCGCAGGAACTCTATGGCAATCTTGAGCAGGAAACCGGCGTTGCCACCGGCTTCAAACGCTGCGGGTCGATCACTGTCGCGCTGACCGAAGAACGCCGAGAAGAGATTTATCGGCAGGCCGGCATGGCCCGCGCCTTTGGCGTCGACGTGGAAGAAATCAGCGCGGCTGAGGTCAAGGCGAAATACGAACACCTCAATATCGACGGGGTGACCGGTGCGGTCTATCTCGACAAGGACGGGCAAGGTGATCCGGCCAATATCGCCCTTGCACTGGCCAAGGGCGCACGGCAGCGCGGCGCGCGTGTGATTGAGCGTGTAAAAGTTACTAAAGGGTTAAAATCAAACAGAAAGTTGACAGGTGTCAACTATGAAACTGCGGATGGTCACACCGGTACGATCACCTGCGATCACGTGGTCAACTGTGCAGGGATGTGGGGCCATCAGGTCGGTGAAATGCTGGGCGTCAACGTGCCGCTGCACAGCTGCGAACATTTCTACATCGTCACCGAAGCCATTCCCGGCCTGACCCAACTGCCAGTGCTCCGTGTGCCGGACGAATGCGCCTATTACAAGGAAGACGCGGGCAAGATGCTGCTGGGTGCCTTTGAACCCAACGCCAAACCTTGGCGGCTCGATATCCCCGAAGATTTCGAATTCGACCAGCTGCCGGAAGATTTCGACCATTTCGAACCCATCCTCGAAGCCGCGGTAGAGCGCATGCCGATGCTGGCAGAGGCGGGCATCCACACCTTTTTCAACGGGCCCGAAAGTTTCACGCCTGACGACGCCTATCACCTTGGTCTCGCCCCCGAGATGGACAACGTCTGGATCGCTGCCGGCTTCAACTCCATCGGCATCCAGTCCGCGGGTGGCGCGGGCATGGCGTTGGCACAATGGATGGAAGACGGCCAGAAACCCTTTGATCTGGGCGATGTCGACATCAGCCGCATGCAACCCTTTCAGGGCAACAAGACCTACCTCTTCGAGCGCTCCAAAGAGACGCTGGGCCTGCTCTACGCGGACCATTTCCCCTACCTGCAAAAGAAAACCGCCCGGGGCGTGCGCCGCACCCCCTTCCACCACCATCTGCTGGAACAGGGCGCCGTCATGGGCGAACTCGCTGGCTGGGAACGGGCCAACTGGTTTGCACGTGACGGCCAGACGCCCGAATACGACTACAGCTGGAAGCGCCAGAACTTCTTTGACAACGTCGCTGAAGAACTAACGGCCATCCGCACAAATGTAGGCATGTATGACATGTCCTCGTTCGGCAAAATCCGGGTCGAGGGCCGTGATGCGACGGCCTTTATGAACCATATCGGGGGCGGACAGTATGACGTGCCGGTGGGCAAGATCGTCTATACCCAGTTTCTGAACGATCGCGCCGGGATTGAGGCAGATGTGACCGTCACCCGCCTGTCTGAAACCGCCTATCTCGTGGTCACCCCCGCCGCCGCCCGGTTGGCAGACGAAACATGGATGCGCCGTCATCAGGGCGACTTTAATGTGGTGATCACCGATGTGACGGCAGGCGAGGGTGTGCTTGCCGTGATGGGCCCCAATGCGCGTAACCTCCTGCAGGCCGTCTCACCGGCGGATTTCTCGAACGCGGTCAATCCGTTTGGCACAGCGCAGGAAATTGAACTGGGCATGGGGCTGGCCCGGGTGCACCGGGTTACCTACGTCGGCGAACTGGGGTGGGAGATTTATGTCTCAGCCGACATGGCGGCCCACGCGTTTGAAACGCTGCACGCCGCAGGCCAGGACATGGACCTCAAATTGTGTGGCATGCACATGATGGACTGCGCGCGGATCGAAAAGGGCTTCCGTCATTTCGGCCATGACATCACCGCAGAAGACCATGTGCTCGAAGCGGGTCTTGGGTTTGCCGTAAAGACGGACAAACCCGATTTTATTGGACGGGATGCGGTTCTGCGCAAAAAGGACTCGGGGCTGGAAACCCGCCTGGTGCAATTCAGGCTGACAGACCCCGAGCCGCTTTTGTACCACAACGAACCTGTCATTCGGGATGGCGAGATCGTCGGCTATCTCTCGTCAGGGTCTTACGGCCACCACCTGGGGGCCGCGATCGGCCTGGGCTATGTGCCCTGCAAGAACGAGACGGCGGCAGATCTGCTTGCCTCGACCTTTGAGATCGACGTGTCAGGGACCCGTGTGGCGGCCCAAGCATCCCTCAAGCCGATGTACGATCCCAAGTCGGAACGGGTGAAGGTTTAGGTCTGGTAAATAGACAGGGGCGGGCGTACCCCTTGGCGCAAGGAGGGATCCCATGCGCAACCCTGACAGCCTGAGCCCCAAGACCAACGAAGACACCGCTGCGGGTCTGGGTTTTGCCCTAACAGCCTATGGGTTGTGGGGTTTTCTGCCGCTTTACATGAAAGTGCTGGCGCATATCCCGGCCGCAGAGGTCGTCGTTCACCGCGTCTTGTGGTCCGTGCCCATTGCAGCGGTCGTGCTTGTCGTTCTGGGTCGCACGAACACGCTGCGCGAAGCCTTGCGCAACCCGCGCATGCTGGCGATGGGCTGCGTGACGGCCGCGCTGATATCGCTGAACTGGGGCGTCTATGTTTGGGCGATCACATCCGGTAACGCGCTGGATGCCGCCTTGGGATATTATATAAACCCGCTCTTCAGCATCTTTCTGGCCGCTGTCGTGCTGCGCGAAAAGCTGAGCCGGGCGCAGCTTGTCGCCCTGTTGCTGGCGGCGGGCGCTGTCCTTGTGCTGACGCTGGACGCAGGCGGCGTGCCATGGGCCGCCCTGGTGCTGACGATCACATGGGGGCTCTATGCGTTGTGCAAGAAAAGCCTGCCGATTGGCCCCAATCAGGGGTTCCTGCTGGAGGTGCTGATCCTGCTCGTTCCGGCACTGGGTTACCTGGGCTACCTGACCGTGACGGGTGCATCGCACTTTGATCTGGCTTTCACCCGCGACACCTGGTTGCTGATCGGCTGTGGCGCGGTCACTGCCGTGCCGCTGCTGATATACGCCAATGCAGCCAAGCGGCTGCGCCTGTCGACCATTGGCATCCTGCAATACATCGCGCCGACGATGATCTTCCTGATCGCGGTCTTTGTCTTTGAAGAACCCTTCGGCCAGGCCCGCATGATTGCCTTTCCGATGATCTGGGCAGCCCTGGTGATCTATACGATGTCGATCCTGCGCCAGATGCGTCAGCCCAAGGCGGCTGAATAGACCGCTTTAGGACAGCGCATCCTTGAATTTGAGAAACGCCGGATCGCGCATCACCCGCGCATTCATTTCATCGCGCAGCGCGCCGATAGTCTTGTGCGGGCGCATGACGACTTCGAAAGTGTCGATCAACCCGTCCCCGTTCAGCGTGATCAGATCGACGCCGACGGCGTCCAGACCGCCAACCTTGCAACGAAACTCCAACGCCCAGTCCACGCCGTCGCCCATGACCCGGCGATAGCGAAAGTCGGAAAAGACTTGTCCGACATGGCCCAGTACGGCGGCGACCGCATCCCGTCCTGTCCAGACCTTCCAGTAGGTCGGCGGCAGAAACTGCACCTCTTCTGCCAAAAGCGGCGCGATGGCGCTGGCATCCCCCTTGGCGACAACCGCCTGCATGGTTTCGATGGTCGGATGCATGGAACTCTCCTGTCGGGTTGAAATCTTAGCCTACATCTGGGACGAGGCTGGATGGAAGATCAATACATGCCCCCTGATGAACCGCTTGCCCTCCTGCACGAAGATGCCGAAGTGCTGCTGGTGGACAAACCCGCAGGCCTGCTGAGCGTGCCCGGCAAGGGGCCGCATCTGGCCGATTGCCTGCTGACCCGGGTTCAGGCGGTCTTTCCGGATGCTCTGCTGGTGCATCGGCTGGACCGCGATACGTCTGGCGTGATGATCTTTGCGCTGACGCCCCATGCGCAGCGCCACCTTGGGCTTCAGTTCGAAAAACGCATGACCCGCAAAACCTATGTGGCACGCATCTGGGGCGCCCCTGCGGACAACACCGGCACCATTGATCTGCCGTTGATCGTGGACTGGCCAAACCGCCCGCGTCAGATGGTCTGCCACGAGACCGGCAAAAGCGCGCAGACCGATTGGCGGGTGATCAAACGCGAAGGTGACACGGCGCGCATCAGACTTTACCCCAAGACGGGCCGCAGCCATCAGCTGCGCGTCCATATGCTGAGCTTGGGGCATCCCATTCTGGGGGATCCCTTTTATGCAACAGGCCACGCGCGGGCGTATCCACGTCTGATGCTGCACTCAGAAGAGCTGCGCTTCAAACACCCGCAGGGCGGGCGGTCGGTGAAAATCCGCAGCGCCGCGCCGTTTTGAGAGGCAGCATTCAGGTATTTTCAAAAGGGTGAAAGCCAAAGCGCAGGGCTCTATTTCACCCTTTTTCAAATACCTATTCCGGCATCTCCAAAAGAAAGAAGGGCCGCGATGAGGCGGCCCTTTTTGATGTCTTGGGTCTTATTCAGCGGCCCAGCCGGAGACCGCCTTGACCTCTAGGAATTCTTCCAACCCATAGACGCCGCCTTCACGGCCATTGCCGGATTGCTTGTAGCCACCAAAGGGCGAGCCCTGTGCAAAGCCCTGACCGTTGGTTTCCACCATCCCAGAGCGCAGCCGGCGTGCCACGCGACGGCGTTTGTCGTCGTCTTCGGTCTGGATGTAGTTGGTCAGCCCGTACGGCGTGTCATTTGCGATGCTGATGGCTTCCTCTTCGGTCTCGAAGGGGATGATCGACAGGACCGGGCCAAAGATTTCTTCCTGGGCGATGGTCATGTCGTTGGTGACATCGGCAAAGACCGTCGGTTTGACATAGTACCCCCGGTTCAATCCGTCGGGGCGGCCCAGGCCACCGGCGACAAGGCGCGCCTCGGACATGCCCTTTTCGATCAGGCCCTGGATTTTATTGAACTGCGCCTCGCTGACGACCGGTCCGATGTGCTTGCCCTCTTCGGAGGCGGGGCCGACGTGAGTATTGGTCGCGACATCCGCCGCCATTTCAACGGCTTCGTCATAGCGCGACTTGTGCACCAGCATCCGCGTTGGCGCGTTGCACGACTGGCCGGAGTTGCGGAAACACCGGATCGCCCCGGCCTTGGCGGCTTTGGGGTGCGCGTCTTCGAAGATCACGTTGGCGCCCTTGCCGCCCAGTTCGAGCGAGACGCGCTTGAGCGTGTCCGCTGCCGCCTTGGAGATGGCGATGCCCGCGCGGGTGGAGCCGGTGAAGCTGACCATGTCTACCTCGGGGTGGCACGACAGTTGCGAGCCGACACCGGGGCCGTCGCCGTTGAGCATGTTGAACACACCCGGCGGGAAGCCGGCCTCGTCCATAAACTCGGCAAAGAGCAGACCGGAGAGCGGCGCGATCTCGGAAGGTTTCAGCACCACGGTACATCCGACTGCGATCGCCGGGATCGCCTTGAGGATGATCTGGTTCATTGGCCAGTTCCACGGCGTGATCAGCGCGCAGACCCCAATGGGTTCGAGCAGCGTTTTTTCGGTGGCGTTGAAGTCGCGGTCAAACTCGAAGGTTTCGAACGCCTTGAGGAAGCCGCCGATGTGCCAGCTGCCTGCGCCCACTTGCTGGTTGCGTGACAGATCTACCGGTGCGCCCATCTCAAGAGAGATCGCATCGGCCATCTCGCTTTTGCGGGCTTCGTAGACCTCGGAGAGTTTCCGGATCAGCGCGACACGTTCTTCGCGCGGGGTCTGTGACCAGCCGTCAAATGCAGCGCGTGCGGCGTTCACGGCCGCGTCGGTGTCGGCCTGGCCGCCCAGCGAGATCACGGCACATTGTTCTTCGGTGGACGGGTCGATGACGGCGAAATCATTGGCGACCGCGGGGGACACCCACTGACCGTTGATATAAAACTCACGCTTTTCCAGCATTGGAAGCTCCCTTCATTCATGGTGATGCCCGGATGGGCGAATTCCTTGCCTTGTGCATATGCGCGTCAGAACGGGGGGATGCAAGTCGGGGTGCGACCCGCTACATTGCAGGAGACGACATTAACCAAAAGGAGATTCCCCATGGGCCTGCGCATTAACGATACCATTCCCGATCTGACGGTCGAGACCGATCAAGGCACGCTTTCGCTGCACGACTGGGTTGGCGACAGCTGGGCGATCCTGTTTTCGCATCCCAAGGATTTCACGCCGGTCTGCACGACCGAGTTCGGCGCCGTGGCGCAGTTGAAAGACGAATGGGCCAAACGCGGCACCAAGGTGATCGGTGTGTCCGTGGACGGGGTCGAAGACCACAAAAAGTGGAAGGGCGACATCAAGACCGTCGGCGGGGCCGAGGCAACCTTTCCGATCATTGCGGATGAAGGGCTGGAAGTGTCCAAAGCGTTCGACATGCTGCCGGCAGAGGCCTATCTGCCCGATGGCCGTACGCCTGCAGATTCAGCGACCGTGCGGTCCGTGTTTATCATCGGCCCGGACAAGCAGCTGAAACTTTCCATGACCTACCCGATGACCGTGGGCCGCAATTTTGCCGAGGTGCTGCGCGCGCTGGACGGATTGCAGACCTCAACCGGCAAGGGCGTGGCGACACCGGCCAACTGGAACGTGGGCGATGATGTGATCATCCCGGCCACGGTGTCTGATGATGACGCCAAGGCGAAGTTCGGGGAGTTCACGAAAGTGCTGCCCTATCTGCGCACCACGGCTGACCCAAGCTAAAACCTACCCTGCTGGGCCGCGCAGCAGAAGGACATCTGCGGTGCGGTCCAGCACGTCAAACCCCAGCTGATCGAGCCGAATGAGAAAGGCGTCTTCGCTGCCGCCCATGGCCGTGAAGGCCTCTGGGTGGATTTCCATCACGCTGTGACTGACATTTGCAAAGACGCTTGGGTCTTCTTGCATCACGATGTCGTATTCGCCCCCTTCGATATCACTGACCCACGCCCATGGACCGTCGGGCATGCGACTGACCAGTTCACTCAGCCGCAGGGCAGGTGCGGTGAACGTGTCGCCGTCGCCGTTTCGGGCAACGTGACCGGAGTGGTGTGTCTCGCCTCGCGCAAAGCGCACGGATTCCGCGTCGGTGTAGGCAACAGCGGCCTGAATGACCTCTGTCACATCGGCGGAGGCATCGCGCAGGGCATTGTCGCGGCAGATGGGAACCAAATCAGGATTGGCCTCTACGACAAGATGGCGGGCATCAGGGCCGATGGTGGCGCGGATCACGCGGCTGACGACGCCGATCGAGCCGCCCAATTCGAGCACCGGCATCCCGTGCGGCAGGTGCTGCTGGATGTACGACGCCTCTTCAGCCTCGTAAGCTTTGCCTCGTGCCAGCACATATCGCACGCCGGTTGAAACGGTTGACGGGACGCGAAGATCGAGCCCGTAGGCGGTAAAATGATCCCCATGCGTGGCATGATACCGGCGCACATAGCGCGCACGTCGCCAGTCGCGAAACTTAGTTGTCCAATGTGCCACGTCCGCGCCCTTTATCGTTGCGGGCAGACCATGCCCCTTTGAGGAATCCGACTGCCTTGGCCCGCTTGCGCGGGATCAGCATGAGGGGTGAAAACAGCCCGCTGACCCCTTCAAGCAGAGTGCGCAGGAAGGGCCGGGGACGGCCATGTTTGGTGTACGCGTACACTTTCGAGCGGGCAAGGTGATAGGCTTTGAACGCGGCAACGGCGCCCGTGCGCGCGGTACTGCGCCCTTCGCTGTGGGTCACCACGGCCTGCGGGATGGTCATTAGCGGGCCAAGGCCGCGCAGGCGCAAGGACAGGTCGTCGTCTTCGTGATAGAGAAAGATGTTTTCGTCAAACCCGTCGATGCGGTCATAGATATCGCGGCGCAGAAAGATGGCCGCCCCTAGCAGGGTCGGGATTTCGGCGGGTGTGTCCGGTACCGGACCCTGCAGCACAAATTCAGGGTTCAGACGGGTGCGGCGTCGCAGGATCACCTTGCCCTTGCGGTCCAGCAGGCGCGGGTTAAAGGCGCTGGCATCGGGGTAGGTATCTGCGGCGGTCTCAAGCGCGTCGATGCAGCCCTGTGACAAAACCGTATCGGGGTTGAGAAACAGAATGAACGGCGTGCGTGCTACGGCGGCGCCGCGATTGCAGCCGGTGCCAAAGCCCAGATTTTCCGGCAGCGATACAAGCGCTGCCCCTGCGCGCTGTGCCAGCTTTTTGAGGTCGTCCACGTCGGCAGAGCCATTGTCGACCAGCACAACAGGGACGCTTGGCGGTACGCTGTCCAGCATCTGCGGCAGCACAGCGGTACTGTTGTAACAGACGGTGACGATGGTGGTGCGGCTGGGCATACCGGGTTCTAGCGGGCGGGCGGATGGACGTGCAAGGTCTGAACGGAGCATGATCATTACGCCGCCGGAATTCGCGACGGCATCGACACAAATGCGCTGACTGCAGTGCATTCGCCCAGATATCGGCTGCCGCGGCTATTCCGGCCCACCTGCCCTCTGATTGGGTGTGCCGGAAATGGGAAGGATAGCTGCAAAGCGGACCGTGTGGATCAGGGGAAAAGACGCGTGAATCCCCGTAAAGGACTATTTGGCGTTGAAGGTAAAAAGCTGCGCGCCGTTGATCTGGTAGCCGTTGATCAGTGCCGCAGCTGTGGGTGAAGTGAGCCAACGCTCCAACCGCATGGCGCCTTGATGGTTCACATGCGCATGGCGCAGATCAGAGACCGGCAAGTAGGCGTATTGATTAAAAAGCACGGCATCCCCCGCAAAAAGCAGGGCCAGTCCGCGCCGGTTGGCAAAGTTCAGCCAGCTTGCGCGGTCGGCCATGATGTAGGCGTCAAGGCCTGCCGCGGTGTTGAGGGCGGCCCCCATCCCTGCGCCGACCTCTTTGTACCATGCGCCGAACCGGTCAGGGTCGAGTCCGGCGTCGCCCCACAGATCGCGTTCTTTCTTGTGTGTACCGCTGTCGTCGCCACGACTGACAAAATCAGCCTGCGCTGCTGCAATCCGGGCCAGCGCGCCCGCAGCACTTTGCGTTTTTGCAATGCCGGCGGGGTCGGACGATGGGCCGATCAGGACAAAGTCGTTGAACATGATCTCTCGGCGGTGGGTCCCGTAGCCTTGGGCGACAAAGGCGCCCTCGGCGGCGCGGGCGTGCACAAGTATCGCGTCAACATCACCCGCCTGGCCAAGTTTGATGGCCTGTCCGGTGCCGACGACGAGCAGTTGCACGTCCAGCCCCGTGTCCGCCTTGATCTGCGGCAGCAGCACGTCTGACAGGCCGGAGTTGTTGAATGACGTTGTCACCGCCATGCGCAGAACCTCAGCCTGCGCGAAGGGCGCGATGAACGCGAAGACCACAGTGGCAATCAACCGGTTCATTCGACGATTTCTCCTTTCAGAAAGGCCTGCAATTCATCGGTCTGCGGGTGTTCGAAAAAGGTGCTGGCCTTGCCGGTTTCGCGCAAAGCCCCGCGGACAAGGAAAAGGGCGTCTGTGGCCAGACGGCGGGCTTGCCCCAGATCATGGGTGGCCATCACGATCCGCGTGCCTTTGGCATAGGCTTCCAGCAGAAGGATCTCAATGTCCCGCGTCGCACGGCCATCAAGGTTGGTGCAGGGTTCATCCAGAAAAAGCAGCTCTGGTTCAGTGATCAGCGCACGGGCCAGTGAAAGCTTTTGCCGCTCGCCGCCCGACAGCCTGAGCGCGGATTGGCCCAAATGGTCAGTGAGCCCGATAAGGCTCGCCCAGTGGTGGATGCGGTCGTCGATCTGGGCTTTGGGAACGCCGGTGAGCGACAGTGGATATCGCAGGTTCTCACGCACCGTGCGGCGCAGCATGACAGGGGTTTGAAAGACGAATGACTGGCGCGCGTGCACGTCGTCGTCCGGCGCGGACCAGGTCAGGGTGCCGGCAGACACCCGCTCGACCCCGTGCAGGGCTTTGAGCAGCGTGGATTTTCCAGCGCCGTTGGGGCCGATGACCATTGTGAAACCCGTGGCGTCGAGGGTCAGGTCAAGCGGGCCCAGAATATCCCGGCCCTGCCTGCGCACATGCAGGCCCTGCACTGCGAGGGGGAGGATCTTGTTCACCATCGGCTGCCCCTTTCCGTGCCTGAGAGGGTATGGACAGCAAGGTTCACGCTGACTGCCAGGGCGATCAGGACAAAGCCCAGCCCCAGCGCCAGCGCAAAATCACCCTTACCGGTTTCCAACGCGATGGCCGTGGTCAGCACTCGGGTCGCATGATCAATGTTCCCGCCCACAACCATGATCGCCCCGACCTCACCAATCGCGCGGCCAAAGCCTGCCAGCGCTGCCGTCAAGAGCGCACGCCGCCCGTCCCAGAGCAGCGTCCGAACACGTTGCCAGCGGGAGGTGTTCAACGAGATCAGCAAATCGTGGTATTCGGCCCAAAGCTCGCGCATGGCCTGATGTGTGATCGAGGCGATCAGGGGCGTGATGATGATGATCTGCGCAATGATCATCGCCGTGGGGGTAAAGAGCAGGCCCAGAACGCCAAACGGGCCGGAGCGTGAGAGCAGAATATAGACGATCAAACCCACCACAACAGGCGGCAGGCCCATCAGAGCGTTGAGAAGTGCGATCACCCCCCGCCGAAACCGAAACCGCTGCACCGCGAGCCATGTGCCCAGCGGCAGCGCGATCATACACGCAATAGCAAGGGCCGACACGCTGACCTGCAAAGACCGCAGCGTGATTTCCACCAGATCAGCGTCCAGTTGCACTACCAGCCAAAAGGCGGCTTGCAGGCCTGAAAGGATGTCGTTCATGCGGCAGGATTGCCTTTGAGGTGACTTCGTTTCAGCCGCCATACTGCGCAGTGGTCAGAAGACGCAATAGGGCTGACGAAAAAGGCCCCGATGTCTCCACCGGGGCCTTGCGTTCAATCGATTGCGAGGGTTAGCGGAGATCAGTCCGCCTTTTCCTCTTTCTTCACTTCTTCGCCGGTTTCCTGATCGACGACTTTCATCGACAGGCGGACCTTGCCGCGATCGTCGAAGCCGAGCAGTTTGACCTTCACTTCCTGGCCCTCTTTGAGGACGTCGGAGGGGTGGTTCAGGCGGCGGTTTTCAATCTGGGACACGTGCACCAGGCCGTCGCGTTTGCCAAAGAAGTTCACGAACGCGCCGAAGTCGACGATCTTGACGACCGTGCCGGTGTAGACAGCGCCTTCTTCGGGCTCTGCGACGATGGCATGGATCATGTCGTAGGCTTTCTTGATGCTGTCGCCGTTGGGCGATGCGATCTTGATGATGCCTTCGTCGTTGATGTCCACTTTGGCACCGGAGACTTCCACGATTTCGCGGATGACCTTGCCGCCGGAGCCGATGACTTCGCGAATTTTGTCCGTGGGCACCTGCATCGTTTCGATGCGCGGGGCGTGCTCGGAGAACTCGGATGCACCGGACAGGGCTTTGTTCATCTCACCCAGGATATGGATCCGGCCGTCTTTGGCTTGTGCCAGGGCTTTCTCCATGATCTCCGGCGTGATGCCTGCGACCTTGATGTCCATCTGCAGCGAGGTGATCCCTTTTTCGGTACCCGCAACCTTGAAGTCCATGTCGCCAAGGTGGTCTTCGTCACCCAGGATGTCGCTGAGGATGGCATAGGAGCCGTCGTCTTCGAGGATCAGACCCATGGCCACACCGGCAACCGCGCTTTTGAGCGGCACGCCTGCGTCCATCATGCTGAGCGACCCGCCGCAAACTGATGCCATGGAAGAAGATCCGTTGGATTCAGTAATTTCCGACACCACACGAATGGTATAGGGGAAATCGGTTGACGCAGGCAGGACCGCCTGAAGGGCGCGCCATGCCAGCTTGCCGTGGCCAATCTCGCGACGGCCGGTAAAGCCGAAACGACCCACTTCACCCACAGAGTAGGGGGGGAAGTTGTAGTGCAGCAGGAAGTTGGATTTGAAGTTGCCGTGCAGCGCGTCGATGAATTGCTCATCATCGCCAGTACCCAGCGTGGTAACGACGAGGCCCTGTGTTTCGCCACGGGTAAAGAGCGCCGAGCCATGGGTGCGCGGCAGCATGCCAGTTTCGCAGACGATGTCACGGATTTCATCCGTTTTCCGACCGTCGATCCGCTTACCGGTTTTCACAACGTCACCGCGCAGGATGGAAGCTTCCAGCTTTTTCATCGCGGAGCCGAGGTTGGCGTCCTCGCGCTGCTCTTCTGTTAACGCTTCCTTAACCTTTTCGCGTGCTTCCGCGACGGCGGCGGTGCGTTCTTGCTTGTCAGCAATGCCAAAGGCGGCGCGCATGTCTTTCTCGCCCGCTTTTTTCACATCTTCGTAAAGATCCGAATAATCGACCGGTTGGAAGTCGAACGGCTCTTTCGCGGCGTCTTCGGCCAGATCGATGATCAGGTCGATAACAGGCTGGATTTGCTCGTGGGCAAACTTTACCGCGCCGAGCATTTCGGCCTCGTCCAGCTCATAGGCTTCGGATTCGACCATCATCACGGCGTCTTTGGTGCCCGCGACAACGAGATCAAGGCGTTGATCGGGGTTCAGGCGCAGGTCCTGCATGTCGTCCACGGTGGGGTTCAGGATGTATTCACCATCTTCAAAACCAACGCGGCAGGCCGCAATCGGGCCCATGAAAGGTGCGCCAGAAAGGGTCAGAGCGGCAGAGGCTGCAATCATCGCGACCATATCGGGATCATTGACCAGATCGTGGCTGAGCACGGTGCAGATCACCAGGACTTCATTCTTGAAGCCGGGCACGAACAGCGGACGGATCGGACGGTCGATCAGGCGGCTTGTCAGTGTTTCTTTTTCGGTGGGGCGCGCTTCGCGCTTGAAGAAGCCGCCGGGGATCTTGCCTGCGGCGTAGTATTTTTCGTTGTAGTGCACGGTGAGGGGGAAGAAGTCCTGCCCTGGCTTTTGTGCCCGTGCGTAGGTGACGTTGGCCATGACGGAGGTTTCGCCGTAGGTCACGATCACGGACCCGTCTGCCTGACGGGCCACTTTTCCGGTTTCCAGTGTGAGCGTTTCCTCGCCCCACTGCATTGATTTTTTCACTTCGTTGAACATGTTATTTCCTAAGTAGGCCAAGGGTTTGGCCATTTGCATAGGGGCCGTATTGCCCCTGACCGCGGTATCTTCTTTTGGCGGCGCTGCGGTCCGGGCGCCGGCTTTCAGATAGGCGCGCGTGTAACGCAGATTGAGGTGCTTGGAAAGGGTCCGTTGCGCGCCCTGGCGCAACAGGGGGGCTGACGCAGCGGTGCGGGGCGGTGAATCGGGTTATTTCCTGAAGAAAACGGCGAAAAGGGCCGTCGGTATCATGTCGGTATAACGTCGGTATTGCGTCAGTATTCGGGGCCGCGCCGGTGTGATTAACAGAGCGTTCGGTCGGGAAGAGTTAAGGGTGAGTAAACAGCGGGTTTTGCGGTGTGCCGTGCACGCGAGCGACGGCTTTTGCCGAAGCCACGTGGTGATGGTATGTCTGGGCCAGCAAAAGAGACTGACCCTTGGCCGACGATCCATTCTACAAAGCGCACTGGCAGGACATAGAGCCGGAACGCATGTCGGCCTATAAGGGTGGCTTTGCATGGGATGAAGCCGCGTCAGCGCTCTATGCTGGTGCCGACATTCATGCAGGTCAGGCCATTGCAGACTTTGGGTGTGGGCCGGGTAAGGTTGCTGCGGCGCTTGCCGGGTTGGTGGGTGAGACCGGGTATGTGTATGCCATCGACATCAAGGAGGCGTTTCTGAAGATTGCGCGGGAAAATGCGGTCGCTGCAGGCGTCGCCGATTGGGTGACGACGCATCAGAGCGACGGTGCGACGCTGCCGTTTGATGACGGGACTCTGGACCGGGTCACGGCGCGCAATACGATCATGTATGTTGATGATCCGGTGGAAACGCTTGGTGAATTTCGCCGGGTGCTCAGACCCGGAGGTTTGGCGCATGCTATTGATGGCGATTGGTACATGATGGTTGCTGAACCCGTCGCGCACGACCTTTGGCGGGACTTTGTGCGCGCAGCCTCGCATGCCTGCCGTAACGCGGACATGGGCAGGCAATTGTATGGCGCCTTCCGAGAGGCGGGATTCGAAGACATTCAGGTTAAGATCTTTGCAAATCCGGATGTGACGGGTCGCCTTTTGGGGATGGTCAGAAACATGGCGAGGTATGCGCTTGAAAGCGGCACGCTGGATGCTGCGGCGATAGATCGGGTCATCGCGCAGGTGGAGCAGGGGTTGGCTGATGGGCGTTACTTTTTGGTGTCCCCGCAGTTTGTTGTGACCGGGCGCGCGCCCGACTAGGGTCAGGGCCCATTAATCTTGCACCGCTTGGTCCGGTTTCTCGATGGGCACGGCTGACGTTGACCTCTCATGATCCAGTGGTTCTCGGTCAGGTGGTGGGACGGCTTTGAAGAGGACGGAAACCATTGGGCAATGGGTGGTGTCAGCCTTGTTTCATGGAAAGGCGACTTTCTTGGCGGCTTGCGGTGCTATTGCTGGATTTTGAGGCATCGGCGGAGGAATTTCGCCAATCATCAGCGGATTCATAATTTTGTAATCTTTGCACGCTCAGCGTGTGTTATTCTGAACAGACCAACTTGCCATTGGTCATAGGGAGACTGCCGATGAATATCCAGGAACTGGAACGCCGTATCAGCGCGCTTGAGCATGAGATGCGCAGCGCGCCTGCGGATGAACGGATCGCGCTGCGGCCACGGGTGCGCGGGTTGATCCGCACGCTTGGCGAAAAAGCGGTGACGGTGCCGAATACACTGGCCAACATCAATCGCCAGCTTGAGGACGAGGCGCTGGAGGACATGTTCGACAACATGCCGGTCTGACCGCCCGCGCGCTTTGTGTTGCCCGTCTTTAATCTGTTTTGAAGAACCGTGCCGCGCGGCTGTTCCCAGCCGCGCGGCACATGGATATTGGTGGCTCTTGCACAGAGCCAGGGGGCTTAGATCAGCTGATAGCTGTGCGGCACATAGCGATATCCGCCTTCGCCGCGCGTCTCGATAAAGCCCATGCCGGGGAACGGCATGTGATACCCGATCAGCGGGAAGCGATCTGATGCTGCCATGTCCATCAGCTTTTTGCGGGTGGCGGCCGCCGCTGCCTTGTCCATGTCGAACTTGACCTCCCAATCGGGGTAGGCCACGGACCAGACATAATGGTTGGCCGTGTCTGCCATCAGCAGCAATTGCTTGCCGCCGCTTTCCAGCATGTAGGTCATGTGCCCCGGCGTGTGGCCAAAGCTTTCGACTGCCGTGACACCGCTGCGCACCGCGTCGCCGCCACCGATGAAGGTCATCTTTTCTGCCAGCGGCTTGACCTTTGCATCAAATCCTTCGTTGCCCGCTTTTGCCCATGCGTCAAATTCGACCTGGCCCGTGACATAGGCCGCGCCGGCAAAGGTTTCGGCGCCGTTGTCATCGGTCAGCCCGCCAATGTGATCCCCATGCATGTGGGTCAGGACGACGTGCGTGACATCGGAGGCTGCGTATCCTGCCGCCTCGAGCGCCTTGGTTGTCCCGCCCGCATTCAGGCCGGTGTCAAACAGGATCACCTCGGAGCCCGTGTTCACAACCGTTGGGGTAAAGAAAAACTGCGCAGCGTCGGTCGGAATGAAATTGGCGGCGCTGACCTCGTTGAAGGTGTCGGCATCTACGTTCAGCCCAAAAATCTTGTGCGGTTCCGGCACGCTGCGGCTGCCGACCAGCAGGGTCGTGACCTTGAAATCACCCAGCGTAAAGTCGCGGTGCGTGGGCAGGGATGTGGCGCTGTGTCCGTCAGCGAGGGTCAAAGACGGGGCAACAGCCAACGGCAGGGCCGCGCCCGAAGCAAGCGCTTGGCGGCGGGTGAGTTTCATTGAACTTTCCTTTCCTGATTTGATGTCAGTCAAGGTAGAGCGCCGGGGCCTCGGGACAATGAACGTAATTGTGAAACGGCTCGCGCTACTGGCTGAGGCTTGGGAAGTAGTCCTCGCAGGTTCCTTCGCGGTACACATCCGCCGTGCAGCAATGCAGGCCGCCGCCGAAGGCATAAGCGTCGCGCAATTCGACCTCGACCACTTCCATGCCCAGCTTGTCCATCTGTTCGGCCTGATAGACCTCGGACTTTTCGACGCAGACGGTTTTTGGATCCAGCACCAGCACGTTCATCGACAGCCAGGTTGAGGAATAGCACAGCGGCGGTGGCGTGTTGTGCGCAGGCTGGGCGGCGTCGACGATTTCCCAGTCGTTGTCGTTGAACATGGCGCGCTGGTCTTCGGGCAGGCGGCGTTGCGGGTTGTTCAGGATCAGGCCCGGGCGCAGCGGCGTGAAGGTCGCGTCGATGTGGATGGGGTAGGGATCGCCGGGGAAGTTCACGTCATGCACGCGGTGACCGGGGAAGTGGCGGCGCAGCCATTCGATGCCCTTCATGTTGGTGGTAAAACCGTGCTGCACGACCAGATCGCGGCCAAAGCGCAGGACATCGGCGGCGTCGAACAGCGGTTCTTCCTCAGTCGTGACAAAGAACTTTTTCGCGGCCCATTCAAGGCGCTTTTCCACGCCGATTTTGTCGCTGAGGTAGTCCGGGTGATAATCGGCATCCGTGAGGCGGGGTTTTGGTGCGGATTCGTGCCGGAAGTTGGGGTCTTCGTTGAAATACTGCTGCATCAGGGGGCGGTAGTTGAGGTATTCGAACCACCGGCAGCGGTAGGACATGGTCGCTTCAAGCATTTCGGAGCCGACGGTCAGCAGAACGTCGCGGGGCGGCATACAGCCGAATTGGCTGTCGGTGTGAAAGTCTGGCGTTGTGGCGGGCAGCGCGTGGTCGATGGGGGTGGGCCGGTCCACCCGGATGCCCCGGTCGGTCAGTTGTTTGGCAAAGGTATCGAGCAGTTCGTTGGCGCGGTCGATGGTGTCTTGCGGGCGACGGCCCCATTGTCCGCGCATGTCACTGTCTTCGGGCACCTTGGCGTCCAGCGCGGGTTCTTCGGGGGGGATGTGGCAATCATCGGCGCGGCCCACGATCACATGTTTCAGCGGATCCCATTCGTTCCAGCTGTTGACCACTGTGTTTGCCATATTTCGCCCTCCCCTGCGATGAACCGACGACCTGTTAGGGGGGAACGGGGCGCGGCACAAGGGGGCACGCGTGTTGCGCGGTGTCCGGGGGATGTGGTTTGCTGGTCTGAGTAAGCAACACAACCGGACGAAAGCCGAATTTCTGATGCTGCAATTTGATGCCGAAACCACTGCAATTCTTGAAAACGGGTATCTTGGCGCCGATGTCACAGCCCGGCGGCGCGCCTCGTTCGATGCTCTCGGGCCGCTGCCCGGAGAGACGATACTGGACCTTGGCTGTGGCAACGGGTTGTTAACCCTTGATCTTGCGCGGGCCGTCGGGCCGCAGGGGCGGGTGATTGGCGTGGATCCCAGTGCGGACATGCTGAACGTGGCCCGCAAGCGGCTTGAGGGGTTTGACAACATCGCCCTTGAAGAAGGTTTGGCCGATGCCCTGCCTTTGGCGGATGCGCAGATCGATCGGGCTGTGTCGGTTCAAGTCTTTGAATACATCGACGACCGGATCGGTGCGTTGACCGAAATCCGCCGGGTGCTGAAGCCCGGAGGTGTGGCGGTGGTTGCGGATATGAATTTTGACATGTTTTCGTGGGTCAGTGATGACGCCGCGCGCATGGACCGCATGAAGACGGCATGGGACAGTCATCTGGCGGAACGCGATACCGGCGCGCTGTTGCCGGCAGAGTTTCGCGCCGCCGGTTTTGCGGGGGTCGAGGTTGTACCGTTTACAATCGTCGACCCTGTTCTGAGGCCAGATGGGCTGGCGCAGATGATGATGATCCTGATGCGGCGCTATGCCATCGAGAATGATCTGATGCCCGCCGCAGAGGCCAATGCATGGTACGACGAACAGGTGGCATTGGCCGCCGAGGGGCGGTTCTTTTTTTCGCTGGCGCAGATGGTGGTGTCAGGGCGCAAGCCCTGATGGGTCAGCCCATCGTGGCAAGCGTATAGAGGATAAAGAGCAGCGACAGTGAGACGGTCAAAAAGGCCAGCACCCGGATGAACGGGATGCCGGTGTAGTAAAGCACGCAGAACGCCGCGCGGCCAAGCACCACAAGCAGCGCTGCGGTCTGTGCGGCAGGCGTGGCCAGACCCATGAGGGCCGCGCCGCCCAGGATCGGCACGACATAGGCCGACGCTTCGACCTGATTGCGGTAGACCCGTTCGATGCGCAGGCCCAGCGGCGACTTTTCAACAGACGCAGGGCGGTTTGAGGAAAAGCCAAAGCCAAAGCCCCGGGTCGCGTAGGTATACATGATCTCAACGCCGATCACGATGAAGGTTATGACGCCGAACCAGACGAGGGCGGTTTCGAGGGGCATGATGGATCCTTTTGATGTTGGCGCTTTGGGCTTGCGCGGGAGGGTCAGAATAGTATTCTATCCAAGTGGATAGATAATTGCTATCCGATTGGCTAGATATGTCAAGGATGTTTGATGGCCCGATTGCGCAATGTTGACGAAGATGCCGCCTTGCAAGGGGCGATGCGGGCGTTTTGGCAGCATGGTTATCAGGCGTTGGGCACACGCCAACTGGAGGCGGAGACGGGCATTACACGGTTCACCTTGCAGACCACTTATGGCGGCAAGATGGCGCTATTTGTGCAGACGCTGGATGCCTACCTTGATCAGATGGATGCCCATATGCTGCCCGAGATGGCAGATGGCACGCTTGACACTTTGGCGGGGTGGTTTGAGAGGCGATGCGATCCGGCGCGCAATCCCGAGGCGGGCAGATGGGGATGTCTGATGATTGCCAGCATCAACGCCTTTGCGGATACCGAGCCTGCCGTTTCTGCGCGGGCCGTGCGGTTTGAGACGATGCTGCGCGAGGCTTTTGCCGGGGCGCTGGCACAGATCGATCAGGCGGGCGCCTTGTCGCCAGACCTGAACCGGGGAGCGGCGACGCAGATGCTTGTGGCGGCGTCCATCGGGTTGAATACCGTGATCCGTGCGGCAGGCGATTGTCGTGCCGGGACTAAGATCGCGGACGGTATTGCGGCGATGGTGCGGGGGTGGGCCAGTTAGGCCGGCGCATATTCGAACAAAGGTATCTTGCCTGCACGGCCCCGGATGCTGTTTTCTGCCAGCGCCCGCCATTCTGCAGCGTTATCGCTGTGCGCGTGTACCGTGTCAGACACCACCAGACCGGATGCCGTTGACTTGGCGATTTCCTGAAGGCGGGCGGCGATGTTCACGGCGTCGCCGAGGACGGTGTATTCAAGGCGCCTGGCGCTGCCGACAGCGCCTGCAAATACGGTGCCATTGTGCACGCCGATGGTCGCCCTGATGGGTGGCAGATCCTGGGTGGCGCGCTGAGTGTTCCAGTATTCAAGGCCTTGCTTGATCGTTAACGCGCAGCGGAGGCCGTTGCTCTCGTGGCCGGGGCGTTCTTCCGGAACGCCAAAGACGGCCATGACCGCGTCGCCGATGAATTTGTCGACAATGCCCTCGTGATCTTCAACTGCGCGCAGGATAAGAGCGCGAAAAGCGCTGAGCAGCGCACCGATCTCTGCCGGGGGCAGCGATTCTGACAGGGTCGTAAAGCTGCGGATGTCTGCAAAGAGGATTGTTGCCTGTTGCTGTTTGCCAGTTGTCAGGGCATCCATTCCCTGGCGCGCGACGGTGTCTGCAACCCGATCGGGCAGGTAGCGCGACAGGTTGGCGGTTTTGCGGGCGGCGGCGATTGCGGCCTCAAGCGTTTTGCGTCGGCGGATCACTGACAGCAGGCCCAGCAGTGCGGCAATGCCCAGAAATCCCCAGCGAGCGGCGTTCTGGACGGTGCCGAAAAAGAACGCGGGGTCGGCGGGGGGTGTCGGGCTGGGCGGGGCGAGTGCGGCAAAGAGGGTCCATGTGGCGGCGAAACTGCCGACCGCGATCAGCGTGGGGCCGATGGTATAGCGCATGGTGGCAAGGATCAGGATGCAAAAGGCGAAGACAAACCCGGGCACTGCGGCATGGAATTCCAGCGGGGTGCCGGTGATCCTGAGCGCAAAGCCGATCAGCAGGGCCAGCGAGATGCCATCGACCGCCGTGAAGAGCAGGCTGAGGCTGGGGTTGAAGAAGCGTTTGAGCGAAAAGACCGCCGAGATCACCGAAACGGCTGCATAGGTGAGCAGGTAGGTCAGCACCACGGGGGCGACGGGCAGGGTGATGCCGCCCGAGACAACAAAAATGAAAAGCGCGATGGTGGTGATTACCAGTCTGGCGCCTGCCGAGACCATCTGCGCCTCGCGCTCGGCATCGAGGATCAGCTGCTGCGTGTCACGATCGGTGGCGGGTGTGGTGGTCATGGCGGTGCCGCGCCCTTTGCATTATCTTGGGACCATGAACGCACGAAGCGGGTACGGGCGCAATGCGTTGGGGCGAGCCGCACATGAAAAGAGCCGCGACCCTTTCAGGTGCGGCTCTGTCAGAAAGCGGTGCTTTCAAAGGGGCGCTTAGCGGCGCAGGCCCAGACGTTTGATCAGGTCCTGATAGCGGGCCTCGTCCTTGCCTTTGACGTAGTCCAGCAGCTTGCGGCGCGTAGCCACCATTTTCAGCAGGCCACGGCGGCCGTGGTTGTCTTTCTTGTGGGTCTTGAAGTGCTCTGTCAGCGTCGCGATGCGCGAGCTGAGGATGGCAACCTGTACTTCGGGGGAACCAGTGTCGCCCTCGGATGTGCCAAAGTCCTTCATGACTTTTGCTTTTTCTTCAGCAGTGATCGACATCGGGGTCTCCTTTCGGATCAGAGTTAAAGGTATGGCGCAGGCCGGGATGTCGTCCAGCGCAGGCCCATGGAGAAATCACCCCTGACGGAATCAGGCGCGATGGGGGCGTATAGGAAGTTCTGGGAGGATTGGCAAAGGGTTATTGCGCCGATGCGCGCCCGTTACGTGGGGATCAGCCCCGCCTGCAATGCGGTGCTGAGCGGGACAAGAGCAATGTCAGCGCTTTGCAGGGCTGTGGCGCCTGATATGCTGGCGATTGTGGTGCCGCCGACGCGGACCAGCAGTTGACCGTCGTTGGCGGGGTCCGGGGCGACGTCGACGTCGGGTTCGGTGCTGGCTTCGCCGGAGTCGTCCCAGACGAACAGGAGCGAATCTTCACTGGCGGCAAAATCTTCGATGTGGGCTGCTGAGCCACCGTTTATCCAGTCGCCCAGCACAACGGAGTCGGCGCCGTCGCCTGTGTTCACAGTGTCGCCCTGACCTGCGGTGATCTGGTCATCGCCGCCCCCGCCATTGAGAAAATCGGCAGCGTCCGTGTCCTGAATGCCCGTGCTGTCGGGGTCGTCTTCGACACCCGACAGTGTGTCATCGCCCCATCCGCCAAAGAGCGTGTCCGCCCCGGTGCCGCCGGTCAGGACATCGTCATCAAGCCCACCCATCAGGGCATCGTCGCCTGTGCCGCCGTCAAGCGTGTCATCGCCCGCCGACCCCTGAAGGCTGTCGCTGCCGTCGCCGCCAAAGAGGTGGTCGTTATCGTTTTCACCCGAGAGCGTGTCATGGCCGTCGCCGCCAAAAATGTCGTCGGCCGCATCGCCGCCGCCAAGGCTGTCATCGCCCGCGCCGCCCGACAGCGTATCTGCCCCGGCCGCGCCCTGTGCTGTGTCATCGCCAGCGCCCCCTTGCAGCAGATCGTCGCCTTGGTAGCCGCCAAGCTGGTCGTTGCCGTCGCCCCCCGTCAGCGTGTCGGCAGTATCAGTTCCGGCCAGGATATCGCCGCCTTGCGCGTCTTCTTCGGGGGGGAGGATGAGATCTTCCTGTTCCTCGTCGTCGTCCTTGTCGATGTCCACATAGGCGACGGTGCCCACGGCCATCAGACCCATCAATCCAGCAAGCCACAACATGACAAACCCCTTACAAGATGCACTGCGCACCGGGCCCAATTGCCCGCAGTTATCGGGCCACGAAACGCCGCGCAGGTCAAAGCCTATGACATCTGTTGGTTAATTTGGGGTGTCAGTCGGCGCCCAGGCGACGGGCTGCTGGTGGTAGGGCAGGTAGAGCGGGTGGCGGGGGTGCCCGTGTTTGGTCAGGCCCAGGTGAAAGACCGGTGTGGCCAGGCGGTGGAGCATCTGCGCGACTGCCGCGCCGCGGTCCTGGTGTGCGGCATGCACGCCCCAGGCGGCGATGATATGGTCGGCCCAATCGGCACCGTCTCGCAGGGCCTGATCGTTGTCAGCGCCCACGGGGTCGGGCGCGCGGCGCATGTCGCGGGGATCTGTGGCGCGATAGGCAAAGACGTTTGTGACGCAAAACGCCCCGAAGCCCAGCGTGCGCGCGCGGCGCTCGCAACGTTCTACTGTCGGGTCGTTCTGAACCTCGGTCGCGGTGGAGGGGTTGAGCATCACAAACATCACGCGCGGCCCGTCAGCCGCCCATTCCCGGGTCAGGCTGTAACGGTAGGTTTCGCAGTCGGAGTAGACGGCGGTAGAGGGTGCGTCGCCCTTGGTGTGGCTGCGGATGATCATGGCGCTTCCTGCCACGGCGCGCGCTTGCGCGCAAACGGCAAAAGCCGCCAGAGCAGGCTCTGACGGCGTTGGGGGGGTGTTTATGTGCCGGATCAGGCGGCGGCGGTCACACGGCGCTGTGCCGGTTCAAAGGAGATCCCGTGGGCTTCGATCACCCAGGCGGCGACGGCGGCGAAAAGGATGTGACCCCAGAGCGCCACCCAGGTGATGCCGGTAAAGCCGAGGAAGGCGGGCATGCCGGCGACCAGATGGGCCATGATGTAAAGGGCAAACACCCATAGGGCGACACCATAGACCACCGCCGTGACGGCCCATGGCAGATTTGGAAGGACGGCGCGTTGCACAGGGCGTGCGATTATCAGATAGCCCAGCGTGTAGAATACCACGCCTGTTAGGGTGTGCAGCAGATAGGCCGCACCCGAGGGGCTGGCGCCAAAGACCTGTTTCAGGGTCTGGCTTGCCAGCCCGACCGGGGCCAGCTTGGCGTAGCCCAGCAGCGGCGACAGGCCTTGCCCAAAGGCGTCGAAGGCCACGGTGGCAAGGGCGCCGGCGCCCAGAATGGTGAAGATGGGGTGTTTCATGTCTCTCTCTCCCGGTTGGGGTGCGTTGATGTTGCAGTGAACATGACACCGGGCCGACGCGGCGGGCAGGGGGCTTCACGCAGGGCTGATCACCAGCACTGAATTTGAAACATTGACTGTCACAAAGGCCCGATTTCGCTGACATCAGCGTGAGGTTGGGGTGAGGCTGTAACAATTCGGGACTGATTGGTACATAAACCCGGAGTTTCAGTCGGACGAATCGTCACCGGGTGGTGCGTTGAATACCCGTGACGGGTGCAGTTCGCCGGATCTGAAGATCCCCACCGCAACGGCCCGGCCATCGCGCGAGGCCCAGCAGGTGTCGCCGTAGTCGACGTCATTGGCAAAGACCATGCCGGGGTTCCCGTTGCGCAACCGCTGCGCGCCTTCGGCAGAGGCGGTGACTTCGGGCAGGTCCGTCAGGCCTGTTTCAAGGGGCAGCAGATGGGCGTCAAGTTCAGGTGTTTTGGCCATCGCATCGATCTGTTCAAGTGTCAGCCCGTCCTCGGCGTCAAAGGGCCCTGACCAGATGCGGCGCAGGTCGCGTACGTGGGCATGGCACCCCAGTGCCGCACCCAGATCGCGCGCGATAGCCCGCACATAGCCGCCCTTGCCGCAGACCATCTCAAGCGTGGCGTGGTCGGCATCGGGGCGGTCGATCAACAGCAGGCTTTCCACCCAGAGTGGACGCGCGGCGATGTCCATCGCCTCGCCGTCGCGGGCGCGTTTATAGGCGCGTTCGCCGTCGATCTTGACGGCAGAGAATTGCGGCGGGACCTGTTCGATATCGCCAATGAAGGCCGACAGGGCCGATTTGATCGCGTCATCGCCCGGGCGCAGGTCAGAGGTGGCGATGACCTCGCCTTCTGCATCGTCGGTGTTGGTTGCGATGCCAAGGCGCATGGTAAAGGTATAGGCCTTGAGGGCGTCGGTGATGTAGGGCACCGTCTTGGTCGCCTCGCCCAGCGCCACGGCCAGCACCCCGGTGGCTTCGGGATCAAGCGTTCCGGCGTGGCCCGCCTTTTTCGCATCCAGCGCCCAGCGCACCTTGTTGACCACAGCGGTGGAGGTTGGCCCGGCGGGCTTGTCGATCACCAGCCAGCCTGAGATATCCCGGCCTTTGCGTTTGCGCCCCATGGTGCTGCCTCCGATGCGTGCTGCGTCCGCGGCTATACAAAGCGGCGGCGGCGCTGCCTAGTCGAAAAGCGCGGCAGGCCAGGATGACCCCGATCAGGGCCGGGACCGGTGGTCGCTGGTGGTGGCGGAAAGGGCGGAGGTGGACTTGCGCAAGGTCGCTGGATGATTGACGTTCAGACCAACGAACGGGCCACTGCGCCTGAAGAGGAACCAAGACCATGATCACAGACAAAGAAACCCTGCTGGCCGATATCCGCAGCCGCTTTGCCCATGTCGAGAGCTGCCCGCAGGCGGGCCCGCGGATCTTTTTCGAGAACGCCGGCGGGGCGCTGACGCTGAATTCTGTGGTGGAGACGTCGAACCATTATGCGGCGATCCCGGACAATCAGGGGCGGGACAATGAGATGGCGCATGAACTGGTGGCGGTGATCAACCGCGCCAAGGACGACATGCGCACCTTTTTCAACGCACCGCAGGGCGATATTTTTGTCGGCGAAAGCGGGACCGAGCTTTTGTTCCGGCTGATTATGAATGCCATTCTCGGGGCGGAGCAGGGGGGCGTTGTTCTGGGATCGACCCTTGAGCATCCGGCGACACGCAGTGCCTGTACGCGCTGGTCGAAAGTGGCGGGCAAGCCCTATCTGCAGGTGCCGCACAACAATGAGACCGGCAGTGTGACAGCGGATGATTTCCTGCCGCATCTGCGCCCGGATATCCGTGTGGCCACCATTTTGCACACCTCGCCCGTGACCGGGATGGGTGTGGATGTGGCGGGCATTGCCAAAGCCATCCGCGATGCAGCGCCCGACGCCTATATCATCGTGGACGGGATTCAGCATGCAAGCCACGGACAGATCGACATCGCGGGATATGACGTCGATGGTTATGTGATTTCTCCCTACAAGGTGTTTTCGCGGCATGGCTACGGGGTGGCCTGGACGTCACCGCGTCTGAATGCCCTGCCGCATGACGGGCTTGACGGCGGGCCTGAGGGCAATTGGGAACTGGGCACGCGCGACACCGGTGCCTATGCCACCATGTCTGAAGTCGTGGGATATTTCGACTGGCTGGGCGGGCAGGTGAGCGATGCAGACGATCGCCGCGCGCGCATCGAAGCGGCGGGTGCGGCCATTCATGCACATGAAAAGCGGCTGACGGATGCGATGATCCATGGCACCGGCAATCTTGCCGGACTTGCGGATTTGCCCGGCGTCGGCATCATCGGCGGGGTGGATAACCCGGCGCGTGAAGGGTTGGTGTCGATCACGCTTGAGGGGATGGAGGCCCCCGATCTGGTAAGTGCCTTGCGCGCGCGCGGCATCCGGACCCACACCCGCAAGGCGGATCATTATTCCGGCAATATCCTTGACCCTCTGGGCCTGCCCTCAGCTGTCCGGGTATCCATGTGCCACTACAACAGCCTGGGCGAAGTCAGTGCGTTTCTTGCTGCAATGCGCGAGATCGTGGACGCAAGCTAGTCCGGGCAGCGGGACGAAGCTGATCCGGTACGGCGCAGGCGCTACAGAACGCCTTTAGGGCTGGCGCGCCAGAAAGGCGGAGACTTTTTCAAGCCCTTCTTTCAGCACGTCGGTGTTGTTAGCAAAGCCGATGCGGAACGTGCCTTCCATGCCAAAGGCGTCACCGGGGGTGAACATCACGCCGGTTTCCTTAAGCAGGGCAACGCACAGGGCGCGGGATGTCATGGGCAGATCGAATTCGACAAGCGTCGTCGTGCCGGATTTTGGTTTGACCCAATTGAGGCGCGGCTGGGTTGCGATCCAGGCGTCGATGATTTCTAGGTTGGTGCGGGTGATCTGGCGGCTTCGCTGCAGCACGCGGGCGCTGTTTTCCAGCGCCAGGGCGGCAAAGTGATCGTCCAGCCGCCCCACTGAAATGGTATCGTAGTCGCGATGGATCGAGATGGCCTCGATCACATCCCTAGGGGCCGCGACCCAGCCCAGACGCAGCCCGGCCAGCGAAAACGCCTTAGACATGCTCGCCGTTGAGACACCCTTTTCATAGACATCCGCAATAGAGGGGGTTGTGCCAGAGCCGGTCTGATCAATGCCGCGGTAGACCTCGTCGCACAGGATGTAGGCATCCGCCGCACGGGCAATATCGGCGATTTGTTCAAGCATTGCGCGGTCCATGAGCGCGCCGGTCGGGTTGTTGGGGTTGTTCATCGCGATCAGGCGCGTATCGGGTGTCACCCGCGCGCGCAGGGCGTCGAGATCGGGCAGATAGCCATCCTGCGCACGCAGCTTGAGCGGCACCATGTCGGCCCCGATGCTGGCGGGGATCGAGTAGTGCTGTTGATATGTGGGCACGATGGTCACCACGCGGTCGCCGCGCGAGACGAGGGCCTTATGCACCAGCATGTTGGCGCCGATGGTGCCGTGGGTGGTGATCAGGTTCTGCGAGCCTTGTGTTTCGTAAAGTGCCGCGATTGCGCCCAGCAACCGGTCAGAGCCGCGAATGTCGCCGTAGGTCATTTTGAGGGGCAGCAGTGCGGACAGATCGGATGAATTCTTGCCCGAAATCTCGAGCAGTTCTTCGATGGTCAGGCTTTCAACGCAGGTTTCGGCCAGGTTGAATTCGCACCGAGTTTCCCATTCGTTCATCCAGATTTCAACGGCAAAGGGTTCGATGTGCATGGGGCAATTCCGGCAGGTTAGTCGACGTCCTGTACGACGCCGATGATGGGGCCAAGGTCGCTGAACCCTGCGTCGTTGCGACCCAGATCCGGCGCGCGGACCCGTGAAACATTGCCGTCAAAGTAGAGCGCGTTGGGCAGTTTCAGGTAGTCGCGAAAGAGCGAGCCGAATTCGTGGAAGGTAACCGTGTTGTTGGAAATGACGAAGACGGCGGTTTTGCCATCGGCTGAGGTGCCCACCCCGTTGCGGATGTAGCGCGAGGTGCTGTTGGGCAGAAAGCGCGGGTGCAGGGCGCCGTCGATGACCAGCATCGGGCCGGATTGCGTGGCATCGATGCAGGTGGGATTCTCGCGCAGGAAGCGCTCGGTTTCGAACACGTCGGCGCGGCCTTTGCGCAGGCACAGCACACCGTTGGGCAGCAGGCCGAAATTGCCTGGGCCATCGCTGCTGATCACGCCGCGCAGTTCGGTGCCATCCTCGACATAGTGACCCACCGGCGCGCGGTCTTCGTGGTACATGCCCGCATTTGTCGCAAAGCCCAGTGATTTGCCATTTGCCTGCAAGGCGCGGTCAAGCGTACCGAAGTGGCCGTAAGGATCGCCGTTGGCATCATAGAGGAACAGTTCGAGCCGGTCGCGGGTCAGATCGACTGTGCAGATGACGTAGGTGTTGTCGGCAACAGTGTCTTCGGCACATTGGGCTGCATCCAGCGGCGTGGAGAGCAGCGCCATCAGCCCGGCAAGGAGCGCCTTCATTCCTCTGCCGCCTCATCCGGGGCTTCGGCATCGCGGCGCACGCGCACGTCGCTGAGCATGCGACGGGTTTCGTCCATCTGATCGAAGGTCTGATCCAGTTGGAACCGCAGGTCGGGTGCAAATTTTAGGGTTAGCTTGCGCGAGACCTGGCGGCGTAATTCGCCCTTGTTGCGCGCGAGCAGTTTCAGCAGGTCTTCCTGCCCTTTGCCGCCCAGCGGCAGCACGTAGGCCGTGGCGATCTTGAGGTCCGGGGATGTGCGCACTTCGCCCACGGTGATCGACATCGCGTTAAGCTCCGGGTCGTGTACGTCACCACGCGACAGCACCTCGGACAAAGCCCGGCGAATGGTTTCACCGACGCGCAGTTGCCGTTGTGACGGGCCCGTGCCCTCGTGAAACTTGTTCTTGCCCATGGACCCCATTTAGGCCTTTGCTGGCCCTTTGCCAAGCGCTGCCAACGCGGGTACACCAACGTCAGAAATGCGATAAGGATTTTTCGACATGAGCGATCAGCCGGGTGTTGCGGTCACGGGAGCCTCGGGGCGGATGGGGCAGATGTTGGTAAGCCAGGTCGGCGCGAGCGACCGGCTGCGCCTTGTTGGTGCTATCGAGCGGCCGGGCCATGACTGGATCGGTCAGGACATCGGCGAGGCCATGGGTGGCGCACCGATCGGGGTCATCGTGACGGATGATCCTTTGCAGGCCATCGCGCCCGCGCAGGCGATCATCGACTTTACGGCGCCTGCTGCCACGCTTGAGTTTGCGGCATTGGCGGCACAGGCGCGCGCCGTGCATGTGATCGGCACAACGGGGATGTCCGAAGACGAGATCGCGGCACTTGAACCTGCCGCGCGCCATGCGGTGATCATACGGGCGGGAAACATGAGCCTTGGGGTCAATTTGCTGACCCAGCTGACCCAGCGCGTTGCGGCGGCGCTGGATGAGGATTACGACATCGAGATCATCGAGGCGCACCATAACCAGAAGGTCGACGCGCCATCCGGCACAGCGCTGATGCTGGGCGAGGCCGCGGCGAAAGGGCGCGGTGTGGCGCTGGGCGATGTAGCGGATCGGGCGCGGGACGGGATCACCGGCGCGCGCAGAAAGGGCGACATCGGATTTACCGCCATTCGGGGGGGCGACATCATTGGCGAACACGACGTGATGTTCGCCGCCGCCGGGGAGCGGATCATTCTGCGGCATGTGGCCTCGGACCGGACGGTCTTTGCGCGGGGCGCCTTGAAGGCTGCCCTTTGGGGGCAGGGCCGGGCACCGGGGCAGTATGACATGCTGGATGTTCTGGGGCTTTAGGCGCGTCAAACCAGTGAAAACCGGGTTTTTTGGCGTTTTTTCGCCCGATCCTGCATTTATTTTGAACCAAATTGGCGCGCTGCTCGTATGTCTTGTACATTTCCTGTGGGGAGAGATGCGATGAAAGCCATGATGACAACACTTGTGCTGAGCACTGCCGTGCTCGCCGCGCCGGCCTATGCGGAGTTCCAGCAGATCACCAACCGGGACGATTTTGTATCGGTCGTCAGCGGCAAGACCCTGACGCGGCCTTTGGTCAAGCTCAAGGTGTCGCCCAGCGGGACGATCTCTGGCAAGGGAGCAACCTGGGACGTATCGGGCCAGTGGCAGTGGAAGGGTAATTACCTGTGCCGCAGCCTGTACTGGGGTGGCGATGACATGGGGTACAATTGTCAGGAAGTGAAAGTCAGCGGCAACAAGGTGCGGATCACATCGGACCGGGGCACCGGGCAGTCGGCTGAGTTCCGGCTGCGCTAGGGTCCTGATCCTAGCGCGCGGCGACAGACCCACGATGTGCCTCCCAGAAACGCCGCTGCAAGAGACTTTCGAGACGCTGTACGATCTGCAGAAAACAGGCAAAATCCGCTATATTGGCGCCATCTCTGGCGGCGCTGGACGCGCCATGATCGGATGAATTTTACGCTCGGATCGAAGCACTTTCGTCGCGGCCGGCCCCGGCGACGGACAGGTTGGAAGAAGTGGCAGCTTAGGCGGGATCTGATGTGTCCGACACACCATTCTCAATGGTCGCCCATTGCAGCGATGCAGGATGTTCCGTTCGGGAAATTCTGAACGATCGTCCATTCGCCGCTCCTGCGCGTGACTCATACCTCCAGCATGGTTTCTGGATCGCGCAGCCTCATGCCTTGCCGTTCCGTGCCCATCACTTGCGTCAGTGTTTGCGTCAGGCGGGCGCTGTCGTCACACCTTACGTCGGCCAATTTGGCGTGTGCCGAGGCCGGAATTGAAAATGCAAAAAGCAAAGTGGACGCGATAAATTTGGACGTGAGCTTAGGGTAACTGCCGAAAGCTGCCAACCTGACAACTTTATGACGTCCTGTGGATAAATCCGGCAAAGGCTGCATTGACACCACACTGCTGATCTTTGCCACGCCCCACAGCTTTCACATTTCTTTCGCACAGTTGTAAGAAATCTGAATCAAATCCGTCACAAGGCTGTCGTGCAAGCCCATTATCGATCCTTCAAACACGGGGGTGATATGCTGCAAGTTGACACGCTGACCAAGCGCTTCGGAGACAAAACAGCTGTAGATGCAGCCAGTATTTTTGTCGACAAACCGACGATGATCGGGATCATCGGACGGTCTGGGGCCGGGAAATCCACATTACTGCGGATGCTCAACCGGCTAAGCGATGCGACGACAGGCTCCATCACCTTCGAAGGCCAGGAGATCACAGCACTTCGGGGTGCTGCCAAGCGGAACTGGCAGTCGCGATGCGCGATGATTTTCCAACAGTTCAATCTGGTGCCCCGCATGGATGTCGTTTCAAACGTGCTGCATGGCACTTTGAACAAACGGTCTACTTTTTCCACGCTTTTCAACCTCTACCCCCAAGCGGACATTCACAAAGCGATCGAAATCCTTGATCGCCTTGGCATCGCTGAACAAGCCCCCAAGCGCGCCGAAGCGCTATCAGGTGGTCAACAGCAACGGGTCGCCATTGCCCGCGCGCTGATGCAGAATCCCAAAATAATTCTTGCAGATGAGCCTATTGCATCCCTTGACCCAATGAACGCGCAGGTTGTGATGCAATCATTGCGCGCCATTCACGAAGAAGACGGACGCATGGTGATCGCCAACCTGCATACGCTGGACACTGCGCGGCGCTATTGCGACCGGGTCATCGGAATGCGCGATGGCCGGATCGTCTTTGACGGCACGCCGGCACAGCTCACCACCGGGGTTGCACGCGACATCTACGGCGCAGGCGCAGACTTTTCTGAAGCCGCCACATCGACCGAAATCGGAACACTGGACAGGCCTGAAGCCCGAAAAACGGAAATCCACGCCTGATCCCAGTCATCCCGCGTGATCGGCGCGGGCCACCTTCATCAAACCCGCCCTCAAGCAGCCAAAAGGCGGTAGGGCATAGAAACTGGAGAGAACGATGAAAAAGACCCTCGCACTGGCGCTCGCCGCCGCAACTGCGCTCAGCACAGGCGCTTTCGCGCAAGAGATCACCGAGTTCCGGATTGGCATCCTCGGCGGTGAAAACGCTCAGGACCGTCTGACCAACAACCAGTGCCTCGCAGATAAAATCTCGGAAGCTTTGGACGTTCCGGTCAAGATGTTCGCACCTGCGGACTACAATGGCGTCATTCAGGGCATCCTGGGCGGCAGTATCGACCTTGCTTTGCTTGGCCCATCTTCCTATGCAGCACTGCATATCGCTGACCCGGAAGCTGCGTCCCCGATCCTTGTGAAAGTAAACCTCGATGGCTCCATCGGCTATCACTCGATCGGATTTGCACGGGTCGACAGCGGTTTGACCAGCCTGGACGATGTGCAAGGCAAAACCTTTGGCTTCGGTGATCCAAACTCCACTTCGGGCTATTTGGTCCCCTCCATCGAAATCCCTGAAATTACCGGCGCGACGATGGATAGCGGCGACTACTTTGGTGAGGTCCGCTTTACGGGTGGGCACGAGCAAACCATCCTCGCGGTCAAGAACGGTGACATCGACGCGGGCGTCACATGGGCCGACGGACAGGGCAACTGGGAAGACGGCTACAACTTTGGCGCGCTGCGCAAGGCGGTTGATGCAGGTCTTGTCGACATGAACGATCTGACCGAGATCTGGCGCTCCAAGCTGATCCCCGGTGAGCCGATTGTCTTGCGCAACGCGTTGCCGGATGACGCGCGAGCCAGCGTCACACAGATCATGGATACATTAGGTGAAACCGATCCGCAGTGCGCCTATGGCGTTGGTGGCGGTGAAATCCAGGGCTTCGATCCGATCACCCATGACGCCTACACCTCCATCGTCGGTGCGCGCCGCGCCAAAATTGGTGGCTAAGCCATTTTCATGACGTTTCCGGCAGTTCCGCATGGGGCTGCCGGTCTTTCTTGGTACGGGGGACTTAGATGGCAGTCATATCACTCAGCGGCGCGTCGCAAAGTGTAAACGGGATTCAGTCCAGCTATATGGCGCAGGTCCAGCGCCGTCGCCTTTATGGCGGGCTCACGCTGCTGATCTTTATTGTCCTCATGGTCTCTGGCTTCAACATTGCAGACAACCGGAATGCAGGCGGCTTTTGGGACGGTTTGCACCAAATCGGCGACTACCCCGCCGACGTCCTGTCGGAAGCCTGGGAAAAGCGCGCTGATCTGCCGGGCCTGATTGCAAAGTATTTCCCGGCACTGATTGAAACCATCAATATCGCGGCTGTATCCACCTTGATTGGTGCAATTGGCGGGTTGTTCCTGTCCTTGCTGGGCACACGCGGCCTTGCGAAATGGCCGCGCCTAATCCCGCTGTTTCGCCGCATTTCTGATGTCATGCGCGCCGTGCCTGAAATTGTAATTGCGCTGGTTTTGATCTTCGTTCTTGGCGGCGGCCCTGTGCCAGCGATGATCGCCATTTCCATCCACACCGCTGGTGCGCTCGGCAAAATGTTCTCCGAAGTGGCTGAAAATGCAGATGCGAAACCAGTGGAAGGTCTTGCCTCTACCGGGGCGACCTGGTCGCAACGGATGCTGTTGGGTGTGTTCCCCCAGATTGCGCCGAATTACGTCAGCTACACTCTTCTACGGTTCGAGATCAACATTCGCGCGTCCGCCATCCTCGGCTTCGTCGGCGCGGGCGGTATAGGTTACGAGTTGCGCAATGCCATGGGCTGGGGACAAGGCCGGTTTGACGATGCCGCAGCGATTTTCCTGCTGCTCTTTGGAACCATTGTGTTCTTCGACCAACTCTCAAGCCGTTACCGCAACCGCCTGACCGACGGTCAGTCGCACTAGCTCCAAAGGCCTTGCCCAATGACCACTGTTGATCTTAACGCAACCAAGTTGGACGCCGAGAAGCTCTTTCACCGTAAACGCATGATTGGTTTTGGCATCCCTGCGGCCATTTTCCTTTACCTCGCCTACATCTTTTTTGCCTTCGATCTGCCGGGGCAGGCTCAGCGCGCGGATGTGGTCAACGCTGTCACGCTGGCGTCTGACACCTGGTCCCACAAGGTGCATGTGACCCGCGACAATGTGTCGGGCGAGATCAGCTTTTCCATAGAAGGAGAACGCAAAGGCCGCTACCCGGAAGGTCAACGGCCGGACTGGGTTTCCGGCGATGAGGTGTTGACCATCGACTTGGGCGGCGATCATCTGGTGCGCTATCTGTCTGACAACAGAACTGAGATCGAACTTCCGGGCTTTCCGCTGATCGAAGTACAGGCCGAAGGGCGCAGTGTTACCACTAATTTGCCCGAAGATTTACCCGATTGGATTTCATCGTCGGAACGCCGCGTTAGTATCACAACGCCCGAAGGTCGGATCACGATGACGGGGGCACGCACAGAGGTCTTCAACTATTTCCCTGGATGGGAGCTTTTCTGGTTCACGCTGGACAGCCCGTATTATGGGCAGGGGATCGGTACGATCCTGTTTGGCGATCAGCTGGATCCCAACCGCTCAAACATCGCCGGCGCATCTTCAGACTGGTGGAACAATGCCATGTGGCGCCACAAGGACGTGGCTTGGGCCATTGGTGAGACGATCCTGATGGCTTTCCTTGGCACGATGGGAGCGGCAATTCTTGCCTTACCCCTGGCTTTCCTTGCGGCGAAACGGTTCTCGCCCATCATGCTGTTGCGGGCCGCAACGCGCCGGGTGTTTGATTTCGTGCGCGGGGTGGATGCGCTGATCTGGACGGTCGTTCTTGCCCGCGCCTTTGGGCCCGGTCCATTGACTGGCGCGCTGGCTATCCTGCTCACGGACACTGGAACCTTCGGGAAAATATTCTCTGAAGCCTTGGAAAACGTGGATCAAAAACAGATCGAAGGCGTATCCTCAACGGGGGCCAAGCCGCTGCAACGCTATCGCTTTGGTGTTATCCCGCAGGTCGTTCCGGTCTTGCTGGCACAAATCCTCTACTTTTTGGAATCCAATACCCGCTCTGCCACTATCATTGGTGCCATTACCGGAGGTGGCATCGGCCTGATGCTGACTCAAGCCATCCAGACCCAGAAAGACTGGGAAGAGGTCGCCTATTACATCATACTTATCATCGTCATGGTCATGTCGATGGACTGGTTTTCGGGTTGGTTGCGGGGCAAACTGATCGGGCGCAAAGACTGATGGCACGCCTGTCTGCCGACACCCCCTTCATCCACCCGGAATGCGATATCACCGAAAGTACGCTTGGCGCCTATGTCGAGATCGGCAATGGCAGCCGTGTCGTGCATTCCAGTCTGGGCGACTACAGCTACTGCGACCGCTATGCGGATATCGCAAATGCGCGGATTGGCAAGTTCTCCAACATCGCGGCGTTTTCCCGGATTGGCGCAACGGACCATCCGCTACATACTGCCGCCTGTCACCATTTTCTCTATCGGTCTGACGACTATTGGGATGACGCGCCGCGCGACGATGCGTTTTTTGCAAACCGAAAATCCCGCGTCGCCACCATCGGGCATGATACATGGATCGGGGCCGGTGCGATGATCAAGCCAGAGGTGACGCTTGGCCATGGTGTCATTGTGGCGGCGGGGGCGGTGGTCACAAAGGATGTCGAGCCCTACACAATTGTCGCGGGCACCCCCGCTAAACTGCTTCGCCGACGCCAGCCCCGCGAGGTCGCTGACCGTCTTGTCGCGCTTGCCTGGTGGGACTGGCCGCATGACATGTTGCGCAAGGCATTGGAAGATTTCAGATCCCTCAAAGCGGAAGCTTTTCTTGAGCGCTACGGCGGTTAGGGTTCCCCGGGCCGTAAAGAAAGCGTCAGGTCTCCAGCGTTAACGTCACTCGGTCCCCGGCAAACCAGGTGCGCCCGTATTCAACCGGCCAACCACGGTCATCTATATTGACGCTGGTTGAGCGCAAAAGCGGATCTCCTTCCGCAACTTGCAGGTGGAGCGCATGTGTCGCCGTCGCACGCACTGCCGTCAGCCGGGTCGAGGCGCGGGTGTAGTCCACGACGCCTGCAACTTTCAGCGCATCGGTCACACTGCTGTTGTCTCGCAACGCCGCTTTCATTCCGGGCAGGCGCGACGAGGGAAACAGGCTTTCAACCACTGCAATGGGTTGGCCGTCAGACAAGGACAGCCCGTGGTACACGCATACCAGATCGCCCGCGGTCATCTGCAATGCGGCAGCCTCGCCCTGCGTTGCCGAACGCTCATCAAGGGCGAGGACACGCTTTTCCGGCCTGCGTCCTGCCGCAATCAGGTTTTCGTGGAACCGAACGCGCTGTCCAATGGGATAATCAGTCGGCGTCGCCGCGACAAAGGCCCCTGCACCGCGCCGTGTACGGACCAGCCCTTCTTTGACCAGCGAAGAAATACCATGGCGCACCGTATGCCGGTTTACGCCAAAGCGGTCCGCCAAAGCGGCCTCGGTCGGTAGCTTGTCTCCAGCGCCATAGCGCCCTTCGGCCAAATCGCTGCGCAGGGCATCAGCAATGGCGCGCCAAATCGGGGTTTTGCCGGACTTGTCATGCAAACTTCACAAAACTCCTCTGTCGCGGTGGCGAAAATATGTTAAGATGTGTATAGTTGTATAGTATCAGGAAAAGTTGTCGAGATGAAAGACACTTTGGACGAACAAAATCCTCGTCAAGCGTGGATGAGCCTTATCGCGCTAGCACCGGAGGGCCGTGTCGCACAGTTGCTTGACGCCGCAGAAGAGCGCCCTGCTTTCAAGTGGCTGCGCCCGCCCGAGATCGGAAGCACAATGGTGCGCGGGCGTGCGGGTGCGACTGGCGCGCCGTTCAATTTAGGTGAAATGACAGTCACCCGCTGTGCGTTGACCTTGGACACGGGCGAGGTTGGCCATGCCTATATTCAAGGCCGCCGCAAGGCGGACGCAGAGGCCGCAGCTTTGGTAGACGCGATGATGCAAACGGCGCTGGCCGACAAACTCCGTGAGACAGTTTTGGAGCCAATCAAAGCAGAAATGAAACAGGCCAAGACCACCCGCGCCGCCAAAGCGGCCGCGACAAAGGTCGAATTCTTCACCATGACTCGAGGAGAAGACTGATGCAGGCACAGGCTCTCAGCGGTGGATTTGCTGATCCGGCTACCCAGTCGGCCCACGCATTTCGCAGTATCATGGAAGCGATGGCGCGCCCGGGTACTTTGCATGGCGTGAGTGGTGCCCTGCCGCCTGCGCCTCTGTCGCGCGCCGCGGGTGCGGTATTGCTGACGCTGTGCGACACCGAAACGCCAGCATATCTGGCCGGTGGCGCGAATTGCGACGCGGTTCACGCCTGGCTTGCGTTTCACACTGGCGTACCCCTTGTCGGCCCCTCCCATTGTCGGTTCGCGGTCGGCAGTTGGAGCGCACTCACGCCTTTATCGGCCTATCCAATCGGCACATCCGAGTATCCCGACCGCTCTGCCACGCTGATCGTTGAGTGTCCTGAGCTTACCGATTCAGGCGAAATTCTGACTGGCCCTGGCATCCGAAATAATGCGGCGCTATCGCTACCGGAAGTCGCGGCCTTTCAATCAAACCATGCGCTTTTTCCCTTGGGGCTCGATTTTATTTTCACCTGTGGTGACCGTCTCGCAGCACTTCCCAGATCGACCAAAGTATGCGCGCCAATGGGCGCGACCGAGGTGACGCCTTGTATGTAGCGGTCAAAGGCGGCGAGCGCGCGATTGAAAACGCCCATGCGTGGCTTGCCGAAGAGCGCCGCGGTGACATGGACATCGCAGAGCTTGGTATCGCGCAAATTCGGGAGCAACTGAGCCTTGCCGTGAACCGCGTGATGGCAGAAGGCTCGCTTTACGATCCGGACCTGGCAGCACTGGCGATCAAGCAGGCGCGCGGTGATCTGATCGAGGCGATCTTTCTTATCCGTGCATATCGCACCACCCTGCCCCGCTTTGGCGCATCCGAACCTGTCGATACCGGTGCCATGACCTGTGACCGGCGCATCTCCGCCACGTTCAAGGATCTGCCGGGCGGTCAGGTGCTGGGGCCGACTTTTGACTACACCCACCGCCTGCTGGATTTCAAACTGGCGGCAGATGGGGACGTGCCCGAAGCGCCTTCGCGCGAAGCCGCCGCCGACTCTGTGCCGCACGTGACGGAGTTTCTGAACCACGAGGGTCTGATCGAAGAGGCCCCGCAGGAGGATACGCCTCCACCTGACCTGACGCGCGAGCCGTTGGAAACGCCCGCAGAGCGCGCTTTGAGGCTGCAAGCCCTGACCCGCGCAGACGAGGGATTTATCCTTGGCCTCGCGTATTCCACGCAACGCGGCTATGCGCGCAATCACGCCTTTGTGGGTGAACTGCGTATCGGGTCCGTCGCGGTTAAAATGGAGATCCCGGAACTGGGCTTTGCTGTTGAAATCGGCGAAGTGACCCTGACCGAATGTGAAACCATCAACCAGTTCAAAGGGTCCAAAACCGAGCCGCCGCAATTCACCCGCGGCTATGGACTGGTTTTTGGTCAGACCGAACGCAAGGCGATCTCAATGGCGTTGGTCGACCGCGCCTTGCGGTGGGAAGAACTGGGCGAAGATAACGTCGGTGCGCCCGCACAAGACGCTGAATTTGTGCTGTATCACGCAGACAACATTCAGGCGACCGGATTTCTCGAACACATCAAACTGCCTCACTACGTCGACTTTCAGTCCGAATTGGAGTTGGTGCGCAAGTTGCGGCGCGAAGCGGGTGTTGATCAGGTACAGGAGGCGGCGGAATGACCGACTACAACTTCGCTTATCTCGACGAACAAACCAAGCGGATGATCCGACGAGCGATCCTCAAGGGTCTTGCGATCCCCGGATATCAGGTGCCGTTTGCCAGCCGCGAGATGCCGATGCCCTATGGCTGGGGAACGGGCGGCGTGCAGGTGTCAGCCGCTGTCTTGACGCCAGAAGATACATTCAAAGTGATCGATCAGGGGGCCGATGATACGACCAACGCTGTGTCCATCCGGACCTTTTTTGAACGTACAGCGGGCGTTGAAACAACAACCACAACCTGCGATGCATCGGTCATCCAGACGCGTCACCGCATCCCCGAGGAGCCACTGAGCGAGGGCCAGATCCTCGTGTATCAGGTGCCAATCCCCGAGCCACTGCGCTTTCTAGAGCCGCGTGAAAGTGAAACGCGCAAGATGCACAGCCTTGAGGAATACGGGTTGATGCATGTGAAGTTATACGAAGACATCAGCCGTCACGGCCATATCGCGACTTCTTACGCTTATCCGGTCAAGGTCGAAGGGCGCTATGTAATGGATCCCTCGCCGATCCCCAAATTCGACAATCCGAAGCTGGGCGATATGGCTGCTATTCAGCTTTTTGGTGCAGGTCGAGAGCAGCGTATTTATGCGCTGCCGCCTTACACGCAAGTGGTCAGCCTCGACTTTGAGGACCACCCCTTTGAGGCGTCAAAGGCGGACCACCCTTGCGGCATGTGTGGTGCGATCGACAGCTATCTTGATGAGTTGATCATAGATGACACAGGTGGGCGGATGTTTGTCTGTTCCGACACGGATTTTTGCGAGGCCCGTCAATTGGCCGGCCATAAAGGAAAGGACGCGGCATGACGCCTTTGCTTTCTGTTCAAGGCATCTCCAAGCGCTACGGCATCCATATCGGGTGCGCTGATGTGTCCTTTGATCTCTATCCCGGCGAGGTGATGGGGATCGTGGGCGAAAGCGGATCCGGCAAATCCACCTTGCTTAATTGCCTGGCAGGGCATCTGGCCCCCGACGAGGGGCAGGTGATCTTTGACACCCGCGCCGACGGACCCCGCGACACCCTGACCATGTCGGAACCGGAACGCCGGATGCTGGGCCGGACCGACTGGGCCTTTGTGCACCAACATGCGCGTGACGGTTTGCGCATGGGCGTCAGTGCAGGCGGCAATGTCGGTGAGCGGCTGATGGCGGTGGGCGAACGCCACTATGGCAATATCCGCAACAAGGCCACGGATTGGCTGGGGCGGGTCGAGATTGACGCCGCCCGTGTGGATGACCGACCCACAACGTTTTCAGGCGGCATGCAACAGCGCCTGCAGATTGCGCGTAACCTTGTGACCGGACCCAGGCTGGTGTTCATGGATGAACCCACGGGCGGGCTGGATGTTTCCGTGCAGGCGCGCCTGCTGGATCTGCTGCGTGGTCTGGTGCGCGACATGGGGCTTTCCGCTATCATCGTGACCCACGATCTTGCTGTGGTGCGCCTGTTGGCAGACCGTCTGATGGTCATGAAGTCCGGCCACGTGGTGGAAGCAGGACTGACCGATCAGGTGCTCGATGATCCGCAGCACGCCTATAGTCAGCTTCTTGTCAGCTCCGTTTTGCAGGTATGAGCCATGATTGAAATTCGCAACGTGTCAAAGACTTTCACACTGCACAATCAGGGCAGTGCCGTGATCGAAGTGATCAACGATGTGTCATTCGCTGTCGCACCGGGCGAATGTGTCGCGCTGACGGGCGCGTCTGGTGCCGGAAAGTCCACGCTGATGCGCATGATTTACGGCAATTACCTGACCCAAGCCGGTGAAATACGCATTGGCGATGTGGATTTGGTACAGGCAGCTCCGCGCGAGGTGATTGCCCTGCGCCGTGAGGTTTTGGGCTATGTTAGCCAGTTTCTGCGGGTGGTGCCGCGTGTGCCAACATTGGATGTTGTGGCTGAGCCATTGCGGGCCGTTGGGGTCACTGCGCAGGACGCACAGGCGCGGGCCGAGGTGTTGCTGACCCAGTTGAACATCCCCCAGCGTCCGTGGTCGCTCTCCCCAACCACCTTTTCCGGGGGCGAACAACAGCGGGTGAACATTGCCCGCGGCTTTGCCCGCCATTACCCTGCGATGTTGCTGGACGAACCCACCGCCAGCCTTGATGCCGCTAACCGCGAAGTCGTGCTGTCACTGATCGAAGACGCCAAGGCGCGGGGCGCGGCAATCATCGGAATCTTCCATGACGAGGCAGCCCGTACGCGCGTGTGTGACCGCGAGATTGACGTCAGCCGCTTTACGCCCGGTGTGGCAGCGTGACGCGCGCCTCAAAGTCAAAGGGACGCCTCGTCGCGGTTGTTGGCCCCTCTGGCGTTGGCAAAGACAGCGTCATGGCGGGCCTCGCGGACGCATTGCCCCGAATGCATCTGGTCCGCCGGGTGATCACCCGTGCGCCGGGCCTTGGCGGAGAAGACTACGACGCAGCAACACCTGAGCAATTCACAACCCTGGTGGCGGAAGGGGCCTTTGCCGTTCATTGGCAAGCCCATGGTCTGCGCTACGGGATCCCGGTTTCAGTCAGTATTCACATTGATAAAGGAACAGATTGTCTTGTGAACTTTTCCCGCAGCGCATTGGCCGAGGCGGCGGAGATTTTCCCACGCTTTATCGTTCTGAATGTCACCGCGCGGCCTGAAACCCTCGCTTTGCGTCTGGCCGCAAGAGGCCGCGAGACGGAGGAAGAAATAGGCAAACGTCTCGCAAATGCCGACAAACCTTTGCCAGCAGGTCTTAGAGTCCTCCACCTGTCGAATGACGGCTCTTTGGCTGAAACAGTCGCGCGCGGCGCAGACCTGCTTCAACCGGCGAAGGTGTAGCGATGCAACATCTCAAAGCGGCCGTCTGCCCGTTCGCCACACAAGGCGATCTGATCAACAACAAACGGCGCGGGCGATGCGGGCAGGTGGCTTTTTACCCTCTCACTCCATTTAGCGATCGCGTCTTCGGGCAATCGTCCTGTGAGGGTCAGGTGAAATTTGAACGCCTCCATCACATAAGGGTATCCCCATTGCGTCAGCAATGTCTCTTGCAACGGGGTCAGACCAGCTTTGCGGTGCCGCGCCAGTTCGGTGTCACCGGCAGGTGCGCGGAACCCGTCAAGATCGCGAACACAGCTACTGGAAATCCGGCGAACAGCCCCAAGATCGCCGCACGGGGTCAGCGCCAGGAAGCGGTTCAGGACCGTCACTTTCAAGCCCTCGCAAGCTGCAGGCGCAAGCGATGCCGCCAAGTTAGATGTGGCGTTTTCCAGATCCTCGACCGTTGTGCCATCCTTCAGCCGGAACGGCGGCTTCAGCGTTCCGTGAAACCCATATTTCTTCGGTGTCATCGTGATGTCACGCAAACCGGGCAAACTAGGCTGAGGGATTTCGCGACCCGTGGCCACATCCCAACCAAGCCAGGCGGCACCAGCCTCCGCCAACGCGCCATCGGGCGGAACATAGTAAATTGCAAATCGAGAGTATGACATGAATTCTCTTTTCCCCGCCTCCTCTTTGGCAAAGGCTTGTGACAGCGATATGTCAAAGGATCTTTGTCTCGCAAATGCGCAAATTATACTACCGGATCGGGTGCTGTCGGGCGCGGTAACGATCGAAAAGGGCGTTATTTCGGGGATTACGGAAGGCGATCAGGTTCCCGATGGCGCCATTAATTGCGCGGGCGATCTGGTCTTGCCCGGTCTGGTGGAACTGCACACAGATAACGTCGAGCGGCATATTGAACCCCGTCCCGAAGTCGACTGGCCGCATCTGCCCGCCCTTATCGCACATGACGCAGAACTGGCGTCGACTGGCATCACGACAGTATTTGACGCGATGCGAGTCGGCTCCATCCATAGCGGCAAGGGGCGCTATCTCGACTATGCGCGCAGACTGGCCGACGAGCTGTTGGCGGCCCGTTCGCAAGGGGTGTTTAAGATCAGCCATTTCCTTCACCTGCGCGCAGAAATCTGTTCGGAAACGCTCTTGGAAGAGCTAGCCGGGTTTGGCCCGGATGACCGGGTGGGGATCGTCAGCTTGATGGATCACACGCCGGGCCAGCGTCAGTTTCGTGATCTTGCCGTTCTAAAGACCTATGTCGCGAAGAAACGCAGCATGAATGACGCGGAATTTGCAACGCATGTAGAGAACCTGCTGGGGCTGCAAGTACGCTTTGGAGCGAAACACGAAACCGGCGCCGTGAAAGAGGCGGGGCGGTTGGGCGCAGTTCTGGCCAGCCATGATGACACGACCTCGGCGCATGTTGCCACATCTGCTGAAAACGGTGTCGGCTTTGCGGAGTTTCCCACAACGATTGAGGCCGCCAGGGCCTGTCGCGCCCACGGAATAGCCGTCATGATGGGTGCGCCAAACCTGATCCGCGGCAGCTCGCATTCGGGCAACGTTGTCGCCGAAGACCTGGCAAGGTCCGACTTGTTGGACATCGTTTCGTCGGACTATGTCCCCTCAGCGCTGCTGTTGTCCGCATTCCATCTCGCAGAGGTCTGGAATGATCTGCCGCGCGCGATTGCAACAGTGACGTACAACCCCGCCAAGGCGGCACATTTGAAAGACCGCGGCGCACTCAAAGTTGGTTTGCGCGGCGATGTCGTGAGGGTGCGCAAAACCGGTCAAACACCCCTTCTGCGCGGGGTTTGGAGCCAAGGCAACCAAGTTGCCTAAACCCTTTGGCTCTCAGCGACCAAGACATACGGCCATGTGACAGCTTTGCTACGCTGAAAACGAGATTGCCAACCTAGCCCCTAAAGCAGTTCGGGGAGCGAGACGGCCATAAGCGCGGTGCTGACGTCTGGGGCTGGAAGGAGGACTGGAGGGCTTATCATGCCAAGAGTTCAACTTCCCGCAGTCACCCCAATAACGCAAAGCATGGAACAAAGGGAAGGTCATCGGCCAGAAACGACCGCTGCTTCGCAAACAGGCTTGGGCAATCCGCGCGCGGCTCGAACGTGCAGGCTGCCTTCTCGATCTCGCGCTGTTCAACGTTGCGATTGATAGCAAGCTGCACGGCTGCGATTTGGTCAAACTTGCCGTGACTGACTTGGTCAAAGATGATCGCGTTCGCGAGAGAGTTTCTGTGATCTAGAGCAAGACTCAAATGCCGGCTCAGTTTGAACTGACTAAAACCACGCGAGAAACTATTACAGCGTGGGTTAGTTCACCCGAAAAGATTGGCTGCCCATTTCATGTTCCCCAGCCGCTTACGCGACCGTCCGCACATCTCTCCGCGCCAATATGGTCGACTGGTTCGTGATTGGGTGACTGCGATTGGATTAGAACCGAGCGGCTACGGCACTCATTCGCTCCGTCGGAACAAAGCCGCTGAGATACACCTCAAGACTGGCAACCTTCGTGCTGTTCAACTTTTGCTCGGCCATTCGAAGGTTGAAAGCACAGTGCGCTACCTTGGCGCCGTATTGGAAGATGCTCTGAGCATTACAGAGCGCATCGACATTTAAGGGATGTTCGCGAACGGTGCTTGCCGTTCGCTAACTTAGAAGAGACCTAGGATCATGCAGCGGCCAAAACGAACTGCGAGCCCCTTTCGACCGATGCTGCAACTTGCATAGTGCGCAGCGAAGGGCAGAAAGCCGACGTAAGAAAATGACAGAACCGCGCGAAAATACCACTCAGCCATGGCTCAAAAATGCATCAAGAAGCCGGATACAGAGGAGTCTCGTTACACAAAATACAGTGAAAGGTGGATCTGCATCTGATGGAATTCGCCGCCCATCTTTTGCTGTTTGAAGGCAAAGACGGGCCTCTGGAGCCGACCCTTGGTCGGGATTACCACTTGCATCAACCTATCCGCCTGCAGGGGTAAGAAACCGCGTTGAACAATGCTCAGTCTAAAGTGAAACGTCTGAAGGCGTTGCTGCAGGGCGGACCATCCGAGCAGAGCATCACGCCCGAAGCCGCGTTCATCACAACGGCTGCGCGCGACTCGGCGGTCGACACACCCGGCTCCACATGGTTGCAGATGCCCACCGGATAGTTTGCGTGATCCGCAAGAATGGCTGTGATGGTATCGGCCGTCACGGGGCGCTGAGATTTCGACAACAGCTGAAACATGCGCCCGTCGCGCACATAGGTATGGGCAGAGGGAAGCGGTGTTTCGCGCGGTTTCAGATCGGTTGATTTCATATGGTTCGAGAAAGTATGTATCGGCTCATGGGCGTATCTGATCGCGTGACTGCCCGCGCTGCTTTCCACATCGACAACGCCGTAGGGGGAGCCGACCGCGTAGTGAATACCGACAGTGCGGTGGTTAAGCACGATGGCCTCCACCGCTGAGCTGAGGCGCGTCTCGTTCAGGATCAACCGCGCGATGATCGGGGCGGGAACGCCGGGACGTTGATCGTCCACACGCAGCGCGCTGGCGACAACGGAGATGCCAGCGGCGTTCATGCCGAACTGACACAGAATACCGGCATGGCCGACAAAGAGCGCTGCGGGCGTCGTCTCAGTTGCAGCATTGCGGAAGAGAATTGGGGTCCAGATCGGTTCGATGTCGTAGGTTTGTGTCAGCAGCACGTCACCACCCGTGGCATCGCCCTGAACCACAGCACAGGTGCAACCGCCATTTGCCGTGTCCGGCCCCGCGTTTATGCGTGCACGGACGTCAGGCCAGCGCAACCGACGTATTTCCGCAACGCAGTTCATTGCAAGGATCTGTTCAAACGCGATGCCGGAGGCCTCGGCGATGCCATGCATTTCCGCCAGCAAATCAGGGGCCGCCGCGTCGATGAAGGGCAGGTGCTGAGCGGCGTAGGCAAGAACCTCAGCCTCTGACAGCGCCACAAAAGGCGGCTCGTCCGCGCCGATCATGTCGAGAAAAGCCGCATAGAGCGCATGGATCTCGTCGCGCAACATAGCACCATGTTGCAGGCCGCGGTCTTTCGGCGCTCCACTCAGTTCAATCAGTTTCATGGTGGCGCATTCCTTGACCAGTAGATGTGACGCTCTGCAATTGCTTCCAGGTCAAAACAAAATCAGGCGGGGCCACAGAGAGGAAGACCCCGCCTGCGGATATCAAGTCCAGTAAATAGCGTCTGGACGGATATCCAAGGCAATATGGTGTTCAGCGCCTTTCAGACCTTCGCGGGTGTGGTTGAACCGCGATAGCCAATAGGGCTGGATAGTGACGCCTTCGTCCTGGATCAGCCTCTCGCCACGGGCCATGATCTCGCGGCGTTTTTCGGTGTCGGCGGTGGACAGCGCCTCTGCCAGGATTGCGTCGAACTCATCATTGGCCCAGCCAAATTCGTTCCAGGCTTCGCCTCCTTTGTATGCAAGCGCCCAAATCTGGACGCCCAGGGGGCGAGGGTTCCAGTTGGTCGAACTGAAGGGATACTTTGTCCAGTCATTCCAGAACGTCGATCCTGGCAAGACCGTTCGTTTCACATTGAAGCCCGCGTCGCGCAACTGTGCCGCCACTGCGTCCGTAGTGTCTTTGCGCCAGGCGTCATCGATGGACATGATTTCCATCTCGAAGTCAGCCATGCCTGCCTCTTGCAGCAGTTCCAGCGCGCGTGCAGGATCGTGAATCGGGGCGCCGATATCTGCATATTCGGGATGCGCCGGACCAACATGGTGGTTTTCTGCAACCTGCCCGCGTCCGTCATAACCGAGTTCCAGCAAAACGCTGTTGTCCACGGCCATCGTGATTGCCTGCCGCACACGTTTGTCCGCATAGGGTTGGACCCCACCGACCTCCGCAAGTTGGTTGGGGCGTATGACGATGGTGCCCATGGTGACCACGTTATTTGTGACCCATCCGTCAAACGCGCCGATGATGTCGATGAAATCCCCTTCGACGGTATAGGTCACATCAATTTCGTCAGATTCTGCGGCTGATACCCAGGCGGCAGGTTCCGTCCCGTAATCAATATACTCGATGCGGTCCATCCAGGCACCGTTGCCTTCGTTCCACCATGTGTGTTCGGTGTTTTTGACAAGCGTCGCTTTGACTCCAACCTCGAAATCCTCTGGCAGATAGGGACCCGTTCCGATTGGATTGCTGAGCACTGTCTCCGGCGTGTAGGATTCCGGTACAATGGCGGCCGGGTAGTCGGTCATACCGGCGATCAGCGAGATATCTGCCTTTGGCAGGTTCAGCCGGATCGTGTGGTCGTCCACGATTTCGACAACATCCGACATCAGCTTTTCTGTTTCCGGATCAACAATCGTGGCAAAACGCCCTGCCATTGAGTTGCCTTCAACGCCCTTGTCACACCAGCGTTCGATGTTGCGGGCAACATCCGCCGCAGTGAAGTCGTCTCCGTTGTTCCACTTAACGCCCTTGCGCACATTCAAGGTGTAAACTGTCGCGTCATCGTTGACTTCCCAGCTTTCCAGAAGCTGCGGCTTCAGCGAGCCGTCGTTTTCGAAGGAAACGAGATACTCAAGCCACCCACGCGTCACGTTCGACATCTGAGTCCAGTCGTAGGTCCGCGTATCCTTCAGGCCCAGAACATCCATCTGTATCCGGACGGTTCCGCCCGGTTTTGCGTCCGCTGCGGCATGTGCCGGGGTCGGCAGACCCATAAGCGCGTAGGCCGTTGCCGTCGATGCGCCAAATGTTGTCGCCAGGGCCAGGAATTCTCTCCGGCTCACGTCATCCTCTCGGGTTTTTTTCGCCTGGTTGATGATCGAAAGCGGTAGTTTCTTACCGGTTCTCGTCAAATACGTCATTGTAGTTCCTCTCTGTTGAATGATGTGGTTTGGGCACGCTCCGCCAGCGGAGCGACAAGCTGCACATCGAAGCCAATCGCGTCACAGCGTTGCTCCAACCGCGCAAGCAGCCTGTCGACGCGAGACCGGTCATCCGGTGTCAGCGCCGCGCCGGGTGCGCGTAGTGTAGGCGTCGGCAGGACGCCGCGGCGGTGCAGGATGTACTTGCGCACAGCCAGCCCCGTGGTCAGTGACATCTCCATCCGCACAAGCGGCGCGAAAGCGTCGAAGACGTCGTACATCCGTTCATGCGCGTCTTGGGCTGCCAGATCGCAAACCGCGCGCAGCATTTCGGGAAAGGAAAACCCGGTCATCGCCCCGTCACTGCCGCACATCAGGTCTTCGGGCAGATAGAGCGCGCCAAACCCGCTGAGGATCGACAGCCGCCGGATCTCACCCTTGTCGGCGCGGGCGCGCAGATGGGTGATCTTGGACCAGCTGGGCCAGTCCTCCAGCTTCAGCATCATCAGGTTTTCGCAGGTCTCGCCCACCACCTTAAGTGTCTCACTCGGTAGATGAACGCCTGTTGCGACTGGAAAATCCTGCAAAACAAAGGGAATGTCGCCAAGGCCCTGACCCACTTGGGTAAAATAGGACACTCCATCGGCATCCGTCTTGAGCGTTGCGGGGGCGTTTACCATCACGCCATGCGCACCCAGATCAACAAGCGCCTTTGAGGCCTCGCAGAACGGGGCGACCCCCATCGCCCCCAGCCCCACGAGCACGGTCATATGGCCCGCGTAGCGGACCGCCTCGGTCAGCAGCGCGCGGGTCTCGCCCGATGACATCTTGGGGGCTTCACCCATGACCCCCAGCAGCGTGACCCCATCGCAACCCGCATCGCGGTAGAACGCCATCATCGGGCCAAGCGCATCAAGGTCGAGCCGCCCTTGAGTGTCAAAGGGGGTCGCCATGATGGTGAAGACGCCTGATGTGGTCTCGCTCAACCTCATGCGCGCATCCTGGTGCCATTAGGGTCGTACAAAGGGCGCGCTTGCAGATGCGCGGTGTGCCGTTCGCCCAGCAGATCAATCTCGAAGGGCTGTGTGGCATCGCCGTCAGGGCGCACATAGCCCAAAGCCACACTTTTTCCGGTGGCATGGCCGAACCCGGCGGAGGTGACGTAGCCTACGTATTCACCGCCCTGATAGATCGCCTCGCCACCAAAACAGTCGCGCCTGTGCGCTTCCATGGTGAACTGGGCAAACCGTTGATTGACAGGTTTCTCTGCGCTTTGAACGTAGGCATCACGCCCCACAAAGTCGCCTTTTTGCGGGTAAATGAAACGCGCCAACCCGCATTCCTGTGGCGTAACGTCGGCCGAGAAGTCCGGACCCCAGGAGCCAAACCCTTTCTCCAGCCGCATCGACCCCATTGCGCGGCCTCCGGCAAGCTTGAGATCGAAATCAGCGCCGACCGACAGGATGAAATCAAGCATCTGTGCATGGCTGTCGCGCGGGCAATAGAGCTCATACCCCAGCTCACCCGTGAACGAGACCCGCGCGGCAAGTACGTCGGGAACCCCGTCGATGGACAGTTCGCGCGCGGACAGAAACGGATAGGACGCCCCATCGACCGGTGCATTTGTCAGCCTCCGCATAAGGTCGCGCGCGCGCGGCCCGGCGATATGCGCCCCGCCCATCTCAAGCGAGCGGTTGGTCAGTTGCACGTCCCGGTCTTTCGGCAGTTGTTCGTCGAACCAGCGCATGTGGCTGGCTTGCATGACGCCCGAGCCAAAGAGGAAAAGCCGGGTCTCGCTCAAACGTGCAACAGTGAAATCGCCCAATAACCGGCCCTTAGGGCTCAGCATCGGGCTAAGTGACATGCGCCCATCGTCCGCTGGCACGCGCCCGGCCAGCAGGGTGTTCAGCCAATCGGCTGCGTCGCGCCCGGTGACCTCGTATTTGGCAAAGGCGGAGACGTCGATCAGCCCGACATTGCCACGCACCGCCCTGACTTCATCTCCTACGGCTTCAAACCAGTTGCCGCGCTCAAAGTCATAGTGATCCTGTGCTGCCGCGCCCTCCGGCGCGTACCACAAAGGATGCTCCATCCCGTAAACCGCGCCATGCACCGCGCCGCGCGCAGACAGCGTGTCATAGACCGCCGAGGTCACTTTTCTCCGCGCCACGTCGACCTCTTCATGCGGGTAATAGACCTTCTGGCGGTGCTCATACCCATAGCGCACGCGCGCGGCAGTGTAGTCCGCATCGGCCCAGTCTCCGAACCGTGCGACATCCCAGAAATGAACATCCATCGATGGTTCTCCATCGACGATCCACTCTGCCAGAATACGCCCGATCCCACCGCCTTGGTTGAAGCCGGACATCACCCCATTGGCACAAAAGTAGTTGCGCGCGCCCGGATGCGGGCCGACTAGCGGGGCAAGGTCGGGCGTGAGGATCATCGGCCCGTTGACCACCCGTTTGATCCCGGCCTCTGCCATCGCCGGGATGGCGCGCATGACATGGTCCATCGCTTTTTCGGCGCGCGACAAATCATCGGGCAAAAGCTCATGGCCAAAGTCGAGCGGCGTGCCCGCCTCAGACCAAAGCGTGCAGGCGTCTTCGTAGATACCCAAAAGCAGCCCTTGCCCTTCTTGCCGCAGGTAATACCCGCCGCCGGGTTCCGAGACATGCGCGATCTCGCGTGGCAGGGCTGCCAGCGCAGGCATCGGTTCGGTGACAAAGTAGTGATGTTCCACCGGCATCAGCGGCAGGCTAAGACCGGCCAGTGCCGCCACCTCACGCCCCCAAAGCCCAGCAGCGTTGATCAGCACGTCCGCGTGGATCACCCCCTTTGGCGTCACAACCTCCCAACCGCCGTCTGCCAAGGGTCGGGTCGCTTCAACAGGCATGAAACGCCGCACCTCTGCGCCCATTTTGCGCGCGGCCTTGGCGTAGGCGTGGGTCACGCTCGCCGGGTCACAGTAGCCCTTGAGCGGCTCATAAAGGATGCTGTCGATCCCATCCGTGTCGAGCACCGGCACCATCTCGCGGGCGTCCTGCGCCGTGATGAACCGGGTTTCAACGCCCGAGCGCCGCGCCTGGCTGTCCATCCGGCGCAGCTGATAGGTCTGGTCCTGCCCGCGCGACAGATAAAGCCCGCCGACGATATGCACGCCGCAAGACTGGCCGCTGAACTCTTCGAGTTCGGCATAGTGTTCAATGGTTTGTTTCTGCAGTGTCGCCGCATTCGACGGCATGGTGAGCGCAGCGAGGTTGCCCGCCGCATGCCAGCTTGATCCGGCAGTCAACTCCTGCCGTTCCAGCAGCACCGCGTCCGTCAGCCCGCGCCGCGCGAGGTGGTAAAGGGCGGCACAGCCGACGACACCGCCACCGATGATCACCACATGACGGGTTTCAACGGCCATCGCTCAAACCTCCGTGCCAAAGGCACCGGGCCGCATTGCGGCCTCGGGCAGGAAGATGTCGAACTGTCGCCTGATCTCGCGATCAACTTCAGGCGGGATCGTCTGGGGATAATGGCTCTCCAATATCTCACGCGCAGCGGATCGGGCGCGTTCACGTTGGTCCTGCGCGCCCGCATCCTGCCAATCATCCCGGTTTCTGCGGTCGGCAAGGGGGGGATAGAAGTATTCCGAATTCATCAGCTTCAGCGTCTGCGGCTGGGCCAGAAAATGCCCCTCTCCCCGGCAAACGGTGTCGATCACGGCCAGCGATAGCGTCTCTGGCGTGACCTCGATCCCGCGGACGAGACGCATGACAGCGCCGTTGATGTCATTGTCGATCGGGTATTGCTCAAAGGCGACGGTCATCAGGCTTTCCAGAAATCCGGCGGAATGATGCACGTAATTCGCCCCACTCAATGCCACGGCGGTCGTGGTCATGCCCTTTTCATACCCCGCTTGCGCATCAGGCAGTTTGGAATCCGAAATGCCCGCAGAATTATAGAGCGGTAACTCCAGATGCTGCGCGATCTGCGCAATCGCGGCGTTCATCAAGGCAAACTCCGCCGAGCCGCCGGTAAAGGCACCTGACCGCAGATCGGCCTGGCTGGGTACGCAGCCGATCAAGGTCGGGTGGCCCGGATTCTTGAGATTGACATAGACCATGCCGGAAAACTGTTCGGCGAGGATTTGCGCCAGCGTGCCTGCAAGGGCCGCGGGGGAGGTCGCGCCCGCCTGTGGAGCGGACGACAGGGCCACAGGCAGGCCATGGGCGATGACCTCATCCAGGATTTCCACGGATTCCATCGCAAAGCGCAGCGGGCTGACGGTGAAGCTGAGCGCGAAAGACAAGATTGGGCGACGCGCAAATGCCTCCACTCCCCCCGCGATCAGATCGCCCAGCGCGCGGATTTTCCAGACCTGATCGGCCCGATACTCGTTTGCCATGACGTGCTTGGTGGTGCCTGCCAGGCAGGCGTAGAAAGAGTTCACTCCGATGTCCGCTGTCTCCAGATCGCGCGGCACCACGGGGCGCATGTAGAAATGGATGTTATCCAGCCGGTCGCAGAGCCTGCCGATATCGTAATTGTCCCGCAGCGTCGTTTCGCGGACCCGCCCCTCCAGATCGAGGATGTTGACCGCCGATCCACCCGTCCCGAGGTAGACCCGCGCACCGCCAATATTGAGATCATGCTTTGCCTCCAGCCCCGCCAGTAGAACCTCTTTGCAGGCGACCTTGCGCATCCTGTCGATCAAGGCGGCAGGAATGCGCACACGCTCTGTCTCAGTGTCGAGCGGGCAACCGGCGTTCAGGAAGACATCCCGGATCGGACCCGCATCCACCTGCACGCCAGTACGCCCAAGGACTTCGTAGGCGGCGTCGATGATCTGACCCACCGCATCCGCTGACAGGGGCCGGAACGCCGTGCTGGTGGCGCCGGGCGGCACCGACTGCGAGGCGCTGCTGTCAGCGGCCAGTTCGAGTTTGCGCGCACGGGTACGTCGCATGAAGCAGCCTTTCAGGTGTTGCAGTCTCCCGATTATAGGGTGTTGTAGCGCGGTCGAAGCGGCGGGATCGGACAAAGACTGTGCGAAATCGGACGTATGAACTGCAGATTCTGCACAATTTCAATTGTGAGCTGAGGCGCGTTGCGCCACGCTTTGCCCATGAGCAAAAGAATCGGATTTTTCGTGCCACCGCAGGTCTCTCTGCTGGGGCTGGATTGCGCGCTGGACACGTTGCGGGTGGCGAACCGCGTGCGCGGCGATGATTTCTACCGCTGGTGCACAATCGGGGAAGCGGACCACGCGGTGCAAACCTCAAACGACCTGCGGCTGGCGCTCGATTACACCATGCACGAAAGCCTGCCGGAGCTTGATATGCTCTTTGTCTGTGGGTCCATTGATCCCGCGGAGCCGAAGTCCGCGCGCACGGTGCCTTGGTTGCGGTATATGTCGCGGCGTGTGCCAACCTTGGGCGGTATCACATCCGGCGCTTTCCTTTTGGCCCGAGCGGGACTGTTGGATGGCTACACTTGTACTGTACACTGGGAAAACGCAGACCTGTTTCGGCAAGAGTTTCCAGATATCCGCGTGTCAGACGCGGTCTTTGTGATCGACCGCGACCGGATGACAAGCGCGGGGGGGCTTTTGACCATCGACCTCTTCCTGCAGGTAATTTCCGCCGATTGCGGCGCGGCAATGACACTATCGGTGCTCAGCGTCTTTCAGAAAGATCGGATGCGCGGGCCTTCCGATCCGCAGACATGGTCATTGGCGCGCGGTTCCAAATTGCACCCTAGGCAGATCTTAAAGGCCGTGAATCTTATGGAGCAAAACATTGAAACGCCACTGAAGATGGAAGAGATCGCGCGCGGCACAGGGGTGTCGTCAAGGCACCTCAACCGCTTGTTCAAGCAGCACTTTGACCAAACATCCTCCGAGTACTATCGCGACCTGCGTCTGTCGCGGGCGCAGCGATTGCTGCGGACCACGTCGCTGTCGGTCTTGGAGGTCGCCAACGCCTGCGGCTTTGCTGCCCAATCGTCTTTTGCTCGCCAATTTTCGCAGACCTTTGGCCACGTACCCTCGGCGAACCGGCGGCAACACGGTCTAAGTTGCCAGCCGAGATCAGAGGATGAGTGACGTGGCGCAAGGACGCCCCAAACAGCAAATCGCAAGCAGCTATCGTCACACCAACAGGCTGCCCACAACACTCCGTCAGATCTGCTAAATCGATCAGAATATGGCAACTTTTTTTGAATGCAGCGTGCGTGTTTTTGCGACTGCCAAGAAAACCCAATTCCTGTAATTGGTCTTTCTCACGGCTGACACAATGGGCGAGCAGCGATCATTCGGCTCCAAGTACGCCACGACAACAAAGTCCCGCGACCCGATTGTTCGAACCCTGTGCGGCGAAAGGGTGGATTGGAATGCCTCATTTTTGACCCTCTCAATGGCCGCTCCGGTGAAATCCGCTGCGCTGCAAAATGCGTGCCGCTGCACGTGCGGGGAAATGCTGCTTGAGCAATAGCCGCACTTGCACAAGTCCGGTCTGTCCGCAAAACAGACCTGAGCGCGGTGCGCAGCGAGCAACTGGAATGAGCCCAGGCCTACGGGATGCTGCACGGGGAACGCATGTCAGTTATTGATCATTCGGTGACGAGCGAAGTTTTTTCATGTAGTGCCAATCAGCAAACAAGACCGAAAGACGTAGTTCATGCACCCTACAGAAAAAATTGTTCGCCAGTTTCACGGGTCATGGGGACTGCGCGATCCTGACCGCGGGGCAGAAGTTATTTCAGATGATTGCGATTTTGAAGATATCGCTCGTCAAGAAAAACTCACCGGAAAGGAGGCGTACAAGGACGACTACTATCGTTGGCGGGAGGCTTTTCCAGACGGTCTTTGCGAAATTGAGAACGTCATTGTCAGCCAATGCGGAGAATGGGCAACAGTTGAGTTCCGCAATAGCGGCATTCACGCCGGTGTTCTGCGTTCTAGTCTTGGCAATTTTCAACCAACGGGAAAGAAAGCCGAAGTTCGCTATTGCTCCGTGATGAGAGTCAAAGACGGAATGGTGGTCGAAGGCCGCGATTACTATGACAGCGCGACGATCGCCCGCCAATTGGGGTTGGTTGACTAGCGCCGTGAGTTCTTTCTGCCGCGCACATCTTACAGCCGTTGCAGAAACCGGGCGTTCGTGGCGTGGAGGAAGTGTCGGCTTCGTCCGCTTACGCAACATTTGCCACATTACGCAACGCGCACGGGGCGGGTTCCCTCACAAAACTGTAATGTGATCCGGGCCATATTTGCGCCCCCGGGCGGTTGATAAGCCTGTGTAATGACGTACCTAGGACCCAACGCATTACCAAAAGGGATATCTCATGACCCGACTGCCACTTGTTGCGGTGCTTCTGGCCATTCTGACGGCGGGCTTTGCGCGCGCCAACGAAGCGGTGACGTATTTTACGCTTGATAACGGGATGGAAGTGGTTGTGGTCGAGGATCATCGCGCGCCGGTGGTGCAGCAGATGGTGTGGTATCGGGCGGGATCGGCAGATGAGCCCAAGGGGTCTTCCGGGGTGGCGCATTTTCTTGAACATTTGTTGTTCAAGGCCACGGACAAGCTGGAGTCAGGTGAATTTTCCGCAACCGTGGCGGCGAATGGCGGGCGTGACAACGCCTTCACCAGTTATGATTACACGGCCTATCATCAGCGGATCGCGGCGGACCGGCTGGAACTGATGATGTCAATGGAGGCAGACCGGATGCGCAACATCCGCCTGACGCCCGAAGACATCCGGACCGAAAGGGACGTGATCATCGAAGAGCGCAACCAGCGGACTGAAAACAGCCCCGGTGCGCTGATGGGCGAGCAGATGAATGCGATGCAGTTCCTCAATCACCGCTATGGCACCCCGATCATCGGCTGGATGCACGAGATGGAAGAGCTGGACATGGCCGATGCGCTTGGCTTTTACGAGACCTATTACGCGCCCAACAATGCGATCCTTGTGGTGTCTGGCGATGTAGAGCCCGACGCGGTGCGCGCATTGGCTGAGACGTACTATGGCGTGATCCCGGCCAATCCGGATCTGCCCGAACGCGTGCGCACGCAGGAGCCGCCCCAGACCGCCGCGCGTCGGCTGACGTTCAAGGACGACCGTGTGGCACAGCCCTATATCAGCCGGTCCTATCTGGCGCCTGAGCGCGACCCCGGCGCGCAGGAAAAGGCTGCCGCGCTGACCATTCTGGCAGAAATTCTGGGGGGCGGTACGACATCCTATCTTGCCGAAAAGATGCAGTTCGACACCCAATTGGCGACCTACACGGGGGCGTTCTATCGGGGCAGTACGCTGGACGATGCGACCTTTGATATGGCGGTGGTCCCGGCGGCGGGCGTGTCGCTGCAAGACGCCGAAGACGCGATGGATGCGGCCCTTGAGAGTTTCATGAAAGAGGGCATCGACGCCGAACAGCTGGAGCGCATCAAGCTGCAGATCAGGGCGGATCAGATCTATGCCCGCGACGATGCCGACCGTGTCGGCAGCCGCTATGGCAGTGCGCTGGCCATCGGGCTGAGCGTGCGGGATGTGCAGGAATGGCCTGACCTGCTGCAGGCTGTCACAGCCGAAGATATCATGGCGGTCGCCGCCGAGGTCCTGCAGCCCGAACTGTCCGTCACCGGATGGCTGATGAAAGAGGAGGCCACGCAATGAGGCTGATCACCGCTGCATTTCTGGTCCTGATGGCGGCCCTGCCCGCGCGTGCCGAAGTTGACATCAAGTCCGTCACCAGCGCGGGTGGCATTACCGCCTGGCTGGTTGAGGACCATTCGATCCCCTTCGTTGCGCTTGAAATCCGCTTTCGCGGGGGGGCGTCGCTTGACGCGCCGGGCAAGCGCGGCGCGACCAATCTGATGACGGCGCTTCTGGAAGAGGGGGCCGCAGATATGGATGCGCGCGCCTTCAGCCGCGCATCTGAGGCTCTGGCGACCTCCTTTGGCTTTGACGTGAGCAACGACCGGCTGTCCGTCTCGGCGCGGTTTCTGACCGAGAACAGGGATGCATCCGTCGCCCTGCTGCGCGATGCGCTGATCGCGCCACGGTTCGATGCGGAGGCGATCGAGCGGGTGCGCGGGCAGGTGCTGTCGGTCATCCAGTCCGACCTCAAAGACCCAAGCGAGATCGCATCAGCCACGTTCAACCGCATCGCTTTTGGCGATCACCCTTACGGGTCATCGCTGAACGGCACACAAGAAAGTGTCGCGGCCCTGACGCGCGATGACCTGATCGCGGCCAAAGATGCGGTCATGGCCCGAGACCGCATTTACGTGAGTGCTGTGGGGGACATCACGCCCGAGGATCTGGGTGTGCTGATGGACACGCTTTTTGCCGATCTGCCGCAGACCGGTGCACCGATGCCGCGCCGGGCCGATGTCGATATCCCGCCCGGGGTCACGGTTGTCGATTTCCCGACACCGCAGAGTGTCGCGTTGTTCGGGCAGCAGGGCATCAAGCAAAGCGACCCGGATTTCTTCGCGGCGCATATCCTCAATCACGTGCTGGGGGGCGGGTCTTTTGAAAGCCGCCTGATGAGCGAAGTGCGCGAAAAGCGGGGGCTGACCTATGGTGTCTATTCCTATCTGGTGCCGCGTGATCTGGCAGAGGTCTATCTGGGTCAGGTCAGTTCCGCCAATGACCGCATCGCTCAGGCGGTCGAGGTCATTCGCGATGAATGGCAAAAGGCCGCACAAGACGGGCTGACGGATCAAGAGTTGAAGGACGCCAAGACCTATATCACCGGGGCCTACCCGTTGCGGTTTGACGGCAACGTGCCCATTGCGAATATTCTGGTGGGCATGCAGATGATCGGTCTGCCGATCGACTATATCGCCACGCGCAACGACAAGGTCGAGGCGGTCACCCAGGGCGATATCAAACGTGTTGCGGGCGAACTGCTGGACCCGGAGGGGCTGCATTTCGTGGTGGTTGGGCAGCCCGAAGGGTTGGAAACAACCGTGGGCGACTGACACCCAGGGTGGGCAGATAGCCTACTCTCCGTAAGGGACCCAGATGTTCTTGACCTCGGTCGCGGCTTCCAGAAACGCGCGGCCCTCACCGTCGGATGTCATCCAGTCGCGGGCCATGCCGTGGTTCACCCATGTCCGCTTGAGGTTGCCGGCGGCGGCTTTCTCGATCACGGCGGAATGCGCGGCGGCGCCAAAGCTCCAGACCGCGTCGACATCGAGATGACGCGCCATAGGCTCTGCCAGATCGGCATGCGCGCCTGTTAGGATGTTGACCACGCCCGCCGGGACGTCGGATGTCTCGAGCACCTGGACAAAGTCGGTCGCGGCCAGCGGGAAGGGTTCTGACGCGGCCAGGATCACGCGGTTGCCCATGGCGATCGCGGGTGCCATGCACGACACCAATCCCAGCAGCGGTGCCTCGTCCGGGCAGATCGCGCCGATCACGCCCACGGGTTCCTTCATCGCGAGCGCCACACCCCGGATTGGCACGCCGTGCACCTGCCCGTCATATTTGTCGGCCCAGGCGGCATAGGTAAACAGACGCTGCACGGCGGCGTCGACCTCTTTCGCGCCTGATCTGCTGCCGGTGAGATTATTCAGCCGATCGGCAAATTCCGCGTGCCGCACGACAAGATTTTCCGCGATGAAATAGAGGATCTGCGCGCGCAGATGTCCGGTGGTTGCCGACCAGCCTTTTGCGGCGTGCGCCGCCTCGACCGCATTGCGCAGGTCCTTGCGGTTGGCCAGCGAGGCATGCCCCAAAAGCGCGCCGTTCTTGCTGTAGACCCCGCGCGAATAACCGCCATCGGGCCGCGCCTGCTTGCCTGCGATGTAAAGTTTGGCTGTGCGGTCCACCGTATCCTGGGGCGCGCCGTCGCCCTCGAACGCCGCGATTTCCTTGAGCGGTCTGCGGGTGCCTTTGGGCCTGGTGTAGGCTGCCAGCCCTTCCCAGCCCCCCTCGCGGCCAAAGCCACTTTCACGCACGCCGCCAAATCCGGCGGCGGCATCCATGAGGTTGGTGCCGTTGATCCAGACAATGCCGGTTCTGAGCTTGGGGGCGATATCAAGTGCGAGGTTCACATTCTCTGACCAGACCGTCGCGGCCAGTCCGTAGCGCGTGTTGTTGGCCAGCTGTACGGCCTCTTCGGGGGTGCGGAAGGTGGTTGAGACCAGTACGGGGCCAAAGATTTCTTCCTGCATCAGCGTATCGGCGGGATGCAAACCGGTGATCAGCGTTGGCGGGTAGAAACACCCCGCCTCGGGCACATCCACGTCCGCCACAAAGCGTTCCCCGGCGGGGTTGGCGTTGATCATCTCGCTGACCGACTGCAATTGCACCGGGTCCACCAGCGTGCCCACATCAATGCTTTTGTCCAAGGGATCGCCAAGGCGCAGTTTGCCCATGCGCGTGCGCAGCTTGGCATAAAACAGATCGGCCACCGGTTCGTGCACCAGCAGTCGCGAGCCTGCACAGCACACCTGACCCTGATTGAACCAGATCGCGTCGACCAGGCCTTCGACGGCGGAATCGAGATCGGCGTCATCAAAGACGATGTAGGGTGATTTGCCGCCCAGCTCGAGCGTGAGCGCCTTGCCGGATCCTGCTGTCGCTGCGCGGATGCGGCGGCCCACGTCCGTCGATCCGGTAAAGGCGATCTTGTCGATATCGTCATGCGCCACGATCATTTCGCCCACGGCCCCGTCGCCGGTGACGATATTCACGACACCTTTCGGAAGCCCGGCCTGAAGACAGATATCCGCAAACAGCAACGCGGTCAGCGACGTGTACTCGGCAGGTTTGAGGACCACGGTATTGCCCATCGCAAGCGCGGGCGCGACTTTCCATGCCAGCATCAACAGCGGGAAGTTCCACGGGATGATCTGCCCGCAGACGCCAATCGCCTGCGCATCGGGCAGTTCGCTGTCCATCAGTTGGGCCATGCCCGCGTGATAGTAGAAATGGCGCTGCGCCAGCGGCACGTCGATGTCGCGCGCCTCGCGGATGGGTTTGCCGTTGTCCATCACCTCAAGCACAGCGAAAAGACGCGCATGTTTCTGCAAGAGCCGCGCCAGCGCATAGATATACCGTGCGCGGCCCGGGCCGCCCAGCTTCTCCCATTTTGGCTGCGCCCGACGGGCGGCTTTGACGGCGGCATCCACATCGTTCTGAGTTGCCTGTGACAGGGACGCCAGAACATTTCCATTGGCCGGGTTCTTGGCCTCAAAACCATCGGAAGGCGTGGTAAATGCGCCGTCGATGAAATGACCAAAGCGATCGCCCTGGTCCACCAGCCACGCCAGCGCTTCTGCAGCGGACTCAGGGGCCGCCCCATATTCCATCGTTTCGAATATCTCGGGGATGGTCATGCTTTCACCCTTTTTCAAATACCTAATTCCGACGTCAGCCAACTGCGTGCCGGTAGGCGGCGGAGTAGCTGCCGGTGACGTAATGCTCCAGCTGCCGTTCGATGTCCGTGAGCAGCGATGAGGCGCCAAAACGGAACAGATCTGGGCGCGTCCAGCGGTCGCCCAACTCTTCCTTCATCAGTGCGAGGTAGGTGACCGCGTCTTTCGCCTTTGAGATACCGCCCGCAGGTTTGTAGCCGACGCGCAGCCCGGTGCGGTCGTAAAAGTCGCGGATCGCGCGGATCATTACCAGACTGACAGGCAGGGTCGCGTTCACGCTTTCCTTGCCGGTGGAGGTCTTGATGAAATCGGCCCCGGCCATCATGCACACAAGGCTGGCGCGCGCGACATTGCGCAGGGTGCCCAGCTCGCCGGTGGCGAGGATCGCCTTGACATGGGCATCGCCGCAGGCGGCGCGCATCGCGGCCATTTCGTCATAAAGCGCCTGCCAGTTGCCCATCAGCACATGGCGCCGCGAGATGACGATGTCGATCTCGGTGGCGCCGGCCTCGACGCTCATCTCGATTTCGCGCAGGCGCAGCTCGAACGGGGACAGGCCCGCCGGAAAGCCGGTCGAGACGGCGGCGATCGGGATATCCGTGCCCTGCAGGGCCTCGACGGCAGCCGGGATCATGTCATGATAGACGCAGACCGCCCCGGTGGTGATCGGTGCCATGCCCAGTGCGTCGAGGATTGCGGGGGCCACGGGCTGTTTTGCCTTGGCGCAAAGCCGCTGCACGCGGCGCGCGGTGTCGTCGCCCGAAAGCGTTGTCAGATCGATGCAGGTGATCGCGCGCAAGAGCCAGGCCGCCTGATGCGCTTTCTTGACTGACCGGCGTGTGCCGATGGTGCCGGCACGCCGCTCAATCGCCGAGGTGTTGGCCTGCACGGAACGGACCCAGTTCATGTCGAGCGGCAGGCCGGGATTGCGCGGTTCCGTGACCTGCGGCAGGTGACCGTGCGATGCGGCAACGACGGGGTCTGTGGTTGTGGTGGACATGCGTGATCTCCGGCGGGGCCATGAGGGCGTTAAGGTGCCACGCGCGCCGGGCAGGCGCAAGCGGCGCTGCCCTCCGGTCATCTGCGCGAAAACTGCACAAACGGCCAGCAACCTTTGCACTTGGTGCGGCGATACAGACCTCAGGTAAGAAAACCGAAAGAGGCAAAGGCATGAAGACTTTTCTGATCCGTGGCGTTCCCGAGGCCCTGCAGCAAGACGGCTGGTGGCTGAACGCGCCGCCGCCGCAGCCACCCGCGCGCACCGCTGCACGTGGCGCGACACAGCCGCCTGTCTGGCGGGCAGGGCTGTTGCTGGCGCTCATTGCGCTGGGGGATCTTTTGGTCTGGCAGGTCGCGCCGGGGCTTTCCCTTGCGGTCTTTGGGGCGGCCCTTGTGCTGGCCGCCATTCTGGCCGTGGAGGTGACATTGAGCCTGCGGGCGCAGGGCCAGATTGCCGCTGGTCTTACGCTGGCGCTGTGCCCGCTTGTCGAACTGGTCCAGCCGCTGTCGCTGCTGATCGCCGTTCTGGGCATCTCGGCGATCCTGGTGCTGATTGCGGGGCTCAGACGGGGACAATTGGCGCTTGGCATGCTGCGGTTGTGGCCTTGTGGCGCCCGGCAGGGGTTTGCGGATCTCAGGCAGGGCGTTGGGGGCCGGGGGGACCGGGATGTTTCCGGCAGCATCGGTCGGGCGGTTCTGGGCTGGCTGATGCCGGTGGCCATGGGGCTGGTTTTCGTCTGGCTATTGCTGATCGCCAATCCCATCGCCGAGCAATGGCTGGAAAGGTTCTGGGACAGCGACCTGAAGATGCCGGACCCCGGTCGGATGATTTTCTGGCTGTGCCTTGCCCCGGTGATTTGGACCGCCCTCAGCATCGCGCAGATGCGCGAGCGGCTGGCGGCAGCGCCCCGCCTTGCAAAGGCGGGTCCCGCGCCGATCGGCCTGATCAATCCCGCTTCGGTCAGCCGTGCGCTGGTGTTGTTCAATGCCGTCTTTGCGGTCCAGACGGGACTGGATGTGGTCTATCTTTACGGGGGTGTCGGCCTGCCCGAGGGGATCACCTATGCCGAATATGCTCATCGCGGTGCTTATCCGTTGGTGGTGACGGGGTTGCTGGCAGGTGGATTTGCTTTGCTAAGCCGCCGCTGGGTTCAGGGCAGCTACATGCTGCGCGTCCTGCTGATGCTGTTTGTCGCGCAGAATGTGGCGCTTGTGATCAGTTCATTGGTCAGGTTGGAACTTTACATCGAGGTGTACGGGCTGACCCGTCTGCGCATGGCCGCAGCAATCTGGATGGGGCTGACGGCATCGGGGCTGGCGCTGATCCTGTGGCAGGTCTGGCAAGGGCGGGACAACCACTGGCTGGTGTTGCGGGGCGGGGCGTTGACGGCGGCGGTTGTGTACGTCTGCGCCTTTATCAGCTTTGACGCTGCAATCGCACGGTACAACCTTGGCCATGATGTGACCCCGGACCGCTATTATCTATGTAACCTTGGCGATGCGGCAAAACCTGTGATCGCCGCCCATGACCGGAACCTATGTGCCACACGCCAGATGCGTATCGTTGCGCCCGACGACTGGCGCGAATGGGGCTTTCGCAACTGGCGGGCGCGCACTAGCCTCGCGGCACTGGACACCGGAAACCGCCCATGAGCTCGCATATTCTGATTGTTGATGATGACCCGCAAATCCGCAGTGTTCTGCGGATCGCGCTGAAACAGGCGGGCATGCAGATTAGCGAGGCAGGAGACGGGGCCGAGGGGCTGGCCAAGGCGCGGTCGGGTCGGTTTGACCTTGTTGTGCTGGATATCGGACTGCCCGAAATGGACGGGCTTGAGGTGTGCCGCGCGTTGCGCGCGGGCGACCAGACACCGGTCTTGTTTCTGACCGCGCGCGATGACGAGATTGACCGCGTTCTGGGGTTTGAGCTGGGGGGGGACGACTATGTCACCAAACCGTTCTCGCCGCGTGAACTTGTTGCGCGGATCAAGGCGATCCTCAAGCGCAGCGGCGGACACCCTGACGCGCTGATTGGGGCCTTGCAGCGCGGCAGCTTGCAGATCGACCCCGCGCGGCACCTGTGTCTGGTGGCGGGCGCGCCGACCCCGTTGACCGCACGCGAAATGGGCATTCTCGCGCATCTGATGGCCCGCCCTGATCAGGTTGTGCCGCGCCCGGCGCTGACCGATGCGGTCTATGGCGCGCATGTCCATGTTTCGGACCGCACCGTTGACAGCCATCTGCGCAATCTGCGCGCCAAGCTTGCGGCGGCGGGGTGTGACGACGCCATCGAGACGGTGCATGGCGTCGGTATCCGGATGGGATCATGTCGCAGCAGGTAAGGCGCAAATGGCGACCCCCGCTGGCCCTGATCATCATCGGGGCCATGGCCGGGATTGTCGCCCTGCCGGTGATCGGCATTGCGTATTTTCGCCTAGCGGGGAACATCCTGAGCTCGCGCGAAACGGTGCTGGTTCTCTTGGGGCTGGCCATCGTTGCCGCCGCCATTCTGGGGTATCTGCTGTGGCGGTTGGTGCTGCGTCCGGTGACCGCATTGACGCGCCACGCGCGGGCGATGAAGGCGGGCCGCGTCGGCGCGCCGCCGCCCGCCCAATTCGGCACGCCGGAGTTTTCCGATCTGGGGCAAAGCGTGATTGATATGGGTGAGACACTGCACAATCGCGCGGCAGGCGTGCGGGCATATGCCGATCATGTGACCCATGAACTGAAATCCCCGCTGACGGCCATTACCGGGGCATCCGAGCTGCTGCAGGGGGCTGTGGATGATGCGGACCGCGCCGCCCTTGCCGACACGATCAAGGTCGCAGCGCAGCGGATGGAAACATTGCTGAGTGACCTGCGCGACCACGCGGCTGCCGGTGGGGCGCGCAAAGAGGGTCACGCGATGTTGGGCAACGTTGCCGGGACGCTGACAGGGATCGAGGCGTTCGTCGTCCGCGACGGTCGTGTGCCGATGCCAGCCGAAGATCTGCATGCCGTGCTTGTCCAGCTGGCGCAGAATGCCACAGGCCATGGGGCAACGCGTCTGGATCTGGAATGGGATGCGCCGGTGTTGCGTGTCGCCGACGATGGCACCGGCGTGGCGCAGGGCAATCAGGCGCGCATTTTCGATCCGTTTTTTACCACGACACGCACTGACGGCGGGACAGGGATGGGATTGAGCATCGTCAGAGCGATGGTCGAGGCCCACGGCGGCAAGATCGTGTTTGTGCAGGGCGATGGTGGCGCGCGCTTTGATATCACTTTCTAGACGACATTTTAATGGATTCAGGCGCTTGGCCGCCTGTTTCGCAGGCGGTTCTCTGGAATGCTTCTGAGAATCACTTGCAACTGGTTGACTTGTTGCGAATGGATCGCATATTACACTGTATGCACGAAAAACCGTTTTCCCTGACCCGTCGCGCCGCCCTTGCTGGGGGTGTGGCGGCTGTTGTGGTGGCCCCTTTTGCGCAGGCGGCTGACCGGCTTTCTGTTATTGCCACGACCGGCATGATTGCGGACACCGCGCGCCGGATCGGCGGGGCTTTGGTGGATGTGCGCGGGCTGATGGGGCCGGGCGTTGATCCGCACGGCTATCGCCAGACCCGCAGCGATATTGTCGCAATGACCCGCGCCGATCTTGTCTTGTGGCACGGGCTTTATCTTGAAGCGCAGATGGAAGACTTTCTGGGTGATCTTGCGCGCAAGCAGCCGGTCATCGCGTTGGCGGACCAGCTGCAGGCAGATCAATTGCTGGGGCACGAAGATTACGATGGCCGGTTTGACCCGCATGTCTGGATGGACCCGGTCTTGTGGAAAGACATCGCATCGTTCACGGCTGCGGCGATCAGCGGCGTGCGGCCTGATCAGGCCAAGGTGATTGCGGCAAATCTTGACGCCTATCATGTCGAACTGGACGCGCTTGCAACTTATGCGCACGCCACGCTTGCCATGGTACCCGATGAGCAGCGCGTTTTGCTCACGGCGCATGATGCCTTTGGCTATTTCGGTGCGGCGTATGATTTCGAAGTGATTGGCATTCAGGGCATCTCTACCGAGAGTGAGGCCGGGCTTAACCGGATCAGCACGCTGGTGGATGAACTGGTCGCGCGCAAGATCAGGGCCGTTTTCGTTGAGACCTCAGTCTCTGACCGCAACATCCGCGCACTTATCGAGGGTGCTGCGGCGCAGGGGCATGAGGTGACCATTGGTGGCGCGCTTTACAGCGATGCGATGGGGCCTGAAGGCACCTATGAGGGCACCTACATTGGCATGATTGACCACAACGTGACGACCATCGCCAGCGCATTGGGGGCCGAGATCGATCCCCGTGGCATGGCGGGTAAACTGGCAGGGGCAAGCTGAGTTATGGCACTGAGACTGGCAACCGATCAGGGCCACATGGCCGCAGAAGCAGAGCGCGCCGGCAGCCCGCTGGCCATTCGCGGTATGACCGTTTCCTACGGTCAGAAGCCAGCGGTCTTTTCCGTCGACATGACCGTTGAAGCGGGCAAGATGACGGCAATCATCGGCCCGAACGGGGCGGGTAAATCCACCCTGTTGAAAGCGGCCCTGGGCATTCTCAAACCACTTGCGGGCACGACCACTGTTTTCGGCAAGGCGGTCGTGGCGCAGCGTCACCGGATTGCCTATGTCCCGCAGCGCGCCTCTGTTGATTGGGACTTCCCGACGCGGGTCATCGATGTGGTCTTGATGGGGCTTTATCCGCAGCTTGGGCTTTTGGGCCGGGTACGACCTGCACATCGTGCCAAGGCAGAGGACTGTCTGGCACGGGTGGGGATGCAAGACTTTGCGACACGGCAGATCGGGCAGCTTTCCGGGGGTCAGCAACAACGGGTGTTTCTGGCACGCGCGCTGGCGCAGGATGCGGATCTCTATTTGCTGGATGAACCTTTTGCGGGCGTCGATGCAGCAACCGAGAAAGCCATCATTGGCGTGCTGAAATCTCTGCGGGATGCGGGCAAGACGGTTGTTGCGGTGCATCATGACCTGAGCACCGTGGCGGAATATTTCGACAACGTTTTCCTGATCAACACGCGTCGCGTCGCCGAAGGTTCGGTGGCCGCAGCCTTTAACGACCGTACATTGCAGGACGCATACGGCGGGCGGCTGGCAGGCGCGCAGATGGAAGCACTGCGCGCGGTCGAGGCCCCGCAGACGGAGGCACCACAGCTTCAATGATCCGCGACGCGCTGCTTTTGGGGCTGGGGTACAATGCGACCCTGGTGACCATCGGTGCGGCCTTGCTGGGTATGGCTGCAGGCGTTGGCGGCACCTTTTTATTCCTCAGAAAACGCGCGCTGGTCAGTGACGCCATCAGCCATGCAACGCTGCCCGGTGTGGCTTTGGCCTTTATGGTTATGGTGATGCTGGGTGGTGACGGACGCAATCTGATCGGACTGCTGGCCGGGGCGGCGATCACCGCCGGGACGGGGTTGCTGATCGTGACCTGGCTGTCGACGCGGACCCGGTTGGCCGAGGACGCGGCCATCGGGGCGGTGCTGTCGGTCTTCTTTGGGTTCGGGATCGTTCTGCTGACGGTCATCCAGACTATGAGCGCGGGGCGGCAGGCCGGGCTGGAGGGCTTTTTGCTGGGCTCGACCGCCGGCATGCTGCGGAGTGACGCGCTGGTGATCGCGGTATCCGCCGCGCTGACCCTTGCGCTTGTGATGCTGTTGCGCAGGCCGCTGACGCTGGCGTCGTTTGATCCCGAATACGCGACCTCACTGGGTCAGAATGTGACGCGCACCGATCTGGCGATGATGGGGCTGGTACTGGCGGTCACGGTTGTGGGGCTCAAGATTGTTGGGCTGATCCTGATCGTGGCGCTGCTGATCATTCCGCCCGTTACTGCGCGGTTCTGGACGGAACGGACGGATCATGTCGTGCTGATTGCCGGATTGGTTGGCGGGGTTTCCGCCTATGTGGGTGCGGCGATTTCGGCGGCGGTGCCAAATATGCCGACAGGGCCGATCATTGTGCTGGTCAGCTTTGCGCTGTTTGCGGTGTCATTGTTGTTATCGCCCCGGCGGGGGGTGGTGTCGGCCTTGCTGCGCCATCGCGCCTATCAGCGCCGGGTCCACCTGCGGCAAGGGCTGCTGGCACTGGCGCAGGGACAGCCGATTTACGAACGCCTGACATTGCGCCTGTTGCGACGCCGTGGCTGGGCGCTGCCCGACGGCGTTCCCACGCCCGAAGGGCAGGGGCGCGCGACGCGTGCGTTGCGCGACGAGGTGCGCTGGCAACTGGTGCGCCGCGATCCGGCCTACGAGGTGGCGGCGGCGCGGTATGACGGGCTGACTCCGATCGAAAGCGTGCTGACGCCGGACCAGATTGAGGATATCGACAGCCGGATCGGAGCAGGCGCATGAGCGGTGCCGAGTTTGTACCCCTGAGCCTTGTGCCCCTGCTGACCGGCATCTTTGTGGCGGTGGCCTGTGCATTGCCGGGGAATTTTCTGGTGTTGCGTCGGCAGGCGCTCATTGGCGATGCGATCAGCCATGTTGTGCTGCCGGGGATCGTGGTGGCGTTTCTGGTGACCGGGGCGGTCACGACATGGCCCATGCTGCTGGGTGCGGCAGGTGCGGCCCTTGTTGCGGTGATCGGCATTGAGGGCGTGCGGCGGCTGGGACAGATCGAATCCGGTGCCGCGATGGGCGTGATCTTTACGGCGATGTTTGCAGGTGGCGTGCTGCTGCTTGAGCAGTCAGATACATCGAACGTGCATCTGGATGTGGAACATGCACTTTATGGCAATCTGGAGAGCCTGATCTGGCTGGATGCCGTAGGCTGGTCGTCGCTGTGGGATGCTCAGGCGTTGGCGACGCTGCCTGTCGAACTGCCCCGGATGGCCATCACGCTGGTTTTCGTGGTGCTGTTCACGGTCGTGTTCTGGCGGCCTTTGAAAATCAGCACCTTCGACGAAGGCTTTGCGCAGACCATCGGGATGCGGACCAATCTGTTGGGGCTGGCGCTGGTGATCGTGGCGGCCATTGCGGCGGTTGCTGCGTTTGATGCGGTTGGCAGCATCATTGTGATTGCGATGTTCATCTGTCCGCCTGCGGCGGCCCGATTGATGACCAACCGGCTGGAGCGACAGGTCGCCTGGTCGGTGGTCTTTGCCGTGGTAGCGGCGGTGTTGGGCTATGTCTTTGCTGGCTATGGTCCGTTGTGGCTGGGCTTTGCCGACAGCGTGTCAGCAGCCGGGATGATCGCCACTGTTTCGGGTGTTATCCTTGGGCTTGCGGCTGTCTTTGGTCCGCACCGTCTGCGCGGGTCAGCTGCCCCGGTAGGTTGAATACCCAAATGGCGACAGAAGCAGCGGCACGTGATAGTGCGCCTCAGGGTCTGAAATGCCAAATCTGATCGGGATCTCGTCCAGAAAACGGGGCTCTTCCGCCGGGGTGCCCCGGGCATCCAGATAGGCGCCTGCGTCGAACACCAGTTCGTAGGTTCCGGCGGCGAACTGGCCCTTGGGCAGGATCGGCGTATCAGTGCGGCCATCCGCATTAGTCTGCATCTGCACGAGCATCAGACGGTTGGCCCCTTCCAGACGATACAACGTTATCGCAAGCCCGGCGGCGGGCGCGCCCAGGGCGGTGTCCAGAACATGGGTGGTGAGGTATCCGTCAGGCATGGCCGCTCCTTCGATTGGCCTTGAAGGATAGTGCCGCGTCAGGGGAGGTCAATTGGATGTGATGCGATTCGGTGCGCTTTGCGGACTGATTCGCACTTTTTGCCAGAGTGATTCGTTTTCCCTTTGACGGGCGAATCATCCTTTGCCTATATGTGGTGCATCTGGCCAGAAGTGCGCGTCTTTGAAGTGCGTACGACGAGATATGGTAGACGTCTGGGGGACGGGAGTATGAAGGGGTGGACCGCGTGTAGTGCGGCGGCCTGGCTTATTGGAGCCACGGCCGGACTGGCGCAGGAGCAGATTTCGGAGGCCAAGGCCTCTTTCATCTTTAACGAAGAGCGCGTGAAGATCAGCCAGGGCACTCCCGATGCTGTCGCGTTTATTGAGACTTTTGCGGCACCGACGTCCGCGTGTGGCGCTGGCTGTGTCGTGCCGATGCAGGCCGCCCGCGGCGTGCCCACGCTGGGCGAGATCGAAGTGCTGGCGTTTCTGACCGACGAAGTGGCGGGCAATGCGGGTTTGATGGTTGATGCACGTGCGCCGCAGGACCGCGCCAAGGGGTTCATTCCCGGCAGCGTAAGCCTGCCGCAGCATACGCTGAGCGAGAGCAATTCCTTTCGGGATGACATCCTGCGCGCACTGGGGGCGCGAGATCTGGACGGTGTCTTTGATTTCACCAATGCCCGGGCGTTGCTGGTGTATGATACCGGACCCGGTTCTGATGATGCGGGCAAGCTGATCTCGAAACTCATGACCACCGGGTATCCGGCTGAAAAGCTGTTCTATTATCGGGGCGGCATGCAGGTCTGGACGGTTCTGGGTTTCAGCATTGAAAAGGGTCAGGGATGAGACCTCAACGCCCCGTCGATCCGGTCACACCGATCATCACATTCGAGAGCTATGTCATCCCGGGCACGGTCACCACGCACGAAGCCGGACGCACCGGGTCAGCAGTGCAGACACTGAAGCGGATCGATCCAAAGATTGGTTTGATTAGCGGTGTCGCGCTGCTGGTGTTCGGTCTGGGGGTGCTGACAGCGGTCCTTATCACCCCGCGCGAGGTACAGACGGTTCCCGTTGCCGATGCACCCCCGGCGCCGCCGCAGACCGCGGCCACGCCTGTGGTCTTGCAGCAGGTTGTCGACGCCAGCCTCGCGCAGACGGTGGCGCGCGCGCAGGCGCCCGACATTCTGTCGCCGGTGCCCGCGCAACAGCCGACACATATCGACGATCTTCATGCGGCGATCCTTGAGGACCTGACACCGAAACGGACCGTTGGCACGCTGACCGACGCAGAACGCGCCGAGCGGGTGCGCGTCGCGGTCGACATCGTCAGCCGCAACAAGCTGCGGATGCTGCGCGAGGGCGTTCTGGCGGGGCTTTATACGGTCGAGACCCGGCAGGACGGTGACCGCCGGTTCATTGCGCTTAGAACAGTGAATGCGCACCTGACCAGTGCGACGATGGCGGACCTGCTGAGAAAGGCCGCCGAGGACGGGCAGATTGTGGTGCCCCCTTCCTTGAGCAGAGCAGACGGCGACGTGGATATGGAGACGATGATCTTCCATCTTGTGCACACGTCGCTTGCCAACGATGGCACAATTGAGGGTGCGGAAGCCGCCCGAGAGCTTAGCCGTCGGGCCTTTGCCGCGTCGACCGCCGAAACCCGAGACGTTCAGGGGCAGCGGGTCTATGTGGTCAAGGCCGGCGACAGCCTTGCCTATATCTCATTGCAATTTTACGGGCAGCCCGACGCCTACGAAAAGATTTTTCACGCAAATCGGGCGATCCTTGCTTCGCCCGATCTTATCAAGACTGGCCAGCGCCTAATAATTCCAGGATAATAATAAACACAGGACGCAGCAGCCATTCTGGCAACGGGCCGTACCCTTAGGGCGGCCCGTTCGCTTTTTGAGGGCCTTGCGCGATGGCGAATTGCCGTGGCAGACCGAAAGGTGCAGGGTTGGTCAAAAAGAAGGATCCGATGAACAGATACCCCAGAGATTTTCATGGCTATGGTGCCACCCCGCCCGATGCAAAGTGGCCCGGAGGCGCGCGGATTGCCGTGCAGTTTGTGCTGAACTACGAGGAAGGTGGCGAAAATTGCCTGCTGCATGGCGATGCCGCATCAGAGGCATTCCTTAGCGAGATTGTTGGCGCGCAGCCCTGGCCGGGGCAGCGGAACTGGAACATGGAAAGCATCTATGACTACGGCGCGCGTGCGGGGTTCTGGCGGCTGCACCGGTTGTTTACCGGGGCGGGCGTTCCGGTCACGGTCTACGGTGTCGCAAGCGCGCTGGCGCGCGCGCCCGGCCAGGTTGCCGCGATGAAGGACGCCGGTTGGGAGATCGCCAGCCACGGGTTGAAATGGATCGACTACAAGGATCACGGCGAAGCCGAGGAACGTGCCGAGATTGCCGAGGCGATCCGGTTGCACACCGAAGTGACAGGCGAAGCGCCGCGTGGCTGGTACTGTGGGCGGACGTCGGTGAACACGGTGGCATTGGCAGCGCAAACGCAGGTGTTTCGCTATATCTCGGACACCTATGATGACGATCTGCCCTACTGGATGCAGATCGACGGGCGCGATCAGCTGATCATTCCCTATACGCTTGATTGCAACGACATGCGGTTCGCAACGGCGCAGGGGTTCAATTCAGGCGATCAGTTCTATGCCTACCTGCGCGATACATTTGATACGCTTTACGAAGAGGGCAGGGCAGGCAGCGCCAAGATGATGTCCGTTGGACTGCATTGTCGCCTGATCGGGCGGCCCGGACGGGTGCAGGCGCTGAAGCGCTTTCTGGAGTACATCAAAGGGTTCGAAGGGGTCTGGACCCCGCGCCGGATTGATATCGCGGATCACTGGCGTGCGGTGCATCCGCCCGCAGCACGGCGTGAGCGCCCCAGCCACATGGACCGCAAGACGTTTGTCGACACCTTCGGTGGCGTTTTTGAGCATTCTCCGTGGATCGCGGAACGCGCCTTTGATCTTGAGCTGGGGCCTGCGCATGACACCGCACAGGGGCTGCATAGCGCCTTGGCGCGGATGTTTCGGTCTGCGCGCGACGACAAGAAGCTGGGCGTGCTGACCGCGCATCCCGATCTGGCGGGCAAGCTTGCCGCCGCCAAACGACTGACCGAGGAAAGCACGGCTGAACAAGCCAGCGCCGGACTGGATGCGCTGACCGATGCCGAACGGGCGCAGTTCGAAAAGCTGAACGCGGCCTATGTGGAGCGTCACGGCTTTCCCTTCATCATTGCGGTCAAGGATCATGACAAGGCGGGCATCCTGCGCGCTTTTGAAACCCGGATTGCCAATGACACGCACGTTGAATTCGCCACGGCCTGCGCGCAGGTTGAGCGGATCGCGGAAATCCGGTTGGAGGACATCTTGTGACCTATGCATTCCCGCCCGGCGGTCTGCCGGATCAATCGGTGAACCCTGAGGGCACAGCCGTTTTTACGCCGGCCTACGCGGTGCTGCCTGCCGTCACTCAGCGCGATATCGTCACCAGCTTTCTGCCCGGCTGGAAGGGCATGCGCATGTGGGTTCTGGCACGCCCGCTGAGCGGCTTTGCTGAGACGTTTTCACAATACGCTGTTGAGCTGGAACCGGGTGGGGGAACCGACGCGCCGGAAGACGACCCTGAAGCACAGTCCGTTGTGCTGATCGCGCGCGGCGGCGTGACGCTGAACATCGACGGCAAGGTGCATAATATGGCGGAGGGCGGCTATGCCTACATTCCGCCCGAAGCGACGTGGACGATCTGGAACGATGGGGCAGAAACGGCCCAGCTGCATTGGGTGCGCAAACGGTATGTGCCTGCCGACGGGGTTGATCTGCCAGAGGCCTTTGTGACCTCGGACAAGGAAGTGGCCCCCATAGAAATGCCCGATTGCGATGGTGTCTGGGCGACGACGCGCTTTGTTGACCCCACTGACCTGCGCCATGACATGCACGTCAATATCGTCACGTTCAAACCGGGCGGGCGCATCCCCTTTGCCGAAACCCATGTCATGGAACACGGGCTTTATGTGCTGGAAGGAACGGCGGATTATCTGCTGAACACGGATTGGGTCAGTGTCGAGCCGGGGGATTTCATGTGGCTGCGCGCCTTTTGCCCGCAAGCCTGCATCGCCACCGGGGACGGGCCGTTTCGGTACCTTCTCTACAAGGATGTGAACCGGCACATGCCGCTTTAGCGGGCGTTCCAACCGGAAGGCGCTGTCTATTCAGGCGACCCAGAGCCCCGCAAAATATAGTGAAGATTTTCCTTGATCCACAACATGCAGTGGTCCCATAAAGTTGTAGCCTAAAAAATAGGCAGAAAAATACGACAGGGACAAACCATGACAGAGACAACAACGGGCGCTTTTCGCGATCCGAATGACACGCCGCCGCTGGCACAGGCGGTGCCGCTGGGCTTGCAGCATGTGCTGGCGATGTTTGCATCGAACGTTACGCCTTCGATCATTGTAGCCGGGGCCGCCGGACTGGCCTTTGGTGGGCCAGAGCAGGTCTATCTTATCCAGATGGCAATGCTTTTTGCGGGCATCGCGACGCTGTTTCAGACCGTGGGTGTGGGCCCGGTGGGCGCGCGATTGCCGATCATGCAGGGCACGTCTTTCGCTTTTGTTGGTGTGCTGGCAGGCATCGCAGCGACGCAGGGTCTGGGGGTCGCGCTGACGGCCTGTATCATTGGCGGTGCGATCCACTTCGTGCTGGGCGCGTTCATCAGTAAGCTGCGGTGGCTTTTTCCGCCACTGGTGACGGGGCTCGTGATTCTGGCCATCGGTCTTTATCTCATCCCCGTGGCGATCAAGTATGCCGCCGGCGGGGCGGCGAGTTTCCAGATGGAGGCCGAGAGCTTTGGGTCGCTCAAGCACTGGTCCGTCGCACTGACGGTGGTGATTGTGGCGCTGGTGCTCAAGTTCTTTACCAAGGGCACCATCAGCAATGCGGCGATCCTGATCGGGCTGGTTGCGGGCTATGTGCTGGCCTTTCTTCTGGGCATGGTCAGCTTTGGCGCGGTGGGCAAGGCCAGCTGGATCACGGGGATCACGCCATTGCCCTACGGGTTTGAGTTCTCATTGGGGGCTGTCATTGCCGTGACGCTGGTTTGCATCGTCTCGGCCATCGAAACGGTGGGTGATACCGAAGCGACCACCAAAGCAGGGGCGGGCCGGGGTGCCAGCGACCGGGAGATTGCCGGCGCCACATATGCCGACGGTCTGGGCACGGCGATTGCCGGTGTCTTTGGCGGCTTGCCCAATACATCGTTCAGCCAGAACGTGGGCATTGTCGGGATGACAGGCATCATGTCGCGGCACGTGGTCACGATCGGGGCACTGGTGCTGATCCTTTGCGGGCTGATCCCCAAGATCGGGGCTGTCATCGCCTCTATGCCGCTGCCCGTGCTGGGTGGGGGTGTGATCGTGATGTTCGGGATGGTCGCAGCAGCGGGGCTCAACGTGCTGAGCGAAGTGCGGATGAACCGCCGGAACATGGTGATCATCGCCGTTTCTCTGGCGGCAGGTCTGGGTCTGAACCTGGTGCCGACGGCGGTGCAGTATCTGCCGGGCGTGGTCAAGACATTGGCGACCTCGGCCGTGGCGCCCACAGCCTTGGTGGCGATCGTGCTTAATCTGGCGCTGCCGGAAGAGATCTGACCCTTGGGCTGACGATAACTGGGCCTGCGCCGGATCCGGTGCAGGCCCTTGCTGTTTCCGCGCTTTTGTCTCGTCGAAAATTCCTGTTGATAACTGTGCCCTACGGGTAGCGGAATCGCCCGCAGCCATGCTAGGTTTTGCGTCATGGCATCCCCGAACCCCAATATAGGCGAAAATCGCCCGTCGATCCGTCAATTGGACGATGCTGCCATCAACCGGATTGCCGCAGGCGAAGTGGTGGAGCGCCCGGCCTCTGCGGTCAAGGAATTGGTTGAGAATGCCATTGATGCAGGTGCGCGGCGGATCACGGTTGACTATGCCGATGGGGGCAAGACGCTGATCCGGGTGACGGACGATGGGTGCGGGATATCCGGCGCGGATTTGCCACTTGCGCTGTCGCGCCACGCGACCTCCAAGATCGATGGCTCGGACCTGCTGAACATCCATACCTTCGGTTTCCGGGGTGAGGCGTTGCCGTCGCTTGGTGCGGTGGGGCGGCTGTCCATCGCCAGCCGTCCCGAGGGCGAGGATGGCGCACAGATTTCGGTCAATGGCGGCCAGATGGGGGCGGTCAAACCAGCCGCCCTGAACGGCGGCACGGTGGTCACCTTGCGTGATCTGTTCTTTGCCACGCCCGCGCGGCTCAAGTTCCTGCGCACGGACCGGGCTGAGGCGCAGGCGATTGGTGATGTGGTCAAGCGGCTTGCGATGGCCGAACCCTTTGTGCAGTTCGTTCTGCGCGATGTGTCAGGCGAAGGCGCGGGGCGCGAGGTGTTTCGTGCAGGTGCCGAGCAGGGTGATATGTTTGCCGCGTTGCATGGCCGTTTGGCGGGTGTTCTGGGCCGTGAGTTTGCCGAGAACGCGCTGGCGATCGACGCGCAGCGCGAAGGGCTGCATCTGACCGGGTATGCCGCGTTGCCGACTTATTCGCGCGGCTCTGCCGTGGCGCAGTATCTGTTCGTCAACGGACGGCCTGTGAGGGACAAGCTGCTGGTAGGGGCGCTGCGCGGGGCCTATTTCGATTTTTTGAGCCGCGACCGGCATCCGGCGGCGGCATTGTTCATTGGTTGCGATCCGACGCTGGTGGATGTGAACGTGCACCCAGCGAAATCCGAGGTGCGGTTCCGCGATCCGGGGCTGGCCCGGGGATTGATTGTATCGGCCTTGCGGCACGCGCTGGCCGAGGCCGGGCACCGCGCGTCAACGACGGTGGCCGGGGCCACGCTGGGGGCGATTACGCCGGAGCCTTTGGGCGCCCGGGTTTATCAGATGGATCGGCCTGCACCCGGGCCAATGGCCCCGCCGCCTATGGCTGGTTTTGCTGAAACCCAGGGTGTCTGGGGGCGGGTGGATGTACCGGACGATGTGGTGGTCGCAGAAAGCGATGAAGCACAGAGTTACCCGCTGGGGACCGCACGGGGACAGGTGCATGAGAACTACATCATTGCGCAGACCGACACCGGCATGGTGATCGTCGATCAGCATGCAGCGCACGAACGGTTAGTCTATGAAAAGCTCAAGCGGCAGATGGCCGAAAACGGCGTGGCCGCGCAGGCGCTGCTGATCCCTGAGATTGTTGAGCTTTCGGCAAATGACTGCGCGCAGCTGTTGGCGTTGTCCGCAGAACTGGAAAAATTCGGGTTGGGCATCGAGGCCTTTGGCGGCAGTGCGATTGCGGTGCGCGAGACGCCCGCCATTCTGGGCACCGTCGATGCCCGGGCCATGCTGCTGGATATCCTTGATGAGTTGGCCGACCAGAACGACAGCAATCTGCTGCAGGCGCGGATTGAGGCGATCCTCAGCCGGATTGCCTGCCACGGTTCAATCCGGTCGGGCCGCCGGATGCGTGCCGAAGAGATGAACGCGCTGTTGCGCGAGATGGAGGCGACGCCGCATTCCGGGCAGTGCAACCATGGCCGGCCCACCTATGTAGAGCTTAAGCTGGCCGACATTGAGCGGCTGTTCGGGCGAACATGATCACCTTCCTTGGACAAAGCTACGCCTACGACGATCCGCGTGTGATTGCGGCAGCCTTTGGTGCCGCGATTTTGGTACTGGTGCTGGTGCTTTTGATCATGGCCGTGCGTGCGGCGGGACGGTCAGCGCGGATGGCCGCGCCATTGGGTCAACAAATACAGGTGTTGGGCGGCCACGTGCAGCAATTGGGCGCCTCTCAGGAACGGTTGCAGGGCGGATTGCAGACCGTATCTGACACGCAGGCCAACGCACAGACGCAGATGATCCAGACAGTGGAAGCGCGGCTGAACACGGTGCAGCTGCAGATGCAGGAGCGGCTCGCGGACAACGCGGCGCTATCGCAACGGGCGCTTTCTGAGATGCAGGAACGCATGAACACCACGCTGCACGGATCGGCCAAGCAGACGACGACGAGCCTGACGCAATTGCAGGAACGGCTGGCGGCCATCGACAAGGCGCAGGACAATATCACCAAGCTTTCGGGAGATGTGTTGTCGCTGCAGGATATCCTGAGCAACAAGCAGACGCGCGGGGCGTTTGGGGAAATTCAGCTGACCGATATCGTGTCCAAAGCGCTGCCAAAAGACAGCTACGCCTTGCAGGCGACGCTGAGCAACGGCAAACGGGCTGATTGTCTGATCCAGCTGCCCAATCCGCCGGGGCCCATCGTGATCGACAGCAAGTTTCCCTTGGAAGCCTATGAAGCGCTGCGCAACGCAGAGACGGAATTTGCGCTGAAAGACGCGGTTGCAAAGATGCGCGTGTCGGTCAAGGCGCATATCAAGGCAATTTCCGAGAAGTACATCATCGAGGGCGAGACGGCGGACGGTGCCTTGATGTTTCTGCCGTCCGAGGCGGTTTATGCCGAGTTACACGCCAACTTTCCCGAGCTTATCCGCGAAGGGTTCGCTGCGCGGGTCTGGATCGTGTCCCCGACAACCTGCATGGCCACGCTCAATACCATGCGCGCCATTCTCAAGGACGCGCGGATGCAGGAACAGGCGGGTGCCATCCGCAAGGAATTGGGCATGTTGCACGCGGACGTGGAGCGGCTGGTGACGCGGGTTGGCAGGCTGGACACGCATTTCAACCAGGCACGCAAGGATGTCGATGACATTCTGATCAGTGCTGAAAAGTCATCCAAGCGGGCAGGGCGTCTGCACAACTTTGATTTTGAAGAGTTGTCCGAAACCGTGGCGGACGAAACAGTCGTGCCGTTGGGAAAGCCCAAGCCAAGCTGACAGGCCGGTCAGTCGGATGAGAGAGGCGCGCAGGTCGCCTTGAGCCAATCCAGAAACAGGCGGACCTGACCCGGAACGGGACCATTGGCGTAAATCGCGTAGTAGGCCCCGCGCATATCCAACGCCGCCTCGACCTTGACCAGAGAGCCGTCGGCAAGGCGGTCCCTGATAATCAGTTCGGGCCCGAAATGCAGGCCGTATCCCATCAGCAGGGCCTCAAGTTCCATCTTGCCGCTGCCGGGGTCGACAAGGGTAATGGCGTCGGGGTCGCATCCGACCATCCGCACGGCCTGTTCAAAAGCACCCCCGCCGATGCCCCGGTCAGATATCCATGGCATTGTTGCAAGGTCGACCTTGCCATTTCCAACCAGGGCCGGTGCCGCGCTGATGACCATTGGAGTTTCGACCAGTGTGATCTGTTGGTGCTGCGCCCATTGATGACCCGGTGCGTCGCCCCGGATGACCACGTCAAAGTTTTCCAGATCGACGGGGGCGGTGTTGCCGTCGGGTGAAAAGGAAACCTGAACAGTCGGGTGTTGCTTCCAGAATGCGCCCAACCTTGGCAGGATCACCGAGCTTGCAAAATAGTCTGTGGTCGAGACACGCACCCCACGGCTGGCTTCGGCGCGATGCAGATCGTCGATGCCGTCCGCGATCAGGGTAAAGGCCGCGTGCAAGGGTTCGGACAATCGGCGTCCTGCGTCGGTCAGGGCCAATCCCCGGCCCTCTTTTCGCACCAGCGGGGTGCCGATATCCACCTCAAGTTTGCGGACCTGCTGCGCAATGGCGGCAGGCGTCACATTGAGCGCCCTTGCGGCGGCTGAATACCCCTCAAGCCGCGCGGTCGCCTCAAAGGCGCGCAGGGTGGTCAAGGACGGAATCCGGGACCAGTTGATATCGGCCATTTGATAGTTCTTCTTAAAGGTTAAACATTATTCCTGACTCTCAGCCGTCAGCGTAGCATGTTAGAAAGTTCCTGTTAACACGAGTTACAGAATTTCCATCATTAGCTCAGCTATCAATAAAGGGGGTCATTATGACTATTAAGTCCACTATCTTCGCCGCTGCGGTCGCTGCCGTTGCCCTGTCACAGGTCGCGGGTGCGACAAGCCGGCAGGAAGAGGCCGTTCATCAGGCACATGAGAGATATCTGGCCGCAATCAATGCCAATGATACGGATGCGTTTCTTGCAACTGTGACCGATGACATTGTGTTTATTGCGCCAAACTCACCCGTGATGGTCGGCAAGACCCAGGTTGGACCATGGGTGCGCGGCTATTTTGATGCCGTGGAAACATCCTGGCAGAAAACATCGGTCGAATTTGTTGTCTCGGGCGACTGGGCGTTCGAGCGGTATACCTATCAAGCTGTCGATACGCCTCGAGCAGGCGGCGCGGCGTCAGTCGATACGGGCAATGGCATAAATATCTACCGCGTCGGCCAAGACGGCGTCTGGCGGGTTGCGCGGGATGTCTGGGCGACGGACGGGGGGCCAGTGGTGACCCTTGAAGGTGGCACCTGTATGGGTGTGGCCGCCCCCTGCTGAGCGGGCGGCCCATTGGACCGCAAGACGCCGTGAAGTCAAAAAGGGCCGCCCAAGGGTGGCCCTTTTGTTACTTCATCAGATGCGCACGAAACGCTGCATGATGCGCGGCAACCAGCCCTTGAAGCGCAGCGGGGCTTCGGTGACGGCCAGACAGATGCAGTCTTCGCCGATATCCGCGATGGGGGTGTGATGAACATCCGCGTCTGCCACTTCCACGTCGCCCCGGGCAAATCGGCCATCTTCGTCTTCAAACGCGCCCTGCAGAACAAGCGTCATTTCGGTGCCCTTGTGGCTGTGGTGCGGCATGGCAGCACCTGCCGGGATATAGAGCAGACGCGCTGTCGCGGCGGATGAGGTTGGCAGGATGGCTTGCTTGACGCCCATGCCAACCGGTTGCCAGCGAATTGAATCCACGTCGCCGCCAACATAATCCTGCAACGGCGTTGGCAGGGTTCCGGGCGTGTGACGCTTGCGTTCCGGCATTGTCTTGACGTCCAGACGGGCGAGCGCGCGGTCCAGGCTTTCTGTGTCCATCGACGCGACGGTGCCGGTTTCGATCAGAGCGCCACCCAGCGTGTCGTGACTTTCGACGATCGCACGGCATTCATCGCACAGCGACACGTGGCTTGCGACGATCAGATTGAACGCCTCGGGCAGGTTGTTTGTGGCATAGGCCAACAATGTGGATTCTTCGGGGTGATGTTTGATTGTCATGGTTTCATTGCTTCATTGCGTGGCGCAGGCGGTCCAGCGCCAGTCGGATACGGGATTTGATCGTGCCAAGCGGCAGACCGGTTATCTTGGCTATCTCGGATTGTGTGAGGTCCCCGAAATAGGCCTTTTCGATCAGGTCGCGCTGGACCTTTGGCAGGCTTTTGAGCGCCTTCGCGAGGTTGTTCGTTTCTTGCTGCAGAGCCACGACGTCTGCCTGATCCGGTTCCGGTTCTGGCCCCCAGGTCAGATCTTCGGGCTCTGGTCGTCTTTGCTTGCGCAACATGTCGATGCGCCGGTTGCGTGCGATGGTAAAGATCCACGCGGCCACTGAGGCGCGGGAAGGGTCAAACTGCGCCGCCTTGTGCCAAAGCGTTGTCATCACATCCTGCGCGCATTCTTCAGCCATGCTGGGATCAGCGCCGGAATTGATCAAAAACCCTTTGATACGTGGCGCGAAGTGTTCGAACAGTCGGGCAAACGCGGCGCGATCACGATGATCACGTACCGCAAGTATCATCAGGACCCAGTCGGGTTCGGTCTGCTTTTCGTTTTGCCCCGTCAAGATGCGCTCCGACATGAGGCCCATGTGCACCCTTTGAGAAGGGGTGAACCCGGATGAGGGCTGGCCTTTTGGCTGATTTATGTCAGATATCTTTGTCAACATGAACAAGTTACGGCACCGCAGTCCAGTTGGATCACAATAGAGGCAAAAAAACCTGCAACTCTTTTTGATCTGTCAACGTATGTACAGCGTACTATCTGAAACAACGACGAAACGACTGGAACAAAATTCTCATGCCTTTTGAAGCACTAAACCTCGATCCCGTCCGGGGAAAACCCATGGCCCGCAAGATAGCCGTGATCGGTGCAGGGATCTCTGGAATGGGGGCGGCCTACAGAATTGCGCCTGACGATCACGTGACCCTGTTCGAGGCCGGAGACCGGATCGGGGGCCATGCACGCACTGTCATGGCGGGCAAGAACGGGGACCAGCCTGTCGATACAGGATTCATTGTTTTCAACTACGCGAACTATCCGCATCTGGCCGCGCTTTTTAATGAGCTGGACGTGCCGGTGACGAAATCGAACATGAGCTTTGGCGCGTCGATCGACGGTGGCCGGCTTGAGTATGCGCTGACAAGCGCAAATGCCTTTTTCGCCCAAAGAAAGAACGCGCTTAATCCGTCTTTCATCCGGATGCTGCGGGATATCTTCAAGTTCAACAAATCGGCGTTGAACGTGGGCAAGAACAAGTCGCTGTCGATTGCAGAGTTTCTGCAGGTGCTGGGCACGGGGCGGTATTTCCGCGACTACTATCTGTCGCCCCTGTCAGGCGCGATCTGGTCGACGCCGACGGAAAAGATCATGGATTTTCCGGCCTACGCGATGGTCGACTTTTTCCATAACCACGGATTGCTCAACTATTCGGGTCAGCATCAGTGGTACACGGTCGATGGCGGGTCTTGGGAATATGTCCGGCGTCTAGAGGCCGGGATGCGCGCGCGCGGGGTCGAGATCAGATTGAACGCGCCGATCCAGGGCGTTCGTCGCACCGCAATGGGGGCCGAGGTGCGTGCCGCATCCGGTGAATGGGAAGCATTTGACGCTGTCATTTTTGCCACGCATTCCGATGACACCCTCGCCATGCTCAGCGATGCAACCCCGGAGGAACAGGCGGCCCTTGGCGTCATTCGCTATCAGCCCAATGACATCGTTCTGCACGCGGACGCAGCCATCATGCCCAAACGCAAATCCACATGGGCCTCATGGGTCTATACCCAAGACAAGAATGCGCAGAGCGACCGGATCGATCTGACCTACTGGATGAACTCCTTGCAGCCGATCCCACAGGATGATCCGCATTTTGTCACGCTCAACACCAATCGCACCATCCGCGAAGAGCTGATTTACGATCAGGTCACCCTGCGCCATCCGGTGTATGATCTGGAGGCGCTCGCCGCGCAAAAGACTGTGGCGGCGATGAACGGCAAGAACAATACCTGGTTCTGTGGCGCCTGGATGCGACACGGCTTTCACGAGGACGGACTGGCAAGCGCCATTGATGTTGTCAAAGGTCTGGGCGGGACCACCCCCGTCATGCCGCTTGCTGCTGAATGACCGCAACGGTCGATCATATCGCCGGGCATACCTTTCATGGCCGCAAGGGCGGGGTCGAGAACGCGTTTCGCTATTCGATTGATTACGTCATGCTGGATGCGGAAGCGCCGCTGAAGACGCCCTTCCTTTTTGGACGCAATCGGGGCGGGCTGACTTCTGTTCAGGACAGCGACCATGGGGGTGCGCCCAAGGCGGGGCGCGGCGCGCGGTGGGTCCGGGATGTGCTGGCTGCCAACGGAATTGAGAGCGTGTCCAAGATCGAATTGCTCGCGCAACCGCGTGTTCTGGGGCACGTCTTTAACCCCGTCAGTTTTTGGCTGTGCCGCGATGCTGAAGGCGTGATGATCGTGGTGATCGCAGAAGTGACCAATACTTATGGCGACCGACATTCCTACCTGTGTCATCACGATGATCTGCGGCCCATTCTGCCCAGTGATCATCTCAGGGCGACCAAGATCATGCATGTGTCGCCTTTTCAGCCGGTCGAGGGTTCCTACACCTTCCGGTTTGACATTCGGGACGACCGGATCGGCATCTGGATCGATTATGTGCAGGGCAACGGCGGATTGATTGCGACGTTGACGGGCGAACGCAAACCATTGGGCAACGGTGGGATCTTGCGCGCCATGTTCCGCCGCCCTTTGGGCGCGCGCCGGGTGCTGGCGTTGATCCACTGGCAGGCGCTCAAGCTGTGGTGGAAGGGGGCGACGTTCCGCGCGCAGCCGACGCCGCCTGCGGATGAAATTTCGCGCGGATGACACCGCGCGCGCAACGCCTGCCAGCCTACGCCCTTTTTGCGGCGCTGCTGTCAGCGGCAGGCTTGCCGATCTATATTCACGCGCCCAAGTTTTATGTGGACGAATACGGTGTCTCACTGGCAGCACTTGCAACTGTTCTTTTCGTATTGCGATTGCTGGACGTGGTGCAAGACCCCCTGCTTGGCAAATTGTCAGAGCGGTTGCGGCATCACCGCGGGAGCGCAGTGGCGGTTGGTGCCGGGGTCATGGCGTTGTCGATGGTGGGGCTTTTTGCGGTGACACCGCCGGTCAGCCCGTTGCTCTGGTTTGGCGGGATGCTGACCCTCGTCTTTTCCAGTTTCAGTTTTCTGACGATCTGCTTTTACGCCCAAGGGGTCGCGAAGGCCAAGACGCTGGCGGGCAACGGCCACATCGCGCTGGCGCGCTGGCGCGAGACCGGCGCGCTGTTGGGCGTGTGCGTTGCATCGGTCACGCCCGTGGCGCTGGGGGTCTTTCTGGAGGCACCCTTTGCCGGGTTTGCTGTCGGGTTTGCGGTGCTGGCCATAGCGGCGGCCATGGCAATGCGCGCGGAATGGCGCCCGTCAGGGGTGCCTGCCGGGACTGGATTTGCGACAATCCTGCGCGACAGCGTGGCGCGCAGGCTCTTGCTGGTGGCGCTGGTGAATGCCGCGCCGGTCGCCGTGAGTTCGACCTTGTTTCTGTTCTATGTGGAGATTGCGCTGGAGGCGCCGGGTTGGGAAGGCGCGCTGCTGTTGCTGTTCTTTCTGTCAGCGGCGGTTGCGGCCCCGTTCTGGGGCGCGCAGGCCGCGCGGTTCGGACCCAAGCCGGTGCTGCTGGTTGCCATGGTGCTGGGGATTGCGGCCTTTGGTGGCGCGCTTTTTCTCGGCGCTGGTGATCAGTGGCTCTTTGCCCTTGTGTGCATTGCCTCAGGTGCTGTGCTGGGGGCGGATCTGACCTTGCTGCCCGCCATGTTCGCAAACCGCATGTCCCAGATCGCGCCGTCCGGTGCAGAAGGGTTTGGCTTGTGGTCGTTTGTTTCCAAGTTCACATTGGCTTTGGCTGCAATTGCACTACTTCCCGTTTTGGAAGGGGCCGGTTTGCAAACTGCCGGTGGGGCCAGTCCGGATGAAGCGGTATCACTGCTTATCTGGTTTTATGCAGGTGTGCCGTGCCTGCTGAAGGTTCTGGCGATCCTTCTGCTTTCGCGCGTGAACGTAACTGAAGACCCATGAGGACCCCGTGATCTATTTTATTCTTGGCGTTCTGTTTACTCTCGGACTTGTGATGCTGCGCCGCAGTTTTGCGGAGTTCCCCGGCCAGAAACCGGAGGAATATGTTGATGACTATCCTGCCTTGGATTTGCGCAGTTCTTTGCGTGGCCCGCTGATTTGCGAGGGTGTCATCTTTGGCCCGATGGGGCGTGTCACCAGCCGTTTTGTCGCTGATTTTCATCCCGTGTGGGACGGTGACACCTGTGTCATGAAAGAGGAATTTCGTTATGACGACGGGTCAAAACAGCTGCGGGAATGGACGCTGAAGTTCGCCAGCGACGGCACGTTTGTGGCCACCGCGCCAGACGTGCCGGGGCAAGGGACAGGCAAGCAGGCCGGCCCAACTGTTTGCCTGACCTACCAGATAAAAATGCCCGAAGATGCAGGTGGCCATGTGCTGAGCACGGTCGACTGGATGTATCTGACCCCCTCGGGCACCATCGTTAACCGCAGCCAGTTCCGCAAATTCGGTTTCCGCGTCGCCGAACTGGTTGCCACAATTCGTCCGGTGACATCGACATGAGCAGAAATTGGATTGCAAAGCGGTATTGGCTGGTTGGCGCCAGCGACGGTCTGGGGGCTGCATTGGCCCACAAGCTGAGCGCGGCGGGTGCCGAAGTGATCGTGTCGGCGCGGTCGGAGGACAAGCTTGCAGCACTGGTAGAAGAACTGCCGGGCACCGCGCGCTTTGTGACGGTAGACGTGTCAGACAACGAAAGCGTGGTTGCCGCTGCCAAAGAGGTCGGTGACGTTGACGGTGTCGTCTATCTGGCGGGGGTCTACTGGCCGTTCAGCGCACGGGAATGGGACGCGGATCAAGCCAATGCGATGGCTGACATCAATTTCACGGGGCTGATGCGGGTGATGGGGCAGGTTGTCCCCCCGATGGTTGCACGCGACAAGGGGCACATCGTCATCACGTCCAGTCTGTCAGGTTTTCGCGGCTTGCCGGGGTCGATCGGCTATACGGCATCCAAGGCTGGCACAATGTCTTTGGCAGAGTGCATGCATGCAGACCTGCGCAAGACCGGCGTGGCGGTACAGGTCGCCAATCCCGGCTACATCAAGACCCAGCTGACGGACAAGAATGACTTTAACATGCCGTTCATCATGACGCCTGAGGAGGCGGCGGCCCACATGTTCGATCACATGAACACGGATCACTTCAAAGCGAACTTTCCCTGGCTTTTCTCACTGTTTTTCCGGGGGTCGCAGTTCATGCCGGACTGGATGTATTACCGGATGTTTTCCTAAGCCGCATTCCGATGTTCGGCAAAAAGTGCCGCGGCGCGGGCCCAGATCCCGTCGGGATCGTCCTGCAAGGCTGACAGGGTCGGCAGCAGCTGGGCTGCGTAGTCTTCAGAGCTTTCCAGCGGCAACATCGAGGGCAGGTTGTCGATGGCCATCACATCCAGGGGCGGCGTGTCGTGGACCCGCGTTGCGGGGGCCTCCCAGGTGGTTGTCGTGTCATAGACCTGCACGGGGTTGAACGGGCTGTCTGGATCACAGGCGATGTCACCGATGACACGCAGATCGCGCATTGCGGCGGGCGCGTCGGGTCGCACAAAAGCGGGTGTCTGGGCGTTTGCCAGAATGCAGTTGATAAAAAGATCGTGGCGCAGGATTTCGGGAAATGGGCCGCCGTGCGCTGTTTCCGCCATGTCCCAGCCGGTGACCGAGACGCCCATTCTGGTCAGCAAATCTGACGCGCCCGTCCCCACCCGGCCAAGTGCGCCGATGATCAGGGCATCGGGTGGGGTGTAGGGGGCCAATGCGGCTGACAAATCCTGTGTCATCTCGTCTGCGGTCTCATAGGGCGAGACGGGCGGGCAGATGCCGTCCTGTTGCTGTGCGATCCAGCACTTCAGGGTGACGGCGGCCCCGGCGAAGCCGGCCCAGTATCCAAAGGCCGCGACACGGCGTCGGGTGTCATCGGTCAGGTATTCGAGGTCCAGCAGCGTGCCGCCGCCCGCCTTGAAGCGGTCGAGCAGGATGCGCCCCGCCGACTGATCCTTGAAGGCGTGGCCGAACATGATGTGGCGGTGGTGCAGGGGGGTGCCGTCGTCGGGCAGTTCCTTGAGGCCGAAGATGATCGCGTTATCGGGTGCGTCCGGCCAACTGCCCTCGGGGGCGATGGTGCACCCCGCGTCAGCGTATTTTGACGTCGCGATGATGCGGTCCTCGGAGGCCTCGACAGTGACGTCAAAGCCTGCGGCCAGCAAGGATGCGGCCCCCTGCGGGGTCAGGCCGACACGACGTTCATGCGCACGGGGCTCGGCGCGGACCCAAAGGTGCGTCACAGGATACCCTTTGCGCGCATGGCCTTGACGCTGTCGCGCGCATTCATTCGCTCAAGAAAGGCAGCAACGGCGGGATAATCGCTGACAGTTACACCGTCGCCTTGGAGCCAGTTGCAGACTACAAAAAGATAGGGATCGGCGATGCTGATGGTATCACCCAGCACGTAGGCGCCGCGCAAACAGTCGCTTTCAACGTAAGCTGCGCAGTCAGCCATGGTCTGAGGCACCTTGGCGGTCATGTCGTCAAAGCTTGATTGCTGGTCGGCCCAACGAGATCCGCGCATCTTGTGGGCGTGGGCCACATGCATGGTCGAGGCGAGATAGTACATGACGCTGCGCATGTGCTGTGTGACGGCCGGATCGGTGGGCCGCAGGCCTGCGGCGGGTGCGATGTCGGCGATATAATCCAGCAGAGCGCCGGTTTCGGTCATCACGGACCCGGATGCTGTCACAAGCGCGGGCACGCGGCCTTTTGGGTTGACCGCGAGGTAGGCGGGTTTGGTTTGTTCGCCTGCCGCAAAGTCGACTTTTACGGCCTCGTAGGCCAGACCCGCTTCTTCCAGGGCGATGGCGACCGCGATGGAAATCGTTCCGGGAGCGTAAAAGAGTTTCAGCATGGAGAGGCCCTTCAGATATGGGTTTGCGCCGCGCGGCGCTCTGGCGTGTCGAGGTGGGGCACGGCGTTGAACAGGACCGGTGACCAATGGCCGCCGATCGGGAACAGACGGTGCATTGAGGTGTGCATGATCGCCAAAGCGATCCGCGCCATAGCCGGGATGCCCAAGCCCATCGCCTGGGCCATCGCCATGGAGATGAGGCCCCCGGACGTTACCACCAGGGCCGGACCCTGACCTGTCGCAATTTCGCGCAGTGCGTCATCGATGCGGTCATGGAAGCTTTGCCAGCTTTCGGGGGTTCCTTCGAGTTTGCCTTCTTTCCAGTGGTCGAACACCTTTGGCAGGTGGTGGGTGAAGGCGCCCTGTTCTGACGGGAACGGCACACCGTGTTGATCCTCCAGCAGGGTGGCGAGGGTGAAATACTCCAGCTCGTTGAGGCGTTCGTCCACCACCGCGTCGAGGCCGGTGTTCATGCCATCGGCGGTCTCTTTGTGGCGGCGCAATGTGCCGGTGTAGAGGCGCGTGTGATGGGTTTGGCTGTCTTGCAGGTAGCCGCCGAGCCAGCCAGCCTGCTGGTGGCCGAGATCAGAAAGCTTGTCATAGCTTGCCTCATCTGTGGCGGTGGAATTGGCTTGGCCGTGGCGAATAAGAGTGATGTGGGACATGGGCGCTTGATAGGCCAGCGCTGGGGCGGGGGAAAGGGCAGCGATGAGGTATTTTCAAAAGGGTGAAAGGGGGACGGTCGCGCAAGAGAAGCGTCGTGGCGCAAAATCGGGTTCCTGTGTCGGGATTGTGACCCCTTACTTATCGTCACTTTCGCTATAGACAGGGGGAGAGACGCGAGGAGCATGTGCGATGGCCGGGAAGATCACCTTTACGCTGAACGGCGAGACCGTTGAGGCAGAGGCAGGCATGACCATTTGGGAGGTCGCAAACGGGCGCGGTCTGAAGATCCCGCATCTGTGTCACAAGCCCGCGCCGGGATATCGCCCTGACGGGAATTGTCGGGCGTGCATGGTCGAGATCGAGGGCGAGCGGACGCTTGCGGCCTCGTGTATCCGCGAGCCCGTGGAAGGGATGGTCGTGACCACCGACAACGCGCGGTCCGAGAGCGCGCGCAAGATGGTGGTTGAGCTGTTGATGGCCGATCATCCCGAGCAGGACGTGGCGCACGACAAGTCCAGCCACATGTGGGACATGGCCGCAATGAATGGTGTTGCGGAGAGCCGCTTTCCCAAGCTGGAAGAAGGGCGCATTCCGCTGCTGGATGACAGTCACGTGGCGATGTCGGTCAATCTGGATGCGTGTATTCAGTGCGGGTTGTGCGTACGCGCGTGTCGTGAGGTGCAGGTCAACGATGTGATCGGCATGGCGGGACGCGGGCATGATACCTATCCCACGTTTGACATGGCTGATCCCATGGGGGCGTCGACATGTGTTGCCTGTGGCGAATGTGTGCAGGCTTGTCCGACGGGGGCGCTGATGCCCTCTACCGTTGTGGATGAGAATCAGATCGGGGATTCCGCCGATTTTGACGACGAAGTCGAAAGTGTTTGCCCGTTCTGCGGGGTCGGCTGCCAGATTTCGCTGAAGGTGAAGGACGGCAAGGTCAAATACGTGGACGGGATCAACGGGCCGGCCAATGAGGGGCGGCTATGCGTCAAAGGGCGGTTCGGATTTGATTATATCCACCACGACCACCGTCTGACCAAGCCGTTGATCCGGCGCGCGGATGCGCCCGCCAAGGGGCTGAATGTCGATCCCGGTAACTGGCAAGAATTCTTTCGCGAAGCCAGCTGGGATGAGGCATTGGATTTCGCCGCCAGCGGGTTGAAGGACATTGGCGGGACCGGCGTGGCGGGCTTTGGGTCGGCCAAGTGCACCAATGAAGAGGCTTATCTCTTTCAGAAGATGATTCGGCAGGGGTTTGGGCATAACAACGTCGATCACTGCACGCGGCTGTGTCATGCGTCATCCGTTGCCGCATTGATGGAGAATGTGGGGTCAGGGGCCGTGACGGCAACGTTCAACGAGATCGAGAACGCGGATGTGGCGATTGTCATCGGGGCCAATCCGGTTGAGAATCATCCGGTTGCGGCGACCTATTTCAAGCAGTTCACCAAGCGCGGCGGCAAGTTGATCGTGATGGACCCGCGTGGTGTGGGGCTGCGGCGGTTTGCCTATCAGATGTTGCAGTTCCGGCCCGGGACGGATGTGTCGATGCTCAACGCGATCATGAATGTGATCGTGGAGGAGGGACTGTTCGATCAGCAGTATATCGACGCCTACACCGAGAACTGGGAGGCGGAGAAAGAGCACCTGAGGGACTTTACGCCAGAGAAGATGGCGGAGGTCTGCGGGATTGAGGCAGATGTGCTGCGCGATGTGGCGCGGACCTTTGCCGGGGCCAAGGCGGGGATGATTTTCTGGGGGATGGGGGTCAGCCAGCATATCCACGGGACGGATAATTCGCGCTGTCTGATTTCACTGGCGCTGATGACAGGCCAGGTGGGGCGCCCCGGCGCGGGGCTGCACCCCTTGCGGGGACAGAACAATGTTCAAGGGGCGTCGGATGCCGGGCTCATTCCGATGTTCCTGCCGGATTATCAGCCGGTCGGCGATGATGGCGTTCGGTCGGCCTTTACCGATGTTTGGAAATCGGGCGATTTCTCTGCTCAGAAGGGTTTGACGGTCACCGAGATCATGGATGCGGTCCATGACGGGGACATTCGGGGCATGTATGTGCTGGGCGAAAACCCCGCCATGTCGGACCCGGATGTGGAGCATGCCCGGGATGCTCTGGCCAAGCTGGATCATCTGGTGGTGCAGGATATCTTCATCACCGAGACGGCGAATTATGCGGATGTGATCCTGCCTGCGAGTGCGTTTGCGGAGAAATCCGGCACCGTCACAAACACCAACCGGCAGGTCCAGATGGGCCGGCCTGCGGTGCCGCCCCCGGGTGAGGCCCGCGAAGACTGGTGGATTGAGGTGGAACTGGCCAAGAGGCTGGGGCTGGGCTGGACCTACGAGAGCCCGGCGGATGTCTTTGCCGAGATGAAGCTGAATATGAAGTCGCTGGACAATATCACGTGGGAGCGCCTCGAAGCTGAAAACGCTGTGACCTATCCGTCGCTGTCGCCAGAAGATCCCGGTCAGCCGATTGTCTTTGGCGATGGGTTCCCGCGGCCTGAGGGACGCGCGCGGTTCACACCTGCCAGCATCATTGCGCCGGATGATGTGCCGGATGCGGAATATCCGATGATCCTGACCACGGGCCGGCAGTTGGAGCATTGGCATACCGGGTCGATGACCCGGCGCGCGACCGTGCTGGATGCGGTGGAGCCTGAGGCGAATTGTTCGCTGCATCCTGCCACCTTGCGCAAGCTGGGTGTCGCGCCCGGCGGACGGGTGCGCCTGACCACCAAGCGCGGATCGATTGAGATCATGGCACGGATGGACCGGGCTGTGTCACCGGATATGGTGTTTTTGCCCTTTGCCTACGTTGAGGCGGCGGCCAATATTCTGACCAACCCGGCCGTGGATCCTTATGGGAAAATCCCTGAGTTCAAGTTTTCCGCGGTCAAGGTAGAGGCCGTCGACGCCATCGCGGCGGAGTGAACCTGGCGTGATCTGAAGGGGCGGGCAGGCCCGCGCGCGACTTTATTTTGGCTGACGAGGGGGCGCTGCCCCCTCGAGCTCCCCCGAGGTATTTTCAAAAGGGTGAAGGAGACGTGTTGTGGTGATCGACGAGAGGCGGTTTCTGGATGATCTGCACACGTTGCGGTCCTTTGGGGCGTCCGGGGTTGGGAGGGGTGTTGTGCGGCGCGCGTTCTCGGAGGCGGATATCGCTGCGCGCGACTGGCTGGCGACGCGATTTGAGGAGGCGGGATTGCGGGTTCAGATGGACCCGGTGGGCAATCTGTTCGGGCTGGCGGGCGGGCCATCGCTGTTGATGGGATCGCATTCAGATACGCAGCCGGAGGGCGGATGGCTGGATGGGGCATTGGGCGTGATCGCGGCGTTGGAAGTGGCGCGGTGTCATCGGGGCGTTTCGGTTGTGTCGTTTCAGGACGAAGAGGGGCGTTTTGGCGGTTTGACCGGGTCGTCGGTTTGGAGCGGGTATTCGGCGCTTGCGGAGGTCGATCTTCACGAAGATCACGATGGGGTCAGCCTGGGACAGGCGCGCGCGGCGATTTCAGATCGTGTGGGCGACCCCGTTGATCCGGCCCAGTTCACCGGGTTTATTGAGCTGCATATCGAACAGGGTTTGACGCTGGATGCCGCGGGCGAGCAGATCGGTGTTGTCACAGATATTGTCGGCACCCGGCAGATCCCCATTACCTATCTGGGTCAGCAGAATCATGCGGGCACCACGCGGATGGATTTGCGGCGCGATGCCTTTCAGGCGGTTTCTGCCTTCAATGAACGGATTAACGATCGGTTTCGCAATGTCGTCACGCCGACGACCGTTTGGACGGTTGGCCATGTTGCCCTGCATCCGAACGCGGGGTCGGTTGTGCCGGGTCGTGCGACATTTACCATGCAATGGCGCGATGGGGATGCGCGGCGGCTGCGACAGATGGAGCAGATCGTGCGCGGAACCGCGCAGGAGATTGCGGCGGAACGCGATGTCGCGGTCAGCTTTGGCGAGATGTGGGAGCTGGAGCCCACGCACATGGATGCGCGGTTGCGCGGGGCCCTTGAGAAAGGGGCGGCGGTGGTCGCCCCCGGCAAGTGGCGGTGCATGCCGTCCGGCGCCTTGCATGATGCCACGAACGTCGCGCGTCTGATGCCGGTCGCGATGTTGTTTGTGCCCAGCATTGGCGGGATCAGCCACGCGTTTGAGGAAGACACCGACGAGGCAGATCTGGTGGCGGGTGTACGTGTGCTTGGTGAGGCCGCGCAGGCGTTGATCAGCGCCAGCTGACGTCGCCCAGAAAGATATAGCCCGCGCCGTAGATCGTCTTGATCAGTTGCGGGTTCTTGGGGTCTTCGCGCAGCTTCGTGCGCAGGCGCGAGATGCGCACATCCATCGCCCTGTCAAAACTTTCGGAGGCAGCACCCCCAAGGTGTTCTTGCATCTGTGCGCGGCTGATCAGCCGCTTGGGTGCATCCAGAAAGAGGCGCAAAACTTCGCCTTCGGCATGGGAAAACGGTGTTTCATGACCCTCGGCGTCTTCCAGCATGTAGCGCTCGAAATGGGCCGTCCAGCCGTTGAATTCGGCCGTATTGCCCGACTGGGGGGCGGGCTTGCCAGCGCGCAGGCGGGCACGGATGCGGGCCACGACCTCGGCCGGATCGAAAGGTTTGATGATGTAGTCGTCGGCCCCAAGCTCAAGCCCGGTCACGCGGTCCTGCACCTGCGCACGGCCCGAGATGATGATCACGATGGCACCCTGTTCGAGGGCCAGCCGGTGAACCACCGCAAGACCATCGGTATCGGGCAGGGACAAATCGACCAGGCAGACCGCGGGGGTGTGTGTGGCAAGTGCCGCCTCGAACGCGCTGGCGCGGCCAAAGCTGAGGGTGTCAAAGCCTGCTTCTTCCAGCGCATCGGCCAGCATGGTGCGAATATCGGGTTCATCATCGAGGATGGTGATCAAAGGTCGGGTCATTGGGCGGCGTGTCTTTGAGGGGCAATAAGAGCAGCGAGGGTTTCGCTGTCGAAGGGTTTGCGCAGCACCGGTGCGTGGGTCTGCGCGGCGGCAAAGAGCGGATGGTCGGCAGGCAGCGATGTCATCAGGATAAGCGGAAGGCTGGTGCCGATGCGTTGCGCCAGATCAAGGCCTGTCGCGTCGCCCACCAGTTGGATGTCAGACAGGACGAGCGCGATATCGGGCAGATCGGCAATGAGGGCCGTGGCCTCATCCGCGCTGGTGGCTTCAATGACAGAATGGCCCAGCTGCATCAGCATGTCGCGGATGGTGGCGCGCAGCGTGTCGTCGTCTTCGACCAGCAGTACCATGCCAGTCGTTGCAGGCAGAGCGCGGCGCAGAGGCAGGCGCAGCGTGACCTCGGCACCGCCGTCCTTCGGGTTGCGCAGCCGCAGATCGCCGCCAGCGGATTTGGCCATGTCATAGACCATCGACAGGCCGAGGCCCGACCCTTCGCTGCCTTTGGTGGTAAAGAACGGGTCAATCGCGTGATCGAGGGCGGATGCGGAAAATCCGGGGCCGGTATCGCGCACAGACCATTCGATCCAGATGTCCTGCACGATGCGTTGGGTCAGCGAAATCTCACCGCCGATCCCGATGGCGTCGCGGGCGTTCAGGATGAGGTTCAGCAGGCTGTCCTGCACCCGCCCCTTGTCCAGCAAGGCGGGCGTATCCTCGGCCTGGGATGTGACGGTCAGCGTGACTTTTGCCGGAAGCGTCGGGGTTGCCAGAACTGTCAGATCGCTGAGCAGTGTGTTGAGATCAGTGGCTGCCGGGCGCAGTGCGCTGGGGTCGGTCACATCCGCGATGGTGCTGAGCAACGCCCCGCCACGACGGGCGGCGGCAAGGGTGCCTTCGATCAGGGGGGCGGCGTCGGCTGGGGTGTCGGGTAGGCGGTCCAGTTTGGATTGCAGGCCCAGGATGATCGTCAGAAGGTTCGAGAAATCATGCGCCAGACCAGAGATCATCTGGGCCGCCAGCTGCCGTTTGCGGGTTTGCTGCAGGGCAACGCGGGCTTGTGTTTCTTCGGTGATGTCCATCGACAGGATGTAAACACCGCCCCGGGTGTCGGGGGTGAATGCCACGCGGATGCGCCGGGCGCTTTCGGTGTCAGTAAACTCGAAGACTGACGCCACGCCCGCATAGGCCTTTTCCAGCGAGGGCGCGATGCGGGCATGAGCGGCCCCAAGCGCGTCGCGGATGTGCAGGCCAAGGATGTTGCTGGGTCGGCCCGGGATAACTGAGGACAGGCGGCGGTTGGAATAGGTATAATGGCCCGTGTCGTCTACGTGCGCGATATGCGCGGGCATCATTTCGGTGGTCAGGCGGGTGCGGGCTTCGGAATCGGTCAGCTGGCGTTTGGTTTCTTCCAGCGTGGTGATCATTGCGGCCAGTTCGCGGTTGGTTGCCGAGAGCGCCTCGGCATGGGCCAGCACCTGATCCGAGAGGGCATCCGAGCGCGCGCGCAACAGCGCCTCTTGCTGCTTGATCTGTGTGATATCGGTATAGACGGTGACCCATCCGCCTTGTGGCAGCGGGGATCCTTCGACGCTGATGGTGCGGCCATTGGCACGGGTGCGTTCCATATAATGCGGCGCAAATGCGCGGGCGACATTGACGCGTTCCGCCACGAAGGTTTCGACATCTGCGATTTCGCCGTATTCGCCGCGTTCGGCCAGATGGCGGATCGTGTCTTCGAACGTGGCACCGGGGGTGACCAGCGCATCCGGCAGGTCGAACATTTGCTGGAACGGGGCGTTGCAGACAGCCAGCCGCAGATCGTTGTCATAGATCGTCAGGGCCTGAGCGATCAGGTTCAGGCCTGCGGTGGTCATCGCTTTGCTTTGTTCAGGGGTCTGTGGCACCGTATCCTCCGTTTCGGCGCAGGGGTAGCATTATGCCGCGCAGCGTCAAAGGGTGGTTTGCAGACCGGAGCGCGGCGGCTTACATGACGTGCATGAAAAAGACCGTCCTCTTTGCCCTGCTTGTCGCTGCTCCTCCGTTGGACGCGCATCCGCATATCTTCATTGATACCGGGCTTGAAGTGATCGTTGATGAAGAAGGTCACGTGACCTACGTCAAGGTGACGTGGACCTATGACGCGCTTTATTCGTTGCTGGTCACCGAGGACAAGGGGATGGACCTTGACGGTGACGGCGCGCTGAGCCCGGAGGAAGAAGACGCGCTGGCCGGGTTTGATATGGCATGGATCCCCGGGTTCAATGGGGATCTGGTTGCTCATCTGGACGATGCGCCGCTGGCATTGGGCGGACCCGAGGCCGCGACGGCAGAAATGATTGACGGCCGGATCATCACCACACACATGCGCGCGGTCGCGGGGACGCCCGCGCTGGGCGACGCGACGCTGTCGCTCAAGCCATATGACGAGACCTTTTATACCGCCTATGATGTCACCGGCACGATCGCTGTTACAGGTCTGGATGGGTGCGATATCCGCAAGGTCGAGCCAGACGTTGATGCCGAACTGGCCAATCTGCAGTACCTGCTGGGCAAACTTTCACAGGATCAGGACGCGATCGAGATGGGTTTCCCCGAGGTGGGGGAATCCTTTGCAACGGATGTGCAGGTCACATGCGCAGCCTGATGATCGGAACGACACTTGTGCTGGGCGCTATCGCGCTTTGGCTTTTTGCGTTGGGCGGCGCGGGGGATGTCGCGAGCTGGGCGGCAGGGTATCAGCGTGATTTTCAGAACCAGATTGCGCTGGCGCTGCGCGGCGTCCGCGCCGGCAACGCAGAGGCGCTGTGGCTCCTGCTGGGGGCCTGTTTCGCTTATGGATTTTTCCATGCGGCGGGCCCCGGCCATGGCAAGGTTTTGATCGGCGGCTATGGGTTGGGGCGCAAGGTTGCGGTGGCGCGGCTGTCGGTGATTGCGGTTCTGTCCAGTTTGGGGCAGGCGGTGTCTGCCATTGCGCTGGTGCATGGCGGGCTATGGCTGATCGGGATGAGCCGCGAAACGGTGACAGGCGTCGCGGAAGATGCGCTGGCCCCGGTGAGCTATGGCGCAATTGTGCTGATTGGCGTTTGGCTGCTTGCACGCGGTGCGCGGCATCTTTTCCAGCGACCCGCCCCGGCTGATCACGCGCCGCACGCGGGTGGGCATTGCGACACTTGCGGGCATCGCCACGGGCCAACGCTGGAGGAAGCCCAGGCGGTGCGGTCGCCCTGGGAAGCGGTGATGCTGATTGCAGGCATCGCGATCCGTCCCTGTACCGGGGCGCTTTTTGTGCTGATCATCACCTGGCAGATGGGGATCAGCGAGGCCGGGATCGCAGGCACTTTTGCGATGGCTCTGGGCACGGCGCTGGTGACAGTGCTGGTCGCGGTCGGTGCGGTGGGATTGCGCGGCGGCGTGCTGGGGGCGCTTGCGGGCTCTGACATGGCGACGCGTGTGGTGCCTGTGATTGAAATTGCCGCAGGCCTTTTGGTGGTGGTGGGGGCAGGTGCGCTGCTGCTGGCGGCGCTGTAAAGCGCCCAAAGGGCTGAAGCGATACTAGATATCGCAAATCCGGGTGCCCGTAACAATTCGTTAGAATTGGGCAAATGTCAGGAAAAAGTTGACCTCTACGCTCAGTGCGACATCCTTTGGTTAAGGATTCGCGACATGCGACCAGACCTGCCGAAAAAGGCGGGCACGGGAGGAAAAACATTGGCTCAATCATCGCCCGCCGGGGGACCGCAATCGGTTCCGGCGCTTTTGCATCGTAATGCGCAGAAATTTGCGAACGCCCCGGCCTACCGGGAAAAAGAATATGGCATCTGGCAAAGCTGGACCTGGAGCCAGACCCGCGACGAGGTCGAGGCGCTGGCGCTGGGTTTGTTGGAGATGGGTGTCAACGAGGGCGATTTCATTGCCATTATCGGGCGCAACCGGCCCTATCTTTATTGGGCGATGGTGTCGGCCCAGATGGTAGGGGCCGTGCCCGTGCCGCTGTATCAGGACGCCAATGCCGAAGAGATGGCCTATGTGATGAACCACTGCGGCGCGCGTTTTGCCGTGGTAGGCGATCAGGAACAGGTCGACAAGATCATCGAAGTGCAGGCCGGATTGCCGGACTTTGAGCAGATGATCTACCTCGATCCGCGGGGGCTGCGAAAGTACGACCATTCCGCACTGACGCAATATGAGAATGTTCAGGAACTGGGCCGCCAGCACCGTGAAAAGCACGAAGCGGCGCTCAAGGCGCGTCAGGACAAGCTGGATTACGACAGCACGGGCGTGATGCTGTATACGTCGGGGACGACCGGCAAGCCCAAGGGCGTGGTGCTGAGCAACCGCAACGTCATCGAGACTGCGAAGTCTTCGTCAGAGTTTGACGGCTTGCGCCAGACCGATGATATCCTTGCCTATCTGCCAATGGCCTGGGTCGGCGATTTCATTTTCTCAGTCGGGCAGGCGATGTGGACGGGGTTCTGCACGAATTGCCCCGAAAGTGCAGACACCATGCATGTGGACCTGCGCGAGATCGGTCCGACCTATTATTTCGCACCGCCGCGCGTGTTTGAGACGCAGCTGACCAACGTTATGATCCGGATGGAAGACGCCAGCCGGTTCAAGAAATGGCTGTTTGATCATTTCATGGCGCATGCCCGCAAGGTCGGCCCTGCGCTGCTGGACGGCAAGACTGTCAGCTTTGGCGACAGGCTGAAGTACAAGCTGGGCGAATTGTTTGTTTACGGTCCCTTGAAGAATACCCTGGGCTTTAGCCGCGTGCGTGTGGGCTATACGGCCGGTGAGGCGATCGGGCCGGAAATCTTTGATTTTTACCGCTCGCTGGGGATTAACCTCAAACAGCTTTACGGGCAGACCGAAGCAACCGTGTTCATCACCGCCCAGCCTGACGGCGAGGTGCGCAGTGATACCGTTGGCGTGACCTGTCCGGGCGTGGAGCTGAAGATCGCGGACAATGGGGAAGTGTTCTATCGCTCTCCGGGTGTTTTTGTGGAGTACTACAAGAACCCCGAAAGCACCGCTGATACCAAGGATGCAGAGGGCTGGGTCGCCACGGGTGATGCGGGTTTTATCGAGGAAGACACCGGGCATTTGCGGATCATCGACCGGGCCAAGGATGTGGGCCAGATGGCAGACGGATCGCTTTTTGCGCCCAAGTACGTGGAAAACAAGCTGAAGTTTTTCCCCAATATTCTGGAGGCGGTGGTCTTTGGCAACAAGCGCGAAGAATGCACGGCCTTCATCAACATCGACCTGACGGCCGTCGGCAACTGGGCGGAGCGCAACAATATTGGCTATGCGTCCTATCAGGAACTGGCCCGGCATCCGCAGGTGATGGATACGATCCAGAGCCATGTGGAAGAGGTGAATGCCTCAGTTGCCGGGGACGAGATGTTGTCAGGGTGTCAGATCCACCGGTTTGTGGTTTTGCACAAGGAGTTGGATGCGGATGATGGTGAGTTGACCCGGACCCGCAAGGTGCGCCGGCGGATCATCGAAGAGAAGTACGATGATATCATTGCAGCGCTTTACGGCGACGATAAAACAGTCAGCACCGAGACCGAAGTGACCTATGAGGATGGGCGCAAGGGATCGATCAAGGCGACATTGGAAGTGCGGGATGCCAAGGTGTTTCCGGTGACCAAGCGGATGGCAGCGGAATGACGGTGCGGCATGCGCGTTCGTTCCGCCTTCAATCGCTCTCCCGGAGCGATTGCCGTAATGCGGACCATGCGAAACCATCCTGCCCGCCCTCTTGCGGTGGATTGAACGCGGGCGTTTCGCGGGGATCGCGCGGCGCGCAAAGGTATTTGAAAAAGGGTGAAATGACGTGAAAGATCAGGCTGATAGTTACGTCACGGATGACGGGCGCACCATTGGGCCTGTGGTCATGGAGATGAAGAATATCACCCTGCGGTTTGGGGGTGTTGAGGCGATCAAGGATATCTCCTTTGACATTCGGGAAGGGGAGATCCGGGCGATCATCGGGCCAAATGGCGCGGGCAAGTCGTCGATGCTGAATGTGATTTCGGGGTTCTACGTCCCGCAGGAAGGCGAGGTTTGGTACAAGGGTGCCAAGCGCCCGCCGATGAAGCCCTTTCAGGTGGCCCAGCAGGGGATTGCGCGGACCTTTCAGAACATTGCGCTGTTTGAGGGCATGAGCGTGCTGGACAATGTGATGACCGGGCGGTTGACGCATATGGAAAGTGGCTTGCTGGGGCAGTCGATCTGGAAGGGCAAGGCAGAGGCCGAAGAGATCGCCAACCGGGAAGTGGCGGAAAAGATTATCGATTTTCTGGAAATTCAGGCCATTCGAAAGACGCCGGTGGCGCGGCTGCCTTACGGGTTGAAAAAGCGTGTGGAACTGGCGCGGGCACTTGCGGCGGAGCCGACGATCCTGTTGCTGGATGAGCCGATGGCGGGGATGAACGTCGAGGAAAAAGAGGACATGAGCCGCTTTGTTCTGGATGTGAACGATGAGTTTGGCACCACGATTGCGCTGATTGAGCATGATATGGGCGTTGTCATGGACCTGAGCGACCGGGTGGTCGTGATGGACTATGGACGCAAGATCGGGGATGGCACGCCCGATGAGGTGCGCAACAATCAAGAGGTGATCGATGCCTATCTGGGGGTGGCGCATGACTGATTTAACGCAGTGTGCGCGACGTCGGTATTGCGTCGGTATCACGTCGGTATCACGTCGGTGCATCCACCGATTTCGGGATCGATTGACGGGTGCGCCCGTCGGTCCAACGGGGGAGGCAATCAATGCCTGAACAACTTGCCTTTACCATCGAGGTTTTCCTCAACGGGCTGATGGCCGGGGTGCTTTATGCGCTGGTCGCCCTTGGTTTTGTGCTGATTTACAAAGCGTCGGGGATTTTCAATTACGCGCAGGGTGTCATGGCGCTTTTTGCGGCGATGACGCTGGTGGGCATTCAGAATGGACAGGTGCCGTTTTCGCATCTGATCAATGCCATCTTTGGCACGGAAATCCATCACTTTGGCTGGCATGTGCATTCGGTGCTCGCCATCGCGTTTACCGTGGTGGTGATGATCATTCTGGCCTGGGCGGTGCAGCGGTTTGTGTTTCGCCATCTGGTGGGGCAGGAGCCGATCATCCTGTTCATGGCGACCATTGGTCTGGCTTATTTCCTGGAAGGGGTCGCGGATCTGATGTGGGGGTCCGAGATCAAGGCGTTGGATGTGTGCATGTCGGAGGGCAACTGCCTGCCGCAGGGCATGAACGGGTGGATTGATCAGACCACTTTTGATGTCTTTGGCTATGGGTTCTTCATTGATAATCTGGATATCGTTGCGTCGATCGTGGCAGCCCTTCTGGTGGCAGGGCTGGTGATGTTCGCGCAATATACCAAGCAGGGGCGCGCAATGCGTGCCGTAGCCGATGACCATCAGGCGGCCTTGTCGGTTGGGGTATCGCTGAACTTTATCTGGATACTGGTATGGTCGCTGGCGGGCTTTGTGGCCCTTGTGGCCGGGATCATGTGGGGCGCAAAATCCGGTGTGCAGTTTTCGCTGTCGCTGATTGCGCTGAAGGCCTTGCCGGTCTTGATGCTGGGCGGTTTCACGTCCATCCCAGGTGCGATTGTCGGCGGGCTGATCATTGGAGTGGGCGAGAAGCTGTTCGAGTTTCTGATCGGCGCGCCGTTCCTTGGGGGCGCTACGGAGAACTGGTTTGCCTATATGCTGGCGCTGTTGTTCCTGGTGTTCAGGCCGCAGGGATTGTTCGGGGAGAAGATCATTGAACGTGTGTAGATGCGGCAAGGCAGGGACTGGGGCGCTGCCCCAGACCCCGGGATATTTTTCGCCAGAAGAGAACAGGGGCGTAGCTGATGTTTTATCGTGAAGCTGGGGATTTCAGCACCACCTATGCGGAAGACCAGCAAACCTTTCCGATCAAGTTTGATCGCTATCGGTATTATGTCGTGCTGTTCATCGCAATTGTCGTGGTGCCGTTTGTCATCAATGACTACTGGGCCAACAGCCTGCTGCTGCCCTTTCTGATCTACGCGATTGCGGCGATCGGGCTGAACATTCTGGTGGGCTATTGCGGGCAGGTGAGCCTTGGGACCGGGGGGTTCATGGCGGTGGGGGCCTATGCCTGCTACAAGTTCATGACGGGTGTAGATATCTGGTGGGGCGGTGAATTGCTGTTCCGGTTGCCGGAGTTCAACATCTTTTTCAGCGTGATCATGGGCGGGGTGATGACGGCCCTTGTCGGTGTGCTGTTCGGTCTGCCAAGTCTGCGGATCAAGGGGTTCTATCTGGCGGTGGCGACGCTGGCGGCGCAGTTCTTTCTGGTGTGGCTTTTCAACCGGGTGTCATGGTTCTACAACTATTCGGCCTCGGGGCAGATCAATGCACCCGAGCGGGATCTGTTTGGTGTTCTGATCACCGGGCCGTCGACGGAGCCCTGGGCCACCTATCTGTTCTGCCTGTTTTTCACCATCGTCTGTGCCGTGGTGGCGCGGAACCTGACGCGCGGGGCATCCGGGCGCAAGTGGATGGCCATTCGTGACATGGACATCGCTGCCGAGATCATCGGGGTGAACCCGTTACGCGCCAAGTTGACGGCCTTTGCGGTCAGTTCGTTCTTTGTGGGCATTTCGGGGGCGCTGTTCTTTGCGGTCTATCTGGGCGCGGTCGAGGTGGGCGAGGCCTTTGGCATCACCAAGTCGTTCCTTGTGCTCTTCATGATCATCATTGGCGGGCTGGGCAGCATCTTTGGCTCCTTCGCCGGGGCGGCGTTTCTGGTGCTGTTGCCTGTGGTGCTGAAGGTTGTGGGCGTTGACTGGCTGGGATGGCCCACGGATATCGTGGCGCATTTGCAGTTGGTGATCGTAGGCGGGCTGATTGTGATGTTCCTGATACTGGAGCCGCATGGGCTGGCGCAGCTGTGGCGCGTGGCCAAGGAGAAACTGAGATTGTGGCCGTTCCCGCACTAGGGGGCAGCGTCGTGATGCCGGGCTGAAGCCCGGCCTACGGATGGCGGCAGTGACGTCGTCGCAAAGAAGAGAAATCGGATAAAATCCAAGGGAGGAAACACCGATGAAAATGAAACTAGCAACCTGGGCAACCGCGGCCATGATGGCGGCGAGCCCTGTGATGGCGGATCTTGTCTTTCCATCCATGAGCTATCGGACCGGGCCTTTCGCCGCGGGCGGCATTCCGTTTGCGGATGGCTATGCGGATTATTTCACGCTGCTTAATGAGCGTGACGGCGGCATTGGTGGCGTGAAGGTCAGCGTGCCGGAGTGCGAAACCGCGTACAACACCGAGAAAGGCGTGGAGTGCTATGAGAGCCTGAAGTCGCAAAATCCGCTGGTCCTGCAGCCGCTGTCCACCGGGATCACCTATCAGATCATCCCAAAGTCCATCGTGGACGACATTCCGGTGCACACCATGGGCTATGGCCGCACCTCGGCCAAGAATGGCGGCGTTTTCAGCCATATCTTCAACTATCCCGCCAACTATTGGGATGGGGCCTCCGGCGTGGTGAATTACCTGCTGGAGATCAATAACGGCGACATCAGCGGCAAGAAGATCGCGCTGGTCTATCACAACTCTGCCTATGGCAAGGAGCCGATCCGCACGCTGGAGGCGCTGGCCGAAAAGCATGGCTTTGAGCTGGTGACCCTGGCGGTCGATCACCCGGGCCAGGAGCAGAAGTCGCAGTGGCTGCAGATCCGGCGCGAACGCCCCGATTATGTCACCATGTGGGGCTGGGGCATCATGAACCAGGTTGCCATTCAGGAAGCCGCCAACATTCGCTTCCCGATGGAGAACTTCATCGGCGTGTGGTGGGCTGGTGCGCAGCATGACGTGCTGCCTGCGGGCGAAGCCGCCGATGGCTACAAGGCGATCACGTTCCACGCGGTGGGCGACGACTATCCGGTCTTTGACGACATCCAGAAGTATGTCGTGGATGCCGGCAAGGCTGCGGGTGCGGGCGATCAGGTCGGCACGGTGCTGTACAACCGTGGCGTCTATGCCGCGATGTTGGCGGCAGAGGCCGCGAAAGACGCACAGGCCGCGACCGGCAATGCGGAGATCACCGGTGGCGATATGCGCGACGCGATGGAAAAGCTGACCATCACCGAAGAGCGCATGGCAGCACTTGGCATGCCGAACTTCGGCCCGGAGTTTTCTGTGAGCTGTGAGAACCACGGTGGCAACGGTCTTGTCGGTGTGGCGCAGTGGGATGCGTCGGCGCAGGAGTGGAACCTGATTTCCGACTTCAAACAGTCGGATCAGGATGTGATCACGCCGTTGATCGCCGAAGACAGTGCAGCATTCGCGGCTGAAAACAACATCGAACCGCGTTGCTAATCACCCTCTCCGGCCGCTGCATCTGCGGCGGCCGGGGATTTGAGTTTATTTGGAAAGATGAAGCATGCTGGATGCTGCCAAAACCACTGATGTCGCGGTTGAGAACCTGCTTGAGGTCAACAATATCGAGGTGATCTACAACCATGTGATCCTTGTATTGAAAGGCGTCAGTCTGAATGTGCCCAAGGGCGGGATCACCGCTTTGCTGGGCGGCAACGGCGCGGGCAAGACCACGACGCTGAAGGCGATCAGCGGACTGCTGGCGTCTGAACGGGGCGAGGTCACCAAGGGGTCGATCAAGTACCGTGGCGCGGACATTCAGCACGCCGATCCGGCCGAGACGGTCAAGCAGGGGGTCGTGCAGGTCATGGAAGGCCGCCATTGCTTTGAGCATCTGACCGTTGAAGAGAACCTGCTGACCGGAGCCTATACGCGCACGGATGGCAACGCGGCCATTCAGGACGATCTGGAGCTGGTCTATACTTATTTTCCGCGCCTGAAAGAACGACGGCGCAGCCAGGCGGGCTATACCTCGGGTGGGGAGCAGCAGATGTGCGCGGTGGGCCGTGCGCTGATGTCCAAACCCGAGACGATTTTGCTGGATGAGCCCTCCATGGGACTGGCACCGCAGCTAGTTGAACAGATTTTCGAGATCGTGAAGACGATCAACGAAAAGGAAGGCGTGACCTTTCTGCTGGCGGAACAGAACACCAACGTGGCGCTGCGGTTCGCGCACTACGGCTATATTCTGGAGAGCGGGCGTGTGGTCATGGATGGCCCTGCCGCTGATCTGCGCGAGAACCAGGATGTGAAGGAATTCTACCTTGGTTTGTCGGACGAGGGGCGCAAGAGCTATCGCGATGTGCGATCCTATCGCCGCCGCAAGCGCTGGCTGTCCTAGCCATTGAAATTGGAGTGAGACCGTTTCCAAGGTTGTTTTGGAGTAAGAGGCTTGATGTCCGACGTACCCTATTTTGATGCTCTTGAGACGCGCAGCGCGGATCAGCGCGCGGCAGAACAATCTGCGGCATTGCAGGCCCGGCTGACCGGGATATCGGTGGCCCCCGAGGACTGGCGTGCGGCGGCGGCAGAGGTGAAGACGGCTGCTGATTTGCCGACCTTGCCTGTGCTCAGAAAATCCGACCTTGGCGCATGGCAGAAGGCGCGTCCGCCGTTTGGCGGGGTCGAGGTCGGGGATGTGACCCATGTCTTTCAGTCACCGGGACCGATCTATGAACCCGGCCGTCTGGATGGTGACTGGTTTCGTATGGGGCGGTTTTTGCACGCCGCTGGATTTTCCGGTGACGACATGGTGCAGAACTGCTTTGGGTATCATCTGACGCCCGCGGGGCACATGTTCGAGAGCGGCGCGCGGGCGGTAGGCGCGCGGGTGTTGCCTGCCGGGACCGGGCAGACAGAGTTGCAGGTCATAGCCGCGCGCGACGTGGGCACCACGGCTTTTGCGGGCACGCCGGATTACCTCAAGATCATTCTTGAGAAGGCGGACGAGATGGGCGAGGCACTGGGCATCACTAAGGCGGCCGTGGGCGGTGGTGCGCTGTTTCCGTCGTTGCGGCAATATTACATGGATCGCGGTATTTCGTGCCTGCAGTGCTATGCCACGGCAGATCTGGGAAACATCGCCTACGAAAGTGCTGCGATGGAGGGAATGATCGTCGATGAGGGTGTCATCGTTGAAATTGTGACACCCGGTACCGGTGATCCCGTTGATGACGGGGACGTGGGCGAGGTTGTGGTGACGTCGCTGAACCCCGATTATCCGTTGATCCGTTTCGCCACGGGGGACTTGTCTGCCGTGATGTCCGGGCAGAGCCCGTGCGGGCGCACCAATATGCGCATCAAGGGCTGGATGGGACGTGCCGATCAGACCACCAAGATCAAGGGTATGTTCGTGCGCCCCGAACAGGTGGCGGCATTGGTCGCACGCCATGATGAGGTCAGCAAGGCGCGGGTCATTGCCAGCCGGGCGGGCGAGCAGGATGTCATGACAGTGCAGGTCGAAAGTGCGGGTGGCGATGCGGACGGCTATGCGCGGTCAGTTGTTGATCTGCTTAAGCTCAAGGGCACCGTTGAGGTTGTCGATCCCGGTACCTTGCCCAAGGATGGTCTGGTGATCGAGGATCAGCGGACGTATGACTGACGCCTTTGCTGAGTGGCGGTGTCCCGTGGCGCACCCTTTCACTTGTGCTGGCATTTCCGACTAAAATAGTCGAAATGGAGACGTGACCGAGGTTCAGGCAGATATCATGCGTGCGCGGGCGCGTCCCGACGGGGCACGCGGGCTGGCCGTGGCCGCTGTTTTGGTGGCGGCGGTTTGTGCCTTGCCGATGATAGCCGTGTTTCTGGCGGCAGTATCTGGCGGCACCGAAACGGTTGCGCATCTGATGCAGACGGTATTGGGACGCTATACCGTGACGACGCTGGCGCTGGTGCTGATCGTCTCTGCGGGGACGTTTGCCATCGGTGTGGGCGCTGCGTGGCTGGTGACGATGACCCGCTTTCCGGGCGCGCGCCTGCTGGAGATCGCGTTGGTGTTGCCGCTGGCCTTTCCGGCCTATGTGCTGGCTTATGCCTATACCCATGTGCTGGATCATCCGGGCATTGTGCAAAGCGCCCTGCGTGATGTGACGGGATGGGGGCCGCGCGACTACTGGTTCCCGGAAATCCGGTCGCTGGGCGGCGCGGCTGCGATGCTTGTGCTTGTGCTTTATCCATATGTGTATCTGCTGGCGCGGGCGGCCTTTCTGCAGCAAAGCGGGACGACGTTTCTGGCGGCGCGGGCGCTTGGGTCTTCGGCCTGGGGGGCGTTTTTCAAGGTCAGCCTGCCGCTGGCGCGTCCGGCGATTGCGGGCGGGGTGTTGCTGGCGGTCATGGAAACAATCGCAGATTTCGGCACAGTGGCCTACTTCGGGGTGCAGACTTTCGCCACCGGGATCTATACCGCGTGGTTTTCGCTGTTTGATCGGGTGGGTGCGGCACAACTGGCGCTGTGTTTGCTGAGCTTTGCGTTGCTGCTGGCGATGTTGGAGCGCATCCAGCGGGGGCGAGCAAAGTACCATGATCCGGCGCGGCGCCCGCAAGCGATGCCGCCTGCGGAACTGAAAGGATGGCAGGCCGCGGCGGCGATGGTTGCGTGCGGTGTGCCGGTGTTTTTCGGGGCGATCCTGCCCATCGTGATTTTGGTTTTCATGGGCGTCGGGTCAGAGCAGAATCTGCTCAGCCCGCGCTATCTGGGGTTCATTCGCAATTCGGTCACGCTGGCCGGGGTGGCAGCGGTGCTGACGGTCTGTGCGGCGGTTTGCGTTGGGTTCTTTCAGCGGCTGCGGCCCGGGCGGCTGGCGCATGGGTCGGCTTATGTGGCGCGCTTGGGCTATGCGGTGCCGGGTGGGGTGATTGCGGTGGGGCTGCTGGTGCCATTTGCAGCGTTTGACAACACGCTTGATGCCTGGTTGCGCAGCACATTTGATATCTCGACCGGATTGCTGATCACGGGGTCGATCTGGCTGCTGGTTCTGGCTTACATGGTGCGGTTCCTTGCCGCAGCACTGGGCGCTTACGAAGGGGGACAGGCGATGGTCCATGCCAATATGGATGCCGCTGCGCGGTCTCTGGGGCAGACACCCTTGGGCACGTTGCGGCGGGTGCATTTGCCGATCCTTGCGCCCAGCCTGCTGACGGCGCTGCTGATCGTCTTTGTCGATGTGATGAAGGAATTGCCCGCGACGCTGATCATGCGGCCTTTCAATTATGACACGCTTGCGGTGCAGGCGTATCGATTGGCCAGCGATGAACGATTGAACGGTGCCGCAGTGCCGTCGCTGGTCATCGTGGCGATGGGCCTTTTGCCGGTGATTTTGATCTGCCGTCAGGTGGGGCGGCAGCGCTGAGGCAGTCCAAGTCAGACGTTTTGCGCTAGACTGTATCTCAGCCGCAGGAGGCCCGATGGTGCGATCGTTGCAAAGAATGACGGAGACCAATGCCCGCCACGCCCTGCCGGGGCGGCATCCCGCGGGCCCCGGGCTGGTATTGTGCGTGGCAGAGGATGGCAATGCCGTCTGGCTGGTGCAGGGCGGCACGGACACCAAGGAACGGGTTCTGGGCCGCTACCCGGAGATGTCAGTCAAGGTGGCGCGGCAAGCGTCGGCGAAATGGCGGCTTGTTGCGCGCCGGGGGATCGACCCGGAGGCGGAACAGGAAAAGGCGCGGGCGGAGGCCGCCCGCAACCTGCATCAGTTCTATTGCTGAACGGGGTAGGCCCGGATCATTCCCAGCCCACCTCGTTAAAGATCTTTTGTGCGGTGGGGACGTTCTTGGCAACTTTTGACAGATCCACATCGTCGGCTTTGAAGCTGCCAAGTGCCGCGACAGAATCCGCCAGCGCGACGCCGTCGACGGCCGGATATTCATCGTTGCCGTTCGAGAAATACTGCTGCGCCTGATCGGAAGCGAGGTATTCCATGAACTTTATCGCGTTGTCCCTGTTGGGCGCATTGGCGGCGACGCCCCCGCCCGAGAGGTTCATGTGCGCCCCTTCGGCGTTCTGCGCGGGGAACACCCAGCCGATTTTTTCGCGGGCCTCGGCGGGCAGGCCATCGACGTCTCTGCGGATCGCGCGGGCAAAGTAGTAGGTGTTGGAGATGGAGATATCGCATTCGCCGGAGACCAGCCCGCGCAACTGATCGGTGTCCCCGCCTTGCGGCGCGCGTGCAAAATTGTCGACCACGCCCTGAGCCCAAGCGCGGGCTGCGTCCTGACCATGGTTCTCGATCACCGCGGACAGCAGGGTTTGGGAATAGACATTTGACGAGGACCGGTGGCAGACCATGCCTTTGAATTTAGGATCAGCGAGATCGACGTAGGTCATCGGTGGTTCAGCCACATCGGCCTTGTCGAAAAAAATGATCCGTGCCCGTTGGGAAAAGCCGAACCATTGGTTGTCGCTGTCCTGCAGTTTCGCGGGAATACGGGTTTCGAGCAGATCGCTGTCGATGGGTTGAAGGAGGCCCATGTTCTTGGCGCGCTCCAGCCGCGAAGTGTCGACCGTGAGCAGGATGTCGGCCGGCGAATTTGCACCTTCGGCCTGCATGCGGGCCAGCAGTTCATCAGCCTTGCCTTCGATCCGGTTGATGGTGATGCCGGTCTGATCGGTGAAGTCGGAGTAGAGGCGCTCATCCGTATCGTAGTGACGAGACGAATAGAGGTTAAGCTCTCCTTCGGCGAGTACGGGAAGGGCGATGGCCGAAAGGGTTGCGGTTGTGAGGAGGGATTTGAAAGGGGTCATGAGGCGATCCTGTTTGGCTTCTCATTATTCTGACTAAAACAGTAAGAAACATAGATGCGGATGAGTCGCAAGTAATATCCGACAAAAAATGTCAGGAAACATATGTATCAATTGCGCCCGTAAAGTGGGTTGGGTGATTTGACGAACAGCGCTTAGGCGCCCTGGATGTGTGGCCTGCGGGTAAAAGACGACATGTCGTTTTCGACATGTCGTCTTTTTGGGGGGGGCATGGCTGCGTCTGACGGTGTCAGGCAGCCTGAATTCACCCGCTTCCAAGCCCTGCAGTGAGGGCCGGATCGGACGTCTCTATGGCACACCGCAGGTGGCGGGCTCGATCCTCGTTTACCATTGCAGCGAAGGGAGGCTGCCCACCCCCCGCCACGTGGATCAGAGAGTTTTCATGCGTCGCCCTGCAGTTTGTCCTGCGTCTTGGTCTCAAAATCAGACGCATCATGCCGTTCATGCAACTGCATCGACAGGTCATCGCCGAACGCCCGGTTCACCATGCGGCCGCGGGTCACGGCCGGTCGGGCGTCAATCCTCTCGGCCCAGCGCAGAACGTTCTTGTAGGATGTGACATCGAGGAACTCTGCCGCCGAATAGAGCCGCCCCAGCGCCAGTTGGCCGTACCATGCCCATATCGCCATATCGGCGATGGAGTAATTGCCCGCAAACCATTCGTTGTCCGCCAGATGGCGGTCCATGACGTCAAGCTGGCGCTTGGCTTCCATGGCGAAACGATTGATGGGGTATTCCCATTTTTCGGGTGCATAAGCGTAAAAATGGCCAAAGCCGCCGCCCAGATAAGGGGCGCTGCCCATCTGCCAGAAAAGCCAGCTGAGCGCTTCGGTTCTGTGCGCCGGGTCAGTGGGCAGGAAGGCCCCGAACTTCTCCGCCAGATAAAGCATGATCGCCCCGGATTCGAACACCCGTTGTGGCGTGTCGCCGGAGCGGTCCATCAAGGCCGGGATTTTCGAGTTCGGGTTCACATCTACAAAACCAGAACCGAATTGCTGACCCTCAGAGATGTCGATGATCCAGGCGTCGTATTCAGCGCCGGTGTGCCCGGCGGCCAGAAGCTCTTCGAGCAGCACGGTCACCTTGACGCCATTGGGTGTGGCCAGAGAGTAAAGCTGGAAAGGATGCGTGCCGACCGGCAGCTCCTTGTCGTGTGTCGGCCCGGCGATGGGGCGGTTGATCGAGGCGAACCTGCCGCCCGAATCCGCCTCCCAGGTCCAGACTTTCGGGGGGGTGTACGTGTCGTCGGTCATGCAGGTCTCGCTTGCTGTCAGAGGTGTTTCGTCAGCTAGCGTGCCCTGTTGCGCAGGCAAGGGCCAGCGCGTTCGACAGAATGTGATGGCGAAGGGGCAAGCGAACGGCGGGTTTGGGCCCAGAGTTCCAGATGTTGTGTGTCGTTTGTATGTCCGTTTCGGCGGCAACGCTTGATCTGCGACAACTTGAACGCCTGCGCTCTCTTGGTTCAGCATTCTGAAGGGTTCCATGGGCGTTTGCGGAGGTTGTAACTCGGAAAGGTCCATGCAAAATCGACTACATGATGAAGTTTTTTAAACTCTTTCTGCTGGCGATCGCTGGGACACTTTTGGTCGCGTGTGAGTCAAAACCAGAATACCTCGTTTATGAGCGTTTAATCCTTCACTTCGAGACACCCGACGGCCTGAAAACAGCGTCTGGGGTCGCCAGAAAAAGGTACGTTTATCATCCCAAAGACTTACCGCTTACCAACACACGAATTACAACTTCGATCGTTGGCGAAGCGATCTTGATCGATTTGGGACCCGGCCTGCATGTTGTCGCCTTGCTCAAGAGGGTTGACTACAATTCAGTGGGTTATGGGGCTTTCAATAAGGATTTTGATAGAAACCCAACCGAAATACTCAAGGCACTCACGCAAACCCCGGAAAAGTTTTCAGTCCGGTCTGTCCCAACGCGATCTTGGCCACAGCTCGTGGTGTTTGAAGATCTTTCGGAGCCCACCAGCGTCCGCCGCGCGGACCGCCAAGATATCTTTCCAGGCCAGGAAGGTGTGTATGCGCTATCGAGCGTGGAAATCCAGGTGCTGAAGAAAACACCAATCACAAGGGTCATTTCTGACGCGATGCCTTGGCTGCAATCACTCGAACGGGGTCCAATAGATGGAACTCAGGTCACCATGTCCAAAAGTCGCCCACTCGCCAATGAGCTCTTTAGGAGAGACTTTGTAAGTGGAGATGGCAGACAATAATCCTCGCAGCGAAGACGCTGTTTTTTGTGTTTTTGGCTGATTTAAGGCGGTTCGCCAACGATGCGGATCTTCGACAGGAAACGCCGGATAGCGATTTTGTCCACACGCCGGACGTCGCAAGGTCTGCACCAAAAACAAAAGGCTGCCCTGAGGCAGCCTTTTGCGGAAAATGCTCTGTATCTGGCTTAGCCCTGGCGGGCTTTGAACCGGCGCTGCGTCTTGTTGATCACGTAGACGCGGCCCTTTCTGCGCACAACGCGGCAATCACGGTGCCGGTTCTTGAGCGAGCGGAGCGAATTGCGAACTTTCATGTCCATCTCCATCCATTGTCATGGCGCGAACCAGCGCCGGGGTTGCGGGTGGCCCTGGAAGGGGCCGGTGAATTCAGGTGGTGGGCGATACTGGGATCGAACCAGTGACCCCTTCGATGTCAACGAAGTGCTCTACCGCTGAGCTAATCACCCACGTCTCAACGCAAATTTCCGAACCCCAAACAAAATGGGGCGCGAAAACCCGCGCCGTGTGCGGTGCTATAAAAGGAGTCGCGCGCATGTTCAAGGGCTTTTGGCATCCTCATGAATCAGGTTATGTAGAGGGTAAGAGGAGCCCGATGCCCAAAACCGCCTTTGAAGTTCTGAACCCCGACCGCAACCGGTCCTGTGTGGTCTTCGCCTCGCCCCATTCGGGGCGCGACTACCCCTGGTCGTTCCTGCGCACTTCGGTTCTGGACAAGCATGTGATCCGGTCATCGGAGGATGCATTTGTTGATCAACTCTTTGATTGCGCACCTGAATATGGCGCGGCGTTTATCAAGGCGGGCGCGCCCCGGGCCTATGTCGACCTCAACCGATCAAGCGATGAGCTGGATCCGGCCCTGATCCAGGGGGTGCGGCGGCAGGGGCATAATCCGCGTGTGGCGTCAGGCCTTGGGGTGATTCCACGCGTGGTGGCGAACGGGCGGGCGATCTATCGCGGCAAGATGACCTATGAGGATGCCATGGGGCGCATCACGCGCTATTGGCAGCCTTATCATGACAAATTGCAGACCTTGCTGGACGCGGCCCATCGCCGCCACGGGCAGGCGGTGCTGATTGATTGCCATTCGATGCCGCACGAGGCCATGGACGGCGTTGCGCGCGGCGGTATGCGCCGGCCCGATGTTGTGCTGGGCGATCGGTTCGGGGCGGCCGCCAGCAGCGATGTGGTGGACCGGGTCGAAGCGGCATTTGCGGCAGCGGGCTTTGTGGTGACGCGTAACACGCCATTTGCGGGTGCCTACATTACGCAGGCTTACGGGCGCCCTTCGCGGGGTCAGCACGCAGTACAGGTCGAGATTGATCGATCCCTTTACATGAATGAGGCGCTGATCCGGCCCAACGGCAATTTCGAAGCGGTGCAGACAGCGCTGCGCACTGTGGTGGCAGAAGTGGCGCGCATCGGTCAGGGACGGGTCCCGCTGGCGGCTGAGTGATCCGAAGGGCGCGCTGGCGCGCGACGACATTCAGGTGCTTTGGTGGGGCGTGAGCCTTTGGGTATCTGGTGTCTGCGGTGGCGGACCGGTTGCATTCAGGTATTTGAAAAAGGGTGAAAGCCTGGTGGGGGCCTATCTGAGGGCGCGGCCCTTGACGATGGCTTTCTTGCCGAAGCGGTCGCGGATGCTGTCGGTGGCACGTTCCGCGCGGCTGCGTTGTTCGGCGTGCGGGTCCAGCAGATCGCCGGCGGTGTCTGCACCGTCGGCGGGGCTGAGATCGGAAATGCCACAGCCGATCAGGCGGAAGGGGCCGGGATCGTCCAGCTGATCAAAGAGCGCGCGGGCTGTGCGGTAGATGCGGTCGGCCAGTTGTGTCGGATCGTGCAGGGAGGTGCGGCGCGTAAGGGTTTTGAAATCGGCGCGTTTGAGTTTGAGCGTGACGATGCGGCCCGCGTGGCCCTTGGCCTTGGCCCGGTCTGCGACCTGTTCTGACAGGCGCCAGATGTGGCCGTCCAGCAGGTCGGGGTCAGAGGTATCGGTGTTGAAAGTTGTTTCCTTGGAGATGGATTTGACCGGTTCGTGGGCCGAGATGCGGCGGTGGTCCTGGCCGCGTGCCAGGTGCCACAGGCGCTCACCAGTGCCGCCGAAACGTGCGATCAGGTCGGTCTTTTCCCAGCGCAGCAGATCAGAGAAGGTGCGGATGCCGCCCTTTTCGAGGGCGGCCTGTGTCACCGCGCCCACACCCCAGATCAGGCTGACGGGTCGGTCTTTGAGAAACGCCATCGTCTCGGCCTTGCCGATGACCGAAAAGCCATGCGGCTTGTCGAGGTCCGAGGCGACCTTGGCCAGAAACTTGTTGTGGCTGAGGCCGATGGAGCCGGTAAGACCCAGTTCGGTTTTCATGCGGCGCACCAGATGGGCGAGCATGACCGCCGGGGCGTGGCCATGCAGCCGCGCCGTGCCGGTCATGTCGAGGAATGCCTCGTCCAGTGACAGAGGTTCGATGGCGGGGGTGAGTTCTTCCATCATGGTGCGGATGGCGCGGGAGGCCTCGACGTAGGCGTCCATGCGGGGTTTGACCACCACCGCATCAGGGCAGAGCTTGAGCGCCTTGAACATTGGCATGGCCGAGCGCACGCCGCGGATGCGGGCCACATAGCAGGCAGTCGAGACGACACCCCGCCTGCCACCGCCGATGATGACGGGTTTGCCTTCCAGTTCGGGATTGTCGCGCTTTTCGACAGAGGCATAGAAGGCATCACAGTCCATATGTGCTATGGACAGCGTGTCCAGTTCCGGGTGAGACAGCACGCGCGGGCTGCCGCAGGCGGGGCAACGCCGCTGCGGGGCAATTTCGGTCAGGCAATCGCGGCAAAGGGCGGGCATCTGGGCAACATGGCGTGGCAGGGAACAATCAACAGTTTAACGCCGGTCGGGAGAGATGAACATGGCTAACGTCGAACCCTTTGCGGGGGCGAAGATGGCGCTTTACATCGGCGACCGGCTGGCGACGATCCTGCGGGACGATCTGCCGGGGCTGCCCTATGCCGGGCAGTGGGATTTGCCGGGAGGCGGCCGCGAGGGGGGCGAGACGGCCTTTGCCTGTGTGCAGCGCGAGTGCATGGAAGAGCTTGGGCTTTGGGTGACAGAGCAGGACCTGCTGTGGGAGCATGGTTTTGTGGCGGACGGGCAGGAGAAGTGGTTTTTTGTGGCGGCATTGCCTGCGGCGGCGGCAGATGAGGTTGTGTTCGGTGACGAAGGCCAGCGCTGGGAACTGATGCGTGAAGAGGCGTTCCTGTCCCATCCGGGGGCGGTTGGGTTTTTGCAGGAGAGAGTGCGCTGGTGGTGCGAAATCAGGGGCCAAACGAAAGGCCCCCCGCTGGCTTAAGCGGGGGGAGGTGACGAACATCAGGAAGAACCAGTTCGTCGGGGAGTATCACCTGACGTAACGTTAGCATGCAGATGTCCTATCACATAGTCAGGATTTCCTGACCCAGCGGTCAAAGTTAGGTCTGTTGTGTATTTGTTACAGTCATAGGTTGTGGATAAATGCCAGACTGGCCTTGTCCGCCACGCGATATGACCCACAATATGTTGCGATCATTCCTAAATGTGGACAGTTCTCGCGGCTAATTTGGCCGCAGCGCTTGTGGACTGCTCATTTCGTCCAGAACCGCGCGCGCGGCGGCTTTGGGGTCATCTGCCGTCCAGATCGGACGCCCGACGACCACGTGATCCGCCCCTTCGGCGATGGCCTGTGCCGGGGTCATGACGCGCTTTTGATCCCCAAGCGACGCGCCTGCAGGGCGCACCCCGGGGGTGACGATGAGTTTGCCGTCGGCTTCGGGCAGCGCGCGGATCAGGGCGGCCTCTTGCGGGCTGGAAATGACACCGTCGGCACCGGCGTTGAGCGCGCGTGCCGCGCGTGTCTGCACAAGGTCTGGGATGTCGCCCGCTGTGATCAGGGCTGCGTCAAGGTCGGCGCGGTCCAGCGAGGTCAGGATTGTGACCGCGAGAATTTTCATGTCAGAGCCGCCAGCACCCTGTTTGGCGGCAGCGACCACATGCGGATCCCCGTGCACGGTCAGAAAGTCGAGGTCGAACTGGGCCAGCCCGCGCACGGCGGCTTCGACCGTGGCGCCGATATCGAAGAGCTTCATGTCGAGGAAGATCTGCTTGCCGTGTTCCTGCTTGAGCTCATTGGCCAGAGCCAGCCCGCCGCCTGTCAGCATGCCCAGGCCGATCTTGTAAAATCCCACCGTGTCGCCCAGTTGCTGGGCCAGCTCAAGCCCCGCGACGGCATTGGGCACGTCCAGTGCGACGATCAGTCGGTTATCAGGCATCACTGTCTCCGGAGTTGGGCAAGGCAAACGGGTGTGGCCTAACGGGTCAGACTTTGTGAGTCTAGCACAGAACGGAAATCGTGGCGGATAGTCTGTGGGGCAGGGGGATCTGCGCGTAAAAAGGCCCGGATGACACAAGCGTGTCATCCGGGCGAGTGATCAGAGACAGTGCAGGCAGGCAAACGTCTCTGGGTGCGGAAGGTTGCGCGGGGACAGGTCGCGCAACAGCAGGCTCCGCCAGATCAGCACGGCAGGCAGGTGCCGTGCTGGAATGGGTCAGGCAGCGCGGCGGCCGGGCAGCTGGACGAGGCTTTCAAGCCAGCGCATTGGATCAAACCCGCGACGTCCTGCGCGCTGTGCAGGCACGTGGCGCGTGATCTCGGAATAGATGCCGGTGCGCGTCTGATGACGGCGCAGTGCCTGGGTTGTCAGACCGCTGGCCGCGGCTTCGAAAGACATGTCGATCGGGGCGTTGATGGCACAGGGGTATTTGCGGGAAACATCACCGTCGTAAATCGTTACAAGGGCTTCGAAGGATTGGTTGGCCGCATTGTAGATCACATCGGTCAACTGGATTTGTTGCGTCTGCATCGATTCGTACCTCATGGCTATGGAGCAGCATTTTATGCTCTGACCTGTTAACGCTTAACGTTGCGAAAAAGTTTCACTTCGCTGCATTCATTATGTGGATAAATTTAGTTTTCCCTTAAAAACCAATCAAGTAGGCCGGTATTATTTTTTTCTTGCGATATGTATTCTTGGTGATAACAGCCGCGAAAAAGTTAATATTACCAGCACCTTCCGCAGCTGCCTTCACTCAGCGGAATTTAGCGCACGGATTGAAAAAGAATGTCCAAATG
>NZ_JACTAG010000003.1 GCF_014763045.1 Sulfitobacter aestuariivivens
ATGGTGATGGAGGATGATCCCGCGATGCATGCCGCCCTCTCCGAGGCGTTGCAACTTTCAGATGGACAGAACCTTCAGCGGCGAAAAGGCACGCGCAGACAGCAGGAGGTTGCACGATTTGCGGCGTCCCGCCTTAGGCGGGACGCGCGGATTGCGGCGTTTTCGCAGAACGGATGGGATACACACAGGCGGCAGGACAAGACATTGCCACGTGCCTTGGCGCAGCTCTCTGAGACGATTCTAACCCTGAAGGACGATCTGGGCCCGCAGATCTGGGGGCAGACCGCGGTGGTGGCGATCACTGAATTTGGCCGCACCGCCCGTGAGAATGGCACCATCGGGACAGATCATGGAACGGCTGGGCTGATGGTGATGGCAGGCGGGGCCGTGCGGGGGGGCAAGGTCTATGGGGCCTGGCCGGGCGTCTCTGAAAGTGCACTTTATCAACGGCGCGACCTGATGCCGATGCGCGATGTGCGTGCGCCTCTGGCATGGATCCTGCGCGCGGTCGCGGGCGCGGATCGGTCAGTGTTGGAGCGCGATGTTTTTCCGGGGCTTGATATGGGAACGGATCCCGGTCTGTTACTCTGACGCGTAGGTTTCGGCGCTGGCGATGACGTTGTTATCGAACGCCGGACCCTGATTGGCCGGAGAATTTGACGCGGCAAAAACCACGACCGCAACGCCCAAAGCGTTTGCCGTGATCACAATCCAGTCGATGCCGAAAGCGCCGGTTGTGTACTTGGAAGTGGGTTTGCGTCGGGCGAACATAGCCATTCCTGGTTACCTGAACCCCCGATCAGTCTTTGCAATCTGCCAATCCAATGTGGCGAAATTACGCAAAATGCTTGCTGAGTTTGGGACGATTGTCGCAAGTAGCCCCGCGCGTTTCTTTCCTTGGCGAACGCAGCACTTGGTTCTAACGTGCCGCCATGGCGATGACTGATCCGAACAACGCAGGCAGGCTTGGGGCCGCCGTGCCCGATTGGGTGCCGCCCATGGCCCCGGACGGTGCCGTGCTGACAGGGCGCTATGCGATGTTGGCACCGCTGTCGGCTGAATCCCATGCGGCGCTTCTTTACCGGGCCTATGAGGGGCAGGATCATGTCTGGGATTATTTGCCCTACGGTCCGTTTCATTCCGCAGCCCTTTATCATCGCTGGGTGCGGGATCACGGTGGCCAGCACGATCCGTTCTTCTATGCGATCCGCAACCTTGAGACGGGTGATTGGGAAGGAGTGGCAAGCTATTTGCGAATCCAACCTGCTGCAGGATCCATCGAGGTCGGGCACATCAATTACAGCCCGGCCCTGCAACAGACGCGTGCGGGAACCGAAACCATGTACCTGATGATGAAGTGGGCGTTTGAACAGGGGTACCGCCGCTATGAATGGAAGTGTAACGCCCTGAATGCGGGGTCCCGCAGGGCGGCGCAGCGGCTGGGGTTTTCCTTTGAAGGCGTTTTTCGTCAGGCGGCTGTGATCAAGGGTCGCAACCGCGACACCGCCTGGTTTGCGATCATCGACGCCGAATGGCCCGCCCTTAAGGAAGCGTTCGAAGCCTGGCTTTCTCCGGCGAATTTCGATGCGCAGGGCCAACAACGCGAACGGTTGGGTGATCTGACCGGTCTGGTGCGCAGTGCGGGCGATCCATCACTGTAACCGCTGATTGAGCGCCGACGGCTTTAGCTAGATTGCGATTTTTTGTGACAGACGCGTTTGTACAAGCGCGGCCAGCACGGCGGTTTCAGAAGCTGATGCGGCCCCTTTTGCGCGCTTGTCGGCCAGGGCTTGTGCCGCTTCGCCAAGCCGCGTGTCTTGCGTGGAACGTGCAAGTCCGTTGAGAAACTGTGCAGCATAATCCAACGCGGTCTCGTTTGGTGGATCTTCCAGCACTTCGGCAATATGGGCCATATCATCCTGAAACGCGATATGATCGGGATGAACAGTATCCTCGTTCAGTACCCGAACGCCGCGGGGGCGGCGCTCAACCGGCAATAGGGACAGGATGCATTCCTGAAACACCCCGATGGCGGTGATCGGTTTGGGCATGAAGCCATCTGCCCCGGCGGCGATGGCGTCCTCTTCCAAATGCAGATCCGCAGACATGCCCAGGATCGCATCCACCCGTGGCTGGGTTTCATGAAGCTCCGCAATCAGGTCAAGGCCGTTCCCGTCGGGCAGGCCAAGATCCACGATCAGAACGGACGGGCGGTAGACCTGCAAATGCCGCCGGGCGGATCGTAGGCAATCCGCGCGTCTGATCCGTGCGCCGGAGCGCAGACAAAGCAGTCTTATTGCTTCGCAGGCGTAACGGCTGTCTTCGACGACCAGTATGGTCAAGCCCAGAAGGGGCCGTGCGGCGGTTGGTGTAGGTACCGCTGTTGCAAAGGGGTCGTTGGTGTCCATCGTCGCCTCCTGCCGGTGCATGTGAGGTAATGATTAACCATCATCCGCTAACAGTACGTTAACGTGTCGCATTGCGGTTGCGGGCGCTGCGTTCCATAAGGCCGCAACGCAGACAAACCACAGGAGGCCCTGATGATCGGCCGTCTTAACCATGTTGCCATCGCCGTTCCAGATCTGGACGCCGCGGCAGACCAGTACCGCAATGCTCTGGGTGCCAACGTGGGCGCGCCACAGGATGAACCGGACCATGGCGTCACGGTCATTTTCATCGAATTGCCCAACACCAAGATCGAATTGCTGTACCCGTTAGGCGAAAACAGCCCCATTCAGGGATTTCTGGACAAGAACCCGTCGGGTGGCATCCACCACATCTGCTACGAGGTCGACGACATCATCGCAGCGCGCGATCACCTGTTGTCGACCGGCGCGCGGGTATTGGGCACCGGAGAGCCCAAGATCGGCGCCCACGGCAAACCCGTGCTGTTCCTGCATCCCAAGGATTTCAACGGCGCGCTTGTCGAGCTGGAGCAGGTCTGATGGGACCTGTCTCGGGCCTTGTTCTGTTTGCCGTCATCTGGTCGATGACTTTCTTCGTCGCTTTGCCCATTCGCGTGCAGACCCAAGGGGATCTCAAAGACATTGTGCCCGGGACACATGCCGGTGCACCGGAACACCACCATCTCAAGAAGAAGGCGATTTGGACCACCGTCGTCGCGCTTGTCATCTGGGGTGTTGTCGCCACCATCATACTGCGTGAATGGATTACGGTCGACGATATCGAAAGATGGCTTAGTCCCGTGCGGGCGCTAACAGATGGTACAGGTGGGTAAAGGTCGCAGCCCCGAGGATCGGAACCAGCAGGTTAATCAGCGGGACTGAGAGCGGCACTGCCATCAGGATACCTGCGGCCCAGATGGTCGCGAAATGGCGGCGGCGCAACTGCTTGGCGCCTTTGCGGCCCACGCGGCGGATCGCCGCAAGCGTAAAATACTCGCGGCCTAGCAAAAACCCGTTCAGCGCCCAGAAGATGATGGGCGCGAAAGGGGCAAACGGGATATAGAGCAGCAGTGCTAGGATATTTGCGCCAACCAGCACGCCCAGAAAATTCACCGTATCCCTGACCGCGTCCCAAAAGGGAACCCGCGTTGTTGGTGGGAGGGTCGGATAATGGGTGGCCTCGACCGCGTCGGCCACATCGTCGAGAAACATCGATGTGATGGCAGAGGCGACAGGGACCATCAGGAAGATCGACAGGAAGGCCAGCAGGAACGCCGCCCCCCAGGACAGCAGGTCATTCAGCCAGCGGACCTCGCCCAGGACCGGCAACCAGGCCTCTTCGGGTGTGATCCATTCAATGAACCACGCGAATCCGGCTGTGGCCCCCACAAGCAAGAGCAATGCCAGCGCGATGCCGATCAGGAACACGCGGCGAAAGCGGCCGTCGGAGAGCTGCGCGACCGCCAGCCCGAAAGCGCGAAAGATCAGATCGACTGCCACGACGTTATGCTTTCGATATCCGGGCGCGGGCGCTCTGGTGGGGCGGATTTCTCCGTACCGATATGAATGATGCCCGCGATGCGTTCGTGCGCGGCAAGGCCCAGCCCCTCTTGAGCGAAGATCACATCATGAGAGGGCCAGCCGCTAAGCCAGTTGGCCCCCCAGCCCGCTGCAAGCGCTGCGTTGAGCAGGCCCAGACACACCGCGCCTGCGGAATAGGTCTGCTCCAGCGCGGGTATTTTCTCGGACGGTTTCTGCACCTCGACCACGACAACTGCGAGATTGCCCTGATCGAATTGGCTGCGACCCTTGGCTGTTTTTTCCGCATCATACCCCAAGGTCTCGCCGCGTTGCTGTGAAAGGGCGGCCAGCCGTCCCATCGCGCCGGCTTCCAGCACAATAAAGCGCCACGGCTCAAGCTTGCCATGGTCCGGCACGCGGCCCGCAGCAGTCAGGATTTGTATCAGCGCGTCGCGCCCCGGAACAGGCAGGCCCAGCGTCTTTGCCGGGCGCGAGCGTCGGGTCAACAGGAAATCAAGGGCGTCAGGGTTGGCGGGGGGCATATGGGCCTACACTTCTAACTGGATGGCCATGTCATCGATCGACTGGCGCAGGAATGCATCGAATGCAGCACTTGGCTGGCGGATATCGAACCCGATTTGCATCGGATCGGGGGCGACGTTTTCGAGGCCCGCTAAAGCGGCGATGGTGGCATGACCACAAAAGGGAACATAGAATTCGGAATACCCGCCCTCATGCACAAGCACCAGTTTGCCGTCGCATAGCCGCTCTGCTGTGGCTTTGATCTTGCGCGTCATTTCGGCAAAGGTTTCTGCTGTCGCCTGCATGCGCGCCAGTGGGTCAACCATGGACGCGTCAAAACCGCAGGCAACGATTATCATGTCGGGCTTGAAGGCCTCAATCGCCCGGATCACGACGCGGTCCATCGCATGCAGATAGGCCGTATGGCCAGAGCCAGCGTACATGGGAAGGTTGATGTTAAACCCTTCGCCCACGCCCGTACCGCGATCTGTCAGGGCACCGGTATCGAGGGGATAATTCCCCTCTTGATGCAAGGAAATCGCCAGCACATCGTCGCGGTCATAATAGATGCCTTCGGTGCCGTTGCCGTGGTGCACATCCCAGTCCAGCACGACAACACGCTTGGCCAGACCCTTGGATTGAGCGGCTTCGATGGCGATGGCGATGTTGGCAAGCAGGCAAAACCCGTTCGGAAAATCCGGCAGGCAGTGATGACCTGGCGGGCGGCTGAGGGCATAGGCATTGCTGAGCGCGCCGGAGGCGACCTTGTCGACAGCCGCAAGCGCCAGACCTGCGGAAAGGGCGGCGATCTCATATCCGCCTGCAGCAAAGGGCGTGCGGCGGCCAAGCTCTCCGCCGCCAGCATCCGAGAGGCGTTTGAATTCATCGAGGTAGGATTTCGGGTGCACGCGCGCCAAGTCCTCGTAAGCGGCCGGGGGCGCCGATTGGCTGGCAAGTTGCGATGTCAGGCCTGTCACGTCCATCAGGTTCTTCAGGCGTCGTTTGGTTTCGGGGTTTTCGGGCAGCCCTCCGGCGGCCAGCGGTTGCACCAGTCCGCCGATTGGCATGGTGAAGGCATAATTGCCGCCCGCGTGCCAGAAACAGCTTTCATCCCAGAAAAATCCAGTCGTCATGATGACATCCCCCTTGTGGCCGGAAATTGGCGCAGTAGGGCGTGATTGTCCATGGCGGGTTAGTGTGCTTCTGCCAACAGGGCCGCGACATCCAGGGGTGCGTTTACCATCGCCAATGCGCCCTTCGCATCGCGTGGCCAATCCCCGGGCGGGCGGTCGCGGTAAATCTCGACCCCGTTGTCATCCGGGTCGCGCAGGTACAGCGCCTCGCTGACGCCATGATCGGCGGCCCCGTCGATTGGGATGCCTGCGTCTGTCACGCGCTTGAGGACCGCCGCCAGCGTGGCGCGATCAGGGTAGAGAAACGCGGAATGATAAAGCCCGGTATGCCCTTCGGGCGGTGGGGATGCCCCGTTGCTCTCCCAGGTGTTCAGGCCGATGTGGTGGTGGTACCCGCCTGCGCCCAGAAACGCGGCCTGCGCGCCGTAGCGGGCCGTCACCTCGAATCCCAGAATGTCGCGGTAAAAAGCAATCGCGCGATCCAGATCGGCGACTTTGAGGTGGACGTGTCCGACGCAGGGGGTTGGGGGGGTCATGACTGGCCTTTCTTACAGGGGTAAAGCCAAATTGGCTGCCATCATCCGTTTGTTCAACCGTGTGGGGTGCAGAGGGTCTGTGCAAAAATGTGCATCACAGTTGAAAGTGGCCGACGACTTCCGCGAAATTGAGCAGGAGGTATGGCAGGATCGCCAGATTGGCAAAGACCACGATGGGCAGAAACCAGGCGAGCAGGACCAGCACGGACCCTTCGACCAGATAAATCAGGGCAAGCGAGAGGAAAACGCTGATATAGAGATCAATGCCAACCTGCCGACCCCAAAGTAGCGCGTTGATTTTGCCGATGCTGCGAAAGAAGTTCTCGCGATGTGTAGCGTAAAGAGAGAACGCCAGAAATGCCAGATAGATTGCCAGCACGACGCCTTTTGCAAATCCATTGTCACCGTTCGTGCTGAGGAACCCCTCGCGACTGCCAAAGAGGACGGCGCAGATCAGGAAGATCAGATAAAGGATCCACAGACGATACCGTCTATAAAGGTAGTGCATGACCGTGCCCCCGTGTTGGGTGGGCCTATCGTGACCTACCCCGGTGACGTTTCAAAGCAAAACGTCGCGGCACGGTTGACGGCTGTCAACTGCCGACCATGCCGATGATTTCGTAGGTGCGTTTCAGGATGGGCGCGGTGATCTCGCGCGCCTGACCGGCCCCTTTGGCCAGGATGCGATCAATCTCGGCCGGATCTGCCATCAGGCGGGCCATCTCCTCAGAGATCGGGCCAAGCTTGGCAACTGCAAGTTCAGCCAGCGCGGGTTTGAAAGTGCCAAACTGTTGGCCGCCCACATCCCTGAGAACCGCATCGACGCTTTGATCGCTCAGCGCTGCATAGATGTTGATCAGGTTACGCGCCTCGGGGCGGTCGGCCAGCCCTGCGACCTCGGACGGGAGCGCATCAGGATCGGTCTTGGCCTTGCGGATTTTCTTGGCAATCGTGTCGGCGTCATCGGTCATGTTGATGCGGCTGGCATCTGACGGATCGGATTTCGACATTTTCTTGGAGCCATCGCGCAGCGACATCACGCGCGTCGCGGCCCCTTCGATCACAGGTTCGGTCATCGGGAAGAAATCGACCCCGTAGTCGTGATTGAATTTTGCCGCGATGTCGCGGGTAAGTTCAAGATGCTGCTTCTGGTCCTCGCCCACTGGCACGTGGGTCGCATGATAGATCAGAATGTCGGCGGCCATCAACGCGGGATACCCGAAGAGACCCAGAGATACCTTTTCGGCGTTCTTGCCGGCCTTGTCCTTGAATTGCGTCATGCGGCTCATCCAGCCCATGCGGGCCACACAATTGAATATCCAGCCAAGCTGGGCGTGTTCGGGCACCTGACTTTGGTTGATGAGGATGGATTTATCGGGGCTCAGGCCACTTGCGATGAACCCGGCGGCCAGTTCGCGGGTGTTGTGCGACAGCTCTGCCGGATCCAGCAGCTTGGCGGTGATCGCGTGCAGATCGACCATGCAATAGACCGTCTCGTAGTCTTCTTCCTGCATCTGCACGAAGCGTCGGATCGCGCCCAGATAATTGCCCAACGTCAGGCCTCCGGACGGCTGAATGCCCGAAAACACGCGTGGGGTGAATTGACTGTCTGACATCTGGGGCTCCGCAGGGCTGGCAAGATCGTTTGTGTGGGCTTACTGAGGGGGCAACAAGACGTCAAGGAGCGCCCATGCAGGACCCCGAATACCAGCCTCCCGTCAATCCGCTGCCGCCTGCGGTGGTGGTCGTGTTCCTGATTATGGCGGGGATCGAAGCGATGCTGTCTCTGGGCGAAGCTGGCATGATCGGCGGACGCGATGCGGTCGGTTGGCGGTTGGGCATGATCCGGGACTATGGCTTTTCGGGTGATCTGTTCGACTGGATGCTGGCAAACGGGCGCTTTCCGCTGCAAGAGGTCGCCCGGCTAGTGACCTATCCATTCATCCATCTGGGCTTTACCCAATCGCTGTTTGCGATGGTCCTGTTGCTGGCGCTGGGCAAGATGGTGGCCGAGGTCATGGGGCAGTTTGCCTTTCTGACCCTCTTTTTCGTCTCTGGTATTGGCGGTGCGGTGATCTATGCGCTGCTGCTGAATGATCCGATCTGGCTGGTCGGTGGCTATCCCAGCACTTACGGGCTGATCGGGGGCTATACCTTTGTGTTGTGGCGCACGCTTGAGGGGCAGGGCGCGCGGGGAGCGGAACAGTTGCGGGCCTTTACACTGATTGCGCTGTTGATGGCTATTCAGCTGATCTGGGGCATCCTCTTTGTTGTGGGTACGCAGTGGGTGGCGGAACTTGCAGGCTTTGTCTGCGGCTTTGCCCTGTCCTTTGTCATGGCCCCCGGGGAATGGGCGCGGATGCGCGATCGGATGCGACGGCGCTAGGGGTTTTTGCTTCGCCGCAGTGCATTTTTGAACTCGGAGATCCGGAACGCGCCGATCATCTGGCCCACGCCGAAATAGCTGACCGCGCCGATCAGCAGCAAAAGGATCAGTGCAAAGGCGCGGATCCACGGCAGCCCAAGGAAGGGTTGCAGCGCGGCATTGCCGAACCAGAGCGCCACGCCCATCGCAATTGAGGCCGCGATCACCCGCCAGATGCGCTTGTGAAAGCGCGCGTCGAACTTTGCCGCGTCGCCATAACGGCGCGCGCCGATGGCAAGGCACGCGAACATCGCCCAGCCCGCAAAGGTGGTTGCCAGCGCCGGGGCAATCCAGCCCACGACAGGGGCCAGCCCGATGGCAAGCGCGGCATTGACCACCATCGCTACAAGCGCGAAGTAGAAGGGCCGTTTGGTGTCTTCGCGGGCGAAGTACACAGGTTGCAGAATTTTCTGCAGGACAAAGGCGGGCAAGCCAAGGCCATAGATGGTCACGGCCGTTGCGATGGCGGCGGTGTCATCCACGTCCGAAGCGCCGCGCTCGAACAGTACGGTCACGAGGGCAAAGGGGATCACCATCAATGCGACAGATGACGGAATGGTCAGGGCCAGTGAAAGCTCTGCGGCGCGGCTAAGCGAATGATTTGCGCCTGCGTCATCCCCGGACCGAAGGCGGCGCGACAGGTCCGGTAAAAGGACGATTCCGATCGCGATCCCCACCACACCCAAGGGTAGCTGATAAAGCCGGTCTGCAGCGAAAAGCCACGAGACCGCGCTGTCGTATTGGCTGGCGACCAACTGGCCCACGACAAGGTTGATCTGCATTACACCGGATGCCAGAGCCGCAGGCAACGCTATCACCACAAGGGCCCGTACATCCGGAGACCAGCGCGGACGGGAGGGGCGCAGCGGAAATCCCGCCCGTGACGCCGCCACCCAGGTGAGCGCCAGCTGCGCCACCCCGGCCACCGGGATTGCCCAGACAAGCCAGTTGATGACGGCGCCGCCCATCCATGCCCCAAGCGCCATGGCGATGATCACGATGATATTCAGCATCACCGGCGCTGCGGCGGCCACCGCAAATCGCCCGGTGGCATTCAGGATCCCGGAAAACAGTGCCGCAAGCGACATGCAGAAAATATACGGAAAGACGATGCGCCCGTAGCCGACCGTCATGTCAAAGCGGGCATCCCCCGAAAACCCTTCGGCAGTCAGCCAGACCAACCCCGGCATAAAGATCATGCCAAGTGCGGTCAGGATCAGAACCGCAAAGGCCAGTGCGCTGAACGCCTCGCGCGCGAATTGTGCCGCACCTTCGCCCCCCTCCAGCCGCTTGGCGAACATTGGCACAAATGCCGCGTTGAAAGCTCCTTCGGCAAAGAACCGGCGGAACATGTTGGGCAGACGGAAGGCCGCCACAAATGCGTCCATCACCGGCCCCGGTCCGATCAGCGACAGGATCAGCACCTCGCGCACAAAGCCCAGAACGCGGCTGAGCAAGGTCCAGAACCCTACGGTGAAAAAGCCGGACATAAGGCGGATGGGTTTCATGGATACGCTCTTGAGACTGTGCTTGCCCTGTGCCTACCGTGCCTGTTGCGTCGGTGCAATGGAACCAATGGGGCCGTGCCAGCGCCGCTGCCCAAGCGGGCACATGGAACAGCAACCACGTTGCGGGCGTTATAGGCGAAACGTCGTAGAGGCCGTAGGCGTGCGCAATTTTGCATGTTTTCGCGCCAATTGCTGCCGGGGAAGTGTTGGTTTGTTGAGATTTATCCGTGCCGGGTGGGTTGCATGCGCCCTCGTTGCTGCGCCGATTGCGCAGGGTGAAACGTTGCGCGTCGCACCTCAAACCCCTGCGCCGCTGAATCACTTGGTTGGAGAGCTGGTCGATGAAAACGCCAACGCGCGCGACGGTGATCATCTGATCGAAGCAGTGCGCGATCCGGATGTGTCAGACCTGCAAGGTATTCGGGAGCGGGGCTATCTGCGCATGGCCGTGGCTCCGGACCCGCTGATGATCGCCTATGATGGCGAGGATGCGATCGGCGTGGCGATTGCCATCGGTGTCGAGATGGAAAAGTACCTGGCCAGCCTGCCGGATGCCGGTGGCACACCCATGGTCGTGGTACCCACCCCAACGCCGCGTGCGGTGATCGCCGAAAGCATCGAGCGCGGGCGCAGTGACTTTACCGCGCTGACGGTCAGCCGCGCGCGCAATGAGGGGCTTGCGTTGACCCAGCCCCTGATCAGATCTGTCAACGATGTCCCCGTGCTGGGACCTGACATCGGGCCTGTTGAGACACTTGAAGATCTGACCCGGGTGCCGATTTACGTCAGTGAGAATGGGCGCTATGCCCGTGATCTGCTTGAACTTAATGCCGAACGAGAGGCCGACGGCAAACGCCCGTTCCGCATCAAGCTGGTAGACGGGCGGCTGGATGATTTCGACCTGATCGAACTGGTCGAGATCGGACTGTTGCCGGCAACTGTCGCGTCCGATTTCAAGGCACGTTTCTGGCAGACGGTCTATCCGTCTGTCGCCGTCCGCGAAGATCTTGCGCTGACTCTCGACGGGCATATTGCCTGGGCAGTGCGCAGCGAAAATCCTGAGCTGCAGAGGGTCCTTGACGGGTTTGCGGGCAAGGTCAAGAAAGGCACGCTGATCGGGAACGTGATCCTCAACCGGTTTACCCGTGACGGAGAGTGGATCGAGAACCTCAATAGCCCCGCCGCGCGCGCGCGTCTTGATGCCGTGGCACCGATTGTGCGCCAGTTTTCCGAGCAATATGGCTTTGAGGCGGACCTGGTGCTGGCGCAGGCCTATCAGGAATCCCGCCTTGATCAGTCACGCGTCAGCCACGTTGGCGCGCTGGGCGTGATGCAGGTGATGCCCACGACAGCGGCCGATCCGGTTGTCGCGATACCGGATGTCAGCCGCGTGGAGGACAATGTACATGCGGGGGTGAAATATCTGCGCTGGCTGCGCGACACCTATTTCGATGATCCCGCTATCGATCCGCTGGACCGGACCTTGCTGTCCTTTGCAGCCTATAACGCCGGACCCGGCGGCGTGAAACGCGCGCGCGCAAAGGCCCGCCAAATGGGCCTTGATCCCAACGTCTGGTTTGAAAATGTCGAAGTGGCGATCACCCGTGTGGTCAGCCGTGAACCGGCTGTCTATGTGCGCAACATCTTCAAATACTACGTCTCATACCGTTTGCTGAGCGAACTTGACGCCGAAAGTGAGGCCGCGCGGGCCGAGGCCCAGAGGATTGCGGCTGAGACTGCTGATCTGCCAGTGGAATTACGCGCGGAAATCCTCGAGGCGCGCACAACCCTGGTCTTTGATGAGAACAAAGGTGCGCGCGGCGCAGAGGATCAGCTCGCCCTCAACAACGTCACCGTGCAGGACGATGGCAGCCTGCGAGTGCTCTCAGAGTGAGCCGGCAATGCGCGTGGAACGACAACGGCAACACTATTTCTCTGCGCGTTCGACCCCCTCCGCGATGGCGGTGCGCAAGCGTTTTTCAAGCGTCCGTTGCTTGGTGTCCGAGTAATACTTCAGCCCGAACATGTCTTTGACATAGAAGGTGTCCACAACCTGTTCGCCATAGGTCGCTATGACGGCATTTGCGATATAGACGTTCGAATCCGCCAGCGTGCGCGCGAGATCGTAAAGCAAGCCGGGACGGTCGCGGGTGTCGACTTCGATGATCGTGTAGATCTCTGACCCTTCGTTATCAAAGGCGATGTGCGTCGGCACGTTGAAGGCCTTTTCGCGCTTTTTGACCTTGTCGCGGCTCTTGAGCGCGTCGCGTGCCACCACTTCACCGCGCAGGGTCTTTTCGATCATCTGGCGCAGGCGGGGCAGGCGGCTGGCCTCATAGGGTTTGCCTTCGGCGTCCTGTATCCAGAACGCGTCTGTGACATAGCCGTCCTTAGTGGTGTAGCTGCGGGCATCGACCACGTTGGCCCCTACCAGAGCCAGCGCGCCGGCAAGCCGGGCAAAGATGCCGGGGTGATCGGCCATCACAAAGCAGGCGCGTGTGGCATCGCGGTCTTCGTCAGGGTGCAGATCAATGCGGATATCGTCGGGTTCGATGTCGCGCAGCAGATCTGCAAAGACCTTGTGCGCGGTGACGTGCAGCCCTTGCCAATAGGGTTCGTAGTGGCGGCCCGTTTCAACCTGCAATGCCTTGCGCGGCCAGTCATCAAGTGCATCGCGCAGTGTCCGCTTGGCCTCGTTGCCGCGATTTTCGCGGTTGAGGTCTTCGAGCCCGGTCTCAAGCGCCCTTTCGGTCTGGCGGTAGAGCGCGCGGATCAGTACCGCTTTCCAGTTGTTCCAGGTGTCGGGGCCCACGCCACGAATGTCACAGACGGTCAGCACGCACAAAAGATCCAGGCGCTTGACGGTTTGCACAGCCTTGGCGAAATCGCGCACCGTCCGGGGATCCGCGATGTCGCGCTTTTGCGCCATGTCTGACATCAGCAGATGGTAGCGGACCAGCCATTCGGCGGTATCGACCTGGTCTTGCTTGAGCCCAAGTCGCGGGGCGACCTTGCGCACGATCTTGGCGCCGAGGATCGAATGATCCTCGTCCCGCCCCTTGCCGATGTCGTGCAACAGCAGCGCCACATAAAGCACTTTGCGGTCTACACCCTTTTGCAGAATGGAGGAGGCAACGGGCAATTCTTCCTCCAGCTCTCCTTTTTCGATGCGTGCGAGGTTGGCGATGCACTGGATCGTATGCTCGTCCACCGTATAGCTGTGGTACATGTTGAACTGCATCATCGCGACGATGGGTTCGAATTCGGGAATAAACGCGCTGAGCACGCCCAGTTCGTTCATGCGCCGCAGCGCGCGTTCCGGGTTGCCGTGTTTCAGCATCAGATCAAGAAAGATGCGCTGGGCCTCAGGCGTATTGCGCATGTCATCGTCAATCAGATGCAGGTTGGCTTTTATCAGACGCATCGCGTCGGGGTGAATAAGCGTCCCTGTCCGCAGCGCTTCTTCGTAGATGCGCAGAATGTTCAGCTTGTCTGCCAGAAAGGCTGCGTCGTCTACGATGCCGATCCGGTTGTGCACCAGCGTGTAGCCATCGCGCATTTTCGGACGGCGTCGAAAGATGCGCTCAAGCAGGGGCTCTGCCTTGAGGTGCTCGGCCTCAAGCCCGGTGAGGAAGATGCGCGTCAGATCGCCCACAGCCGTCGCATGGCGGAAATAGGCCTGCATGAAGACCTCGACCGCGCGCCTGCCGCCCGCGTCCTGATAGTGCATGGCTTCGGCGACCTGGACCTGCATGTCGAAAGTGAGTTGTTCGGTGGCCCGACCTGTCAGCAGGTGCAGATGACCGCGCACGGCCCATAAAAAGTCTTCTGCACCCTCGAAGGTTCGGTGTTCTTCATGGGTAAAGACCGCGCGTTCGACCAAATCAGCCACGTCGGCGACCTTGTAGATATATTTGGCTATCCAGAAGAGAGAATGCAGATCGCGCAGCCCGCCTTTGCCTTCCTTCACATTGGGCTCAACCACATAGCGGGCGCCCTGACGCAAGTGGCGGCGATCACGCTCTTCAAGCTTGGCTTCGATGAAGTCGGTGCCGGAACCAGAAAACAGGTGCGCTTCCAGCCGGATGGCAAGCTCTTGTTCCAGCCCCTGATCTCCGGCGATGAACCGATGTTCCAGCAGCGCGGTCTGAATCGTGAAATCTTCGCCGCCCAGACGCACGCAATCCTGCACGGTGCGCGTGGCGTGGCCGACCTTCAGCTTCAGGTCCCACAGGATGTACAGCATGCTTTCCACCACGCTCTCGGTCCAGGCGGTGGCTTTGTACGGGATCAAAAAGAGCAGATCGACATCCGAGAACGGTGCCATTTCGCCCCGGCCATAGCCGCCGACGCCGATCACCGACAGGCGTTCGCCTTCGGTCGGGTTCGGATTGGGGTGCAGATGGGCGGTGGCAACGTAGAGGGCTTGCTGGACCAGACAATCGGCAAGGTAGGTGTAGGCGCGGGTCATGCCGCGCGCATCAAATGGGTGCGCGGCAAAGGCGGCCGCGATGCGGTCCCGACCGGTCTTGCGCGCGACCCGCAAAACGGCGACAGCGGCGCTGCGTCTGGCGGTGCCTTCGGTACCCGATAGGGCGGAGACCAGGTCTGCCTTGACCGCTTCGATGTCAAAAATTTCCTGTGATGGGCAGATGAGAAGCGGCCTTTCCGAGGCCGCTTCCTGCAGTGTTTCAGAGGAGCCCACAGGGTTCAAATCAGAACCCGGCGCCACCAAAGGCCTGTGGTGCTGCTTCCAATACGACCACTTGCTGGTTGCGGATTGTCGCAACAGCCAGTGCGCGTTCGTTTGTCCCGTCGCGGCGGAGACGGAAAATGCCCGAAGCCCCGCGGAACCCCGACCCTTGTGTCAGGGCCGCACCGGACAGCGCTTTTGATTTTCCCGATTGCACCAGCGCGCCGACAGCGGCGATACCGTCAAAGGCCAACCCCGCCAGAGGATGCGGCGGTTCTGAATATGCGGCGATATAGCGTTGGGCAAAGGCACTGGACGACGCAGAATCCGGCAACGTGAACCACCCGCCCTGAACGCCCGGCAGGGCCAGCGTTTGAGGCGGAATGTCCCAGCGTGTCAGGCCGATGAACTGCGTGCCTGCTGGTGAGATCCCGGCTTCTGGCAGCAATTGAGCAAAGAGCGGCAACGCCGTGGCCGAGTTGGACGTCAGGAAAAGCGCGTTCGCGCCGCTGCCCTCCATCGTGGCTTTGACGCGGGGCACGGCGGCGGTAACGGCTTCTTGGCTGAGGGCATATTCCACGGTGCCTGCCAGCGTTGCCCGGTTGGCCGCAATGGCCTGCTGGATTGCGTTCCGGCCAAGTTGTCCGGCAATGCCTTCCGCATGCACAATGACGATGCGGTCTTTGCCATTCTTCTTGGCAAATCGGACAAGCCGATCCGCGGTATTTTCAAAGGTGGGGCCCAGCACAAAGACATTGCCCCCTGCGATTGTCGCATTGTTGGAGAAGGACAGCACGTTCACGCCCTGTCCTGACACCGCAACACCTGCCGCATTCGCGGCCTCGCCATAGAGCGGACCAAGAATGATCTTGGCCCCTTCGGACACGGCCTGAGAGGCCGCACTTGCGGCTGTTGCGGCATTGCCCGCTGTGCCGTAAACGCGCAGGTCGATCTCTACGCCGTCAAGATCACGCATTGCCAGACGCGCTGCATTTTCAAGGTTCTGTGCGAGCAGATCATCCGCAGACGACCCGCCGCGCGGCACCAGAAGGGCCACAGGCACCGGCGCGTTTGTGTTAATTCTGGGCCCCCCCGCGTTGGCCAGTGAGCCGATCGAGCCCATGTCGCACGCGGCCAGGAACAGCGCAAAGAGTGGCAGTAGCAAAAGGCGCATCTTCTTGCGGCCTGCGTCGAAAAAAGCAATCATCGTCAAAGTAACCCCCGGATATCATACCGCACGTCTGGGCGGTGTTCATTTTGCGGCGATCATAGAGCGTGCGAAAGGCGGGTCCAGCGTTGAATTACCAAATGCAGCGGCTAAGCGCCGGTTTGTATCTGGTCGGCGTCCCGATCGGTACAGCACGTGACATCACGTTACGTGCGCTTGATGTGCTTGCCAGCGCGGATCAATTGGCCGCCGAAGACACACGTAGCCTGCGCAAGCTGATGGATATTCACGGCGTGCCACTTGGCGACAGGCGTGTTCATGCGCTGCATGACCATTCGGGCCGCGCCGTTCAGGAGCGTCTGCTGACAGCGATCAGGGAAGGGCAGTCAGTTGCCTATGCGTCAGAGGCGGGCATGCCGCTTATTGCCGACCCCGGTTTCGAGCTGGTGCGCGCTGCGGGCGACGCGGGCCTGGCCGTCACGTCAGCGCCCGGCCCCTCTGCAGTCACGACGGCATTGGCGGTGGGCGGGCTGCCCACGGATGCCTTTTTCTTTGCCGGATTCCTGCCAAACGCAAAGTCCGCGCGGTGCAAGGCGCTGGAAGCGTTGCGCACAGTGCCGGGCACACTTGTGTTCTACGAATCGCCCAAGCGGGTGCTGGCAATGCTACGGGATGCGTCAGATGTGCTGGGGCCAGGGCGATACTGTTCGGTTTGCCGTGAGTTGACCAAAAAATTTGAGGAGGTGGTCAGGGGATCACTGGAGGAAGTTGCGGAAAAATTTAATCAAAAGGCACCTAAAGGGGAGTTCGTGATTCTGATTGAACGGACTAAGGTAGAAACGACAAGTGTTGATGAGGTGGACGCCGCGTTGCGCGATGCATTGTCCAGAATGTCGATGCGGGATGCAGTGGATGCCGTTTCTCAAGCGTTGGAAATGCCACGCCGCAAGGTCTATCAAATGGCACTTTCGCTTCAAAAGGATACTCAATGACCCGGATCGGACAGCATCGTGGCCAGATGGCGTACGAAGCGGGGGCCGCCGCCGAATGCCGCATTGCACAGGACTACGCGCGTCGCGGTTATGCGGTTGCGCGCCGCCGGTGGCGTGGCAAGGGCGGTGAAATTGATCTGATCCTGCGTGATGGCGACGACCTGATTTTTGTGGAGGTCAAGAAATCACGCGATTTCCACCGGGCGGCCGAAAACCTCACTGCGCGACAGATGCAACGCATCTGTAATGCCGCCGAAGAATTTCTGGCCGATGAACCCAGCGGCAGTCTTACGAACGTTCGATTTGACGTGGCTTTGGTCGATCAGCATGGCCAGACGCAGATCATCGAAAATGCCTTTGGTCACGGCTGACCCATTGCACTGACCTCTCTGCTGCGCCATCTAAAGAGCAAAAGCAGGGAGAGCCGCATGAAAATCGCCTTTCAGATGGACCCGATCGGGGACGTGGACATTGCCGCCGACAGCAGCTTTCGACTGGCAGAAGAAGCGCAGGCACGCGGGCATGAGCTGTTCTTTTACGGCCCTGACCAACTTGCCTATCAGGAAGGTCGGATCACAGCGCGCGGGCAGGATTTTTCCGTCCAGCGGGTACAGGGGAATCATGCGCACCTCAGCCCGGAGCGAGAGGTCGATCTGGCGGACTTTGACGTGGTCTGGCTGCGTCAGGATCCGCCCTTTGATATGCATTACATCACGTCCACCCACCTGCTGGACCGCCTGAAAGAGAGCACGCTGGTGGTCAACGACCCATTCTGGGTCCGCAATTTCCCAGAAAAGCTGCTGGTCCTCGACTTCCCGGACCTGACGCCGCCCACAACGATTGCGCGGGATTTGCAAACCATCAAGGCGTTCAAGGCCAAGCACGGAGATATTATTCTCAAGCCGCTCTACGGTAACGGTGGCGCAGGAGTTTTCCGTCTGGACGCGAATGACCGAAACCTCGTTTCCTTGCACGAGCTTTTCACGGGGTTCTCGCGCGAGCCGCTGATCGTTCAGAAGTTCTTGCCCGCCGTGTCCAAGGGTGACAAGCGGGTGATCCTTGTGGACGGCGACGCCGTGGGTGCGATCAACCGCGTTCCTGCCGAAGGCGAGACGCGGTCGAATATGCACGTTGGCGGTCGACCTGAAAAAATCGGGCTTTCTGCACGTGACAAGGAGATTTGCGAGCGCATCGGCCCACTTCTGAAAGAGCGCGGTCAGATCTTTGTCGGAATCGACGTCATCGGCGACTACCTGACTGAGATCAATGTGACGTCGCCCACAGGCATTCAGGAACTGGAGAGGTTTGACGGCGTCAACATCGCCGGCAAGATCTGGGAGGCGATCGAGGGCAAGATTGCGTGAGCTTGCTGCGCCCCGTTCTGAACACCTATCTGCGATTGACCGAACGGCGGCACATGGCACGCAGCACGCCGCAGGGCCTACGCGTTTCGTTCGAGCGCAAGGCGCGGTTGTTGTTTCATGCCCCGCGCGGCACCCAGCAGCAGTGGATACGTCTGCAGGCCGGTCAGCGGCTGGTTCATGCGTTGGATATCGTGCCACGTGTTCACAGTTCGGATATCGTGATCTTGTACATTCATGGTGGCGGCTTTGTTTTTGGCAGCCCGCGCACCCATGCTGCAATGGTTGCCCAACTGGCGCGGCGATTGGGCGCGCGCGCGGTCTTGCCGAAATACCGACTGGCGCCCGAAGCGCCTTATCCGGCGGCAGCGGAGGATGTGCGCGCCGCCTGGAAAGGTTTGCGTGCTACCGGCGTGCCTGCGTACAACATATTCATCGGCGGGGACAGCGCGGGAGGGGCGCTTGCCTTGGGCCTGATGTCGGAACTGGCCCGCGAGGGCGACGCGATGCCCGCAGGGGTTTTCTGCTTTTCGCCGCTTGCTGATCTCACGTATTCGGGCAAGAGCTTTGCCGCAAATGCGCAGCGCGAAGCGATCTTGCCGCCCGAGCGTGCCGGCGAAATGACCCGTCATTATCTTGCCGGTCACGCGGCGGATGACCCCAAAGTCAGTCCGCTTTTTGCCGATTTCATCGGTGCGGCACCGCTGTGGCTTACCGTTGGGGACAGCGAAATCCTGTGCGATGACGCACGCGGAATCGCGCAGCGGGTCAGGGATCAGGGGGGAGATGTGACGTTTGTCGAAGAACGGGATCTGCCGCATGTCTGGCCGTTGTTTCACAACATTCTGCCAGAGGCACGGCACACGCTGAACACCCTTGCAGCATGGATCACCCAGAGGCGGGCGTCGCAAGGCGAAAACTGACCGCTTCGGACATATGCGGTTTGCGCACCGTTTCCGAACCATCCAGATCGGCAATGGTGCGGGCCACGCGGATCACCCGGTGATAGCCCCGCGCGGACAGATGGAACCGCTCAGCAGCGCGGGTCAGCAGATCGCGGGCTTCGGTGTCGGGGGTGGCGATTTCCTCCAGCATGTCGCCTTCGGCATCTGCATTGACAGACATGCCATCCAGATCGGCGAAACGGTTCTGCTGACGCCTCCGCGCCGCAGCCACACGGTCTGAGACAACTTTTGACGTATCGCCACTTGCGGGCAGGTCCAGATCTGTGAAGGAAACGGGCGGCACGTCAACGCGCAAATCGAAGCGATCCATCAACGGGCCGGAAATTCGGCCCATATAGTCTTCCCCGCAGTGCGGCACCCGGGCGCAGGCGCGGGCCGGATCGCTCAAATAGCCGCACTTGCAGGGATTTGCGGCCGCCACCAGCATGAACTTACAGGGGTATTTCACGTGGGCGTTCGCCCGGGCAATCATCACTTCGCCGGTCTCGATGGGCTGGCGCAGGGTTTCCAGAACGGTGCGCGGAAACTCGGGAAACTCATCCATGAAAAGGACGCCGTTGTGGGCTAGGCTGACTTCGCCAGGCTTGGCCTGCCTGCCGCCTCCTATGATCGCGGCCATCGACGCGGTGTGATGCGGTTCTCTGAAAGGGCGCGCCCGGGAAATGCCGCCTTCGTCCAGCAACCCGGCGAGGGAGTGGATCATCGAGGTTTCCAACGCCTCTGGCGCAGTCAGCGGGGGCAGGATGGAAGGCAACCGCGCGGCCAGCATGCTCTTGCCGGATCCGGGCGTGCCAACAAACATCAGATGATGCCGCCCGGCCGCTGCAATTTCGAGCGCGCGTTTGGCGCGTTCCTGGCCTTTCACGTCACGCAGATCGCGGCCCATGGGCGCTGCGGCGACTTCACCGGGTTCCGCTGGGTTGAGGGGGCTCTGGCCGGTATAATGGCGCACGACATCGCCCAGAGAGGCCGCCGCAATAACTTGCGCATTGCCGACCCACGCAGCTTCGGCGCCGGACGCGGCCGGGCAGAGCAGGCTACGGTTTTGGGTCGCGGCAGCCATCGCGGCGGGCAGGGCCCCCACCACCGGGACAAGGGTGCCGTCGAGTGACAGCTCTCCCAGCGCCACAACGTTCTGAACCACATCATCGGGCAGGATATCCAGCGCCGACAAGAGCGCCAGCGCGATGGGCAGGTCAAAATGGCTGCCTTCCTTGGGCAAATCTGCCGGGCTGAGGTTTACGGTGATGCGTTTGGAAGGCAAGGCGATGGCCATGGAGGTCAGCGCGGTGCGCACCCGGTCGCGCGCCTCAGACACGGCTTTGTCGGGCAGACCGACAATGGAAAATGCAGGCAGCCCCGCTGTCACGGCGCATTGCACTTCGACCATTCGGGCCTCAACCCCCTGAAACGCCACGGTGTAGGCGCGTGAAACCATGTGGACCCATCTTTCCCGTCTTCGTGGTTAATGGGTAGGTCAGGGGTATTTAGGAATGGTTAATGCCTGTGGCCGGTGATCGTGTGGGCCGGTTCAGGGGAGACCGCATGGACTGCGTTATTTCTCAGGCCAGGTGCGCGTCGGCAGGCCCATGTCATAGGGCAGCGGGTCGTATGAAACCTTTTGGCCCTCGGCGCGCCAGGCTTTGAAAACGGGGTCTGCAATAGTGGCGTTGCAATAGGCGCGTGCGCTATCCGAGACCGGCAGGTCATACCCGATGATGCGTGCGGCGACGGGGGCAAAGAAAACATCCGCCAGGGAATAGCGCCCGAAAAGCCAAGGGCTGTCTGCGTCTCGGAAGGCAGATGCGTGCTGCCAAAGTGCCTCGATCTGCCGAAGGTCCTCTCGCACGTCGTCAGAGACCCCGAAGCCGACATTCACATGGTTCAATTGCATCGGGCAGGCCCCGCGCAAGGCCCCAAATCCGCTGGTCATGGATGCGCATAGCCAGCGTGCGGTGGCACGTGCCGCCGCATCCTCAGGCCACATTCCTGCGGCCGGATGCCGTTCGGCCAGCGTTTCGGCCATCGCAAGGCTTTCGGCAACGACTGTTCCTTCAGGGGTGCGCAGAACCGGGACAAGTTGAGCCGGTGCCAAATCCGCCATGTCCTGCTTCATTGTGCCGGTATAAAGTCCCACAAGGTGTGTTCTGTGAGGCAAGTTGAACTTTTCCAGCATGAGCCAGCCCCGCAAGGACCAGCTGGAGAAGGTGCGATCGCCGATGTAGATATCATATGTCATGCCGCGTAGGCTAAGCTCTGGACAGGGCTGAAAACAAATGCAGATTTGTGGCGGTGCCGATCACGGAAGGTGATTGATCTGTTCTGCCTGCCAGCCCCCCGACGCATGGACCAGTGTGGTGACCGAAAGGTTATCGATCTTGTGACCCATCGCCTTGACCGCGTCCCCGCCCAGTGCGCGCTGCACTTGCGTGAGAATGGTTCCGAAATGCGCCACAGCGATGATGTGTTGGCCCGGATGGGCTTGTGTCAGGCGGTCGACGGAGGCGGTGACGCGGGCTGCTGCAGCATTCCAGCTTTCGCCGCCGGGTGGTGCGGTGTCGCCCGGACTTTCCCAATAGGTGCGCGAGAGCACAGGATCGCGTTCGGCGACGGCTTTCCATCCCAGGCCGTCCCATTCACCAAAGTGAAGTTCACGCAAGTCGGCCTCGTGCCGCAGGCGGTTCCGGCCTGAGGCTGCCAACACGTCCGCCGTGGCGCTGGCGCGCACGAGATCAGAGGAGATCAGAAGTGCGTCGGATGGCAAATGTGCGCTAAGCCGCGCGATCTGAGCGGTATCAGACAGGTCCGCCGGGACGTCGCGCCAGCCGACAAAGGATTTCTCGTGCGTCGGCCCGTGGCGAACCCAGTGCCACGTGGTCATGGCAAGGTCCCCTTTAGGGTCAGGGGCAGCCCGGCTGTGACAAGAACGGCAAGGTCCGCATGCGCCGCAAGCGCGATGTTGAGCCGACCCTGGGCATCGCGGAATTGCCGGGCAAGTGCGTTGTCCGGGACGACGCCATGACCCACCTCGTTGGAAACCATGACCCATTTGGCCGCACAGGATTGAAGCGCCAGAAGCAGATCGTCCTGGGCCGCAGCCAGATCAGTTTCGGCAAGCATGTGGTTGCTGAGCCACATTGTGGCGCAGTCGATCAGAACAATTGAGTCACCGTCCAGAGCGGCCAGCGCGGGAGCCAGATCAAACGGTGCTTCGATTGTCTGCCATCGGTCATTTCGTCGATCTTTATGGATTTTTATGCGCTGATCCATTTCGGCATCGCGGGCTTGCCCTGTAGCAAGGTAGTTGAGCGTTAAGTCGCTCGACTCGCAAAAGGATTCCGCCCAAGCGGATTTTCCAGAGGCTGCGCCACCTAGGACGAACGTGCCTGATGGCAACATTTTATTAACTCTCAAGTGAACCAAATCGAGGTTGATGCGTATATCTTAAGAAGCGCGACCTCAAGTTGTGCCGAATTCAGGGGGTAAATGCGATGACACTTCAAACGGCACGAGACTTTTCTCTGACGAGAACCGCGATGAAAGCTGAACTGCTTGATGCGGAAACGGAACTGGCGCTGGCGTACGCCTGGCGCGACCATCAGGATGAGGCAGCGCTGCATCGATTGATCCAGGCGTATATGCGTCTTGCGATCTCCATGGCGTCAAAGTTCAAGCGGTATGGCGCGCCGATGAATGATCTGATTCAAGAGGCTGGTCTGGGTCTGATGAAGGCGGCAAACAAGTTTGACCCTGATCGGGGCGTGCGGTTTTCGACCTACGCTGTCTGGTGGATCAAAGCCTCCATTCAGGACCATGTGATGCGCAACTGGTCGATGGTGCGCACAGGGTCCACGTCTTCGCAAAAGTCACTATTTTTCAACATGCGCCGGGTGCAGTCGCAGCTTGAGCGTGAGGCTGCCGCCAGTGGAGAGACGCTGGACCGGCATCAGCTGCGTCAACTGATCTCAACCGAAATCGGGGTGCCGCTGCATGATGTTGAAATGATGGAAGGGCGCCTTTCCGGGTCTGACTATTCGCTTAACGCCACCCAGTCGGCAGAGGATGAGGGGCGTGAGTGGATTGATGCGCTGGTCGACGAAAGCGCACAGGCGGCAGAACAGGTCGAGGAAAGCCACGACACCGCGCAACTGCGCGACTGGCTGGTGACGGCAATGCAATCGTTGAACGAACGCGAACAGTTCATTGTCCGTGAACGCAAGATGCGCGACCAACCGCGTACGTTGGAAAGCCTGGGCGATGAATTGAGCCTCAGCAAAGAGCGGGTGCGCCAGCTTGAAGCGGCCGCCTTTATCAAGATGCGCAAGTCACTTGAGGGGCAGTCCCGCGAAGTATTTCATTTCCTGAACTGATGCGGCGGGCCTTCGGGCCCGTTTTTCTTGCAGGTCAGATGACAGGGAATCACATTGACCCTTGCGTGGATCATGGCATCTATCTGCCATGACACTTCGAACGGCCGACATTTCAGACGCTTCGAGCATTGCTGCGATTTCTATCGAGGTCTGGGTCGGCACGTATCTGAAACGCGGTGTGACCGCGTTCTTCGCCGATTATGTGTTGGCGGAATTCACCCCGACCAAGACCAACGCCCTCATTCGTGACCCAGACCAATTCATTGTCGTGTCCGAGAACGAAGATGGGATCGACGGGTTTGTCCGGGTGTCGTCAGCCAGCTTGGCTGCTGTTGATGGCCTGTCAAAGTACGAGATCGCCACCTTTTACGTGCAGCCGCGGCACCATGGCAAAGGCATCGGAAAACGCCTGCTGGCCGCGGCCCTGGACCATTGCCGCGATCAGGCTGCAGCCTGTGTTTGGCTGACCACCAATGCGGAAAATGACCCGGCGATATCGTTTTATCTTGGGCAGGGTTTTGAGCACGTGGGAGAGACGCATTTTGCCATAAAAGATGAGGGCTATCTCAACAACATCTACGCCTATCGGTTTGACTGAGACGCGGAGGTTTGCGGCAGGGCTGGCAGAACACGCCCGCCCGTCCTATTGTCGGCGCTGACCGAAAGCCACGGAAAGGCGCATCATGCTGGCTGGCAAACATATTCTGCTTATCATTGGCGGCGGCATTGCGGCATTCAAATCGCTTGATCTGATCCGCCGATTGCGCGAGCGCGGGGCGCTGGTGACGCCAGTGCTGACAAAAGCGGGCGAGGAATTCGTGACGCCGTTGTCGGTGTCTGCGTTGGCAGGACAAAAGGTTTTCCGCGATCTCTTTGATTTGGGCGATGAGGCCGAGATGGGGCACATCCAGCTGAGCCGCGTGGCCGACCTTGTGGTTGTTGCGCCGGCAACGGCGGATCTGATGGCAAAAATGGCGCAGGGGCATGCCAATGATTTGGCTTCGACCCTGTTGCTGGCCACGGACACGCCTGTCCTGATAGCGCCCGCGATGAACGTGCGTATGTGGGAACATGCAGCGACCCAACGCAATCTTGAAACACTCAGGGCTGACGGGATCACGGTGGCTGGTCCAAATGATGGTGACATGGCCTGTGGAGAGTTTGGCCCCGGGCGCATGGCCGAGCCGCTGGAGATTGTCGCAGCCATTGAGGCAAGTTTAGCAGGCGGTCCGCTTGAAGGGAAACGCGTGCTGGTGACGTCGGGCCCCACGCACGAGCCCATCGACCCGGTTCGCTACATTGCAAACCGGTCCTCCGGGGCGCAGGGTGCCGCCGTCGCACGCGCCCTGTCCGCGCTGGGTGCGCATGTGGTTTTTGTCACAGGACCTGCCGATGTGCCGCCCCCCGATGGGGTCGAAGTGATCGCTGTCCAGACCGCACAACAGATGCTTGATGCCGTTCAAGCGGCACTGCCGGTCGACGCAGGCGTCTTTGCCGCCGCTGTCGCTGACTGGCGTGTGAGCAGCTCCAGCGACCGCAAGCTGAAGAAATCCAAGGATGGTTTGCCAAAGCTGGAATTTGCAGAGAATCCTGACATTTTGAAGACGGTGAGCCAGATGAAGAACGGCCGACCCGCGCTGGTCGTGGGGTTTGCGGCTGAAACCAACGACGTTCAGGATCACGCCACTGCCAAGCGCGAACGCAAGGGATGTGACTGGATTGTCGCCAATGATGTTTCGCCTGGCACCGGGATCATGGGTGGCAGTGAAAATGCGGTGATCCTGATCGACGACAAAGGCGCAGAGAGCTGGCCACGCATGCGCAAGGATGACGTTGCGCAAAAGCTCGCCCAGCGGATTGCAGAGGCGCTGGGCTAAGCGTGGTCACGATTAACTTGCAATGGGTAGAGGGCGCGGACCAAAGCATCGGTTTGCCTGTTTATGCGACCTCGGGGTCAGCAGGGGCCGATTTGCGGGCCCATTTACCGCGCGGCACCATCACCCTGCAGGTCGGAGCGCGCCTGCTGGTACCGACGGGTCTGCGCATGGCTATCCCCGACGGTTTTGAGGTGCAGATCAGACCTCGCAGCGGGCTTGCATTGAAACACGGGATCACCTTGCCCAACAGCCCCGGCACCATCGACAGCGATTATCGCGGCGAGGTGGGGGTGATCGTGCAAAACGGTGGGGATGCTGCGTTCGAGATTACCCACGGCATGCGCATCGCACAGATGGTCGTCGCACCGGTGGTGCAAGCGACATTTGATGTGGTGCCGGAGCTGGACAGCACGGCGCGCGGTGCGGGGGGCTATGGCTCCACCGGGGCGGGCTGATGCTATTCGTATTTATCATGGCAGCGGCCATCTGGTTTTTTGGTGGCGTTGCCGGGATGCCGCGCAAGCTGCGGCTGACCCTTCTGGGATTGCTTTATGTCGCTGTGCTGGGCGTGCAGCTTGTCTTTCCCGAGGGCAACCCGCTGAAGGAGGTCACCGGAGGCAGTGCGGCACTTTGGTTGATATTATGCGGGTTTGGCGTGCTTGTGTTTGGCTATCGCGCCGGGCTCATTTGGTTGCGCGCCCGCGCGTCCGGGCCTGCAAGTTCTCTTCCGGACAAGCCGAAGGGCAACTTTTCGGAAACCGAACTCAACCGCTATGCCCGCCATATTGTTCTGCGCGAGGTTGGCGGGCCGGGTCAGAAGGCCCTGAAAGATGCGGCAGTGCTGGTCATCGGGGCCGGGGGACTTGGAGCGCCGGTGTTGCAATACCTTGCCGCAGCCGGGGTCGGAACCATCGGCGTCATTGATGATGACGTGGTTGATAATGCCAATCTGCAGCGGCAGGTCATTCATCGCGATGCCGATATTGGTATGCCAAAAGTCTTTTCCGCCGAGGCCGCCATGCGCGCGCAAAACCCCTTTGTGACGGTAAGGCCCTACAACCGTCGCCTGACCGAAGACATCGCCGCCGATCTGATCGCGGATTTTGATCTGGTTCTGGACGGCACCGACAATTTCGAAACGCGCTATCTGGCCAACCGCGCGTGCGTTGCCGCAGGCAAGCCGCTGGTCTCAGGCGCGCTGAGCCAGTGGGAAGGACAGCTGTCGATCTTTGACCCCGCACAGGGGGCGCCGTGCTATCAATGTATCTTTCCAAAGGCACCTGCGCCGCACCTGGCGCCCAGCTGTGCCGAGGCCGGTGTGATTGGTCCCTTGCCCGGTGTCATCGGGTCGATGATGGCAATTGAGGCAATCAAGCTGATCACGCAGGCCGGGACGCCACTGCGCGGGCAGATGGTGATCTATGATGCGCTATATGGTGAAAGCCGCACAATTGGGGTGTCGCGGCGCGCGGATTGTGCGGTTTGTGGTGGGCAAGGCGCCCCCCTTTGAGGGTGTACCGAGACGCGGCGGGCAGATTCAGGTATTTTCAAAAGGGTGAAAGCGCGGACGGGTGCGCCAAGGCTCAGAGGACCTGTGAAAGATCCGCGATGATATCCTCGGGGTCTTCCAGCCCGACGGACATGCGGAAAATACCGTCGCCCGCGAAGGCCCTGTAGCTTTCAAGTGCCTCCCCTTGCAAACGGAAGGAAGTTTCCATCAGTCCATTGGTTTCCATCCAGAAAATGAGACTGCGATGGTGGCCGAGGGATACGGCGTAGTGCACGATCTTCAACTTGTCGATCATCGCTTGGGCGACGCGTTCGCCAGCCGCCACATCGCCCACCTGAAAGCTCAGCATGCCTGAAAAGTTCTGCATCTGCGCCTGCGCCAGATCGTGTTGCGGGTGGGATGCAAGGCCGGGATAGGCCACATGAGTGACACCCGGTTGCGCCTCGAGCCATTCGGCCACCGCCTGCGCGCCGCTTTGGTGGGCCCGCATGCGCAGGGGCAGGGTCGACGCGCCGCGAGCGATCAGCCAGGCGTTGAAGGGGGACAGGATTGATCCGTGGTGTATCCCGGCCTCGAGCCGCATTTGTTTGACCAGATCCGAAGTGCCAGCAACAGCGCCACCTACCGCATCCCCGTGTCCGCCCAAGTATTTGGTCGTGGAATGCATCACCAGGTCGATCCCAAGGGCCGCAGCATCCAGCCCCAGCGGCGAGGCAAAGGTCGCGTCACATGACAGCAACGCACCTGCGTCATGAGCCAATGTCGCTACTGCCGAAATATCTGTCAGTCGCATGATGGGGTTAACCGGGCTTTCTACATGGACCAGCTTTGTGTTCGGACGCAGGCCGGCGGCCACTGCGTCAAGGTTGGACATGTCCACTGCAGTGACTTCAACGCCGTAGCGCGGCAGGGTGTCCCGCGCGAGTTCGGCCACCCCGGCGTAGGACACGTCAGATATCAAAAGATGATCGCCCTTGCTGAGAAACGTCAGCAGGATCGCGGCGGCTGCGGCCATGCCGGATGCGGTGCACAGGCAGTCCTCAGTGCCCTGAAGGGCCGCGATCTTGCGTTCCAGCATGTGCACTGACGGGTTTGACCAGCGGGCATAGAGGTAGGGGCTGTCATCTTGCAGATCATGGGCAGAGAACCCCGCGACGCTGTCAGACACGAATGTGGAGGACATATGGATCGCGGGCGCCGAGGCCCCTGTGGTTGGGTCTGGTCCTTCGCCTGCATGAATGGCGCGGGTCATGAGCCCCTCGTAGGTGTTGCGCTTGGTCATAGATCACTCCCTTGGTCTTTGACGGACCGTCGTTCGGCAGGCTGCCGATTGCAACCCCCCGCTACGCGCCCTACCTATGCCGTAAAGGAGAGCTTTATGACAAATCCCCTGCTGCAGGACTGGGACACGCCCTTTGAGGTCGCCCCGTTCGACCGTATCACCGACGAAGACTTTGCGCCTGCGTTGGAGGTGGCGCTTGCGGAGCACAAAGCTGAGATAGATACCATTGCAGCATCTGTGACCGAGCCCACCTTTGATACCGTGATCGGCGCACTGGAAGCCGCAGGCGAGACGCTTGACAAGGTGTTGGGTGCGTTTTTTACAGTCGCCGGCGCGGACAGCAATCCCAAGCGCGAAGAGCTGCAAAGGCAGTTCTCCCCGACACTGGCCGCGCATTTTTCTGATATCTCCGCGAACAAGGCGCTTTTCGCCCGCATCGCCGACTTGTGGGAAAAGCGCGACACGCTGGATCTGACGGACGAGCAGGCGCGCGTTCTGATGCTCACCCACCGTGGCTTCGTGCGTTCAGGTGCGGCCCTGGAGGGCGCTGCTGAGGACCGCATGAAAGAGATCAAGGCGCGGCTTGCCGTGCTTGGAACATCCTTCACTCAGAACCTGCTGGCGGATGAGCGTGACTGGTACATGGCGCTTTCTGAGGACGACCTGGAAGGGTTGCCCGATTTTGTGGTTGCCGCGGCCCATGCGGCTGGAGCGGAGAAGAGCGTGGAGGGCCCTGTGGTGACGCTGTCGCGGTCACTGATCGTTCCCTTCCTGCAATTCTCGCCCCGGCGCGATTTGCGCGAAACAGCCTTTCGCGCGTGGGAGGCGCGTGGCGCGAATGGTGGTGAGACGGACAATCGCGGCATTGCGGCTGAAATCCTGACTTTGCGCGAGGAACGCGCCAAGCTGCTGGGCTATGATAACTTTGCTGCATACAAGTTGGAAACGGAGATGGCCAAGACGCCGCAGGCAGTCCGAAAACTGCTGATGGATGTCTGGGAGCCTGCCAAGGCCCAAGCCGCGGCCGATGGTCGGGTGCTGCAGAAGATGATGCAGGATGATGGCGTGAACGGTGATCTGGCGCCATGGGACTGGCGCTATTACGCAGAAAAGCGGCGGGCGGTTGAACATGATCTGGATGAGGCTGCGCTCAAGCCGTACTTCCAGCTTGATCGGATGATCGACGCGGCGTTTTCCTGCGCTGCGCGGCTGTTTGGGCTGGCGTTCCAGCCGCTGGATATCCCGCTTTACCACCCCGATTGCCGCGCATGGGAGGTCACGCGCGATGGAAAACATGTCGCTGTTTTTGTCGGTGACTACTTCGCACGGGGGGCAAAACGCTCTGGCGCATGGTGCTCGGCGATGCGGTCGCAGGCCAGACACCCCGAGGTGCAGACGCCAATTGTGATCAACGTATGCAACTTTGCCAAGGCTGAGCCAGCTTTGCTGAGTTACGATGATGCGCGCACGCTTTTTCATGAATTCGGCCATGCACTGCACCAGATGCTGTCGGATGTGACCTATGAAAGTGTCAGCGGCACCTCTGTGGCGCGTGATTTCGTGGAGTTGCCCAGTCAGCTTTTTGAGCATTGGCTCGACCAGCCGGAAGTGTTGGGCGAATTTGCGATCCACGCCGAGACAGGGGCACCGATGCCGAAAGAGATGCTCGAAAAGGTGTTGGGGGCGTCCACCTTCGACATGGGATTTCAGACGGTGGAATACGTGGCCTCAGCCCTGGTCGATCTGGCCTTTCATGATGGTCCGGCGCCCTCTGATCCGATGGCGCGGCAGACCGAGGTGTTGGAAACAATCGGCATGCCCGACGCGATCCGCATGCGACACGCGACACCGCAGTTTGCCCATGTCTTTGCAGGGGACGGCTATTCCAGCGGATATTACAGTTACATGTGGTCTGAAGTCATGGATGCGGACGCTTTTGAGGCCTTCAAGCAAGCGGGGGGCCCGTTCGACCCAGAACGCGCCAATGCGCTGGAAACACATATTCTGTCCACAGGCGGGAGCCGCGATGCAGCAGAGCTTTACGTGGCGTTTCGGGGACGTCTGCCCGGGGTTGAGGCCCTACTCAGAGGACGGGGCCTGGCGGCGGCTTGACGGCATAGGTATTTGAAAAAGGGTGAAATGAGAGGGGCTGCATTTCGATTTCAACCTTTTGAAAATACCTGTGCACTTCAGTAGCCTGTTTGGCGGTCCACCAGATGGAGGAGGGATTGGCCTGCTTCGCAGCGACGGATGTTTTCTGCGATCACCTGCGATGCTGTGCCGGCCCGGGTTTCTGCCGCGATATGCGGCGTGACGGTAATGTTGGGATGCGACCAGAACGGATGATCTGCGGGCAACGGTTCGACCCGAAACACATCGAGTGTGGCGTGTGCGATGTGGCGTGCATCAAGAGCTTCAAGCAGCGCGTCGTCGTCAATCAGAGCGCCGCGGCCCGGATTGATGATGCGCCCGCCTTTTGGCATTTGCGCAAGCGTGTGTGCGTTCAGGGTGTTTTCCGTGGCGGGCGTGTCGGGAAGCAGCAGGATCGCGATCTCGGCCCGTGACAGCGCGGCTGTCAGACCGCCGGGTTCATGAAATGTACGCATGCCGGGGATTGATTTGGCGGTGCGTGACCAGCCCGAGACGTCAAAACCGATCCCTTTGAGCGTTTCGGCAACAGCCAACCCCAGGGCGCCTAGCCCCAGCACGACAACCGATCTTTCCGCTGCAAGAGGAGGGACATGCACGTCCCATTGGGCGTCTGTGCGGATGATATCACGGTCCATGTCGAGGTGATACCGCAGCACATGGCCTGTGACCCATTCGACCATGCCTCTGGTCAGACCCGGATCGACCATGCGTGTAAGGGGCATGGTCAGCGTATCATTCCCGACAATCTGTTCAACACCGGCCCACAGGCTCAGCACGGCCTTGCACCGCGTGTAGGGCGTAAAATCGTCCAGATCGCCGCGCGGTGCATAGATGACATAGTCGACCTGGTCGGGTGGTAAATCGGGGGCCAAATGTACATTCAGGCTTGCGGCGTCAAACGCGGCACGCAGGTGCGGCGCGTAGGCTTCCCAGCGCTCGTGCGGTGCAGAAAACAGGACGTTAATCACGATTGTCGCGGCCTGTGGATATGCGCCGATTGCACCAGACCGAAGGCCAGCAGGAGCACCAGCATCGCTGATCCGCCATAGCTGACCAGCGGCAGCGGCACGCCGACAACCGGCGCCAGCCCCATGACCATTGACATGTTGACGGCAAAGAACAGGAAGAAGTTCAGTGCGATGCCAAGGGTCAGCAGGGACGAGAACCGATCTTTGTTCATCACGGCCGTCACCACGCAGAAAATGATGATCAGCGCGTAAAGACCCAGCAGAGATATTCCGCCGACAAAACCGAATTCTTCGGCCAATGTGGTGAAGATGAAGTCAGTATGTTTCTCAGGCAGAAAATTCAGTCGGGACTGGGTGCCTTGCATGAAGCCACGACCCGTCCAGCCGCCTGATCCGAGGGCAATCTTGGATTGGGTGATGTGGTATCCGGCACCAAGTGGATCGACTGCAGGATTGAGAAAGGTATCAATGCGGCGGTACTGATAGTCGTTCAAAAGCTGCCACGATGCACCGCGGGACTGAAACACGGCGATGACCAGCCCTGCCGCCGCCGCGATGACGGTTGCGAAGTATGCCCAATGCACGCCTGCCAGAAACATCAAGCCGCCACCGGCGGTCAGGAGCAGGATGGAAGTGCCAAGGTCAGGCTGCCGCAAAACGAGAAACGTCGGCACCAGAATGATCAGAATCGGCAGCAACACCCAGAACGGTCGCGATGTCTTCTTTGTGGGCAGCCAGTCGTAATAGGCGGCAAGAAACATCACCAGCGTGACCTTCATCAGTTCTGATGGCTGCAGCCGTATGAAACCCAGATCGATCCAGCGCTGTGCGCCCTTGCTTTGTTCGCCAAAGAATTCGACCCCCACAAGCAGCACTAAGGCCATGGCAAAGGCCAGACCCGACAGGTTGCGCCACAGCCAGATCGGCACCATCGCGACGACGATCATGCCGACCAACCCCACGCCAAACCGCTTCATTTGAGGTTCTGCCCAAGGGCTGAATGACCCGCCAGCAACCGAATAAAGCATCAGAAAACCAACGCCGCAGACCGCTGCAAGAAGGATCGCAAGCGGCCAGTTCAGGAAGAGGATCTTGCGAAATCCCGACGGCGTGTGTTTGACCGTATATTCAAGATAGCTCACGCCTGATCCTCCCCATCAAGCGACACCGGCGGGCGCAGGGCACGCAGCTTTTTCTGTTGCTCTTCGATGCGGTCGCGGTCTGCGGTAGGATACGCTTCGAGCGGTGGCGTGCCGCCAGCCAGCGCCTGTAACATAACATCACGCGCAATTGGCGCTGCCGCGGTAGAGCCGCCGCCGCCATGCTCGACCAGCACGGCCACGGCATAGCGGGGGGTTTCATAGGGGGCAAAGCTGACAAAAAGCGCGTGATCGCGCCGTTCCCACGGCAGGTCACGATTGCGCGTGACCCCGCGCGCACGTTCGGCGGCTGTGATATTGCGCACCTGACTTGTTCCGGTCTTGCCAGCCATGCGGAATTCATCGGCAATGATGCGGCTGCGATAGGCCGTGCCACGCCGGTCATTGACGACCTGATACATCGCGCGACGCATCTTGCGCAGGTTGTTTTCGTTCATCCCAAGGGAGCCCGCATTGCCGCTGGGCTGTTCCACGCCGTCCACCGATTTGATGAGCCTTGGACGGATTTCGTTGCCCGTGGCAATGCGTGCAGACATGACCGCAAGTTGCAAAGGCGAGGCCAGCGTGAAGCCCTGCCCGATGGACGCATTAACAGTATCGCCAATCACCCAATCCGCAGATCGTGCCTGACGTTTCCAGGCCTTTGTGGGTGTCAGCCCAGCGGCGACGGAGGACAATTCCAGGTCGTGCCGCACACCCAGGCCAAATCGGTTGGCCATCGCGGTGATTTTTTCAATTCCGACCTTCAGCGCCAGATCGTAGTAGTAGACGTCGCAGGATCGCTTGAGTGACGTGGCCAGATCGACCCAGCCATGCCCCGCCCGCTTCCAGCAGTGGAACCTGCGGCCTGCCACCTCCATATGGCCGGGGCAATAGACCGTCTCGTCGGGGCCGACGAGCCCTTCTTCCAACGCGGCCATAGCGACGACCATCTTGAAGGTGGAGCCCGGCGGATAGGTGCCCTGGACAGTCTTGTTGACCAATGGGCGGTATTTGGAGTTCAGCAGCGGATTGTAATCCTTGGAGGAAATACCACCGATAAAGAGATTGGGATCGTAGCTGGGGCCGGATGCGATGGCCGCCAGATCGCCGTTTTCGCAATCCATGACGATGCAGGCGGCACTTTCGCCATCCAGGCGCGCCTGGACATAACCCTGAAGGTTCGCGTCTACTGTCAGCTGAACGTCTGCACCGGACTGACCCTCGCGGCGATCGAGTTCGCGCATCACCCGCCCGGTGGCGTTGACCTCTACCTGCTTGGTGCCAGCCGTGCCGCGCAACTTGTCCTCGACCCGGGCTTCTACGTTGATCTTGCCGATATGAAAGCGGGGAATGCGCAGGACTTGGTCGGGGTCCTCCAGCGCATCGAGATCCTTTTGGCTGACCCGACCGACGCGCCCAACCACGTGCGCAAAGTCTTCGCCCCGCGGGTAGACCCGCGTCAGGCCGACTTCGGGCGAGATGCCGGGCAGCGCCGGGGCGTTGACCGACACACGGCTGACTTCGTCCCAGCTAACGTCTTCGACGATGGTGACGGGCAGGAACGGGGCAGAGCGCTTGATCTCTTCGAGCGCGCGTTCGTAGGTATCAAGGTCGATGTTGATGATCTGGGCGAGACGCTCCATCACCATGTCGACATCTCCCGCATCTTCGCGGACAATGACGATCCGATAGGAGGGCACGTTTTCAGCCAACCGCACACCATTGCGGTCAAAGATTTCGCCACGGGTGGGCGGGATCAGGCGAATGTTGATGCGGTTTTCTTCTGCCAGCAGCCGGAATTGGTCGGCCTGATCCACCTGCAGATACCGCATGCGGGCGGCCAGTCCCCCCATAAACAACAGTTGCGCACCGCCCAACAACGCGGCCCGGCGGGTCAGCTTGATGTGGCTTGCATCGTTCTCTGCGCGATTGCGTCTCATGCCATCACACCCGTTGTCCCAAAGCGTCCAGATCGCCGGGTGCAGCCTTGCGCACGCCCATCACCCAATGCGTCAATCCAACGATAACCGGATAGACCAGCACCGTCATGCCCAATTCGGACAGCGTGAGGCTTAGCCGGGGGACGGGCACAAGCGCGACGATCAGAACCAGACGATATACGAAGGTAATGGCGCAGATGACGACTGCCACGGTCATCCATTCCACGGCAAAGCTTGCATCACGAAGGGGTCTGCCGCGCGACTTGAGGTTCTCGCATCCTGCGAGTGCCAGCATGGCCCATAGGCCGGGGGGACGTTGGAGCAGCAGATCGGCCAGCAAAAAGGCTAGTGCAAGAATGACCGAGGGCACATACTCAGGACGCCGAAGGCACCACGCACAGGCAAAGGCCAGCAGCACGTCCGGGCCTGCCCAGCGGCGCGGCGTGGTCTCCAGCGGAAGCAGGTGGAAAAACAGGATCACCAGCGCCAGCACAAAAAACGCCGCCCGCATCAGCCACAGCCGGGTGGGGGATTGATCGTTCATTGATCGTCCCCTTCGGCTGGCGCAGTGGCTGGTGCTGGCGCCAGCACAGGGGTCGTGATTTCTGCACGATCCCCGACAACTTTTGCCGTATCCGACACCGGTTCATTGCCGTGATGTCGCATCACCCGCAAAAATTCGAGCCGCTCGTAATCAGCAGCCAGCCTGACCCGCAGGCGGCCACCGGGGTCAGCGGCGACCTGCCCGATCAGCAGCCCGGCCGGGAACACGCCGCCGTCGCCTGAACTGATTACCCTGTCGCCGGGACGCACGAGGTCCGGGTTTTCCAGAAAGTCGATGGGCGGGTTGCCAGAGTTGTCGCCCGCGACGATGGCGCGTTGGCCGGAAGGCTGGATTGTTGCCGGAATACGGCTGGAGGCGTCTGTCAGCAGGATCACCCGCGCGGTGTTCTCTGCCACACCCGAGATGCGCCCCACCAGCCCGATACCGTCCATTGTCGCCCAGCCATCCACCAGCCCGTCCCGTGCGCCCACGTTGAGCAGCACCGATTGCCGGAAGGGCGATCCGCTATCGGCCAGCACGACACCCGTGATAAATGTCAGGCGGGGGTCAAGGCGCACCTTGTTAAGATCCAGCAGGCGCGCGTTTTCCTGCTCTAGCTGCAAGGCGGCTTCCTTCCATGCCTGCATTTGTCTCAATTCGCTGCGCAATTCCTGATTTTGCTCCGCAAGGCGTTGGTATGATTGAAAGTCCCGGATCAGGTTTACCGTGCCGGTCACGGGTGCCATGGCCCAATCAAGGTTTGGAACAAGGCTGTCGGTAATTTGCGCGCGGAACCGCTCGACGCGGGGACTGTCGATGCGCCAAAGCAGAAACGTTGCCCCCAGAAGCAGGATCAGCACAGCCAGGAGCAACCGGCGCATGGGGCCGGTATAGTCGCTGCTGCTGGAACGGTCTCTGGCCATGTCTAAACGCTCCTGCCCGGCGGGCGGGCGTCACTATCCTAACAAGGATCAGCTGTCATAGTCGATGGCGTGGCGCAGTTGTTTTTCGTACTCCAACGCCTTGCCGGTGCCGAGCGCCACACAGTTAAGGGATTCGTCTGCAATCGAAACGGCAAGCCCGGTTTGTTCGCGCAATGCAAGGTCGAGATCACCCAACAAGGCGCCACCGCCCGTCAACATCACGCCCCTGTCCACGATATCTGCCGCAAGGTCAGGCGGAGTGGTTTCGAGCGCTGTCATCACCGCTTCGCAAATCTGCTGCACGGGTTCGGCCAGCGCCTCAGCGACCTGGGCTTGGGTGACCTCAATTTCCTTTGGTACGCCGTTAAGCAGATCGCGCCCGCGGATTTGCATCGACGTGCCGCGCCCGTCGTCAGGCATGCGGGCCGTCCCGATAGAGGTTTTCACCCGCTCAGCCGTGGTTTCGCCCACCAACAAGTTCTGCTGGCGGCGCAGATAGCTGATGATCGCCTCGTCCATGCGGTCGCCACCAACACGGACCGACCGCGCGTAAACGATATCGCCCAGCGACAAGACCGCCACTTCAGTGGTGCCGCCGCCGATGTCCACAACCATGTTGCCAGTGGGATCAGTGATGGGCATGCCCGCGCCGATGGCCGCAGCGATGGGCTCGGCAATCAGCCCGGCGCGGCGTGCACCAGCGGACAAAACGGATTGGCGGATAGCACGTTTTTCCACCGGGGTGGCCCCATGCGGGACACAGACGATGATCTTGGGCTTGGAGAAGGTGGATCGCTTGTGCACTTTGCGAATGAAGTGCTTGATCATCTCTTCGGCGGTATCAAAATCTGCAATGACGCCTTCCCGCATAGGCCGGATGGCTTCGATGGAGCCCGGCGTGCGACCCAGCATCAGCTTGGCGTCCTCGCCTACGGCGAGCACCTTCTTGACCCCGTCCTTGATGTGGTAGGCCACCACCGACGGCTCGCTCAGCACGATGCCGCGGCCCTTGACGTAGACCAGCGTATTCGCAGTGCCCAGATCGATCGCCATATCAGACGAAAACAACCCACGCAGGTTTCCAAACAAAGACATGCCTCAAGTCCTATATGAAATTCTTTTGGCCCGCGACTCTCACGCAGGCTGGCAGATGGCCCTTATAGGCAGGTGCGGGCGAGGGCGAAAGGGGGATTCCACGCCCATTCGGCATGTTGTCGCTTGTGATAAGTGCGTTAACATGCGTGGGTCAGCAAGGGAGCAAGCCATGAAAAAAATCCAGAGCCTTGGGGTGCATCACATTACCCTGACAGGTGCCGGTCGCCAGACCTCCATCGACTTTTGGGAAGGTGTGCTGGGCATGCCGTTCATCTTTGACCAGCCCAATCTGGATAATGCGGACGAAGGGCATCTATATTTTGACCCCGGCGACGGGCGGCTGATCACGATTTTTACCAATGAAAACCGCAAGCCCATGCACGACCGAACCCCGATGGATCCCGGTTGCGTGCACCATATCGCCTTTGAGGTGGATCGCGCGATGTTTGATCAGGTGCTGGATCGGCTGGCAGAGCGTGGCATCGAAAACTCCGGCGTCAAGGACCGGGGCTTCATGCATTCAATCTATTTCAAAGACCCACTGGGGCTGCTGATTGAGCTGGCATGCTACACTTTCATCCCGCCGCGCGGGTCAAACCACGCCGAAGTCATGCTGGAGGCGCATAAACTGCGGGTGGCAGCAGGCGATCCCCATATCCAGCGGCAGCATTTGGCAGACGCCAGCATCATGATTGTCGAGCGTTCGCAGAATTCTCTGAGTGCGGACCGGGATGCCAGAAACCCTTACAGTTGATCGCAGGCCTGAAGGTCTTTTTGTGAAATTTCGGCGTCTTGGTGGGCAGTGCGTTTTGCTTTAGTGTTCCCCTTGATCGCAACAAGGAGCATACCCGTTGGAGCGCAAGCTTGCCACCATCATGATCGGCGATTTCGTCGGCTCCACGGCAGCGATGGAGCACGACGAAGAGGGCGCGCTGGCGCGCGTAATGAACGGGCTTGAGGTTGCCGCAGGTGCCGTCGCCCGACACAAGGGGCGTGTTTTCAACACCGCCGGAGACGCGCTTTTGGCAGAGTTCGACAGCCCTGTGAATGCGCTTAAGGCTGCGATCGAGGCGCGATCCTTGTTGGGCTCTGCTGAGGGACTTACGCCAAAAGATATGCGGTTTGGCATGCATCTGGCAGATGTGGTGCAGGTAGGCGATGATCTGCGCGGGGATGGTGTCAATATTGCCGCGCGTTTGCAACAGCACGCCGAACCAGGCGAGATCGACGTGTCGGCGGCTCTTTATGATCAAGTCCGGCGTGTGTCGCCTTGCAGTTTCTCAGATCTGGGCGAACAGCAGTTCAAGGGGCTTGGCGAACCGATGCGGGTTATGCGGGTTGGCACCACGATGGACCGGCATGTGTATCAAACAGCGCCGACGATCGAGGCCCCACAAACACGCAAAAGGCCCAATTCGATTGCTGTCCTGCCCTTCAGGACCGGCGGCAAGACGGATGAAGATCAGGACTTTCTTGCCGAAGGGTTGACGGATGATATCATCCATGAACTCAGCCTCATCAGATCGCTTTTTGTCAGTTCGCGGACAGCTTCCCGATCTCTGGATACAGATGATCCGGTCATCGTGGGAGATGCGTTGGGCGTGAGCTATGTCCTTGCCGGGGCTGTACGCAAGCTTGGATCGCGGGTGCGGATGAATGTCACGCTGACGCGGACCGACAATGGCGGTGTCGTCTGGACCGATCGGGTTCAGCGTCCGTTTGATGAGTTGCTTGATGCGATGGAAGATGTCTGCGCGCGGGTCGCAGCGACCGTGTCGGGGCGGATTGATCACGAGGGGATCCGCGCGGTGCGCATGAAGCGGCCGGAAAACATGACGGCCTATGAATATTATCTGCGCGGGCTGGACAAACATCGCATGGGAGGCGTTTCAGATGCCCATGCGAAAGAAGCGATAGAATGGTTCCAGCGCTCCCAGCAGGCCGACCCCGGATTTGCAAGACCGCTGGCGATGGAGGTGTGCGCCTGGAGCTACCTGCCTGATTTCGACCTGCAGGCGGCCTCGAACATTCTTGATCGGGCAATGGGGCTCGATACGTCAGACCCCGAATTGCACCGTATCTTTGGCATCGTCCAAATCAAGTTGAACGGCGATTTTGAGGCCAGCCGTCGTCATCACGAACGCGCGCTGCAGCTGGCCCCAAATGATGCCTATATCCTGGGCCGGTGCGCTGCGTTCTATACATTTGACGGTCAACTTGATCGGGCGCTTGATTTGCTTGAGCGCGCTGAAGCATTGGATCCTTTCCTTCCGGTCTGGATTATCGAGGAACGGGTTGCGGCACTTTACGCGCTGGGGCGGTTTGATGAGGTGAACGCTGAGGCGCGCAGCCTTAACTTTCAGACCCGTCGGTCGCGGCTTTATCGGGCCGCCAGCCGCGTGGCGCGTGGTGACGTTCCACGCGCCCGAGCATTGGTGGCTGAGGTGCTGGCAGATGATCCGATCCTGACGACGGAATACGTTGCCCAGCAAGAGTTGTTCAAGGATCCAGAAATCATGAACACGTTGCTGGAACGTGTGAGAACAGCTGGATTGCCGGACGCTGTCTCAGCGACAGGTCCTACGCTGGTTGCAAACCATTAAAGTTTTTTGAAGACCCATTCGAACCCCAATAGCTGTGCTAAGATCCATGGGGGGCTTTGCCCCCCAGACCCCCCAGGATATTTTTGGCCTACAAAAGAAGAGGATCGGGCATCAAAGAAAAACGGGGGGCACACCGGCCCCCCGACCGAAAAAAGCACTTCGTCTTCTTCCGCAGGCACGGCCATCGGCGTCCCCGCCTGTACCGCTAAAGAAGAATGCCGCGCTATACCTAATAAGTCGTAAAGCACACGCGACATATAGGATCGTTCTTTTGCAGGCGCCAAATATCCCGGGGGTTTGGGGGCAGAGCCCCCAACCTGTCGGACCGCGTTAGCGGTTCGAAAATGCTATCCGACATCCTTGTAACTGATCTCTCGTTTGTCGGTGCCGCCCTTCTCACGGCGCACCAGCAGGCGGTTGAGCGCATGAATGTAGGCCCGCACACTGGCCACCACCGTATCGGTATCCGCTGACTGGCCTGTCACGATCCGACCGTCTTCTTCCATGCGCACACTGACCGTGGCTTGTGCATCCGTGCCCTCCGTCACCGCGTGTACCTGATAAAGCTGCAGTCTTGCATCATGCGCGACCAAAGTTTTGACGCAGTTGAAAGCAGCATCGACAGGGCCATCGCCCGTCTGCTCAGTGCTTTGCTGCTGTCCTTCGATTTCGAGGGTCATCCGCGCTTGATTAGGCCCTTCCGTGCCGCAGACCACATGCATTGACACCAGCTTGACCCGGTCTTCTTCCGGATCGGTGGACGTGCGCATCAGCGCAATCAGATCATCCTCGTAGATTTCCTTTTTGCGGTCGGCCAGTTCCTTGAAGCGGACGAAGACGTCCTTGAGCTGATTATCTCCCAGTTCGAACCCCAAATCCTCAAGCTTGGAGCGCAGCGCGGCGCGGCCTGAATGTTTGCCCATGACCAGATTGGTTTCTGAAAGACCCACGTCCTCGGGGCGCATAATCTCAAAAGTTTCTGCGTTCTTCAGCATGCCGTCCTGATGGATGCCGCTTTCGTGGGCAAAGGCGTTCTTGCCGACGATGGCCTTGTTAAACTGCACGCTGAACCCTGACACAGCCGCAACCCGGCGCGAGATGTTCATGATCTTTGTTGAATCGATCTCTGTGCGGTAGGGCATGATATCGTTGCGCACTTTCATCGCCATTACGACTTCTTCCAGCGCGGTATTGCCCGCCCTTTCGCCAAGCCCGTTTATCGTGCATTCAATCTGGCGCGCGCCCGCCTCAACCGCGGCAAGGCTGTTCGCTGTCGCCATGCCCAGATCGTTGTGGCAATGGGTTGCAAAGGTGATCTCATCCGCGCCCGGCACATTTTCAATCAGCTTGGTGATCAGATCGGCGCTTTCACGTGGGGCAGTATAGCCCACCGTGTCGGGTATATTGATGGTGGTGGCCCCGGCAGAGATGGCAATTTCGACCACGCGGTAGAGGTAGTCGAGTTCGGTGCGGGTCGCATCCATCGGAGACCACTGCACGTTGTCGCAGAGGTTTCGTGCGTGGGTCACGGTTTCATGGATGCGGTCGGCCATTTCGTCCTTCGTGAGGTTCGGAATGGCGCGGTGCAGGGGCGAGGTACCGATAAACGTATGAATGCGCGGCGCGCGCGCGTGTTTGACGGCCTCCCAGCAGCGATCGATGTCTCCGAATTGCGCGCGCGCCAAGCCGCAAATGACGGAATTTTGCGTTTGCCGCGCGATATCGGACACCGCATTGAAATCCCCTTCAGAGGCGATGGGAAATCCGGCTTCAATGATGTCGACGCCCATTTCATCCAGCAGGCCTGCGATTTCCAGCTTTTCGGCATGGGTCATCGTGGCGCCTGGGCTCTGTTCGCCGTCGCGCAAGGTGGTATCAAAGATCAAGACGCGGTCTTGTTTGGCTTCTTTTGTCATGGTGTGGAACTTTCTATCTGCATTCATCCGATTGGCGCGCATGCGATCCTCTGAGCAGGCGCGCCGACGGACACGCTCAGAGGCGGATTAGCAGCAGTAGGGAGGCACGCAGCAGACCTGCGCGCGCGCAGGGTAGGGTCGGCATATGGGCTGCATGTGTCATGGCGTCATTTATACGCCAGCTTGGGCAAATGAAAAGAGGGCCGCGCGCAGAATATCGCAGCTGTCATATATCGGCCCTGAGCTTGAAGACCCTTTGATGCGTTCTATCCTCTTTTTTCACAGGAGCCTGCGCATGTCGGATACAACCCATACCGAGACACTCGCATTGGAGCTTCAGGTCTATGATCTGGAAGCAGCACTGGCCTATTACGGACTGGACTTTGCCGAAAGGGTCAAGGACTGCGGCACGCGGGTGATGAACGTCGATCTTGACGACGTCGCCTTTGTGCTGAGCGAAATTCTGCAAAGTTCTGACGCGTCTTGAGCGGGCAAGCGTTGGTCATCGGTGCCTCCGGGGGGATCGGAGGGGCGCTGGTCAAAGCCCTTGAGGAGCGCGGGCTGCGTGTGCAAACGCTTTCGCGGTCAGTTGATGGGTTCGATATAACGGACCAGGCATCCGTAGACCGGGCACTGGGCTCGCTCAAAGGGCCATATGATCTGATCATCGTCGCCACCGGCGCGCTTGAGATTGATGGTGCGGAGCCTGAGAAGACCATCAGAGCGATTTCGCAACAGGCTATGACTGATCAGTTGACGCTCAATGCCGTGGGCCCTGCACTTGTGCTACGCCATGCCGCAGATCTGTTGCCGAAGGACACGCGCGGCGTCTTTGCAGTTATGTCGGCGCGCGTAGGCTCCATCGGGGACAACCGGCTGGGGGGCTGGATCAGCTACCGAACGGCTAAGGCGGCAGTCAATCAGGTGGTGCACACGGCCTCTATCGAATTGGCGCGCAGTCATCCTCACAGTATCTGCGTCGCGATGCATCCCGGTACCGTCAAGACGCAGTTCACTGAAAAGTACCTCGGTCGCCACCCTGCGACAGAACCTTCCGAGGCGGCGGCGCATCTTTTGGATGTCATTGACGGGCTGGTCCCGGATGATACCGGGCAATTCTTCGATTGGGCTGGAAAGGCCGTGCCATGGTAGCGCGATTGGTGCTGGTGCTGGGCGATCAGCTCAGCGCGGATCTGTCCGCGTTGCGCGAGGCTGATCAGGCCAACGACATTGTTGTCATGGCAGAGGTGAACGACGAAGCGACTTATGTCAGACATCATCCCAAGAAGATCGCGCTGATTTTTTCGGCGATGCGCAAGTTTGCAATAACCTTGCAAAGTGCTGGATGGGATGTGCGCTATACCCAATTGGACGATACCGAGAACGCGGGCTCCATCATCGGCGAGGTTTTGCGCCGGGCGACTGAAACCGGCGCATCAGAGGTGATTTGCACCGAACCCGGCGAATGGCGGCTCATCAACAAGCTGAAACATGCGCCGATCAAGACCCATATCCTGAACGATGACCGCTTTATTGCCAGCCACGCAGAATTCGAGTCGTGGGCAGAAGGGCGCAAGGCGCTGCGGATGGAGTATTTCTATCGCGATATGCGGCGCAAGACCGGGCTGATGATGGAGGGCGGGAAACCAGCGGGTGACAAGTGGAACTATGACCACGACAATCGCAAGCCGGCACCCGGAGAAATCACAAGTGAGGGCCCGCTTAAATTTACGCCCGATGTGGTGGTCGAGGACGTGCTTGAACTTGTCGCGGCGCGCTTTGGCGACAACTTTGGCGATGTACGTCCGTTCCATTTTGCCACCACGCGCGAGGAAGCATTGCAGGCGTTGGACCACTTTGTGGCGCAGGCCCTGCCGCGCTTTGGCGATTATCAGGACGCGATGTTGGAGGGGGAGGCGTTTCTCTATCACGCGGTTTTGTCACCCTACATCAACTTGGGCCTCTTGGCGCCATTGGAGGTCTGCCAGGCGGTCGAGGCTGCTTGGAAAAAGGGCAATGTGCCCATCAATGCCGCCGAAGGATTCATTCGTCAGATCATCGGGTGGCGTGAATACGTGCGTGGTATCTACTTTCTCGAAGGGCCCGACTATGCTGCGCGAAATGGGCTGGGCCACACACGCGATCTGCCCGCCTTTTTCTGGGGCGCAGAGACGCGGATGAACTGCATTTCCAAGGCGGTCGCGCAGACCCGTGAACACGCCTATGCCCACCATATCCAGAGGCTGATGGTCACGGGCAACTTTGCGCTGCTGGCGGGTGTTGACCCGCATCAGGTCCATGAATGGTATCTTGAGGTCTACGCCGATGCCTACGAATGGGTCGAAGCGCCCAACGTGGTCGGGATGAGCCAATTCGCTGATGGCGGCATCATCGCATCCAAACCCTATGTGTCGTCCGGCGCCTACATCAATCGCATGTCCGATTATTGCAAAGGCTGCCATTACAGCGTGTCAAAGAAGGTGGGCGAAGGGGCGTGCCCGTTCAATCTGCTGTACTGGCATTTCTTGGACCGTCATCGCGCGCGGTTCGAGAACAACCCGCGCATGGGCAATATGTACCGGACGTGGGATCGCATGGACAAAGAGCGCCGCGAAACGGTGCTGAAGGATGCAGAGACATGGCTTGCCCGTTTGGAGGCGAAAGAAAGTGTCTAGGAAGTCCCTTTTGGCTTAGGGTCCCACGGCAGGCGGGACTTCCAAGTAGTCAGCGATCATGTCGGAATGTTGTGCGGGGCGGAAGCAAGGCGCAGGAATGTGCGATCCTCGCGCAAGATAAACTTTTCTGACTGCGCGAAAGCATAGTTCTCGCGACCCAGCGGATCGTCCTTGAGGCGCGCGCGGTAGTATTCATAGTCGGCAAGGCTGGAGATATTGTAGATGCCGTAGGCCAGCGTCGATGACCCCTCGTGCGGGGCGTAATACCCGACAAGATCTGCCCCGCATCGCGGAATCGCCTGACCCCAGTTCTGGGCGTAACGGTCAAAGGCCGCGTGTTTGTTCGGGTCGATCTGGTAGCGAATAATGCAGGTCAGCATGGTGTTTCCTTTCATGTTCGTGAGCAGCCTAGCGGATTGTCTGGCGTGAATGCTTCGGCTAAGGTCGAACTATGAAAGAAGGCCCTGACATTTCGCGGATTGCCGCGCTGATTGGTGATCCGGCGCGCGCCAATATCCTGACTGCGTTGATGAGCGGCAAGGCCCTGACCGCCACCGAACTGGCGGGCGAGGCGGGTGTGACCTTGCAGACGGCCAGCGCGCATCTGAGCAAGTTGGAAGCAGCGCATATGATCTGCATGCGCAAATCCGGACGGCACAAGTATTTCACGCTTGGAGGGGACGATGTTGGTCAAGTTCTTGAAGCATTGATGGGACTGGCCGCAGGCGCGGGCCACTTGCGCACGCGCACCGGCCCCAAGGATGCAGCACTGCGCGAAGCCCGGGTGTGTTACAATCATCTGGCAGGCGCGCGGGGCATCGCGCTGTATCAGGGTTTGCTGGAGCGTGGCTATCTTGAAGAGCAGAGCGGCAGTGTCTCGTTGACCGACGCAGGGTGCATCTTTGTGTGTGACTTTGGTGTTGACCTGCACCTTCTGAAAAAATCGAAGACGCCGCTCTGCCGGACTTGCCTGGACTGGAGTGCGCGGCAAACTCATTTGGCGGGCAGCGTCGGTCGGGCTTTGTTGGCACAGATGGTGACGAAGGGTTGGTGTACGCGGGCCGATGGAACGCGGGTGGTGGCGTTTTCGCCTTCAGGCAAAGCGGAGTTTGATCAGACCTTCGGCGCGCCGACGCTTTAGATTTGCCCCGCATCCCGCAACCGCTCTATGCCGTAGCGCAGGTGTTCGGTGCGGAATGAGTGGCCACCGGGAAAGAGGCAGAACTCCAGGATATCACCTGCGTCATTGGCGCGGTTCTCGCACGCCAGATCCCCCGCTTCTGAAGACTGCACAGAACCAAAGCCGCCGAATGCAGAGTAATGCGCGAGTGCCTCGCTGACCTCGCCCTGCTTGGTTTCCCGGATCGGCCGACCGTCAAGGGGCACCGTTTTGTCTGCATCCCCATGGATATGCACGATGCTGGACACCGGAGCACTACAGACTTCCGGGGGTCTTAGCCAATAGGTGCCGGACATCGGAACAAAGCCGGCGAACTGGTCGGGATGGGAACAGGCAAGGTTCCAGACCACCATACCGCCTGCAGAAAAGCCGCTGGCGACGATCCGGGTCGTATCAATTGGATAACGTTTTGCTGCGTCTGCGATGACCGCATCAAAATAGGCGAACTCCGCCGCACCGGTGCTGTCAAATGTGCGCGGACCATAAGGCAGGTCCCACGTACCCCCGACCCCCTGCATGGCAATCAGGGCAAGGCCAGCGTCCGACACCATGCGCCGCAGACTGCCATTGCGCATGACACCCTGGGCCGAGCCGCGGTACCCATGGCTCCACATCAGTGCGCCCACGGGCGACGCACCGTCATGGCCTTGCGGCATGACTATTCGGTAGTGCCGGTCACCGACCGGGCAATTGGAATCGGGGCCGCACGCCAATGCGGGCGCGGCAAGAAAACTCAGCAGAAAAATCAGATATCGCATGTGCCAACCATGCCTTGCAGGTACGGACGGCGCAATTCACAAGAACGTGGCGCTGAAACTAGCTTGGGTCGCGCCAGCGATTGACGATGGGATAGCGCCGATCGAGCCAGAAGGCGCCCTTTGTGAGGCGCGGGCCAGGCGCCGACTGGAAGCGCTTGTATTCCGAGATGTAGATCAGATGTTCCACTTTCTTGGCCACGTCCCGGTCAAACCCAGCGGCCACGCAATCGGAAATCGACCCGTCCTGATCCACCAGAATATTCAGAATAGCATCCAGTTCGGGGTAATCTGGCAGGCTGTCGCTGTCCTTTTGATCCTCGCGCAGCTCTGCTGTGGGTGGTTTGGTGATGATCGTCTCGGGGATCATCTCGCCCTTGGGGCCCACCATCCAGTCGCGGTGGTTGGCATTGCGCCAGCGGCAGGTTTCGAAAACCCGCGTCTTGTACAGGTCTTTGATCGGGTTATAGCCGCCGGACATGTCGCCGTAGATCGTTGCGTAGCCAACGGCGACCTCGGATTTGTTACCCGTGGTCAAAAGCATTTCGCCAAATTTGTTGCTGAGGGCCATCAGCAGCAGGCCGCGCAGGCGGGACTGGATGTTTTCCTCGGTCAGTCCCGGTTCGGTGCCTTCGAACAGCGGCGCCAGCGTATTGGTGATCGCCTGCCTCCCTTCCGAGATCGGCACGTAGTCGTAGCGGCAGCCAAGGTTTTTCGCCACAGCCTCTGCATCCGTCAGTGATCCCTCAGACGTGTACTCTGACCGAAGCATCACGCAGCGCACATTGTCCGCGCCAAGCGCATCCACAGCGATGGTGGCGACGATGGCGCTGTCGATGCCCCCCGACAGGCCCAGCAAGACCTTTTTGAAACCGGTCTTGCGCATGTAGTCGCGCAAGCCCAGCACCATGACGTGGTAGTCCTGCTCCCATGCGTCGGGCTGCGGGGCAAGCGGTTGCTCTACGATCCGCCAGCCGTCCGGCCCGCGTTTCAGATCCACGTGATGGATCATCTCATCAAAGGGAGGCAGTTGCATCACCAGCTTGCCGCCGGGATTCAGCGCAAATGTTGCGCCGTCAAAGATCTGGTCGTCCTGACCGCCCACCATATTCAGATAGATCAGGGGCAGACCGGTTTCGATCACGCGCGCCACCATATGGTTAAGCCGCGTGTCCATCTTGTCGCGGTAATAGGGCGATCCATTGGGTACCAGCAGAAACTCTGCCCCCGTCTCTGCAAGCGTTTCGGCCACATCCGGATGCCAGGCATCCTCGCAAATGGGTGAACCGACGCGCGTGTTGCCCACTGAATAGGGGCCGCCCAACGGGCCACTGTCAAAGATGCGCACCTCATCGAACACTGTCTCATTGGGCAGTTCATGCTTGAAATTGCGCGATGCGATCTTGCCACCCTTGAGGATCAGGTAGGCATTGAATAGCTCTGTCCCCTCGGCCCATGGCGCGCCGATAGCCAACGCAGGTCCATCCGCGCAATCGTGTGCCAACTGGGTGATGTGGGTCATCACATCAAGCTGAAATGCCTTTTTCATCACCAGATCCTGCGCATTGTATCCGGTGATAAACATTTCAGGCAGTGCGACGATATCGGCACCTGCCGCCTTGCCGGCTTCCCACGCCTCAAGCGCGCGCGCGGCGTTGCCTGCCAGATCACCAACGGTGGGGTTCAGCTGGCCAAGTGTGATGCGAAAGGTGTCTGCCATGGTTTTGGCCCTGAGTTATCCTGTCTTTAAGCGATGTAGCAGATCAATCACCGGGGGAAAGGCGAAAGCAGATGCGCATAGGCCGCTTGGTTAATCCGCACATGATGCAGGGGCGGACATGCCATTAGGGCAGACGGTCGAAACAAGGTACATCTGGTGCGACAAGGTGGAAGGGCTGCTGATCCGCCATGTGGATCGCCGCGCGTGGTCCGCCAAATGTTGCAGGATCGTCCAGCGTTCCGACTTTCAGAACCAGCCGTTCGCCATCGGTCAGTTCCGTGGTGATGTGTGTCCCGCAGGTTTCACAGAAGGTGCGCGTCACGGGCGCATCAAGGTCGGACCGGGTGAAGGTCCGCGGCGCGCCTTTGGTCCATTCGAAGCCTGAAACCGGCAGGATCATGAAATAGTTCGGGCCACCGCCAGAAAAGTACTGACATTCCCGACAATGGCATTGTGCCTTGAACATGGGTTTGCCCGCAGCGCTGTAGGCCAACGCGCCGCAGTAACACTGGCCTGTGAATGTCGCCGTATCGCTCATCTGCGGATCCTTTTGCTTGTGTGGCAGATTATGACCGACAGAGGCTTCTTGCCAAGCACCTGAAAAGACATTGCTCCATTTCTTTCCATTGCTTAGGCTTGATGCACGGTCGCAGGGGTGCGGCCACGACCGGGCCGGAACGCCGGTACCGGCGGTGATCCAGGGGGCTGCATCTGATGTCGTTGCGTAGAATTATTCTGATCCTTTCGCTGTTGCCACTGGCGGCCACGGCGCAGGAGGGTCAGGTTCAGACCAAGCAATATGATGACGGAGGCGTCTATGAAGGCACCTTCCAGGGGGGGCTGCAGCACGGTCAGGGCACCTATAGGTTGCCCAACGGGTATGAGTATTCCGGCGCATGGGTCGAGGGAGAGATCAAAGGGCAGGGCACCGCACGCTTTCCCAACGGATCGGTGTACGAAGGCAGTTTTGCGAAAGGCAAACCAGAGGGCTTCGGCAAGATCATCTTTGCCGATGGCGGGACCTATGAAGGTGATTGGGTGGCGGGTGCCATCATGGGCCAGGGGGTTGCGCTATATGCCAACGGCGTGCGCTACGAGGGCCAGTTTCGCAATGCCAAGCATCATGGCAAGGGCGTGATGCAAAGCCCCGGCGGGTACGAGTACAAGGGCGACTGGGTTGATGGGGCAAAACAGGGCCAGGGCACGATCACCTACCCGGACGGGGCGGTCTATGAGGGCGAAATCCTTGCAGGCAAACGCTCAGGCCAAGGCAAGCTGACAATGCCTGACGGTCTGGTCTACGTCGGAATGTGGAAAGACGGCCAGATTGATGGGGCCGGAAAACTGTCGCAGCCAAACGGGGATGTCTATGAAGGCAACCTTGTCGGAGGGCGCCGCGAAGGACAGGGCAAAGTCACCTACGAGAACGGCGATGTTTACGTGGGCCAGTTCAAGGATGACCGCCGTCAGGGGCAGGGCACCTTTACCGGCACAGATGGCTATGTCTACGAAGGCAATTGGGTTGCCGGGCAAATCGAAGGTCAGGGCAAGGTCACCTACCCCGATGGGTCGGTTTATGTGGGGACTTTCCGCGATGATCTGGCGGATGGCACGGGAAAGATAACCTACCCCGACGGCTCCACGTATGAAGGGGCCTGGGCTGCGGGTGTGATCGATGGGAAGGGCAAGGCGACCTATGCCAACGGCGTTGTTTACGACGGCATGTTCAAGAACGCGCGCAATCACGGGCAAGGTGTTATGACCTACGCCGATGGGTATCGGTACGAGGGGAACTGGATCGAGGGCCAGCGGCACGGAATCGGCAAGGCGACCTATCCAGATGGCACCGTATACGAAGGTGCTTTTGAGAACGGCCAGCGACACGGCAAGGGCAAGATCACGATGGTCAGCGGGTTCAGCTATGACGGTGACTGGATGAACGGCGAAATTGACGGTCAGGGTATTGCAACCTACGACAATGGCGATGTCTACGAAGGCAGCTTCAAGGCCGGCAAACGCCAGGGCGCAGGCACGATGCGCTACGCCACCGGCGAAGAGGCCAGCGGTCAGTGGGAGAATGGCGCGCTGAACGAAGGCGGGTGACGCGCATGACGGGCGGTCGGACAGATCGTGAGATCATTGTCGACTATTGCGCCAAGGGCAATATCGCGGGTCTTGTCGACGCGCAGCGGCACCTCGGCAACTTTCCCAAAGGGGGCGACGGCACGTTTGGGAACAGATGGATTTCATATGCGATTGTCAGCGGGAACCCGGCAGCTGTCACCTGGATGATCAATGAGGGTGCCGATCTGAATTTCCGGGGGGACGATGGCTATACCGTCTTTGATGACTGTCTTGAGCTGGAGGGTGAGGCCCGTCACGAAATCCTTTCCGTTTTGATCGCGGCCGGTGCAGATGTGAACCAGCATGGATCGCAGGACTGGACACCGCTGCACCGCGCGGCGGTGATGGATGACGAAAGAGCGATGGTCATGCTCATGGATGCTGGCGCTGATCGCGACAGACGCACCCGGATTGACGATTGTACCACCCCGGCCGAGGAAGCGCGCCTTTTGGGGCATCCCGCGTCGGCAGATTTCATCGATGCACATGTCCCGGATCGAAAGGGTGCGACATGACCGAAGTTGAAACATTCCTTGCCGCAGTTGAGCCTGACCGACGCAAATCCGAGGCTGCCCGCCTTGATGCGCTCTTTCGCAAGATCACTGGCTGGCAGCCACTACTCTACCGCGGCGACATGCTGGGCTATGGACGCTATGATTATACCTACGCCTCAGGGCGCTCCGGGTCTTATCTTGCAACAGGGTTCTCGCCCCGAAAGGCCAAGCTGAGCATCTATATCATGCCGGGCTATACCGACTTTGGCGATATACTTGCGCGGCTGGGAAAGCATTCGAAAGGCAAGTCGTGCCTGTACCTCAATAAGCTGGAGGATGCGGATATCGATGTGCTGGGTGAGCTTATTCGCGCGGGCCTGAAAGATCTCGGGATGCGCTGGCCGGTGCACCCGACCTGATCCGCGCCACCCACCGGATGGGGGCGAAAGACACTCCCGTTCCGGACGTCCCGGTTGCTGGACAAGCCACGCCCCCTGTGACACATCACGGCCCACCAGAAGGAGCGTCAAGATGTCCACCGCAACCGTCACCCGTTTTGCCCCCTCTCCGACCGGATATATCCATGTCGGCAATCTGCGCACGGCGTTGATGAACTATCTCATTGCCCGCAAGGCTGGCGGCACCTTTATCCTGCGCATTGATGACACTGACCCTGAGCGCAGCAAGGAAGAATACGTCGACGGTATCAAAGAGGACCTTGAATGGCTGGGCCTGCATTGGGACCGGACCGAACGGCAGTCAGAGCGGCTGGACCGATACCACGCCGCCGCAGATCAACTGCGCGAGATGGGACGGTTTTACGAGGCCTTCGAGACGCCGACCGAACTGGACCTCAAGCGCAAGAAGCAGCTCAACATGGGCAAACCACCGGTCTATGACCGCGCGGCACTTGGCTTGTCGGATGATGAAAAGGATGCACTGCGCGCGGAGCGCGGTAACGGCGTCTGGCGCTTTAAACTCGACCAGGAGCGGATCGAGTGGGATGACGGCATTCTGGGCGATATCTCAATTGATTCGGCGTCTGTCTCGGACCCGGTGCTGATCCGGGGCGATGGCCAGATCCTGTATACGCTGGCCAGCGTGGTGGATGACACGGATATGGGTGTGACCCATGTGGTGCGCGGATCAGATCATGTGACAAATACCGCAACGCAGATTCAGATCATGGGCGCTCTGGGCCGTTCGCACCCCCTGTTTGCGCACCATTCGCTCTTGACTGGCCCAAAGGGCGAGGCGCTGAGCAAGCGCTTGGGCACGCTGGCGCTGCGCGATCTGCGCGAACAAGGCGTGCAGCCTGCAGCCCTGCTGAGCCTGATGGCGCGGTTGGGATCTTCGCACCCGGTCGAATTGCACGATGATCTGGCGGCGATTGCGGAGGGTTTTGATATCGCTCAGTTCGGGTCCGCCCCGACCAAGTTCGATGTCGCCGATCTATTCCCGCTGACGGGCCGGTATTTGTCGCAACTGCCGCTGGATGAGGTCGCTGAAGCGGTCCGTGCAGTTGGTGTGCCAGACGGCAAGGCAGCGCAGTTCTGGGCTGTGACACGCGAGAACATCCAGACATTGGCTGATCTTGACGGCTGGTGGGCCATGTTTCGCGACGGCGCGGAGCCAATCATTGAGGCAGACGACGCGGCATTTGTGGCCGAGGCCATCGCGATGCTGCCTGATATGCCATTTGATGAAACAACCTGGGGCACCTGGACTGCCGGCGTGAAAGAGGCGACGGGGCGTAAGGGGCGTGGCTTGTTCCGGCCCCTGCGGTTGGCGCTGACCGGGCAGGAAAGTGGGCCGGAAATGGCGCAAGTGATGCCACTGTTGCAGGTCGTGAAGGCCCGGGGCTAGTGTCACCCTGACCGCGCGCCTGTATCGAAGGGCGCGCTGAGGTATTTGAAAAAGGGTGAAACGGGGGACCGCGCCCCATGGCTGATGCACAGGCAAAGTTTCTGACGGGGAACCTTTTTCGTCATACCACGGTAATGGCGCTTACCTCTTCCGTGGGTCTGATGGCTGTCTTTCTGGTCGACTTTGTCGACATGATTTTCATTGCCATGCTGGGTAAGGCCGAATTGGCGGCCGCCATCGGCTATGCGGGTGCGATCCTGTTCTTCACGACCTCGTTCGGCATTGGGCTTGCCATTGCGGCAGGCGCATTGGTTGCGCGCGCATTGGGGTCCGGCGATGAGGCATTGGCGCGCGAGCGGACCACGCATGCGCTGACCTACGGTGTGATCTTTGGGGTGATTTTTTCCATCATTGTCTGGATATTTCTGGCCGATCTTGTGGCGCTGCTGGGGGCCACCGGGCATACGGCGGATCTGTCGGTGCATTTTCTGGCGATCATCCTTCCTTCCGTTCCGTTCCTAATGGTGGGGATGATGGGCGGGGCAATATTGCGGGCGCATGGCGATGCGCGCCGCGCCATGATGGCGACGATTGCAGGGGGTGTTGTGAATGCGGTGTTGGATCCGATCCTGATTTTCGGGCTGGATCTGGAACTGACGGGTGCCGCGATTGCCTCGTCCATTGCGCGGGTCGTGATCGCCTTGGTGGCCATACTCCCGCTGATCCGGATTTATGGCGGCATCGCGATGCCGCACCTGCCGGGAATGCGGCGCGATCTGATGCCGGTTCTGTCCATCGCCTTTCCCGCCATACTGGCGCAGATTGCCACCCCTGTGGGGCAGGCGTTCGTGACGCGCGCGATGGCGGGTTATGGGGAGGCTGCGGTGGCTGGCATGGCCATCGTGGGGCGCCTGATCCCGGTCGCATTTGGTGTGGTCTTTGCGCTGTCGGGTGCGGTTGGCCCGATCCTGGGCCAGAACTTTGGCGCGGGTAACATGAGCCGCGTGCGCGAAGGCTTCAGGGCCGCAGTCTGGTTCACGGCCATCGTCATAGTACTGGTTTCGGCAGTGCTTTTTGTCCTCCGGGGGCCGATCGCGGCCTTGTTTGAGGCTGACGGGATTACCCGCGAACTGATCTACCTCTTCTGCGGACCGTTATCGCTGCTGTTTTTCTTTCCGGGCATTCTGTTCGTCGCCAACGCAGCCTTCAACAACCTGGGCCACCCGTTCTATTCCACCTATACCAACTGGGGGCGCAATGCGGTCGCGCTGATCCCGTTTGTCTGGGCAGGTTCGGCACTTTATGGCGCACCGGGGGTGCTGATCGGACAGGCCGCGGCGGGTGTGCTTTTTGGCGTTATCGCCTGGGTGCTGGCGTTGCGGGTCATCGCACGAGGCGGCGGGGAACGCGAACCCAAAGAGGCGATTTTTGGCCGCGAAGGCCGGCTGATGACGCTATTTCACGCGCGTCGGTAGTGCCGCGAGGTGGTCATCCACCAATGCCTCTTCTGCCTTGGTCAACTGATGATACCGCGCGTACCGCGGTGCCGCGCGGTCATCCAGGATGGGGGTCTCCCACCCTGCCGTGCTGGCAAAAAAGCGGGCCACGCCGTCTTTTCCATATTCTCGCAGGAATCCTTGCACGACGATGTCGAGATAGCTTAGCACAATGAACGGGTTGGCGGTGACATGGCGGGTATCGGTGACGGTGTAGTGGGATACATCGGGTGCAGGCGACAGGGCATGTGAAACCGCGCCGCCAGACGCGACCCGGGCATAGGCGGCCTCGCGTTGATCAAGCGCTGCCCAATCCGCCCCCGGAACCGCGGCAATCAGTCCATCGATGCTGACATCTGCTGCGGGTTCCACCGACAGATAGACTGCTGCGCGCGCGGGGGTCTGCACCCACGTGCGGCGCCAACCACTGAGGGAGGCCGGTTGCGCGTCAGGATAGGCATGGGTGGCGCGGTTGACGAGGCTGCCGTAGCCGAAAAAGTAAGGTGTCATGAGCTTTATTGAGCATTTTCAGCGACCTGCTACAAGCGCTTGACGGCACGGTATGCCGCAGCATACGTAAAGGTATCCGTCATGGGAGAATCGCCCGCAAGGACGATGCCGAAGGAGCAACCGCCCCGGAAACTCTCAGGCTCATGGACCGTGATGGAAAAAGACACTCTGGAGAGAGCCCGGGTTTCGGGCCGCCGAAGGGATAACGATCTCAGGCGAAAGGACAGAGGGGGCATCGAGGGCTGCTGATCAATCAGCGCGTTGATGCCGGATGTCTGTGGGCTCCGGAATAAGGGGAGGGGACCCATGAGCGATCTGCACCGTACGCCACTTTACGATCTGCATGTGGAACTTGGCGCCAAGGTTGTGCCTTTTGCGGGATATGAGATGCCCGTGCAATACCCGCTTGGGGTCATGAAGGAACACCAGCACACGCGCAGTGCTGCCGGGCTTTTCGACGTCAGCCACATGGGGCAGGTGATCCTGTCAGGCGAAAGCTGGGATCATGTGGCAAGGTCGTTTGAGGCCTTGATCCCGCAGGATGTGCTGGGTCTGGAACAGGACCGCCAGCGGTACGGGTTCTTCACCAATGAAACAGGCGGTATCGAGGATGATCTGATGTTCGCGCGGCGCGGCGATCATTTGCTTGTTGTCGTCAATGCGGCCTGCAAGGAAGCTGACATTGCCCGCATGCGCGCGGCAGTCGAACCCGAGATACAGGTCACCGAGATCACCGATCGCGCGTTGATTGCGCTGCAGGGCCCCAAGGCAGGCGCAGTCATTGCAGGGATGGATGCGCGCGCCGACGAGATGGCGTTTATGGATGTTGCCGATCTGACGCTTGACGGGATTGAGGTTTGGGCATCGCGGTCAGGATACACCGGCGAAGATGGTTTCGAGATTTCCGTTCTGGCAGATGAGGCCGAACTGCTGGCGCGGAAGTTGCTGGCGCACGAGGACGTTAAGGCCATTGGGCTGGGCGCGCGTGATTCACTGCGGCTGGAGGCCGGTCTTTGCCTTTATGGCAATGATATTGATGCGGACACCAATCCGATTGAGGGCGCTCTGAACTGGGCGATCCAGAAAGTGCGCCGGGCGGGCGGAGACCGTGCGGGTGGATTTCCCGGTGCGGCAGCAATCCAGGCTGCATTTGCCGTTGGTATAAAGCGCAAGCGGGTCGGGTTGCGGCCCGAAGGCCGTGCGCCGATGCGCGACGGCGTCGAGATATTTGATGCCGAGGTCGGCGGTTCGCGCGTCGGGGTGGTCACCTCGGGCAGCTTTGGGCCAACGGTCGGTGGACCTGTCGCCATGGGCTATGTCGCCACGGATCATGCCGCGACTGGCACCTCGTTGTGGGGCGAGGTGCGCGGTAAGCGGATGCGATTGAGCGTTGCAAACCTGCCTTTCGTGACGGCAAACTTCAAAAGATAATCAGACATGAGGAGAGACCAATGAAATTCACAGAAGAACACGAATGGCTGCGCGAGGAAGATGGCGAAATGGTTGTTGGCATCACCACCCACGCGGCTGAGCAGCTTGGCGATGTGGTCTTTGTCGAGCTTCCGGATGAAGGCACGACCGTCAGCAAGGATGACGAAGTCGTCGTGATCGAAAGCGTAAAGGCAGCTTCAGACATTCTTGCGCCCGTAGATGGCGAGATCACGGAAGTGAATTCCGCGCTGACGGACAATCCGTCTATGGTCAATGACGACCCTCAGGGCGAAGCGTGGTTCTTCAAGATGAAGATTAGTGATGCAAGCCAGATGGACGACTTCATGGATGAGGCGGGATACCAGAAGTTCATCGGCTGAGCCCTGATCAGCCTGCTGGATTTGCATATTTTCGGAACATTGAAATGGGGGGTGATATGACCTTCAAGCCAACGGACTATCTGCCTTATGATTTTGCGAACCGCCGTCACATCGGCCCGTCGCCGGCTGAAATGGACGACATGCTTGAGGTTGTGGGCGTAGACGATCTTGAGGCGCTGATTGATGACACGGTGCCAAAAGCCATTCGCGCCAAGGCACCGCTGGATTTCGGGCGTGCCAAATCTGAGCGCGAAGTGTTGGAACACATGCGCAAGACAGCGGCAAAGAACACGGTTCTGACGTCGCTTATCGGACAAGGGTACTACGGCACCGTCACCCCGCCAGCGATACAGCGCAATATTCTGGAGAATCCTGCATGGTATACGGCCTATACACCGTATCAGCCGGAGATATCGCAGGGCCGTCTTGAAGCGCTGCTGAACTTCCAGACGATGATTTCCGATTTGACTGGGTTGGAGGTTGCGAACGCGTCTCTCCTGGACGAGGCCACAGCCTGCGCCGAGGCGATGACAATGGCGCAGCGGGTGTCAAAGTCCAAGATGACCGCGTTCTTTGTCGATCAGGATTGTCATCCGCAGAACATCGCCGTGATGAAGACGCGCGCGGCACCCTTGGGGATTGAGGTAATTGTCGGGGACCCCAGGGAAATGGATGCGAGTGCCGTTTTTGGCGCGATCTTTCAGTATCCGGGCACAAATGGACATGTGCGCGACTTTTCCGACCCGATTGCCGCATTGCATGCCCACCAGGGGGTCGGCATCGTTTCTGCAGATCCGCTGGCGCTTACGCTGCTCAAAGAGCCCGGCGCCATGGGCGCGGATATTGCTGTCGGTTCTACCCAGCGGTTTGGTGTGCCGGAAGGCTATGGCGGGCCGCACGCGGCCTATATGGCGTGCAAGGACGCGATGAAACGTGCCATGCCGGGTCGGATTGTGGGCGTGTCGATTGATGCGCACGGAAACCGGGCATACCGGCTTTCGCTGCAAACCCGCGAGCAGCATATCCGGCGCGAGAAGGCCACGTCGAACGTCTGTACCGCGCAGGCATTGCTGGCCGTCATGGCGTCGATGTATGCGGTCTTTCATGGGCCGGAAGGTCTCAAGGCGATTGCGCAGCGGATCCACCGCAAGACGGCGCGCTTGGCGGAAGGGCTAAAGCAGGCCGGCTTCGACGTGCGTCCCGCGACCTATTTTGACACGATTACCGTTGACGTGGGATTGTTGCAGCGTGGCGTGCTGGCGGCGGCGGTTCGCGAAGGGGTGAACCTGCGCAAAGTGGGCAAGACCAAGGTGGGGATCAGCCTGGATGAACGGTCCAAGCCCGCCACGATCGAAGCCGTCTGGCGGGCCTTTGGCATTGACCGCGAAGACAAGGATTACACGCCGCATTACCACATGCCGGAAAAGCTGATCCGGCAGACAGATTTCCTGACTCATCCAATTTTCCACATGAACCGCGCCGAAACCGAAATGATGCGCTACATGCGTCGATTGGCGGACCGTGATCTGGCGTTGGACCGGGCAATGATCCCTCTTGGATCGTGTACGATGAAGCTCAATTCAGCAGCCGAGATGATGCCGGTCAGTTGGCGAGAGTTTTCGCTGATGCACCCTTATGCGCCCAGCGATCAGGCGCTGGGGTATAAGGAACTGATTGACGATTTATCGTCAAAACTGTGTGACATCACCGGGTATGACGCCATCTCCATGCAGCCGAATTCCGGCGCGCAGGGGGAATACGCCGGGCTGTTGTCTATCGCGGGCTATCATCGTGCGAACGGCGAGGATCATCGCAACATCTGCCTTATCCCGATGTCCGCACATGGCACCAACCCTGCCTCGGCTCAGATGGTGGGATGGAAGGTTGTCGTCGTGAAATCGGCGGACAACGGCGATATCGACCTGGAAGACTTCCGCGCCAAGGCAGAGCAGCATGGCGAAAACCTTGCAGGCTGCATGATCACCTATCCATCGACCCATGGTGTGTTTGAAGAAACGGTCACCGAAGTGACCAAAATCGTGCACGACCATGGTGGACAGGTCTACATTGACGGGGCCAATATGAACGCCATGGTCGGCCTGTCGCGACCCGGTGACATTGGCGGCGATGTGAGCCATCTCAACCTGCACAAGACTTTCTGCATTCCGCATGGCGGTGGCGGGCCGGGAATGGGCCCCATCGGCGTGAAGGCGCATCTGGTGCCGCATTTGCCGGGGCATCCCAATCAAGAGGGCGCCGCGGTGTCGGCGGCCCCTTACGGTTCGCCTTCGCTGCTGCCGATCTCTTGGGCCTATTGTCTGATGATGGGGGGCGAGGGTCTGACGCAGGCGACGCGGGTGGCGATTTTGAATGCCAACTATATCGCCAAGCGTCTCGAAGGGGCCTATGACGTGCTTTACAAGGGTCCCACGGGCCGCGTCGCGCATGAGTGTATCTTTGACATCCGGCCCTTCGAGAAGACCGCAGGCGTGACGGTCGATGATGTGGCAAAGCGCTTGATCGATTGTGGTTTTCACGCGCCCACCATGTCGTTCCCTGTGGCGGGGACGCTGATGGTTGAACCGACCGAGAGCGAGACAAAAGCGGAACTGGATCGGTTCTGCGATGCAATGCTCGCGATCCGCGCCGAGATTGCGCAGATCGAAAAGGGCGATATGGATCGGGAAAACAACCCGCTCAAGAATGCGCCACATACGGTCGAGGACTTGGTGACGAACTGGGGTGACCGGCCCTACACCCGCGAGCAAGGGTGTTTCCCGCCCGGGGCATTTCGCGTTGACAAGTATTGGCCACCGGTCAACCGGGTGGACAACGTGCATGGCGACCGGAACCTGATCTGCACATGTCCCCCAATGGAGGACTACGCCGAAGCGGCGGAGTAGCGTGGGCGATTTTAGAACTGCGGGCACCCTTGAGGACATCTTTGTGGCTGGCCGCAAGGGGTTCCTCCATTTGACATGCGAGCCTACTCGCGTGCGCGCAGCACCTGTGCAGGGCGCGCGTTGAGGGCCCGCCAGGCGAAGCCGATTCCGGCCAGAACGGTTGCGAGGATCCCGCCAGCGATGATCAGCAGCGCTGAGGGCCAGATCACGGTATACGCGGTCTCCATCACAAAGGTACTGACCGCCCATCCGGCCAAAATACCGCTGAGCAAGGCAACCATCCCGGCAAAAAGCCCCATCAGCCCGGCCCGGATCAGAAAGCTGGCGGCGATAGCGCGGCGGGAGGCCCCAAGCGTTTTTAGAACCGCGGCCTCGTAGGTTCGCGCGTTCGTTCCGGCAGCAGCCGCCCCAATTAGCACAAGGAAACCGGTCAGCAGCGTCGCCAGTGCACCATAGGAGGTTGCCGCCGCCAGACCTGACAATACCCCGGACACGCGGTCTATGGCATCGCGCACGCGAATGGCGGTAATGTTGGGATAGGCCTGCGCCAGATCGCGCAGGATTGCGGCTTCGGCATCTTCCTCTGCATAGACGGTAGAGATGAAGCTGTGCGGTGCACCCGCCAGTGCTGAGGGGTTCATGGTCAGAATGAAACCCATCGCCGCGCCGGAATAGTCGACTTCCTGAAAGTTCACGATGGTCCCGGTGATGTCGCGGCCCAGGATGTTGATCGTCAGGGCATCGCCCAGGTTCAGCCCCATTTCTTCGGCTTCTTCCGCGGCAAAGCTGATCAATGGCGTGCCGCTGTAATCCTCGGGCCACCATTCTCCGCGTGTCAGCTTCGTGCGCGGGCCGGGTGTGGCTGCATAGGTCACGCCCCGATCGCCGCTAAGGACCCAATGATCACCCGCCAAATCCTGCGCCGGCTGGTCATTGATCTGGGTTATGACACCGCGCAGCATTGGCGCGCTTTCGATCCTGCTGACGGCGGAATCGTTTTCCAGACGTTCGGTATAGCCAGGCATCTGGTCTTTCTGGATATCCACGAAGAAGTATGAGGGCGCAATGTCAGGCAGGTTGCCGGTGATGGCCTTGCGCAGGTTGCCGTCGATCTGGCCTACGGCGGCAAGAACGGACAGGCCCAGCCCCAGCGACAGCACCACCGCGCCTGCCCCTTCGCCCGAGCCGCTGATCGCGCTGAGCGCCCATCGTAATCGCGGCCGCCCACGCGCGATCCGCGCCGCGCGGCGTGACAGAATGCGGATGAGTACGGCGGTCACCGCAAGCAGAACAAGCGCGCCAGAGATCCCCCCCAGGGTCCAGAGCGTCAGCCACCAAGAGCCATTGAACCAGCCCGCAAGACCGACGAGCACGGCCGCGATCAGGACCGTCAGCGCAATGTAGCGCCACGCGGGCAAGGCGCGCGCGCCGTCCCAGGCATCGCGGAACAATGTTGCCGCGCGCACGTCTTCGCTGCGCGCCAGTGGCCATAGCGTGAAAAGCAATGCTGTGAGCAGGCCGTATATTGCCGCCTCTGCCAACGGCGCAGGATACAGCGCAAAGGAGGCCGGAATCGGCAAACGCGCCTCTATCAGCGGGGCCAGTATCAAGGGCGCCATGGCGCCGATGACAACACCAAGCGCGACACCAACCAGTGACAGCACCCCGATCTGCAGAAAATATGTCTGAAAGATCGTGGCACGGACCGCGCCAAGGGCGCGCAGGGTGGCGATGACTTCGGTCTTGCGGGCGAGATAAGACCGCACCGCAGCCGAGACGCCCACGCCCCCCACGGCCAGGCCCGAAAGCCCTACGAGGATCAGGAACGCGCTGAGGCGATCCACAAAGGTCGCTATTCCCGGCGCCCCGTTGCGCGCATCGGTCCAGCGCATGCCGCTGCCCTCAAACCTTGTCTCAGCCGCCGCCTCGATATCAGCGAGCGGGGCGTCTGATGCCAGATCAAGACGATATTTGCTGTTGAAAAGCGTGCCGGCAGACAGCAATCCCGATCCGTCAAGTGCGCTGCGTGGTACCATCGTGCGTGGGCCAAGAGCAAAGCCGCTGGCCGCTGAATCCGGTTCGTTTACAATGCGCGCGGATAAACGGAACGCCTTGGTGCCCAACGAAAAGGTATCCCCCAGTTCAAGACCCAACCGGTCAATCAATGCGCGTTCCATCACCGCGCCGGGGGTGCCATCCACCTCAGCCAGGGCATCAGCCAGCGGGATATCCGGTGCTAACGCCATTTGGCCTACAAGGGGGTAGGCGTCATCGATCCCCTTGATTTGGGTTAACGCACGGTCTTCCCCCACCACAGCCATGGAACGAAACTCGACAATCTCGCTCACCGCTTGGGATTGCGCGGCCATCCATTCAAGTTCCTGCGCCGTGGCAAAGCGATAGGTCAGTTCCAGCTCTGCATCTCCGCCCAGCAGTGCGGCACCTTCCCGCTTCAGTCCGGCATCGATCGCCGCGCGTACGGACCCCACAGCCGCGATCGCCGCGACACCCAGCGCAAGGCACGCGAGAAACAAGCGAAACCCTCTCAGCCCCCCGCGCATCTCGCGACGGGCAAAGCGAGCGGCCAGCACAAGGCTCATGCGACCCGCCCGTCGGAAAGCCTGATTACCCTGTCACACCGGTCAGCCAGCGTTGGATCATGCGTCACCAGTACCAGCGTCGCGCCAAAGCGGTCGCGCATGTCGAAGAGCAAATCCATCACCGTCGCCCCGTTGGAGCTGTCCAAATTGCCCGTCGGCTCATCCGCCAACAGAATGGCAGGCTGGGGCGCACAGGCCCGGGCAAGCGCGACCCGCTGCTGTTCGCCTCCGGAAAGTTGCGCGGGATAGTGTGCAAGCCGGTGGCCCAGTCCAACGTTTTTCAGCGCTTCTTCGGCTTGGTCAAAAGCATCGGTGTTGCCCTCTATTTCCAGCGGCGTCGCCACATTCTCAAGCGCCGTCATGGTGGGGATCAGATGAAAGGATTGAAACACGATCCCCATCCGCCCTCGCCGGAATCGCGACAATGCATCTTCGCTCATTAAGGTTAGGTTTTGGCCCAACGCCTCGACAGTGCCGCCTGTGGCTTGCTCCAACCCACCCAGAACCATCAGCAGCGACGACTTTCCCGACCCGGACGGTCCCGTCAGCGCCACCGTCTCGCCTGCGTCTACCGTCATGGAAATACCACGCAGGATCTCAACCGCCCCGGCATTGCCCTTGAGCGAAAGAACCACATCTTCAAGATGAAACACAGGGGTCGTCATGCGGTGCGGCCTTTTGCTAGGGTTGTCGTTCGATATGGAGGTTCTGAAAGCATGCGCAAGGCGTTGATTGGGTTTGTTGTTCTATACGCGGGGGCGGTTCAGGCGGATCAGTCTGTGATCGTTGCGCTTGGAGACAGCCTGACGCAGGGTTATGGGCTGCCTGCCGAACAGGGATTTGTGCCGCAAATGCAAGGCTGGCTTGATGCCCAGGGGGCAGACGTTCGGCTGATCAATGCGGGGGTCTCAGGGGACACGACCGCGGGCGGATTGGCGCGGGTAGAGTGGACGCTGACGCCGGACGTCGATGGTATGATCGTCGCGCTGGGCGGAAACGATGTGCTGCGCGGCTTGCCACCCGAAGAGGCGCGGCAAAACCTGGATGGCATTCTAAAGGCGGCGAAGGCCGCAGATGTCGTGGTGCTGCTGGTGGGCATGCAGGCTGGTGGCAATTTTGGACCGGCCTACAAAACGCAGTTCGATGCGATCTATCCAGATCTCGCGGCGGCCTATGACGTGCACTTCGCCGAAAGCTTCTTTGTCGGATTGCATGAGAATGGATCATTACCCGAGTTCGGGGCCCTATTGCCGCTCTTGCAGGCGGATCGTTTGCATCCCAACGCAGAAGGTGTCGCACAGATCGTTGCGGGGCTGGGGCCTTACGTCCTGCAACTGACCGAGGCAATAAAGGAGTGATATTATGCCGGGCCGCTTGTTCCTGACCTCTGAAATGGCAGCGCTTGGTGCGGTGCTGGGACAGGATATGGGCGATTTGGACGCGCAGGTGCCGCGCCAGAACATCGCCCCCGGCGAGCAGATCGTCACCCTCACATCGGAGGGGTTCCAGCAGATGCGCTGGGGGATCATTCCGGTAGGCCGCGTTAATGCGCGCGGACGTCCGGTCATGGAAACACTGATCAACGCCCGATCAGAAACCGTGTTTGCCAAAACCGCTTTCGCTGGTGTCGGGCGTGCCGTTGTTCCTGCAAATGGCTGGTATGAATGGACCGGTGAGAAGCGGCGCAAGACCGCTTGGCGGATCCGGCCATCTGACGCAGTTTTTTTGTGGTTTGCGGCCATCACGGATGTTTGGAAAGCACCGGGCGGCTTGCACGTGGCGCAGGTGGCAACGGTGACATGCCCGCCAAATGCAGACGTCGCGCCGATCCATCATCGCATGGGGGTTCTGTTGGAGCAGGGCGATATCCCGTTTTGGCTGGAAGGGAACGAGCAAGAGGTGACCTCTTTGATGACGCCTTGGCCAGAAGGGCGGTTGGTGATCGAAGAGGCAACCGGGGTCGATTGGGAGGGGGCGTAGCCAGACCCGTTGGGCGGGTTGCCCGGGCTCGTGGATGCTGAGCCACCAAAAAAAGCGGGAACCGCAGTCCCCGCTTTCTCAAATCTCTCAAAGGCGCGTCAGGCCAGTGCGATATTCGCCGCGCTTTCACGGCCATCACGGCCCGCTTCCACGTCAAATGTAACTTTCTGGTTGTCGGCCAGCCCGGTCAGCCCCGCACGTTCGACTGCCGAAATGTGGACAAAGATATCTTTGCCGCCGCCATCCGGGGCGATAAAGCCATAGCCCTTTGTTGTGTTGAACCATTTTACGGTGCCAGTTGCCATGACCCCATTCTCCTATTTGTTCCTGCCCACGGAATGCGGCAGCGCGGCTCTTGGAAGATTGTCGTGCTGAGCCGTATGGAGCAGTCATCGCAAGTCTTACGCGTAGCACGGTCGATATTGCGACGCCCAAAGTCTAAAGCAAGCAATTTTCAACCACACCGATCAACAGGCGGGGGTCCGCGCATGAAAATTGAGCAGGCAGAATTTTACCAGTTGATAAAATTTCTGATCCGTGAGAGCGTTTTGATATCGATACACACACCAGTGAAAGGCCGCCCATGCCAGCAGACGTCTTTGAGCCCGGAATCAAGAGTGCACGGCTGGAACCTGCCGCCTATGAGACACACTTCGAGGATTTGCATCCGCCACTTGATGACCACGAGGCGCTGGTTGCTGCTGATCGCTGCTACTTTTGCCATGATGCCCCATGTATCACAGCCTGTCCGACCGACATCGATATTCCGCTGTTCATCCGCCAAATCGCAACGGGCACGCCGGATGCGGCCGCTAAGACGATCCTGACACAAAACATCATGGGCGGAATGTGCGCCCGTGTCTGCCCTACCGAAACACTGTGCGAAGAGGTTTGCGTGCGTGAGGTGGCCGAGGGCAAGCCGGTGCTGATTGGCCAGTTGCAACGCTATGCCACGGACCATCTGCAACGTCAGGGCACCCATCCGTTCGTGCGTTCTGCGTCTACTGGCAAAACGGTGGCCGTGGTTGGTGCGGGTCCGGCCGGGCTTTCCTGCGCGCACCGTCTGGCAATGCACGGGCATGACGTGGTCGTCATGGACGCAGCCCCCAAACCCGGTGGGCTTAATGAATACGGCATTGCCGCATACAAGACGCCGAACCAATTCGCCCAGGCCGAAGTGGCGTGGCTGTTGCAAATCGGTGGCATCGAAATCCGTCACGAGACAGCGCTGGGCAAGGACATGACCCTTGCCGCATTGCGCGAAGGCTTTGACGCGGTTTTTCTTGCCACGGGCCTGGGCGGGGTCAATGCGCTTGGGATCGACGGGGATGACAAGGAAGGTGTGACAGACGCGGTGGATTTCATCGCTGAGTTGCGGCAAGCCAGCGATCTGGCGCAGGTCCCGATCGGTCGCGATGTTGTTGTCATCGGCGGCGGAATGACGGCGGTGGATGCCGCTGTGCAGGCCAAGTTGCTGGGCGCCTTGAACGTGACGCTGGTCTATCGCCGGGGCCGCGACCGCATGAACGCCTCCGTGTTCGAGCAGGACCTGGCCGCTTCAAAAGGCGTGCGGATTGTGACCCATGCGGTACCCACTGCGATGCATGGCAACGGTGCGGTCCGCGAGATCGAATTCGAGTATGTCGACAACCAGATGCGCGGTACGGGGCAGACACTAAGGTTGCCGGCGGATCAGATTTTCAGGGCAATTGGCCAGACGCTGAAAGGCGACGACCTGCCTGATCTGGAGGGACGCAAGATCAAGGTCGCAAGCGCCGGGCAGACATCACTTCAGGGTGTTTGGGCCGGCGGGGATTGTGCCTCTGGCGGCGATGATCTCACGGTGACGGCGGTGGCCGAAGGGCGCGATGCGGCCGAAGACATGCATAACACTTTGATGGGGGACGATGGGTAACACCGCCCATCCTACGGGAGACGTAATATGGCTGATCTGACGAGCAATTTCCTGGGGATCACATCCCCCAATCCATTTTGGCTGGCTTCCGCGCCACCGACAGACAAGGAATACAACGTTCGCCGCGCGTTTGAGGCTGGCTGGGGCGGGGTTGTCTGGAAAACGCTCGGGTCCGAAGGACCGCCGGTGGTCAACGTCAATGGGCCCCGGTATGGCGCAATCTATGGTGCGGATCGGAGACTTTTGGGGCTCAACAACATCGAATTGATCACGGACCGGGATCTTTACACCAATCTTGAAGAGATCAAGCGCGTCAAAGCCGACTATCCTGACCGGGCAATCATCGTCTCAATCATGGTGCCCTGTGAAGAGGGCGCGTGGAAAGCTATCCTTCCGCTGGTCGAGGAAACCGGCGCAGATGGCATTGAACTGAACTTTGGCTGCCCCCACGGGATGAGCGAGCGGGGCATGGGTGCGGCTGTCGGACAGGTGCCGGAATACATCGAAATGGTGACCCGATGGTGCAAGCAGTATTATTCAAAGCCGGTCATCGTGAAACTGACACCGAACATCACCGATGTGCGCAAACCCGCCGCCGCTGCCAAGGCCGGTGGGGCGGATGCGGTTTCACTGATCAATACGATCAATTCGATCACCTCGGTCAACCTCGACACGATGTCGCCGGAACCTTCGATTGACGGCAAGGGATCGCACGGTGGCTATTGCGGGCCTGCGGTGAAACCGATTGCAATGTCCATGGTTTCGGAAATTGCGCGCAATCCGGAAACTCACGGACTGCCGATTTCGGGCATCGGGGGCATCACCACATGGCGTGACGCGGCAGAATTCATCACACTGGGCTGTGGCAATGTGCAGGTCTGCACGGCGGCCATGACCTATGGTTTTAAGATCGTACAAGAGATGATCAGCGGCCTGTCCGAATGGATGGACGAGAAAGGCCACACCAGCATTGACGATTTCTGCGGCGCAGCCGTGCCCAATGTAACGGATTGGCAGTACCTCAACCTGAATTACGTCGCCAAAGCCAAGATTGATCAGGAACTGTGCATTTCATGTGGCCGTTGCTTCGCCGCTTGCGAGGATACGAGCCATCAGGCGATTGCCATGTCCAATGACCGCACCTTTACCGTAATCGATGAGGAATGCGTGGCTTGTAACCTGTGCGTCAATGTCTGCCCGGTGGAAGACTGCATTACCATGGAAGCGATGAGGCCCGGCGAAACGGATCCGCGTACAGGCGACGTGGTCCAGCCGGAGTACGCAAACTGGACCACCCATCCCAACAATCCTGCAGCAAAAGCAGCAGAATAGGCGTCACCCACGGCCCGACATCATCTTGAGAAAGGGCGATGTCGGTAGCGGGTCGGGCATTTGTATTTCGATCGCCTGCGCTGCGGGGGCAGAGGGGACAAGGCCGGCCGGGGACCGCAGGCTGCTATCTTGGTCGTTGGGCTGAACCGTCGCTGAGGCGTCGCTTTCGCGTGATTGGGCGCCGACTACGGAATTGGCCGTGGCATTTGGCGGGCGTTCGGTGCGGAGAGCATCGCGACGGTCGCTCAGCACCGCTTGCTGGCTGGCCGACCCTATACTGCGCCCCTGACCGGAACCCGTTCCGGTATAGGAGGCTGCGTTTCCCGCGCCCCGTGCCGTGCTACCAGTCTGTGCCGGTGTTACGGCGTGTATGGTCAGAGGCGCAACAGGCCCCTCCGTGGCCGCCTGCGGTGCTGAAGGCACCGACGCAAATGGATTTGTAAGCAGAATAGAAGACATTTCCCGCTCCTTGCTGTCTGTCAAAGGAGCCCACACCCAGTTCACGTAGTGCCACGAAGAAATGAATAAGGATTTAACGCGAAAAATCGAAGAAGAATGGTCTCGCGCAACCTGACACCGGATGAGCGCCTGACGTCAGGGGCGAAGGGCAAAGAACTCGCTGCGATCTGTGTTTTGAACCTATTTTCAGTCCCTTAGAGGGCAAGCAATTTGCCAAACATCGTCTGCAAATGTGCCGATGCGCGCGCGTGCGGATCTTGCTCGCCTGGCAGTAACACATTCACCTGCACCTCAAAGTCAGCGTAATGCTGTGTGGTCGCCCAGATTGAGAAAATCAGGTGCTGCGGGTCCAGCGGCGGCAGTCTGCCTGCGTCAATCCATCCCTGGATGACGTTGCATTTCTCGTCAAAGAGCGGACGCAGACCTGTTTCAAGATCTGGCCGCATACGTGGCGCCCCTTGCAAGATTTCACCCGCAAAAAGGCGACTTTCACGTGGCAGATCCCGCGCCATATCGACCTTGCGTTGGACGTAAGCTAGAATCTCGGCCTGCGGGTCGCCAGCCGCATTCATTGCGCGCAATGGGTCCAGCCAGGTTTCCATCAACTGGTTCAACAAGGTGACATGAATGTCCTCTTTTCCGTCGAAGTAATAAAGGATGTTGGGCTTGCTCAGCCCGGCGCTACCGGCAATCTGGTCCAGCGTCGACCCGCGATACCCATGGCGCGAAAAAACTTCCAGCGCGGCATCCAGAATCGTGCGACGGTTACGCAATTGAATGCGACTTGGTTTCTTGGGCGCTCCATCGGGCAACGGCGGTCTCCGGGTCGGTTTTTGGGCAGGGGAACCAAATTTTCTCCCCCTCAGCGGCCCTCTTAAAAGCAGTCCTTGACAGACACCAGTCTAGCCGTAATCGTGGATTTACCAAATGGTAAAATTTTTATCCCCTCGCCTGCAAGGAGCATGTCATGGCCGCACCCGGAGAGAACCTGAAAATCGACCCGGATCGGTTGTGGGACAGCCTTATGGAAATGGCCAAGATCGGCCCAGGTGTGGCAGGCGGGAACAACCGCCAGACCTTGACGGATGAAGACGGCGAGGGCCGTGCACTTTTTCAAAGGTGGTGCGAGGACGCTGGCTGTACCATGGGGCTGGACCAGATGGGCAACATGTTTGCGCGCCGTGAAGGGGAAGACCCGGACGCGCTGCCGGTTTACGTGGGCTCGCATCTGGACACACAGCCTACGGGCGGAAAATATGACGGTGTGCTTGGTGTCTTGGGTGGGCTTGAGATTATTCGAACGCTGAACGATCTGGGCATCAAAACCCGTCATCCCATCGTGGTGACAAACTTTACCAACGAGGAAGGCACTCGCTATGCGCCTGCCATGCTCTCTTCGGGGGTCTTTGCGGGCATTCACACGCAGGACTGGGCCTATGCCCGCGAAGATACGGACGGCAAAAAGTTCGGTGACGAACTCAGTCGCATCGGTTGGCGCGGCGATGAAGAGGTCGGCGCGCGTAAGATGCGTGCGTTTTTTGAGCTGCACATTGAGCAGGGTCCTATCCTCGAGGCTGAGGGAAAAGACATCGGGGTGGTGACACATGGTCAGGGGTTAAGCTGGACGCAGGTGACCGTTACAGGCAAGGATTCGCATACCGGCTCGACGCCGATGCCGATGCGCAAGAACGCTGGATTGGGAATGGCGCGAATCCTTGAGAAAGTGGATGAGATTGCCTGGTCGCACAAGCCTCACGCGGTCGGCGCGGCGGGGCATATCGACGTGTATCCCAACTCGCGCAATGTGATCCCCGGCAAGGTGGTATTTACGGTCGATTTCCGATCGCCCGATCTGAGCGTCATTGAAGACATGGAAGCGCGGCTGCGCGTTGAAGGCGGAAAAATCGCGGACGAGATGGGCCTAGAGATTGAATTTGAAAAGGTCGGCGGTTTTGATCCGGTGACCTTTGATGAAGGATGCGTCACAGCCGTGCGCGCTGCCGCAGAGCGGCTGGGATACTCGCATATGAACCTGATTTCGGGTGCTGGGCATGATGCCTGCTGGATTAACCGAGTAGCCCCCACAGCGATGGTAATGTGCCCTTGTGTCGACGGACTTTCGCATAACGAGGCCGAAGAGATCAGCCGCGAATGGGCCCAAGCCGGTGCGGACGTGCTGATGCATGCGGTGGTGGAAACGGCGGAGGTTGTCGGGTGAAGCTGGGTGCGTTTTCTTTGAAAGAAAACGGTCGGAATTTCTCAAAAATTCCGGTGCGTGCATGACGGCGCAAGGCCATTCGATAGCCGGGCGCATTGATGCTTTGGTAGATGCAGAGGTGTCCGAGGCGTTGATGAGTGCTGACGTTGTAGCGCGACGCACAGCGCAGGAATTTGCCCTGGTCCGGCGCATCCCGCGCGAGGTGACGGTGACCTTTTCCGGTGGCATCACGCAGCGCTGCTGGTCCGTGGCGAAAGGCGATGGCACATATCGGGTGGTCTACCTGCCTACGGCAGAGTACTTTTCGCTCTGCGTAGAGAGCGACTTTGGTCCACTGGACATTGGTGTGCATGGGCCTGCGTTGGGGTGTTTTGGATCGGTTTAACTTTCGGGGCTCTGCCCCGGACCCCGGAGTTTATCCGGAAAGATGAAGATGGGAGTGACACGATGAGCAAAGTGATCAAAGGCGGGCAGGTGTGCACCGCAGACCGGACATGGAAGGCTGATGTGCTGATCGAGGGGGAAATCATCAAGCAGATTGGTGAGGATCTTTCGGGCGACGAGTATATCGATGCTGAAGGCGCCTACGTGATCCCCGGCGGGATCGACCCGCATACGCATCTGGAGATGCCCTTTATGGGCACCACTGCCGCCGAAACTTTCGAAAGCGGTACATGGGCGGCCGCGGCTGGCGGTACCACCATGGTGGTGGATTTTTGTCTGCCGGGTGCCGACGGATCCATCAAGAACGCGATCAACGAATGGCACCGCAAGTCTGCGCCTCAGATCTGCTCCGACGTCGGCTATCACATGGCGATCACCGGTTGGGACGAGACAGTTTTCAACGAGATGAAGGATGCCGTTGAGATGGGCGTCAATTCCTTCAAGCATTTCATGGCCTACAAGGGGGCCTTGATGATCGAGGATGACGAAATGTTCGCCTCTTTCAAGCGCTGTGCTGAACTGGGTGCACTGCCGATGGTGCATGCCGAGAATGGCGATCTGGTCGCCGAGTTGCAGGAGAAATACTTCAATCAGGGCATCACAGGGCCAGAGGGCCATGCCTATTCGCGGCCCCCCGAGTTGGAAGGAGAGGCCGCCAACCGCGCGATCACGATCGCCGACACGGCCGGTGTGCCACTCTACATCGTGCACGTGTCCTGCGAGCAGACGCATGAAGCCATTCGGCGCGCGCGGCAAAAGGGCATGCGCGTGTACGGAGAGCCACTCATTCAATTCCTGACACTGGATGAGTCCGAATATTTCAACAAGGATTGGGATCATGCCGCACGTCGCGTGATGTCCCCGCCTTTCAGGTCCAAGGACCATCAGGATTCGCTTTGGGCAGGCTTGCAGGCGGGTTCGCTGCAAGTCGTCGCGACCGATCACGCGGCGTTCAACACCGAGCAAAAGCGCGCAGGTCGGGATGATTTTCGGATCATTCCAAACGGGTCCAACGGGTTGGAGGAACGGCTGGCCGTGCTCTGGACCGAAGGGGTGGAGACCGGGCGGCTGACGCCCAATGAATTTGTCGCGGCGACATCGACCAATGTTGCCAAGATCCTAAACATCTACCCGCGCAAGGGGGCGATCGTGGAAGGCGCGGACGCGGATATTGTCGTTTGGGACCCCAAGATCACCAAGACGATTTCGCCTGCGAACCATCATTCGGTGCTGGATTACAACGTCTTTGAAGGGTTCGAGGTCAAGGCGCAATCGCGCTATACGCTCAACCGGGGCGAAGTGATCTGGGCTTGGGGGCAGAATTCGCAGCCCAACCCAGGGCGCGGCAAGTTCATTCCACGGCCTGCGTTCCCTTCTGCGAACGTGGCGCTCAGCAAGTGGAAACAACTGACGAGCCCCAAAATGATCAAACGTGATCCGCTAAATATTCCGGCAGGGATTTGATGTCAGAGCAATGGGGCAAAATACCCGGCGGTGCCCGGGGGCGTTGCAGTGCTGTGACGGCAGGTGGATTGGTCTACGCGGTTTCAACCGACCCGGAGAATGCTGACGGTATTGCCGCGCAAACGACAGGCGCGTTGCGAGAACTTGAAAGCCTATTGGACGAGGCGGGTAGCGGCAAAGACAGGATCTTGCAGGCGACGGTGTATCTTGCCGATATTGCCGATAAATCTGCAATGGATGCCATCTGGAATCTATGGATTGGCGCGGCGAAAAATTGGCCTCAGCGGGCCTGCGTCGGTGTTGCTCTGGACACCGGATGCCTGTTTGAGATTGTGGTGACGGCGGCTGTGAAATGACGATTATTCAAGCGCAGAACCTCGATCTGACGTTCCAGACAAACGATGGGCCGATCCATGCACTGAAGGACGTTTCGCTCGATATCGAGAAAGGGGACTTTATTTCCTTTATCGGGCCATCAGGCTGCGGCAAGACGACCTTTTTGAGGGTGATGGCGGATCTTGAGCAGCCGACAGGCGGGTCCGTGACGGTCAATGGTGTTGCGCCGGAGGATGCGCGCAAGGCGCGGGCGTATGGCTACGTGTTCCAGGCTGCGGGCCTTTACCCGTGGCGCACGATTGGAGGCAATATCCGGCTGCCATTGGAGATCATGGGGATATCCAAAGCAGAGCAAACCGAGCGAGTGGCACGTGTGCTGGAATTGGTGGAACTGGCGGGGTTTGAAAAGAAGTTCCCCTGGCAGCTTTCAGGGGGCATGCAACAACGGGCGTCGATCGCTCGGGCGCTGAGCTTCGACGCGGATATTCTGCTGATGGACGAACCCTTTGGCGCGTTGGATGAGATTGTTCGCGATCATCTGAACGAGCAATTGCTCAAGCTGTGGGATCAGACCGGAAAGACGATAGCTTTTGTGACGCATTCGATCCCGGAGGCTGTTTATCTCAGCACCAAAATCGTGGTGATGTCGCCGCGTCCCGGACGGATTACCGATGTGATCGACAGCCCGCTGCCAAAAGATCGCCCCTTGGATATTCGCGACACGCCCGAATTTCTGGAAGTGGCGCATCGGGTGCGCGATGGGCTGCGTGCGGGGCATTTGGATGAATAGGGGCGCTAAAGCGGCCCGGTTGGGCAAGACAGGTCTCACCCGCCCGGGTCCGCTCCGCCGTTTGTGTGGGGAGGCGAGGTCCCCTTTCAACGTTCACGGCCATCGGCATGCCTGCCTGTACCGCTCTGCCATTAAATCCAGGATTCCTTTCAATGTTCTTAAAATATGCAAAGGACAGAGCCTGCCGCACGCCATCGCGTTTGCATATTTGGGGAACATTGAAACTGGGGTTGTACAATGAGAGCCGCTGTGTTGCCGATTCTGACCGTGGTCGGGATCATATTTGTGCTGTGGTATGCGGCCGCTGTATGGCTCAATGCGCCTTGGGCCTATGATAAGGCCACGCGGTCAGGGGCGGATATGCATTTTACCGCCTTGGTTGAGGATACCTGGTCTCAGGAGAAACCCAAGTTGCCAGCGCCGCATCAGGTTGGGGCAGAGCTTTGGAAAACGACCGTCGAGAAAAAGATTACCTCCAAACGGTCACTGATTTATCATTCATGGATCACGCTGAGCGCCACTTTGCTTGGGTTTTTGCTGGGCACTGGCCTCGGCGTCTTGCTGGCGATCGGGATCGTGTTCAACCGAACCATGGACATGTCGGTAATGCCCTGGGTCATTGCCAGTCAGACCATTCCCATTCTGGCGATTGCGCCGATGATCATCGTGGTGCTGAATGCCGTAGGAATTTCAGGTCTGCTGCCGAAAGCGATGATTTCGATGTACCTGTCATTCTTCCCCGTGGTTGTGGGCATGGTTAAAGGCTTACGCAGCCCTGATCAGATGCAGTTGGATCAGATGCGGACCTGGCACGCCAGCGCAAGCCAGACGTTCTGGAAGTTGCGGTTGCCCGCTTCTATGCCCTATTTCTTTACCTCGCTGAAAATCGGGATGGCGGCGTCCCTGGTCGGCGCGATCGTCGGTGAATTGCCGACAGGGGCTGTGGCCGGTCTTGGGGCGCGGTTACTTGCCGGCAGTTATTACGGGCAGACCATTCAGATCTGGTCGGCACTGATCATGGCCGCGGCCCTCGCTGCGGCAATGGTGGGGCTCATTGGCGCAGTGCAACGGGTGACGCTTAAGCGGATGGGAATGGCATGATCGGGTGGATTGGCTTTGCGATTCTTGCCTGGTTCGCCGGAATGCTGGTAAATTCCTGGCTGGCGCGAGACCCCGGTGTGCAATGGCGCCGCCTGGCAGCGCCCATCGTTTTTGGCGCGACCATGATCGCCGCTTGGGAAGGTATTGTCCGTGGATTTGACATCAGCGAGGTCCTGTTGCCTGCGCCTTCCGTCATTGCGGCGACCTTTGCCGCCTCGCTCGATATTCTTTGGGTCGATTTTGTCCAGACGGTCATCAAGGGCGCACTGTCAGGGTATCTCATCGGATGCGGCGCCGCATTTTTGATTGCCGTTGCCATTGACCGCTACCCTTTCTTGCAGCGCGGCCTGCTGCCGGTGGGGAATTTCGTCGCGGCCTTGCCCATTATCGGTATGGCCCCCATCCTCGTGATGTGGTTCGGGTTTGATTGGCAATCAAAGGCGGCGGTGGTCGTGGTCATGGTGTTTTTTCCTATGCTGGTGAACACGGTACAGGGTCTGCAGGACACCGGTGCCATGCAGCGCGACCTGATGCGGACCTACGCGGCGAGCTATTGGCAAACACTTTTCAAACTGCGTCTGCCCGCAGCAATGCCGTTCATCTTCAACGGTCTCAAGATCGGGACGACACTGGCCCTGATCGGCGCAATCGTTGCTGAATTTTTCGGCTCTCCGGTCAAAGGCATGGGCTTTCGCATCTCCACATCTGTGGGGCAGCTTGCACTTGATCTTGTCTGGGCCGAGATTGTCGTGGCAGCGATTGCAGGCTCAACCTTTTACGGGGTCATGGCGTTGATCGAGAAATCGGTCACTTTCTGGCACCCAAGCCAACGAACCTGATATACTGAAAACCACTAACCAATAGGGAGTAAACAAAAATGAAAACATTCACCAAGATCGCGGCAGGCGCCGCGCTGGGGCTTTGGGGGACGCTCGCGCATGCTGCGGATGATGTCACGCTGCAGCTCAAGTGGGTCACGCAAGCACAGTTTGCAGGCTATTATGTTGCGCTCGACAAGGGGTTCTACGAGGAAGAAGGCCTGAACGTCACCATCAAGCCCGGCGGGCCGGACATTGCGCCCACGCAGGTACTTGCAGGCGGTGGCGCAGACGTTACGGTTGAGTGGATGCCGGCGGCGCTGGCGGCACGCGAAAAGGGCCTCAATATGGTCAATATCGCGCAGCCGTTCAAATCATCCGGCATGATGCTGACCTGCCGCAAGGATGCGGGCATTGCCAGCACAGATGACTTCAAGGGCAAGACACTGGGCGTTTGGTTCTTTGGCAACGAATTCCCCTTCCTGAGCTGGATGTCGCAACTGGGCATTCCGACAGATGGCAGTGATGGCGGTGTCGAGGTGCTCAAACAGGGTTTCAACGTTGATCCGCTTTTGCAGAACCAGGCGGCGTGTGTGTCGACCATGACCTACAATGAATATTGGCAGGTCATTGATGCGGGTCTGACGCCGGATGATCTGGTGACGTTCAAATACGAAGATGAAGGCGTCGCCACGCTGGAAGACGGGCTTTACGCACTTGAAGAGAACCTTGCCGACCCGGCTTTCGAGGACAAAATGGTCCGCTTTGTGCGCGCCTCCATGAAAGGGTGGAAGTACGCCGAAGAGAACCCGGATGAGGCCGCTGAGATTGTGCTCGACAATGACGCATCCGGTGCGCAGACCGAGAAGCACCAGAAGCGGATGATGGGAGAGATTGCCAAGCTGACGGCAGGGTCCAACGGTGCCCTGATCGAAGCGGACTACCAGCGCACGGTTGACTCGCTGCTGGCAGGGGGGTCCGATCCGGTCATCACCAAGGCACCCGAGGGGGCCTGGACCCATGCGATCACGGACAAGGCGCTGAACTAAAAAGTCAGGCGTCTGAAAAAGGAAGGGCCGATGTCACGTGACGTCGGCCCTTTGTCATTCCGGGCACGCGCAGACTGTTACGAGTGTGTCTGATGCGCTACCCTTTGGGAAAGCCTGTATGGAAGACCCATGACCCGCCGCATCGCTGCCATCCTTTCCCTCGACGTCGCAGGTTTTGGCCAGATGATGGAAACCGATGGCGATCAGACCATGCGGCAGTTGAACGAGGTGTTGCGCAAGGTCGTCAGGCCGGTTGTGAAGCAACAGGGGGGCAGTATCGTCAAACTGATGGGCGATGGACTGCTGGCCGAGTTTCCCGCTGTGGGCGATGCGATCCGCGCAACGCGGTCCATTCAGGTTCAGATGCGAGACTATGCCGTCCGGATGCGCGCAGGTGTGCATGTCGGGGATATCACCGTTTCCGGAAACGACGTCTTTGGCGACGCCGTCAACATCGCGGCACGCCTGCAATCTGCTGCACAGCCCGGCAATGGATTGATCAGCCGGCTTGCTGTTGATCTTGCTGGGGGCAGCCTGGGGGCGGATGTCACCCTCAAGCGTGAAGGCGCGCTTAGGCTGAAAGGCATTGCGGACGCGGTTGACGCCTTCTCCCTTGATCTAAGCGGAGGGCGCGCCGCGAAAAAACTGGCCGCATACCAAAGGGCGCAGGACATCCGGTTTGCTGCATCGCACGATGGCGTCAAGCTGGCGTGGACAGCGGTGGGGGATGGGCCCCCCTTGGTCAAGGCCCCGAACTGGATCTCTCATCTTGAACTTGACTGGCAGTCTCTCAACGGCGGTTGGCTGGCCGAACTTGCCGATAGGTACCGTGTTGTGCGCTTTGATCAACGGGGCAACGGCCTGTCTGATCGGGACGTGCCCGCGCTTTCGCTTGATCATTTCGTGAGCGATCTCAAAGCGATATATGACGCCGCCGGTATCGAGCGCGCGCCGCTTTTTTGCAAATCGCAAGGGGCGGCAATCGGGGCCGCTTTTGCGGCGCGGTATCCCGAACGGGTAAGCGGGATCATCGCCATGGGGGCCTTCAGGGAAGGACCTCTGGTCCGTGCTGAGCCGCGCCATGTAGAACTGACCGCTGCGCTGGATGCGATGGCGCGGGTCGGTTGGGATGATGATTACCCCTCAGTGAGGGATCATTTTGCGAGTGTGCTGGCCCCGGATGTATCCCCCGATGACCAGAGGCGTTTCGCGACGATCATGCAGGAGAGCATCACAGCAGAGGCCTTTGCGCAGTTCCGCGAAAGCGTCGGCCACCTAAGTGTCCGGGATATCTTGCCCAAGGTACGCTGCCCCGTGCTGGTACTGCATGCGCGTGGCGACAGGATGCATCCGGTTGAGCAGGGGCGGAGTTTTGCCGCCGGGATTTCAGACAGCCGATTTGTTGCACTGCCTTCGCGCAATCACGTCATGCCAGCTTTCGATCCAGCGTGGCCTCAGGCGCTGACACTTATCGAAGAGTTTCTGGCGAAAGTGAACCGCTGATCTCATTTCAGCAGGTAGGATCTGGCCAAAGAAAAGGCCGGTTCAGTGACCGGCCCTTTTGCATCCATTTGGTACACGCGTCAGAGCACAGTTACGACCGTGCCCAGAGGCACGCGGGCATAAAGATCGATGACATGTTCGTTCATCATCCGGATGCAACCGTTAGACACCGACCGACCGATCGATCCCGGCTGGGTCGTACCATGGATCCGGAAATACGTGTCTTTGCCGTTCTGAAAGAGATAGAGCGCGCGTGCGCCAAGCGGGTTTCCGGGGCCACCGGGCTGGGCTTCTGTGTTGCCGATGAAGCGCTTGTAGTTCTCTGGCTCCCGCTCGATCATCTCGTCTGTGGGGCGCCATGTCGGCCACTCTTTCTTGACGTCGATGGTGGCAGTTCCGGTAAACTCCAGACCGGCCTTGCCAACGCCAACGCCATAGCGCAGCGCCTTGCCGGGTTCGGTCACGTAGTAAAGATAGTGGCTGCGCGGCAGGATCAGCAACTGGCCGGGCTGATACTGGCGCTTGATGCCAACCTCTTGGGGGGTCGCATCGAAAACAGCGGTCTGGGCAGAGGCAATCTGCGGCAGAGCCGTGGCTGCAAGGGAACTGGCGAGAAATGTACGGCGGCGCATCATATGCTCCATGAACTGTGTGTGGCGGGTGCCCTGTTTTCGCATTTGCGATTCGTCTGGTGCAAGGCGCGTAGAGCAAAAAACCGACCGTTGTTGCACAACGGTCGGTCAATTTTGCGTGTGGTCGGTGGCTTTTTGCCGATCCCGCGGGACAGGCCCGCCAAAGACCTTAGGCGATTGCGATATTCACCGCAGATTCGCGACCGTCACGGCCTGCTTCCACGTCGTATGTCACCTTCTGGTCGTCGGCGAGGCCGGTCAGGCCAGCGCGCTCAACTGCAGAGATGTGCACGAACACGTCCTTGCCGCCAGTTTCAGGTGCGATAAAGCCGAAGCCTTTGGTTGTGTTGAACCATTTTACGGTGCCATTAGCCATCCGTAGTCTCCTTTAAGTAGTGCCATCCGCGTAGGTGCGATGGCCCGGCGTGGTCGGTCTCGTGTCGTCCGTGGCGCCGTGTGAGGGAGACAGTGGGTCGAAAAAGAATAACGTAAGCAGGGGGGATATGGCACCTTATGACACTACTTACAAGGGTTTGCGGGTGAACCGCAGGGTTTGGACAGACGTCAGGCCGACTGTGGCGCGGCTTGCTGGAGGGTAGGGCGAAGCCGGATTGCAAAGCACAGGGCCGGCAAACCGATGCCCAAAGTCATGTATAGGGTGAACGCGGCGCTCCAGCTAAGATCAAAGAGGATGGCCCCGAAAAGCGAGGCCATGATGCCAAGGCATCCGGCCAGTACGAACAAAAGTGCAGCCATTGTTTGATCCTCCCGCTCTGGTTGATCCAATGAGCCATCAGATTGGGGCAGGAATGAGGCAGCTTTGCGTCTATTTCAGTGCGCTTCCGCTGTATCGGAAGGGGGAGTACTGTCTTGTGCCAAAGGTTCCGGTTCCGGGTCGGCGGCCTGATCCAGCACCTCTTGCAGGCGTGCTTTCGCGTCGCTCAGTTTCTGTAGCCAGTTGGTGTGTTTGAGCGCCTCGTTCGGGACGCAGTGGGTGTTGAGCGGATGGGTGGCCATGGCCGCACCGTTCACCGGGGTGGTGAGGATGCCGCGCTGGACAAGCAGGGTCTGGATTTTGGCAGCGATCCGGGGCGTGACCTGCAAATGCCGGGCCAGCATGTCAGCGGTACAGTGATTGTGCGTCCGTGCCAGCAGCGTCGCGCGGGGCAGGTGCCGGGTGATCGCGGGGCCTGCCAGCACAGGCAGCGGACGGGCGGCAACAAGGGCCGTCAGAGTGGTCAGAAAGGTGCGTCGGTGCATGGGTCGGTCTTTTGTCGGTATCACGTCGGTATCGCGTCGGTGCGACCGTTCGGTGCGTCGCCGGCCAGTTAATACCTTTTTACAATGCTGGAACACCCCTGATTCCGGAGACCAGAATGCCCGTCACCAAGACCCAGCGTATCGCCAGAGAACGGTTGATCTATCATTTGTGGCTGGCGGAGATCGACTATGATCTCGACGACCAGGCCCTGCGCGCGGAGGTGCCGGACGCCTGGCACACCATCGAGGCGGATCTGGATTGCCACGAGCCCAAGGTGAAGGTGTCCCTCTATCTGGACCGTTCTGTGGCGCGTGTCTTCCGTGCGATGGGCCAGGGGTATCAGGCGCGGATCAACCGGATCCTCGCGACATGGCTCCAGCACCGGGCGGCCGGGTTGCAGGAACGAGAACGCAAGCTGGTGGACCGGTTGGCGAACGGGTTCGGGAGAGAGCGCTAGATCGCCCGTTCAATGGCTTCGCGGATCAGGCGTTGATAGGGGATGCCGCGCTTGGCGGCCTTGGCCTTGAGCGCATCAACCAACGCCTGCGGCACCCGCATGTTGATGCGCGCGGTCTTGGGCTGGCGTTCCCAATCGGCGGGTTTGAACTGAGTGAGGTCGAGGTCAGACAGGTCCTGATCGAGGAAGGCTTCGGCCTCGGCGTCAGTGGTCATGGCTGGAACCTTGAGGGAAGGTTTGGTCATAGCGGGCAGACTCCTTGGCGTGCATGTAACGGGCGCTGATCGGGCGGAGTTTTTGGCCACGCCAGCAGAAAGCGATGAAGACCGGACGACCTGTTGCGGTGCGGCTGATGGCGATGAAACGCTTTCCCGGTGTGAGTGCTTAAGGCCAAGATTTTCTAGCGCCAATACCTTGCACTGGCAAATCCCGAATTCAAATTACTTCGTCTTTTTGAGAGAGCATCAGCATTCTCCTAAAAACTTCAAAATTTTCTACACATTTCAATGTCGAACCTCGCATAGAGAGGGCATGAAAAACTGCAACTGCTCTTCCCTGACAATTTATAGATTTCGTCGGGTTGAACTCAATATCCGAGTAAGCCACAAAGTCGAGATTCTCTCGTATCCACTCTTCGTGTGGTGTGATCGCCCGTAAATAGAGCCAGTCGTAGAATGCATTCTTTGGTTCTGTTTGATATTCATACCCCTCAAAAAAAAAGGAGACAATTTTTCCTTTTCCAAGCTCCCTAACCTTCTTTTTTGCTTCGAACGGATTTAAATCTGTCAATTCTTCATGTTGACCTGATTCGCTAAAAACCTTTGAGCCCTGATATACACTTTCCAAGCATTTCATTTGGCCGAAGACTTTTATCTTCAAATTGAATGCGCTTAACCTTCTGCCGACTTCCAGCGTTGATTTGGTAGAGACTTCCAAGACTGGTTGATATCCATGAGTCGCGGCCTTACGATGTAGTTCTGCGATATTTTTCTGCTTTTGCGAGGCTGCAAACCCCCCATGCCAACGAATTTCAATTGGCAGCGTTTCGACTAGGGGACCTCGCTTTCCCCTTGGAATGAAAATCGGTCGAGTCGCCATCTAGAAAACCCGTGAGATCAATCCAAGAGGAACTCTCTTTGGAACAAGAATTTCATAGCGCTCTGCGGCGTCGAGTCTCGCTTTTACTTGTGGATCTCGCCAATCAGTCCTTGTATAGATTACCTGTTCATCAATTTCTGCAAGAGCTTCGTCAAGTGGACGTAATGCGACATCTGCTTTGTTCGCAATGTCGGCTGAGAACAGTACACCGTCGCGGAGCAACACTTCAGGCTGTATCCCGAGATATCGAGGCTTGGATATACGTTCTTCCTTAAGAGCTGCAAATTTCATTGGGTGATTCATCGTTAAGCAAAGCGAAACGTAGTTGGAAACTCCTTTGTGGTCATCAGCGTCCCAACTCCATTGGTTACCTGATGGAGCGGGGGGCCAAATCTCTCGTCGTCTCATCTCGGTCTTTGAAAGCAATCCGTGCTCTTTGATCAGTTCAAAATTTGCCTCATCAGTGAAGTGATATATGAATCTGTGGTGCGTACTCTTCTTGATGCGCTGGACGAAATTTTCTACCGTCATCGATCACCTCACTATGAGACTGCTTAACTCGAACACTTCTTACCATAGCCCATGCCATCGCAACACTCTTGCTCATGGCCCCAATGTCGGGTCGGGATTCAAAAACATACAATGCCCTGCCGGACAAACTTTTTATGCTTCACCCGCTTGGGCTGGAACTGTTCCGCCACATAACACCTGAGTGCGAACGCGCTTGCAAGCAAGCGCTGCCTCGCACCCGTTGAATCTGCTCCGCAAAGTTCAACGTACAAACTTCTTATGCTTTAGCCGTTTCGGCTCCAGCGCATCCGCCCCCAACCGCCGTTTCTTGTCTTCCTCGTAGTCCTCGAAATTGCCTTCGAACCATTCGACGTGGGCTTCGCCTTCGAAGGCCAAAATATGCGTGCAGATGCGGTCGAGAAAGAAGCGGTCGTGGCTGATCACCACGGCGCAGCCGGCGAAGTCAACCAGCGCGTCTTCCAAAGCGCGGAGCGTTTCGACGTCCAGATCGTTGGTGGGTTCGTCGAGCAGCAGGACGTTGCCGCCGGATTTCAGCAGGCGCGCCATGTGGACGCGGTTGCGTTCGCCGCCGGAGAGCAGGCCGACCTTTTTCTGCTGGTCGCCGCCCTTGAAGTTGAAGGACGAGCAATAGGCGCGGGAGTTGACTTCGGCGTCGCCCAGCTGGATCAGTTCCGCACCGCCGGTGATGGCCTCCCATACCGTGTCGTCTGCGGCGAGATCATCGCGGGACTGGTCGACATAGCTCAGATCGACAGTGTCGCCGAATTCGATTGTTCCGGCGTCGGGCTGTTCCTGGCCGGTCAGCATCTTGAAGAGCGTGGATTTACCGGCACCGTTGGGGCCGATGACGCCGACGATCCCGCCGGGGGGCAGGTTGAAATCAAGCCCTTCGATCAGGAGCTTGTCGCCCATGGCTTTCTTGAGGCCCTCCACCTCGATCACCTTGTTGCCAAGGCGCTGGCCCGACGGGATGACGATCTGGGCGCGGCTGAGCTTTTCGCGCTCTGACGTTTCGGCCATTTCGTTGTAGGCGTTGATGCGGGCCTTGGATTTGGCCTGACGGGCCTTGGCACCCTGCCGCATCCATTCCAGTTCGCGTTCGAGGGTCTTTTGCTTGGACTTGTCCTCGCGCGCCTCTTGGGCCAGCCGTTTGGCTTTTTGTTCCAGCCAGTCGGAGTAGTTGCCCTCGTAGGGGATGCCGCGGCCGCGGTCCAACTCAAGGATCCAGCCGGTGATGTCATCCAGGAAATAGCGGTCGTGGGTGACGATCAGGATAGTGCCCTTGTAGTCGATCAGGTGTTGTTGAAGCCAGGCGATGGTTTCCGCATCGAGGTGGTTGGTGGGTTCGTCCAAGAGCAGCATGTCGGGCGCTTCGAGCAGGAGTTTGCAGAGCGCCACACGGCGCGCTTCACCGCCCGAAAGTTTGGCAACATCGGCGTCATCGGGCGGGCAGCGGAGGGCTTCCATGCTGACATCGATTTGTGAATCGAGGTCCCAGAGGTTCTGGGCGTCGATGTCGTCTTGCAGTTTGGCCATTTCGTCGGCGGTTTCGTCCGAATAGTTCATCGCCAGTTCGTTGTAGCGATCCAGGATGGCCTTTTTGTCGGCCACGCCTTCCATGACGTTTTCACGGACGGTCTTTGTTTCATCAAGCTTGGGTTCCTGCGGCAGATAGCCCACGCGCGCGCCTTCGGCGGCCCATGCTTCGCCGGAGAATTCGGTGTCGAGACCTGCCATGATCTTGAGCAGGGTCGATTTACCCGTGCCGTTGGGGCCCACGACGCCGATTTTGACGCCGGGTAGGAAGTTCAGGTTGATGTTTTCAAACGTTTTCTTGCCACCCGGATAGGTCTTTGAGACGCCGGACATGTGGTAGACGAACTGATAGGCGGCCATGCGCGCATCCTCTCTGGTCAAATGCGGATTCGCACCGCAATATCGCGCGCATGGGCCAAGATCAACGGACACCTCTGCGGCGATGGATCTGGGGCGTGGTGCTGGCTTGCGGGCTGGCGGCGTGCAGCATGGGTGTGCAGCTGTCGCAGCCGCCGAACCTCTATCTGGATGGGCGCAATTATCCGGCCAGTCTGGTGCCGGAGGTGTTACAGGTGGTGGATGCGCCGATCTTTTATGTCACAGATCGCGCGCCGGTGCGCACCGAGGGTCGTGTGACCGGCTATGGGACGGGCCGGTCTGATGCGATGGCCTTTGGGGCGACGCAGATCAGGTTCGGCGCCGTGGACTGGGAGGATCTGGTGGCGCGGACGCATGTGGATCGCGGCGGGCGGATATCGCGGCTTGATCTGGTTGCCCTGCGTGAGATCACGCGGTTTCCCGACATTCCCTTGCCCGCGCGGCGCCAGAGCGGGGAATTGCGCGTGACACCTGAGGCCCGATCGGAATACGAGGCCATCACGCGGGAGTTTCAGAATGCCATTCGGGCTGAGGTGCAGCGCACCGGCAACCGGCGTATTCTGGTCTATGTGCATGGGGTGAGCAATGAGTTCGACAACTCGGTGCAGACGCTGGCCAATCTGTGGCATTTTACCGGGCGGCGGTCCATTCCGGTGTCGTTCACCTGGCCTGCGGGGAATGCCGGGTTGCTGGGATATTTCCGGGACCGGGAGGCCGCGGATTTCAGCGTGTATCACGCCAAGGAATTCCTGCGGATGCTGGCCGAGATACCTGAGGTTGAAGACATTGATATCGTTGCCCATTCGCGGGGGACATCTGTGATGACCCAAGCGTTGCGCGAAATGGTGATCTACAATCGCGGCAAGGGGCTGCGGCCCAAGCTGGCGATGAAGACCGGCACACTGATCCTTGCAGCAGCAGATCTGGACATCGGAGTAGTACGCCAGCGGCTGGCGTCTGAGCGGGTGTCCGAGGCGTTCGAGCAGATCAATATTTACGTCAATCCGGACGATGTCGCGCTGCGGCTGTCATCCTTCCTAACCAAGTACCCGCGCGTTGGTGTGGCGGGGGCGGATGACTTTAAACCCAATGAACTGGCCGTCGAGCGCAAGCAGGGGCTGACGCATTTCATCCGGGTCGAAGGCGCGTCGGGGTCTGGCAGCCATTCGTATTTCCGCAACAACCCGGCGGTGTTGTCTGACATTGTGCTGGCGCTGCGCACGCGGGCCTTTCCGGGCGGCACGTTGCGGCCCCTGGAGGAGGACCCGGATACCATCTGGCGGTTGCAGCCGAACTATCCGTTAGAGCGGTTGCCAAATCTGATCGTCGAGGTAGAGCGCTGAGCGCGTTTCAGGACATGATTGCGCGTTTTGCGCAGCCGGGGCGGCTTGAAGGGATCTGGTTGCGGCCCGAAAGGCTAGAGCGGCCTGTGGTTGCCCGGAGCGCTGTGGTGGTCGACGCGGGCCTTGAGGGAGACCACGGGCGGGCGGGCAAGCGTGCCGTCACTTTGATACAGGCTGAACATCTGCCGGTGATTGGCGCGATGCTGGGGCAGGGCGCGATCGATCCTGCCGTGCTGCGGCGCAATCTGGTGGTGTCGGGGGTGAACCTGTCGGCATTGAAGGGGCGGCAGGTGGCCGTGGGAGGCGCTGTGTTGGAGATCACGGGGATCTGCGCGCCCTGTTCGCGGATGGAGGCGGCTTTGGGCGCAGGTGGCTATTCGGCCATGCGGGGGCATGGGGGGTGGTGTGCGTCTGTTGTCGGGTCGGGGGAGATTGCGGTGGGGGATGCGGTCTTGCCGGTGTGACGGGGGCTGCGATTAGTGACGCGCGGCGGGTCAGCGCCTGCCCGGGGTGGGCAGTCGATGGCCCGGCGCCTGCGGCTTGAGTCCGGGCTCGTTGATTGATTGACATCTATCGGCGATACCCCTTTGAAAGGGCGTCATGACGCTGAGGGTTATATAACATGCGGGCGGACTTTCCCTTTGCCGCGCCGGGACAGGTGATTGGTCTTTTGGGCGGATCTTTCGATCCCGCCCATGCAGGTCACGCGCATATCACCCGCGAGGCGCTCAAGCGGTTTGGGCTGGATCACGTCTGGTGGTTGGTGAGCCCCGGCAATCCGTTGAAAGCCAGCGGTCCGGCCCCGTTGGACAAGCGTATGCGACATGCCCGCGCCGTGATGCAGCATCCGCATGTCACCGTTACGGATATCGAGGCAAAGCTGGGCACGCGCTATACCGCGCAGACGCTGGCAAAACTGGTAGCGCGTTACCCGAGGGTGCGGTTTGTCTGGCTGATGGGGGCGGACAATCTGGCGCAACTGCACCTCTGGCAGGATTGGCGGCAGATCATGGAGACGGTGTGCGTGGGCGTTCTGGCCCGACCCGGCCAGCGGATTTCGGCGCGGATGAGTCGGGCGGCAATGCTGTATGCGCCGTACCGGATACCGGGACGCTACAGCCGCCTTTTGGCGCGGGCGCAGGCCCCGGCGTGGTCTTTTGTGAATGTGCCGATGGTGGATGTGTCCTCAACCGCGATCAGGGCCAGTGGCGCGTGGACCTCAGCGCAGACGGGTTGAGATCAGGCCTGCCCCAAGGATCAGCCCAAGCCCCGCCCAGGTATAGACATCCGGCAGGTCGCCAAAGATCCACCAGCCCAGCAGGACGGCCGCCAGCAATTGCAGATAGATCAGCGGTGCAAGGCGAGTGGCCGGGGCAAGGCGGTAGGCATAGAGCAACAGCAGATTGCCCATGGCCGAAAAGAGTGCACTTGCCACCGTCAGCGCCGCGATGTCGCGGGTCACGGGCGGGAAATGCATCAGGCCCCATGGCAGCAGAATCACGGCAGCGATGGAAAGCTGGGAAAAGGTCAGCGCCATGGGCGTGGCCACCCCACTGACCCAGCGGGACATGGTCAGGAACGCGCCGTAGAACAAGCCCGCGATCAGCGCCCAGATCACGCCCGGATCGCCACCCATGCCGGGGCGCACCACGACCAGCACGCCCGCAAACCCCAGCAGGATCATCAGTGTGCGCAGACCTGTGATGGGTTCGCGCAGAAAGATTGCGGCCAGCACGTAGCTGAAGATGGGGCCGACAAAGAAGGCGGCAAAGACGGTTGCCACATCCGCCGTTTGCAGGGCCGTCTGGATCGAGGTGATGCCGCCCGCCAGGATGATCGCCCGCGCCCAGATGCGCCAGTCCCGAAAGAGAGGGCCCATGCCGGTTTTGAGAAAGGGCAGCACCAGCAGCGTGCCAAGGGCAAAGCGCGACCATGCCACAAAGACCGGGGCGACGCCTTGGCCCCCGCTGAGCAGCTTGCCTGCGCTGTCCCCCGCAGGGATCAGCGACATGGCCACAAACATGATCAGGATGGCGCGTTGCATGAGGGCGCTTAACATATCAATTGATTGTGGAAAATGTGATATCGTAGTGGTTGTGGACCGCTGCGCGCTGCGGTTTAAATGGTCGGTATGCGCAACAGGTTTTCCCGACGATTTTTCCTTGGTTCCGCCGCCGCGTCGGTGGCGTCTGGTGCATTTGCCCAGTCGCTGACGCCGGAGATATCGCTGCGGCCTGTTTTGCGCGGCAAGGGGTTCTACAAGCGCGCCGTGCGCGACGCGCAGAGCATCATCCGCGCAGAAAAGCTGACCGGGAACGTGGCCTTTGCCGTGGCGGATGCGCGCACGGGGGCGTGGCTTGAGTGCGAGAACGAGCAGATGGGCACACCGCCTGCCAGCACGGCCAAGGCGATCACGGCGTTGTATGCGCTTGAGACGCTGGGCGCGGATCATCAGTTCGAGACGCGGTTGTGTGTCACGGGTGGCATTCAGGACGGTGTGGTTCAGGGGGATCTGGTGCTGATTGGCGGTGGGGATCCGCTGCTGGATACCAATGGGCTCGCTGAGATGGCCGCGCAGTTGAAGGCGGCGGGTGTGCGTGCGGTCAAAGGTGATTTCAAGGTCTTCGAGGCAAGCCTGCCGGTGATGCGGCAGATCGATCCCGAACAGCCGGATCAGGTGGGGTACAACCCCGGCGTTTCCGGGCTGGCGCTGAATTTCAACCGCGTACATTTCGAATGGAAGCGCGGCAACAACGGTTATGCCGTCACCATGGATGGCCGGACCGCGAAGTACCGCCCTGAGGTTGCGATGGCGGTCATGCAGGTGCGGGATCGCAAGGCGCCGATCTATACGTATGAGGACCGCGCGGGCCGCGACAACTGGACCGTGGCGCGTGGCGCATTGGGCAAGGGGGGATCGCGCTGGTTGCCTGTGCGCAAGCCGGGACTTTATGCGGGCGATGTCTTTGCCACGTTGGCCGGATCGCACGGCATCCGGCTGGGACGGCCACAGGTCGTCGATGCGCTGCCGCCCGGAGAGGTGATCGTGACGCGCAAAAGCATCGCGTTGCGCGGCATTCTGCGGGGGATGCTGAAATATTCGACCAATCTGACGGCTGAAATGGTCGGGCTTGCGGCATCGACCAAGCGGATGGGTGCGGTGCCCAACCTGCGCGCCTCGGCGGCAGAGATGAACCGCTGGGCGATTGCGGCGCTGGGGATGACGGCACCCAAACTGGTGGATCATTCGGGGCTGGGCGATGACAGTACGATGACGACGCTGGATATGGCGAGGGCCCTTGTGAAGGCGCACGAAGGGGGGCTGCGGCCGATCCTGAAGCCGATCGCGATGCGTGATACCAAGGGCCGTCCCGTCAAAGAGCACCCGGTGACAGTGGATGCCAAGACGGGCACGCTCAATTTCGTGTCGGGGCTTGCAGGATACATGACGGTGCCGGACGGGCGGGTGCTGGCCTTTGCAATCCTGGCGGCCAACCCGGCAGAGCGTGCCAAGATCAGGCGTGCGGATCGCGAAAGGCCGCCCGGCACGCGGACCTGGAACAGGCGCGCGAAGCGGGTGCAGCAGGCGTTGATCGAACGCTGGGCGACGCTTTATGGCGCGGAAGGCGAAGGATAGCGCGTGGCCACATGGGAAGAACTGGACGCTGAGCTGACGCTTTGGGCGGATGCGGGCGAAGTGCCCACATTCTGGTGGCGCGATGATGACACGCAGGGCCCGAGCGATGATCTGGACCGGCTGATCGGTCTGGCAGAAAGGTTTGACGTGCCGTTGCATCTGGCTGTTGTGCCAGCGGAGATTGATCCCGGTCTGAAACCCCGGCTGGAGGCGTCTCCGTCGGTCTTTGCCTTGCAGCACGGGTTCGCGCACAAGAACGGCGAGCCCAAGGGCCTGCGCGCCTCGGAAATGGGCGAGGGGCGTGATCTGGCCGCGACGGAGGCTGATCTGCGAGAGGGCTGGCGGCGGCTGGTGGCGGCAGAGTTGCCGAATCTGCTGGCGGTGCAGGTGCCGCCGTGGAACCGGATCGGCGAAAAGGTCGTGCCGCATTTACCCGAGTGGGGCTATGTGGGCCTGTCGAATTTCGACGTCAGACCCGCACCCGAACCTGCAGCAGGATTAAAGCAGTTTAACGCGCATATCGACCCTATCCGGTGGAAGGAGGGGGCGCAATTTGCGGGCACCGAAAAGACCCTGCAGCAGTGTCTTGAGCATTTGCAGATGCGTCGCATCGGGGCTGCGGACAAGGATGAACCCACCGGGTTCTGCACCCACCATCTGCAGACGGACGACGCCACGTGGGATTTCAGTGAGGCGCTGATGGCGCGGCTGACCCACGGGCAGCGGACCCGTTGGTTGGATCTGCGCGCGATGTTGAAAGGCTGAACGATGGTTGAGATTGCCTATGCCGGACCCGACGAACGCGAGGAAGTCGCACAGTTCATGAATCGGGTGTTTCACCGCGCCAAATGGGACATCGACGGCTGGCGGCGACTGGTAGCGGGGCGCTGGTGCGGGCCGATGGGGCGCTACGCGATCACGGTGCGCGATGAAGGTGAGATGGTCGGCGTGTTGGGGCTGGTCTATGCCGAAAGGATGACCAGCCAGGGGCCGCGCACCACGGCAGACATGACATCTTGGTATGTGCTGAAGGACTATCGCGGCGGCGGCGTGGGGCAAAAGATGCTGCGGCTGGCGACGGCGGACCCGGACGTGACGGTGACGAATTTCTCGTCCGCCAAGGCTGCGGTGCAGGTGCTGGAAAAGGCCGGGCTGGTGGTCTTGGACAAGGAGCGGTTGGTCTGGCATCCGCGAGACGCGGCCGCGCTGGTTGTGCACGACGATCCTTTGGCGCTGGGCGACCGTCTGCCGGAGAAGGACCGCAGGATTGTGGCCGACCACCAAGGTCTCAAGCTGCGTCATCTGGCAGTGGAGACGCCCGATGGGCTGTGTACGCTGGTGATCTATCCGCAAAAAAAGCACGATGAATACGTCACGCATGAAGTGATGTATTGCGGCAATCAGGGGGCCTTTGCGGCGCACGCGGGGGCAATTGCTGCCACCGTGCTGCCCGCGCGTGAAGCGATCCTATCGTTGGATCGACGTTTCGCGCGTGAAGGAATTACACCCGACGAGGTAAGGGAATTCGCCACGCCGAGGTTCTGTCAGCAGGGCCTGCTGGATTTCTCGGAGATCGACATGCTGTACTCGGAATGTGTCTTGCTGGATATCAAGATACATTGAAGTTGCCAGGGAGGGCGGCTCTGCAGACTCTCCTGACAGTGAGCCGGTTTTGCGCATTTGGCGCTTGCGGCCCATTGCCGACATCCAGCCCTTTTTCGCCATACTGCAGTTGCAGCCCGCATTGCGGACATTCAAGGCATAGGATGATCCGGAGGTTGCGAGCCGGAACGTAGGTGCCATTAACGAGATGCTCCGTCGCTGGCAGGCGGGTTCCAAAAACGCTGACGATGGACATTCGTAACATCTCGCGCCGCAAAGTAACTGGGTCAGAAAATTAGTTGGAATGTACCTATCTTCGATATGCCATTGATCCACCCGCCGCTTGCCCACTTCAAGTGGTCAGGTCAGGTGTCTTACACCGGCACCGCGTTCGACAAAGGCATTGTCCGCGCCAATCGAAAGACGTGGTTGCTTGTCAGTCTTCGGGAACTCCTGCCTGTCGCAGACCATCTATGAACATCTGGTGTCTCGCATGGGTCGCGGGAGGCATGCTGTCGACCACCCGCTTGATGGTCAGGCCGGGGTAAGATTGCATCAGTGAAGCTGCCGCGTCATCTGCTTCTATCTTTCGCCCCGCGTTTGCACAAAAACTGGCAAGATCGCGGTAAGCCCAGGTTACGCCGGGGCCCGCCGTAAGTCCCAGCTTCACCAGCCGAATGGCTTCATCGTAGTTTTCGGCCAGCCCCATCGCATACGCGCGTCCAAACTGAAAATTGAAAAAGAACGGATCACGCGGGCTCAGTGCTTCTGCGCGATCAAACGCGGCGAGGCCGGCCGCGATATCCTTGCGGTAGACGTTGTTCCAACCCAGACGCATCCACCCCCAAGCGGAGTTCGGATCGAGGGACAAAGCCCGTTCAAGCAATTGTCCCGCGCGGTCATGATCCAAGCCTGTCATTCCCAAGGCCGCCGCGATGGCGACCAATGATGGCGCATGGTCATCCACCGAAAGCATCGCCACCTCAGCGTCTGCTTGTGCGTTCTTGCGTGATAACAGCGGTGTTTCGTTCCACATATAGGTTGCTTGCTGAGCATAGGCCCAAGCCCTGAGCGCCTTTGCCCGAATGTTGTCGCCGTCGCGCGCGATCGCGAGAGATAACAACTCAATCGCGCGTTCGTTTTCTTCACGCCGGTGCTTCCAGAAATGGGGAAAGGCACTCATGTATAGCTCATAGGCCTTTCTGTCTTTTGGTGCGACGGCACGTGCATCTGCGATTTCGGATGCCCGAATAGAGGGGGAAATTGCACCTGCGACTTGCGATGCGACGCGATCCTGCAACTCGAAAAGGTCATCAAGGTCATCGTCATATCGCTGAGACCAGAGGTTTGCACCTGATTTTGCTGAAGAGAGCTGTACCGAAATTCTGATCCGCGATCCCACTCTTCGTATTGATCCGGTGACGACGTAACGGGCGCCCAGCTCCCGCCCTACCTCGCGAATTTCTGCAACGCGCCCCTTGAAGATAAAGGCGGATTGGCGTGCAATAACAAGGATGTCGCTGACACTGGACAATGCAGATGTGATTTCGTCGACAATACCATCCGCGAAGAAGCTGTCCTCCGCCCCGATCTCGTCGAAAGGCAGCACCACGACGGCAGGGGTCACTTCGGTTTCCTGGCCCGGCTGAATAACACCGTCCCCGACAACCCATGCTTCTATCGGGTCAGGCAAATTCTTGACTGAAACTTCCCCGACAGAGTTCAGATCGGCGTCAATCCGACCCTTCACCTGATCCCGCATTGCGCGTGACATGCACAGACCTCCAACAGGAGAGATTGCCTCAAGCCGGGCAGCGACATTTACAGCGTCCCCGAATATATCATCGCCGACAGCCACAACGTCGCCAAGATGCAAGCCTATTCTAAATCGAAGTTGATTGCGCTCTGCCCGCTCCGCTTCCTGGGCTGCCATCGTCTCTTGGATGGCCAATGCGCAACGGGCTGCTTCAATTGGGGATGGAAACTCCGCCAGGAAACCATCGCCCATCGTTTTTATGACACGGCCTCCTGCGTCTCGCACCAGAGGGCTGACCACTTTGCTCCAGACAACGTGTAGCCTGGAAATCACGCCTTCCTCATCCTCTGCGATCAAGCGAGAATACGCCGCTAGATCGGCGGCGACTATCGTCGTCAAACGTCTGATATCACGCTCCCGGAAATCGTCTTGATAGCCTGAATGATCGATAATCGCTTTGCAAGCATCGGCTGTGCCGCAGAGTTGGTCCTTCAATCGCGTCGCATCATTACCAGCCCAAGGCGATCAGGTCAGGTGCCTTGCGCGGGCGCCGCGTTCGATGGCAGCGGCGTGGAGGCGGTCCAGGTCCAGTTCGTAGCGGATTTCTTCGAGCAGGCGCAGTTCTGCTTCCAGCAGGCTGCCGTCGGCGGCGGCGACGTCGCAGGCCAGAGCATAGGCGGTCTCATACAGTCGCTCTGGCAGGCTTTCGCGGATAAGACCAAAAAGGGCGTCAAGCCCGTCTTCCTGTTCAAAGAGGTCAAAGACCGTCTTGCTCATGATGCTCAGGCGGTCGTTGTCGTATCCGGCAAAGATGGGCAGCATGTTCACAGCGGACTGGATCTTGATCAACTCTGCGGTGCGGATGTCTTCGTCCGATGCCGAAACGGCAACCATGAGCGCCACAAGGCAGTCCTGTGCACTGAGTGCATGGGTGATCTCTTCGGTCATCGGTGGGGTATCCTTTGGGACTTGTGTTGCGGTGCAGAATATTGACGGGGTGGGGCCGACGCAATAGGTAGCCCGAGGCCGGGCGCATAGGGCGCCGGCGAGATAGGAAGTTTTTCAATGTCCCAGATGCGTGACGCGGCACTGACCAGCAAGGCGTGGCCCTTTGAAGAGGCACGCGCGCTGCTCAAACGCTATGAGGGCAAGGCACCGGACAAGGGGCATGTGCTGTTTGAGACGGGCTATGGGCCCAGCGGCCTGCCGCATATCGGGACCTTCGGCGAAGTCTTGCGCACGACGATGATCAAGCGCGCGTTTGAAGAGATTTCGGACATCCCGACCAAGCTGATTTGTTTCTCGGATGATCTGGACGGGATGCGCAAAGTACCCGGGAATGTGCCGCAGCAAGAGATGCTGGCGGAGCATATGCACATGCCGTTGACGTCGGTGCCGGACCCTTTTGGGACGCACGAGAGTTTCGGGCACCACAACAACGCCATGCTGCGCCGGTTTCTGGATACCTTCGGGTTCGAGTACGAATTTTATTCCGCGCGGGAGTTTTACCGCTCTGGTCAGTTTGACGAAATCCTCAAGCGGGCTGCCGAGCGCTATGATGAGGTGATGAAGGTTATGCTGAAGTCGCTGCGCGAAGAGCGGCAGCAGACCTACTCGATATTCTTGCCGATCCATCCCGAGACAGGCCGGGTGCTGTATGTGCCGATGAAGCATGTGGATGGGGTAAACCACACCGTCACGTTCGATGATGAGGACGGCAAGGAATGGACGCTGCCTGTCACGGGTGGCAATGTGAAGTTGCAGTGGAAGCCGGATTTTGGCGCGCGCTGGGCGGCACTGGGTGTCGATTTCGAGATGTACGGCAAGGAACATGCCACCAACACCGCGATCTACGACCGGATTTGCGAGATATTGGGCGGCAGGAAGCCCAATCACTTCAGCTATGAGCTGTTTTTGGATGAGAACGGCCAGAAGATTTCAAAGTCGTCCGGCAACGGGATTTCGATTGACCAGTGGCTGACCTATGCCAGCACGGAATCGCTGTCGTATTTCATGTTTCAGAAGCCGAAGACGGCGAAGCGGATGTTTTTCGATGTCATCCCCAAGGCGGTGGATGAGTATCATCAGCAATTGCGCGCCTATGAGACTCAGGATGCCGTGCAGCGGCTGAACAACCCGGTCTGGCACATTCACGGCGGCGACGTGCCGGTGTCGGATATGGTGGTGCCATTCTCGATGCTGCTGAACCTTGCGTCAGTCTCCTCTGCCGAGGACAAGTCGCAATTGTGGGGGTTCATCCAGCGCTATGCGCCTGAGGCCTCGCCCGAGACGAACCCGGGCATGGATGCAGCGGCAGGCCATGCGGTGCGGTATTTCAACGACTTTGTGAAGCCTGCCAAGGTGTTCCGCGCGCCCAGTGATCTGGAGCGGGAGGCGTTGGAGGAATTGCGCGACAACCTGAAGACCTGGGAGGGCGGGCTGGATGCCGAGGCCCTGCAAAGCATGGTTTTTGCTGTCGGGAAAGAACGTTTCGATCCGCTCCGCGACTGGTTCAAGGCGCTGTATGAGGTGCTGCTGGGCGCCTCGCAGGGGCCGCGCTTTGGTGGGTTTATTGCCCTTTATGGTGTCGATGAGACGGTGCAATTGATTGAGGACGCCTTGGCGGGAAAGCTGGTGACGCGCTGAAAAACTTGTCCCGGGGGATGCGTGACTTACCATAGGTCATGCAATCTGCAGGGAGAGAGATGATGCGGGCAGGGTTTTTCGCGGCGTTGGGTGGGCTGGTGGTGTCCATCTTTCTGACGGTCAGTGCAGCGGCCCAACAGGACGATATTCAGGGCACGATCCAGAACCAGTTCGACGCTTTTGAGGTGGATGATTTCGAGACGGCATTCACGTTTGCCACGCCCAGTTTGCAGCGGCTGTTTCAGTCGCCGCAGAATTTTCAGCGCATGGTCACGCAAGGCTATCCGATGGTGTGGCGGTTTTCCGAAGTCACGTTTCTTGACCTGCGGCAGGAAAACGGTTTGACCGTGCAGACTGTGCGGGTGGTGGACGCCGAAGGGGTCACCCACCTGCTGGCGTACCTGATGGTGCAGACCGACGCAGGTTGGCGCATCGGGGGTGTACAGATCTTGGACGCGGCGGGTGTGGCTGCCTGAGGCGTGATCTGATTGAGCGGGCTGCGCCCGCATTCGATTTATTAGGGCACGTCTGGGGTGATGTGGTTTCACCGGATCGGCGGTCGGGTTTGTTGCGGCGGGATCGGGCTTTGAGCTCCGGCACGGAAGGATGCGCGCACTTAATTAGCCCCAGATGTCACCGACGGTGAACCCTGCGGGGAAGGGATCAGTGGCGTCGAGCATGTGCTGGCTGATGCCGGTGATCCACCCGCGGCCTGTGAGGCTTGGGATGATGGCGTCATAGGGGCCCACCTTGGTGGTGCTTTCGATACGCCCGGTGAAGGTGGTGCCAAGGGGGCCTGCGTTGACGTAATCTGCGCCAATGTCGAGCAGCCCTCTGGCATGCAGAACGGCCATTTTTGCGCAGGTGGCGGTGCCGCAGGGTGATCGGTCAAGTGCCCCGGTCAGCGCGTGGGGTCGGGCCGGATCATAGGTGCCGGACGACACGGTGATGGCCCCGCGTCCGTGGGTTTCGGGGTCTGTAGGCGGTGCTGTCAGTTGCGCGATGGTCGGGCCGGTGATGGCGGGGTTTTCCGGGTGGCTGACCGGGTATTGCGCTGCGGCAGCGGCGCGCATGGCCTCTGAGGCGCGCACGATGTCGTTGCCGTTTCGGGCCACCGGATCAATGCCGAATGCGGCCGCCTCGGCGGTAACGAAGAACATGCCGCCCCAGGCGATATCGACCGTGATCCGGCCATAGCCGGGAACCTCCAGCGGCACGCCGATGTGCAGTGCAAAGGCCGGCACGTTGCGAAAGGCGACGCGTGTGACCTTGCCGTTCTCGCAGGTGGCTTTGACCGTCACCAGCCCTGCGGGCGCCTCCAGTGTCAATGTGGTTTCAGGCTCTGTCATCGGCAGGATGCCGGTTTCGAGCAGGACCGTGGTGACGCAGATCAGGTTGCTGCCGGACATGGGTGGGTATTCGGTCTGTTCCATGATGATGAACCCGGCGTCTGCCAATGGGTCAGACGGGGGCACCAGCACGTTGCAGCACAGCGCCGGATTGCCGCGTGGTTCGCGCAGCATGAGGGTGCGGATATCGTCATGACGCATTTGCATGTCCTGCATCTTTTCAAAAACCGAAGCCCCCCGCAGGAGAGGCATGCCGCCCGTGATGACGCGGCCACCTTCCCCTTCGGCGTGGGCTTCGACTGCGGTGATCATTCGGGTGGTGTGCATGGGCGTGATCCTGTTGTCCAAGATCAGCCTAGCAACAGCGCATGGCGATGGGAAACGCGGGATGTTGCGCGGGCAGCGAACGCTTGTGGCAGTCGGGATTAACACCGCCTTGATACTTCCCAGCTTCGCAGCGGCCTCAGCCGTACGTGAAGAATTCACCTGGGAAGCCAGCCCCGCAGAGCGGAGCGCGGTCCCGACGAAAGGATATGCAATGAACAAGGCAGTTACCGATGGCGTGTTGTTGATGCCGCCCCCTTTTGCTGACGGTCTGGATGTCTGGTCCAGTGGCCTGGGCACGCCGGGGTCGGATACATACGAGAATTCGGCCAACGGTGTCTTTGTCCCTGCGGATCAGGATTTTGGGGGCGCGCTGGAGGTTCTGAAAACCAATGGCACCCAGCGGGTGCGGCACATGGGGCAGACCCCGCTGCTGCCGGGGTGCTATCTGCGGGTGACGGCGCGCATCAAGGCGATCAGTGGGAATCTGCCCCGGGTGCGCATTTCGGGGTACCCCGCGCGGGCCAATGGGACGCAAGCGCCGGGCGTGCCTGTCTTTGGGCCCGAGACGCCACTGACCGCCTATGGAGAGGTTGTCGAGGTGTCCGCGATCATAGGTGCCGGTGTGCGGGGCGGGGTTGATCTGGTCTGGGGCACTGAGACGATCTATGGCCATCTGGGCATTGATCTGGTGGGGGCCAATGGCGGTGTTTTGCGGATCGACGATCTGGTTGTCGAGGATGTGACGTCGGTTTTCCTGCGCGACATGCTGTCGGTCGTCGATGTGCGCGACTACGGCGCTGTGGGCAATGGCACCACGGATGATACGGCAGCCTTTGAGGCCGCGAATGCGGATGCGGACGGGCGCACGGTTTATGTGCCCGCCGGGCATTTCCGGCTGAACAGCAGCGTAACTTTTGACACGCCTGTCAAATTCGAGGGCCGTGTGAGCATGCCCGCCAGCGCTATTCTGTTTTTGCGCCGGAACTACGATTTGCCCAGCTATATCGAGGCGTTCGAGGACGAGGAGGTCGCTTTTCTCAAGGCGTTTCAGGCGCTTTTGAACAATTCGGATCACGCTTCCCTTGATATGGGCGGGCGCAAGGTTTGGGTCACGGGGCCGCTGGACATGCAGGCCGCTGTTCCCAACCGCACCTCGTATGCCACGCGGCGTCTGATCCGCAACGGGCAGCTTGAGGCCGCGCCGAGTGCGAATTGGGATACTGTTGTTGTGACCTCGCAAGCGACTTATGCGCCCGGCACTGCGCGTACGCTGAGCAATGTGACCAATGTGGCAAACGTACCCGTCGGCGCGCTTGTGGAAGGCAACGGCGTGGGCCGCGAGGTTTATGTGCGGTCCAAGAACGTGGCCACGCAGGAGATTACGCTGAACCAGCCTCTCTATGACGCCGCTGGGACGCAGAATTTCACGTTCCGCAAGTTTCAGTACCTGGTCGATTTCGGCGGCTTCAGTCAGTTGGGCAAGTTCGGCATGGATGACGTTGAATTTCAGTGCAACAGTCGGTGCAGTGCCATCAATCTGGCCCCCTCTGGCGTGACATTTCAGCTGCGCGATTGCTTTATCAGCCGTCCGTTGGATCGGGGCATCACCTCGATCGGGACGGGCGATCAGGGGATGTTTATCGAGCGCTGCCAGTTTCTGTCGTCCGAAGAGGCGCTGACCGTGCCGAACCGCAGCACGATCGGGTTCAATGCCAATGCAAACGACATCAAGGTCCGCAACAACCGTGCAACGCAGTTCCGTCATTTCGGGCTGATCGCCGGACAAAATGCCATCGTGACCGGGAACCATTTCTTTCAGGGCGACACGATCGACAACGGCATCCGGTCTGCCGGCCTCATTCTGACCGAGACCTACACAAGTTCGGTGCTGTCGCAGAATTATGTCGACAACTGCTTTATCGAGTGGACCAATGAGCATGATCCGAACCCGCAGTTTACGGGCGGATTTTCGTTCAGTTCGCTGGGTATCACCGACAACATCTTTTTGTCAGGCGAGGTCGCGCCGTGGTTCAGCTATATTGTCGTCAAACCTCATGGCGCGGGGCATTTCCTGAACGGGGTGAATATCACGGGCAACCGGTTCCGCAGCATCAATGGTGCCATCGACCGGGCAGAGCGGGTAGATACGACGTTTTCGGATCTGGACATGGCGCGGGCCAAGAATGTGGTGATGACGGGCAATTCCTATCACAACGTGGATGCGCAGGTTGAGAACGGGGCGGATATCAGGTTTACGCAGAACTCCAATTCGAACGGGTGGATGATTGATTGTTCGGACAAGCTGCCGTTTGGCGGGCAGGCGCTGAGCGTGGATGCCGTGGTGCCGCTTGGACCTATTCGAAATGGGGGCAACTTTGCGGTGTATCACGCGCCCTTCGCCCAGCTGATCCAAGGCGCGAACCGCGATCAGGTCCGCATTAGCTGGCCCGAGGCCGTGCGGGGTACTGTGCAGGTCAAGGTGCGCATGGACAGCCGGTAGTTCTTTGGGCCCCTTTCCGTGATCTGACGGTTGGGAGGCACCTAGAATTCGCGCCACAGACCAAGCTTGAGAGAGGTGTCGCCGACGCTCTCCAGCGGGCTTTCAAATCCGATCTGGTATCTGGCTTTGCCCCGTCGTGTCTTGATCACCACCGACGGGGCAAGTTTGGTGAACATCCTGCCGTCCAGATGGGTCAGGTATAGTTGCAGCATCCCGGTGGCGCTGTCGCTCAAGTTCAGGCCGAGGGTCGCGTCGAACTTTGTGACATGGTCTGCTGTCCCAAGATCCCAGATCACGGCGGCGTCTGTCCCGATCCAGCCAGACATGCTGCGCCATGAAATCCCTCGCCCCCAGAGCAGAGAGGTTTTGAGTTGCGGTGAGAATTCAGCGCCGCGCCAAGCTGTGCCAATGCCGACCTCGTAGGCCCATCTGTGGGCGCCGGCATTCGCGCCAAGGGGTTTGCGCAGAAAAAAGAGCGCAAAGCCACTTTTCATACCGCCACGGCTGGTGAAATTTCCGATATCCGCGCCAAAGGTCAAATCGTCGCGAACGCCGAATTCCAGATAGGCGGTATTGCCGGTGTCGCGATATTGGTTGGCCGTAAAGACGACCGAGCTGAAGCGCGTGCCCCCTTCGCGCATCCAGGCCCCCGCATGAACGGGCTGCGTCCCGCAGATGGTACAGACCAGAAAAACAGCAATCCAGCGACCCATGTCACCTCCCGAGGGCGATCATGGTTAACACTGGTTAATAAAAAGTTAGGGTAAGATGCGAAAAGCCCGGCTGTTGCCAGCCGGGCTTTGGGTGTGGTCAGCGTGGTTTAGGCGTGTGCGGAAGCGCCGCGCGGACCTGCAACCAGCCATGCAAGGAAGCCGAGGATCGGCAGCAGCACGATCGCAAGGGTCCAGCCGATCTTGGCGGCGGTGGACGCGCTTGAGGTGAAGACCTGATAGATCGCGTAGATGTCAGCGACCAGTACGAGCAGTCCAAAAAGTCCATATTCCATGTCAATTCTCCTAAATCGGTTCGATTCCGTTTCTGCCCGCTCAACCGTTTGAGCCGCTGCAGGGTTCCCAAAAGAATCTCGGAACTTTCTGCAGGTGCGTTGCGTTTTTTCACCAACATTGCCGCTTAGGCATCTGAAATAGAAAGGAATTAACATGAAAACGGGTCTTGCAATTCTGGGCGGCGTCGCCGCTGTTGCCGTTATCGCCGCTGGTATTTACATGGTCGACATCGACCAAACACAGGAAGCACGTCTTCCAGACGTCGACGTGAGCGTGGAAGGGGGCCAGCTGCCCGCATTTGACGCCGAAGTTGGCACGATCCAGCTGAGCGAAGAAGAGGTCACTGTTGAAGTGCCTGAGGTCGAAGTGACCATGGAAGAGACCACTGTGACCGTTCCCGGCATCAGCATTGAGCCGCCCAAGAACGACGGCTAAATCGCTGTGACTAATGCAAAGGCCCTGTACGTCCGTACGGGGCCTTTTTGCTGTGCTGTGCTCCCCAGAACTACGGATGGCGTGCGGACAGCAGTGACCTATCTTTACTGCAAGCGATTAACCGAGGAGAAACACCATGAAATGCCCCATCGATGGAACCGAGCTTGTGATTTCAGACCGAAGCGGGGTCGAGATTGACTATTGCCCGCAGTGTCGTGGTGTATGGCTGGATCGCGGAGAGCTGGACAAAATCATCGACCGCAGCATGGGCCAGCCTGCCGCCCCGTCGCAGGTCCAGGCGCAGCCCGGTGGCTATCAAAAGCGCAAGAAGCGTGGTGGATTTCTGGAAGATCTGTTTGATTTCTAGGCTGTCGGCACAGCGTCCTCGCAGGCGCGAAACGCAGCGACCGGTTCCGCCGCGCCAACCAATGGGATGCGCAGTGTTTCGTTGCCAATCAAGGCGCGCATTTCGATGTTGAATTGCAGCCCGTTCAGGACATTTCCAAAGCCACTGTCAGCCACGCTCAGGCGGGTGTCGCTGCCAGACAGAACATGCCGATTCGTGCCGATCTGCAAGGCGGCAGGGCCGTCGAACAGGATGGAGAATGTGGGGGCGACCGGGAACGCGGCCGTGCGTTCAAAGGCGATCGTGTAAAGCGGACCGCTGGGGTCGTAGGTCAGGGTGACCGCGACATCGGTGGTCTGATGTTCCAGCGTGCATATGGCGCCGGGCGTGAAGGTCCAGGCGTGAGCGGGGCCGGTGAGGAGTAGAAGGGCGATCAACATGCGCATGCCCCCGGACATAGCGTACATTTCGTCCTAACCAAGTCCGGGGACATTCGTGGGGCAGGGTTCACCCCGCCATACCATCTGCCCACAGTGGGGCCTGTGAACGCGTGCCGGGGTGAACCCCGGCCTACGGGGCACAACGCGAAACAGGGCTTTGGCGGGTGGTTCTGGGACCTTGCGATCCGACAAAAAACAGATCAGCAGGGCCATCCGGGTCGGTCCGGTCAGAAACGCAAAATATGAGTCGTCCGGCAAACTGCCTGGCCTACCGCCGCCCCCGCCGTTTCACACCACCCCGCATGCCGCCGCGGCCCATGGTGCTGCGGCCTGACTTGGCGGAGCTTTCCTCCACGGCCTTTTCAACGGCGTATTGCCGGGCCATGGGATCATCGGCAATGGCCAGATCGACCGCCTCCAAACGCCTGACCTCGTCCCGCAGGCGGGCGGCTTCTTCGAACTCGAGATTTTCGGCGGCCTTGCGCATATCCGTGCGCAGCCCGTCCAGCACGGCCTGCATATTGGAGCCCGCCAGCTTCTTGTCCACTTGCGTGGTGACACGCGCCATGTCCACGTCACCCTTGTAGAGCCCGGCAAGGATGTCCTCGACGTTTTTCTTGACCGTTTCGGGGGTGATGCCGTGCGTCTCGTTATAGGCGATCTGCTTGGCCCGGCGGCGGTCGGTTTCGCCCAATGCGCGCTCCATCGAGCCGGTGATGCGGTCGGCGTACATGATCACACGACCGTCGGCGTTGCGTGCGGCCCGGCCGATGGTCTGGATCAGCGAGGTTTCAGAGCGCAGGAACCCTTCTTTGTCCGCGTCGAGAATCGCCACCAGCCCGCATTCGGGAATATCCAGCCCCTCGCGCAGCAGGTTGATCCCGATGAGCACGTCAAAGGCCCCCAGCCGCAAGTCACGCAGGATTTCTATCCGTTCGATGGTGTCGATGTCCGAGTGCATGTAGCGCACGCGGATGCCCTGTTCGTGCATGTATTCGGTCAGATCCTCGGCCATGCGTTTCGTGAGCGTCGTGCAGAGCGTCCGGTAGCCATCGGCAGCGACGCGGCGCACCTCGTCCAGCAGATCATCGACCTGCATTTCAACGGGGCGGATCTCCACCTGCGGGTCCAGCAGGCCGGTGGGGCGGATTACCTGTTCGGTGAAGACGCCGCCTGCCTGCTCAATTTCCCAGTTGGAGGGCGTGGCCGAGACAAAGACAGACTGCGGGCGCATGGCGTCCCATTCCTCGAATTTGAGGGGGCGGTTGTCCATGCAGGACGGCAGGCGGAACCCGTGTTCGGCCAGCGTGAACTTGCGTCGGTAGTCACCCTTGTACATGCCACCGATCTGGGGAACGGAGACGTGAGATTCGTCTGCGAAAACAATGGCATGGTCGGGGATGAATTCGAACAGGGTGGGCGGCGGCTCCCCGGGCGCGCGGCCTGTGAGATAGCGTGAATAGTTCTCAATCCCGTTGCAGACGCCGGTCGCCTCGAGCATTTCGAGATCAAAGTTTGTGCGCTGCTCAAGCCGTTGAGCCTCGAGCAGCTTGCCATCGTTCACCAGCTGATCAAGCCGGGTCTTCAGCTCTTTTTTGATGCCGATGATGGCCTGCTGCATCGTGGGTTTTGGGGTGACGTAGTGGCTGTTTGCATAGACCCTGATCTGGTCAAAGGTATCGGTTTTTTCGCCCGTGAGGGGGTCGAATTCCGTAATGCTCTCCAGCTCTTCGCCAAAGAACGACAGCTTCCAGGCCCGGCTGTCGAGGTGGGCCGGGAAGATCTCTAGAGAATCGCCGCGCACCCGGAAGGTGCCGCGCTGGAAGGCCTGATCGTTGCGGCGGTACTGTTGGGCCACGAGGTCTGCGATGACCTGGCGCTGGTCGTATGTCTGGCCGGTCTTGAGGTCCTGCGTCATCGCGCCATAGGTTTCCACCGACCCGATGCCGTAGATGCACGATACCGACGCCACGATGATCACATCGTCGCGCTCTAGAAGCGCGCGGGTGGCCGAATGGCGCATGCGGTCGATCTGTTCGTTGATCTGGCTCTCTTTCTCGATATAGGTGTCCGAGCGGGCGACATAGGCTTCGGGCTGGTAGTAGTCGTAGTAGGAAACAAAGTACTCCACCGCGTTTTCGGGAAAGAAGCCCTTGAATTCACCGTATAGCTGCGCCGCCAGCGTTTTGTTCGGGGCAAGGATGATCGCAGGTCGCTGGGTCTCTTCGATGACCTTGGCCATGGTGAATGTCTTGCCTGTCCCGGTCGCCCCCAGCAAAACCTGATTGCGTTCACCTTCGTTGATGCCACCGCTCAGCTCTTTGATGGCTGTCGGTTGATCGCCTGCGGGCTCGAATTCGGTGGACAGCTTGAATGTCCTGCCGCCTTCCAGCTTGGGACGGCTGCGCACATCGGGCGCAGGGTTCGCCATGATCGGCATGACGTCAGAGCTGTCTGTCTGGGCGTAGGGCATTTGGGTCCTCGGGTGCGGAGCCTTATAGGTGTCCTTTTTGGCGCCGGGATCAAGGGGCAGCGGCAGGTCTTGCTGCCACATTCCGACAGCAGCGCACACAGTAGATCACGACATCGCTGGCAATGTTTCGTCCCCTTGGAGCGGCGCGCGCAGAGGTCTACCTGTAAGCCTGACAGACAGGAGCATATGAAACATGATCGGCAGACGTAAAGTAATCACCGGGGGCATCGCGCTTGCCGCATTGGTCGGGGCTGGCGCGGTGTACCTGCGGGACACCCCCGGAACAGCGACATATTTCGCCCCCGATGGCGTGGCACTGCGCGGGGCCGATGTGGTGGCCTATTTTACTGACGGCGCGGCAGTCATCGGCATGCCCGAATATGCACATCGATGGTCTGGCGTGACCTGGCATTTCGCAACTGCAGAAAATCGCGATGCTTTTGCCGCCGATCCGATCGCTTATGCGCCCCAATATGGCGGCTATTGCGCCTGGGCGGTCGCCGCCAAAAAAGAGATCTTTTCAACGCGGCCCGAAAACTGGTCGGTGCGCGATGGCAAGCTCTATCTCAATTTCAACGATCAGGTACAGCAGACCTGGGAAGAAGACCCAGAGGGTTACATCGCCACCGGCGATGCGGTCTGGCCCGAGGTGCGCGCGAAATTATCCTAACGCATCAAGCGTTTACGGTTGGCGCGGACCTTGCGGCTGAGGGGGCGCAAACCGGCCTCCATCACCTGGTCCGGGCTTTTGCCTGCCAGCATGGCCTGATTTGCCGCGATGCCCGCATGCATCATTGCGGGCCACTTTTCCGTCACCATCCGCGCGTTTTCACCACGCCGTGCCGGGACGACGCCGCTTAGCCCCATCAGGCGCAGCGCGATGACAGTCTGCGCCTCTACCATCAGCGTGGTGAGGGTCGTCTGCAGGGCGAAAAGGTGAAAGGGCGTCATTTGGTGCCTCCTGCGGTACATCTATTCCGCAGCGCAGCAATTGAAAGGGTGATCTTGCTTCAGACGTGTGAATAAACCATAAGCGTGCTCAGCAACCAATGAGGCCGCCCATGCGCGCACGCATCTTCCGTCCTGCCCGGACCGCCATGTCATCGGGCACCGCCAAGACCAAATCATGGGTGCTGGAATTCGCCCCGGCTGAGGCGCGCGAGGTCGATCCGTTGATGGGCTGGACCTCTTCATCCGATACGCAAAGCCAGGTGCGGCTCAATTTTGACAGCAAGGAAGAAGCGGTTGAATACGCGCGCGAGAACGGCATCGACGCCGTCGTGCAGCAGCCCCAGACCCGCAAGGCCAACATCCGCCCCGGCGGCTATGGCGAAAACTTTGCCACCAATCGCCGTGGGGCATGGACGCACTGACGCTCCAGACTGTCTCGGCCCCGGATGCTGAGATCGCGGCGTTGCTGCAGGCCCATTTTGACCTGATGCGGTCAACCTCGCCTGCCGAAAGCTGTCATGTAATGGCCCCTGAAAGCGTTTTTGACGAGGCGGATGTGGTCTTGGCCGCGCGCAGGGCAGGTTTGCTTTTGGGTATTGGTGCGCTCAAGGCCATCGGGCCAAACTTGGCAGAGCTCAAGTCCATGCACACGACCAAAGCTGCCCGGGGTCAGGGCGTTGGCGCGTATCTGCTAACGGCATTGATGGAGGCGGCACGGCAGATGGGGATGCAGCACATCAGTCTTGAAACGGGCACAGACCCGTTGTTTGCACCCGCCCGCGCGCTTTACACGCGGCATGGGTTCGAGACCTGCGCGCCCTTCGGGGACTATGTGGATGACCCGCTCAGCACCTTCATGACACGCCGCCTTTAGCGCGCCCCATTTTCCTTGAAGCAGGCCCGTCCTTGGACCATAACCACTCGTAGCGGTCCCTTAGCTCAACTGGATAGAGCAGCTGACTTCTAATCAGCAGGTTGAGGGTTCGAGTCCTTCAGGGATCGCCACTCAAATCAGTGAAACCCGCGGCCTGGAAACGAACGCACCCCATGCTGATCTACAATCAGGCCAGGGCGTGTTTGGGAATATGTAGGCACCAGAAAACTGGCGCCTACATAAAGTTCAGCGCGATCAGGATAATACAGATCGCAAAAGCAGCCGTATCAATGATTTTGATCCTCATGGCCTTGCGCCGCCGAGCAGCGTCGGCAGGCAACGGAGTGAGAGGATCACTCTTCGTGCGCTCGTAAAATTCACTCAACTCATGTGATTTTTGCATCATAAAACTCGTTAAATAGGACAACTCAGTACACAACACGAACAGCCCGTTACTCGTTACTTACTCATTCGGCGCACAACAACACACCGGCTAATCGGGCTAATCGAGAACAAGATGCGAGATAAACGCGATTCAAACAATTGATTGAATTTGCACGCTTTTGGTTACAAAGATTCACCATCTACGGGTGATTTGTTTAGCCACACAACCAGAGACAGTAGTGCCAATTGACCCGTATTGTCTGCACTTTGCATCCTAATCAGGCCCGATTTCGTGCATAACGGGTGACTCTGTGCTGCGGTGCAGCGCAAAAATGGGCCTGCGTCGCGTTTTGGAAATAATCTATTTCCGGATTCAAATCACGTCGAAAGACTCCAAATTTCCGAAAAACCAGTGGGAATCAACCCAGATTCGCCCTCTGGTCGCCTTTCAGAATCACGTGCTCTGCCACGCGGTGGTACTTACGACAAATGATCATCCCGCAGCTGACGTCGCAGAACCTTGCCCGACAGAGTGACCGGGACTTCATCGACGAATTTGACCAGCTTGGGGATCTTGTAGTTGGTCAGACCCTTTCGGCAGGCCTCCAGTATCGTGTCTTCGGTCACGGTTTCATCGGTGCGCACGACAAAGGCGGCGGGGGTCTCCCCGGTCTTGTCATCGGGAATGCCCACCACACCCACCTGGGCGACGCCAGGCAGCTTTGAAATCGTATCCTCGATCTCGTTCGGGGCCACATTAAAGCCCGAGACCAGGATCATGTCTTTTTTGCGGTCCACGATCTCCAGAAAGCCGTCAGCGTCCATCACGCCGATATCACCCGAATGCAGCCAGCCGTCGATGATCGTCTCTGCGGTGGCGTCGGGGCGATTAAGGTAGCCTTTCATCACCGTGGGGCCACGGCAGATCACTTCGCCGGGTTGACCCTGGCCCACATCGGTGCCGTCGTCCGCGACGATACGTATCTCGGTGCCGGGGGCAGGGATGCCCACATATCCAAATCGGTTCTCATCAGCCGGGGTCAGTGTCATGATGCCCGCACATTCCGTCATGCCGTAGCCCTGACGGATTTCCACACCGGTCATTTCCTTGAATTTCTCGGCGACCCCGGTGGTCTGCGCCGCGCCGCCAGAGCCGCAAAAGCGCAGATTTTCCACCATCTCTTTCTTGAACCAATCCTCGGTCAGCAACGCGGCAAAGAGCGTGTTGATGCCAATGAACCATGTGATCTTGTGGGTCTCAAAGGCGGATTTGAGGTTCGAGGTCGGGCGCGGGCTGGGCGCGAGAACGCCATGCCCGCCCGTGCGCAGACCCGCAATGAAGATCAGCGCGTAGGCCGTGATATGATAAAGCGGCAGGACGACCAACGCCGTCTCGCCCTCTGGTCCGCGCAGGCTGCGCGTCATCAGATCAGCCTGATAGGCATTGGCAAGGATGGCCCGATGGCTGAGTTCCGCGCCCTTGCTGCGCCCGGTCGTGCCGCTGGTGTACTGATAAAGCGCCGTATCGTCGGGATGGGTGTCGGCGGTATAGGCGGCGATGTCGGCGGATCCGGCCCGCGCGCGTCCGGCAGAGAGCGCTGCGGCCAGGGTCATGTGATCGGATCGCATGTCGGGAATGGATTTCTTGATGCGCTTGAGGACAAACCCCATGAACGCCTTTTTCAGGGGCGGAAAGAAGTCCAGCAATGAGATCGTCACGACCTGACGCAGCGACGTGTTCTGGATCACCGCGTCCACCTTGTCGCCAAACAGATCGATCACCACCAGCACCTGCGCGTTGCTGTCAGTCAGCTGATGCTCAAGTTCGGGGGCGGTATAAAGCGGGTTCACATTCGTCCCGATGCACCCGGCCTTGGCGATCCCCATCGAGGCGACGCCAAAGCCGATGCAATTGGCCGTCATCACGGCAACTGCGTCACCGGATTTCAGCCCAACGACCTCGCGCAGGAAGACGGCAAAATGTTCGGCGTGGGTGCGCAGATCGGCGTAGGTGATCGAGGTTTCGGCGCCGGACGACAGAATGGTCGATAGCGCCTTGCGCGGACCAAACTCATCTGTTGCTGCGTCCAGCATCGCTGACAGGGTATGTGTGCCCATGTTCGCCAGATCGAAATTCTTGGCTTCGTCCGAAAAATATCTTGTCCACGGCTGATGTTCCACCGTTGCCCCCAATCGCATTTATTTCAATGGGCAGCAGGCTAGCGCTTTTGGGAATGTGAGTCTCAGATAATCTTGGCCGGGCCGGCAAATGCACGTGCGGGTTGAAGTGCGCTGTGTCTGGGCCGCGTTATGCCGTGCTGCGCCCGAGGTTATCCGCTTTTTCGGCGCCACGTTCGCCCATTGGTTCGGCACGCCCGGTGGTGGTGTCGTGCCGTGTCTGGGCTTCGATTTCGGCATTAATTTCGGCACCCAGCATGATGATGAACGCCGACAGCCACATCCACATCAGCAGGACGATGATCCCGGCCATTGCCCCGAAGGTTTCGTTGTAGCTGCCAAAGTTGCCCACATAGAAAGCAAACCCGGCTGAGCCTATACCCCAAACGAGGCAAGCCAGCACAGCCCCCGGACTGATCCACATCCACTCCGCATCATCCCGCGACGGGCCATAGCGGTAGAACACGCTGAGCCCGAGAACGGTCAAGACCAGTGCCAAAATGATGGCACCGATGCCGATAGCGATATCGACAAGCCACCCGGTACTGTCGAGCGCGATCAGTGCAGGACCACCACCTATCACGACCAGCCCGATGAGGGCGCCCAATACCGCAAAAACGGTCAGGATCAGCTTGACGGCGGTCAGCACGAAAAACCCGCGCTCTTCTTCTTCGTCATAGGCGACATTCATTCCCTCCATCAGGCTGCCAACACCCTTTGATGCGGAATAGATTGCCAGCAGCAGACCAAAGATCACTGTCAGCCCCAGCCCCCCTTCACGAGAGCCAGCAACCTTGGTGGCCTGATCGGTGATGATGGTCAGGACCTCCTGCGGCACGAGCCCCTCGAGCTGGTTCATCATGTCGATGACCTGCGGAGGTTCAACCACAAGCCCCGCAATGGCCATCGAGGCCGTGATCGCGGGGAAGAGCGCCATCAAACCGTAAAACGCCACGCCAGCTGCAATCAGCCCGACATGGTCCGACGCGATCTCGTCCTTGACGCGCCACAGGATGTCTTTCCAGCCAGCAGCAGGGATCTGTGCAGGGTTCGTTGCCTCGCGACCTCTGGCCATGGGGATATCCTTTCATTGCAAGCCGCCCGGTCAGGGCCGGGCGGCTTGTCTGTCTAACTGCGGATCAGTCTTGCAGAGACTTGCCGAGGTCTTTTTCCTTGGCTTCGCTCTTGGCACGTTCCGCGACGCGCTTGGCTGAGGCTTCGGCCTTGTCGACCACCGCTTCGACGGCGGTCTTGTCGCCGGGGGCGCGGCTGTCGATTTCCGACTTGGCGTCTTTCGCCACCTGGCGCGCTTCATCCTTGACGGCGGCGACAACGCCCTGGGCTTTGCGGCGTTCGTCCTCGTAGACGCGGCGCGCGCGCCGCATCAGGCGATCGCTTTGAGGGCCAAGTGCTTCATCTTCGCGACGGGTGCCCGGCAGGGTTGCAGCCGCAGCGGCGCCGATGGCAAACGCAAGCGCGCCAAAGGCTAGGGGTTGCCGATCATAGGCCTCGCTGGAGTGCGCGGCGGCGCGTTGCGAATATGACGCGGCCTTGTCGCGGGCCTTGAGCGCTGCGTACCGCGCGCGGATAACGCGCTCACGTGCCTCTTCGCTCAGGGCTTCTGTACCCTGGGCCAGACGCGCACGCGTGCGGATGGCAGTCAGGCGCGCGGACTCAGCAGCACTTGCTGCACCATCGCGAACACCTGCCGCGGCAGAACTTGCAGCCCCGCCAACGGCAGAAGCAGCCGACGCCACACCGCCAGCGACAGTGCCAGCTGCGCCTTTGGCGGCGTCTGCGGCGGATTTCGCACCGGAGGCAACGCTGCTGCCTGCAGCGCTCACACCATATGCGGTGCTCTTGGCCGCGCCCTTGACGCCTTGACCGGCGGAACTTGCGGCAGAACCGACCGCACCGGCGGCGGTGCTGGCACCATCGCGCATGCTGTCGAGAACGCCGCGATCTTCGTCGTCCAGATCGTCATAGTACCAATCCATGTCCGGATCGTCGTCCCGAACGGTGCTGAACGCGGGCTCATGCGCTGTCGGGTTGGTCGTGCGATAGGTCGACGGATCCGGTCGATCCAGCTCGTGGTTGGTGCCGCGCGGCTGGGGTGGGGGTACGTCATAATCGTCGCTCTTGCGCGCATCGGATTTACGTGCAGAAGGGCCACTGCCCAATGCAAGCCACGCCAGACCCGCGCCCACAAGGGCCACGCCCAGTGGGTTCTGCTTGACGGTGGCAGAGATATTGCGCGCAATCTCGCCGCCATTTTCCTTAAGATGATCGGTCACCTGCTGCGCCATCCCGTCAAGCGAGAAACGCTCTTGCAGGGTGTCGATGGTACCGGTGAGTTCGCTGCGTTCACGTTCGATGTCACGCTCGATCTCTGCTGGAGTGCGTGTATCAGACATTGGTCGTCTCCTTTACGGCCTTTGCGTCCCGCTTCACGTTTTTCATGGTGCGCGTGGGGGCAAGACTGCTGAGTTTGAGGTCGTTTGTGCCTTTGGCCATCATACCAAAAGCGATCAAGCCAAGGATGCCGCCGACAATCACGGCGGCCCAGCCTGCGGCAAGGCCCGCTTCGGCCAGCGCGGCGACAAGGGCTGCGGCCAGCACGTTCAGCGCCACAAGAGCAACAACAACGGCGCCGACCAGCAGGCCGACGGCAACCGCGGCGCGGGTGACGTTTTCGTTGATCTCTGCGCGGGCAAGGTCGACTTCCTGGCGGACCAGCGAACTGACGCTTTGCAGCGCGTCGCCGACAAGCTCTGTCGCGGGTTTTTGAGTGCGATCAGTCATAGTCGACCCCCATTGGTGCGGTTTGGGCCGGGTAGGCCGGGGTTGCACGTGCGGGCGTCACCGGGTCACGCGATGGTTCTGATGCCTTGGCAAAGCGGGTCGCAGCAAAGCCCAGCAGGGCAGCGCCGCCAAGAAAGGCCATCGGGTTGTTGCGGGCAAAGTTGTTCACGATACCGGGCACATCTGAGACGTCCTGATCCTTGACGCTGTCGGCCATGTCCGCAAGACCATCGGCCAGATAGCTGAAGGTGCTCCCCTGAGGGGATCCGTCGCGCATCTCGTGGGCGGCACGGCGCAGTGCGGCTGCGGTGTCATGCATCTCACCGGCCAGACCATCCTTGGCCTCGGTCGATTTTGCGGCGAGGGTCGCCTTGGCGCTTTCCGCGGCATCCTGCGCCATGCTGGATGCAGTCGCTGCCGCTGCTTCGGCGCTCTTTTTGAATTCGCCCTGTTTCAGGGCTTCTTTCGCATCGTTGTCGGGGCTCATCATGGCTCTCCTTTGTCGTTCCATTTGTCCTTCGACCGCTGCAAGTCTGTGCCGCTAGCGCCCCCCGGTTAAGTAAGACCCCAAGGCGCACTGACGGCACATAAAGCGCTGCACGGTCTGCGTGTATGGCAGACAAACCGTCTGGAACCGGATGTAGTTCCTGAAAAAGGTGAGGCGGAGTTAATCTATCATGTACCGAAGGGCAGTTTTCTCTTGCCCGATAGACAAAGAAGCACGCCAGCTGTCACATCACGCGTTTGGCAGGGGGCGCGACCCTTCGACACGAAAGGTATTGATCTGCGCGCGGTCCTGGGACGGCAACAGCCCAAAGGCGGTTTTGTAGTGACGGTTCAGCGGCGTTGCAGTCGCGTATCCGACGGCAAAGGCGATGTCTTCCACGCTTTCGCGGGTATAAAGAACCATCTGACGCGCTGCTTTCATGCGTAGCTGGCGAAAGTAATGCAGCGGACTTTGTCCCAACGCGCTTTTGAACGACCGCTCGACCTGTCGCGGGGTGACACCCAGGGCGGCCGCCACATCATTGACGTTCATCCCCGCTTCAAGATCGGCACTGAAAAGAGCAATTGCCCGGGCGACAAGATCGGGCAGGCGCGCGTCTCCGGTGGGGTGCAGCGGGATCGCCTGTTGCACACCATCACCGCGCATGACCGGATGCTGGAACCAACAGGCAACCTCATAGGACACGCGCGGGCCCAGTGCCGCCTCGATCAGGCGCAGAGACAGATCAAAGGCCGCGTCGGACCCCGATACTGTGTGACAGCGGCGATCAGTGACAATCAAATTGCCATCGACCTCCAGGTCGGGGAACTCTGCGCGGAATGCCGCGTCATAACACCAATGGACCGAGGCGCGATGTCCCTCAAGCAACCCGGCCCGCGCCAACTGGAAGACGCCCCCGCTGACCGCCCCAAAGTGTAGCCCGCCCCGCGCCATGCGCCGCAACGCTCCGTTTCCCTTGCGCGGGTCGGCAAAGCTGCTGACCGGACTGGCCAGCACCATCAGCAGATCAATGTCGCGCGCCCCGTCCAGCGCCACATCGGCATCAAAGACGACCCGCGCGCTTGAGGTGACCTTGCCCCCGTCTTCGGAAATCACGCGCCAGGCGAAATGGTCCTGCTGAGATATCTCGTTGGCCGCGCGCAGGGGTTCAATCATCGACGTCAGGCAGGCCATGGGAAAGCCTGGAAGGATCAAGAAACCAACAGTTCTGATTTGAGCGTCTTGCGTCATCTTGATGTCACCCTAGAAACCGGTCGACGCAAGGCAAGCCAAATCGCATTGTTCCAGTTCCGATTACCCCATAGAAAGGGACACATCCCTTGTACCGGAACACGTTCAGCCATGGCAGCCAAACTCACCCAGGATCCGCACCGCACCCGCGACGGTGAGCGTGAGAAGGTGCTGGAAGTGGCCATTGGCCGCCAGGTCCGCAGCTTTCGCCGCCAGAAAGAAATCACCGGCGCCGAACTGGCGCAGCGGACCGGGCTGTCGGTTGGCATGCTGTCCAAGATCGAGAACGGGAACACCTCTGCCTCGCTCAATACCCTGCAAACGCTGGCGGATGCGCTAAGCGTGCCGATCACCAGCTTCTTTCGCACCTTTGAGGAACGCCGCGAGGCGGTGCACACCAAATCCGGCGAAGGTGTCGAGACCGAGCGCGCCGGCACCCGCGCCAACCACCAGTATAACCTGCTGGGTCACATCGGATCGAATGCCTCTGGCGTGATCGTGGAACCCTACCTGATCACCCTCACCGACCGATCAGACGTGTTTGACGCGTTTCAGCACGGGGGGATCGAAACGATCTATATGCTGGAAGGCAAGGTCGACTATCGTCACGGCGATACGGTCTATTCCCTGACGCCGGGCGATACGCTGTTCTTTGATGCAGATGCGCCGCACGGACCGGAAAAACTGGTGGATTTGCCCGCGCGATACCTGTCGATCATTAGCTATCCGCAAGGCAGCTGACTGCGGGCGAGCAGGGCACACCCGGCCAGAACGTCTTGCATCAAGGGAAATAAAGTTTCCTTTCAGTTGAGGCGGAGTATATTTGATGCTAGCGTGAGGGTCGCCATCAGTACTACCAAAGGAGAGAACGCAGCATGTGCGGCATTGTCGGACTTTTTCTCAAGGACCCGTCGCTGGAGCCCCGGCTGGGCGATATGCTGACGGACATGCTGATCACCATGACCGATCGCGGCCCCGACAGCGCGGGGATCGCGATATACGGCGACCAGACGGCAGGGGCGGCTAAGCTGACGGTGCAGTCTGATACCCCGGATAGCGATTTTGCCACGCTCGAAGACGATCTGCGCAGGGCCGTGACGGGGACGGTTTCGATGACCGTCGCGGATACCCATGCGGTGCTGACCATCCCGAACGATTACGTGGCCGCCACCCGCGGCTATCTCAAAAACACCTGCCCCGGTGTGCGGGTCATGAGCCATGGCGAGACGCTGGAGATCTACAAAGAGGTGGGCCTGCCCCGCGATGTGGCCGCCCGGTTTGATCTGCGCGGCATGTCGGGGACCCATGGCATTGGGCACACGCGCATGGCTACGGAATCTGCCGTCACGACCATGGGGGCCCACCCGTTCAACACCGGCTCTGATCAGTGTCTTGTGCATAACGGATCGCTGAGCAATCATAATTCGCTGCGCCGCAAACTGCGCCGTAATGGGGTGCATATCGAGACAGAAAACGATACCGAGGTTGGCGCGGCCTATCTGACATGGCGGATGCAGAACGGCGCGACACTGGGCGAGGCGCTGGAAAGCTCACTGAATGACCTCGACGGCTTTTTTACGTTCGTCGTCGGCACCAAGGACGGCTTTGGCGTGGTGCGCGACCCGATTGCCTGTAAACCTGCAGTGATGGCGGAAACCGAAAGCTATGTGGCCTTCGGATCTGAGTATCGCGCGTTGGTGAACCTGCCCGGCATCGAAGTCGCCCGCGTCTGGGAGCCCGAACCCGCCACCGTCTATTTCTGGTCCTACGACACGCCTCCGACAGCGAAGGCCGCCTGAGATGCAGACATTCGATCTTGAAGCCGAAGGTCTGCGCGCGCTTAACGCCAGTCTGCATGCGCAAGCGGCCGATACCAACCAGACGGTCTGGGAAATCGTGAACCCCAAGGGCAGCCACGCGATTGCCGTAGGGCTGGACGCGCCGATTGAGGTGAATGTGAAAGGGTCAACCGGGTATTATTGCGCGGGCATGAACAAACAGGCGACGGTGCATGTGCATGGCTCTGCCGGGCCGGGGGTGGCGGAAAACATGATGTCGGGCATGGTGGTGATCGACGGTGATGCCAGCCAGTACGCCGGGGCCACGGGCCATGGCGGCACGCTGGTGATCAAGGGCAACGCGTCGTCGCGCTGCGGCATCTCGATGAAGGGCATCGACATCATCGTGCATGGCAACATCGGGCATATGTCCGCCTTTATGGCGCAATCTGGAAATCTGGTGGTCTGCGGCGATGCGGGCGATGCGCTGGGGGACAGCCTTTATGAGGCGCGGCTTTTCGTGCGCGGTTCGGTCAAATCGCTGGGTGCGGATTGCATTGAGAAAGAGATGCGACCCGAACATCTGGAGATCTTGGCCGACCTGCTGGCGCGCGGCGGTTGTGACGCCAAGCCTGAGGAGTTCAGGCGCTATGGCTCTGCCCGCAAGCTTTACACTTTCAACATCGATAACGCGTACTGAGGAGCGGCCCATGCAAGACGACCCAAACGGCGCACCGCGTACGGTTCCGATCCAGTCGGCGACGTTTTCCAATCCGGTGAATGCGGAAATCCGCCGCGCTGCGGCGACGGGCATCTATGACATCCGCGGTGGCGGGGCCAAGCGCAAGGTGCCGCATTTTGACGATCTGCTGTTTCTGGGGGCGTCGATCTCTCGCTATCCGCTCGAAGGGTATCGCGAGAAATGCGAAACCTCTGTCACGCTGGGGACACGCTTTGCAAAGACCCCGATCCAGTTGGATATCCCCGTCACCATCGCGGGCATGTCGTTCGGTGCGCTGTCCGGCCCGGCCAAGGAAGCGCTGGGGCGTGGTGCGACGCTGGCGGGCACATCCACCACCACAGGCGACGGGGGCATGACCGAAGAGGAACGCGGCCACTCCGACAAGCTGGTCTATCAGTATCTGCCCAGCCGCTATGGCATGAACCCTGACGATCTGCGCCGCTGCGATGCCATTGAGATCGTGGTGGGGCAGGGGGCCAAGCCCGGCGGTGGGGGCATGTTGCTGGGCCAGAAGATCAGCGACCGCGTGGCCGAGATGCGCAATCTGCCAAAGGGAATCGACCAACGTTCCGCCTGTCGCCACCCGGACTGGACGGGGCCGGATGATCTGGAAATCAAGATTCTGGAACTGCGCGAGATCACCGGCTGGGAAAAGCCGATCTATATCAAGATCGGCGGCGCGCGGCCCTATTTTGACACCACCCTTGCGATCAAGGCGGGTGCGGACGTGGTCGTGCTGGACGGCATGCAGGGCGGGACGGCGGCGACGCAGGATGTCTTTATCGAACACGTGGGTCAGCCCATTCTTGCCTGCATCCGCGAGGCCGTGCGCGCGTTGCAGGATCTCGATATGCACCGTGAGGTCCAGCTCATCGTTTCGGGCGGCATTCGCCATGGGGCCGATGTGGCCAAGGCGATGGCGCTGGGCGCTGATGCGGTGGCCATCGGCACGGCGGCGTTGATTGCGCTGGGCGACAATGATCCGCGCTGGGAGGCCGAGTATAACAAGCTGGGCACCACCGCCGGGGCCTATGACGACTGGCACGAGGGGCGTGACCCCGCCGGGATCACCACACAGGACCCGGATCTGATGGCGCGTCTTGATCCCGTCGAGGGCGGACGGCGGCTTAACAATTACCTCAAGGTGATGACGCTCGAGGCGCAGACCATCGCGCGCGCCTGCGGCAAGAACCATCTGCACAATCTTGAGCCGGAGGATCTGTGCGCGCTAACGATGGAGGCCGCCGCGATGGCCAAGATCCCGCTGGCAGGCACGGATTGGTATCCGGGCAAACCGGGCAGCGGATACTGACGAAAATACCGACACGATACCGACGTTATACCGACGTGATACCGACAGGGGAAAACGATGACCAAAGACCTCGCAGCCTTCGCCAAGAAAAACGGCGTCAAATACTTCATGATCTCATTCACGGACCTCTTTGGTGGGCAGCGCGCCAAGCTGGTGCCGGCGCAGGCAATTGCCGACATGCAGGCAGAGGGGGCCGGTTTTGCAGGCTTTGCCACATGGCTCGACATGACGCCTGCGCATCCCGATATGCTGGCGGTGCCCGACCCGTCGTCGGTGGTGCAACTGCCTTGGAAGCCCGAGGTTGCCTGGGTTGCGGGCAATTGCGTGATGGAGGATCAAGAGGTCGCACAGGCCCCCCGTAACGTCTTGAGAAAGCTCATCAAAGAAGCGGCCGATGAGGGCCTGCACGTCAAGACGGGCATCGAGGCAGAGTACTTTTTGATGTCCCCCGATGGCAGCCAGATCAGCGACGAATACGACACTGCGGCTAAGCCCTGCTATGACCAGCAGGCCGTCATGCGCCGCTATGATGTGGTGCGCGAGATTTGCGATTACATGCTGGATATGGGCTGGGGTCCCTATCAGAACGACCATGAGGACGCGAATGGCCAGTTCGAAATGAACTGGGAATTCGACGACGCCCTGCGCACGGCGGACAAACACAGCTTTTTCAAGTTCATGACCAAATCCGTCGCCGAAAAGCACGGCTACCGCGCAACCTTCATGCCCAAGCCCGTCGAGGGCCTCACCGGGAACGGATGCCACGCGCATATCTCTGTCTGGGACGCGCCGGGAGAAAAGGCCAAGACCAACGTTTTTGCGATGGACCCCCAGAGCGGCAGCCAGACAGCTGAGTTGGGCCTGTCGGAGAAAGGCCGGCATTTCCTGGGCGGTATCATGAAACACGCCAGTGCGCTGGCCGCGATCACCAACCCGACCGTCAACAGCTACAAGCGCATCAACGCGCCGCGCACTCTGTCGGGGGCCACATGGGCGCCCAATACGGTCACATGGACCGGCAACAACCGGACCCATATGGTGCGCGTGCCCGGCCCGGGTCGGTTTGAGTTGCGCCTACCTGACGGGGCCACCAACCCCTACCTCTTGCAGGCGGTGATCATTGCGGCGGGTCTGGATGGCATCCGCACACAGGCCGATCCCGGCAAGCGTTATGACATTGATATGTATGCGGAAGGTCACAAGGTGCGCGGTGCGCCCAAGCTGCCGCTCAACATGCTGGACGCCCTGCGTGCCTTTGACAAGGACAAGGGCCTGAAGGCAGCCTTGGGCGATGAATTCTCTGCCGCCTACATCAAATTGAAAACGGCTGAATGGAACGACTTCACCGCGCATTTCAGCCAATGGGAAAAAGACAACACGCTGGATATCTGACGCAGGTGCGCCGCCGCTGCCCACACTCTGTGGCCTAAGGTGGCGGCCTTGCTGCTGCTCAGGACAGCTTTTCCAACAAGGCTTTTGCGGCCATCAGATCGGGGGTTCCAAAGCCCTCGGTGAATCGCGCAAACACAGGTTCAAGCAGCGCTTTGCCTTTTGCGGCCTGACCTTCGCTCAGCAAATGCTCTGCCTGGGTCATTGCCACGCGCAGCTCGAACGACAGCGCGCCTTGGGTGCGTGCGATCTCGGCTGCCTTTTCCAGGTGCTCCAGCCCCGCTTGCCTGTGATCCCCGGATGCTGACAACAAGAGCTTGCCATGAATGCGTGTGGATTCAGCAAGATACCAAACCTCGCCCGTGGCATGCTGATGATCCAGAGCCTTTTGGCTGAGGTCCAGCGCTTCTTCGATTTGACCTTGTCGGCCCAAAGCCTCCGCGACGCGTGACGTGGTTTCCCCGTAGGTGGTGCGCCCCCCTGCAAGACCCCAAACGGCGGCGGCATCTCTGAGGGTTTCCGCACCGATGGGATTTTCGCCCATGGCGGTCAGCGCGCGGCCCCTGAGGGAATCGCAAGACACGATCTTGATGAAGGGCAGGTTGATTTCGTCGCAAATGGCGCTTGCTTCGCGGCATTGCTCGACCATGCGCGCGCCTTGACCGGCCTCGACCAGGGCGAGCGCGCCGAGCGTCAGGGCAAAGACCACAGCGAATGGGTTTTCCAGCGTGCGGGCATGCGCGATGGCCTTGTCGACGGCGGCAATCGCCTGATCGGGATATCCCTGACACCACAGCTGTGTGGCACCGCCCCATTGCAGGACGGTCGCATAGGGATCGTGGTTCATGTGGTGGACAAGATGCCGATGCTTTTCAAAGTCATAGTCCTGCAGGGTGCGCTTGCGGCGTTCTGTGGCCTTGTCAAAGTCGGCGGTCCAGAAATAGTGCATGCTGGCGGCGGTGTCCGCAATCATCTGCAACTCAAGGCTTTGATTTTCCTGGGTAACCTTATCCATTTCGGCCAGCCTGACTGCGGCCTTGTCCATCTCGGCGCGGGTCGCGTGGTAGATCCAGATACTGAACAGGGACAGCCCCAAGGCAAAATCGTCCTTGATCGCCTTTGCAATCGGCACTGCGGGGTCAAGGACTTCGATGATCTCGTCGGCGGCCCAGCCCTTCCAGGCCATTTCGGCGGTGCCAAGGGCGACACGCAGATCAAGTTCAAGCCGATCGCGTTCGGTGCCTTCCTTGATCCTTGGGATTTCGTCCAGACCCAGACGCAACTGACTGACGGCTTCGCTGAAGGTACCGGCATTGAGAGACGCGCGCCCGGCTTCCAAGAAGTAGGCGGCGGCCTTTTCCCCGAGCCCGGCAGCGGCGCAGTGCAGGGCGGCTGTGACCAGATCCTGACTGTCGTGCCCTTCGATGAAATTGACAATTTCCTGATGCAACTGACGTTTGCGGGCACGCAGCAGGCTGTCATATGCCGCATCGCGCAACAGCGCGTGTTTGAAAGAGTAGGTGCTTGAAGGTGGTGCGCCGCGTCGAAAGACGATCTCGACGTCGGCCAGCTGGTCCAGCGCATCCTGCAGCTTTTCTTCTGGCATAGCGGCAATCGCAAGCAGCGGATCGTATGAGAACTCGCGCCCGATGCAGGCGCCGATCTGGGCGACATTCTTGACGGAGGCGTATCGGTCAAGACGCGCCATCAGGGTCGCCTGAATGGTCGAGGGAATGGACAGGTCCACAAGGTTGCCAACTGGCTCATAGGAGGTTTCCGTTTCCACCACATACTCGGCTTCCAGAACCGTTTTGGTCAGTTCCTCGACGAAGAGCGGAACACCATCGGCTTTTTCGATGATCTGGGCTTTCAGGCCCGGATGCAGCGGCTTTCCGGAAGTTAGCTGGTCGATCATCGCGCTACATTCCTCGGCGCCAATGCGGTTCAGGGACAGGTTGGTGACATGCGGATGCGCGGGCCAGGGCGGTTCGAATTCTTGCCTGTACGTCGCCAAGAGCAGGATCGGACTGGTTGTCAGATCGACCATCAAACGACCGATGAGGTCGGTCGTTGTGGGATCAGCCCAATGCAGATCCTCGAAGATGATCAGCACCGGCCCGTCCTCGCTGACGGCTATTATCTGTTCCTGCAGCGCCAGCAGGGTTTCCTCGAGCAACCTTTGGGGGGTCATTTCAAGCGCGGGATAGCGGTCTTCGACGGGCAGGTTCAGCACCGACCCCAGAAGGGCTGCGGTCTGATCGGGTTGCCTTGTGGTCTTGCGCAGGAAGCTCTCGAGCTTGTCGAGTTTCGATGACGCGTCGTCACTGCGATCAAACCCCGCTGCGCGTTCCAGATTGGCCGCAAAGGGGTGCAGGGCAGCGTTGCTCAGGTATTGCGAGCATTGGTAGCGCAAGACTGTCTTGGCCTCGTTCCTGATATCTTCTTCAAGCTGACGGATCATGCGGCTTTTGCCGATCCCGGCCTCGCCGGTCAGCAAAATAACCTGCCCCTCGCCCGATACGGCGTGGTCCCATCTGTCCCGGATCAGCTGGTAGTCACCTTTGCGACCCACCAGCGGCTTGATCCCTGCGCGCCCGCTCATCGCATCAAACCGGCTGTCGACGGTGATCTCTTCTCCGACGCGCCAGACCTGCACGTCGGGTGACAGACCTTTGAGCTGGTGAATGCCCAGATCCTCCACTTCGAAGGAGGAGTTGAGGAGTTCGCGGGTCTTGTCGTCGATCGCCAGCTGGCCAGGTTCGGCCAAATCCTGCAACCGCGCCGCCCGGTTTGGGGCGGTGCCGGAAATAGCTGCAGACTGATGCGAACGTTCGCCTGAAAGGTCGCCCACCACAACATTACCCGTTGCAATACCGGCACGTGCACGCAGCGGGATTGAAGTGTCGGGAACGGTCAAACCTGACACCATTTCCAAAGCGGCACGGCCCGCTCTGCCTGATTTTCGGTGGCGATCGGCCAGCCGAAATAGATCACGATTCCGTCGCCGACAAAGCTGCCGATATGGCCGCCATGAGCGCTGACAGCCGTTGCCACGGCGTCCTGATACCGGCGTTGCACTTCGCGCAGGTCTTCGGGGTCGATCTGGGTGGAAAGCGAGGTTGATCCGACCATATCGCAGAAGAGCACTGACACCTGCCGGCGTTCGGCAAAGGTTTCCGGCTCTGGTTCCGGTTCGGGTTGAACTGGCGCGGGCACGGGTTTGTCAGGGGCGCTATTGAGTTCTGAAATGGCCTTGAGCAGCTTGCGCCTGTGGCCCACCAGATTGACCCCCAAATCCTTGAGGTCGTCGTTCGTCAATTCAGGCAACACAGACCAGTCGATCTCGTTGCTTTCGAACGCTTCCGCGTAGACGCCAAGGCCAAGATCGGCCAGCCAGGCGCTTAGTTCAACTTCAGTCATTATTTTGATCAATCGGTTAAGTACTCGTTAACAGTAAGACCATTCACGGTGCTAAACGCAAGGTTCCAAACGAAAAAGATGGCCCTTTAAAGGGCCCCAGATTCGCCGTCACCGAGATACAACTATCACAGCGTGTCGGCTGTGTCTTGGGTCAACCAATCCGGTTGTTTCGTTGGTGCCCGCCCGGTTTGCGCAGCTATGGCACAGGCCTCGAGACTGCCAAAACGTACGCTGCGGCCACTCAGACCCGGTGCATAGTGGGCGTATTTGCCCGAATTTGTCATCAGGGACCGGGTTTGGGGCGGGAAAAGCGGTTCTGTGATGGAGCACCAGCAAAGATCGCTGAGCAGCGTTGCGCCGGCTTTCTGAAGGATATCCACCAGCCCTTCGTGCTGCGCCTGCGCCCGAATGTCGCGGCCCAGCGTCAGGATCACACTTGTGCCGTTGTGGCAGGTCTCTCCTGCCATCAGCGCGGCAAAACGGCGCACCTCGGCCAGGGAAAGGTGTGGGCTGCCCAGTGCCACGAGATCGATCTTGTTTGGCCCTGTGTTCAGCGCGTCCCATCCGGCGGCAAGTGCGGCCGCGGTCACACGGAAATGCGGGGCGCTGTTGGCGGTTGGCAAGTCGGCTTCGGGTGTCACGCCCTGCACGTGAAGCATTGGTGCAGCGGAGGTGGTGCCGAAGGCCGCACATAGCGCGCGCAGGTCGTCTGCGTTCGGATTTAGGTGCGCCACACCGCGGATAACCGGGATGCAATCAGGGGCATGGCGCCCGGCAATCCATCCCAGTAAAGGCCAGAAAGCATCGTCAGCCTGTGCTGGCGCATCTACATCAATGATCATTTCAGGATGGCGGTTATGCAGCAGGTAGACGCCGGTTTCCGGAGCACGGCCTGTCATGGCGACAAAAAGGTCGAAGTAGTCTGGGTGCTTGGCGGTGCGCGCACCGAGCACAGAGTTCGCAAAGATCACGGCATTTGACTCCGACCACCCGATGTCTTCGCCAAGCGCGGGTCGGTCTTCGGCCAGATAGGGCGCGCAGGTGAAGGTGGGCCGCGCGCCCATTTCGACGTATGCATCGGCCAGCGCGCTTGCCGGCTGGCCCAAACGGGGCGGCAGACCTTGCGCTATCCAGTTTTCGCGGTCCACGGAAATGGCATTGATCGTGGTCGGGATGCACACCTGCGCGCCCATGTCGGCCATCGTTCGGGCAAAACGCAGGTTAGCTGGGTGAGCATAAATGCATCCGTCGATGTGCCCGCGTGTGACGTCAATCAGGCGCTGGGCCCCCTGTGCAGCCGCCATGGTGCAAAGGACTTTCATGGCCAGCGCGGTGGCCTTGCCAGCCTCGCCATCCAGCATACGCTGGTCTGCGGCTGAGAGGGTAAGATCGGCCTGAGTGACAGTGCGCAAATCTATTCTCAGCCCGTCCGCCGTGAGGGTTGTGCCACGCAGCGCCGCGTGGTCGTGCAGGGCCAGCGCGCCATGGTCCGCCGCGTTAAGGCGCACGACTGCGAGGGGGCAATCAAACATCTCTGCGGCGATGAGGGCGCCCAGCGTCAACACTTCTTCTTCTTCGCGAAACACCAGTGCGGCCGGGGCCTTGCCATTCAGCGCCAGTTCCAGCAGCACGCCGCTGCCCGAACAGGATCCGCGGCTGGTCGGCATCAGCACGACCTTACCTGCCAGACAGACCCCGTGCAGCGGGTGATGGGCGTCGATGACCGTGCCGCTTTCGGGGTCGACGCCGCCCCAAAAGCTGAGCCCCTCGTTTGAAACGCAGATTTCGCCTGACGCGTTTGCAGGCAGGATCAAGAGGGATGATGCGCAGTCCATCCGCACATCTAGAGCGGTGCGATCCCTTAGGGCAAGACGGCAGAGGCACTCACGGTCTTGAGCTTCCAATCCTCGATCAGCGTGCCTTTGGTCTCAAGCCGGCTGGCCAGATAGTAAAGCCGTTGGGTGGCAGGGCCTGTGGGGGCCGTTTCAAAACGCTGTTTGAGGTAATAGGGCGGGATCGACTGGGAATAGAGTGTTGCGCTTACTGTCACACTCTTGAGATCCGTGTCCTGCGGTAGCACAATCCGGTATTCCACCCCGTCAGAGCCCGGAATAAAGTTCGGGTCGTTCGCCGCGCGCCCCTCTGGCCGGGTGGCTTTCATGAAAGCAGCGGTCACGTCGCTGTCACCAAACTTGGCCTTGAACGCCTCGGTGCCGGGGTTCAGCGTGCCAAGAGGTGTCAGGCGGTTGTCCTTGGGGTGATAGTCGCGTTGGACAAAGCTTGTGGTGAATTCCTTTTTGGCGTTCTGGGTCAGTTCTTCGTAAATCTGCACCTGCGTCTGGTTCGTTATCACCCGGTGATGCGGCTGATAGAGTGCCTCGGTGCCGCCCAAAGGCACCACGTCCAGAAATTCGGTCACCAGCGGCTTGCCGTTGCCATCCACTATCACGCCCGCGCCGTTCGTGCAGCCCGAGCACCAGAGCGTATCGCCCCCGGTATCTGTCACTTTCACCTCAAGAAAGGAGCGGCGGAACCCGACGCCCGAAGGCAGGCGGTGCCCCGTCTTGTTGGCGACTGCGACCTGCGCCACAAGCCCGCCATATCCTTCTTCAAGGTTCAGCGTAATGTCAGCTGTTTCGTGTGCGGCCTGAAGTGCCATCGTATCGACCGACAGTTGAGCCCCATTATCGGCGTAGGTCATCGGGTCAATGAGCCCCATGCCCATTTCGGCACTGAACTGGCGCAGCATTTCGACCATGAAGACATTGAGGCCCACAAAGTTGTGCCGCTTGTAGGTGTCGCGGAAGGGCACGGTCACATCTTCTACCGGCAACAAGTTGTCCACATCGGGGTAGTTGCTGTCCTGGATCGATGCGATCTGGGTGGTGATCTGGGGGATGTTGATCGCGCCATCCGTGCTTTGGAAACTGCTTTTCATATGGCAGTCCTGACACGATTGCGCGGTGCCTTCTTCATTATAGATGCTGTTGACCCATTCGATGTAGGTGGCCTGTTCGACGGAATGTTGGAAATCGGTCAGGCCTTCGGGGAAGGTCACACCGTATTCGGCGTTCAGGAATGCCGCGCCGTTGCGGCCCGCCTGATTAAAGACTTCCTGATCCGCCGCCGTGTACCCTTCGAGCGGTTCGGTCTTGTCCGCGTCGACGTTGGGCAGATTGATCGTATGGCAGGCGCCGCATAATTGGCTGTCCTTGATGTAGTCGTCGCCTTCCGGCGTGATGCCCATGGCATTTTGCATCGGTTTTTGGCGCACGTCGTCATAGGGCCCGATCAACTTGTCTGCGTCGCTTAGCCGGAAGACGCCGGTGGTGCCATTCATCAGATAGGTATCGAGCGTGTTGTAGTCTGGCTGCCCTTCTGCCCGCTCAGGGGGCTGGATGTGGTGGCAGACCGCGCAGGAAATCCCCTCGCGTGCCAGATTGCCGTATTGGTGGTAGGCAAAGACGCCATCCTGTCGCTGCTTGTCCTCTTCGGCTTTGGTCAGGGGCGCGTGCAACAGGGTGTAGGACGGTTTGAAATTGTTCGGGTCAAGTTTTGCGTCGGGGTCGGCATGGGCGTCGATCTGCAACTGGCGCTGGCCCATGGCCCCGTGACACGACAAGCAGGTGGTGCCGAGGTTGGATGAGAGATCACTTGCGCCCAATTCTTCGAGCAGGGCAAATTCGCTTTCGAGTTGCGCAAAGAAGATCGGGTCGCGGCCCGCAAGGCCCATCGGTGACCAGCGCCATTCGCCGTATTCAGAGATGTTGTAGCCCTCGCCGTATTTCGGCCCGGTCTGCAAGAACATCGTGGTGCCGGAAGGGGGTCCCCCCAACCCGCCATGACAGCCCACACAGTTGTCGGATGTCAGGAAATGCTGGGTGTCATTGGGGCGGGCGGGCACGTGATCCAGCCATTGGCTGGGCAGGGTCTGCAGATCGGCGCGGCTGACGTCGATGCCGCCCGTTGGCGGGAACGTCGCGGCAAAGGCCGGGTTTACGTCTGTAGGGGAAGCTGGCGGTTTGGCAGCCGCTGCGGCCATCACGGTCTGATCGTGGAACACATCACTGATCAGCTCTGCTTCGGTAAGGCCATCGGCAGGCCGCTGAACGGCGGGCAGATCACGCCAGCTTTCATCGACACGAAAGATCAGCGGCTCCCCCCCGAACCCGGCAACATTGTTGAGCGAGGAGTAGATCAGTTCTTCGGCGGCAGAGGCATGACAGCGCATGCAGGTGCCATCGCCTGCGGATCCGGTGGGCGGGGTAAAGGGGGCGTCGAAATTATCGATTGTGCCTTGCTGACCGACAGAAGCAAAGAACCATCCGCCATGGCTGAGTGCGCTGTCCTTGACCATCACCGTCCAGTTCAGACTGCCGGTGTCCTTAAGGTAGGCGATCATCTCGGCTTCGACCTTTTCGGGGTCGTCGGGATATATGTAATCCAGCATCTCGCGATACTCGACGTAGCGCGCGGCGGGCGGCGAGGCCATTTCCTTGACCACCATTGCCCCGTCGGGAATATCGCCTTGGCGATTATCCTTGAGCCATTGCAGGACAGCAGGCGAATAGTAGATGCGGACGGCCGGGTGGACGCCATAGTTGGCATCCAGCACAAACGGCCCGGTGTCGCGCCAGCGCTTGTCGCGGGTCCACTTTGCGTCGTGAAACAGCCGGTTGGCGATGAACGGATAAAGCTGCGCTTCGTAGTCCAGCAGCGGCAGGCTGGAGGGCAGGGGTAATTCTTCTGCCTGCGCGGGAGGGGATGCGGTGAATAGGCATAGCAAAGCTGCCGCGAGGCGGGACAGGAAATTCATCAAATGCTCCTTAAAATAATGGCGCGAAGATACACGCATTAAGGGAATAAATCAATCTCGGGATGCAGATCTTTACGCAGCCAACGTCAGTGGATGGAGGAATCGTTGTCTGTTGAACGCAGCATGGCTGCCGCCAAAGCGAGGTCCCTGCGCAGGACGGCGCGATACTGGGCGGCTGTGGCTGGGTCATGCGCGCGCAGGATTGCGGAGGGGTGCAGAGTGATCAAAACACGTATGCCTTCAAGCGTTTCCTCGATCTTGCCGCACCGCTTTAGCAGTCCCTTGCCGTTTCCTGTCAGTGACAGCGCTGCGGTGGCACCCATCGCCATGATCAGCTGTGGGGCGACCTGCGACACCTCGCGCGAGAGCCACCAGCGGCAATGATGAACTTCGGAGGCACTGGGACGTTGATGGATGCGCCGCTTGCCGCGCGGGGTGAATTTGAAGTGTTTGACAGCGTTGGTCAGGTAGACGGTGCTGCGATCTAGACCTGCCTGCGCGGCGATCTCATTGAAAAGCTGCCCGGCGGGCCCGACGAAGGGGCGACCGTGAAGATCCTCCTGATCCCCGGGCTGTTCGCCAACAATCATTAAACGCGCGTCCATAGGCCCCTCACCGGGAACAGCCTGCGTGGCCATCTGGCCTAGGGGGCATCGTGTGCACGCCTCTATCCCCTGCAAGGCGGTCTCGCCCGACGGCAATGATCGCTCTGGCAGGCGGTCAAGAATGCGCCGGGCGCGCGCGGGGGCAAGAGTGGGAGCGGTTTCGCGCATGTCCCTGACCCTCGCTTCGGCTTGTGCGATCAGATCGGGGATCAGAACGGCCTCTGGCATGTTCTTCCAGTATTTCTTGGGCATTTCGGCCTGCATCGCCTTGATCTTGAGCCGGGCGGGATTGAAGATGTTGGCATAGTAGGTGCGCCACAATTCTTCGGTATCATCCCTGATGTCAGGGGGGACGCTGGCGACGGCGTTGAAGCTGAGTGTGCCGTCTTTGAAAGTCGTGGTCACCTCGGGTGTCACGATGGCCCAGTCCATATCGGCAAAGCGGCGGGCAAAGAAACTGGCATTCAGTTCTTCGATGCGATGATCGGGTTCGAACCACGCAACAAATCTGCGGCGGTTTGCGCCCGGTTCGGTCACTTCGCGAAAGCGCACGAAGGCGCGCATCTTGTGGCGATCGCGACGGATGTTCTTGGCCATTTCCTCGACCTTGCGGACCAGAGGATCGGCGCGATTGGTCAGCAGGCGTGGCGTGTGCTGAAGGCGCAGCAGCAATTGGTAAAGCGCATCATGGGCGCCTGGCGTGCGGGAACAGCAGACCTGTTCTGCCAACGCTGGAAAGGTTTTGGGCACGGCGACCTTGCGCATGCCAGGGGGCGGCAGTGGCAGGTCGGGCGCATCGAAAAGCCCAGCTTCGGTGTCTGCCATGACCCAATTGACGTCATCCCCCCTGACCCCGTTGCTGGCCAGCGCCCTTGCGGCGTCGCGCCAGGCCGTAGCAAGGCCGAGGCGTGGCAGAGCCACGGTGTGCCTCACAGCAGTGAAAGCTGCTCTGGCGGAGGGGTGAAACGCGCGCGCAGGTTGGCCGCATCGGTCAGTGAGCCCGGGGTCCAGTCACGCGCGACGATGAAAGGTTTCGCCTTGTTCATTAGTGCGCCGATCCGGCGCAGGTCGCCGTATCCCAACGCACCGGAGCGGCGGGCCGACAGGATGCGCCCCACCGATTTGGTGCCAAATCCCGGCACGCGCAGCAGGTTTTCGCGGCTTGCGCGGTTGACGTCCACGGGGAAAGCCTCGCGGTGGGCAAGCGCCCAGGCGAGCTTGGGATCAATTTCAAGGTCCAGCATCCCACCATCCGGTTCGGGGGTAATCTCGTCCGCGTCGAAGCCATAGAACCGCATCAGCCAATCGGCCTGATAGAGACGGTGTTCGCGCACCAGCGGTGGTTTGATCAGCGGCAGACTGGCAGTGCTGTCGGGGATGGGCGAGAAAGCCGAATAGTAGACCCGTTTGAGTTTGTAGCTGGCGTAAAGCCGGGTGGAGCTTTTGAGGATCGTCGCGTCATTGGCGCCATCCGCCCCCACGATCAGCTGGGTCGATTGCCCGGCGGGGGCGAATTTTGGGGCCCGGCGGCCTGTATGGGTCTTGTTGCGGGCCTCTTCCTTGCGCAGCCGCACGTTGCCCATGGCGCGCCTGATTTCGTCGGGGTTCTTTTCTGGCGCATAAGTCTTGATGCCCGCATCGGTGGGCATTTCGATGTTCATCGATAAGCGATCCGCCAAAAGCCCTGCTTCTTCGATCAGTTCGGGGGCAGCATCCGGGATGGTCTTGAGATGGATGTAGCCGCGAAAATGGTGCTCTTCGCGCAGGGTTCGGGCGATCTGCACCATATCCGACATCGTGTCGTCGGGTGATTTGATAATGCCAGAGGACAGAAACAGCCCTTCGATATAGTTGCGTCGGTAAAACTCGATGGTCAGATGCACGACTTCTTCGGGGGTAAAGCGCGCGCGTTCGACGTTCGAGCTGACGCGGTTGATGCAATACGCACAATCGTAGATGCAAAAGTTCGTCATCAGGATTTTCAGCAAGCTTATGCAACGTCCGTCAGGTGCATAGGCGTGACAGATGCCGGACCCTTCGGTGCTGCCCAGCCCCTTTCCGTCCGCAGAGTGGCGCCGCGTGGTGCCGGAAGACGCACAACTGGCGTCGTACTTCGCTGCATCACTGAGCAGCGCGAGTTTTTCCTGAAGGGTCATACGAGCCATTTGTTCTTGATATGTTCACATTACTATCAAGGCAAGTGGCCGCTGTGTCATAGCTTTATTCGATGGGCAGAAAATCGGTTGATTTCGTGATGTGCCCTTGATCCTAGGGCATAGGCAAAGCCCTTGGCGGGCCCTGCGACGTTTTTGAGCAATGATCCGTCAAACCTGTCCGAGATATGGCCGGAAAATCTTCAGGCGTCAGCCAAGAAGCCGCCGCGCGATGACCTGTGCCTGGATTTCCGCGGCGCCTTCAAAGATATTGAGGATGCGAGCGTCACACAGCACGCGGCTGATCTTGTATTCCAGCGCGAAACCATTGCCACCGTGAATTTGCAGACCATTGTCTGCCGCAGCCCAAGCGACGCGCGCGCCCAGCAGTTTTGCCATGCCGGCCTCCAAGTCGCACCGGCGACCGTGGTCTTTCTCCCAAGCGGAAAAGTAGGTGAGCTGCCGTGACACCATGATCTCGACCGCCATTATGGCCAGTTTGGAGGCGACACGGGGGAATTCGATCAGGGACTTGCCGAATTGCTTGCGATCCTGCGCGTATTGCATGGAGATATCGAGCGCGGATTGGGCCACGCCAATGGCGCGGGCCGCCGTCTGGATACGCGCGCTTTCAAAGGTTTCCATCAGCTGTTTGAAGCCTTTGCCTTCTTCCCCGCCAAGCAGATTTTCGCCTTTGACATGGAAGCCATCAAAAGCCAGTTCGTATTCCTTCATGCCGCGATAGCCCAGCACCTCGATCTCGCCACCGGTCATGCCGTCCGTTGGGAAGGGGGTTTCATCGTCGCCGGGGGTCTTTTCGGCCAGAAACATCGACAGGCCTTTATAGTTTGATGTCTCGGGGTCTGTGCGCGCGAGAAGGGTCATCACATGGGTACGTGCCGCGTGGGTAATCCAGGTCTTGTTGCCGGTAATTTTGTAGTCATCTCCGTCCTTGACCGCGCGGGTGCGCAGCGCGCCAAGGTCAGAGCCTGTGTTGGGTTCTGTAAACACGGCCGTCGGCAGTGTCTCTGCGCTTGCGATCCGGGGGAGCCACTTGGCCTTTTGGTCGTCTGTACCACCCGCGATAATCAGCTCTGCCGCGATTTCGGAGCGGGTGCCAAGCGATCCGACGCCAATATAGCCGCGCGATAGCTCTTCCGACACAACACACATGGACGCTTTGGAAAGCCCAAAGCCGCCGAATTCTTCGGGGATGGTCAGGCCAAAGACACCCATTTCGGCCAAGTCGTTGATGACCTCCATCGGGATCAGTTCGTCATTGAGGTGCCAGTCATGCGCGTGCGGTTCGACTTTTTCGACCGCGTAACGGCGGAACTGTTCGCGGATCATTTCCAGTTCTTCATCCAGACCGGACGCGCCGACGGTGATATTGGCAGACTGTTCCTGCATCAACGTGACAAGGCGCACGCGGGCATCCTGCGTGTTGCCGGACTGGCAAAGGGTCATGACAGACGGGTCCATCAGAGCGCGCTGATCCTCCTGGCTGACGCCAAGGTCCTGCAGCCGCACTACTTCACCCTGGTTCATCTGGATGCCGCCATAGATCTGCCAAAGGTATTCGCCAAACGCGATCTGGTGCAGCAACTGCTCAATTTCCGAGAACTTACCGTCGGCCTGCAAACGTTCTGCCCAACCCTGCATCTGGCGCAGCGCCTGGGCGTAGGTTGCAAGCCATGCAAGCCCATGGGCCGCTGTCTGATGCGCTTCGATCAATTGGGCAGATACCCGATCCCCGTCGGTGACCATGGCCCGCACGGAGGCAGTCGCGGTTTCAAGCAATTGCTCGACCGGGGGAAGCGCCGCACGGGTGATGTTGAGCAGATCATCCATTACCACGGGGCTTTGCATCCTCATATCCTGACCATCATGCGCCATCTGCTGCATCCTTTTCCTGCTGTGATGCGGCATAAACCGTTCGCAACTGCAGCACAACAAAGATGCGCGGGGATGCGGCAATTTGTTCGAAAGTTGCGCGCCCCAAGCGATTCTCAAGCAAGGTTCGCATTGGCCCTTGGCCCAATTTCGACCACCTTGCGGCGGTGGCGGTAGCCGTCACACCCCGTTATCGCTTTGATCGGGGAGGTCTTCACCGCAGGGCGCCTTCTGACGCATTGCGGAAAAGCTGATTCTCTGGGGCCGGGTATGTGACGTGCAACGTTCTTGTTTTTCTTGATCGGACTGTTGCCCGATTGCTGCACGCCCGCTGAGGCCTCGGACCATCACACGTGACGTGCGACTGTCATCCCTGAAATGTCTTCGATGAACGTGACGATCCGAGATTTCATCTTTTCGTCCTTGATCGCGGCCAAGGCCGAGACGATCTGCATGCCGTTGTCATCTTTGGGCGTTTCGTCGTTGTTGCCATGCAGCCCGTCAAAGAAATAGGACGGCGGCACGTCAAGTATCTGAGCAAGCTCGAAAAGCCGGCTTGCCGCTACACGGTTTGAGCCGATTTCGTATTTTTGGATCTGCTGGAATGACAGGTTAAGCTTACGGGCGACATCAGTCTGAGAAAAACGGCGCAGTGTGCGAATTTGCTTTAACTTGCGTCCGACGTGGATATCTACGGGATGGGACATTATTTTGCGAACCTCTGGTTGAACTACACCTCATTGATCGTCAGATTCTGATATTCATTCAATTGCATAGATATTTTTCCTTTCCGCGAAAAATTTTACACTTAATGGGTGATTTTCGTTGCATTAATGGGTGATTTGCTTACCAATGGTTTCATGAACCAACAAATGACCCAAAGTGGCACGGGCAGCGAAGCAGTAGAGGCCCCGAAAGAAACCCCACCCCCCGCGCTTTTGTTTGAAATGACGCGGTCTTTCGTGACGCTCGCACGCACTCTTAACCTGAGCCATGCCGTGGCGGAACTGTCCAGCACGCGCCAGACCCTGCGGCGTCACATCACGCAGCTTGAGACTGAGATGGGCGTTCAGCTGTTTAATGTCGAAGATCGTCGGTACAGCCTGACCAAAGCCGGAGAAGAGGCGCTGCCTGAGGCGCTTGACCTGGTGGCGCGGTTTACCATGTGGCTGCGCGGCACGGCCAAGCACCACGACAACATGCAATATGTGAATTTCCGCCTTCCCAACGGATGGTCATTCCACCAGCAGCAACACCCGCTGAGCAAGGTCTGGGCTGGCGACTCTGTCCTGATGCGCGAAACGTTGCGGGCGTGGGCGATGAGCGGCGGGGCGATCGAAGCGCCGGAGCTTGCGCATGTCAGGCCGTTTCTGATCGTATACCGGCTGACCCAGACAGGCTGGATCTGTGTCGAATTCGGCGAAGAGTGTTTTTACGTTAAATGGTTCGGCTGGGCGAAGGCACGCAGCAGCGTGGGGCGCAGTATTGGCAATATGCCCGGCGGCGAGAATTTCGCACGCCTGCTGGAACAGCCCTTTTCGGAGGTGACCAATACGCAAGGGGCCCGGTTGGACCATGTATCTACTCAGGTGCCGCGCGGAGAGAAGGGCAGATTGCAGGCTATCCGCTATGCCCGTTTGATGATGGGTGGGCAGTTTCCGGACGGCAGTACGGCGCTGTTTGCGCTGGTCGAACCGATCGCAAATATCGAGATCGAAGGGGTCGAAACGGCGGCACTTGCGCCGATTCCAGCCGACGTGTTGATAAATTTTGACAAAAATGAGGCAAAATTCGAGCAGAAAGAGGAAGATTGAGCTACCTTTGAGTTAACGACTCGGTAAAGGAAGCGAAAATGACAGTCCAATTTGTGAACGATGGCGCGCAGTTTTTTGCTGCGAGCCACGACATTCTTCACGGCGCGGGAATTCGGATTGAGATCGGAACTGACTTTGACGAATATGCAAAGATCGTCAAAAAAGGTAGGCCTATTCAAGCACTTGGCGCGCCTTTCGACCCAAAGCTGCATGATCTGAACGAGAAGAATGCGTTCTGGTTGGCGGCCTATAATTCCGATGATGTGCTTATCCATACGCAGGCTGCAAAGCTGACGCCGATGGGTGGAAAAACGCTGAGTGAATATATGCTCAAGCGATTCCGTGAGTTCCCTCCAGCACTGCCTGACATCGATTTTGTGCGCTCCAGATACCGCGCAACGCCCGGAGCACACACGATTTCTGGCGAAGTGGTGTATCACGGTGACATCTGGATTAACAAAGAGGCAGGTGAATATCGCGGGGTCGGTTTGTCGTCCGTATTCGCGCGTTATGGCCTCATGTTGATCATGGAGCAGTGGAACCCAGACTACATCTTTGGTTTCATGGCGCGCACGGTCGCATTCAAGGGATTTGCGGAACGCATGGGGTACATGCACAACGAACCGGGTTCGCTGCGCTGGTACCGGATGGGCAGCGACACGGCCATGGAAGGGTTCCTGAGCTATCTCAGCAATGCGGATGTGCGGTTCCTGTTCGAGATGCCGCTATACGAGATCATTCAACAAGCCGCATAAAACGAGGGGGCGGGCCGTGTGGCCCGCCCACCGCACGCGCCGCATAGGGTTTTTAACCGATTGCGGCTGCCTTTACGTCGTCATCAATGAACGGGACGTACTGGGCAAAATTCTCCGAGAACATTTTGACCAGCTTGGCCGCCTGGCGGTCATAGCTTTCGGGATTGTCCCATGTCCGGCGCGGATCCAGCAGGATATCCGCGACCCCCTCGACGGATACCGGCACTTCAAACCCAAAATTTGCATCCTTGCGGTATTTTACATCCGCCAGATCGCCTTCAAGCGCCGCCGTCAATAGTGCGCGTGTTGCCCGGATCGGCATGCGAGAGCCGGTGCCATAGGCACCCCCGGTCCAGCCGGTATTCACCAACCAGCAGGTTGCCCCGTGTTGCGCGATCTTTTCACGCAGCAGGTTCCCGTACACCTCTGGTCTGCGCGGCATGAAGGGCGCGCCAAAGCATGTGGAGAACGTGGGCTCGGGCTCTGTCACGCCGCGCTCTGTGCCCGCGACCTTTGAGGTAAAGCCCGAAAGAAAGTGATACATCGCCTGTGCAGGCGACAGCCGCGCGATGGGGGGCAAGACGCCAAAGGCGTCGCAGGTCAGCATGATAATGTTCTTGGGGTGCCCGCCAACGGCCTTTTCGGATGCGTTCGAGATATAGTGCAGCGGATAGGCACAGCGCATGTTGGCGGTCAGACTATCATCGTCAAAGTCGAGCTCTTTTGTGTCCGGGTCAAATACCATGTTCTCAATGACGGTCCCGAACTTCTTGGTGGTCGCGTAAATCTCGGGCTCGGCTTCGGGCGAGAGGTTGATTGTCTTGGCATAGCAGCCCCCTTCGAAGTTGAAGGTGCCATTGTCCGACCAGCCGTGTTCGTCATCCCCGATCAGAACGCGCTGGGGGTCTGCCGACAACGTCGTCTTGCCAGTACCGGAGAGGCCGAAAAAGACAGCCGTGTCCACGGGATTGCCTGTCGCATGGTTGGCAGAGCAGTGCATCGGCATGATGTTTTTTTCTGGCAGCAGGTAGTTGAGCAGCGAAAAGACGGATTTTTTGTTCTCGCCCGCATATTCAGTGCCGCCAATCAGGATCATCTTGCGGTCAAAGTTCATGGCGATCACGGTCTCTGAGCGACAGCCGTGCTTTTTGGGGTCCGCCTGAAAGCTGGGGCAGTTGATGACAGTGAAATCTGCGACGAAATCATCCAAGTCTTCACGGTCGGGGCGACGCAGCATGGTGCGGATGAAAAGGCCATGCCAGGCAAGTTCCGTGACCATGCGGACATTTATCGCGTGGCGCGGGTCGGCCCCGCCCACCAGATCCTGTACAAAGTACTCTTTGCCCTGCATATGCGCGAGCATGTCGTCGTAAAGCGCATCAAAACCTTCGGGCGACATTTCCGCGTTGTTTTCCCACCAGATGGTGTCGGCCACGCTGTCTGTCTTGACCACGTGCTTGTCCTTGGGGGACCGGCCGGTGAATTTGCCCGTTGTCACCAGAAAGGCGCCGCCATTGCCCAATGTACCTTCACCCCGCTTCAGGGCGGTTTCGATCAGCGCAGGTTCCATCAGGTTGTAATAAACATCCCCAAGCCCTGTGATCTGTTGATCCTCTAGGCGGAATTGCGGGTTTACCCGTCCTGATGTCATGTGGTGTCTCCTGTTTCCGCGCAAGGGCGCGTCGTACTCTGTCCCTTTGAGGGCGTGTGCCCGTTGGCCTTCTGAGGCCTTAATGCGGGTCTTAGCATGCCCGTTTTAGGGATGAACAGGGAGCTTTGTCACAGTTAGCGCCACCACAGCGATCTTTGGCCGCGACAACACATATGCGAGGCAGGTTGATCAAATCTTATCTTTCAAGGTCGATGCTAAAGTGCGGCAATTTAGCCATTCCTAACCAAATTGTGGCCGAAATGGGGCTACTTGCCCGAGTGATTCGCAATTTGAGATTGATTCGGTGGCCAAAAGTAGGGATCAATGGCCGAAAAATCATAAACGACCAATTGAGCAGGATAAGGATACAGGCAATGAACAAGATTGCATTAGTGGATGACGACAGGAATATCCTGACGTCCGTCTCGATGACTCTCGAAGCCGAAGGGTTCGAGGTCGAGACATATAATGACGGGCAAGCCGCCCTTGACGCTTTCAACAAGAAACTTCCCGATATGGCCGTGCTGGACATCAAGATGCCGCGCATGGACGGGATGGATCTGTTGCAGCGTCTGCGCCAGAAGACCGCGATGCCGGTCATCTTTCTGACGTCCAAGGACGATGAGATCGACGAGGTTCTGGGCCTGCGCATGGGGGCCGACGACTACGTCAAGAAACCCTTCAGCCAGCGCTTGCTAGTCGAGCGTATTCGCGCCCTTTTGCGCCGTCAGGATGCGGTTGCCACCGACGAGGTCGGCGATACCGAAGAGACCAAGGTGATGGAGCGGGGCGACTTGCGGATGGACCCGCTGCGTCACGCGGTTAGCTGGAAGGGTAAAGACGTGTCACTGACCGTGACAGAGTTTCTGTTGCTTCAGGCTCTTGCCCAACGCCCCGGTTTCGTCAAATCGCGCGATCAGCTGATGGACGTCGCCTATGACGATCAGGTTTATGTCGACGACCGGACCATCGACAGCCACATCAAGCGTTTGCGCAAGAAGATGCGCACGGCGGACGATGAGTTCTCCGCGATTGAGACGCTCTACGGTATCGGCTACAGATACAACGAAGAGTGATATAGGCGCGTGGCACTGGCCGAAAGGAACTTTGTGCGGGACTTAACCCCTGCCACTCGGGAAGGCGACGTGGTTCTGGGCGACGATTGGGTCGCCCCTGACGCCTCTCCCGATGAGATACGGGCGCGCCGCGAGCGGCGTGGCCTGTCCTCGTTGCGGACCTCGCCACTGACCCGCAAGATTATCACGTTCAACTTGATTGCCCTTAACGTATTGGTTGCAGGCATTCTTTATCTCAATTCCTCGCGCGATTCCCTGGCGATTCAGCGCGGGGGCAGCTTGGTTTCGTCGGCAGTGTTGATTGCCGATGTGATCGAGGTGCAATTGCCGCTCGGCCCGTCTGTCGATCTTGCCGAAGGTGACACTGTTGATGTCGGTGAGACCCTTCAAGGCCTCAATTTTCGCAGCGGGATCGAAGTCCTTGTCTACGATATGTCCGAAACGCTGATCGCCAGCCTCGAAGCCACGGACAGTGCTGAGGATGGTTTTGCCGCAAGTGACGAACGCACCTTGCTGACGGACGGATTGAGCTGGCTCTGGACGAAGATTTCCTCTCCGCTGGGCGGTACGCGCTCTGCTGAGGTCGCGCAGATGCCGATCGAAGAGCAGCTCAAGGCACAATTCGCGGCGACCTTGAGAGATGGCACGCAAATCGAGCAGCGCAAGGATGGTAGCGGGGGCACATTGTTCACCGTGACCACGCCGATCATGCAGGGCGACACGCCTGTTGGGTTCGTTGCCATTGCATCTGCCGCAGGCGAAATCGACCGTCTGGTGCGGAGCGAACGTGAACGCGTGTTGCAGATGTTTATCATCGCCACGCTGGTGTCTATCGGGCTGAGCCTTGCGCTGGCCTCACAGATCGCTAATCCGCTGGCGGATCTCTCTGCTGCGGCCGAGTTGGGGCGCGAAAAGAATGCGCGCAAGATGAATCCCGGTCGCATTCGCATACCTGATCTGACGGCGCGGCCGGACGAGATCGGCCGGTTATCCGGCGCGCTGCGTGGCATGGTATCAGCGCTTTACAACCGCATAGACGGCAACGAACAGTTTGCCGCAGACGTCAGCCATGAAATCAAGAACCCGCTGGCGTCTCTGCGGTCTGCAGTTGGCACTCTGCGCATGGTCAAGCGCGACGATCAGCGCGAAAAGTTGCTGGATGTGATCGACCACGATGTGCGCCGACTGGACCGTCTGGTGAGCGATATCTCCAACGCCAGTCGTTTGGATTCAGAGCTGGTCAAGGAAGAGGAAGAGCCGTTCGATCTGTTGCAGATGCTGAATAATCTCGGTCAGTATCTGGGAGAGGATGCGAAAACAAAAGGCATTGATTTCATTACAGATCTACCTTCCAACCCGATTAATGTACACGGATTGGAAGCACGGCTGGCGCAGGTCTTTGTCAACCTGATCACCAATGCGATTTCGTTCTGCGAAGATGGCGATGCGATCCGTGTCTGGGCGCGCCAAAAGGAAAACCGCGTGTTGGTTGTGGTCGAAGATACCGGCCCGGGCATTCCGGATCAGGCGCTGGGCAAGATCTTTAAGCGGTTCTATTCGCAACGCCCTGACGAGCATTTTGGAAACAACTCTGGCCTTGGGCTGGCGATTTCCAAACAGATTGTTGAGGCCCATGGCGGCGTGATCTGGGCGGAAAACATTCGCCCGACCGAGGCGGATATCACCTCTGAACCGCTGGGCGCGCGATTTGTTGTCGGTCTGCCGACCTGAGTGGCGGCCTCGGCAACACTGTGACACCATCCGCAAAGATCATCCACGCCACCACTGTTTCGGTGGCGAAAAAGGGTGTCTTGATTATCGGGCCTTCGGGCTCCGGAAAATCCTCGCTCGCGTTGCAGCTTCTGGCGCTAGGTGCCCGTCTGGTGGCGGATGATCGCACGTCCGTTTCGCTGGAGGGGGGGCGTGTCATTGCTGACGTGCCCGAGAATATTGCCGGTTTGATTGAGGCCCGGGGTGTCGGTCTTATCAATGTGCCGCCCGCGGGCCCGACAGATATCCGCCTGGTCATTGATATGGGCCAGATAGAATCGGATCGATTACCTGCGACAAAGCACCACGATGTGCTGGGCATCGAACTTCCTTGTCTTCACAAAGTTGACACCCCACATTTTGCACACGCGATTTTGCTTTATATGTACGGAAATAGTTCAAAGGTACCATGACCACTGATCAAGCCCCCACCGTTGCTTCTGCCCTGTCGGGCAAACGCCGCCTTGTCCTTGTGACGGGCCCGTCCGGCGCAGGGCGGTCGTCTGCACTGAATGTGCTTGAGGATGCCGGGTTTGAGGCAATCGACAATCTGCCGCTGCGCATGCTGCCGGCGTTGTTGAAAGGGCAGACCACCGAACGGTCGGTGGCACTGGGCATTGATGCGCGCAACCGGGACTTTTCCACCACTCGGTTGCTGGATCTGATCGGTGAGATTGCGGCGTCTTCAGACGTGATGCTTGAGCTGCTGTATCTCGATTGTGCAGATGACATCCTGTTGCGCAGGTTTTCCGAGACGCGGCGCAGACATCCTCTTGCGCCCGCGGATTCCCCGGGCGAGGGGATCTTGCTTGAGAAAAAGCTGCTGGCACCGATCCGGGAACGCGCCGACGTCCTGATTGACAGCAGCAATCTGAATATCCACCAGTTGCGCGCGGAGGTGGAGCATTGGTTCGCACCGGATGGCAGGCATTATCTGGCAGTCTCCGTGCAGTCCTTTTCCTATAAACGCGGCCTGCCACGCAGCGTTGATATTGTCCATGACTGCCGGTTTTTGCGAAATCCCTATTGGGAGCCAGCACTGCGGAAATTGAATGGCACCCACCCAGATGTCGCTGACTTCGTGGCCCAGGATGCGCGCTACAAGACCTTTGCCGATACGGTGTTTGATCTCAGCGCGCTGCTGCTTCCGGCGTTCCGTGAAGAGGGGAAGTCGCACATTGCCATCGCCTTTGGGTGCACCGGAGGGCAACACCGGTCGGTTACGCTGGCAGAAGACCATGCTTTGCGCCTTGCAGAACAGGGCTGGCAGGTGTCAATTAGACACCGCGAGCTGGACCGCCAGCAACCTGAGGAAAACTAACCGGTGATCGGAATCGTGATAGTCGCACATGGCGGGCTGGCAGAGGAGTATCTGTCGGCAATCGAGCATGTGATCGGAGACCAGATCGGTGTGCGCGCGATATCGATCCGCGCGGATCACGACCGTGACGAAAAGCAGCGCGAAATTTGCGCGGCCGCCGACGCGGTAGATCAGGGGGCGGGTGTGGTGATGGTGACGGACCTTTTCGGGGGCTCGCCGTCCAACCTTAGTTTGATGGCATGCCAGCCCGACAACCGGCGCATTATCTATGGCGCAAACCTGCCGATGTTGTTGAAACTTGCCAAATCGCGGCAGTTGGATGTGAATGATGCCGTGCGGGCCGCCTTGGAAGCTGGCAAGAAGTATATCGACAGTCATAACGTCAGTGCCAGCTAAGGGCCTCAAATTCATGCCGGAAATCTCTCTCAAGATCGTAAACGAAAAGGGTTTGCACGCCCGGGCCTCGGCTAAGTTGGTCGAAGTTGTAGAGGCATTTGACGCCCGCTGCGAGGTCAGCAAAGATGGGATGAGCGCGTCGGGCGACAGCATCATGGGGCTTTTGATGTTGGCAGCAGCGCGTGGAAGCACTATTGACGTCCAAACGTCCGGCCCAGATGAAGACGCATTGGCCGAAGCCTTGACGGCGCTTGTGGCGGACAAATTTGGTGAAGGTTCCTGAGGGCCGAGATGCCCGGACCAGAGGTGATTGAACGTGTCGGACAACGCAGGACCGCTTTCCGCAAAGGATGTGCCCGCCGCGCCAAAGGAGGCTCCGGCGCCGATCAAATATGATCGCAAGAGCCTTTCTTACGCGTCCACCTTCCAGAATCCCTGGCAAAGCCGCATCATCAGCACGATCGAGCTTTTCACCGGTAAGCTGAAAGTTCTGCGGATGATCCGCAAGTTCGAGAAGCGCGGTGCTCCAACGGGTCAGGCCTTCTGGCGCGCAGCGCTGGACACCATGGGGATTGACCTGGAGACCCCACAGGAACAGCTTGATCGCCTTCCCAAGGAAGGGCCGGTGGTGGTCGTGGCCAATCATCCGCACGGGATGGTCGATGGCATGATCTTTGCCGATCTCATCGGGCGAGTGCGGCAAGACTACCGTATTCTCACCCGGTCACTGCTGACCTCCATTGACGAGGTGGCGGGCAGTTACATGATCCCGGTACCATTCCCGCATGACCCTGATGCGCAGCGCAAAGGGGTCGAGATGCGTGCCAAGGCGATGGCGCATCTTAAGGACGGCGGTGTTGTTTGCCTGTTCCCGTCCGGTGTCGTCGCCTCGTCAGAGACCTGGTGGGGCCCGGCTGTCGAGGCAGAGTGGAACGTCTTCACCGCCAAGATGATCCGCCGTTCTGGCGCGCAGGTGGTGCCGATGAAATTTCCGGGACAGAATTCGCGTGCCTATCAAATCGCCAACAAGGTCAGCCCGATGTTGCGCCAAGGGCTGCTGCTGCATGAAATCGTGCACAGCTGTAACAAACCGCAGGCGCCTATTGTCGGCCATCCGATCGCACAGGAAGATATTGACAAGCGGGCGGAGAATCCGCGCGAGTTCATGTCATGGCTGCGCAAGACGACGCTTGATCTGAAGGATTAGTTGCGCCCTTAAACATACTCCATCCGAAGTTCTGGGGCGCCGCGATCAGCGCGTGGGCACCGGCACGTCTCCGCGATAGTCATAAAACCCGCGCTGCGATTTGCGGCCCAGCCATCCGGCCTCCACATACTTGGTCAGCAGCGGGCAGGGGCGGTATTTGGTATCTGCCAAACCGTCGTGCAGCACATTCATGATCGCCAGACAGGTATCCAGCCCAATGAAGTCCGCCAGTTCCAGCGGGCCCATGGGGTGGTTGGTGCCCAGCTTCATAGCCTTGTCGATACTTTCGACGTTTCCGACGCCCTCATACAACGTATAGACCGCCTCGTTTATCATCGGCATCAGGATGCGGTTCACGATAAAGGCCGGGAAATCTTCGGCTGTGGCAGCGGTTTTGCCCAGCTTATCCACGACTGCCTTGCAGGCCTTGAACGTCGGCTCGTCGGTCGCAATGCCGCGGATCAGTTCCACAAGCGGCATCACCGGTACGGGGTTCATGAAATGAAAGCCCATGAACTTTTCCGGTCGATCCGTACGGCTGGCCAACCGTGTGATCGAGATTGAGGACGTATTTGATGTCAGGATCGTTTCGGGGGTGAGGTGTGGCAGCAGGTCTTCAAATATGGCCTGCTTGACGGTTTCGCGCTCAGTCGCACTTTCGATAATCAGATCGCATTGGCCAAGATCGGACAGGGTTGTTGTGGATGCGATCCGATCCAATGCATTGTTCCGCTCGTCCGCGGTGATCTTTTCCCGGCTGACCTGCCGATCCAGGTTGCCGGTGATTGTTTTCATGGCTGCATCCAGCGCATCAGCGCTGATATCCGTCATCATCACATCATAGCCGGCCAGCGCCATCACATGGGCAATCCCGTTTCCCATCTGACCTGCGCCCACGACCCCTACGGATTGGATTTCCATCACCTGTTCTCCTGCTTGATAGGGCACAGTATGGCGCGCAGGCGCATGGCCGCAAGGGCGCGTTTTGACGAAAACTAAAGCAAAATATGCGCGTTAAGCGAATCGCAGGACACGGCGGGGCATCGTTGCATTTGGGTGAAAATGAGTGAGGTGGGTTTATGACGTATGATGTCCTTGGGGCGGGGGCCCTCGATTATCTGCCGTGTCGCTATGGCACATCACGGTTGCTGTTTCGCGGACCGCGCCGCAACCTTAGTAAGCCATTTGCCGCCTTCATCGGAGGGACAGAGACCTACGGCAAGTTCATCGAAAAACCCTTTCCGGCCCTGATTGAGGAAGAGATTGGTCTGACCTGCGCGAATTTCGGGACCATCAATGCCGGTGTAGATGTATTTTTGCATGATCCCTTTGTGGTTGAGGCCACCGGAGATGCCCGGGTGACAGTGATGCAGATCATGGGCACACAGAATATGTCGAACAGGTTCTATTCCGTACACCCGCGACGCAATGACCGGTTCGTCAAGGCGTCGGTCCTGCTAAGTACGATCTATCGCGAGGTCGATTTTTCGGAATTCCATTTCAACAAGCATATGCTGAAGACGCTGCTGGATATCTCGCAGGACCGTTTTGATGTCGTGCGCTCAGAATTGCAGCAGGCGTGGGTCGCGCGCATGCGGATGATGTTGAGCCAGTTCAGCGGTAAGGTGGTTCTGGTCTGGTTTGCGAACCACGCGCCAGCACGGGGGCGGGCGGCGTCGATCGCTCTTGGGGATGATCCGCTCTTTGTCACCCGCGAGATGGTCGATGAAATTGCACCGCTTGCAACCGAGTATGTGGAAGTGACTGCGTCAAAAGAGGCGATGGAGGCGGGAACCGACGGTATGGTGTTCAGTCAGATGGAAACCCTTGCGGCCCAGCAGATGCTGGGCCCAAAAGCACACCAAGAAGTGGCGACAGCCGTTTGCAAGGCGATGAAATCGCTCATGTAAGGCACATTTGACGGGTGCGACCTTTGTCGGTCAGCCACGTTCGCGCATGGGCCGTTGGGACCAAAAAAAAGGCCCGCTCGAATGAGCGGGCCTTGATCTTGTTCGGGCCTGATCGCCTCAGAGCTTTTCAATCAGCTCGGGTACGGCTGTGAAGAGGTCGGCAACCAGTCCGTAATCGGCCACCTGGAAGATTGGTGCTTCCTCGTCCTTGTTGATGGCCACGATGATCTTGCTGTCCTTCATCCCCGCAAGGTGCTGGATTGCACCGGAAATGCCGACGGCCACGTAAAGATCGGGGGCCACGACCTTGCCAGTCTGACCAACCTGCCAGTCGTTGGGCGCATAGCCAGAATCGACTGCCGCACGGGACGCGCCAACAGCGGCACCCAGCTTGTCGGCCAGCTTTTCGATCAGGGCAAAGTCGTCTTCGGAGCCGACACCACGACCACCGGACACAACCACCCCAGCCGACGTGAGTTCGGGGCGATCGCTTTCGGCAACCTTGTCCTCGACCCAGCTTGAAAGGCCCGGATCGGCTGCAGCGCCGATTGTCTCAACCGAGGCCGATCCGCCTTCGCCAGCTGCGTCAAATGTGGACGTCCGGAACGTCACGACCTTTTTTGCATCCGATGACTTGACGGTCTGGATCGCGTTACCCGCATAGATCGGACGCTCAAATGTATTGGCATCCACAACGCCGGAAGCGTCAGAAATGACCATCACGTCCAGCAATGCCGCGACACGGGGCATGACGTTCTTGGCATCGGTCGTGGCGGGTGCCACGATGTGTTCGTAATCATCTGCCAGCGACACAATGAGGGCAGCCGTGGATTCAGCAAGGCGGTGCCCCAGCGTTGGATCCTCGGCAACCAGGACCTTGGCGACACCATTGATTTTCGAGGCGGCCTCACCAGCGGCGGCGGCAGAACCGCCAGCGGCCAGAACAGTGACGTCACCCAGTTGCTTGGCGGCAGTCACGGCCTTGGCCGTTGCGTCCATTGCCAGTTCACCATCGTTTACTTCTGCGAGAAGAAGAACAGCCATTACACAGCCCCCGCTTCTTTGAGTTTCTCGACCAGCTCATCAACAGAGCCGACCTTGATGCCAGCGGCGCGCGCCTCGGGCTCTTCGGTTTTCACGATTTCCAGACGGTTGGAAACATCCACGCCGTAGTCTTCCGGCGTCTTTTCATCCAACGGCTTTTTCTTGGCCTTCATGATGTTGGGCAGCGAGGCATAGCGCGGCTCATTAAGGCGCAGGTCCACGGTGATAACCGTAGGCATGGAAACCTCAATTGTCTGCAAACCGCCGTCTACTTCGCGGGTGACCTTGGCCTTGTCGCCTTCGATCGAAACTTCTGATGCAAATGTCGCCTGCGACCAACCCATGAGCGCGGCCAGCATCTGGCCGGTGGCGTTCATGTCATTGTCGATGGCTTGTTTGCCACAAAGCACGAGGCCGGGCTGCTCTTCGTCCACGATGGCCTTGAGAATCTTGGCCACTGCCAAAGGCTCGATGTCGTTGTGCACGTCGTCTGTGGCGACCACGAGGATTGCGCGATCCGCGCCCATTGCCAGCGCCGTCCGCAGCGTTTCCTGAGACTGTTTGACGCCAATGGAAACAGCGACGACTTCGTCCGCCTGACCGGCTTCTTTCAGGCGGATCGCCTGTTCGACGGAAATTTCGTCAAACGGGTTCATCGACATTTTTACGTTGGCAAGATCGACCCCGGAACCGTCCGCTTTGACGCGGACTTTCACGTTGTAGTCGATCACGCGTTTGACGGGCACAAGCACCTTCATGAGCGTTCTCTCCTTCAATTACGACTCACCCTGCCGGGAAAGCCCCCAAAACTTCTCTGCGCCCGTTTATCGAAGGCAGAGAGGTGAAAACAGTGCAAAATCGGCACATGCGGCACTTTGGACGCCGCGTTTCACCAGTTTGCACGCGTTGCGATCCGCGCACGCTATGCGCGGTTGGCCCCCGGAACCCACAGCACATCGTCATTGCCGCCATTGTTGGCCATACGGGCCGCGACAAAAAACCAGTCGCTCAGCCGGTTGAGATAGGTAATCGCGATCTGATTGACCTGTTCCGCTTCGCTGGCCAGCACGGCCAGCCGTTCAGCGCGGCGCGCAACGGTGCGGCAGACATGCAGATGCGCGGCCAGCGCCTTGCCGCCGGGCAGTATAAAGCTGCGCAGCGGTTCCAGATCGGCGTTCATGATATCGATTTCTGCCTCCAGCCGGTCAATCTGGGCCTGCGTCATACGCAGCGGCGGGTATTCAGCGTCGGCGTCTTTTTCCATGTCGGGGCGGCACAGGTCGGCGCCCAGATCAAATAGATCGTTTTGAATGCGCGACAGCGCCCTGTCCGTCTCATCAGATGCGTCCAGCCGCGCCACGCCGACAAAGCAGTTCAGTTCATCCGAGGTGCCATATGCTTCGACACGAGCATTATGTTTTGCGACGCGGTCGCCGTTGCCAAGGGCCGTGGTGCCAGCATCCCCTGTACGGGTGTAGATTTTGTTCAGCACAACCATGTCGTCAACCCTTGATATACCAGACATAGATCACGATCAGAACGACCGCCACGAACTGTGCCGCGATGCGCAGGCGCATGATCTTGTTTGCGTTCTTTTTGTTGAATGCCCCGCCCCCGGCAAAGCCGCCAAGCCCGAACATCAAGATAACCACGACCGCCAGACAGGCGATGACAATCAGTATCAGAAAGGGGTCAGACATAAGAAATCCTTGCTATTGTACCGTGATGTAGCGGTTGGGCGCGTCAGCGCAAGGTGCATTCAACGGTTGAACACCCAGTCAAGAGCCCGCGTGGGCAGCAATCGGCGCGCAAAACCGGCGAGATAGGTCGGGGTTGTGACATAGTAGCGCGGCCGGGGCCGGGTGCTTTCCGTGGCGTGCACCAGTTTCTTCAACACGGCGTCCGGGGAAAGTGTGAACATGGATTTTTCGGTTGAATTATGCAGGCGCGCGATCAGCTTGGCTTCGTATTGGTCAGACCGGGCGGATCCTTTCCAGTCGATCCAACGGTCAAACTGTGTAATGGAGTTGGCCCTGAATTGCGACGTGATCGGGCCCGGTTCGATAGTGATGATGTCAATGCCGGTATCACGCATTTCCATGCGCAGGGTATCTGCCAAACCTTCGAGGGCGAACTTGGAGGCGGTGTAAGCCCCCCGCCAAGGCATCGCAATGAGCCCCAGAACCGAAGAGCATTGCACGATGCGACCCCGGCCCTGAGCGCGCATGACCGGGATTGCCGCGCGCGTCAGGGTATGCCAGCCAAAAACATTGGTCTCGAATATGTCACGCAGGGCGTCGGTTGGCAGATCTTCGGTGGCGCCGGGAATGGCGTAGGCCCCGTTGTTGAAAAGCACATCAAGCGTGCCTCCGGTGGCATCAAGAACCTCCGCCAGGCCCGACCGGATGCTGTCTTCGTCCTGGTAATCGATGCGCGGTGCGTCAAACCCTTCGGACCGCAGCCGGTCGCAGTCTTCCTGTTTGCGGCAGGACGCAAAGACGCGCCACCCGCGGGCGCGCATGCCAACGGCACAGGCATATCCGATGCCGCTGGAACAGCCGGTGATCAGCATTGTGCGCTTGGACATGAAAAAGGCCCCCGGTTCGGAGGCCCTACATCGCGTTTCGTCGGGCGATTGGCAAGTCAGCCAGCGGTCAGAAGGAAATCGGCCATCCAGCCTTCTTCGCCGCTGTCGATAGACCGCATCAGCACCCAGCCATCCCCATCGTCTTGCAACACTTCGACCGCATCGCCGCGCACCAGCCTCGACACGATGCCGAAGTCTGTACCGGGACCGCCGCGCACGTTCACACGGCTGCCCGTGACAGTGCGGATATCCCCAATCGGGTCGCTTTCAATCACAGCGTTGTTGACCGTTGCCGCGCCTGTATCATTTGGGATGATCAGGCTGGGGATGATCGCCGGCGTGTCCGCAGACGCGAGTGTGACGTCAGAGTTAATCGCCACGCCCGTCTGAGCATCTACAGATGCGGATGTCACAGGCACGGTCGGTGCGGGTGCGGGATCTTGTGTGACGTTCTGCAGGGTCGTCAGGTTAAGCGATACCCGTGTCACTTCTTCGTCTGGCTCGTTCAGGGGCGGATCCGTATCGACGATAGTCGGACCAGCGTCGGCCTGCGTTACCGTCTCTTCCTGCACGACCTCCGCTACGACAACCTCAGGTGCAGGCTGCAGCCGCGCTGCCTTGGCGGACGCAGGCTCAAAGGCTGCGCCGCCGCTCATTTCGTAAAAGGCCCACCCCAGAAAACCGAATGTCAGCAGAATAAACCGCTTCATTTCATTACCCCAATGTCACACTGTCGGAAGTCTAACGCAGACGACCCCCTTTAGGTTCATATCAAAAAACTGCGCTGCGCGGCAGGGGAAAATCTCAAAACCTTCCCCCGGTCCCCGGGATATCCGAAATGCGTAAGCGAAGCGTTGAAATCTCAGCATCGGATGCTTGCCGCCTCCATTCTGCACCGCTACACAGCATATATGGCTGACGTCACTGATCCCCCCAATATGGACCCCAACAATGTGTCCGAACCGCTGCGCCGCGCGCTGGGGGACCGGTATCTGACATACGCGCTGTCCACGATCATGCATCGGGCGTTGCCGGATGCGCGCGATGGCCTGAAGCCTGTGCACCGCCGGATACTTTATGCGATGCGCGAGTTGCGGCTGGCCTCAAACGGGGGGTTCCGCAAGTCGGCCAAGATCAGCGGCGATGTGATGGGCAACTATCACCCGCATGGCGACGCCGCGATTTATGATGCGATGGCCCGTCTCGCGCAGGATTTCAACGTGCGCTATCCGCTGGTGGACGGGCAGGGCAACTTTGGCAATATCGATGGGGATAACCCGGCGGCATCGCGCTACACCGAGGCGCGCATGACCGCCGTTGCCGAAGCCATGCTCGAGGGTCTCAACGAAAACGCCGTTGATTTTCGAGACAACTATGATGGCACACTCACTGAACCTGTAGTGTTGCCTGCGCAGTTCCCGAATCTTCTGGCCAATGGCTCCAGCGGGATCGCGGTGGGCATGGCCACCAACATCCCGCCGCATAACATTGCGGAGCTCTGTGATGCTTGCATCCATCTGATCAAGACGCCCGATGTACGCGATGACACGCTGCTCAACTACGTACCGGGCCCTGATTTCCCGACGGGCGGCGTGATTGTTGAGCCGCAAGAGAACATCGCCACCGCGTACCGAACCGGCAAAGGTGGGTTCCGCCTGCGGTGCAAATGGCACGTTGAGGAGCTGGGGCGCGGGCAGTGGCAGATTGTCGTTACCGAAATCCCGTATCAGGTGCAGAAATCCAAGCTGATCGAAAAGATCGCTGAAGCGATCCAGACCAAGAAAATTCCGATCCTTGCAGACGTGCGTGACGAGAGCGCCGAAGATGTGCGCATGATCCTTGAACCGCGATCCAAGAATGTGGATGCGGATGTGCTGATGGGGATGATGTTCCGCAGTTCCGACCTTGAAGTGCGCTTTTCGCTCAACATGAACGTGCTGATTGATGGGGTCACGCCACGAGTGTGTTCGATGAAAGAGGTGCTGCGAGCCTTTGTCGATCACCGGCGCGAGGTCCTGCAACGGCGTTCTGTGCACCGGATGGAAAAGATCGACCATCGGCTTGAGGTGCTCGAAGGTTTTATCGTTGCCTTTCTCAATCTGGATCGCGTGATCGACATCATTCGGTATGACGACGACCCCAAGGCAGCGCTGATGCGCGAGGACTGGGGCAAGCCGCATGTGCGCGCCACTGACGAGAAGGACTATGTCTCGCCCGCGCCCGGTGAGGGCGAATTGAGCGAGGTACAGGTCGACGCTATTCTCAACATGCGCCTGCGGTCGCTGCGGCGGCTCGAGGAACTGGAACTTTTGCGCGAACAATCCGATCTGATGGAAGAACGCGCAGGGCTTGAAGACCTGCTTGAAAGTGATGATCTGCAGTGGGACCACATCATCGGCCAGTTGCGCGAGACCAAAAAGCAGTTCGGCAAGGACTATCATGGCGGCGCGCGGCGGACGATCTTTGCCGAGGCCGGAGAGATCGAGGATGTGCCCCTTGAAGCCATGATCGAGCGCGAACCAATCACCATCGTCTGCAGCCAGATGGGGTGGATCAGGGCCATGACAGGCCACATCGACCTGACCCGGGACCTGAAGTTCAAGGATGGGGACGGCCCGCGATTTATCTTCCATGCAGAGACGACAGATCGTTTGCTGGTATTCGGCTCGAATGGGCGGTTCTACACGCTGTCTGCGTCCAACCTGCCCGGCGGGCGCGGCATGGGCGAACCCCTGCGCCTGATGGTGGACCTGCCAAACGAGGCGGCGATTGTGGGCCTCTTTATTCACCAGCCGGACCGCAAGCTGCTGGTCGCCTCCAGTTCGGGGGATGGATTCATCGTACCTGAAAACGATGTTGTGGCGCAGACCCGCAGCGGCAAGCAGGTGCTGAATGTGCGAGGTGAGGTAAAAGCACTGGTTTGCAAACCCGTGAGCGGGGACATGGTCGCGACCGTGGGCGAGAACCGCAAAGTGCTGATCTTTGGCGCAGATGAACTGCCCGAGATGGGCCGCGGAAAAGGTGTGCGGCTCCAGAAGTACAAGGATGGCGGTCTGTCAGACGCCACCACATTCACCGGTGCCGAGGGCCTGAGCTGGCTGGACCCGGCAGGCCGGACCCGCACAGAAACGGAGTTGACCGAATGGTCGGGCAAGCGCGCCTCGGCGGGTCGCATGGCCCCCCGCGGCTTTCCTCGTGACAACAAGTTCACCTGACGCGGTAGAACGCCCGGGGCCGTGGAGCACGGCCCTTGGGCGAGATGCGCCTGCCCAGCCGCAGGTGCACGCCCCAGCGCCGACGCCTCCAGACGGCATGGGTGTCGAATTTGTCGGCAAGCGTGGCGCTCTTTTCTGGCTGGCACTGAAGACAGGGTTCTTCACGATTCTGACGCTGGGGATCTATCGCTTCTGGATGAAGACCCGGCTCAGGCGCTGGTACTGGTCAGCGATACGCCCGGGTGGGCACCCAATGGAGTACGTCGGCGATCCGTTTGAAAAGCTATTGGGCTTTTTCATCGCTGTGGTCATTCTGACCTTCTACATCGGCATCGTGAACCTGCTTCTGATGTTTGTCAGCTTTTCTGTCTTCAACTCTTCCTGGGTAGGGTATCTGGCCAGCATCGCAGGTGTGATCCCGATCTGGTTTTATGCGCGCTACCGGGCACGCCGCTACGTGCTGGGACGCACACGCTGGCGTGGTGTACGCTTTGCGCTTGAGCCCGGTGCCTGGGGGTATGCAGGCCGCGCGATGCTGTACTGGTTCCTCACGATCATCTCGCTTGGCGTTCTGTGGCCGCGCATGACCTTTCTGTTGGAAAAATACCGCACGGACAGGACATACTTCGGCTCTGCCAAATTGCTGCAGGGTGGGCGCTGGCAAATGCTTTATCGCGCCGCCATTCCTTTTGTTCTCGCGCTGGTAGCGACGAGCGGCGTGGCGGCATGGTTGCTGCTGATTGACCCCGTCTGGCCCGATACGCTGTCGGATGTCGACAGGGCGATCCGCAGCGTTTACCTCCTTCTGTTTCAGGACGGGGAAATGCTATCGATGAACTGGCCAGAGCGGCTGTTTCTGATCCCGCTGTGCATGTCTGCCCTTGTTTATGGTGCCATACATTATCGATGGGCAACCAAACGCATCATGGCGAACCACAAAAGCGCGGACGGCGTGCGCTTTGCGTCAAAGATCAAACCGCCAAGGGTCACGATGATCTATGTGCTGGGCATTTCTCTGTCCTACTCCGTATTGGTTTTCGGGCTGGCCTTGCTGATCCTTCTGGTCATTGGGGCCTTGGGGTTCGACGCGGTCCTGGGCGATGACATTGCGGTGATGGCTGATATGCCGCAGTGGCTTAGCTTTGTTCTGCTTGGCGCGCTGTATCTGGGTGTCTTTTTGTTGTGGGGTGTGCTGCACAACACCTTTGTGACCTTTCCGTTGATGCGGCACATGGCCCTGACGACAACCTTGCCAACGGCATCGGGCCTGGCGCGTATCAGCCAGCGTACGCGCGATGAATTCGCTGAAGCCGAAGGTTTTGCCGAGGCATTGGATCTGGGGGCAGCCATATGAGCAGCAACCGCAGTTTCGATGTCACGGGGGCGTCTTATTTCGACGGTGATGTGCCCCTTCCGCGAAACGTGCGGACCTTGGCACTGACCGATGACGGGGCAACACTTGAGATCGAAACAGATCAGGGAACGGTGTCTTGGCCCGCCGGTTCAGTGAGGCGCGTGTCTGATATGGCCAAGCAAGGCGCGGCGATATTGCGCAGCACCACTGACCCGTTGGCCCGACTGTGCACACCAAACCCCTTTGTCGCCGCAGCTCTGCCTCGGGCGAATCGCGCAGCACCGCCGAAGGGCCGAATGCGTCTTGCGGGATGGGCTCTGGCAGCTGTTGGGGCCGTGGCCGTGCAAATCGGCATCCTGATCCCGCTATTGGCAGACAATCTGGCCGAATACGTCCCACCCGCAGGCGAGCAGGCGCTGGGCGATGCCACTTTTGAGCAAATTCGCGAGGTGCTGAGCGAAACCGGTACCAACCCAATTCCCCTGTGCGAAAATGAAAAGGGGCGCGCGGCATTGGATCAGGCGGTGGCAAAGCTTACTGATGATCGCGGCTTTCGCCAGGACATCAAAGTTTACGTGCTGGATCACAGCATGATCAACGCCTTTGCACTTCCCGGTGGCTATGTCGTGCTGTTTCGCGGCCTGATCGACGCTGCCACGGGGCCAGACGAGGTGGTCGCGGTGCTGGGCCATGAGATCGGCCATGTGATCAGCCGTGATCCCACCCGTCACGCGCTGCGCTCAGCTGGGTCTATCGGTGTCTTGGGCTTGCTTTTCGGTGATTTTGCAGGTGGGGCTGCGGTGCTTTTTCTTACAGAGCGGCTGATCTCTGCTCAATATTCCCAAGAGGCAGAATCTGGTGCGGATGCCTTCGCGCTTGAATTGCTGGCCGAGGCCGGGATCAATCCGGGCGCGCTGGGAGACTTGTTTGAAACCATGCGCCGCAAGCATGGGGAACGTGATGGGGTCGCGGCGCACTTTCTAAGCCATCCAGCGCTAGGTGAACGGATTGATGCCGCGCGTGCGGCTGAGAAAGACGGGGCAAACTATACACAATCGCTTGACGATGCGGCGTGGGAAGCCCTTCGAAACATTTGCGAATGACGTATAGGCGGAATTTGAGAAAGTCCGATCCGATGCAAGGGAAACGCCATCCTGATCGTTGATTTCATGTTTGTCTGACAAGCATGCAATCCGTGCGAACTGCTTTGATCCAAACGCTGTCGCACTTGGCTTAGATCGCCTCCGCCGTCATCCACACCCCGCCTTCCGGGCGCAGTGTCAGGATCATAACTGGCTCAGGCTCCTTGCCCTGAACGGGAGTAAACCTGAACCGTGACAGCAGGGTAGCCAAGATGATCACGGCCTCCTGCAGGGCAAAGCTCGCCCCGATGCAGATGCGCGGCCCATCTCCGAAGGGCAAGTACGCATAACGGTCTATGGCCTTGCGATCCTTGAACCGCTCGGGGCGGAAGGCGTCGGGTTCATCCCACAGCATTTCATGTCGCCCCAGCGCATAGATTGGGATCATGACGGTATCGCCGGGCAGGATCTCGCGCCCGCCCAGTGTATCCTGTTTTTGCGCGGTGCGGCTGATAATGCCGGCAGCCGGGTACATCCTGAGTGCTTCGTCGATGATCATGCGGATGAAGGGGAGCTTTTCAACGTCTTCGCCCGTGCAGGCCCGTCCCTGCAGCACGTTCTGGGCCTCTGCCCGCGCGCGGTCCTGCACGGCTTGATCGAAGCCGACCAGATACATGGCCCAAGCCAAAGTCAGCGCGGTGGTTTCATGGCCCGCAACGATGAAGGTCAGCAGATTATCACGTAGCTCTGATGTGTTCATCTTGCGCTTGGTCTTGGGGTCTTCGCCGTCCAGCAGCAGGTCCAGCAGATCTGGCACGCCTTCATGACCGCGCTTGGCGCGCGCGTCTATCGCGCCGTCGGCCATGGCCTTCATTTCCTTCAGCGCCTTGCCAGACATCAACCGACCCGGTCGCGGGATCCAGTCTGGAAAACCCAGAATGTCGAACAGGCTGATCTTACCCGCCTCCGCAATATAGTCGTCGATGGCACCGTGCACCGCGTCGCGGTCAAACGTGTCGCCACCTGAAAAAGTCACATCGCCGATGACGTCAAATGTGGTCGTGACCATCTCGTCCAGCATGTTGACCGCGCGTGGTCCGGCCTGTGTGACACGGCTGGCGGCGCGTTCGGCGGCCGCGCTCATGATTGGCGACAAATTCATCACGTTACGGTGCGAAAACACAGGCGCCGCCGCGCGCCGCTGCCAGCGCCAATGGGCGCCTTCAGCGATGAACAGCGAATCCCCGATGGCAGGTTTCAGCAGGTTCTTGGTCACCACCGACTTGGGATAATCGTCGACCCGGTCCAAGAGCATTTCGCGAATGGCCTGCGGGTCCATCACCATGTGCCAGCGTTTGCCGGTCTTGCCAGAAACCATCCTTTGCTTGACCGCAATCTGGGGAATGATGCTCAGCACGTTGCGCCGGGCTTCCTGCAGGCTTTTGAGGATGCCCCAGGGCTCCGTTACCAGCGGAACGCGTACAGGCGTCGGGGTAGGGGAGTGATCAAGCATCGCGGGCCTCCTTTTTTGGGGCGCTACAGTCTTAAGATAGGGTGCGCCTCCCCACCTGCCAACGCGGCATTTGATTGCACCCCTTTAGGGCATGAGCTATCGCAAGAAGCATCCATGCGTCCGGAGAACCTGATGACACGCCTTGTTGCCCTTTTGATGTCGTTTGCCCTGCTTGCCGCCTGCAATGGCGCCGCAGACCTTGATGATGCCCCGGTCCCGCTGGGCGATTTCAGGTTGGAGCATAATATCGCCGTGGCACCAAAGGCGCAGAAAGGCCCGCTGAGCCGAGAGGTCACCAAAGCGCAACTTACCACGGCGCTGACGGATGCAACCGCGGAACGTTTCGCGCGGTATAGCGGTGCACGCCGCTATCACTTTGGGATGAGCGTCGAAGGATATAATCTGGCCACGCCAGGCATCCCGCTGGTCTTTGCGCCCAAGTCGGTGATGATCATCAACCTGACCGTCTGGGATGATGCAAAAAACAAGAAACTGAACGAAAAACCGCATCAGATTACCGTGCTGGAATCGCTCGATCAGGGGCCGATCGTGGGCTCGGGGTATACCAAATCAGCCGAAGAGCAGCTCAAGAATCTGGCGCAGAACGCGGCCAAGTCGATTGAGACCTATCTGGTCAAGCAGAACAAGGCGGAAGGCTGGTTCATGGGGCCTGCTGCCGAATAGAAGCGCTTTACGGGCCTAGCCCTTCAAACCTGCTTGATTTTACCGCGCGCATCCCATACATCGCGCGCCAGATAGGGTTTGGGTCTCAGCTGTGAGGCCCCTCAATATAAAGGGCGCCACCATGGCAAAGGCAAAGTTTGAACGCACGAAACCGCATGTGAACATCGGCACGATTGGTCACGTTGACCACGGCAAGACGACGTTGACAGCGGCGATCACCAAGTACTTCGGTGACTTCCAGGCGTATGACCAGATTGACGGGGCGCCCGAAGAAAAGGCGCGTGGGATCACCATTTCCACCGCGCACGTGGAATACGAGACCGAGGCGCGCCACTACGCGCACGTTGATTGCCCCGGCCACGCCGACTACGTCAAGAACATGATCACCGGTGCCGCACAGATGGACGGCGCGATCCTGGTGGTGAACGCGGCCGACGGCCCGATGCCCCAGACCCGCGAGCACATCCTGCTGGGCCGCCAGGTGGGCATCCCGCACATGGTTGTCTACATGAACAAGGTCGACCAGGTGGACGACGAGGAACTGCTGGAACTGGTGGAAATGGAAATCCGCGAGCTGCTGTCTTCGTATGAATACCCCGGCGATGACATTCCGATCATCCCCGGCTCTGCGTTGGCGGCGATGGAAGGCCGTGACGAGGAGATCGGCGAGAACTCCATCCGCAAGCTGATGGAAGCGGTTGACGAATACATCCCCACGCCCGAGCGCGCGGTGGATCAGCCTTTCCTGATGCCGGTCGAGGACGTGTTCTCGATCTCTGGCCGGGGCACGGTTGTGACCGGTCGTGTGGAGCGTGGCGTGATCAACGTGGGCGACGAGATCGAGATCGTGGGCATCCGCGACACCAAGAAGACGACCTGCACGGGCGTGGAAATGTTCCGCAAGCTGCTGGATCGTGGTGAAGCGGGCGACAACATCGGCGCGCTGCTGCGTGGCATCGACCGTGAAGGCGTTGAGCGCGGACAGGTTCTGTGCAAGCCGGGTTCTGTGACGCCGCACACCAAGTTCGAAGCCGAAGCCTATATCCTGACCAAGGAAGAGGGTGGCCGTCACACGCCGTTCTTCGCCAACTACCGTCCTCAGTTCTACTTCCGCACGACGGACGTGACCGGCACGGTTCAGCTGGCCGAGGGCACCGAGATGGTGATGCCGGGCGACAACGTGTCCTTCGGCGTCGAGCTGATCGCGCCCATCGCGATGGAGCAGGGCCTGCGCTTTGCCATCCGCGAAGGTGGCCGGACTGTGGGTGCTGGCGTGGTGTCCAAGATCACGGACTAAACACGGCGGTTTTGCATCGCAAAACCAGCCGCGTGTGCGGCACGGGGTGGCAGTGCATTCCTGCATGGAATGTCACGAGCCCCCCCGCCGCAGCACCCGTTAGAGACAATAGAGAAGGCCGCTCCACACCGGAGCGGCCTTTTGCTTTGCAGCAAGTGCCGGGGTGAACCCCGGCCTACGCTCCTGGCATGGGTGCTCGCACTCATCTTGGCTGAAACAACAAAGGTAGCCCTGCACAGGGGCGGCCTTTGTGCCCTTAAACGCGCGCGTTCAAGAATGCTCTCACGCCGTCCGAGATCGCACCCCAATCCGTAAACTCGTGCTCTCCTGCGCTGGCGTCATATTCGCGCCCGCGCATTACCACATGCCGGATAACCTGCGTTGCAAAGTAGTCGTACTGTGATGTCCTGACGGCACCGGCGACCAGCAAGGTTTTGTCGGGCTTGAGGCGTGTTCGCATCAGCATTTCGGTGACATATTCGCCGGCTTCTTCCAGTCCATCCGGAAAGGCCGCACTGAGGCTGATCGACAATAACATTGTCCTGCACTGCGCCAAGTTTCCCACAAAGCCTGCCAGCAGCGCTTCGAATTTTCGGGGGTGCCGACGTTGGTGGACCGGGGCGGCAAGGATCACGGCGTCGACGCTGTCAAAGGTGACAGCTGCCGTTTCTTCTGCGTTCGCCAAGGTCGAGGTATGACCCAGCTTACTGACCTCATCGGCAACGAAAGTCGCAATCTTTTGGGTTTGGCCTTCTACACTTTCAAACAAGATGAGAACGTTCATGTGTTTCTCCCTTTTGTTGTTCCTGGCGCAGGATCGATCCGCATATACCCTTTGAACAAAGTTCCATCGCTGAAGCGTTTTTGGTCCCCTTGCACCTTCGACGTCTCCCGAAAGGGTGGCGTGGTTTTGCGGCTGGGTCGTTGTTTTAGATCAAAGTCTGTACCGCGATCCCGTCCCGAGTTCGCAAAAATCCCTTTTCGCGTCTTTATGGGGTGCGGATCATCAAGACCATGGTTGATGAGGCACAGAACCTCCACTCCGATGGTGCCTGACGCAGGGCGGATGCATGTCTCATTTCGGCAAGCCGCTTGCAATCAGGTTCGCGCGGTAGTCCTGCCAGACACGGTCATCTGACGTAACGAGGGGCCGCAGGGTGCCTGCGGATCCATCCTGTGCCAGGTCAGACCCCAACTGATCCCAGGCCGCGCCAGAGACGCAAATCCCGCCGGGGTTTGCCAGCCCCTCAAGCCGTGCAGCCATGTTGACGCCGGTGCCAAGAATGTCATCACCGTCGATCACGACATCCCCAAGATGCACCCCGATACGCAGAAAAAACTGGATGCCATCGGAAAAGGCTGTGTCGCCCGCCGCCAGCGCCTCTTGCACCGCAAGCGCACATTTCACTGCATTCACTGCGCTACTGAATGCAATCAGAACGCCGTCGCCCATAGTTTTCACTACGCGGCCCCCAACGCCCCGTGCGGCAGGTTCGACAATGTTTTGCCACAGCAGGCCAATCGCGCAGATGGCCCCATCTTCGTTCTTGCTGACAAGGGACGAATAGCCAACGACATCCGCCGCAAGAATGGCAATCAACTGCCGCTCAAGTTCGATGTCTGGATCGCTCATGGGTCCGCTGCCTCAAACGCCGCTATCTTGGATTACTGAGCAGACGATACCCGGTAATGATATATTGGCAAATCATTGCGACATCGGGAAATCCTCAAGCGCAACGATGCGCGGCGCGCGCGCACGTTGTTTGAGTAAAACGTTCACTGGCCAAAGCCATTGGGGCGAGCCTTAGGGCACTCAAAATGTCAGAAGGTTGCGTTTTACCGGCAAGGTGTCGGTCGTTGTGGCGACCAGAGACCGGCCTCGCGACTGACCGTGCGGGGTTTAAGATCGAGCGAAACCTCAGGATATGGATCGTTTCGATTGCCCAAGGCCAACTGTCCGCCCAATCCAGTTCCGCCCCTGTCGCGTCGCCTTTGCTGTCTCCAAAGGAAACGCTGCAGCTTTTGTCCCGTGGCGATCGGGCGGCATGGCCTGTGCCGCGCAGATGTCAGCGCGACTTGTGCGCCCGGCAAATCCTGAAGCACCTTTTGTGCTTCTTTGCCTAACAGAAGGCTTTCTGCTGGCGCGCCGTTGGCAAGCAAAATTATGTGTCTGTCCAGTACAATGTGAAAATATGAGATCGGCCTTTGTGCCGGAGCCAGCGAAAAACCCTCAAACGCCAGGAGCTTTTTAGCAGCCACCAATACGCCTGCGGCTCCGAACATGCGGCACGCCAACGGATCTGTCAGCAACAGCCGATGTTGTTGCGAGACGAACAACGGCGCAACTGGTTGTCCAGGTCCAAGAGCGCCAGCGGCAATGCGAACGGGCCGTGCTGCGGGGTCAACGATCTGGCGGCAAACAGAGATGGGTCGGTGACTGATCCAGCGGATCACTTTTGTGCTGCCCCCTTGAACGGTGACCTCGTCCCCTATGGTCAGCTTTTCGATCAGACGATCGCCCGAAGGTGTCGCGATGCGTGTGCCGTTCGCAAAGCAGACAAAATCGGTCTGTTGGCGATCAGCACCGGCGGGCTTTTTGTTATCAGCAACCTTGTCTAGCGTCAGCGATTGGATCGGCCGGGCCTCCATCGCCGCCTGATCGGCGTTTGCCGTCAGTTCTGGTGCCAGATAAAGATCGCCGGTCGTCGTCTGCAAAATTACAGCCGTTATGGTTGCGGTGCTGCCGTCTGTGTAGGTGATTGTCGCATCAAACAATGCGCCTGAATCCAGCGTATATTTGACCCCGCCGATCTCAAGAGTTTCGCTTGGGTCGTCGTAGTTGATCGTCGCATCGCCGTCCGCGTCGTTTGCTTTGACATCAACAATATTGTTGCGCAGCGGTGCGTCGGACGAGCCATAAGTACCAAGAAGCATTTTGGCGTTTTCTGCCTTGGGATTGGTCTCGTTGGGGTCCATGTCGGGCGCATTGCCAAGATAGATCGCGTTCCACAGATAAACTGTCATTCACCTTACCCTTATCATGCGCATGAACCCCGAATCCTCGCGCAAGGAAGTAAAGAAGGGGTGAAGCCTCGCGCGGTGCGCTGGCATCCCGTCTTGCAATGCATGCCGGACAGAGGTAAGCCGCCGCAATCGCCCCAAAGGGTGATTCACACGTGGGAGGTACGGGCATCGCGATGTCCCGACCGGACCACGCAACGAAATATCCCTTCGCGACGCGTCGCAAGGGTGTTGAAAGGAGAAGGCCAATGGCCAAGAAACTCGTCGGTACGATGAAGTTGCAGATCAAGGCGGGGCAAGCAAACCCCTCCCCGCCCGTAGGACCCGCTTTGGGTCAGCGCGGCATCAACATCATGGAATTCTGCAAGGCGTTCAACGCCAAGACCGCAGAAATGGAGCCGGGTGCACCGTGCCCCACTGTGATCAGCTATTATCAGGACAAGTCCTTTACGATGGACATCAAGACGCCGCCTGCGTCCTACTACCTGAAGAAAGCCGCCAAGGTGAATTCCGGCGCCAAAACACCCAGCCGCGAGACCGTCGGCAGCGTGACGACCAAGCAACTGCGTGAAATCGCGGAAGCCAAGATGGTGGATCTGTCCGCCAATGACGTCGAACAGGCGATGAAGATCATTCTGGGCTCCGCTAAGTCCATGGGCATCGAGGTAAAGTAAGATGGCAAAACTTGGAAAACGTACCACCGCTGCCCGCGAAGCATTTGCAGGCAAGGATGATGTGACCGTCGAAGAGGCGGTCAAGCTGATCAAGAGTAATTCAAAGGTCAAATTTGACGAGACCATGGAAATTGCCATGAACCTCGGCGTTGACCCGCGTCACGCAGACCAGATGGTCCGCGGTGTGGTCGGCCTGCCCAACGGCACCGGCAAGACCATGCGCGTCGCCGTCTTTGCCCGTGGCCCCAAGGCTGAAGAGGCCGAGAAGGCCGGTGCGGACATCGTCGGCGCAGAAGACCTGATGGAAACCGTGCAGTCCGGCAAGATCGACTTTGACCGCTGCATCGCCACCCCCGACATGATGCCCATCGTGGGCCGTCTGGGTAAGGTCCTTGGCCCCCGCAACCTGATGCCAAACCCCAAGGTTGGCACCGTGACCATGGACGTCGCGGACGCCGTCAAAGCGGCCAAGGGTGGCGAAGTGCAGTTCAAAGCCGAAAAAGGTGGTGTCGTGCATGCGGGCATCGGCAAACTCAGCTTTGACGAAGCAAAACTGGTCGAAAACGTGCGGGCCTTTGTCGGTGCTGTGGCCAAGGCCAAGCCGTCTGGGTCCAAGGGTACCTACATGAAGAAGATCAACCTGACCTCCACCATGGGTCCGGGGATCAGCATTTCGGTTGAAGATGCTGTGACTGAGTGATCGCTCACCCGTGATAACTGTAGCAAGGGGCGTCGGGCCATTCCGGCGCCCTTTTTCTTTTCTTGGTGCAGATAACCGGATCGTCGGCCGATGGATACCCGGCTACTGCGCCGCCTGGGCCACCACACGATAGTTGTATTCCGTGCAGCATGCTGCAAATGCCACCTGCATATCACCATACGCGGGGTGGCCTTCGCCCAGATTGGTGGTTTGCCACCAGTCCTTTGCCAGATCGAACAATTGGGTTGAGCCATCGCCGTATCGGATGAAGCGATACCTTCCCTTCCGGATCGCCGCGCAGTCGCCAATGAACGTTGGCACCGCGCGGTCGGGGTCCGACCCCAGTTCCATCAAAGGGCACAAGGATTTGCCGGGGCTATCTACGATCGGCGGCAAATCGAGGTAGTCAAGGATGGTGGGGCCGACATCGATTAACCCGACAGGGTCGGTGACAACCCGTGCTTCGGGGTGCGCGGGGTCGTGAATGATCAGCGGCACATTTGCCACCTGTTCCCACAATGTATGTTTGCGAAAACGATCCCGCTCGCCCAGGTGCAGTCCGTGATCCGCCACGATGACAATGAGGGTATTGTCTGCATGCCGAGAGCGTTTTATCGCGTCCCAGATCAATCCGACGTGCATATCGGCAAAGGTCATCGCCGAGAAATAGTTCCGCACGCTCTTCTTCCAGAACTGTAGATCTGAGCTGTCGAAGTTCTTGACCGTCAACGCGTTCATGAATGCGTTTTCATCAAACCCTCTGCCCCAGGCACGCGGCCGTTTGATGGCGCGCTCATTATACATTTCCTTGTACCTGATCGGCGTGATCCAAGGCCCGTGCGCCGCGCACAGACCAATCTCGCGATAGAATGGCATGTCGCCGTCATAACTCTTGAAGAACCGCCGCGCGGATTGAACGACCTGTCGGTCATAATAGGTTCGTTCCATTTTTGGATCTATGGTTCCGACACCGTCGCGAAACCCGCCGGTCAGTACGTAACTATCGCTGTCAGGTTCTTCGCCGCGCTTATGCTGGCGCAAACGCGGTGCCATGCGGTACGTTCTGCCCACATCGGAATAAAGCGTTTGCTGCACCTCGTCTGAAACAGGTCTGTAGCCCGCGATAACCTTGCCTCCCGATGAACAGAAATACCCGTTTTCCTTCATCCTGTACGGCAACAGACTTTGAAGAGGGACTTTGTCGAGATAATGCTTGTCACTGAGGGTGATGCCGGTTTGATGCGGGGATTTCCCGGTCATCATGCTGGCACGCGAGGGGCTGCAGATTGGCACCTGACAGTATGCGGAATGAAAAGCGGTGGATTGCCCGCAGATGCGGTCAAGGTTAGGTGTTTTCAGCTCTTCGCCAAAGATGCTTTTGTATTTCCAGAACGCGACGGTGTCATCAAGGCTGATGAGCACGATATTCTTGCGCGCGTGAGACATCTGGTTTCCTGTACGTGGCTCTTGGGGCAAAGCTGATCCCTGCCTTCTTGGTCAGTGCAGGCGAAGTGCTGACAACCTGCGGCCATGACCAGGCCACCTTGGGGCAATCTCACATAGGAATAAAGGGACGCAATCAAGAATTGGTGAAAATGCGAACAGGAGCGTTCGGCCAAAAATCTTTGCTCAGGCCTTCATTCACATCATGGCCACTTGCTTCGGTCAGATGCCTGTTTTTCGAGATACCGTCCATTTTTTTGGCAGCTTTGATAGATTTCTGACCTCCGTCGCGTCACCTTTCTGGAAATGCAAAAGGGGGCACTGGAAATCGCTGCATTGCAGCATTACCTTCAAATCGGGAGGACGAAACAGCTGCCGGCAACGCCGGTACCAGCCGGAAAGTCCAGAACGATGCACAGACTACCACAAAAGATGCGCCCCGAAATTCGTCGGCTTTGGAAAGCAGACGAAGACATGCTGGTCGCATACTTCCTCAAACTCGATTCAGATACGCGCCGCCTTAGATTTTGCGCGTCGGTGAGCGACACGCGCGTCGAAGCTTACGCGCGCAACCTCATCAACAGCGACGCGCTTGTCTTTGGCGCATTCCCTGACGGTAAACTGCGCGGGGTTGCTGAATTATGTATCTTGCCTGACAGCCTGCCGCGGCGGGCCGAGGTAGCGCTGCTGGTGGAACCGGATTGGCAGGACTACGGGCTGGGCGATGCCCTGCTACACAGAGTGGTGGCTGCGGCCCAAAACCGTCTGGTGCACACGCTTGAAATGAGCTGGCTTCCTGAGAACAAGCGGATGCAGGCGTTGGCTGAAAAGAACCACGCCATCATGGGCTTCGATCCTGACGATGTCGAAGCCACGCTGGATCCGCCGTCGCCGACACCTCTGTCGATCATCGAAGAAGTGGTTGCCGACTCGCGCAGCTACCTGAGGTCGATCTATCATGTGAAAGCCCCTGCTGACCCTGTGCGGCCAGAGGTGGCGCCACACTGAGCCGCGCCATGCCGGGAATATCGACCAAAACCAATGGCAGGGGTTGGAAAACGCCCCCAGAGGCGGTAATGCACCGACCAAGTACCCAAGCGCGATTCGTCGCGCTTTCGTGCTTTTCGTCCGAGACGGTGGGTGAGGACCCAAGGCCCTCATAATTCCTGCCTGAGACGGGAAGGTAGAAATTCTGTTTCCGAGCACCCGCAAGGGCGCTCTGCGCAGTGCACTCTCCCCACCCGTAAGGACCCGAAATGTCGGGGACACCCCCGGCAAAACTGAGCCGGAGGGGAAACCCTCCCTTACTGGAGTGAAACTGTGGATAGAGCACAAAAAGAACAGTTGGTCGACGAACTCGGCCAGATCTTTGAAAGCTCTGGCGTCGTTGTGGTGAGCCACTACGTCGGTCTGACAGTTGCTGAAATGCAGGACCTTCGCGCGCGTGCTCGTGACGCAGGCGGGGCCGTGCGTGTTGCCAAGAACAGGCTCGCCAAGATCGCCCTTGAGGGTAAGCCATGCGCAAGCATTGCCGACCTTCTGACGGGCATGACCGTTCTGACCTATTCCGAAGACCCTGTCGCCGCCGCCAAGGTGGCACAGGACTTCGCCAAGGAGAATGACAAGTTCGTCATCCTCGGCGGTGCAATGGGTGAGAACGTACTCGACGTGGCCGGTGTGGAATCCGTGTCCAAGATGCCTTCGCGCGAGGAGCTTATTGCTACTATCGCGGGCATGCTGGGCGCACCTGCATCGAACATCGCCGGGGCCATTGGCGCACCTGCGGCAAACATCGCTGGTATCCTGTCCACTATCGAGGACAAGGCAGCGTAAGCAACTTTCGATCGGCGTGGTGAATGGTCACACACGTTGGAACACACTTAAAAACGGAGAGCTGAAATGGCTGATCTGAAGAAACTGGCAGAAGAGATCGTTGGTCTGACCCTGCTGGAAGCACAAGAACTGAAAACCATCCTCAAGGATGAATACGGCATCGAGCCCGCCGCTGGTGGCGCTGTCATGATGGCAGGCCCTGCCGATGGCGGTGGCGACGCAGCAGAAGAGAAGACAGAATTTGACGTCGTTCTCAAGAACGCTGGCGCCTCCAAGATCAACGTGATCAAGGAAGTCCGCGGCATCACGGGCCTGGGCCTGAAAGAAGCCAAGGACATGGTCGAAGCCGGTGGCAAGATCAAAGAAGGCGTCGACAAAGCCGAAGCCGAAGAGATCAAGGCCAAGCTGGAAGCAGCTGGCGCCGAGGTCGAACTCGCGTAAGTTTTGCTGTGTGCCGGGGTGAACCCGGGCCTGCGGTGAGATTGAGAGCGGCGGTCCCGAGAGGGGCCGCCGTTTTTTTTGTTTCAATGGGTCTTGAACTTGGTGCTCCAAGCGCAGACGCTTCCAACCCATACAAGTGGGAAAAAGAACCATGACAGATCAAATTGCATTCGAAATTACCGTTTGGGAGGATGATGTCGATCTTGATGATTATGTGGAAGACATCGAAAAATTCGTTGAATTGTTTGATCCGTTGGAGCGGGAGAATTTGACTCTTCTAAGGGACCATAGAACAGGAGCGGTCTTTATCGAATGTCATATCCTCGCGTCCAAAATTACATCTCTGGGTACAACTGATGTTCCTCTCGATGCCGAAGCCTCAGCAGAGTACCGCGCCAACCGGGACGTTGTGGCAGACCACGCCGCATTTGAACAAATGCGCAGCGATGCGGTTGAGGGGCGTCGCTTCAGCAACATTGTTGCCGAATTTGACGGTGAAGCGGACGAACCACTTAAGATTATCGGAGGGCAACATCGATTTGAAGCAATCAGCGAGGCACAGGAAGAAGATGTAGACATAGAACATGGTGTGAAGGTCTACTTTCAACTCGACAACGAGCAGCGCTTAGACGTTCAAATCATCTCAAATACCAACATATCGGTTTCGAAGGAATTGCTGGACCGGATGTTTGAGACGTTGGCTGGTGCGGAGCTTCGAGATTGGTGCCAGAAGTGCGGTCTGTTAGAAAAGAAACAGGATTTTGCTGACAAACCCGGCCGTAGTAACCCAATTACTGTTAAGGAAGCACGGTCTTTCATCACCAACTACTACTTGGGCAAAGCAGTTGATTCTGCTGATTGGGCAAGTCGAGACACTACACCCCAACTGGTTGAGTCTGGCAAGCGAGAGCCAGTGATTTGGAGAGAAACCAAACAACGGCATCCGGAATTGTGGAAAGACCCGAAATTGAGGGGCGCTGGAAAGGCGTTTGCGGCTCTTAGGGCCGCTCAGATGGCCGCGTTCTATGACAACACCAAAGACAAGTATATGGGCCCGGCAGATTACCGTCATAAGGCCAAAAACTTGGCTCTACTTGCCGGCTGGGCCTTCGTCGCGGGTTGTCTTTCTGAAAATCTGACGCGATTGAAGCGCCACTATTCATTGGCGGAGAAGGGCAAGTCCAAAGATCCACTAAGAGCAGACCTATTGGCTAATGGCCGCCATTCAACCGACCCGGCGAACTATCGGGGATTGGGTTATCGATCGGATCCTAAGGAGCGGGGACGGTTCGCGGAGTTATTTTGGCTTCAAGCAGAGAAGGGACTGGGAATATCAAAAAAGGGAATTGAGTTAGCGATTCAAGAATACGAAGCGAAACAAGCAAATCTCCGAGCGCGGGCAATGCGGGACAAACTCAAGTGAGTGAATTTGAGAACTACTCGAATGAGCTGCTTCAATCTTCGAAAGAGTTCTTACTCCAAGCGAAAAATAGCAAGTCACAAGTTGAAGAGCAGCGGCTATTTAGAGCGTCTTTGACACATGCATTCTTTTTCCTTGAGTCACAATTAAATTATATTGCTTCCCATTTTGAGAATTCAGTGGAGTTTAGCACTATTGAAAAATCCCTTCTGCGGGAGCGAGATATAGCTTTGGAAAAAGGGCGGTTTGTCATTACTGAGCGTCAGAAATATTATAACCTTGAAGATAGAATAGAATTCCTCTTAGCGAGATTTGCTGAAAACCTTCAGAAATCGAAAGGAGATTGGTTTTCTAACTTAAAGACATCCATCGCAGTGCGTAACAGATTAGTACACCCAAAGAACGCCCACAAGATAACTCATGCCGATGTTGAAAGAGCGATACTTGCAGCACTCGGGTGTCTGTCCGCACTTTATCATGCTATCTTTGGGAAGCCCTTTCCACCAAGCGCGCTCGGGTTGCACCTCGGCCCAGAAACACAATGACCCGTCGTTCCCCGACAACCCCCTTGACCCAACCCCCCTTCCTCCCGCACACTCCCTTCCATCGCCATCCACTGGCGCTTCGTGCAAAAACAAGGGCCGTCACCCCCTTGCACTTCCCCCTTTCCCGTCCTATCTGAACCCCTCACGCGGTTTCGAACGATTCGAGGCCGCTTTTCCTGTCGCGCAGCCTTAGGAGTCCGCATCCCCCTCTGACATGACACAAGTCACCTGAGGGGCGGCACCGCATTTGCGCAACAGACCTATCTTGGCAAGGCCCCACAGCGCGGGCTTTTCCAAGGCAGGGACGCAGTCGAGTGCCGCACTTTGGGTCGTGTGGCGAGAATGGACTGAACCCGCGCCGTCTCCGTATGGCTGCCCGCGCAGGGACCCGACTGCGCGCGCGACCGGTGAGAAACAAAAAAGGTGTTCCGACACATGGCACAATCGTTCCTTGGCCAGAAACGTCTCCGTAAATATTATGGCAAAATCCGCGAAGTTCTGGATATGCCGAACCTCATCGAGGTACAGAAGTCTTCCTATGATCTTTTCCTGAATTCCGGCGATCAGCCTCAGCCGACGGATGGCGACGGCATTCAGGGCGTGTTCCAGTCGGTTTTTCCGATCAAGGACTTCAACGAAACCTCCGTGCTGGAATACGTCAAGTACGAGCTTGAAAAGCCCAAGTACGACGTCGAGGAATGCCAGCAGCGCGACATGACCTACAGCGCGCCGCTCAAGGTGACGCTGCGCCTGATCGTGTTTGATGTAGACGAGGACACGGGTGCGAAATCCGTCAAGGACATCAAGGAACAGGACGTGTTCATGGGCGACATGCCCCTGATGACCCCCAATGGGACGTTCATCGTGAATGGCACCGAGCGTGTGATCGTCAGCCAGATGCACCGCTCCCCGGGCGTGTTCTTTGACCATGACAAGGGCAAGACGCATTCCAGCGGCAAATTGCTTTTTGCTTGCCGGATCATTCCCTATCGCGGCTCCTGGCTTGACTTTGAGTTCGACGCCAAGGACATCGTGTTCGCGCGCATCGACCGTCGCCGCAAACTGCCTGTCACCACGCTGCTTTATGCGCTGGGCCTTGATCAGGAAGCGATCATGGATGCCTATTACGAGACGGTGACCTACAAACTGAAGAAGAACAAAGGCTGGGTCGCCCCGTTCTTCGCTGACCGTGTGCGCGGTACACGCCCCACGTATGATATTGTCGATGCCAAATCCGGCGATGTGCTGTTCGAGGCAGGCAAGAAAGTCACGCCACGTGCGGTCAAGCAGATCATCGACGACGGCAAGGTCAAGGACCTGCTGCTGCCGTTCGAGCATATCGTGGGCAAGTTCAGCGCCAAAGACATCATCAACGAAGAAACCGGCGCGATCTACGTCGAGGCTGGCGATGAGCTGACGCTGGAATACAGCAAGGACGGTGAGCTGATCGGCGGCACCGCAAAGGAACTGATCGACGCCGGGATCACTGAGATTCCGCTGCTGGACATCGATAATGTCAATGTCGGTCCGTACATGCGCAACACAATGGCCAACGACAAGAACATGAATCGCGACACCGCGCTCATGGATATCTACCGTGTCATGCGCCCAGGCGAGCCGCCCACCGTCGAAGCGGCCTCTGCGCTCTTTGACACACTCTTCTTCGACAGCGAGCGGTATGACCTTAGCGCGGTTGGCCGGGTGAAGATGAACATGCGCCTCAACCTCGACAAGGAAGACACACAGCGCACGCTGGACCGCGATGATATCGTGGCCTGCATCAAGGCGTTGGTGGACCTGCGCGATGGGCGTGGCGACATTGACGACATCGACCACCTTGGGAACCGTCGTGTGCGGTCCGTGGGTGAATTGATGGAAAACCAGTACCGCGTTGGTCTGCTGCGCATGGAGCGTGCGATCAAAGAACGCATGTCATCGGTCGAGATCGATACCGTCATGCCGCAGGACCTGATCAATGCCAAGCCCGCCGCCGCTGCGGTGCGCGAATTTTTCGGCTCCTCGCAGCTGTCGCAGTTCATGGACCAGACCAACCCGCTGTCGGAAGTGACGCACAAGCGCCGCCTTTCAGCGCTTGGCCCGGGCGGTCTCACCCGCGAGCGTGCCGGTTTTGAGGTGCGCGACGTGCATCCCACCCACTATGGTCGGATGTGCCCGATTGAGACGCCGGAAGGGCCGAACATTGGTCTGATCAACTCGCTGGCCACCTTCGCCCGCGTGAACAAGTACGGATTTATCGAGACGCCCTACCGCAAGGTTGAAAACGCGGTTGTCTCGGACGAAGTGCAGTACATGTCCGCGACCGAGGAAATGCGTCATACTGTGGCGCAGGCCAACGCCTCCATCGACGAGAACGGAAAGTTCACCAATGAATTCGTGAACACCCGCCAGTCCGGTGAATACACGCTGGCACCTTCCGAACATGTCGATCTGATTGACGTATCCCCAAAGCAGCTGGTCTCTGTCGCTGCCTCGCTGATCCCGTTCCTTGAGAACGACGACGCGAACCGCGCGCTTATGGGCTCCAACATGCAACGGCAGGCGGTGCCCTTGCTGCAGGCGGAAGCTCCGCTTGTTGGCACAGGTATCGAAGAGGTCGTGGCACGCGACTCCGGTGCGGCCATCATGGCCAAACGCGCCGGTGTCATCGACCAGGTCGATGCCAGCCGGATCGTGATCCGGGCCACCGAGGATCTGGAGCTGGGCGACGCGGGCGTGGACATCTACCGCATGCGCAAATTCCAGCGCTCTAACCAGAACACCTGCATCAACCAGCGTCCGCTGGTCAAAGTGGGTGACACGGTGGGCAAGGGCCAGGTGATCGCTGATGGTCCGTCGACGGATATGGGTGAACTGGCTTTGGGCAAGAACGTGGTCGTCGCGTTCATGCCGTGGAATGGCTACAACTACGAGGACTCGATCCTGATTTCCGAGCGGGTTTCCCGCGACGACGTCTTCACCTCGATCCACATCGAGGAATTCGAAGTCGCCGCGCGTGACACCAAGCTGGGTCCGGAAGAGATCACCCGCGACATTCCAAACGTTGGTGAAGAAGCGCTGCGCAATCTCGATGAGGCGGGCATCGTCTATATCGGCGCGGACGTTGAGCCGGGTGATATCCTTGTGGGCAAGATCACACCAAAGGGCGAAAGCCCGATGACGCCGGAAGAGAAGTTGCTCCGTGCGATCTTTGGTGAGAAAGCCAGCGACGTGCGGGACACATCCCTGCGCGTGAAGCCGGGTGATTTCGGCACGGTTGTCGAAGTGCGCGTCTTTAACCGCCACGGCGTGGAAAAAGACGAACGTGCGCTGCAGATCGAGCGTGAAGAAGTCGAGCGTCTGGCCCGTGACCGGGATGACGAACTTGCGATCCTTGACCGCAACATCTATGCGCGTCTGCGCGAGATGATCCTTGGCAAAGTTGCCGTGAAAGGCCCCAAAGGCGTTAAGTCAAACGCCAAGATCACCGAAGAGGTGCTCGACGAGGTGCTGACACGTGGTCAGTGGTGGCAGTTGGCCCTTGAGGACGAGGACGACGCCAAGATCGTCGAAGCGTTGAACGAGCAATATGAGATCCAGAAGCGGACCTTGGATGCACGTTTCGAGGACAAGGTTGAAAAGGTCCGTCGCGGCGACGATCTGCCTCCGGGTGTGATGAAGATGGTCAAGGTGTTTGTCGCGGTGAAGCGCAAGCTGCAGCCGGGCGACAAGATGGCCGGGCGTCACGGCAACAAAGGTGTGATTTCCAAGGTGGTACCGATGGAGGACATGCCGTTCCTCGCGGATGGTACACCGGTCGATTTCTGCCTTAACCCGCTGGGCGTGCCGTCGCGCATGAACGTCGGACAGATCCTTGAGACTCACATGGGCTGGGCCGCGCGCGGTCTGGGTGTGAACATCGACGAGGCGCTTCAGGATTATAAGCGCTCCGGCGATCTGACACCGGTGCGCGAGGCGATGAGCCTTGCCTATGGCGAAGATGTCTTTGACGAAGGCATCAAGGGCATGGACGAGGAAACGCTGGTCGAGGCGGCAGGCAATGTCACACGCGGTGTGCCGATTGCGACGCCGGTGTTTGACGGTGCCAAGGAAGCAGACGTGAACGACAGTCTCACACGTGCGGGCTTTGACACCTCCGGTCAGTCGATCCTGTTCGATGGCCGCACGGGTGAGCAGTTTGCGCGCCCTGTGACCGTTGGCGTCAAGTATCTGCTGAAACTGCACCACCTGGTGGACGACAAGATCCACGCGCGTTCCACCGGTCCGTACTCCCTCGTCACGCAGCAGCCGCTGGGTGGTAAGGCGCAGTTCGGCGGACAGCGTTTCGGGGAAATGGAGGTCTGGGCGCTCGAAGCTTACGGCGCTGCATACACCCTGCAGGAAATGCTGACGGTGAAGTCGGACGACGTCGCGGGCCGGACCAAGGTCTACGAAAGCATCGTCAAGGGCGAGGATAACTTCGAAGCGGGCATCCCAGAGAGCTTTAACGTTCTCGTCAAGGAAGTCCGCGGCCTCGGCCTGAACATGGAACTCCTGGATGCGGAGGAAGACGAGTGAGGGTGCGCCCCTAGGGCACACCCTGCGTAGGGTGTGCATTCATTGCGCACCTTCTTCCCATGCTCCCCTTTCAAGGATTTGAAAATGAACCAGGAACTGACAAACAACCCGTTTAACCCGCTGACGCCACCCAAGGTGTTTGACGAAATCAAGGTCTCTCTGGCATCGCCCGAGCGGATCCTGTCTTGGTCTTTTGGCGAGATCAAGAAGCCCGAAACCATCAACTACCGCACGTTCAAGCCGGAGCGTGACGGGTTGTTCTGCGCACGTATCTTTGGCCCCATCAAGGACTACGAATGTCTGTGCGGTAAATACAAGCGCATGAAGTATCGCGGCGTTGTCTGCGAGAAATGCGGTGTGGAAGTCACGCTGCAAAAGGTCCGCCGTGAGCGGATGGGCCATATTGAGCTGGCCTCTCCTGTTGCGCATATCTGGTTCCTTAAATCGCTGCCGTCCCGCATCGGACTGATGTTGGACATGACCCTGCGCGATCTGGAGCGGGTGCTCTATTTCGAGAACTACGTGGTGATCGAACCCGGTTTGACGGACCTCACCTACGGTCAGATGATGACCGAAGAAGAGTTCATGGACGCGCAGGATGCCTACGGCATGGACGCGTTCACTGCCAACATCGGTGCCGAGGCCATTCGCGAGATGCTGTCCCAGATTGATCTGGAGCAGGAAGCCGAAACCCTGCGCGCCGATCTCAAAGAGGCCACAGGCGAGCTGAAACCCAAGAAGATCATCAAACGCCTCAAGGTGGTTGAAAGCTTCCTGGAATCCGGCAACCGCCCTGAGTGGATGGTTCTGACCGTGATCCCCGTGATCCCGCCAGAACTGCGCCCGCTGGTGCCGCTGGACGGCGGCCGTTTTGCGACGTCTGATCTTAACGATCTGTATCGTCGTGTGATCAACCGGAACAACCGTCTGAAGCGCCTGATTGAGCTGCGCGCGCCTGACATCATCGTCCGCAACGAAAAGCGGATGCTGCAGGAATCCGTGGATGCGCTCTTTGACAATGGCCGTCGTGGCCGTGTGATCACGGGTGCCAACAAGCGCCCGCTGAAATCGCTTTCCGACATGCTGAAAGGCAAGCAGGGCCGATTCCGTCAGAACCTTTTGGGCAAGCGCGTCGACTTCTCGGGGCGTTCGGTGATTGTGACAGGTCCGGAACTGAAACTGCACCAGTGTGGTCTGCCGAAAAAGATGGCGCTCGAGCTGTTCAAGCCGTTCATCTATTCGCGGCTGGAAGCCAAGGGTCTGTCCTCGACGGTCAAGCAAGCCAAGAAGCTTGTCGAAAAGGAACGTCCCGAGGTTTGGGATATTCTGGATGAAGTCATCCGCGAGCATCCTGTCATGCTCAACCGTGCGCCGACCTTGCACCGTCTCGGCATTCAGGCGTTCGAGCCTGTGCTGATCGAAGGCAAGGCCATTCAGCTGCACCCGCTGGTGTGTTCGGCCTTTAACGCCGACTTTGACGGTGACCAGATGGCCGTGCACGTTCCGCTGAGCCTTGAGGCCCAGTTGGAAGCGCGCGTGCTGATGATGTCCACCAACAACGTGCTGTCGCCTGCAAACGGTGCACCGATCATCGTGCCGTCGCAGGATATGATCCTGGGGCTGTACTACACCACGCTTGAGCGTGAGGGCATGAAAGGTGAAGGCAAGATCTTTGGCACCGAGGAAGAGGTGCAGCACGCGCTGGACTCCGGTGAGGTGCATCTGCACGCGAAGATCACAGCGCGGATGAAGCAGATCGACGACGAAGGCAATGAAATCACAAAGCGTTACGAGACGACACCCGGTCGGGTCCGTCTTGGCGCATTGCTGCCCCTCAATGCCAAGGCTCCGTTCGATCTGGTGAACCGTCTGTTGCGCAAGAAAGAAGTGCAGCAGGTCATCGACACCGTCTATCGTTATTGCGGTCAGAAGGAATCGGTCATCTTCTGCGATCAGATTATGACCATGGGCTTCCGTGAGGCGTTCAAGGCCGGCATCTCCTTCGGCAAGGACGACATGCTGATCCCCGACAGCAAGTGGGGCCTCGTCGAGGAAACCCGCGAGCAGGTCCGTGATTTCGAACAGCAGTATATGGATGGCCTGATCACACAGGGTGAAAAGTACAACAAGGTGGTCGATGCCTGGTCGAAGTGTAACGACAAGGTCACCGACGCCATGATGGGCTCGATCTCTGCCGATCACCGGGCTGAGGACGGATCTGAGATGGAGCCGAACTCAGTCTATATGATGGCCCACTCCGGTGCGCGTGGTTCTGTCACTCAGATGAAGCAGCTGGGTGGTATGCGCGGCCTGATGGCCAAACCGAACGGCGACATCATCGAGACGCCGATTATCTCGAACTTCAAGGAAGGTCTGACCGTTCTTGAATACTTCAACTCGACCCACGGTGCGCGGAAAGGCCTGTCTGATACGGCGCTTAAAACAGCGAACTCCGGTTATCTGACACGTCGTCTGGTGGACGTGGCACAGGACTGCATCGTGCGCATGCACGATTGCGGCACCGATGTTGCGATCACAGCCGAAGCCGCCGTCAACGACGGAGAGGTTGTCGCCTCCCTGTCAGAGCGCTTGCTTGGACGGGTTACGGCAGAAGATATCCTTGTGCCTGGGACCGATGAAGTACTGGTAGCTGCGCAAACCGTGATCGACGAACGCCTGTCGGATGCCATCGAAGAAGCGGGCGTTCAGTCTGCGCGCATCCGCAGCCCGCTGACCTGTGAAGCGGAAGAGGGCGTGTGCGCCATGTGCTATGGCCGCGACCTTGCACGCGGCACGCTGGTGAACCAAGGCGAAGCGGTGGGCATCATCGCGGCGCAATCCATTGGTGAGCCCGGCACACAGCTGACGATGCGGACCTTCCACATCGGCGGCGTTGCCCAGGGTGGACAGCAGTCTTTCCTTGAGGCGTCTCAGGAAGGCAAGATCGTGTTCGAGAACGCTCAAACCCTTGAGAACGCCAATGGCGAGATCATGGTCATGGGCCGGAACATGAAGATGCTGATCACCGGCGAGAATGGCGAGGAACGTGCCAACCACAAGATCGGTTACGGCTCCAAGCTGTTTGTGAAGGATGGTCAGGATGTGGTCCGTGGCGACAAGCTGTTCGAATGGGATCCCTACACGCTGCCCATCATCGCTGAAAAGTCAGGTACGACCAAGTTCGTTGACCTTGTGTCAGGGATCGCGGTGCGTGACGAGACGGACGATGCCACCGGCATGACACAGAAGATCGTGATCGACTGGCGCGCTGCCCCCAAGGGCAACGAGCTTAAGCCCGAGATCATTCTGGTGGGTGAAGACGGCGAACCGGTGCGTAACGACGCCGGTAATCCGATCACCTATGCGATGTCCGTGGATGCGGTTCTGTCCGTCGAGGACGGCACTGACATTCAGGCCGGTGACGTGGTCGCGCGTATCCCGCGCGAGGGTGCCAAAACCAAGGACATCACCGGTGGTCTGCCGCGTGTGGCCGAACTCTTTGAGGCGCGCCGCCCCAAGGATCACGCCATCATCGCGGAAATCGATGGTTATGTGCGGTTCGGCAAAGACTACAAGAACAAGCGTCGCATCGCGATTGAATCCTCTGATGATGCGGATGTGAAGGTTGAATACATGGTGCCCAAGGGCAAGCACATTCCGGTTGCGGAAGGTGATTTTGTCCAGAAGGGCGATTACATCATGGACGGCAACCCCGCGCCGCATGACATCCTTGCCATTATGGGTGTCGAAGCTTTGGCGGACTACATGATCAACGAGGTGCAGGAGGTCTACCGCCTGCAAGGCGTTAAGATTAACGATAAGCACATTGAGGTTATCGTGCGCCAGATGCTGCAGAAGTGGGAAATCCAGGAGAGCGGGGATACGACTCTGCTCAAGGGTGAACACGTCGACAAGCAGGAATTCGACACTGCCAATGAAAAGGCAATCGCCAAGGGCGGGCGTCCGGCCAAGGGCGAGCCGATCCTGCTGGGCATCACCAAGGCGTCGCTGCAGACACGCAGCTTTATCTCTGCCGCGTCCTTCCAGGAAACCACGCGCGTGCTGACCGAAGCATCGGTTCAGGGCAAGCGTGATAAGCTGGTCGGTCTGAAAGAGAACGTCATTGTGGGCCGTCTGATCCCTGCGGGCACTGGTGGGGCCACCCAGCAGATGCGCAAAGTGGCGCAGGACCGCGACAACGTCGTCATCGAAGCACGCCGCGAAGAGGCCGAGGCCGCAGCAGCACTCGCAGCACCCGATCCAAGCGACGATGTAGTCGGTGGCGACGTGTTCGACACGGTGATCATGGACGACGAAAGCCGCGATTAAGCGTCCCGTGACTAAATAAGTGAACGAAGCCCCCGCCGCTGTGAAGCGGCGGGGGCTTTTGTTTGGGGGTACGTTGGTCTCTTATCTTTGGGGCACTACTGGGATTTTCAGATCTGTGCACGATCAGCAAATATGCACAGCGCGACAGTTCAATGCTCAGTCGTATCGGTCAGCCTGACCCGGCTCCCTGTTCCTGGAGCTCTTTTCAAAAGCAGGCATCGCCGTCGCAAGAACGGTCACAGCCACAGCGACAAGGCCAATCTTCATGTCGATACACTCATCTATATGCAGACGTGTTGCGGGTGGGCGGTCAGAGTGGATCGGAATGAGATTGGCGCCCGGTGGCAGCAATATTTGGCAGTGCGATCTTCACAACCATTGCGGCTCTCAAGCGCCGGCCCTATCGTCATTCTGTCCCTGATCGGAGCTTCGGCGCGCCAATGTCCCCCAATATGATCGGCGCGCTGCTGATGATCGCCTCGATGGCCTGCTTCACTCTGAATGACACGTTCATGAAGCTCACTGCGGGTGCGATCCCACTTTTTCAACTGCTCTTTCTGCGTGGGGCGCTGACCACCAGCCTCATCGTTGCGCTGAAAGGGCGGTTGGGGCAGATGCATTTCGATATCTCAAGGCGAGATTGGGTGTTGATTGGCCTGCGCGCGGGGGCTGAGGTGCTGACGGCTTACTTCTTTATGACCGCACTTTTTCACATGCCGCTCGCGAATGTCACCGCGATCCTGCAGGCGTTGCCGCTGACGATTACGCTGGCGTCCGCACTGATCCTGCGCGAAGCCGTAGGGTGGCAGCGCATGGCAGCAATCGCCATTGGTTTTATCGGGGTCCTGATGATTGTAAAACCCGGAGCCGACGGGTTCACGATCTGGTCGATCTATGCGTTGATCGCCGTCGTGCTGGTCACAACCCGCGATTTGATCACCCGAAGACTGTCGCCGTCGGTGCCGTCGATGACGGTCACTCTTGTAACAGCGGTAGGCGGCATGGTGACTTATGGCCTCGCATCTCTCAGCACGGACTGGGTTGCGGTGACGTCTGTTCAGATGCTCTTGATCGCGGGATCAGCAATCTTCATTCTTGGCGGCTATTTCTTTTCGGTTCAGGTGATGCGCGTGGCGGACGTGTCTTTCACGGCACCATTCCGCTACACCGGGTTGGTCTGGGCGCTGATTATCGGTTGGTTTGTGTTTGACCATTGGCCGGGGGCGCTGACGATGGCGGGGGCAGGGGTCGTGGTCGCCACAGGGCTTTTCACGCTCTACCGGGAACGCAAGCTAGCTGGCTGAGAAAACGCGCCGCACCTCGTCGGCTTCAATGGCAAAGCGATTTTTGAACGCAGCTTCTTCCGCGCTGTCCAGCCGTGTCAGCAAGGGGTCATTCGTTGTGGCCCGACGGGAATCGTTCGAGCTGTTGATCCCGCGCACATACATGCCTGGATTTGAAAAGCTCATTGTCGGCATGAACCGGGGGATCTTTTCGTGCCCGAAGTTCATGATCGTCTGCCAGCACTTGCCTCTGATCAGCATGCCAAGCGCTGCAACGAAATAGGGGCGGTAAAGCTCGGTCGCCGCGATCCCCTCAGCGCCAAACCGGGCGGCGTAGCCGCGGTTCCAGTCAAAGGCCACGGTTCGGTTGTCGGTGAGCAAGGGCGCGCCGATCTTTGCGGCGGCGCGCAGCTTTTCCACGAAATCTACGGCCACCGCGTCATCGTCATCAAAGCGGAACTGCAGACAGGGGTCCTCCTTGTCGATGCGCGCCTCGTTCAAAATTTCCTTCATCACCTCGCGTTGCTTGCGTGGTGGCTCGGCATGAATGATGGCTTGCGGCAAGTCCGCAATCAAAGCTTCCAGCCGGTGCCGATAATGCTGCGGAAACTGGTCCCCGATCACGATGATCAGACCAAAGTGCGGATCGGTCTGGGCGCGCAGGCAGGGCAGTGCGACGGTCTCGAACAGGCGAAAGCGTTCTTCCAGGCGGGCGTCATCGTAGAGGTGCGCAATACGGTCCGCAATTTGATCATGCTCGATCTGGAACCCGCCGATGGCGGGGTAGGAAAAGCGGCAGATTCCGATTACCTGCATCAACTGCGATCCTTTGGTTGCCTGTGCTCTGGATTGCAAATATGCGTTGCCTAGAGGCGAAGTGGCAAGCGTATACTCGCGCTAAGAGGGCATCGCCTATGCGAACGCGACGCATCCGCCGCCTGCTGTTGACAGCCCGTGGGCAACCTTCTATATGCCGCCCATCCGGGTCGCGGGGATTCCCTGCAGGCCTGAAATCAGAACGAAAGTGGTCACGATCCGACCTAATGCTGGTCCGGTCCTCTGTAGCACAACCGCCATGTTTACCTCGGTACGGGAACATTGCGGTCTATTCGCTTTGTGTAACGCAAAGCGCTGAAAATCGAACCGCATGGGGGCGCCCTCGTGTGACCTATGTGAGAGACAAGACGAGGAAGTCTGAATGCCAACGATCCAACAGCTGATTCGCAAACCGCGCCAGCCCAAAATCAAACGATCCAAATCCATGCACCTGGAAGGCTGCCCGCAAAAGCGCGGCGTCTGTACACGTGTCTATACCACCACACCCAAAAAGCCGAACTCGGCGATGCGGAAAGTGGCGAAGGTCCGTCTGACCAACGGCTACGAGGTGATCTCCTACATCCCGGGCGAAAGCCACAACCTGCAGGAACACTCCGTTGTTCTGATCCGCGGCGGCCGTGTGAAGGACCTTCCCGGTGTGCGTTACCACATCCTGCGCGGTGTGCTGGATACGCAAGGCGTCAAGGACCGCAAGCAGCGCCGCTCCAAGTACGGCGCCAAGCGTCCCAAGTAATGTTCCCGTGGTGCGCATGAATGCGCACCCTACCAACCATCCGTAGGGTGCGCATTCATGCGCACCACCCGAGCCAAGAGGAAGACAACGACATGTCACGCCGCCACGCCGCTGAAAAACGCGAAGTTCTGCCAGACGCCAAGTACGGTGATCTGGTGCTGACCAAATTCATGAACAATCTGATGATCGACGGCAAGAAATCCGTCGCCGAGCGTATCGTCTACAACGCGATGACCCGCGTTGAAGACAAGATCAAGCGCGCCCCCATCGAGGTGTTCCATGAAGCACTGGACAACATCAAACCCTCCGTCGAAGTGCGTTCGCGCCGCGTCGGTGGTGCCACCTATCAGGTGCCCGTTGAAGTGCGCCCCGAGCGCCGTGAGGCGCTGGCCATCCGCTGGCTGATCAAAGCCTCTCGTTCGCGCAACGAAAACACCATGGAAGAGCGCCTTGCAGGCGAACTGCTGGACGCTGTCCAGTCTCGTGGTACCGCCGTCAAAAAGCGCGAAGATACACACAAGATGGCCGACGCCAACAAGGCGTTCAGCCACTACCGTTGGTAACACCGACGTAAAGATCGGGGCCGCGATACGCGTGGCCCCTGACCCTTTTGAAAAGACCTCTGAGGAAGCAGCCCCATGGCACGCGACTATCCACTCGACCGTTACCGCAACTTTGGCATCATGGCCCACATCGATGCCGGCAAGACCACTTGCTCCGAGCGTATCCTGTATTACACAGGCAAATCCCACAACATCGGTGAGGTGCACGATGGTGCGGCCACCATGGACTGGATGGAGCAAGAGCAGGAGCGCGGCATCACCATCACGTCAGCGGCGACAACAACGTTCTGGGAGCGCACCGAAGACGGCTCCACCGCAGACACGCCCAAGCACCGCATGAACATCATCGACACCCCCGGCCACGTGGACTTCACCATCGAAGTCGAGCGTTCGCTGGCCGTTCTCGACGGCGCGGTTGCCGTGCTGGACGCCAACGCCGGTGTTGAGCCGCAGACAGAAACGGTCTGGCGTCAGGCCGATCGCTACAAGGTGCCGCGCATCGTGTTCGTCAACAAGATGGACAAGATCGGCGCGGACTTCTTTAACTGCGTGCATATGATCCAAGACCGCACAGGGGCTACACCCTGCCCGATCCAGATCCCGATCGGCTCTGAGACCGAGCTGGAAGGCATGATCGATCTCGTGACCATGGAAGAGTGGGTTTGGGAAGGCGAAGATCTGGGCGCATCCTGGGTCAAAAAGCCGATCCGCGACAGCCTCAAGGATCAGGCCGAAGAATGGCGTGGCAAAATGATCGAAATCGCCGTCGAAATGGACGACGATGTGATGATGGAGTACCTGGAGGGCAATGAGCCCGACGTGCCAACCCTTCGCTCGCTGATCCGCAAGGGCACGCTGGCGATCAAATTCATCCCCGTTCTGTGTGGCTCTGCGTTCAAGAACAAGGGTGTTCAGCCCCTGCTCAACGCTGTGATCGATTACCTGCCCAGCCCGCTGGATGTTGTTGATTACATGGGCTTCAAACCCGGTGACGAAGAAGAAACCCGTAACATCGCCCGCCGGGCGGATGATAATATGGCCTTCTCCGCGCTGGCGTTCAAAATCATGAACGACCCCTTTGTCGGAACCCTGACCTTCACACGGATCTATTCCGGTGTGCTGAACAAGGGCGACACACTCTTGAACTCCACCAAGGAGCGGAAAGAGCGTGTGGGCCGGATGATGATGATGCACTCCAACGACCGTGAGGAAATCACGGAAGCGTTTGCGGGCGACATTATCGCGCTGGCGGGTCTTAAAGATACCACAACAGGTGACACGCTCTGTGCCGTCAATGATCCTGTGGTTCTGGAAACGATGACCTTCCCCGATCCGGTGATCGAGATCGCGGTTGAGCCGAAGACAAAGGCCGACCAGGAGAAAATGGGCATTGGCCTTCAGCGTCTGGCGGCAGAAGACCCGTCTTTCCGTGTGGAAACTGACCTTGAATCCGGCCAGACTATCATGAAAGGCATGGGCGAACTGCACCTCGACATTTTGGTCGATCGCCTGAAGCGTGAATTCAAGGTTGAAGCCAACATCGGTGCGCCTCAGGTGGCCTATCGCGAAACGATTTCACGCGAAGCCGAAGTGACTTACACCCACAAGAAGCAGTCGGGTGGTTCCGGTCAGTTTGGTGAGGTCAAAATGATCCTGATGCCAACCGAGCCCGGCGAAGGCTATTCCTTCGAGAGCCGCATCGTTGGTGGTGCGATCCCCAAGGAATACATCCCCGGTGTTGAAAAGGGCATCAACTCGGTCATGGACTCCGGTCCTTTGGCGGGCTTCCCCGTCATCGACTTCAAGGTTGCTCTGATCGACGGTAAGTTCCACGACGTAGACAGCTCCGTACTGGCCTTCGAAATCGCCGCCCGCATGGGGATGCGTGAAGGCATGAAGAAAGCGGGCGCAAAACTGCTGGAACCCATCATGAAGGTCGAAGTGGTAACACCTGAAGAATACACAGGTGGCATCATTGGTGACCTGACCTCCCGTCGCGGGCAGGTTCAGGGGCAGGACACACGCGGCAATGCGATTGCCATCGATGCGTTTGTGCCGCTGGCCAACATGTTTGGCTACATCAACACCCTACGGTCGATGTCGTCGGGTCGTGCGAACTTTACCATGCAGTTCGACCACTACGAAGCCGTGCCACAGAACATCTCGGATGAGATTCAGGCCAAATTCGCTTAACCACGGTGCGCCGTAAAGGCGCACCCTACACCAACCCGTAGGGTGCGCATTCATGCGCACCGGCACAAAATTAAAGGAGCCAACACCATGGCAAAGGCAAAGTTTGAACGCACGAAACCGCATGTGAACATCGGCACGATTGGTCACGTTGACCACGGCAAGACGACGTTGACAGCGGCGATCACCAAGTACTTCGGTGACTTCCAGGCGTATGACCAGATTGACGGGGCGCCCGAAGAAAAGGCGCGTGGGATCACCATTTCCACCGCGCACGTGGAATACGAGACCGAGGCGCGCCACTACGCGCACGTTGATTGCCCCGGCCACGCCGACTACGTCAAGAACATGATCACCGGTGCCGCACAGATGGACGGCGCGATCCTGGTGGTGAACGCGGCCGACGGCCCGATGCCCCAGACCCGCGAGCACATCCTGCTGGGCCGCCAGGTGGGCATCCCGCACATGGTTGTCTACATGAACAAGGTCGACCAGGTGGACGACGAGGAACTGCTGGAACTGGTGGAAATGGAAATCCGCGAGCTGCTGTCTTCGTATGAATACCCCGGCGATGACATTCCGATCATCCCCGGCTCTGCGTTGGCGGCGATGGAAGGCCGTGACGAGGAGATCGGCGAGAACTCCATCCGCAAGCTGATGGAAGCGGTTGACGAATACATCCCCACGCCCGAGCGCGCGGTGGATCAGCCTTTCCTGATGCCGGTCGAGGACGTGTTCTCGATCTCTGGCCGGGGCACGGTTGTGACCGGTCGTGTGGAGCGTGGCGTGATCAACGTGGGCGACGAGATCGAGATCGTGGGCATCCGCGACACCAAGAAGACGACCTGCACGGGCGTGGAAATGTTCCGCAAGCTGCTGGATCGTGGTGAAGCGGGCGACAACATCGGCGCGCTGCTGCGTGGCATCGACCGTGAAGGCGTTGAGCGCGGACAGGTTCTGTGCAAGCCGGGTTCTGTGACGCCGCACACCAAGTTCGAAGCCGAAGCCTATATCCTGACCAAGGAAGAGGGTGGCCGTCACACGCCGTTCTTCGCCAACTACCGTCCTCAGTTCTACTTCCGCACGACGGACGTGACCGGCACGGTTCAGCTGGCCGAGGGCACCGAGATGGTGATGCCGGGCGACAACGTGTCCTTCGGCGTCGAGCTGATCGCGCCCATCGCGATGGAGCAGGGCCTGCGCTTTGCCATCCGCGAAGGTGGCCGGACTGTGGGTGCTGGCGTGGTGTCCAAGATCACGGACTAAACACGGCGGTTTTGCATCGCAAAACCAGCCGCGTGTGCGGCACGGGGTGGCAGTGCATTCCTGCATGGAATGTCACGAGACCTCCTGCCGCAGCACCCGGTTGAGACAAAGAGAAGGCCGCTCCGAAAGGAGCGGCCTCTTGTATTAGTAAGTGAATATGACAACGGGTTGACCGCACTGGACGTTTGCGTGACTAGTGGAAAATGATGCCAAGGGATTAACGTGATGTCACAAAATGTTTCGCCCGCAGACACAATCATAGGATTTCTGTCAGAAAGAATCGCTAGTAGCGAGAAAAAGCGTCGCAGATCTCTTGTCTTGATGAATTCGATGAAGTTGCTTCGAATATTCTCAGGAGTGCTAGCCGTTTTGTTCGTGGCACTCTTAGCAGCAATCGGAAATGACAACGCGGCTAAGTTCTATCTCAATATTGCCGCGATTGTCTGCACCTCACTTACTGCGCTTGGTACAGAAATATCCGACAGTTTTGGGTTTGAAGCGCGGTTCAAGCAAAACGTAGCAACATCTGGCCAATTGCGCACACTCAAGTCAAAGTTTGAGTTGGAACGAAGCCTATCGTCGAGCGACAGTGAAGTTGACTACATTCGCTTCCACGATGAAGCCGTTAAGATACTGAGTGGCCAGCAGAAAACTTTTGTTGAACATTTCGACAAGGCCCACAAAAGCAAGTGATTTCAAAAATTGTCACCCTGAGCCGGCCAACGATATTGGCGAAGATTTTCGCACTCAAGTGCAATCTGACGCGAACCCGGTCGAGAGGTGGTCACGAGTTTTTTGATATTGGCTTCCCAATGTCAGCCCCTTTTTCACCAGTTGGATCAATCCTTGTAGTGATGAAGTCCAGTTTCCTCGAAAAAAACCGGCAAAGCTTTCAGTGGGGATCTATACCAGATAACGGCGGCGTCAAATATGGTTTTCTCAGCCATCTGCCTTCCAAGAGCTACAAGGACTATCGTTTGGGCTACGATGACTTCTTGGAGGTCCTTCGCAGTTTTGTGAGCCTAGATAGAGAAGAGCAACTGCGAGTGCTTCGAAAGCAGCCGAGTGAACACTTTTGTAGATTGCTCCAACACAAGGTTCATAAGCAAGTTATTGATGGAATGCTGGCAAATCCAGCAGAAGCCGCTCGGAGGGTAGAGTTTTGTTTGAATTCAGGCTTCGAGGTCGCGGAGGGCGACATAGTTCGAGTATTTGTTCCGAACACATATAATGCAATTCTCAACCGGGATAACATGGTTCTATCCAAGGAAAAACTTGTGCACTACAATCCTAGGTACACAGTGATTCAAGCAATGATGGCGTCATTTGATATACGTAATTGGAGCGTTTGAGAGTCCTGATGAGGCACCATATCCAAGCCACGTTCAGCCTTTGGTAGTTGAAAAGGGCGAGCGGGGCTATCGGCGGGTTTTCCTAGATGCACTCGGCCAACGGGTGAATCTTGACTTGGATCAATCTTGGTCCGAGAGCGCAAATACTCTGCTTTCGAACATCTCGATCATTCGGTCTAACGAGATACCCTACTCGCTGGGTGATCAGGTGATTTTCCTCGGTGGTAACAATCTTCTTGTTGCATCGAGCAAAACCAAGGCGATTTTAGGAGTCTGCCCATTCCTCTTTTCCTCAAGGTTTCATCTCGCAGTAAGAACAATTCTGAATTGCGTCTGGTAGTTCAGGTAAGCGTCGAAGTGGAGCCTTTTTGATTTCGACACCCCCTTGCCACCTCCACCAACCCCCGCTATAGCACCCCCACAGCCGACCCGCGTGATTCACGCGGGTCGCTTCATTATACGACGCGACGAGGCGGGCGGATGAGCCACCCCCCTCCAATCCGTTGAAATCCCAAATCTAAGGGATATGCACATGGCCGCAGCTAGCCAGAACATCCGCATTCGCCTCAAGGCGTTTGACTACCGGGTGCTTGATGCCTCCACACAGGAAATCGTCAACACCGCCAAGCGCACAGGCGCTTCGGTACGTGGACCCATTCCACTGCCCAACAAGATCGAGAAATTCACCGTTCTGCGTGGTCCCCACGTAGACAAGAAGTCCCGCGACCAGTGGGAAATCCGGACGCACAAGCGTCTGCTGGATATCGTCGATCCGACCCCCCAGACCGTGGACGCGCTGATGAAGCTCGACCTCGCCGCTGGTGTGGACGTCGAAATCAAACTGCAATCGTAAGGGAGGGCAAGATCATGTTGCGCTCAGGCGTTATTGCAAAGAAGGTCGGGATGACCCGCCTTTTCCTCGAAGACGGCAAGCAGATCCCTGTGACCGTTCTTCAACTCGACAAGCTTCAGGTTGTGGCCCAACGCACGACAGAGCAGCACGGCTACAACGCCGTTCAGCTTGGTGCCGGCACAGCCAAGGCCAAGCGGACATCGCAGGCCATGCGGGGGCACTTTGCTGCGGCAAAGGTGGAACCCAAGCGCAAGGTCGCGGAATTCCGCGTGGACGCGGACGCCATGCTGCCCGTGGGCGAAGAGATCATTGCCGATCACTACTTTGCCGGTCAGTACGTGGACGTTGCCGGTACCTCTATCGGTAAGGGTTTTGCCGGTGCGATGAAGCGGCATAACTTTGGCGGTTTGCGGGCCTCGCACGGTGTGTCGATCTCTCACCGTTCGCATGGCTCCACCGGTCAGTGTCAGGATCCTGGCAAAGTCTTCAAAGGCAAGAAGATGGCCGGTCACATGGGTGCGGCGCGTGTTACCACCCAGAACCTTGAAGTCGTCAAGACCGACAGCGACCGTGGCCTGATCATGGTCAAAGGCGCTGTTCCAGGTTCCAAGGGCGGATGGGTCACGGTGAAGGACGCTGTGAAAAAGCCGTTCCCTGACAATGCCATAGTCCCGGCTGCACTGGCATCCGCTGCTGCGGAAGCCGCAAAAGCCGCCGAAGAAGCCGCCGCCGCTGCTGCCGCAGAGGCCGAAGCAGAAGCACAGCGTCTTGCAGAAGAGCAGGCCGCCGCCGAAGCAGAGCAGCTGAAAGCAGCCGAAGCAGAAATCGCGGAAGAGGGTGCAACACCCGAAGCTTCTGACGAAGACAAGAAAGAAGGTGACGCATGAAACTCGATGTCATCAAACTCGACGGCGGCAAAGCCGGTTCGGTAGACCTGGACGAGGCCCTCTTTGGTCTTGAGCCGCGTGCCGACATCCTGCACCGCGTCGTGCGCTGGCAGCGTAACAACGCGCAGCAGGGCACGCACAAGGTCAAGACACGGTCCGAGGTCAGCTACTCAACCAAGAAGATCTATCGCCAGAAGGGCACCGGCGGCGCACGCCACGGCGCGCGGTCGGCTCCGATCTTCCGCAAGGGTGGTATCTACAAGGGCCCGACCCCGCGGTCGCACGGTCACGAACTGACCAAGAAGTTCCGCAAGCTGGGGCTGCGCCACGCGCTGTCCGCCAAGGCAAAAGCGGGCGAACTGGTCATCATCGACGCCGCCGCATCCGAGGGCAAAACCGCCGCTTTGGCCAAGCAAGTCAAAGACTTGGGCTGGAAGCGCGCATTGGTCATCGACGGTGCATCCGTGGATGAAACATTCGCCCAAGCCGCGCGCAACATCGAAGGTCTGGATATCCTGCCGACGATGGGCGCAAACGTCTATGACATCCTCAAGCGTGACACTCTGGTGATCACGAAGGCTGGTGTCGAAGCATTGGAGGCTCGCCTGAAATGAGTGCTGCAGCAAACCACTATGACGTGATCCGCAAGCCGATCATCACCGAAAAAGCGACCATGGCCTCCGAGGCCAACGCGGTTGTTTTCGAAGTGGCGATGGACAGCAACAAGCCGATGATCAAAGAGGCCGTAGAGGCGCTCTTTGGGGTCAAGGTGAAGGCCGTGAACACGACCATCACCAAAGGCAAGGTCAAGCGTTTCCGCGGCCAGATCGGCAAGCGGAAAGACGTCAAGAAGGCCTATGTGACGCTTGAGGAAGGCAACACGATCGACGTGTCGACCGGCCTGTAATTCCGTCCCGAATAGCATTGATGAGGGCCCTCCGCGCATGCGGGGGGCCTTTTTTTGTTGGGGTAAGGGCACTTGAGCGGCGGGGGGTCGCTTAACCCTACGTCTTTGGATTTGAGTGCTTGCTATCTGTCGCGCAAAGGCGCAGAGGGTACAGGCAACGTTACCTCTATCGGCATTACTGCTCCTTCACGGCTCAGTCTTTCGATCTTGAAAATGACTTAGCCGACCTGCCGCATTCCGCGGGCAGAAAATAAGGAATACGATAATGGCTTCAGGTACTGTAAAATGGTTCAACACCACTAAAGGTTTTGGTTTTGTCGCTCCCGATGGGGGTGCCAAGGACGTGTTCGTGCACATCTCTGCCGTTGAGCAAGCCGGTCTGACCGGTCTGTCCGATGATCAGAAGGTGACCTTCGACATCGAAGCGGGCCGTGACGGCCGCGAGAGCGCGACGAACATCAAACTGGCGTAAGCCTGTTTCAGAGATTTGGGGAAGGGCGTGCCGCAGGGCGCGCCCTTTTTCGTTTGTGGTGAAAAAGTGGTTAATGCCGCGTTTCGGCGAGGAGCCCGAATCAGAGGGAAACGCCTTGTTAACAAGGTAAAGGGCGATGCGGTATCGCGTCGGTATGACGTCGGTATTGCGTCGGTGTTTTTGCGGTGCCGGGCCGGGTTAACGGGGCGTGCGGTGGTGCGCGGACCGATGAATGCATCCGAGGGCTTTGGCGGCTCTTTTTCCCTGATCACCACAAGCGAGGCGGTGTCTGCCCGCGGAAAGGCGCTCCCGATATTGGCTGATGCCACATTGGGGTGGCCAAACACTTGCCACATGAGTGTAACACGCGACGCCAGCTGACCTGCCCCCCAAGGCTCCCTCAGTTATAATGAGAGTTTGCGGGTTTGTTTTTCATATTCTTCGTCGTCAGTTTGGGCAAGCGCGTCGTGCGCGGAGCCCTCAAATTGCTCATGCGCTCGACGCGCTTCAGCGGGTGTTTGGTTTTCCAGTGATGAGTGCGGTCTGACGTGATTGTAATCGTACCGCCAAAGCGCCAACTTGCGGCGGGCATCGTCCAGGCTGTCGAACCATTCTTCGTTCAGCAACTCGTCGCGTAGGCTGCCGTTGAATGACTCAATGAAGGCGTTCTGCTGCGGCTTTCCCGGATCGATGTAGTGCCACTCGACATCGTTCTCATTCGCCCATTTCAGGATGGCACGACTTGTGAACTCGGTCCCGTTATCGCTGACAATGCTGGCGGGTTTGCCGTAGATCCGAACAAGCGCATCCAATTCACGGGCGACACGCGCACCAGAGATGCTGGTATCGGCCATGAGGCACAGGTTCTCACGACAGCAATCATCATTCACTGCCAAAATGCGGAACTTGCGCGACGTACCAAACGTGTCTGACAGAAAGTCCAACGACCAGCGCTGGCCCGGCCGTAGCGCCACTGGCATCGGCGTGCGCGATCCGCGCGCCCGTTTTCTCCCTCGGCGTCGCCTGACGCCCAGCTTTTCTTCTGTGTACAGGCGATACAGCTTCTTGTGGTTCATGATCATGCCTTCGCGTTCAAGCATCACACCAATCCGCCGACAACCAAACCGGCGGCGTTTATTGGCAATCGCCTTCATCTCTTTGCGAACTTCAGGATTATCCGGCAGTTTGTCGCGCCGGACGGTCTTGGGATCGACACCAACAAGCCTGCACGCCCGACGTTGCGAGATGTCATGATCCCGCATCGCTTTGCGTGCTGCAGCCCGTCGCATGTTCGGTGTCGTCAGTTCTTTCCCAGCAAATCCTTCAGCACGACGTTGTCCAGCATTGTATCGGCCAACAAACGCTTCAGCTTCGCGTTCTCGTCAGTGATCGCACGCAGCTTCGCCGCATCCGATACTTCCATGCCGCCATACTGTGCCTTGAACTTGTAGAATGTCCCTTGGCTGAGACCGTGCTTGCGGCACACATCCGCAGTCGGCATCCCTGCTTCCTGCTCTTTGATCATCCCGATAATCTGGGCTTCGCTAAACCGGCTCTTTCGCATCTGTTTGCTCCTTCGAAAGGTTGAGCAAACTCTACATCAAAGTGAGGGAAGTTTCGGGGGGCAGGTCACAGCCAAAGCGCCAGCCCTGTCGCACCAAATGCGCGGCAATCATTAATGCACGCTACAGGCGTGACGCGGGATGTCGCTGTCCGACGTGCTTTGCCCTTGACGTTGAGTTCAGTCTGAATGTGTAGAAGTCCATTTTGAGCCCATTTTGCAACTCGGGGCGGGAAATTCGAAAGTCTACGTTATGGCATTGCCGTGGTAGTCACTATTTGACTTCATACATAACCCATTCTCCGGGAACGCCCTTCAACTCGCGACTCCCCAGTGCGACAAATTCAAGGCCGGAACCGACGACCAAGTCTTTTACGGTTTGTGAGCACATAATGGTTTGTGGTTCTGCCTCCGACATTATTCTCGCGGCAATATGAACTGCGAGGCCGCTCAGGTCTTCGCCACGTAGTTCGCATTCACCCGTGTGTACCCCTATCTGGCATTGCAAACCCAGCCGCTGGACATCTTCGCTGATCATTTTTGCGCATTCGATGGCTCTCGTTGGCCCACTGAAGGAAATCAGATAACCGTCGCCTGTATGTTTGATCCTGATACCGTCAAACGAAGCGATCCTACGATCTACATTGAAGTCAAGCTGTTCAAGAATGCTCTTCCACCTGTCATCACCCATAGCAGCAAGGTGATTTGTCGACCCGACGATGTCGAGAAACATGACTGTTCTCAGAGCTCTGGTGTAAGATGAACTGGAAGTCTCACCACTCACAAATTGCTCAATCTCGGCGATTAGCCGATCCTGATCGCCATACCATACGATATGATCATCTCCGGGGATAACTCGCAATTCGGCTTTTGGAATGTTGGCTGCAAGATATCGCGCATGGAAAATTGGACACCATTGATCGTCTTCACGGTGCAATATCATGGTCGGCACTTGGATAGTTTGCAGGATATCGCGGTAGTCTATTTGATAATTCATACGGGTAAAATTCTCAGCAGTACGAGGGCTAGCTGAGTAACGCAAATAAGCAGCGTACCACTCCGCAGCAGAGTGATCTTTCGATATACTCGGCGCACCGCTTAACAGAGCGAAAGGTTCCCCCCAATTCTCTATGAAACCGGCAATCTCCGCTTCGGCCTCGTCTTTTTGGAGCCCATAAGGATAGTCTTCCGCCCACTGGTACTTTGATCTGCTGCCATTCAATATCAAATGACTAACGCGCTCCGGAAATGTCGCCGCAAACACCGATGACATCGCGCCGCCTTCCGACACGCCAAACAAAACTGCGCGTTCTGAGCCAACCGCATCCAGCACGGCATTGATGTCTTCGGACCGTTGCTCCAGTGTGGCAACACCGACGTCTCGATCAGACATACCGGTACCGCGTTTATCAAACACAATAACACGTGCCCGTTGGCCAAGTTTTTTCAGGAAACGCGAGTAGTCAGGACTTTCCCACCCGTACTCGACGTTTGTCAGCCAACCAAGTGCGAACAGCAAATCAAATGGTCCATCTCCAAAAACTTGGTAGGCGATATTCAGTTCACCGCACTTCGCATACTGTGTCTTGGGTCGTTTCATATTGTCCCGTCGCCTTATCCGGTTTGCCAGCTCCGAACCCTTGCTCTCACTTTGGTTTAAATGTCCGTCCATTGCAAAGCGGTCATCGGCGCAAGTCCAGAGAAAGCGCGGTTTGTCCGCAAAGCCGCCGTACCGCCCTTCAATGCAGCAAGAATTACCGGTCATATATCCACTGCGTTAGAAAACTGCGCAAATATGCGGGCCATTTGCCTTGACCCTACCCGCCCCACACCCTAAACGACCCCATCGGCAAGGCCCCGGATTCGTCCGGGGCGTTTGTTTTGGGCGATTGCCGGGGTGAACCCCGGCCTACGCTCAGCGGGACGGTCGGGGGTTTCCGGCATCCCGGATATGCGGCGTAGGTCGGGCTTCAGCCCGGCTTGGGCGCACCAAACCGGGCACCTACGGGGGCCTATAACATAGCCAGCCACGTGCTGGCGCTACATAGCTAACGGAAGAAAGCAAACATGGCACTCAAGTCGTATAAACCGACGACGCCGGGCCAGCGTGGGCTGGTGCTGATCGACCGTTCGGAGCTTTGGAAAGGCCGCCCGGTCAAGTCCCTTACAGAGGGCCTGACCAAGAATGGCGGACGGAACAACACCGGACGGATCACAATGCGTCGCAAAGGCGGTGGGGCAAAGCGCCTTTACCGTATCGTTGATTTCAAGCGCAACAAGATGGACATGTCCGCTGTTGTCGCCCGCATCGAATATGACCCGAACCGGACCGCGTTTATTGCGCTGATCCAGTATGAAGATGGTGAGCAGGCCTATATCCTGGCGCCGCAGCGTCTGGCCGTCGGTGACAAGGTCATCGCCGGTGCGAAGGTCGACATCAAGCCGGGCAACGCGATGCCGTTCTCTGGCATGCCCATCGGGACGATCATCCACAACATCGAGATGAAGCCCGGCAAGGGGGGTCAGATCGCCCGTGCCGCCGGTACTTACGCCCAGTTCGTGGGCCGTGACGGTGGTTATGCTCAGATCCGTCTGAGCAGTGGCGAGCTGCGTCTCGTGCGTCAGGAATGCATGGCCACCGTTGGTGCCGTGTCCAACCCCGACAATTCGAACCAGAACTACGGCAAAGCGGGCCGCATGCGTCACAAGGGCATTCGCCCGTCTGTGCGTGGTGTGGTGATGAACCCGATCGATCACCCGCACGGTGGTGGTGAAGGCCGGACCTCTGGTGGTCGTCACCCGGTTTCCCCGTGGGGCAAGCCAACCAAGGGTGCCAAGACCCGTAACAAGAACAAAGCGTCCAGCAAGCTGATCATCCGCTCGCGGCACGCCAAGAAGAAGGGGCGTTAGATATGTCTCGTTCCGTATGGAAAGGCCCTTTTGTTGACAGCTATGTCCTCAAGAAGGCAGAAGCGTCGCGCGAGAGCGGTCGTAACGAAGTGATCAAGATCTGGTCGCGCCGTTCCACGATCCTGCCGCAGTTTGTGGGTCTGACTTTTGGCGTTTACAACGGCCACAAGCACATCCCCGTCAACGTCAGCGAAGAAATGATCGGTCAGAAGTTCGGTGAGTATTCACCGACCCGGACCTATTACGGTCACGCTGCCGATAAGAAGGCGAAGCGCAAATGAGCAAGGATAAGAACCCGCGCCGCGTGGCGGACAATGAGGCACGCGCCAAGCTGCGCATGCTGAAAACGTCGCCGCAGAAACTGAACCTCGTTGCTGGTCTGATCCGTGGCAAGAAGGTGGACAAGGCCCTGACGGACCTCACCTTCAGCAAAAAGCGGATCGCGCAGGATGTGAAGAAGTGTCTTCAGTCCGCGATTGCCAATGCCGAGAACAACCACAACCTCGACGTCGACGAATTGATCGTTGCAGAGGCTTATGTCGGCAAGAACCTGACCATGAAGCGTGGTCGTCCACGTGCCCGTGGCCGGTTTGGCAAGATCATGAAGCCGTTTGCCGAAGTCACCATCGTCGTGCGTCAAGTTGAGGAGCAAGCATAATGGGTAACAAAGTCAACCCGATCGGCATGCGCCTGCAGGTCAACCGCACCTGGGACAGCCGCTGGTATGCAGACACCAAGGATTATGGTGATCTGTTGCTGGAAGACATCGCCATCCGCGCCTTCATCAAGGAAGAGTGCAAGCAGGCCGGTGTGGCCCGTGTGATCATCGAGCGTCCGCACAAGAAGTGCCGCGTCACGATCCACACAGCCCGCCCCGGAGTCATCATCGGCAAGAAGGGTGCAGACATCGAAGGTCTGCGTCAGAAGATTGCCAAGATGACCTCGAGCGAGTTGCACCTCAACATCGTTGAGGTTCGCAAGCCCGAGCTGGATGCCGCACTGGTGGGTGAGAGCATCGCACAGCAGCTGGAGCGCCGGGTGTCTTTCCGTCGCGCCATGAAGCGTGCCGTGCAGAACGCCATGCGCATGGGTGCCCTGGGCATTCGTGTGAACCTTGCGGGACGTCTGGGTGGCGCAGAGATTGCGCGCACCGAGTGGTACCGCGAAGGTCGCGTGCCCTTGCACACCCTGCGTGCGGATATTGATTACGCCCATGTCGAAGCCGAGACTGCCTATGGCATCATCGGTATCAAGACATGGATCTTCAAAGGCGAGATCATGGAACATGATCCTGCCGCACGTGATCGCAAGCACCAGGAACTTCAGGACGGCCCGGCACCTCGCGGTGCAGGCGGTCGGCGTTAAGGAGTAGATCATGCTACAGCCAAAACGGACGAAATTCCGCAAGCAGTTCAAAGGCTCTATCAAGGGTCTGGCGAAGGGCGGGTCTGACCTGAACTTCGGCACCTACGGGTTGAAAGCACTGCAGCCTGAACGCGTCACAGCGCGTCAGATCGAAGCGGCACGTCGTGCCATGACGCGTCACATGAAGCGTCAGGGCCGTGTCTGGATCCGCATCTTCCCGGATGTGCCCGTGACCTCCAAGCCCGTCGAAGTGCGTATGGGTAAGGGTAAAGGTTCCGTGGATTTCTGGGCGGCCAAGGTCAAACCTGGCCGGATCATGTTCGAGATCGACGGTGTGAACGATGACATTGCGCGTGAAGCGCTGCGTCTGGCGGCGATGAAACTGCCGATCAAGACGCGGGTTGTTGTCAGAGAAGATTGGTAAGTGGCGGGGTAAACCCCGCCCTACGCCGGGTGTTCGTGCCCGTCGATGCTTGAGAGATTGAGGGCCCCTGCTGAGAGATCAGCGGGGGCTTTCGTTTTTGTGTCGGGCGAGATTGCGATCCGGGCCTGTGGGTAGGGTGGGCAATGTGTACACCACTGCGTGAGGATTTTGTGAAGCTGGGTGCTGCGTCCCTGAGGATCATAGAGTTGCGCAAATAAAATGGCATAGCGAACCCGTCAGATCGCCATTCACCGACCGGCGATGCTCAGCTTTTGGTGATCGCTCTGGCCTTTGGGTCTGCCCGTCTTTACCATCCGTGATGCGCACTGTCGTTCCGCCAAGGCAAAAAGGATACCCCCCATGAAACAAGTCCCCAAGCCCACCACCGATGAAGATCTGATCCAAGCCTTTCTCGACAAGGGTGGCGAGGTGAAGAAGGGCAAGACCAAGCCGATGCCCGAAGGGTTGGGGCTCAGCAACAACCAGTGGGGCAATAAGCTGACCAAGGAAGAGAAGGCTGCCGTCAAGGCACTGGAAGAGGCGGCCAAGAAGGCCTGACCGGGAGTGGTTTTCACACCATGACGCCGTAGACCCCCAGCGCTTCTTCGAGGGCAGTTTCCTCGTAGTGAAAGTGTGATTTCACGACCTTGACCAATTGCTCGAAAATCGCGGTCGCCTCGCCAAAGGTGGCCGCGTCGGGGGTGGCTGTAAGCGTGTGGGAAACGGCGGCCAGTCTTTCGAGAAGTTCGTGCACGACTTTGTGTTCGGCCCGCAGGCGGTCCACTACGGCGCGCATGGCGTCTGATCCCCGGGCGTGGAGTTGGGGAAAGATCGACTGTTCCTCGATATTGTGGTGCATGGTCAGCACATGGCATTCCTGCCCGCATAGCGTGCCAAAGGCGCGGAAGTTCTGCGCCATTTCAGCATTAAGCACGATTTGGACCAGTTCCGCGGGCGGTGCATCCCCGGCTTTGATCCGATGCAGGACCTGTGCGATGCGCGACAGATCCATCAGGTAGTGGCGGTGGATGGCGGCAAGGTGGCGACCGGGCCCGCGCTGTGCGTCGTCTGCCTGCGCGAACCGGGGCCGGTCAGGGCGCTTGGTGCTGTCGACGGTCAGGTCGGCCAGCGGTACGTCACGCAACGGGTCACTCATGCGGCTTTGCGTCCTTTTTCCTGGGGCATGCGCAGGTGGATTGCGCCGTCGCGGTAGCTGCCCGGGATCAGGAAGCCGGGTTTGTTTATTGCCGGATAGTCCGAAACCCAGTCGCGGTAACGGTCGTTGGTCACCACGCGGGCGTTCATGTCTGATGCAGCCTTGAGGATCAGCGGGTCGGCCGGGGTGCCCTTGGGGGCGATCATCACCCGGTCCGAGGAGATCTTGAGCCTGCGCGCCAGAGCGTCCGGGCCGCGATAAGCGCCATAAAGCTTGTAGCCCGCATTGGCGTCAAAGACTACGCCCACTGAGTAGCCTTCCGCGGCCAATCGGTTCAGCGTCAGCTTTACCGGACCAAGGCTGGGTGTTTCGTTGTCCCAATACATCACGTTTGAGCCGTCAAGGATGATCCGCTGTTTGTCTGCGCGCCAGTTGCGCAGGCGGCGGCGAAACATCAGGGTGCTTATCGCCAGTGCGATGGCGGCTATCAGCATGAGGTCTGCGTCCCGTGCGATCAGCAGCGCATAGTCCAGTACCACACCCCAGAGCACGAAGAAGCTGCCAGAGACGATCAGGCGCAGCATGGCCGGGTACCATTCAGGGGGCCGGGCATCTGGCGTCAGCCCCAGTTGTAGTTAAAAGAGACCGACAGGCGGTCGTCTTCGGACATGTTCATCGGCACCTCGTGGCGCAGCCAGCTTTCCCAGAGCAGGACATCGCCGACGCCCGGTGCGACATAGGCAAAAGCGCGGCGGTCTTCGGGGGCCTCTTTGGTGCGGCCCGGGGCGGCCATCATCATGGGCAGCCGGGGGTCTTCGAATTTGATCGCGCTCGCGCCGTCGGGCATGGCGACATAGGTGGTGCCGGAGATCACCGAATGGGGGTGAATGTGGCCGGTGTGGATGCCGCCTTCGGGCAGGATGTTGATCCACAGGCTGTCGAGCTTGAGGTGCCTGTCGCCCAGATCCAGGGCAAGATCGGCGGCAAAGGCCGCAACATGCGCATCGAGCGTTTTGACCAGATCGGCAAAGATCGGGAACCTATAGGGCAGATCGTCCAGCGAGGCATAGGAGGTATAGCCGGGATAGCCGTTGTCGATCGACCATTGCTGGCCTGCCTCATCGTCTTCGGCGATGGAATAGCACGAGGCCTCAAGCTCATCCGCGTTAATGGCGGGCGCGTGATCCGACAGCGCGGCGTGGTAAAGGCGGGTAACGAAGAGAGATTTGATATCGGGCATGGGTGGTCTTTAGCGCCAAGCGCCCCGGACCGCCAGATCAACCGACCTTATTGCGTTTCGACTTAACGTTGGATCGCTGCTGCGCTGAATTACCCTTAGGGCGACCGCGAAAAGCATGAGAAATGTCTCACGTCAAATTCGAAACGCCTCAGTGAAAGCCCAACAATTCAACACCAATGCTGGGGTTTGCCAATCGAATGTCCGCGACAGTCAAATTCTGGCCTCCGGTGATACGGGCGACGAGAACGTCGTTCACAATGAGATTGGCGCCGTTGCCATCGCTCCAGACGTTGATTTCGACCCCTGTGGGCACGTCGTCACCGCCTGAAGGATCGTCGATAAAAATGATGTCTTCGGCTGGATCAAAGTCCGTGATTTCGGACACGCTTGTGGAACTGGTACGATCAAGCGCGAAGGTGTCCGCACCTTCGCCGCCGGTCATGACATTCCCGTAGTTCGACACCAAAAGATCATCGCCCGCGCCTCCCAGCATCCTATTGGGCTGATCAATGGTGCCAATGCCCCCCGCGCCATCGCTGTACATGTTGTTGCTGGTACCTGTGGCGATGATCGTATCGTTGCCTTCCCCGCCGTCCAGCAGGTCAGGTCCGGTATTCAGGTTGGTGCCTCCTGAAATATAGTCGTCTCCCGCGCCGGCCATCACGGTTTCGGCGAAGTCTGAGGTTTGGATGAATTCATCGCCATCCGTGCCAGTCAAAGTACCGCCATTGGTCTCGATGATCACCTCAGCATCCGCGATGTCAGATGCGGCCGCGCCGAATATCGTGGTCAGCAGGATGTCTCCATAGTAGATGTCGACCCCAGAAGCATCAGCACGGTCTTGCAGGTTGAGCGGGCCCTGTGCTTCCCCCTGAACATTAACGACGATACGGTTCAGCGCGCTGTTGGGCGGGTCAAATCCATGTATCTCCCCAACTGATTCAGCGTCGGTGTTGAGGTGCAGAACATAGCTGTCAAGGCCGCCGCCACCGTAAACTGTGCTCTCGCCGGAGACGCTGAAGTTTTCATTGCTGCTGCCGCCGTAGATCAGATTGGCCCCTTCCGTATCGGCAAGGACACGCGCGCCGCCGTCGCCATTGACGATTGTGTCATCGCCTTCGCCGCCGAAGATGTCGTTAAATTCGTCACCGGCAAAAATCAGGTCGTCGCCCCCGCCGCCGTTCAGCGTGTCGGCCCCGTCCCCCATGGCGACAATCGTGTCATCCCCGGAGCCCGCAGCCACCGAGTCGTTGCCATTCTGGAGATCAAAGTAGTGCGGCACATCACTGTTCGCGGCGGTGAAGCTGTCATCGGCATTACTGCCGAGCACCATACCTTCCGGATCCGGCGGTGTCGGTTCTGCAGAAAGATCGGGTGCGGGTTCGTCAGGCTCTTCCGAAGGGTCCAATTCTGGCTCATCAGAGTCCCCGCCAATGGCGAAGGCCAGGGCCCCGAAACCAATGATTGCCAAGAGTGCGAATGGGCCCATGAGATTGGCCTTTCAAAACAGGATTGCTTGCTTCAACACTAGTCTATGATGCTAAAGAGCGTCAATTTCGGGGCGATTTAAAGATAAATCTAGAAAATCTGCTGTGAACGACGCGACAAAAAGAATCCATGCCCGTCTGCATTGCTGCATTTCAGTGTGTTGCGCGTGGCGTCACAGGTGATGTCGCCGAACCCTGATGACGTACCGGGTTTGAATTTGCCATTGCCTGGCCAGTTGTGGGTCCAGCTTTCCATGCAGAGCATGCGCACGGGGCCGGTGTCTGTGATGAAATAGCCATGGCCCCAGGTGAATGCGCAGTCGGCGGGCCGGGCAGCGGGCAGGGGACCCGAGCGCCTTTTGATATGACAGACCAGACTGGCGCGTGCTGGGTTGTCGCCCACTTCGCAATGAATGTTGTTGGCCGTGGTGGCTGCGATCCAGTTTTCTGCGCGCAGCGGTGTTGCCGCGAAAAGGATCATGAGCAGCGTGGCTGCGGGTGATCTAGGGAGCAAGCTGGTCATGGCCCATCATGCAACTTGTGGTGGTGGTTGGGCAAGGTGGTTCGGTGCCAGTCGGTATGGTGCAATCAAAGCAGGTTTCCGCCTTTGTTTCCTTGGCCGTTGCAATTCCCCACAAGGGGGTTGCGTGATGTCGTCAACCCTCCTATACGGCGCACTTCACCCCCTCCACCGGGATTCGGGTCACGCATGTATGCGGCCTGCCGGTGATGTTGAAAGGAAGATGGCCATGAAAGCCAGCGAACTGCATGACAAGACGCCCGACCAGCTTCGGGACGAGCTTGTGACCCTGAAGAAAGAAGCCTTCAACCTGCGTTTTCAGCAGGCCACCGGTCAGCTTGAGAACCCTGCGCGTCTGCGCAGCGTCAAGCGCGACGCGGCCCGTGTAAAGACCGTGTTGAACCAGAAGGCTGCTGCCGCAGCCGCAACCGAATAAGGAGAGCACAAAATGCCCAAGCGTATCTTGTCCGGCGTCGTGACCTCCGACGCGAACGAACAGACAGTCACCGTTTCCGTGGAACGCCGTTTCACGCATCCGGTTCTGAAAAAGACCATCCGTAAGTCCAAGAAGTACCGGGCCCACGATGAGAAGAATACGTTCAAGGTTGGGGACAGCGTCCGCATCATTGAATGTGCACCAAAATCAAAGACCAAACGTTGGGAAGTGCTGGAAGCCGCTGAGGCCTAAAGCACCTACCGCTAAATCGAAACCCTGGGGACATGGCCATGCATCGGCCCCCCAAAGGTCGGGAGAAACCAAATGATCCAGATGCAGACCAACCTGGATGTTGCTGACAACAGCGGCGCGCGCCGTGTTCAGTGCATCAAGGTCCTGGGGGGTTCCAAGCGTAAGTACGCATCCGTGGGCGACATCATCGTTGTCTCGGTCAAGGAAGCCATCCCACGCGGCCGCGTGAAAAAAGGCGACGTGCGCAAGGCCGTCGTTGTACGTACCGCCAAGGAAGTACGTCGCGAAGATGGCACCGCCATCCGCTTTGACCGCAACGCTGCGGTTATTCTCAACAACAACAATGAGCCCATCGGTACACGTATCTTTGGCCCGGTTGTGCGCGAGTTGCGCGGCAAGAACTTCATGAAAATCATCTCGCTCGCTCCGGAGGTGCTGTAATCATGGCTGCCAAACTGAAAAAAGGTGACACGGTCATCGTTCTGGCCGGCAAGGACAAGGGCAAGGAAGGCACGATTTCTTCTGTTGACCCGAAATCCGGCAAGGCCATCGTGGACGGCATCAACATCGCCATCCGCGCCACCCGTCAGAGCCAGGAAAGCCAGGGCGGTCGCATCCCCAAGGCGATGCCGATCGATCTGTCAAATCTCGCAATGAAAGATGCCAACGGCAAGCCGACCCGCGTCGGTTTCAAAATGGACGGCGACAAGAAAGTCCGTTTTGCCAAGACAACGGGAGACGTTATCTGATGGCTGATTATACACCCCGTCTGAAAGCCTCCTACAAGGACAGCATCCGTCCTGCGATGAAGGAAGAGTTCGGTTACAAGAACGACATGCAAATCCCGCGTCTGGACAAAATTGTCCTGAACATTGGCTGTGGTGCCGAAGCCGTGCGTGACAGCAAGAAAGCCAAATCCGCTCAGGAAGACCTGACCGCGATTGCCGGCCAGAAGGCGCTGACCACGGTTGCCAAGAAATCCATCGCGGGTTTCCGGGTACGTGAGGACATGCCGCTGGGCGCGAAAGTGACCCTGCGCGGTGACCGCATGTACGAATTTCTGGATCGTCTGATTACGATTGCAATGCCCCGCGTCCGCGACTTCCGCGGCGTATCGGGCAAGTCTTTCGATGGCCGTGGCAACTATGCCATGGGCATGAAAGAGCACATCGTGTTCCCCGAAATCGACTTTGATAAAGTCGACGAGACTTGGGGCATGGACATCGTGATCGCCACAACGGCGCAAACCGACGCTGAAGCAAAGAGCCTGTTGAAAGCTTTCAACATGCCCTTCAACAGCTGATCGGGAGGATATTAGATATGGCTAAGAAATCCATGATTGCACGCGAAAAGAAGCGTGAAGCCCTGGTCAAGAAGTACGCCGAGAAGCGCGCCGCGCTGAAAGCGATCATCAACGATCAGGAAAAGCCGATGGAAGAGCGTTTTCGCGCGTCCCTCGCGCTTGCGAAACTGCCTCGCAACTCCAGCGCTGTGCGTCTGCACAACCGCTGCCAGCTGACAGGCCGTCCGCATGCTTATTATCGTAAACTGAAAATCTCGCGTATCGCGCTGCGGGATCTTGGCTCTCAGGGCCAGATCCCCGGCATGGTCAAGTCGAGCTGGTAAGGAGGGCACATAGATGAACGATCCTATCGCAGATATGCTGACCCGCATTCGCAACAGCCAGATGCGTGGCAAGTCCACCGTGATCACGCCTGCGTCCAAACTGCGCGAGCGCGTTTTGGAAGTGATGGCTGATGAGGGCTATATCCGGGGGTTCGAGAAAACCACCGGTGTCGACGGTCATCCGGCCATCGAGATCAGCCTCAAGTACTACGAGGGCGAACCTGTTATTCGTGAGCTCAAGCGGGTGTCAAAGCCCGGTCGCCGCGTCTACATGGGCGTCAATGACATTCCGGTGGTCCGTCAGGGCCTTGGCGTGTCGATTGTCTCCACCCCCAAGGGTGTGATGTCGGATCAAAGCGCGCGCAGCCAGAATGTTGGCGGCGAAGTGCTCTGCACCGTATTCTAAGGAGAATTCGATGTCTCGTATTGGAAAAAAACCGGTCGAAATGCCCAGCGGTGTCTCCGCCAGCGTTTCCGGCCAGACCATCGAAGTGAAAGGCCCCAAGGGGACCCGCAGCTTCAAGGCGACGGATGACGTCACCATCAAGGTCGAGGACAACGTGGTTCACATCGAACCGCGCGGCAAGTCCAAGCGCGCGCGTCAGCAGTGGGGCATGTCCCGCACCATGGTCGCCAATCTAGTGACCGGCGTGACGGAAGGCTTCAAGAAAGAGCTCGAAATTCAGGGTGTGGGTTACCGCGCTCAGATGCAGGGCAACACGCTGAAGCTGAACCTCGGGCTGAGCCACGACGTGGATTACACCGCCCCCGAGGGCGTGACCGTGACCGCGCCCAAGCAGACCGAAATCGTTGTGGAAGGCATTGACGAACAGCTTGTTGGTCAGGTTGCCGCGAACATCCGCCAGTGGCGCAAGCCCGAGCCCTACAAGGGCAAAGGTATCCGCTACAAGGGCGAGTTCATCTTCCGCAAAGAAGGCAAGAAGAAGTAAGGACCGAGGATCATGGCAAACACCAAAAGACAATTGTTCCTCAAGCGCCGTATGCGCGTCCGGAACAAACTGCGCCGCACCAACGCGGGCCGCATGCGCCTGAGCGTGCATCGGTCTTCCAAGAACATCTCTGTTCAGCTGATCGATGATGTGAATGGCAAGACACTGGCTTCTGCGTCGACCCTGGAAAAGGGTTTGGGCGTGGTTGGCAAGAACAACATCGAAGCGGCCACCAAGGTAGGCGCTGAGATTGCCAAGCGTGCCAAGAAGGCAGGCGTCGAAGAAGCCTATTTTGACCGTGGTGGGTTCCTCTACCATGGCAAGGTCAAGGCCTTGGCTGATGCCGCACGTGAAGGTGGCTTGAAAATCTAAGGCCGGCTGGGTGATTTCATCCATCATGTGCTGACACAGAAAAGCGAAGGGGGCGGTTTCGCCCCCTCGATGATCCGGGCCAATTGGCACTTGGATTGAACCAACATCAGGGCATTTGCCCGCAGATTTAGGAGGCCCGCATGGCCAGAGACGACAACCGAGGCGGCAACCGCCGCAACAATCGTGACGAGGCCCCCGAATTTGCGGACCGCCTTGTTGCCATCAACCGGGTTTCCAAGACCGTAAAAGGTGGTAAGCGCTTTGGCTTTGCTGCCCTCGTGGTTGTGGGCGACCAGAAAGGCCGTGTAGGCTTTGGCAAAGGTAAGGCCAAGGAGGTCCCCGAGGCCATCCGCAAGGCAACCGAGCAAGCCAAGCGCCAGATGATCCGTGTGCAACTGCGCGAAGGCCGCACGCTGCACCACGACATGCACGGGCGTTGGGGTGCTGGCAAAGTTGTCATGCGTACCGCACCTGAAGGTACAGGTATCATCGCCGGTGGTCCGATGCGTGCCGTGTTCGAGATGCTGGGCGTGAAGGACGTGGTTTCCAAGTCCATCGGCTCCCAGAACCCCTACAACATGATCCGCGCCACCATGGACGGCCTGAAGAAAGAGCAGAGCCCCCGTGCGGTGGCCCAGCGTCGCGGCAAGAAAGTTGCCGACATTCTGGCCACGCCCAAGATCGATGAGCAAAGCGATGTGGCCCACAACAGCCCGTCCGCCGAAGCCACGACAGACGCGTAAGGAGAGCACATCATGGCAAAGACCATCGTTATCAAACAGACAGGCTCCCCCATCCGCCGTCCGGAAAAGCAGCGCCAGACGCTGATCGGCCTGGGTCTGAACAAGATGCACAAGACCCGCGAGCTGGAGGATACTCCGGCGGTGCGCGGGATGATCAATGCGGTGTCGCATATGGTCGAGATTGTGGAGGAAAAGGGGTAACGATTTCTTTCGAAGAAATCGGTCGGAGTTTTCACAAAAACTCCGGGCACCCGTCATCAGACGCCCCGCAGGAAACTGCGGGGCGTTTTTCGTTTGGGAGCAATGGGCCAATTCGACTTATCGTTAATGAGCTGTTAACCTTCGTTAACGGGGACATTTCCCGTTTTCTTTAGGAGTAGCTATGAAACGTTTTGTTATCTCAACTGCACTTATCTCTTTCGGTTCAATTTCAGCACCGGTTTTGGCGCAAGCGCAGCTAAGCCTCACGACAGATTTTCCCGCTGAGGTTATTCAGCACAGTGGAGGGTGTCGAAAATCATCGCCAAAGGGCCAGTGTTGCCATGCGGGCTCTAAGCCGTTGCACTGCCACTGAATAACCCGGCCCTTGATTGTTCGGTCGTGAGGTATCACGTCGTGCGATTTCTTTAGAAGAAATCGGTCGGAGTTTTCACAAAAATTCCGGGCACCCATCATCAGACGCCCTGCAGGAAACTGCGGGGCGTTTTTCGTTTGGGAGTGCTTTGCCCGGAAGGGCTATTCAATCCAGCGGTGCCAGCGTATCATGACGCTTGGAAAGGCGCGCTTCGCCACCAGAGTTTTCGCGCTCTTCCCGTCCGAAACCTGCCACGGGAGCCGACCGATGATGCGCCATATTTTGATGTTCACTGCCCTGATTTCCCTTAGCAGCACCGCACATGCGATGAGCGAGACCTTTGTGACCTTCCAGTCCGATGGTCAGGAGGTTGTCGGCACGCTGGCCCTGCCAGATGGTGATCCGGCCCCGGTCGTGATCCTGCTGCACGGGTTCACCGGCTCACGTGACGAGCTTGCGACTGAGGCGGTTCCGGGTGGTGTTTTTGGCGAAACTGCTGAGGCGCTGGCCGAGGCTGGGATGGCGAGCCTGAGGATCGATTTCCGCGGCTCGGGCGAGAGTACCGCCGATTTAAGCTTTGCCGATACCACTTTCGAGAGTCAGGTCACCGATGCACTGGCCGCTTTGGACTATCTCAAGGTGTCTGACATGGTAAAGAGCGATGACATCTATCTTATCGGCTGGAGCCAGGGGGGGCTGGTTTCCACCGCCGTGGCCGGTCGATCCGGGGCGCTTGATGCCGTTGCCCTTTGGGCAGCGCCCGCCGATCCTGTATCCACCTTTGGCGGGCTTATTGATGCTGCGGCCATGGAAAAGGCACTTGCCGGTGATCCGGACGACAAGGTCAAGGTCACCCTTCCCTGGACTGAGATCGAGCTGAAGAAGGGTTTTTTCGAGGGGATCTATTCGTTTGACCCCGCCGCTGAGATCGCCGCCTATTCCGGCCCGCTGCTGGTCGCGCAGGGGTCGTTGGATACCACCGTTCTGCCAGAGAATGCCGATATGCTCATCGCGGCGCATGACGGGCCCGAGCAGTTATGGATGGCGGATATGGATCATGTTTTCAATACCTTCACGACCGATGACACGCTGGATGAATTGGTGGCAGAGACTATCGCGTTTTTCAAAGCGCATGACGACTAGGGCCAGATGCACCTGAAAGCGGGCTAAGCCGCGCCCGCATCGGCGTTGGTGCCGCGTGGTTGATGCCCACGGGTGCCGCGATATTGCGCACCGTTTCTATCAAACCTCTTGCCTGTCATGGAATCCCGCGCCACGCTGTGCCGCATGCAAGCAAACCTGCCAGACATCACCACCTTCGATCTCAACGCCATCGACCGCGCGTTTATTGAAAACCCGCATCCGACGCTGCATGCGCTGCGGCGAGAGGACCCGGTGCATCGCAATCCCGACGGGTCGGTTTATCTGACGCGGCATGATGATTGCCTCAAGGTCTACCAGTCCCGCGATATGCTGTCAGACAAGCAGGAGGAGTTCGGCAAGAAGTTCGGCAAGTGTCCGCTGCACACCCATCACACAACGTCGCTCATTTTCAATGATCCGCCCTATCACACGGTGGTGCGCAAGCTGATCGCGGGGGCGTTTACGCCGCGCAAGCTGGCGGAGTTCGAGCCGCTGATCAGCGATATCGTGGATCGTTTGCTGGATCGGGTCGAGGATCTGGGAGAGTTGGATCTTGTGAATGATTTTGCCAAGGTCCTGCCGACCGAGATTATCTCCTTCATGCTGGGCATTCCCGAAAGCTACCGGTCGCGGTTGCGGGAGTTCTCGCTGGCCATTCTGGGGGCGCTCGATCCGGTCGTGTCGCGGGAACGGTTGGATGCGGGGAATGCCGCAGTGACAGAATTTTCTGCCATTCTGGCCGAGTTGATCGCGCACAGGCGGGCCCATCCCGACGGGGCGGCCCAGGGCGAGGTGCTGGACAGTCTGATCTTTGGCGAACATGACGGGCGCACCCTGACAGATGAGGAATTGATCCAGAACTGCATTTTCCTGCTGAACGCGGGTCATGAGACGACGACAAGCATGGTGGGCAATGCGGTCGGCACCCTGTTCGACAATCCCGACCAGCACCGTCTGTTGCTGGCAGAGCCGGGGCACATCACCACGGCGATGGAGGAATTCCTGCGCGTACAAAGCCCCCTACAGATCGGCAATCGACTGGCTGGCGAAGATATTACGCTAAGCACCGGCACGGTGCCCAAAGGGACCTATATCCATACCTCGATTGCCGGGGCCAACCGCGACCCAGAGGTGTTCGCGGATCCTGACCGTGTGGATATCACCCGCAAACCCAACCGTCAGATCGCCTTTATCACCGGCATTCATGTGTGCCTTGGCGCCACGCTGGCGCGGATCGAGGGGCGGATTGCCATCGGGCGGCTGGTGCAGCGGTTCCCGAAGCTTCGGGAGAACGGCGAGAGGGAGGTCTTGCCATTGGCGCGGTTCCGGGGACTGACGCGGTTGCCGGTGGCGGTGGGGTAGGCGCGGCCCGCAGCCCCAGGGGGCGGGCAGTCCGGGCGACGTGTTGATCTTGTGGTGGGTGATGAGCGGTGTCTTGCGGGCGATTGCGGCCTGCTGGCCGAAACGCCTACCCGGTCTGGCGCGGTGCGGTGCCGAACTGCCCGATCAGCGGGCATCCTACGGTTTCGCGCAGGGCCTCGACCAGTTCATCAACTGTTTCGGTTGAGACGAACGTGCCTCCGGTTTCATCCGCGAGGCACCGGGCGACGGTTGCAGCGCTGTGCGGGTCCTGTTCGGGATTGTTCCAGGTAAAGAAATCCACCGAGACGCGGAACCCGATGACATGCACCGTCAGGTCATGGCCCGCTGCCGCAAGGGCGCGACCGAGCGTGCAGGGGCGACCGCCGCAGGTCTCATTTCCGTCGGTGACCAGAACCACCACAGCGGGTTGACTGCGATAGGCCAGCACCTCGGCGGCCTGTTCGACGGCCGCCGAGAGGGGCGTGAGGCCAGAAGGCTCCAGCGCGCCTATTTCCTGTGCAACGCGTTCCCCGGCCCGCGGTTGAGGCAGAAAGTGTAGTTGGAGACCGGTGCAGCTGGTGGCGCCCCCGGGGCCATAGGTCAACAGCCCGATCCGTCGGAAATGTTCGACCTGCGGCATGATCCGTGCGACGGCCTGACGGGCTTCGTCGATGCGGGTGCTGATGCCGGTGTCAAAGCCGACCTCGGACATGGAGGACGAGCCGTCGAAGACAAGCATCGCGTCGGTAGAACAATCCGCCAGTGCGGTCTGAGCGGCGATAGTCAAGGACAAGGCAAGGGATGCGGCGGTTTTCATGTCGCTACCGTGGGGCGACAAGCTGGCAGGATCAAGCCTGAACCCCTTGTCACAGGGGGCAGGCCCGTCTATACGCCCCCGGTGGCCATGCGGGCCACGAGAATCGAAACGCCGCGTTCACCCGCTCCCGTCGCTGGGGGGTGTTTCCGGCAAAGGAGAAGCGACATGAAACTGCACGAACTTTCCGACAACGAAGGCGCAACCAAAAAACGTATGCGCGTGGGCCGTGGCCCCGGCTCTGGCAAGGGCAAGATGGGTGGCCGTGGTATCAAGGGTCAGAAGTCACGCTCGGGCGTGGCCATCAACGGCTACGAAGGCGGCCAGATGCCTTTGTACCAGCGCCTGCCCAAGCGCGGCTTTAACAAGCCGAACCGTAAGTCCTTTGCGGTTGTGAACCTCGGTCTTATCCAGAAATTCATCGACGCCAAGAAGCTGGACGCCAATAAAGACATTGATGGGGCTGCTTTGGTCGCATCCGGTCTGGTGCGTCGTGAGCTGGACGGTATCCGCGTTCTGGCCAAGGGTGACATCACTGCAAAGGTCAACCTGACCGTAGCCGGCGCTTCCAAATCGGCCATCGAGGCTGTGGAAAAGGCTGGCGGATCTGTCACCGTCACGGCACCAAAAGCGGCTGAAACCGCCGAGTAGCCCCGCTAAAGGGTTGTGAGCGGGCCAAGACCCGCTTACATAACTCAAGGTTTTCCAAAACGCCGCCTGCCGGAAACCGGTTTGGCGGCGTATTCGTTAGAGAAAAGAGCCCATAATGGTATCTGCCGTCGAAAACATGGCCGCCAACACCAGCTGGTCCGCGCTGGGCAAGGCCACGGATTTGCGCAACCGCATTCTGTTTACCCTTGGTTTGCTGATCGTTTATCGCATCGGGACGTTCATCCCGGTGCCGGGCATCGACGGTCAGGCGCTGCGTGACTTCATGGACAGTGCCGGGCAGGGCATCGGGGGCATGGTGTCCATGTTCACCGGTGGCGCGCTGGGCCGGATGGGTATCTTTGCCCTGGGTATCATGCCTTATATTTCGGCCTCGATCATCGTGCAGCTGATGACCTCGATGGTGCCGGCGCTTGAGCAGCTCAAGAAAGAGGGCGAGCAGGGGCGCAAGAAGATCAATCAGTATACGCGCTATGGTACCGTGGCGCTGGCGACGTTGCAGTCCTATGGGCTGGCTGTCAGCCTGCAGGCGGGTGATATCGCCGCTGATCCCGGCGGGTTCTTTATCGCATCGTGCATGATCACGCTGGTGGGCGGTACGATGTTCCTGATGTGGCTGGGTGAGCAGATCACCGCACGCGGTATCGGCAACGGTATTTCGCTGATCATCTTTGTAGGCATCATTGCCGAAGTTCCTGCGGCTTTGGCGCAATTCTTTGCCTCTGGCCGCTCTGGTGCCATCAGCCCCGCGCTGATTGTCGGGGTGCTGATCATGGTGGTTGCGACCATCATGTTCGTGGTCTTTATGGAGCGGTCCCTGCGCAAGATCCACATTCAGTATCCGCGCCGTCAGGTGGGGATGAAGATGTATGATGGCGGGTCAAGCCATCTGCCGGTCAAGGTGAACCCGGCCGGTGTGATCCCGGCGATCTTTGCCTCGTCGCTGCTGTTGTTGCCGGTCACGATCAGCACGTTTGGTGCGAATTCCACGGGGCCAGTCATGTCGTGGCTTCTGGCCAACTTTGGCCCGGGTCAGCCGCTTTATCTGCTGTTCTTTGTCGCGATGATTGTGTTCTTCACATATTTCTACACCTTCAACGTCAGCTTCAAGCCGGACGATGTGGCCGACAACCTCAAGAACCAGAACGGCTTTGTCCCCGGTATTCGCCCCGGCAAAAAAACGTCGGAGTATCTTGAGTATGTGGTCAACCGCATCCTTGTTCTGGGCTCTGCCTATCTGGCGGCGGTTTGTGTGTTGCCGGAGATCCTGCGCGGTCAGTTCGCCATTCCCTTCTACTTTGGCGGCACCTCGGTGCTGATTGTGGTCTCTGTGACCATGGACACCATCCAGCAGGTGCAAAGCCACTTGTTGGCGCATCAGTACGAAGGGTTGCTTGAGAAATCACAGCTGCGCGGCAAAGGTGCGGGTGGCAAAGGCAAACCCCGCAAGAAACGGAGCCCGGTACGTCGATGAATATTATTCTGCTTGGCCCCCCGGGCGCTGGTAAAGGGACGCAGGCGCGCCTGCTGGTTGAAGAACGTAACATGGTGCAGCTCTCTACGGGCGACATGCTGCGCGAGGCCAAGGAGTCAGGCACTGAGATGGGCAACATGGTTGCTGGTGTCATGGCGCGAGGCGAATTGGTCACGGATGAGATCGTCATCGGTCTGATCAAGGAAAAGCTGCAGGGCGAGAATGCGGGCGGGTTCATCTTTGACGGCTTCCCGCGCACGCTGGAGCAGGCGGATGCCCTGGGCCAGTTGATGGACGCCGAGGGCAAGACTTTGCATGCGGTCATCGAGATGCGGGTGGATGACGAGGCGCTGGTGCAGCGCATAACGGCACGTTCGACCTGTGGCGGTTGCGGTGAGGTGTACAACGACCTGACCAAGCCCATCCCGGCGGATGGAAAATGCACAAACTGCGGCAAGGAAAACGAGTTCAACCGCCGTGCGGACGATAACGAGGAAAGCCTGAAAGTGCGCCTGATGGCGTATTACAAGCAGACCTCGCCGCTGATCGGTTACTATTATGCCAAGGGGATGCTGAGGACCGTGAATGGTCTGGGGGACATTGCCGACGTGCAGGGCGAGATTTCAGGCGCGCTGGACGGGTAAGGCGCGGCAGCTGGTTGTCTCGCGAGGGATGCGCCGACTGCCTTCAGGCGATAAAGCTGACGATCGAAAACACCGCCATTGCGATGCCGATAATGAGAAACATCTTCTTGTTTTGCTCGACGCGGGTGGACCAGAAAAGCAGCAGGATGGCCGACAGGCCAAGGATGATTGCAGGAATATCTGGTTCAAAAGAGCTCATCCTATCGAGCATAGGCGCGATTTCGATTCTGGACAATACGGGGCATCGCAAGCAGCGTTTCGCGAAGGGGTTGACCCCAATTCAATCGAGGCCTACACACCGCCATCCCGAAAGGGAATCATTCGGGGTCGCACCCCGGTCTGATCACCTCAATATGACCTGAGCCCGTCGGTATCGCCGCGGGCTTGCGTTGTGAAAAAAGGGTCTGGAATGACGGACCCGCAACGAAAAGGAATTGCAAACGTGGCACGTATTGCCGGCGTAAATATCCCGACTGCAAAGCGGGTTCCCATCGCCCTCACTTATATCACTGGTATCGGCAACTCTTCTGCGCAGGCGATCTGCGAAGCAGTTGGTATCGATGCTTCCCGTCGTGTGAACGAACTGAGCGACGCTGAAGTTCTGGCTGTGCGCGAGCACATCGACGCCAACTACACCGTCGAAGGCGATCTGCGCCGCGACGTGCAGATGAACGTCAAGCGCCTGATGGATCTGGGTTGCTACCGTGGCCTGCGCCATCGCCGTAACCTGCCCGTTCGCGGTCAGCGCACACATACCAACGCACGCACCCGCAAAGGCCCCGCAAAGGCCATTGCCGGCAAGAAGAAATAAGGGAGGGCTGCATCAATGGCACGTGATACACGGCGCGTTAAGCGCAAGGTCTCCAAGAACATCGCGGCAGGGGTGGCACACGTCAACTCCAGCTTCAACAACACCAAGATCCTGATCTCGGATGTGCAGGGCAATGCGATCTCTTGGTCGTCTGCGGGCACCATGGGCTTCAAGGGCTCGCGGAAGTCCACGCCTTATGCGGCCCAGATGGCTGCCGAGGATGCGGGCCGCAAGGCGCAGGAACATGGTGTGAAGACGTTGGAAGTTGAAGTGCAGGGCCCCGGTTCCGGCCGCGAGAGCGCGCTGCGGGCACTGGCTGCTGCGGGTTTCAACATCACGTCCATCCGCGACGTGACACCGATGGCCCACAACGGCTGCCGTCCGCCCAAGCGCCGCCGCGTCTAAGCGCACTTATTTTCTACTGGGGCCGCGTGATTTCGCGTGGGCCCCAGACCGTTTTTTGAAACCTCGAGCGTAACAGCTGATCGGACATGCAGCCGTTACAAGGATGGAGGGACCACATGATCCACAAGAACTGGGCTGAACTGATCAAACCACAGCAGCTGGACGTCAAGCCGGGCAATGACCCTGCGCGTCAGGCCGTTGTGATGGCCGAACCGCTGGAGCGCGGCTTTGGTCTGACCATGGGCAACGCGCTGCGCCGCGTGCTGATGTCTTCGCTGCAGGGTGCGGCGATCACAAGCGTGCAGATCGACAACGTTCTGCACGAGTTTTCGTCTGTTGCCGGTGTGCGTGAAGACGTCACCGACATCATTCTGAACCTCAAGGGCGTGTCGATCCGCATGGAAGTCGAAGGGCCCAAGCGGCTGTCGATCTCTGCGAAAGGCCCCGGCGTCGTGACGGCGGGTGACATCTCTGAGTCTGCGGGCATCGAGATTTTGAACCGCGATCACATCATCTGTCACCTGGACGATGGTGCGGATGTCTACATGGAACTGACCGTCAATACCGGTAAGGGCTATGTGTCTGCGGACAAGAACAAGCCGGAAGACGCGCCGATTGGCCTTATTCCGATTGACGCGATCTATTCGCCGGTCAAGCGGGTTTCCTATGACGTGCAGCCGACCCGTGAAGGCCAGGTGCTGGACTATGACAAGCTGACCATGAAGGTCGACACGGACGGGTCCATCACCCCCGACGATGCCGTGGCTTTTGCCGCGCGTATTCTGCAGGATCAGCTGGGCATCTTCGTCAACTTTGACGAGCCTGAGTCGGCGTCGCGTCAGGACGATGAGGACGGTCTGGAGTTCAACCCGCTTCTGCTGAAGAAGGTTGACGAGCTGGAGCTGTCCGTGCGGTCTGCAAACTGCCTGAAGAACGACAATATCGTGTATATTGGCGATCTCATTCAGAAGACCGAAGCCGAAATGCTGCGCACGCCGAACTTTGGCCGCAAATCCCTGAACGAGATCAAGGAAGTGCTGTCGGGGATGGGGCTGCACCTTGGCATGGACGTCGAAGACTGGCCGCCGGACAATATCGAGGATCTGGCCAAGAAGTTCGAAGACAACTTTTGAGGTGGTGCCGGGCTGAAGCCCGGCCTACGCCGCCTCGAATAGGCCGGGCTTTAGTCCGGCACCCCGGGTCAACGTGGCCCCAAGGAGAGTTCGTGACACGCATCGCGGACCAGACAAAGCAAAACAGCCCGTAGAGGGCACACCTAGGAGAACGAAAATGCGTCACGCACGTGGATACCGCCGCCTGAACCGCACACATGAGCACCGCAAGGCGCTGTGGGCCAACATGGCGGGCTCGCTTATTGAACATGAGCAAATCAAGACAACCTTGCCCAAGGCAAAAGAACTGCGCCCGATCATCGAAAAGATGATCACGCTGGCCAAGCGTGGCGATGATCACGCGCGCCGTCAGGCAGCCTCCAAGCTGAAGGAAGCACAGTACGTCGCGAAACTTTTTGACGTACTGGGCCCGCGCTATGCCGACCGTCAGGGCGGGTATGTGCGCGTATTGAAAGCGGGCTTTCGCTATGGCGACATGGCACCGATGGCGATCATTGAATTCGTTGATCGGGATCGCGATGCCAAAGGTGCCGGCGACAAGGCACGCGCTGCCGCGGATGAATCCGCAGAATAAGACGCGGCAAGAAGAGTTCGACAAACCCCGCTTTCGAGCGGGGTTTTTTGTTGCGTGGTCGGATTTGGATATTTTTGGCCTGCAGATGAAGGGAGTTGCGTCCCGCGCCCCGGCTGCGCATATCTTGATCATGAGAATACTTGCCGTTTTGCTTTGGCTTGTCGCCATGCCCCTTGCCGCGCAGCAGGTGCCGCAGTCTGCGGCGCAGATGCAGCTGAGTTTTGTGCCGCTGGTGCGCGAGGCGGCCCCGGCAGTGGTCAACATCTATGCCAAGATCATGGCCCAGCCGCGTCGAACGCCGTTGCAGCGCGATCCGTTTTTTGAGCGGTTCTTTCGCGATCCCTTTGCGGAAAAACCGCGCGTGCAGAATTCATTGGGGTCGGGTGTGATCCTGTCGGCAGACGGAATTGTCGTGTCCAATTATCATGTGGTTGGCATGGCCACGGAAATCACGGTTGTGCTGAACGACCGGCGCGAGTTTTCGGCGCGGGTGCTGTTGGGGGACAAGGATGCGGATCTGGCGATCCTCAAGATCGATGCGCCGGATGCCTTGCCGTTTCTGACGCTGCGCGACAGTGAGAGTGTCGAAGTCGGCGAATTGGCGCTGGCCATCGGCAACCCCTTTGGGGTGGGTCAGACGGTAAGCAGTGGCATTGTGTCAGGCCTTGCGCGGTCGGGTGCCGGGGGCGGGAACACGGGCCTTGGCTATTTCATCCAGACAGATGCGCCGATCAATCCCGGCAATTCAGGCGGGGCGCTTGTGGATATGAGCGGGGCGCTGATTGGGGTGAACACGTCGATTCTGACGCGGTCGGGCGGGTCGAACGGGATCGGCTTTGCGATTCCTGCCGATCTGGTCAAGGTCTTCATGCAGCAGGCGCGCGACGGGTTGGACGAATTTGTGCAGCCCTGGGCAGGTATCAGCGGGCAACCGGTCGAGGCGGACATGGTCGGGACGCTGGGGCTGGACCGGGCGGGCGGGATCATCGTATCGGGCCTGCATGCCGTGAGCCCCTTTCTGGAGGCGGGTTTCGAGGTCGGGGATGTGATCACCGCCGTGGGGGGAGCCCCCGTCAATACGCCCGCCGAAATGGTTTACCGTATGAGCGTTGCGGGGACCGGGTTGTCGGTGCCCGTGACCCGTGTGCGTGGTGGCGCGGCGACGGACGTGCAGGTTGCGTTGATCCCCGCACCCGACATGCCGCCGCGTGATCTGGTCACCTTGCCCGACCGCAGCCTGTTTCCTGCGCTGCGCGTGGCGCGGATCAATCCGGCGGTCATTTCAGAGATGAATCTGCCGCTTGAGGCGCAAGGGATCGTCGTGATGGACCCCGGGCCCGTCGGCCCGCGCGTGGGGTTGCGCAGGGGGGATGTGATCTTGAGTGTTAACCGAGTTGTTCCCCAGCATCCGGACGACATTGTGGGGCTTTTTGCGGGGCAGGTGCGCCGCTTTCAGTTGCTTGTCCTGCGCGGTGACCGGCGTATCTCATTGCGGTTCAGGGCCTGAGCGGTGGCGGACCTTTTTGATACCGGTGCGGTCACGCAAGTGACCCCTGGTGGTCACAGACCATTGGCGGATCGGTTGCGGCCGAAATCGCTGGCAGAGGTCATTGGTCAGCAAAAGGTGTTGGGGCCAGAGGCACCGCTGACGATGATGTTGGCCTCTGGCGCGCTGAGTTCATTGGTATTTTGGGGGCCGCCCGGTGTGGGCAAGACCACCATTGCGCGGTTGCTGGCGGATGAAACCGAGCTGCATTTTGTGCAGATCAGCGCGATTTTTTCCGGTGTGCCCGAGTTGCGCAAAGTGTTCGAGGCGGCAAAGATCAGGCGGCAGAACGGGCAGGGGACATTGCTGTTTGTTGACGAGATCCATCGGTTCAACAAGGCGCAGCAGGATGGGTTTTTGCCGCATATGGAAGATGGCACGATCCTGCTGGTGGGGGCCACAACCGAAAATCCCAGCTTTGAGCTGAACGCCGCCGTGCTGAGCCGGGCCCAGGTGCTGGTGCTGGAACGGCTGTCGGTGGCTGAACTGGAGCTTTTAGCGCAGCGGGCCGAGCAGGAACTGGACCGCACCCTGCCACTGGATGGGCCTGCACGCGAGGCGCTCTTGGAGATGGCCGATGGTGATGGCCGCGCGTTGTTCAATCTGATCGAACAGGTGGCGGCCTGGAAGGTCGACGGCAAGCTGGGCAAGGCGGCACTTGGCGCGCGCCTCATGCGGCGGGCGGCACAATACGACAAGGGTGGGGATGCGCATTACAACATGATCTCTGCCTTGCACAAGTCGGTGCGCGGGTCAGACCCGGATGCCGCGCTCTACTGGTTTGCGCGGATGCTTGAGGGGGGCGAGGACCCGCGCTATCTGGCGCGCCGGATCACGCGGATGGCGGTTGAGGATATCGGTTTGGCGGACCCGCAGGCGCAGGCCATCTGTCTGCAAAGCTGGGAAACCTATGAGCGTCTTGGCAGCCCGGAAGGGGAACTGGCGCTGGCGCAGGCGCTGGCCTATCTGGCCCTTGCGCCCAAGTCGAACGCAGCCTACGTCGCCTACAAGGGGGCACGGCGAGCGGCGAAGGAGACCGGGTCAGAGCCGCCGCCCAAGCACATCCTGAACGCGCCCACCGCTTTGATGAAAGAGCAGGGGTATGGGGCGGGATATGCCTATGATCACGATGCCGAAGACGGATTTTCGGGGCAAAACTATTTCCCCGACGGGATGAAGCGTCCGGTTCTGTACGCGCCGGTTGAGCGGGGCTATGAGCGGGAGCTTAAGAAGCGGCTCGATTATTTTGCAAAGTTGCGGGAAAAGCGCGGGGATCAGGATTAGGGCAGTCTGGCGTCACTCCAACCCCAATGCGGGCACGATGTATTGAGAGATGACGGACACCGGGACTTCCCAGTCGTCAGGGTTGTTGTAGTTGCCCGCAAAGATCACGGCGACCACGCCCAGGGGTTTCACGACCGTCATGCGCTGTCCGCCGTTGCCCATTGCGGCGGCCCAGGTGGGCGCGTCCTGGGGTGAGAGCCACCAGTGATAGCCGTAGCGCAGTTGTGACGTTGTGGCGTGCGGGGTCAGCATGGCCGTGATCCAGTCGGCGGGAACGATCTGCTGTCCGTTGTGGCTGCCGTTGGTCACGATCAGTTGTCCGATGCGGGCAAGCCCCGCCGCTGTCAGGCGCAATCCGGAGGCAGCCGAGGGTCGTCCGTCAATGCCACGTACCCATTCGGAGCGCGCGAGCCCAAGCGGATCAAAAAGCCGTTCGCGGGCATAGACGTCGATGGGCTGTCCGGAGCCGCGCGCGATCAGTTCGGCCAGCAGGGTTGTCGCGCCGCCGCTGTAGTTGAAAGCTGTTCCCGGCGCGTTCTCCATTGGCTGTTCGAGGATGAACCGGATGCGGTCAGCAGCGCGTTCCATGGCGATTTCGGAGTTGGCGGGGTCGGTGTAGGGCAGGTTTTCGTCCCAAGCGCTGCCCATACGCATGGTGAGAGCGTCGGCGATGGTGATGGCATCGCGTTCGGGCGTGGACAGATCGGCATGTTCGGGAAATGCGGCCAGCAGCGGTGCATCGGGCGGGGGGACGATCCCCTCTGCCAGGGCAATGCCGTAGAGCAGACCAACCACGCTTTTGGTGACGGATCGCAGATCGTGCAAAGTGGCGGGCCCATGGGTCCGGTTGCCGATCGTCGTGCCCCAGACTTCGTCTTCGCCTTCGAAGTACACGTTTGCCAGAACCTCGCCATTGCGCAGCACCAGCACTGAGTGCAAACCGGGCAGGGCGCCCGAGGCACGCCCGTCTTTCAGGGCCTGCTCCAGCTCCATGTCATCGGCGGCTGCGCCAAATGTGGACAGCAGCAGGGCCAAAAGGCCGAAAAGGACGCAACAGCGCAGCATGAGGATGTCTCGGGTAGTTAAATTCTATTTTAACGGGAATAATCGTTAAGGCAATCAGTGTGACACAGATTAATGCGATTGCGGGGTCCCTTGACAAGGGCCTAGTGTCGGGGCGACACCGCGCGCATGTTCTCAACCCTTTCTCTTGTGGCGCTTGGCGGCGCCTGCGGGGCCGCGCTGCGGTATCTGGCTGGTGTGACGCTTTACCGCTGGACGGGGCCGACAGATTTTCCGATCGCCATCATCAGCGTGAATGTTGTCGGGTCCTTTCTGATGGGCGTTTTTGTGGTTGTTGCTGCGCACAAAGGGCTGACGCATCTCAGCCCGTTGGTGATGACCGGGCTTTTGGGCGGGTTCACCACCTTTTCGGCCTTTTCACTGGAGACGGTGACGTTGATCGAGCGAGGGGACTATGGCGCGGCGGGGCTTTATGTCGGGGTGTCTGTGGTGCTGTCCATCTTGGGTCTGATGCTGGGATTGTTTTTGGCGCGGGGGATGGTCGCATGAGCCGGGTTCAGATGGTCACGGTGGAAGAGGGCGAAGGCGACCAGCGGCTGGATCGCTGGTTCAAGCGCAAGTATCCGCAGATATCACAGGGCCGCATCGAAAAGATGTGCCGCAAGGGTGAGATCCGCGTGGATGGCGGGCGGGTCAAGGCTGCCACGCGGCTTGAAACCGGACAGCAGGTGCGGATCCCGCCCCTGCCGGACAGTGAGGCGCCCCCGCCGCCCAAGCGCACGCGGGTGACAGAAGCGGATGCCAAATTCATTCGGTCCTGTGTCATTTACCGCGATGATCAGGTGATTGCGTTGAACAAGCCGCCGGGCCTGCCGGTGCAGGGCGGATCGGGGCAGTCGGATAGACATGTCGATGCGCTGGCTGAGGCGTTGATGTTCGATCTGGATGAAAAGCCGCGTCTGGTGCATCGGCTGGACAAGGATACCTCGGGCGTTTTGCTGATGGCGCGCACGCGGTCGGTCGCTGCGGCGTTGACGGCGTCGTTTCGGCACCGTGAAACGCGCAAGATATATTGGGCCGCCGTTGCGGGCGTGCCGCATCCCAAGCATGGGACTATCAAGTACGGTCTGGTCAAGGCGCCGGGACATGGCGCACGTGGCGAGGGCGAAAAGATGATCGCGGTGCATCCGCGTGACGTCGATGTTACCGAAGGGGCCAAGCGCGCGACGACGGACTACGCCGTGCTGGCGCAGGCAGGCGGGCGCACCTGCTGGACCGCGCTGATCCCGGTCACCGGGCGCACGCATCAATTGCGGGCGCACATGGCTGAGATCGGGCATCCGATTATCGGGGATGGGAAATACGGCGGCTCTGGTCAGGAGAACCTTGGCGATGGCTGGGGCGCGCATCTGGGCGGGGATCTGTCCAAGAAACTGCACCTGCATGCGCGGTCTTTGACGCTGGAACATCCGGTGACCCGCGCGCAGTTGCATCTGGTTGCCCCCTTGCCTGATCACATGGTCCGCACCTGGGAGACTTTCCAGTGGCAGCCATCGGATGTGCCTGCGGACCCCTTCGAAGAGGATTGGGGATGAGCGCGCCACTGCGGCTGGTGATCTTTGACGTGGACGGCACACTGGTCGACAGTCAGGGGGATATCGTGGCCGCGATGACAGCCGCGTTCCAGTCAGTTGATCAGGCTCCACCGGACCGCAAGACGATCCTGGGGGTGGTTGGTCTGTCGCTGGATGTGATCATGCCCCGTTTGCTGCCTGCTTTGTCTGATGCGGCGCACGCACGGATGGTTGAGGCTTACAAGGCGGCCTATATGACCTTGCGTGCAAGTGCAGGCGTGGCGCAATCTTCGCCGCTTTACCCCGGTGCACTGGATGCCTTGCGCGGGCTCAATGCTGTGCCTGAGGTCTTGCTGGGTGTAGCCACTGGCAAGTCACGGCGCGGTCTGGACAAGCTGATTGAGGGGCACCGGCTGGACGGGCTTTTTGTCACGCAGCAGGTTGCGGACCATCACCCGTCAAAGCCGCATCCGTCGATGATTTTGCAGGCGCTCAGCGATACCGGCGTGGACCCGCATCAGGCGGTGGTTGTCGGTGACACCAGTTTTGATATGGAGATGGCCGCCGCCGCCGGAGTGCGCGGGATCGGGGTCAGTTGGGGCTATCACGATCGCGCGCGATTGGCAGGGGCGGCGCAGGTTATCGACGCATTCAGCCAGTTGAGACCCGCCTTGGATGCGATTTGGGGTGTGCCCGCATGAGTGAGTGGAAAGCGAAACGGTTCTGGACGGAATCGCAGGTGGTTCCGGCAGAGGATGGCTTTACTGTGCATCTGGATGCCCGTCCGATCATGACACCGTCAAAATCGGCTTTGATCGTGCCAACTCAAGAAATGGCGCAGATTATCGCCGCTGAATGGCAGGCGCAGGAAGAGATCATCAAGCCTGACACGATGCCTGCGACCAAGACGGCGAATTCGGCCATCGACAAGGTGCGCGTGCAGCATGCCGAAGTGGCAAAGCTTTTGTCGGCATATGGTGACGCGGATTTGCTGTGTTATCGCGCAGAAGGGCCATCCGCGCTGGTCGAGCGGCAAGCAGCGGTCTGGGATCCGATGCTGGCGTGGGGGGCCGAGGCGCTTGATGTCCGGCTGGAACCGCGGGTGGGCGTGATGCACAAGCCCCAGAGCGCGGAGGATCTGGCGAAACTGTCGGCGCGCACCCATGCGCTGAGCGACTTTGAGTTGACCGCCTTTCATGATCTGGTGAGCCTTTCGGGGTCGCTGATTCTTGGATTCGCCGCCACCTATGATGCCCGCCCGGTTGATGCGTTATGGGATATCTCGCGGCTTGATGAGATCTGGCAGGCAGAGCAATGGGGCAGCGATGACGAGGCCGAAGCCCTTGCCGCGCTCAAAAAAGAACAGTTCCTGCACGCAAAACGGATGTTCGATGTGTCGCGTCGGGACGATGGCCGTGGCTGATTGAGGTGCCGTCAGGGCCATCCTCCGCGCAATTTATGGTCGAATGAATGCGGTTTTGCGCAGGATTGCGACGATTGCCCGAATTGGTCGGGATTACTACCCGTCAAACAGCTGAATTTCCTGCCAGAACACTTGACCTTTAAACGGGAATCCGACCACACTGCGTCCCACTGAACTGGGGAGACCTTTCAGTATCACCTCCGGCACACAATGTGTCGGATCCACCGCCCAAACTGTGGCGGAAACTCAGGAAGAGGTAAAAATGAAAAAATCTGTATTTATTGGCGCGCTGACCGCCGCCGGCCTAATGGCTGGTGCTGCGGCTGCTGGCACGCTGGACGATGTCAAGGAACGCGGCAAGCTGAACTGTGGTGTGACCACGGGTCTTGTTGGCTTTGCGGCTCCGGACGCAAACGGCGAATGGAAAGGCTTTGACGTTGCGGTATGCCGCGCTGTTGCAGCCGCGGTTCTGGGCGATGCGTCGGCCGTAGAATTCGTTCCGACAACCGGCAAGACACGCTTTACCGCGCTGGCATCCGGTGAGATCGACATGCTGTCGCGTGTGACCACGTGGACATTCAGCCGCGACGTCGACCTCAAGTTCGACTTTGCCGGCGTTGCCTACTACGACGGTCAGGGCTTTATGGTGCCCAAGGATCTTGGCGTTTCTTCGGCCAAGGAACTGGATGGCGCAACTGTCTGCGTTCAGACAGGTACAACAACAGAGCTGAACCTCGCGGACTTCTTCCGTGCCAACAACATCAGCTATGAGCCGGTCCCCGTTGAGACCAACGCCGAAGGCCAGCAGCAGTATGTTGCGGGTGCCTGTGACGTCTACACGACGGACGCGTCCGGTCTTGCGGCCACACGTGCCGCGTTTGAGAACCCGGGCGATCACGTGATCCTGCCCGAGATCATCTCCAAAGAGCCGCTGGGCCCGCTTGTGCGCCATGGCGACAACGACTGGGGCGATGTGGTTCGCTGGACACTGAACGCGCTGATCACAGCTGAAGAGCTGGGCGTGACATCGGCCAACGTCGGCGAGATGGCAAGCGGCACTCAGAACCCTGAAGTGGCCCGTCTGCTGGGCACCGAAGGTGAGCTGGGCGCGATGCTGGGTCTGGATGCCGATTGGGCCAAGCGCGCAATCGAGACACAAGGCAACTACAGCGAAATCTTTGCCACCAACATCGGCGAAGAGACACCCATTGGTCTGGCCCGCGGGCTGAACGCCCAGTGGACAGACGGCGGCCTGCTTTACAGCCCACCGTTCCGCTAAGAACCAATGCCAGAGGGCGCAGGGGAAACCCTGCGCCCTTTGCACTTATAAGACCTCATCAAGACCTAAGGCCGCCGCATCACCAAGATGCATCATAAAACCAAGGCCAGGGACACAGGGAAAAAACCATGACAACACTCACCGATCCACCGGGGAGCACGTTCCGGCTTTCTATGCTGTTGAACGATACCAGGTATCGCTCCACTACGCTGCAGGTCATCGCGTTCATCCTGCTGATGTCCGCGATCTTTTATCTTTATTCCAATCTCGCGACCAACCTGCGCGAAGCTGGATTGAACATCTCGTTCGCATTTCTGGGCACGCCCGCGGGCTATGACATCAACCAGACGCTGATCGAATACACCAGCCAGTCAAGCAACCTGCGCGCCGCCTTTGTGGGTATTCTGAATACGCTGCTGGTCGCGTTTCTTGCCTGTATCATGGCGACGATCTTTGGCGTGATCGCCGGGGTTCTGCGGTTAAGCAAAAACTGGCTCGTGCGCAAGTTGATGGCTGTCTACGTCGAAATTTTCCGCAACATTCCGGTGCTGATCTGGATCCTGATCATCTATGCGTTGATGACAATTGCGTCCCCATCACCCCGGGCCTTCAGAGGCGACGACGCCACCGCGTCGATGATCCTGGATGGCGCGGCGATTACGAACCGTGGTGTGTACGTTCCCGGACCCTTCTTCACCCGAGGCATCGGCGGAGAAGACGGTTCGGTGATCAATTGGTTGCTGGTGATCGCGGTTCTGATCGGTTCCTTTGTCGTCACCCGGATGGTGACTGCGCGCGCAAATGCGACGCAGGAAGCAACCGGTGTGCGCCCGAACACACTGTGGACGAACCTTGCGATCTGGTTCGTGCCGATCATCGTGTTGCTTTTCATCCTAGGTTTGGCCTGGGACATTCCAGAGCTCAAAGGCTTTAACTTCAGTGGCGGGCTCAAGGTAGGGGCACCGCTGATTGCGCTGTGGTTCGCCTTGTCGATCTATACCGGTGCCTTCATCGCGGAGAACGTGCGCGCGGGCATTCAGGCGGTATCGAAAGGCCAGACCGAAGCGGCTGCGGCCCTTGGCCTGCGCCCGGGTCGCGTGATGAGCCTGGTGGTACTGCCGCAGGCGTTGCGCGTGATCGTGCCGCCGCTGATTTCGCAGTACCTCAACATTACCAAGAATTCGTCGCTAGCAATTCTGGTGGGCTATGCCGATATCACGGCGACACTGGGGGGGATCACCCTGAACCAGACGGGTCGCGCGATTGAATGCGTGCTGCTGCTGATGGCGTTTTACCTTGCGGCGTCGCTGATCATTTCAGCGGTGATGAACGTCTACAATAACTCAATGAAGCTGAAGGAGCGCTGATATGTCCGATACTCATTCAGAATCCGTCAGATTCGTTCGCGAAACCTCGCTGCCGCCTGCCGAACCGCCGGTGGCAGAGCGGGGCATTTACAAGTGGGGCCGCGAGAACCTTTTTGCGACACCTGCAAACGGCGCGCTGACCATTGTCGCGCTTTATGTCATCTATCTTGTGCTGTCGGGCACGCTGCCCTGGCTCTTTAACGGGCTTTGGACCACCAATTCGCTGAGCGAATGCCGCGAAGTCCTTGATGGGCGCACGGGGGGCTGTTTTTCAGTCCTGACAGAGCGCTGGAACCAGCTGATCTTTGGGTTCAAATACCCGCCGGATCAATACTGGCGTCCGATGCTGGCCTTCGTGATGATGTTGCTGGCGGTGGCACCGGTGCTGTTCTTTGATCTGCCCCGCAAGATGCTGATCATCACGGCACTGTTTCCGTTCACCGCTTACTGGCTGATCTGGGGGGGCACGATCCTGGTGCCGCTGGTGGCGCTACTTGGTGTGGTTGTGGGCTATATCGTCTATAGCCGTCTGGTGACGCAGAACTTTGCGCTGGGCTTTTTCGGCGGCGTGGCGGCGGCCATTGTTTTCTGGGTTTTCGGGGGTTGGATCGTCGACTCCATCGGCGTTGCGAACCCGATGCTGGAGGCTGTGCCGTCGCGTGACATGGGGGGCTTCATGCTCAACATGATGCTGGGCGTAACCTGTGTGTCGCTGTCACTGCCGATTGGGATCGCGCTGGCACTGGGGCGTCAGTCTTCGATGCCGCTGATCAAGTGGATGTCGGTGATTTTCATCGAATTCATTCGAGGCGTGCCACTGATCACTTTGCTGTTCGTGGCGAACGTGATGCTGGCGTATTTCTTCCCGCCGGGCTCTGGCGTGGATCTGTTCCTGCGGGTGGTGATCATGATCACCATGTTTTCGGCGGCCTATATTGCCGAGGTAATCCGGGGCGGTCTGGCCGCCCTTCCCAAAGGGCAGTACGAGGCGGCGGACAGTCTGGGGCTGGATTATGCGCAGGCGATGCGCCTGATCATTCTGCCGCAGGCGCTGAAGATCTCGATCCCGGGCATCGTGAACATCGCGGTGGGACTGTTCAAGGACACCACGCTGGTGTCGGTCATTTCTATGTTCGATCTGATTGGCATGATCCGGGGGCCGATCCTGGCCTCGACCGAATGGAACGGCGTCTACTGGGAACTCTTCGGCTTTGCGGCCGCGCTGTTCTTTGTCGTCTGCTACGGCATTTCACAATATTCGCAGTGGCTGGAACGCCGTCTTGCGACAGACCACAGATAAGGGAGGGCAGTTGGCATGGCTAAAGCTGCACAATTGAAAGTATCCGATGAAGTCGCGATCTCGATCCAGCAGATGAACAAGTGGTACGGCACGTTCCACGTGCTGCGCGACATTGATCTGACCGTCTACCAGGGCGAGCGGATCGTGATCTGCGGGCCTTCAGGCTCGGGCAAATCCACGCTGATCCGGTGCATCAACGCGCTGGAAGAGCATCAGAAGGGGTCGATAGAGGTGGATGGCACGCTGTTGTCCTCGGACCTCAAGAACATCGACAAGATCCGATCGGAGGTTGGCATGTGCTTTCAGCACTTCAACCTGTTCCCGCATCTGACGATCCTTGAGAACTGTACGCTGGCCCCGATCTGGGTGCGCAAAACGCCCAAGAAGGAAGCCGAGGAAACGGCGATGCATTTCCTTGAGAAGGTGAAGATCCCCGATCAGGCGAACAAGTATCCCGGTCAACTGTCGGGCGGGCAGCAGCAGCGTGTGGCGATTGCCCGCAGTCTGTGCATGCGTCCGCGGATCATGCTGTTTGATGAACCGACATCGGCGCTGGACCCAGAGATGATCAAGGAAGTGCTCGATACCATGATCGAGCTTGCCGAAGAGGGCATGACCATGCTTTGCGTGACGCACGAGATGGGCTTTGCCCGTCAGGTGGCGAACCGCGTGATCTTTATGGATGAAGGTCAGATCGTGGAACAGAACGAACCCGAAGAGTTCTTTAACAACCCGCAGTCGCCCCGGACGCAGCTGTTTCTCAGCCAGATCCTGGGTCACTAGCACCCTCGCTGGCTGTACTATTCCAGACGCATTGCCCTTAGGGGCAGTGCGTTTTTCATTTTTAGGGAGCATTTGATGCCAGCGATTTTGACTGCAACGATTTCCATCAAGGATATGGAAAAGATGATGGCCTATGGCGAGAAGGCGATGCCGACGATCCTGGCGCATGAGGGAGAGATGCTGTACCGCGCGCAGACTGTGGACGTATTGCGGGGGGCGGCGGATCACACGTTTTCTACCGCGTTCCGTTTTCCGGATGTTGCGGCGGTGAAAGGCTGGTTCAACAGTCCCGAATATGAGGCCCTGCACGCGCTGAGAAACGAGGCGGCAGACGTCACCTTTGTGGTGCACGAAGAGGTCTAGGTCGCGTTGGCGGCGTCACAGGTCGCGCGGCACGACAAACCGCCGCGCAGTCGCCTGACCCCAGTCGGCATCCCGCCAGTCGTCGATCTCGAAATCCGCGACAAGGGTGGCCCCGGTGGGATACTGATCGAATTTGGGATGATCGGGGCGTTGGGCAAGCACCTCGGACGCGGTGATTGAAATGCCGGGATTGTGACCCAGCATCAGCACGACCTGTCCTGTTGCCTGCCGCATCACGTGCAGGATGTCATTGTGGGTGGCGAGGTAAAGATCGCGTGTGAACCGGGTGTCGATGCCATCGGGAAGATCGAGACCCAGCAGGGTTTCACCGGTCCGCTTGGCCGAGGAACAGAGCACCTGATCCGGCAGGATCTTTTCGCGCCGCAACCAGTCCCCCAGTGCGGCCGAGGCCTGCTGCCCGCGTGCGTTCAAAGGCCGGTCATGATCTGACGCAGCACCGCTGGACCAGTCCGATTTTGCGTGTCGCATCAGGATCAGGGTTTTCATCGCGCGCTCCTGTGGAAATGGGCCATGTGGTAGGCTGATTGTACGGGCAGTCTGCCAAAGCTTTGTGACACCGGGCAAGCGCGGCGTGCAGCGCAGCCATGATCCATGCAGTCGGCGCCGGGGGGCGTGTCGAGGTATGCCTTGCAGCCGGCCACGTCGTAACCTTCCGGCGTCAGGGCGCTGACGGGGCAGGCGGCGCGGCAGGGCTGGTCGGGGCACGTCTCGCACGGGCTGTCCGGAAAGGGTGGAAGGGCGAGGCGTTCGGGCAGGGCGAGCGCACCGCGGAAAGACACAAAAAGACCTGCGGTATCGTGGACCAGAAAATTGATTGGCGAGGCATGGATGCGGCCCGTTCGTGTGGCCCATGTGAAGAAGGGCAGGAAGGGCGGGCCACCGAAAGGAAAGACGGGTTTTGCACCGATTTCTGCCGCGAGGGCGCTGATGACACGTGTAGACCAGCGGTCTATCGGATCAGGTTTGCCATCCGCACATTCCGGGCTTTGGGTGAAGGCGGGCCAAAAACGCGGTTCATCCGGGCCAAGCATCACAAGCGTCTTGCAGCCTTCGGGAGCCGTGTCTTTTTCGTTTGGGTGAAATGCGCCGAGTACGCTGAGATGACGCGTGCGGGCGGCGTCCTCTAGGGCGGCGTAGGTCATCCGGTGCGAATGATGCTGCCGGCGCCGTGCTCTGTGAAAAGCTCGAGCAGGCAGGCGTTGGGGGCGCGGCCATCAAGGATGACCGCAGCGCGCACACCGCCGTTCAGCGCCGCCAGCGCGGTCTGGGTTTTGGGGATCATTCCGCCCGCAATGGAGCCATCGGCGATCATGTCGGCGATCTGGCGCGAGGTCAGTTCGGTCAGCACCTCGCCTTCGGCGTTCTTGACGCCAGCCACATCTGTAAGCAGCAGCAAACGATCCGCCTTGAGAGCAGAAGCAATTGCCCCGGCGGCGGTGTCGCCGTTGATGTTGAAGGTTTCGCCTGCACGACCCATGCCCAGCGGGGCGATTACGGGGATAATGCCCTTGTCTGCCAGATCGCGCAGCACGCGGGGGTTCACCTCGGACGGTTTGCCGACCAGTCCCAGAGCCGGGTTTTCAGCATCGCAGACGATCAGCCCGCTGTCTTTGCCCGACAGCCCAACGGCGCGCCCACCCTGGGCGGAAATGGCCTGCACGATCCGCGCATTGACGGAGCCGGAGAGGACCATTTCGACCACTTCCATGGTGGCAGCGTCGGTGACGCGTTTGCCGTCAACGAAGTCTGATTTGATCTTCAGACGGTCCAGCATCTGGTTGATCATGGGCCCGCCGCCGTGCACGACAACGGGGTTCACGCCGACCTGCCGCATCAGGGTCACGTCGCGTGCGAATTCGTTCATCGCCGCATCACTGCCCATGGCGTGACCGCCCAGCTTGATCACAACGGTTGCGTCCGCATAGCGCTGCAAATAGGGCAGCGCCTGGCTGAGAGTTTGCGCTGTGGCGATCCAATCGCGGTTCATGTCTTGTGTTCTCATGTCTGTCCTCGCCCGGCGGATCATAAGAATTTGCGCGGGATGTGCCACCTTTGAAATCGCAGCGCGTGGCGGCGTTTGCGATAGCGCTTAACTGGCCAGATGGATCAGGGGGTTGGTACCCGTTATTCCAGCGTGGCGATGATGGCCCGCAGAGTAGGAATGCCCCACCCCTTTTCGGAGCTTGTGACAATCAGTTCAGGAAAGGCGGCGGGGTGTTTTGACAGCGCGCCGCGCACCTGATCCAGCGCCTTTGCGCGTTCCTTTTCCTTGACCTTGTCCGCCTTGGTCAACACGACCTGAAAGGTGACGGCAGCGCTGTCGAGAAGGGACATGATTTCGTCGTCTACCTTTTTGACACCGTGGCGCGCGTCGATCAGCACAAAGGCGCGGCGCAGTGTCTGTCGGCCCGAGAGGTATCTTTTCAGCAGGCGCTGCCACTTTTCGACGACCGGCAGGGGGGCATTGGCATAGCCATAGCCCGGCAGGTCTACCAGATAATGGCTTTCACCGGCGGTGAAGTAGTTGATTTCCTGTGTCCGGCCGGGCGTGTTGGACGCGCGGGCCAGTGCCTTGGTGCCTGTCAGCGCGTTGATCAGCGTCGATTTGCCCACGTTGGAGCGCCCGGCAAAACACACCTCCATCCGGTCAGGGGGGGGCAGGCCGTCCATCGCGACCACGCCTTTGACAAAGATCGTCTCTCCCGCAAAGAGCAGGCGGCCCTGTTCAAGGATCTGCGGATCAGGCTCTTCCGAGACCGGGAACGGCAGGGCGGTCATGTGGTTTGCACCACGTTTCCAAGCTGCAGTGTGCCACCTTTGATGACCTCGCATCGGACCGAGAAGTCCTGATGGCCAAAGCTTTCGAGTGCCGCCAGAGTGTCAGCGTCGCGCTGGCCGGTGTCGGGATTTGCGGTTGTCGCGATGCAGCGGTCGGTGCGTTCGCGCGGGCGCAGAATGCAGTCACCAATGGTGATGTCGCGGCCTATCCAGTCAAATTCTGCCCAGGGGGCCTCGCTGTCGAACCAGATATTGCCGCGCCAGCGGTGAAGCGACAGCGCCTGTTCCATCTGCACTTCAACGGCGCGGTGGGACGCGAGGTTGCATAGGGTCACCGAAGGGAAATCGCTGTCGGTGTAGCCGCGTCCGTCAAGGCGCATGACACTGGCGGGTTGGGCGCGGGTGTGGGGCACCAGTTGGCTGACCCAGTCGATCAGGGCGTTTGCATCTGTATCGGGGTTCACGCTGAGCGTGGGGAGGTCCGGGTGGCTGAGGCTGACGATGCCGCTGTCCTCATCCAGCTGCGAGGTAATCGCCATCAGTTCGGGCGATTTCGACACCCGGCTGAAGTTGGCGCAATGCGCCCAGACGCCCGGTTCCGCCTTGGCGGCCTCGTGGGCAATGGCCCAGACCCGGTCATAGGGCATGGATTGCCCGGCATGCAGTGTGACGCGGTTGAGCGACTCTCGGCCGTGGCTCTTGATCGGATGCCGATAGAGCGCGGTGATCTGCATTACTTTTTGCCCTTGGCGGGCGGGGTGCTGTCCGTTTCCGCCTTGGATTTGCGTTTGAAGCCGCTGGTAATGTTGCCCAGAAGGTCAGGTTTGTAGCCCTGACTGCGCATGATCAGATACTGCTGGGTGAAGGTGATCGTGTTGTTGGCGATCCAGTAGACGACCAGACCACTGGCAAAGCTGCCAAGCATGAACATGAAGACCCAAGGCATCCAGGCAAAAATCATCTGCTGCGTTGGGTCTGTGGGTGCCGGGTTCAGCTTTTGCTGGAGCCACATGGAAATACCCAGCAGCAGCGGCAAGATGCCGATAAAGACCAGCGCCATGATGCTGCCCGGTTCCGGGCCAGCCCAAGGGAAGAGGCCCCAGAAGTTCATGATCGAGGTCGGATCGGGTGCGCTGAGGTCCTGGAAGGGGCCAAAGAAGGGGGCGTGGCGCAGTTCAATGGTGACAAAGATCACCTTGTAGAGGGAAAAGAAGATCGGGATTTGCAACAGGATCGGCAGACAGCCCGCCGCCGGGTTCACCTTTTCTTTTTTGTAGAGCGCCATCATGCCTTGCTGCATTTTTTGACGGTCGTCGCCCGCTTCTTTCTTGAGCTTCTCCATTTCTGGCTGAAGCTCTTTCATCTTGGCCATCGACACATAGGATTTATAGGCCAGCGGAAACAGCACCGCCTTGATGATCAGCGTCAGGCCAATGATCGCCCAGCCCATGTTGCCGATGAGCTTGTTGAGTTCGTGGAGCAACCAGAAAATTGGTTTGGTCAGGAAAAAGAACCAGCCCCAGTCGATACTGTCGATGAAGTTGGTCACGCCCTTGGATTCGTAGTCCCGCAGGACTTCCCATTCCTTGGCTCCGGCGAAGAGCTGCGTTGTCACTGTTGCAGTGGCACCTGGTTCGACTGTCTGGGTCGGCAGGCGGGCGAAAGCGCGATAGACGTCACGGTTTGCATCATAGGTCAGGGCCTTGTCGAAAACCTGAGCGGCGTCGGGGATCAGCACGGCCTGCCAGTAGTGCGCGGTAAAGCCGATCCAGCCATCGTTGGTGTCTTCGGTTACAATGGCCGGACGGCCCCATTTCGGGTTCACTTCCGCGTCCTGAATGTCATCCCAATCGGTCTCTGCAAGCTCCCCTTGCGACATGGCGACCGCGCCTTCGTGCAGAATAAAGAAATTCTTGAGATCTTCTGGTTCGCCATGCTGCGCGATCATGCCGTAGGGCGCCATGGCGACAGAGGCGTCGGCGTTGTTGGTGACTGTCTGGGTGACGGTGAACATGAAGTCGTCGTCCACCGCGATCTCGCGGTTGAAAAGCTGGCCTGCGCCATTGTCCCAGCTCAGGGTGACCGGGTTGCCGGGGCTCAGGCTGTCGCCTGAAACAAGGCTCCACAGTGTGTCGGGTGTGGGGACGGCGGACGGGTCAACGCCGCTGCCGGGTGCCCAGCCGTGCAGGGCGTAATAGGCGCCGGGGTTGCCCTCAGGCGAGAGCATTGTCACAATTTCGGCGTCCGCGTTCTGAGTGACGCGATAATCGTTCAGCTTCAGATCATCGATGCGCCCACCCAGCAGGGAGATGGACCCGGACAGATGCGGAGTTGTGATGTCCACGCGAGGGGCTTCGGCCAACGATTGCGCCGGGGTTTCGGTGCCGGAGGCGACTGAAGGCGCTGCCGCGGTCGCTGCCGGAGCAGCGGGCACGGTGGCGTCATCCGTTTGGGTGCCGGTGCCGGTGCCGGTTTCGGTAGCAGTCTGGCCGGGATCAACCTCGGGCGGTGGGAAAAGCGCGAACCAAACCAGGATCACGAGAAAACTGAGCGCAGTCGCAAGAATAAGGTTCTTGTTGTTGTCGTCCATAGGGACAGCCACCTGATGTCTGATGCCGTGTGATATCAGCGTGGTTCAACAGAGGTGCAGCCCAAAGGTCAAGCAGATTCGCCGCGAAATTGGGGCTGAGCAGAGGTTCACCCGGACAAAGCCGACATAGCCATCGGTGTGATGCCTGGCATCATCGCCTCAGCAAGGGATCCCGCATGCCAGGGCTCGTCGATTCAGGGGGGAGCTGCCAGGCAAATGCCCAGCGAATTGCATGCCCCCGCGGGGACAATTCATCGATGCGACCGACCATCCATTATCTGAGGCACATCTTCCAGCTTTGCGTTGTGGTTGGCGATCCAGTCGAGCGTTTGCTCAAAAGGCATGGGGCGGGCAATGCCGTAACCCTGCACATGATTGCAGCCCAGCTGTGCAAGCAGCACGTGTTCGCCGACCGACTCGACCCCTTCGGCGAGGGTTTCAACGCCCAGTCTTTCGGCCATGGTCAGGATGGCGCTGATCATGCGCTGCTGTTCAGGGTCGCGATCGGCGCGCTTTACAAAGCTGCGGTCGATCTTGATCCGGCTGACCGAAAACCGCCGGATCGAGGTTAGCGAAGCATGCCCGGTGCCAAAGTCATCAAGATCAATCTGGCAGCCAAGGTCCCTCAACGCATTGATATTGCGCGTTACCATATCTGCGGGCGCGCCTGCCATGACGGTTTCCAGCACCTCGACCGCCAATCGGTCTGGAGCAAGATCAAAGCGGTCGAATTCCCACTTGATCTTGTCTACCAACTGGGGATTGCCCAATTCGGGTCCGGCGAAATTGACCCCGACCTGCGGTACCCTGAAACCTGCATTGTCCCATGATTTCAGGGCCGTAAAAGCATGATACATCATCACTTCAGCCAGTCGCTCAAGCAGGTTCGCCTGTTCTATAGCGGGCAGAAATTCCATCGGGGCAATCATGCCGCGTGTGGGGTGGGACCAGCGCGCCAGAGCCTCAAAACCAGTGACCTGTCCGGTGTCGGTGGAAATCTGGGGCTGAAACCATGGCTTGATTTGCCCACAGTCAAGCGCCTGCGCAACGTCATCCAGCAACGAAGACCGGGTCGCTGCGTCCCGGCGCATCTGATCGGAGTAGGCACGGATTGCGCAGGGCCCGCTATTTTGTCCGGCGCGCAGGGCGGTTGCAGCTGCGGCGATCCAATCTGCGCTGGTGGTACCGGGTGCACGTGCGTGCTGGCAAAAGCCGATGGCCGCCGAGATATGGACGGTGGTGCCATCCAGAGGAAACGGGTCTTCCAGAGCGGATTGGAGACGTGCCGCGGTCTGGATGCAGGTTTCCAGATCAAGCCTGCGCACCGGGTTCAGGCAAATGGCAAATCGCGCATCGCCCATCTGGCCGATGTAATCATCCGCCCTGAGCGTGGCCAGCAGGCGTTCACCGGTGCATTGGATGATCGAATCCGCACCCGCCTGTCCGTTTCTTTCGACAACCCTATCGAAGTCCTCAAGCGCGATGTAATAGACCACCGAATGGTGGCCGGTGTTATGGAGAGACTGAAAGGTTACCTCGGTCAGTTTTTCAAATGCGGGCCGCTGCATGAGACCGCTGACCGCGTCACGTCCAACGTGAGGCGTTTCGCGCAAGCCGCCTGAAAGGAAATATGCCAGCGGTAGGACGACGGATACCGTGATCAGCGCAGCCTCCCCCCCCAGCCAGAAGGCGGCCAGCGATATGGCAGGCCAAAATGCCAGCGCTGCCGGCGCTGCCCACAGCGCCGCCGCCCGTCTCTGAAAAGAGGCCCCTGGCCGAAATGGTAACAGCGCCATGTCAATTCCCCATGTCCGGCGCACGCATTGTGGCGCCATGGAAATCAGACTAGACGGTGAGACATGTGGTGTGCGTTAACAGCACCCCGGAACTTTGCCCAAAATTTCCTAAAACTATTCACACTCTCGCTGAAGGCCTGCAAAATCAAAGAGGTTCGGATCCAGCAGATGTGAGGGCCGCGCATTCATCAATGCGCGAAACATCACCTGTCGGCGCCCCGGGCTGTTGCGTTCCCATCCGTCCAGGATGGCCTTGACCTGCTGGCGCTGCAGGCCGTCCTGAGAGCCGCAAAGATCGCAGGGAATGATGGGGTAACTCATGGCCCGCGCGAATTTTTCGCAGTCAATTTCAGCCACATGCGCCAAGGGTCGGTAGACAAACAGATCGCCTTCTTCATTCAGCAACTTGGGCGGCATCGTGGCAAGCCTGCCGCCGTGAAAGAGGTTCATGAAGAAAGTTTCGAGAATGTCGTCGCGGTGATGGCCCAGCACAATGGCAGAGCAGCCTTCTTCGCGCGCAATCCGGTAGAGATGCCCGCGGCGCAGGCGCGAACAGAGCGCGCAGAACGTGCGGCCTGCGGGGATTTTGTCCATCACGATGGAATAGGTGTCCTGATATTCGATCCGATGCGGGACGCCCATCTTTTCCAGAAACGCGGGTAGCACGGTTGCCGGAAACCCGGGCTGGCCCTGATCAAGGTTGCAGGCGAGAATATCCACGGGCAACAGGCCGCGCCATTGCAGTTCGTGCAGCACGGCCAGCAGCGTATAGCTGTCCTTGCCGCCAGACAGGCAGACGAGCCATTTGGCACCCGGTTCGACCATGCCGTATTGATCGAGCGCTTCGCGGGTGGCGCGCACGATGCGCTTGCGCAGCTTCTTGAATTCGGTCGTTTGTGGTGCGCCCTGGAACAGCGCGTGGATCTCTTCGGGTTGATCAAGCATGGGTGTGGGCTCTGCCTTGTGGGTGGGCGTTATAGAGCATGCCAGCCATATGAATGCCAGTCGTTTGGGCGCAGCCGGACGCGCCGGATTTGGGATGCACTGGGAAGGTGTGTATAATCAGGGGTTGTATCTGTCGTCATTCAAGCATGGGAGGGATTACATGGATTATGTCTATTGCGTGCGCAGTGTGCGGGGGGACGCGTTTGTTGCGGAGCCCGGCGCCAACTATTTTCTCAAGGTGCCGAAGAACATCAAGCACCCCAGGCCGTCCCACCGGATCGAAAAGGACAAGTGGATCAAGGCGGTGATGGCTGAGGCGCGTCACGGGCCGCAGGATGACGGACCGGTGGGCGACATCGTGATCTATATCCATGGGTTCAACACACCGATGGATGTCATGATGGAACGACATCGTCTGCTGCGCGAAGGGTTAGATCATCAGGGATTTGAGGGGGTCGTCATCAGCTTTGACTGGCCCAGCCACGACAAGGCGCTGAACTATCTGGAAGATCGGACCGATGCCAAACTGACCGCCCTGCGGCTGGTGGATGAGGGCATCGCCAGTTTCGCGGCGATGCAGACGCCGGACTGTCAGATCAACCTGCATCTGGTGGCCCATTCGATGGGGTGCTACGTGATCCGCGAGGCCTTTGATGACGCAGATGACCGGCCGCAAGTCGCGTCTCATAGTTGGTCCGTCAGTCAGGTGATCATGTTGTCCGGCGATGTGTCGGCCAGCTCCATGGCGGCGGGCGCGTCAAAGTCGAGTTCGCTTTACCGCCATTGCGTGCGGCTGACGAACTATTTCAATCCCTTTGATGATGTCTTGTCCCTGTCCAATGTGAAGCGGATCGGCGTGTCGCCCCGGGTGGGGCGCGTCGGATTGCCGGATGAACGGCCGGGCAAGGCGGTGAACATCAATACGGGCAATTACTACGATGCCAACAAAGGCGACTTCGATCAGGTGCCGAACGCGGCGCATACATGGTATTTCCACGATCCGGTGATGATGGAGGATATGTATCGCACCATCAAAGGCGATACGGACCGCAATGAGATCCCCACGCGATTGCAGGGCAGTGCGGGCAATCTGGTGTTATGGCCTGCGGATCAGGACCCACCGATTGCGTAGGGTTTGCGGCTAGTCAGGGACGTTGTCGATGCCGTTGCCGCCCCAGGGGTGGCAACGGCAGATGCGGCGCGCGGCAAGCCAGCTGCCTTTGATCCCGCCGTGTTTTTGCAGGGCTTCAAGCGCATAGGCACTACAGGTCGGGTGGTAGCGGCAATTGAAACCGACCCAGGGGCTGAAGATCAGACGGTAAGCCAGCACTGGCAGGGCCATGAGGCGGGCGAACGGGGTCATGGGTGGGCCTGGTGCAGTTTTTCAAGGGCGGCGATGAGGTCAGCCTGCAGGGTCTCGAACGGGCGCGTGGCCGTGGTGTTCTTGCGGCCAATCAGCACGTAGTCGGTGCCGGGGTGGCCGTGTGCAGGCAGCACACGACGCGCGATTTCGCGCAGGCGACGCTTGGCACGGTTGCGGGCAACGGCATTGCCGACCTTTTTGGAGCAGGTGAAGCCGACGCGCGTGACCTCGGGCTCTTCATCCGCGCGGCGCGGGCGCATCTGCAGGACAAAGCCGGGCATGGCGGTATGCGCGGCGCGTGCGGCGGCAAGGAAATCGGCGCGTTTGCGCAGGGTTTCCAAACGCAAAGACACCGCCGGGGGCGGGTGCCCCGTGGCGGCGATGCTGCCATCCTGGGGTGCCTCCGGCGGTGTCATGTTCATTGGTCGATGGGCGCGACTACGCGCTCAGCTTTTTCCGGCCCTGGGCACGGCGTGCATTGATGATCTTGCGGCCGGCTTTGGTTGCCATGCGCGCGCGAAAACCGTGGCGCCGCTTGCGCACGAGGTTTGAAGGTTGAAAGGTGCGTTTCATCGCGCCGTCTCCATTGTCTATGCTGTAGCGCGCATCAGATTCGCCACGCCAGCGTCATTTCAGACCCGTCCTCTACTGCCCGTCCGGGCACAAGTCAAACGGTTCGGGGCAGAAAATCGCACCCTTTGCAACATTCCGCGCTTTGGGCGCCGGGATTTGTTTCAATTCACCGCATCAAGTGCAACATCGCTCTCGAAACCGTACACTGGTTATCAAGCGCCCGTGATAGGGCTGTCGCGCAGCAGGGGAACAGGCCATCTAGAAAGGGAACACCGCAACCCCCGTCCGGAAGGCGTGATACATGTCCGATATGAGCCAAACAGATAACAAGCCCCACTGGATGCGGTATGCGCCGATCCTTGCGATCCTTCTGGTGGCCGCTGTGGGCGCATTCACGCTGCGCGACTACCTGAGCTTTGACGCCCTGCGGGAGAACCGCGAGGCGTTGCTGGCATTTCGCGATAGCAAACTTGTGCTGACCGTGCTGCTGTTTGTCACAACTTATGTGTTGATCGTCGGATTTTCACTGCCCGGTGCAGCGATTGCGACGCTGACAGGGGGCTTTCTGTTTGGCACCTGGGCAGGCACTGTGATCAATATCACCGGGGCGACCATCGGGGCTGTGCTGATCTTCAGCGCCGCCCGCATGGGGCTGGGTGAAAAGCTGAAAGAGCGGATGGATGCGTCTGAGGGGATGGTTGCCAAGATCAAGAAGGGCATCGACGAAAACCAATGGTCGATGCTGTTTTTCATCCGGCTGGTGCCTGCAGTACCCTTCTTTGTGGCCAATCTGATCCCGGCGTTTCTGGGTGTGCCGCTTTATCGCTTTGTGATTTCCACATTCATCGGAATTATCCCGGGCAGCCTTGTGTTTACCTCGGTAGGTGCAGGTCTGGGAGAGGTATTTGCACGGGGGGAGAGCCCGAACCTTGGCATTATCTTTGAGCCGCATATCTTGTTCCCGATACTGGGCTTGTGTGCGTTGTCGGTGCTGCCGGTTATCGTTAAGGCCGTAACCGGCAAGAAGGACCTGACAAAATGAACAAGATCGAGACGGATGTGCTGATCATTGGCGCGGGCTCCGGCGGGTTGTCGGTGGCGGCCGGGGCCTCGCAGATGGGGGCGAAGGTTGTCTTGCTGGAAGGCCACAAGATGGGCGGCGACTGCCTGAATTTCGGCTGTGTCCCTTCCAAGGCGTTGATCGCGACGGGCAAGGCGGCCTATGGCCAGCAGCATGCCGCGCAATATGGGGTGGCCGATGCGCCCGGCGACGTGGACTACGCGGCGGCCAAGGATCATGTGGCGGATGTGATCGCTCAGATCGCGCCGGTGGACAGTCAGGAACGCTTTGAAGGGTTCGGTGTCCATGTGATCCGCGAATACGGGCGATTTATCTCGGAGAACGAGGTTCAGGCGGGTGACGCGGTGATCAAGGCGCGCCGGATCGTGATCGCCACGGGGTCGTCCCCGCTGGTGCCGCCCATTCCGGGGCTCGAGGATGTGCCTTACGAGACCAACGAGACGCTGTTCGATCTGCGCGACAAGCCGGAGCATCTACTGATCATCGGCGGGGGGCCTATTGGCATGGAAATGGCGCAGGCCCATGTGCGCATGGGCTGCAAGGTGACAGTGATCGAAGGAGAAAAGGCGCTGGGCAAGGACGATCCGGAACTGGCGGAAGTCGTCCTGCAGACGGTGCGCGACGAAGGCGTCGTGATCGAAGAGGATGCGCTGGCCGCGCAGGTAAGCGGCACGGCAGGTGCGATCAAGGTCGAAGCCAAGGACGGGCGAGTTTTCAAGGGATCGCATCTGCTGATGGCAGTGGGGCGCAAATCGAATACGGACAAGCTGGATCTGGAAAAGGCGCGCATCAAGCCGTCGAAAACCGGTATCAAGGTGGATGATCAGCTGCGCACCACCAACAAAAAGGTCTATGCGATCGGGGATGTGGCAGGCGGACTGCAGTTCACACACGTGGCGGGGTATCATGCCGGGGTGATCATCCGCTCGATGCTGTTTGGCCTGCCGTCCAAGGCCAAAACAAGCCATATCCCTTGGGCGACCTATACGGATCCTGAATTGGCGCAGGTCGGGCTGACCGAGGCGCAGGCGAAGAAAAAGCACGGCCCCGCGCTGGAGGTGGTGCGGTTTCATTACAATCACAACGACCGCGCCATTGCGGAGCGCAAGACCAAAGGGCTGATCAAGGTGATGGTGGTCAAGGGGCGCCCGGTGGGGGCCTCTATCGTTGGGTATCAGGCGGGTGAGCTGATCAATCTCTGGGCGCTGGCGCTGGCCAACAGGATGAAGATGGGCCAGATTGCCGCCATGGTCGCCCCGTATCCAACCATTGGCGAGATTAACAAGCGTGCGGCTGGTGCCTATTTCGGCCCGCGGTTGTTTGAGAGCGCGCTGGTCAAGCGGGTCGTGGGTTTCGTGCAGCGGTACATTCCGTGATGGCGGTTGACGCGCGTCTGCGACGACGCCCCACCCCCCATCCCGTCGGGCGCGAGGCGAAATGATCAACACGCTGTCAGGTCGTTTACTGGTGTTGACGGTCATCTTTGTGATGATCGCAGAAGTGCTGATTTTTGTGCCGTCGATTGCGCGTTTTCGCGAAGACTACATGCTCAACAGGCTGGAACGCGCACAGATCGCGTCGCTTGCGTTGTTGGCCGACGACATGCTGGACCCGGCGCTGGAAGACGAACTGCTCAAGAACGCAGAGGTCTTTAACGTGGTGTTGCGCCGCGATGAGGTGCGCCAGTTGATGCTGTCTTCGGACATGCCGATGGCGGTGACCGAAACCTTTGATCTGCGTGATGCCAGCGCGCTGGTGCTGATCGGCGACGCGATATCGCGACTTTTGGAGAATGAGAACGAGGTCATCCGGGTCATCGGTGCGCCGGTGCGCGAGGCCGGTCTGCTGATCGAGGTGACGATGGAGACCGCGCCGCTGCGATCCGCGATGATCGACTACGGCATCCGGATCCTGATCCTGTCGGCGGTGATTTCTGTGTTCACGGCATTCTTGCTGTTTGTTGTCATGCGGATCTTTCTGGTGCGTCCGATCAAGAATGTCGTGGGTCATATGCAGCGCTATGCCGCCGCCCCCGAGGACGCGCGCCGGATTATCAAGCCGGGGGCAGGGGTGACCGAGCTGCGCGAGGCCGAAGAGGCGCTCAAATCGCTGCAGACCGAGCTGACGCAGGCCCTCAAACAGAAGGAGCGGCTGGCGCAACTGGGCTCGGCAGTGAGCAAGATCAGCCATGATCTGCGGAATATCCTGACCTCGGCGCAGCTTTTCACCGACCGGATCGAGGCCTCTGAAGATCCGATCGTCAAGCGGATGGCCCCCAAGCTGGTTGGGTCGATCACCCGCGCGGTGCATTTGTGCGAGAGCACGCTGGCGTTTGGCAAAGCCGAAGAGCCGTCGCCGACACTGACGCTGTTTGCGCTGGATGAGCTGGTGGACGATGTGATCGAGGGGGAGCGCCTTGCGGTGAAGGGTCAGGATATCGGGTTTGTCACAGACATCCCGCTGCGGATGATGGTGCGTGCCGATCCTGAACAAATGTACCGCGTGCTGGCAAATCTTGTGCGCAATGCGCGGCAGGCGTTGACGGCCACGGGCGCGGGCGGTGAAATTCGCGTGGCCGCAGAAGAAACCTATACCACCTGGCACATCACGGTGCGGGATGATGGCCCCGGGCTGCCTGCCAAAGCACAGGAGCATCTTTTTACCCCGTTTCAAGGCGGTGCGCGCAAGGGTGGCTCCGGTCTGGGACTGGCCATCGCAGCCGAGCTGATGCGCGGCCATGGCGGAAAGCTTTCGCTGGAACACACCGGCCCCGAAGGCACGCAATTCTGCATTGATCTGCCGAAGGGCGACGGCACGTTATCATAGCAGAAAGATCTGAATGCAGCGGCCCATAAGGGGCTTGCAAACCCCGCGCCGCCCTACTAAACCGCGCGTCAGTGGACCGATAGCTCAGCTGGATAGAGTACCTGACTACGAATCAGGGGGTCGGGGGTTCGAATCCTCCTCGGTCCGCCACTTCATTAGATTCCGATCATGTTCTTTTGGGGCAGTGGGGCATCTCAACTGCTTACCCAACATTGTGCCAGATCCTATTTCCGGGCGGCCTTAGAATCCGCAACACAGAGGTGTGCTCGCACAAGGCGAGAGACTCTGGGTCCGCGTCAGATTGATGGCATTACCGCCGATTTTGCTGGTCACAGGCTGCGGTGCGCGTTTGTCGCTATAGGGTAAAATCGGCCAGCAGGCGACCAAGCCGCCCTAACCAGCAAAACTCCGATCAAAGAAAAAGGCGGCACAAAAGTGCCGCCTTTCATTTGGCGAGGATTTGTCCTCAGTTCATTTTGAAGTACTTGAACTTTGCCGTGTCGTCCGCTGCGACGATGGTATCGACGCCGGATTTCATGCCCCAGTTCAGCACCTGATGGTGGATCGGGACGTAGAGCGCTTCTGATTGCACCACTTCCCAGATCTCGGCGATCATGCCGTTGCGGGCTTCGAGATCGGTTTCGGAGGCCAGAGCTTCGATTTTGGCATCCAGTTCAGGATTGGAGTAGCGCGTGCCGTTCCAGGAGCCGTACTTGTCGTCCCGCGTGTGCACGAGGAAGTTGAAGATGTACTCGGAATCGTAGGTGGGTACACCCCAGCCCAGCATGTAGAAGTCTGTCTCAAGACCGTTGATCAGCGGGAAGTGCTGCGCCTTGGGCTTGGCATCAAGGTTCACCGTGACCCCGATCTGGGCGAACATGCCGACGGCGGCCTGACAGATCGCTTCATCATTGATGTAGCGGTCATTGGGGCAATCGAGCTGGATAGAGAAGCCATCGCCATAGCCTGCTTCGGCCATCAGCGCCTTGGCCTTTTCGATGTCGGTGACGGAAGAGCCATCAAGTTCTTCGTCAAACCCGTTCACGAAGGGCGGGGCGATCATACCCGCAGGCGCGGACTGGCCGCGCATCACGATCTGCTGAATCGCATCGCGGTTGATGGCCATGTTCATCGCCTGACGGACCTTCACATCTGCAAAGGGGTTCTTGCCGTCGACGTTGTCATTGGCCAGATCCGCATCCCCCATGTTCATGCCAAAGAAGATCACGCGGTTCTGGGGGGCGGTGCGCACGTCCAGACCATCGGTGCCTGCGACACGCTCAAGGTCCTGCACGGGCACGTCCTGGATAAAGTCGACCTCACCCGACAGCAGCGCTGCGACACGGGTCGCGGCGTTCTGGATCGGGGTATAGACGATTTCGGTGACTTCCAGGGGGAATTCGTCTTTGCCCCAGTAGCTTTCGTTGATCGCCAGGACGGTTTTCACATCCGGTTCGCGGCTGACCAGCTTGTAGGCGCCGGTGCCGTTGGCGTTCTTGGCGGCAAAGGTGTCTTCACCTCCTTCGTAGTCCTGCACCTTGACGGCATTGTTCGCCTCGGCCCAGTCCTGATCCATGATGAACAGGTTCGTCAGGTTGTTGGGCATGATCGGGTTGGGACCATTGGTTTCGATCTCGACCGTCAGGGGACCTGCCGCGCGGACCTCTTTCACCGATGCGAGCAGTTCCTTGTAATCGCTGTCTTCGGTCATGGCGCGATCAAGGCTGAATTTGACGTCCGAACTGTCAAAGGCGGCGCCGTCGTGGAAGGTCACGCCTTCGCGCAGGGTGAAGACCCAGACGTTGGGGTTGTCTTCGGATGGGCCCCATTCGGTTGCCAGCGCAGGCACGATGGTGCCTTCCATGTCCCGCATGACCAGTGGTTCCATGATCTGATGCGCGAGGGCGGATGTCGGCCCTTCGTTCTGGGCATGCGGATCAAGCGTGAGCGAATCGCCAGCGCGGGCCCAGCGGAGCGTTTCCGCGCTGGCCAGTGCCGTTGAGGACAGCAGAATTGCTGCGGATAGAAGTGTTGTTGTCGTTTTCATGAAAAACGTTTCCCCGTTTTGTTTTTAGTGATGCGCGCAGTGTTTGTCAGTCAGACTTGTTTCGCAAGGCGATAGTTGTGGCCCTTCAATCAGCGGTAGTAGCGCGGCCTTGCTTGGGGAAAACTTCGATTACCCCCGCGGCAATAATGAGCGCTGCCCCCAGCCACTGGACCGCGACCATACGCTCATCCGGCAACAGCAGACTGGCTGACAGGATGGCGACATAGACCTCTGACATCATCAGAATGCCGACACGGCCCGGGTAAAGGATGCGACTGGCCCAGAACAGCAGGATCACGGCAGGCACGTAGACCAGCAGCGCGAAGGCGGAAAGGGCCGGCAGGTTTGCCAGTAGCAGCGCCGGGTCGGGCAGGCGGGCATCGCCAAGTGCGAGGCCCAGGCCGAAAGTGAAGAGCACCAGAAACAGGTATTGCAGCATGGCCATGCCCGCGACCGGCAGATCGCCCCGGCTTTTGATCGCGGCACCTCCCAGTGCCCAAAGCACGCCGGAGGCGACAGCGAGCACATCCGCGGCCCCCAGTGGTTGGCTGTGGTCGCCAGACAGCAGGCACCCAAGGCCCACAAGCCCCAGTACGATCGCGGACCATCGTCGCCAGTCAGCCTGTTCGCCCAGCAACCAGATGCCCAGCAGGGTGGCCCAGATCGGCGTCAGATAGAAAAGCAGCGTGGCGCGGATGACGGAACCGTGGATCAATGCCGCAAAGTAGCAGGCAAAGGCTGCCCCAGTGAGCACACCGATCAAAATTCCGCGGCGCAGATGCGGGGATTGGTGGCGCCAGTCATAGGCCACAAAAGCGGCCAGGGCCGCGCCCGCCAGCAGGTTCATGGTGGCCACGGCCCAGGTGCCGGGAATGCCCTGTTCCACGAAGAACCGGATCGGCCACCACACAAGCCCCCAGATGCAGGCTGAGGTGAAAACGAGCCCGGATGCGAGGGCTGTCAGGTTGCGCGGGGCCTTCATTCTGTGCGGTGGCCCCGCGACATGCTGTGGGAAAGGGTTGTCGGGAACAGCGTCATAGCGCCAACGGAGCGCTGTCAGGATGCCAAGTCAACCCGGTTTCACGTGCAGCATTGCCCACCCCACCCGGGGTTGCGCAGGGCCGGCTGATGTGCGACCCGGTGACGGGTCAGCGCGCTATCGGCCGCTGTCGTTTGGCGGGTCCGCACCCATTGTTTGAGCGCGCGGCGGATATCCACAGCGAACACCCTGATTGTTTCCCAATTTCTGCCACAATTCAAAAAATGTGCCTCAATCCGGCCTTTTTCTTGCCTCAATGCGGTGAATCGTGCGATGAACTTCCTCGCATGAGCCTCTATGCAGCTTTTGGTTTTCGAGTGATGCCACGGGCGATGTTTAAGTGATTAGTAAGTTCTATTTGGTGAAATGAGGCATATGATGGGAAACAGATGATGCAAAGCCAAGACATTCAGATGCCCAAGACGATTACAGTAACGCCCGCGTCGGAAGTGCATGCAGAGCTGCCGCAGACTGGCGTTCTGCGGTTCGAACGCAAGCGCGGTGCGATGGCGGGTAACCCCGCGATGGGCTTTGACGAAGACGGCAATGTTGCATTTTATTTTGCCGATGGGGCGTCTGTTTATCTCGCCTGCGCCTAGCCGACGGGCCGCGCATTAGCGGCCTTTGGTTTCAGGACGCCTGCGCCATCCCGGCTTTTGCCGGTTTTGAATCTATCCATGCCAGAAAATCAGATGTGGCTGGGGCGCTGCCCCGCCAGCTGACCTTCCTTTGGCTGCATCGTTTTCTAGCTGGTGTTTGGCACGCCAGTGAGAGGGTGGAATTTGAACCGCCGCACTCTGCCAAGTGCATCTGACGGCACCATGGCCGGATATCGCGCGGTCCAGCAAGTGGCAGCGCGTCTGCAGTGGTCACCGAACCGATTGGCCGCATCGCGATGTCCTGACCCCAACCGACCAATTCTGCGTGGCTTGCGTGACGCGCGGTTTTTCAGCCGCTGGAGCGTCACTTTTGTGGTTTAAATAAGGCGTGCAAATTGGTTGCTCGGAACGGTCATCCACTAGATATGGTGGAAAAATCGACATCCTGCGGGGTGACGTGACTCAAATATCACAGTGACTTTGCAATGCCTCTTGCCGGGATTCCGCGTTGTTTGACGGTGCGAGTCAGTGGGGCTTACAAGAGGTCAATGAAAAGCTGCACCGATAAAAATCGCAGCGAAATATGAGGCAGAAAACATGGCAAAGATTAGCGTCTTTGGCATTGGCTATGTGGGTGTTGTGTCCGCTGCGTGTCTTGCGCAGGACGGTCACGAGGTCATCGCAGTCGATGTCGATACAGGAAAGATCAAAGCAATCAACGAGGGCCGCAGCCCGATTGTCGAAGAAGGCATCGAAGAGCTGGTGCGGCAAGTCGTCAAAGACGGCAATCTGACAGCGACGGACGATTTCGAGCAAGCGGTGCTGAATTCGGATGTATCTTTCATCTGCGTCGGTACACCGTCGTCTCCTGACGGATCCGTGGGCCTTGAGTATGTCATTTCGGTTTGCGAGAACATCGGCAAGGCCCTGGCCAAGAAGAAAAGCTATCACAGCGTCGTCTTGCGTTCGACGATTGTGCCGGGTTCCACCGAAGAGGCGTGCATTCCGGTGCTGGAAGAAAACTCTGGCAAGGTCGCGGGCGAAGGTTTCGGCGTTGGGTATTTCCCCGAGTTCCTGCGCGAGAGCACAGCCATCGCGGACAATTACGCACCCGGTCTGATCGTGTTTGGGTATCTGGATGAAAAGACCCGCGTGATCCTTGAAAAGATCAACGGTTCTCTGCCGTGTGACATGCATCAGGTCGAGATCAAGACCGCTGAGATGGTGAAATACACGTCCAATACATGGCGCGCCGTCAAGGTGACCTTTGCCAATGAGATCGGCAATATCGCCAAGGCGAGCGGCATCGACGGGCAGACGGTGATGGAGATCCTGTGCTCGGATGAAAAGATCGCTATGAGTCCCTATTTCATGCGCCCCGGTTTTGCCTTTGGCGGCTCATGCCTGCCCAAGGACGTGCGCGCACTGAAGTATCTGGCGGGCAGCACGGGCACCAAGCATCATCTGCTTTCTGCAGTGCTTGAAGCCAACGAGGCTCAGATTGCCAAGGCCGAGAAGATGGTCATTGACAGTGGCGAGACCAAGGTTGGTTTTGTGGGTATTTCTTTCAAGCCCGGCACGGATGATCTGCGCGAAAGTCCGTTGATCACGCTGGCAGCGCGGTTGATTGACAAGGGGATCGATGTATCGATCTACGATCCCTTCGTGCAACAGGCCTTTGACAACGCAACACCCGGCGCGGGCCGCGGCAATGACGATGTGCCCGATCTGGAGCAGCGCATGGTCTATAGCCTTGATGCCTTGCTTGAGGGTAGCGGCACTGTGCTGGTGGGCAACCATTACGGCGAGACCGTGGAGCGGCTTAAGAAGGCGGCGGGCGAACGCCCGGTGGTCGATCTGACGCGCCTTGCCCGCGACAAGACCTCTGATGATCGGTATCAGGGGATCTGCTGGTAACAGCAGGAACAGGTCGCGCAGCGATGCTCAGAGCAACCACACATCTGGCGTATTTCTCAGTCGCCATCTTGTTCCTATGCGCCGTTCCCCAGGGGTTCCTGGGGAACGCGCAAGGGGCGCAGGGGACGATCCTTGTGATCGGCTTTCTGGGGGCGTGGCGTTATAGCTGGGCGGCCATCAACTTTACCCGTGCGCTGTGGTTCAAGCGGCTGGTGTATCCGCGCTGGCGCAAGCGGCGCGATGAACGGTTTGCCCAGAGCCGGGCCAAGCATCACTGCTATTTCATGGTGACCACCTATATGGTGGATCCTGACATTACGCTGCCGGTCTATCGGTCGATTTTCAAGGCAGCGATGGCGGCACGGGATGGGGCGACGATTGTCGCCTCTGTCGTGGATGGTATGGACGACCGGCTGATCAAGGGCATCTACCGCGCGATGGATGTCGATCCCAATCACGTCGAGTTGGTGATTGACCGGATCAAATCGGACGGCAAGCGGGATGCGATGCAAAAAGCACTGCGCATTCTGGCAAGCTTTTCGCCGACGCATAACGATATCATGGTCTTTGTCGATGGTGACACCATCGTGCCCGAGGATATCTGGGCGCGTTCCGCCCCTGTGTTCACCGATCCCAGGACCGGGGCACTGACCACCGATGAGGCGGCGATCATCGGGCCCGAGGGGCTTTTCAAGGATTGGTTTCGTCTGCGGTTCAATCAGCGGCAGGTGATGATGTGTTCGATGGGGCTGTCAAACCGGGTTCTGACGCTGACAGGGCGGATGAGCGTTTTTCGCGCCGATCTCAGCACCGATCCCACGTTTGTGCGCGCCGTGGGGCAGGATTATCTGGATCACTGGCGCCTCGGCCGCGTGAACTTTCTGACCGGGGATGACAAATCCACCTGGTACTGGTTGCTGACCCACGGCTACGAGACGGCCTATCTGCCGGATGTGCAGTCCGCGAGCTATGAGGGCCAGCCGCGCGATACGTTCTTTGACAGCGCCAAGACGCTGATGGTGCGGTGGTTCGGGAACATGATGCGCACCAATGGGCGCGCCATCCGTCTGGGTCCGAAGGACATCGGATTTTTCACGTGGTGGTCCATTCTGGATCAGCGCGTCAGTTGCTGGACCACGCTGGTTGGTCCCATTTCGGTAATCATCACGGCGATTGTTGCGACGCCGATCGTGATCCCGCTTTATCTGGCGTGGGTGATGATGACGCGGTACATATTTTGCGTTTACATCGCGCTTTTCAATCGCGAGTGGTTCCCGATCACGCATCCTTTTGTGCTGTATTTCGGTCAAATCACCGGTGCGATGATCAAGACGTTCGTGTTGTTCCGTCTGGACCGTCAGAAGTGGACGCGGCAGGGCGGCGGCGGCGGTGCGAAGGTGGTGGCGTTCTATGATCGGCTCAAGATGATGGAAAGCACGGCGCATCACGCGCTGGCCTATGCCTGGTTGACGATTGCAATCATGTTTCTGAATACGTTGGAGTAACGGGTAGCGATGACGGATCAGAAGAACCCATCCGGCGACAACGCCACGCCCATTCCCAAGGATTTCGGGCTGGAGAATGAGCATCCGATGCTCACGATGCCGTTTTCGCTGCGCGTCGGCGATCAAGTGTTTGAAGGGTCGCGTCTGTCGGTCACGCAGATGGAGGTGTCTTCGCCTGTGGGCGAGGCGGTGCCTGGGACACGCAGGCTGGGTACGCTGAAGTTCCCGTTCGAGGATTTTTCCGTCACGCTGACCGCGGATGTCACCGTGCAGGGGCAAAGCGGTGATACGTTGACGCTGTTGTTTTCTGAGCCGACCGGCGCGCATCTGGCGCAGTTGCGGTATCTGATCAACAGCTACATTGCAGGCGATCTTGTCACGCTCAAGGGCATGATGAGCTATACCGGCCCGACCCAGCCCAAGGCCCCCAAGGCCGCGGTGCAAAGGTCCGTGCGCGACCGCGCGCGGTCCATTGGGGTGGCCCTTGCCTCGCTTCTTTTCGTGCTGGTGGCGGCCACGGTCGTTTTTGGCCGCTACACCACGGCGTATGAATTGCATCCGGTGTTCATCGACCGCGGCGGGCAATCAATGCAAGCCACGGTTGCAGGTCAGCTGACCTATCTGGATGGCGATGCAGCGGTCGGGGATGTGGCCTATACCATCGCCGCCACGACCGGAGATGTTCTTAGTTTTCAAATGCCTAGAGAGGGTGAGGTTCAACTTGCCTCAGAAATATATGAAGGCGCAACTGTCCTTCCTGAGGACTTAATTCTGACAATTTTCGACGATAGCTCATCATTAAGGTTAAGGACGATGATCAGCATCGAAGGGCTGACACGGGCACTGCAGGGCGATCCTGCACGTATCGAATTGAACGACGGTCGGAAGTATCCGGTCGAGGTTCTGGTCAAAGATACAACCCGTGCCGCAGCGCTGACTGGCGATCTGTATGTTCCTGTTGACCTTGCGGTGAAGGGCGAAGGTCTGGACCCGGTTGACGTTGGAAAGTCGGCGCGGTTGCGGTTGTCAAAGACACTGTTGGGCGTGTTCGGCGTGCGGCAGGAGACTGAATGATGACTAAGATCACGCCTTTGATCATTTGCGGAGGGAACGGTACCCGTTTGTGGCCGATCTCGCGCAAGCATAGCCCCAAGCAGTTCCAGCGGATCGGGGGCGAAGGGACACTGACCTTTTTCCAAACCGCCGTGCAGCGTCATCGCAGCAGCCAGTTTGCTGATCCCATTATTGTGACGGGCCGCATCCATGAAGGCACCGTGCGCAAGCAGTTGCAGGAATTGCAGGTCAAGGCGCGGATCATTTGCGAACCCATGGGCCGCAACACCGGTCCGGCCGTGCTGGCCGCTGCCGAGGTTGTGCTGGCGGACGATCCCGATGCGATCTTTGTCGTGGTGCCTGCCGATCATGTGATCGAGGGCGACCTCGTCACGCCGCTTGGTGCCTGTATTCCAGCCTGTCAGGCGGGCCATATCGTGACTTTTGGCATCACGCCGCGGTATCCTGAAAGTGGCTTTGGCTATATCGTCGACAAGGGCCCGCTGGGCGAAGATCCTTTTGTGCGTCAGGTCGCGCAGTTTGTCGAAAAACCTGCTGTTGAAGATGCGACCGCGCTTATCGAGGCGGGCAACGCCTATTGGGCCTCGGGCATTTCCATGTTTGCAGCGAAAACCATTCGCAGCGAATACCGCGCGTTTGATCCGATGACGGCGGCGCATGTGCAGCAAAGTGTGCTGGAAGGCACGGTCGAGGATGGCGTGCTTTATCTGCAAAGCGAGCCCTTTGAAAAAGCCGCTGCCCAGCCCACCGAAAGCGCCGTGTTCGAGCGGACAGAGCGGATCGCTTTTGCGCCGCTGAACGTAAGCTGGGATGATGTGGGCAGCTGGAAAGCCATGTATGGCATTTCGCCCGCCGATACCGATGGCAATGTGTTGCAGGGCAATGTGATTGCACATGAGGCGCAAAACACGATGGTGCGCGCAGACAGTCGTCTGGTCTCTGTTGTGGGGCTGAGCGATATCATCGTGATCGACACGGCAGACGCCCTGCTGGTCGCACGCATGGATGAGACGCAGAACGTCAAGGCCATTGTCGATGAGCTCAAGCGGACGGGACGCCCGGAAGCGGAGCGCCATCACGAGGCCAAGCCCGCGATGGTCCCCATGGTCGATGCCAAGCTGGTGTCGCAGCTGGCCCCAAGTGAGAATTATCAGGTCGGTGCGGCCGAAATCGGCGTGGGATCCACGCTGACCATTGAGCCCGGTGACGCGCGTCAGGCACTGGTTGTGCGCGGACGTGTGCATGCAACAGGTGCGGAATGGCAGAAATCCGTTGGGGAAGGCGGGCGCATATATGCGGACGCCAAGGCGCCTGTTGTGATCACCAACCTAAGCGACGAAAAGTCGGAATTGCTGTTTGTCACGCTGGAATCGGCTGACTTCCAGCCGAAATCAATAGGACAGGTCGTGAATGGCTAGCCTACTGCGCCTCCCGTTGCTGCGCTTTTGCGTGGTGGCAGTGGCGCTGCTTGCGCCTGTGGCGGCGCTGTCAGGTCCAACGCTTGATGCAAAGGAATTGCGCGCCGCTGTACGTGCATTCGAGGCCCGGACAGCCGGTCAGGTCCTGCGTCCCGTGGATGTCGCTGCGCTGCGCGCTGATCTTGGATTAGGGACAGCGGGGCGGGTTGCGGCGCCGTCGGATGATGCCGCGACAGGCAAACCCGCGCTAAGCGGTGCAGGCGGGCTTTTCGCGCTTCAGACCGGTCAGGCGATCCAAACACCGAATGTGCGCAGCAGCGGCCAAAGAGAGGGCCCCGTTGATGCGGGCACGACGAATTTCCGACTGATGATGGCGTCGCTGGCGCAGTCTTACAGCGGGATCAATACGCTTTCCGTGATCACGGCACAGGGCGCGCGAGGCAGCACGGCGCTGTCCATCCGCTCAGGCACTGTGACGCTTGCCGACGTGCGGTCGCTTTTTGCGGCCAACGGCATGCCTCCGCGTGCTGATGGCACGTTCACGGCACCGCTGGTACTGTGGCCCGACGCCACGCTGCGGCTGAGCCCTGGCGAACGGATGGGTCTGGCCCGCGACCAGGGGGCGTTTGTCCTGTCGATGGGGCATCTTGAGATCAACGGTGCGCTGATCGAAGTGGTTGGCGGGGAGAACCCGCATGAGCCGGTCTTCATGCCGTTTGTGACAGTTTTGGGCAGTGGATCCATTCAGATGGTCGGCAGCACGCTGCGCGGCCTTGGTTTTGGGCGCACCGCGAAATTCGCCGGACTGACGGTTGCGGGCAATCCGCTGATGCAGGCCAAGCGCAGGGTGATCCTGCGGGGCAATCTGTTTGACGACATCAAGATTGTTACCATTGCCGGTGCGCCGGCTGCAGAAATTAGCGGCAACACCTTCAGCAATGCGCGCAACAATGCGCTGAATGTGATGAACGCGCCATATGCCGTTGTGCGCGGCAACCTCTTTCGGGGCACGGCGCCCACCAATGCGATCCGCGTTGATTTGGGGTCTGATCATGCCCTGATTGCCCAGAATGTGTTTTTGGGCGGTGAGCGGGTTGCGGTGCTGATCAACGGCAATTCCAACAGCGTTGCGGTGCGCGATAATCTGATCTGGCGACGCGACGGCGCGGGGATCAAGTTTCTCAATACGCGCTGCGGTCTGGCCGAGGGCAATATCCTTGTCGACAATCGCCAAAAGGGCATCGAAGTGCGCAAAAGCGACGGTGTTGTGGTGCAGCAGAACCTGATCACGGGCAACCGCAGCGCAGGTGTCTGGGTGTCTGCACAGGCCGAAGATGCCCGCACAGCAGTGCGTGACAATATTTTTGAGGCGAACGGCGCGGGCCTTTCGGCGGCAACGGGCGCAGAAATCTGGATATCCGGGAACAACTTTTCCAGGCAGCTACCCAAACTGCTGGATGGCGATATAGCGCGGCTGAGCACCCGGCTGGTCCGGGATCTTCGGGGCGAGGGATCTTGGCGGCTGAACCGCGGCAAAGCCCACGCACAAGAAATGCTGACCCCCCTGTGCGGGAGCGAAACATGACGCTGCGCGGGGTGGTTTTTGGGGCAGTTGGGGCGGCGTTGCTGCCTCTTGGCGCATTTGCGGAGACGGCGAAATCGCCGATTATCCCTATCCTCATCTCACCGTCCAAAGAGGCGCAGCGCATTTCGGTCACGGTGGAGCGGGGCTTGAGGTCTTCCAAAACGCTGCGCACGGCTGCCTTGCGTCAGGCGCGCGAGGCGATGCACGCCGGGGATCGTATCAGCAGCGACGACATGCGCCAGCTGGCGTTGGCGGGTGACGGTCTGGCCGCGCAGCGCTATGCGCGCCAGTTGATATCGGGCCGCGTGGCAGCGTCGCCGTCAGATATCGCCTATTTTTCCGCCATTGCGGTCGGGACAGGCCGGGTCTGGACGTTGGGGCCGATGATTGAGGCGATGCACAAGCTTGATCCCGCGCAGGAACCGCGCGCGCGTGTACGCAAATATATTAAGGTGCTCTATCCATATGCCTGGGCGGGCAACGCGCTGGCACTGGACGCGCTGGTCGCATTCAACGGTGAGGGCCGCCTCTTCGGGCCGCTCTCGGACGCCACGCGCGACCGCATATTGTCCGAAGCTCAGACGCAGGGCGACGGGCGCATCGAACTTGGTCTTGCCATGGCCATTCTCGAAAGCGAACGCAGCAAGACAACACCGGACAGCTCGGCGCTCGATCAGGCGCGGAGCTATCTGGCCACGGCAGAGGCATCGGGCCATCTGGCGGTCAGGACAACGGCGCAAAATCTCTTGCGCCTGATGGAGAACGGCTGACACAATAGGCTGACAGGCAGCAGCCAAGAACAACGATAACCGGACAGCAGCGGGGCTTGCAGTGAAACCGGACATGACAGATCGCACGAGGCACTCGGGCTTGCGCCGCTTATGGCACGCGGGCCTTCTGGGCTGTCTGGCGATGGTCGCGCTGGCGCTTGCGCCCGGGAAAGCCGCCGCACAATCCGCCTATGATTGCCGCGCTCTTGAGGTGCATGGTGCCTTGCCTGCGATTGAGGGCAGGGATGGCGTGTTTTTCCGCATCGATCCGGATATGCACGCCTATCAGACCCTGAGCGATGAAAGCATCGCGCTGATTGGTGAGCTGAGCCGGGCGCTGCGCTCGCGCGGGACGACGCTGGTGCTGATGCCGGTGCCCGGACGCGGGCATGTGTTGGCGCACCAGTTGCCCGCGATGGCGCAGCACGTGGGGTTTGACCCCGATATCGCCACGGCTGTGCACCGCGATGTCATGCAGCGTCTGGCGGGTGCCGGCATTGCGGTGGCCGACCCGCGCCGCGCCTTGCGGCAATCTGCGCTGGCCGGGCGGATGCCCTTTTTCGCCGCAGACCCGCGCCCGACCGCCGAAGGCAGCAAGGTCATGGCTGCGAGCATTGCGGATATTCTGGCTCAGCACCCGGACACCAAGGACCTTGCGCGTGGTCAGTTCCTGACCCAGCCTGTCGGTGCGGTCACGCTGCCTTCCGTCATGCGGGCCCAATTGCAACTGGCATGTCAGGACACTTTGCCGACGGTTGCGTTTGCCGCCGAGACAACGCGACCTGATGGTCCAGTCTCAGACAGTGTTGGCGTTGCGGCGGTGATCGGCACGGAATTCACCGGCACCGCGGCGCTGAATTTTTCCGGCTACCTCAGCGCGGCCAGTGGTCTGCGGGTTCTGGGGTACGGGGTCGCGGGTGGCGGGGCGTTTGCGGCGATGTCGTCTTATCTGACCTCCGTGGACTTTCGCGCCGCCCCGCCGCAAGTTCTGGTGTGGGAATTCCCGCTGTGGACGTCGCTTGCCAACCACGGCGATCAACCGATGAAAGAGCTCATCGCGGCAGGTGGCGAAAGCTGCTCAAGGCCGCTGACCCTTGGGCCCGGTTCCGGTCCGGGGCGGGTGGTGGCCGATCTGCAGGGTCTTGATGCCGGCCAAGACGTCACATTGGCGCTTGATACAGACGGCGCATTTGTGTCGGCCGTGCGTTTCCATTTCAGGGGAGCGGACGATCTGGTGCGCCCGCGCAGCATTTACCGTCATCCCGATCAGTTGCTTACGGGACGGTTCTATATGCCGCTATCCGGTCTTGAAGCAACAGGTCTGAGATCGGTCGAGATCGAGATCCCGCAGCCCTATGGCCCGCAGCCCAGTCTGACGGCCTGTATCCGCGGAGCGACAGAATGATCCGTACCGCCCTGCTTTCCTGTGTGCTGTTTTTGGCAGCCCTTGCGCCCCGGGCCGAGGCGCAGGCGCTTAATCTTGAGTTCCTGCCGCCCGATGTTGAGCCCAATGATGTGTGCTACAACGCGGGCGTTGCGGCCGGGCCGGATGATCTGACTACGGATGGTGACCGGGAGGTGCTGACCGATAAGGATCGCATTCGTTTTTTGCGCCGTGACATCAGGGTCTATAGTCAGGATGACGCGGATCGGTACTTTGATTTCATCAAGGTGCTGATTGCCCGGCGGACCGGGTTGGACGCGGAATTCAATTCAGTGGACGCCGCGTTTGCCGAGGTCGATCTGTGGCTGCGTGCAGGGCGCATGGAGACGCTGCACTCATCCGGTTTGATCGAAGGTTTGCGCGACCGGGTGGAGGAGCTGAGCAACAATCAGCGGGTGACGCTTGCGCGGTTTTACAATGACGGGATCGGTGTGGATGCCGATCCGGCATTTGCGCAAGAGCTCATTCGAGAGGCGGCGTTTGGCGGCAACGCGCGGGCGCTGCTGGAAATCGCGCGGCTGGCACAGCAGGGCATCCTGATAGACGATTGGGATGCACCGCTTGATCTGACCGTCACGATGGCGTTTGGCGGCATTCTGGGCGCGCTGGACAGTGGCGTCTGCCGGCGCGCGGAACAGATTGCGCAGGCCTATCTGAAAGGTGATGTCGTTGCGAAGAACCCTGCTCTTGCGCTGGCGTGGTATCGCTTTGCGGCTGATCTGGGGCGAGCTGAATCTGCCTGGCGGGTTGTTGAATTCCATCTCAATGCCGATGCCGCGCAGAAGGACAATATTGAGCTGCGCAGCTATCTGGAACAGGCGGTGCGGCTTGGGATCAGCATATCACCCGGCGATGAGGCCGCACTGGTAGCCTCCGGCGCGGTTGATCGCGCTGAATTGCAGGCGATGCTGGGGTTCAATTACAGCCAAGACGTGAGGCGTACCGCCCGCAGCCTGCCCGAAAAGCTTGAGCTTGTTGTCAATATCGACGGTATGGAAGCCGGTGAAGACAGCAAGTATCTGCAATATCTGAGCGAAATCTCGCAGGTGAGCGAGGCGCCGGGCCGCGTGTTCGAGCGGCTGGCAACCGAAACCCTGATCCGGCGCGGGCGCTGGGCGGGGGAAGCCAAGGCCATGGAATTGCTTGAGGAAGCGGTGCGTCGGGGGGATGGGCCGGGCGCACAAAAGCTGGCCCGGATGCTGGTTAGGTATCGCGATGACCCCGCGCGGATCGTGCGCGCCGAAAGCCTGCTGCTGGAGGTTGTCGCGCGTCAGGGCGAACCGCAGGCGATGGCCGATCTTGACAGGCTTTACCGCTGTCAGGTCAACGACGCGCCGCGTCTGGCGCAGGCCGACGCCTGGGCTGCGCAGTATCGGGCAACGGGCCACCGCACGGTGTCGGTCAATGCGACAGACCTGCTGGCGCTGGCACCCGAGCGCGCACCCGAGGCCATCGCGAAGATCCAAACGCAGGCGCTGGATGGGCGATCGCAGATGGTTGCCAGCCATGCCCAGCGTGTGCAGTCGAACCCGCTTGCCCCTCAGGCCGCGTTGCGGTTCTGGGCGTCGCGGGTCAACCGGTCCAACCAGGCGCTCGAGGCCTTTGCCGAACTAGAATTTGAACTGGCCACCACGCCGGCGCAGCGGGAACTGGCCATGGAGTTTTTCCGCCGGGTTCATCTTAACAACGGGGTCACCACCGCGCTTGATCTGGCGATCGCGCTGACGGAGTACAACGCACGCGACCCACAAGTGGCGCAGGAGATCGTCAAGCTGCTGACCATGGCGGGCAACCGGGGCGAGGGTGGTGCGATCCGTTTGCTGGCGCGTTTACAGTCTGGGGAACGCTCGGAGGCCGAGGTCTATGCCCAGTTTGCCGACAAGATCGAAGCGCGCGGGGATTTTCTGGGACTGATGTTTGCCATGCCCCATATTGATGCAGGGCGGGTCGATGACTACGTGGACCGCGCGGTTTCGCTGATGAACTGCGGCACCAAGGACGCGGATGAGTTGGGAGATGCCTATGCCATCCACGGTCAAGGCGAGATGAGCTATCACTGGCGGCGGATCGGGCTTCATTTCGAGGGGGGGCATGTGCTGTCCAAGCTGCGTCTGTCGAACCGGCAGATGGGGTGGTTTAATGATGGCACCGCACCCAGTATCGCCGACGCTGCGGCACGTGCGCTTGCGGACGGGGACGCGGGCGCGCTGATGCGCCTGATTGTGCTGACGGCCAATCCCGATCTGGCCACCTATGATGCCGAAGCGGCCTCGGGCTACATTTTGCAGGCGCTGGAGAACAGCAGTGCAGCGTCGCTGCCTGATGTCGTGGCGCTTTTCCGCGCGGCACCGGATGAAGTGCAAAAGCAGGTGCAAACCACTGTTGATATCGGGCTTACCCTGCAACGCGCAGCGGAAGCCGGGTCAGTGAATGCGGCGTATGAGTATGCGATGTTGCTGCGCGAGCGTGCCCGGCTGACCGCAGATCTTGGACGGTCAGCGAACTGGTTACAGCAGGCGGCGGAACGCGGCCACCGCGATGCGATGTATGAATATGGCTATGCCATCGGGTTTGGTCTGGGGCGTCCGGCGGATCCGGCAGAAGCGCTCTTGTGGTTGGATCAGGCAGGTCGCGTCGGCCACCCCAAGGCCGCTGAAACGGCGCACGTGCTACGCGTAAAGAGCGGGCTTTAGAGGGATGCGATGGGCGCTGATCTTTTTCACTTTGATACCTGGCGTGGCCATGTCCGCTGAATGTCCGGAATTTGCAGCACCTGTGATCGATCTCACATTTTCCAGCCGATATGTGGCAGAGGATGAAACCCGGTCGGAAATTGACCCTGAAAGTGCCGAGGAAACCGAAGCAGCGCTGGCGCCGCTGGATGCGTTTGTCGCGCGAATGACGGAGCAGACCGATGCGGCATTGGAGGCCAATGATCTGGCCGCAGCGGCCTGTGTTGTCGCAGAACTTGTGCATTGGGCGCAGGCGGATGCGCTATCCGTGTTGGGAACCGAGACGGTAGAGCTGACCATCGGGTCGCGCCTGGCGGCACTGGCGCTGGTCGCGGGTCAGGTGGCCCCGGCAGGCACGCCCGAGGATCTGGCCGAGGTGCACGCCTGGCTGGTGCGGCGCATGGAAGCGCAGATGACGTTCTGGGAAACCGCGCCGGATGGTGCGGCCAGCGGCAATTTGCGGGCCTGGGCGGGATTGGCCGGTGCCGCTGTTGCCATGGTCGCGCATGATCCGGTGATGCGCGGCTGGGCCGCGTGGTCGATCTCTTATGTGGCCTGCACCGCAAATGCAGACGGCAGCCTGCCGCAGGAGATGGGCCGCGGTGAGCTTGCCTTGCACTATCAATTGCATGCGGTCGCCCCGTTGACGGTTGCCGCGGCCCTTCTGGAGCAGCAGGGCCTGTCCGTCGCGGCACGGTGCGAGGACGCGCTGGACCGGATTGTAAGTTTCACATTGGAAGATGTAGCTGCAGGCGGCGTGGCCTCAGAAGCGCTGAGTGGCGAGCCTCAGACGGTGTCTGAGGGTATCGATGACCTCAAGGATTTCCAACTTGCCTGGGTCGAAAGCTGGCTTCGTTTGCGGGGAGATCGCAAGCTGGAGGCCGCGATTTCTGAGCGGCGACCTTTGAAATACTCGAAGCTGGGCGGTGATCAGACGCGCATCTGGCGCGGGTTCTAGGCCCTGACGCGCGCATACTCGGGATCGTATGGTCCCGACGGAATGACATGTGCCGCGATCCTGTCGCCCAGCAGGTCAAGCCAAAGCGCCGTTCCGATCGCCGAATGATCGGCATCAACAAAAGCATAGGCAAGGTTCAGACCAGTCCGATGCCCCCAATCGCCGGAGGTGACGGTGCCGACAACTTTGTCCTCTACCATGACGGATGCGCCGCCGTAGGCAGGGCGATCTGCGGCGTTGATCTTGAGGCTGACCAGGCGCTTGGCGGGCGGCGTTTCGGCGCGCTTGGCAAGGGCTTCCTTGCCGATAAAATTGCCTTTCCCGAGCTTAACGAAACGGTCGAGGCCGGTTTCAAACGGGTCAAATTCAGTCAGGATATCGGCTTTCCAGTGCAGGTATCCCTTTTCCATCCGCATGCTTTCGACCGCGCGGCTGCCGAAAAGGCGCAGGCCATGTGCATCGCCTGCAGCGCGCAGGGCAAGGTAGGCCGCGTAAAGCTGTGCGTTGGGAACATGGATTTCATAGGCCAGTTCACCTGAAAAGCTGACAGCCATGACAACAGCGGGGGCGATGCCGATGAAGGCCTCGCGCAGGCTGAGCCACGGGAAGGCGGCTGCGGACCAGTCGCCACGGGATGCCGCAGACAAGACATCGCGCGCTTTCGGACCGGCGAGGACGAGGATGGTCAAGTCATTGGTCAGGGATTTGATCTGTACGTCTTCGTCGTCGTGCAGGTGGGCCTGAAGCCAGTCCATGTCGTGAAACTCAGCCGCTGCCGCAGAACCGTACCAGATGCGATCCGGCCCGCTGTGGCTTGCAGGGACATTGGCGAAGGTTGCTTCGGACTTGAGCATGCCATGGTGGTTCAGCAGATAGCCAAGACCGACGCGGCCCGGTTTGCGGGTCACCGTGCCGCAGCACATGCGGTCAAGGAAGGCGTGGGCATCGGTGCCGGTGATTTCGAAGCGGTTGAAGCCGTTGACTTCGGTAATCCCCACGCCGTTTTGCACGGCGGCGACTTCGGCCGCGATCACGTCGAAGGCGTTGGAGAATTTGAACGTGTGGTCTTCGGTATAACCCGGTGCGGGTTTGATGTATTCCAGCCGTTCCCAGCCGTTCACAACGGTGAACTGCGCGCCTTCGGCGGCCAGCACCGGTGTAAGCGGGGTGGTTTTGGCGGGCCGCCCGGCTGGGCGGTGTTCGTGGGGGTAGTGAAAGCGGAATTCGTTCTGGTAGTCTTCGATGGCCTTGAGCGCGGTCAGTTCCACATTGGCGTGACCCGTAAAGCGGCGCGGGTCGAGCACCCAGGTGTCATAACACGCCTCGCCATGTACGATCTGTTGGGCCAGCAGCCAGCCGTGGCCGCCGCCTTCGCCCAGGCCCGCGCGCAGGCCGATGATGCAATAGGCGTTGCGTTTGCCGGGGATCGGGCCGACCAGTGGCGCGCCATCAATCGTGTAGGTGATGGGGCCGTTGACGACGCGTTTGATGCCGACCTCGGTGAGGGCGGGCATGCGGGCGAAAGCACCTTCGAGCACGTCCATCACGCGGTCGAGGTCGTCGGGGCACAGGTCGTTTGAAAAGGCCGGGCTGATGCCGTCCATGCCCCATGTGCGGCAGTCCTGTTCGTAGAACCCCACCAGCAGGCCATTCTTTTCCTGTCGGGAATAATAGTCGCTGATCGGGCAGCGCAGCAGGGGCATGCGGTGGTCCGCCTCGACGATGGCGGGGATGTCTTCGGTGACGAAATACTGGTGTTCCATGGATGCGACGGGATGGTGGACGCCCATCATCGCGCCGATTTCGTTCACGCGGTAGCCGCCCGCGTTGACCACGATATCGGCGCTGATGGTGCCGTTGGGGGTTTCGACCTCCCAGGTGTCATCTTCAAGTTGCCTGAGGGCCGTGACGGGCGTGTTGCGGTGCACTTCGGCCCCGGCCTTGCGCGCATGAAAGGCGAGCGCCTGGCAAAGCTGTGCGGGGTCGATGTCGCCGTCCTCGCCATCCCAGAGGCCGCCCAGCAGGTTGTCGGTAGAGATAAGGGGGTGGCGGCGGGCGCATTCCGCGGCGTCAATGACTTCGTAGGTGACGCCCATGCCGCGCGCCATGGAGGCGAAGTGGTGGTAGGCGTCCATCTGTTCGGGTTTGTTGGCCAGCCGGATGCCGCCGTCACCGTGGTGGTAGCCCACAGGGTATTCCGGGTCGTCGCGCAGTTTCTTGTAGAGCGCAATCGAGTGGGATTTGAGGCCGACCATCGTCTGGTTCATGCCAAAGTTGGTGACCTGTGCGGCGGAATGCCATGTCGTGCCAGACGTCAGTTCATCGCGTTCCAGCAGCATCACGTCTGACCAGCCTTCCTGTGTCAGATGATAAAGCGTCGAGCAGCCGGCGATGCCGCCGCCGATGACCACAACCTTGGTGCGCGTTTTCATTGGGTGCCTCCTGATATCGTCGCAGGATGCCGCATGGGCGTGGGGTCAGGCAATCGGGCCGGACATCGAAGAATCTATGTTTCAGTTTTTCTGAAGTATCTGGAATCCGCCTGAGAGGAAGGGCAGACGGCTATCGGCCTCTGCCACGATCCGCTCTGACAGGCTGGTGCGGATATCATCCGCCATGCGGGCGGGCAGGGGGCCAAGCGCGTCGGCGCGCGCGTGAAGGGCAAGGCGTCTGGAGAACGCAGGCAGGGGCAGCGCATGTGCAGATACCAGATCGCCTGCGCGCGGGGTGCCGAAAAAGGCCAATGCCGTGGTGATGGCCCAGCCACCCAGCTCTGCGGTCATGGCAAAGAGCGCCTGATTGGTGGAGAATTCGAACCCACGGGCTTTTTGCAGGCCTGACCGTCGCAGATGCGCCTCGATCTGACGGCCGATTTGCAGATCGCTGGCATAGCGGACGACCGGAAGTGATTTGAGCGTCTCAACGGTGGGTGCTGTCTGGCCAGCGGCCGTAACAAGGATAAAGGGATCGCGCAGGATCGGATGTTGTTCGACCCAATCGGCCTCTGCCACGGTATCTACCGCCAGCATCAGATCCACGGCGCGCGAAGTGAGTGCGTCGAGGTTTTCGTGGCTCGCCCCGCTGGTGAGGCTGAAAGACACGTTGGGATAGGTCCGGGTCAGCCGCAGCAGCCAGGGGGCGATGACCGTCGCGTCCAGTTCTTCGATGGAGGCGATGCGGATGCTCATCGGGGGGGCGTGTTCGGCATGCGCGAGGCTTGCCTTGGCGGCGCTGACATCGTCCAGCAATTGTCGGGCGGGTTCCAGAAAAAGGGTACCCGCGCGGGTCAGCCGGAAGGAGCGCGCGGAGCGTTCGATCAGTTTTGCGCCCAATGCGGCCTCGAGTGCGGCCAGTTGCTGCGACACGGAAGAGGGGCTGAGCCCCAGGCGGTGGGCAGCACGGGTCACCGATTGTGCCTCGACCACGACCACAAAGATTTGCGCGGCGCGAAAGGTGAAGGGGGGAGCTTTATTGTCCATTTACGAATCAAGATTTCGGTTTTGCCTCAACTTGTCCAGCGCGCTTGCGTCGGCGGGCGTCGCAGACGACGCTTTGTGCCATGACATCACGCCCCAATCGTTCCGGTCGCAAGGCCCGCCACGCCCAGCGGGCTGCCCCGCCTGCAGTGAACCCGGCCCCACCGGGTCAGCGGGGCGGGGCGTATCAGCCGTTGAAGACGCAGGAGATCGAGGCGATTTATCAAACGTCCCTGCGACTGTTGGCGGAGTTGGGTCTGGGTGAGGTGCCTGCCCGCTTGTTCGAAGATCTGGTGCGTGCCGGGGCCGCAATGGGGGGCGATGGTCGCGTCAGGTTACCGGCGGCGCTGGTCGAGGATGCAATCGCGCAGGCGGCAAAGCGATTTACGCTGCATGGGCGCGATTCGGACCGGTCGATTGAGGTGGGCGGCGACGCGGTGCATTTCGGCACCGGCGGGGCAGCGGTGCAGACGCTGGATCTGGACAGCGGGCTTTATCGGCCCGCCACCCTGCGCGATCTGCATGATTTCACGCGGCTTCAGGATACATTGACCAACGTGAGCTGGTTCACGCGCTGCTGCATCGCTACGGACGTTCCCGGGATTTTCGAGCTGGACGTGAATACGGCCTATGCGCTGGTGCGCAACACGACAAAGCCGGTGGCAACCGCCTTTACGCTGGCAGAAACGGTCGCGCCGATTGTTCAGATGCTGGATATTGTCGCGGGCGGCGAAGGAGCGTTTTCAAAACGCCCGTTTCTCAAGACCCACATCAGCCCGGTCATCTCGCCCATGCGGTTTGGCGAGGACGCGGTGGATGTGGTCTATGAATGCATTGCGCACAACATCCCCATGTCCTGCATCACGGCGGCGCAATCGGGGGCGACCGCGCCGGCGACGCTGGCGGGCTTCCTGGCGCAATCGCTGGCCGAGACCCTGGCGAGCCTTGTGATGGTGCATGCGATCAGCCCCGGCTTTCCGATGGTGTTTTCCAACTGGCCGTTGGTCATCGATCTGCGCACCGGGGCCTTTGCCGGGGGCGGCGGTGAGATTGCCGTGCTGAACGCGGCGTCGGCACAGGTGTCGAATTGGCTGGGGCTGCCATCGGGCGTGGCCTGTTCGATGACAGACGCCAAGGCAATTGATGCGCAATATGGGGCTGAAAAGGGACTGACCGCGATGGCGGCGGGCCTTGCCGGGGGCAATCTGATCTACGAGAGCTCTGGCATGACGGCATCGCTGTTGGGGGCCAGCTTTGAGGCTTTTGTGCTGGACGACGAGATGCACGGGGCGATCTATCGCGCCTTGCGCGGTGTCGAAGTGAGCGAGGAAACGCTGGGGTTTGATGCAATTTGTGACGCGATCCTGGGCGACGGGCATTTTCTGGGATCAGCCCAGACCCATGCAGCGATGGAGCGCGACTATGTCTATCCTGATCTGGCCGACCGCGCGCAGCCGCGCACCTGGGAAGAGAATGGCGCGCGCGATATCTGGGAGGTGGCGCGCGACAAGGCGCGGGCGATCTTGGCCAGCCACCATCCGCAGTATCTGGACGCGGGGCAGGACAAGGCGATCCGGGATCGGTTCCCGATCCTTTAGTCGGTGTCGGCAGTCTGAGACTGGCTGGCGATGAAGGCCTTGCTGCGATCGACCGCGTTCTGGCGAATATTGGCATAAAACAGGGAATAATCGAGGACATGGTAGTTGTCCTTGCCCAGCCGGAGCGGCACATCATCGAAGATGTTACTGGCAAAGGGCCCAACTTCGAGACGGTCCGCGTGGCATTGCGCCGAAGCGAAAGCGGGCGTCAGGGTGATTTCACCCGTTACCGACAGCGCCCCGAGGTTCTCAGAGGCGGGAACCCGCGCGCCATTTGGTTGCCAGCTGAGCGGGTTGACGCAGGGTCTGGGCCTGTCGATTTCCGCCATCTGTCCGTCGGAGCCCATGGCATTCCACGCGACATAACACCCGGTCTCGGTGGCGGTCTGGCACAACGGGATGGCTTGTGTTGCGCCTAGAATGCCGCGCGTCGGCAGGCCGATCGCATAGGCCGCCACAAGGCGGTCGCGCAGTGGCCCGGTGCTGAACCTGTTTGTCAGCAGGGTCATGAGGTGTTGCGCGCCCTGCGAATGCCCCGCCAGGATAAAGGGTGCGCCGTCGATCTCTGTCAAAAACTGGTCAAAGGCTGTGGCGACATCCCGGTAGGCAAGGTCAAGTGCGGCAGTTGCAGAGGGGGCATCATCGATGAAGACCCAGAAAGTCGCCTGTCGATACTTTGGCGCAAACACAGTGCAGCACGCGTTGAACGCGCTCGCCTGCGCCAGAAGCAGGCTGCCATCGCGCCATTGCGATGCGTCCGGATCATCCAGCGGCGCGTTCCAGCCCGCGCCGGAGATGTAGGTTGTAGGATGAACATAGAATGCTGCGACTTGCCGGGGTTCATCAACTGCAGGCAGGCCGGGAGGAACAAAGTCGGCGTTGTCGTCGGTGTCTGGGTGCGCGGCCCAAGCGGCATTTCGGGTGTAGTCCGGGGCGGCGGGAGTGCTTGATTGGAAAAATTCCTGACTGGGTTTGATCAGCAATCGGGCGCCCAAGTACCAAACCTCGTTTCTGAAGAGGGACGCCAGCCCAAAAAGGATGACAAGGACAAGGCCGATGCGGAAAAGCCATTTGGTCATTGGAAATCTCTCATTCGGTTAGCTGAAAGGTGCAGTTCGTCGTGGCTTTCATGTTAGGCGGTCAGCAGCGCGATCGCCGCGCGCTCCATGTGGCTGATGTAGCGTTTCTGGGACCAGCGGCAGTCATGGCGCAGTGATTCCCAGTTGCGAACGGAGACGAGGGTCCAGAGCAGATCGGTGGCTTCTTTCTTTGAAAGCTCGGGAGAAAGACGCCCTTCATCTTGGAGCGATTCAACGACGCTTGCAGCGATCCGGCGCACGGCGGTCATGCGGTTATCCCATGCCGCGCGGGCCTCTGCGTCGCCGTCCATCATCGCCATCAGCGCTTTGCCGACGCCGTGGATCTTGGGGATGTAATTGCCCCAGACGGCCACGAATTCAGTCAGCTTGTCTAACCCCTTTGCGGGCACAACCCTCTGATCAAAAACGGTTTCTATCGCATGCACTTCGTCAAGATAACGCGTTGTGGCGACCAGCAGGTCGGCGCGGTTCGGAAAGTGCAAATAGAGCGCCTGGCGGCTTATCCCCGAAAGCTTGGCGATGTCTGACATGCGGACTTCGGTGACGCGGCCGGCCTCAAGCAGGTCTTGCGTTGATTTCAGGATGCGGGCGCGGGTGGTGAGATTTGTACTTGACATGGTGTAAAGTAGAGCGCTATTTCGGTGACGTCAACTTGACACGGTGTCAAGCTCAATGAAAGGAGACAGACATGAAAGTGATTGTGATTGGAGCCACCGGGAGCGTCGGAAAACTGGCGGTTGAACAGATGTTGAAGGAAGGGCACGACGTGACGGCCTTTGCTCGCTCACCCGGTAAGCTGGAGATCGACAACCCGGCACTGCGCCTGGTGGCTGGCGACGCTCTGAGCGTGCAGGACGTGACCAAGGCCGTGGCAGGCCATGATGCCGTGGTTGTGACATTGGGCAGCCCGTCGCTGGTCCGGCGCATCCGGGCAGACGGAACGCTGAATGTCATTCGTGCGATGCAGGCGACAGGTGTGCGGCGGCTGATTTGTCAGTCCACTCTGGGGGCGCACGAAAGCTGGGGGAACCTCAATTTCTTCTGGAAGCGGGTCATGTTCGGCGGTCTGCTGCGGGTTCCCTTTGCGGACCATCAGGCGCAGGAACGGCTGGTTGAGGCCAGCGGACTGGATTGGACTATCGTGCGCCCGGGGTCGTTTGCCGATGGCCCTGCGACGGGCCGTTTCAAGGAAGGGTTTGCGAGCGACCTCAAGGATCTGACGCTGAAGATCACCCGCGCGGACATCGCCCAGTTTCTGTCGCGGCAATTGACGGACAGGCACTATCACCAGCGCGCTGTCGCGATCTCGAACTAGGAGGGCGATCAGATGAATACGTCAGTGATGGTGTGGGGAATGATGGGAACAGGCCTTGCAAGTGCCTTGGTCAGCGGCGTGTTCCTGTCGTTTTCGGATTTTACCATGCGGTCCTTGCGGATGGCGGACCCCGCCGCCGGGTCGCAGGCGATGCAGATACTCAACCGCGAGATTTTCCGTTCGCTCTTTATGGTGTTGCTGATTGGGTTGGTGCCTGTCGCCGCCGGGATAGGCATTGCCGTTTCGATCTGGACCCCGGTGGCAGGGACGGCGTTGATGCTGCTTGGCAGCGTTTTTTACGTCTTTGGTGTGTTCGGGGTCACGGTGCTTGGGAATGTGCCCAAGAATGAACGCCTTGCCGCGATGCCCGACGGCGGTGTGGCGGCGCAGGCCTACTGGCCAGATTACGTGCGCACCTGGGTCCGGTGGAACCACGTACGCACGCTGTTTTCCGGACTGACTGCGGGCTGTTTTGTCAGCGCGGCGCTATTGATCGCACAGGCGGGATGAACGCGGACATGCGTGTGGGGTGGGCGTTCTGCCCACCTTACAGGGCTGCTGCAGCGTGCAGGCGTGCCCGAACCCGATCTGCCCCCAAGGCTTCGATCACCTCAGGTAGGCCCGGTGTGCCCTTGCGGCCCGCGAGAGCCACGCGGATGGTGGGGCCGAAGTCTTTCCATTTTAGATCATTGTCGGTGACAAATGCGTCCAAGGTGGTCTGGATCACCTCGACATCGAAAGCCGGCAGCGCGCCGAGCTTGTCGGCAATGCCGTCCAGCATGGCCTTGGCACCGTCTTTGTGCAGATCGGGTTCAGCCTTTTCTTCGTAGGTCACGGTGTCTTCATAGAAGAAATCGAGGGCGGCGGCGGCGTCAACGAACGTTGCCGCACGGGGGCGGACGAGGGCTGCGACCTTGCGCAGGAATGCCGTATCGGTGGTGTCATAGCCCCTGGCCTGCATAAAGGGCGTGATGTGCAGCAGGTAGTCATCCATCGACGTGTAGTCATCGCTCTGGATGATTTTCTGGTTGATCGACACGCATTTCTTCATGTCAAACACACCGTCTGAACTGGTCACCTGATCCATGTCGAATTTTTCGATCAGTTCATCCATGGTAAAGAGTTCCTGATCGCCGTGGCTCCACCCGAAGCGGGTGAGATACACCATCAGCCCCAGCGGCGAAAAGCCTCGGTCGCGGAATTCGCTGACCGAAACAGGAATGCCTAGACGCTCCCCGTCGCGTTTGCTCATCTTGCGGCGGTCCGGTGACAGGATCAGCGGCAGGTGGGCAAAATCCGGCACCGGTTGGCCGAGTGCCTGATAGAGCAGCACTTGCTGCACGGTGTTGTTCACGTGATCGGCCCCGCGTGCAACGAGGGAAATGTGCATCAGCATGTCATCGACCACGGCGCCGAAGTTATAAAGCGGCATACCGTCGCCGCGCATGATCACGAAATCCTGCACGGTCTTGTTTGGTGTCGTGATTTTGCCGAAGACTTTGTCGGTAAAGGTTGTTTCACCCTCAAGCGGGGCTTTGAAGCGGATCACATAGGGTTTGTCGGCGGGCCACTCTGATGGATCGCGGTCACGCCAGATGTGGGGGTAGACAAAGTGAGCGCGCTCTTTTTCGGGGAGCGCTGCGCGCAGGGCGTCAAGCTCTTCCCGGGTCGCGTAGCAACGGTAGGCCTTGCCGTCGTCCACCAGTTGCTGAACGTATGTGCCGTAGATATCCAGCCTTTGAGACTGAAAATAAGGGCCTTCCGGTCCGCCGACTTCGGGGCCTTCGTCCCAGGTGAGGCCCAGCCATTTCAGAGTATCGAGCAGGTTCTGCGTGCTGGCATCGGTGCTGCGTTCAAGATCGGTATCTTCGATCCGCAGGACAAATGTACCGCCCTTGGCCCGGGCGTGAAGATAGTTGAAAAGCGCGGTGCGCACCCCGCCGATGTGCAGGTTACCGGTGGGCGAGGGGGCAAAACGGACTTTGGTAGCCGCATCAGAGGACATGAGAAACGCTTTCGATGGGTGGTGAGGTATCAGATCGCCGCTTCTTAAGGGAACGGGTTTGTGAAGACAATACGAGGCGGTGCGCCAGTTCGGTCCGAGCCCCGGCTACTGTCCAGCTATGTCGGGGGGTGAGGCCCTGAGAGGTCTGATAAGGCAACAAATTCAAAGGCAAAGATTGCCCCCAAGCCCAAAACCCGCAAGAATGCGCGGCACGAGGGGACTATGGAAACAATCAGCCTGACTCTTGAGATGTCGGTGGTCCTTGGGCTGCTGGCCTTCACCGTATTTTTGTTTGTCTCCGAGATCGTGCGCATCGATCTGGCGGCGGCGCTGGTCATGGTCCTTTTGGGGCTGCTTAGCCAGCTGCCGGGGTTGGGCAATCTGGCCGACGTATCGCAGTTGTTTGACGGCTTTGCCTCGAATGCCGTGATTTCGATCATCGCGGTGATGATCATCGGAGCGGGATTGGACAAGACCGGCCTGATGTCCAAGGTTGCAGCGGTCATCCTCAAGCGGGGCGGCACGACAGAGGCGCGGATCATCCCGATCGTGTCGACCGTTGTGGGTGTCATCAGTTCGTTCATGCAAAACGTCGGGGCCGCGGCGCTGTTTCTGCCGGTGATCAGCCGGATATCGGCGCGCACGGAGATCCCGATGAGCCGCCTGCTCATGCCCATGGGCTTTTGCGCAATTCTGGGGGGGACGATGACGATGGTCGGATCGTCGCCGCTGATCTTGCTGAACGATCTGATCGTCGCATCCAACGCCACGTTACCTGCCGGGTTGCAGATGGCGCCATTCGGCTTGTTTGCTGTCACACCCATCGGGGTGATGCTGGTTTTGACGGGGGTTTTGTACTTTGTCCTTTTCGGGCGCTGGGTGTTGCCTGCGCAGCGCAACCGGGGCGAAGACGCGGGCTCTGCCCGGTCGATGCAGGCCTATATCGAAAACACGTATGGCCTGCGGGCCGAGTTGTTCGAGGTGCGAGTGCCCGAGGGGTCGATCCTGATCGGGCAGACGCTGGCAGACCTGATGGTAGCGCATCACATGTATATTCTCGGCACCTCGTATCGCGGTCACAAGGTGATCGCACCGATGGCCGACACCTGCATCGAAGCCCCCGCGCGTCTGGCGGTTCTGGGATTGCGCCGCGTCGTGCGGGAGGAATTTGCCGAGCCTTACGGGCTTGAGATCCTGCCACAGCTGAACGTCTTTGCGGATGACTTTGCGGCCACGCAGTCAGGCGTCGCCGAAGTGGTGATCCCACCGGGATCTTCGGTGATCGGCCAGACCCCGATCGATCTGCGGCTGCGTCAGACACATGGGCTGTCGCTGCTCGCAATTCACCGGGGCGAAGAGACGATGAGCCATGTGGAAACCGAGGATCATCCCTCGACCCATATCGGGCAGGTGCCGCTGCAGGCCGGCGATACGGCGGTTGTGCATGTTCAGTGGGACAGGTTGACGCGGCTCAAGTCTGATCGGGATTTTGTCGTGGTGACCTCCGATTTCCCGCAAGAGGAACTGCGCCCGCACAAGGTCGGCTGGGCGCTGGCCTTCTTTGTACTGGCGTTGGGGCTGGTGTTGTTTTCGGACGTGCGGTTGTCGCTGTGTCTGCTGACCGGGGCCGTGGGCATGGTGCTTAGCAGGGTGCTGTCAATGGACGAGGCTTACAGCGCCGTAAGCTGGAGCACGGTGTTCCTGCTGGCGTCCCTGATCCCGCTGGGAACGGCGGTACAGAATACCGGCACAGCTAACTGGATTGCTGCCTATGTGCTGTTGCTGCTTGACGGCTGGCCGCTTTGGGCGTTGCAGGCGGGTCTTGCGGTGCTGGCAACCGCGTTCACGCTGGTGATGTCGAATGTCGGGGCGACCGTGTTGCTGGTGCCTCTGGCGGTTTCGATTGCCGTGGCCGCCGGAGGTGATCCCGCGATTTTCGCCCTCACGGTGGCGATCTCGACCTCCAATTCATTCCTTATCCCGACCCATCAGGTCAATGCGCTGATCATGGGTCCGGGGGGGTATCGGGTCATCGACTTTGTCAAGGGTGGCGGGGTGATGACAGTGCTTTTCCTGGTCGTCTCGATGGTGGTGATGAACCTGTTCTACTAGGGGTGTTTTCGTGGCCAAGCCGTACGACACGCTCATCTGAACCAGCGCAGTATTCCGATTAATGCGTATAGGTCATCATCGATGGCAGGTAGAGCGACAGCGCCGGGACCAGTGCCAGTAGAATGATGCGGAAGATGTCTGCGATCCAGAAGGGGGTCACCCCCTTGAAGATTGTCTTGACGGAGACATCCCGCAGCACCCCTTTCAGGACGAACACATTCATCCCGATGGGTGGTGTGATCAAACTGATCTCGGTTGCGACCACCACAAGGATACCGAACCAGATCAGATCAAATCCGAGCCCTTCGACCAGCGGGGCAAAAATCGGCACGGTCAGCAGGATCATCGAGAGCGATTCAAAAACGCAGCCCAACACCAGATAGATCAGCAGGATCATGAAGATGATGCCCATGGGCGGAAAATCGAACCCGTTCGCGATGGCCAGCAATGCATCCGGCAGCCCGGCGCGATTGACGAAGTTGGAAAAGATCATCGCGCCAAAGAGCACCATAAAGAGCTTGGCCGTGGTCAGGGTTGTCTCGCGACTGACCTCCATCACGACCTTCCAGCTAAGCGCGCCGCGGAAGTAGGCGATGGCGATGGCGCCCGCGGCCCCCATGCCTGCCGCTTCGGTCGGGGTGAACGCGCCGATGTAGATGCCGCCGATGACGAATATGAAAAGCCCCAGCGTTGCCCAGACATCGCGCAAAGCGCCGAGCCGTTCGCCCCAGCCCGAGCGTTCGCCGGCGGGGCCGGCGGCAGGGTTGCGGGTGACCACAAAAAGGACCGCCGCAAGATAGAACAGCACACCAATCAACCCGGGCAACACGCCCGCGATGAAGAGTTTGCCAACCGAGACATTGGTGATCAGCCCATAGATCACGAGGATCACGGACGGCGGGATCAGGATGCCAAGGGTGCCGCCTGCCGCGATGGAGGCGGTGGCAAGGCTGTCGTCGTATTTGTAGCGGCGCATCTCGGGCATTGAGACCTTGGACATGGTCGCCGCCGTGGCCAGCGACGAGCCGCAGATGGCAGAAAACATGCCACAGGCCGTGATCGTCGACATGGCCAGCCCGCCCTTGCGGTGGCCCAGGAATGCGTAAGCGGCACGGTACAGTTCGCGGGCCATGCCGCCGCGATCCACCATAAGGCCCATCAGGATAAAGAGAGGGACCACCGACAGCCCGTAGGATTGCCCGGAATCGATCACCAGTCGCGCGGCGTTGGACATGCCAGCGCGGTAGCTGGAAAGTTCGGAAAAGCCGATGAACCCAACCAGACCCAGTGCAAGGCCCAGAGGCATGCGCATAAAGGCCAACAGCAGGACGGCGGCAAAGCCAATCAGCGCGGCAGTCATATGCCTTCCTCGTGATGTTCATCGGGCAGGGTGCCCGGCGTCATGAGTATCGACAGCAGCCGCACGAAGGCACAAAAGGCCGCGACAAAGATCGACAGGGTGATGAAGCCGACAATGGGCCAGCGCGGAATGTGAAGGTATTCGGTGGTATCGCCGTCTTCCATGGCGCGCACCGCATAGTCATAGACACGGTCGCCGATGTAATAGGCCACCACGATCGTCAGCCCCAGTGTCACGATCGCCGTCGCCCAGCCGATCCAGCCACGCCGGAAAAGGGGGATCAGGTCAACGATGATGTGGTCGTTGCGCAAAAACATGAAGGGAAACGAAAAAAAGATGATGCCCGCCATGCACAGGCGCACAAGTTCAACTGCGCCAACCAGCGGGCTTGCGAAAAAGTAACGCCCGATGACGTCAACACAGGTCAAAGCCACCAGCCCAAGCAGGATCACGGCGGCCATATTGGCAAGAAAGAGGCTGGCGGTATCCACCAGCCTCTCTGTCTTTTTGACGGTATCTCGCATCAGCGATCAGGTCCGCCTTACTTGATCTGTGACTTCAGATACTCCAGCGCAGCCGCGCCGTCGACACCGGTGGCGCTGATCTCTTCCAGCACAGCCGCTTCGATGCCTGCGGTTTTTTCCTTGAAGTAGGACCGCTGTGCATCATCCAATTCGATCACGTTCAAGCCGAATTCGGCCTGCGCCTTTTCGCGGCCAAAGTCGTCTGCGGCATCCCAGTGCTGTCCGATGGTACGGGCCAGTTCCACGCCGCGCATGTCGTCAACGCATTTCTTGTTGGCATCCGACAGGCCGTCGTAGGTGTCTTTGTTCATCAGCAAGCCGAAGGATGTCGTGTACATGCCATCGGGATTCACGTAGCTGAATTTGGTCAGCTCTGCCGTCTTGAAGGCATAGAGCGATTCCGCCGGGAAAAAGACGCCTTCGGCAACGCCCGATGCAATCGTCTCATAAACCGCCGGGGCCGGGACGTTCACGCCTGCCACGCCGAGGGCTGTGCCGACCATGTTGGCCACACCGCCACCGACGCGCAATTTCATGCCGTCGATGCTTTTGTACCCATCGGAAAGCTCATCAACCGTATTCAGAAGACCGGGGCCATGGGTGAAGTTGGCGAGGACCTCCACGCCTTTGGCTTCGCCCGCTGCATCGAGGTATTTCTCGGCCGTCATCTGGAAGGCCACCGACATCTGTTCGGCGTTGCCGGGGATGCCCGGCAGTTCCGCCAGTTTGGTCGTGACGAACTTGCCCGGCGTGTAGCCGTGCACAATCCAGCCCATGTCAGCCACACCGTCACGGATGGTGTCGTATTGCGCAGGGGGTGGGGCAAGGCCGAATTCGATCTTGGCTGTCAGGTCGCCACCGGAGCATTCCGAAAGCGTATCCGCGATATAGGGGAAAGTCACCGAATTCATCGAATGGTTAGGCCCTGCCCAGGATGAAATGGTCAGGACGGTTTCGGCAGAGGCTGTCGTTGCCGCAAGCGCAAGCGCCAGTGCTGCAGAGCCTTTCAACAGGTGTTTCATGAGTGTCTCCCTTAATTTGCATGAATTTTCATTCATTTTGTGGTGTCCGCACTAAAACAAGATCAGATGCGGCTTGGCAAGCGCTGAGACGGGCCCGGCTGTTGCTCTTGTGCGGATGATTGTTGACAGTTCTGTGCCATCCCGCAACACAATTTGCGACCCCAAGGAGATCCTCATGACTAAAACCCTTGCCATCGGCCATTACACAGCTGACGAAGCGGCAGAGCTGGGGGCTGCATTTGGCCCGCATTGTGTCGCCTCGTCAGGGGATGTTGCAAAGATCGAGCTTGCCGCGCGGTCGCAGATCAGTGTCGTGGCGTTCAAGGATCATGACCCGTTTGGTGCCAGTGAGATGGACGCGCTGCCGCAGCTGCAACTGATCGCCAACTATGGGGTCGGCTTTGACGCCATTGATATGGCCGCAGCACGCGCCCGGGGGATCCGTGTGACCAATACGCCTGATGTGTTGAACGATGATGTCGCTGATCTGGCGATTGCGATGTGGCTTGCGCAGGGTCGGCAGATGCGCGCGGCTGAAACATGGGTCCGCGAGGGGCAATGGCAACGCGGCGCAGGACCGGTGCCGCTGAACCGGAAGATGAGTGGCGGCGTGGCCGGGATCATGGGCATGGGGCGTATCGGGCGGGCGATCGCGGATCGGCTGGCGGCGTTTGGAACGGAAATCCACTATCATGCAAGGGGTCGCAAAGAGACGCCCGGCTGGACGTTTCAATCCGATCCCGTGGCCTTGGCCGAGGCGGTCGATTTTCTGTTCGTCGCGCTGGTTGGTGGGTCTGAGACAAAGAACTACGTATCTGCTGAGGTAATCAACGCGCTGGGACCGCGTGGCGTTCTCATCAACATCTCGCGGGGGAGCACGGTGGATGAAGGTGCTCTGCTGGACGCTTTGGAGAACGGGAAACTGGCCGGGGCGGGGCTGGATGTGTTCCTGAATGAGCCCCGGATTGACCCGCGCTTTCTGGCATTGGAAAACGTCGTGCTGCAACCGCATCAGGGGTCCGGTACTTCAGAGACTCGCGCCGCAATGGCGCAGTTGCAGCGCGATAATATCGCGGCGCATTTTGCGGGCACCGATTTGCTGACACCGGTGAATTGAGCGGGGCCGGTTCACATCCGGAGCCTGCGCGCGTCGCGGCTGCTATTTATCCTCTTCCAGATAGTACCGTACGTTGTCCTCAAAGCTGTCATCCGCGCCAAGGCCAAGCCGTTCTGCCTTGTCGGCGTGGATGTCCCACTTCCAACCCGACACGATGCGCCTGACCTCTGGCTGGTCCTCCCACCGAATGAGTTTGGCCGGTTCGGGTCCTGCGACGGCAGTCATCGCGTCGATCAGCTGACGGATAGACCATGTGCGCCCCGGCATCTGCATGCAGCGATTCATGCCTAGGTCGCTGGCGGCAACTTCGGCCCCGATAACCAAGTTTTCGGCGCATTTCCGGGGACTGAGATAATAGTGCAGGAAGTTGTCGTCGACGGGGCAGACCGCTTCGACCCCGTTCAAGGGCTCGCGCAGGATTGATGACATAAAGCTGGAGGCCGCAAGGTTCGCTTTGCCCGGCCGCACCGAAATGGTTGGCAACCGAAAGCCGCGTCCGTCGATAAAGCCCTTGCGCGTATAATCATTGATCAGAATTTCCGCGATAGCCTTTTGCCCGCCATAGGATGTCTGCGGATTGAGGTTGCTGTGATCGCCAAGGGGGTCGGTCACCTCACCGCCGTAGACTGCGATGGAGGAAGTAAAGACCACGACCGGGCAGGTGCCCAGCGCGCGACAACGCTCAAGCACATTGAGCGGGCCGTGCAGGTTCACGTTCATGCCAAGGTCGAAATCGGTTTCTGCCTGCCCGGAGACGATGGCGGCCAACAGGTAGATCACGTCATCGTCCTGCGCGATCGTCTCTGCGACCGAAGTGGCGTCGGCGATATCGCACACCTTGGTCTCAATCGAAAAGGGCGCATTGACGGGCGCAGGTGACACAATGTCAGCCAGAGTAATCCGCGCGATGTCCTTGCCGCGCAACCTGCCTTTGCGCGCGAGTGCAGTTGCGAGCTTTTGGCCGACCACCCCGCCGCCACCGATGATGAGAATGTTCATGCGCCCCTCCGATACCGTCTGCGCATGACGCTAGCCTGCGCGGCAGCCTGCGTCCACGGCTGGTGGAACGTGCGCCGGGCGCGGGTCGCTCTGGCCTAGGCGCACAAGACCTGCCACAACTGGTCCAGCAGCCGAGGAGAGGGGACAAATGCCATCCATTATCATCACTGGTGCAGGCAGCGGTGTGGGCCGTGCGACCGCGCATGCGTTCATCGAGGCGGGTTGGGATGTCGGGCTTGTTGGACGGCGAGAGGGGCCACTGGCCGAAACCGCAGGTGGGTCAGATGCGCTGGTTCTGCCCTGCGATGTGACGGATGCTGAGGCGGTGGATTTGGCCTTTGAGACGGGGCTGGAGACCTGGGGCAGGATTGATGCGCTGTTCAACAACGCAGGTGTGAGCCTGGGCGGTGCGCCAATCGACGAACTATCGGTCGAGGATATCCGCGGCCTGCTGGACGTGAATGTGATGGGCGCGTTCATTGCAGCACGCGCGGCCTTTGGCGTGATGCGCCGACAGGATCCGCAGGGGGGGCGGATCATCAACAACGGATCGGTGTCAGCGCAGGTGCCGCGCTGGGGGTCGGCGCCATACACGGCATCGAAACATGCGATCACTGGATTGACGCGATCTTTGTCACTGGATGGGCGTCCCTTCAACATCGCCTGCGGCCAGATCGACATCGGCAATGCCCTGACAGAGATGGCGCAGAAGATGACCGAGGGCGTCCCGCAGGCAGACGGTGCCATCGCGGTTGAACCGGTGATGGATGTGCGCGACGTCGCCCAGAGCGTGCTGCACATGACCAGCCTGCCGCTGAAGGCCAATGTGCAGTTCATGACCGTCATGGCCACCAACATGCCCTACATCGGGCGGGGATGAGGAGACCATCATGGGAAGGCTGACAGGCAAGCGCGCACTTGTTACCGCGGCGGGGCAGGGCATCGGCCGCGCCTCTGCATTGGCCATGGCCGCCGAAGGCGCACAAGTTTTTGCGACGGATGTGAACAGTGATCTGCTGGCTGACCTCGCTGGACGGGACGGGATTGAAACGGCCCATCTTGATGTGCGGGACCGCGCCAGTGTCAAGGCTGGCGTCAGCGCGGCCCAACCGGATATATTGTTCAACTGCGCGGGTTACGTGCATCACGGCACGGTGCAGGATGCATCGGACGATGATCTGGATTTTGCCTTCGATCTCAATGTCCGGTCAATGGTGCGCAGCATCCAGGCGGCGCTGCCGGGGATGCTGGACCGCGGACAGGGATCGATTATCAACATGTCCTCGGCGGTTTCAAGCATCATCGGTGCGCCCAATCGGTTCATCTATGGCGCGACCAAGGCTGCGGTGATTGGGCTGACGAAATCGGTGGCGGTTGACTACATCACCAAAGGAATCCGCTGTAATTGTATCTGCCCCGGCACCGTGGAAAGCCCCAGCTGGCATGACCGGGTCGCCGCACTGGGTGAAGAGATGGGCAGCTATGACGCAGCACTCGAAGCCTTTGTTTCGCGTCAGCCGATGGGTCGTGTCGCCGCGCCCGAAGAAATCGCGGCACTGGTGGTCTATCTTGCCAGCGACGAAAGTGCATTCACCACCGGACAGGCGCATGTCATTGATGGCGGCTGGTCAGGGTAACGGGTCAAGAAAAAGGACAGAATATGAAATTGCTACGCTATGGTGCGCCGGGTTTGGAAAAGCCGGGCCTGCTGGATCAGAATGGCACGCTGCGCGATCTCTCCGGTCATGTGGACGATATCGCGGGCGATGTCCTGTCAGACGACGGGCTGGAAAAGCTGCGCGCGATTGATCTGGCCAGCCTGCCCGCAGTGGAAGGCACTCCGCGGTTGGGGCCTTGCGTCGGGAGGATTGGCAAATTCTGTTGTATTGGCCTCAACTACTCCGACCATGCGGCAGAGACCGGTGCGGCGATACCAGAGCATCCGATCTTGTTCATGAAGGCGAATTCCGCCGTGGTCGGCCCCAATGATACGGTGATGATGCCGCGCGGCTCCACCTCGACGGATTGGGAATGCGAACTTGGTGTCGTGATCGGGACGACGGCAAAGTACGTCGACAAGGCCAATGCGCTTGATCATGTCGCGGGCTATTGTGTCGTGAATGACGTCTCAGAGCGGCACTTCCAGAACAAGCTTACCGGGCAGTGGACCAAGGGCAAAAGCTGCGACACGTTCGGGCCGACGGGCCCTTGGCTGGTCACCCGGGATGAGGTCACCGACCCCCAGGCGCTGGGGATGTATCTGGATGTGAATGGCAAGCGGATGCAAACCGGAAACACCGCCACGATGATCTTTACCGTGGCCGAGATCATAGAGCACCTCAGCGCGCTCTTTACGCTACATCCGGGCGATGTGATATCAACGGGCACGCCACCCGGTGTGGCGCTGGGCATGAAACCGCAGCCGATCTTCCTCAGGAAAGGCGATGTGATGGAATTGGGCATCGACGGTCTGGGTGTCCAGCGGCAGGATGTTGGTCAGGATGACTAGGCGCTGAGGATGTGGTTTTGGCTTCTTGCGACATCTTGAGAAAGACGGGCCGCTTGCACGTATCTCTCAGCGGGGCTGGTACCGCTGTCCGCCTGACCCGTCGAAAACAGTGGGGCCCGTGCACATGAAAATCACGTTCCGGGACGTCAAATCGGACATCCTGTCCAAGATCGTCAAGGGGCATTGGGCGCCCGGCGCGCTGTTGCCGGGCGAGGTCGATCTGGCCGAAACCTATGGCTGCGCGCGCGCCACGGTGAATCGCGCGATGCGCGAGCTGGCCGAAGACGGCATCATCGAACGACGGCGCAAGGCCGGAACGCGGGTGCGACAGGCACCTGTCAGGCAAGCACGCTTCGATATCCCCATCGTCCGGCGCGAGATCGAGAATAAGGGAGCTGTATACCACTACCAGTTGGTCGGGCGCCACGCGATTGCGGCACCGGATTGGCTGCGGGCGCGGCTGGATCTGCCGAAGGACGCCCGGGCCTTGCATTTGCGATGCCTGCATACCGCAGATGAAACGCCTTATCAGTTCGAGGACCGCTGGATTAGTCTCACTGCCTTGCCACAGGCCGAAGACGCGGGCTTTGACAGGGTGGGTCCGAATGAATGGCTGGTGAACACGATCCCTTTCTCGGACGCCGAAATCAGCTTTTGCGCCACTATTGCAGACAAGACGCTGGCGGATCACCTGTCATGTACGCCCGGCGATCCGCTTTTTGTGGTAGAGCGCGCCACCTGGTGGGAAGGAAAGGCGGTCACATTTGTCCGGCTGATCCACCCGCCCGGGCACCGCATGACAACCCGCTACTAGGCCGCGCAATCGCTACGTTCGGTGTTTTTTGCTGTCGTCGGAATAGGTATTTTCAAAAGGGTGAAACAGAAGGGGTGTCGTTCCAGTTTCACCCTTTTTCAAATACCTTTGCGCCAGCATTACAAAACGCGATAGCGCCTGCATTGGCGCGTGGGCGGTCTCAGAGAATGCCGGGCAGGTTTAACTTGTTCTCCCGGGCACAATCGATGGCTTCGTCATATCCCGCATCCGCGTGCCGCATCACTCCTGTTGCCGGGTCGTTCCACAGGACACGCGCGATCCTGCGGTCTGCGTCTTCGGTTCCGTCGCAACAGATGACCATGCCGGAATGCTGGCTGAAGCCCATCCCAACACCGCCGCCATGATGCAGTGACACCCACGTGGCCCCGGAGGCGGTGTTCAACAACGCATTCAGCAACGGCCAGTCAGAAACGGCGTCTGACCCGTCTTTCATGGCCTCCGTCTCGCGATTGGGCGAGGCGACAGAACCTGAATCAAGATGATCGCGACCAATCACGATCGGGGCTTTCAATTCGCCCGTTCGGACCATTTCATTGAAGGCCAGACCGAGTTTGTGGCGCACGCCCAGCCCGACCCAGCAGATGCGCGCAGGCAGACCCTGAAAGCTGATGCGGTCACGGGCCATGTCGAGCCAGGTGTGCAGGTGCGGGTCATCGACCAGCTCTTTTACCTTGGCGTCGGTTTTGTAGATGTCTTCCGGGTCCCCCGACAGCGCGCACCAGCGGAAAGGCCCGATGCCGCGGCAAAAGAGGGGGCGGATGTAGGCGGGCACGAAACCGGGGAAGGCAAAGGCATCTTCCAGCCCTTCCTCGAGCGCGACCTGCCGGATGTTGTTGCCATAATCCAGCGTGGGGACGCCCGCGTTCCAAAAATCGACCATCGCCTGCACGTGCACTTTCATCGAGGCCCGCGCGGCTTTCTCTACTGACTTGGGATCGTTTTCCCGCGCGTCGCGCCACCCGGCCATGGACCAGCCTTGCGGCAAATATCCGTTAAGCGGATCATGCGCCGACGTTTGGTCAGTCACGATATCGGGCCTTACACCGCGTTTGACCAATTCGGGAAAGACGTCCGCTGCGTTGCCAAGAAGGCCGACTGATTTTGCCTCGCCGGCAGCGGTCCAACGCTCGATCATCGCCAGCGCGTCATCCAGTGTATCGGCCCGTTCGTCGACGTAGCCGGTGCGCAGGCGGAAGTCGATGCTGTCCGGGTTGCATTCGACCGCCAGGCAGCAGGCCCCGGCCATCACGGCGGCCAGAGGTTGTGCGCCGCCCATACCGCCCAGACCACCGGTCAGGATCCAGCGCCCCTTGAGATCACCGTCATAGTGCTGGCGGCCGGCCTCAACAAAGGTTTCGTAGGTGCCCTGAACAATGCCCTGACTGCCGATGTAAATCCATGAGCCCGCGGTCATCTGGCCGTACATGGCCAGCCCCTTCTTGTCGAGTTCGTTGAAGTGGTCCCAGGTGGCCCAGTGCGGCACAAGGTTGGAGTTCGCGATGAGGACGCGTGGCGCGTCCTTGTGTGTCTCGAAGACGCCGACGGGTTTGCCGGACTGCACCAGCAGCGTCTGGGTCTCTTCGAGATTGCGCAGGCTGTCCACGATGCTGTCAAAATCTGCCCACGTGCGTGCGGCGCGCCCGATGCCGCCATAAACCACCAATTCGTGCGGGTTCTCGGCCACATCGGGATGCAGGTTGTTCATGAGCATCCGCATGGGCGCTTCGGTCAGCCAGCTTTTGGCTGTGATTTCGACCCCGGTTGCGGGGTAGATATCACGCGTGTTCTTGCGGGGATCGGTCATGTGCAGACTCCTATAGGTTGGGCATCGCGGTTGCCGCAGCGCGGCTGATCTCGCCAGAGGCGATCAGGGCGGTAGCAGTATTCATGTCGGGGGCCAGAAAGCGGTCCTGGGTAAGCGGTGGTACCTCTGCGCGCAGGCGTGTGACGACCTTTTGCAAGGTGTCGCTGGTGCGCAGTGGCGCGCGAAATTCGATGCCTTGAACAGCGCAAAGCAATTCGACGCCCAGGATGCACTCAAGGTTCTGTACCATCGGCCCCAGGCGCCGCGCGCCGTGGGCGGCCATGCTGACATGGTCTTCCTGATTGGCAGATGTCGGCGTGCTGTCGGTGACACATGGGTTGGCGAGGTGCTTGTTCTCGCTCATCAGTGCGGCTGTCGTCACCTCGGCGATCATGTAGCCACTGTTGAGACCCGGATCAGGCGTCAGGAACGGCGGCAGATTGAAGCTGAGCACCGGGTCCACGATCAGCGCAACGCGGCGCTGGGCGATGGCGCCAATCTCGGCCACGGCAAGGGCGATCATATCTGCGGCAAACCCCACGGGTTCGGCATGAAAATTACCGCCCGAGACAATGCGGTCCACACCCGTAAGCACCAGTGGATTGTCGGTGGCGGCGTTCGCTTCGATCTCAAGGGTTGTGGCGGCCATGCGCAGGACATCCATCGCGGCACCCGTCACCTGTGGCTGGCAACGGATGCAATAGGGGTCCTGTACGCGGGCATCATCCACCGCATGGCTTTCGCGGATTTCAGAGCCGTCCAGCAGGGCGCGCATCGTCTCGCTTGCGTCGATCTGGCCGCGGTGTCCGCGCAGGGCGTGGATTTCGGGTTGCAGCGGAGCAGTAGAGCCCATGATGGCGTCGGTGGAAAGCGCTGCGGTGACCAGCGCCGACCCTGCCGCGTGCCACGCGCCGAACAGGCCGGCCAGCGCAAAGGCAGTGGAAAATTGTGTTCCATTGATAAGGGCAAGCCCTTCCTTGGGGCCAAGTTCAATCGGATCAAGGCCTGCCACGGTCAGGGCTGCCGCCCCGGAGAGAACGTTGCCATCGATCTCGGCTTCGCCATGGCCCATCATCACGGCGGCCATGTGCGCCAGCGGGGCAAGATCGCCCGACGCGCCGACGGATCCCTGCGCAGGGATGACCGGGGTGATCCCGTGTTCGAGCATTGCTTCGATCAGATGCACCACCTCCAGCCGTACGCCAGAGGCACCGCGTCCCAGGCTCAGCAGTTTGAGCGCCATCATCAGGCGGGCATGGCGACGCGGGATTGCGGGGCCCACACCGCAACAATGTGACAAGATCAGGTTGCGCTGTAGCGTCGCGGTGTCAGCGGCCGCGATCTTGACGCTGGCCAATTTGCCAAATCCGGTGTTGACCCCATAAACTGCCTCGCCGCCTGCCGCGGCCTGCGCGATACGGTCATGGGCGACCTTTATGGCCGGGTGGCACGCAGTGTCTAACGTGACGGCTGCCTCGTTCCAATAGATCTCAGCCAGATCGTCCAGCGTCACGGCGCCGGGGGTCAGGGTCAGCGTGGACATGGGACACCTTTGACAATGCGGGAAAACAGGGGGTTGAAGCCGATACGGTAAGACAGCTCGGCTGGGTGGTTGACATCCCAGACCGCCAGGTCGGCGCGGGTATCGGGTGCGATGGTGCCGCAATCGCGCAAGCCCAAGGCGCGGGCTGCGTTTCGGGTCACACCGGCCAGCGCCTCTTCCGGGGTCATGCGAAAGAGGGTGCAGGCCATGTTCATGCTGAGCAGCAGCGACGTCAGCGGGGATGAACCGGGGTTGCAGTCTGTGGCCAGTGCAATCGGGACCTGATGTGTGCGCAGGGCATCCAGCGGCGGCACTTGCGTTTCGCGCAGTGTGTAAAACGCGCCCGGCAGGACGACCGCAACGGTGCCTGCCTTCGCCATGGCGGCCACGCCCGCGTCATCGAGGTATTCAATATGATCTGCCGACAGCGCGCCATAGCTTGCCGCGAGTTTTGCCCCGCCCAGATTTGACAGTTGTTCCGTATGAAGTTTGACAGGCAGGTCAAGCGTCTGTGCCACGTCAAAGACCCGCGCAATCTGGGAAGGAGTAAATGCGATACCCTCGCAAAACCCGTCAACGGCGTCGACAAGTCCTTCGGCATGGGCCGCGCGCAGGGCAGGGATGCAGACCGTATCAATATAGGCTTCCGCCTGTCCGGCGTATTCTGCGGGGACCGCATGCGCACCCAGAAAGCTGGTCACGACCCGGACATTGCGTTCTGTCGCCAGTGCACGCGCGGCGCGCAGCATGCGCAGCTCAGTTTCGATATCCAGACCATAGCCGGATTTGATCTCGACCACGCTGACCCCTTCGGCCAGCAGCGCATCCAGACGGGGCAGTGCGCTGGCGACCATGTCGGCCTGGCTGGCGCTGCGTGTTGCCGAAACTGTAGAGACGATGCCACCGCCCGCGCGTGCGACTTCCTCGTAGCTCGCGCCCTTCAGGCGCATTTCGAATTCGGTTGCCCGGTTGCCGCCATGGACGATGTGGGTGTGGCAATCAACAAGCCCCGGTGTGACAAGGCGCCCGTTCAGAGAGGTGCGCGGCAGGGCGTGATACGTGGCGGGCAGGTGGGCCTGAGGGCCGACCCATGAGATTGCGCCGTCCTGAACAGCGATTGCCGCATCCTCGATCAACCCGTAGGCCACATCTCCCTCGGCCATCGTCGCGGCGGACAGATCAGTGAATATCAGGGTGTCATCTGTCATCGGGTCCACCAAAGAACGCATTTCGCCCTTTCGCGGGCCTGTTGAATCGGTTATTATGTCTATACATAATAAAACCGGAGGATGACAATTGATTTTTGCCAAGCGGGCGCTGGTATCGGATGGCTGGGTGCTGGGCGCTAGGCTGACCCTTCAGGACGGCAAAATCGCACAGATTGACATCGGACAGGACGCGCAGGCGGGCGATGTCCGGGTGGACACCCTGTTGCCCGCCTTGGGCAATCTGCACAGCCACAGTTTTCAGCGGGCCATGGCAGGGATGACAGAGCACCGGGTCACCGGGCGTGACAATTTCTGGACGTGGCGCGACCTGATGTACCGGTTCACCGCCGCCCTGACGCCGGAGCAGACGGAAGCCATTGCCGCGCAGGTCTTTCTTGAAATGCAAGAAGCCGGCTTCGCCAGTGTAGGTGAATTTCACTATATGCATCACCAGCCGGGCGGCATGCCCTATGCCGACCTTGCGACGCTTTCCGGGCGGATCATCGCTGCGGCAAAGACCAGCGGAATCGGACTGACCCATCTGCCGGTGCTCTACAGCTATGGCGGCGCGGGGCAGGTGGCGCTTGAGCACGGTCAGGCCCGATTTGGAAACGATGTCGACACCTTTCTGCGGCTGGTCGACGGGGCAAAAACGGCGATGCGGGACTTGCCGGACGACAGCATTCTCGGGGTCGCGCCGCATTCGCTTCGGGCAACGTCACCGGATGAGTTACGGGCGCTGATTGCGGCCCGACCTGAAGGGCCCATTCACATGCACATCGCAGAGCAACCCAAGGAGGTTGCGGACATTGAGGCGTGGTTGGGCGCGCGCCCTGTGGACTGGGCGCTGGCGGAACTGCCGCTGGACGCCCGGTGGTGCCTGATCCATGCCACGCACATGACGGATGCCGAAACATCCGGTCTGGCCCTGTCCGGAGCGGTGGCCGGTTTATGTCCGGTGACAGAGGCTAACCTTGGCGACGGGGCGTTTAACGGCCCACTTTACCTGAACGAAGCGGGCGTCTTTGGCGTCGGCTCGGATTCCAACGTGTCGATTTCCCTGACAGAGGAATTGCGCATGCTGGAATATTCCCAGCGGCTGCGTGATCTTTCGCGCAACGTGATGGTTGCCGGGGCCGGCTCCGTTGGGGAAACGCTTTATTGCGGTGCGGCAACGGGGAGCGCGCAGGCGCTGGGGCGCGATGCCGGTGTCATCGCCGAAGGGCGGTTGGCGGATCTGGTCGCAATCGACAGCAGCGACCCGACGCTTTGCGCGCTTGGCACGGACGCCTTACTGGATGGGCTGGTCTTTGCGGCCAAGGACCGGGTCGTGCGCGACGTCTGGTCCGCAGGCCGCCACTGCGTGCGCGACGGGCGTCACGTGGCACACGAAGAGATCACGGCAGGCTACAGAAAGGCGATCCGGGAATTGACCGCTGCGTTATAGCGCCCGGTCCTTCAGGTGATCACGTCAGGGTCGGTGCGGCCAATCAGCGACTTCATGTCGCTGACCGCAAGCGCCGCATCCCGCACCTGTCTCAGCGCGTCCTGCGTGTCTTTCTCGGTGCTGCCGGACTGGCCGGAGTACTGCTCGAGGTAAAGCCTGACGGTTGCCCCTTCGGTGCCGGTGCCGGAAAGCCGGAACACCGCCCGCGCGCCGCCTTCGAAATAAAGGCGCAGGCCCTGACCCGTGCTGACGGACCCATCAACCGGATCTTGATAGGAGAATTCGTCGGCGGCAGTGACTGTCAACCCTGCAAAATGTTGCCCGGGCAGATCGTCGAGCCGCGCACGCAGCCCATCGATCAGCGCGTTTGCCTTGTCGGTCGCGACAGCCTCGTAATCATATCGCGAATAATAATCGCGGCCATAGGTGGCCCAGTGATCTTTGACGATCTCGGCAACAGATTGACGCCGCACGGCGAGGATATTGAGCCACAGGAGCACGGCCCACAGGCCGTCTTTTTCGCGGACATGGTTTGATCCGGTGCCCGCGCTTTCTTCGCCGCAGAGCGTCACACGTCCGGCGTCCAACAGATTACCAAAGAACTTCCAGCCGGTAGGAGTTTCAAAGGCCTCGATCCCCAGTTTCGCCGCGACACGGTCGCTGGCGGCACTGGTCGGCATGGAGCGCGCAACACCTGCAAGCCCGTTCTTGTAGGCCGGGGCCAGATGGGCATTTGCGGCAAGCACGGCAAGGCTGTCGGACGGCGTCACATAAAGCCCCCGCCCGACGATCATGTTGCGGTCCCCATCGCCATCAGAAGCCGCGCCAAGATCAGGTGCATCCTCGGACAACATCAGGTCCATCAGGGGCTTGGCCCAGATCGGATTGGGGTCGGGGTGGCCCTTGCCAAAATCCTCGGACGGGATGCCATTCGCCACAGTGCCCGGCGCGGCACCCAGCGCGTCCTGAAGGATAGCGGTCGCATAGGGCCCCGTAACCGCGTGCATGGCGTCAAAACGCATGGTGAACCCGCTGGCAAAGAGGGCGCGGATTGCGTCGAAATCGAACAGGTCTTCCATCAGGGCCTGGTACCGGGCCACCGGGTCTTCGACCGTGACTTTCATATGTCCCATTTGCGTGGTGGCACAGGTGGAAAGGTCAACGTCCTGTGCGTCCAGTGTTTTGTAGGAACCGATCGTCTGTGTGTTCGCAAATATCTCTGCGGTCAGCTTTTCCGGTGCAGGCCCCCCATTTGCCCCGTTGAATTTGACACCGAAATCGGCGTCGATCCCGCCGGGATTGTGGCTGGCGGACAGGATGATCCCGCCATCGGCCTTCAGTGCGCGAATAAGGTGTGATGCGGCTGGTGTGGACAGGATGCCGTTCTGGCCGACGATGACATGGGCCGCGCCATTGGCCGCAGCCATTTTAAGGATGGCCTGAATGGCGGGCGCATTGAAATAGCGCCCGTCGCCGCCCACGACCAAAGTCTTGCCTTCAGCCCCGCCAATGGCATCAAACGTCGCTTGGATAAAATTCTCAAGATATCCCGGTTCCATGAAAACCCGTGTCTTCTTGCGCAGTCCCGATGTGCCGGGTTTCTGACCGTCGATCGGTTTTGTGGAAACGGTTTCAATCTTCATTCTTGGGTCCTTCCTGCGGTCCTCTGCCCGCATCTTGCATCATTTGCGCGATTTCGGCGAGGCTGTTGTCGGCACGCAACGCGTCTACTTTCACATCGTATCTGCGCTGCCAATTTGGGTGTTCGTCGACCGTGCCCGGCAGGTTTTGGGTCTCGGTTTCTTGCAGGACATCATCAAGCTGTACCGCCGCAAGCGTTGCGTTAGTGACGGCGAGGCGGTCGTGGACTTCTGTCGCGAATGGACGTGCCTTACTGACGGCACTGACTTCCCCGGCACGCTTGCAGTGTTCGGCGCGGGCCCTGGCGGCGTCGATCCACCCGAGCTTTTCCCACCAGTCGATGTCGCGCCCCGTGGCATAACCGTCCACGGTCGGCGTGTCGTGGGTTGCAAAGCACGACAGGACCTGCGTGGGAGAGCGGGCCGGGTCGGGAAAGCGGCCCTTGGCGTCCTTTTCATATTGCATCACCGCGTAGCCGTAAAACCCATGGCCGCGCATGGTGTCGCGAAAACCCTTGGGCACCAGACCAAGGTCCTCTCCGATCACGGCGCAGCCATGACGGGCGGCTTCGATCTTGATGACAGCTGTCAACGCGTCGAGAGGTTGGCGGATGTAGCCGCCGGGGCTGCCATCGTCAGGGATCCAAAAGCTGCGATAAAGCCCAAGTACGTGGTCGATACGAATAATGCCCGCATGTGCCATTGTCTGCGCCAACACACGTCGCCACGGGCGATAGCGTTGGTCCCTCAGCTTGCGTGGGGCATAGGCCGCCAGCATCCAGTTCTGACCGCCGGGGCTCAGATGATCAGGCGGGGCACCGATGGAGACGCCCTGTGCAACAGACCCTTGCGCGCACCACGTTTCGGCCCCACCGCGTCGCGGGCCCACGGCCAGATCAAGATAGAGGCCCAACCCCATTCCTCCTGTCAGTGCACGGGATTGCGCTGCGGCAAGTTGCTGTGCTGCGTGCCACTGCAACCAGACGTGATAGTCCACCTGCAAATTGGCCGGTTCGGGAGCAATACCGGACCAATCCCGCCAGTCCGGTCCGCCAAGTTCACTTAACGCCTCAAAGCGCGCGAAGGTGAGCAGATCGTCGCCGCCGCCACTTTTGAAGCGTTGAAATTCGGCGTCCTTTGGGCCTTGGCGGAATGTCCTATGAAGCGTCTCCAAGGCGGCATGGTGCGCGGATTTGTGGGCGCGGTAGGGGATCGTTCGCGCGTTGCGCAGTTTGGCACGCGTTGGCTCATCCAACACTCTTGCCGCCCCCGGCACCTTGTCCAGCGCGATATGGGCCGTGTTCAGGTACCCTCTGTGCGAGGGCGAATAGGGGCTGATCGTGTCGTGATCGGCATAGCCCATGTTGTGCACCGGGTTGATGCCAAGAAAACCGGCCCCATGTGCGCCAAGTGCTTCGGCGGTCCGGGCCAGATCCTCGTAATCGCCAAGACCGGCGTTGCGGTCTGAGGCCAGCCCGTAAAGTGCGCAGGTCATCCCCCATTGGCGCGGAACCTGTGGCAAGGTGTCGGGCGCGGCCAAAATGGTGATTTCCTGACTGCCGATGCGCAGCACGTAGATGTCCGGCGGCAGGGGGGGAAGGGTCAGGTGTTCGGTCGGTTTGCCACAGGCAAGCGGTTCGGCTGTATCATCCGTGCGCAGGCTCCATGGTGCGATTGCGGGAAATGTCAGTGCTGTCGTGCGCCCGCTCTGAACGATCACTTCGCGCGGGAGTGTGCGCGTTGACCTGTCGCGCCGCGCAAGTTTCAGACTGTCGCGGATAGCCGCGTCCGTTGAGACATCGACGTCGTTCGCCGCCAGCAGCGCTTTTTGCGTGTCCGGGGCCGTCGGACGCTCCACTCTGTCCAGATCCCGGAAGCGGGGCAGAATACCGTAGTGATCGGCCAGTTCTGACAGGGCCTTGTCGGTGCTCATGCGTCCGGCCCCTTTGGCACCAAAACAAAGGCGGAGACGCTTTGCGAGTGGATGCTGGCGGTATCGCGGCGCTCTGGCACCGGGTCGATGGGATGGGGCCATGCCGTGTCGATGCCGCGGGCCCATGAGAGACCATCGGGCGCGGGGGGAAGAGACGCTGCCCCTGCGTCGTTGCTCCGGTTAAAGACGGCAAATACGACGTCGTCGGTAGCATCGTAGGGGGATGCCTCAGCGGCGCCGCGCAGGGTCAGGCAAAAACGGGCAAGTGCCGGATCGCTCCACTCAAGGGGGGCGCCGGTGAAATCGGTCCAACTGACATCGGGCTGGTGATCCTCGGCCCGAATGGACCCGTGCAGAAACCGGTTTTGGCGTAGGGCGGGGTGGCTGCGACGAAAGGTCGAAAGGTGCGCGGTGAACGCCATGAGGCCTTCATCGGCCTGATCCCAGTTCAGCCAGCCAATTGGATTATCCTGACAATAGGCATTGTTGTTGCCCAGCTGCGAATTCCCGAATTCGTCGCCTGCCAGCACCATCGGCGTGCCTTGCGACAAGAACAGCATGGCGAGCATATTGCGTTGACGTCGTGCGCGGCGGGCCTGGGTCGCGGGGTCGGTCGTGTCCCCTTCGACGCCGTTGTTATCACTGTAGTTGGCGCCGTGACCGTCGCGGTTGCCTTCTTTGTTGGCGGCGTTGTTGCGGTGCCCATAGCGGGTGATATCGGCAAGCGTGAAACCGTCATGGCTGGCGATAAAGTTCACGGAGGTGTCTGCGCGCCGGCCCGCGCGGTCAAAAATGTCGGCCGACCCCAGCAGGCGGGCGCCCATGGCTTGTGCGCTGTGGGCATCCCCGCGCCAGAACTGTCGCAGGGAATCGCGATAATGGTCGTTCCATTCGGCAAAGGGGGGCGGGAACCCCCCCAGACGGTACCCGCCGGGTCCGATGTCCCACGGCTCCGCGATCAGGCGGGCGCGCGACAGCACAGGATCCTGGCCAAGTGCGTCCAGAAAGCCACCGTTCTGATCAAAGCCCTGATCTTCCCGCGCGAGCGTCGTGGCCAGATCAAAGCGGAAGCCATCGACGCCCATTTCTGTCACCCAGAACCGGAGGCTGTCGAGCACCATGCGCGTGACCTGCGGGTGAGCTACATTCAGTGTATTGCCGCAGCCGGTGTCGTTGACAAAATAGCGCGGCTGATCTGACTGCAACCGGTAGTATGAGTCGTTGTCCAGTCCGCGGAAGGCAATGGTTGGCCCCCTCTGGTCGCCTTCCGCGGTGTGGTTGTAGACCACGTCCAGAATGACCGCGATGCCCGCGCTGTGAAAGCGGTCCACCATCTGGCGAAACCCCTGCAGGCCTGAAGAGCCGAAGTAGCGCGGTTCTGCGGCGAAAAAGCCGATGCTGTTATAGCCCCAGTAGTTTTTCAGGCCCCGGTCCAGCAGAAACTTATCATCCAGAAAGTGGTGCACGGGCAGCAACTCGACACTGCCCACACCCAGCTTGGTCAGATGGTCCAGCATCGTGTCGCTGGCCAGTCCTTCGTAGGTGCCGCGCAAGGGATCCGGTATGCCCGGATGCAGGCGTGTCAGGCCTTTGGGGTGCGCCTCGTAGATCAGGTCGCGGTCGGAGTTTGGCGGGGAATCGCGCGGGGACGACAACAGACCGGGGTCTGACACAACGGATTTCGGGACAAATGGCGCGCTGTCGATGGTGCTGAAAGACAGATCTTCGTCGCGTGCCGTTGCGATGTAGCCCAGCAGAGCGGGGTCGTTGGCCCAACGCCCCGCAACCTCACGCGTGTACGGGTCCATCAGCAGCTTGTGGGCGTTAAAGCGGTGTCCGTCCTGCGGCGCGTAGGGGCCATGGGCGCGGTAGCCGTAAAGCGTGCCGGGTTGCAGCCCGGCCACGTGTACGTGCCAGATGTCGCCGCTGCGTTCTGGCAACGCAAAGCGTGCGGTTTCGGTCTGCCCATCAGGACTGTAGAGGCACAGATCCATGGCTGTGGCATTGGCGGAAAACACGGCGAAGTTGACGCCGTCGCCATCGTAGTGCGCGCCAAGCCGGTGCGGCGTGCCTGCGGAAAGTCGTGCCATGTCCATTGTGCGCGGACTACCCTGTCAGGGCGGCGCGGTAAACGCCCAGATAGGCTGCTGCCGATGTGTCCCAGCCTACCGGGTGCGCCATCGCACGGCGCATCATCCCGGCCCATGTTTTCGGATGCTGTCGAAACAGGGTGCAGGCCCGCCCGATGGCATGGCCCAGCATGGTGGCGTCGCCCGGCGGATGTTGGAATCCCGTGGCGCAATTGCCGGCGGTCAGCGCGGCTTCGTTGGCGTCAATCACCGTGTCGGCCAGCCCACCCGTACGTGCCACCACGGGCAGGGTGCCGTATCGCAGCCCGTAAAGCTGCGTCAGGCCGCAGGGCTCGAACCGGGAGGGGATCAGAATCGCATCACTGCCGCCCTGCAGCAGGTGTGACAGGTCTTCGTCGTAGCCGATGATCGTCCCCACCGCGCCGCTGAAATCGCTGCCGGCCTTCATGAAGGCGCGCTCTAGCGATGGGTCCCCGGTGCCCAGGACCGCAAGCCGTCCGCCCGCGCCCGTCAGGTGCGGCAGACACTCCAGCAGCAGATCAAGCCCCTTTTGCTCCGTCAGCCTGCTGATGACACAAAAGAGGGGACCGGGGCCGGTCTTTAGCCCAAAGCGTTTTTCGACTGCTGCCTTGTTGGTGGCTTTGCCTTTGAGACTGCGCGCTGAGTAGACGGCGGGCAATCGCGTGTCGGTGGCCGGGTTCCAGGCGTCAAGGTCGATTCCGTTGAGGATCCCTGAGAGATCGCCCTGTCGCGCCCGCAGCAGGCCGTCCATGCCCATGCCGAAGTCCGGTGTCAGCAGTTCAGCGGCATAGGTCGGGCTGACCGTGGTGATCTTGTCCGCCAGTGCCAAACCCGCTTTGAGAAAGCTGATGTGACCCCAGTATTCGATGCCCTCGGATGTGAATTGCGTCTTCTTGAGGTGCAGCGTCTCAAGGTGGCTGGCGTCATAGACGCCCTGAAAAGCGATATTGTGGATGGTGGTGATGACCGGTGGAGCCGCCGCGTCGGATTGCTGAAGGTAGGCTGGAACCAGACCAGCTTGCCAGTCATGCACGTTGATCACGTCAGGTTGCCAGCCTTTGACGCCATTGCGACCTACTTGGGCACCTGCGAAGGCGAGTGCTGCAAACCGCAGGTCGTTGTCGGGCCAATCCTGACCGTCGGTGCCGAGGTAGGGCGAGCCGGGCCGGTCATAGAGATGCGGTGCATCAAGAAGCAGCAGATCAAGCCCCTCTGCCTGAACCGCGATCACCTGTGCCGGGCCACCAAAGAGCGCGTCAAAGGCCAGCATCTTTTTGCCGGCCTTCAGGTGTGGCTTGAGGGCCGTATAGGCCGGTATCAGCACCCGAACAGAGACGTCATGGGCCTTGAGCGCCTTTGGCACGGCACCGATCACGTCGGCCAGACCGCCCGTCTTGACGAAGGGCGCGCATTCCGAGGCCACGAAAAGGACGTTCATGTCAACTCTCCAGCCGATCGATCATCGGTTGGGTGATCATGCAAATGCCGTTTTCAGAACGCCTGAACCGTTTGGCGTCAAGTTCGGGGTTTTCGCCGACCACCAGTCCTTCGGGGATTTCGACACCGCGGTCGATCACCACGTTCCTGAGGCGTGCCTTGCGATTGATCACCACGTAAGGCATCGCCACGACCCCTTCGAGTTCGGCAAAGGAGTGGGTCTTGACCCCGGTGAACAGCAGGCATTGATCCAGCCGTGATCCTGAGATGATGCAGCCACCTGACACCATCGACGACACCGCATGCCCGCGCCGTCCCTCTTCGTTATGAATGAACTTGGCCGGCGGGGTCAGTTCCGAATAGGTCCAGATCGGCCACTCGTTGTCGTAAAGATCAAGCTCGGGCTCGAAATCGGTCAGATCGACATTCGCCTGCCAGAAGGCGTCGATGGTGCCGACGTCACGCCAATAGGGCTTTTCCTCAAGCCCGGTGCGCACACACGAGCGGCTGAAAGGGTGGGCATTGGCGCTGCCCTCGCGCACGATTTTGGGGATGATATCGCCCCCGAAATCATGACCATAGCCGTCTTCCTTGCTGCATTCGTCCAGAAGGCGGCACAGGTACTCGGTCTCGAACACGTAGATCCCCATGCTGGCCAGGGCCATGTCGGGATTGTCGGGCATCGGCGGGGGGTCAGCAGGTTTTTCAACGAAATCAAGGATCTGATCCGCGCTGTCGACCTTCATGACACCAAAGCCCTTGGCATCTTCGCGCGGCACTTCGATGCAGCCCACAGTCACATCCGCGCCGCTGAGGACGTGATGTTTGATCATCAGCGAATAGTCCTGCTTGTAGATGTGATCGCCGGCCAGAATGATGATGTATTTTGGCGCATACCCGCGGATGATGTCGATGTTCTGGGTGACAGCATCTGCCGTGCCCTTGTACCAGTTCTCGTTATCAAGCTGCTGCGAGGCGGGCAGGATATCGAGGCTTTCGTTCCGCTCGGCGCGGAAAAAGCTCCAACCGCGCTGCAGGTGACGGATCAGGGAATGGGCCTTGTACTGGGTTGCCACGCCAATGCGGCGGATGCCTGAGTTGACGGCGTTGGAGAGGGCAAAGTCGATGATCCGGCTCTTGCCGCCGAAATACATTGCAGGTTTGGCGCGTCTGTCGGTCAGCTCATAGAGGCGACTGCCCCGTCCTCCGGCCAGCACAAAGGCCATTGTCTGTTGTGCAAGTCGTGTTGATTGTCGGTCCATAGGTCGTTCCCCCCAGATTTTCAGGTCTGCGCTGCCTCGTCTTGTTGCAACTCAAAAAAGAGCGTCGAAAGTGGTGGTAGGGTCAGTGACAGCGAATGCGGGCGTCCTGATGCGGCGATCTCTTCACTGTCGGCATGCCCCATGTTTCCGCGGTCCGCCCCGCCATAGCGGCTGGCGTCGGTGTTCAAGCGCTCAATCCAGCGCCCCGGATACGGCACCCCGATGCGGCGCGCAGTGCGTTCAACGGGGGTGAAGTTGCTGACAACCAGCACGGGGGCCGCGTCTTTCGGGCCCTTGCGCAGCCACGCGAAAACGGAGTCCTCTGCCGCGTCTTCTTCGATCCATTCGAAGCCGTCTGGCTTGCAGTCTTGTGCGTGGAGTGCGGGCGCCCCACGATAGAGCGTGTTGAGATCGCGGATCAGGGTCTGCATTCCCGCATGCCGAGGTTCACCCAGCAAGTGCCAGTCAAGACTGTCGTCGTGGTTCCATTCGCGTCTTTGGGCGAACTCGCAACCCATGAACAGCAGCTTTTTGCCCGGATGCCCCCACATGAAGCCATAATAGGCCCGCAGGTTGGCAAATGCGTCGGCACCGTCACCGGGCATCTTTTCAATCATCGATCCTTTGCCGTGCACGACCTCGTCATGGCTGATCGGCAGGACAAAGTTTTCTGAAAAGGCGTAGTGCAGTCCGAATGTCATCTTTTGATGATGGTGTTTGCGGTGGATCGGATCTTCGGCAATGTAGGACAGCGTGTCGTTCATCCACCCCATATTCCATTTGAATCCGAACCCCAGTCCGCCCTGATCTGCCGGACCGCTGACGCTTGGAAAGGCGGTGGATTCCTCTGCCACTGTCATGATCCCCGGCACCTCGCCATATGTCACGGTATTGGTGCGTTGCAAAAACGCGATTGCCTCAAGATTTTCGCGACCCCCGTCCTTGTTTGGCACCCATTCGCCGTCTTTTCGCGAGTAGTCGCGGTAAAGCATGGAGGCGACGGCATCGACGCGCAATCCGTCGATGTGGTGTTCGCGCAACCAGTAGAGCGCGTTAGCCACCAAATAATTGGACACCTCGCGCCGCCCGTAATTGAAAACCAGCGTGTTCCAGTCGGGATGAAACCCTTCGCGCGGGTCGGCGTGCTCGTAAAGTGGCGTGCCATCGAACTTGCCTAAGCCATGCGAGTCTTCGGGGAAATGCCCCGGTACCCAGTCAAGGATCAGCCCGATCTCTGCGGCATGACATGCCTCAACAAAGGCACGGAATTCTTCGAGCGTGCCGTGTCGGATGGTTGGGGCGTAAAGACCGACGGGTTGATAGCCCCAGGAGCCATCGAAGGGGAATTCCGAAATCGGCATCAGCTCGATATGGGTGAAACCGAGGTCTTTCACATAGCTGACAAGCTGTTCAGCATATTCAATATAGGACAGGGGTCGATTGCCGTCTTCGGGCACACGCCGCCATGAACCAAGGTGAACCTCGTAGATCGAAATCGGCTGGTCGATGCGTTGGTGTGCCGCACGGCCTTGCATCCAAGGGGCATCCTTCCAGTCATAGCCGTTCAGCCGACGCACGACAGAGGCGGTTTTGGGGGGGTGTTCCGCCCCAAAGCCGAATGGATCAGCTTTTTGTGGCAACAGCGTGCCGGAGGAGTCGAGCAATTCGTATTTGTATGCCGCACCATCGCCGACATCTGGCAGAAAAACCTCCCAGACACCGGTCTGCCCGCGCCGTCGCATTGGCGCGCGGCGCCCATCCCAGCCGTTGAAGTCGCCCACCACGGATACACGGCGCGCATTCGGCGCCCAGACCGCAAAGTGGGTCCCCGAAACACCTTCGTGCGTCATGACATGCGCGCCCAGCACCTGCCACAGATCCAGATGGGCACCTTCGTTGATCAGATGTTCATCAAGGTCCCCCATGACAGGGCCAAACCGATAGGGGTCGTCTGTATCCCATTGATGATGGCCGCTGGTAAACTGCAGCCTGTAAGGAAATCGCTTCTTGCGGCGCGGTATCTCGCCCGCAAACAATCCTTCACCCAGGTTTTCGAGCGTGGCCAGCGTGCGTCCACTTTCTGCTTCCAGTACAGAGGCAGCATCGGCTTCGGGATGAAAGGCCCGAACGGTGATCGCACCGTTCTCCTGATGCAGGCCCAGCACTGAGAAAGGATCGGCATGGGTGCCGGTCGTAATCTGGTGGGCGTCATCGGGTGTGATCAAGCCGTTCTTCCTTTCGCCGCGTGCAGGCGTTTCCACATCAACCTAGCGCACAGAGGGTGCATTCCAAATCTCCTCCGCATAGCCACGGATCGTCCTGTCGGATGAAAACCAGCCCATGCGGGCGGTATTTGTGGCCGCTTTCCGGGTCCAGCCCCGCTGATCGCGGTACGCTGCGTCCACTCTGCGCTGCGCGTCAAAATAGCTGTCAAAGTCACAGGTCACGAGGAAATAGTCGTGATCGTAGAGATTGGTCAGCACATCCTGATAGCGGGTTTTGTCACCCCCCGAGAATTCGCCGGCCGCGATCTGCTCAAGCGCCATGGAGAGGCGCGGGCTGTATTTTATTGCGTTGCGGGCGTAGGCGTGTTCGGCGCGGCGCGCCTCTACCTCGCTGGCGGTCAGGCCGAAGAGAAAGAAATTTTCTTCCCCCACATGATCGCGGATTTCCACATTCGCGCCATCCAGCGTGCCGATTGTGGGGCTGCCGTTCAGCGAAAGCTTCATATTGCCGGTGCCCGACGCCTCTTTGCCCGCGGTCGAAATCTGCTCTGACAGATCAGAGGCCGGGATCAGCAGTTCGGCCATCGAGACATTGTAGTTTTCAGGGTAGACTACCTGCAAAAGATCGCGGGTGACCGGGTCTTGGTTGAGTGTTTTGGCCACGTCATTGATCAGGCGAATGATAGACTTGGCCAGCACGTACCCCGGTGCCGCCTTGCCGCCAAAGATCTTGACGCGTGGTGTCCAATCGCCATCGGGATTGGCGCGAATATCGTTCCACAGGGCGATGGTTTCGAGGATGTTCAGATGCTGGCGCTTGTATTCGTGGATGCGCTTGATCTGAACGTCGAACATGGCGTCCGTGTTTAGTGACATGCCGTGCTCAGCCTTGAGCCATTGGGCCAGCCGCTGCTTGTTGCTGCGCTTTGCGGTGTCGTAGGCATCGAGAAAACCGGTATCGTCCAGATTCGGCTCCAGTTCCGACAACCGTTCCAGATCATCCTGCCAGCCGGTACCGATGGTATCGGTGATCACGCGACGCAGGGCGGGGTTGCAGGCATGCAGCCAGCGGCGCGGCGTGACGCCGTTGGTCTGGTTCAGGATGCGCCCCGGATAGAGCGCATTGAGATCGGCAAAGACGGTTTCTTTTACCAGATCGGAGTGCAGTGCCGAGACCCCATTGACGTGAGACGCCATGATAAAGGCCAGTTCGCCCATCTTGACGTTGCCGTCTTCTATGATGCGCACCTGAGTTCCCACGCGCTCGAAATGGGCAGCCTCAATATGCTGAATGATTTGATAGTGGCGCGGCAGAATGCGCGAGAATAGCCCCTCTGACCAGCGTTCCAGCGCTTCTGGCAGCAGGGTGTGGTTGGTATAATTCAGCGTGGCCCGCGCTAGTTCGATGGCGGGCTCCATCTCAAGGCTGTGCACGTCTACCAGCAACCGCACCAGTTCAGGCCCGGCAATTGCGGGATGGGTGTCGTTAAGCTGGATCGCAACGTGGTCGGGCAGGGTTGCCAGTGCATGCCCCTCGGATAAAAAGCGCCGCAAGATATCCTGAAGCGACGCAGCGGTGAAGAAATACTCTTGCTTGAGCCGCAATTCCTTTCCGACCTCGGTCGTGTCATCGGGATAAAGCACGCGGCTGATGGTCCGTGCGAGGCTCTCGGCCACGCTGGCACCGATGTAATCCCCGCGGTTAAAGCTTTCGAGATCAAAAAGGGCCGCTGGCTTCGCCGCCCAAAGACGGAGAGTGTTGGCCCATTTGCCCTGCCAGCCGACAGTCGGCGTGTCGTGTGCAGAGGCAACAACGGTTTCGCCCGGCTCCCAGGATGCTTGGCCGTTTTCGGTGCGCACGTGACCGCCAAAATGGATGGGGTAGGCCACCTCGGGTCGCTCGAATTCCCAGACATGGCGCTGCTCTAGCCACGCTTCTGCGCTTTCCATCTGCTGGCCATTTTCAAAGTGCTGTTCGAAGAGACCGTGTTCGTACCGGATGCCATAGCCATAGGCCGGGATGGCAAGCGTTGACAGGCTGTCCATGAAACAGGCGGCCAGTCGTCCCAGACCGCCGTTTCCTAGAGCTGCATCGGGTTCATCCGCAACTACCGCGTGGTAATCCTGACCCAGCGCGTTCATTGCCACGCGCGCGTTCTCTTCCAGATCGAGGTTGATGATCACGTCTTCGATCAGCCGCCCGATCAGGAATTCCATCGACAGGTAATAGACGCGCTTGTGCTTGCCTTCATACGTTTGGCGTGTCGAGGCGAACCAGGGCTCGACCACCCGGTCGCGCAGGGTCAGTGACAATGCGATGCGCCAGTCATAAAGACTGGCATGTGCCGCATCCTTGCCTAACGAGAATTTCAAATGTTTCTCGATATCGGTGCGCAGGGAGTCGGGGGTGACGGTTTCGGGATTGATTTGCAGCATGAAGCCTTCGCGAGAATAGCGGGCCGAACGGCCGTGACAGGGCGGAGCGCGTCTAAGGCGCGGGGTTAGTCGGTTCCTAGATCAACGCGCCGCACATGTCACGCAACACGGTCTGACCAACCGCAGGACAGGCGGTCGGATCGAGGAAGGTATGGTGCCAGACCGCTAAATGATAGCGCTAACATTTTCAAGGTGCGCTATGAATCACCCTCAACCGGGGGACGGCATGTTGCGCTGATGCACACAGGTCTTCAGCCGCGCAGTTTGACCCAGCGGGCGTTCCCGGCGGACGACCGGACACAGGCATCGATGAATTCGACACCGCGCAGGCCGTCCTCAATTGTCGGGTAATGCACCGCAGCGTCTGGCGTGGTGCCTGCGCGATGGGCCTCGATGGCGTCAGCGGCTTCGCTGTAAATGTTCGCAAAGCCTTCAAGATATCCTTCAGGATGGCCGGGGGGCACGCGGCTGAGGCGCGCTGCAGCGTCGCCCGCGCCGGACCCGTTGCGGGTGATCAGGCGCTTGGGTTCCCCAAACGGTGTGTGCCACAGGTAATTTGGATCTTCCTGCGCCCATTCAAGGCCGCCTTTCTCGCCGTAGACGCGGATTCGCAGGGCATTCTCATTGCCCGGCGCCACCTGAGAACACCACAGCATCCCTTTAGCTCCGCCCTCAAAGCGCAGCATGACGTGCCCGTTGTCATCCACTTGCCGCCCCGGCACGAAGGCGTCCAGATCAGCAGCAAGGCTTTCAACCTCCAATCCGGTGATGAACCGCGCAAGGTTATGCGCATGAGTGCCGATGTCCCCGGTTGAGCCGCCCGCGCCGGAACGCGCCGGATCGGTGCGCCATTCGGCTTGCTTGAATGTTTCTTCCTGTGTCAGCCAGTCCTGCGGGTATTCCACCTGCACAACGCGGATTTTGCCGATCTCGCCGCCTGCCACCATTTCGCGCGCCTGCCGCACCATGGGATAGCCGGTGTAATTATGGGTCAGGATAAACAGCGCATCTGATTTTTCGGCAGCCTTCGCCAGCTTTCTGGCGTCCGCAAGGGTTGAGGTCAGCGGCTTGTCACAGATCACATGAATGCCGCGTTTGAGAAACTCCCGTGCGGCGGCATAGTGCACATGATTGGGCGTCACGATGCTGACTGCCTCAATCCCGGTTTTCAGCCGCGCCTCGCGGATCGCCATCTGTTTGAAGTCGTCATAGATGCGGGGCAGCCCAAGGGCCTCTCCGCTTTCGCGCGCCTTGTCAGGTGTTGAAGACAGGGCACCTGCCACCAGCTCATACCTGTCATCGATGCGAGACGCGATCCGATGCACGCCCCCAATGAAGGCATCATTGCCGCCACCCACCATTCCCAGCCTGATCCGCTTCATCCTGTAGTCCCCCACTTCATCTTTCTAAAAAACTCCCCCCGGGTGGGCTGTTTTGCCCCACAAAGCCATCGCTTCAGTCGATGCCCAGCATCTTCCGGTTGGCGGCCTCATCCGTGCCCCCATCGGCGAAGTCGTCAAACGCCCGTTCTGTCACGCGGATGATGTGATCCTTGACGAACTGTGCGCCCTCGCGTGCGCCGTCTTCGGGGTGTTTGAGGCAGCATTCCCATTCCACCACGGCCCAGCCGTCAAAATCCATCGCCGAAAGCTTGGAGAAGATCGCGTTGAAATCGACCTGTCCGTCGCCCAGTGACCGGAAGCGGCCCGCACGATCGACCCACGGCTGATAGCCGGAATAGACCCCCTGCCGCCCCGTTGGATTAAACTCTGCGTCCTTGACGTGGAACATCTTGATCCGGTCGGCGTAGATGTCGAGGTTGTCAATGTAATCAAGGCACTGCAGCACATAATGGCTGGGATCATAGAGCATGTTGCAGCGGGTGTGGTTGTCCACGCGTTCCAAAAACATCTCGAAGGTCACGCCGTCGTGCAGGTCCTCTCCCGGATGGATTTCGTAACAGATGTTGACGTCGTTTTCCTCTGCATGATCCAGAATAGGCCGCCACCGCGCGGCCAACTCATCGAATGCGGTCTCGATCAGCCCCGCAGGGCGTTGCGGCCAAGGGTAGACATAGGGCCACGCGAGAGCGCCGGAAAAGCTGACGTGGTTCTTGATGCCCATATTGGCAGAGGCTGAGATCGCCTTCATCACCTGATCCACAGCCCATTCCTGACGCGCCGCCGGATTGCCATGCACCGAAGGGTCGGCAAAGCCATCAAATGCGGCGTCATAGGCCGGATGCACGGCAACCAGCTGGCCTTGCAAATGCGTCGAAAGCTCTGTCACCTCAACACCGTTCTCGGCCGCCTGACCTTTGAAGGTGTCACAATAATCCTTGCTTTCCGCAGCCTTTGCCAGATCGAACAAACGTCCATCCCAGCTGGGCACCTGCACGCCTTTGTAGCCACAATCGGCGGCCCATTTGGTGATGGCGTCCCATGAATTGAATGGCGCATCGTCCCCTGCGAATTGCGCCAGAAACAGCGCTGGTCCCTTGATGGTCTTCATCTGATTTCCCCTCCCTGCGGTGGAATATTCTCTTTGAGATAAACGTCGATCCGGATGCGTTCCTGCGCAAGATTGATCGCGGCCCTGTCGGAATTGGCGCGCATGATGCGCACTGCAGAGCGCACCAGATGGCCCGAATCCTGGCTGATGACGGCGTCGAACTGACCGTTCGTAAGGGCGTCGCGTGACAATGGTGTCAGCTCATGCGCCACGACGACGGGCTTTGGCTGATCGGGATATTGGTCGAAATGACGTAGCAGACCCTCATTGCCGGCAGCCGACGAATAAATGCCGATGACGTCAGCGTTGTCTGCCAGTGCATGGGGCAACAGACGTTCGATCTGATCGGGGTCATCGCGGCCTTCCAGCGATGCGAGCACTTCAAGATGCGGAAAGTCCCGTGACATGACCTCGTCAAAGCCAAGACGTCGCTCCAGGTGGTCGCGTGCCAGCATGGAGCCGGTGACGACAAGCACCTTGCCTTCGTGATCCCCCAGGAACCGGCCCATCAGCGCAGCGGCGGTACGACCTGCCGCGACGTTATCCACGCCGATGTAATTGTCCCGCTCAGAGCTGGGGATGTCCGCAACCAAGGAGACCACAGTCACGCCATGACGTTTGAGATACGCAATGGAATCGCGCACCGATGGCGTTTCCGGCCCAAAAATCGCCACACCGTCCACCTGCGTGGGGTCCAGCGCGTCGATGGCACGTGACAGGGCGACAGGATCAAAGGCGGCCACGCGCACAAAGCTGACTTGCGTGCGGTCGCGCCGCAAATTCGGGGCAAGCTGTTCGATCTGATGCTCAAGCATCGAGATGAATTCGTTCTCTGCCAATGGCAGGATGAATGTGAAGCGATAAATCCGCCCACGGGCCAGATTGGCCGCGGCGGTGTCGCGTACGTATCCCAGATCGGCAATCGCCTGATTGACCTTGCGCACCGTCACCTCGCGTACGCCGGGGCGTGCATTCAGAACCCGGTCAACCGTCGCAAGGCTGACCTGAGCAACGCGCGCAATGTCGTTGATCGTGGGATTCAGGAGGGTGGTTTCCTTATCGGTCATCTGATCCTTATGCTTTTGCCATCCCTTCAAAAATCCGCGCCACGGCCTCAGCGCCCGGGTCATTGTGACCGATCAGGTTTTCTTCGGGCACATAGGACGCGCGGCCCGCTTTTGCCTGACCGATCTGCGCGGTCTTGTCCGCGCCTTCGCGCGCAGCGGCTGCGGCGGCAGCCAAGCCATCGGAGAGGGTTGCGAGGGCCGGGGCCAGCGCGTCGACCATAGTACGGTCGCCGACCTGCGCGCCGCCCACTTCGCTGATGCGATCCAGCCCGATTTTCAGGGCAGCGGGGGTCGGTTTACCATTGGCACAGGCGTCGCCCGTTGCGCCAAAGAAGATGGCGAGGATCACGCCAGATGAACCGCCCATGGTCTGGCTCAGCTCATTGGACAGCGCGCGGAAAAGCTGTGTGTGGTCTGCCAGAGGCATCCGGTCCATCGCGCCTTTCAGCGCACGTCCCGCACCCGCAAGCGTAGAGCCGCAGTCGCCATCGCCTGATTTGGCATCCAGCGCGTTTAGATCGGCCTCTGCGGCGATCAGCAGGTCGCAGCATTCCTCGATGATGGCGCGGGTCTTGGTGTTTTGGGAGGGGATCGGTTCAATCGGGCTTAGACCATCAGGCAACGGCTGCACCGGTACCGGCGCAAGCGCGCGCATTCCGGGCCATGCGGCCATCGGTGCGTCTGCAGCCAGGTGGGCCGCGTTCGCCTCTGTCACCGGCAAGACCGAGACGGAAAAGCCGTGCATGTCCAGTGCGGTCATAAGCCGACCCAAGATGATGTGTTCGATGTTCTGCACCCTGTCAGAGTTCGCCAGTTCGTGGGCCAACACCGACATCTCGAGCGGGGTGGTGCCACCGAGATTGTTCAGGATAGCCACGTGTGGCCCATCGCCGATTTTCGGCGCAAGTTTGTCGAGCACCATGTCCATCGCCTGCGATGCGCTGGTGAGTGGCACCTGTTCCACGCCGGCCTCGCCATGAATGCCGAGGCCAAGCTCCGCCATGCCTTCCTTGATGCGGTCCTCGCGTTGGGATCCGGGCACGGTGCAGGTATCCAGTGACATGCCGATAGAGGCCACGCGTGATATGGTGTCTTCCGCCGCCTTGGTCACAGCGTCAAGGTCAGCGCCATCTTCGGCCATGGCCCCGCAGATCTTGTGGACAAACAATGTCCCCGCCACGCCGCGGGGTTGGGGCAGGTCGGGCAACGCAATATCGTCGCCCACGATCACCATTGATACCTTCAACCCGAAGGCCCGTGCGCGTTCAGCGGCAAGGCCGAAATTCAGCCGGTCGCCGGTATAGTTCTTGACAATCAGCAGGCAGCCCGCGTCACCGGTTACGGCAAGAATGCCGGCCAGCACCGCATCGACCGACGGGGAGGCAAAGACTTCCCCACAGACGGCGGCGGTCAGCATGCCCTTTCCGACGAAACCCGCATGGGCCGGTTCATGACCCGCGCCCCCGCCAGAGATCAGGGCGACCCGCGACTTGTCCCAATCAGTACGGAACACAACCTTGATATGCGGATAGCCATCCAGCCGAGACAAAGCCCCGCCGGAGGCTGCCAGCAGCCCGTCGATGGCATCGGTGACAAATGTTTCCTTGGCGTTGATGAAATGGCTCATGGCGGTCTCCTTTAACGAATGCGGTTGCCATCGGCGTCGAAACACAGCGGATTGCGCGGTGCGATTTTCAGGTGCGTGCCGGGTTCGTAGTCGACGGATGGATCAGCGATGGTGGTGATGGCATGACCCTTCAGCGTCAGATGCAGACGCGCCAGGTCGCCCAGATGTTCGACCCGTTGCACCTCGGCTTCTTGCCCTTCGCCTTGCTGGATATGTTCGGGGCGCATGCCGATCTGGGTCGTGCCTGCAGGCACGCTGCCAAATACGTCTGCTGGCAGCACATTGATGCGTGGCAGGCCGAGGCGGGAGGCGACGTAAAGCGAATTGGGGTTTTCGTAAATCTCGCGAGGCGTGCCGAATTGCACAAGGTGACCATTGTCCAGCACCCCCACATGGGTGGCCATGGTCATGGCTTCGATCTGATCGTGCGTCACGTAGAGCAGCGTTGCGCCGAGGCTGGCCTGGATGCGCTTGAGTTCGAGCCGCAGGTCTGTGCGCAGCTTTGCGTCCAGAGAACTAAGTGGTTCATCCATCAGGTAAATTGCCGGTTCACGCACCAGTGCGCGACCGATAGATACGCGCTGCATCTCGCCGCCTGAAAGCTCTGTCGCCTTGTTTCCCAGCTTGTGGCTGATCTGGAGAACATTGGCCACCTCCGCGACCTTGCGCTCAATCTCATCCGTGGGGGTTTTCAGGATTGGGGACTTCAGCGGGAAAGCCAGATTGTCCTTAACGGTCAGGTGCGGATAGAGCGAGTACTGCTGGAACACCATCGCCACATCGCGCTGGGCGGGGGTTTCGCCCTTGACGTTGCGGCCGCCAATCCAGACCTCGCCTTTGTCCTCTTTTTCAAGTCCGGAAATGAGGCGCAGCGTCGTCGTCTTGCCCGCACCTGTCGGTCCCAACAGGACCACGAAGGCACCATCGGGGATGGTCATGGAAATGTCGTCGATGCCCACGTCATCGCCAAAGCGCTTGGTCAGGTTTTTCAGGATCACCTCAGCCATGGGAGAGCACCTTGTTGTTCAGCTCAGAGCGCAAGGCCTGGCCTGACCCTTCATTAAAAAGCGTCACTTTCGGGGCTTCAAAGCCGATGCCCAGTCTTTCGCCCGTCTTAACGATGCGATCACTGCCGGTACGGGCCTTCAGTTCGCCGTTGGGCGTGTCGAGCGTGATGATCTGTGTGGTGCCCAGATACTCCGTCGCCTTGACCTCGCCCCGGTAGTCACCGGCATCGGACAGGATCACATGTTCGGGGCGCACGCCGAAGACCAGTTTGCCGCTGTCGCCCTGCATTTGCCGTGGCACACCAATGGCTTGGCCGTGCATGTCGACCGATGTGGCGCCTTCGGCGACGGTACCTTCGAAACTCAGGAAGTTCATCGACGGGGAACCGATGAAGTCGGCCACGAACATGGTCGCGGGCTTGTCGTAGATCTCTTGGGGGGTGCCGAATTGTTCGACCACGGCGTTGTTCATCACCACGATCTTGTCGCCCATCTGCATCGCCTCAAGCTGGTCATGGGTGACATAGACGGTGGTGGCGCCCATGCGGTCGTGCAGGGCGCGGAGTTCCTCGGCCATGTGTTCGCGGAATTCGGCGTCCAGCGCGCCCAGGGGTTCGTCCATCATGAAGGCCTTGGGGTCGCGCACGATGGCGCGGCCAAGGGCCACGCGCTGGCGGTCGCCACCCGAGAGGCCGCCCACGGGGCGGTTCAGGATGTCGGTGATGCCGAGGATGCCCGCGACTTCTTCGACCTTGGCTTTGACATCGCGCCGCGCCATGCCTTGGGAGACCAGAGGATAGCTCAGGTTCTTGCGCACGTTCATATGCGGGTAGAGGGCGAACATCTGGAAAACAAAGGCAATATCGCGCTGGGAGGGGGGCTTTTGGCTGATCTCTTCGCCGTCGAGATAGATCTCCCCGGAGGTGGGCAATTCCAGTCCGGCGATCATCCGCAGCGTGGTGGTTTTACCACAGCCGGAGGGGCCGAGCAGCATGAAGAATTCGCCGTCCTCGATGGTGAAGCTCGACTCCTTCACGGCGGTGAAATCGCCGAAGTCCTTGCGGATGTTGTTGATGCGGATTTGTGCCATCAGGTTACCTCCTGCCCGATCCGGATCAGATGGCCGTCCGGGTCCAGCACGTGCAACTCGCGCATGCCCCAAGGACGGTCCTGCGCTGGAGCAAAGCGAGGATAGCCTTGCGCGACCCAATTCAGTTTTGCCATGGCACCACTGAGCGTATCCACGTCGTCGGAATGAAAATATACAGCATGATCAGAGGTTTCCGCGACATGCTCGGGGTCGTGTGCAAAGTGCAGTTCTACCCCGTTCTGGGCGAAAACAAGATAGTCGCTGTCATGGCGGGCATGCAGAACAAATCCGAGGGACTGGTAGAACGCCACGGTGCGGTCAGGATCATTTGTCGGCAGGATGGCATTGGTTGAGGTGAGCACGGGTGTCAGTCCTTGAAGTGGGAGACGATGATGAACATCACCGTGCCCACCAGTGTGGTGATGAAGGAATAGGTGTAGAGCCAGATCGCGAAGGGCTGCATCAGCATGAAGACGCCAAGGCCGATCAGGATGGTTGCCAGCATCTCCCAGGGGCCGCGTTTGAGGCGCATCAGGCCGGTCAGAAAATTGCTCATTTTGAGGCCTCCGGGGAACGTCGGTATAACGTCGGTATTGCGTCGGTATCGTGTCGGTGCAGAAAACTCATTTGCGCACTGCCCCGAAGGTGATCCCGCGCAGCAGATGCTTGCGCAGCAGGATGGTGAAGATCATCACCGGCAGCAGGAAGATCGTCGCGCCTGCCGCCACGGCGGGCCAGTCGAGGCCGCCCACGCCGATGATGGTCGGGATGAAGGGCGGGGCCGTTTGCGCGGTGCCGGAGGTCAGCAGGACCGCAAAGGCGTATTCGTTCCAGGCAAAGATCAGACAGAAGATCGCGGTGGAGGCGATGCCGGTGGCGGCCTGCGGCAGGACAACTTTGTAGAAGGCCTGAAACCTTGTGTAGCCGTCGATCAGCGCGGCCTCTTCGTATTCACGGGGGATTTCGTCAATGAAGCCTTTCAGCAGCCAGACGGCGAGGGAAATGTTCACGGCTGTATAGAGCAGGATCATGCCCAGATGTGTGTCTGACAGGCCCAGTTGGCGGTACATCAGGAAGATGGGGATCGCGACCGCGATGGGGGGCATCATCCTTGTACTGAGGATGAAGAAGAGGAGGTCGTCCGCCAGCGGGATTTTGAACCTACTGAAGGCGTAGGCGGCCAGCGTGCCGAGAAAGATGCTGAGGAAGGTGGAGCCAAATCCGATGATCACCGAGTTGAGAAAGCGTTCGCCGAATTTGGAGGGGCCTGCGATGACCATGTCATATTCGCGGACGATCTCTTCGTACCAGGTTTCCGGCGGGTTTGCGTCGAGGTATTCCTGTGTTTGCCGGGTGCGGGTGGTGAAGAGATTGACGTAGCCTTCGAGGGTTGGCTCGAACACCACCTTTGGCGGGTAGGAGATGGCGTCGGACGGGGATTTGAAGCCGGTGAGCATGATCCACGCCAGCGGGATCATGGTGATCAGCGCGTAAAGGATCACAAGGGTGCCCGCGAACCATTTGGATCGGTTGGAGGGTTCGGTGACGGAGAAGCTGCTCATGAGACCGGGCCTTTCGCCTGCGGCGGGCGGTGAGGGGGGCTGTCTGCCCCCCGCGCGCGGGGCGCGCGCCCCCGAGAGTTTTTTTCGAAAGATGAAGAGGGGCGCGTCATTACCGTTCCTTCACCTTGTTGAGCGCTTTGACGTAGATCGAGGCGAGGCCGAAGACCGTCACGAAGAGGATGATGGCGTAGGCCGAGGCGTAGCCGGTGCGCCATTTCTCAAAAGCTTCCCGTTTGAGGTTGATGGAGGTGAGTTCCGTCGTGGAGCCGGGGCCGCCGCCGGTCAGTTGCACCACCAGATCGAACATCTTGAAGTTCTCAATGCCGCGGAAGAGCACCGCCAGCATCAGGAAGGGCAGGACCATGGGGATCGTGATGGTGAAGAACTGGCGTAGCTTGCTGGCGCGATCGACCTCGGCGGCCTCGTAAATGTAATCGGGGATCGACCTCAGGCCGGCGAGGCAGATCAGCATCACAAAGGGCGTCCACATCCAGGTGTCCACGATGACGATGGACCAGGGGGCAAGATCGACGCTGCCCAGCATTTCAAAGCTGGAGGGGTCTTTGCCCGTAAAGAAGGCGACGATGTAGTTAAAGAGGCCGATTTGTGGCTGGTAGAGGAATTTCCAGAAGTTGCCGACCACCGCCGGGGACAGCATCATCGGCAGCACGATGATGGTGGTCCACAGATCGTTGCCCTTGAATTTCTTGTTGATCAGATAGGCCAGCGTGAAGCCGATCAGGACCTGAAAGAAGATCGTCCAGAACAGGAAATGCGCCGTGGCCTGCATGTTCAGCCAGATGTCGCTGTCTGTCAGGATGCGTTCGTAGTTGCGCAGGCCCACCCATTCCGGTTCGCGGTTGATGCGGTTGGCTTTGAAGTTGGTGAAGCTGAGGCGGATGGTCCAGATCAGCGGAAAGATGTTGATGGCCAGCAGCAGGAAGATCGTGGGGCCGACGAAAATCCACGCGATGGCGCGGTCGCTGAGACCTTTGATCTTGCGGGCCACATTCGGAGGGGTGGCCTGAGCGGCGCGCGCTGCGGGGGTGTCTGTCATCGGACGCAACTTTCCTGGGGCAAGGCGGGGTGAACCCCGCCCTACCTTGAAGGGGATCGTAGGGCGGGGTTCACCCCGCCTTACGCTGTCTTAGAGCTTGCCTTCGTCCTCAAAGACTTCGGTCCAGTCCTCGATCAGCTTGTCCAGTGCTTCCTGTGCAGTGCCTTGATCGGCAACCACATAGTCGTGCACTCGTTTCTGCATCGCCAGCAGCAGTTCGGCATAGGCCGGTTCCTGCCAAAAGTCCTGCACTGCGCCCATCGCTTCGAGGAAGTCACCGGCAAACGGTGCGCTGTCTTTGAAGCCCGGGTCATTCAGCACGGAGTTATGCGCCGAATAGCCGCCCAGTTCCCACCATTTGGCCTGCACGTCGGGATTGGCGAACCACTTGATGTATTCCAGCGCCGCATCCTGTTTGTCGGAATAGGACACAACCGAGATCCCCTGACCGCCCAGTGTCGAGCCTGCCTGATTTTGGGGCGGGTTCACGAAGAAGTCGATCTTGTCACCACCCGTGGCCGGGTCCGCGTAGAGGCCGGGGAAGAAGGCGAACCAGTTCATCGCCATGGCCACCTGACCGGATTTGAATGCATCAAGCGATTCACCCATGTAAGAGTTGGTGTAGCCCGGCGGGGTCGCTGTCTGGTAGAACTCTTTGTAGAATTCAAGTGCTTCGACGGCTTCGGGGGAGTTTACGGCCCCTTCCATGTCATAGCTGCCCGGCGTGTTCTCGTACTTGAAGCCCCAAGGGTAGAGCGCGGATGTCACGCCCATTGTGATCCCTTCCGAGCCCCGCTCGGTGAAGATCGATGCGCCATAGACGGTCTTGCCGTCGATCTCGCGTTCCTGGAAAAACTGTGCGGTTTCCAGAAGTTCCTTCTGGGTCTTGGGTTCTGCCAGATCGCGGCCTGTCGCCTCTTTGAAGGCGGCCATGATGTCGGGGTCGGTGAACCAGTCCTTGCGGTAGAACCAGCCATTGGCATCACCCATCGCAGGCAGGGCGTAGTAATTTGGTGTGCCCTTGGGCCAGGTGGAATAGGCGTAGACGGTCGCGGGTGCGAAATCGTCCATTGAGATGCCTTCTGCGTCAAAGAAGTCATTCAGCTTGACGTAGTGACCGTTTTCCGCGCCGCCGCCGATCCACTGGCTGTCGCCGATCAGCAGGTCGCAAAGATTGCCGCCTGAGTTCAGCTCGTTGAGCATGCGGTCGGCGAAGTTGGGCCATGGGATAAATTCGAAATTCATGGTGTGGCCGGATTGGGCTTCGAATTCCTTGCTGAGTTCCACAAGGGCGTTTGCAGGGTCCCATGCCGCCCAGCACAGGGTCAGGTCTTCGGCCTGTGCGGTGCCAGCCATGCTGGTTGCAGCGGCAAGGCCGAGGGCACTGACGGATGCCAGTTTAAAGGTCTTCATAAGTATTCCTCCCAGTATGGATTCGACCTCTTTCGGGTTGGGTCGAATCGTCATTCAGACAATGAGACGCTATTTGAGGTACGCTCCTCAAGTCTACATAATAATTGAGGGGCGTACCTCAAAATTGCTGAAAATGCCATTATCCTGCTGATATCTAACGAATAAAAGTTTGCAGCCAAAAGAGGCGACAGGAGGGGCGCCCAGACGCCCCATTTTGATCTGAGACAGAGGCCGCTAGCATGAGAAAATCGTGCTTTTCGCAAACGTTGACAGGAGATTGAGCAAAATGGCCGGTCAGATTGAGGCTTTGTATCACTACCCGGTCAAAGGACTGAGCGGTCAGCGCCTGGGCACGGTCATGCTGCATCCCGGTGCGGGATTTCCGGAGGATCGCGTATTCGGGTTTGCGCGGCACGACAGCAGTTTTGATCCCGATGCCCCGAAACCAGTGCCGAAATCGCAGTTCGTCGTGCTGGCGCGTGATGCAGCCCTGGCGCGGCTGGCGACCGATTATGATCCTCAGGAGGGGACCCTTCGGATCACGGGGCAAGGCCAGGATCGGACCTTTGATCTCAAAGAGGACAGCGGCGGGCCTGCGGCGGCAGCGTTTCTGGCGGCGTTTCTTGGGTATGAGCCGGGGCATCAGCCGACCTTGCAGGCCTCAGCGCCGCACCGGTTCACGGATGTCTCTGTGGTGTCGCCGCAGATGATGAATGCGATATCACTGATCAATATCGACAGCGTCAGGGCATTTTCAGAAGCGATCGGGCAGGATGTCAACCCGTTGCGGTTTCGGGCGAATCTGTTGTTTTCAGGCATCGCGCCGATGCGGGAGCTTGATCTGGTGGGACGAGAGATCAGCCTGGGTGAGGCCACGCTGAGGGTGGTCATGCGCACCAAAAGGTGTCCGGCAACGCAGGTGAACCTTGAAACCGGCCTGCGTGATCTGGATGTGCCGCGATTGCTGCGCGATCAGTATGGTCATTCGGATATGGGGGTTTACGCCGAGGTGATTAAGGGGGGCAGGATTGCGCCCGGCGATGCGGTTGCGACCCTCTGAGGGCGGATCGGTTCACTATTGTTACCGATGGTTTGAAAGATACAGTAGGCGGCATCGTGTCTGGGGGGTGTCGTCATGAAAACGGTCGATAAGGCGTTCAGGGTGCTGGGCCAGTTTTCGGTGGAAAAGCAAGAGATCGGGCTGAGCGAACTGGCCCGGATGGCGCAGCTTGATAAGGCAGCCACGCGGCGGTTGCTGGTGGCCTTGGGCGAACATGGGTTTGTCGAGCAGAACGAAGACACCCGCAAGTACCGTCTTGGCCATGGGTTTCTGCGCTTTGCCCGCATCCGCGAGGCGACGGTCCCTTTGCAGGCCGCGGCGGCTGAGGTGGCGAATTGGCTATGCGCCGAGGTTGGCGAGACGGTGCATGTCAGCGTGCCGGGTGCGGAAGGCATGACGCCGCTTGCCTACCGGTTGCCGAGCCGGGGACATGTGGTCAACATGCGCGCGACCGAGATGCTTTATTATCATGCGACGGCGTCGGGGATGGTGTTCCTGGCCCATGCCACACCGTCGACGCAAAAGCGCATCCTTTCCAACCCGCGCGGTCAGGTCACGCCGCACACACAAACAGACCTCAGCGCGATCCAAAAACGGATGGCAGAGATCAGGCAACAGGGGTACGCGGCCACGGTCGGCACCTTTGAGGAGGGCGTGTCCAGTCTGGCGATGCCCTTTGGTTCTGGGGCCGGCGATCCGCGCGGCGCGATTTCCATTGCTCTGGTGAGCAACGATTTCACAACGTCGCGGCGCGTGGCGTTGATCCCGAAGCTGAAAGAAGCTGTTGCCCGGTTGGAGCGTGCCACGCAGGGGGCAGCCCCCTGAGAGTGCCGCATTGGCGGAAGAATATTGAACGTCGTCACGTCCTCTGCCAGCTTTGGCAGATCAGCGCGCCGATGTGGGGCCTGCAATGAGCGGAGACAAACAGATGACCGACAAGACCATTCTCATTGTGGGGACCTTTGACACCAAGAATGACGAATTGGCTTATATGGCTGAACGCATCAGGGCGCAGGGCGGCGGGGTGCTGACAATGGATATCTCGGTACTGGGTGACCCCGACGAACCCACCGATGTCTCCAAGCATCAGGTGGCAGAGGCGGGCGGCAGCAGCATTCGGGCGGCCATTGATCAGGGCGAGGAAAGTGTCGCCATGCAGATCATGGCGGACGGTGCCAGCACACTGGCCGCCCGGATGTTCAGCGCGGGGGCATTTGACGGTGTGGTGATCCTGGGCGGGTCGATGGGCACGGATGCGGCGCTGGATATCTGTCAGGCCCTGCCGCTGGGGGTGCCCAAATACGTGGTGTCCACGGTGTCATTTTCACCCATCATTCCGCCTGACCGGCTGTCGGCGGATATCCAGATGATCCTGTGGGCCGGTGGCCTTTACGGATTGAATTCGATCTGCAAGGCGTCGCTGTCGCAGGCCGCGGGTGCAGTTTTGGGGGCAGCGCGGGCGGTGGAGCCCCCAACAGGGGACCGCCCGATGGTGGGGATGACATCGCTGGGTTCAAGCTGTCTGACCTACATGAAGCTTTTGAAACCTGCGCTGGAAGAGCGCGGGTTTGACGTGGCGATCTTTCATGCCACCGGGATGGGCGGCATGGCGTATGAAAGCATCGCCCGCGAGGGTGGGTTTGCCTGCGTGATGGATCTTGCCTTGCCCGAACTGGGCAATCTGCTGGCCGGATCGGTCGTCAATGGGGGGGCGGACCGGATGCTGAACGCAGGCCGCGCCGGCATTCCACAGATCGTGGCGCCCGGGTGTCTGGATTTGATCGACTTTGCAGGTTGGCAGGACATTCCCGCGCGCTACAAGGACCGGCCTTTTCATCCGCACAACCGGCTGATCAAGTCGTCAGGCCTAAATGCCGACGAGCGTCGCGAGACCGCGCGCGAGATCGCCAGTCGGCTCAAGCAGTCAGACACCCCCGCGCATGTCATTCTGCCCAACAAGGGGATCGAGGAGTGGGACAAGCCCGGCGGTCCGGCCCATGACCCGGAGGCGTTCGATGCCTTTTGCGACGAGATGCGGCAGGTTATGACCGCGCCGCTTCGCTTTAGCGAGATCGACTGCCACATCAACGATCAGGCCTTTGCCGACACGGTGCTTGCAATCTTTGACGGCTGGGTGGCGGACGGTACTGTCAGCGCGACGGTGCGCGCATGAGGTTCGGCATGGCGTTTGGGTGCCGGTTGGTCCACGATTGCACAGCCGCTTGAGAGAAGAGAAAACCCCGATGCCCATCCGACCACTTGGCCTTGATCCTGAAACCTGTTTGATCGGGGCGCATTGGCAAGCGCCCGCTGCCGGTCATTCTTTACCGCTGATCAACCCGTCCGATGGCACGACATTGTGCAACATTGCGGCAGGGGATGCCGATGACATTGATGCCGCCGTTGCAGCAGCACAGGCCGCGATCCAGGGCGATTGGGGCCGCAGCACTGCGGCTGAGCGGGGGCGCGTTCTGGCGCGGATCGGGCAGCTTGTCACGGCCCATGCCGACGAGATGGCAGAACTCGAAGCGCGTGACGTGGGCAAGCCATTAAAACAGGCGCGCGCCGATGTGACCGCCCTTGCACGCTATATGGAGTTCTACGCCGGTGCGGCGGACAAGCTGCACGGTGAGACGATCCCCTATCTGGACGGCTACACTGTTTATACCTTGCGCGAGCCGCATGGGGTGACGGGGCATATCATCCCGTGGAACTATCCGATGCAGATCATCGGGCGGTCGGTTGGGGCGGCGCTGTGTACCGGCAATGCCTGCGTGCTGAAGCCGGCAGAAGAGGCGTGTCTGACCGCGCTGGCCTTTGCTGAACTCGCGCGCCGGGCCGGGGTGCCTGCCGGGGCGTTGAACGTAGTGCCGGGACGCGGGGCTGAGGCGGGTGCGGCATTGTCCGCGCATCCGGGGGTGCAGCACGTGTCGTTCACGGGGTCTGTCGCGACGGGGCGTTTGATTCAGGCAAGTGCGGCGCGCAATGTTGTGCCCGTAACGCTGGAGCTTGGGGGAAAATCTCCGCAGGTGGTGTTTGACGACGCGGATCTTGAGGCGGCTCTGCCGTTTCTGGTGAATGCGGGCATTCAGAATGCAGGACAGACCTGCTCTGCGTCATCGCGGATTTTGGTTCATGAGGGGCTATACTCGCAGGTTGTGGACCAAATGGCCGAAAAGTATCGCGCGCTGAGGGCAGGTCCGGCGATGGACGATCTTGATGTGGGACCGCTCGTTTCAGCGCGACAAAAAGAGATCGTCACGGGTTTTCTGTCAAAGGGCGCTGATCTGGAGATGCTGGCCCAGGGGCAGATCGATCCGGGCGCCCCGGAAGGCGGCGCTTATGTTGCCCCGACGCTTTTTGCCTGCAGCGATCCGGCGCATACCCTTGCGCAGGACGAGGTCTTTGGCCCGGTGCAGGTGATCATCCCCTTCAGGGACGAGGGCCATGCAGTAGAGATCGCCAATGGCACCGACTTTGGCCTTGTCGCGGCCTGCTGGACCCGCGACGGATCACGGCAATTGCGCATGGCAAAGCGGCTGCGGGCCGGACAGGTTTTTCTGAACAATTATGGTGCCGGGGGCGGGGTGGAGTTGCCCTTTGGCGGCACGGGCCTGTCGGGGCATGGGCGCGAGAAAGGGTTCGAAGCCCTTTATGGTTTTACCACGCTCAAGACGGTGGCCGCCTTTCACGGCTGATCTGTCAGGTATCAAAACTTGTGATTTCGTGATAGGATGCGGTCACTTACTTAATAATTTGATTCTTATAAATTTGTTATCTGAGGACAGTTCAGATACTGCACAACAGCGGCATAAGGCTTGTCGAAGCCAGGCGCATAGATGCGTCTGAGAAGACGACGCGTGTCTATGAGCTTTTTGACGGATCGGCGCACAATGGGCCCTGTGCGAGCTACACCGCGACGAGATCCGGAGAGAGGCTCCGGTTTGAGGCGCGCAGCCCGTCACATTATGTTCCGTCGTCCTTTTCGGCCTATGACAGGGTGGGGGAAGAGACCAACGCCCCGCTGCACGACGAAGATTTGTTGCGCGAACTTGCGCGGCAGATGTCGGTCTGGCCCGCACGGTGGGGCAGATACCGATTTGGGGCGCAGGGCATCCCTGCGGGCCACACCTACTTTGGCCAGTTGATTGCGCATGATCTGACGTGGGAGGCGTCTGACACGATCGGGGAAACCTGCGGGTCGGCGCGGCTGGATTTTGCGTCACTCTTTGCGGCAGACAGCAGCGACGGATCAGAAGGTTTGCGGCTTGGACCGACAAGTACGGGCAGGGCAGGGGACTTGTGCCGGTCCACCTGCGGGACGCCAAGGGGCGGCGACAAGCGGAACGATCAGAACCTGACCTTGTCCCAGATGGTGGTGCTGATCACCAAATTTCACGAGGTTCTGGCAGCGCGGTTTAACGATGCTGCACAAGCGCAGCGACAGCTTTGCCAGCACCTTCAGTGGGTCACGCTGCATGATTTCCTGCCAAGGGTCATGTGCCCGGCGGTCTACCGGGACGTCATGCGATCGGGCGCGTATCCGGTGCTGGGGCGGGACACGGGCCTTGTGCCGATCGAATTTGCGGCGGCGGCCTTTCGGCTGGGTCACGCGATGGTCGGGCAGCGCTATCCGTATTGGCGGCAGGGCGGTGGCGGGGCCGGGTTGAAAGACCTGTTGCAATTCACGCACCACAGTGAGCCATCGCGCTTGGTGGCGGTAGATGGTGCAAGAACCCTGCCGGAGGACTGGAGCGCTGGCTGGCATTTTCTGCTGGCGCCCTCTGATGGAATGCGGGTCAGTCTGGCCGGCGCAATTGATGAAAATCTGGCCCATGACATGTTTTCGCTGCCTGGCACGATCGGTGACTGCGTGCGGTCGGCGCCGGACGCGGCGGGCGACAGTTTCAGCATCGCAGAGCACACTTTGTTGCGTGGAAACCGACTGCGGCTGGATAGTGGCCAGGCGCTGTTGCAGCTTGCGGCTGAGCGATTGCAGGGCACAGGCGAGGCTGTATTGCCGCGGCGGTTGCCGGCCAGCCGGCTGGCGCAGACCCGGTCGCCCGAGTTGAGTGAGTTTCTGTTGTCCGACGCCGCCGCGCCGCTCAGGGACCACACCCCGCTTTGGTTCTATTTGCTGCGCGAGGCGGATGTGCATGCGTCGGGCCAGCACTTTGGACCACTGGCAAGCCGCCTGACGATGGAAACCATCCACCGGGCCATCCGCAGTGACCCTTACAGTATCCTCAACACAGACTTTGAGCCGGCCTTTCCCGATGCGGAGGGGAATTTCGGCCTTTGGGACCTGCACGCTGCCGTGCAGGCGAACTGGATTCCGCAAACATAGAAGGAGTGCGAAATGCCATCACTATTGGTTACGAAAGATGACGGGGTTCCCAGGGTTGGGGACTGGGACAACGCAAGCAGACGGCAGGCTGGTCAGGTCGAGGCAGGCAAGCTGATGTTGGCCAACTTTCAGGTCAATGGCACCAATGAGAAACAGATCGTAGAACAGACGCTTCAGGGCATCTGGGACGCTGGTTGCTCTATCTGGCTGCGATATGATGGCGATAAGCCGGATAGCATCGCCATTATCGATAAGTTCGAAGACGACGATTTGACCGAAGAAGAGCGTGCTCTGTCACAGTTCATGGCCGGATTTGTCAAGTTGACCTATTACGAGGTTGCGCCGGGGAATGTCGGTGACCCTGTGGTTGCCATCGGCGGGGGTGGCAAGCTGACACTGCGGATACAAGACGATTCGCCCCCAGGCAATACTGCGAACAAGAAGATGAATGTCGTGATCCCCAGCGATTTTGCCACCTTCAAGGATCAGTATCTACAGGACATGACGGGTGATATCGATAACCTGACAGTTGCGGACGATGTGCCCTATCTGCTGTCGTCCCTGACGTTCCGGCGGTGTCTCTGACCGGCGCTGGTCAGGACATGGCGGCGTTCAGCGCTTTCTCCAGCGCTGTGCGCTCTGCCTTGTAGCGGATCGGATAAGCGCTGACGAACCAGTCGCGCACCATTTCTGGGGTGGGGGCAGTGTCTCCGTCCCAGACGGCGCTTACGTCTTCAACCAGTTGGTCGAAGGACGCGCGGGCCTCATTGGTGCGGCCCAGGCGCGCCAGGGCGGCTGCTGTCCAGCCGGGATTGTCGATGATCCGGTCGTCTGATCGGGCGGCGGCGCGCAAGGCCCCTTCGTCATCACCGCCCAGAAAAAGGACAGAGGCGGCGTAGCACCATTGATAATCCAGAAGTACGGGCGCGCAATCGAGGCAATGCTGCAGCACGTGTGCGGCGCGTTCATGTTCGCCGAGAAAACTGAAGCCCATTGCGCAGGATGCCAGGGTGCGCGGGCTATGTGGGTTGAGGCGTTCTGCCATGTCCATATTGAGTGCGGCGCGGTCGAAATTGCCCTTGAGTGCGGATGACCACGCGAGGGCCAGTCGGTTGCGCGCGTCCAGCGGGTCAAGCTCAACCGCGATGTCGCTTGCATCAAGCGCGCGTTTGGCTGAGGCGCGGTTGCGTTGCAGGCCGGGGCGCACAACGTGCAGGACGTTCAGCGCGCTTGCGAGGCTGGCGTGGGCCGGGGCAAATTCCGGGGCACGGCCGATGATGTCTTCGAACTTGGCAATCGCGATGTCGAAGGCGCGTTTGGTCCATTGGGTCAGCAAGCGTTCGCCCTTGAGCCAGTCATCGACAATCGCGTGATCGGTGCCGCGCGTGTCCGCCCCTGCGCGGTCGGTCGAGATGTACATCTCGAACATCGCGGCGATGCGGCTGACGGCCTGTGCGCGTGAACTGGGCATCTGCTCGGCACCGATATCGAGGTCTTCGCTCCATACGATGCGGCCCGTGTCTGCGGCGCTGAGGGTCAGCGTCGCGGGGGCCGTTTCAGACGTTTGGCTGGCGCTGAGCAGGTAGTCGGATGTTGCATCCGACAGGTCGCCCTGATCGCCCTCCACCACAGACCAGCTGCGAAACCGCGACAGGCCCGAGATAATCTCTGAGCGGAAAGAGCCAAGGCGGGCCTGTGCCCCGTCCGATTGGCCCTCAAAGTCGCGGACCTGAATGCGAAGGGGGGCCAGCGGGTCACGTACACTGGGGGCCGGGCGCGCTTCGCCGCGCGCGGCCGCTGTGGTTTCGGGCAGGGGTTGCAGGCCGAACCGCGATGACAGGTTGTCCTTGAGCCGCGTGTAGACGCGCATGGCCTCGGCCACGTTGCCGGCATGGCGCAGGCCGATCATCAGCCGGCGTGCCGCCCCCTCGTGGCAGGGTTCGATGTTCAGGATCGCGCGGGTGATGCCGCGCATGGCAGGATCGGCCTCATCGGTGATGCGCTGCATCTCGGTTTCCAGGACCGACACCAGTTGTTCGGTTACATCACTACGCATCAGCGCCAGCCAGGAGGTTACGGCAGAGTTTACTTCGCCTAGTCCCGACAGGATGCGCTGCACCCAGTCGCCACCCGACAGCAGAACATCATCAAGCGCGCCCTGGGCTGCATTGCGGACAATCTGCCCGACATCGGTTTTGACAAAATCCGGGTTCAGGATGGCAACATCATCCTGCAGGATCATGCCTTCGCCGACAAACTCCTTGAGCTCTTCAAGGGCTGCCTTGGTCGTTTTGCGCGCCGCAGCCGGCGTTGCCTCGGGTCGCAACAGGGCGCTGAGGCGACCAATTGCTTCGGAGTGGCTGGGTGCCAGCGCGAGGTACGCCAATAGAACCCGCGCGTCCTGGGTCTGTGGCATCGACTTGCGCGCGCCGCCTGAGTGAATTTCCAGCCCCCCGATAACCGACAGATAGAGGACATGCCGACCGGCCCCCTTGCCCGGAAGGGTCGTGCCGCCGTCGTACTGAAACGGCTCGTATGTACCGGGAAGATTGTAGAGGCGCTGTGGGCCCAGCGGAGAAAACTTTTCGCGGGTGGGTGTGTCGAGCTTTTGAATGACCTCGCGCGAAATGCAGACGCCGCCCGGCTGTGCCAGCGTCTGCAGGCGCGCCGCGACATTGACTGCATGGCCAAAGGCATCCGACTGGGCCAGCTCTACCCGGCCTGTGTTGATGCCGATGCGGAACGCGTACTGATCATGGGCTTCGTCAATGCGTTGCTGGACATCCAGCGCAAAAGCCACGGCATTTTCACTGCGATCAAACAGAGCAAGGATGCCGTCCCCGGTCGTCTTGACCACCCGCCCGTGATGCGAGGCGCTGAGCATGTCGAAAAGAGCAAAGCAGTCTTGCATGAATCGCAGTGTCGCGGCTTCGTCTTCGGCCATGTGGTGGCTGTAGGATACCAGATCGGCAAACAGGATCGCCTGAGGGTGACCTGGGGCGCTTACATCGCGCGGCCCGCGTTCTTTTAGCGTGCCTGCCATTGCAATTATGTATCCTGATGCATGATAGATTAACCTTAGCATGGAAGGTATTGGTGAACTACGCCGAATTGACACGCTGTTTCGACCTGCTGTCCGTCACACCTGCCGAGGGTCCCGGACGTTTCGCGTTTTGCGTGCCGAACGCCAATGCCTATGCACGGTGGCCAGACTATCCGGTTCCCGCGCGCCCTGAGAGTGGACGCGCGGCGTCGGGCCGGGGGCTGACGGCGGAGCAATGCCGGGCCAGTGCGTTGGGGGAGGCGGTTGAGCTGGCCAGCGCCTGCGTGTGGGGCGATGAACCGCTGGTGACGGCATCGCCGGACGCGTTGGGGGCCAGTGCGGTATCGCCTGTTACGCTGAACGGCTTTTCGGACGGACAGATCGCCACGAGAGATGTCTGGAATGCAGGTCCGTATGGTGCGCTGGATTGGCGGTCCCGGGCCGTCGACACCGCCGCACCGATAGACTGGATGGTTGCAATAACCTGCGACGGGACCCGATGCCATGTGCCGGCGGATTACGTGCTTGTCGGGCGACGGGAGAAGGGTGACGCAGGCGCTATTGCCATCGCAACCACGTCCGGCTGCGCATCGGCGGCGACGCTCGAAGAGGCGAAGCGGGCAGCTTTGCTGGAATTGATCGAGCGGGACGCGGTCGGGCGTTGGTGGTACGGGCGGGTGCCACGCCCCGAGGTGCCGGTTGCGGAGTTTGCTGTCCCCGGGGATGTGAGCGCCTATCTGTCCGGTCGGGCACGCCAGACGCTGTTGCTGGACCTGACCACCCATATCGGCGTACCGGTCATCGCGGCGTTGTCTCATGCAGCGGACGGGCGCGATCTGGGGCTGGGGTTCGGGTGCCATCCGAACCCGTCCGATGCCGCCCGTTCGGCCATTACTGAGCTGTTCCAGACCGAGATCGGTCTGCAGCAGCGCGCAGGACAGGGCGACCCATTGCATCGGATCTGGGTTGAGACGGCCACTGTGTCAAAGGTGCCCCTTGCGCAAGTGCGGGCCGCAACCCCGACCGCGATACCGGGCGATCTGTCTGAACTGACCTTGCGTCTGGCCCGGCAGGGGCTGACGACTGCTTTTGTTGATCTGACACGGGTGGCCTTTGATGTGCCCGTCGTTCGGGCGATTGTACCGGGCTTGTGGACAGACAAGCCGCGCTTTGCTGGGTTGCGGTCTGCGGGTATTCCGGAGCCGGACAAATTCCTGCCGCTGCTGGTATAGCTGCCGGCCTTATTCTCAATTTGAATCGCATTGGAAAATGCGCATGGTGGTATGCGGGACAATACTCGCGAAGGTGCGCGCTATGCCAAAAATCGACCGCTCTGCTGACGGTGACTATGTGACTTTACAGGACCAATCCGGGACCCTGAGATTTCACGCGATCTGGCTGCGCGACAATGCGCAGGACGATCTGACCCGCGCCCCGGGCAATGGCCAAAAGCTGATCGCGTTGCGAGATATTCCACCTGACACGTCGATTGCTGACGCGCGCATGGTCAACGGATCCGTTGAGGTGACCTTTGCGCCCGAAAATAAGACGGTGCGGTTCGATCCCGACTGGATGCGCGACAATGCCTATGACCAAGCCGGGCAGACCGAGAACGCGGGGTGGGTTCCGGGCGATATTGAAACCTGGGACAACGGCCTGGTGGCCGATATTCCTGTGGGGGATTATGATCGGCTGCGTGCCGATGACGCCGCACGCTTGCGGTGGCTGGATGCGCTGTGTTGCTTTGGCTTTGCCAAGGTGGACGGCATGCCGGTGAAACAAGGCGCGCTGTTCGATCTGGTCGCCCTTTTCGGGTTTGTCCGAGAAACCAACTACGGGCGTCTTTTTGAGGTGCGCACGCAGGTCAATCCCACAAACCTGGCCTACACCGGCTTGGGACTGCAGGCGCATACCGACAATCCCTACCGTGATCCGGTCCCGACTGTTCAGGTGCTTTATTGTCTCGAAAGCTCTGCTGCGGGGGGCGAGAACATGGTGGTTGATGGATTTGCCGTGGCACAAAGGCTGCGGGGGGAAAACGCACGGTACTTCGATTTGCTGAGCCGTCATTGTGCGCGATTTGAATACGCGGGAGAGGCCGGTGTTTGCCTGCGGTCAAAACGTCCGGTGATCGAGCTTGCGCCGGACGGGGCCTTGCGGGGCGTTCGGTTCAACAACAGGTCAATGGCACCGCCGCGTGATGTGCCCTTCGCGGATATGGCGGATTGGTACGCGGCCCTGCGGCGCTTTGGCGAGATTGTCGATGACCCGGCGATGGAAGTGGCCTTTCGCCTTGAGCCCGGCGAGGCGTTTGTTGTTGATAACACGCGGGTTCTGCACGCGCGCAAGGGGTATTCAGGGGCGGGGTCCCGGTGGTTGCAAGGGTGTTACGCCGACATGGACGGGTTGCGATCCACCCGGGACAGTCTGGCGGAGGCCACACAATGACAGTCGCCATTGAGGACCTGAGCGCAAAAACCATCGTTGCCTTTCTGGGTGATATCTTTGAGCGGCGTGGTAGCGAGGAATATCTGGGCGAGCCTGTCACCATGGGGGAGCATATGCTGCAGGGGGCGACCTTTGCCGAGGCCGAGGGGCATCCCGAAGAGATCATCGTTGGTGCGCTGTTGCATGACGTGGGGCATTTCACTTCGGAGTTCGGCATGTTCACGATGGATGATACCCACGACCGCTATCATGAAGACGCCGGGGCTGCGGTACTGGAACGGTTCTTTCCTGCGATTATCACGGATTGTGTGCGGTATCACGTTGCGGCCAAACGCTATCTTTGCGCGGTGCGGCCTGAGTATCTGGAGGCACTGTCTGAGGCGTCGGTTCATTCTCTGCAGTTGCAAGGCGGGCCGATGGGTTCTGAAGAAATCGCCGCATTTGAGCGCAACCCCAATCTCGAACAGATCGTGGCGGTGCGCTATCTGGATGATGCCGGCAAAGTCGCGGGTATGCGAACGCCTGATTTCTGGCACTTTGCCCCCATGGTCCAGCGCATGGTGGATCGCCACCACGCGACGCTGCATAACGGGTGAGCGGTGGATGGTTGAAGTTCTTGGATTAAAATCGTGTAATTTCAAAATCTTGATGTTTGAAAGCGGGTAGTCAACGGCGTCTACTAAAAAATTAGTTTGACACGTTGACCCTCACAAGACTAGCGTTGGCGCAGCTGGGGAGGACCAGCTCAATTGAAAATTTGGGAGGAGACAAGATGCGCAAGTATCTGCTCTCCGCGACTGCGGCTATGGCTGTCATCGCGGGGTCTGGGTCTGCTTTTGCCGATGAGGCAGCAGCTCAGAAATGGATCGATCAGGAGTTTCAGCCGTCCACACTGAGCAAGGACGAACAACTGTCAGAGATGCAGTGGTTCATTCAGGCGGCCGAGCCCTATTCCGGTATGGAAATCAACGTGCTTTCTGAAGGCATCCCGACGCACGGCTACGAATCCGAAGTGCTGACAAAAGCGTTTGAGGAAATCACCGGAATCAAGGTGAACCATCAGATCCTGGGTGAGGGCGAAGTGGTGCAGGCTGTGCAGACACAGATGCAGACTAACCGGAACCTCTATGATGGCTATGTCAACGACTCGGACCTCATTGGTACGCACTCGCGGCTGCAGCAGGCCTATAACCTGACCGAACAGATGGCGGGTGAATGGTCGGCGACGACCTCACCGACGCTGGATCTGGACGACTTCATGGGCATCCAGTTTACCACTGGCCCCGATGGCAACCTCTACCAGTTGCCTGACCAGCAGTTTGCGAACCTCTACTGGTTCCGCAAGGACTGGTTCGACCGCGCGGACCTGCAGGAACAGTTCAAGGCCAAGTACGGCTACGATCTGGGCGTGCCGGTTAACTGGTCGGCGTACGAAGATATTGCCGAGTTTTTCTCCGAGGACGTCAAACAGATCGACGGCGTCGATATCTACGGCCACATGGACTACGGCAAGCGCGCGCCCGATCTGGGCTGGCGCATGACCGATGCCTGGCTGTCGATGGCCGGTGCCGGATCGAAGGGTGAGCCAAACGGCGTTCCGATCGACGAATGGGGCATCCGCATGGAAGCGGGCTCGTGCAACCCAGTGGGCGCATCCGTATCCCGTGGTGGCGCGGCAAACGGCCCGGCAGCGGTCTATGCGATCCGCAAATGGGACGAATGGCTGCGCAAATACGCGCCTCCGGGCGCGGCGAGCTATGACTTCTACCAGTCGCTGCCCGCTTTGGCGCAAGGCAACGTGGCCCAGCAGATCTTCTGGTACACTGCCTTTACCGCTGACATGGTCGCCCCGCAGTCCGCGGGCAACAACACAGTGGATGCCGACGGCAACCCGCTGTGGCGGATGGCGCCCAGCCCGCACGGCCCCTACTGGGAAGAAGGCCAGAAGGTTGGCTATCAGGATGTGGGAAGCTGGACGTTCCTCAAATCCACACCGTCTGATCGCGCGCAGGCTGCATGGCTTTATGCACAGTTCGTGACGTCCAAGACCGTGGATGTGAAGAAATCCCACGTGGGTCTGACATTTGCCCGCGACAGCTCTGTGAATCACGAGAGCTTTACCGAGCGCGCGCCCAAGCTGGGGGGGCTGGTTGAATTCTACCGCTCACCTGACCGCGTCGCGTGGTCGCCTACCGGGATCAACGTCCCGGACTATCCCAAGCTGGCCCAGATCTGGTGGCAGCAGATCGGTGACGTGAACTCCGGTGCGTTTACTCCGCAGGAAGCGATGGACCGGTTGGCCGAGGAGATGGATATCACCATGGCCCGCATGCAGGCAGCGGACGAAAGCGCCAACGTATATGGCGGTTGCGGCCCACGCCTGAATGAAGAGCGCGACGCCGAGTATTGGTTCGCCAATGGCGGCGCCAAGCCACCGCTGGACAACGAAAAGCCGCAAGGCGAGACCGTCAACTATGACGATCTGGTCGCGCGCTGGAACCAGTAAGCAAAGGACGGCCCCCGCAGTTCGCGCGGGGGCCATCTGCCGTAGGCCGGGGTTCACCCCGGCACCTGCGGTAAAGCCGGGGTGAACCCTGGCCTACAGGATAGATACATGACCATCGAATTGATCGACGCCTGCAAGCAAGTCCGCGGGATCACGCACATCAAGCCCACATCGCTTAAGATGCGACCGGGGCACTTCAATGTGCTGCTGGGGCAAACCGGATCGGGCAAGACATCCCTGATCAAGCTCATGGCTGGGCTGGATCCGCTGGCGTCCGGGGCGATCCTGTTTGATGGCGAGGACGTGTCGCGCCTGTCCACGCAAAAGCGCAATATTTCGCTCGTGCATCAGTTCTTTGTGAACTACCCGCATATGACGGTCTATGACAACATCGCCTCCCCGTTGCGGGTTGCAGGCATGGCCAAATCCGAAATCGACGGGCGCGTGCAGGAAGCTGCGGATATCCTGCAGCTTGGCCCGATGCTCAACCGTCGTCCGCAAGAGCTTTCGGGCGGCCAGCAGCAGCGCTGCGCGCTCGCCCGCGCCATCGCCAAGGAAAGCCGCGCGGTGTTTCTGGACGAACCGCTGGCCAACCTCGATTACAAACTGCGCGAGGAGTTGCGCGAGCAGTTGCCAGAACTTTTTGCCGGGCGCGGGGCAGTGGTTGTCTATGCCACCTCCGAGCCGGAAGAGGCGTTGCTTTTGGGGGGCGAGACGGCCCTGATGCACGACGGGCATGTGACGCAGTTTGGCCCGACGGCCCAGATCTATCGCAAACCTGCGACACTTGCTGCCGCGCGCGTTTTCTCGGACCCGCCCATCAATGCCGCCGCCATCACCAAGGCCGGAACTCAAGCGCGCATGAAGACCGGTGTGCGCTGGGCCCTGGAAGGGGCCGCCGCGGCCTTGCCGGACGGGGATTACACCGTTGCCGTCCGCCCGCACCACGTCACGCCGGTTTCTGTGTCGCCGCAAACCGTTGCCATGGAAGGCACGGTACAGGTAACAGAGCTGTCCGGTTCTGAATCCAGCGCGCATTTTCAGATGGGTGCCGACAGCTGGGTTTCGCTGGCCCACGGGGTGCACCCCTATGAAATCGGCCAGAACCACACGTTCTATATGGACGCCTCAAAGGCTTTCTATTTCGATGCCGACGGGAGGCTCGTGGCGTAATGGCGAAAATCACCCTCTCAGATCTGCGCCATTCCTATCTGCCGAACCCGTCGGGCCCGGAAGACTATGCGCTTAAGGAGATCGACCTCGATTGGGAGGACGGCGGGGCCTATGCCCTGCTGGGGCCATCGGGTTGCGGCAAATCCACTTTGCTCAATATCATTTCGGGGCTCTTGCAGCCGTCCGAGGGCCGCATTCTTTTTGATGGCAAAGACGTCACCGATCTGCCGCCAGACCAGCGCAATATTGCGCAGGTATTTCAGTTTCCGGTGATTTACGACACGATGACGGTACGCGATAATCTCGCTTTTCCACTGCGCAATCGCGGTGTCGCCGAAACCCGGATCAATGAGCGTGTCTCCGAGATCGCCACCATGCTGGAAGTCGAAGAGATGCTGGATATTCGCGCGTCTCACCTGACGCCGGACAACAAGCAAAAGATATCCATGGGCCGTGGTCTGGTACGCGACGACGTCAATGTTGTGATGTTTGACGAACCACTCACGGTGATTGACCCGCATCTGAAATGGAAATTGCGCTCCAAGCTGAAGGAACTGCACCAGCGGGTGCGCGCCACGATGATCTATGTCACGCATGACCAGACCGAGGCGTTGACCTTTGCGGATCAGGTCGTGGTCATGCAGGACGGCGAGATTGTGCAGATTGGCACCCCGGTCGAACTCTTCGAGCGGCCACAGCATACCTTCGTGGGTCATTTCATCGGATCACCGGGCATGAATATCCTGCCCGCGGAACAAGATCAGGGGATCATTCGCTTTCACGGTGAAGCGGTTGCGATCGAAGGCGCGGTCACGGGCGAGGGCGGCAAGACAGAACTGGGCGTGCGGCCCGAATTCGTCACCTTGGCAGAGGCAGGCATACCCGCACGGGTGCGCAAGGTATCTGATGTGGGCCGCCATGCGGTGATTGAAACGGTCGTGGGCGACACCCCGGTCAGGGCCGTTGTCGACGATGCAGACGTCGAACAGGGCGCCGAAGTGCATCTGGCCTTCCGCCCCGACCAGACGCGTCTTTACCGTGATGGCTGGATCAGCTCAGAGGTATCATCATGAAGCCATCCGCCCTGCATTTTCTGGCCAGAAATATCCCGGGGGGCCGCGCACCGCGCGGCGGGGGCAGCGCCCCCTCGACCACCCCGGCAAGGAGCATCCCATGAAGACAGAAAACCAACGCGCGTGGTTTTTCGTGCTGCCCGTCCTGCTGCTGGTTGCATTCAATGCGCTGGTGCCGATCATGACAGTGGTCAACTATTCTGTGCAGGAAACATTCGGAAATAACGTGTTTTTCTGGCAGGGGCTAGACTGGTTCGAGCAAATCCTGCGCTCTGACCGGTTCCATGCAGCCCTTGGCCGCCAGTTTCTGTTCACGTTTCTGATCCTGATCATCGAGATCCCGCTTGGCATAATCGTGGCGCTCGCCATGCCGCGCAAGGGCATGTGGGTGCCGGTATGCCTTGTCACCATGGCCTTGCCGATGCTGATCCCGTGGAACGTCGTGGGGTCGATGTGGAACATCTTTACCCTGCCCAATATCGGCTTGTTGGGATACTTCATGAACGATGTGCTGGGGGTGAACTACGATATGACCCAGCAGCCGATTTCGGCCTGGATCACGATCGTTGTGATGGACGTCTGGCACTGGACGTCGCTGGTTGTCCTGCTCAGCTACGCCGGCCTCGTGTCGATCCCCGATGCCTATTATCAGGCGGCCAAAATTGACGGCGCGTCCCCGTGGAAAGTGTTCCGCTACATCCAGCTGCCCAAGATGAAGACGGTGCTGACCATCGCGGTCCTGCTGCGGTTCATGGACAGCTTCAATATCTACACCGAACCCTTCGTGCTGACGGGGGGAGGGCCCGGAAACTCGACCACGCTATTGTCGATTGACCTGGTGAAAATCGCGCTGGGACAATTTGACCTTGGCCCGGCAGCCGCGATGAGCCTGATCTACTTTGCCATCACTTTGCTGGTGAGCTGGCTTTTCTATACCCTGATGACCAAGGATGACGCGCAATGAAGAAACGCTCCCTCATCCCGATCCTCTACATCGCCTTTCTGCTGCTGCCGATCTACTGGCTGGTGGCGATGTCGTTCAAGACAACTCAGGAGATCCTGGGCGGCTTTAGCCTGTTTCCCCAGACCTTCACGCTGGAGAATTACCGCGTCATCTTCACCGATCCCACGTGGTACTGGGGCTACATCAACTCGATTATCTATGTGTCGCTCAATACGGTGATCTCTGTGGCGGTGGCGCTGCCAGCGGCCTATGCCTTTTCGCGCTACCGCTTTCTGGGCGACAAGCAGCTGTTTTTCTGGCTGCTCACGAACCGCATGGCCCCGGCAGCGGTTTTTGCGCTGCCATTCTTTCAGCTTTATTCCTCGGTCGGTCTGTTTGATACCCATCTTGCTGTCGCGTTGGCGCACTGTCTTTTTAACATCCCGCTGGCGGTCTGGATCCTTGAAGGGTTCATGGGCGGAGTGCCCAAAGAGCTGGACGAAACGGCCTATGTCGACGGCTATTCGTTCCCGCGCTTTTTTCTCACCATCTTCCTGCCCACGATCAAGGCAGGCGTCGGGGTGGCGGCGTTTTTCTGCTTCATGTTCTCATGGGTCGAATTGTTGCTGGCCAAGACGCTGACGGCAGTTGAAGCAAAGCCGATTGCGGCCACAATGACCAAGACCGCATCGTCAGCGGGCTATGAACTTGGCCTGTTGGCAGCAGCCGGGACGCTCACCATCATCCCTGGTGCCATCGTGATCTATTTCGTCCGAAACTACATCGCCAAGGGCTTTGCTCTGGGGAGGGTGTGATGCTGAGACTGCTGACAATTCTTTCCGTCCTGCTGGCGAGCCCTGCAGTGGCACAGTGGAGCAATGTCGCCAAGAAAGAAGAAGAGACCGGATTCAGCTGGACCGATCCGCTTTGGCCCGCATTCTGGATGGCCTGGACCCCGGCGACCTTTGCGCTTTTCTGTGGCATCTTTGGTGCCATTGCGGTCATCGGTTTGCTGGAGGGGTTCAAATATCGCGACGGGATCGAACGCAAAGGCATCCTAGGGCTGACGACCACGCTGGGAGATCGACTGTTTATCACGCTGCTTGGCACGACCTACATCTTCCTTGCCTGGCTCGGTATTGTGGGCCAGCCGCTGTGGTGGCCATTGGGGCTGAGTATAGTGTGGGGCGTCTTTTGTTTCCGCAAAGTGTGAGAATCCGCTTTGGAATATGAAACCCATGCGCTTTACTCACCGCGCGGCATGTCTGCGAGACAGTCCGGGATAGGACAGGAATGAAGAAAAAGAAAAGCGAACTGCTGACCGAAGTGGAGCTGGAGTTCATGAGCGAGCTCTGGGGTCTGGGCGAGGGCACCGTGCGCGACGTGCTTGCGCGCCTGCCGGAAGACCGCAATCTGGCCTACACGTCGGGGGCGACCATCCTGCGTATTCTGGAGCAAAAGGGCTTTGTCACCAGTCGAAAGGCGGGCAAGAGCCATGTCTATGTACCGGCGCTGGCAAAGGATGCCTATCAGATCCGATCTCTCAAGGATCTTTCCGCGAAACTCTTTGACGGCACACCGGCCTCGCTGGTGGCACGGCTGGTAGATGATGACGCGCTCACAGAAGACGCATTGGGGCAAATCCGGGCATTGGTTGATCGGAGGTTGAAAAATGATAGCGGGTGAAGCACTGCTCGACGCGTTCATAAATGCCAATATCTTGTTCTTGCTGGGCTACGCACTGTGGTTTGGTGTCCGTGCCGCAATGACCGGTCTTGGCCTTGGGCATGCCTATGGCACGCAATTGAAACTTCTCAATGCGGTCTTTGTTGCGATCCTTTGCGCGCCATTCGTGGCGCTGGCATTCGCGGTGTTGCAAGGCACCGGGATGACAAGAGGCGTCAACGTCAATCTTTCGGATATGGTGGTGTCGTACTATCTGAACGGCGGATTTGAGATGAATTCATCTCAATTCGAGGGGCTGGTGCTGGCGCGTGATACTTTTCTGCTGGACTTGCTGAACGGGCAGGGCGCCGTGGCGCAGACCTTTATTGCACTGTTCCTCGTCGGTTTTTGCGTCGGCGTTCTGAGGCTGGCCTATTCCGTATTTTGCCTTTGGCGCATCGTATCCAGCGGCTATAGCTGGCGGCGCATCGGACGCATTCGGATTCGCGTGTCCGACAGAACGCTGGTGCCGTTTTCCACGCGCGGCTGGCGCAATTATTACGTGGTGCTTCCGTCGCAGTCACTGGGGCGGTACGAAGAACTGCAGGTTGCACTGGCGCATGAATTTCAGCACATCCGCCAGGGAGATCTGGAATGGGAAGTGCTGATGGAAGCGCTCAAGCCCTTCTTTTTCTTTAACCCCGCGTACCGTGGCTGGAAACGGCGGGTTGAACATCTGCGCGAACTGAATTGCGATAGTGCGGTGCTGTCTTTGGGGCGTATCCAGATCCGTGCGTATTGTGACAGCCTGCTGTCTGTGTGCCAGCGCACCTTGCGGCGGGATCGTGCGATGGTGCTTGCCGTGCCTAAGGTGACGCTGGTGACGGCGGATCGGACTTCTTTGTTTGGGCGCAACGGGGGGTTTCTGGCACAGCGCATTCAGTCGATTCTTGAAGCGCGCCGCCCGTCGCATCAGCGCCTGATCTTTGCGATGCTGGCGATACCGCTGTTGTCGGCGATTGTCCTGATGACCGTCGCAATCCAAAGTCCCGGTGACTGGAGCCATGATCGATTGATGCTCTCGACGGTCGTCAACCTTGACCGCATGGACGAGATCAACCGGCTTTCTACCTTTGGCCGGGTGCGCAACTGAGGCCAGATCACTGGCTGTGCGCTGTTTCGCCCTTCGGTTTCGGTTTGGATGACGCTATTCATGACGGCAATTAGGTGTGCGAGCGGCTGACCCATGACATCTTTCCCGGACTTCCGACTGGAAACCCATTTCGCCAAATGGGAGTTCAAGGCGCGATATCATATGACCGCGTCAGACGCGCAGTCGCTGTCCCTGCGGGAATTGCTGGACTTGGCGCGCCCGGAAGATCGCGCCGCCTTTGATGATTTGTGGCTGGGATACACCGAGACCTATGGCGCGCCTGAGCTGAGGGATGAGATTGCCCGCACCTACGTGCGACAGGACGCGCGCAACGTGTTATGTTTCGCGGGTGCCAGCGAAGGCATTTTTGCAGCGAACCATGTGCTGTTGGATCGTGACAGTCATGCCATCGTTGTCACGCCGAACTATCAATCGCACGAGACATTGCCGGTTTCGATCTGCGAGGCAACGGGCGTGCCGCTGGACGCAAATGACAATTGGTCGCTGGATATTGACCGCGTTGCAGACGCGATCCGGCCCAACACGCGGCTTGTCACGATCAACTTTCCGCACAATCCCACTGGTGCCATCCTGCCATTGGAGCGCTATCAGGCGTTGATTGCACTGTGTCGCAAGCATGGCATCTATATTCTGCATGACGAGATTTTCTGTGGCCTCGGCCCCAGCGGCACCAGCTATCTTCCGTTCGTGGCGGATGAATACGAGCGCGGCCTGTCCCTGAATGTGATGTCCAAAGCCTACGGTTTACCGGGTTTGCGTATCGGGTGGATTGCCTGCCAGGACACCGAACTGCTGTCACGGATGGAGCGGTTGAAACACTATCTGTCGATTTGCAATGCGGCACCGAGCGAACAGTTGTCGCTGATCGCGTTGCGTGCGCGGGGCGCGATCCTTGCCCGCAATTGCGCGATTGTGGATGAAAATTTGCCGAAATGGGACGCTTTCTTTGCCCGACACGCTGAGCTTTTTGAGTGGCAGCGTCCCGACGGGTCCTGCATGGCCTTCCCGCGCTACAAGGGTGCGGATGGGGTCGAGGCATTTTGTGCGGCATTGGTCGAGGAAAGCGGCGTGTTGTTCTTGCCAAGTACGATCTACCGTTCCGATCTGGGCGAGACGCCCAAGGATCGGTTCCGGCTGGGATTCGGACGCAAAGGTCTGGACGAAGGCATCGCGGCGCTGGATGAATATCTGAGCCAGAACACGGCGCGCTAGCACGGTGCCCTTTGGAGCCCGCGCTTTCTGCTTTTTGGCTCAGACAGGTTCTCCGCGTGCAACGGCGGATTGTACTTCTTTGATCTCTGGTTCGCTCAGCCCGTAGATCTGCGCGGCGGCCTGTGCGGATATATAGCCCCGGGCCAGATCGCGTTTGATCAGGGCTGTGACCCGTTCTGCAGGGTCGCCATAGCCCGCGCCACCCGGGAAGGCCATCACCACGCGCCGTCCGTGCGGGACGAATTGCTTGCCTTTGACGCGCATCGGGGTCCCGTCATCCTGAGCAATGGTTGTGGGGGCGCCCATACCGCCGCCGCGTCTGCCCCGAGCAGGGTGGTCGCCCCGGTCAAACATGGCCTGAATGTCAAACTCGTGCCCCTCCATCGCGCCGACTTCCATGTATTGCCCAAGCCCGCCGCGGGTCTTGCCCGCGCCGCCGCTGTCAGGACGCAGTTCCTTACGCCAGATGATCACGGGGCCTGCGTGTTCGGTTGCCTCGATGGGCATGGTCATCACGCCCGATGGGAAGGCCGTCGCGTTGAGCCCGTCATGCGCAGGTCGCGCACCAGATCCGCCGGAGTTGAAGGTGAGCACCTCGGACCGGCGCGCATCGGCGGGGGCCGGGGCATCGGTGCGGGGACGCAGCGAGACCTGAAAGTTGCACAGGCAGCCTGCGCCCTCTGCCGGCACGAGGCCCGGCACGATTTTGTCGAAGGCATCAAAGACCGCATCCGGCACGAAGTGCCCGACAATGTGGCGCAGGGCGACTGGCGCGGGATGCAGGGCGTTGACGATGGTGTTTTCCGGGGCCGTGACCTCGAACGGGGCAAGCGAGGCGGCGTTGTTCGGGATGTCAGGCGCAATCGCGACCTTAAGCGCGTAGCAGGCATAGGCCTTGGTATAAACCAGCGGGCAGTTGATCCCTTTCTTGTCGAGCCTTGAGGTGCCGGTGAAATCGGTGACGATCCGGTCCTCGTGCACCGATACGCTGACCTTCAGCGTGATGGGAACGTCAAATCCGTCTACGGTCATCTCTCCGCGTGCTTCTTTGCGGGGCAGGGCCGCGATGGCCTTGAGGGTCGCGCGGCGGGAGTTGTCGAGGATAAAGGCGGCAATGTCGTCCAGATGGTCGAGATCAAATTCGTGCATCATCTCTGTCAGGCGGCGATGACCAATCTCATTGCAGGTCGCCAACGCATAGATGTCGCCGATCAGCTGGTCGGGTTCACGGACGTTTCCGCGAATGATCCGTGTCAGGGTGGCATCGACTTCCCCCTGATCCGCGAACTTCATGATGGGAATATAAAGCCCTTCCTCGTAGACGCTGTGGGCGTCCGCGCCAAAGCCGCGCCCGCCGATATCGACGATATGTGCCGTGCAGGCAAAAAAGCCCACCAGCACGTCCTTGTGGAAGGACGGTGTGACCATGGTGATGTCATGCAAGTGGCCTGTGCCTTCCCATGGGTCATTGGTGATATAGATGTCACCCTGCAGGATGTTCTGTCGCCCGATGCGGCGAATGAAGTGCGCAACCGCGTCCGCCATGGCGTTGACGTGGCCCGGCGTGCCGGTGATCGCCTGCGCCAGCATGCGGCCCTGAGGATCATAGACCCCGGCAGAGAGATCGCCCGCCTCGCGGACAGAGGTGGAGAAAGCGGTGCGTACCAGCGCTTGCGCCTGTTCTTCAACGACCGAGATGAGGCGGTTCCACATGACCTGATAGGCGACGGTGGAGTGTTCTTTTGCCATGTCGTTATCCTTTTGCGCCGGTGCGGTGAGGTGTTCCGCTGATATCGATGCATCCGTCAGGCTGGCGGATGGCCTGCATGCTGGCAGGGATAATGATGGTTGTTTCTGCCTCTGTCACGGCGGCAGGGCCCTGAGCCACCTCACCGGTTTGCATTGCGTCACGCGAAATGGTCTGCGCCGACAGATAAGCGCCAGAGGCCGGATCAAACACGTCTCTTTGGCCATATGCTGTCGCGTTGCCGCCCGTGGTGGCGGCCGCAATCGGCGCTACGTGTTCCGGCGGGGTTGTGGCATTGACGGACCAGACGGTGATTTCAATGTCCATTCCAGCGACGGCGCGCCCGAAGAGCTTGATGTAGTCTTCTTCGAAGCGCGCTTGAAAGATCGCGGCATCGGGATTTTTCGCCTGCCTTTCCGTCAGAGAGATGGGGATTTCCCAGCCCTGGCCGGTGTAGCGCATGTACACCTTGAACTCTGACAGGATTTCCGCCTGCGCATCGCAGGTGCGAACGAAACCCGTCGCCTCCGCTTCCAGATCTGTCAGCAGATTGGCGATACTGTTGGCGTCAAAGTCGCTGAGTTTCATGTAGACAGACCGGTTGGCTTCGAAGCTGTAAGGCGCGCGCAGGAACCCGATGGCAGAGCCGACACCGGCACCCGGCGGCACGATCAGCCGGGTTACGCCCAGTTTTTCGCACAGGCGCCCAGCATGAAGGGGGGCCGCGCCGCCAAAAGCAATCATGGTATAGTCGCTGAGGTCTTCGCCGTTTTCGACAGCGTGAACCCGTGCGGCATTGGCCATATTTTCATCGACCACTTCCGCGACGCCGAATGCGGCCTCGACCGCATCCATGTCGAGGGTGTCGCCGATATGGGCTGATAGTGCTGTGGTCGCCTGATCGGGATGCAAGCGGATAGAGCCGCCAGCAAAATTTTCCGGATCAAGTTTGCCCAGAACCAGGTCCGCATCCGTCACGCCGGGCCTTTCGCCGCCCCGGCCGTAACAGGCGGGCCCCGGTTCCGATCCGGCGCTTTCTGGGCCGACGCGGATTTGGCGCATGTTGTCCACATGCGCGAGTGATCCCCCGCCAGCGCCGATTTCGACCATATCGATGACGGGAATGGAGATCGGCATGCCCGATCCCTTCTTGAAACGGTAGGTGCGCGCGACCTCAAAGACGCGGGCGGTTTTGGGGCTTTGGTCCTTGATCAGACAGATCTTGGCGGTCGTGCCGCCCATGTCAAAGCTGAGCGCCTTGTCGATGCCGTAGCGTGCCGCGATATGGGCGGCAAAGACCGCACCCCCGGCTGGCCCGGATTCAACCAGCCGCACCGGAAAGTCTGCGGCATTTTGCAGCGATATGATGCCGCCCCCGGAATGCATTAGAAATATGCGACATGTGACACCTTCGGCCTTGAGACGGTTCTCAAGGCGGCCGAGGTAGGACGCCATCAGCGGCTTGATATAGGCATTGGCCACGACCGTGTTGAAGCGTTCGTATTCGCGCATCTGTGGGCTGACCTCGGAAGAGATGGACACCGCAGCCTCTGGCAGGCGCTCTGCCAGCACATCGCGCACCATCTCTTCGTGGGCGGGGTTCAGGTAGGAATGGATGAGGCCAACAGCCACGCTTTCAAACCCCGCAGCGGTGATCTGATCGACCACGGCTTCGATATCCGCACGTTCAAGCGGGATCATGACCTCGCCCTTGGCATTCACGCGTCCCGGCACGGTAAAGCGCATCTGTCGCGGTAGCAGGGGGTCGGGCAATTGCAGGTTCAGGTCGTATTGTTCAAAGCGGCTTTCGGTGCGCATTTCGATGACGTCGCGAAACCCCTCTGTGGTGATCAGTGCGGTTTTCGCGCCGCGACGTTCGATCAACGCATTGGTGGCCAATGTCGTGCCGTGGATAATCTGGCCAATGTCACCAGGGGTTGCGCCCGCTTTGGCGCAGACCTGATGCAACCCATCGATGATCGCGTCTTCTGGTGCGGTGTAGGTCGTCAGCACCTTGGTTGAAAAGCTTTGCCCGGCGCGTTCGAGCACGACGTCGGTAAAGGTTCCGCCGATGTCGACACCCAGACGTACTGGTGATGATGCCATGTCTTAACGCTCTCCATATCGTGCCAACCCCGGGACTGGGGCGAAGGTGTCGGGGCACGATAGCGCCTTCGGGTGGCAGAGAGAAATTGATATAATTTCTTGGGGTGATCAGTTTTGTTGATCGTCAAAACGTGCTGCTGCTTGTGCGGCAAGGGCGCTGGCCTTGGCGACGAAGCGCGCGGAGCGGTCGGGATCGAAACGTGAATAGGTTTCCAGCGCGCTGGGCGTCCAGTCGCAGGAAAGTTCAACAAGGGTGCCAGCAGCGACGGCGTCCTGCACCAGAGGTTTCGGCAAGAGGGCTACCCCCATGCCATCCATGGCCATTGGCAAACAGGATGCCAAGCTGCTGGAGTTAACGATCTGACCCTTGTCGAACCCGCCCGCATCCGCAAATGCCTCAAGTTCCTGAACGGCCTGCGTGTGCCGGGCATGGGTCAGGATCGATTGGTCAAAGACTGTTGCCATCCGGGGCGATCGTCCGATTGTTTCAGCCGTCTTGGGGATCGCCAACCAGGCATAGGGCGCCGTGCCAATGGGTGTGCAGGCTGCAGATTGATCTGGCTTGGCGCCCGATTGCAGGACCAGATCGAGGGCACCGACGGCCATTTGCCGGTCGATCTCGTGGGCGAGGTCGACCTGCAGCGCGACCTTCACGGACGGATACACAGCGCGGAACCGGCGCAGGAAATCATGGAGCCATGTGCAGGCGACCAATTCGGTGACCCCAAGGCGCAGTCGGTCTTCCATCAGATCCCGTCGATCCGCCACTTCAAGAAACGCCTCACCTGACCGGATCACGGCGCGTGCTGCCGTGACGAGCTCAGCGCCCGTCGCCGTCAGCCGAACCGACCCTGCATCGCGGTGCATGAGAACAACGTCCAGCACTGTCTCCAGCGAGGCGATACGTGCCGAGACGTTGGGTTGAGTCGTCCCAAGGGCGAGGGCTGCCTTGCGAAACGTGCCTTGGTCGACAACCTGAACAAGCGCTTCGAGTTGTTTGAGTGTGATGCGGCTTTTTATCATCTGACACTTATAGGATCACCAATCTTGATCGATCAAGGGCGGCGCAGGGGCGGCACGCGCGCTTGCAGGTTTTGTTCTGGTCTGCCGATTTCCTGCGCCAAGGCCGAGACCCGTCCTGCGCAGGTACAAAAAATTCACATAAAATGCGCGGCATTCAGGGGCTGAATTTCGACATAATTGGTCCGCCAAAGGTCATATTACACACCTACTTTCGCCAGATATTAAGGGTCTTCTCGGCACAGTAAGAAATCCGTGCCGGAGGCAGTATGTCGATCTCAGAAGAAGAGCAGTTGATGATCGAGCTCGTTAATCGAGCCCGATTGGACCCACTGGGTGAAGCCCAGCGTCTGGGGTTCTCTGAGCAGGAGATTGCACAAATGGGACTGCCCTCGGGATCAGCTGCGGCGCTCGCGGGTATTTCGCAGTTGCAGGCCGCTGCCGAAGCGCACAGTGGGTGGATGCTGCAGACGGACACATTCAGCCATGAAGGTGCCGGAGGATCTCGGGCAGGCGACCGGATCGCAGACGCGGGATATGTCTTTGCCGGTGGATACGCGTGGGGCGAGAATATTGGCTACCGTGCGTCCAGCGGCACCATTGACGCAACAAGTGCGACCTACAATCTGCACCGCGGGCTGTTCGACAGCACGGGTCACCGGAACAACATGCTTAACGACAATTTTGCAGAGATTGGGCTTGGCCTTCAGGCAGGGGACTACCTTGGCTATTCGACCGTGATGGTCACGCAGAATTTTGCAACCACTGCCAGCCGCACGTTCCTGACTGGCGTTGCGTATAATGATGGCGACAACGACGACTTCTATTCCGTCGGCGAAGGTGTTGGCGGGATACGTTTTGCCATCGGCGCGCAATTTGCGACCACCGCAAGTGCGGGCGGCTATGCGATGGAATTCAATGGGATGGGTTGGCAAAACGTGTCAATTACGGGTGCGGGCGTGTCCATGCTTGTTCAGGTTCGTTTCGGCGGCGAGAACGTGAAGCTGGATCTTGTCGATTTCAATACCGTACAGTCCTCGGGCAGTTTAGCGCTGCATTCAGGCGTGGCAAACGGCGTTTTGCTGGGACTTGATGGTCTTAATCTTGCAGGCAATCACACTGACAACGTCCTAACCGGCAACGGTGGGGCCAATACAATCTGGGGCCTCGCGGGCAACGACGTGCTGATCGGTGAGGCTGGAAACGACACCCTTATCGGTGGCTTTGGCAACGATACTGTGCGCGGCGGTCAAGGTTCGGATACGGCTGTGCTTGCAGGCCAGTCAAGCAACGCACAGGTCACGCAGACAGCTGTTGGCATTGCGATCACGCTTGGCGGCCAGACGGATGTTTTTGCCGGTGTTGAAACCTTTCAGTTCTCCGATGCGGCATACAGCTTTGCCGACCTCGTCAATGGTGCACACCTTGACGGAAGTGGTCCAACTGCCGCACCCGCGCCGACATCAATCCAATTGTCCGGAACCAACAGCAACGAGATGCTGCGCGGGGCGTCGGGTTCGGATTTGATTGTCGGGGGCGACGGATTTGACACAATCTATGCCGGGAGCGGCGCCGATACATTGATGGGGCAGAACCACGCCGATGAAATCCACGGCGGTGCCGGCAATGATCTGGCGCTTGGCGGCGAAGGCTTTGACGCGCTTTATGGTGACGCGGGCGAAGATACCTTGCATGGCGAAAACGCGGCGGATCGGCTTTACGGCGGCGATGATGACGATGTGCTCTATGGCGGTGGAAACGTCGGGATGACCTTTGACGGTCTCTGGGGAGAGGCTGGCAATGATCAGCTCTTTGGCAACGCAGGCTTTGACTTTCTGGACGGCGGTGCGGGCAATGACCTGCTGGACGGCGGCACCCAGGCCGACAATCTTTTCGGTGGCACCGGCAACGATACACTGCGCGGCGGGGACGGCAATGACCGCCTGTTTGGTGGCACAGGCAATGATTTTGCGCGCGGCGGCGCGGGCACTGATGCGCTTTTTGGATGCGAGGGTAACGACAGTCTGAACGGCGAGGGTGGCGCGGACCGCCTGTTTGGTGGTGTCGGGAACGATGTTCTGGATGGCAGCGAAGGGCAGGATCGGCTGGACGGCGGCGCAGGTTTCGACCGTCTGATCGGCGGCGCTGGCAATGACATTATCAGGGGCGGTTTTAACGCCGATACCTTCGCGTTTCAGGATGGTCACGGCGATGACGTGATCACCGATTTTGAAGAACTCAATCAGTATGAGACCGTCGATCTTTCCGGCGTCAGCGCGATCGTCAATCTCTACGATCTTTTCCACAACCACCTCAGCCAGGTCGGTGGCAACGTGGTGATCGACACTGGCGCGGGCAACTCGATTACTCTGTTCGACGTCGCGATTGGCGATTTGGATCGCACCGATTTCGAATTCTAGACACAGGTAGTCAGCGCACAGTTGACGGCCCGTGCAAGCCCTCAGAATTGCCTTTTCAAACGTAGAATTCTCGGGTGTGAACGTCTGGTTTTGGCGGCCAAAACTGGCACGCAATTCGCCCATACTTTCTGAGCAGGTTTTCCCGGGTGATGGTGTCGACAGATCTTTTTCGTTGCCCCTGCAAGAGCTTACAAAATCATCGAACGCTGAGCTTGGAATGACACCTCATGCAATCCGGCGGATTCAACCACAGATTGGTTAAGTGATTCTTAATCAATTGCGGCGATTCGATGGACTCAGCCCAAAAGCCTGAAAAGTCGATTAGTGCCAAATCGTAATCAATGCACCATATCTTGCTCTTATGTCTCCAATCCAATCTCAATTATGGCAGAATTGTGGCGCACTTTGAGTAATTTAGGCAAAATTGCAGCATTTCCTTGGTGAAGTTGGAATCCCCCTTTAGTTTGAGTTCTCGTGCAGCGACTGCGTGTCGTTGAGCGGATTTTTGCTGAGATCTTTTGAGTCTCGGAGCGTGATTAGAGGTGTGTATTATGCGGCTTGCGAATTTTGATTATGGCAGCTCGAAAACCAACCCTTCAGCATGGGCGATCGCCCATGCGCTGAGCGAGATGATGATGGCTCAGAGGCTGAGGGATCTGGCGGCACTTTCTCTTCTCACCTTGTCGACGCTGTTCTTCCTGTTGCTCGCCGCCGGACCGGTTCATTCGCAAGCCACGAATTACCCGCTGCCAAGCTGCAGTAATGACGCCGATCTGACATTGTCACTTGTGGACGCCGTGGTGACAGACGGATGTCTGACCAATGACAATACCGATACATACACGGTACGGTTCGATTACGAATTCAACAACAATGGCGCCTCTCAGCGCTACGATGTCCGGTTTGGACTTGCGACACCGACCACCGTGCTGACATCGAGCTGCGCCGATACCGGTACAGTTCTGGACGGTCAGGCGGATTGTGACGATCTTAACCCCGGCGTTCCGATCCCTGGGTCTACCTCTTTTACGTTTACCTGTGATGTACCTGTCGGCAGCGTTTCCTTGCTTGTTGGGTACGCGCCCAACGGCAACACATTTTTCGATGACGATGATCAAATTACGGACGCGTCAAAGGAAAAGTGCCGGATCGAAAGCGGTACGGTAGAAGTTCCGTTCCCAGTTCCGGCCATTGACGTCATCAAAACCGCAGCGGCAATTGATACGGTCGGTGACGGCACGATCAACGCTGCCGGTGAAGTGATCACCTACCAATACACTGTGACGAACGCGACGACAGATGGCACCGTGCCGCTGTCAAATATTGTGCTGACCGATGACAACGCAAGCCCGGGCAACAACCTCGACGACTTCAATCCGACCCTGGTGAGTGGTGACACAAACACCAACAATATACTGGAGCAAGGGGAAACCTGGATCTTTGAGCAGGATGTCGTCGTGACTCAAACCCAGATTGATGCGGGTGATCCGATCTTCAATACAGTAGTCGCGCAGGGCACTACTTCTGGTGGGGCGACTGTTAATGATACTGATACGGAAACTGTTGCTGTCACGTCCAGCCCCAGCTTCACGATTGCCAAGACGGTTGATATCGACGCGATCTCTGCGACGGATACGATCCCGCAGCTTCTGACCTATACGGTCACCGTCACGAACACGGGCAACACGTCGCTGACGAACCCTGACTTTGACGATGTTCTGACGCAGACGGGCAATACCGTTGCGCTGACGTCTGGCCCGACACTGAGCGGGGACGGCGGCACGGCAGGTGTGCTGGATGTGGACGAGG
>NZ_JACTAG010000004.1 GCF_014763045.1 Sulfitobacter aestuariivivens
GGGACGGCGGCACGGCAGGTGTGCTGGATGTGGACGAGGTCTGGACCTACACGGCGACGTTCAATGTGACGCAGCCTGTGGTCGACAACGGCAACAACGTGGTGAACACCGCAAGCATCGCCTTTGACGAGGCGACCGTGCAGGAAGCCGAGGCGATCACGACGATCTCAACCGCACCGTCAATCGTTCTTGAGAAAACCGGCGCGTTCAACGACGAGAACGGCGACGGCTTTGCCCAGGTGGATGAGACCATCAGCTATGGCTTCGTTGTGACCAATACTGGCAACGTGACCGTGAGCGATATCACGATCACAGACCCGCTGGTGACGGTCTCTGGTGGACCTATCACGCTGGTGCCTGGCGCCTCTGACGCGACGACGTTTACGGCAACTTATTCGGTCACTCAGGCGGATATCGACGAAGGTCAAGTGGTGAACCAGGCGCTTGCCAGTGGCACAGATCCGACCGGTGAACCGGTTGAGGATCTGTCTGACGATCCGAATGCCCTAGAGGATGAGGGTGATGATGATCCGACCGTCACAGTGACACCGCCGCTTTACTCGATTGCGGTCGCAAAGACCTCGGATTCGGCCGAAATCTCTGCACCCGGTACGATCACTTACGAGATCACGCTGACCAACACTGGTAGTGGTACAGTGACCAATCCGGTCATTGATGACCCGCTGACAGACAACGAAGCCTTTGTGTCTGGTGATACGGATGACGACGGCGAGTTGGACGTGGGGGAAATCTGGATCTATGCAGCGACACTGGACGTTGATCAGGCGGCGATTGATGCCGGTGGTATCATCGAGAACACTGTCACAGCAACGACTGATGAGACACCTGAGCCGGTAACCGACTCGACCGAGACAGAAGTGCTGAGCAATCCTGAATTCTCCATCACAAAGGTGGCGGACAAGGATAGCGTTGGTCCGGAAGCGGATTCAGTCAACTACACGATCACGGTTGTTAACACCGGGAACGTGACCCTGACCGGGACGTCTTTGGAAGACGTGACCACGCAGTCGAACCTTGAAGGGACGCAGACCTTCCCCGTGCCGCTGGCATCGGGACCGACGCTGACCGCAGGGGACGACAACGACGATGGCAACCTCGATGTGGGAGAGACATGGACATATGAAGCGTCCATCGCTGTCACCGACGAGATGTTGCAGATCACGGACGACTTCCGTCCCGGTGAGATCACCAACATCGCGACCTTCGATGCAACGCAGGTGGATGCAGCGTCTGACGACGCGGTCACACAGGTCGAGACGCAGGTTGAGAGCCCGGAAGAATCGATCGACCTGACAATCACCAAGACGACACCGCGTGAAAACGTGTTGCAGGGTGATGTGGTGCCATGGACAATCGAAGTCACCAACAATGGTGCTGTGGAAGCGCAGGCCGCGAACATCAGTGACCGTTTGCCGGCAGGGTTCCTGTATCAGGAAGACAGTGCCACAATTAATGGTGCAGCTGCTGTTGTGACCGTGGAGAACAACGTTGTTAGGTTCCCTGTGATCACCATTCAACCCGGTGACACCGCTGTGCTGCAACTGTCCAGCTTTATCACAGGCGGCGTTCAGCCCGGTATCCACACCAACTTTGCCGACGTTGTCGACTCTGAGGGGGACGTGGAGACGGCATCTGCCTCTGTCATTCTGAGAGCCGAGCCGGTCTTTGATTGTGGTACGGTCATCGGCAAGGTCTTTGATGATGTGAACCAGAACGGCTATCAGGACGAAGCTGTCGGTGATGGTGTGCCTGTCGGGCTTGTTGCCAACGACAACATCTATCTGGGTGGCAAAGGCGGAAAAGGTGGCAAATTGGCACCGCCCGCACGCGTCGCACCGAAAGGTGAGCCTGGCATCCCTGGCGTTCGTATCTACACCGTGAAGGGCGAAGTCTATACGACGGATCAATTCGGGCGCTTCCACGTTGCCTGTGCCGATCTGCCGCGTGACATCGGGTCAAACTTCACCATGAAGATCGACACCCGTTCGCTGCCTGCCGGTTACCGTATGACGACTGAAAACCCACGGGTTGTGCGTCTGACGGCTGGTAAGGTCACCAAGATGAACTTCGGTGCGACGATCTCGCGTCTGGTTCGGATTGATGTCGCGGACAACGCCTTTGTACCTGGTAGCAATGAACCCAAAGCGGCCTTCGTGGCAGCCCTTGGGCGCGCTGTGACCCAGTTCCACAATAAGCCTGCCACAGTACGCATCAGCTATCTGTTGAAGGGTGAGGAACACCGGACGGCACGGGTGCGGATGCGCAAGATCGAAGCAGCACTGCGGCAAATTTGGCGCACGCAAGGGAAATACAAGCTCATGGTAGAAAAAACGTTACAAAGGCCGAGGGGTTAATTATCATAGCCCATATTTAGACTGGGGCAGCGCTAGAACAACAAAATGTGTCTTTCCCCAATAGGTAGAAATTAGAGTGGGCGGGATGTAATGCGAGTTCTCAAACTAACCCTGGCACTGGCTTTGGCGATGCCAAACATGACCACGGGCCAGTCGATCAACACAGACTGTACGCTAATAGACGGTGTGCTGCCTGAGCAATGTAAACAGCCGAACGCAGGCACCGTCGTTGCGATGCCTGCCGGCGAAAACACTGAACTGGAAGAGTTTTCCGGCGGCCTGGGGGATGAGGGTTTCTCGATCTCCATCGATGCGGTCGAACCTGGCGCTGCTCCGGTGTTGCTTGAAGGCAATGCAACGCGGATCAACGAACGGCGCCGCGTCGACCGGTTGCTGACAGACGCCAACGTGCAGGTCCGGATGGACGGCCTGACGCTGGATCAGACGCTCGCGGTTTCCACGTCTGATTTGAGGACAACGTATCGCGCTGGCGATTCGGTCAATTTCCGTGTTGCGACAAACTATCCCGCCTATATCAATCGCGCCGAAATCCGGATTGCAGAGGCAAGAAATCCTGCCCGGATCATCGCCGTTGTTCCGGTTGCGCCAAACGGCTCTGTGAACTGGACGATGCCAGGCGACGGTGTGACGGACATGGTCTATTCGGCCCGCGTCTATGATGCGCGCGGTCGTTATGACGAAACGCAAAGCCTGTCGCTTGCCCGCAGCACCCGGATCCTGCCCGGACCGGAGCTGGACGGCCCTGTTATTGCCGCAGGCGAAACAGAAGACATGACGCGTCGCCGGTCCATTCCGGTCAGCGGCGGATCGATTACAGTCTTTTCTGATGGTCTGACCCCGGGTGGCGATGTCACCGTGATGGGTGAGCGGGTGGTGGTTGACCAGAACGGTGCCTTTGTTGTGCAGCGCATCTTGCCTGTTGGCGAGCAGACCGTTCGCGTTGGCATTGGCCAAAAGGTCATCGAACGCTCTGTCGAAGTTCCCAACGACGACTGGTTCTATCTGGCGACAGTGGATGTGACCATTGGTCGTGAGGATGGCGAAACATATGAAATCGGTCGTGTCGCGGGCTTTGCCAAGGGCCGTACCGCCAGTGGCTGGAAACTGACCGCTGCCGTGGACACCGGCGAGGATGATCTTGACCTCATCTTCCGTGATCTGGGTGCCCGCGAGCCGCTCAACCTTGTGCGCTCCATTCGCGACGAAGATGTGTTCCTGACTTTCGGCGACGATTCCACGTTTGTCGAAGAGGCGCCAACCTCTGGCAAGATCTTCCTGAAAGCAGAGCGCAACGGATCGCATCTGCTTATCGGTGATTTCAAGCTGGCCGAAGAACGTCTGACGCTGGTGCGCAGCGATCGTACGTTGTTTGGTGCGCAGGTTGTCTATCAAACGGATCAGAATCTGACCGCTGAAGGACGGCCGCGTTTCCGCTTCTCAGGATATGTTGCATCGCCTGACCGTCTGGTCGAGCGCGACGTCTTCGAGGCGACCGGCGGCACCAACTATTTCCTGCGGCGTCAGGGTCTGCTGAGCGGAACATCGACGGTCTATATCCAGTATGTCGATCCGATCACGAACCGCATCGTGCGTCAGGAAGCGCTTGTTGAGGGACGTGATTACCGGCTTAATCACTTCCAGGGTGTGGTTACGTTGGCCCGTCCGCTGAGCCCATTCGCGGGTGATTCACTGCTGAATGACAACACGCTTGGCCGGTACGAGACCCGTCTTGTGGTGCAGTATGAATATGTACCTACACTCGAGAACGTGGATGGCGAATCTTACGGTTTGCGTGCCGAAGCCTGGCTGAATGACAACGTCCGCGTTGGTTTCTCTGCCCAGAATGAAAGCACCGGGATCGCTGACAACAAGCTTTACGGCGCTGACCTGCTGCTGCGTAAAAGCGATCTGACGTATCTCAATCTTGAAGTGGCCGAAAGCGAAGGCCCCGGCTTTGGGTTCAACTCTTCCTTCAATGGCGGATTTGACTTTGACACGGTCACCAGTGTGGGCGCGGTCGGTACCAAGGCATTGGCGTATTCCCTGGATGCGCGGGCAGATCTGGCAGAGCTGACAGATGGCCGCATGATTGGCAGCCTCTCGGCGTACTACGACTATAAGGAGGCCGGTTTTGTCTCTGCTGATTACGAGATTGCAAATACGCAGACCGCCTACGGTGTCGCGGCAAATGTCGAGATCAACGAGCGCGCCAGCGTGACGTTCGAGCATGATCACTTTGATGATGACACTGGTAAGGAACGTGATGATACCCGGGTGAGCCTGGCGTATCGGATCAATCCTGAATGGACCACGGAACTGGTGCTGTTGCACACGGACCGGACCGATCCTCTTGCTCTTCCGGGCCTGAACGGCAGCCGGACGGATGCAGCGGTTCGCGTGACTTATGAGCCGAACGAGGACTTCAAAGTCTGGGTCTTCGGTGAAGCCACGCTCGACTCTGATGGGACGCTGGAAGATCGCGACCGTATTGGTGTTGGTGCACGCAAACGTGTGTCGGACAAGCTGACGCTTGAAGGCGAAATCTCTGACGGTAATCTGGGCACCGGCGGCTATGCGGCCGTGACCTACGCTAAGGACGCCTCAACCCAGTACTACCTTGGGTATCGCCTTGATCCAGAGCGTCGGTTGTCGAACACGGCCTTTACAGGCAGTGACGGCGGCACATGGGTTGTCGGGGCAAGCTCTCAGATCAATGATCAGGTGCGGGTCCGGGCAGAAAACACCTATGACCTGCAGGGTGATCGGCCTTCGCTGGCCTCGACCTACGGTGTGACCTACACCCCCAACAACCTTTGGGTTCTGGATGGTGGCATCATCTATGGTGAGCGCGACGATCCTGTTGGCGGCAATCTGGAGCGGACCGGCCTGAGCTTTGGTGCCCATTACACCAATGGTGATCGGTTGCGTGGTGGTCTGACGGTTCAGTACCAGCGCGAGAAGAACGATCTCTTCCCCGCGCAGAACCGCAAGACCTGGGGTGCCAGTGGTTATCTGCGATATCAGGCGACCGACGAATTCCGCCTGCTGGCGAACATCGATGCAATCATCTCTGACTCAGATCAGACATCGTTCCGCGACGGGCGCTATATCGAAGGTAAGGTTGGTTTCGCCTATCGCCCGGTCGACAATGATCGCTTCAACGCGCTGTTCAGCTACACCTACTTGGAAGACCTGCCCGGTACGGATCAGGTTAACCTTGAAGGCGATCTGAATGGTCCGCGTCAAAAGAGCCACATCCTGAACGCTGACGTCAGCTACGATCTGAACCGCCAGTTCACGCTGGGTGCAAAGTACGGTTACCGTAAAGCCGAGGTTGAGACGGTCCGTGGCTCGGGCAACTTCAACAGCAACACGGCCCATCTGGGCATCCTGCGGTTGGACTATCACGTGGTTCACAACTGGGACATCATCGCCGAAGCGCGCGTGATGAAGTTCAAGGAAACCGATGTGACTGAGACCGGAGCCCTGTTGGGCGCATGGCGCCACATCGGGAACAACGCGAAGGTTGGCGTAGGCTATCAGTTCGGTGATGTGGACGATGATCTTCGTCGGATTGAAGGCCGCAAAGAAGGTTTCTTCATCAACGTCATCGCGAAGTTCTAAGCACGGGGCCTTCCGGGGCCCCGTCAACAATTTTTCCTAATTTGGAAACAGTCATTATGTTGGGCATCCGTTACGCGGGTGCCCAATATCTTGTGGGCTCCCCAAACCACTTTTTCAGAGATTATCGTTAGATTGTGGTATCTTAGCGGAATGTAACGATTCGAAGCCCTTGGGGGGTCATCATGCGTTTTTCACGCCGCACTGCCATGTTGTCGACGCTCGCATTTTACGGGACGGCAGCAACCGCCAATACCGGGGAATATTCACTTTCCAACCGCGCGCGTTGGCGCAGCTTTGGTGTGGATGACTGGATTTTCCGCGATCCTTTCGAGCGTCAGTCCCCTGGCGCTGTTCGGCAACCATATTCTTCGTGGTCTCTGTCTTCCAGTGGAGGGCGGACGGCTCAGGTGCTTTCGCTCATCGGCTTTGCCGAAGCGGGCAAGCTACAGTATAACGCCGTTCATATGTCGGCCAGCCGTCGGCCTCGCAAGCGCCCGACTGAGATGTCATTGGGCGAAGTGTTTCACTGGATCAAGGCGACGCCGGGACAGCAGCACGCAATCGGCCGCTATCAGTTCATTCCATCAACGCTTGCGATGCTGGTCAACCGGGTGGATGCACCGCCGCAGGCCTCTTTCGGGCCGCGTATGCAGGACCAACTGGCTGTGATGCTGCTTAAGGATGCGGGATATTCCGAATTCCTGGCAGGACGCATGACCATGTCCAAGTTCATGGACAAGCTTGCCTGGGTATGGGCGGGACTGCCGCTGCGAAACGGGCAGTCCGCGTATCGCGGGATCGCGGGAAACAGGGCGACCATTTCAAGAAAATTCTACGCCGAACAGATGCAGCGGATCTTTTCCTGAATAGGTGGCGTCGCGCTTGCAAGTACCGGTCATTGGGGCATTGACCCGCGTCGTTCTGCGGCGGTGATTGGCCCTGTTGCCTGACAGTGGCCTTGGTTGATTTGTGACCCGCATTGCCGCTAAGCCGGAAGAAAAGAAGGATGACGCCGATGCCTCAGAGCTCTGGCACGCGCGCGCAGGCTGTTTCCACGGCGCGGGATTTTCTGATTTCGGGCCGCTTCCAAAAGGACCTGGCGGACCTCGTCAGCTACCCAACAGAAAGCCAGCGCGATGATCGGGGTTCCGAGATGCGAGACTATCTGGAAGCGGGGTTGATCCCTCGTTTGGGCAGGATTGGATTTGACTGCAGTGTGCTCTCGACGGAAGCTGGCGCGCCGGTGCTGGTAGCGCGGAGAATTGAAGCCGACGACATGCCGACCATTCTCAGCTACGGCCACGGGGATGTTGTTCATGGGCAGGCGGCGGACTGGGGCGGCGGGCGTGATCCATTTGTTCTGAAAGCCGAAGGGGATCATCTTTATGGCCGCGGAACGGCGGACAACAAGGGGCAGCACCTGATCAACTTGTTGGCACTTGAGGCGGTGCTGGCGACACGCGGGCAACTTGGTTTTAACAGTACTTTTCTCATTGAAATGGGAGAGGAGCGGGGCTCACCGGGACTGGAAGCTTTTTGTGAGCGATATCGCGATTTATTGCGCGCGGATGTTTTGGTGGCGTCGGATGGACCGCGTCTGCGCAAGGATCGTCCGACGGTGTTTCTGGGCGCACGGGGTGCGCTGAATTTCGATCTTGTGGTGCGTCTGAGAGAGCGGGGCCGGCATTCGGGAAACTTCGGTGGTGTTCTGGCAGATCCCGCGATGATTCTCGCCCACGCGTTGGCCAGCATTGCGGACCGACGCGGAACACTGCAGGTGCCTGGCTGGCAGCCTCAGAGCCTGACCCAGGACGTGCGCGAAGTGCTTGCGCACCTGCCACCCCCCGACAGTGACGATGGATGGGGGGACCCGTCACTGACAGCGGCGGAACGATTATATGGCGGCAATAGTTTCGCAGTGCTCGCCATGCGGGCTGGCGATCCTGATGCCCCACAGAATGCCATCGCAGGACATGCGCGCGCCACCTGCCAGCTGCGATTTGTCGTGGGGACAGAGCCTGCGAACATTCTGGCGGATTTGCGGGCGCACCTGGATCAGGCCGGATTTGACCGCGTCGAAATCACCGCCGAAGATGATGTATTCTTTCCTGCGACCCGGGGTGATTTGAGCGGAGGCTGGCTGAAACGGGTGTTGGCGTCGGTTGAAGCGACGACCGGTCAGCCACCGGATTTGCTGCCGAATCTGGCGGGGTCCTTGCCCAACCATGTCTTCACCGATCTCTTGGGGTTGCAGACGATCTGGCTGCCGCATTCATACAATGGGTGTAACCAGCACGCCCCGGACGAACATGTACTGAAACCTGTTTGCGAGGATGCCCTTGGCATCATGGCCGGGGTTTTTTGGGATATGGGCGAAGTGAACTGAGGTTGCGACGATCCTGTGAAGGCGGCGTTGATATAGGTTTCTTTTCAACCTCACCAGAACTGACCGCCTATGCGGCATGATGCCCGTTTTCTCAGAATACACTTGGCCGTACAGGCGCAAAAATCATGTGCCATTGGCGCTGAACGCCACTTTGACCGCAGAGCATTGGGTTCCTGTCTCGAGCGCGATCCTGTTAACCGTTTGGGCTTGCGAAGGGACCCGGTTTCAGCGGATGCTGTCGAAGACTCGAAAAGTCATTTTCGACAGAGACCTTGCAAAAGGGAGACGCAAGTGCGCTACGAAAGACCCCAAACCATTCAAGACGCGACCGCGCTGCTCGCCGGAGCCGAGGCAAAATCCTATGTGCTTGCTGGCGGGACGGACCTCTTGGTGCGCATGCAAAGCGATGATTTCGAAGCAGACCTGATTGTCGATATCAAGGCCATCGCCGGCATGGACCAGATCACTGAAGTTGAGGATGGATTTGTCATCGGGGCAGGCGTTCCCTGTGCCGCGTTGGCTGAGAATGCTGCACTGGTTGCGGCCTGGCCGGGCGTGGTTGAGGCGGCCAATCTCATCGGCTCTACCCAGATACAGGGGCGTTGTACGGTTGTGGGCAATCTTTGTAACGCGTCACCTGCGGCGGACAGTGTGCCCGCGCTGGTTGCCTCCAACGCGCGGGTGCGGATTGCGGGGCCGTCAGGCCAGCGCGAGGTTGATATTCTCGATGTTCCGGTGAGCCCGGGCAAGACATCGTTGAAAAAGGGCGAATTCATCGAAGCGGTTGTGCTGCCGAAAGGCGCGGCCCATCTGGGGGATGCGTATCTGCGCTTTATTCCACGCACTGAAATGGACATTGCTGTGGTGGGTGTGGGCGTACATTTGGCACTGGATGATGCCGGTGCGATTTCGTCGGCACGCGTGGCGCTGGGGGCGGTCGGACCAAAGGTTGTTCTGTCCCAGGAGGCGGCGGACACCCTTGTCGGCACCAAGCTGGAAGATGCGGCGCTGGAGGCACTTGCCACCGCATGCTCAGACGCAAGCAACCCGATTGACGACAAACGCGGCACGGTCGCGTTCAGAAAACAGGTGGCGGGTGTTCTGGCGCGCCGCGCTGCCCAAACCGCCTATACCCGCGCAGGAGGGAAATGATGTCTTCTATAGCTGTCTCAACCACGATCAATGATGATGATGTCGAATTCCTGTGCCAGCCGGATGAAACCCTGCTGGATGTGTTGCGCAACCGTCTTGGCCTGATGGGGGCCAAGGAAGGGTGTGGTACAGGCGATTGCGGGGCCTGCAGCGCCATTGTCGACGGCCGCGTGGTGTGTTCGTGTCTGGTGCTGGGTGCCGAGGCGCAGGGGCGCACGATCGAGACCATCGAGGGCATGGCCAATGGCAGCGAGTTGCACCCGCTGCAGCGGAAATTCATCGAACACGCCGCCTTGCAGTGCGGCATCTGTACGCCGGGCTTCCTGATGGCGGCCAAGGCGCTACTGGAGGTCAATCCGGATCCAACCGAAACCGAGATCCGTTTCTGGCTGGCGGGCAACCTGTGCCGTTGTACCGGATATGACAAGATCGTACGCGCCGTTCAGGACGCCGCCGCCGAGATGAGGGGAGAAAACGCATGAGCTTTGATGCAGCCTATCAGGACCAGAAACTGAAATCTGTCGGCACCCGGCCTTTGCGCCCCGATGGCGTGGACAAGGTCACGGGCCGTGCGCGCTATGGCGCTGATTTCAACATGCCGGGACAGCTGGTTGCGCGCATTCTGCGCAGTCCGCATGCGCATGCCCGGATCAAAAGCATCGATACCAACCGCGCCGAGGCCGTCAAAGGCGTTAAGGCCATCATCACTGCCGCTGATCTGCCGGACCTGACCAATGGCGATGCGGGGACCTATGCGATCCTCGACAATTGCATGGCGCGCGAGAAGGCGATGTATGACGGGCACGCTGTTGCAGCCGTGGCTGCAATTGATGAGCACGCCGCCCGGAAAGCATTGAAATTCATTGAGGTCGAATACGAGGTTCTGCCACATGTGACAGATGTCGATGCCGCGATGGAGGACGACGCGCCGCTGGTGAAGGACGATGTGTTTACCACTGGCGTTGAGCCCGCGCCGACAAAGCCCTCGAACATCGCCAACCGTGCGGAGTTCGGTCATGGCGATGTCGAAAAGGGATTTGGTGCCGCTGACGTTATTGTCGAGCGCAGCTACAAAACGGAACAGACCCATCAGGGCTACATTGAGCCGCACGCCTGCGTCGCGAACTGTAACTCTGACGGCTCTGCTGAACTTTGGGTCTGCACACAGGGGCATTTTGTCTACCGGCAGAACTGTGCTGATCTGCTGGGGCTCGAGGTTTCAAAGTTGCGGGTGACGTCGTCGGAGATTGGCGGCGGTTTTGGCGGCAAGACCCATGTCTGGGCGGAGCCCGTTGCATTGGCATTGTCCCGCAAGGCGGGGCGTCCGGTGAAACTGGTGATGTCGCGCGAGGAAGTTTTTCGTGCCTCTGGCCCTACCAGTGCGACGTCTATCGACGTGCGGATTGGCGCAACCAAAGATGGCAAGATCACCGCGGCTGAGGCCACACTGCGTTATGCCAGCGGACCCTATGCCGACATGTGGGCGGAACTGGGCGCGATGACGTCTTTTGCCTGCTACGATCTTGAGAACGTCAAGACAGTGGGTCTGGAAATTCTGGTGAACCGGCCCAAGACCACCGCATATCGCGCGCCTTCCGCGCCGATGGCGGCTTTTGCTGTCGAAAGCGCGATTGACGAACTGGCGCATAAGATCGACATGGATGCCGTCGATTTTCGGATCAAGAACGCCGCCTCAGAAGGCACAAAATCGTCCTATGGTCCGGTCTATGGACCCATCGGTATCGGTCCCACTTTGCGCGCGGCAAAAGAGCATCCGCACATGAGCGCGCCTTTGGGGAAAAATCAGGGGCGCGGCATGGCCTGTGGCTTTTGGTTCAATTTCGGCGGGCAGACTTGCACGGATCTCAATGTCAATGCGGACGGCACGGTGACGCTGGCAGTCGGTACAGTCGACGTCGGAGGCTCGCGCGCATCACTGTCGCTGATTGCTGCCGAAGAGCTTGGTATTGAGTATCAGGACATCAAGGCGGTCATCGCGGACACCGCGACGCTGGGCTACAACGATATGACCGACGGAAGTCGGGGCACGTTCTCAACCTCGATGGCGACAATATCTGCGGCGCGCAATGCCATAACGGTCATGCGCGAAAGGGCGGCGTTGACGTGGGATATTCCTGTTGAGGATGTCTATTGGGAAGACGGTCATGCCCATGCTGCAGGGGCCAAGCACGACAACCGCGCGCCGCTCTCAGTCAAAGAACTGGCGGCAGAGGCAGGAAATACCGGTGGGCCGATCGCGGGGCATAGCGAACTGGTGGCGGACGGCGCTGGCGTGTCCTTTGCGACGCATATTTGTGATATCGAAGTGGACCCTGAGACCGGATCAAGCCGCGTGGTGCGCTACACGGTGATTCAGGATGCGGGCAAGGCGGTGCATCCGTCCTATGTGGAAGGTCAGTATCAGGGCGGTGCCGCACAGGGTATCGGCTGGGCGTTGAACGAGGAATACATCTATGGAGAGGACGGGCGTCTGCAGAACCCCGGGTTCCTCGATTATCGTATCCCGGTGTGCTCGGACCTGCCGATGATCGACACACAGATCCTCGAAATTCCGAACCCCAACCACCCATATGGCGTGCGCGGTGTCGGCGAGACATCCATCGTGCCGCCGTTGGCGGCCATCGCCAATGCCGTATCAAACGCGGTGGGTGTGCGGATGGCGCATATCCCGATCTCCCCGCCGCGCATTCTGGCGGCACTGACCGACGCTGCGGACGGCTGATGGTCGATGTGACGCTCTGGGCCGGGTTGCGGCCTTTTGCGGATAATCAGGAAGTGGTGCGCGTCGATGCGCGCACCATCCGGGAAATGCTGCGCAAACTGGAAGAACGCTATCCGGGCTTGCACGAACCTTTTCGCGGTCAGGTGGCGGTGGCCGTGAATGGGGTCATCTACCGCAATGACTGGTCGCAGGAACTGCCCGAGGGGGCAGAAGTGATGTTGATGCGGCGACTTGCCGGGGGGTGAGGGTGCCGGGCGTCGCCAATTTCGGCGTTCGCTCTTGCCACGGTAGAAACCACCATGATTGGGTTTGCTTAATTACCGGGTTCGCCGTTTAATAAGGCTGATATTTCTAGAAAAGCGTTTTTCCTGTTTTGAAAGAGCCAAAGCTGACATCCAAGGGATCAAAGCGGGTGAAGACTGCCAAACCCAAGTTGAGTGATGCCGACCTTCAGGCGCAACTGGCGGCAGTGTCTGAGGTCATGCAGATCATCAGCACATCCCGGCATGATCAGGGGCCGGTTTTCGACACGATCCTCAAGAACGCGCAAAAGCTGTGCAATGCGCCGATGTCTGGGTTGATCCTTGCGACGCCGCAAGACACCGCCCAGACTCTGGCGGCGCATAAGGGCCTGTCGGCCAAGGCCGTGAAACTTTACGAAACAGGCCAGATGAAGGTGGACCCGCAGCTGTCCTATGCGGCCCGCTGCATTGTCGAAGGCAGGCTGATCGCACTGGACGACATGGCCCAGAGCGACCTCTACAAGGCGGAAAGCCCCATCGTGCGGTCGATGGTCAATGAGACGGGCATCCGAAGCATCCTTTTCGTGCCCTTGATCAAGGATGGCGCGGCGATCGGTCTGATCACGCTCTTTCGCAAGCAGGTCGATCCGTTCTTGGACAGAGAGATTGCCCTTGTTGAAGCGTTTGCCGCGCAAGCGGTTGTTGCGGTGGAGAATACCCAGCAATTCCGTGAAGTGCAGACGAGGCTGGAACGCGAAGCAGCCACCTCGGAAATCCTGTCTGTCATCAGCCAGAACCGCGATGATGATATGCGGGTTTTCGATGTGGTGCTCGAACAGGCGTCGGCCGTGTGCGGCGCAGATCAGGCGGCGCTTGTTCTGGTCACCCCGTCGGGCACCCATGGGCGTCTGATGGCGAACCGGGGTCACCACCAGACCTCTTTTGAGGCAGGATCAGAGTGGCCATTGGATGCGCCCCTGTCTGCCTGCGTTGCGATCACGACCAATTCCGCCGTGGTGATTGATGACTACGCGGACACGGAACTTTACCGCAACGGTGACCCCACTGTCGTCAAGATGGTCGATGAGGAGGGTATTCGCGCGCGCCTTTCCGTACCGATGACACTGAACGGCCAGCCGGTTGGGGCCATTCTGCTGAGCAGACGGGCGCCGCGCCCTTTTACGGACACCGACATTGGTCTTGTTGAGGGGTTTGCGAAACACGCGGTCATAGCGATTGAGAACACCCGACAGTTCACCGAAACCCAAGACGCCCTTGGTCGCCAAACCGCCACGGCGGATATCCTGCGCGTCATCAGCAGCACGCCCGATCGTCTGGAACCGGTATTCGAAGCCGTTGTCAGGAACGCCGCAGAGATCGGCAAGGCCAGTTATTGCATGCTGTTGCAGATCGATGGGGATCAGTCGCTTTACCGCGCTGGCTACGGCATCGCGGATACCGAGCTGGACATGGCCGATGCGCGCGCGCCGATTGCCTTGCAGGAAAACACCATCGCGGGCCAGGTCGCCCTCTCGGGCGAAGTTTTTCATCTCGAAGATGCAACGGACCCCTGGTACCACGATCACGAGATGACGACCCGGCTTGGCATTGGTCGGGCGATGGGTGTGCCGATCCGCGTTGGGAAGCGCGTTTGGGGTGTCATCTCGATGAGCTGGCCGCAGGGCTATATCCTGCCACCTGCAGATATCGCCGTGATCCAAACCTTTGCCGATCAGGCGGCCATTGCCATTGAGAATGTGCGGCAGTTTCGGGAACTGCAGTCACGACTGGACCGGGAGACCGCCACCCGCGAGATCCTGTCGGTCATCAGTCAGGCGCGGGATAATTACCAGCCGGTTTTTGACAGCATCCTTGAGAACGCCAGCCAACTTTGTAACGCGCCGCTGGCGTTTCTCAGCCTTGCAAATGAGGCGCGCAGCCATGTGACAATTCCCGCCAACAGGGGCGCGCGGTCTGAATTTGGTGATGTGCTGAACGGCTTCAAGGAACCGATGACGCGCTCTGAGCTTGTCGCGGTGCGCCCGATCCTAGACGGCAAGATTATCCGGCAAGACGACATCGCGGACGATCCTGTCTACACCGAAGACCGTGATCAGCGCCGTGTGCAGATGGTCGAGATCGAAGGCGCGCGTTCGGTTCTGGCCGTGCCATTGATCAAGAACGACATTGGCATCGGGGTCATCGTGCTTTACCGGCGCGAGGTTTCGCCGTTTTCAGATGATGACGTTGACCTTATCCGCACCTTTTCAGCGCAGGCGGTGATCGCCATCGAGAACGTGCGGCAATTTCAGGAGGTGCAGTCCCGGCTTGCACGGGAAACTGCGACCGGGCACATCCTGTCGGCTATTTCACAGTCGCGCGACGATGAGCAGCCAATCTTTGATCGCATCCTCAGCAGTGCGACTAAGCTTTGCGATTCAGATAGTGCATCGTTGATGCTGGTGAACGAGGCGGGGACGCACAACGAACTCAAGGCCCGTTCCGGCACTGTTTTTGAGACACCGATAAAGACAGACAGTTGGTCCTTGGATTCCGGGCATGCCCATTCCGAGGCGGCACGGACCGGCAAGGTTGTTCACGAACAGGACCTACGTGAATCTGACCTGTATCGGCACGGCGATCCGACGCGCAGAATGCTTGTCGATGAGGCTGGTCTGCGCACGGCGCTTGCTGTGCCGATGATGTCAAACGGCAAGCCAATCGGCGTGATCGTCCTGCACCGAATTGAGGTCGCGCGGGCCTTCAGCGACAATGACATCAGCCTTGTGGAATCCTTTGCCGCACAGGCCGTCATCGCGATTGAAAGTGCCCGGCAGTTCCGTGCGCTTCAGAACCGCCTGCAACGCGAGGCCGCGACCCGGCAGGTGCTGCACTCTATCAGCCAAAGCCGCGAAGACGAACAGCCGGTATTTGACTTGATCGTGAAGCTGGCCAAGGATCTGTGCGGTGCCAATTTTGCAGGGCTGGCTTTGGGGCGCGCAGGCGACACCTACCAAAAGCTGGTCGCAAGCCAAGATCTGCCGGCCGAAATTGTCCAGTTGTGGGACGAAGGCAAATACACGATGGAGCCGGGGAATTCGCTGGCTGGCGACGCGATCCTCAGTGGTGAGATCAACAGGGTCGAAGATATGGCGGCCGTTAGGTATTACGCTGAGGGCGATGAGCGGTATCGCCTTATCGTCGATGACAACAGTGTACGCAGCAATCTGTTTGTCCCGCTGTTGGTGGAGGGCAAGGGCATTGGGTGCCTGATGCTGGGCCGCAGTGAAGTAAGCCCCTATACTGAAGATCAGGTTACGCTGGTTGAAACCTTCGCCGCGCAGGCTGTGATTGCCATTGAAAACGTCAGCCAGTTTCGCGAAGTGCAGGAACGGCTCGAACGCGAGACCGCAAGTCGTGATGTTCTGATGGCCATCAGCCAAAGTCGGGACGACGAGAACCCGGTGTTCCAGACGATTGTCAAAAACGCAGCGCGATTGTGCAACGCGACGCGATGCGGACTGCATATCTTTGACAAGGATGAGGGGCGTGTCAGCTTTGTCGCGATGTGGGGCGAGGTTTCGGATGAAATCAAGCCAGGTCAATTCAGCTATGACGTAAATGATCCGTCCCATACGGCGCGATCCATTCGCGAGGCGGCCCGGATCCATATCCCCGATCTGGCGCAGGACGCACTGTATCTGTCTGGTGACCCGTTCCAGCGCAAGCTGGTTGATGAAGTGGGGTACAAAACCCTTTTGTCAGTGCCGCTTGTGCAGGGTGACAACGTCTATGGTGTGATCGCAGTGTGGCGTACGGAGGCCAAGGCGTTTTCGCACGATGAGATCACGCTTGTTGAAACCTTTGCCGCACAGGCGGTCATCGCCATCGAAAACGTTCGCCAGTTCCGCGAGGTGCAGGCGCGTACGGAAGAGGTAGAAGAGTCGCTGACCTATCAGACGGCGACAACGGATGTGCTGGACGTGATTTCGCGTTCTCCAAATGAAGTGCAACCGGTTCTTGATGTCATTCTGGAAGTGGCGTCGCGCATTTGCGACCCGCAGACAGCCTATGCCACGCTTCTTGATCCGCACGACGGCACGTACCGGGTTGCGGCGACACATCGCATGTCGAAGCAATTCCGCAACCGGCTGAACAAGATCAAGTTCACCGAGGAAACCGGCACCTGCACCGGTCGGACAGCACTGCTCAGACGGACGGTATATATTGAGGACACCGAGGCTGATCCTGACTTTGAAATGACCGATACCGCGCGGCAGGGAAAGTTTCGCTCGGCCCTTGGGGTGCCATTGCTCAAGGATGGCAAGGCAGTCGGTGTTATCACTCTGGGCCATGCCCAACCCGGGGCCTTCGAGCCCAAACAGATTGCGCTATTGGAAACCTTTGCGTCTCAGGCAGTGATCGCGCTTGGCAATGCGCAGCTTTTCGACGAGGTGCAGGCGCGGACGGCGGAAGTCGAGGAGGCTTTGGAATACCAGACGGCGACGTCCGAGGTATTGGATGTCATCTCGCGTTCACCCAATGAACTGATGCCGGTACTCGATGCCATACTCACGGTTGCCGCGCGCATCTGCGATCCGCAATACGCGTATGTTGCAATGCTGAAACCGGATGATGGCTGTTTCCATGTCGCCACGACAATCAACGTGGATGATGAATTTCTGGCCCATCTACAGGCAAACCCGATGAAGCCGGGCCAGGCAACCTGTACCGCGCGCACGGCGCTGCAGGGCCAAACGGTCTATATTGCTGACGCCAGCAGCGACAAAAACAAGCAAATGCGAGACATTGCGCGCTTGGGCGAATTCCAGTCGGTTGTTGGTGTGCCGTTGGTCAAGGATGGCATCACGGTTGGCGTGATCTCATTGGCGCATGGGCAGACGGATGCCTTTTCAGCCAGGCAGATCAAACTGGTCGAAACATTTGCTGCCCAAGCGGTGATTGCCATCAGCAACGCGCGCCTCTTTGATGAAGTGCAGCAGCGCACCGCCGAGGTTGAGGAAGCCCTTGTTCGGGAACAGGCCAGCGCGGAAATCCTACAGGTCATCAACGAGGCCGTCTCGGATCTGCAACCCGTCTTTGATTTGATTGTCCACAAGTCAGTGGAGCTGTGTGGCGCGCATTTCTGCGTGATGGACCGGTTTGACGACGCAGGATACCACTTCTGCGCACAGTATGGCTGTGAACCAAATTTGCTGGATCAGTTGCTGGAGAGCTATCCGGTGACCGAACCGGCAGGCCACGTGTCTACCAAGATCATCGAAAGCGGCACGACCGTGCAGATCGCGGATGCGCAGGATGGTGAGCAATACTTTTCACCCGAGCTGGCAAAGCGCGTCGGGTTCCGGCGCTTGCTTGGTGTGCCGATCAAGGTTGGTGGCCGCGTCTGGGGAGGTATCTCCATGGCCTGGCCCGATACCAAGCCGCCCGAACCTGCTCATATCGAACTGGTGCAGAACTTTGCCAACCAGGCCAGCATCGCCATCGAAAATGCGCGTCTGATGAGCGAGACCGAAGCGCGTACGGCTGAGGTGGAAGAGGCGCTTGAGCAGCAGAAGGCCAGTGCTGATATTCTCAGCGCTATCAGCCAGTCGGTGGAAGATGCCCAGCCGGTTTTTGAGGCGATATTGAAAAGTTGCAGGACGCTCTTTCAGGGCGAAGAACTCATGGCTTTTCTGGTCGAAGAGGACGAGATGCTGCATGTCGAGGCCTATCTTGGTGAGGGTGGAGACGTCGTCACCGGAGGGTTTCCAGCGCACGTGGACCATGCCCCCGCAGGCATGGCGGTCCGTGCGTGCAAGGTGGTTCACTTTGCCGATGTCTTGAACAATGCTGATGCACCGGCCAGCCTTAAACGGATCGCCGAGGCCGCAACCAATTTTTCTGTCGCCTTTGTCCCAATGATCTGGGAAGCCGAAGCCATTGGTGTGATCAGCGTCGCCCGCGCGGATCGGCCGTTTCGCGACAAGGAATTGGGCATCTTGCAGGGCTTTGCCGATCAAGCCGTTATTGCGATCCAGAATGCGCGGCTGTTTCGCGAAACAAACGAAACCCTTCAGCGTCAGACCGCGACGGCAGAAGTTCTCGAAGTCATCTCCAACTCGGTTGAGGACACCAAACCCGTCTTCACAAAGATTTTGGACAGTTGCGAGCGGCTGATTCCTTGCAGCGATCTGGGGATTGTTACCATCGAAGCGGACGGACTGGCGCATCTGGGCGAGGTGCGGGGCGTTTTTGGCACCCAGCAAGGCCGTGAATTCAAGCCCATGCCAGCCGAACGAACGATGATCAGCCCGACGCTGCGCACCAAGAAAACCGTCTACTACCGCGACGGCCTGAACGACGCGCAAGTGGACCCCGTGATCCGGCGCATGACCGAAAAGAACGGCAATATGGCCACCGTGATCGCGCCGATGATCTGGAAGGGTGAGGTCGCGGGGATCATCACTCTTGGGCGGCCCCATTCGAAGGGCAAACTGGCGTCCTTTTCGCAGCAGGAGATCGGTCTGCTGGAAACCTTTGCCGATCAGGCCGTAATCGCTATTCAGAACGCGAGGCTGTTCGACGAAACTCAGACGGCGCTGGTCCGGCAGACCGCCAGCGCCGACATCCTGCGCGTTGTCAGTGAATCCCAGGCGGATCTCGACCCGGTCTTTGATGCGATCCTCAGCCGAGCCGCTAACCTGTGCGATGCGCCAATGGCGAGCCTTTACATTGTCAATGAAGAGCGCACGCATGCCGTGATGGAAGCATACCGCGGAGACGCGCTTGCGTCATGGGCGACCGGCAAGACCCGTTGGGAGATGAAAAAGGGGGTCGCCGTGGCTGATGCGATCCTGGACCGTGTGCCGGTCCATATTCACGATCTCAAAGATACCGACACCTACCGAAAGGGTGGCCCGGTGCGACGTGCGGCTGTTGACGAGGAGGGAGTTCGCACGTTTCTTGCCATTCCGCTGATCCACAAAGGCGTCGGGATCGGGGATCTGGTCCTTTTCAAGCGCGAAGTGCAGCCCTTCAGCCCCGAAGACATTGGGCTTCTGGAAAATTTTGCTGATCAGGCGGTAATCGCAATTCAGAACGCGCGCTTGTTCAATGAAACTCAGACAGCGCTCGTGCGTCAGACGGCCACTGCCGACATTCTTCGGGTGGTGAGCGAAACGCAATCCGATCTGGGCCCGGTTTTCGATGCCATTCTCAGTCGCGCGGCAGATCTGTGCGAGGCACCAATGGCAAGCCTCAACATCGTCAACGAGGACCGAACACAGGCGGATCTGGTGGCGCATTACGGTGATGAATTAGATGTGTTGGTCGTCGGCAAAACGAAATGGGACATGACACCGGGCCTGTCCATCGCGGACAGTATTCTGGACAAGGCAGCGGTGCATATTCACGACCTCAAGGATACTGACAACTACCGCGCCGGAAACGAAGTACGGCGCAATGCCGTGGACAACGAGGGCATACGTACCTTTCTTGCAATACCACTTATTCACAAGGGCGCGGGCATCGGCAACATTGCGCTTTACAAGCGCGAGGTAAAACCGTTCACCGCCGAAGACATCGCCCTGCTTGAAAGCTTTGCCGATCAAGCCGTGATCGCTATTCAGAACGCGCGGCTTTTCAATAACACACAGACCGCGCTTGCGCGTCAGACGGCCAGTGCCGATGTTCTCAGGGTGATCAGCCAATCGCCCACGGACACAAAGCCGGTCTTTGACGAAATTGTACGGCTGGCGGTGAATCTGATTTCGTGTGATCTGGCTATGTCTTACCAGTCGGATGGAACCGAGCTTTGGCAAACGGCCCTGGCAACCGCCGATGGGGTCCTGTCAAAGGGTGAAGCAAAACATATCGCGGTTGATCCCAGTGACAATTTGCCGTCAGTCGCAATCACAACAGGCGAGGCGGTGCATCTGCCGGATTGGTCAACTGCGGAACTCCCGACGCGGGAAGAAGAAGACCGACGGGTTAGCGGGTTCAGTTCGTCGTTGGTGCTGCCGTTGATCAAGGGCAAGCAGCCCATCGGCGGGCTGGCCTTGATCCGAAAAGCACAGCGGGCCTTCACAGCCGACGAAATCGCGCTGGCTGAATCCTTTGCCGATCAAGCGGTGATTGCCATCGAAAACGTGCGTTTGTTCCACGAGACAGAAACGGCTTTGGTGCGTCAGACGGCAAGTGCGGATATTCTGCGGGTGATTAGCGGCGCACAGGAAGACGCCCAACCGGTCTTCATGGCAATTGCCGAGGCTGGTTTGGGACTGCTTGATTGCGACATTGCGACCGTCATGATGCGGGACGGCGATCACTTTGTTCCACAGGCTGGGAGGATGCGCGAGAAAGGCCCGCTTCTGAGCCTTGATCCCACACCTGTCCCGATCGATCCTGCGATGAACTACCCCTCGCGTGTTTTTTCAAGTGGAGAGATGGTTCACATCCCCGACTTTTCCACTGCAGATCTGCCAAAACACGAGATCGACACGGTGCCCAAATTTGGAATGAAGTCGGCGATCTTTTTGCCGATGCTGCGAGACGGATATTGTGTTGGAGTGTTGGTGTTTACGCGCAACAAAGTGGCGCGGGCCTTTAGCCCTGAAGACATCGAACTGGCGCATTCCTTTTGCGATCAGGCGGTCATTGCCATCGAAAACGCGCGGCTATTCAATGAAACGCAGGCCTCGTTGTCGCGCCAGACGGCAAGTGCAAATATTCTGCGCGTGATTAGCAAGTCACCCACCGATGTCACACCTGTCTTTGAAGAGATCGTGACGTCCGCGATCGGGCTGGTGTCTTGTGATCGGGCCGTCATGTTGCGGGTGGATGACACTTCGCTTTGGCAGGCTGCGGTGGCAGATGCCGGCGGGCTCAAAAAAGATTTTTCAACCACCCGGCATCCGCTTGATGCGATGGATAATCTGCCTGCACGGGTTCTGGCGGCAAAGCAGACCCAGCATATCCCGGATTGGTCGAAGGCGGACTTGCCAGAGAAGGACAAGGAGATTCAAAAGGAGTCTGGCTACCAGTCATCCTTGATCGTGCCGCTGATGCGCGGGACCGACTGCCTTGGTATGTTGTCACTGATCAGGACCGCGCAGAGGGCGTTTAGCGACGATGAGATCGCGATTGCGGAATCCTTTGGTGATCAGGCAATCATCGCCATCGAAAACGTGCGGCTTTTCAACGAAACACAGACAGCGTTGGTGCGCCAGACGGCCACGGCTGATATTCTGAAGGTGATCAGCCAGTCCCCGACGGACACCACACCGGTGTTCGAGGCCATTGTACAGGCGGCAACACGGCTGGTGTCTTGTGATCTGGCAACGACAGCCTTGCTGCGCGATGATCGGTTGTACCAGATCGCCGTCGCCACCCCGAACGGGCTTGAGCGGGAAGTGAAGGATATATTCGTCCCGTTTGATCCGGCGAAAAATTTCCCCAGTCAGGCATTGGCCTCGAAAGAGCTGATGCATATCCCCGACTGGTCGGCGATCGATCTCCCCGAAAACGAACGCGCCATTCGAGACCGCATCGGTGTTCAATCGGGGTTGGTGCTTCCCCTCTTTCGCGGTGAGGAACGGTTTGGTGCGATCATATTCATTCGTAAGGTCCAGAAAGCCTTTAGCGACGCTGAAATAGAGATGGTCAAGACATTTGCGGATCAGGCAATTATAGCGATTGAGAACGTAAGGCTGTTCTTGCAGGCACAAGAGGCCCGCGAAGAGGCCGAAAAAGCCAATGAGGCGAAAAGCGCGTTCCTTGCCACGATGAGCCACGAGATCCGCACACCCATGAATGCCGTCATCGGCATGAGCGGGTTGATGATGGATACCGATCTGGACGAAGAGCAACACGATTATGCACGCACCATCCGCGATAGCGGCGATGCCTTGCTGGGGATCATCAATGAAATCCTCGACTTCTCAAAAATCGAAGCCGGGCAGATGGATATCGAAGCGCATCCGTTTGATCTGCGCGAATGCATCGAAAGCGCGCTTGACCTGATCGGTGGGCGCGCTGCGGAAAAGCAGCTGGATCTGGCCTATTTCTATGACGACAGCGTGCCTGTGGGGATCAGTGCTGATTTGACCCGTATGCGGCAAATCCTGTTGAACCTGCTGTCGAATGCCGTGAAATTTACCGATACCGGTGAGGTCGTTTTGACCGTTACTGCGGAACCGGCAAAACGAGGGCAGGTCAGTCTGAACTTTTCGGTTCGCGATACCGGTATTGGCCTTACCGAAGAGGGCATGAGTCGTCTCTTCCAATCCTTCAGCCAGGCTGACAGTTCGACCACTCGCAAATATGGGGGGACGGGCCTGGGCCTTGCCATTTCCAAGCGTCTGGCAGAGCTGATGGGGGGTACGATGTGGGCGACAAGCGACGGTGCGGGCAAAGGGTCGACTTTCCATTTCACCATCCTTGCCAAATCCGCAAAACTTCCCGAGGCCAAGTCGCGCAGTCTGGTTGGCGCGCAAGCTGAGCTTCAGGGTAAGCGGCTGCTGGTGGTGGATGACAATGTCACCAACCTAAAGATCCTGTCTTTGCAGACCCAGAAATGGGGCACTCGTACAGAGACGTTCGATAACCCGGTTGAGGCCCTCAAAGTCGTTGAGAAAGATGGCGGATATGATCTTGCAATTCTCGACATGCACATGCCGGAAATGGATGGCATTGCGCTTGCCAAAGGGATCCTGAAACATCACCCAAAGCTGCCGCTGGTGCTTTTCAGTTCGCTTGGCCTGCGCGATCTGGAAACGGAGCAGGAGCTCTTTGCTGCATATCTTGCGAAACCACTGCGCCAGTCACAGCTGTTCGATACGCTCGTGACGCTGTTGAACAATGTCACACCGATCAAGGCGACTGCTGAGCGATCCAAAAAACCTCAGACGGATCCGGAGATGGCGCAACGGCACCCGCTGCGCATCTTGTTGGCGGAGGACAACCTCGTGAACCAGAAGCTTGCCACACGGTTGCTGGAGCAGATGGGCTATCGCACAGATCTTGCCAGCAATGGCGTCGAAGCGCTGGAAAGCGTGGCGCGTCAGACTTACGATGTTGTGCTCATGGATGTGCAGATGCCGGAAATGGATGGGCTTGAGGCCTCGCGCCAGATCAACAAGGCGTATCCCGACGGCGTGCGCCCCCGGATCGTCGCGATGACAGCGAACGCCATGCAGGGCGACCGCGAAATGTGTCTTGAGGCGGGCATGGATGACTACATCGCCAAACCAATCCGAGTAGAGCGCCTGATTGAGGCGCTTCTTCAGGTGCCACCCAACCGAAAGGAACAATCGTGACTGAACCGATCATTGACCCATCGGTCTGTGCAGAGCTTTCGGATGCCATGGGAAGCGATTTTGCAGCGGAATTGATCGAGACGTTCCTGAACGATGCGCCGAACATGATTGCGGACCTCAAAAAGGCAGCTGCAGAAGGTGACGCGGACGGATACCGCCGCGCGGCCCATTCGATCAAGTCGAATGCTGACACCTTCGGGGCTGTTCAGCTTGCGGCCATGGCGCGCAGCATGGAGTTGGGTGGCTTGCCAGATGCAGACGCTCCGATACCGGCACTTGAGGCAACGTATGCCGCAAGTGCTGAGGCGCTGAAGGGCTTGATGGATGAGTGACTCCAATGGAAATCTGCTGATTGTGGATGACAACAAGGTCAACCGATTGCTGCTGTCCCGGGGTGTGGAATTGCTGGGCCATCGGGCCGCGGTTGCGGAAAACGGCAAGATCGCAATGGAGATGCTTCGGGCCGGGGCTTATGATTTGCTGCTGCTCGATATCGAGATGCCCGAAATGGACGGATTTGAGGTTCTCGAGGCGCTCAAGAACGACGCTGATCTGCGCGATATCCCCGTGATCGTCACGTCGTCGGTTGAGGGGCTCGACAACATTGTGCGGTGTATCGAACTTGGTGCGGACGACTATATTCCAAAGCCCGTGAACAAAGTGCTTTTGAAGGCGCGGGTGCATTCCTGCCTTGAAAAGAAGCGTTTGCACGACGAACAGAAGCGGCTGCTGAGGCGCTTTACAACTGTCGAGGTGGCGCGAGATCTGCAGGATTCTGGTTTCGCCATAGGTGGGCGCCGTATCACGGCGTCAGTGCTCTTTTGTGATATTCGCGACTTTACCTCGATTTCCGAGAACATGACCCCGGAAGCTACGATTGAGCTGCTGAACACTTACTACACGTTGATGTTCGAGGCAGTGACCAGCCATGGTGGCATCGTCAGCCTGATGGTTGGCGATGGGTTGATGGCGCTTTTCGGGGCGCCCCAGCCGATTGAAAACTCAGCGCAAAGTGCCATTCTGGCCGCGCATGAGATGCTCAACATGACGGCCATGTTGAACGAAGAACGTGCTGTGATGGAAGAACCCGAACTGAAGGTGGGTTTCGGGATTGCCACGGGGAAAGTTGTGGCTGGATATGCCGGCACTGATGACCGGGCGACCTACACCTGCGTCGGAAAGACAGTAAATCTGGCGGCCCGGCTTGAGGCGCATACAAAGGTTGCCGGGCATCCCATACTCTTTGATCAAGAGACGATGGAAGGGCTGTTGGATCCGGATGGGTGCACACCGATCCCACCGGTGCAGTTCAAAGGTTTTTCGGAGAAGCTGCAGGTTTTCGGGATGTAAGATCCGGTTCGCAGTGGTGGCGCTTTTGCGCCGGCGGTCAGGCGGATCCGCGCGTGCTGTCGACGGCGCGTATCGCGTCCTCAAGAATGTCGAACATCCGATCGATCTGGTTTGACGTGATGACCAGAGGGGGGGACATCACGCACATATTGATCATGGGGCGCAGGATCAGACCGCGTTCCTGGCATGCGGCATCGATCCTTGCCCCTAATTCGTAGTCTCGTTCAAGATCACTATCGCGTTTCTTGTCATAGGCGCATTGGATGCACCCCATCAGCCCCATCCCGCGCGCATCAACGACAAGTGGCAGGTCCGCCAAACCCTGCAGGCGATCCTGAAAGTGAGGAATGATGGTGCGCACATGCTCAAGGATGCCTTCCTTTTCGATGATCCGCATGCTGGCAAGCCCAGCCGCTGCGCTGACAGGATGGCCTGAATAGGTGAACCCGTTTGAAAACACAGCACCGTTGCCATGCTGTCCGGACACATCCGCAATCAGACGTTCGGAAAAGATCGCCGCGCCCATGGGCGCATATCCCGAGGTGAGGCCCTTGGCGCAGGTGATGATATCTGGCTGGATATCAAAGACCTCCTTTGATGCGAACCAGTGACCCATCCGGCCAAAGGCGGTCACGACCTCATCCGAGATGTAGAGCACGTCGTGCTTGTGGCAGATATCGATGCAGCGCTTTTGATATCCTGCGGGAGGTACGATCACACCGCCAGAGGCAAGCACCGGCTCAGCGATGTAGGCCGCGACATTTTCCGGGCCCAGTTCAAGGATCGCGCTTTCAAGATCGGCAACTTTTTCTTCTAGAAATGCATCGATGCTTTGGTCAGCTCGGCGCATCAGAGGGTTAACATTCGGCAGGAAGTGGGCGATGTTTGTCAGCTTGTCCAACCAAAGAGGGTCCCTTTCCTTGGCACTGACAGCTGCCGACAGGTAGGTGCTGCCGTGGTAGGCTTTCTCTCTTGAGATGATCTTTTTCTTGTTGCGCTGCCCCAGCATATTGTTGCGGAAATGAACAAACCGGATTGCAGTATCCACCGCCGTTGACCCTCCGGTCGTGAAAAACACGTGGTTCAGATCACCTGGGGTGCGCTTTGCGATTTCCCGGGCGAATTCCGATGCAACCGAGTTGGTGTTGTTGAACGGAGAGAAATACGCAAGCTTGCGCGCCTGTTCGGCCATCGCATCAGCAATCTCATCCCGGCCATATCCGACCTGAACGCACCACATACCTGCCGGTCCATCGATCAGCCGGTCACCCTTGTCGTTCGTGACATAGACCCCATCGCTTGCCTCTACAAAGGTCCGGTCATTATTTCCAAGGCTATCCATGCCTTCCCAGGGATGCATGAAATGATCGTTGTCCCAGTTCTTTGCTGCGGTATTGTCCATTTGATACTCCGTTAGCCGGCTTGACGAGAAGGCGCGGGTGCGTGCAAGGCGAGGACCTGTTCGGCAGACCGTCGGCCGCTTAGCCAGGCACCATGCACAGTTGCATAGGTGTGGGTCATTGTCGCCTCTCCCGCAAAAAAGAGACGATCCGCAATCGGTTCTGCCAATACGCGACGCGCATCAGAACCGCCGGGTTTGGCATAGCTGTAAGCCCCTTGAATGAAAGGGTCGAGGCGCCAGGCGGTCTCTTGGGTGGCGCGAATGTTTTGCGTTATGGTGCTGCCAAAGTGGGCTTGCAGAGCCTCCAGGCACAAGTCCGTGGTCGCACCGGGTCCGTTTGCTTCCAGGGCATCGGCACACCGTCCGGCGACGAACCCGACAGATAGGGACGATCCGTACAGACCGAACAATACAGAGCAATAGGCGTCGCCACCCTTGTGATAATCAGCCATTTGTCCTTCTGTCATTTCGGTCCAGTCGCGATCAAATTCGATGGCGATCTTATTCATCCCGCCCATGGGGAGCATGCCAATGGCATCCCGTTTCCGGGCGGGCAGTGCGGGAATAAATTGGATCGAGCCTGATGCAAGGACCCCGGTCGACACGGTCAGGATCAGGTGCGCAGCTTCAAGAACGCCGTCCGGCGTTGTCACCCTGACCCCTGAGCCTGTGGTGTCGATTTTGTGCACCGGGCAATTCGTTCTGACAGGAACATCCCCGTGCAGGTCCTTGATGAACGCGCCCAATCCACCACCGACAAGCCAGTCGCCGTCGTGGTGATCATAATTCCTGACGTCTCGCGCCGATGTGGTATCTGCGTTCCCGGCCAGCATCTGGGGGATATAGTGGACCGCCGTTTCTGACCATCGCCCGTCTGGCAGGCAGGCGCGCGTTGTGGTGTCTGGCTCGACCGCGCCCGCATCGTTGATGGCTTGCCACATGCGGTCTTGATAGGCACCAAAGTCTTCTATCTCTTCGGGGGTCAGGTTCTTATCCTTGATCCGCACCCGGGACCAGCGCCAGTGTTTTTTGTGAAGCCGGGCGTCGGTGCGCTCTGCCACCCGCGCCAAAGGGTTCGCTGGCGCGGCATGCAGCCAGGATGCGCCCTTGTCGAACGGCACCGAAAAGGGCGCGCTGTCCGTGACGCAGCGCCCGCCGATGTGTTTGGCCGCTTCAAGCACAACCACCTGAAGCCCGGCCTCACGCAAGACCGCACCCGCCGCCAAACCGGCAACGCCGGCTCCGACGACGATCACATCGGGGTTCGCACGGAGGGGCGTCATGATGTGGGCTCTTGCTGATTGGGCAAGCAAACCGCCGGCACTGTGATTTCTTCGTACCGGGCCAGATCTATCGGGTCTTCAAGATCGAATTTGCTGCAGCGGCGGTAAATCTCAAGCATTTCGGCGCAGATCAGGCCGTTGTTGTAACACTGCATCGCAGCCGCATATCGCGCCGCACCGGACCCATTTTTGCCGACAGGCATGTGCAAAAAGGCCGTCGGATCATCGTGATCAATGGGTGGTGGCGCAGCCATCATGTGCGCTGCATGGACGCGTTCAAGGCGGCAAGGTCTGCCTGTTCCGGGGCATCCTCAAGAGTGTAGACAGGCAGCACCTTTCGCAGATGGTTGTGATGTGTGCGCACGCCGTACTCAAGATCGGACAGATAGAAACCCTCGAAAGACTTTGACGCCATGGATTCGTTTGACCAAATGGTCAGTTGAATATCCTCGTCCACAGTTTCGCGGTCGATGCGGGCCGTCAGGTAGCGTGCCGCGCGTTGCTGGCGATCCTCGTCGCGGTTGCGGTACGTCGCGCTTCGGATTGTCGAGCGCCCCACTGTCACCGGAAATTCCTGATAGAACAAAACGGTCTCCGGTGTCATGGCAATCACGGAGTTGGGGAAGATCCCAAAATAGAGCCATTTTTGATGCAGATCTTCCGGAAGATGTTCCTGAGGGCGGCTCAACTTTTTGTAGTTGCGGACGGCCCAACGACGCCCTTTTGACGGGCTGAATTGCCCCACAGTACGCGACACGCCGTCTACGTATGGTTCGTCTTGATAGGATGATCCATAAAGGTCCTGCAGTGCAGGGTGCGCCATGGCGACGTGATATCCTTCGTTGTCTACATCACGGACCGACTTCCAATTGACCGGTGTTTCCTCGGTCCAGATGCCGTCAGTGGGGACGTGGCTCGCCATGCGATAGGCGGTCGCCTCGGCCTCGAACGGGGCGAGCATCTCAGCCACGCTGGGTTGCGGCCCCGGTCTGAACCGCAGGAAGATGAAGCCATTCCATACCTCCATCTCAACGGGGCGCAGGCCGAAAACATCCTTGTCGAGGGATGGAAAAGACTCCGGCCGTGCGGGCCCTCGCAGGCTTCCATCCAGATTGTAGACCCATCCGTGAAAGGGGCAGATCAGCGCGTTGGGGCAGGTCCCGCTTTCTTTTGTGACCAGGCGAGATCCGCGATGGCGGCAGATATTGTGAAACGCGCGCAATTCACCACTGGCATCCCGCAGGACCAGCGCGCGTTCTTCGCAAAGGTCAAAGGACACAAACGATCCCGCATTGGGGAGGTCAGAAACATGGCAGGCGATCTGCCAATGTGTTTTGAACAGTTCTTCTTTCTCAAGGTCCAGAAGAGCATCGCTGTGATAGCACCAGCCCGGCAATCCCCTGCGATCCCAGTCGGCCGGGATAGAGACGTCTCTTGTTTTAATGTCCATGGTCAGATCCGAAATGAATGGTCAACTGTCAGAATGCGCGCAAGCCCCATAAGCGATCTGCGTGCCGATGTGAGAAACATGCAGGAACGACTTGCCGTGTTCGCAGCATATATACCTGACAAAGATATGATCAGAAGATGCCCTGTACCGTCAAGAGGTTCTGATTGAACGACCAGTCAGAAGGCTCTTGAAATGCATCTGTGAAACCACACAAAAACAGCGCTTTAGTCGATTCAACAGATTGGAGCGCCCGAGATTTACGCGCTCTTTGTTAAGCGGCGCATAGATCGTCGGTAGTTCTTGACTCATGCGATGGTGTCGCCTTACCGTTCTGACTGACCGTTCAGAATGTCAATAATGGGGTGCGGGCATGGTCATCCGCAGGATCGGGGAAGAAAGCTTTTGGTGGGTGCCGCTGGTACAAATCGAAATGCGTCGCGTCCATTGCGGGCTATTGGCCCGAAATACTCCCAAATAAAAGTATCACCATCAGGAAGAGGAAATACATCATGACGAAAGTGAAAGGCCTCGCAGGGGTGTCATTCGCGGCAATGGCCGGAATGCTCATCGCCGGCGCTGCAATCGCCGAAGATCGCGTGCTCAAGGTAACAAACTGGGGCGAATACATCGGTGAAGACACCATCGCAAATTTCGAAAAAGAATTTGGCATCAAGGTCATTTATGATCCCTACGATTCAGTTGAATCGATTGATGCCAAGTTGTTGGCTGGCAACAGCGGCTATGACGTGGTTGCCCATTCGGGCAGTTCCACCGCGCGGCTGATTAAGGCCGGTATCGTTGATCCGCTGGACATGTCCAAGCTTGACAATGTCAAGCACATGGATCCCGCCATCATGGAGCAGCTCGCCAGCGATTGGGATCCGGGCAACCAGCATTTTCTGCCGTATATGTGGGGTACGCACGGCGTGACCTACAACGAGGAGCTGGTAAAAGAGACCTATCCGGACGCGCCGATCGGATCGATGGACATGGTCTTTGATCCCAAGCACATGGAACAACTTGCCAAATGTGGCGTTTCGTTTCTGGACTCGCCCGGCGACGTGATCCCGATGGCGCTGGCCTATCTGGGCCTTGATCCAAATTCGACCAATCGGGAGGACTACGAGAAGGTGGGTGAAATGCTCGCCCAGGTGCGTCCGTACGTCAAAACCTTCGATAATTACGCCTACCAGCGCATGCCGCAGAAGGAATTCTGCGTATCCATTACCTGGGGGCCCGATGGCCTGCTGGCGATGTCCGGCGCTGAAGAAGCCAATACAGGTGTCGTGCTGGATTTCTTCCTGCCTGAGGGGCAGAACGCGGCCCAGCTTTGGATCGATGGCTGGCTCATTCCCAAAGACGCCTCAAACAAGGAAGACGCCCATCTCTTTCTGAACTACATGATGCGTCCCGAAGTCGCAGCAGATGACACAAACTTCACCTGGTATGCGACGGCCAACATCACCGCCAAGCCGATGGTGGATGAGGAAGTCAAATCGAGCCCAGCAGCTTTCCCGACCTCTGAACAGGTGGAAAAGATGTACACCGTGGCGGTACTGCCGCCAAAGGTGGAGCGTTTGCAGACACGCACGTGGACCGACTTCAAAGCTGGTAACTGATCTGGCTTGCATAAAACATCGCAGTGGCGTCCCGTGTGGATGCCACTGCATTTTCAGTCTAACACCCGATAGAAGGCGAGGCCCCAATTGACCGCTTCAAACAGCGTCAGTGCGACCCCGTGGTCAGACACTGATGGGCAAAAACCACTGGTCGAACTCAGAGGTGTTACCAAGAAATTCGGCGACGTAACCGCCGTCGACAATATTGATCTGGATATCTATGCAGGCGAGCTTTTCTGCCTGCTTGGCGGATCAGGGTGTGGCAAGTCCACGCTTCTGCGGATGCTAGCAGGGTTTGAATCGCTCAATTCCGGCTCTATCAAGATCGACGGCGTCGATATGTCGGATGTCCCGGCCTATGACCGACCCACAAACATGATGTTTCAAAGCTATGCGCTTTTTCCGCATATGTCGGTGGCCAAGAACATCGCGTTTGGCCTGCAGCAGGATCGCGTCCCAAAGAACGACATTGCGGACCGGGTTCAGGACATTCTCAAGCTGGTAGAGTTACAGGATTACGGCAAACGCAAACCCTCGCAATTGTCAGGCGGACAGCGCCAGCGAGTGGCCCTTGCCCGTGCGCTGGTGAAACAGCCCAAGCTGCTGCTACTGGATGAGCCCCTTGCGGCGCTGGACAAGAAGCTGCGCAAGCACACGCAGTTCGAACTGGCCAACATTCAGGAAAAGGTCGGTGTGACTTTTGTCGTCGTAACCCATGATCAGGAAGAGGCCATGACCCTGTCATCCCGCATGGCTGTGATGGATGCAGGTCGTCTGCAACAGATTGGCACGCCGACGGAGGTGTACGAATTCCCGGAGTCGCGTTTTGTGGCTGACTTCATCGGGTCCGCCAACATATTTGAAGGCCGCGTGACCGAAGATGGGGCGGATCACGTACGTGTACAGACTGACGTGTGCGATGTGTTCATAGATCATGGTCAATCCGTCAAGGAAGGCGGCAAGATCTGGGTCGCGCTGCGGCCTGAGAAAATTCACATCACCAAGTCCGACACGCCCGTGACAGGCGAAAATCAGGTCAGCGGTGTGGTTGATGACATCGGCTATCTTGGTGAGACGTCGATATACAAGATTCTGCTGCCGAATGATCAGATCATTGATGTCACCGCGCCCAACCAGACCCGCCCAATGAACCGGCAGCATCTGATTACGTGGGAAGACAAGGTCAACATCAGCTGGGAACCCTCCAGCGCGATGTTGCTCACGTCATGAGCGACGCTGCTGCTCCGCCACCCGATGCAGGGTCCGGACTACCGAGACGCATCATGCGTAAGCTGAACGACAACTGGCGGCTCATTACCGTTGCCATCCCGTTTGCGTGGTTGCTGATCTTTTTCCTGGCCCCGTTCTTTATCGTCGCCAAGATCAGCCTTGCCGAACTGGCCATCGCCAGCCCACCGTTTACCCAGATGATCGAATGGGCCGATAGCGGCATCATGACCATTCGCATCGTTTTCGACAATTTCATCTATATTTTCGAGGATGATCTATACCGGAATACTTATCTGAATTCGCTCAAGATTTCAGTTACCTCGACGCTTATCTGTCTGCTTTTCGGCTATCCGATTGCCTATGCCATCGTGCGTTCTGGCCCAGTGGCGAAACCAATCTTGCTGTTCTGCATCATCCTGCCGTTCTGGACATCGTTTCTGCTGCGGGTTTACGCGTGGATGGGGCTTTTGGCGGATCAGGGCACCATCAACAATATTCTGATAGCCATCGGTGTGATCGATGAACCGATCCGTATGCTTTATACAGAATTCGCAGTCTACATCGGTATCGTCTATACATATATGCCGTTCATGATCCTGCCGCTTTATGCCAACATGGAAAAGCTGGATGGAAGCCTGAACGAGGCCGCGGCGGATCTTGGATCGCGACCCACCAACACCTTCTTCAAGGTGACCTTGCCGCTAACCATACCGGGGATTGTGGCGGGCTGCTTGCTGGTCTTTATTCCGGCCACCGGCGAATACGTGATCCCTGACCTTCTGGGGGGAGGCAACGTCCAAATGATTGGCCGCGTTCTGTTCAATGAGTTTTCGCGCAACAGCGACTGGCCCGTCGCCGCGGCGGTTGCGATTGTCCTGCTGTTTCTGCTGGTCCTGCCGATCATGGTGTTCCAGTACTTCCAGGGCAGATCTTCGGGGCAGGGCTGAGTATGCAGGCAAACAGATCCCGATTTCTGACCATCATGCTGACGCTGGGGCTGGCGTTCTTTTACGTGCCGATGATCCTTTTGGTCATCTATTCGTTCAACTACTCCAAAATCGTTCCGGTTTGGGGCGGCTGGTCCCTGCGGTGGTACCGCGAACTCTTTGAATCTGCCGAGGTTTGGAGCGCGGTTACCCTGAGCCTGCAAATCGCTTTTGTAAATGCGACCTTTGCAACCATGCTGGGTCTGTTAGCCGGGTTGGCAATGGTGCGCTTTGGTCGGTTTCGGGGGCGTACATTATTTGGTGGCATGATCGTGGCGCCTTTGGTGATGCCTGAGGTGATAACCGGCCTTTCCTTGCTGGTCTTCTTCATCTCGCTCAATCAGTTGACGGGTTGGCCCGCAGAGCGTGGGTTCACGACAATCACCATCGCGCACATCACCTTTTCCATGGCCTATGTGGCTGTGACGATTCAGGCCCGACTGACAGGTATGGGCGAGGATCTGGAAGAAGCCGCTGCCGATCTTGGTGCGAGACCGCTCAAGGTGCTGACAGCCATCACCATTCCCCGATTGACGCCCGCGCTGATCTCTGGATGGCTGCTGGCCTTTACACTGTCGCTGGATGATCTGGTGATCGCGAGTTTCGTAACCGGGCCGGGGTCCAACACCTTGCCGATCCTGATCTTTTCGCGCATCCGAACAGGGCTTAGACCGGATATCAACGCACTTGCGACGATCGTCATTCTGGTCATCTCTATCTGCGTGGCAATTGCGGCGATCCTGATGTTCCGGCAGCAGCGGGCTGAAATGCGTGACCAGAAAATGGCCGAAGGCGCGGATGAGTAGTATGGACGCCAAAACCGCCCCTGCCAAAAAGCGCACCGCCCCGCGTGAGATACGCCGAAAACAACTGATCATGGCGGCGATCGATTCCATCTCGAAGCGCGGCTTTTCGGAAACCACGCTCAAGCACGTCACAGAAAAAGCGAAACTGTCGCACGGTGTGGTGAACTATCACTTCGACAGCAAAGAAGCGCTCTATGATGCGACGCTTGGCCACTTGGCAAAAGAACACCACGAAGTGTGGACACAGTATTTGGCCGAAGCCGGCCCGACGGCGGCGGAACAGCTTGACGCGATCGTCCGCGCGGACTTTGACAAGAAGATATGTACCCGCAAACGGCTTGCCGTCTGGTTCGCCTTTTGGGGTCAGGCCAAGTATCGGCCGAATTACCTCAAGATCCATAACAAGTTCGACAATGAAAGGTTCGAACTCATCCGCGAGAAGTGCGCGGTCTTGATCGAAGAAGGGGAATACCAGGATCTTGATGTCGAGCACGCGGCGCGGGTTGTGGAAGCCATGGCTGACGGGTCATGGCTGTGCTTGATGTTGTACCCCGGTCTAGCGGACCGCGAAACGTCCCGCGATGACTGCCTGGATGTCCTGTCCCGGTACTTTCCAAGGCATTTTCCCATTGCTGGCAGCGCGTGATGCGCACTATCCGTTCTCGCGATTCACATCGACCTGAGCGTAATATTTTTTGATGTAGTGCGGCACCTCCCAGTGGCATTCGCACCCCTTCGGAATGAAAAAACAGTCCCCCGCAGCAACAGTGTGCACAGTGCCGTCCGCTTCGGTGATTGTGGCGTCGCCCTCCAGGACTCGAACGAACTCATGCACAGTGAACGCTGACATGCCATAATCCGCAGCGTCGGATGCCCAAAGCCCGACTGTCATGGTGCCGGCATCATTGGTGAAAGCGACATACTCGCGTTCTGTCGGGTCACCGGGGGCAGAGCAAACAGTCAGATCAGCATCCGGATCCACGATAATCACCGCATCGTCTGACGTTTCGATCCTTGGCGTTGCTGCATTGGGATCAAAAAGCGTAATAAAGAATTTTTTGAGATAGCCGTCTTGTTTCCAGCTCATCGGAGCGCCGTTGCGGAACGCGACGCAGTCTCCGGCACCGGCTGGTGTGGCGTTGCCATCGCCGTCGATCATGGCAAAGCTGCCGTCAAGTACCCAAACGAATTCGTCGCCCGGGTAGGGTCCAAAAGCTTCCTGCATGGTGGTTGTGTCCCACACACCGACTGTGAGGCCGATTGCGGGATCCTCAAAATAAACGTGCCAATGCTGTGTCGGCAAGGGGGACTGAAAATCGGCTTGATCAAGCTCAAGCGGTGTCAGGCCGGCGCCATCAGGGCCGTCCGCTTTGAGGTGAATGAGGCGTGGGCGATCAGACATGAGAGTCCTTTCAGTATAGCGGCAAACAAGGGTGATGATGCGCGGCGATTATGGACTTGACTCGTGCTTGAATGCAACAAATGATTGAATGGCTGTTCAGATAGAGATGACGGCGTAAAATACTGATATAAATCCACTTTAAGGGACTTCTTTGGATCCTGAAAAGTCAGTTTTGTTGCAAGACAGGAGTCACCTGATGCGCCGTGATCCCCGATTTGATATCCTTTTCGAGCCGGTCCGGATCGGCCCCGTCACCGCGCCAAACAGGTTCTATCAGGTGCCTCATTGCAACGGTATGGGGCATCAGTATCCGTCTTCCATGGCAGAAATGCGCGGGGTCAAGGCCGAAGGCGGCTGGGGCGTCGTGAACACCGAAGAATGCGAGATCACGCACACCTCCGAATTGACCAGCGCGATCGAATGCCGCCTGTGGGACGACAGCGACATTCCGGTTCTTGCCAAGATGGTCGAACGGGTCCACGCCCACGGAAGTCTGGCCGGCATTGAGCCAGCACATTTGGGTGCAGGGGCGGCGAATACCTATAGCCGCGAAATCCCCATGGGGCCGGCCGCCCGCCCGATTGACTTGCACGAACCTGTCCATGCCCGCGCGATGGACAAGGCCGACATCAAGGCATTTCGCCAGATGCATGTCGATGCTGCGATCCGGTCAAAAAAGGCAGGGTTTGATATCGTCTATGTCTATGCCGGGCATGATATGACGACGCTGATGCATTTTTTGCAGGCGGATCGAAACGATCGGTCGGACGAATACGGCGGCAGCCTGGAAAACCGCGTGCGTTTGTTGCGCGAAGTGATTGAGGACACCAAGGACGCGATTGGCGATACCTGCGCCGTTGCCGTTCGGTTGGCGGTCGACGAGATGTTGGGCGCACGGGGCATTTCATGCGATGCAGAGGGGCGCGACATCGTCGAGATGTTGGCAGAGCTACCAGACCTTTGGGACGTCAACGTCAGCGGCTGGGAAAACGACAGCGCAACTTCGCGATTTACAGATGAAGGGTATCAGACCGACTATGTCAGCTTTGTAAAACAGGTCACGACTAAGCCCGTCGTGGGCGTCGGCCGGTTTACGTCGCCTGATACGATGGTGTCACTGGTCAAGAATGGTGTGCTGGATCTGATCGGCGCCGCGCGCCCCTCCATCGCTGACCCGTTTCTGCCCAAGAAGATTGACGAAGGTCGGGTCGAGGACATTCGCGAATGTATAGGCTGCAATATCTGCGTTTCAGGTGACTTTCTGGGCGCGCCGATGCGCTGCACGCAGAACCCCACAATGGGGGAGGAATGGCGCAAGGGATGGCACCCCGAAAGAATTGCGCCGAAGACCGCTGATGAGACTGTGTTGATCGTGGGCGGGGGGCCTGCGGGGTTGGAGGCCGCGCGCGCGTTGGGTCAACGCGGCTATGATGTCACCCTTGCCGAAGGAAGGGGCGTGCTTGGCGGTCGGGTGCACATCGAAAGTCAGCTGCCCGGGTTGACGCAATGGCGCAGGGTTGCGGACTATCGCGAATATCAAATCAGTCAGATGGCAAATGTCGCCGTCTATCTCAACAGCCCTCTGAGCGCGGATCAGGCGCTTGAATTTGGCGCCGACCACATCGTTTTGGCCACAGGGTCAGACTGGGACACGACCGGTATTGGGCGCAGCAACAGACGCGCGATTGATGGCCATGATGCGGGTTCGGTGCTGAGTGTCGATGCGATTTGCGCCGGGCAGAGCCCGACCGGGCCTGTGCTGATCTTTGATGATGACTACTACTATATGGCAGGTGTGCTGGCGGAAAAATTACGCGCAGACGGCCACGACGTCACCTATGTCACGCCCACCGCCGATGTATCGCACTGGACCCACAACACGATGGAACAGGCGCGTATCCAGACCAGGCTGATGGAAATGGGAGTGGAGATCGTACCGCTCCACAATCTGACGGGCATACGATCCGGTCACGTTGAATTGTCGTGTGTCTATACTGATGTGGTCAAAAAGGTTGACTGCGCCTCGGTAATTCCGGTCACGATGCGCAACCCAAAGCAGGATTTGTTCTGGGCATTACGGGACCGGGCAAGTTCGCTGACGCGCATCGGGGATTGTGATGCGCCAGGCACCATTGCGGCAGCGGTCTATGCCGGCCACCGATTTGCGCGCGAACTGGGCGAACCCGAGGTGTCTGGCGTGCCGTTCAAGCGTGAATTGCCAGCACTGGCGGTGGATTGATTCATGTCTCGCGATCCCCGTTACGACATTCTTTTTGAACCCGTTCAGATCGGGCCGGTCACCGCGAAAAACCGTTTTTATCAGGTGCCGCATTGCAATGGCATGGGGCGCAGCTATCCGTCGTCGATGGCCGAAATGCGACGGATCAAGGCAGAGGGCGGCTGGGCTGTTGTGACAACCGAAGAGGTGGAGATTCATCCGTCGGGGGATCATTCCCCCTGGATGGGGGGGCGGCTTTGGGAAGATTGCGACATACCGGTTCTGGCCCGGATGTGCGACGCGGTACACCAGCATGGCGCTTTGGCCGGGTGTGAATTGAACCACGCGGGCGTGATGGCTGCGAACCGCTATTCGCGCGACGTGCCTTTGGCGCCCAGCCACAGTCCCGTGGCGATGCCGGATCCGGTACAGGCCCGCGCAATGGACCTGTCCGACATCCAGGATCTGCGGCGTTGGCACAGGCAAGCAGCCGTGCGCGCACGCGAGGCGGGTTTTGATATCATTTATGTCTATGCCGGTCACCAGTTGTCGACCATCTCGCACTTTCTGTCGCCCTATCGGAACCGCCGCACGGATCACTACGGTGGCAGCCTTGAAAATCGTGCGCGCCTCCTGCGGGAAGTGCTGGAAGATACGCGCGACGCGGTAGGTGACACCTGTGCCATCGCACTGCGCTTTTCGGTGGATGAGCTGATGGGCGCGGACGGGATGACAAGCGACGGGGAGGGGCGCGATCTGGTTGAGATGCTGGCCGAAGTGCCCGACCTGTGGGACGTCAACATCAGCGGCTGGGAAAACGACAGCGCCACGTCGCGGTTCAAGGCGTCGGGGTATCAAGAAGACTACATCCGCTGGGTCAAGGGCGTCACGACCAAACCTGTGGTGGGCGTCGGGCGCTACACCTCACCTGATGCGATGGCAGCGCTTGTCAAAGACGGTGTGCTCGATTTCATTGGCGCAGCTCGCCCGTCGATCGCCGACCCCTTTTTGCCCAAGAAGGTTCAAGAGGGCAGGATCGAGGACATTCGCGAATGCATCGGCTGCAACATCTGTGTGTCAGGGGACAATTCCTTTGTCCCCATCCGGTGCACACAAAATCCCACGATGGGTGAGGAATGGCGCAAAGGCTGGCACCCCGAACACATCGCGCCCGCCCATGAGCAAGAGAGCGTGCTGATTATCGGCGCGGGTCCGTCCGGGCTTGAGGCCGCCCGGGCATTGGGCCAGCGCGGCTACCGTGTAACATTGGCAGAACGCAGCAAGGATTTAGGCGGGCGATTGATAACTGAGCGCAAATTGCCCGGACTTGCTGAATGGGGCCGGGTGGTGGACTACCGGATCTGGCAGGTCAGTCAGATGCCAAACGTCGAGGTCTTCCTTGATAGCGAAATGTCCGCCGCAACGGTTCAGGAATTTGGCGCTCAGCATGTTGTTCTGGCAACAGGTGCCAGCTGGACACGCGACGGGGTAGGTCGCGAAAACCCGCGCGGCATTCCGGTTGACGCAAAGGCCCAAGTGTTGACGCCAGATGACGTTCTGACAGGCAATCGCCCCAAGGGTCCAGTGGTCATATTTGATGATGATCATTTCTACATGGGCGGACTGCTGGCAGAACTGTTGGCAGGGGACGGCATCGACGTCACGCTGGTCACCCCGGCAGCACGCGTGTCGGAATGGACCGAAAACACGCTGGAACAACATCGCATTCAGGCCCGCCTGATGCAGTTGGGTGTGCGATTGATCTTGTCGCACAACTTGACCAGCATCGATCCGAATATCGCCACGGTGAGGTGCGGCTATTCCGGCAAGACAACGACGCTGAATGCGCGCAGCGTGCTGCTTGTGACGATGCGCACGCCGCACGAGGATCTGTTTCACGATCTGATTCTGTCCGATGGGGTCCGGGCGACCCGGATCGGGGATTGTCTGGCACCGGGCACCATCGCGGCCGCCGTGTATTCAGGCCACCGATGTGCGCGCGAGCTGGGAGAAACAGACTTGCCCAATGTGCCGTTCCGCCGGGAATTGCCCGCGCTCGCCTCTTTTGACATGGACTGGACCCAAAATGGCTCGTGATCCGCGCTACGATATTCTGTTCACGCCCCTGCAGATAGGTCCGGTCAAAACCAAAAACCGGTTCTTTCAGGTGCCGCATTGTACAGGGATGGGGCATGTCCGCCCGCGCATGCTTGCCGAGATGCGCGGCGTGAAGGCCGAGGGCGGCTGGGGCGTGGTCTGCACCGAGTATAATTCCATTCATCCGTCTTCGGACGACTTCAAACATGTCTCTGCGTCGCTCTGGGACGAAAGCGATATCCGGGCTCATCGCCTGATGACCGACAAGATTCACATGCACGGGGCGCTAGCCGGGGCAGAGCTGTGGTATGGTGGCGCGCGCAGTGCCAACATGATGACCCGCGAAGTATCGCTTGATCTCGATAGCTTGCCCAATGCTGTGGGTCATCCGTTTCAGACCCGGGCGATGGATGCCTCCGACATCCGGATGTTGCGCCATTGGCACCGTCGGGCGGCGCTGCGGGCGCGAGATGCCGGATTTGACATCGTCTATGTTTATGCAACGCACGGCTATTTGCTGTCGAACTTCTTGAGCCCTACGCGCAACACCCGCAGCGATGAATATGGGGGCAGTCTGGAAAACCGCACCCGGTTGGTGCGTGAGCTAATTGAAGAGACAAAGGATGCTGTGGGTGACCGCTGTGCTGTGGCCGTTCGTTTTGCTGCGGATGAAAAGATCGGCCAGGATGGCGTGCCCATCACCGGCGAGCGCCGCGAGATGTTCGAAATGTTGGCGGACCTGCCTGACCTTTGGGACATCAATATTGCCGACTACGGGGTCGAAATGGGCGTGTCGCGCTTTACCAAGGAAGGTGCGTTGGAACCCTACATGGATTTCGTGAAATCGGTAACTGATGTCCCGGTGGTCACGGTGGGCAGATTCACGTCGCCTGATACCATGGTCAGTCAAATCAAGCGTGGGGTGACGGATCTGATTGGCGCCGCGCGCCCATCAATTGCGGATCCTTTCTTGCCCGCAAAGATCGAAGCCGGCGATTTGGGCAGCATCCGCGAATGCATCGGCTGTAACGTCTGCTATTCGGGGGACAGCATCGGTGTACCGATCCGCTGCACGCAGAACCCCACAATGGGCGAAGAGTGGCGCAAGGGTTGGCATCCCGAAAAGATCAGCCCCAAAGGCAGCGATGCCCGGGTCTTGATCGTCGGCGCTGGGCCTGCGGGTCTTGAAGCGGCGCGGGCGCTCGGTCTGCGGGGGTATGACGTTATGCTTGCCGAAGCCACCCGCACCCTTGGCGGTCGTGTCCCGCGCGAAGCCGCTCTGCCGGGAATGAGCGAATATATCCGCGTGCGCGATTACCGCGTGCAGCAACTGGAAGAGATGCCAAACGTCGAGATTTTCCGCGAAAGCCGTTTGTCGCCCCACGATGTCCATGCGGTAGAGGCGGATCATGTCGTCATCGCCACCGGGGCTCACTGGCGCATGGAACGGTTCGACGGGGATCGCTATGTGCCTGTCACTGCTGAGGAAAACCATTCAAAGGTATTCACTCCTGACGATATCATGGATGGCAAATTGCCGGAGGGCCCCACCTTAGTCTATGACGAGGACGGGTATTACCTTGGCGGTGTGATTGCGGAAAAGATACGTGCAGCTGGCCACCAGGTCATCTACACCACGCCCCATGACGCGGTTTCCCAATGGGCTGAAAACACCTCTGAACGGTGGCGGGTGCGCATGCACCTGATGGCGCTGGACATTAAGATCGAGGTTTCCAAATCGTTGCGCCACTTTTGTGGAAGAACAGCTACGCTGGTTTGTGAATACGCTGGTGCCACGCATCTTCGCGAGGTTGAGAATATCGTGATGGTCACGCAGCGCAGGCCAAATGACACGCTTTTTCACACGCTGCAGGAAGACGCGAACAAGGCAGGATCACAGCTTCCGTTTTCCCTGACCAGGATCGGCGATTGCGATGCGCCTGCGATCATCGCGGCTGCTGTTTACGCGGGTCATCGATATGCGCGCACCCTTGATGCGCCGGTGGATCCCGACATCCCATTGCGCCATGACCGGGTGGACGTCGGCCTGACGGACGAGGGCGCATATCTATCGGACGCGCCATCTGTGGCGGCGGCGAGCGACAAATACCTCGCAACGCTCCGGCAATACTTAGAAGAGGAAATCGAGGGCGCAGCCTATTTCGAAAGACTGGCGGAGCGGTTTCAGGACGATGACCTCAAGCGGAAGATGATGCTGTTAAAGCAGGTTGAAGAACACACAGCTGTCGCTGTCAGACCTTTGATTGAAAAGTATGATTTAAGGCCTCGGGATGCTGCTGAGTTGACCAGATCGGGTCAGAAACAGGCCGATACCGCACCCGGTGACTGGGATGAGCTCATTGCACAGATGCGATCGACCTTTCCTGGATACATCGAGGACTTCAGACAACTGGAGGCCATGGCACCGCCCGACGATCTGCCACCGCTCAAGGTGATGACGGAGCATGAAGTCGCAGCCCTCGCATTTCTTGAGGCCGAAGCGAATGGCGACCCGGAGAGTTGTAGACCCTTGCATCAATTCCTCCGGGGCGCGGGCGGATGAAACACCTTCTCAGCCCTCTGACCGTGAATGGTCACACGCTGCGAAACCGGATATTCTCCACGGGCCACATGGCGGTCATGCTCAAAGACAATCTGCCGACAAAGAGGATGGTCGCCTACCACGAAGCCCGCGCGCGTGGTGGTGCGGGGCTGATCATCATAGAGGCGGCGCGGGCGCATCCGTCCGGCATGTCTGGTAGGCCGGCCATTCGCGCCTATGATGATGCCTGCATCCAAGGTTACGCGCAGATCGCACACGCGTGTCAGCAACATGGCGCAAAGGTCTTTGCGCAGTTGACCCATCCGGGACGCGAGATGACCACCGCGGCCGACGGTACGCAGCTTGTCGCTCTTGCCCCATCGGCCGTCCCCAACGAGCGATTTCACGTGATGCCGCGCCCGCTGACGATGGCTCAGATCACCGACATCGTGGCTGGCTTTGAAACCGCCGCCGCGCGGCTGCGCAAGGCTGGCCTTGATGGCGTTGAAGTCGTTGCCTCACACGGGGTTTTGGCAGCTCAGTTTCTGAATGAAAAGGTCAATTTGCGCACTGACGTCTACGGCGGCAACAGAGCAAACCGCATGCGATTTCTGTCGGATGTGCTGCGTGCGGTGCGACGCGGTGCGGGGCCAGATCTGGTCGTGGGGGTCCGGCTTTCGATTGACGAGAAAGATCACGAGGGACTTGAGCCTGACGAGATGATTGAGGTTTCAACCTCGCTTGCGACAGAAGACCTTGTCGATTACCTCAACGTGACCGCTGGCACGTCGGCAAGCCTTGCTGGGTCGACGCATATCGTGCCCCCGATGAGCTTTGAGACCGCCTACACCGCGCCATTGGCGGCTGAGATCAAAGCGCGCGTAAAGGTTCCGGTCTTTGTCGCGGGCCGCATCAACCAACCGCAGATCGCGGATGAGGTGTTGGCCTCAGGTCAGGCGGACATGTGCGGCATGACGCGTGCGCTGATAGCCGATCCCGAAATGCCGAACAAAACCACAGCGGGGCGCCTTGACGACATCCGCGCCTGTGTGGCGTGCAATCAGGCTTGTATCGGACACATGCTGGGGGGATATCCGATTTCCTGCATCCAGCATCCTGAAACCGGGCGCGAACTGGAATTCGGGACGCTGAAAAACACGCGGACGAAGAAGCGTGTGCTTGTGGTCGGTGGTGGCCCCGCTGGCCTCAAGGCGGGTGCGATTGCAGCAGAGCGAGGTCACTCCGTCACGCTTTTTGAGGCAGAGCAGTACTTGGGCGGACAAGTGCGCCTGGCGCAATTGCTTCCCGGTCGCGCGGAGTTTGGCGGCGTCACGACAAATCTTGAACGCGAGGCCCGCGCGGCTGGCGTGGATGTACACCTCGCCACGCCAGCGACGCTGGCCAGTATTGCTGACCTTGCGCCTCAGGTCGTCATCGTAGCGACCGGTGCAGTGCCGCGGGACATCGCGCTGGCGGGGGCCGATGAAGGGCATGTTGTGGATGCCTGGGAGGTGTTGCAGGGCACGGCAAATGTCGGCAGCTCCGTCGCCATCGCTGATTGGCGTTGCGATTGGGTCGGGCTGGGTCTGGCGGAAAAACTAGCGCTGGATGGGTGCAGCGTTCGGTTGGCTGTAAATGGTATTACCGCGGGCGAAGCGATCCCGCAATATGCCCGAGATGCGTGGCTGGGCAAGCTTCATCGCCTAGGGGTGGAAGTTATCCCCTATCTGCGTCCGTTCGGTATAGACGCCGACAGTGCCTATTTCCAACACACTTTGAGCAACGAACCGGTCGTGATGGAGGGCATTGATACCCTCGTGACTTCATTGGGCCACGCGTCTGTCACCTCGCTGGCAGTTGAACTGGTGGATGCGGGATTTGAAACCCATGCGATCGGCGACTGTGCGAGCCCGAGAACGGTGGAAGAAGCGGTGCTTGAAGGGCTGAAGGTGGCCAGCGCGATTTAGATACCTTTTGCGCCCGGCTGCGCGATCAATTCATGCCGCCGGGGCAAACCCTGTGATCAATTGCTTCAGCCCAATCGCCGCGCCGAGAAATATTGCAACGAACGCCACTGGTGCGCTGTAGGCCAGAACCGAAAAGGCGGATATCCCTTGGCCGACGCTGCATCCGACCGCCAGAATTGCCCCAAGCCCCATGATTGCCGCACCAAGGATCTGTCGGCGCAGTTCACGTGGGTCTTCGCAGGCCTCCCACCGAAAGTGGCCCCTCGAATAGGATCCCATCACCGCCCCCAGGACAACGCCCAAAACCGAACCGACACTAAAGGACAAGGCGGTTCCTGACGCGGTCATGCCGTAATAAATCGTATCGCCAATCGGGGCGACAAAGGCATGTGTTTCAACAGGTTCCGCAGCGAAACCCGTCGTAGCGATCCAATAAGTTCCAAGCCACCCTGAGAGCACTGCAAGGCCGACAACAACGCTCCATATGATATGTGGGTAGGACCGGCGCATCTCGCGCCGGGCAAGCGCAATCGCAATGAGGATCGCCCCTACCAAAAGACCGGTCACAGCCGGAGACACGCCAAAGCCACTGAGGCTTTGCGTCAAACCCTGTGGGTCTGAAGCGTCCATTTCGACCGGGAAAAGCCAGACGCGGGTATGGGCGAGGGGTCCGGACATCACCACATAGGCTGACAGGCCCATCACGATCACGATCATGAAAGACCGCAGGTCACCACCGCCCAACCGAGCCAGCGCGCCATAACCACAGTTCCCGCTCAACGCCATGCCATAGCCAAACAGCAAGCCGCCGACGATCGTCGCGAGGGGGTTCCAGACGCGGTCAAGGTAAGCCGTCTGCCCTGCATCAAAATGACCACTCGAAATGGCCAGATGGGTTCCGATCACCGCGACACCGATCGCGATGAGCCACATCCGCATCCGGCGGTCGTCACCACCATAAAGCATGTCTTCAATCGCGCCCAACGTACAAAACCGTCCGATCCGTGCGGCCAGCCCAAGGGCCAGCCCGCCAATCAATCCGATGACGGCAGCAGTGTTGGCTTCTCCGAGTGTTTCGAGCATGTCCCCTCCACGGCCAGCAGTTGGCCCAGGCGCCCTGTCAGTCTTCCCTGCAAAAGAGGTCGTAGACCACTTCCATGATTTGTGTCGAACGGTCGTCCGTCAAACTGTAGTATATTGCCTTGCCATCGCGCCGCGGGGTGACGATCCCTTCCAGACGAAGACGGGATAACTGCTGCGAAACCGCCGCCTGACGCGCCGAAAGCAGCTCTTCCAGTTCGGTGACCGTTTTTTCACCTGTCACCAGATGGCACAGGATCATCATGCGGCCCTCGTGGCTGATCGCCTTGAGAAAGTTCGACGCGATCTGCGCCTTCTTCATCATCTTTTCCATATCGTCCGCACACATGTTCTTGTCGAACACAGGCAGTCGCGATTGCGAAAGATCGGTGGTATTTGAGTCCGTGGTCACGTCAAGGGTCATAGACAATCAACCTTTCTGATCCAAGGACACATTCGCGCGATCAAACATCAAGCTTAGTAATCCCCAGAAAAAATCTTCGCCCGGATAGCCTTCAATGCGGCCCAGTTCCCGGCCGTCATCCACAAGGATGAAAGTGGGCGTGAAATGGACGCGCCTTTCAAACACCACATCAGGGGTTTCCCCATGAAGATCATATCTCTGTAGTGGCGCGACGCGACCCTCGGCAGTTTTGGGATAGATATGGGCGATCTCATCATTCCAACGTTCACACCATATGCAGCCATCTTCCTCGGCCATCAGCAGATAAAGATCTGCCGACGCCGTGGTCGGTACGGCCACGGCAAACAGGAAAGCCAAGAGTTTGATCATCGCAGTGCTCACCGGTGATTGACGAAACGCGCTATCTTATCATAATCTAATTTGTGAATATCTCAAGAGAGGCGATGGATACCGCATGTTTGACATCACCTTCATGGGTGCCCTGATCGCGGGACTTCTGTCTTTCCTCTCGCCCTGTATTCTGCCGATCGTCCCGTTCTATCTAAGCTATCTTGCCGGTGTCGGCATGAACCAGATCAGTGCAGAGGCCACTGTGACTGGCGCTGTGCGCCGGCGGGCGTTGATGTCTGCGGTGTTCTTTGCGCTGGGTGTTATAACCGTATTCATGGGGCTGGGCGCCACGGCAACGGTTTTTGGCCAAATCGTCCGGGAATATTTCGACATCCTGCGGTGGATCGCGGCGGCGATCATCATCGCAATGGGTTTGCATTTCCTTGGCGTGATCCGCATCGAAATACTCTACCGTCAGTTTCGTGCCGACGCTGGCGAGACATCGAACGTCACGTACGCCGGCGCCTTCGTGATCGGACTTGCCTTCGCCTTTGGTTGGACACCCTGCGTCGGCCCTGTACTGGCGGCGATCCTATTTACGGCAGCCGGGCAGGAAACCGCCGGGCAGGGGGCTTGGCTCTTGTTTGTCTATGGGGCGGGCATGACACTGCCCTTTATCGTCGCCGCCTTTTTTATCGGCCCGTTCATGCGCTTCATGGCGCGGTTCCGGCGGCATCTGGGATTGGTCGAGAAACTGATGGGTGCGCTCCTTATTTTGTTCGGGGTGTTGATTGCTACCAATTCAATTAACGTCATCGCGCAGTGGATGCTTGACGTCATTCCCTGGTTTTCATCCATCGGATAGGAGGAAATGAAATGAAACGATTTATCATGGTGCTGGCCGCGCTTTTCCTAAGCACGACAGTCCACGCTGCAGAGCTGGGCGACGATGGCCTGCACAAGGCCACGTGGATGCGCGATACGTTCAAGGATCTTGGCGAAGATCTTGAGGAAGCGAACGCCGAAGGCAAACGCCTGATGATCCTGATCGAACAGCGTGGCTGTGCCTACTGCAAGAAGATGCACGAAGAAGTCTTTGTGGTTCCGCAGATCGAAGAATTTATCCAGGACAACTTCTTTGTGGTGCAGATCAACATGTTCGGCGATGTGGAAGTAACGGATTTTGATGGCACGAGTTTACCTGAAAAAGAGATGGCAAAACGTTGGGGCGCATTGTTCACGCCCAGCATCTATTTCCTGCCACAGCAGGTGAACGATGATCAGACGCTGGACCAGGCGGCTGTTGCGATGATGCCCGGTGCCTTTGCACGCGGAACCACATTCGACATGCTGTCCTGGGTGGTTGAAAAGGGATACGAGACAGAAGAGCCGTTTCAGAAATATCATGCGCGGAAAATCACTGAGCGGGGCGGGTGACTTTCTGCGACTGCGAAACAATCGACTCAGATTTTCTGCGCGAGCGAACAAATCGAAAAATTCGGTTTGTTGAATTTGTTATTGCTTAACTGCGACGGTGTGCACTAGTGTACGAAAAAAGCAGACAAGAATCGTCCAGGGGAGGGTGCATGAAACACACATTGGGATTTGCCGTGGTTGCCACATTGGGCGCGTCCATGGCTTTGGCAGAAGAGGTCAAGCCGATGGCTGTCTCCTTCGCTGATGGTACGGTCGCCGCGTCGCTGACCGGCGTTGCCGGAGACCCGGTGAATGGCCGTGCGGTCTTTGCCAATCGCAAGCAGGGCAATTGTCTGGCATGCCATACCAACAGCGATCTGTCTGAAGAAAGTTTTCACGGAGAGGTTGGCCCCCCCATGGACGGTGTCGCTGACCGGTGGAGCGAGGCAGAGCTGCGTGGTATCGTGAGCAACTCCAAAATGATGTTCGAAGGCACAATCATGCCCGCTTTTTACATCGACAGCGGCTACACCCGTCCGCTGGATGACTTTGCAGGCCAATCCATTCTGACCGCGCAGCAGGTTGAGGATGTGGTGGCCTATCTGATGACACTCAAAGAAGAGTAATCTTCTGATTTCGGAGGTTTAAATGGAACTGACACGGCGAAAGATCCTCGCAATCGGCTCTGGCACAGTGGCATTTGCCACGCTGTCTGGCCTGCCCGCATTCGCGAGCCTGACAGATGACGCAATCGCGGCCTTCACCGGCGGTGCAGAGACAGGTGAGGGCGCGATCACGCTTACAGCGCCCGAGATTGCCGAGAACGGCAACACTGTCCCGATCGAAGTCAGCGCGCCCGGCGCGACAGAGATCACGCTTTTCGCGGCTGGCAACCCCGTTCCCAACGTGGCGACGTTCAAGTTTGGCCCACTCAGCGCGTCACGCAGCGCGTCTACGCGGATCCGTCTGGCGACAACACAGGATGTGATTGCGGTTGCCAAGATGGAAGATGGTTCTTTCCAGATGACCAAGGCGAACGTGAAAGTGACAATCGGCGGCTGCGGCGGCTGATCCCGAAGATAAAAGGAGAGAAACCATGGCATCAGGCGTAAAACCCCGGGTCAAAGTTCCCAAAAAGGCAGCGGCCGGTGAGACGATCACCATCAAGACGCTGATCAGCCACAAGATGGAAAGCGGCCAGCGCAAGGATGACGATGGCAACGTTATTCCACGGTCGATCATCAACCGTTTCACCGCAGACTTTAACGGCGAGAACGTCATCGATGTGACGCTGGAACCTGCGATTTCTACCAATCCCTACTTCCAGTTCGAGGCCATCGTGCCAGAGACGGGTGAGTTTACCTTCACATGGTACGACGATGACGGGGACGTCTACACAGAAAGCAAGTCGATCACCGTCTCGTAAGAAGACGCACGCATCGCCGGGGAGGAACAAGATGAAAATAGCACCATGGATCGCAATCGCAGCGTTTGGTTTTGCCGGGGCCGCAGTGGCTCAGGACGACAACACGCTGAATGTGGAGGGTGAGACGCTGCTGACAGAAACAGCAGCACCTGCGCATATGGACAGTGTCGACACGATCTATTCGGGCTGGCGTTTCCGCTCGAGCGAGACTCAGGCGCTGCAAACCGATGACTTTGACAACCCTGGTATGATCTTTGTCGATACCGCGATAGAACAGTGGGACAAAGTCGATGGGTCCGAAGGCAAGGCCTGTTCCTCTTGTCATGAAGACGTCGCCGATTTCGCGGGTCTGCGGACAAAGCTGCCGCGTGTTGATAACGGCGAATTGGTCACGATGGAGAATCTGATCAATGAATGCCGCACCGACCGGATGGGCGCGGAAGCGTGGAAGTGGTCCAAGGGCAAGATGACGGCGATGACCGCCCTGATTGGTCTGCAATCCCGTGGTATGGCAATGGATGTGGCCACTGAAGGCGAAGCCGCCCCATTCTGGGAGAAGGGCAAAGAGCTCTATTATACCCGTGTCGGACAGCTCGATATGGCCTGCTCCAACTGTCACGAGGACAACTATGGTGTCATGATCCGAGCCGATCACCTCAGCCAGGGTCAGATCAATGGCTTTCCGACGTATCGTCTGAAAAACGCCAAGCTGAATTCCATCCACGGTCGTTTCAAGGGGTGCATGAAGAACATCCGTGCCACGCCCTTTGCCGAGGGCGGTGATGAATTCAAGGCGCTTGAACTTTATCTTGCGTCGCGTGGCCAGGGCCTCTCGGTCGAAACGCCGTCCGTCCGAAACTAATCTGACAAAGGGCCTCGCGGGATCTGCGCGGGGCCTTCTCTTTCGCGCAACATTCAAACATGCGCATATGTAGTGGGGGCTGACTGCTCATGATATCGCGGCGTGATTTTCTTCAGGTGGGGATGGCGGCATCGGCGCTTGTCGGGGCATCCGGTTTTGGCAACTGGGCACGACTGGCGGCGCAGCAGCGACTCACGCAGGACCAGCTGCTGGAATTTGAAACCTTTGGCAATGTTTCCCTCATCCACGTCACGGACATCCACGCGCAGCTCAAACCGCTCTATTTCCGCGAACCGTCTGTCAATATCGGTGTCGGCGAGAACAAGGGGGCTGTCCCCCATGTGACCGGCGCCGATTTCCGAAGGCTCTATGGCATCGAGGACGGCAGCCCAAACCACTACGCGCTCAGCTCCGGTGACTTTTCCGCCCTGGCGCAGGCCTATGGCCGTATCGGCGGGCTGGACCGTATGGCAACCGTGATCAATGCGATCCGCGCCGACCGGCCTGATGCAATCCTGCTGGATGGCGGCGATACCTGGCATGGGTCCTATACCTGTCTGAAGACCGACGGTCAGGACATGGTCAACGTGATGAACGCGATGCAGCCTGACGCGATGACCTTTCACTGGGAATTCACGCTGGGTTCCGACCGCGTTGCCGAGATTGTCGAAGGCCTGCCGTTTGCCGCACTTGGTCAGAATATCTTTGATGCCGAATGGGACGAACCCGCCGAGCTTTTCAAACCTTACAAGATGTTCGAACGCGGCGGCACCAAAATCGCCGTGATTGGCCAGGCATTCCCTTACATGCCCATCGCCAATCCCGGCTGGATGTTCCCTGAGTATTCCTTCGGCATCCGCGATGAGAACATGGCGGCGATGGTCGAAGAGGTCCGAGCCGCTGGCGCGGAATGCGTCGTCGTGCTGAGCCATAACGGCTTTGACGTCGACAAGAAGATGGCAAACGTTGTGCCGGGCATCGACGTGATCTTGTCAGGCCACACCCATGACGCGCTGCCAGAACCTGTATTGGTGGGCGAAACGATCATCTTGCCCTCGGGCTCAAATGGAAAGTTTGTCACCCGCTGTGATCTGGATATCCGCGATGGTCGCATGATGGGCTACCGCACGAAATTGATCCCGCTCTTTTCTGACGTGATCGAACCGGACGCCGAGGTTGCGGCATTGATCGACGCACAACGCGCCCCTTATGAAGCTGAGATGTCCGAGGTGATCGGACAGACAGACAGCCTGCTGTACAGGCGCGGCAACTTTAACGGAACCTGGGACGATGTGATCTGCGATGCCCTGCTCAGTGAGCGGGACGCAGAAATTGCGCTCAGCCCCGGTGTGCGCTGGGGTCCCTCTCTGATCCCCGGTCAGGACATCACGCGCGAAGACATTTTCGGTGTGACGTCCATGACCTACGGAAAGGCATACCGCACTGAATTCACAGGAGAATTCCTCAAAGTCGTGCTAGAAGATGTGGCCGACAACATTTTCAACCCTGATCCCTACTATCAGCAGGGCGGCGACATGGTGCGAACCGGCGGGCTTGGCTACCGCATCGACGTTTCAAAGCCGCAAGGGGAGCGGATATCTAACATGACCTCGCTCAGCACCGGCGAGGCAATCGACCCGGCCCGCAGCTACATCGTCGCAGGCTGGGCCAGCGTGAATGAAGATACTGAAGGCCCCCAGATATGGGATGTGGTGGAAAACCACATCGCCAAGCTGGGCACCGTAACGGTGTCTGAAAACAACAGCGTCGAAGTTGTCGGCGTCTAACCTAACCGGAGAGCATGACACATGGACGAGATGTTCAAACCCTCCCGCCGGGCCTTTTTGAAAGGCAGTGCCGCAGTTGCCGCGGGATCGGTCGCTGGTGCGGCTGCGGCCCAGAACGCTGATCCGCTGATCACCGAGCTGCAGGATTGGGCGTCCTACACCGGGGTTGGGGTGGACGAGACTCCCTATGGGATGCCCATCGAATATGAGAGCCACGTCGTGCGCCGCAATGTGGAGTGGCTGACGGCCTCGCCCATCTCATCGATCAACTTCACGCCCATTCATGCGCTTGATGGCACGATTACGCCGCAGGGCTGCGCTTTCGAGAGGCACCATTCAGGGGCGATTGAGCTGCGCAAGGAAGATTACCGGCTGATGATCAACGGCCTGGTCGACAAACCTCTGGTCTTTTCTTACGCCGACATCGAGCGTTTCCCGCGCGAGAACCACGTCTACTTCTGCGAGTGCGCGGCGAATACCGGCATGGAATGGGCGGGTGCGCAGCTTAATGGCGTTCAGTTCACGCATGGCATGATTCACAATATGGAATATACAGGTGTGCCCCTGCGCGCTTTGCTCAAAGAAGCGGGTGCGGATATATCTTCGGACAAGTGGGTCTATGTGGAAGGCGCTGATGCATCTTCCAACGGCCGTTCGATCCCGATGGAAAAAGCGCTGGACGACGTGCTTGTCGCCTTCAAGGCCAATGGCGAGGCACTGCGGATGGAGCATGGTTATCCCGTCCGGCTGGTCGTGCCGGGGTGGGAAGGCAACATGTGGGTCAAATGGCTGCGCCGGATCGAAGTCGTGGATCGCGCCGTGGAAAGCCGCGAGGAGACCTCGAAATACACGGATGTGCTTGAGGACGGGACCGCGCGCAAATGGACATGGGTGATGGATGCAAAATCGGTCATCACCTCGCCCAGCCCACAGCAACCGATCACGCATGGTAAGGGGCCTTTGGTGATCTCTGGACTTGCATGGTCCGGCCACGGGCAGATCACCCGGGTGGATGTGTCCAAGGATGGGGGCATCACTTGGGAAACGGCGCGGTTGGGCAAGCAGGGGGACATCAAAGCGCTGACGCGGTTCTATGTCGATATGATGTGGGATGGCGCGCCGATGCTCCTGCAAAGCCGTGCGATGGACGAAACCGGATATAGCCAACCCACCAAGGAACAGCTGCGCGAAAAGCGTGGCGAAAATTCGGTTTACCACAACAATTGCATTCAGACCTGGTACGTTAATGCAGAAGGGATCGCAGAGAATGTCGAAGTCTCCTAATCTCCTCATCCCAGCGCTTGGCGGCACCGCGATTGTGCTTGGTGCTGCATATGGTCTGTCCCAGCGCGGCCACGGCGCGGACCAGATTGAAATCTTAGAAGGGCGGGTCGCACAGGTCGAAGCACAGGCATCGACCGCCCGGCAAAAGGCCGAAACGCAGGCCGCGCGCGCAGCAGAACTGGAACTGCAAATTGCCGATGTGCAGGCCGCTGCGACGAAACGTGCAGCCATGCCGGCATCCCTGACGACCACCGCCCCCGAGCCCGATGGCGGCTTTGGCCTCGGTCGTGCCGCCTTGCCAGAGGAAATCGCTGCCTGGGATGTAGATGTCCTGCCAGATGGCCGGGGTTTGCCGGAAGGGACGGGAAATGCCTTTGATGGCGAAGAAGTTTTTGCCCAAAAATGCGCATCGTGCCACGGCGATTTTGCGGAAGGCGTGGACAACTGGCCGGTGCTCGCGGGCGGCTTTGACACCTTGGGTGACAAGGACCCGGTCAAGACGGTGGGCTCTTACTGGCCTCATCTTTCGACGGTGTGGGACTACGTTCACCGCTCCATGCCTTTTGGCGAGGCGGGTACACTCACCCCGGACGAGACCTATGCGATCGTCGCCTACATCCTTTATTCCAATGACCTGATCGACGACGAGTTTGAGCTCACTCATGAAAATCTTGGCACGTTCGAGATGTATAACCGGGATGGGTTTGTCATCGATGACCGGTCCGATGCCGAGTACACCGAATGGCGCGCCGATCCTTGCATGGAAAACTGCAAGGATACTGTCGAAGTAACGATGCGCTCTGTCTTTCTGGTAGAGACACCTGCGGAAGGCGGGACGGAATCCACCATGAACAATGCCACGGCTGATGGATTGCCGTCGTTCACCGCGGAAGGACCGTCGTTCATTCCCGCGGCGATACCAAAAGTTGAGCAGGAAGAAAGTAGCACGGACCAAACTGAAGCCACGCCTGCCGTTCAGCAAGCCGATGACGGTGATGATACATCTCAGCTTGTCGTCGCTGGCGAAAAGGTTTTCCGCAAATGCAAGGCCTGCCATCAGATTGGCGAGGGGGCCAAGAACCGCTCTGGCCCACAACTCAATGCTGTATTCGGTCGCGTCATGGGGTCAGTGGATGGCTTCAAATACTCCGACGCGTTCAAGGCAGCACAGGAGGAGGGCAGAGTTTGGGATGATCCAGCTATGGCTGAGTTCCTGGCACGTCCTAAAGGGTTCATGAAAGGCACCAAGATGGCCTTTCCCGGCCTGAAAAAAGAGGCCGACATCAAGGCGGTGGCCGCATACATCAAAACCTTCGGGGAATAGATCGCAATGCGTGCCTTGCGTTTCTCTTTGTCCTTGATCTTGGCGGCACTCGCGACAGCCACATTTGGGCAAGTAACAGGTGACCCTGAGCATGGGCAGCAGGTCTGGAAGAAATGTGCAATCTGTCACATGATGGGACCAGATGCGCGCCACCGGGTCGGGCCCGTGCTTAACAACATCATGTCAGCCCGCGCTGGCGGCAAGACGGACTATAGGTACTCCAAGGCCATGACGGCGGCAGGGCAGGACGGCCTGCACTGGACGGAAGACACACTGGACGGCTTCCTGCAAGCGCCCAAATCTATGGTGCCGCGCACCAAGATGAGCTTTCGGGGCCTGAAAAGCGCGGGGGATCGTGCGGATGTCATTGCCTACATCGGCTTGTTTTCCGGTGGCGCGATGGCGGCCCAGATCGACGACGGATTTGCCGTTTCCGCAGATATCCTCGCGATTGAGGGTGATTTGGAGTATGGTGAATACCTGTCCTCAGAATGCACAACCTGCCATCAGGCAGATGGCAACGACGATGGCATCCCGGCGATTGTCGGTTGGGAAACGGAAGATTTCGTGACCGCGATGCACGCCTACAAGGAAAAGCACAGGGATCACCCTGTCATGCAAATGATCACGGGCCGATTGGCCAATGATGAGATTGCCGCGTTGGCGGCCTATTTCAAAGGCCTCGGTGACTGAGGCTGTTTTAGGGAGGAAACCAAAATGAGTTTGAACAGAAGAGTATTCTTAGGGACCACAGCCGCTGCATCCGCCGCGATGGCAGCCCCGATGGTGATGGCCGACGGTCATGGCAAACCGCGGGTCGTGGTCATCGGTGGCGGCGCCGGCGGGGCGACAGCGGCCCGCTATATCGCCAAGGACAGCAAAGGCGAGATTGATGTCACGCTGATCGAGCCCACGCGCACCTACTACACCTGCTTTTTCTCGAACCTTTATCTGGGCGGGTTCAAGGACATGAATGATCTTGGCCACAGCTACGGCGGTTTGGCCGCAAGCGGCGTGAATGTGGTGCACGACTGGGCCGTCGGCGTGGACCGCGATGCCAAGACAGTTTCGCTGGCTGGTGGCGGATCACTTGGCTACGACAAGCTGATCCTCAGCCCGGGGATTGATTTCGTCGACGGGTCGGTGGCTGGTTGGGACATCACATCGCAAAATGCCATGCCACATGCCTACAAAGCCGGGTCACAGACCGAGCTCTTGAAAGCGCAGCTCAAGGCGATGCCCGAAGGGGGCACCTTTGCCATGGTCGCTCCCCCGAACCCCTATCGCTGCCCGCCCGGCCCATACGAGCGGGTGTCGATGGTGGCGCATTATCTTAAGAACAATAACCCGACGGCCAAGATCATCGTGGCCGATCCGAAACCGAAATTCTCCAAGATGGCGCTTTTTCAGGAAGGATGGGGCGACCACTACGATGGTATGATCGACTGGATCGGCGAGGAATTTGGCGGCGGTTCAGTGAGTGTTGATCCCGGGGCCATGACCCTGACCATCGACGGCGAGGAAACAGCCGTTGATGTCTGCAATGTCATCCCTGCTATGAAGGCAGGGCACATCGCCGAGATTGCAGGTGTCACCGATGGCAACTGGGCCCCCGTGAATGCGGTGGATATGTCCTCCAAAGCGGATGCCGACATTTACGTACTGGGGGATGCCAGCCAGCAAGGTGACATGCCGAAATCAGGCTTTTCTGCCAACAGTCAGGCCAAGGTCTGTGCTAACGCGGTACGCGGCGCGCTCACCGGATCCAAAGTTTTCCCGGCCAAATTCTCCAACACCTGCTGGTCGCTCATTGACACCAATGATGGCGTCAAAGTTGGCGCGACCTACGAGGCCACGGATGAAAAGATCGCCAAGGTTGACGGGTTTATCTCTCAGACGGGAGAGACAGCTGAAGTGCGCAAGGCAACCTACGAGGAATCAGAAGGGTGGTACGCAGGCATCACGTCGGACATGTTCGGTGCAAAGACCTGATATCAATACAGCACCCCGGCCTTGATCCCGATCAAGGCCGGGGTGTTTCGCGCTTGCTAGACTGCTTGGCATATCACCTGGAGGATACCAAATGAGAACTGCCTTTTTTGCCGCACTGATTGGTCTGGCGTCGACGGCCCAAGCACAGCAAGCCATTTCGGTCCCTTATGACGGCTCTTTCGATGATGCGGCATTTGCCGTTGAAAGCGCGATCTTGGATAAGGGTTTGGTGATTGACTACGTCAGCCACGTCGGCGAAATGCTGAACCGCACAGGCGCCGACGTCGGCAGCGACACGATGCTGTTCAAAGAAGCGGACATCTTTATCTTCTGCTCTGCCGTCATCAGTCGGGAGGTCATGGAAGCGGACCCGATGAACATTGCGCATTGCCCATACGGGATTTTTGTTGCTGAACGCGACGACGGCGTGATGATCGGATATCGCAGCTATCCCGACGGAGCGATGCAAAAGGTTCAGACGCTGCTTTCCGACATTGTCGCCGAGGCGACCGCCGAATGATCAACTTTGACGGATTCTTTGCGCAAGAACTGACCCGGCTTCAGGAAGAAGGCAACTACCGCGACTTTGCAGAGCTTGAGCGTCATCGTGGAGCATTTCCTGCCGCAACCTGCCACAACGGCCCGGGCGAGGTGACGATCTGGTGCTCCAACGACTATCTGGGCATGGGACAGCATCCTGATGTATTGAACGCAATGCACGCGGCCATCGACCGGACGGGCGCAGGTGCGGGTGGCACGCGCAACATTTCCGGCACTACGCATGACCACGTGTTGCTTGAGCGCGAGCTTGCCGATCTGCATGGCAAGGAAGCGGCCTTGTTGTTCACCAGCGGATACGTCTCGAATTGGGCGGCGCTGGGCACGCTGGCGTCACGCATTCCCGATTGCGTGGTGCTATCGGACGCGCTGAACCACGCGTCCATGATCGAAGGTATTCGCCACTCTCGCGCGCAAAAGGTCATTTGGAAGCACAATGATCTGGCGGATCTTGAGGCAAAGCTGGCCGCACTGCCTGCGGGGCAGCCCAAGTTGATCGCCTTTGAAAGCGTCTATTCGATGGATGGCGATATCGCGCCCATCCGCGAGATCTGTGATCTGGCGGATCGCTATGGCGCCATGACCTATCTTGATGAGGTCCATGCCGTTGGGCTTTACGGTCCACGTGGCGGTGGCATTGCCGAACGCGAAGGTTTGATGGATCGCGTGACAGTGATCGAAGGGACGCTGGGAAAAGCATTTGGTGTCGTCGGTGGCTACATCGCTGCGTCGGAAAAGCTGTGCGATTTCGTGCGGTCGTTCGCCAGCGGTTTTATCTTTACAACCGCGTTGCCGCCCAGTGTGGCAGCGGGCGCAGCGGCGTCTATCCGGCACCTGAAAGTCAGCGCATCGGAACGCCAAATACATCGCGAACGCGTAGCCCAGGTGCGCGCGCGACTGGATGAAATCGGCCTGCCGCATATCGACAACCCCGGCCACATCATCCCGGTGATGGTCGGTGATCCGGTCAAGTGCAAATTCATCTCTGACACGCTGCTCAGGGAACATGGCATTTACATCCAGCCGATCAACTATCCCACGGTGCCCAAAGGAACAGAGCGGCTGCGCATCACGCCGTCGCCGGTGCATTGTGACGCGGATGTGGATCGCCTGATTGATGCGCTCGAAGATCTCTGGACCCAGTGCCAGCTGGCGCGTAGGCCCATGGCGGCGCAATAGGGTCAGGCAGATTGCGTGCTGGTTGTCCGCGATAACGCCCAGTGGGTGCCCATCGCACCGACCCACATGCAAAACACCGCAAGCCAGCCAGTCAACGCAAGGATCGATCCGCCAGCCATGCCAGCGCCTACGGCACATCCTCCGGCCAGCATGCTGCCAAAACCCATCAACGTGCCTCCGACCAGATACCGTTCCATCGGCGTGTCAGCATCAAAGCGCTGTAGATGGGCCTCTCCCTTGAAGGTCGCGACGACCTGCGCGCCAAGAAAAACGCCCGGCACCAGCCCCAGCCCGAATTGCGGATGGATATCAGATGCTGCCACAAGCGCCATCAGGGTATCGGTCGACGGGCCCGTAAAGGTGACTGACTGAACTGCGACCAATTCAAACGAAGCCCGGGCGACGGAAAAGGTCGCAAGCCAACCAGCAAGGATCGCAATGCCCACAAGTGCTGCGGCCACCAATTCAGAGCTGTGCAATCTCTGCCGCACCCCAAAGCCAATCGAGAAGGCCAATGCGAGGCCCGAAGCGACGGCAATCACTTCGATGTCCAAACCCAAAAACGAGAGCATGCTGCGCTCTGTGCCTCCGGGCACAGTCCAGAGCGCGGCCAGCCATTGTCGCGCCGGGGCGAGCACGCCGGATAGCGCGGCCTGGGCCACGATGGTGACGATCAGACCCGTGATAATCGCCCGGAGGTTGCCGGTGGCGGACAGCACAAGCAAACGGCTGACGCATCCCCGTGCCAAGATCATGCCTGCTCCGAACATCAGCCCACCAATAATGGCGCCTGATAGACTGCCGGTCGCGGACAATTGTCGCGCGTCGCTTACGTCCAGCAAGCCAATGGCGACAGCGGTTTGCACGGTAAAGAGCGCGGCAAAGAAAGCGACCAGCCAGATAGCCAGGCGCGGGCCGGGGCGGGCCTCGGCCACTTCGACGGATGCGGCGCGCAGACAAAACCGCGCGTGCAGGGCGGCGGCACCAAAGAGCAGACCGATCAACGCACCCGCCGTGCACATCAGGGCCGGCTCACCAAAGCGATCGATAAGGTCTTCCACACGCTTGCCTTTTCAAGTGCCCATTCTCGGACAGCTTGTGCCAAGTCAGCGGCATGCCCGCCTTGATCTATCGCAAATCCGGCCGGTCTACTCGAATTCCATCTGTTCATAGACCCGGCCCGCGTTCCTTGTGGCCAGTTCTTCAAAGGTATCGAGATGCGCGTAGGGCGACTGGTCTACGTAGTAGGCATCAGCCAGATCACCATCATTGTCCAAATGCTCCCCTACCTTTGCGCGCAGGTAAACAAGGTAGTCACGGGTATAGCGTCGCACCTGCGCCATGTTGGTTGGATGGCCGTGGCCGGGGATCACATACGTGGCGTTCAGCGCCTCAAACTCATTCTCCCAGGTTTCGATCCAGTCCAATGCGATGGTATCCACGAAGATCGGCGGCATGCGTTCGTGAAACGCCATGTCACCCGCAATTACCAGACTCTGGTCTGGCAGCCAGACTTGGGTGTCGCCGGGGCCATGGGCGGGCCCCAGATGCAGCACTTCGATGGTAAAATCACCCATTTCGATGACGCGCGTGTCTTCGAATGTCTCGGTTGGCCCGACAAGCGTCGTGCCGTCAGCTTTTTCACGCAGCACGCGCTGATGCGCCTGCAATGTCTGCGCACCTTCCTCTTCGAAATGATGGGCCGCATCCTCGTGTGCCAAGATCGGCACGCCTTGCTCGGCCCAGTAGGCGTTGCCCAGCATGGCGTGGCCCTGACCATTCTCGTTGATGATCAGCTTGACGGGTTGGTCCGTAATCGCTCGAATTTCTGCGTGCAGGGCTTCGGCAAGTGAATAGGCTGCACCACCGTTGATCACGATGACCCCGTCGCCGGTTACAATGAAACTCAGGTTATTGTTGTGGCCGTTGTTCTCATAAGTGGGCGGGGCGGTGGCACCGATCGCGGACCAGACGTGCGGGATTACCTCCACCGGCTTGGAATAAAGCGCCGAAGCCGGATATTGGTCCGGAATGTCCTCGGACGCAAAAGCGGGTGTGCAGGCCAGACATAAGGCAAAAAGAATCCGCATCATCAAATCCCCACGAATTGGTAGCCGTCACCGGCCGCTTCAGCCCGGCCAATGCCGCCGCCAGGCAGGTGAAAGCCGACCATTGTCAGGTCCTCGGCGGTCAATCGATCAAACAGAACCTTGCGGGTCGCCACCGCAGTTGCAGGATCCTGATCCGACCCGCTTTCCCATCCGGGTTTGCGAAAGGCCACGTGATGATTGCCGATGGCATCGCCCACGATCAGTGCCGCACTGCTGCCGTGTCGCACTTCAAACGCCATGTGACCGGGCGTATGGCCGGGGGTGGACATCGCCGCAATTCCCGGCAGAATTTCCTGACCGTCGTCAAACAGGATCACCTCGTCTTCAATAACCTCCATCCGGCGCTTTGCACCAACCGCAAAGGCCATCCGGGCCTCGCCGATGTCATCCACAGTGTTCGGGTTCCACCAGTAATCCCATTCCGCGCGCCCCATCATGTAGGTCGCGTTCAGAAACAGCGGTTCATCAAAGTCGTCAAGAAGACCCCAGATGTGATCCGGATGCGCATGGGTGAACACCACATGCGTGATGTCGTCAGGTGTCAGATCAATTGCCTCAAGCCCATCAAGAATAACGCCTGCTGTTGGCATGAAATCCGGGCCGGAGCCCACGTCGAACAGAACCGTATTGGTGCCATCGCGGCAAAGCGCCAGATTGCATTCGGGTGTCAGGCGATCCGCCGAAAGGTCAAACTCGGTCAGGATTGGCGCGAGTTCCTCTTTGGGCATCGGTTCGAAAATGAAACTGCCCGGCAACACAAGATTGCCGTCGCTTACCGTGGTGAGGGTATGATCGCCGATCTTAAGGTCTGCGTAGACGAGGTGCGGCATGCTGCTTAGCAGTGGTAGTCCGGCAGCTTGGGCCAAGAAGGTGCGGCGTGACAGCGGCAACATAGAGTACCCTCCATAAATTCTTTTATGCGAATATGAGTGATTATGGGCAGAAGGGCAAGAAGTCTTGCAAACTGAATGGAGGGCTATGTCAGAACGGAGAGATCTGATCTCCAGCCTTAAACCTCTTTTTTTGGCGTGCGCCCGGCGGCAAAACCAGCCGGGCGCCCACATTCTACTTCAGCGCACGCAGGCTTCGGGCGCGGTTCGGAGAGTGCGCAAGGGTTGCGCGGTAGGCATCCGCGGCCTCTTCGGCGCGACCCAAAGACGCCAGCATATCTCCCAGCAGTTCGCGCGCCGGCAAGACATGACCGGGTGTGACCGGGCTTTTGCCAAGGCTGTCTTCCAGATCGGCAGCCGCTGTCTGGTGTGTCACGGCAAGATCGGTATTGCCAGCGTCAAGCTCAATCCAGGCTTCGACGCTCAGAATTTGCCCTTCAGTCAGCCGGGCCCAATAATCCTGACCCCGGTCCTGCATTGCGGTGTGCAGCTCTTTCAGCTTTGCAACGGCTAGGCGCGCAGTGTCGGTTTCACCAGCTCGCGCCGCCCCAAGGCCCTTTGCGAACCAATGCATCGTCACCGCCTGCGGAAACTTTTCCCATGGAATTGCTGAATGCATCTTGGGCGAAAGGCCCGCCGCACCGGACCAGTCGTCCTGCTCAAGCAATAGCCGTACAGGTGACGCCGCCAGCGCATAGGCCCCGCCAAAACTCACCTGATGATTATCGATGGCCAACATTTCGGTGACCAGACGCTCAGCCTGCTGGGCCGCGCCCAATTGCAGGTGGCCATAGACCATGTAGTCGATTGCATGCGCATAGTGAGACTGAACAATGTCAGTTGACTGGGCAAGAGCGGCCTTTGCAGACCGGTCATTGAGGTGGACAGATTTTTCCCAGTTTCCTGTTCGCGTGAAGATATGCGCGGGCATGTGCAGTGCATGCGGCGCATCTGGCGCGATCTTGTCGTAGATTTCGGCATAGGGCACACCGCGCGCCTTGAGCGACGGATTGTCGTAGGCGTGGATCGCATAATGGATCACGCCCGGATGATCCGGCTCTTTCTGATGAAGGGCATCCAGCGTGTCGCCGACGGCCGCAAATATCTCAGCGCGAGCAGGGCCGCGCGGTGCTGTTGCCAGTCGGGACAGGGCTGCCAAGGCGACAACATCAATGTTGCCCGCGTGGCCTTTTTCTGCGGCCTGCTGCGCGTCCGCCCACGCAGAAAGTCGTGCCCGATACCCGTCCAATCCCGGCGCGTAGAAAGCCACAGCCGCCTGAACCAGCGCCTGCTCCAAATCGCTTCCTGCCGGTAATTCAATAGCGCGCTGGGCCGCGGCCTGACCGCGGGCGGTTTCAGCTTCTGACGGAGTGCCGGGCCACAGAGGATGGATAATTGACATCGCGATCCCCCATTGCGCCGTGGCGCAATTCGGATCGGCAACCGCCGCACGGTTGAATGCCTCTTCCGCCTGAATGTACATCATGTTGTGCAGACGCGTCAGGCCATCGTCTATTGCGGCGTCTGCTGCGGGATTGCAGGTTGTCGGCAAATCCACACTCTGCGCCGCGACGGTCCCTGGCAGCATCGCAGCACCTGACAAGACAGCGGCACATATCGTTCGTATCCCTGTTCGTTCCATAAAGCTCTCCTTTCAATAAGTCCGCCGTGGCGGAATCTTCGTCGCTCAGTGGGTTCAGCAGACATCAGCACCGCCAGATAGTCTTGAAAGAGCCTTGAATTTCTCTTGAAAACAGCAGTTTGCGCACCGCGTGTCGAACCTCGCAACAGCGGTGCAAATCGGGTAGAATATCAGACCTACAGAGAGGATCGGACATGACGGCGGATGCATCGCCACTGCAGGTCGAGCATATCAGGCTTGGAAGTGACGAATATCTGTGGCGCAATGGCCATCTGCAAAACACACGTGGACGCGTTGTGCCTTTGCGCGCGAAGTCGTTGAAGATGTTTGAGGTTCTGCTGGCGCAGCGGGGCGCAGTTCTCAGCAAAGAGCAGTTGTCAGAGCTTGTCTGGCCCAATACGGCGGCGACGGACGAAAGCATTGCGCGCTGCGTGTCGGATATCCGCAAGGCACTGCGCGACAAGCGGCATGACATCGTCGAAACATTTCCAAAATTGGGGTATCGACTGAACGTCGGCATCTCGGACGCAGCGGACCCTGACCAGTATCAACGCGGGCCGTTGGGAGGTCTGCCTGTCCTGCTTGGAATCTTCATCGTGCTGGTCGTTGCAACCCTTGCGGTTGCCCTGACGCGGACCCAAGCGCGGGTCACCCAATATACGCCTTACGTGTCAGCCCCCAGCCCCGGCAATTCCATCGCCATCATGCCATTCTTCGCGCAAGCCGAGGAGGACGGTTTTCTTGCCACCGGGCTGGCTGAAGATCTCGAAATACACTTGGCAGAAGTATCCGGCATTCGCGTGATCTCTTCGGCCCAGACAGCGATGATCGCCGATGCGCTGGAAACGCCGGTTGAGCGCGCCCAGTCCTTGCAGACGCGCTATCTTGTCGAAGGCAGTGTGCGGCAGAATGACACTCAGATCTCCCTTTCTCTTCGCCTGATTGACGGGGCCGACGGGGCCACGCTTTGGGCCGATCGATATGAAGGGTCTCGCAGCGAAATTCTCGCATTCCGCGACGGCCTTCCGGATGCGCTCGTGACCGCCATGGCGGTCGAGCTAAGCACGCGCGATCGTCAGCGATTGGCACGAACGGATACAGATGATCCTAAAGCTTTTGAGGATGTGCTGCGCGCGCGGCGGGCCCTCAGTCTGTTCACATACGAAGCAAGCCTTGACGCTGAGAAATACCTTAGACGTGCGATCGCGCGCGATCCGACTTATGCACGTGCGCATGCCGAACTGGCATCTGCATTTGTCATTCGCATGGAAAACGACTGGATTGTCCTATCAAGTGCGGATACAGCCAAGGCCTTTTACTTCGGAGAAAAGGCGCTCGAACTCGATCCTGACCTTTGGTTCAGTCACTACATTCTCGGACGGCTCCATTCTGTGTCCGAAACGGGAGACATCGCCACAGCTTTAAACCACTTAGAAACGGCGATGGCATTGCAGCCGCAAAACGATGACGCGCGGATCTACTATGCCATCGTTCTGGCAATGTCCGGTGATCTGGAAGAGGCGAACCGCATTTTTGAAAGCGTGTTGGCCACCCATCCTCAGCCGCCCTTTTGGTACTTTCTCGGACGGGCGAACGCGCTCTTTCATCAGCAACGGAATGAAGAGGCGCTTGTCACCATCTCGCAATGCCTGTCGCAGTTGCCAAACAGCCCGTACTGCCTGCGAACACAGATTGCCATTCTGGCACGCCTTGGCCGTATTGAAGATGCTGAATGGGCGGTCGAAGAATATGCTATCCTAGGACACGAGACCACACTGGATGCCATCATGAAAAGCGCGATTGAAAGAGATGATGACATGCGTAGCTACCTGCGCGCGTCATATGGCCTGGCGGGGATTGAGTAGGCCCAGACGAAAGCGGATAGCGCCGGACAAATCCGCGCCCGGGCACGCACGGCTTGCCTTAGACAATTCCCCAAAGTTGGCCTTCTTCGTATCGATCAAGAAGATCACCCGACAAATCAAGCGACGCGATCGGACTGCCGGCATCCTCCGGCAGACCCATATGAAGCTCAAGCGTCTCAATGCTTTGCGTCGTCAACAGACTGCCATCAGCGAAAGACAGCGTGACCGAGTTGCCGACAATTTGTTGCGAGACGCTGTCGATGGGGGATTGAAGAAAGACCAACAACGTATCCAGCCCGCTGCCCCCGTCATAGGTGTCCGTGGTGCCACCGGCACCGCCCCACAGGGCTTCTTCGAAGAAGATGAAGATGTCATCGCCTTCATTACCAAGGGCCACATCATCGCCAAGACCGCCGATCAGAATATCCGACCCCAGCCCCCCGGACAGCAGATCAGCCCCGCCGCTCCCGGCAAGCAGGTCACTGCCATCCCCGCCTTCAAGACTGTCACTCCCCGAACCGCCAATCAGCAGGTCGGATCCATCCTGCCCCAGCAAGGTGTCATTACCAACACCGCCAAGCACAACATCATCCCCCCCGCCAAGCGTGACCAGGTCATTGCCCGAAGCGGCAACAACGAAGTCGTCGGCCGCAGACAAATTATAGATGTCCGCGCCCGCAGTCCCGAATGTTTCGTCGGTCGAAAGGCTTTCGGCTGAGAACACGGCCAGCATGTCATGCAGCGCGCCTGACGGGTGGATTTCGTCAAAGAACAGGATCTGCTCGGGTCGATATGCCGTCGCAACCGGGTTCACGTCGAATACCGGTTCAATCACCCCTGGCGAGGTTTCAATCCACGTTGGATCGCCCGAGAACCCGTACAGATAAGGACCGCTGTAAAGAAAGCCGTAGGTCTGCATGTCAGACAGTATATCCACCGACATGACATCCAGCCTGACGACCTCCGTCTCTATGCCGTCAGCATTAAGACGGATTGCAGCGTTGGTGATCTCTTCGTTGACTGAATCAATCAAATCTCGCGCGACCGGGCGTTCGAGCCAGTTTAGATCGCCATAGCCAACAAAGAACTCCGCCACCGGCAAGGCGTAAAGCGCGATCCCCGCGACATTGAAATCGGCCAGTCTGCGCGCCTGCAATTCGATCTCGTTACCGACATCCTCTGCAAAATCGTTCACGCCGCCAAGGATAATATTGAAGAAACCGGTATCAAACTCGCCCAGATCATTTGCACCAATATTCAAAACTGCAAGCGTCCCTTCGGGCGCGCCTGTCGGGTTGTCATCAATATAGCGATCCACCTGCGCGGCCAGATTGATGTCAAAGTCGCCGAACTCGGCCAACGCCTGTGTCTCGTTCTCAACAATTGAGAAAGTGCCGGTACCCCCGCCAAAGGTCGTGTACGTCAGGGCGGTGTATTCAGCGATGTAGGCACCGCCCAGATTGCTGCCAAGCGCCTGAGCACCACCGATGGCATAATTGTCATAGCTTGCGTCTAAATCAAGCAGGACCGCCATGGTATCGGCATAGGCTGTGCCATCGGTGAAAGCTTCGGTATCATAGGGTCTGACTGTTCCGTCCCCTACGTATTGAAAGGGCACGCCATACTCTTCCAGCAGGAACGCGCCCGCCAAATCTGAAAAGTTTCCGTTGTCGCTCAGACTGTCACCAAAGATCACCAGATTGCTAAACGGCGTGGGCGCCACGGTGTCGTCCACATCGTCCACCGTGACAGTGATCAGTTGTTGGACAAGATGGCCGTCATATTCAAGTTCGACGGTCACACTATAGGTGTTGTCCGCAGACTGGCCGATGGGCATCTCGTAATCGGGTGGCGCAATGAACGATAGCGCCCCGGTATCGGGATCGATCGCAAACAATGCACCGTCCTGGGTGTCAGCCAAAGACCATCTGACAGGCTGCGTTGCACCAAGTGACGCCACAGCATCGGTATTTTCATCAACCGAGAATGCCGACGGACCGGAATAGGCTGGCACCGCGGAATCACGAAGGTCATTGGTGACCGTCACGGAGACCTGTTGTGTCGTTGTGTTTCCGGCCTCATCGGCGACCTGAAGCGTCACGACATAAACATTGTTGCCGTCAGCGTCTGTCGGGCTCTCGAAATCCGGTGGACTATTGAAGGCCAGCACGCCGGTATCTGGATTGATAGAGAATAATGCGTCGTCGTCGGACCCGACCAAGGACCAAATCGCAGTATCATCGTCAGTTTCAAAGTCGAAACCGGTTCCAGCCGTCTGATTTTCGGCAATGGCAAGTGTTGAGGACCCAATCAGGCTGGGCGCGGTGGTGTCTTTCTTACCGCCCTTGCCGCCGCCGCCACCGTTCCCGCCGCCACCATCTCCTCCGCCCGGTTTGTCCTTCTTCGGTGGCATGCTGTTTCCTCCTCAGGGCTGGCTTCTGTGACAACCCTACCCGCGATACGTGTCCCCCGTCAAACGTCTGGCAGCATGAGTGCGGCATTCGGATAGCATCCCGACAGGGCTTTTTGGGTGCTGCATTCGTCGATGGACCAAAGGTCTGCGAATTGGGATCAGACCACCGCCATCTGCACTGAATTTGAGTTGCGCAGCCACCAGATTATTCGGATGAATTCTTGGGCTGCCCCGGCAAAGGATTTCAGGTCTGACAACGCGGGCAATGATACAGTGTGCGTCCGCTCAGTTGCGATTTCACGATCTGCCCGTCGCAGCGCGGACAGATGTCTTTACCAAAGATATTGGTTCGTTCGCGCACCTCACGTTTCGGGCTTGGGGTCTCGCTGTTGGTGATGATCGCGCCGGTCGCCACGCCGATCTGCAAAAGCGCGCGCATGTCGTCCCAAAGCGCGCGCAGTTGCGTTTCAGACAGGTTCTTGCCCGGCGTCATTGGATCGAGCCCGCGCAGCCAGAGTATCTCGGCGCGATAGATATTGCCGATGCCTGAAATGACCTTTTGGTCCATCAGCAAGCGTGCGATCGGTGCCCGGCTCTTTCGGATCGCCGCGATTGCGCGGTCCGGATCGGGGTCGGCGGCCAAAAGATCGGGGCCATACCTGTGACGAAATCCGTCCAGCGCATCATTGGGGATCAATTCACAAGTATTCGGACCGATGATATCAATTAACGCACGCCCGGTTTCGATCCTCAGACGGGTCACATCACGTGGCGCGGACGCAGGCTGCGCGCCGGTGACAAAATAGCCTCCCAGCCCAAGATGCAGATGCAGTGTCTGCTGCACATCAAAATGATAAAGCAGATGCTTTCCCAACGCTTCGGTGCCCAGACACAGGGCGCCGTCGATAAGTGCCGCCCCGTCGGCGAACCGACCCTGTGGCGACACGGCGGAAACCCGATGACCGGCAATAAGCGCCCCGTGATCCTGTGCCGCACGATGTATGGTATGACCTTCCGGCACGATATTCTCCTTAGCGCTAAGCAAATAGATGTGCCAACTGCGCCCGATGGCCAGCCTGCGTTGACAAATTTAGGCCCTCTGGCAAGTTGAGACCCAACCGGAGGAGATGCCATGGCCCAAGACGGCTTTACCCAGTTGATCGATGACAGCAACGCGTTCTTTGCCCAGCTCAAGCAAAACAACACCAAAGACTGGTTCAACCCGCGCAAGGACCACTACAACGCCAATATCAAGAAACCGGCAGAATTCCTCGCGGATCTATTGGCTGAGGATTTCAGCCGCATCGCAGGGACGACATTTCAGCCAAAGCTGTTCAGGATTTACCGCGATGTGCGGTTCTCCAAGGACAAGACGCCATTGAATGCGCATCTGCATATGATGTGGCGACAGCCGGGCGATAATCCGTTTGCGCCGGTGTTTTTCTTTGGTTCAGAACCGGGGATTATGACAGCCGGTTTCGGGATCATGGGGCTCAAGGGCGAAACCCTGGCTCGGTTTCGCGCATTCATCGATCGTCATGGCAGCGACCTTGAAGAGGCTGTGCGGCGAACGGAAATGGACTGGTCTGATTGGGGCCCGCCGCCCCTGAAACGAGTCCCGGCCCCCTACGACACTGCTCATCCGCGCGCGGAACTCCTGAAGAAAAAGGGGATGACCATCAGCACCAGAATGGAGGATAGCTGGCGCGATGAAAATGGGGGGCTGGTTGCGGCAATCCGGGATCAGTTCGAGAAAACTCTGCCGGTGCAGCGTTTGATCCGCGACCATCTGTCAGTGGACGCATAACGTCTCGTTTCAACTATCTGACAGGATCTCGGACACCCACTGTGGCACCGTTTGCCCTGCCGGGCCGATGCGGTGTTCTGCAAACTGACTGCCAACCATCGAACGCTCAAGATTGAATTCGAGCGTATGCGCGCCCGCGCGGCGCGCTTCTGCGACAAACCCCGCCGCTGGATAGACATTGCCCGATGTGCCAATGGCCGCAAATACATCCGCCTGCGACAGGTGATCGAATAGCACGTCCATCTCGTAAGGCATCTCTCCAAACCAGACGATGTCGGGCCGCGCCTCAGACGCCACGCATTTGGGGCATTCGTCACCGGGTGCCATTACCATGGGTGCATCCCAGCGATGCCCGCAGGCGGCGCACAAAGCTGATTTCAGCTCTCCGTGCATGTGGAAAACTGCTTTTGACCCCCCGCGTTCATGCAAATCGTCGACATTCTGCGTGATCACGATGACCTCGCCGTCATGGTCGGACTCAAGCCGTGCCAACGCTTTGTGGGCTGGGTTTGGGTGCACGTCGGGCAACTGCGCGCGTCGGGCGTTGTAAAAGTTCACAACAAGTTCGGGATCGCGCTGGAACCCTTCCGGCGTGGCCACATCTTCGACGCGGTGCTGCGCCCACAGGCCGTCTTCTGCGCGAAAGGTTTCTATGCCGCTTTCTGCGGATATACCGGCCCCGGTCAGGATAACGATCTTGGTCATGGATGTTCCTTTTTTCGGGGCATTTTGCGGGGATCGGATAGGGGCTGCAAGGGGGCTTGCAGGTTTGGCGTCTGCGGCAGAGGATGCAGAAAATCGCAGACCTCTGAAAGGAGCGCCAGATGTCGGCCACCGTGCTTATTCGCGGCAATCGCAACTTTCGCCTGATCCTTTCGGCCAGTGCCGCGTCGAACCTTGGGGATGGTATCGCGCTGGTGGCGGTGCCATGGCTGGCTACGTTGCTGACCCGTGATCCGTTGCTTATTTCGCTGGTGGCGACGGCGGCAAGCCTGCCGTGGTTGTTGTTTGCCCTGCCCGCAGGCGTTTGGATCGACAACGGGGATCGCCGTCAGTTGATGCTGCGCGCCGATATCGCGCGCATTGGCCTGACACTGTGTATCGTCGGGCTGATCTTTTCGGCACACCCACTGGGCGAGGGCCATTCTGCGATGCCCATTATTGCGCTTGCCCTGATTGCGTTTTTGGTCGGCTGCGCAGAGGTGATCCGGGACAATGCGGCGCAGACCATTCTGCCCGCTCTTGTCAAAACGGACCAGCTTGAGCAGGCCAATGGCCAGATCTGGAGCGCAGAACAGGTGATGGGGCAGTTCATCGGACCGCCACTGGCCGGGGTGTTGATTGCCGCAGGCGTGGTGTTGCCGTTCGGCGTGAACGGATTCGCCTTTGCCATGTCTGCGCTGCTGATCTGGCTGATCGTCCTGCCGCCGCGCGCGCAGACGGTCAAGCAAACTTTTTGGCCCGCCTTTATCGAAGGTCTTACATGGATGCGCGGTAGTGGCATTATCCTGCAGCTGGCGTTGATGCTGGGGGTGATCAATCTCGTTTTTACCGGCACAATGACCATTCTGGTGCTCTATGCGCAGGAAAATCTTGCGCTTTCCCCGTCGGGCTATGGCTTGCTGCTGACCTGTGGCGCGGCTGGCGGCGTGTTCGGCGGGCTGCTGGCCCCCAAGGTCGCCAAGCAGCTGGGCATGCGGCAAAGTCTGTTGCTGGCAATGGTTGGGTTTGTTCTTTTCAATCTGGTTCTGGGCCTCGTTGCCAACGTGCTGGTGGCGGCAGCGGTGCTGTTCGTCGAGGCGTTTATCGCAATGTTGTGGAATGTCGTCACGGTCAGCTATCGCCAGCGGGTCATCCCGGAAGTGCTGCTGGGGCGGGTCAATTCGGCCTATCGGTTCTTTGGCTGGGGGGCGATGCCCTTTGGCGCATTGGGCGCAGGCGCATTGGTCAGCTATACCGAAGGGCCTCTGGGGCGTGGAACGGCATTGCATATGCCCTATCTGGTTGGGGCAGGGATTTGCGCAGTCTTGCTGGCCTATGGTTGGCGAAGGCTGCATTTTGACACCTAAAGCTGATGCACTGGCGCACTCCTTGGGGTCAGCAGGAGGCGCAGAGGCTGTTTAGCCCTTGAAAACCGCTACAAATGCGCTCATTTAAGCGGCGTCCCCATCTGAGGGGGCGTGCAAATCAGGAGAGACCATGGCCAAGGAAGATATTCTCGAATTCCCCGGTGTCGTGAAGGAACTTCTGCCAAACGCGACATTTCGGGTCGAACTTGAGAACGGCCATGAGATCATCGCGCATACGGCAGGCAAGATGCGCAAGAATCGCATCCGTGTTCTGGCAGGCGACAAGGTGCAGGTGGAAATGACGCCGTATGATCTGACCAAGGGTCGGATCAACTACCGCTTCAAGTAGGCCGTAGGGTGCGCATGTGCTGCGCACCTATATTGCCCGGCGTAGCAACTGCGCCCCCTACAGGTATGACCTGCAGTGTCTGATACCCCCAAGTTTATCCTCGGTTCCGGCTCGCCCCGCCGCCGCGAGCTTCTGGCGCAAATTGGCGTTGTGGCCGACGACATCCGCGCGCCGGATATCGACGAAACACCGCTGAAAAACGAGCTGCCACGCCCTTATTGTACCCGCATCACCACCACCAAGGCCGCTGCAGTGCAGGCGCAGGCGAATGATATCGTCCTGTGTGCCGATACTACGGTGTCGCTAGGCCGCCGTATTCTGGGCAAACCTGTAGATGCCGACGAAGCAACGGCGTTTCTCAGATTGCTTTCCGGGCGTCGTCACAAGGTGATCACGGCCGTGGCGGTCAAACGCGGTGACAAGATGTGGCAGCGCGATGTGCAAAGCACGGTGCGCGTGAAGGCGCTTTCAGAGACCGAGATCGCCGCCTACATCGCCACCAACGACTGGCAGGGCAAGGCGGGTGGCTATGCCATTCAAGGGCCTGCCGGTGCCTTCATCCCCTGGATTAGCGGCTCCTTCTCGGCCATCGTCGGATTGCCGTTGTCTGAGACGGCAGGCCTTTTGCAGGCTGCCGGTTATCCTCTTTACAAGGATCACACATGAAGGGCCGCACCATCATTCTTGATCATCTCAGCGATGTCGAAGCCGCCGCCTTGATGGTAGACGGCAAGCTCGATGATCTGCTGGTCGACAGCCACGCCCCGCGCCCGGGCACGATTTATCGCGCCATCGCGGACAGACCCGTGAAAGGGCAGGGCGGCATGTTCCTCAAAACCCCGGACGGCAGTGCTTTTCTGCGTCAGATCAAAGGGCTGGCCCCCGGGCAGGCGATCCTCGTTCAGGTCACGGGCCATGCTGAACCGGGCAAGGCGATCCCTGTCACCGCCAAGCTGTTGTTCAAAAGCCGGTATGCCATCTTGACCCCGGATGCCCCCGGTCTCAACATTTCACGCCGGATCAAGAACGAAGAGACACGCGATCGCCTGCTCGAAATCGCCCATGAAGAAATGGCGGGGGAGCCTCATGGCCTGATCCTGAGGTCTTCCTGCGCGGGTTCAGCGGAGGAGGACATCTCCGAAGACATCGTCGCAATGCGCGACCTCGCAACTGCGGTGATGACAGACGAGGGCACGCAGATGGCTATACTTGCCAAAGGCGATGGCCCACACGTGCTGGCATGGCGCGATTGGACCGACCCGGCCGAGGTGGTCACCCAGGCGGGCAGTTTCGAAAACCACGGCGTGCTGGACGCGCTGCAAGAGGCACAAGGCATCCACGTGCCGCTGGGCAGTGGCGCATCAATGTTTGTCGAGCCCACCCGCGCCTTGGTGGCTGTGGATGTGAACACCGGTAGCGACGCCTCTTTGGCTGCGGGGATCAAGGCGAACATGGCCTGCGCACGCGCGCTGCCCCGCGCCCTGAGGGTGCGCGGCCTTGGCGGGCAGATCACTCTTGATCTGGCGCCCATGCCCAAGAAAGACCGGCGCGCCTTCGAAAGCGCTTTGCGTGGGGCGCTGCGCAGTGACGAGGTTGAGACCACCCTGGTCGGCTGGACGCCCCTGGGCCACTATGAATTGCAACGTAAACGAACCCGCGCGGCGCTGTCGGAGGTGCTGAAATGACCTGTCCGATCTGCAACACCGAAACGGTGCAGAAGTACCGCCCCTTCTGCTCGCGCCGCTGCGCGGACGTGGATCTGGCCAAATGGATGAACGGCACCTACGCCACACCATCGCGCGACCCCGACGACATTGAAGCAGCCATTGAGGCCGCTGAAAAAGCGACCCCCGCGCCAGAAAAGCCGCATTAGCTATCCGTGTTTATTCGTGACACTCCAGCACGCCAAAAACCGCTGGACACCCCAGCGTCTTCGCCCTAGAACCCGCTCACCCGACCTTTGGTGGTCACCCGTGCCCGGGTAGCTCAGGGGTAGAGCAGTGGATTGAAAATCCTCGTGTCGGTGGTTCGATTCCGCCCCCGGGCACCACTTCAAAATCCAGTACCGTCCAGAAGCGTCCAAGTCATTGTAATGACTGTATTCTGAGTCCGGTGGAGTCCAGCGAAAACCAGTGGCAGCCGAAGTAAAGTGGGGTATAATACGGGGTATGAAAAGTTCGATTCCGATTCTCCCATGGCCCTGACAGACACGGCAATCCGTAACACCCAGCCTCGCGTAAAACCCTTTAAAATCAGCGACTCACACGGGCTCTACCTTCTCGTGAATCCGAGAGGATCGCGGCTTTGGCGCTTCAAGTACCGTTACAACGGCCGCGAGAAACTTCTCTCCCTCGGAAGCTACCCGCTAGTAGGCCTGAAACATGCCCGCGAAAAGCGTGACGAAGCCCGCCTTCTTCTGACCGACGGATATGACCCTTCTGCCGAAAAACAGAAACGCCGAAGACAAGAGTTCCTCGAGCAAGGCATCTCGTTTTCCGAGATTGCGCGGGAATACGTTGAGAAGCTCCGACGCGAGGGCCGAGCAGCCCAGACCCTCCGAAAACTCGATTGGCTTATCACATTGGCCGAACCACACCTGGGCACATTTGATGTGAAAGAAATTGAGGCGCAAGATGTGCTCGTGGTCCTCCGCTCCGTCGAAGCTGAGAGCAAGTTTGAAACGGCAACGCGGCTGAGGTCGACTATCGGTGCAATCATCCGTTATGCAATCGCCACCGGGCGAGCGACCCAGGACCCGACCCTCGCGCTTAAAGGCGCGATAGTTCGCCCGCGCAAGCAGCATCGATCTGCTATTCTGAACAAGCGTGGTTTGGGCGGGTTGCTGAATTCGATAGATACCTATTCGGGTGAGCCGAAAACAGGCATTGCCCTGCAGCTCCTTGCGTTGCTTGCTCCCCGCCCGGGCGAACTGCGGCTGGCCAAGTGGGAGGAGTTCGAACTTGAGGACAGGGTTTGGCGAGTGCCAGAAGAGCGCACCAAGATGCGCCGCCCGCACCGTGCGCCTCTCTCACGTCAGGCGTTGGCCTGCCTGAAAGAACTGGATCTCTACCGGGGAAAAAGCAACCTCCTGTTTCCGTCCGGCCGCAATTGGAGGAAGGCCATTTCAGAAAACACGCTAAACCAGGCTCTCAGGCGCATGGGATACAATCGCGACGAAATGACAGCACACGGGTTCAGGGCATCGTTTTCAACCCTCGCAAATGAAGCTGGCCAATGGCAATCGGATGCCATTGAAAGGGCACTCGGACACGTCGAGGGAAATGATGTTCGCAGAGCGTATGCGCGTGGCGAACACTGGGAAGAACGTGTTGAACTATCCCAGTGGTGGGCCGATGAGCTGGACAGCTACAGGGAGCTGGCCCGGGACGATGTCTGAGACAATACCAACTCGATTTGGTTCAATCTATGAAGCGACCATGTCCCGTGAAGCCGGTGAAAGGTTGATTGGTGTGTCAGGGTTGCCCATTGCTCCCGGCGTTTCCCCGGAACTCGTTCGGGATGCGCTGTGCTTCATCGTAAAATCGGTGGCGGCAACGATTGATCTGCAAACGAACCGGCAAGTCAGGAGATCTATCGAAACTGCCCGCAACGCGCTCGCAAGGTACTCTGCAAAGGAGAAAGAATTGCTGTCGTTCGGCTTCCCCATGCCGGTTGATCCAACGGATTGGAAAAAATCTGCGCTTGATGAGTTCGACACGTGGCTCACCCTACCTAAACCGCAGAGCGAGACTGTACAGCTAAGAACCATTCTTTACCCGTATCTTCTCGCGCTTTTTCAATTGACGTTCGGGAAAAAGCCAACGGCCTATTATTACCTAAGAGAAGAACAGGACGGGCCAACACTCGCGTTCATTCGACAAGCCGCGATGGAAATTGACAAAGCATATACAGAGCTTGTCCTTCCATCAGGATTTAGGGCCGCTTCCCGATTTGGGAACGGTGAAGAAGGAACGGTCCTTAAGTCGCTGCCGGAGGGCGATGCCTTGCGGAGTGCGATCGAGACATTTCTACCCCGCTTTCCTGCCGATGACCCCGCTACGAGGATCGGAGAGCAGGAGGAAGGGGAGAGCGATCGGACAGCGTTCTTCCGTGCGTTTCGACTGATTGGTTTTGCACTTCAATGGCGACATTTACAGTAAGTAGATTGTGCGCATGTTTTGTCGGCCATCTGCCTAGAACAATTCCTGTTGGACGATGCAGGATGTCTTCCAACCAACACGGCTTTTTCTGGTTTGGAGGCGACAGATGAACACTGCACAATACAATGAAAAACCCTGGGTAGATTGCCCGCCGACCGGTCGGCTCTTGCGGCCGCGGGAAGTCTTTGATCGGACCGGATTGAGTAGATCACAAGTCTACGCGATGATCGCTGAAGGAGATTTTCCGCCATTCCTGAAGGTCTCAACGCGTGCGGCGGCCATGCCAGAGGCGTGGCTTGATTGCTTCGTTAAACATCATGCTTTGATTGCATTGGGCCACCCTGTTTAGGACCGCCTGATTGTCTAAAACTCCGAAAAATTAGATCTCGTGATTTTTTCCAGCCGGTGCAAATTTTCTGCTGCGGCCGGATTGGTCTCATGTCCCCAAATCCCAGCAAGCGCAAAGTGATTCGACTGATGCCCGGTAAAGAAAAAAGACTCCCTTCAACGAAAGTAAGATACGCCGAAGGAAACGGCTTTCATCTGGGCAATGCAAAAAACATGACAGTCAGTTTCAGGGCATTGTCAAAACAGTTCGAAGAGCCACTCACAACCCACGAGAAATTCGCCGAATACAATGCGATGAGCGATGTGGAGAAGGGGCGCTTGAAAAGGATGCCGGGCTGGGTAATCCGATGCCCTGTCGAAAAGGGGAAGCGCACCCGCGACAGCGTCCAGCCCGGTCGACTCATTACGATCGACATCGACGACGCCACCCCGGCATTCTCCGAACAGCTTCTCGCCGGGAACGTTCTTCCGGGCGTTGCTTTGTTCGCTCACACAACGCGGGGGCATACTCCTGAGAATCCGCGCTTCCGTCTTTTCATCCTGGGTAACTCGGAGATCGACGCTGACCACTACCAACGGGTTTGTCGGATCACCGCGCAGCAGTACGACGAAGACCTGAGCATGACCGACAAGGTATCGGCTCGGGTCGCACAGCTAATGTACAGGCCGTCGGTTTCCAAGAATATGCGGCAACAATACATCCACCACGAACAGCCGGGCGACGAATGGGACTGGCAGAAAGCTGTCCGCCAATGGGAGAAAACGACTGATCTCGACAGCAACGACATCAAAAACCTTCCGCGATTCAAAGGTGAGAAAGAACTTCGGGAATCAGCAGAGAATGTCGAAGACCCGCTTCTGAAACAGGGTCCCGTGGGTGACTGGTGCCGGGCTTTCAACTGCGTCGACCTCGTGCTCGGCAAGAATGGCACAGATCCGATGCTGGCACATGCCTACGAAGTTAGTGATTGGGGTCAAGACGGGCTGCCCAGCCGTTTCAGCTACATCCCGGGCCACAGCACCAATGGCGTCGTGATCTACCGAGACGGCGACCTCGTCTATTCGCACCATGGCTCTGATCCGGCAACGGATATGACCCTCAATTCGTGGGACCTCTGCCGATACCACCTCTTCGATGCGGCCGAAGATGACGAAGCGCTCCCGATGGGCCAGCGTGAGAGCTGGAAAAAGATGATGAAGTTTGTCGCGGACTTCCCGGCCTATCGGGACCAGAGATCGGAAAGCCGGTACAACATGTCGCAGCGGCTGACGGCTTTCGACCTCGACGACGACGATCTGAGCTGGGTCGAGCGGGAGAGCGACGAAGAGGACCTGATCGGGGAAGTGCCAGGCGCAAATGACGGAGAAGACCTGATCCGCGACGTGCCGATGGATTGGGCCGATCCGGAGTCGATCAGAACCAGCCTCCATGAGAGCCAAACGACAACCTATAAACGTATGCGGGCCGAAAAGCCGCCCGAGAACTGGATCGCCCGACTGGACCTGAACCAAGACGGCACGATCAGGACCAACACGCCGAACATCAGCATGATCGTCGCGAACGATCCTCGGCTCCATCGTAAGATCGCCTTCAACGGCCTAAACCAAGCCGATGTGCTCTTGGCCGACATCAAGATACCAAATCCCGCTATAACCGACCTAAAGTGCCTCAACAGGCACACGGGCACACCGATAGACGTCCTCCACCGCGATGTGGTCAAATCGATCCTCGAAGGGCCCACGAACGTCATCCAAGGCGAGCATATGAAAGCGGGCTGGGGCTACGGGTTGCCGAACGTCTCAACCGAAAGGGTGAAGATCGCAATCCGCAATGCCGGCCAGCTGAATGCGTTCCACCCGGTCAAGGACCTGATCCAAAAATGGCGAGACATGGGTCCGCCCGAAACCGACCCAATTCCGGGGTTCCTTCACCGGCACGTCGGATGCGAGGACAGCCAATACACCACCGACATCATGCGGATGAAGATGATCGCCTCCGTCTACCGGATCGAGACTCCCGGGCTGAAATTCGACTATGCGATAATCTTCAAAGGCCGGACCGGCATCGGCAAGTCGACCCTCGTTCGTATCATCTACGGCGACGAGTATTTCGGGGAGCTCGATGTCGATCTCGGCAACCGTCAGAAGGTTGAAGAGGCGATCCGCCGCAAATGGGCCATGGAGATGTCCGAATTGTCATCTATGCGGAAGTCAGAGTCGGAACACGCCAAGAGTTTCATGAGACGGCAGAACGACGAGGTGCGCCGCGCCTATGGCGAAGATCCTGTCGATCTGCCGCGACAGTTCGTCGTCTGGGGTACCACCAACAAAGACCTCTTTCTGAAGGACGAGACCGGCAACCGGTCATATTGGATCGTCGAGTGCGGCAACGAGCCTATCGACCTGAGGGCTGTCTACGCCGAGCGAGAGAACTTGTGGCGTCAGGCCGTCTACGATCAGGACCAGATGCGCAAACGCATCCCAACCGGTAACCTGCCACTAACGCTCAAAGGCGCGGCGCTGGACCGGGCTGTGCAACTGCAAGAAGCTTCCCGGATGGTCGATACGTGGGAAGAATGGGCGAACAACATCATCGACTGGTTCGAACATCCACGGCTGGCTGGCATCCTCTGCGACGACATGGGCATCCAGCTTCCTGATGGCGTCGACTACGAAGACAGGGTGCTGCCTGTGGCCATAAACCAGGTGCTGGCAATCCAAGTACTTGAGAAGACCGGAAGCAAGCTCCCCGGCACGCTCCAGACGACGGCGTGGCAGAACGTCCGGTCATACCTCGAAGAGCTGCGCTTCGAGCAGCCTCGGGTTTCGACTACAGGTAAGCTTTCGAACCATAGGGTCGGCGGAAAGCGCGAAAAGTGGATACATTACGTTGGGGCCACAGATGCCGACCTTGACAGGGGTTTTCGACTGATCGGGAATACGGGCCTGGTCCCGGCGGAATCCTGCGACGACCTGATCTAACCCACCCTACATATTTTGGGAACTGCCCGTAGTTTCAGGTCATCCAAGATCTCTGAAAAGAAGAACCAGAAAATCCCCACCAGCGTAATATTCTCAACGTCTGGGAAAAGGCCTCTTTTTAGGAGTCTCTTTTCGTTATGCTCGGGACTCTTGGGACTCTTGGGACTCTCGGGACCCCGCCCGCTCTAATGTGCGAAGTTCAAAAAAGGGTGCAAGGTCATGACCAGATTGTGCGTATCGTTGATTTTATACCCCATTTCCATGACTTATTACTACTTCCTGAATCCAATGATTTTGGGAGTCCCGAGAGTCCCGGGCATAAAGTGAGTTTCTTTTCAATTTGTTAGTCAAGGGACTCTTTGAGGCGCGGGAGTCCCAAGGAGTCCCGGGCCGATAGGGAACCCCCATGAGGTTTTTATGTTTTGCTGGGGGCGGAAACTTGAGAGCATCACTCCCGCTATATCATGTGCCCCTCCCTGCAGCATCGGATTTAGGTATGTGGTTTCGTGACACCCCAACAACTCTGGAATACCGGGGCTCGGCGCACCCCCCGAACGATTAGCCCAAACGGGAAGGACCCGAGCGGTCTGTTACTTCATGACCTACCTTGCCACAGTCGTAACGGCGATCATCAATAACACGCACTGACAATCTCCTAAACTCCACCTCGCACCGGAATACAGCAGTCTACAGGATCCATCCGTTTCCCGCAGTTCGAGGCAGTTTTTCTTGTTGTCACTCTTAGCCCATGGAGAGTGAGATTGTGTGAACGTTAAGAACATATTGATAATTGCATCATCGCCATCCCTAGATATGGTGTATTCAAGCTGGTATAGGATTGAACATGCAGCAACAGAATCACGGCTTTCACTTCATTGACCTCTTTGCCGGTATCGGAGGGCTTCGTATCGGCTTCGAGGCCGCAGGTGGAACCTGTGTATTCACCAGTGAATGGAACCGGTTTTCGCAGGAAACCTACCGCGAAAACTTCGGAGAGGCGCATCCCATCGAGGGCGACATCACCGAATTACACGAAACGAACATCCCGTCGCACGATGTGCTTCTGGCCGGATTTCCATGCCAGCCATTCTCGATTGCCGGTGTCAGCAAGAAAAATTCACTCGGGCGCGCGCATGGTTTTCTTGATGAGACGCAAGGAACACTGTTCTTCGATGTCGTCCGGATCCTAAAACACCACAGGCCCCGGGCATTCCTGCTCGAAAATGTGAAAAACCTGCTTTCGCACGATAAAGGCAATACGATGCGGGTGATCCTGCATGCTCTCGATGAACTGGGTTACGATGTTGACCATAAGGTCATCGACGCAAGAAGCTGGCTTCCCCAACACCGCGAGCGCATTTTCATATCGGGCTTCCGCCGAGATGTTCCGATGCGTTTCACTCTGGATGACGTGATTATTCCCGACGCTCCGAACCCACGCCTTGAGGCGATCCTGCATCCGGAAGATGGATCAGAGATTGCCGAAACCCCCTACACTGTGGGTTCAAGAGCGCGTGTAAATCGCAAGTATACACTCTCTGACAAACTCTGGACCTACCTGCAGAACTACGCGGCCAAACACAAGGCAGCTGGAAATGGTTTTGGTTTCGGCCTGTGCACCAAAGACAGCGTCGCCAGAACGCTGAGCGCACGCTATTACAAGGATGGCTCCGAGATCCTGATCGCGCAGCGTGGCCGTAACCCCAGACGCCTCACACCTCGAGAGTGCGCACGTCTGATGGGTTTTGACCGCCCCGGATCGAATAAACCCTGGATCATACCGGTCTCAGACGCTCAGGCATACCGACAGTTCGGTAATGCGGTCGCCGCCCCCGTTGCGATTTCGATCGCCAAAGCGATGGCACCTTGGATCACCAACACTGTAGCATTGGGGCCCAGGGTAATTCTGAGTGCCTGAGAAGCGTCGCCCGATGACCCGCTCAGAGATGATGGGGAATATTGGTCCGCACAATACAAAACCCGAGATGATGGTACGCCGGGGGCTTCACAAGCTTGGATACCGTTACCGCCTTCACAACAGGAAGATGAAAGGTAAACCGGATCTTGTTTTTCCGAAATTCGGGGCGGTTGTTTTCGTCCACGGATGTTTCTGGCATGCACATCAAGGGTGTCGTTATTTCCAGCTCCCAAAGACGAATGCTGAATTCTGGGAAGAAAAACTGGCGGGAAATATCGAACGTGACGAGAAAGTGATTGCCGAACTGCTGAACTCTGGGTGGCGCGTATTGACGATATGGGAGTGTATGACACGCAGTTTAACCGCAGAAACTCTTGCGGAAATGACCGCCGATTGGTTGCGGAGCGATAGCAATTCAGGCCAGATACCAGATGACGAACACAAAGTTGATTAATTAGCACTCACACTCCCACGAAACCTTATCTCTAGGAATGACGGATGAACGATCTAATAAACGAACCAGATGCCGAACGGCTCATATTCGGTCTCCGTGATACGGGTTACAATGTCAAAACTGCTGCAGCTGACATCATTGACAATTCGATCGCGGCCCATGCCGACCAAATAAATGTGGAAATCGTGCTTCACGCGGATGGCCGTAAACTCGTTTATTTCGGTGACAATGGTGACGGTATGGATGCAGTTACCCTGCACGAAGCCATGCGCTACGGTGCTCCGGTCCGGGAGAACCCGGAAAGCCTCGGAAAGTTTGGCCTGGGGTTGAAGACGGCATCCAGTTCTGTCTGCAAAAAGTTCACAATTGTCACAAAGGCTGCTCCTGATCAGTCGCTGGCCAAACTCGCGTGGGATCTCGACCATGTCGCGGCTAAACGATGTTGGGAAATGTTGCGTGAGCCGGTCACATCAGGTGAAGAGGAGATGTTTGATGAACTCTGTGGCGAAACCGGGACTCTTGTTGTCTGGGAAAAGTGTGACCGCATCCTTTCGAAGGAGTACGAGGCAGGGGGCACAAAAGAACAGGCCGCAATCAAGCGTCTCGCAGATACACTGAGCAAACACCTTTCTCTGGTCTACCATCGGTTCACGGAAAAACTCGATGAGCGCGAACGCAACATCGACATATTCATAAACCAAAGTCCAGTTGTTCCCTGGAATCCGTTTTATCCCAAGCGATCTGAGCAGGTTCTTCAGGAAAAGAAGCAAACGCTGGTCGTCGAGATGCCTGATGGATCTGAAGAAAAAGCCGCCATCCGAGCATGGATCCTGCCACATCGCAGGGACATGACAAAAGACGAAGAGCGCGAATATGCGCGGATCTCGAATCGCGCACAGGGTTTTTATGTCTACCGTGAAGGGCGGCTGATTCAAGACGGTGGCTGGATGGAAGTTTTTGGCGCGCCAGAACCTCACACGTCACTATTGCGGCTCGAGTTTGATTTCGGGCATGAACTCGATGATGCGTTCCGGATCGATGTGAAGAAGTCGCGCATCCTGTTCCATCCCGACCTGGAGGATGGATTGAGAACCCTCCTTCAACCAATATATCGCGAGGCTGGAAACAGGTATCGCAGGCAAAGCCGCGCTCAGGCAAATGCCAACGATTCTGTCGATCACGCGAGTGCAAACAAGAACATTGCCAGCACGTCCAATGCAGCGAAAGCCGTTGTCACATCGGTGGATCCGGAACAGCAGTCCGCGCAGATCTCCAACAACATGGGGCCAAAAATCCGGATCAAATCCCCGATAGAAAACAACGTTGGGCCAGATCAACTTCACGTGCACGCCGTCGAAACGGTAACCAGTGGGGAACTCTGGCAACCGGCATTCCACAGCTCGTCGACCGATGGCCACGTTCCCGCTGTACACCTAAACAAGCATCACGATTTCTATCAGAAAATCTATCGTAGGGCAGCGGCAAACGGATTTGCTGTAGAAGGCATGGATTTGCTGCTCTGGGCTTTTTCTGCAGCCGAACAGAACAATACCAACGAAGAACTGGCACCTATTTTTGAAGACATTCGAACCGAGATTTCCAACAACCTCCGGAAGTTACTACGAAACCTGCCGGATCCGGAGCCAGAAGAATTCGCCGATGACGCAGGCAGCTGATGATTGCCGCAAAACAGAAACTCATTGTCACCGAACTTGAAGAAGGTACCGGGGCCTCGATAGCAGTGGCCCTGGACAACGACGGTCTTCGCTCGGCAATGCGTATTTGGTTCGCTGATCTGGAAGAGCGCCACGGGCCAGTGGCTAGTATCCGCCCCCACGGCCTGAAAGGACATCGTGTACAATTGTCTTTTGGCAACTATTCAGGAGACACCATTCGCCAAATTCAGCAAGCCTCGGAAGAAGACGTGCAGCTCGCAAGAGCCTTGGTGGCTTCAATTGACCCATCAGTCAGCTTGGTATTTGGTGCTCGTTCATTGGAAGACTGGCTTGTATTGGACGGAAATTTCCTGATTGATGCTACGATCCGACATGAAATCAGCGCTGATGAAGACGACTCGGTTTCGCGCTCCTGCAGGGAGGTAATCGTTCCGCTGATGGCAGCCATGGCGGAATTGATTGGCTACGATGTTGTCCAAGATGAGGTTCCGCTGGATGAACCGGCATTCGAAGGCGGACTGAAGCCTGCCGTCGTCAACCGCCGGGAGCGAAATCCGCGTAACCGGTTGCTGTGTATCAGGCTTCATGGTGAGAGGTGCACTGCCTGCGGACTCGAGCCTCAGGGCCGATACCACGCAGCGGGCGGCATTATTGAGGTCCACCACTTGGAGCCCCTCGCTTCTCTGTCATCGTCCAAGCCCTATGACCCTGCTACCGAGCTTGTACCGCTTTGCCCGAACTGTCACCGAGCCGTTCACACTCGAAGACCCGTGCCGTGGTCCATAGAAGAACTGAAGCAAATAATGGATGAAGCAAGTGGTTGTTAACCTAGCGATGCTTCCAGAAACATTCGAGGAAATTCGGTCCTCGCTACCCGAGGGATTTACGGTTTCCGAACGCCTGCTGGAACCTATTGTCATTCTGGACCGTGATAATAACAAAATAGTTGCCCGCCTTGGTGGCACCCGGACAGTGCGAGGCGAAAGGCATGAGTTGTTTGCTCCCAGCAACCGTCATACGTGGGTTGTAGACGCAAAGGTCATCCGCCCGCTTCCACGCGATGCCGCTACCGTTTTTGATGAAGTTATCGGCGGCGATGATCCCGAAGATATTCCTTTCAGCTCTGCACTTCGCATGATCCGGGCATCGGAAATCAGTCTGGCGGCAGCTCCAACCGAAGCCATCATGGAGGCCGGGAAGGATGCAGCTGAGCGCAATACCAAAGAAATCAGTATTCACGGCCTTAATGCAGATCTTTATCCTTACCAAGCTTGTGGTGTGCAGTGGATGTGGGAAACCGTTTCCCGCACCGGAGGTCTCATCCTCGCCGACGAAATGGGGCTAGGAAAAACGCTCCAGATTATTGCACTACTGATGATCGAAAAACCGTTAATCATTTCGCCGGCCCTGATCATCTGCCCGACGAGTCTTATCGCCAATTGGGTGAGGGAAATAGAAAGATTCGCGCCCGATCTGAGCCTATTGGTTCACCGCGGTTCACATCGAGCAGGTGTAGTGAGCGGCCTTCAGAGGGTACAGGTGATCATCACGACTTATGATACGTTGGTAAATGACATCTCACTCTTTTCTTCTCTGGAATGGTCATGGGTCATCTGCGACGAAGCTCAGGCGATCAAGAACCCGGATTCAAACCGTCGTCGGGCAATAGCCACGGTTCCACGCAGAAAATCCATCCCGATGACTGGCACACCCGTAGAAAATTCGCTGATTGATCTCTGGTCTCTCGCAGATTTCGCCATACCCGGATTGCTGGGAACACGCGAGGAATTCGAGTTTGAGTTTCCAGACAACCTTGAGGCCGGTCAAAACCTCGGTCGCCTGACTGATCCCATCATCTTGCGACGGCGTGTAGCTGACGTTGCTGGTGATCTACCTCAACGTATCGATATCGATGTACCTCTCGAACTGGATGATCAATTGGTCGATCACTACAAAGACGTTCGGGAAGCGACCATGCAGAAATACCCTGTGGCCGGCGCTTTGGTGGCAACACTCCAGTTGCAACTTCTCTGTGCCCATCCATGGCTGCGACAAAAGGACAGCGCTGAAGAAGAGGATGCCGAACTCGTTCCAGCCGCGAGCATTCCACTGCTCACCCCCAAGATGGAACGGACGATCGACCTTTTGCGCGAGGCTTTCACGAACCGCCGCAAAGTTATCATTTTTGCACTTTTCAACCGGATCGGCGACCTTTTGAAAGAGGCCTGTATTCATTTTCCCGAGACCCATTGGGGGGCCATAAATGGATCAACCCCGCAGGAAGATCGACAAAGTATCATTGACGTGTTTTCTGAACATGAAGGGCCTGCCTGTTTGGTTCTAAACCCGAAAGCAGCGGGTGCTGGCCTCAATATAACGGCAGCAACGGTCGTAATCCACTTTACCCCTGTCTGGAATCCTGCACTTGAGGCGCAGGCCAGCGCCCGGGCGCACCGGCGTGGACAGACCGCAACAGTGACGGTCTATCGTCTGTTCTACAAAGATACTGTAGAGGAAATCATGATCGACCGGTCAGCTTGGAAAAACAACCTGGCGAACGAAACTGTCCCCGTCTCGACCCGGGATGCCAATGATCTTAAACGAGCGCTTGAGATAATGCCGAGGAAGCAATGAGCAGGCAGACATTCCGAAAAACCCTGAGCGCGAATGATGTCGGGAGCACTGGCGGGCACCAGGCAGGCATTCTCATACCAAAAGGTGAGAAGGAACTCCTCGGGATCCTACCCAATTTGGATCCGGGAACGAAGAACCCGGATGCGTGGCTCGACTGCATCGACGACGAGGGGCACGAATTCAGGTTTCGCTTTGTCTACTACAACAACAAGTTTCACGACGATGGCGGCACGCGCAACGAGTACAGGGTTACCCATATGACGAGCTGGTTTCGGGATGTCGGCGCCCGGGAAGGTGACGAATTTGAAATATCCAAGGACGAGTCAGAGGCCCGATACTCTATCCGTATTCAACCGAAAGCCAGTGATGTAACTGACACCGACGAAGAAGTTGTACGGATTCGTTTGACCAAATGGCGAAGAGTTCACTGATCTGGTGCTGAGATCGTTCAGTGTGGACGGGATAGAGTTGAAATTTTGATCCTTGGCGCATCTTCGTCGACGTAGCCTTCTTCGCGAGCCTTCTCCAGAAGTTCTAGGGCAATAATGGCTTGCTTTTCCGATGGCAGCTTTGCGGGAAGTAGTCCGCATGTCCTCAAAACGCCGTCTTCCCTTGGGCTAAACATACGTTTTTCTGAACCCCACGATCGCAACCTGCTCCAGAATTCTCCACCCGCTTCCACGACTCTAGCCTGAGCCTCGATACCGGAGACCATAGCTTCATTACGACGTGCCTCCTTCTGCACCGATTGCGCATCTGCGGGTTCGACGAGACAATTCATCAGTTCCGGTCCATAGTCGATTTCAGCCCGTTGCAATACTGCCCAACAGGCCTGCTTCTTGGCCCATTCCGTGATGTTGTTAACACCGGCCTCGGGATGAGTAATAACATCAGACGCCGTCTCGGCAGCCAGCAACAACGCGTCGCTCAGATCACGTGTCAGGAACTGGTGACGCCAGACGGTGTCGAGGTCGATGACTTTGTCCATGTCGTCAACATCGACTGCGAGTTTGGAGATTGCATAGGTTATGACGTTGGCTCGATAGCCTCCCGGATACCAGGATTGCTTGGGAACTATCTTTTCGAGATGCCTGAAAATGATGATTTTTGCGATAAGTCGGCGATACCAGGTCTCGTCGAAACGTTTGCTGTTGCGCTCCCACTCCTTACCGACGGCTTGGGCAAAAACACTGAAGTTCTTCTGGGCTCCCTTGCTTACGGTATCAGGATATTGCCGAAAACTCATTTCGATCTTCGCAAGATCAGTCTTCACAAAAAACTGCGTTTTTGGATATTCCAAGTCAAAGCGACGACGCTCCGCTTGAGTCTTCTTGGAACGTTCAACCATGTATTGTCCACGAGCACGCTCATAAAACCACTTGGTTTCCCGGTTCGTACCCTCCGCTGCCGGAGACAAGATCCGGCGCGAATATCCTTCGATCCGCATATGAAATGGGTGGTTCGAGAAGAAGTCAGCGGCGTTTACCCTGTTCTGGCTATTAGCGTATTTGGAAATGTTGGGCACGACGTCTTCGGGAGTATCCGGTGGTACAACCGTCAACTTCATCTGGACATGAACTTGCTGGAGCGCCTCCGGTGACAAGCGACGTGCTGCATGCAATGATGCAGTGGTTTGTCCTCCATTTACGACCTGCAGATTGCTGGCAGAAATGATCTTCAATCCATCTGATGTTCTTTCAACATCAACCTCGTCGGCGGTTGCCGAAAGACCATTATTATAGCTGAAAAACATATCCGGCTCATCCTTGATGGTGTCCCGGATGCCCCGATTTACTGCGCCCCGTGCCTGGAGAAAGCTCCTGACATTGGATTCCAGAAGACGCGCTCCCCACTTTTCATAAATCTCGGCAAGTTGATCACCGCTGATTACAGCCAGATAGCTCTCAAGAACCTCACCTTTAGCCGACGCAGCTAGAGCTGGAATCGCCGATCCGAAGTCCTCCCGAAAATTAACGACAATTTTTTCTCTGGCCTGGCCGGATGTTTCATATCTATGAAAGCGCGTGAGATCCCAGATGTTGTACGTGACGGGAATGTCGGCGATCCTTCCCGCTAAAACCGCATCAGTTCTGGCGCTGAAGATCGAATTCGTAATGAGGATCAACTTGACCTTTGTAATTGATTTCCATGATGACGCGATCAATTCCGCCACCCCGAATTCTGCGCTTTCGGGCATCAATTCGGCTCGGAATGCCTCGCGGCGCGAGGCAGCAACGAAATTTATCAAATGGCCGAAGTATTTCTTGGCCTCTTGTGCATTCATTTTGACCGGTTCGTCGTCGGGCCTGAAAATACATGCCAAAACACTTAGGACGCCTTCAGCCTCTTTGGGGTGACCCCCGATGCCGTCAATGCGGACCGTTTTTCCTGAGCTTGATCCTACATATGAAGCTCTATCTGTAGCAAGAATCTCGCCCTCGGTCTCGAGGCGACTTGCCAGTCTTTCGAAGAAAGCATCAGTCTCGGAGATTCCGCTCTGTGTGGCTTCCTGGCGAACGTCTTCCAAGAGTTGGGAGTTGAATTCTGAAATATCTGTCAATTCGATCTCGCGGGATTATTGCAAAATTCACTGCACTACATTCTTCAGGTGTAAGCAATACCAAGTTGGACGTAATGTCACTAAGTTCCGCAAGCATAATCAACAAGCTTTAAGTTTAGGCTTTGCCAAAGCGGGTTATCTTTCGTTGGCCAGATAGTTTGCATGAATCCGCATTTTGATGTTTCATGCTAGGCGGGTGGATTGGAGATCGGGGATGTTGATAGAAAAACAGAAGCTACATGAACAGCTCGCAGACTCCGTCAATGCTGACGTCCAACACGTGCACTTGTTACTGGCTCAGGCCAAACTATCTAACAGCTTTCTGATACGACCTGCGGGGTATGGATTTATTGAGAAAGAGTTGCGTTTCGAATTTGACAAACATTGGTATTTCTCTGCGGTTCTTCACAAACCATGGGTGCTTTGGTACTTCAGGAGACCCGCTCTGACCGGGTTAGGTAAGGACCCCGAAGAGCTGACACAAGTTTTCCTCAATTCGGAGCTAACGAACCAGCAAGAGGTGAAAATTCGAATTCGAAGTCTTGAAACTGCATTCGCGGTCCTCGGATGGGTTCAACAAAATGCATGACCGGCCGCAAACCGATGTTGTAAGTAGAGTAAAACTGCGCGTCAGCGACAATAGAGTAGAAATTGAGCATGCCTGAACCATTGCGTGCGTCAGTTTCTAGGAACCTTTAGATGAGTAATAAAAATTGTCCAAGTACCCTAAGCAAAGTTGCCGAAACTGTAAGTTCGCGACTTGGCGTTGGTCTGACAAGCCCTACCCAGATGGCTATCATAGAATAATTGTTCAAACGAAAGCCAAGTGTACGGCAGCGACGGATTTGTCACCCAAAGCATCAGGGTTGACGAAAATTGATGCGAGGCAACCTCATACTGATTGCCTCGCTTGGTCTTTCCACGCGCAACCAACTAAGGCTCGGCGTTAACGGCCCATTCAGGACCTTCGGCTTACCCACAAGATGCTGCGGTAGCAGCCCAATTTGCGGTCATTCGCTGCACTGTGCGTCAAAACGGAAAGCCGGAGGACAGCCGCGATGGTAGACGAAGTTGTAAAGACCAAGGAATTTGTTCAGGCCTGAATTTCCGCTTGAGGCGCCACTTTCTGTTGGACTTCCGCATAAAGATCCACTTCTACCTCAGTCGCATCGATTTCGACGACCAATGAGAAACGCGCCACGCACCGCTCAGGGTCCACAGTGCGGTTTTCTTTCCACCAGCCACCAACCGGATAGACCGCGAGGACCCCGCGACGGGCAAGATCGCTGGCAGCGACAGTGAGTGTATCGATGTGCAGGGACCCGACACTCCGGCGATTGTAGCCGAAATCCCATTCGCCACTGTCAGGGCCGTTATCGTCTGGTTGGTCTTTAACAGCAGTGCGGCCAACACGTTTCGTGAATGCACCAATCTCTTCATCCGCGCCCTTCAGCGCAAAACGAAGGCCATGAGATGCGTACCTGCTCTTTCGGCCACGAGCGACCTCTGATGGGTTCGGTTCGATGAAGGTGCTCAGGGCAACACGCAGGGAAACGTCCTGTCCGACCAAGCTTCGGAGAGCGTTCGTCGGCCATGGCAGTTCAAACAACTGCATTTCGTTCAATTTCCGACCTGATCCCTTCTTCTCATAGGGACGAATGGAATCCTCTATGATCAGCGTGATTGCGCTGCTAGCACTGTTAAGGGCACGTTCAAGGTTGGGCTGGCCATAACCGTATCGGGTGAACATGACATCGTAGGCGCCCTTCCGATTTCGATCCGCTGGCGCAATATGCGACCACATCCGGTCGGTCCACTGTGCCGAGGCGACATAGAGGGCGCGGATCGTCTCTGGCCAGAGGTCGGGGTAAGAGGCGCGAAGTAATGCAATTTCACGTGATGCTAATGCGGTCGCGGCACTGGTATCCGAGATGTGAGTGAAAGACCGGGCAGGGTAGTTCCTGCTCGTTGTAACCAACATCAGATCAGAATGTTGATTGGGCGTTGTTGACAACCCGTCGTCATACCAATTGCCGCCTTCGAGTACGACATCAGGTTTTATTGGCCAAGTCTTGGTCCAACTCGCCGTGCGAGACATCGGAGCGAGGTCCCCAACTTCAGCCAACGTCGCACCATGTGTTGGCCCACCAACACCGTCCATTTCGGTCATCGCACCCACTGCGATTGAGTTCCATGCTTGGGAAGGAGACTGAACCTCTCCCTCGTCAAGGTCATCGCATTTGCTTAGGTAGTCTGTATTTCCATCATGTTGGGCATCAATATTACCAATCGAAGTCACGATAAGTCGCCGCTGCTTCACTTCGCCGGACCGACCAGCGGCAAGCTGGTCGAGTTCAGTGGACCAGGACGTTGGTGCACCGCTGTGAGGAGTATCAAGGTCTGTGGTCGTGGCCAAAGCGAAGGTCCGTAACCTATCAGGCTCAACTTCTACCGCGTTGATGGCTTTCTGCGTCCTGTCCCCCAACAGATGATGTGGGTTATGGCCTGCATCTGGGATCACCTTTGCCGACTCCAGCCTAAGAGGGACATAGATTGCCGCGATACTGTTCAAGTGAGTTCGCAGATCGCCAAAGAGCGTCGCCCCTGCCATCCTCGATCCATGACCATGCAGGTCTGCGAGGTCCCATCCAGGCACAGCCGCATGGCGATCCGCTGCATCAAACGCAGGCTGGATTAGCGGGTGCGCCAACGTGATGCCCGTATCCAAGAGCGTGACATAGGACGTCGCCTGCTGAGCTTGAGGGCCATACTGAGTTCGGCCAAGCGCATCTTGCAACCAATCGGCCTGTTCCTCCGCTTCGAGGCCATCCACGAAGTCGATAGGGATACCAGGAGGAGAAACCGAGCGGACCGAACCTGTTCCAACCGCAGTCCTAGCCATCTGGCCGATGTCACCTTCAACGAGAACGACGGTATCCTCAGGGAACTCCAAGCGATCAGGGTAGACCGTTAGCCCTTCCTGCACGGCTCTGGCAACGAATTGGTCCACTTCTCTTGGTTCCAACCAAACCTCCCAGGGGATCGGGCCCGCCGACAACGGGAATGGTTTGTTTGGATGTCGCCATAGGTCCCTAAGCCCTGCTTGGGCTATTGTGTCGATACTGTTAGCAAGATCAGCATTCTTTGGGCGTGTTTGCCCTTGGTTGTTAGGCTTGCCGTCTTCTGTTGCGAATTGATCAAGCTTCTCGCGTAGCTTGGTCAAGCCACCTGCCGACTTACTCGCTTTTACAATAGCGCGACCTGGAACCTCACTATCGGGCTCAGCGTCCCGCACATTAAGGAGAGCCAAGCCGCTCACATCGAATTTGCTTGGAAGAAACGCTTCGCCAGGGCGGCCTACAACTTCGATATAGGTGGCGCTTGCTTCAGGCAGCACCTCTATGGTGTCCAATGCTGCGATCAAACGGGCAGCATGTGCTTGCCTATTTGGTACGTCTGTCGGCGTATCAGTAACGATCCGCCTTCCCTTGAAGTCTTCAGACTTCGAAACCCCGTTAAGAACTATGTGAGGGAGATTCCGTTCAGCCACTCCATATACCCAACGCCTGCAAGTCTCGTCGGCGACCAATTGAATGCAACAAATCAGCCGAAGTTATTGTCTTTTTCGAATCCAATATAGCCCGACGTGCGGCATCCATCGCAGCCTGAATTACATCAGAGGATGAAAGGCCATGGGCATGCTCAACCACATCGTCCCAGATTACCTCAGACAAATCAAATCCTATTAGACGACGAGACATGGCTTTCTGCATCGCTTCGGCGGTGGGTAGAGTATACATCAATACAAGGTCGAAGCGGCGAAGGATCGCCTTATCCAAAATCCGTGGCAGATTGGTTGTTGCGATGATCAACGAAGGCCCCGTGTCTTCCTCCATGAATTGGAGAAACGAGTTCAGGGTTCGCCGCGCTTCGCCAACGTCATTGTCACCGTCTCTGGTGGCGGCAAGGGCATCGATCTCATCGAACAGGTAGACCCCGCGTTGGGTCCTTACTGCCTCGAATATCGCATTCAGTTTTGAGGCCGTCTCCCCCATGAACTTCGATATCAACCCGTGCAACAGCACAGAATAAAGAGGAAGCTTTAGCTCACCAGCCAATGCGGATGCGCTCATCGTCTTTCCGGTGCCTGGGGGACCTGCCAGAAGGATACGTTGCCTTGGTGTCAGCCCATGTTTTTCTAGGATGTCGCGTTTGCGGAACTCGACAACGAGTTGTTCAAGCTCAGACGACACCGATTCTGGAAGGATGAGATCATTCAGCCTAGTCTCTGGATACGCAGTCCCAATGATCGAAGCCAACTCGCCCCGTGGCTTGGCGATCAATGTTGGGGATGGAGTTTGCGATTTTGGCGCCTGCCCTGCTTCAACCCACTGACGAAGCTGTTCGGCTAGACGAGTATGGCCCTTTTGCTCCTCCGCCGACGCAAGCTGAAGCGCGAGATCGAAGAAGCGTTCTTCGTTCCCCTCGACGTGACTCTTCAAGAGTCCAATGAGTTGCTTTGCGGTTGCCACCAATCTCGTCTCCCTGTTGAGGCCTACCTTAGCCTGTTCAATAGAAATTGCGAATGTGACGTGACGCCATCGATCTGGTTTTTTTGGATTGTTGCAGTCCGTGCATACATCACCATGAAAGTACATTGCCAAGGCGCCTTTTGCATGTCCGTTTCCGAACCAAGGACAGAGTGATCATGCATCCGCAGCGAACGTCCGCCTCCGCCGGCTTTTACGAAAGGTATTAGTGATATTTAGGCCTAAATTGATTTCTGCTTTACATGGCTCAATTTGATTTCATACAGCAAGGAACCGCATTCTCCTCTCAATGTCATGAAAGAAAATGTAGATAGGATTGAGGGTGTTATATGGGGTACTATCTTGAAACGCATGAGTTTAAAATTTTTTAAAACAAGTGACTAAATGGGTAATTCGATTCCGCCCCCGGCACCACTTAAGCCATAAAAATAAGGCACTTTGGCAGCGCACTGTTTTTACTTCCTGCGTTGCACAGTCATCGCACAGTTTTTCTTGTGTTACAGGGTGGATTTGTGGGATGAAAAACTGTGTTGAACACAGTGTTTGGAATCAATGTGTTGAACACACTGTTTGCAACACAGTGTTTGACCACAGTAACTGCAACACAGTGAGGTGCCCCTAGTTTCCTAGACGCCTGCCTCGTTCATTTTCTGTTGTTTCATTTCATAGTCAACCGGTGACAGCATGCCGTTGTTCGTGTGTTTGCGGGTCGGGTTGTAAAACATCTCGATGTAGTCGAACACGTCCTGCCTTGCTGCGTCGCGCGTGGTGTACGTCCGCCGCCTGATGCGTTCCCGTTTCAGCAAGTGAAAGAAGCTCTCGGCGACTGCGTTATCATGACAATTCCCGCGCCTGCTCATGCTGGCATCCAGATTGTGTTTGCTGAGAAACGATTGCCACTCTTTGCCAGTGAACTGCGCCCCCTGGTCGGAATGGATCGTGACCCTTTGCTTTGGTTTGCGCCGCCAAACGGCACTCAGCAAGGCCTGCAAGGCCAGATCAGTTGTCATACGGGACTGCATCCATTGCTCGGCAGGCGATTGCAAAGCAATCTGCCGAGAGGGGACCAGCCAACGACACGCCGTGAGAATAGATCGATGACCACTGCGAGATACGACCAGCCTTCATGGGTTCTGATGTAAGTAATGTCGGTCACC
>NZ_JACTAG010000005.1 GCF_014763045.1 Sulfitobacter aestuariivivens
CGCTCAACAACCTGCGCTACAGCGTCCTGCTTAAACTCATCCGTAAACCGTATTCCCTTGTTCATATCCGTCTCTCCTTGGTCCCAAAATTACCAAGCAAAGCGTCTACAAATCTAGGGGCACCTCAGTTCTTCGAAAAGGTGGAGTGGTCCGGTACACGGTCGTTCAGATCGAGCCGACAGAACCAGCGATACGCGAGGTTCAGATGCACCTCTTCACACAGACGTCGCTCAGACCGGATACCGAAGCAATAGCCTACGAGCAGCATGCGGATTAGCAGTTCCGGGTCGACCGACGGGCGACCGGTATGACTGTAGAAGTCCGCGAGATGCGCCCGGATACTGGCCAGATCAACGAACCGATTAATCGACCGCAACAGGTGATCGAGTGGAACATGATCTTCCAAAGAGAACTCGTAGAACAGTGCCGGCTGTGCTTCCTGCTTCGGTCCCATCATCGCCAATCCCTCCATCTAGGAAGAATTGAATCAGCGACTTACTCCCCGATCAAGGAAGAGTTTTTCAACGAAATACGCCCTTCCCGCAGAAAGGTGACTATTTGACCGACGTTCTGCAGTCCTGGCAGCAGCAACTATGTTGTGTTAGAAAACCTCAGACCAAAGTCACAATTGTCTGAGGTTTCCGCCGTCTACGCCAGCGATGCACTACTAATCCGGTCCTTCCAGCTCCAACCTGTAACGTGTGTGTCGGCGTTCGCCAGTACGCGTCAGGGCTCCGATTTCGACAAGTTCCTGTAGATCCCGTGTAGCGGTCGCGCGCGACGTACCCGTGATCGAAATGTAGTTCTCCGCACTCAGGCCACCTTTGAACCCGTCAGGCCCCTCGCGGAACATCCGCTCGATCACCTTGGCCTGTCTTCCATTCAGCGCTTCGCGATGTCGGTCGTAGAAATGCGCCTTGGCAATGAAGAAGCCCACGCGGTCAAGGGTGACTTGCTGCGCTGCCAGAACGGCCTCTGCAAACCAAACCAGCCAAGGTGTGACATCCAGTGTCTTCTGGTGCCGCTCTAGCTGATCGTAATAATCCTTCCGCTTTCGCTCGATGGTGAAGGCCAGCGCGATGAGGCTTGGCTGGCCAATATTCTGAGCCAGGGATTTTTCGGCCAGAGCCCGACCCAAACGACCATTGCCGTCCTCAAAGGGATGGATGCTTTCGAAGTAGAGATGGCTGAGACCAGCGCGTGTCAATGCTGGTAAGGGCCCTTCCTTATTCGGCGCTGTCCGGTTGAACCAATCGACATATTGGCCCATCTCGTCTGGAACTTGCTTAGACGGTGGGGCCTCACAATGCACAACCGGGCGGTCAAGACGACCCGAGACGATCTGCATGGCATCCTCGTGCTGCCGGTATGACCCGATGGCCTCCAGATGCTTGTCGAATGACAATAGCATCTCGTGCCACCGAAACAGGGTCTCGTGCGTGAGAGGCTCGGCATAGGTCGAGTAAACATCGACCATCATCTCGGCCACGCCCTGCTCTCGGGGTTTGCTCGGATAGCTGTCCGGTTCCAATCCGAGGTGTCGACGAAGAGAGGATTGAACGCTGCGCCGGTCAAGCATCTCGCCTTCAATGGCGCTGGTTTTCATAGCCTCATCGCTCAGCAGGTCGATGCGGAGTTGATCACGTTCTGACGGGCCAACATGCTGAACGGCACCCAGGACTTCGCCTGACGACATCAGGAAGCGCTGCTCGAACGGTGCCAGTGATGCTGCGTCGTACCGGAAATCCGGCCAACCGGATATCTGCCAGTTCCATGCCATGCGTTATAGAAGTCCTTTCTATAACTCACATATAGACCATTTTTGAGTTATAGAAATCAATCCTATAACTCAAACACGTGCAAAAACACGTAAACCCTGCTGTGCATTTGCACGTAAAACCTGCTCATACCTCCGACTGATTGAAAGTCAAAGCCCGACCAATTGAAAGCGAGCACCCTCAAGCCTGCAGAGTTCGGGCCTGTTCATTCGCGCCATCAGTAGCCAAGTCCAGCTCCGGCAAATCTCGCAGGGTCTGGAAATCGAAGGTCGTTAAAAATGTCTCTGTCGTGACGAACGTGTGCGGCGCACCGGGCCGCGGCGAGCGCGGACCGCTGGCGATCAGATCCTTGTACCGCAGCCGGGCGAGCAGATCGCGGCTCACCTCCTTTCCAAAGATGTCCTTGAGCCCCGCCCGGTCGATGGGCTGGTGATAGGCGATGGCACAGAGCACGCCCATCTCCATCTCGGTGAAGGCGAGCGATTGATCGCCAAGATCAGCCGCAGCCTTGATGGCATCGGCGAACTGCGGCTTCGTGCGAAACATCCAGCCACCCGCCACATGCACCAGCTCATAGGGTCGGCCGACCAGCTCCGCCTGGATGTCGTCGATCAGCGTCTCGACCGATACCCCCTGCCCCACCACGCGGGCGAGGTCTTCGCGACCGACCGGCGAGGCACTCGCGAAGAGCACCGCCTCGATCCGACCCATCCATTCCCGCCAGCGCAGTTCCTGTGGCAGGTCCTCGAGCTCCCGGTCGAACGCGCCATCGCGTGCCAAGCCCCCCTGGCCTTTTTCGGGCTTGCGTTTCACCGCAACATTCATGGCGCGATCCCGTAGAGCCGGAACGTGGACCGCCCGGTCAGTTCGCGCGCCACTTTCAGCTCGACCAGCCGGTCACAGAACCGCCGCGCGGCGCGGTCTGTCATCGGGATTGTGGTGCCCAGTATCATCGGCGACAGCATGGTTGATGGTGCGACCGCATCTTCCGTCAGGAACAGCTCGACCGCCGCATCCGATCCTTTGGCCCGGAGCCTCGGGGCGATGGTGCGAAGGACTTCGGCACGACGCGCCAGATCACGCCCCAGACGGATCGTCTCTTCGATAGACTCAACGATCCGCACTTGGGCGGCCAACTCGGCCCCCTGCCCTTCTGCGGTCAGATCGCGTTGCGCCGTCTTTGTCAGCCGCCGTGCCGAGACAGGTAGCACCTGCTTCCAGTTCAATGCCTGTGCCAAAACCACATCCGAGAGCAGGCACGCGACCTGCTCTCCTCGGTCGTCGACCTCGAGCACGCTTCGTAGGACGGCCGCACACCCCCCCCAATGGCCCATGCGTCCGAGCGCGCTCTTGCCCGGCGTCCAGCCACACACCCACCTCGCCCGCAAGGTCCGCGCCGATTAGGTCGGCTATCTCACCCGCCCCGCCTGCCCGCAGACGTATGGCCTCACGCCAGAAGGCCAACAGATCTCCGTCTGGACCCCGCGCCTCGCCCCGCGGCGTCAGGTGGTAGGCGTCGCGGATATCGGCCTCGCGCGCCAACCGCCCCTCCAGTTTTGAGGTCGCAGTCGCTGCACTCAACGCCAACCGGTTGGCGAGCAGCTTGATGGGTACGCCTTGCTTTGGATCACAGACCAGCGCATCCAGTACTGTCAGGGCCGCCCCTGACCGAAAAGCCACAGTTTCAGTGGTTTCGACACGTCCGGAGGTGACCCAACCCGGAAGTTTCGGTAGGGTGTTGAGGTCGTCGGCAATAGCTGTGGACTGATATGTCATCCCACAACAATATCCTGTCACGGCGCTTTCCGCTACCATATACTGTAGAAACCGCCCCACCCTGCGGTTCTTAGCTATGTCCAATAAGTTTGCCTTATCGAACATTTTTAGATTATGCTCCGATGCATGCGCAAAACTTCCGAGAACCAACGCCTAAAGGCCGAGAAATCGAGCTCAATGCACCCGGATACGGCGCGCGACCTCGAGCGCGACGAGAGAGAGCATACGGAAGACGGCGCGATCACCCTGCCCGCCCATGTCGCCGGATCCGGCACGCTCGACCGATTGGTCGACACCGCCCGCGACTATGCGCGCGCCTCGTGGCCGAACAAGATGGCAGCCGTCTTCGGTGAAAATGCTGTTGGAGCGGCGGAACGACTTGGCCTCATGCCGTACGAATCGAGCCCAGATCAGATGTAGCTTCTGACCCGAATCCAAAAAATTTCACCGGGAGAAAACTCCGCATGAGGCAGAAAGTGCCATTAGTTGCTTGGGGTTAGCTGCTAATGTGCCAACTCAACAGAGTAGCGGCTCGATTCGGTTAGATCTGCATTTAATATATCTATATCAATGACTTGCTGGGTTTTTTATACGACAACACCTATAGGTGTTGTGGATAACTTTAACACTACATTTAGATTCTTCTTGCCGGACTCACTGGATCGTGGCATTCCCATTCTGACGGAAAAACGCGTCAGACACGCTGTACACCGTCAGAATGACTAAGAGCCTCAACAGAGGCCGAGAGTGGGCGGCAGGACATGGATGATCGTAACATTGGATATACGCAAGGCATAGGCTCTTCCGATATCGGAGCATTTGCCGACAATCTGGCTGAGTCTTTGGATCGCCAGATGAAGATCGCTTTCGAACCCGAAGAACGAAAGTCCCTACGCTGCTTCAGTTCCACCGAAGTCGCCGGCCTCCTGCGCGTAAGCACATCTAACCTGCGCAACCGGCACAAGGACGGCAGCTTCCCGGAAGTGCATACAGACAACCGCGGACACCGGTTCTACACAGCCCAAGAGATTGATGAGTTGCGCGATGTTCTTGGACGCACTGGAAAGAACGCAGAAAGCTACCGCCCAGGTCGACGTGATGGCGATCGTCTCCAGGTGATATCCGTCGTCAACTTCAAAGGCGGTTCATCAAAGACAACTGCAACGATTCATCTTGCGCAAAGGTATGCCTTGCGCGGTTACCGCGTGCTGGTCCTAGACCTCGATCCGCAAGCAAGTTTGACCACGTTTTTCGGCTTTCGGCCCGAGCTTGAGTTCGCCGATGGCGGCACAATCTATGATGCTTTGAGATATGAGGACCAAATTCCTCTCTCGAACGTCATCCAAAAGACCTACTTCCATAAGCTCGACATGGTGCCCGCCGGTTTGATGCTCTCGGAGTACGAAACCGAGACCGCAAACGCTCTCGCCCGTCGCGTACAACCCATCTTTGCAGAGCGCCTCGCCTTGGCGCTTGAAGAGGTTGAAGCAAACTACGACATCGTCCTGATCGACTGCCCGCCTCAGCTTGGGTTTCTAACCCTGACTGCGCTGGCCGCCTCGACGGGGCTTTTGGTTACCGTGGTACCTGGCATGCTTGACATCGCATCCATGAGCCAATTCCTGAAGCTTGCTTCAGAAACGGTCAAGGCGGTGGAGGAAGCCATCGGTCGGCGTGTCACATGGGATTTTGTCAAGTTCCTGATTACCAGATATGAACCGTCGGACGGGCCGCAGACCCAAATGGCAGGCTACCTGAGATCGATCTTGGCCGGACAGGTCATGACAGAGCCAATGCTGAAATCTACAGCAATCTCGGACGCCGGTATGACCCAGCAAACCGTCTACGAAGTTGATCCGAGCCAATTCATCAGAAAAACGATTGATCGTGCACTGACCAGCGTGAACGGCGTTGGCGATGAGTTGGAACAGACAATCCAAATGGCATGGGGGCGTCGCTGATGGCCCGAAATATCTTCAATCAGCCACCAAAGGACGAGAAGGAGAGCGCAGCCCTCTCCCCTACCCCGCCAAAAGCGGCAAAGCTGCCGGGATCTGTTGGAGGATTGCGCGACTCTTTGCGCGAGATCACAGCAAACTCGATTCGCGATATCGAGCCCGATCAGATTGATATGGATGGGCTGCGCGATCGGTTGGTGCTAGAAGATTCCAGCATCGATGAATTGGCCGAGAGTATCGCCAAGCATGGCCAACAAGTGCCAATCATGGTCCGTCCATCTGCCCAACCGGACAGATACCGCATCATCTACGGCCGCCGCAGGCTTGCGGCGATCCGTAAGGTCGGTGGAACGGTCAAGGCAATTGTTCGAACCTTGGACGATGACGCATCTCTGATCGCTCAAGGCCAGGAGAACAACCTCAGGCTTGATCCGTCTTTCATAGAAAAGTCAATTTTTATCAAAGAGATGCAAGAATCCGGGTACAAACCCGGTGTCATTCAAGATGCTCTAGGTCTGACCCGGCAAGGCGTATCCAACCACAGGGTCGTCATAGAACAACTGCCGGACGGTCTTGTTCAACTCATCGGGCCAGCACATGGGATCGGACGACGGCAGTGGGGTGAGCTAGCTGCCTTATCGGTGAAGGTAGATTTGGTGGACATCGCCAAAGAGGCGCTCGCCGCCCTGCCCGACGACACTCCTAGTTCCGAAAAGTTCCAAGCGGTCTATTCGGCTTGCTCGAGCAAAGCACGTAGCGACAAGAAGCCGCCCAATCGTGGGCTGACTTCGGTCATCAATGATGAGAACGGCAGTTCATTGGGCACGCTGACAATCGATGAGAAGGTGATCTCTCTCAAGGTCACCAAGAAGGACAATCCAGAATTCGGCCAATGGCTCGAAGAACACGCTGAAGCTACGCTTTTGCAACTCTTCGTACAGTGGCGGAATGAGAGAGGCTCTGGGTCCTAACCCAGGCCACAACAGAGCAACACGAGCAGAGGAGAAAAGCGAAGACCCGAAAGAAAAGAGCCCCCCAAAGTTTCCCCTGGAGAGCCCTCATCATCTGATTAGCATCTTTGATGTAGCAACCTCCAGCGTACCGGTCAAGAGTCACCGATTCGGTGGACTAATATTTTTTGCCTTTTTCCGCGAAAATTCGAGGAAAGAGACGGGGAAATTGTGGGCCGAACGGTCGTCGTGAACAAGCCATGGCATTTACAAAACTCTCGATCGAAGCCGCAGGTGCTGATGCAACTTGCGGCTCATTTCCCCCATCTGAAACCGACGTCTGGACCATCTTCAGAGCCCTGAGAGATGCACGCAGCGTGTTTGGTCTACGTCCTGGCCACATACAGACACTTCAAGCAATGCTCAGTTTTCTGAAACCTGGCCATGGCGAAACGGTTTTTGCGTCTAACAATTCACTTTGCCAGCGCGTTGGCGGAATCGACGAACGGACACTCCGGAGGCACATCAACCGCTTCGTTGAACTCGGATTCATCAAGCGCAATGACAGCTCGAACCGAAAGCGCTACCGCGTTCGCTCATCCGACGGGGAGTGCATCAGTTATGGATTGTCTCTCACCCCCCTGCTCCAACGTGCGAGCGAGCTTATAGCCATCGCGCAAGAGATCGAGAATAACCGGCGAGATCGGATATTTGTCCGCAAACAGATCCTTACAAAGCTCGCCCATTTGGAAGAGAACGATCCTAGCAACGCATTCATCAACCACGCACGGAAGGCTCTACGCAGGAAGCTGAGCCTCCCCGAATACCACGCTCTGCTCGCCAATACAGATGCAGAGTGCCAGAGTTTGTCTGCCCCGGATGATCCGCCTGAAACTATGGAATTGCCCGTCAATGACGGACAAACTGTCCGGCATCAATCTAAGTCTGAAGAAGAAAAAAAAGATTTAGATATCAACATAGGCGATGAGGCCCTGAAACCAGACTTGCTGACCTCAGTCTGCGATCAGGCGACATCGTTTTCCACAGAGAGACTTAGAAACTGGTTAGACATTGAAAACCATGCTCGAACACTTGCACCCATGATGGGCATTCACCCAGAAACTTTCGAGAAAGCCAAGAATGCTGTAGGAGCTCAGAAAGCGTCATGCGCGATCTTCATCATGCTACAACTTGGAAAACGCATCAGGGATTTTGGGGCGTATTTTCACAGTATCACCCTGGGTCAAAAGCAAAACCAATTTGATCCATTAGCTTTGATCAAGCGACTATCCGAAACCAATGAGCGAACTGTCTAATGTCCACCGCGGTGGACTTCGAACTAGAAGCGGCGCTTGTGGTAACCAAAACTGTCCAAACTCAACTAGCGGCGCGTGGTGGTTCTTCAGTTTGTCTCAGACCAGCAGATGTCCACCGCGGTGGACAAGTGACACACGAGCAAGCCTTGATGAAAATCTCGCAGGCCATGGAAGACATCCGCGGCCAGGCATTAAACCCTAAATCCCTAAAGTTATTGTGGGAGGTCACCATCTACAAAAAGGTTTGGAAAGAGCCGCTCTCGATAATCCAACGGAAACGCCAACCGAACTGGCGTCTTCGGCGAGGCGGAAGTCAGGTATCCGGCGGCGGTCAGTTTACTCAGCGTGTTGCGAGCGGTACGCTCGGACGTCTTGAGCACGATCTGCGCATCGCCTCGTTCCAGTGCCCCATGCCGAAGAACCGCCGAGATTAGTTCCGGCGCTCGCTTGTCATCGATGGTATCTGCTACAAGACGACGATACCGTTGGTCCAGTCCGCCGAGATCGAACAATCTTGCTGAGAAGCTGATCTGGTCGAGCGTCACCTTTAGGAACCATTCACTAAACGTCTTCAGTGCCGCTTCTGACAGGTTCCCCCGTCCGTCGCGGTCTCCGCTACGTGGACTGTCGGCCAGATCCATCATCCGTTTGTACTCGCCCGGATCGGTTAGCCCGCGGGCCAGTCCACGTGATACGGACCAGAGCCCTTGGCCACCAATCCCCGCTGTGAGGGCCATGGCATGAGACATCAGTCGGCTGACACGGCCGTTACCATCCGGGAAAGGGTGGATATAGTTCAGCCGGTGATGTGCAGAGGCGATCGCGATGATCCGTCCGCTCGAAGACCGCGCCGTAATCTGAAATCGTTTGTCGAAATGGTCCATGAATGCCGCGACGCGCGACGATGAAGGAGGTAGGTGGCGCCCGACCGCAACTTCCCGATCGTCATCCTGGCGCATGCATCCCGGAACGATGGGCTCTCGTGTGCCGTCGGGATGTTCGATGACCCGAAACTCATCCGGCATCTCGTCGTAAAAGCTCTTATGGACCCAAGTCAGGAATTCGACGGATGTGGGGCGGAGCAGGGTGCCTATGCGATGCATCTCATCGATGGCCCGTTGAACGATGACGTGCGCTCGGGCCTCAAGGGCGAGAGGACGGGTTTCTTCCTCAAGTTCGGCACCAGCCAGCGCCCTTTCGATATCGCGGGGGCGCGTGTTGTGTCCTTCGATCAGGTTGGAGTAGTAGCAGTTCATCACACGGACGAGATCGGCAAGTTCGGCTGCGCTGTCAGGATGCAACCCTTGTCCCAGCCCGGTGGCTTCCCTCTGGATGTCGACCGAAAGGTCTGCCAGTTCTGTAGGAATATGCTCCTCAAAGAAGCAGGGTTCGATCCTGGCGGGTGTTTCCAGCATTTTGCCGATCTTCCATATTTGAAAAGTAGTTGAAAAATAAACACATTTCGTACTTTCAAGCAAGGTTTTGCCGATATGCGTTGCCGATCTTGGTTGCCGATCTAGAATTGCTGCATGAAATCAATGGCTTCGGCAGATGTGCCGGGCTTTTCGGTTTTGTTGTCTGCCCAAAGGGGCCGGAAAAAGAGAAAGTGTTCTTCGGGTTTTGTGACTGACGGATGAGGGCCTTTGGGGTCCCTGAGATGGGTCCGGGCCGGGTTCCGGTCTGCCGTTCTTGATGAAGGGCACTCCCATGCAAACAGGTGTCTTGCGCGTGTTGCGCGCAACCGCTGCCCCTTGGTGGCGGCATAGGGCTCTGTTGCGTTAGCATGCAATTCACTGGTTAGGCTAAGTCTGCCGCCTGTCATGCTGCCGACTTGAACAAGTTTGCAACAAAAGCAATCTCGTTCAAAACGCCCGGCTCATTGTTGGCAAAGTGGCCTTTCTTGATGGCACGGTGTGTCTCGATTCCTTTAAGCGTGTTCTTGGCCGCGGTTAGTTTTTGAAAGCTCCGTTTCGGTCGAAGAAGCTGTTTCAAAGCTGCATGGTCAGCCTCGATCCGGTTGTTTAGGTATTTTCGGTCTATGTGCCGGATCCTGTCATCCGGCCCGTTGCCGAAGTTCATTTCCTCGATCACTTTTGCATAGCTATGCGCCTTGTCGGTCACGATTGTCAGCGGATTGTAGCACCGTGCCATCTCGCTCGCCTGGCGCACGAAAGCCCTTGCAGCACTGGCGTTTCTGAGGGCGGTGAGCCGAAAATCGATCAACTGCCCACGATGGTCGACGGCCCGCCACAAATAGCACCACCGTCCGTTCACTCGTACGTAGGTTTCGTCTACGTGCCACTGCAAGCCGCGCCAGGAACGATGCCGCCCGTATGCTCGTTTGCGGATCTCCGGTCCGAATTTTTGCACCCAACGGTAGACTGTCGCGGCGCCGACTGTGATCCCGCGCTCGGCCAGAAGATCTCTAACATCACGGTAGGACAACGGATATCGGCAGTACCAGCGGACTGCCAAAAGGATAACGTCTCTAGGAAAACGATGCTGTTTGAACGGATCTCGTCGTGGCATATGAACCCCCCTGTCAAAGCTGCAAGAAACGTCGCGCTTCGAGAGAGTTAACGCAACAGAGCCCTGTTTCTCTCACATGAGGCTTGAGCGAAACGCCATCTGCGGCTACCAATTGGCTAGTTTTTTGGAAATTTACCAATGTTTCATGTGTTTCTGGTGTGTTCGGGTATTGCCGCTCTTGTGAATATCGCAGTGGGCTATCTGCTGTATGGCTACGGTGGGCTGGACAGCCCTGCGCTTTATGCGTTCAGCGTTGCAACTGCGTTTCTGGCCGGGATGGTGGTCAGCTTTATCCTTAATCGCAGGTTTACCTATGCGCCCTCTGGGCGGCGCGCTGCATCGGAACTGCCCGATTTTCTGATGGTGTCGATAGGTGGGCTGCTGCTGACGACCGGGCTTTCGTTTGTGTTTTTCACCTACGGGGGTGCTGCGCTTGAGCGGCTCACGATGAGCATCCTGCCGCCCGAGACCAGCGCCCACATGAGCGCGATCGGGCTGACCGCGCTGTATTCATTTCTGGCGCACAAGCATGTGAGCTTTCGCCGCGGACCTCTTGCGCTATGGCGTCGGGGTGCACGTGCGGTGCATGCCCTTGGGACCAGGTAAGCGCCCATGAGCACCCAACGCACTGCCCTCATTGTCGGGGCTGGCCCGGCTGGTTTGACGGCCGCGCATGAGCTGGCCACACGCACCGATATCAAACCAATCGTGTTTGAGGCCGACAGCCAGGTTGGCGGCATTTCCAAGACCGTGAATTACAAGGGCAACCGGATTGATATCGGGGGGCATCGGTTCTTTTCCAAGTCTGACCGGGTGATGGATTGGTGGGCACAGATGTTGCCGCTCGAGGCTGCCGGGGAAGGGCAGGGCGCGATCACGATCAGCTATCAGAACAAACAGCGCGAGGTGACAGCGGGGACGGGTGCGGACCCCGATGTGACGGATGAGGTCATGCTGGTGCGCGGGCGGGTGTCGCGGATTTTGTTCGGACGCAAGTTCTACAGCTATCCGATCAAGTTCTCGCGCCAGACATTTGGCAATCTTGGGGTCGGGACCACGGCAAAGATCATGGGCAGTTACGCACGCGCGCGGCTGATGCCGATCCGGCCTGAGGTCACGCTGCGCGACTACATCATCAACCGGTTTGGCAAGACGTTGTATGAGACGTTTTTCAAGAATTATACGGAAAAGGTCTGGGGTGTGCCGTGCGAGGATATCCCGTCGGACTGGGGCGCGCAGCGGATCAAGGGTGTGTCGATTTCGGCGCTGCTGAAGCATGTGTTGAAAAAGCTCAGGCCAGGTGGGGCAGGGGATGTGTCGCAGAAGGATACCGAAACCAGTCTCATCGAGCGGTTCTTGTATCCCAAGCACGGGCCCGGGCAACTGTGGGAGATCGTGGCGCGCAAGGTTGAGGCGGCCGGGGGCACGGTGCACCTGAACACGCGGGTGACGGCGGTGCATCACGACGGCAGCCATATCAGCGCCGTTGATGTGGTGCATGCGGACGGGCGCGAAGAGCGCGTTGAGGGCGACATGGTGTTCTCGTCCATGCCGGTGCAGGAGCTGATCACGGGCTGGCAGCCTGCGGCCCCCGTCGAGGTGACGGAGGTGTCGGACGGGCTGACGTATCGGGATTTCATTACTGTGGGTGTGTTGCTTAGCCGGTTGACGCTGGGGGGCGGATGCACGGCCAAAAACCTGTACGACACGGTGCCGGACAACTGGATCTACGTTCAGGAACCTGATGTGAAGGTCGGGCGCCTGCAGATTTTCAACAACTGGAGCCCGTATCTGGTGGCGGATCCTGATACGATCTGGATCGGGTTGGAATACTTTGTGAACGAGGCGGATGATTTTTGGAACATGGCCGACGCGGACATGATCGCATTTGCCAAGAAAGAACTGGAAAAGCTGGGGGTCGCGGACCCGGCAGATGCGCTGGATGCGGTCGTGGTGCGCACCAAAAAGGCCTATCCGGCCTACTTCGGTACTTACGATAAATTCGACACGGTACGTGAATACGTGTCACAGTTTGACAATCTGTACTGTGTCGGGCGCAATGGGATGCACCGGTACAACAATCAGGATCATTCTATCCTGACAGCGATGGTGGCGGTCGATGGCATCGAAGCGGGGCGCGATTTGCGCGACCAGATGTGGGAGATCAATACCGAAGAGGACTACCATGAGAGCAAATAGGCATCAGATGGCGGGGCAGGGCTGAGCGATGGCACGGGGGACACGCTACAGAGCGCCATATTCCAAGATAGCATGGCTGCTGGCCATTCTGGCGGCCTATATCCTGACGCGGCCCTATGTAGGGCTTTACCACGATGCGGTGCTGTACACGGCGCAGGCCCTTCAGCAATCCGGAGCGGCAGATCTGAGCGAAGATCTGTTCTTTCGGTTCGGCAATCAGGGCAATCTTGTTCTCTTTCCTTACGTTCAGGGGTGGTTGACCGCGCAGATTGGTTTGGGACCGGCGCTGAAACTGCTGACCGCTTTGCAGGCCTTTTTGTGGCTGTTTGCACTGGCGATGCTGGCGCGCACGATCTACCCCGAGCGGCGCAATTGGCTGATTGCAATGGCCATCACGGTACTGATGGGCGCAGGATACGGCATCGGTGTGCTGTCCTACGCCGAAGGCTTTGTCACCCCGCGCCCCTTTGCCGAAGCTTTTGGCATGATGGCGCTGGCCTTTGCCCTGCGGGATGAAACGCGCCGGGCGCTGCTGGCGTTGATCGTCTGTACTGTCTGTCATCCGCTGGTCGGTCTGTCAGTTAGTGGTATCTGGCTGACGCTGGCCTTTGTTGCCAGCATCCGGCTGGTGACCCTTGTCCTGTTGGGTCTGGCCTTGATCGTCGCCGCAGCCCAAGCCGGGGTTGCGCCGCTTTCGTGGCTGCTGGAAACCCATGATCCTGTCTGGGGCGAACTGCTGAACAAGTACCGATCCCTTGGGTTCCTGAGTGATTGGGGATGGTTCCCGGTTCTGGTGCACGCGTTGAACGTTGTCGTTCTTTTGATTGCCACCCGATCGCGGGATCATCTGATCGCAACGGTCGCGACGGCAACCCTGCAAATGGGCGTGCTGTTTATCGCAATCAACCTTGTGGGCGCCGATCTTTTGGAAAATCGACTGATTTCCGCCTTGCAGCCATGGCGCGTGCTGGCCTGGGTGGCCCTGTTCGGCAACCTGCTGGTGCTGCATTTGTTGGTGAGCAAGTCTGCGCGATCTGCAGCTTTCATCATTCTATTCATGGCCCTAGCCGTGAACGTTGTCGAGCACCTGACCGGTGTCAGTCATGTCTTTTCTACCGCCATGGCTCCGCTTGTTTTGCTTGCTTATTGGACTGATCGGCCCGGCGCGTTCTGGCGGTGGTTCAATGCCCTGCTGGCGGTACTGGCCACAGTCGTGGTCGTGGCTTTGGGCGGATATGTTTACGTCGAATTTGGAGACTTGCTGACTGACGCGATTGCGCAGATCGTTACAGCATTGCTGATTGCGGCGACCTTCCTTGTGAAGGGGCGCGAGAATACGATCCTGCTGGCGGGGGCGGCGTTCATCGCCGCCGTGATCCAGTTTGACCGACAATCCGACAGGGCACGCTTTATGGAGAGCGATACGCCAATGCCGCAAGAAGTAATCGAGACGCTGCAAGGCGACGGCATCTATTGGGAAGATGGCGCCGGCCTGATGTGGACCAAAGTGCGGAAGCCGCTTTTTTATTCCTGCAAGCAGCGATCCGGAACACTCTTTTATCGCGAACAGGCAATTGAACATGAGCGCCGCGGGCAACTTCTTGCTCCTTTGAACACGTTCGACTTTACCCAGATTCCACCTGGCCGCTGCCCCGCACCTGCGGACCCGGATGCCACAGGCCCGGCGGATGCGAACGCGGTCAAGGAGGTCTGCAAGGCCGTGCCTGAGCTGGATCATATCGTGCTGCACAACCCGGTTGAGGGGTTGGAGATGGACCGCTGGGATCTGCCGATCGGGCCAGAGGGTCAGACCGTCTATCATGCAGCCTGCGATCCGCTGAGGGTTGAGCCACCGCGCGCGTTGGAAGATTATGACTGGTATCCAGGCGCGTCGCGGGGGAGGTGACCCGCCGCGCAACGAACGTTTGATTTATAAAATATTTGAAGGAATTTAGACGTGGCAGACATCAAGGCAGAGCGGCTGGCCGCAAAGATCGAAGGCGATTTTGTGGTCTTTCTAATCGGCGCGCGCATCAACAAGTGGTGGCGGGTGCGGGATTTGCTGTGGTTTGCCAAAACCATGCCGAAAATGCTCAGAGAGCTGTCGAACCTGCCAGCGCAGGACACCGGTTTTCTGGGCTATCAGTCGCTGAGCACCTTTGTGAACGTGCAGTATTGGCGCAGCTTTGAACATCTTGAGGCCTACGCCCGATCAAAGGACCATACGCATTTCCCTGAATGGATCGAATTTAACCGCCGCTTCAAATCCAGCCGCAGCGATGTCGGCATCTGGCACGAGACGTACCTTGTCAGGGACGGCGCGTACGAGGCTATCTATACCGGGATGCCCGAATACGGCTTGGGCAAAGCGGCCCAGCTTGTGCCCGCCACCGGCAGCCGGGAAGCCGCCAGACAAAGGCTTTCCAGTTAGGTGAGGGGCCTTTCGGTTCCATCGCATGTGTCAAAATCATCGCAGCTGTGACGTTATTCGCACAAAGCCATTCATTCGAATCTGATTCTATGCAATCCATGCTCAACAAGAGATTTCAAACATCCACCGCATCGAGCGCGGTATGAGACTATTGAGGATACTATGTTGCGCACTGTACTCGCCTTCACCCTCGTTCTGAGCCTTGCTGCGTGCGAGGATATGCCAATCGGCGGTTTCTCTGCCTTCTCCAACAGCCCGGAGACAGCGCGGGACACATCCAATCGTGAATACTATGAAAGTGACGCGCCCATCGTCAAAGGCCGGGTCCTGTTCCGGGACGAAGCCTATGGCCGTGCGTACAAGCAATTCAAGGATGCGCTGAACGAGGTCCCCAATGACCCCGCAGCACTTTTGGGCTTTGCGGCGTCCGCAGACATGCTGGGCCGTTTCGATCAGTCCAATTCGGCCTACGCCAAGTTGCAGCCGGTGATCGGCAACCGGATCGAATATCACAACAACCGTGGCTATTCGCTGTTGTTGCAGGGCCAGCTGGTTGCGGCACGCCGTCACTTCCTGCGCGCCTATGAGATTGATCCGTCGAACGAACGCGCGGCGAACAACCTTGAACTGCTGCGCAATTCGGTCAACTACCCCAAGCGGTCGCGCGGCGATCTGAAAGGCCTGTAAACCGAACGCCTGAAAAGAGGCGCCGGTGACCGGGGTTTTATCCGCACTTGTTGTGATGGCAGCTGTTGTTGTGCTGGCGCATATTGTGCGAGTCGATTTCGATACCATGAAAGTGCGCAACCGTGCGGTGCTGGTTCTATTAGCGCTGTATGGACTGTGGACAGCCCTGAACGGATTTCAAAGTCTTGCGACGGATATCGGTGCGGGCGTTCTGCTGTTCATGATTGCCCTGGTGATGTGGCTGGTCGGCGCGATGGGGGCAGGGGACGTCAAGCTTTACGCCGTGCTGGGGATGTTCATCGGGTTTGCGCATCTGGGGCTTTACGTCATTTTGCTTGTGATCGTGTCGGTGGTCTTTGTCGTGTTCCTGCGGATCAGCGCACGGATGCAGGGCAGCGGCCAGATCGTGTCGCGGATGCGCGACTTCAACTCCAGCGGGAAAGCCCCTTATGCGGTGCCGATGGGGCTCGCGGCAATTCCCGCTATAGTAGTGCGCGCTTTCACGTAAGCTTGATTTTCCCTATGTGGTATGGGAAGTTAACCTTTGATTGCGGCCCGTATTTACAAACGCCACATATTCCTAAGCCGCGATAATGGGAGTGATTAAAATGAAACGCCTGTTCCGGTCCGAGGATGGCTTTGTCCTGATTTTCTCGATCCTGGTGTTGCCGATCTTTTTCGGGTTCGTCCTGCTGATCATCGATGTCGGTCGCGGTAACAACGCCCATGCGGATCTGCAGGCTTCTGCGGATGCGATTGCACTGGCGGGTGCGCGGGAACTGGACGGGGGCGTGACGTCAATCCCACGGGCCAAGGAAGCCATGGGCAAGGTTGTCAATTCGGTCAGCATGCTAGGCATCAACACCGACACCGAGATCCGGCTGACATACGAAGACACGCCCGGCAATGAATTCTTCGTGGCCTTTCTGACGGACATTCCGCCAGATGATGCCACGCTCATCGACCAGGACTGGATCAGTGCGACGTCAACCAACGACGGCACTGCGGCGCAATTCATCTATGTCCGCGCGCAGTCGCGCAATCTTGAGTCCTTTTCGTTCAACCCTGTCACCTATCTGCGCGAAGAGGTGCCGATCGCGGTCTACGCCGTTGCCAAGACCGTGTCGGCCGCGTGCAAGATCCCCCCGATCTATATCTGCAATCCGTTCGAATACGATTCTGATGGAGAATACGTGGGCGACCAGCTTCAGGCACGTTACGATGCGGGCGACCTGCATGGTCGGATGTTGCGTCTGCATATGTCGGGCAATCAGACCGAGTCGCCTGGAAACTTCAGCTTTCTTCAGGTTGATGGTTCTTCGGGTGCCAGTGCGATCAGTGACATGTTCGCCGGAGCCAGCAATCCAACGTGCTATGACGCCGGATTAGTGACCACAGCGCCGGGCGCCAAAACGTCTATCGGCGCTGCGATCAATACACGGTTTGACATGTACGCCGGGAATTATAGCAACAGTTCAGGCTATGTCCCCAGACCGGCATTGAACGTGCGCAAGGGCGCGCTGCCGGATCTGTCCGGTAACACCAACAACCCGAACTTCGATGATTGCGTGGCAAGTGGTAACAACACGGCTGTGTTGGGGGATGACCACGTCTGGGACATCGACGCTGGCAGATTCAACGACAATGAAACCGATGATTTTTCCTATGGTTTTCCGGACAACTTAGCAATGTCGGCACCTAACGAAGGTCTGCCCGGTGGCGCGATTGGTGCCAATGATCAGTGGGATATCTATACGTACTTTGAAAAGAATTATTGGACAGCAGGTTCGATTCCCAGACCTGGGACCACCGAGTACGACAATGTTTCACCGGGTCAACCACATCCCAAGAACGTGCTAAGTTCAAATACAGGACGCCTGCCGTCGCGATATGACGTCTATCTGGCAGAGCTTGAAAATGGCTGGTACAATATCGGTCGCGCGGAAGGTGATCCCAGCGTGGCGGGGATGACCGGCGAAATTGGAAGTCCGGCTTGTGGTGCGAGCATGAACCCACAGCGCACGCCCGACACCAGCCCGACCGCCGATGACAGGCGGCTGATCGTCGGCGCGCTTATCGATTGCAAAAGCCAAAGCGGCGAGGGCGGTGGCATCAACAACTACGTGGTGAACAGTTATGTCGCGATGTTCCTGACGCGCCCGGTGTATTCATACGCGCCAAGCGTCGATCCAACTATTGATATTGAAATTGTTGACGTCACTGGTTCTGGCAGCAACGGAACGCTGGATACCTTCATTCGAAATGAATCGATCCTGGTCCGCTGACCAAGCTGGCCGAGTGTCTTAAGATACACCGACGACCCGGGATGTGTCCCGGGTCGTATTCGTTCGTGCACCTGCATTCTGATGAAAGCGAATCGATCGCCAGATTGTGGCGTTTCTGTGCGGCAATGCCTTAGGTTGATTCGTTTGCCGCCCGAAAACACCCCATAGAACGCCATCGATCCACTACTATAGGTAGAATTTTCAGGCGCTTGGCGGACAGATCGTTCAACAATGCCGCGAAGTGTGCTCTAATGACACTCACTGTTCACGAATTCCTTAAGAATTATTGAATTCGAAGGAAAAATTTTGACTTGAGGCGATTCTGTGTCAAAAGTGTGCGGTGTGGTTCGGGTGAGATGGTTTGATTATTGTAAAAAATATTTACAAGACCCACGCTGTCTAACTTGCGCGAAGACAACATTTTAAGGAGTAACAAATGTACACAAAGATGGTAAACTATGTATCCGGCCTTCCGGCCCGCCTTCGCGGCGAAGAAGACGGTCTCGCCCTGACAGAATATCTTATTCTTCTTGGATTGCTGACGGCTGCTGTCGTTCTGGCGGTTCTGGCGTTTGGTGAAAACCTCGGTGCCCAGTGGGGACTTTGGTCCACATGGCTGTCAGGTCTGAACCCACCCCCAGATCTCTCGACCTAAGACCAGACAAGCCGTTGGATCAAATGGCTGACAGCAAAAAAGCAACAAATGATCCAACCTTTGCAGGTTGGGTCATTTCATTTTAAGGCGAAATGCTGAATAACAGAAGTTAACAAAGCGTAACGCCACATGAATTCCATGATGACCCCGGGCGCCGCGCATATCAGAATGATAAAGTGGGTCTTGGGACGGCAGTTTAACAGGAGGGCACGATGAGGTTCTCAACTATCCTGAGTTTATTAGTGGCGATTGTTCTGGCTGGTGCGGCCGTTTACGGCGCGCAAAACTGGCTATCGACCGAGCGCCAGGAATTTATGACCGCGTTGCAGCAACAAGCGCAGCGCGAGGACGAGGCGCCCAAAGATACGATCGTGGTCGCGGCAGAGGCTGTTCAGTTCGGTGAGCGGATCAATCGGACAACGGTGCGGGAAATCGAATGGTCCGGTGCCATCCGTCCCGAAGGCAGCTATGCGAAAATCGAAGACCTTGTGATTGGCGAAGGCGAAGATACGGCAAGATTTGCCTTGACCCCGATGGCGATTGGCGAGCCCATTTTGTCCTCAAAGGTAACGGAACCAGGTGTGCGGGCCAAGATGTCCACAATTCTGGCAGAGGGCATGACAGCTGTATCCATTCGTGTGAATGACATCGCTGGCGTTGCCGGATTTGTTTTGCCGGGTGACCGCGTCAACGTCATGCTGACGCGCAACGGATTTACAGATGTGTTGTTGCAGGGTGTGAAAGTCCTGGCGATCGACCAGACATCTGACGAACGCAAGGACAACCCGAGCGTCGTGCGCAGTGTCACATTCGAGGTCAATACGATTGAAGCGCAAAAGCTGACCCTCGGTGCGACCGTTGGCACGCTGTCCCTGACGCTGCGCCCCGTCGCATCGACCGATATCGAAAACAGCGAACGCATTACCATCAATGACCTCAGCGATCTGGATATCTCTGATAGCCTGATCGAAGCCAGACTTGAGGAAGAAGGCGAAGATCCGGCGCTGCCCGATCCGTCCGATGAACGTCTTGAGAACCTCGAACAGTTGCTAAAAGACCTCTCAACCGGGATGTCTGAGAAGCTGGAGGGAGTTGAAGCTAAACTTCAAGAGCAAGAAGAGGTAAAAGAAGTTGTGGTCGAAATGGCCCCCATTGTGCCGCAAAAGAGTACAATTGGTGTTATTCGGAATGGCCAGAGGAACGAGTATAAAGTCGATAAGAAAAAAGAAGAGGACCAGGTTGACGTTCTTGAGGATGAAAACGCCGACGAAAAACTCGGCGTGTCGTCAAACTAGGGCTGGGCCACTCGTACGCAGGATGAGCAGAAATATCGGATGGGACAATGACACACGTCGTTAAGGCAATCGCATCACCGCTTCGCAGGCAGAAGCGCGCAGGGCACATATTTAACCTTATCGTCGCCGCACTGGCGATGGTATTCATCACAAGCGCTGCGCAGGCGCAGGTGCGCGACATCGTCATTGATGATGGCATCGTGTCGCGCATCCGGATGAACCCGGGTGAAACACTGACAGTCGAAACAAGTTCGCCATATTCGGACATTCTGATTGGCAACACCAACATTCTTGACGTGTTCCCGCTGACGGACACCTCACTGTATATCCAGTCCAAGGGCACGGGTCTGACCAACGTGACGCTTTATTCAGAAGAAAAGCGTCTGCTTGAAGTTATCGACGTCCGCGTGCGCAGCGATTTCAGTGAGCTGGAATCAGCTTTGAGAGCCGCTGTTCCAAGTGCGCAGGTCTCTGTCACCAATGTGAATGATCGCATTCGCCTGTCAGGCGAGGTGAAGGATTCGCGCGATCTGCAGACCATTCTTGAAATCAGCCAGAAATTCTCAGGCGAGGCGGTGATCAACTCAGTTCGGGTTGCAGACCCTCGTCAAGTTGAACTGGACGTTCGCATTCTGGAAGTTGAGCGCAACTCAGGACGCGAGCTGGGCGTTGGCCTGACTGGTATCAGCGACAGCGGGCGTGGCTTTACGACTGGTCAAGGTGCCGCGACAGCAGGTGGACAGCCATTTGGGACGTTTGTCGGGAACTTGCTGGAAATCAGCGGGACGCAGGTTGATTTTGTCATCAACGCGCTGGAGGCCAAAGGCCTGGCCCGTCGCTTGGCCAATCCCAAATTGACAACGACAAGCGGCGTCGAGGCGAACTTTGTTGTCGGTGGTGAGGTTCCGATCTCTCGCACGACACTGGCTGAAAACGGATCAGCCGCGTCAGAGACCTCTTATCGCGAATATGGTGTCAAACTGAACTTCCTGCCTGTTGTGCTGGATCGTGGTTTGATCAATCTGCGCGTCACGCCGGAAGTATCCGATGTGGACTTCTCCAATCTGGTGAACGGGCAGCCATCCTTCTTTACCCGCCGTGCGGATACGACTGTATCCCTGCGTGATGGGCAGAGCTTTGCGATTGCTGGTCTGCTGCAGTCGGACAATGCGCGCAACATTCAGCAATTGCCCTGGCTGGGTCAGGTGCCGATCATCGGTACGTTGTTCCGCTCAACTGGGTTCCAGAAAAGCGAAACCGATCTGGTCATCGTGGTCACGCCGCGTCTGGTGCGCCCCGTTGCGCCGAACGAGCAATTGGTGACGCCGCTGGATGGCACACGATCATCCGACGATGTGGAATTGTTCCTGTATGGCATGCTTGAAGTTGATCGGCCCTTGCTGCGCAAGTTCCGCGAAGGTGCGGACGTGGTCGGGCCTTATGGTCACATGATTGAATTGGAGTTTGACGATGCCCTTATCATCAAAAAATAAGCTGGGCGCGATGGCACTTGTCACGGCTCTCGTCCTGAGCGGATGTGGCGATTATCTGAGCAACCGGGATCGGATTTCCCAGCACACGGGTGATGCGAGTGAAGCGAACACCGCGATTCAGGCAATCAGAGCGTGGCCACCGAATGTCTATGATACGGACATCAACCTCTAAACTGACACAGCTGCCGGCTTGTGCAGGTACCCACGCCGGACTGGTGAATATTCGGAGGTAAATCAGGCAAAACCGCCGGTAGAGCACTGTTGACAAATAGGTACGGAGTTTGATCGCAATGCGCGCCCTGATTAAAAAGTTCGTCGGTGAAGAACGTGGCGTTGTTCTTGTAGAAACGCTGTTGGCGGTGCCCGTTCTGACGATCTTTGCGGTTGGCATTCTCGAGTTCGGCAACATGATGTGGCAGCGTCAGCAGCTACAGGCTGGTGTAAAGGATGCGGCCCGATATTGGGCCCGGTGCCGCCCCACGGATGGCGCGGGAAACGCTTTCATGAGCTGCGATATCGCGACTGCACGGCTGATCGCGTTTACCGGCAATCCGGGCGGCGGTGCGCCCCGTGTCCCTGGATGGGATGAGGCGTCTGAGCTGTCGATCACGCCAACCACCCTCCCCAGCACGCCCGATGAGAATGATATCATCACTGTGCGGGGTACTGTTGTCTATAATTCGGGCCCGCTGCTGCCCCTTGTCTTTCCGCAACAGTTCACGATTGGGTACTATTACCAGACGAGGTATCTTGGATGGTGAAACGGCGTAGCAGAAGAGGCCTGATCCGGAACGAAGACGGTATCGCGCTTGTCGAAGCTCTGTTGGTGATGCCAATCGTGCTTCTTGCGATCACGGCCATGGTTGAATTTGGTGTGGCAGTGTTCCACTGGAACCAGACCGTCAAAGCCGTTCAGCTGGGCGCGCGACACGTGTCTGTTTCGTCACCGATGATGACGCGCACCGCCTATGAAACCTACATGACCGACGATTACGGAACCATCGGTGAAGGGGACGCAACGCCGGCCACTTCGAGGACAATCAGCTGCGGTGGCGGCACGACGCCATGTGATCCCACTTCAATGGACCGACTGATGACCGGCGGTGATGGTGTTTGCGGTCGCGGGTCGGCCCGTGTCGGGGTTTGCGATGTTGCGCCCTGGATCACATCGGACAATATCGTGATCACCTATTCCCGCAGTGGACTGGGGTATGTCGGGCGACCTTTTGGCGCGGTGTCCACGATCACTGTGGAATTGCGCGACGTCGGTTTTGGCTTCATTCTGCTGGACAGGCTGATCCCTGTGCTGGCCAACTATACACTGCCACCCCACCGGGTGAGCACAACAAGTGAAGATCTGAGCAGTTGCAAGGCGCTATGCTAGTAAATTTAAGTGATAATAGTGGATAAACCAATATGAATACAGGTGCGTTGACTCGCGTCGTTATCATCCTCGGCACATCGCTGGATGAAAGCGTCGCGGCTGATAACATTGCAAAGAACAGCCGTTTCATGATCACGAAATTGCGGGTGAACGAGGTCAACTCTGACCCCAGCGTGCCGACGGCGGACGTGATCGTCGTGGATTTCGATGAAATGGGCGAAGACGAGCTGCAGATCTTTGCCGAGGTGCGCGCCAAGGCCCCTGAGACGCCCTTGATACTGGTGTCCGAAGAACTGACGCCCGATGCCATGCGCCAGCTGTTCAAGTACAACGTACAAGACTGGCTGCGCAAACCCATCGACGACGAGGGGCTGCTGAGCGCCATCCGCAGCACCGTGCGGTCCAGCAGGACAACCACAAATCAAGTCAATGCGGTGATTTCCTGCGTCGGCGGGGCAGGGGCCACGACACTGGCCATCAACATGGCCGACATTGCCAGCCGACGGCTGGCCAAGAAGGACCCGAACATCGCGCTGGTCGATCTCGATTTTTCGACGGGCAACTGCAGCTATGTGCTGAATATGGTGAGCACGTTCAATCTGGGCTCTGTGGCATCGGCGCCGCGCCGCGTTGACAGCGAATTCGTCAGCGTCATCCAGCAACAACACGATTCCGGCTTTTACCTGTACTCTTTCAAACGTCCGGATCTGAACACCGAACTGAACGGGTACGAATTGATCCTGCGCCTTCTGGACGTGGTCAGCCTTGAGCATACGACACTGTTTCTGGACATCCCCTATTACGCCACCGAATGGCGCAATGATGTGCTGTCGGCGGTCAACACCGTGACACTGGTCAGCGAAGTCAATCTGCCCGCGATCAAGCATACGCTTGATCAAATCGAGCAGATCAAGGAACTGCGCGGCGAGGATTTCCCGATCCACGTCGTCTTTAACAAGCACTCTGGCAGGCTGTTTGGCCAACGCATCTCAAGCCGCCGGATCAAGGAGTTGCTGGAAGACACGCCGTTTACCTATTTGCCTGCCGATCACTCCCTTATTGGCGAGGCAACTGATCGGGGCGTCCTGCCAAGCGACATCTCGACACGCGCACAGTTTCTCAAGAAGCTGACTGGTTACATGAAATCTGCCAACATGATGGGTGCACCGGCCAAGTGAGAAAGATGACACATAACAGACGCACGTTCCTGGCTGGTGGCCTGAGTGCCGCAGTTGTGGGCGCAACGGCATTTGGCAGACCTGCGGGGGCGGCCAACAAGAAAGTACCGCGTACACACGGTGAAAGCACGATGTCGATCGTGCCCTACACCGGGCGCGAAAAGGCCGGAACGATCATCATCTCCAACGCGGACCGCACATTGCTGCGGGTTCTGGGGGGCGGCAAAGCCGAGAAATACCTCGTTTCCATCGGACGCGAGGGGTTTGTCTGGACCGGGACAACATACGTGGCGCGCAAGGCAGAATGGCCGGGCTGGCGCCCGCCGGGCGAAATGCGCAAACGCGATACCGGTTTGCCCAGCTATGTACCGCCGGGCCCATACAACCCGTTGGGCGCGCGGGCCTTGTATCTTTATGAAAACGGGCGCGATACTCTTTACCGTATCCACGGGACCAATAGCGCGGGTACGGTCGGAAATTACGAAACCTCAGGCTGTTTCCGCCTGACAAACCGAGACGTCATAGACCTGTTCCAGAAAGTTGGAAACGGCACCAAAGTTATCGTGTATTGATCGAGGAAAAGAGTATGGCCGGACGATTTTTTCGCAGTTCCACACCCGCCGAGGCGGAGACCCCGTCAAAGCCGGACGTGCTCAAGCTTGATGAATTCAGCACCAAGTCATCGAATGGCGCGCATAAACCCGCCCCTTTCGGGTCTGACGCCGGCGCCGGCCCGGATTTCGTTGCCGAACGTGTGGCCCTGCACCGGCATTTGCTGGACAAGATCAACCTGTCGATCCTCGACACGATGGAATCCGAAGAGATTCACGAAGAGCTGCGCCCGCTGGTGCGGAGCTATGCCAAGGAAAACAAGCTTCCTCTGAACGCAACCGAACTTGATTCACTGATCAAGGACATCGGGGACGAGATGCTGGGCCTTGGCCCGTTGGAGCCGCTGTTGGCCGACGATTCAATTGCAGATATTCTGATTGTCGGATCGGGCACCACCTATGTGGAACGACGGGGCAAGCTGGAAAAGACCAGCGTGCGCTTCAAGGACGAGGCGCATTTGATGCGCATCGTGAACAAGGTGGTTGCAGCTGTCGGACGGCGCGTCGACGAATCCTCGCCATTGGTGGATGCGCGCCTGCAGGATGGGTCGCGGGTAAACGTGGCAATTCGGCCTGTCGCAGTCGACGGACCACAGGTGTCCATTCGTAAATTTTCCCGTAACCCCTTGTCACTCCTCAAACTTGTTGAGGCAGGTGCGCTGTCAAAGGGCATGGCCGAACTGTTGGCCGCAGCGGTGGAAGCAAAGGTTTCGATGATCGTCTCGGGCGGAACGGGCTCTGGTAAAACGACAATGCTGAATGCGCTGTCCAGCTTCATTCCGCATGACGAACGTCTGGTGACGATCGAAGACGCGGCCGAACTTCAGTTGCAGCAGCCCCATGTTGTGCGGCTGGAAACTCGCCCCCCCACTGTGGATGGGCGCAACGAGATTTTGCAGCGTGATCTGGTCAAGAACGCCCTGCGGATGCGCCCTGACCGCGTGATCATCGGCGAAGTCAGGGGCCCCGAGGCGTTTGATATGCTGCAAGCCATGAACACCGGCCACGAAGGATCGATGTCGACCATTCACGCCAACAACCCCCGCGATGCGATCAGCCGGGTGGAGCAGATGGTCGGTATGGCCGGTATGCCAATGAGCCAGATGGCGATCCGGTCGCAGATCAGCTCAGCGGTACATATGATAGTCCAGTTGTCGCGCATGCGGGACGGCTCGCGGCGTGTGACCTCCATTGCCGAGATTACGGGCATGGAAGGGGACATCATCCAGCTGCAGGAAATTCACAAGCTGCGCCGCCTCGGTGTGGCCGAAGACGGCAAAATCAGCACCGAATTCCGCGCCACAGGTGTGCGGCCCAGCTTTATCGGGGATCTTGAGACGATGAACATTCATCTCGATCCGCATATGTTCAACCCTTCAACCGCGCTGTAACCCATGTTTGAAAATCCATATGTCTTTTACGGTCTGATCTTTGCGGCTGCGTTGTTGTCCATTGACACGCTGCTGCGTGCGGTCTCCACGATCAGGCGGGCCAACAGCGATGTGGCCAACCGCCTTGAGGCTTTGCGTCAGACGAAGGGGGCCGAAAACGCCTTTGGCGAACTCCTCAAGCGGCGCGGTATTGGCGGTCGCGATGGCGAACAGACGCTGGGAGGCTGGTTCAATCAGCTGATTGCCCAGACCGGGCGGGAATACAGCATGCCACGGCGCATCGTCAGTGTCGCGTTCCTGTGTTTGGTTGGCTATATATTGGGGGCACTTTTCGTCACCCAAAACACGACATATCTGGTTGTCTTTGCTCTGATCTTTGGGTTTGGGTCGGCCATTCTGCTTTTGATTATGATGCGCCGCAATCGCATCAAGGTGTTCACCGCACAACTGGCACCCGCGATAGATATTATCGTGCGCAGCCTTAATGCAGGCCACCCGCTGACAACATCCATTGCGCTGGTATCGCGCGAGATGCCTGACCCGATCGGATCGGAATTCGGCATTCTCAGCGATCAGATGACCTTTGGTTCCGAATTGGAACAGGCCATGCTGAACATGTACGACCGGGTCGGCGCGGATGAATTGAATATGGTCACGGTCAGCGTAAGTGTACAACGTGGCACTGGCGGCAACCTCGCTGAAATCCTGGAAAACCTCGCACAAATGATCCGGGACCGATTGATGATCCGGGCCAAGATCAGGGCGATTTCGGCCGAAGGTCGTATCACGGCCTGGATCATGCTCCTGTTTCCCTTTGGCCTATTTTACATGCTGCTGTTCATGGTTCCGGTCTACTTCGACCCGGTCTGGGAAAGCGGCTATGGCGGGATTGTTGTTGGTGTCTGCCTTGCATTGATCTTCTTCGGCATGATCGTCATCCGACGATTGGTTAACTTTGATTTCTAACTGTGTGATTGACCGCCGGGAGCGGATGCTTTGGACCAGACGTTAATCCTACTCAGCCTGTTTGTCGCCGTTCTCTTGGTGACCTTCGCGATATCGAATTTTTTCATTCGGCGCGCGGAAATCTCGCGCAACATCGGATCGACACGCGCGAGGCGTTCTGAAACGGATGCTGAGATCGACCGTATCCTTGGATCTGAAAACGAAGACATCCGGTATTATCTGGACGTTGTGCAAACCCAACCTGTAAACTCACTGCCCATGCGCCTTGTGCAGGCGGGGTATTTCTCAAAGTCTGCAGTGACCAAATTCAACATCATTCGGTCCTTTATTGCCGCTGCTGTGTTCTCAGCGGTTCAATTCGGGACGGGACTTGTATTTGAACAGCTCAGTACAGCGGTCATTATTGTTCTGGCAATGCTCGCAGCTGGACTGGCGTTTGTCCTGTGTTCCGCCGTTCTTGAAAACATCGGCAAACGCAGATCGCGGGAATTCAAGAAGATCTTTCCCGATTTTCTGGACCTGCTGCTGGTCTGTGTGGACTCGGGCCTTGGCATTGAAGCCGCCATTGAACGGGTGACACGCGAATTCCTCCTGACAACCAAGGATTTTGGGGTCCAACTGAGTATCATCAACCTTGAGATACGTGCAGGACGACCGCTGCACGAAGCCCTGAACAACTTCTCCAAGCGCATCGCGCTTGACGAAGCACGGACGCTCGCCGTCCTGTTCAAACAAAGCCAGGAACTGGGTGCCAGTGTGGGTAAGACCCTGCGCGTCTTTGCCCGGGAAATGCGCCAATTGAGGATCATCAGAGCCGAGGAAAAGGCAAACTCCTTGCCGGTCAAGATGCTGTTTCCCATGGCGGTCTTCATGTTCCCGGTGAACCTGATTATCGTGCTCGTGCCCATTTTGATGACCATCATCGCGATGCTTTCGGGTCTTGCACCGTCGTAAGCCTGATCAAAGCGCGTCTGAGCAGCATGTCTGTCGGACCCCATCCAGACGCGGCAGGCTTTGCGCCATCAAAACGTCTGCCTCCCGCAACTTTGTGATGACTCTCTTCCGACTTTGACCTCTTGTGTGCCATGTGATTCCTCCGTTTTCCAAACATAGCGGAGGACCACTTCAGGGGAGGTGAATCAAGAGGACAAACCGATACCAGATTGCGGCGTCCATCCGTGTTCGGATGCCAAGTGGCCAATCTTCTTTACACCATTGAGTCGAGTGCCTTAACTGCGCGGATATGCCCGATCGCGCCTTACATGCTTACCGCCTTCTTGCGATTTTGATCTTCGCCTATGCATGCCTGGTCGCGATTGCGGTTTTTGCCTACGATGTCCAGGCGCGTCTTGATACCAGCTGGACGTATGTCAGTTACTCTTTGCAGTCCTCCCTTATCCTTCTGCTGGGCGCCGCAGTTTTTCACCTGGGAAAGCTCTTTCGCGAAAAACACCCCCACCCAACCCTGGCGCTGCTGACGCAATTTCGCGCTTGGGCGAGCACTGAGCATCGCGCGGTTCACGCGGTGATTGGATTTTCAGCCTTCATTGCGATGATTTCGATCTTTGGCGCGGTCAAGTCTACGCTGCCTCAATTTGCGCCCTTCTCCTACGACGCGTTCTTCTTCAAACTGGATCGCTTCCTGTTCTTTGGCCACGATCCATATGCTATTCTGCTGCCGTTGTTTGGCAGCGACCTGGCATTATCTGTTCTGAGCATCGCCTACCAATTTTGGCTTTTGTGCGTCATCGCATCCATTGTCTGGGTGGTGCTCAGCGCCAATCACAGGATGCGCCTGCAGTATCTCTTTGCCAATCTGATCGCATTCGCGATAGCAGGTAACCTGCTCGCTGTGCTCCTGTCGTCCGCCGGGCCCTGTTACTTCGACGAGGTTCTTGGCAGCGCGGCCTATAGCCCTCTGTTTACCCATTTGGAGGCCGCAGACGCGCGAACCGGAATGATATGGGCGCTGGATGGGCAACGGATGCTATGGGCAAGCCACGCATTCAGCCAGGGAAACATTTCCGGCATTTCGGCAATGCCAAGTCTGCACAATCTGCACGCATGGCTCTGGGTCTTTCTGGTCTGGAAAAACCCGTTCGCTCGATATTGCGCCATTGTGTATGCGATGATGATCTTCATCGGATCGATCGTGCTTGGCTGGCACTATGCTGTGGACAGCATCGCGGGCGTTGTTCTTGCATTTCCATGCTGGTGGCTTGCCAAGACCCTCGCAGACAGGGCGTTCAGGAACAGGGCCAAGTCGCTTTCGTCCTGATGAGCGGACCAAATCGACGGGTACCGATAGCACCCTCCTTGGAATGCCATTTCAGACAGTGATGCAGCGTCTAAGGGTCATGCTAGGACAGGCGCAGCAATCGCAGCGTCGGTGTCCATCATGACTGTGATTTGCCGTATACTCCGGTCGTCATCCCCTGACGGACATCAGCTGTCATCTGCGCCGCCAATCGCCGCGCGGCGGTTTTCGGGACAGGGTACGTGGCATGGAAATCTTCGCCGCTAAGCCCGACGGCAAAGGTGATTTGTTCGGGATGCGGAACAAATGCCTCGGCTTCTTCAAGCACAATCACGACATCATCCTGATGCACGTGCCGCGTGTTCCAGCTGTCGGGGGTATCAAGCCTGACGTCATGACCCAGATCAGCCAGCGCATCAGCGAGCGCCTTGGCTTGTGGAGTAAGGGAAGCGCCCATCTTTAACGCGACGCGGAAATTGAGCGCCGCGATCGTTTCCGCAGCACTGGCGTGACCCTGCGCGTTTTTGAGGGCGACAACCTCGTGGTATAGATAGGGCTGCGACGTCGACACCCGACTGTTGTCGTCCGGATTGTCGCTGTAGACACACCCAAAGAACGGGCAATAGACCGGACGATGCTTGCGACCAAAGCGCAGCACCAAATCCCAGTCCACCATACGTCGTAGTACCGGATCAAACCCGCCTTCGGCCTCATACAGTGACCGTTTGTGGCAAAACACGTTGAGGTCCACATAGTTTGCGGTCAGGCAATGATCCCAATTGAACGGCTCACCGCGATACCCATGCACGCTGCCGTCCGTCTGGCGCAGCAGCGCTGCGGCATAGGCACAATCGGCCCCGGACACCTCCAGCGCGACCATCATCAGGCGCAGGTAATCGGGGGTCCAGACATTGTCAGTGTCGAGATAAGAAATAACATCTCCGGTCGCCGCGTCGAGGCCGCAGTTCCGCGCACCTGACACGCCGCCGTTATTGCCCGCGATCACCCGCAGGCGTGTGTCATCCGTGACCTCGCTCAGCATATCTTGCGTGCCGTCCGTACTGCCGTCATCCACGATGATCAGCTCAAGGTTTCGGTGCGATTGGTTCAATACGGATCGCACCGCGTTCAACATAATATGGCCCCGGTTTCGCGTCGGCATGATAACGCTGGCTTTGGTGCCGCGCACGGCCAGCACCGCATCGCGCTGCGCCATGAGCTGGGCCACAAAGGGCGCAATCTGGTCTATATCAAACTCGGTCATGAACCGATGCGGCCGGGTTTCTTGCTGGCGTGAAAAAGTTTCTGTCAGCGCTGCACGTGCAGTCTCCGGATCGGGTAGCGGAGGCGTCAGCGTCATGATTTCGGAAGCCTGAAGACCCCAATGGAAGCCGGGAGCAAAGCCCTTCGCAGGCTCCGCCGTGCGATATTCGGCACGACCAAAACACTCGTAGTGCCAAAGCGGATTGTGCCCCGCCGCCGCAATCTCGGGATCACGCGCGAGATAGGCGTCGGCGCTAAATGCAGGCCCCGGATCGCGGCCCAGTTGCCCCCCAAAATGCAGGTAATGCTCAACCGGTCCATCCCGGAAACCCACAACGTCCGGGTAGGCGGCGCAATACCATTCCGCATCAAAAAACTGGGATTGGGAAATGATCTCGACAGGGTCGCGGGTCATGAAGCAATTCCTTGATGAAACGCTCGGGCGGGTGCGGGGTCCCGTTCCCGCGCTCACTGAGTACAGGCCAGAGCAGTTTCGACTATCTACATTTGGTCATCACCGCGCCGACGCAAAAGCCGCGACAGTACGCGAAGCGGACGTGTTAACCGCCAGGAAATACTGGCGCGAAGGCCTTCCAACTGTGCGGTCAGTTCCGCCGTTTCCCCGCCAAGCGTCGCGATACGGCTACTCTGGCTTTCAATCACAGCCTGAGATGCAGCCTGTCTGTCCGCGCAGATTCCGGTGATCTCGCGCAGCTCAACAATCTGGCTGTCACAGCGGGCGCGGATCTCGAGATTGTCAGCTTCCAACCTCCGCATATAGCTTTCGTATGCCTGTTCAGCCTCGGACAGGAGTCGATTGACGTCCTGCGCAGAAAAAGGTTCGTCCGAGGTTTGGGCGATAAAGGGCACGTATTTTACAGGGCGGTGACCCAGCTTGATGGCCATGAGAACGACTCTTTATTGGGCAATCCTAGGGGTTTGACCCATTCACGCCGCAGTGTCAAAGGGGCCGGTCAGCGTCGCACTAGTCGCACCAGCCAGCGCAACGGTCGGGTCAGGCGCCAGGATGTACTTTTGGTAACCATGTCATAGGCCGATTCCGCGAATTCGCTTCGATGTGTCAGCGTTGCGATTTGCGCCTGATTTTTCTCTTCCTCATCGCGCAGGATACGGCTGAGGTCGGCCATTTCTCGGTATTGGGTAGATAGCTTGCTATCCAGCGCCGCAACCTTCGTCGTCTCGTCCACAAGCCGCCGCTTGAGCGTATCGACCTGTTGGGTTTCCTGCTCAAGCTCCTTTCTGCTGAGCGCCAGATCGCTTTTCATCTCGACAAGGCGGCGGTCATGGTCCGTTTTTTCCGCTTTCAGCACGCCCAGTTCACGGTGGGTCTGTTCGGCCTCGTGACTGCGTTGTTCAAGTGCGCTTTTGACCTGGTCCAGTTCTTCCCTGATCTTCGTTTCGGCAACGCGAACTTCTTCAGCGGCTTCTTCACTTTGCTGCTGTTCGGATTTGGTCTGAGCCAGAGAGGCCTGCAGCTCCTCGTTCTGGCTACGCAGAAGTTCGATTTCCTCCGCCGACGCAACGTCTTCTGCCTTGCGCGCTACCGCAGCCGCAATTACGGGCCCAAACGTAGATGCGGCGTTGTCCAGCGCGCCGCGCAATCCATCCAGCGTGGCGTAATCGGCGGGCGCCTCTCGCCCATTGGCCCAGCGTTCCAAAACGGCGAATGCATCGCGCACCCACTTCGAGAACATCGGGTTATCCAAAGCCTTTTGTGCAGGCTGTGCTTGATGGCGCAGACCTATATCGAGAAAGTCGTCAACTTCTGAGGCGGTTCCTGGGGCAAAGCGTGGCAACGTCAGATCAAGGTTGTCCTGCAATCGTTTGACCGTCGCGCCCCAGTTTTCCATCAGATTATCGTAGCTTACAAAAACGCGGGTCTTCCCCCGAGTATCGGCTTCGGCATCAAGTACGTGGCGCAACCAGATCAACATGGCGATGTCTTGGTCCATCCCGTCACGTGACGAGAGAGACCGCGCGACCTCCACCGGGTTGCGATGGGTCAGCACATAGCATGGTACAACATCACAGTCAGCGAGCACCTCGTCCCAAAAAGGGACAAGGCGACAGATGCGCGGGTCTTTCAAGGCAAAAAGGCGCGATTTGCCGAATTCTGATTGCAACAGATCTACGGCCTGCTCGTGATACTCATCCGCACGAATGCTTTTGTACCATCCGTCGTTGATGGCAAGCCAATCGTCCCAACGCGATCCAGCAGAGTTCAACAGCTTTGTATGCATCGCGTAGATTGGGGCGGATTCGAAATATCCCTTTTTGTTTGCATCGGTCGGGGCCATCTGGGTGGACGGCATGTCACAGCCCATCAGGTTCAGCACACCCGCAAGCGCCGACGTGCCGGAACGGTGCATGCCCAGAACCACAAGGGCTGTCCGCCGTGCCTTGTTCTTCTTTCCGGTGCCAGGCGTCGGTTTCGAAGAGGGTTTCGGTGCTTTCGTCATCGGGCGGCTCAAGTACTGACTGGCGCGAGCGCTGGCATTACATGCCAAGCGGAAAGGTCAAGCCCGGTCAAGGCGGCAGTACGTTCCAGATCGGGAACAAATAGGTCATGCAAGGACTGCAACATTTCAGGTTCAAAGCGCGGACGATCTTTGCCGCCGGCGGCACTGTCGCGGATTGTGAGTGCCCCCCCTTCCCAGATCAGAGGCAGGCCGGCATTGACAGCCGCTTTCGACACATTCTTAACCTCGGGCAACCCAAGAAAACGGGTAGCCTTTGAGACAAATTCGTGGGGGTTTTCTACAAGATCGTCGAATTTGAGAAACAGAAAGTCCTCTGCGGGAAAGGCATCCAGCCAGCGCTCCAATGCGTCGGCGTAAAGGCTGGTTCTGAAAGGCGATAGTTCCACGCCCATGTCGACCACCGCTTGCAAATCAAGTTCAGCGGCGTAGCGGTCGCGCCGCCAGTTGTGGATGTAGAATGAAATCGCTTTGGCGGTCGGTTGGCGCAGGCAGACAATGAACTTAGGTCGCCCCTTGAGAAACTGGCGCATCCGCCCCAGCGCATCAGGCCATTGAAGATAGGTCGTCGACCCTTCACCGCGCCAGATTTCGTCACCGGCAGGGTCAAAGAATTGTTTGCAATAGGCTTCAAAGTCTTCCTGCGACCGATCCAGCTTGCGCGAAAAGAACATCGTCTCTTTGGGCACCGAAAAAAAAATATCCGGATGGGTCGACAATACCTGCGCCAGATATGTGGTTCCCGCCTTTTGAGCGCCCAATATGAACAGGTTTGGCATTTTCATACGCAGCGTTCCCTTGCCCGATCGTTTCGGCGGCCCTTGTCGTCCCACCGGTGGGCAAAGTCAAATGCTTGCCCGGGGTCTGTCCAAGATGAGCAAAGGTCTGCGGCGCGATTGTCGCAGGGGCGGGGGTCAACGCCGCTTGTTGGTCGGCGTGAGGAAATGCACTGGGTGCCAGTCGTAAAGGCTGACTTTGCTGGCATAGATTTTGGCGTGCTGATGTGTCAGCCCCAGTTGTTCAAATGCGGCAAGCGACGCCGTCTGGTCCCCTTCCCCTGCGAGGATCAATGTCCCGTCTGACCCGATCAAACGCACAGCTTCCTTGATCAACAAGGCGTCATCACGAGGGTCAGCGCCCAACGCGTCGTTCAGCAAGACAACATCAAGCCGTCCATCAGCAAGGTCGGTCCGTCCCTTACTGCGCAAATCCGCCAAGAGCGTCTCAGCTGGGTGAATGCGGCCCTGAAATTGATGCGCCCAGAAGTCTTCCAGCGCGGCGGGCACATTGACCCCCAGGCCCAGCAACCGACGGTACAACAGCATCGATTCCGAAAGCGCCCTGTGAAGGCTACGACCCCGGCGTGTGGCACCGCAATGCGGACAACATGCCTGTGCGTCCGGATCTTCAAATTGAGTTGAGGATTCCGAACAAGCGGTACAGTGATGCACCTGTCCCGCTGCAATAGCGTCAAGCCGTGCGAGGTCTTCCAGTCGGGGAGGATGCAGGGCGCCCATGGTTTCGTCGATCCGGTGGAACAGCCCCGGACGTGTTTTGTTGTAAAGCGCGATGACCCCCGGCACTTCGCCCAACGTCCAGCCTTCGCTTTCAACGTAATAAGAGAATTCCACATCCGTCGCATTGTGCGGTACCGCGTCCGAGAAACCCCCGATCTGATCGATCATGGCGCGGCGCATCACAAAGAACCCGCCCTGCACATGCGCAAACAGGCGGTCCGGGTTGGAGTGAGCAAAGTCTCTGTTACGGAACTTGTCAAAAAGCGGCTGCGCAACCGGATAATCGCGTCCGTAAAGATAACTGGGTGAATAGCACAACGTGCCCGCCAGCCCGACCTCGGGGTTCGCGTTCATGTAGCTGACAAAGGGCTTTTCCCACCCATGGCGGACTGTCATGCCCTCTTTGCCGCAGACATAGATCGCATAGGGAGCCGCGCCATTTTCAAGGCAAATGTTCGTGCCCGGCCCGACCATCGCATTGTCGCGGTTCAAAACCAGCGTGATATTGTCATGCGTGGCCTGCAGGCGCAGCAGAAAGACCAGCGTTTCAGGGTCGCTCCCATTGTCACAGATCACAAGGTGGAACGGCAGAGAGGTGTATTTGTAAAGCCGCCGGGTGACTTCGGTGATCTCTGGCAGATTGTTCCAACTCACAATCAACAGATCTACACGTTCGCGCGTCCAGACCCGCAAGAGGTTGTCCACAAGCGTTGGCCCGTGATGATTGCGCCGCAAACGTGCCTCAGCGCTTTGCATCAGCGCGACAATCCTGTCATCGGGCCAATCGTAAAACGCCCGGATGCGCGCCGCGATGGCATGCGGCGTGGCATCGCTGACCAGCCCGGTAATGCCGTCCGTTACAAGATCCGGAATACCCGCAATGTCGGTTGTCAGCACAGGAAGCCCGGCCGCTATTGCCTCCATCAGAGTGGTCGGGATGCCGTCCATATCGCCGTCTGATGCCCGCACACTGGGGCAGGCAAAAAGATCACTGTCACGAAACACCGCCATCAGAGCCTCGCGGCCCTTGACTGGCCCATGCAGATGCACGTTATCCAGCGCAAGATCAGCAATCAGCGTGCGATATTCTTCCTCACATTCGCCATAGCCGTAGATATTGATGTCGATATCAAGACCATCCAGCAGCTTTCCAGCGCGGATCAACTGATCAAGGCCCTTTTTCTCTGCAAAACGGGAAACAGCACAAACACTGCGCCGTTTGCGCGCAGCTCGGTCCGGCACCTTGCCATCGACAAAGAGATCAGGATCGACACAGTTCGAATTGATCAGGATCTTGTCTTCAGGCACGCCGTGTTCAACCAGAAAATCGAAATGAAACTGCGACAGGGTGACGACCTTTTCGCACAGTTCCGACCGTGAGAATTCATCGATCCGATTCATGGATGCGTTTTTGTAGCGAAAGATGTCCTGTGCGTGGGCGATACAAGTGAAGGGGATCTCGGCCTCTTCACAGGCCGGCCAGACCATATCGGTGACCGTTGGGTACACAAAATGTGCATGCACCATCGTGCAGCCTGTCTCTTGCAACCGCTGGGCCAAGTGAGAAGGGTCGCGCACGCGCTCCCACTCGATGTCGAAATCCGGGGCAAAGTCGGGATAGGGGGACTGACGGCAGAACACCCGCACATCAATGCCGGCATTGCGCAGGATTCGCAGTTCGTTCAACACGAAGGTTTCCGAGGGTACAGGGAAGTGCCAGCAGAAATAGGCCAACTTGAGGTTTTCGCGCGCCATGGGGGCCATGTCAGAGCGGGCGGCCAAAGTTAGCTTTTGCGGCTGCGCATCCGGGACAGTCAACGTTTCATAGGCCGTCCGCATCTGACGCGCATAAGTCTTGGGGCCAAAGCGGCGCGCCATATCGGCCTTGGCGGTCTCGCCGATACGACGCAACAGTGCCCGGTTATCCGCGAGGCGCCGGACATGGGCTGCCACCGCAGCCGTATCGCCAAGCGGTACGATGAAGCCTGTTTTGCCCTCATCCACAAATTCGGGCGGTGCGCCATAGTCATAGACGATTGTGGGACGGCCCGCGGCCATGCCCTCTAGCACCGTGCGGCCAAAGCTTTCCTGAAAGTTCGACAGGCTGAGAATGACATCGGTTTCCGCGACCGCGAGGGCAGGGGTGTCACGATAGCCCGACATGATCAGCGTGCGCGGCAGGGTGCCAGATTCGACTCGCGCCATCAGGGCATCTGTGTGTTCGGTGGTCGGACCGATCAGCAGGAAATGCACATTGTGGTGGGTTTCGGAGACCTCCAAGGCAATGCGGGCAAAATCCTCGATGCCCTTCTTTGGCAGGTTGGAACTGATCAGCCCGACGCGAAGGACACCGCTCGGGGCCGGGGCTTCCAGTTGTCGCAGTTCGTCAAAGTCAGCGGTATTGTAAACCAGCGACGGCGTCCGCCCAGGACCGGTAAAGTCCTGTAATGTCGCCTGCGAATTGGCAATCACGTGGTCCGCGTTGTCCCAGATCCAATCGACGATGTCCTCTGCACTTTCGCCAATCATGTTAAGCAGCGCGTCGTCGTGCCGGATCAGTTCGCGAACGTGGATGACACTTTTCGCGCCCATCCGGCGCGCAGCAAGGACCGGTTCGCGCAGCACGATGGTGTTGGAATGCACAATGCCGACCGCTTCGCGCTGAATGATCTGGGCGAAATCCGCAACTGTCTGATCGCTGATCGGATCCCCCTGGCGCCACCACCCATAGCGGAACACGTAGGTCGCAACGGATTTGCGGCGCAGCGTCTCGAAATACGCGGGGTTGCCGTGCCCCGGCACCGTTACGATCACATTGTAATCCAGTGCGGTCAGCCCCTCGAGCATGTCGATAAAACTGCGCTCGCCGCCAAAAAGCGCGTGACCGGCAACGTGACCGCACAGCATGACAGTTGGCCTGCCGGGCTGGTGTGGCGTATCGCCCGCAACCCGTTTGAGGCCGGCGCGCGCCATTTCTTCATCTACTGAAGACGTGGGCGCGCTTAGCCCGACCACCTTTCGGCCCTCGGCCTTGCCGTACTTGAGGTAGTGCAGCACCGGGTTGCAGCTGTCGCGGTGCAAATCGGTGTGGATACGCAGGTACCCTTCGGCATCGAACTGCGGCCCGGGGCTGCGCAACAGCCTGCCGCCCAACCAAAGAAAATGGTCCAGCGGGTCCATGCCAAGCATGCCCACGTCCGGGTATTGCTGAACATACCACTTTGCATCAAAAAGACCGGAGGCCTCGACAAGCGCTTTGTCAGACAACGGGTTGCTCATGTCATTCATGTCACGCAGCCTCAATGGCAGATCCAGCGTCATTTTGGGGTAACTCAGCGCCGGTGGTCGCCCATGATTTAGGCGATTGCCACGCCGCCGTCCATGCAGCCCTTCGAAAAGATGGTGTTCTGTACCGAACACCGCCGATTCAACCATTTGGTGTGATCAAAAAGCAAGCAAAACTGCACAACCATAGGGGTATCGGCAAAAATAAGCCTTCTTGAACAGCACTGCATGCTCACGTAACTGTGCCTGAAAGCGAAACCCCGATCCGGAACAGGCGAGATGAACCAGCAAAGCGGTCAAGATGCTGCGGTCCATGAGGGCAAAGACGGCTATCTGTTCCTCCAAGGCGGTGCGCACGGCGTGTTCTCCTATTTCACCGGACAGACCAATCCACCGGAAGACGCCCCGCGACATCTGGCTGATAACCTCAAGGCCCGGAAAGCCCATTGCGATGACACTGGCCGGCTGTTCCGCATGGTGGTGTTTCCCGAAAAATGCGTCGCCTTGCGTGACAAAATCACTGCCGAGGGGCAATTCACCTCTCTTTACGAACGGTACTACCAGGACGCTCTCGCGGGAACGGCGGGGGCGGATATCCTGCATTATCCGATTGCCACCCTTGACCAGCGCACCGACGTCTTCAGCAAAACCGATACCCACTATGGTATCCGGGGGGATCTGGCCGTCACGCAGGCGATCACCAAAGACATCTTTCCCGACCTGCAGGATGAGTTCGCCGCACGCACCTATTCGCAGATTGAAATGCAGGAAGATTTCTCTGGCGATCTGGGGCGCAAGTTCACGCCGCCCGTAACCGAGCCGCGCGAGCGGCTCAGAGGCGCTGTCATGCGCAAGAGGATCGGCTCCAACGGGATGAAGGGAGGCAACAACGGGATTCTGATCCTGCTGGAATCGCCAGACGCCCTGACGGACAAGACGCTGCTGATCTTTGGTGATTCGTTTTTCCGCCAGCTTTTGCACCATCTGTGCTTTTTCTACCGTCGGGTTATCTTCTGCCGAACCCGCTTTTTTCACTATGAAATGGTCGACGCCTTTCAACCTGACCATATCTTTTGCGGCGTCGCAGAGCGGTATCTTTCGGATGTGCTTCCCGACGACGAGCGCCCGCATTTTCTTGCCTATCCGCTGGTTCTGGGGCGCGCTATCGAACCGGATCCGCTATTTCCCGCGCTCTGGCAGAAATTCGTCGCACCGGGCAGCCTGACGCACGCGCCGCAATCCGATGCCGTGCCTCAGGTCATTCCTGCGCCAGAGCTGCCTGAACCTACAAACAAGGGACCAAATCACATGAACCTCAATGCGCTCGACGTGATCAAGACCATTGACGACAAGGATGGCATGTCGAAGGGCATGATCGATTATTATTTCGTGACCGGCCGAAGCGCGATGGTCGCGATGAAAAAGACGCTACAGGTTGCCGGAAGAACCCCCGAATCCATCACCCGCGTGTTGGACTATGCCTGCGGTTATGGGCGCGTCCTGCGTTGGCTTTTGGCGGCATTTCCGCAATCCAAGGTCATTGGTGTCGATGTCGATGCCAGAGCTGTCGCTTCGGCACAGCGCATCCTGAGCGCCGATACGCGGGTTCTGGACACCGCGTTGACCGAACCGCTTGATGCGCCGTTTGATCTGATATGGGTCGGATCGTTGTTCACCCATTTGAACGAAGCCGAAGCGCTGCGTGTACTGCGCTATCTGCGTGACCATCTGCTGCCTGGCGGGATGGCTGTGATCACAACGCACGGCGACCTTGTCGAAGGTCGTCTGCGCACCCGTGAACGCAATTACAGCCTGTCCGAAAAGAACATCGCCAGACTGATCGATAGCTATGACGAAACCGACTATGGCTTTGCCCCTTATGACGGTCACGAAAGCTACGGCATCTCATTGGCCAATGAGGCCAAGATGACCGAACTGATCGAAAAAGTAGGCATGAAGGTCATTCACTTCGAAGCCGCAGGTTGGGTCCTGCATCAGGACGTGTTCGGGATCCAGCGGCCAGAGTAGGGCCGCCCGGCAAGCACCTTAGCCGCGGGGCGACGCTGCGTCTTTCACCCAGTCCCAGGTCGCGCGGATGCCGGCGGGCAAGGGTTTCCGCGGTTCCCAGTCAAACGCCTCTCGCGCGCGGGTGGTGTCCAGCACCACGCGCGGCACGTCACAGGCGCGCCCGGGTGTGTAGGTCGGCATGTAGGGCACCCCGTCCTGATCGACCACGCGGCGGATCGTGCCCACAATATCGTTTATCGAGACGCCAACGCCCGATCCGGCGTTGTAGACCCCTGCCCTGGGCCGGGTCAGGGTCCTGACGCAGAGGTCCGCCAGATCTTCGACATAGATGAAATCGCGCACCACGTTGCCATCCCCCCAGATTTCAACGTCCTCGCCCTCGACGGTGCGCCACAGGTGGGTGACGATAATCCCTTGAATCCCGTCGTGACCCTGTCGCGGACCGTAGTCATTCGAAGGCCGCAGAACCGTGGCTCAAACCCATGCAGATGATGCTCCATGTGCAGATAGTTCTCGATGGCCGCCTTGACGATGCCATAGGAACTGATCGGGGCGACCGGGTGGTTTTCGGTCACCGGATCGGTCTGCGGGATACCGTAAACCGTTCCAACAGAACTAAGATAGACGAACCGGCGCACCTCAGCAGCGCGCATCATTTCAAGCAGACGCACCGTGGCGATCAGGTTGCCCTTTATGTCGGCAACGGGATCGACATTCGAGGTGGACGGCACGGTCGCGCTTGCCAGATGGATCACCGCATCCATGCCGCTGATCGCCTCGAAAAGCTGCGCGGTATCGGCCATTTCGAAGGTCCTGTAGTCAACCTATGGCAGGGGCGCGCGAAAGGCTTCGGCGCGGCGATCGTACACTCTCAGGCTGGCACCGGCGCGCAGCAGGCTATCCGCCACATGGAATCCGATGAAGCCGCAACCGCCGATCAGCAGCACTTTCATGATGTGTCCTCAAGCAGGTGAACTGGCTTTGCTCTACAATGCCAGCGGCAGAACCGCAAAAGGCAAATGGCGGGGCGCGCTCTCTGGACCGCGCGACAAAGGCTTGTTATCCCTCGTCCGCCCGCAAAGATGTGATCGTACCCGATGACCCAGTCCAACAGCCAGATGACGAGTGGCAGCGCCGCTGATTCCGCGCAACTGGAGCAGCGGTTCCGTGAAATCGCGCGGCTGACCCACGCCCTCGTGCTCAAGGAAGACGAGATCGAGGCCCTTCGCCGACACGTTGCAACATTGAAATGCAACCTGGCAGACGCCGAAGCGGCCAGCGCGCTGTCCAGGGCAGAGCTTTCGGAGATGAGACACAGCACCTCGTGGCGTATCAGCGCCCCGGTGCGGGCAGTGGGCCGGATCTTTGGCCGCTGATGGGCGACCCCTGACTGCGCCAGGTCAGCCGATGGCCCCGGTGGGACGGCCTGATCTTGGTGATTTGTCTCTGATCGAGGCCTCTTCCTATTTCGACGCGGAATGGTACGCGGCGCAACACGGTGATCCCGCACGCAGCGGTTTGAGCGCTGCGGAACATTATCTCTGGTTTGGTGCCGCAATGGGACGCGACCCGTCTCCATGGTTTTCAGGCACACATTACCTTGGTGAGAACCCCGAAGTGTGGCAAGCAGGGATGAACCCGCTGATCCATTTTCTGCGCCACGGTCTCTTCGAAGGACGCAATCCGCGCGCTGACGGGCCGCGCCTGCCTGCGCCCTTGGGCTTGCCCGACCATCCCGTGCTCGGCCCTGCGCCCTGGGCCGATGTCGAACGCAAGTCGCGCCTGCGTGCCGCGCTGGTACGAGACGGGCTGCCGGATGCCCCTTGGCGGCCCACTCTTGAGCTTGCTGACACGCTGCTTGAAGGTGCAGCAGACCTGCCGGTGACGGTGATCCTGCCAGCATATAGGGCCGCATGTGTGGACGCGCTGGAAAGCGTCATGTCTCAAAGCTTGCGCGCCGCTGAAGTACTGTTGGTTTATTCAGATAACGTCATCGAACACCTCACAGAGATCCGACGCACCCATGGTGATGCAATCATCGCTGGTCAATTGCGCCTGATCCCGTCCTTGGGGGACGGGACGGCAGCCGCGTGCAATACCGGCCTGCTGACTGCACGGGGCGATCTTGTGGCCTATCTGGACAGCAACAGCATCTGGCAGCCACATCACCTCAAGCTGCTGGCCGCCTGGTTTGCAGAGTGTGACGATCTGATGATCGGCCATACCGCCTGGCAGGAGAAGTCCAAGGACAGGATCAGTACACTGGGGACAAACCCCATGCGCCGCGCGGCGCTGCTGAGCAGCCCTGCGGCACTTGACCTTTCCGCAGTCATGCACCGACGCGCCGTCACAGATCAGCTTGGCGGTCCGGACGAAACTCTGGGGCAGGGTGCCTTGTGGGACATGCTGCTGCGATTCACCGCCCTTTACACACCCGGTCATCTCCCTGTCCGCAGCGTCGCCACGACGCTTGACCCTACCACAGCGATGTCCGGCACGATGCGGGCGAAAATCGCCGCACGCCATCGGCGCGCCCGATTTCGCCATGGCATCGAGGCCCCGCGCATTGCCTACGTCCTTTGGGACTGGCCCGCCCTGAGCCAGAGTTTCGTAATGGCCGAACTGATATGGCTGACGCAGCGCGGCTTTGACGTCGAGGTGTTCTACAAGATCGCCCCCGACCGCGCCGCCGAAGTGCCTGTAAACATCGCACAGCATCAGGTCGACACACCCGAGGAACTCGCCCGGCTCTTGCGCGCGCGCGACCGCACGCTTGTACATTGCCATTTCGCCTATCCCGCGCTGACGCGGCTTTGCTGGCCCGCCTGCCAGATGGCGCAACTGCCCTTCACTTTTTTCGCCCACGCCGTCGATATCTTTTTACACGACAACATCGCCCGGAACCGCATCGATGAGATCATGTCGGACCCGTTATGCCTCAAGGGGTTCGTGCACGGCGATCACCACCGACGCCACTTGCAGCAACAAGGCATCCCGGTCGAGAAACTGGCCTACGCCTTTCAGGCCGTCGACCTCTCCCCCTTCTTTTCCATCCCGGACCGACATTCCCCCGGCACGCCCCGCCGCGGAGTATTTATCGGCCGTTTCGTCGACAAAAAGGGCATCGCCGTTCTGATTGAGGCCGCAGCCCTGCTGCGCGACACAGACGTGCATTTCGACCTCTACGGCTACGGCCCTCTGTGGCACCCGCTGATGGACCGCGCCGTCGAACTGGGCGCGACCAATATCACCTTCCATGGGTCCCTCGATGGCCGCGATGCGGTGCGCGATGCGCTTTCGGAGGCAGATTTTGTCATCTCGCCCTCGATCGTGGCCGACCATGGCGACACCGAGGGCTTTCCCACGATCATACTGGAAGCCATGGCCGCCCGCCGCGCGGTGATCACTACTGCCGTTTCGGCGATCCCAGACTTTTTGAACGACGGGCAACAGGCTTTTATCGCCCGGCCCGGAGACGCGTCCGATCTGGCTGCAAAGGTGCGCGCGCTGGTGTCCCTGGGCAAGGATGCGCACGACACAATGCGGCGAAACGCCTGTGCATTTCTGGACCGCAACATCGGCGTCGACCGGACAATGCAGGCCTATTGCGACCAATGGTTCGAGGCCCAGGTCGAAATTATCTTGGTGACCTACAGCCAGCCCGAAAACGACACGCAGGAAGAAACCCTCGAGATCATCCGGCGCATTCGCGCGCATACCACCACGCCTTATCGGCTGACGGTGATAGACAATGGCTCTGACAAGCCGTTTCGCGACAGGTTGCGGGCGTTGGCGCGCAATGTGCCGCAGATGCAATTGCATCTGCTGGCAAAGAACCGTTTTGTCGGGCCCGCTACAAACCTGGCACTGGGCGGATCGGACGCTGAATACGCCATATATATATGCGCGCGCGAGGGGTTCGTCGCCCATCACGGATGGGAACGCCCCTTGATCAATCACATGCGCCGTCACCCCAGGGCAGCCCTTGGCGGTCATTTGAGCCATCTGCCGCCGCATACGCTGGGCAAGGAACTAGCGCAGTTGCCCCGTTTCGCGGATTTCCGTAATTCTGACTTTGCGGCCAAAAATCCTAAAAGACCCTTCCGACACGTCCAGGGCGGCCTGTTCATCCTGCGCCGGGACGCGGCAGGGCCGGGCAAGGCATTCTCGACCGACCTGCCCCAGGATTACACCGATGTCGAATTCAGCTATTATCTGGAAAGCACGGGGGCCACGCTGACCGCCATCCCCGAGATTGCCGCCCTGACGGTCAAGACCAACCCGGGCCTGGGTGCCGTGCTGGATGACACCACCGTAGCGGCACATCCGCTCTCACTCGAAAGCGTGCACGCGCTCGACCGCATGCAACTGGCCGGCGTGACGCGATGCAATCTGTGCCAAAGCTGGGATCGCATTTCGCCGCACGGCCAGTGTCGTAGTTGCGAAAGCACCGGCATGGACCGCAAGCTGTGGCAGATCCTGGCGCACGACTGGCGTGCGCACCGGGGCGGCAGCGCCCTGCTGGTGGACGTGGTCGGCAGCCTCAGCACAGCGCTTGGTGCACAAATGTTCGGCGTCACCATGACCACATGGGCCGATCTTCCTGCACAGGGCGCATTCGCTCTGATCTGCGCCGGAACATCCCCAACGCCACGAGATGCCGCACATTTGCGCGAAATGCTTGCGCCAGGCGGTCTGATGATCTGGCCGGAATCCGCAGAGACGCGTCCTGCGACGCTGGTAGGCCTTGATCCTGCACTGCGCGGCGGCATGTCTCAGCGTTTGTCGCGTGTTCTCATGACCGACCCGGTGCGACTTTCATGGATTACGCGCGATCTGTGATCGTCCCAGAAAAATAACATAATCTACCTTATGCCCTAAAAGGTGTAGCCGCGCGCGCGCTACCTCCAACTGCAATTCTGTTAGAAAACAACATGTTATCTAACAAGAGGAATCGGTATGGGAGCCGTTTATAGTCAACTGAGTATCACAGAGCGACGCAAGATAGAACGCTGGAGACACGCAAAGGTCCCTGTTGATGAGATGGCCCGTGTCTTGAAGCGCTGTCGCTCGACGATTTTTCGTGAGCTGAAGCGCAATCATTTCCGCGATGAAAGCATGCCTAAATGTGATGGCTATTTCGGTGCTGCCGCCCAGTTGATGACGGCAGATCGCCGCGCGCGGCAGCGTAAGCTGATCAAGCACCCGGAACTCGTTAAACGCGTGGCCGAACGGCTCAAGAACGGTTGGACACCTGAACAGATCAGCAACAGGATGATCCATGAAAGAGCTGTGCCCGGAGTCTGTCAGGAAACCATTTATCGATACATCTATTCCAAGGAAGGTCAGCTTGATGATCTGTGGTGGTACTTGCCCACCCACTGTGTTGTCCGTAGGCCGAGACGAACCAGACGCCGTAGAGAGCCCAAATTCCATCGCGATGTCAGCCTCCTATTCCGCCCTGATGATGTCGCGCACCGTCGCCAGTTCGGTCACTGGGAGGCCGGTTTGATGCTGTTCAAACAAAAGCTTGGGCAGACCAATGTGACCTCAATGGTCGAACGTATCAGCAGATTCACAGTGATCCTGTAGAACCCAAACAAACGGACCAAGCCGGTCATGGGTAAGATCATGGAAGCCATCCGTGACCTCCTCCTAACTGCGCGCAAGTCAATCACCTTTGACCGTGGGACAGAGTTCGTCAGCTGGCCGCACCTCCAGGCCGAGATCGGCACGCAAACTTGGTTCTGTGACCCATCCTCACCTTGGCAAAAAGGCACAGTCGAAAACACAAACCGCAGGCTTAGAAGATGGCTGCCCCGTAAGCGCGACATCCGGCGATGCACAGATCACGATATGAAGGTGATCTGCGATCGCCTCAACAACACACCGAGCAAATGCCTCGGATGGAAGACACCGGCAGAAGTGTTCCGCGAAAAGATGATGGAGGAATTGCGGTGAGACCCCTACTCTGAGGCTAACAAGAGTCGCGCTTCAAGTATCGCTCACAAAGGTTCACATCCTCAGAAATCGCAGCCAAAGGGCATTACTCCGGGCCCTCACGATCAGCCCTCTGGCGTGTTCTTCTTGATCTGCGCGATCATCTCCATATCGACGGCATAGACGTCTTCAAACTCAGGCCGCAGCGCCTCGAAACTGGACTTGCTGTATTTTGCGATCTGGTTGGCGGGTACATCGCTTAGGTCTTCTGTGCTTTCGGCACCGGTATTTGATGAATTCAACGGTTTGCGAAAGTACCCGGCAACCGAGGGCAATTCCGCCTTCATGACCTTGGAGATTTCCTTCATCTCGACCACGATGGAATATTCCCCGTCCATCAAGTGGGCTTTTTGCGGCCAAGTGTGCGGGTCAAGCTTGGAAAAAGGGTTCCTGGTATAGGACAGGTAATCCCGGAAAGTCGCGGACGCGGCATCCTTGCCTGTCAGGGCCTCGAAGCTGCGAAAAATATCCACATTCCCTGATCCATCAATGAACTTGTTGGTAAAGGCCGAAATCGCCCGGTCGACGGGATCGCGATAGACAAGCAGCGCCTGATCCCAGTCCCGAAATCCGACCGGCGTGCGAAATTTCCTGATTTTCTCAAGCGATCGGGGCGCTTTGGCTCCCACACGGTCCATCATCAACATTTTGAACGATGTGCAGGCATTCTTGCGGATGTAGGTATAGAGGAACGCCTTTCCCTCTTCGTTTGGCAACAGGTAATGCATGTTGCGTCTGCGGAATTCCGTCGCTCCAAAGACCGGGCGGTAACTTGGATAGGATTTTAGCATCGCCTCTGCCTTATGGTATCGATCCGGACGCAGCATTGGTCCTTTCGAACGATCTGTGTCTGCGTTTTGCGCGTTTAATAGCACCTGACCGGTGTCTTCAACAGTCAATGGTCAGAATGTTGCCGGACCCGACCGTTCGAAAGCCATTCCCACCGGCCCGCAAAGTCGTAAGATGCCCGTACACTTGATCCGGGGGGAAGACAGTGTCGAACGAGATGAACGGCGCGGATGCCTTTGTGCGCATGCTGGAGGCCCACAAGGTCAGGCACATCTTTGGTCTGTGTGGCGACACCAGCCTGCCGCTCTATGATTCGCTGCGCGGGCTTGAGCACGAGATCACCCATGTTCTGACCCGCGATGAACGGTCTGCCGCCTACATGGCCGACGCCTATGCGCGCGTGACCGGACGGCCGGGCGTCTGCGAGGGGCCCTCGGGTGGGGGCGCGACCTATATTCTCCCGGGGCTGATCGAGGCATCGGAATCCTCTTATGCGGTGCTGGGGATCACGACGGATATTTCTGTAGGAACCTATGGAAAATACCCCCTGACCGAGGTCGACCAAGAGGCGCTGATGGCACCTGTGACCAAGTGGAATACCGTGATCAAGCAGTCGGCACACATTCCGCGCATGGTCCGCGCGGCATTTCGGGCGATGACCACCGGGCGCTCCGGTGCGGCGCATCTTGGTCTGCCCTATGACATTCAGTACGACCCGGTAGATCCCGATGATATCTGGGCCGATCCGGCGCATACCACCTATCCTGCTTATCCTGCGGCCCCTGCCCCCGGCGCGGCAGAAGCGGCGGTCGATGCGATCCTGACGGCCAAATCTCCTTTGATTGTCTGCGGCGGCGGTGTGGTCATTGCCGGCGCGTGGGACGAGCTGGACCGCTTGGCAACCCGGCTTGATATTCCTGTCGCCACGTCCATTTCGGGCCAGGGCGCGCTGGCCGAAAATCACCCCAACGCGGTCGGCGTCGTCGGCTCTAATGGCGGCACGGGTCAGACGTGGGAGGCGATGGAAAACGCAGATCTGGTGATCTTCATGGGCTGTCGGGCGGGCTCTACCACCACGGCGCGGTGGGAGGCACCAAAGCCCGGCAGCCGCATCGTGCATTTTGACAGCGATCCGATGGTGATTGGCGCGAATTACCCCGCAGAAGTCGGCGTGGTGGCGGATCTGCGGTTGGCGCTGGCGGCGGTCAACGCGGTACTTGACGCGCGCGATCAGGGCCATGACACATTTGGCGGGGCAGCGGCGGCGGCAGATATCAAACGCCGCAAGTTCGAGGCCTTTCACAAGCTGGCGGAAAGTGATGCCGCGCCCATCCTGCCAGAACGGGTGATCGCGACGCTCCAGCGCGTGTTACCCGAGGATGCCACCATCCTCAGCGATCCCGGTACCAGTTGCCCCTATTTCTCGGCCTTTTACGAACTGCCGAAACCGGGGCGGTACTTTATCACAAACCGCGCGCACGGGGCTTTGGGCTATGCCATGTCGGCGGCACTTGGCGCGTGGTACGGGCGGCCGGGCAGCAAGGTCGTGGCGATGATGGGCGACGGATCATTCGGGTTCACCGTAGGCGAGCTTGAAACGATCTGTCGCGCGCGTGCAAACATCACCTATGTGGTCTTTTCCAACGCCTCATTCGGCTGGATCAAGGCGAGCCAGAAAGACGACAAGGGCGCGCGCTATCACAACGTCGACTTTGGGCGCGTCGATCAGGCCGCCGTTGCGGCAGCCTACGGTGTGAAATCGTGGAAGGTCGAGGACCCCGCCGCGCTGGAGGGCGTGCTGCGCGAGGCCATTGCCCACGACGGCCCCACGCTGGTTGATGTGATCACTCAACCGCTTGAGCAGGCCGCAGCCCCGGTGCGGCGTTGGATGGGCTGATGCAGCAGATCACCCATATGCACGTCTGGCACATCCAGTTGCCGGTGAATGCGCGACGCGATCACGGCATCGGGTCTGTGGAACACAGCGTTGATCTGGTGATCCTGCGGCTGCGCGCCGAAGATGGTACCGAAGGCTGGGGCGAGGCATCGAGCTGGTCGGTGTTTACCGGCTCTGCCGAGGCGAGTTTTGCCGCCATTGACCGCTATATCCGGCCCCATGTCGTTGGCCGGCCCTTAGCGGACCGTGCCGCGATACTGGCGGACGCCCGGTACGCGGTGGCCCATTGCACCGAAGCCAAGGCCGCGTTGGAAACCGCCCTGCTGGACTTGCAGGGGCGCATCAGCGGATTGCCCGTCTGGGCGCTGTTGGGCGGGCGCTGCCGATCGACGATCCCGCTAAGTTGTTCCATCGCCGATCCGGACTTTGACAAGGATCTGGCGCTGATGGCGCGCCTTCGGGACGACGGCGTGCGGATCATCAAGCTCAAGACAGGGTTCAAGGATCATGCCTTTGACATTCTGCGGCTGGAACGCCTGCGCGCAGATTTTCCTGAGTTTGATATTCGCGTTGACTATAACCAGGGTCTGCATCCTGACACTGCGCTGTCTCAGGTCCGCGATGTGGCAGGCTTTGCCCCAACCTTCATCGAACAACCCGTCAAGGCGCATCTATTCGACCTTATGGCGCGGATCAGGGACGATATCAACGTGCCCCTGCTGGCCGATGAAAGCGTCTTTGGCCCCGAAGACATGGGTCGCGCAATTCAAGAGCGCATCGCAGACGGCGTATCGATCAAGGTCATGAAGGCGGGCGGGCTGACCCGTGCTCAGACCGTCGCGCGCATGGCTGGTGCGGCGGGGCTGACGGCCTATGGCGGCGACATGTTCGAGGCGGGTCTGGCGCATCTGGCCGGAACCCACATGATCGCCGCAACCCCCGAAATCACGCTGGGCTGCGAATTCTATCAAGCCAGCTATTTCCTCGTGCAGGACATTTTGGCAGATCCCTTCCCGGTCAAGGACGGGGAGGTCATCGTGCCAGACGGCCCGGGCCTTGGCATTTCGCCCGATCCCGATAAGGTCGCGCATTATGCCATTCAAAGGTCCGGCACATGAGCAAGAACATCGTCATCATCGGCGCAGGCATCGTCGGCGTCTCGACCGGCATCTGGCTGCGGCGGCTAGGGGCCGAGGTGACCATTCTGGACCGCGGCGCGCCGGGTCAGGGAACATCTTATGGCAATGCCGGCGTGCTTGCTGCCTGCGCAATGGTGCCTGTCACCATACCCGGATTGGTGGCCAAGTCGCCCAAACTGGTGATGAATCCGGACTTTCCGCTGTTCCTGCGCTGGTCCTATCTGCCGCGCCTTGCACCGTGGCTGGTCAGGTATCTGGCCAACGCAAATGACCGCGACACGCGCCGCATTGCAAAGGGGCTGACCCCCATCACCAGCGACACGGTGGAACAGCACAAGGCGCTGACCGCAGGCACAGATGCCGCACGCTGGGTCACCGACTGCGATTACCATTTCGCCTACAAGGACCGCGCCGCGTTCGAGGCCGACAGCTATACCTGGAAGTTGCGGCGCAAGGCGGGCTTTGCGCCTGAGATCACAGAGGGCGACGCCGTCAAAGATCGCGAACCCAACCTTTCCGGCGTGAACCTTCTGGCCACGATGAAAGCACATGGCACGATTCGCAATCCGGGGGGCTATGTCGCGCATCTGGCCGAGGTGTTTCAGGGCATGGGCGGCACTCTGCGCCAGACCGAAGTCAAAGATTTCGAAAGGACCGGCGGACAGGTCACAGCCGTCCGGACAAAAGACGGACCAGTGCCCTGCGATCAGGTGGTGATCGCCACGGGTGTCTGGTCCAAACCGCTGATGGAAAAGATGGGCATCAAAGTGCCCCTGGAAACAGAGCGCGGCTATCACATTCTTTTCGAGGGCGCGACCAACGGCGCCCTTTCCCCGACGATGGTCGCGGCAGGAAAATTCGTGGCAACGCCAATGGACGCGGGCCTGCGCTGTGCTGGCGTCGTGGAATTCGGCGGGTTGGACGCGGGGCCAAGCAAAGGACCGCTCAAGCTGTTGCGCCGGCAGGTCAAGGCCGCCTACCCTGACCTGAAATACGCCGGTACGGAAAAATGGCTGGGCCACCGTCCTGCCCCGTCCGACAGCCTTCCGCTGATCGGCGAAGTGGGGCAAACGGGCGTTTTCACCGCCTTCGGACACCATCACATCGGCCTGACCGGCGGCCCGAAAACCGGCCGATTGCTGGCCAACATGATCATGGGTGCGCCGCCAAACATTGACATGTCGACATATTCGCCCAATCGTTTCGCGACCTAAGGTCAATCAAGAGCCCCGAACGGGCCGCACATTCAACAAGGAGATCACCAATGACGAAAACATTCACAGCCCTCGCGCTGGCAACGGCGATTGTCGCCGCCCCTGCCCTGGCCGAAGACTGGGATATGCCGATGGCCTATTCCGCCACCAACTTCCACTCTGAGAACGGCGCGAAGTTCGCGGAATGCGTGGGCGCGGGCACCAATGGCGAGATCAACATCACCGTGCACCCCTCAGGCTCGCTTTTCAAAGGTGCCGACATCAAGCGCGCGATCCAGACCGGGCAAGTCCCGATTGGTGAACGCCTGCTGTCCGGCCACCAGAACGAAAACGCGGTCTTTGGCTTTGACAGCGTGCCGTTCCTTGCCACCTCTTTCGAGGACAGCGGCAAATTGATGGCCGCGGCCAAGCCCAAGCTCGAAGAGGTACTGGCCGATCAGAACCTGACACTGCTCTATTCCGTGCCATGGCCGCCTCAGGGCCTCTACTTCAACAAGGAAGTGAACTCTGTCGCCGATATGGAAGGCATCAAGTTCCGGTCCTACAACAACGCCACATCGCGGCTGGCGGAACTGACAGGCATGTTGCCGGTGACCATCGAAGCGGCCGAGATTTCGCAGGCTTTCGCGACGGGTGTGGCAGAATCTATGATCTCGTCCGGTGCAACGGGCTATGACCGCAAAGTCTGGGAATCGCTCAGCCACTTCTACGAGGTTGACGCCTGGCTGCCCTACAACCACGTGATGGTAAACTCCGAAGTTTGGGCCGGGGTCTCTGACGCCAACAAGGCCGCGATCACGGCGTGCGCAGAAACAGCCGCCGCCGATGGGCTGGAGGCTTCCAAGGCCTATACCCAGTTCACGCTGGACGGCCTCAAGGAAGGCGGCATGACCGTCGGGCGTGCGGGTGATCAGCTGGTCAGCGAACTGCAAGAGATCGGCGAGACAATGACAGCAGAATGGCTGGAAGCGGCTGGTGACGATGGCACGGCCATCGTGGATGCCTACAAAGCCAACTGATGAAAAAGGGGCAGGGCCGCAGACGGCCCTGCCCGATTTCCCATGACATTTGACGCCTTCCACTCTGCCGAACGCCAGGGATGGCACGACCGCGCGGGCCGCTATGACGGCGCGACCGCCCTTGCGACGTTGCAGATTGTGCCTGCACTGCTGGATGCGCTGCACCTGCGGCCCGGTATGCGGCTGATCGATCTGGCCTGTGGGCCGGGCTATGTGGCCGGGGCCGCCGCCGCGTTGCTGATCAACGCGGAAGGAATAGATTTTGCCCCCGCCATGATCGAGACCGCGCAAAAGCGGTTTCCCGATCTGGCTTTCCGGATCGGGGATATCCTTGATATGCCCCACGACACCGCCAGCTTTGACGCGGCGGCCTGCAATATGGGTCTGTTTCATGTGATCGACCCGGCCAAAGCCATGTCCGAAGCCGCGCGCGTGCTGCGCCCCGGTGGCCGGTTTGCGTTCAGCCAATGGACCGCGCCATCGGATTCCGCGCTCTATGCCGGGCTTTTCGAGGTGATGAAGGCCGAAGCAGACATGGCATTGGCAGATCCCGCCCCGGATGCCTATGCGCTGTCAGACCCAGAAACCGTCGCGGCGATGATGACAACGGCGGGATTTACCGACATCTCGACCCGGCGGCTTGAAACCGTGCTGATCGCGCCGACTGTCGATTTCTTTGATTTTTTCATGTCCTTTGGCGTGCGTGTGCCGCTGATCGTCGGGGCGCAAGCCCCGGACGTGCAGGACATCATCCGTGACCGGATGAACGCCGCAATGGCCCCTTATGAAACTGACACAGGATACGAAGTGCCCATGCCCAGCCTGCTCTTTGCGGGGACACGACAATGACCGTGGTCCGCCGTCTGCTCGATGCACTCTATACGCTGGCCGCCGTGCTGGCCGCCCTGTGCCTTATCATCATCCTGGCGCTCATCGTGATCCAGATGCTGGCCCGCTGGACAGGTGAAGTGTTCCCCGGCGCGCCTGACTATGCAGGCTATGCCATGGCCGCAGCATCCTTCCTCGCCTTTGCCTCGGCGCTCAACAAGGGCAGTCACATCCGGGTGTCGATCCTGCTGAATGTCGTCGGCGAACGGATGCGGTTCTTTCTGGAAGTCTGGTGCTTCTCCATCGCCACGGCGGCGGCGTGGTACGTCAGCTGGTACATCTGGCGCATGGTTGGGTTTGCCATAAAATTCAATGACGTAAGCCAAGGTCAGGACGCCACGCCGATGTGGATGGTCTATACCCCGGTGCTGGTCGGCGCGATCATTCTGGCCATCGCGCTGACCGACAACCTGATCACCCTTCTTGTCACCGGCAAACACCGCATCGTGCGCGATGTCACCGACGCCCACGCGGAGTAGAGCCATGCAAGAAGCCTATGTCATCGCCCTTTTCCTTTTCATCCTCTTTCTGCTTTTGGGTACCGGCGTCTGGGTTGGCCTTGCGCTGATCGGCGTGGCCTATGTCGGAATGGAGCTTTTTGCCTCTGGTCCCACAGGCGACCGGATGGCCACAACCATCTGGAGCGCGTCCAGCAGCTGGACCCTGACCGCCCTGCCCCTGTTCATCTGGATGGGCGAGATATTATTTCGAACCCGATTATCCCAGGACATGTTCCGCGGGCTGGCCCCGTGGATGGCGCGCCTGCCCGGCGGGCTGGTGCATACCAATATCGTGGGCTGTACGGTCTTTGCCGCCGTGTCGGGATCATCCGCCGCGACGCTGACGACGGTAGGCAAAATGTCGATCCCCGAGTTGCGCGCGCGCCAGTACCCCGAAAAAATGGTCATCGGCACACTGGCAGGTGCGGCCACGCTGGGCCTGATGATCCCGCCCTCGCTGACGTTGATCGTCTACGGTGTCACGATCAACGAAAGCATCATCAAGCTGTTCTTTGCGGGCGTCGTCCCGGGCCTCGTGCTGGCGGGCATGTTCATGGCCTATGTGGCGATCTATTCCTTCGTGGGTCGCGACTGGAAACCCGACGTCGAAACCGGCATGTCTTTCGCCGACAAGATGAAGAATTCGCGCTTCCTGATCCCTGTTATGTGCCTGATTGCAGCCGTCATCGGATCGATGTTCGCAGGCATTGCCACCGCAACCGAAGCGGCCGCCATCGGCGTCATCGGCGCGCTGGTGCTGGCTGCGCTGCAGGGCTCGCTTAACTGGTCAACCTTCACCGAAAGCCTGATGGGGGCCACCCGCACCTCTGCCATGATCGCGCTGATCCTTGCCGGTGCGGCCTTTCTGTCGCTTGCGATGGGGTTCACCGGCCTGCCCCGCGCGCTGGCCGATGGCATCGCCGCCCTTGATCTCAGCCGGTTCCAGTTGCTGATGGTGCTACTGGTCTTTTACATCATCCTGGGCTGTTTCCTCGACGGTATCTCGTCGGTGGTCCTGACGATGGCCGTGGTAGAACCGATGGTGCGCGAAGCCGGGATCGACATGATCTGGTTCGGCATCTTCATCGTCGTCGTCGTTGAAATGGCGCAGATCACACCGCCCATCGGGTTTAACCTGTTCGTGCTGCAAGGCATGACCGATCACGAGATGTCGTTCATCGCGCGCGCCGCGATCCCGATGTTCCTGATCATGGTGCTGATGGTCTTTGTGTTGATCTGGTTCCCGGAACTGGCCACCTGGCTTCCCGATAACGTGCGACAAGCGCCGGGCTAGACCGTCTGTCGCTGCAGCGCATCCGCAAGCTTTTGTGTCAGTTGCGCAAGCGAAAAAGGCTTGTCCAGAAAGTGATATTCGTCCCGCGCCAGACTGATCGCAGCGCTGCTGTTCCCTGATGCAAAAACAACACAGGTCCCTTTTTCTACGAGCATTTCACCCAGCTCCAGACTTGTCTGACCGCGATCCACATTGATGTCGAGCAGCGCCAGATCAAAGGTGGTTTCCGCAACCAGATCTTCTGCGCGCTGCAACCGCGATACTGCTTCGACCGAAGAAAATCCAAGTTCTTCAAGGTGTTCACTTGTATCAAGCGCCACAAGTGGTTCATCTTCCAGATACAGGATTTTCAATCCCTCAAACATGCGGCATTCATCCAACGACACCCGTCACCTCTTCGAAAGCTATTTCGATAACAACCTTCAGTCCGTCTGGTTCCCAATTTCGTGTCACTTTTCCGCTTAAGTTGCCTTCAATTGTAGAGTTGATCAGCTGCGTGCCAAAACCCTTGCGATCCGATGCCGTTACCGCAGGGCCGCCGGTTTCGACCCATTCCAAGCGTAACCGATCGTTCGTCGCATCCGTGATCCGCGACCATGACACCGAAACATGGCCATCGGGGCTGGTGAATGCCCCGTATTTCGCGGCATTGGTTGCCAGTTCGTGAATGGCCATGCCGATGGATACCGTCGCCTCGGACGTCACATGTATCTCGGGCCCCGACAGGGTGACGCGTTCTGCGCCGTACACATCAATCGTTTCCGGCGCGATGATGTTTGCCAGGCTGGCCGATGACCAGGTTTCAGCAGTCAGCAGGGCATGCGTGTTCGCCAAACCGTTGATCCGCTTGGTCAGTGTGTCGAACACCTGCTTGTCGGTCGTCGCCTCACGCCCCGCACGATTGACCAGCGCATTGACGTTCGACAGCATATTCTTGACCCGGTGTTCCAGCTCTCCCATGATCTGGCGCAGATTGTCCGCTACCTCTACTTGCTCGGTGATTTCGAGCACGTGGACAGAAACGCCAGCGACTTCCCCACCCCTGTAATACGGCACCCAATCGCTTTTCCAGACTCGCGCGACATCGGGTTCATTTTGCGTATGGCCATAGACCGGCTCGGCCAAAATCGGCTCTCCGGTTTCCAGAACCCGCCGGACCAGCGCCTCGGTATGGTCTGCAACGGCAGGAATAATTTCGCGGATTGTTCGACCGATGTGACGGTCAAGAGGGACGCCGTTGATCTCTGCCAGTTTCTGATTGGCCCGCAGATATCTCATGTCCTTGTCGATCAGCGTCATCGCCATCGGGCTTGTGGCATAGATCTGTTCGACCTCCTCCATCTGGTCTTCGGCGACGGCTTTGGCCTCGTCCGCGGCCTGAATGGCGTCGCGCAGTTCGGTCACATCCTGCAGGGTGAACACAGCGCCCCGGCTTTGCCCACCGTCCGGCGAATAGGGCATCACACGCACAGACAGATGAATGTCCCCGTCCTTGCTTTCGAATTCTTCTTCGCGCTCTCTAAGGTCTTCGACGGTCTGCCGGCACAGCTCCAGCAATTTGTCCTGATCAACTTCGGCATTCAAATCGACCAGCGGACGGCCGATGTCATTTGGCCCGAAACGAAAATATTCTTCGGCTTCGGGGGTAAAGCGCAGCAAATTCAGCTCGGAATCAAGGAACACGGTCGGCACGCGCGCGCTTTGCACAAAATTGCTCAGGTCGATATTCGCCTGGTTCAGCTCCCGCAGCTTTTCCTGCAACTCATCATTGATGGTGGTCAGTTCCTCGTTGGCCGACTGAAGCTCTTCGTTCATCGACATCATTTCTTCGTTCGAGCTTTTCAGCTCCTCGTTTGATGTCTCAAGCTCTTCGACGGTGGTGCGGACTTCTTGCTTGGCGTCATCCAGTTCGGATTCCAACTGGCGCATATAGGTGTCCTGATGGCTGGCCAATTCCCCGTCAACGGACGGGCGCGCATCCAGCAATTGCAAATTGTCCCGGATCACATACAACACGCCGCCATCGTCCATCCGCCGCGCTGAGACCACCAGCCGTTGCTTGACCCCGGCGATTTCGCCCTGAAAATCGAATTCGCTGGTATCGCCAGGCGTCGCTTTGATGCGGGCCGCACGTCGGAACGTCGCTTCAAGTGCGGGCGCCACGAAGTTGAACAAATTGGTGCTGATCTTGCCGCTGCGCACCGCAAGGTAGCGCGCAGCACTCTCGGACGAAAAGGTCACATTGCCTTCGGCATCAACCAGCAGATGCGCAGGCGCATATTCATCCAGTATAACGCGTTCTGTGTCGCTTAGCTGTGACGGGTTCCGGGCCGTGTCCGGCGTGCTGGCGGGCCGGTTCAAGACCGCACCCGACAGACTGCCCAGGTTCAGCGGACGCGCCTGCCCGGCCATTCTGCGAAAAATGCGCGCACGGGCAGCGGTTTCGTGGAAATACTGGGAAATAGACTTGGGATTTTCACTGGGCCCCAGGAACAGATACCCCTTTTCGCGCAACGCATAGTGAAACACACGGCTGGTCACGTCTTGCAGGGAATCCTTGAGATAGATCAGCACATTGCGGCACGACACCAGATCAACCTTGGAAAACGGCGGGTCCTTGATGAAGCTGTGGCGCGAAAACCGGACCATTTCGCGCAATTGCGGACCCACTTCATAGCCATCCGCAATGGGCCTGAAATACCGCTCAAGCAGATCCACGGGCACACTGTCGACAATCGTGTCAGGATACCGCCCTGCGCGGGCGGTGCGCAGCGCCTGTTCGTCGATATCCGTGCCAAAGATCACGACCTTGCACTGCTTATTCAGGCGGTTGATTTCCTCGTCCACCAGCATCCCAATGGAATAGGCTTCCTCACCCGTCGAACATCCCGCCACCCAGATCCGCAACTCTCCGTGTTCGGGGGTGTCTTCTACCAGATCGGGGATGACTTCCTTTTTCATGACCTCGAAATGTTCAGGATCACGGAAAAAGCTGGTGACGTTGATCAGCAGATCGCGAAACAGCATGTCTGCTTCTTTTTTGTTCTCTACGATGAATTTGAGGTAATCATTGGCCTCAATCATGTTCAGAACAGACATTCGCACCGCCACGCGCCGCAACATCGTGGCATCCTTGTAGTCGGCGAAATCATGGCCCGTGCGGAACCGCACGTGCCGCAGGATGCGACCGAGAAATTCCTCATCCGATCCGAAACCGCCCTCACCGTCGCCGCGCAGATTGAAGTAATCGCGCACAACATCAATGATCTCTTCGGCATTGCTGACAACATCGGCACCGCTGAGATCCAGCACCGATTGCGGCATCCCGTCATACTTGGCCTGCTTGGGTTCCTGCACCAGAACCAGCCCGCCTGCCCCCTTGATCTCGCGCGCGCCGTTGGCGCCATCGCTCCCGGTGCCCGACAACACCACCGCCACTGCATGTTCGCCGTGCTCTTTTGCAAGGCTCTTGAAGAACCGGTCGATCGGGCGGCGCAGTCCACGCGGAGAGTCAAATTCCGCCAGTTTCAGGGTCAGACCATCCATTTCCATCTCGTACCCGGGCGGCATCAGATAGATATGCCCCGGTTCGATCGTCATGCCGTTCTTGACACTGTGCACCGGCGACTTGGTCCGCGCCGCGACAAGTTCGGGCATCAGGCTCTCGTGATCGGGGTCCAGATGCTGGATCAGGACAAGGGCCAAATTGTGTTCATCGGGCAAACCCGCTAAAAGCTGACGGAAGGCTTCAAGACCCCCCGCCGACGCGCCGATCCCGACCACAAGCTGAGACGAAGTACTTTGCATTTGGGGCATACGAAAAAACAGATATCCAAGGGGAATTTCTGTGGAAATTAGAGTAGCAGGTCTTTGATGGCAAACAGCAAACTCGACTTTAGCTCACTTGACGCCACGTTGGATCGCGTGCCGCACGCGCTCACCGTCTCGGACGTGTCTGAACCCGATCATCCGCTGGTCTATATGAACGCCGCCTTTCGTGCGCTGACGGGCTATTCGGATAGCCATTTGGGCGAAAACTGCCGGTTTCTGCAGGGTGATCTGGAAAACGACGAAGCCCGCGCTGAAATCAGACTGGCGCTTGAGGAAAAACGGCGCACGCAGGTCATTTTGAACAACCGCCGCAAGGACGGCACGCAGTTTTTCAACCTTCTGCTGCTTGAACCCATCAAAAACCCGGAAGGGTCGCGGCAGCTTGTCCTGGGCGGGCAGTTCGAACTGACGCCCGACGAAAAACAAGAGATCACTGACAACGGCACCACCGTTTTTCCGCCCAGCATGTCCGGCGCCGTCGCGCGCGCGCTCGAGCTGCGCATTGAACGGCGGCGCATTGCGGCCACATCCGCGGTGCAGTTGCTGCAATCGTGGCAAACCCTGCAAATCATCTCGGACAGACGCGCCGGCAACCCTAAGACGTGACCGCAGCGCGCAGGCGCGCCATGGCATCCGCCAACGGCAGGGCCCGCACGCCCCCCTCTCCCGGCACCTCGCGATCGCCTGCATAGACCAGCAACCGCGCCGCCACGCCCAGATCATTCGCTGCAATATGGAACCCGCGCGTCACCTTGGGACGTGTCGTGCGCTTGATCTCGATCGCCCAAAGCTGCTGGTCGGGCAAGCGCAGGATCAGATCAATCTCGGCCCCCGCGGCAGAGCGATAGAAACTGGCCTGCGTTCCGCGCGGGGCAGCCGCAATCAGGTTCTCGATGCAAAACCCTTCCCAGGATCCGCCCACCACCGGATGACCCAGCAGCGCCTCGACCGTCCCAAGCCCCAACAGCGCGTGGGTCAGCCCGGCATCGCGAATGAAAACCTTGGGCGATTTGACCAGACGCTTGCCCGCATTCGCATGCCAGGGCGGCAAACGGCGCACCAGCATCAGATCAACCAACAGATCAAGATACCGCGCCACGCTTTGCCCCGAGACCCCCAGCCCCGCCGCAATCCGCGCCGCATTCAGCACGCCGCCCTGCTCGTGCGCCAGCATGGTCCAGAACCGCCGCAGCGTCTCTGCCGGAATGCGCAGGCCAAACGACGGGATGTCGCGTTCCAGATAGGTCCGTATGAAATCCTCGCGCCACCGCAGGCTGTCGCGGTCGGACGGGGCCAGAAAACCATCCGGAAATCCCCCGCGCAGCCACAGCGTCTGCTGCGCCCCCTGCCCCACTTCATCCAGCACAAAGGGCGTCAATTCATGATAGCTTACCCGCCCGGCCAGGGATTCAGCGCTCTGACGCAACAATGCGTCCGACGCGGACCCCAACAGCAGAAATTGCCCGGTGCGGTGCCCTGCCCGGCGCCGTCTGTCGATCTGTCCACGCAGCGCACTGAACAATCCGGGCATCAACTGCACTTCGTCGATCACCACCAGCCGGCCCACCTGTTCATCCAGGTAAAGATCGGCCTCTGCCAGCACGTGCCTGTCTCCGGGCCGCTCCATGTCCAGATAGACCGCGTCGCGCGCGTCTGCGATGTCTTGCGCCAGCGTCGTTTTGCCGACCTGCCGAGGGCCCAACAGGACAACGCCCGCCTGCGTATCCAGCGCGCGTTCCAGATCTGCATGGTCATTCCGACGTATCATACCTTGCATTTATGCCATCAGATAGAAGATTTGCAAGTTTTTGATGGTCAGTCTCACCAATTAGCAAGGGCTATTCCCCACAATACCGCCGCACACCGTCGGCCGCGATACAGCATCCGACGCATGCGCCCGCTGGCCGGGTATGTCCGCCGTCTATCCTCCAAAACCAATCGACGCACCCGGTCCGCCTGCGAAAATCCTTAAACCTGTGATAATCGGGCCAAAGCCACCGCAGATCACTGTCAAAAGCGCGCGTTGGTATAACAAATGTTAAACCACCCAGGCTGGACCGGCTGCATCTTTTCAAGCCGTCGCTATGTCCAAAGGTATCCGCACGGGAATCCTGATCATCGTAAAGACTAGTTTGCCAGCATCCCGCCACCCTCAACCCCCAATTGCGCGCGCAACAATACCGCCGTCAGGGTCGCATTCCACCCGACCTTGTGAACAATCCAATCCGGGCACGCGCCGTTGGGCGGGGGATATAGCACATAACCTCTGCAGAACGCGCTGCGTGGCAAAAAAGGCTTTGAAACCGTAGGGCTATACAGCACAGTACCGCCAAAGCATAGTTTGACGATGGAGATTTGAGTGGACCTTTTTGAATACGACGCCCCTCCCCGCACAGTAGAAGAGACCGGGCTTACCACCAGCTTTCTGATCGGTCTGGCCACCAAGGTCTTTTACGAAGGCGGCACATTGACACCCGCAGAAGTCGGTGAGGTCGTCAAATTGCCCCGCATCGTCTGCCGTCAGCTGATCAACGAAATGGTATCGCTGAACTTGTTGGAATCCCAGGGCCTCGAATCCGAAGATATCAAATCCGACATTCGCTATTCACTGACCGATGCGGGCCACAAATGGGCGCTTGAGGCGATGATGGCCTCGCAATATGTGGGCCCTGCCCCGGTCACCTTCGAACGCTTCTGCAAGCAAATCGAACGCCAGTCTATCAACCACGAGGAAATCCACCGCTCCGAACTGGAAGACGCTCTGAGCCATCTTGTTATTCCCAGGCACATGATGTCACAGCTTGGCCCAGCCGCGAATTCCGGCCGATCCATCCTGCTGTACGGTGAGCCCGGCAACGGCAAGACCTCCATTGCAGAGGCGCTTGGCAAGTCCTTCAAAGACGTCATCTTCATGCCGCATGCGACCATCGTCGGGAACCAGATCATTCGCTTCTTTGACGAAACCCTGCACGAGGTGGCTGAATTGCCCGAAGGCGCGACCAAGCTGGATACCCGCTGGGTCCCCTGCCACAGGCCCGTGGTGATCTCGGGCGGCGAACTGACGCTCGACATGCTGGATCTGCGGTTTGAGGCAACCTCGCGTTTCTACGAAGCGCCCATGCACCTCAAGGCGCTCGGTGGCGTGTTCGTCCTCGATGACTTTGGCCGGCAGGTTTCCACGCCGCAGGAATTCCTCAACCGCTGGATTGTGCCTTTGGAAAAAGGCTTCGACATCATGTCGCTTCACACGGGGAAAAAATTTACCATCCCCTTCGATCAGCTTGTCGTTTTCTCCTCCAACATGATCCCCGAAGAACTGGGCGACGGCGCCGCGTTGCGTCGGATCTATTTCAAAATTATGGTGCCCTCCCCGACCCGCGAAGAATACGTTCAGATCTTTTCCGATGCCTGCAACGAGCGCGGCATCGAATTCAAGCCAGACGTGGTCAATACCTTCTTTGATCAGCAATACGAAGCCAAAGACATCGTCACCTCCGGTGCTCATCCTGGCTTTCTGCTTCAGCATGTCAAAGCTATCTGCCGGTACCTCGACCGCGATGCGGAACTGACCGTGGATTTGCTGGAAATCGCCTGGAAAAACGTTGCCAAATCCAAGCGGCGGGATGCGATCGGATAAAGTTGACAGCTGTCAACCACGCAGCGCACGGTGAAAAGTTGACAGCTGTCAACTTTACCATCACGCCACAACCTTTTGCCCATTCAACAAAGCCATCACCATCGGACCGGGCGAAAACGCCCCCTCCTCTGCCTTCTGGCTCAAGGCCCTTAGATATCCGCCGTGGCTCTGGATCGCGGTGAACCGTTGCAGGGGCTCTGTTGCGTTAGCATGCAATTCACTGGTTAGGCCAAGTCTGCCGCCTGTCATGCTGCCAGCTTGAACAAGTTTGCAACAAAAGCAATCTCGTCCAAAACGCCCGGCTCATTGTTGGCAAAGTGGCCTTTCTTGATGGCACGGTGTGTCTCGATGGGACTGTTGCATTAATCGGTTGGCTTGGCCACTTTCGCGCTTTTGAGGTTGGACATGCCGCGTAAATCCCCGTTCAAGCATCATCGCTTTCCGCGTGAGATCATCTTGTGTGCTGTGCGTTGGTAC
>NZ_JACTAG010000006.1 GCF_014763045.1 Sulfitobacter aestuariivivens
TCCGGACCTACTGGTCCAGCCATTGCGAAGGTTGCGTGCTCAAGGACAAATGCACCAACAGCAAGGAGCGGCGCATTCGCAGATGGGAACACGAAGACGTTCTGGAACGCGTTCAGCAGCGCCTAGATGTGGAGCGTCAAGAGGTTGTTCCGATTTAAGCCCGCTCTGCTGATTGGCGGTTTTGATCCTATGGCGGAATGCGGTCTGTGCCAATTGTAGAGATGTTTCCATCGACGCAGGTCAGCGCCGCGTTGATCTGACGTGTCATAGGCGCGGGCGTAGGCCCATTCGCGGAGCGCGGTCTAGATGAAGCGCTCGGCCTTTCCGTTGGTCCTTGGCGTGTAGGGTTTGGTGCGGATGTGGCGGAGGCCAAGTTCTGCACATGCCGTTTTGAAGACGTGACTGATGTCGCACGCGCCGTTATCCGTCATGACCCGCCGCACCGTGATCCCCATTGAGGCATACCATGCCACGGCGGCCTTGAGGTGTTTGACCGCGCTCGGCCCGCGTTCATTTGCATGGATTTGGGTGAAGGACAGCCGGGAGTGGTCATCAATGCAGACATGCACGAACTCCCAGCCGGCACTTGCGGACTTACCCTACTTGGGGTCTCCGGTGATGCGCTTTCCGGTTTTTTTGAACTTTCCCAGACGTTTGATATCTAAATGGACCAGGTCGCCGGGAGCCTCGCGTTCATAGCGGCGGACCGATTCGGCGCGCTCCAGATCGCGCATCCGGCTGAGCCCCGCGCGCCTGAAACCCGGCTGACGATGGTGGGCGAAACACCCGTCTTTGCAGCGATATGGGCTCCTGTCAGGCGCTGGCGGCGCAAAGCAATGATCTGTGCGCTCACAGCCGCAGATGTCGAGTTGCGCACAGAATGCGGACGCGAACATCGGTCGTGCAATCCGTCTGGGCCCTCAGCCTTAAAGCGCCACCACCACTTCGCAGCCGTCTTTGGCGAACAGCCACAGGCCCGTCCGGCTGCCGCAAAAGAAACGCCGGACTGGATCAACCCGACAAGCCGTTCTCGACCCAGAGGCGTAAGTCTGGCATTCTGATGCACGTTCATTCGATCTCTCCGAAAAAGGTTGTGGTCTGGTAACTCCAACCAACTTCAAAGGGATCGAATGGACAACCTATTGAAAGCTCACACCTAGGGTGGCTTTGCGTTACTCCAAGCCTTTCAGAAAAAAATTTCGTCGAAGGTACTCATAGGTTAGCCTTTCAATTTGATGGCGACGTTTTTCGTCTGCACATAGTTTCAGAGGGCTTCACGGCGTTTTTCACGGCCGTAGACTATTTGCCATAACCGCCGAAGGGCGTCTCAACCCCGCCAGCATACCATTCATTGACGAACACTTGACCGGCTCGCAACTGGCGAGCAGCTGTGGTCGCGCGGGCGAGGTCGCGGGTGAAAACGCCGCCGACAAGACCATAGGGTGTTCCATTGGCATTTTGATGGCATCTTCATCGGAAGAGAATTTCAGGACGGACAGAACGGGCCCAGAGACTTCCCCATTTGCGATCTTCATATTGGGGGTGACGTTCGTCTCGATCGCTGGCTCAAGAAACGCCCCAGGGATGTTCATTTTGCGGCCACCCGTGGCAAGCTGTGCCCCTTCGCCTTGCGCGCCACGACCATGTCGGCGGCGCGATCGCTTTGCAGCTCAGAGACCATTGCACACATTGTCGGGCCGAATTCGGGTTGATCGATGCCCCAGCGGACGTCGCTTTCAAACGCTCCCAGATCGGCATCGTCACGAACGATTGCCGCGGATTTTCCGCCCAATTCTATCACGCAAGGCACGACATTTTTGGCTGCAGCGGTTGCGATGGCGACGCCGGTTGGGACAGATCCTGTCAACACGATTTGGTTTACGAGCGGGTGAGCCGATAGGGCCGCGCCCGCGTCACCCCAAGCCCGCATAGGATATTGATGGCGCCTTTGGGCAGGCCTACTGCGTTGGCTGCATGGGCGAACCACGCATTGCCAAGCGGAGTGAGTTCCGCCGTTTTGATCACGCAGGCATTGCCGGTGGCCAAAGCCGCCGACAGCGACCGCGCTGTCATCTCAACGGGGAAGTTCCACGGAATGATCTGCGCGGAAACGCCGAATGGCTCATAAGTTGTGAACTCGAAATAGCCTTTGCCCAGCGGGATCGAGCGACCCTCTACCGTTTCGGCCTGATTGCCATAGTATTCGAAATACCGTGCAGCGCCTGCAATCTCGATCCGCGCTTCACACAGTGGTTTTCCCTGCTCCAATGTCAGAACTTTCGCGATCTCATCGATATGATCGAGCAGGTAGCGCTCCATCGCTTGCACCATGCGTCCGCGTTCTACAGGCCGCAGATCGGAAAACACACCGGACACATGCACATGATGTGGTTTTCTCGTCGTTCTTGAAACGGGGCCAGGGTGGGTCCTCGCCTTGGTACCAAGCCTCCCCAAAGGGTTCGTGCAGGCAATCAAGGTCACCGCGCTGACGCATCATTCATTCAAAGGCGGTCGAGGTGGAGTGGGGGATCGCCCAGAGTGCTACAATCGTATCCATGGAGGCTCTCCAACAGCTGGCTTTGCGGCGTGGTCGGCGCGATGCCAAGATCCTTCATGATCCGCCAGTAAAGGGCCGTATCATGCCCAATCACTGGCTTGCCAAGCTTGGCCTCCACCGCGCGGGCAAGATGCAGGGGGTGTTGTGATAATCCTTTCGGACCAGAGCGGAAATTGCAGATGCCGTTGATCAGGTAGGCGTCTGCGTCTGGGGCTTGCTCTGCCACATAGGTAAAACTGGGTTCAAACAGGTCCCCATCGAAAGTCCAACGTTTGGCATTGACGGTGGCTTGATCGGGGAAACAGCCACGATCCACAAAGTTGCCTGCCATGTGAAAATGGGTCTCGTATCTGTCCGACAAGTCGGCGCAGTGCTGGCGTATCCCTTCGACGCCCAGACCGCTGGCACGGACCTAGTTCGATCCAACCAGGCCGCAGACAACAACACTGTTTCGCGCCATGCAATGCACGAAATCGTCCATCATGCCGAAATTCGCTTTGCGCTGGTCCAGCCCGTGGGCGTAGTCCGGCACATGCAGCATCCAGCCGTGCACGCCCACGGTTTCAGGCGACATGCGCAGAAAGTCGGAAGGCTCGGCATCGTAGTCAAACGGAGGGCACGTGAAGCCAACCTGATGCGGGAACAGCTTTTGCTGGGCACTCCATTTTTCAGGCATAGCAAAGTCAGCCGTCAATCGCCTCCCGCATCCAAGCCTGCAGGTGCATGACGGGGTGTTCGGAATTCACGCCGCCCTTAGGATCAACCACCAGTGGCCCCGGCACATAGCCGCGCGATTTCAGGCCGCGATGAACGCTTTCGACAAGGTGGATGTCTTCCTCGACGGTGGTGGCGCGATCCTGTTGCGCGAGTTTTCGGACCTTCTCATCATCAATGCCGCCGACCGAATACCAGCCGCGCCAAACAACCACGTGGTCGGCATCCATTGCCCGCCAGTGATAGGTGTTCAAGACATTGCCCGGATAGACCTGAAACGAAAACATCGGCCATAGGAACCAACTGGAATATTCATGCGAATGCGCAAAACCGGAGTTGATGTCATAGGTCATCTGATCCAGCGCCTGACATTCGGTCGTGTGGCGCAGACATTTGCCTTGGGGCTGAATGTCGTAGGTTTCGGGCTTGACCACACCATTGGCAAAGGTCGGGTGGTTTAACGAGCAGTGATAGCACTCCGAGTAATTCTCGACCGAGACCTTCCAGTTGCAGTTTTCTGGAATCTCGACCCAATCCAGCGGCTTGAGGTCGGCCCAATTCGGCACCCATTCCTCAAGCTCGGCGCGCGCACCGGGGAACCAGTCTTCCATCGGCTCTGTGTTCGGATCGAGATTGACAAAAACGAAGCCGAGGAATTCCTCTGCACGCACCTCCGTCAGGCACACATCGGATTTATCAAACCCCTCCACGGCCTTGATATTGGGTCCGGCGCGCAATTCGCCCGTGAGCTCATATGTCCATGCGTGATAAGGGCAGACGACAACGCGTGTGGTGCCGGTCCCTTTGACCAATTGATGCGCGCGGTGCTGGCAAACATTGTAGAACACGCGGATCTTGGCGTCGCGCCCCCGGATTGCAAACAGGCTCTCTCCAGCGATCTCAAAGGTGGCGTAGTCGCCGGTGTTTGTCAGGTCAGACGCGTGGCACCCGAATTGCCATGTCTGCGCCAGCAGCCCTGCGGTCTCAATCTGAAAGACCTGTGGGTCGGTGTAGTAGCGCGCGGCCAATGATCGGATCGGACCTTGTTTCATGCCTACCGCTTCGCTGCTTGAGGCCATCATTTGTCCTCCGCGTGATAAAGCCCGAGTTCGTGACGGCGCGCGTGGAATGTCGCCACGCGTTCGGGGATCTCATCGCTGGCAACAGCAATGACAAAGGACAGCAGCGTTTCGAGCAACGCGATGATGCTGACCGAAGACGGGAAGAATTGCGGCGTGTCGACGGAAACGACAAACCCATGGTTTGTCAGCCGAATGATGGGGCTGGCGGGGCTGTCGGACAGGGCGACGATGGTCATACCTTGCTCATGCGCGATACGCACAGCCTCAACCACTTCGGACCGATAGGGTTTGCAGGTAATCGCAATCAAAACATCTTGGCCATCGGCCCATGCCAAATCATCCACCGGCGTCGAACCAGGGCGTGGGATTGCGTGAAATTCGGTCATGCCGGTTGACGCAAGATAGGTAAAGTTCCGCGCAACAGAATTGTTGACGCCAACCCCAAGCGTGAAAACCCGGCGCGCGGCCCAGATCGCTTCGGCTGCCGCTTTCAGGTCCTCGGTCGAAATGCCGGCAAAGGTCTCTTCGATGTTGTCGAGAACGTCACGCACCATATCGGCGTAAAGCCCGCCAAGGTCGCCCGACTTGCGAATGTCTTGCAGCCAGCGTGCCCGGTCAGGAAAGTCGGCGGCCCCGCGTCTGATCGCCTCGCGGAACGGGGCGCGGAAATCCTCGTAACCTTCAAAGCCAACCTGCCGCGCCATGCGCACGACGGTGTTTGGCTTAACCTTCGCGGCCTGAGCAATTTCACGCACTGTGGAGACCCCCACATCACGCGGGTTCTCCAACACATAAGTTGCGGCCTTGCGCGCCTCTGGTGTCAGCTCGGGCAATTCGCCAGCCAGACGTTCCAGAACCGTTCTTGATACATTTGTCCCATTCATGATTGACGATGGTACTTTTGTCCGATTAGCCTGTCGAGAGAAAAACGACTCATAAAAGGACTTTCCCTTGGTTGATGATTTCCCCAGCCACGCACGCGTCGTCATTGTCGGTGGCGGCGTCATGGGCGTTGGCATTGCCTATCACCTTGGCCACGAAGGATGGGGTGCGGACACCGTTCTGCTAGAGAAGGCAGAGCTGACGTCTGGCAGCACATGGCACGCAGCAGGGCAGATTACGCACTCGACCTCAAGTTTCGGGCTGGGCAAATGCGTCGATTACAACATCGGGCTGTATTCTGGAGGATTGGAGGCTGAGACTGGTCAGCCTGTTACGTGGCATGGCTGCGGCTCGTTTCGCTTGGCCTATACGACAGATGAAATGGACTGGCTGCGTCATACCCTGTCGGTTGGGCGTTCCCTTGGTTTCAATATCGAGCTGGTCGGACCGGAGAAAGTTGCAGACCTGCATCCATTCTATAACCTGGACGGAGTGCTGGGCGCGCTGCACACGCCTGATGATGGCCACGTCGATCCAACAAACGTGACGATGGCTATGGCCGCGGGTGCGCGGCAAAAGGGCGTGCGCATCATCCGTCATTGCAGGGCGACGAATATCACGCAGATACCCTCCGGTGAATGGCAGGTCGAAACTGACAAGGGCACAATCGTCTGTGAACATGTCGTCAACGCTGGCGGAACCTACGCGCGCCAAATGGGCGAATGGTCAGGGCTGCAATTGCCGATGACATCGATGACGCACCACTATTTCGTCACGGAGCCGGTACCGGAATTCGAGGCGTTGGACACCGAACTGCCCGTCATCCGCGATGACAAGAAGGTGTCGGGCTACATCCGCATGGAGCAAAAGCGCGGGCTGATCGGGATCTACGAAAAAGAGAACCCGAATTCAGTCTGGCACGATCATTGCCCGTGGGATTATGAAAACTGGTTGTTTGATGCCGACTATGACCGGGTCATGCCGTACCTTGAAGAAAGCCTGAACCGCATGCCGATCTTCGCAGAGCTTGGCATCCAACGCGAAGTCCATGGCGCGATCTCTCACCCGCCGGATGGCAATCCGCTGATTGGACCTGCGCCCGGCGTGCGCAACTACTGGTGTTGCTGTGGCACGCAGATCGGCATCGGCTGGGGCCCCGGTTTAACGCGGGAACTGGCCCGATGGATGGTGCATGGCGCCGCCGATATCTCTATGCGCGAGTATGATCCGCGCCGCTTCGGAAGCTACGCCACCAAAGACTGGCAGGTCGTGAAGGCCGAGGAAGACTATTGCCTGCGTCACGAGATCCCGTTTCCGCATTTCAACCGGCTCGCCGGGCGGCCGATCAAGCCGTCGCCCCTGCATGAATTGCTTAAGGCCAAGGGGGCTGTGCACGAAGAGGTTTATGGTTTTGAGCGTCCGCGCTTCTTTGCCAAAGGCATCCCGCAGCAGGATCATTATTCCTTCAACCGCACCCCCGTTGACGATCTGGTCGCAGCAGAAGTCAAAGCCGTACGCGAAAACGTGGGCATTATGGACGTCACCGCTTTCACTAAGGTCATTGTCGATGGGCCGGACGCCTATGCGCTGCTTGATCGTCTGACCGCGAACCGGATGCCGCAAAAGGTAGGGTCGATAACGCTGACCCATATGCTGAATCACGCTGGCCGGATTGAGCTGGAGACAACCATCGTGCGGATGGCTGAGGACAGGTTCTACCTCGTATGTGCCGCTTTCTTTGAACAGCGCTTGCTGGATCACTTGAACCACAACCGCGGGGGCGAAGACGTCACGATCACTGCTTTGTCATCAGACTGGTCTGCGCTGTCCTTAAACGGGCCACTGGCGCGCGACGTATTGCGGCAATGCACGGATGCCGACCTGACAAACGCAGGGTTTCGCTGGCTCTCTGCTCAAGAAATTGTTGTTGCCGGGCATCGTATCTGGGCTTTCCGCATGTCCTATGCGGGTGAGCTTGGCTGGGAATTCCACATGCCAAACGCGGTGTGCCTTGATGTCTACAACGCGCTGTGGGCGGCAGGCGAGGCGCATGGCATCGCGGACTACGGCAGCTTTGCGATGAACGTTATGCGCATGGAGAAGGGGTTCAAAGGTGCGGGCGAGCTGACCAACGAAGTGACTTTGGCCGAAGCAAATGTTCTGAGATTTGCGCGCACAGACAAGGACTACCTTGGTCGTGACAAGACACTGAACACCGATCTGCCGTGGGTCTGCGCTTATCTGGAAATCGAACCTGATGAAAAGGCCGACGGCCATGGCGGCGAGGCTGTGATGTTGAACGGGAAAGTTGTCGGCTCCACCGCCTCGGTGGCTTACGGGCCGACCGTCGGCAAAATTCTGGCCTTTGCCTATATCGCTCCCGAAGCGGGCAAGCCCGATACCGCGCTTGAGGTGGTGATCCACGGCCAACCCCGCGCGGCCCGCGTTTTGGGTGAACCGGCCTATGATCCCGAGAGCCTGAAGCCGCGAAGGGACGCATCATGACATTTCCAAAAACAATGCGTGCGATGGTCACGATGGGCCATGGCGATCTGGATCAAATGGTCTTTCATGAAGATTGGCCATGCCCAACCCCCGCGCCCGACGAAATTCTGATCCGTGTCGGCGCCTGCGGGCTGAACAACACGGATGTGAACACTCGTTCGGGCTGGTATTCCAAGACGGTGACAGATGCGACGACAGGTGGCGCGTTTGAAGACGTCGGTCAAGACGACCCTACCTGGGGCGGCGCGCCGATCACCTTTCCACGCATTCAGGGTGCCGATGTCTGCGGGGAGATTGTCGCCGTCGGCGAAAACGTCGATCCGGCACGTATCGGCGAACGCGTCATCACCGACGGTTGGTTGCGCGACGCAGACGACCCCGACGACATGAACAAGACCGGATATTTCGGGTCGGAACGCAATGGCGGCTTTGCCGAGTATACGACGACGCCATCGCGCAATGCGCTCGCGGTGCAGTCGGATTTGAGCGATGCGGAACTGGCAACCTTTTCTTGTTCCTACTCCACTGCCGAAGGCATGCTAACGCGGGCCGGGGTCGGTGCAAGTGACTCGGTATTAGTCCCCGGTGCCTCGGGTGGTGTTGGTGGGGCGCTTGTCCAACTGGCCAAACGCCGCGGTGCGCGGGTGATCGCCATGGCGTCTGAAGCGAAGCATAAAGACGTCGCCGCACTTGGTGCTGATATGATCCTGCCGCGCGCACCTGACGCGCTGCGTACTGCTTTGGGAGATGAGAAAATCACCGTCGTGGCAGATGTTGTCGGTGGCCCGTACTGGCCAGCGTTGATTGACGTGCTGGAACGCGGTGGGCGCTATACTTGTTCAGGCGCGATCGCGGGGCCAATGGTCGCGCTTGATCTGCGCACATTCTATCTGCGCGATCTTACCTTTACAGGCTCTACAGTGATCACGCCCGAGGTCATGCCGAACCTGATCCGCTACATTGAGAACGGTGAAATCAAGCCTGCTTTGGCTGCGACCTACCACCTTGATCAATTGCGAGAAGCCCAGACCGCTTTCATCGCAAAAGAGCACACCGGAAACATCGTGGTGATCCCGTGAGCGAGGCGATCCGACTCCTGCACGCCGTCCAGCGCCTTCATTTGGTTTCTTCGGAACTGACAGGCTATGCGCCCTGGCCTGACGACGTTCAGGCACGCAAGATTCGACCGACACCATGTTCAATCACCCGATCCCTCGGATCGTTGCCCCTGCGCGGGTCACGGATTACCGCGCCGGTGATCAAGGCATTACGTCGAGCTGCACCGGAACTGGAATGGCGACAGACCTATTCCAAAGAAGACGTTGGTGCTCGGTTCCTTGACACCTATGGCTATATCGAACTTTTCGGCCCAACCGGGCATTTCAGGTCAGCCAAATTGCGCGGTTATATCGGCTATTGGGGACCAGATCTGACTTATGACTGGCACGCGCATGAGGCGGAAGAGCTCTACTTCACGCTGGCAGGCTGCGCCGTCTTTAGTGCGAAAGGCGCAACCAATGTCATGGTGCGCCCCGGTGAAGCGCGCGCGCATGAGTCGGACCAGCCGCATCTGATGATCACCTTGGATCAGCCTTATCTGGCCTATGTGCTGTGGCGCGGCAATGGCCTCGAAGGCTTGCCACGTATGGTGACGCCATGAAGATCACCCGCATCCGCATCTTCAAGACTGATTTGCCTTATGTGGGCGGAGCATATGTCTGGGGTGCGGGCAATGCCTTAGAAACGGCAAAGGCGAGCGTCGTGGTTATCGACACGGATGCGGGGCTGCAAGGCTGTGGAGAGTTCACCCCCTGTGGTGAGAACTATATGGTTGCGCATTCCGAAGGCGTAGAGGCCTTTGCACGCCTCGTGGCGCAGAGGTTGATCGGCGAAGACCCGCGACAGGTCGCGCGGATCGAACAGTTGATGGATCACGCGATGCAAGGGCACGGCTACGCCAAAGCGCCCTTTGACGCTGCGTGCTGGGACATTCTGGGACAGGCCTGCAACCAACCCGTTTGGATGTTGCTGGGAGGCAAACTCACCGATGGCGCGCCGATGTACCGGGTCGCGCCACAAAAGGCGACGGAGGAAACCCTCGCTGAGATGAAACGCTATCGGGCGGACGGTTATCGGCAATTCCAGATCAAGGTCGGCGGTGATTGGGAGGCGGACATTGATCGGATAAAGGCGGGTGTTGCACTGCTGCAATCGGGCGAAAAGGCCATGGCCGATGCCAACCAGGGCTGGCGCGTCGATAACGCCATTCGCGTTGCCAGGGCGACGGCAGAGCTGGATTACATTCTTGAGCAGCCGTGCAGAACCTACAAGGAATGCCAGCAGGTGCGCCGCGTGGCGCAGCAACCAATGAAGCTGGATGAATGTGTGACGGGCATGGCCGCCGCACAGCGTATCGTCGCAGACCGTGGGGCAGAGATATGTTGTCTGAAAATCTCAAATCTTGGCGGCTTGTCGAAAGCCCACCGCGTCCGCGACTTTTTGGTGGAGAACCGAATGCCAGTCGTCGCCGAAGATACTTGGGGGGGTGAAATCGCAAGCACCACGTTGGCGCATTTCGCAGCGTCAACGTCTTCTGAATTCCTGCAGAACACAACCGATCTGATGAACTATAACACGCGTTCCACCGGGGTTGGTGGCGCTTGGGCGGAGGGGGGAAAGCTCTATGCGCCCGACGCGCCGGGGCTTGGCGTGGCACCTGATTATGACAGTCTTGGTGCACCAGTTGCGGAGTACGCTGAATGAAAATCAAGTGTGTTTCTGTTTTCCAAGTCGATCTGCCGCTGGAGTATCCCTACTGGCTCTCTGGCGGTCGATTGAAGTTCGAAATGTTGGACGCAACATTGGTCAAAGTGGAAACTGACGCGGGGTTAGTTGGTTGGGGGGAAGGCACACCTTGGGGTCACACCTACGTTCCCGCCCACGGACCGGGTATTCGTGCAGGTGTTGAAACGATGGCGCCATTTATCATTGGGCTCGACCCACGGCGGGTGCTGGATGTCGAACGCGCGATGGACCTCGCGCTGCCCGGCCACCTTTATGCCAAAAGCCCTATTGATATGGCGTGTTGGGATATTGCTGGCCAAGCTGCTGGCCTGCCAATCGCCGACCTCATGGGCGGCGGATCACGCACCCCGCGCGCTATCGCCTCGTCCGTTGGCGCGAAGACTGTGGAAGAAACCCGCGCCGTAATCGACCGTTACCGACAGCGCGGGTATGTCGCCCATTCGGTTAAGATCGGCGGCGATGTGGCGCGTGACATTGCCCGCGTTCGCGATGTTGAAGACATCCGGCAGAGCGGTGAGATTGTGCTCTACGATGTGAACCGAGGGTGGACACGACAGCAGGCACTGCGGGTCATGTCGGCAACCGAAGACCTGAACGTGATGTTCGAACAACCCTGCGAAACGCTGGATGATATTGCGGCTATTGCAGGCAAACATGCCGCCCCCGTTTCGGTCGATGAAGCACTGGTGACGTTACAAGACGCGACCCGCATTGCACGAGACGGACTGGCGGAGGTGTTTGGTATCAAACTCAACCGCGTCGGCGGATTGACCAAGGCTGCGCGGATGCGGGATGTCGCTCTGGCCCACGGGATCGACATGTTCGTTATGGCAACGGGCGGGTCTGTTTTGGCCGACACCGAAGCGTTGCATTTGGCAGCAACAATTCCTGACGCGAACTGCCTCGCGGTCTGGGCCTGTCAGGATATGCTCACCGTCGATATCGCGGGTGGACGTGGCCCGCGTAATGTTAATGGCCATCTCCACTTGCCCGAGGAAGCGGGCCTTGGCGTGCATCCAGACGAGGATGCGCTTGGCGATCCCATGGCGGTTTATTCATGAAGGTCACCGGCATATCTCTTTGGTCCGTCGATCTGACCAGCCATGAGACGTACTACATGGCCGAGGGCAAGACCTGCGATACGGTCAAATCTCACGTGCTGTGCCTGGATACAGACACGGGTCTGACAGGCTGGGGTGAGGTCTGCCCGATCCCACATTATTTACCCGCTTTCGCCGATGGTGTGCCGAGTGCTATTGCCGAAATGGCCCCGAAAATCCTTTGCATTTCCCCCTTCGGCGTCGATGCACCGATGCGAAAACTGGACGGGTATTTGCAAGGCCACCTGCACGCAAAATCTATCGTGGATATGGCGTTTTGGGATTTGTTTGGCAAAGCAACCGGACAGCCTCTTTATACCCTCCTTGGCGGGCGCACACGCGCGGATATGCCGCTTTACCATTCGATCACTTGTATTGCGCCTGATGACATGGCGCGTATCGCACGTGACGCCTACGCGTCTGGTATCCGCCAGTTTCAGGTGAAGCTGGGTGCCGACGCAGACTGGCAGGCTGATGCAGAACGTCTCAGCAAAGTACGCGAGGCGGTGGGTCACGGACCATTGGTCTATGGCGACTGGAATTGCGGCGCGACCAAGCTGCATGCCACACGTACCGGCCGTGCGGTGGCCCATCTTGATGTCATGTTGGAACAGCCGTGCAAAACCCTTGAGGACTGCGCCGCCGTTCGGCAAGCAACTGGTCTGCCTATGAAGATCGACGAAGGTGCATATGACCTCGGCTCATTGATGCATGCCCATAAGCTTGGCGTTTTGGACGCGGTCGCGCTGAAGCTGTCAAAGTTTGGCGGGCTTTCAGCTATGCGCCGCGCCCGCGACCTCACGGTTCACTTAGGTGCAGAGATTTGCGCCGAATGCACCTGGGGGTCCGACATCGTGACCGCCGCCTCGTTGCACTTTGCCGCGTCGACTCCGCACGGTGCATTACTGAACACCTGTGATCTGTCCTCTTACGTCAGCCCGCGCATTGCACCTGATTGCCCGACACGCAAAGATGGCCGCATCGCGCCGCCCGACGGCCCGGGGCTTGGGGTCACACCCGATATGGACACCCTTGGAACCCCCATACTTGAACTGGCCTGACCATGCACAAACTGACCTCACAATCTGACTGGATCGCCCGCGCTCGCGCCGTTTTGCCTGCCGGCGGCTTTGGCAATTTCGACCCCGGTATCGTGATCGCACGCGGCGAGGGCAGCCGCGTCTGGGATGAGGACGGCAAGGAATACATCGACTATCTGATCGGCTCCGGCCCAATGCTGCTTGGCCATGGCCACCCCGAGGTCATGGAAGCCGTCTTGGAACAACTCCCCAAAGGCATGACCTTTTTCGCCAACAATGCCAAAGGCATTGAGCTAGCAGAAGCAATCGTAGATGCGGTACCCTGTTGTGAACAGGTGCGCTTTGTGGCGTCGGGCGGCGAGGCGGACATGTATGCCATTCGCCTTGCGCGCGCTTACACCGGCAAACACAAGATCCTGAAGTTTGAAGGCGGCTACCACGGCATGAGCGCCGAGGCACAGATGAGCCTTGCCCCCGACAAGCATGTGAATTTCCCCCAAGCAGTGCCTGACAGCGCAGGCATCCCGCAGGGCGTGGCCGATCAGATGTTTATTGCGCCGTATAATGACCTAGCCGCTGTCGAGGCTTTGTTGAGCGAACATGACGACATCGCCGCCATTATCGCGGAACCCCTGCAACGGATCATTCCTGCCGTCCCCGGATATCTTCAAGGCCTGCGCGATCTGTGCGACAAACACAGTGTTCTGCTGATCTTTGACGAAATCGTCACTGGTTTCAGGCTGGCCTATGGCGGCGCACAGGAACGGTACGGCGTGACGCCAGATATATGCACGCTGGGCAAGATCATTGGGGGTGGATTCCCGCTCGCCGCACTCGGTGCCAGTACCGAGATCATGCAGCACTTCGACAAATCCATCGTGGGCGGTGACAAGTGGCTTATGCAGCTTGGCACGCTATCGGGCAATCCGATTGCGGCTGCTGCGGGGCTAAAAACGATGGAAGTATTGAAGCGCGAAGGAAATTACGATCGTCTCCGCGGTATCGGTCGAACGTTGCAAGACATGCAAAGTGGCGCACTCGATGCAGCAGGCATTCCCCACCAAATCTGCGGGGATGAGACATTGTTCGACATCTTCTTCACGACCAGCCAGTGTCGCGACTACCGCTCCGCCAGGCATGATGACCCTGCACGTAATGCGACCTACAATACGGCGCTGCGCGAGCACGGAATATTCAAGTCGCTGGGTAAGCTCTATCCGTCACTTGCGATCACCCAAAACGACCTGCAACAGACGAAAGCCGCTGTCGAACATGCTGTGCGATCCATTTCCAGGAGCTGAGTGGCATTTCTTTACCAGTCTTTATAGCGTCAACGGGTTCGCAAAGTTTCCCAGCTGATAGGGTGCAAAGAAACTTTCGGCTAACGGCAGTTGTCCGACATTGGTGCACGGCGCAGCCTTGGTCGATTTGGGCTCCAACCGGCCATTCGGCTGGAACCCACCAGTGTATCTCCGATAACGTTTCGCCTTAGACGCCCTGCCTGTCCACAATTTCACGCATCGCCGTCAGAAAGGCAGAGACCTCGTCCAGTGTGTTGTAGTGGCACATCGATACCCGAACGGCAGCGGGCAGACCCAGCGGGTTCAGGATGTTCCCTGAATAGTGGTCAGCTTTGCGGGTATGGGTGCGGATGCCAAGCGCCCGCAGGGCTGATACCAGATCAGGGGCATCCATGCCATCCAGCGTGATGGAGACCAGACCCTCACGCGTTGGATTATCCGCGCCGCCAAGAATACCTACGCCCGGCAAGTCCGCCAACCCGGCGAGGTTCCCGGTGCCAGAGATCATAGCATTTGTCAGCGCCTGTTCATGTTCATGAATGGCAGCCCCCGCCGCCTCGATCCGCGCGCGCCTGTCTTGCGCGTCGCTTACCTGTCTGCCCAGCCAATCGAAGTAGTCGACCACATCGGACATCGTTGCATAGGCGCCTGTGTCGCGGGTCCCAAGCTCCCAATTGCCCTCGGGCCCACCGATCAGGCTGTCATGCGGCAGCGCGTTCAATCGGGGTGACGTCCACGCGATCCCATAGCCGTGGCGCGAAAACACCTTGTATGGAGAAATCACATAACCATCGATATCGTAACCTTTGATGTCGATCAGCCCATGGCTGGCGTGTTGGATGCCGTCAACGATGATAATCGCATCTGGTGCAACGGCGCGGATTGCCTTTGCCACCGCCGCCACGTCGACGCCCATGCCCGTCACCGGTGAGGTGTGCAGGATCGTGGCCACCCGAATGTCAGGGCGCAGGTGGGGGATGTAGTCGTCGGCGGTAACACAGCCTGTTGAATCATTGTGCGGCACCTGAATGTAGGGCTTTCCGGCCACTTTCGCCCAGCGTGTGCAGGCGCTTCGGGTCGCGGGGTGTTCAAGCGTAGATCCGAGGACAACGCCACCGTTTTGCGTCTCTAAGACAGCATTCATGACCAGTCGAAAGAGCAGCTCCGTCCCGCTTTCACCGGCGAAAATGTCACCATTCGGCGCATTTAAAAACTCGCGCATGTCAGATTTGGCCTGATCAATCACGCGCACCAGTTTATGTGCCATTTCATTATCCCGCCCCTGGTTGTCGGGGATCGCCGCAAAATGGTTAGACGTGGCCACAACGCTCTTCAGGGTCAGAGCGCCGCCCGCGTTCTCAAAGAAGATACGGGGTCCGGCCTCGGGGCAGCTCTCAACATGGGCAAAACGCGCGCGGATTTCGGACATCAAGGTGGGGTTTTCGGTAATCATTGGTGTCTGCCTTCTCTGAGACCGCCAAGGGTTTGTCGTAATTCGGTTCAGGCCAGTGCCTTGTGAACGATGGCCCCGACCATTTCGGCCAAGGCAATGTGGGTTGTGTCCCGGATACCGTCGACATGCGGATCGATGATCCCATCGGCGGAATTGATCAGACCGTTGACCGTCATCACCTGCAGAAGACGTGCTTCCATCACAGGTGTGTGAAGCAGGCGGGCATCGCCAGCGCGAAGCGCCATTGCCGCGCAGATCGCGGTGCATCCCCAGTTCGACACGGCAGCCGTCACCAGGACATCTGCACCGCTGACAGCACCGATCCCGCCGCCGCAGCGGCAATCGCCTATATCACCATAGGGAATGGATACCCGGACTGCTTCCGCAACCAGACCCATGCCTATTTCGTTGCCGCCATCACCTACCCCGACCACCGGGATACCCCGCGACAGACCTGCGTCAAACAGCATGTCGATACGCGCGCGCCCCATGCCATAGTCTCGACCGCGCATGTTGTAATAGATGCCGTTCTCGTTGCGTCCGACCCGTTCCGTTGAAAACATCAGATCCGGTCTAAAGCGATCCAAGACCTCGCTTGCCGCCGCCTGCCCCGCTGCATCCTCCACCGGATAGGGTTCGAGAACAACGCAGGCCATCGACCCGTCAGCACTGGCTTGCAGGGCCGTCGCGTGATCGACCACGGCAAGGCCGCAGGCCCGCAGGACAGCTGCAATGGGCGCCATTAACGTCTCTTCGATCATAACCACAGTGGTCGCCTTGCGCGCCAGCCACAAGGCCCGCACGATCGCCGCTGCACCAGATGGGCCATCATTTTCGCCCAGTTCCGGCGAAAGCCATGCGCGCGAGACAGATCCGGTTGTAACGATCACTGTGCCGCCTTCTGGGATCGCCAACAATCTGTCTGCCGCCGCACCCACTAGCGGACCACCGGCCAGCGCACGGGAGGCATCATAAAGCGGTTCGATCCCGCGATTGCCGATATCGAGGTTCACCAGCCGATCCAGCCGTTCGTCGTATTTGACAAAGTCGCTCATACGGGGCCCCCAAATAGCGTTTCCTCGAACCAAGCTGCGTCATCCAGACGCTCGGCCACAATCCCTGCGGCTCGGTCAAGTGCTTCCACCAAAACAGGCGCGCCGCCAACTGCGTCCAGCGCTCCGGCAGTGGGCTTCAGGCGCAGCGAAACACGTCCGCCCGGCGCACCATGTGTGTTAACCGTCAGCACCCCATTGTCACGCAACAGGATCATCCCCATGGCTGCGGTTGCCTCGGCCGGTACGATGTTTGCAGTATCGCGCCCCGCCATCATAAGCACCCGGGTCAGAACATCCTGTTCATCCAGCATCGGGCCAAGGTCCGAACGCAGAACCACATCCTCGCCCCAGGCATCTGCCAGTGCGTCGGCAATGGACTGACCGTCGCGCGCCTCATCCTGCAAATGCTGTGGATCGAAAGCCTGCAGCGACCGCATCGCCCCGGCTGCTATCGGCGCACGGGCCTCCTGCCCCAGCTCTGAGGCCTTGGCCAGTGTCGCCAGAACCGGCTGTGCACTCCCGCAGAGGATGCCAGCCCGTGGCCCAGACAGCCCAGCCTTGTCGGCATTGGTGATCGCGAAATCCGCGCCCATCGCAAGGCTTTTGGAGCCACCATGCAGCACGGGCCGGAGCCGTGCGCCATAGGCCTCGTCCATGAAAACAGTGACACCTGCAGCCTTGCCTGCGGATATGGCAACCTCTGTCTGGTCGTCCGGCAACCGCGCCAGCGTACTGGTTACCGTGGTCAACACCATCAAAGCAGGGCGGTTTTCATAAATGGTTGCAGCAGGCACCGCGCTGCCGGGTATTTCGATCAGTTCGACCCGCGCCAAATTACAGCCCCGTACAACCGACGCATGGCTTCGGTCGCCGTCGGGCACGACAGACACCACAGGTCGCCCGTCCGACAAGGCCAGTATCGCCGCAACAATCCCTGCACTCGTGCGGTTGGTCACGGCCGCCGTATCTCCCCCCCCGAAATGGGCAATCGCGACCTCTGCCAGTTCACTGGCAAAGAGGCCCGGACCGATCCATTCCTCGCAATAGGAGTCGAGGTCTTCGGGTTTCAAAGGAAAATAGCGCGGGTTGCCGGTGAAGATGCCGATGGCTTCAATGCCCTTCACGCTCACCACCCCCGCCGCGACGCTTTGGGCGTGGCGCAGGCGCCGGATTTCCGCCGCACTGTCTGTCAGATGCCGCCCCCGGGCAAAGCCGACAGACGAGTCAATGACATTGCCAAAACGGTCCTTGTCCATTCTCAGATCGCCACGGTCACGCATTTGCGGAAGGTATAGGCCTCAAGCGCGCCTTCGATGGAGTATTCGGAGCCCATGCCCGACTGCTTGATCCCGCCATAAGACATGCCAGGGATCTGCCCACCACCCTGATTGACCTGAACCCAACCTGCATCGATGGCACGCGTCATCCGGATGATTGTGCTCATGTCGTGGGTAAAGATAAAGGCCGCCAGCCCGTAGTGCGTATCGTTGGCCAGGGCGATCATGTCGGCCTCATCCTTCCACGGTATGGCGATCAGAACCGGCCCGAAAACCTCTTCACGCGCAATGCGCCATGAGTTGTCGAGCCCTGTCAGGATCGTCGGGATAGGATGAAATCCTGCGTCAGTGGTTGTGGGTGTCTCGCCAGTCAGGAATGTCGCGCCTTGGGCTTCGGCTTCGGCGACAAAAGCGCATATCTCGTCATAACGCTCGGCGTTGACCACCGCACCAATGTCGCTGTCTTCGTCCAGCGCATCGCCCACCGTCATGGCCGCAGCTTTCTCGGCAACGCGGGGCATCAGATCATCCCAGACCGAGGCATGCACAAACAAGCGCGACCCGGCGGTGCAGCTTTGCCCCTGACGTGCAAATCGCATGGCGTTTACAACACCCTGCGCCGTGGCATCGATCCGCTCTGGCGTACAGGCATCGGGAAAGATGATGCAGGGGCTCTTGCCGCCCAGTTCCAGCGTCACATTGGCGATCCTGTCGGCGGTTGAATGGGCGACCAGCTTGCCGACCTCGGACGATCCTGTGAAGGAAACCTTGGCAATACCAGGGTGACTGGCCAGGGCAGCACCCGCTTCTTCACCCAACCCTGTCACCACATTGAAAACGCCAGGCGGAAAAATGTCGGCAGCAAGTTCCACTAGCCTGAGGACTGCCAGGGGCGCGTCTTCGGCAGGCTTCAGCACCAGGCAATTGCCGGTTGCAAGCGCCATCGAGATCTTGACCGCGCCCAACTGCAGCGGCGAGTTCCACGGGATAATCGACCCGACGACCCCCAGCGGTTCACGCGTGGCGTAGGAGAAAATCCCCGGCCCCAATGGCAGTGTCTCGCCCTTTTGTTCAACGGCAACACCGCCGTAATACTTTAGTACGCCAGCGGCACCTGCGGCTTCGCCGCGCGACTGTGTTCGTACCGCGTTTCCGCTTTCCGCGGCAAGTACGCGCGCAATCTCCTCGGCGTGGGTGCTCAGCCGATTGCCCAATTCCGTCAACATTGCACCCCGTTCAGACGCCGGTCGCGCGGACCAGTCGCGGCGCGCGCGTTCGGCGGCGGCAACAGCCAGATCAATCTCGGTTTTTGTGCCACGCCCTATCTCGCAGATCACCTCGCGGCGCGACGGGTTTTCAACCGCCAGTTTTTCTCCGCTGTCCGGCCAGTGCCATTTACCGTCTATGAAAGACCCGGCAAGCCCTTCGGTGGGCAAGGTGTAGTTAAGAAGTGCCATGTGTCAGTCCTGTCTTTGATCGGGCAGTGCCCGCAACGTTTTGTAAATCGCAGAAAAATCCAGACCACCGTCCGCTTCAGCGAATTCGGTGAAGGCGCGCGCCGCTTCGGCCCCAAAAGGCGTGGCCTGACCGGTGGAACTGGCGGCGGCCTGTGCCAATCGCAAATCCTTTGCCATAAGCGCAGATGCAAAACCGGGTGCAAAGTCATTGGATGACGGTGCTAAAGGCACAACACCCGGAATGGGGCAACGGTTTTCGAGGGTCCAGCTTTGTGCAGCAGCGCCAGCGCAAAGCGCATAGAACTTATGCAGATCAAGCTCTAACGCATCCGCCAGCGCAAAACCTTCCATCACTGCCATCGCAGTGATGCCACAGATCATGTTATGGCACGCTTTGGCCGCCTGCCCCGAGCCCGCTGGTCCAAAATGCGTGATCTTCGCCCCCATTGCTTCAAGCACAGGTCTGGCTTTAGCAAAGGCCTCGTTCGAGCCGCCGACCATAAAGCTGAGGCTACCTGTCTCGGCCCCTGCCGGCCCTCCCGATACGGGCGCGTCCAGCATCACCAGCCCTTTTGCCTCGGCTTGTGCTGCCAGGTCGCGCGCAGTGTCGACATCTATGGTGGAGCAATCAATCAGCAACGCGCCCGCCGCCGCTCCTTTTAGGATGATGTCAGTATGGACTTGGGTCACATGGCGCCCTTCGGGCAGCATGGTGACGATGATTTCAGCCTGAGCAATGGCTTCGGCGCTTGGCTCTACCGCGCCGCTAAACCGGGCACGCATCTGAGGGGAGACATCCACACCCAAAACATCATGACCCGCCGCCCGCAACACCTGCGCCATGGGCTGACCCATGGTACCTAGTCCGACAAATGCAATAATTGCCATCAATCCTCACTTTCCATAGTCAGCGCATCAACATATCTGGCAGCCACAATGCCAGGTTCGGAAACAGGGCGAGCAGCGCAATCATCGCGGCCATGGCAGCGACGAAAGGCAAGGCCCCCAGCATTACATCTGTCATTGGGCCGCGCCCGCGCACGCCTTGTACCACATAGAGGTTCAACCCGATGGGCGGGGTAATCAAGGCGGTTTCAATCAGGATCATCATGACGATCCCGTACCAGACAGGATCGAAACCAAGGCTGAACATCAATGGCGCGATAATAGGTATCGTCGTGATCATCATGGACAAGGTTTCCATGAAACACCCAAGCACGACGTAAAAGATCACAACCGCAAGCAACATCTGCATAGGCGTCAACCCAAGCCCCGTCACAAACTGGTTTAACTGGGACGTCAGGCCGATGCCGGATAGAATCATGTTAAGGATGTAGGCCGCTATGATGATCAGCACGATCATCGCCGTGGTCACGACCGTGCCCTCCAGTGCCTCGTTCAGCATTTTCCAGTTCAACCGTCCGCGCCCGGCCGCGATGATCAATGCGGCGACGACACCCAAGGCGGCAGCTTCGGTCGGCGTGGCGAACCCGGCATAAATCGACCCGATCACCACCACAAAAACCAGAATAGGAGGCAGAACGCCGATTGTGCCTGCGAACCGCTCAGCCAAGGTATAGCGCGCGCGGTGACCTGCCATCTCGGGTCGCAAGAGCACAATGGCAATGATCGCCGCCATAAACAGCCAGGCCAGCATGAGCCCGGGAATGATCCCTGCAATGTAAAGTTGCGGGACCGACGTATTGGTCAAAATGCCGTAGATAATCAGGTTCACCGATGGCGGGATCAGAATGCCGAGTGTACCGCCAGCTGCAAGCGTGCCCAGGAACAGCCTGGGTCCATATCCGTGCCGGTCAATTTGCGGCACAGCCACCGTGCCAATCGTGGCCGCCGTTGCCACTGACGACCCGGAGGTAGCCGAAAAAAGAGCACAGGCTCCAATGTTGGCATGCATCACCCCACCCGGAAGCCAACCCAGCCATTTGGCTAACGCGTCATACATCGCGTCCGCTACGCCAGAGCGCAGCATGATCTCACCAAGCAGCACGAACAGTGGGATCGCCATAAGAAGGAAGCCGGATGAGGCTGTCCATGCAACCTCGCCCGACGCCTGATAGAGCGGCAAAAATCCAAACGTACGGTCCAACGTGACTGCCATAACTCCCAAGGCCGCCGCAATCGGCAGGCTGAGCGCGATCAAGACGATCAAGAGAAGAAGCGCAGTCATCAACATGGGTTATCTGCGCTCCTGTGCGTCACGGATTTCGGCGTCGGTTTCTTCCTGCGCACCGCGCACACCGGCAATCTCATGTGCCGCCGTCAAGTCGCGGCGCAGCAACGCGCGGATGTTTTCTGCGATCAGAATTGCCGTTACTGCCCCGAATATCCAAAGACCCGCCGCCCAAAACCCATGGGGGATCCAACGCGGGATCTGCATCTGACTGTTTGAAACAGCACCTGTGCGCCAGGAATTCCCAAACAGACCTGTCGCAAACCAAGCAAGGAAAACAGCAAAAGCGAACAAAGAAACCAGCGCGAGTAGATCAAGGGCTGCCTGTCCCGCCCGCGGCAATTGCGCGTGCAGGATGTCAATACGCACGTGAGCGCGTCGAACAATCGCCAAAGAGCACCCCCACGTGACCGTAATCGCCAGGACGTAGCCAGCCACCTCGTCGGCATTCACAACACTGATCCCCAACAGCTTGCGACTGACCACTTCGATCGCAATCATGGCAACCGACACCAAAAGCGCCACACCGCAGATGCGCGCCATCCATGTGGAAACACGTTCAGCAAACTTATACACGGTGTATCCAGATGCCCCACATTGGCTTGAGGGTCGACTGCGCAGCACGGACCGCGCAGCCGGTGTTCAAGTCAGGCACCGACCCTATTCAATTGACATACCCGCAACCGATCCGACGGATGCGTTCCAGGTCGCGACACATTCCGCGCCGCACTGTTCGCCCCAATTCGCAAGCACCACATCGCGCAGGATTTTGTCTCGCAACGCGATATCAGCCTCGCTAACCGCGACACGGGTCATGCTGCCGGGATTGTCACGGGTGCACGCCGCTTCACCTGCATTGCAGGCAAAGCCTTCTGCAGTTTCGCGACCCGCGCCTTCCCATACCTCGTTTTCAAAGGCCGTGAATTGTTCGGTCAGGAAACTACGAACGCTGTCATCCAGACTATCCCAGAGCGCACCATTGGCGACCAGAACCACGGGCGACCAAGCGATAGGCAACTCATAAATATGCGTGGCGACCTCGTTCCAACGGGCGTTGAAACCCGACATTGATCCGGTGATTGCACAGTCAATAACCCCAGTTTGCAACCCTTGCACCACTTCGCCGAAGCTCATGGAAACGGCCGTTGCACCAAGTGCATCGACGAAATCCCCAATGGCAGAGCCAGATGCGCGGATCTTGCGCCCGTCCAGATCCGACAGACCCGACAATGCGTCGCGGCAATAAACCACCTGGGCCGAATAAGGATATACGCCCAGCAACTCAACGCCATAAGCTGTGCGATACTCTTCGGCCATCACCGGTTTCCAAGCGTCGGAAATGGCGCGCGCAGTCGCAATATCCGAAGCAAGGCCAGGCAGATCGTTGCCACCGTTCAGTGCATTGTCACCGATCAGATAGCCCATCGGCGTCTCGGCAAACTGAAGTGTGCCCTGCTCAACAAGACGAATGATTTCCGAGCCATCCATTCCCAATTCGTTGAACGGGCGGATTTCGGCCGTAATCGCACCACCCGAGAGTTCGGGCAGCGTCTTTGTGAAAAACGGTTGTGTGAAGTCGGTATACATCGACACCATACCCCAAGAGCCGACAACATTCAGTTTGGTTTCGGGCAAGTCCTGGGCGACCAGTGGGGCCGCGGTCAGAACAAGGGCGAGTGCAGATAGACTTGGCAGTTTCATTTCATTCACTCCTTGAGAAGACATAGTCCAAGGCTATGAAATCCACGCAATCGAATCCAATTGTCGTTTTTACTCAATCACAATCGTTTTTTTCGATCCTTATGGCACCCATTCCTGCGCGATCCGGGCAGCAATTTCCGCTGCTTCGCGTGCCAGTTCGTTGCCCGGTTCAGTGCGATAGGAGGCCGTGAAGAAGAGCGGACTGAGACCGATGGGGGTTTGGATTTCAGCTAGTTTCCCAGCCTTGATAAAGTCGTCCGCATAAATCCGCGGCGCTGTACAAACCGCCAGCCTCGCCCGCGCAATCGCAACACTGGCCCCCAAGGCATTGGACGAAAACAGTCGGGGGGTCCGAATACCCGCAAGACGCAGGCTCTCCACTAGCTCGATATAGGGGCGCGAATTCGTCGCATAGCTGAGGATTGGATGAGCAGCCAGTGCCTCAACCGTCACCTCGCTCAAAGCGGCAAGTGGGTGATCGGGTGCAACGGCCCAAATCATTGGTAATTCCAGCAATGGCACATTGGCAATCAGCGCATGCGAGACAGGCCCCATCAAGAGTGCCAAATCAAGTCCCCGTTCCACCAGTTGATCCCGTTGAAAGCCGGTGTTGTTGACGATGATCTCTACGCTTGAGTTAGGGTATTGCGCGGAAAATGCGCCGATGAACCCGGGCAGGATGGTCGAGGCGAGCGTTTCGGAAACGCCCAGACGTAAGGTGCCTTCACGGTAGGGGTCAACACCAACAGCCCGCGACATGCGATCCATGCTCGCGATCACTTCGGTGGCGTGGGTCAGCAGTTCGCGCCCCTTTGGGGTAAGCGCAACGGAATTTGAACTCCGCGCGAATAATTCTGCGCCCAGATCACGCTCAAGCCCGGCAATCCGGGCCGACACGGTGGATTGCGTCGTGTTCAGTTGGCTGGCAACTTTTCCAAAGTGCCGCAGATGCGCCAGTGCGATAAAGGTTTCGAGCGTGATCCGCTTCATGACGCGATATTCAGAATTTCGCCGTACGTCGCAGGCACATCACAAACGAGCATCTTGCCCGGACTATGAGTAATCGCAAAGGGCAGACGTGCGCGCCTCAGCGCCGCCTGAGGCGTGACCCCACATGCCCAGAAAACTGGAACGCCCGTTCCAACCGGCGGATCGCCGTAGTCTGGTTGCTCAATATCCAAAATTCCAATTTCAGCAGGATCACCCACATGGACAGGCGCTCCATGGCATTGCGGAAATCGGCGTGAAATCTCAACAACTTCATTCAGACGGTCCTGCAGAAATCGCCGCAAGGAAACAACCATGGTCCCGCCAAAAACGCCAGCGCGGGTCAGGGCTATAGTGCTATCATACATGGGGACGTTTCGCCCTTGCGTAACATGCGGCACCTCGATGCCTGCTGCCGCCACCGCCGCATCAAAACCAAACGAACAACCAAGGGCAAAAGCAACAAGATCGTCGCGCCAAAGGGTCGTGATATTGATCGGTTCATCGGTGATTGCGCCGTTTTCCCAAACCCGGTAGCCGGGCAAATCTGTGCGCACATCTATATCTGGCCCCAGAACCGGAAGTCTCGGGTCGCCAGGTGCGGACACGGCCAACAACGGGCATGGACGCGGATTGGCATCACAAAACGCTCTGAAGGTCTCCGCTTGTTCGGACGGAAGAATGACCATGTTCACCTGCATCCGCCCTGGCGCACAGCGTGACGTGGGCGCGGTAAATTCACCGCTGCGAATCCGCGCGCGCACTGCACATAAGTCGCCTTCATCGAAGGGGGTATCAAGCGTCATGGCCAGCTTTCACGGGTAGGACTTGTTCACGCTACACCTAAAGAAAGTCATAGAGGAACCCGTGTGTGAGTGAAAATCTCTCATCCGGAACGTCGAATTTTTGAATTGCCTTCATCAAATTGGCTTGTGCAGTCTGGCGGGGAACGCGCCCCTTGAAAGACGCATGATGGCACGCAGAACAAGAAACCGGACCACCGTGGCAACGGCGTCTGTTGCCGTCCCCCCGCAAGGGGGCCGTTTCCGTCCTTTGGACACGGGTGGCGTGATCCGGATCATTCAGGCTGCAATTGACATTCTAGCGAATACAGGGATCGGAGAATGCCCGGCGGACCTCGCCCGGCGTATGGTCGAAGCGGGCGCCTCCCGGCGCGCCGATGGCCGTATTTGCTTTCCCCAAGCCATGGTTGAAACCGCCATCGCGCGTGCGGCGCAACGTGTCAACCTGCCGGGATATGTCGAAGACCGGGGGCTGACGATTGGCGGAGGCTCTGTCCACATCGGTACAGGCGGGGCCGCTACCGAGATTCTCGACAGCTCGACGGGCAGTTTTCGCGGAGCGCAGCTTGGTGACCTCTATGATCTGATGCGCCTTGTCGGACAGCTGCCCAATATACATTACGGCCTGCGCCCGGTGATCGCGCGTGACATGGACCAACCGTTTTTGCTGGACATGAACACCGGATTTGCCTGTCTCAAGGCCTGCGACAAACCCATCGGCATCAGCTTTGACAGTGCCGCTCATATGGATCCGGTCGTGTCTATGTTCGACTTGGCACTCGGTCGCGAGGGCGGTTTTCGCGCACAGCCTTTCTGCTTTGGCGTGATCGTGCATGCTGTGTCTCCGCTGCGCTATGCGCCTGAAGGGCTTGAGATCATGCAACGCGCGATGGCACATCGCATGCCTTTGCAAATCTGCACAGCCGCGCAGGCGGGCGCCACAAGCCCGGTCACCCTGGCAGGAGCATTGGCCCAGGGCCTCGCTGAGACACTCGCCGGTCTGATGGTCGTGGATGTGATTGAGTCGGGATATCCTTGCATCTTTGCCTTCATGCCGTTCATCTCGGACCTTCGCACCGGTGCCATGACTGGCGGATCGGGAGAGGCGGCCGTCGCCGCCGCCGCTGCCGCCCAACTGCTGCTGCACCTTGGTCTGCCATCGACCGCCTCTGCCGGGATGACCGATGCCAAGACACCCGATGCCCAGGCGGGATATGAAAAGGGCTACACCGTTGCTCTTTCGGCTCAGGCGGGAGCGGATATGATTAACCTAAGCGTTGGCATGCTTGGTTCGATCATGGCTGCATCACGCGAAGCACTGGTCATCGACGACGACATGTGTGGTGCCATTCTGCGCACTGTCCGCGGGGTGGAGATGACCAACACCGCGATTGACCTTGATCGGATCGAAGCGGTCGCAACGGGCGCGGGCCATTACCTGGGCGAGGCGCAAACGCTGGAATTGATGAAAACCGAATACGTATACCCAAGCATCGGCAACCGGCAAAGCATTTCTGACTGGATGGACGCCGGGTCGCGCACGGTCTGGGATGTCGCCAAGGACCGTACCGCGGCATTGCTGGCCGAACAGCCAAGCCACCTGCCCGCCGCGCGGGAAGCGGCAATCCGCGCCGCTTTTGATATTCGCCTGCCTGAAGAAAGTTGAGACGATGAAAGACACTGCTCGCGTTGTTGTGATCGGCGGAGGGGCCGTTGGCACTTCGATCCTGTACCATCTGGCCTTGGCCGGGGTGACCGATACGCTGCTGCTGGAACGAGATGAGCTTACCTCTGGTTCAACCTGGCATGCAGCAGGCAACATCCCGACATATGCAACTTCCTGGCTGGGGATGCGCGCTGGCAATTATGGCTGGTCGCTCTACAAGGATCTGGCCGAAAAGGTAGATAGCGCCATTACCTACCGCCATACGCAAGCGTTCTGGCCCGCTCATTCAGAGGCGCGGATGGATTTGTTTCGTCACCTGTGCGGCGTGTCAGCCAGTGCGGGGTTCGATCTGGCGATGCTGACCCCATCCGAGATGAATGACATGCACCCGTTCTGGCATCCGGATGACACTGTGCTGGGCGGCATTCTTGATCCTTACGAGGGCGATATAGACCCCAGCCAACTGACCTTGGCTCTTGCAAAGGGCGCACGCGATCTGGGCGCGCAAATCGAGCGCTTTGCCCCGGTGTCAGGGATCGAACGCCTTACCTCGGGCGAGTGGAACGTGACCTGCGCCAAGGGGAGCGTCCGGGCCGAGATCGTGATCAACGCAGGTGGTTTTTATGGGGGCAAAATTGCCGAGATGGCCGGTCTCTATGCCCCCGTCATAACGCTAGAGCACCAGTATCTCGTGACCGAGCCGCTCCAGGCGCTTGAAAAGCATCCCGACCTTTTCCCGTTGGTGCGCGACCCCGACATCCGGTTTTACCTGCGCCGCGAACGCAACGCGTTTCTTGTCGGCTCATACGCGCATGACGGGCGTCCCGCCTGGCAAAAAGATGGGCCGCCCGATGACTTTGCGCATCAGCTTTTCCCCGACAGTGTGGAGGATATTCTCGACGTGTTGGAAGCGACGATGGCCCATGTCCCGCTGTTGGGCGAGGCAGGTGCGCAGCGATTTGTGAACGGCCCCATCGCATATGCGCCTGACGCGCTGCCATTGGTTGGTCCGGCGGCGGGCGCGCCGAATTTCTATCACGCCACCGGCGTACAGGTCGGCATCACCCATTCTGCGGCGATTGGCAAAGCGATGGCTGAATGGATCACCGAGGGCGAAACTGAATGGGATCTCGCGGCCTGGGACCCGCGCCGTTTTGGCGATTGGGCCACGCAGGATTATGCCCATGCACGCGCGTCGCAACACTACGATCTGCAATACGCTATTCCCTATCCACACCGGAACATGCAGCGCGGACGCCCGGTACAAACAACGCCACTTTACGAGCGCCTGAAAGCGGACGGCGCGGTCATGGGCCAGATCGGCGGGTGGGAACGCGCCTTCTGGTTCCAGACTGAGACTATCAAAGACGGCGGTGATGCAGATTTGTCGTTCCATCACGAACCCTGGCAGGACGCTGTGGCGCTGGAATGTAAGACGATCGCGAACAGCGTCGGCGTGATGGATCACGGCGGCTTCACGAAGTACGATCTGCAGGGCCCGCGCGCTGAGGCTTTTCTGTCCAAACTCGTCTGCGGCGGCATCCCGAAAACGGGTCGGGTGCGCCTTAGCTACATGCTGACCCCAAAGGGGCATATCCGGTCCGAGGCCACAGTCGCACGACTGGCGGAGGATCGGTTCCTACTTTGCGGCCCAACATTGGCCGATCTGAGGGATTTCGACTGGCTGAAGGCCCATCTTCCAAAGGATGGCGTTAGCCTGCGCCGCGGCCACACTCATGATGCGGCTTTGATGGTCATGGGCCCGAAATCCCGTGACGTTTTGCAACCGCTGACCAATGCCGATCTGTCCGCAGAAGCGGCTCCCTGGCTCTCGGTCGCTGAAATCACGCTGGCCGGTGTGCCCCTTATCGCGATGCGGGTGTCCTATGTGGGTGAGTTGGGGTGGGAACTTCATCTACCCTCAGATCATCTTGTCGATGTCTATGAGGCGATCATGACCAATGTCGGGAAAGTCGAAGGTTGCCAGTTCGGGTCATTTGCACTGAACGCGATGCGGATCGAAAAGGGTTATCACGGCTGGGGTGCTGATTTCGGGACGGAGTACACGCTTTTTGATGCGGGTTTGGACCGTTTCGCCAATATGAAGAAAGGTAATTTTGTGGGGCGAGACTCGGTGCTGGCACAATCTCAGACCAGTGCCGCGTGGGAATGGGTGGGGCTTGAAATAACGGACACCGCACCTGAGCCGATGCCATCGGTCCCGATCGTGAAAAATAACACTGTAATTGGCTACGTAACCTCGGCCAGCCATGGTTACCGAACGGGAAAGAACCTCGTGCTAGGCTATGTGGAAAGCGGCACTCTACGCGAGGCCGAGAGCTGTGCGGTGCGAGTGCTGGGCAAAGACCGCACCGCGATTCGTCACAACCCCCACGTCTATGATCCTGAAAACGTTCGCATGAAATGCTGACCAGGTCGGAAACTGCCATTAACTCAGCGAAAAACGCCCCCAAGCCCGATGCCGTAACCACCACTGAGAGCCACCATAAGCGTGTTCAAGGAACTGAGATCTACGGCGATTACAACGATCAAGTTGCTGAGGGGGATCCCATTATCTTTAAAGCGTTCGCGTAACCGAGAGGTAGGGTTTTGCGGGTCGCGTGGCTTGTCCCAATTAACCGGTCCTCCAAAGTCTTCTCATGTCTCTTTCATAGCGTGTCGCATCCGCGCACGGTGCGACGCACATCCACAAGGGCCCCCGATTGGCGTACGACTTGTCTGGCCAATGCGCATCCTTGCAAAATGCCTTGCTCCAAATCGTTTTGCCCCAGGATCTCTGCCAACACACCTGCGTTGAAACTATCCCCCGCGGCCGTTGTATCTATCGCATCATCGGCCGCTTCTACTGCGACCTCACCATAGGTTCCGTGATCAAAATACGTCACCGACTGATCGCTGTTCTTAACGATGATGCGATCTGCGCCTGCCTGCTTGTAACGATCAAGAGTCGCACGCGGGCTCGCATCCCCAAACCATTCGGCTTCGTCTTCAAAAGAGGGCATGATGATGTCTGCAAAGCCCGCCGCGTGCATGATTGTGTCGATCATGTCCTGCGAATTGGTCCACAACCGGGGCCGCAGGTTTGTGTCGAAGGCAATGACCCTGCCCTTTTGGCGCATGCGGCGCAGGCTAGAAAAAAGGGACTTGCGCGATTGCTCATCCAGAATAGCCAGCGTGATACCCGAAAAATAGATCAGATCCGCACTATCCATTGCGCGCTTCAACGCCGCAGGATCTTGTGCCAGTTGCCGCGCGGCAGATTGACCCCGCCAGTAGGTAAAGCTGCGCTCGCCGTTGTGGATATGGATTTGGTAAAGGCCAATTGTCCTGTCCCGAATGACCCGGACATGTTTGTCGCAAATTCCGCTTTTTCGCATAAAGTGCCGCATGCGTTCTGAGTTGTCATCGTCACCCACGGCGGTCATGTAACTGACCTGAATTCCCGGGGCTATTTTGGCGAGATACCACGCCGTGTTAAATGTGTCGCCCGCAAATCCCAGCCTGAATTCTCCCGGCGTCTTGGTCGGAGACAGCTCTGCCATGCATTCGCCGATAGAAAGAACTCTCATGACAGCAATACGAAATTGTCACGGCGCGGCGTGCCGCAATCAACGCGTTTACCAGCATCAAGACTGATGCAGCCGACTGTCATGTTGGATGCCAGGACAATACCTGCCGAGTGACATGCGTCGCTGCTGGCACGATTGGATAATCAGACACATTCGCCTCCTTTTGCTCTCAAGAGAATAACATGCCGCCGTTAATGTCGATGTTTGTGCCGGTCAGAAATGCGCTGTCATCGCTGGCCAAAAACAGCACAAGATTGGCCGCGTCATCCACGTGCCCCTGACGTTTGAGCGGGGCGTTCGCCTCAAACCCACGCCGACCTGCGTCCGGAGTATGCACATTATGAAAATCCGTGTCGATCATGCCCGGGCACAATGCATTGACGCGAATGTGCGGGCCGACTTCTTTGGCCAATCCCCGCGTCATGGTCATCACAGCGCCTTTGGATGTTGCATAGGCCACCGCGCCTGGTCCTCCACCATCACGGCCTGCCTGACTGGCGAGGTTAACGATTGCACCAGAGGTCATGTGCTCAAGGCAGGCTTTTGTCATCAAAAACGTGCTTGTCAGGTTCAGTGTCATCACGGCGTTCCAATGCTCAAGCTTCATCTCGGCGATGGTTTTGCGAGCAATGAGGCCGCCTGCGTTGTTGACAAGAATATCCACACCGCCAAACTCTGAGACCGCTGCAGCGACAAGGGTCTCCACATCCGCCTGGTTGTTTAGATCGCCCTGCACTGCGATCGCCTTGCCACCCATTGCATCGATTTCAGCAACGGCTTGGTCTGCACCGGTCGAACTTGAGAAATAGTTTATTGCGACTTTCGCACCTTCAGAGGCCAGTTTGATCGCCACGGCCCGACCGATATCGCGCCCCCCACCGGTGACGATGGCCGTTTTACCTGCAAGTTTCATGTCGAACCTTCCTAAATGCGAGACTTCGATGTCGCGTTTGGTGTGTTGTATGCGGACGGTGTGTAAACACGCCGCATCTAAGGAAATGCTCCCGGCATCAGTTGTTTGGGGAGCCAGAGAATGAGTTCGGGGTAGGCCGCCAGCAAAACCAGGATGACCAGCATCGGAGCAAGGATGATGATGACCTCGCGCAGGACTTGCACCACGTTGAGCCCGCCTATCGCCGCCGAGATCAAAAGGCATAATCCATAGGGCGGTGTTACCAGGCCAAATGCCAACGAGACGATCCCGATGATCGCGAATGCTATCGGGTCAACACCACCCGCAGCAGCAACAGGCATCAAGACCGTGCCCAGAATGATGATCGTTGGGATGGCGTCGATGAAGAGGCCAAAAATCAGGAACAAAGCCGCGATCAAAAGGGCTGTTCCGAAGGGGCCGAATTCCCAAGCGGTCAACATGCTTACGATGAGGCGCGGCGCGTTGTAAAAGGACAAGAGCCACCCAAATGCGGAGGCCGTGCCGATGGCGAATAAAGAAATCGCAGCAAACCGGGCGGTATCGTAAAGGATACCGCCGAGGTCTTTGGGCGTAACCGTTCTGTACACGAACATGCCAAGAACAAGTGCATATGCGGCGGCGATGATTGCGCTTTCGGTCGGTGTAACGAGGCCGCCTACGATCCCGCCGATCACAAAAACAGGCGTCAAAAGGGCAAGGGCTGCGCCTTTCCAGGCGGCCCAGAAATCCGTCCAGTTGGGCGTGGCGGTCACTGGATAGTTGCGGGCTTTTGCAAAGCCATACACGGTGGCCATTAGGGCAAGGCCAATCATCAGACCTGGCAGCGCTCCGCCGAGGAATAGCGCACCAACGGATACCTGCATCACGCCCCCCCAAACGATCATCAGGATCGAAGGCGGAATGATTACACCCATAACCGAAGAACACGCCGTGATCGCGACAGCAAACCGCGTGTCGTAGCCTTCTTTTTCCATCGCGGGGATCAGGATCTTGCCGATGCCAGCAGCATCCGCCGTGGACGATCCGGAAATACCGGCAAACAACATGGATACCGCCACGTTCACATGACCAAGGCCACCGGGCATCCATCCGGTCAACACCCGCGCGAGTTCAATCAAGCGGTCCGTGACCTTGCCGGAATTCATCAGATTGGCTGCCAATAGAAAAAACGGCACAGCCAATAGGATGAATGAGTTATAGGATTGGAACATCCTGTCGAGCACGATGAACGGCGTCAGGCGCACTTCGAGCAGCACAACAGGAATGGTAGCAAGACCCAAGGCAAAGGCGACGGGAATGCGAATGAAGATCAGCACCAAAAACCCGACGATAAGCAATGTTGCGGCGGTGGCCGTTTCAAGGATCATGCGTTCGCGTTCTTGTGGCCAAGAAATACCGAAATTTCCTGAGATAAACGGTAGCCTGACAACAACAGCCAAAGGCCACCTGCGATCGGGACAGAGATATGGGTGATCATCAGGTTGGCACGCATCATCACCGACCTCTGCTTGCCACCAAATTCGGCGTATTCAATTCCATAAAACAGGAACAATGCACCAAAAATCATGATGGCCAAATGAACCACGCCGTTCTGCATAAGGACCGAAAGCGGAGATTTGAAATCACGCGTGATGCGGACATCAAAATGCGTGCCGTCCCAGACAGCAACGATCGATCCGATCATGACGATCCAGATGAACAGAAACGTGGCCAACTCTTCGGTCCACAGGAATGAGGGAATGATGCCAGTGTAACGCGACAAGACCTGCATCGCGACGGGGATGAACAAAGCGCCCATCAGGACGCCCAGCAAAATGCGCAGCCCAAAGCAGAATTGATCAAGGAGTTTTCCAAGCATGGGGCGCCCTAAGTTGCCAAAAATGTGCGTCACGATTGAAGCAGGTGAGCAAAGCGCTTTGCGCCCCGCCCACCTGCTGAAAGCTTACATGCCGCGCACGTTTTCCAAAAGCTCGGTCGCCCCAAGCTCTTCGGCGTAGGCATCCTGAACTGGCTGAACCAGCTCAAGCATCTTCTCACGACCATCAAACTCATGGATCACGATCTGGCCTGCGTCTGCCATTTCCTGAAGGATTTCACCGTCAGCACCGCTTTCAAGGGCACGACCAAAGGCGCCAGCCTCAGCACCCGCAGTCATGATTGCGGCCTGCAAATCGGCATCCAGTTCATCAAAGATCGCAGCCGACATCACGATCGGGCGGACCGTGATAGTGTGCTGCGTCAGGGAAATGTGAGGCGCGACTTCATAGAACTTGAGGTTCTGAATAGAGGCGGCTTCGTTCTCGAACCCAGCAATCACACCCGTCTGGATCGCATTATAGACCTCGTTGTATGCAATTGCGGCAGGTGCCGCACCAACTGCATCAAATGTCTGGGCCTGAATGGGTGCCCCCATGACACGCATGCGGTGGTCTGCCAGTTCTTCCATGTTTGTAATCGGCTCAGCGGAGGCAAGGTTGCGTACACCGCCGCCGTGGTAGCCAACAATCACAATCCCTGCCGCTTCGCGCAGATCCGCCTCGAGCGGTGCAAACGCGTCAGAGCTTAGCACCGCATTCCAGTGATCCAGATCACGGAACAGAAACGGCATATCCATCAACGGGATGCTCTCGGAAAACACAGCCATGTTGGATGGCGCGAGGATCGTATAGTCAACGGCGACACCTTGGTTCAGATAGGTGACGTAATCGGATTCGACACCGAGTTCCCCGTTCAAACGAAGGTCAAAGGAGACTTCGCCGTCGTAGTTTTCAGCCACCAGGCGTTCAAACTCTCGCAGAGTCTTTGTGAAGGAGTGCTCCTCATCGAACATGCTTGCACCACGCAGTGTGACATCTGCACTCGCAAAGGAAACACTTCCCAGCAAGACGGCCGTAGCGGCCATAGTCTTAATCGAAAAATTGAACATTATATCCTCCCAGATCAGGTTCAAATTTTGTGACAGCCTTGTTTGGCCGACCTTTTGCCCAAGCCCCTTCAAATGCTTGCCTGCCTAAGCCTGGCACCACCACCGGTGGGCGGGCGTGTCAGCGCGGCCAGCTTTCAGATCACTGCTTCGGGTCTGGCGCTAACTCAACACATAAACTTGGATACTAGTCAACAATTAATATTTTTCGATATAGTATTATGTAGATAGTCCACGCTTCTTTTCCGAATCTGTCGTCTAGTAGCCAAAATTTGACTGTCATTATTGATCGATTTCTGGCAAAGTCCTCTCAACTTAGAACTGGAAGCTCGATGATGGCCGTACAAGAAACACTCGAACGCACGACGGGCAGCGACGTTGTTTTTGACAAGCTCTATGAACAGATCACGCAGCTCGAGTTGCTACCGGGGACTAAGATTTCCGAGACGGAAATTGCCAAGACTTTCGGATATTCGCGCCAACCCGTCCGCGAGGCATTTACAAGGTTGGCCAAGCTCAACCTTTTGTTGATACGTCCGCAGCGGGCGACTGTTGTCCGTCCCTTTTCACGCAAACTGATTGCCAACGCGCGGTTTGTGCGCGCGGCAATTGAGCTTGAGGTCGTGCGCGCCGCCGCACGGGATCGCGACCTGTCGCTGGATGGGCCGCTCAAGGCCAACCTAAGAAAACAATCCGATGCAATTGGGGCTGGCAAGACAGAGCAGTTTCATCAGCTCGATTACGAATTTCACAGGCTGTTGTGTGCGTCAGCAAAACAATCATTCGCCTTCGCAATCATTGCTGAAAACAAGGCGCAGGTAGACCGCCTTTGCATGCTTGCCTTGACCAGCAAAGACGCGATGAATGTCTTATACAAGGATCACGAGCAGCTTCTTGAGGCCTTGATGCGTGGCGACGAACAAGCCGCAGATGCCGTCCTGCGGATCCATCTTGACCGCCTGACACCAACGATCGACGCGATCTACACAACCCATCAAGCGTACTTCGACGAATAGGACCCTGTGATGCGCCTCTTGTTTTTGGCTCTTGTTGCTTTGACCGCTGTCTTGCACCTCTACATTGCCTGGTTCGAAATCTTTGCGTGGACAAGTCGCGGCCCAGTCGTTTTTGATACCTTGCCTGCTGAATTGTTTGAGCCGACATGGCAGCTTGCGGCGAACCAAGGCGTCTACAACGCATTCTTGGCAATCGGTTTGATTTGGTCTTTGCTGATCAGGGACACTGTGTGGCAACGGCGCATTGCCTTTTGCTTTCTTGGATTTGTATTCATTGCCGGCGTCGCGGCCGCGATGACCGTGTCTTTGCGACCAGGGATTTTTCAGATGGTTCCATCGGGCTTGGCCTTGATCTTGCTGGCCGTGAACTCGAGAATGTCTGGGAAATAGCCCAATGCACACGCCGCAGCGCGAACCCAACCAAATATCACAACCCATAGGAATGGCAGATTACCGTCGGGCAACGCACCAAATTTAGGTAACTGGGGTCAATTGAGGGTCTGCTTTCTCGTTAGTGATGTCAGACAGATGCGAACCATTGCCTGCCAGGGCAATGAAGCTGTTCTTTATGCCGTGCCGGGACCGCATCACTTAGCAAGAACAGCGGTTCGTTCTAGCCTGAATTCGGTCCGGGGGAAGAGCGTGCGTTTCAGGTTGGAATGGTTGTGAACGGATGCATGAACAACAAGGAGTTTCAGTAAGCTTCGCACGCTGCTGACTCGTTGGATTGCCCGTTCTCGTCGTCGAAACGGCAGGTGCTCGTTTTCGGGCCGTTTGCACATCCAGCTGCCATTTTCCTGCTTGTCGCCCATGCCGCGGCACACGTTCGGAGCTTGTCGGCCAGCAATGTATATGGGCGACCGCAGCGCTTGATTGATTTCTGGAAGAAACTCAACCCTGCTTTGCGATCCAGACTCTCAGGGAAGAAACTTGCGAGAACTTCGCCTTCATGATCAACGGCTCGCCAAAGGTAATGTAGTTCGCGATTGATCAGCAGGTAAGTCTCGGCCAAATGCCATTCCCTGGGCTTTGTTGCACAAAACCTGTGAGGATCGGACTTCCCCTTTCCCCGGACGGATTTAGCCCACGGCTTCCGTGATGGGAATGCCAAGGGCGGTATAGCGGCTAAGGACTGCGATACGGATTTGGATCTCTGCAACCTGCCGATCAAAGTCTCTCGCCATAAGGCTTTTCCCCATCAGCTTCACACAGTGCATCTTGGTCTCGACACGGCTTCTTCAGTGGTATCCGCTCCATTGTCGCCAAATGGCTCGGCCCAAGTATCGTGTAGCGTTGACCGCTTCGTTTCGGGCGATGGCTCCGGCGCTGGTGGGTTTCCACGGCTTGGCGTTCTTACGCGGCGGAATGATAGCGCGGGCATTCCGGGCGGCAATCGCGTCATGGCATTTGCGCGTATCATAGGCCCCATCGCCGGTTACTGATCCGATGTCTTGGTCGTTGGGGATTTGGTTCAGCAACTCAGGCAACATGGGCGCGTCACCGATGTTGCTGGTGGAAACCTCGACCGCTCGAACCTCCAACGTTTCCTCATCGATCCCTATGTGTATCTTGCGCCAGATCCGTCGCTTGGGACCGCCATGCTTGCGGGCGTTCCATTCGCCTTCACCCTCGGCTTTGATGGCTGTGCTATCAACCAAAAGGTTCAGCGGGCCGGTGCCGCCACGATACGGCAAGTCCACGTTCAGCGTCCTCTGGCGGCGGCACAGTGTACTGAAATCGGGAACTGCCCAGTCCAGCCCGACCAACTGCAACAAGCTTTCCACAAAGCCTGTGGTCTGTCGGAGCGGCAGGCCAAACAGCACCTTGATCGTCAGGCAGGTTTGGATCGCGGCATCGCTAAAGCTGTGTCGTCGACCGCGCTTGCCGCTCGGTGGCGGAACCCAGACCATTCCAGGGTCAAACCAAATCGACAGCGACCCTCGCCGTCTCAACGCATCATTGTAAGATGACCAATTCCTGGTCTTGTATTTCGTGGGTGCCCAACTGCTCATGAACTACAGCTATCACGCTGAATTCACACAGTGAATCCCTCAACCGATTTGTGCAACAAAGCCCCGGGAGTCCGTACATATCTACACTTAGGACCGCGCCGGTTTCAGCGAGTAACGGTACCTGTCTCCCCTTACCAATCTGAACAGATCGAGCGTGATCTCTGACTATCGTGCAGCACCATATCCGGCCCGCCGGCCGAAGACCGCTCCTGAAGTCAGACCGGAGCCGCCCGGGTAGCCGGCAAAGAATACGCCGCCCACAAGCTCTCCACACGCAAAGAGGCCTGGGATGGGTTTGTCCTGATCCCCCATCACGTTCCCCGCATCGTCGACCCTGAGGCCACCATAGGTGAACGTGATTCCGCCGGTTACCGGGAAGGCGCGGAAAGGCCCCTGATCAATTTTTTGCGCCCAGTTGGTTTTCGGCGGGGTAATGCCCTGCGTGGCCTTACCATCCAACGTTGTCGGGTCAAACTCCATCTCATCGTTCACGCTGTTGTTGTAGTCCATCAGCGTTTGCATCGCTGCCTCAGCATCCACTCCATCCATCCGGTTGACCAGTTCTTCCAGCGTGTTCGCTTCGATAAAATGCGCGTCGTGAAACCGGTACTCGGCATAAAGAAGGTCAAAGACCTTGCTATCGAAGACTTGCCAGGCGAACTGACCGGGTTGTTCCAGGATCGCGGCACCATATTGAGCGTAGGTGTAGTTGCGGAAATTCGCGCCTTCATCGACAAAACGACGCCCTTGTGCATTCAGCATGACACCCAGAAAATAGGAAATCTTGCGATAGTTCTTGCGCTCGCCGGGCGGCAAGTGCAATCCGCCAAAGTCCGCCATGTGCAGATCCATCGGCGTGGCATGCCCGCCAGCGTAGAACCCATGCGGGGCTGCCCCAATGTCCAACGCCATGCGCAGACCGTCGCCTGTGTTATGCGGCGTGCCTCGCACCTTGGCGGCTTGCCACTGGGGGCCCATGTGGCGCACGCGCATCTCCTCGTTCGCCTCGAAGCCCCCAGAGGCAAGGATCACCGCATCCGCACGGATTTCTTCGTTTCCAATCTGCACGCCGACCACGCTGTCACCTTGTGTGATCAGCCCGGTCACACCGGAATTGTAGCGCACGGTCCCGCCAAGACGGCGCACGGCAGCCAGTTCCATCTCGAAAAGTCCGACACCCTCGTTCCGCGCGGCCAACGTCAGCCCGCCCCAGAACACATGCCGCCCGGCTTTTTTAAAGCTCTGTCGGCTGTAGATCGGCTCAAACGTCACATCGTGCGACGCCAACCAGCGCATCGTCTCGCCGGACTGGGCGATCAGATCCTGTTGTTCCAAAGACAAGGGACGGCCATCGTTGAACCCCAAAAGGTCAGCGCCGAATTTCTCGGCCGTGTAACTTCCGAAATCGGTCTTTGCGATGCGGGGATCTGCCGGGTCGCACAACAGGGCAAGCAAGTCCTCCGCCCCATCATACGCAAACCGCATGGCCCCGGCTGTGTACTTGGTGTTTCCGCCTGCCAGAGCCTCGTCGGCTTTCTCCAACAAAGTTACGCTTGCGCCCTTTTCCAGCGCGGCGATGGCAGCGCACAGGGCGGCGTTTCCGGTTCCAACGACGATGACGGATTTTGACATAGGCTATTCCCCACGCTCCTGATATTGTATCCACGCGGATACAATTAGGGATCTCTTACCGTGACAGGATCCGAACAGCAAGAAATGTCTCAGGGGGAAGCCGCCTACGAGCGGCTTCTGGCCGCGATCCAGTACGGTAAATTCCAGCCCGGCGACCGTCTTCGGGAGATCGAGGTTGCCGCAAGTCTTTCACTTTCGCGCACGCCAGTGCGCGAAGCGCTGCGCAAGCTGGAAAGCGACGGGATCGTCGAACATCGCCCTCGGATCGGCGCTGTGATCCGCAGGTTGTCGCAGGCGGAGGTGGTGGAGCTATATGAGATGCGGCTGGTGCTGGAACGCACCGCTGCGGAAATGGCCGCCAAACACGCCAGCGCCGCCGAGATCGACGCGCTGGAAGAATTGAACGAAGAGATCGGAACAGCAACCGACAATGCGGCAAGGGCCGCTGCGCTCAACCAGCAATTCCATCGCGGGATCTACCTTGCCACGCGCAACAGGTTCTTGCTGGAATCCGCGCGTGCGCTGAACAACGCCCTGCTGCTTCTGGGTCCGACGACGCTGGCAGACAAGGTGCGGATCACAGTCGTCTACGATCAACACCGCGAGATTATCGCGGCATTGCGCGCCGCTGACCCCCAAAAGGCCGGAGAGGCGGCTGCGGTGCATCTGGAAACGTCGCTCAGGCACAGGCTGAAGGTGATGCAGGCATGATGCCTCACGCTTTGGCCTATGTCGTGGCGGGAACAGGTGTTCTTGTTTTTCATCTGCTTGGTCTGCCTTTGCCATGGCTGCTGGGACCGATCATTGCCTGCCTGGCCGCTGCGTTGGCAGGCGTGCCGATGCACGGCATCAAGGTGGTGAATGAAGCGATGAGGACGGTTTTGGGTGTTGCGGTCGGCGCGACCTTCACAACCGCCCTGCTCGCCTCGATGGTGGGCATGTGGCCGACACTATTGATGATCCCGCTGATGACGGCCTGCATCGGAGTGGTCGGCCTTGTATATTTCCGGAAGCTGTGGGGTTTTGACTTTGCGACCAGCTATTATTCCGCCATGCCAGGTGGGCTGCAGGATATGCTGGTTTTTGGCGAGGAAGCAGGTGGCAACCCGCGCACCCTGTCCCTGATCCACGCCACGCGGGTCATGGTCATTGTGGTGGTCTTGCCATTCCTGCTGGTCTGGGTGTGGGATGCTGACCTATCCAATCCGCCGGGCGCGCCCGCTGCGACGCTGGGCTTGGGCCAGCTTGCCCTGATGGCCTTTTGTGGCTTGGCTGGCTGGCGCATCGCCAAGCGCGTCGGCATGTTCGGGGCGACGATCCTCGGGCCTTTGCTGCTGGCGGCGGCCCTTGCCTTGAGCGGCGTGCTGCAGCACCGCCCGCCCGCCGAAGCGATCTGGGCCGCACAGTTTTTCATCGGCATGAGCGTCGGTTGCAAATACGTTGGTGTGACCATGGCGGAGGTCCGCCGGGATGTCACCGCTGGCCTTGGATTTTGCGTCCTGCTGCTCATCCTGACGGTGATTTTTGCAGAAGCGATACATCTCGCCAATCTGGCACCCCCGAGAGAGACCATTCTCGCCTTTGCACCCGGTGGGCAGGCGGAGTTAACCGTGCTGGCCTTGATCGTGGGGGCAGACATGGCCTTTGTCGTGGCACATCATGTGCTGCGCATTTTTGTGGTTATTCTTGGCGCGCCGTTGTTCGCGCGTCTATTTGATAAAGGAGATGCGACATGAGCGATGATCTGCACAGTCTGGCCAACGATGGCATCCTGCGCGCGGCGATCAATACCGGCAATCGCGCGCTGGTGCAGCGGGAGGGCGACCACCTGTCCGGCGTCAGCCCCGCCCTGGCCCTTCGTTTTGCGCAAGAGATCGGGGCCGACCTGCACCCGGTAATCTACGATGGCGCGGGCAAGGTCTTTGCCGACGCGCATGGGGATGTCTGGGATGTGGCTTTTTTGGCTGTGGATGCGATGCGCGCCGAAAAGGTTGCGTTTACGCGGCCCTATCATACGATCGAGGCAACCTTTGCCGTTCGCGCCAGTTCGGCCCTGCAAAATGTAGAGCAGGTGGACCGCCCCGGCGTTCGGGTGCTGACATCAACCGGGTCGGCCTATGACATGCATCTGACCAAGACGCTGCAACACGCCAGTCTCGAACGCTCCGGCACGCCACCGGCCAGCTTCGCCGAATTTCGCGCCGGGCGGTGCGACGCTGTTGCGGGCGTGCGGGCCTCGCTTGAAGGATTCTTCGGGGATGACCGCGACGTGCGCATCTTGTCCGGTGTCTTGACTGCGGTACATCAAGCGATGGTTCTGCCAAGAAATGACGACCCGCGAATCTCCGCGCTCGACGACTTTGTGGCACGCGCCGTGTCAGACGGGTTTGTCGCCGCCCATCTCTGACCAGACTTCCGGGTTAATCACGTGGATCGGCGCGCCTGCCGCATAGGCATTGATCTGATCGAAGATATCCGCGAACTGCAAGTCGAACTCATCCTCAGTGACATAGCCAATATGGGGCGTGGCGATCACGTTGGGATGGGTCAGCAGCGGATTACTCGTATCGACCAAGGGCTCTTGGTCAAAGACATCAACGGCTGCGTGGATGCGTCCGCGCGCAATCTCCGCCTCCAGCACACCCGGTGCGATCAGGCCAGACCGGGACGTGTTGACCAGCAAGGACCGCAGCTGCATCGCGGCGAGGTCCTCAGCGGTAATTATCCCGCGTGTGTCCGGCTTCAGCCGCACATGCAGGCTTACGATATCAGAAGAGGCAAAGAATTTTTCGCGCGATGGCGGCACCGTCTGCCCGGCGGCAGCGGCCCTTTCCCGGCCTGCCTCAGAGCCCCAGAACTGGACCTTCATCCCGATGGCACGGGCATAGTCCGCCACAGCGCCCGCGATGCGGCCATTGCCATAAAGGCCCAGCGTCCGACCTCGCAACGTGCGGCCAACACCCGCCTGCCAATTGCCCTCTTTCAGCGATGCGACCTGCTGCGGAATCTGGCGATAGCTGGCAAGGATTAGCGCTAAGGTGTGTTCAGCGGCCGCATAGGACGGCGTGTCGGAATGCATGTTCGAACACAACAAGACACCGTTGGCCGTGCAGGCCGGGACATCCACGTGAGGGTAGACGCTGCGCTGGGAGATCAATTTGAGATTTGGCAGACGTTCCAGAATCGGCGCGCCGATGCGCGTCCGCTCGCGGAAAAGCACTAGGGCTTCGGCCGCCTCCACTCGCTTGGCCAACTGCGCGGGATCGGGTTCATGATCCGTCCAGACGGTTACATCATGTGCGCTGAGCTTTTCAAAACAGGGCAGACCGCGCAGCGTGTCAAACCAGTCGTCGAGGATATGAACCTTCAACGGCTTTCGACCCCGGCCTGCGGTGTCGGGCTGCGCGGGGTCGGTACGAAGACGTCGCTGCCCAAGGCCACCATCGCGGCGCGCACCCTTTGCCGGTCGGCCAGCAGGTGGTTGAACTGGACATCGCAACCCGCGATGGGTGTTGGGTATGAACGGATCTCGGCATCCAGCAGTCGCTTGGCCGCAGCCAGTTCCGAGCGGGCCAGCAAAAGGCATTCTTCGATGGGATCAAGCATGTCAGCCTCCTTGTTTGTATACCATAGTATACCGAAATGGAATGGCGTCAATCCCCTCGCCACAGGGATGCGGGAACAAAGACCGACCCGGCCGCCAATTTGCGCGCGGTGCGCACAAGCCCCGCGGATTTGACGGCAAACCCCGACGCACCAAGATCGTAGTCTACAACCACGTCGATCTGACCTGAGGCATGTTCCAGCGTGATTGTTGCGGGCGTTTCATTAGGCCGTGCGGCCATTCCGTCGGCCACGGAGCCCGGCGTGAGAACGCAAGAGGCAAGGCACTGCGCGCCGGTCACGGCCATTGTGGGGTGGCACTTCCATGGCATGAAATAGCGTGTGGCGATGGTGCCGCCGTCACGAGCCGGGGCCAGCAGTCCAAATTTCGGTGTGACCGACTGGCTGACATCGCCCATTCCCATGTGCTTGCCGGCCTCAATGCGGATCGCTTGCATCCGCTTGTTGAATGCCGCATTGTCGTCCAGTTCGGCAGCACTCTCGTAGCCCGTCAGTCCAAAGCTGTCGGCGCGGGCGATGACCATGGGCATGGCCACGTCCATGCAGGTGACTTCGATCCCGTCGATAGTGTCTTTGAGGTTGCCTGTGGGCAGGAACGCGCCCGTCACGCCGCCCACGGTCTCCATGAATTGCAGCGCGATGGGCGCGGCGGTGCCGGGCACGCCGTCGATCTGCGCGGTACCTTCATAGTCCACCGCGCCACCGGGCGTCTGCACAATCGCAGCAACCCGGGCACCGGTGTTTACCGCATGAATATTCACCGGCGTCTGGCCGTCTTGCGCGGGCACCAGTCCCATCTCGATCGCCGCGGGCCCGACCCCTGACAGGATGTTGCCGCAGGTCGGTTTGAAGTCGACCAGTCGGTCCTCCACGCTGACTTGCGCAAAGAAGTAGTCAACATCTGCCCAGTCGTCCTCGGACGCCGAAAGCATCGCCACCTTGGTCGTGACCGCCGCCCCGCCGCCGATCCCGTCGATGTTCAGCGGATGGCCGGAGCCCGTGATGGCGATCAGCACCTCGGCCAGAGTGTCCAAATCGTCTGGCAAATCGGCCCGGTTCATGTAGGGCCCGCGTGATGTGCCACCGCGCATGAAGAGAAAGGGGATGGCGGTCTGCGTCATGTCAGCGGCCATGGCAGATCGACGTATTCCTGCAGAAGGCCCGGCGGGAAGTCACGGTTCAGGAGCCAGGCCATGCCCAGCATGAAGGCAATGCCGGCACCCGTGTAGATCGCCGCAAAAGCGGTCCTGACCCCTGCCCGCATGCGCATGAAGGCAAAGAGGAAAACCCCAAGCGCGATAATGAAGCCAAAAAGCGATGTCAGGACCAAAAGCCCCGCAAACCATGCAAGCGTAGACCACAGGCTGTGCGTCGCGTCGGCGTCGTCGCCGTGACGTTCCCGGTCAGCAAATATAGTATCCGTTTCCGGTTTGAGCATCATTCGGATGATCAACACGGCACACCCCAATAGGCAAACACCCCCAACGAACATCGGAAATACCCGGTCCCGGCTGTAGCTGGGGATTGAGGCAGCGTCGTAGAAAGCGTAGGCGATGTAGGCCGTAACGGCCAACATAAAGACGATCGGCGCGCGTTTTGAGCCAGATTGGACATCGCCTTCGGCCAGGATGTTCTTGGCCTGCCGCAGCCCCAGCACCACTGAGATAACGGTGATGACCAGCAGGACGATCACGATGGGGGAAAAGATGTACTCCAGACCCTCGCCCATGCTCTTGCGGAACCGCGACTGCGCGATTTGAATTGCCTGGTTGGCATAGGTCTCGGCCGGGCTGGACAGCACAAAGCCAATCAGGAACGCAGGCCGCGACCAATCAAACCGGCGCATCAGAATGCCCAGCAGACCGATGGCAAAGAGCGCCACAAGGTCCATCAGGTTCTGGCCGGACTGGAAGGCGGCAAAGCTGATGATCATGAAGAGAAAGGGCGCGAGGAGCGCAAAGCGGATCGTGGTAAGTTTCGCAATCCCGCCTGAGGCGGCAATGCAAATGACGGTGCCAACGACATTTGCCAGCGCCAGCAGCCAGACGATTGAATAGGTAATGTCGAGGTTGTTTTGCAGCATCGCCGGCCCGACTTCGATCTGGCCTGATCCAAGCAGGGCGATCGCGCCTACAAAAATCGCCATGGAGCCCGAGCCTGGAATACCAAACAGCAGCGTTGGCACCAGCCCGCCACCTTCTTTGGCATTGTTTGAGCTTTCCGGCCCGATCACGCCACGCACTTCGCCGTTGCCGAACTTGGACTTATCTTTGGTTGTCTGCACTGCGTGGCCATACGCGATCCAGTCCACGACCGAGCCGCCAAGACCGGGGATCACGCCAACCACGACCCCAATGATCGAGCAACGCACGGACAGCCAGATGTTGGCAAACCAGTCGCGCACACCATCAAGCCAGCCGCCGCCCAGTTGCGTCTCGCGGCTGATTGCGCGGTCTTGGCGTAAAAGCGAGATGATTTCAGGGATCGCGAAGATGCCCAAGCCCACGATCACCAGTTTCAGACCGTCGGTCAGGTAGGGGTAATCGTAGGAGGACATGCGCAAATCGCCCGAAGATGCGCCCTCGCCGATGGTGCCGATCAACATGCCCAGACCTGCCGCCACGATCCCCTTGATGGCTACCCGGCCTGCCAGGATGCCCACCATCGAAAGCCCGAATATGGTGATCATCAAAAGCTCAGGCGTGCGGAATTCCAACACAATGGGACGGGCAATCAGGATGAAAACAGTCAGGAATGCGGCCCCCACCAGCCCACCAAACAGGGATGATGCGAATGCGGCCGACAGCGCCCGCGCCGCCATCCCCTTTTTGGCCATGGGAAAGCCGTCCAGCACTGTGGCCTGCGACGCCGAAGAGCCGGGGATGCCCATAAGCACCGAGGCAAAAGTGTCAGACGTCGGCACGACTGCGACCATGCCCACCATCAGTGCCAGCCCAAGGATCGGGTCCATACCGAACATGAAAGGCAGCAGCAGCGACAGGCCAGCAATGCCGCCCAACCCGGGGAATACGCCAATGCACAGGCCCATCACGACGCCTAGAACCAAGTAGCCAAGCACCATCGGTTGCAAGATCAACGTCCATGCATCGCCCAGTGCCGGCAACGCTTCCATGAGAGTTTCCATGGTCTTCCCCCTTGCTTGATCAAACGCCCCGCCAGTCGAAGGCGAGGCGCTCGGAAAGCAAGGTTTAGTTCAGCGAAACGCCGTACTTTTCCTGCAGCCAGTTGACGATAAAGTCCTTGGCTTCCGCTGAAACGTTCGTGGCACTCTCCATCGCCGTCTTCGCGGCGTCACCGGTCATCTGGGGGTATTTGCCCAGTCGCTTGCCGGAGATTTCTGCAAAGTCCGCGCGGGCTTTGACGTCTTCGAAGGCCTTGGTGTAGGTCACGATCGCGTCGTTGGAAGCACCTGCTGGCAGGAACACCATCTTTTGTGCCGGGAAGCCCGCGATGAAGAAGGCTTTCCAAGCATCCCACTTTTCGCCGGATGTCTCACACCCTTCTGTCGCTTCGCAGACTTCCTTGAAAGTCGGGATGTCGGGGAATGTGGGATCGCGCACGATGTTGCCCGCGTCATCCAACGCACCCCAAGTCATCATCGGCACAGCGGTGCCTGCTTCGACCAGCGGTGTCACGCCGGAGAGATAAGACGACGAAGTCTGGTAGTCGATGTTCGCTTCTCCGCGCTCAAACATCAGGCGGCCGTCACCGCGACCCTTGATGCCCATGACGCTCTCGACGTTCAGGCCAAGCATTTCCCACGCCAGTGTCGGGACAAGGTCCAGACGCGTGGCGCCCTGGTTGCCGTAGATGAAGTCCTCGCCCTGAAGCGGGGCGGCATTCATCCCATCCATCTTTGCTGCCAGTTCAGGCGTCAGGTAGGCCACGCCCCCGGTGCCGGAGGCCAAAACCACGTTCCAGTCACTATAGTTGTATCGCACGCGGGGGTCGCCCAGCAGGAACGGAAACTGCGTGGAACCGGAAGATCCGAAGATCAATGTGCCGTCGTTGTACTGCTGCTCTTGAAAGAAGTTGGCACCCTTGGTCGAGCCCGCACCCGGCATGAACTTTACGACAACCGTGGGCTGACCCGGCAGGGCCTCGGACAGCAATGGCGCGTAAAAATTGGCCCATTTGGCTGAACCGCCGGTTTCCGAGAACGGAATGATCCATTCGACGGTTTTGCCTTCCAGATCAATGCCGTGGCCGGCCGCCTCAGCTTTGATTGCAAATGTAGCAGCGGCAGCGGCCACAAGGCCTACAGCCACGCGACGCGTGGTTTTGAAGATAGACATAAGTTCCTCCCAGAGCTACCCCGCGTTATTGCGGGGAAAACGAATGACACGGGGGTGTCCTCCCCCTGTTGCGATACTGGTTATGACCTGCGAACCTTGCATGAGACTTGCATGTCAGGAAAATTCTTCGATGCGGATCGTGTTGGTCGAAGACAACAGCAGCCTTGCCAAAGGCATCAGCTACCGGCTTGAAGATTCCGGTCATGCGGTGGACGTGCTGACGGACGGCAATGACGCTGAGCAGTTCCTGAAGTCGGATACAGCCGATTTGATTATTCTGGATATCAACCTGCCGGGAGTGGACGGGCTAACCCTGCTCAAAGATCTGCGTCGGCGCGGAGATGCCCGTCCCGTCATATTGTTGACGGCACGGGCCGAAACACAGGACCGGGTGATCGGTCTGGACGCCGGTGCAGACGACTATCTGATAAAACCGTTCGAGATGGCCGAGCTCGAAGCCCGCATTCGGGCCCTCTTGCGCAGGCGCGATGTCCCCCAGCAGCAATTTCGGAAGATCGGCGCACTGAACTATGACCCCGCGACCCGTCAGCTTTTTGCCAACAAGACGGAAATCGATCTGCCCCGTCGGGAGATGTCGGTCTTCGAATGCCTGTTGGAAGCGGAAGGCCGGCTGGTGTCAAAATCCGCACTTCTGGACCATGTGTACGGCACCGGCGCGGATATCGATGAAAAGGTTATGGAGGTCTATGTTTCGCGATTACGGAGCAAGCTGAGCGCGCACGGCATCCAGATCGTTACACGCAGGGGATTAGGTTACAAGATCACGGAAAAGCAATCGTGACACCCCCACAATCCCTTCGAAGCCGACTGATCCTCATCATTCTTTTACCGCTTCTCGCTGTCTCACTTGTTGCGGGCGCCTGGCAATTCAGGACAACAGCAGCCCGCGCCGAGTACATATTTGACAGAGGTTTGCTATCCGCCGCACTTGCCATATCGAGAGACGTGGCCATTTCCGGTGGTGACGCGCTGTCGCCAGAGACCCGTAGCCTTGTCAACGACACATCCGGTGGAGAGCTTTTCTACCATGTCTTCGCACCGGATGGTGTATTTGTAACAGGATATTCCACACCGCCGGTGCCACCGGATTTGGGAAAACCGCATACGGCTGAGCCACTCTACTACGATGCCGTCTACCAACAGGAAGACGTGCGCGTGCTGCGCTTCCAGGACGTCACGACAGTCGACAATGTCTCCGGCACGTTTAATATCACCGTTTGGCAAAGTGCCGATGTGCGGCGCAGTTTCGTGCGTGAAGTGGTCTCGCGATCCTTCGCCGTCATTGCTTTTTTGGTCGCCTGCGTCGCGTTGATCGTCTGGTTCGGGATCCGATTGGGGCTGCGGCCCTTGATGGAGCTTGAACAGGCCATCGCGCGCCGGTCTTCGACCGATCTGGAGCCGATCCGCCGTTCGGTTCCGCTTGAAACAAAAGGACTGGTGCAAACACTCAACCGGCTCTTTGATCAAGTATCGCGCCGTATCAGTAGCAAGGACGCATTCATTTCCAACGCGGCGCATCAGCTGCGCAATCCGATCGCAGGGGTTCTGGCGTTGGCCGAAGCCGTGCAATCGGCACCAAACGAGGACGCCGCAAAGCGCCGCAGCAGCGAATTGCTGCAAGCCGCGCGGGAAACCAGTCAATTGGCCAATCAACTCTTGTCGTTCGAACGGGCGCGGGGCGCCGACGTTTCATCCACAGGCGAGCAGCTCGATATCTGTGCATTAGGCGCGGATGTCATTGACAGCGTTTCGCATCGCGCCAAAGACCGCGCGGTCGAACTTTCATTTGCGCGGCCGGACGCTCGGGTCATGGTTTTCGCAGATCGTGTTATGCTAAGGGAAGCCGTGTTGAACCTTCTGACCAACGCGCTCCTCCACGGCGGCAAGCAACTCCGACATATAACGCTGTCCATAGAGGCATGCCCCGAAAATGCAGTCATCACCGTGGAAGACGACGGCGTTGGCATTCCGGTGCATAAACATGATCAGGCCAAAAGCCGCTTTGGCCAGGCGGGAAATGCAGGTGGTAGCGGGCTGGGCCTGCCGATTGCAACAAAAGTCGCCGAAAATCATGGCGGTTCGCTAGAAGTTGGAACACCCCGGAAAGGGACTTTGGTCCGAATAACGCTGCCGGTTGGCAATTTGAATTGAAGTCAGGCGTGTTCCGAGTGAAGGCAGATCAGCCCATCCAAACAGAGCCGATCGTATCACCTGACACTAACGGCACGCGGAAAGGTATCCGGTACCAGACGTTCCTGTCGGTTGCACCGCATATCTCTGTCTCCTGGATCGAATTTGGGTCGGCACCATTGGCAATAACACAAAACGGGCTCCGAGGTTCACGTTAGTCGGTCTATCGAAGAGCTTTTCAGGAATTCGGCTCTGTGAGTAGCCAACGGAAGATTTCAATGGCGATGCCCGAACCTGCAAGACAGCTAATCGTTGTGAAAACTTCCTCCACATCAAGTCGGGTAGTTACAGGAAGTGCCCCGAGAGTCTGTACATACCTACATGAGCTTATTTCAACGGCATGCGCTGCTCCGCCATTTCAGCGTACCAGCTACATCCGAACGGGATCAGTTCGTCGTTGAACTCGTAGGACGGGTTATGCAAGTCCGCGCTGTCGCCATTGCCAATGAAGAGATAGGCGCCAGGGCGCTCCGCCAGCATTTCTGCAAAATCTTCTCCTGGCATTACGGGGTCGAAATCGCGGATGACATCTCCGGCCACCGTCCTTGCAACCTCTGCCGCCCGGCTTGCAGCTTCCGGGTCGTTAATCGTGGGCGGCACGCGAGGTGTATAGTTCAAATGCGCCTCGGCGCCGTGGGCTTGCGCCGTCAGTGTCGAAATGTCGCGAAGACGTTTTTGGACCAGATCATGCACGTTAGGGTCAAAGTAGCGCACGGTTCCGAGTAATGTTATTTCATCCGGGATGACATTGTAGGTATTGCTGTCGCTGCGCAGGCCGCAAGTCGAGACGACCACAGTTTTCAAAGGGTCAACATTGCGCGCCGCGATCGTTTGCAGCGCCGTAATGACGTGGGCAGCAGCGACAGTCGTATCTACGGCTTTGTGCGGCATCGCTGCGTGTCCGCCTTGTCCTTTGATGGTAAGTTCAAAGAATGCGGTGGCAGCCATCTGTGGTCCGTCACGCACTGCAAACTGACCTGCGGGGATGCCCGGCCAGTTGTGCATGCCATAGAACTCCTGAATGCCCCATTGCGAAATCAGCCCGTCGTCAAGCATTGCCCGCGCGCCGCCGCTGCCTTCTTCGGCAGGCTGAAAGATCAGCACCACAGAGCCGTCGAAATTGCGTGTTTCAGCTAGATACTTTGCCGCCCCCAATAGCATTGCTGTATGTCCGTCATGTCCGCAGGCATGCATAATGCCGGGATGGGTTGATGCGTGCGGCAGTCCGGTTGCTTCCGGGATGGGTAACGCGTCCATATCCGCGCGAAACCCGATCACCTTGCCGGAGCCCTTCGCTTGCCCATGTATGACGCCCACAACTCCAGTCTGGCCAAACCCGGTAACAACTTCATCGCACCCAAAACTAAGGAGCAAGTCGGTTACTTTTTGTGCGGTGCGGTGTTCCTTAAAGCGCAGTTCTGGGTGGGCGTGAATGTCATGCCGCCATTCCTTGATCTCGGCAAGGAGTTCGGCAAATCGGTTGCGGGCAGGCATAAACGCTTCCTCTCCAGGTTAGCTGTCCTGGACTATGAAGACCTGTCCTATACTACGCAACTATGGGATTTGCGCATGATGATATGAAGATCGACGGCGACCGCCACACAAAATTGAACAACTGCAGCCTGAGCCTCATCTCTTTGCCCAAACATGACAACCATTAAGGTTAGGCAAAGAGTTGTGCTGAACCAACCGGCTGATCATCGCGACGAAGTGGCCGTTGGCAGTGCAGTGGCTAAAGAAGATTTGTCCGCACGCTGTAAGCTCAATGTGCTTGAGCTGCTGCCTTTGCAGCGAATGGCGGCAATGTGGACTGCGACCGGAGAAGGTCGAGAGACGGCTTAGGCCCGTGTCCACGAACACTATTCTGGTGTAACCCAGTCTGGCATCGCAAAGACCATTTTCCTCAACAGGCAGTCGAACTGCGCCAATTCCTCATCGGTGAGCGCGGCGCGCATTGCGTCCTGACGGGCTTTGACGATGGGGCTCACATGCTCCAGGATTGACCAACCCACTTCTGTCAGGGTCAACGGTTTTGCGCGCTTGTCTTCTGGGTCAGTGCCGCGCCTGACATATCCCTTTTCTAAAAGGTCTGACACCGCGCGGCTGATCGAGTTTTTGGGCTGACCCGTCACGCGGCAGATATCCTGAGCGACCAGCCCAGGCATGTGTTCCAGGCAATAGAGAATGACGAATTCTGGCCGTGTAATCCCGAACTTTTCGCCCAGATGGCGATAAACGGGTCCTGTAAAGAAGTTAGCGAGAAAGTTGATGCGCCACGCATGGCGCAGGTCAGTGTCGTCAAGCATCACAAGCGACAAAGCCCCGAATGTATCGGCCATGTCCTCTGTGGCGGCTAAGCTCTTGTCTTGGTGGGTCATGCACCCCTCTTACGGGAGATTAGTTCAAAATGGAACTTTACAAAAGGTTCCATTTGGTACTTTATGCAGTCAGGCAATTGATTGCCACATAAGGGAGGACAATATGAAAAAGATAACCGCTTTGGCGGGCGCTGCTGCGCTTGGCTTGTCGGCATGGACAGCATCTGCGGATGACCTGCGCATGATTGGCGCGTTTCCCGAAGGTTTTGTGTTCACCGAAGAAATTGTGAAACCATTCATGGCACTTGTCGAAGAAGAAACCGGCGGTGAGGTCAGCTTTGCTCTCACCGGACCTGACGCCGTACCACCGTTGGAGCAGCTTGAACCGGTGCAGGCTGGCGTGTTCGACGCGCTTTTCACGCACCCTGCCTATCACGCGGGCACCACGCCTGTGGGCCTCGCTATTGACGCCATTGCTGCCGATCCGAGCAAACGGCGCGAGGGAGGGATCATCAACTACATCGATGCGCACTATCAAACGCTGGGCATGAAGCTGATCACCGCCCCTGCCACGGGATCGAAGGGATTTCGTTATTTCCTGAAGGAGCCGATCACGGGCGAGCCGGGTTTCGAAGGTCGTAAGATCCGGGGCACGGTGTCTTATCATCCGATGATCGAAGCATTGGGCGGTTCTGGCGTCGTTATGGGCGGAGGGGATGTGTATTCCGCTTTGCAAACAGGCGTCGTGGATGGCGCAGCCTGGGGCCTGACAGGTGCCAGGGATTTCAAATGGTATGAGGTGGCCAATTACATGGCCGATCCCGTGTTTGGGCAGGTCGGGTTGATGATCTTCATGAATCTTGATGCCTGGAACGCGCTCTCAGCCGAAGAACAGGCCGGTATAGAACGGGCCGCCTTGCGGTTGGAAACCGACAGTATCGCCCGTTTTGATAGTTTGGCCGCGCAGGAGAAAGAAGACCTGTTGGAGCTTGGCATGAAAATGACTGCCTTCTCGGATGCAGAAGCCGAACAGTTTGAAGAGCTGTGGTCAGGCGGTGTCTGGTCCATTGCGGAAAAAGGGGATCCCGACACGGTCGCCGGGCTGCGCACGCTTGCGCGCGAAGCGGGTCTGTCGGACTAATCCAGAATGACGGTATTGGGTCAATGGCATGACGAAAGCTCCCGCTGGCTGTTTCGGCTGGCGGGGGCGGCGCTGTTGCTGGCCGTCGCGCTTTATGCGTTTGAGGTGATCGCGCGATATTTATTTGATATGCCCACCACTTGGTCCGGAGAGGCGGTTCAATATTCGCTGGCCATCCTGATCTTTTGCGCACTGCCCGATGTGACGCGCCGCTCGGCGCATGTGGCCATCGACATCGTGCCGGAGTCTCTACCAGAAAACGCGCGCCGAATTCTCGCCCGGATCAATGCGCTGGTGGCGGCACTGGCGACTGGATTGGCCGCGTGGATCGTCGCGGGCGAAAGCCTGCGCCAATTCGAAAAGGGCCTGATGACCAACGCCGCCAACCCAATCCCGCGGTGGTGGATCACTGCGTTCATAGCCTTGGGTCTGGCCAGCGCGGCGCTACATTTCTTGCGCCATATGATCGGGCGGCGCGGATGAGTTGGCTTGCCTTTTTGTGTCTGGCAATCGGGCTGCTACTGGTCCTGCTGTTTTCGGGCGTCAAGATTTTCGTCGGATTTCTGGTGCTGAACCTTGTGGGTGTCATGGTCCTGATTGGGCCGCGCGGCTTTGGGTTGTTCACCAATTCGATCTTTGAGACCGCGACATCGCCCACCCTGGTCACCGTTGCCCTATTCGTGCTGATGGGCGAGGTTCTGTTCCGATCGGGTACAGTCGATATCCTGTTTCGCAGCGTCGACCGGTTGATCGGACGGCTCAGAGGGCGGCTTTATGTGATCACGATCGCGCTTTCTACCGTGTTCGGTGCGCTGTCTGGATCAGCCGTGGCAGTGGCGGCCATGCTGGGCCGGTCGGTGATGCCACTGATGCAGGACCGCGGCTATGACACACGGCGGTCCGCAGGCACCATTCTGGCAGGGGCCAGCCTTGCGCCCATCATCCCGCCCAGCCTTCTTGCGATTATTGTGGGTTCGCTTGCGGATGTCTCGATCGCGGGGCTGTTGGTGGCGGGGCTGTTGCCGGGGCTGCTGTTTGCAAGTCTCACGCTGGCTTATGTGTTTATCACAGAACGCGGCAGCGCCATGCCTGAGCAGCCACAACCCGAAGGCTCGGCCCTACGTGCCGTGTTGGATATGCTGCCCTTCCTGCTGGTGATCTTTGCTGTGATGGGCCTCATCATCCTGGGAATTGCCACACCATCGGAATCGGCGGCGACAGGGGTGGTCGGCGCACTCATCGTCGCGGGGCTGTTCGGGCGTCTGGATATGCAGATGTTGCGCGAAACCGTGACCTCTGCCTTGACGATCTCTGTGGTGATCCTGATCATCGTTGCCTCGGCCAAACTGTTCAGTCAGCTTTTGTCGTTTGCCGGAGCCACGCGCGGTCTGGTCGCACTGGTCTCCGATCTGGGCCTTGGACCGGACATGACATTTCTGATGATGATGATGATCCCGTTTGTGCTGTGCATGTTCATCGACCAGATCGCCTTTATGCTGCTGGCAATCCCGATCTACCAACCCATTGTCGCGGCGATGGGTTTTGATCCGATCTGGTTCTGGACGTTGTTCATGGTCAATCTGACAGTCGGCAGTCTGACACCGCCATTCGGCTATACGCTCTTTGCGTTGAAGGGAGCCAATGACCGGCTGACAACCGCAGATGTGTTTAGCGCGGCCTGGCCTATCGTCGGCATATTCATCACAGGGATGGCTGTTCTATGGGCCGTGCCAGGCATCGTCACACTGATCCCCGGTCTTTTGCATTGACCTGGCAACAGCATGACACCGCAACCTCGCATTACATCCCCTCGTCGGATGAGTCTAAGCTGCGTTTGCATGTGCGGGCGCACGCTGATGAACCGAGCCGTCCGCCCGTCTTGTTTGTGCATGGGGCAACATATGCCAGCCGCCTTTATGATGTGCCCCATCCGGGGGCCAGCTGGCTCAAAGCCACGACTATGGCGGGGTATGCAGCCTATGCCCTCGACATTCGCGGATATGGCAAATCTGGTGTTCCGGGACTTGTTGATAAAGCAAAACCATATGCCCGCGCGACAGATGCGATCAAAGACATCGCTGACGCCGTCAATTGGCTGTGTGTGCGTCACAACCGCGACAAGATCGGTTTGGTCGGTGGCTCATGGGGCTCGATCACTGCCGCCATGTTTTCATCTGGCGCACTGAAATCCAAGATCGCGGCGCTGGTGCTCTATGCCCCGATCTTTGGGGCAACAAATCAAGGCTGGCTGTCCTTCCTTTCTGATCCGTCCGATCCCAACCAATTCAACCCAGCCTTCAAAGGCGCCCGGCCTGTGTGCGAAACGTCGACCCGCGCGCGTTGGGACGCGGAAATTCCCCCCGGAAAGAACTGGCGTAACGAGTCAGTGTTCCAAGCCCTTGTTCAATCCAGCCTCGGCGATGACCCACAGGCTGCGCTTCGTGACCCCCCGGCCTTTCTGGCTCCGAATGGCACGCTCCTGGATTTGTGGGAGGCATTCAATGGACGACCGCTGTTTGATCCGTCCCGTATCACCTGCCCGACCCTGTTGATCCGAGGCGGTGCGGACACAACGTCAACCCGGTCGGATGCGCTCGCTCTGTTCGACGTGCTTGCAGCGCCAGTGAAACGCTATGTTGAGCTAGCCAACGGCGCGCATTTTGCCAGCGCTGAACGCCTTGGCCCACAGGTTTTCCGCACGGCAAACGCGTTTTTAGAAGATCAGTTTTGGATGTAGCGAACGCGCCCAAGAAACGGAGATGCGCATGTAATTGGGTGGATCAAGTATTTTGGCGCACCCCCAGATCAATGCCCACTTCTGTGAAACCGCAATGCAGCATCGACATGTTGATTGTACAGCAGCGTTGGCCCGTTCCGCACGCTTGCTAAAGCCTAGTACCGAGAAGGAGGCAATCTTGTCTGAGGTTCGATGGCCTGCTGCCGGTTTCGTGGACACCGAGGTAAAGTGTTTATAAAACTGGGGAATCTATATGACGAGAAGGATGTTCAGCCGCGAGTTCAAGCAGGAAGCGGTGGAGTTGATAATGAAGCGTGGCGTCATCACGGCGCAGGCTTGAAGGGATCTTGGAATACACACGACTGTGCTGCGCCGGTGGGTGCGGGCATCTGAGAGAGATGGGTCTGCTGCGTTCCCCGGTCACGGCAAGCTAACTCCATAAAAGGAAGAGCTTCGGAATTTGCGACGCGAGGTGTCCAAGCTGAAGGCGGAGCGCGATATCTTAAAAAAGGCGGCCGCCCACTTCGCCGCCTACTTCGCCAAGGACCAGCTGTGATGTTTGGGTTTGTGCATTGCCCGGCAGGCGATTTGCATCGCAAATCTGCCGAAAGAGATGAAGCACCGAGGGATTTGGCCCCCTCTCGGCAGATTTGGCTTTGCCAAATCGCCTGCCGGGCAATGGTGAGTTGGATGTGTGACGCGCTCGGTGTGTCACGAAGCGGCTTCCATGCCTGGCTGACGCGCCCGAGCAGCGACAGGCCGATCCGTGACGAAGAGCTGTTAGCGGCGATCCGTGCAAGCTTTCTGCGATCGGACCGAACCTATGGTGACCGACGTGTCTGGCATGATCTTCTCGAACAAGGTTATTCCTGCGGCTTGCATTGCGTTGAGCGATTGATGCGACAAGCAGCCTTTAAAGCCCGTCCCAAGCGTCGAAAGCCGCCGAAAGACGAGGGCACGAGGTCGATCATAGCTGCCAACGTGCTTGAACGAGAGTTTGAAGCGGATGGTCCGAACCAGAAATGGGTGGCGGACTTCACCTACATCTGGACAGCGGAAGGGTGGCTTTACGTTGCGGCCGTTATCAATCTGTTCTCGCGGCGTGTCGTCGGCTGGTCAATGAGCGAACAGATGACGGCTCAGATGGTCACGGACGCCTTGATCATGGCAATCTGGCGCAGAGGACGGCCCGACGAGTTGCTGCACCATTCCGATCAGGGCAGCCAATATACCAGTGAGCCGTTCCAGCGACTGATGGCCGATCACGGCATCACCTGTTCAATGAGCAGGTCTGGGACAATGCTGCGATGGAGAGCTTTGAGGTGCCCCTAGATTTGTAGACGCTTTGCTTGGTAATTTTGGGACCAAGGAGAGACGGATATGAACAAGGGAATACGGTTTACGGATGAGTTTAAGCAGGACGCTGTAGCGCAGGTTGTTGAGCG
>NZ_JACTAG010000007.1 GCF_014763045.1 Sulfitobacter aestuariivivens
TATTTTTTTCTTGCGATATGTATTCTTGGTGATAACAGCCGCGAAAAAGTTAATATTACCAGCACCTTCCGCAGCTGCCTTCACTCAGCGGAATTTAGCGCACGGATTGAAAAAGAATGTCCAAATGTCAGGTGTCCGGCCTCTTGAATCACCTCTTTTTGTTCCCAAATTGAGGGCAAGGCCCAGCCGCCGCGTGCCGCCAAGCGGGCGCAGCATATCGGGCGCTTTATAAAAGGAGAGACCCATGGACTTGAGCAAGTTCACGGAACGGTCGCGCGGTTTCATTCAGGCGGCCCAGACGATTGCAACACGGGACAGTCATCAAAGACTGGCACCCGATCATCTACTCAAGGCATTGCTTGACGACGACCAGGGCCTGGCCAGCAATCTGATTGCGGCATCAGGCGGTGATCCTGCGCGCGTCACTCAGGCGCTGGAGCTTGGCCTTGGCAAGATGCCGAAGGTCAGCGGCGATGCGGCGCAGACCTATCTTGATAGTGCCACAACCAAGGTGCTGGCCGAGGCAGAGACGATTGCCAAGAAAGCCGGCGATAGCTTTGTGCCGGTTGAGCGGATTTTGATGGCGCTTTGCATGGTCAAATCCGGTGCAAAGACGGCGCTGGAAGCGGGGAACGTGACTGCACAGGGCCTGAACGCGGCGATCAATGATGTGCGCAAGGGGCGCACGGCTGATACTGCGTCTGCCGAGGACGGGTACGAGGCGCTAAAAAAATATAGCCTTGATCTGACGGCGCGGGCCGAAGAGGGCAAGATTGATCCGATCATCGGGCGGGACGAGGAAATTCGCCGCGCGATGCAGGTGTTGAGCCGCCGGACCAAGAACAACCCTGTGCTGATCGGTGAGCCGGGCGTGGGCAAGACCGCGATTGCCGAAGGGCTTGCCCTGCGGATTGTGGATGGCGACGTCCCTGAGTCGTTGCGCAACAAGCGGTTGCTCGCGCTCGATATGGGGGCCCTGATCGCCGGTGCGAAGTATCGCGGAGAGTTTGAGGAACGTCTCAAGGCCGTGCTGACCGAGGTCACGGAAGCGGCTGGCGAAGTGGTTCTCTTCATTGATGAAATGCACACCCTTGTGGGGGCGGGCAAGGCAGATGGCGCAATGGATGCGTCTAACCTGCTGAAGCCTGCGCTGGCGCGGGGTGAATTGCACTGCGTCGGGGCCACCACGCTGGATGAATATCGCAAGTACGTTGAGAAAGACGCGGCTTTGGCGCGGCGGTTCCAGCCTGTGATGGTCTTGGAGCCGACGGTCGAAGACACGGTCAGCATCTTGCGCGGTATCAAGGAAAAGTACGAGCTGCACCACGGTGTGCGGATCAGTGACAGTGCCCTGGTGGCGGCGGCAACGTTGTCGCACCGCTATATCACGGACCGTTTCCTGCCGGACAAGGCCATCGACCTGATGGATGAGGCCGCGAGCCGTCTGCGGATGGAAGTTGACAGCAAGCCCGAAGAGCTGGACGCACTGGATCGCCAGATCCTGCAGTTGCAGATCGAGGAAGAGGCGCTGAAGCTGGAAGACGATCAGGCGTCAAAGGACCGTTTGGAGACGCTGCAGAAAGACCTTGCCGATCTGCAGGAGAAATCCGCCGGGATGACAGCGCAGTGGCAGGCCGAGCGGGACAAGCTGGCCGGCGCACGCGACATCAAGGAACAGCTTGATCGCGCGCGGGCTGAGCTGGACATCGCCAAGCGTGAGGGCAACCTCGCCAAGGCAGGTGAGCTGTCCTATGGCGTTATCCCGCAGCTTGAAAAGGAGCTGGAGGAGGCCGAGAGCCGCGAAGATGGCATGATGGTCGAAGAGGCCGTGCGGCCAGATCAGATCGCCAGCGTTGTCGAGCGGTGGACGGGCATCCCGGCCGGCAAGATGCTGGAAGGGGAGCGTGACAAGCTTTTGCGTATGGAAGATCAGCTGCACGGACGTGTGATTGGTCAGGACAGTGCTGTGCGGGCCGTTGCCAATGCGGTGCGGCGGGCGCGGGCCGGCCTGAATGACGAAAACCGTCCGTTGGGATCGTTCCTGTTTCTCGGACCGACCGGCGTGGGTAAAACCGAGCTGACCAAAGCCGTGGCCGAGTTCCTGTTTGACGATGACAACGCCATGGTGCGCGTCGACATGTCGGAGTTCATGGAAAAGCACGCGGTGGCGCGTCTGATCGGTGCCCCTCCGGGCTATGTGGGCTATGACGAGGGCGGTGTTTTGACCGAGGCCGTGCGGCGGCGCCCCTATCAGGTGGTGCTGTTCGACGAAGTCGAAAAGGCGCATCCGGACGTGTTCAACGTGCTTTTGCAGGTGCTGGATGATGGTGTGCTGACCGATGGTCAGGGCCGCACCGTCGATTTCAAGCAGACGCTGATTGTGCTGACCTCGAACCTTGGCGCGCAGGCGCTGAGCCAGTTGCCGGACGGCGGCGACATGGGCAAGGCCAAGCAGGATGTGATGGACGCAGTGCGTGCGCATTTCCGGCCCGAGTTCCTGAACCGTCTGGATGAAACGATCATCTTTGACAGGCTCGGGCGCGAAGATATGGACGGCATCGTTGATATCCAGATGGCGCGGCTGCTCAAGCGGCTGGCGGGTCGCAAGATTGCGCTTGAGCTGGATGAAGGTGCGAGGAAGTGGCTTGCCGATGAAGGGTATGACCCGGTGTTCGGTGCGCGTCCGCTCAAGCGTGTCATTCAGCGTGCCTTGCAGGATCCGCTGGCAGAGATGCTGCTGGCTGGTGACGTAAAAGACGGGGATACGGTGCGTGTGTCCGCCGGGGCTGATGGGTTGATCATCGGGGACCGCCTGGCCTCGACCAACCGGCCCAAGCCGGACGATGCGACCGTGCATTAAGCGCGCAGCTATAGTTAAAGGAGAGGGCCGGGGTTTTCCCGGCCCTTTTGCGTTGTGAGGTGTTTATGCAGCCGGTGAACTATGTGCTTTTCGATTGCGATGGCGTGCTGGTGGACAGTGAGCCGATTACAAATCGTCTGATCCGGGACGAATTGGCGTCATATGGGCTGCACATGCGGCTGGATCAGGTGATTGATATGTTCGTCGGCGGTACGATGAAAGGCGTGATGACCCGCGCCCGCGAGATGGGGGCGGCCCTGCCGGATGACTGGCTGGATCAGATCTATGCCCGGATGTTTCAGGCGCTGGGCGAGGGGTGCACCGTGATCCCCGGAGTGCCTGAGATGCTTGACCGGCTGGATGCGGCCGGGATCGGATATGCCGTTGGGTCCAACGGGCCAATGGCCAAGATGGAGGTGACATTGGGTCGGTGCGACTTGTGGCAGCGATTTGAAGGGCGGGTTTTTTCCGCACATGACTGTGCTGAGCCCAAACCTGCGCCCGATGTCTATCTCAAGGCGGCAGCCGCGGCAGGGGTGGACCCGGCGGATTGCGTGGTAATTGAGGACAGCGCGTCAGGCGCGCGAGCCGGAAAGGCGGCGGGCATGCGATGCTTTGGATATGTGGCGCAAACACCGCCGGACAGGCTGCGCGGGATTTGCGATCAGCTTTTTACCGACATGGCGAATTTGCCCGCATTGCTGCGGCGGGTTGCCTGACCCGTTTGGTGCTCAGAACAGGATGTCTGCCGGTTCAAAGTCTGCAAGCATCAGCCCGTCCAGCAGGATCGTTCCGCCCCAGTTGCCACGGATCATGACGCCGTCGTTGGTTTCGCTGATGTTGAGCGCGTCCGGTCCGGACAGGCCAAGGGCGGTCATGTCGATGAGGTCGTCGTCGGATTGAAAGCTCATGATGGTGTCGTGGCCGTGGGATTGTTCGAAGACAAAGACATCGTCGCCGTGGCCGCCGTGCAACTGGTCATGGCCCTGACCACCGTTAAGTGTATCGTCGCCCCAGCCGCCGTTGAGCGTGTCGTGGTTAAGCCCGCCGTGGATGCTGTCATCGCCGGAGTTGCCGCACACAAGGTCCTTGCCCTGTCCAGCATCAATGGTGTCGTTGCCCGACCCTGCATAAATTTCGTCATTGCCATTGTCGCCAAGGATGCTGTCGTCGCCGGATTGGCCGAACAGCACATCCCATCCGACGCCACCATCAAGGCTGTCGTCACCGGTGCCGGACCAGAGCGTATCGTTGCCCTGATCTCCGAAGAGCGCGTCATGCCCGCTGCTGCCGATCACCCAGTCGTTGCCTTCGCCCCCTGCGACCGTGTCATTGCCGCTGCCGCCGTGAACGCGGTCGGCGCCTGCGCCGCCGTCAAGGTTATCGTTGCCGCTGTTGCCGGTCACGTCGTCGCTGTTGGCGCCACCCGACATCGTGTCATTGCCGCGCCCGCCGATCAGGGTGTCATCGCCCTGATCCCCGACGATCAGGTCGTGTCCTTCGCCGCCGATCACAGTGTCGTCGCCTGAACCGCCGGTGACCGTGTCGTTGCCGTCTCCGCCGTTGACATAGTCGTCGCCGCTGCCGCCGTGGGCGGTGTCGTTCTGCCAGCCTGCGCGCAGGAAGTCGTTGCCGGAGCCGCCTTCCAGCAGGTCCGCGCCGCCGCCCGCCTGGATAAAGTCGTTGCCGCCATCGCCCTGGATCGTATCGTCGCCATAGCTGCCATAAAGACTGTCATCGCCGTTCAGCCCGGACACGATGTCGTTGCCATAGCTTGCCCGGATCAGGTCCGCGTCATCTGAGCCGGTCAAGGTTTCGCCATCGCGCGTGCCATTGAGGACAAGGGCGTTCTCGGGACCCGTAAAGGGAGTGTCGAATGGGCGCCGGAAGATATCGTGCATAAGTCGTGTCATGGAACGGGCCTGTGATGATGTGTTTATCCTCTCATCATAAAAAATGGTGGCTGCATTGGGGCGAGGCCGGGCACTCGGGAAGGCATTTTAGAGGTGCAAATGGACAACTGTGCGCATGCTTTGCGGATTACGCAGACAGATAAACTGCTCTGACAATTTGGTGTGTTGCCTGAAATCTGCGCTAAATCCTTTGGTCTTGTCCGCCCGCCCCCCTAGATAAACGTCAGGCAACCCAAGGAGTGCAGGATGGCCAACCGCTGGACCAACACTTTGAAAGACAATGACGTCACCCCCGAATCCGCCTATCTCAACCGGCGGCAGTTGATGGCGGGGGCCGCCGCAGGCGTCGGGCTGGCGGGCATCGGCGGGCAGGCACAGGCTAAAGAAAGCCTTGAGCCAAACTCCTGGGAAGACATTACCCAATACAACAACTTCTATGAGTTCGGCACCGGTAAGACCGATCCGGCGGCAAACGCGCATATGCTGACCACCCAGCCCTGGACGGTGCGGATTGACGGGATGGTCGACAAGCCCGGCGATTTTGCGTTCGAAGACATCATGAAGGCGATGACCATCGAAGAGCGCATTTACCGCCTACGCTGTGTCGAGGCATGGTCGATGGTGGTGCCGTGGAACGGGTTTGAGCTGGCCGATATGCTGAACCTTGCCGGTGTGCAGTCGGGCGCGAAGTACGTGGCCTTTGAGACGCTGTTGCGGCCCGAAGAGATGCCCGGCACGCGCTACCGGGTGATCGACTGGCCTTATGTCGAAGGGTTGCGGCTGGATGAGGCGATGCATCCGCTGACGATCATGGCGACAGGCATCTACGGGAAAGATATTCCGAACCAGAACGGCGCGCCGCTGCGGTTGGTGGTGCCTTGGAAGTACGGATTCAAATCGATCAAGAGTGTGGTGCGCGTGACCTTGACCGACAAAGAGCCGCCGACCAGCTGGAACAAGACCCTGCCGAATGAGTACAAGTTCTACAGCAATGTGAACCCCAATGTGGACCACCCGCGCTGGAGCCAGGCAACGGAACGAAAGATCGGTGGCGGGCTGTTTTCGCAGCGTATACCGACGTTGATGTTCAACGGGTATGAGGAAGAGGTGGCCCCCCTTTACGAGGGGATGGACCTGGTAAAGCATTTCTGACGGTCGCACGGAAACTTTGAAAGTTTCCGACCGTTTTCTTTCAAGAAAGCGATTTGCTGCGGGGATGGCGGAGCCTTTGAAGTGTCCGGGGCGGTTCGTCAGAGACGCCCCTCGATCTCGGGGCCGTCGCGTTGGTAACGCCGGGCGCGGAATAACCAGTTGAAGCGCCCCAGACGGTCGTGTTCGCAAAAATACGGGCTGACATATTCCCAGACGACATCATTCTGCGGTGTCACTTCGGCCACGCAACCTCGTGCGCCTTCACACACCAGCGTGTTGCCGGACCACAGCCGCTGGCATCCTGACACCATGGGCGAAAAGAACCCCAGCGGGTTTTGTTTTTGCCGGTACCGCCAGACGAGGTCACGGCTGTCCGGATCAAGCTCCCAGACTTCGCTGGCGTGCAGGTCCGAGGCGTAGGTGCCATTGGCAAACAACAGGATGTTTCCGCTGTCCAGCATCTGGGCGTCGTGTTGGCCGCCCATGGCATCGTTCTGGTAGTGCCAGTCGACGGCGTCGGTGGCTGGATTGACGATAAAGAGCAGGTTCATCGACTTTGAAGAGATCAGGTAGCGCCCGTCGTTGAGGGGGAAGACTGTGTTGGCGTGGCCATGTGCCCATCGGTTGGCGTTGCGATGCAGGGGAAACCGGTCAAAGCCCAAGGTGGTGAAGGGCCATTCCCAGCGGACGTTACCTTTGGCATCGACCTGGCGAATGACCTCGCCTGCCAGGCCGTCTTCGGGTTCTGTTCCCGGGACGCCGCCCTTGACCGCGGCCTGATCGGCCTCGGACAGAGGGACATTTGCAAGATAGACCGCACCGCCATCTGCCAGCATGCGGGCATCGTGGTGCTGGCCGGGGTCCTCGTGTTGCCAGATCACGGTGCCATTCCAGTCGTAGATGCACAGCCTGCCGCTAAGCGTCAGGTCCACGCCGGAGGGGGCGTCGACGCGTTCGTTGGTGAAAAGACGCCCGCCGGGCAGCAGATAGCTCCATTTCGTGAGTCCGACGCGGGTTTGCCAGCGGTGCACCTCCTGCCCGGTTTCATCAATCAGGTAGACGGTGTCACCCTGCATCGGCGCGATCAGGGTAACGCCTTTGGTCATAAGGTCAGGATCACTGTGGGTGAGGCCGGTCTGGGTAAAGAGCATGATGATGCCTTGATATTGTATCGCCGCGCGCGACAGTATGGTGCGCGATCGTAGGAGGCGGCATGCAATGAAGGCAACGGAATATGCGACGGATTTCTATGCCGATGCCTTTATCATGGATCCGATCCCGCATTACGCCGAGATGCGCGCGGCGGGTCCGGTCGTCTGTCTGCCCGAAAACAAGTGCTATGCCGTGGCGCGCTACAATGAGGTGGTGGAGGTATTGCGCGGTGCGGACCGGTTTATCTCTGGCCGCGGGCTGTCACTGAACGACGCGGTGAACAAGCTGCTGATTGGGAATTCGCTGAATTCGGACAGTCCGGATCATGAGCGCCGGCGCGCCATTACGGCTGTGCCCATCATGCCCAAGAACATCGCCCCGCTGGAGACCTATATAAAGGACACCGCGCAGGGCTTGGCGGAGGCGCTGGTTGCCCTGGGGCGGTTCGATGCTGTTGATGATTTCGCGACGGTCTTGCCGTTGGCGATTGTTGTCGATCTGGTCGGGCTGAGTGATGAGGGCAAGGGCGAGATGCTGAAATGGGCGTCGGCGGCGTTTAACCTGTTCGAGGGGTTCAACGCCCGCAGCCACGCCGCGTTTGACGACCTGAAGGGGTTGCAGGATTATCTGGCCGAACACGGGCGGCGCGACGCCTTGAAGGAAGGCGGGTTGGCGCAGCGGATTTTTGATGTCGCGCCGGAAAAAGGGTTCTCGCAGGACGAAGCGGCGCAGTTGATGCGCGACTATATCAACCCGTCACTGGATACGACGGTTTCTGCGGCCGGATTTGCCGCCTATTACTTCTCCAGGTTCCCCGATCAATGGGACCGGCTGCGGGATGATCCGGATCTAATCCCGAATGCCGTGGAAGAGATCGTGCGCATGGCCACGCCGATCCGGGCGTTTTCGCGGTATGTGGCGCAGGATACCGAGATTTCTGAGGTGCAGATCGAAAAGGGCGCGCGGATCATCGCGGTTTATGCATCGGCCAACCGGGATGAAACGGTCTGGGACAACCCGGATCGCTTTGATGTGAGCAGGCGTGTGCGCAAGCACCTTGGCTTTGGTCATGGCAAGCATACCTGTATGGGGCTGCATCTGGCGCGGCGCGAATTGATCAACCTGATTGATGCAATGCGCAGCCGTGTCAAACGTTGGGAACTGGACGGAGAGCCTGAAGTGGCCATGAACAACACCATCCGCGCCTTTGCGCATTTGCCCGTTCGGGTGATCCCGGCGTGAGTCTGGTGGATCGCATCAATGGGTTTGCGCGCAAGGTGCCGACCTGGCCGCTCTATATAATATATCTGCTGCCGGTGCCGTGGCTGTTGTATCTGGCGCAAACCGGCGGGCTGGGGCGCGAGCCGATCAAGGCATTGGAACATGAACTTGGTGAGATCGCTTTGCAGCTGTTGATCCTGGGGCTGACCATTACGCCGCTACGACGGTATCTGGGGATCAACCTGATCAAGTTTCGCCGGATGTTGGGGTTGCTGGCCTTTACATACGTCACGCTGCATCTGGCCGTTTGGGTGGTGCTGGATATGAACCTGCTGTGGTCGCAGATGTGGGCGGATGTCTGGAAGCGGCCCTATATCACCATCGGCATGGCCGGGTTTCTGGCGCTGGTCCCGCTGGCGATCACATCGAACAACGCGTCCGTACGCAAACTGGGCGCGGCTGGGTGGCGCAATCTGCACAAGCTGACCTATGCGGCCGTATTGATGGGCGGCATTCATTACATCTGGCTGGTCAAGGGCATTCAGATAGAGCCGCTGATCTATATGGCGGTGATCGTGATCCTGCTGGCGCTGCGTCTGCCCAAGCGCAAAGCGCCTCAGCGCGCCTAGAGCCTCTTTGTTGCCGTTCTTGCGTGCTGAGGGCGACGATTTCGGGTCGCGGGCGGGCGTGGTGGCGGAATCGGTGCATGAATCGGGTCGCGCTGCCCAATTGCGCATCGGTTTACGAACCCCCGAGTCGCGGAATCGGTGGTGTGCGGCGGGTGATTCACGCAAATTCAACAGGTGAGTCCCGGGAATCGCTGCCCTTTGAGGGGGTGATTTGGTGAATCGGGGGTGAGTCTGGCCAAAAATGATTGCGATAACGGGGTGAGTCCCGCCAGATTCAGGGCCTGACGCTGTGGATAACCACGTAAATCGGTCAAAGGGGCCCGAAATTGACCCATGGTCAGAGCAATAATGCTGCTTAAACACCCCCTTTTGGGGCAATAAACAACAATCAACCTTCTGTTTTTATGAGAAAAATGGGGTCCGCCACAAAAAATGCACTTTTCTCGAAAAAAGGGGTTGCGGGTCAGGGCCAGTATTCGTAGATACGCCCTCACCGGAGACGCAGAGATGCAGACACGGGGCGCCGAGAGGCCGGAGCGGAGACGCCGAGGCAGCGAAGCGGAAGAATAAATCAGAGGTAAACGAGGCGGGGCGCGCCAAAGAAGTTAGGGCGCATCCAGTCACTTTTGTCTCTACGCTCTTTGAAATTGATGATATCTGAAGAGATATGTGGGCGGTTTGGTTCATTCGATGGATCAACGTCTGTATATCGCGCTCTTAGGCTTCGGCCGATGATAGAGTGTCAGCTTCACTGTTTGGACGGTTTCTTGTTTTCTTATGAAAACCTGAAGCACAACAAACAGAGAATGGTCTGCATCTTTCAGTAATGGATGCAGGTCGATGTGCAGAGGTTCGAACGTCAAGGATAAGCGAGCAATCGCTTTTCAACTTGAGAGTTTGATCCTGGCTCAGAACGAACGCTGGCGGCAGGCCTAACACATGCAAGTCGAGCGCACCCTTCGGGGCGAGCGGCGGACGGGTTAGTAACGCGTGGGAATATACCCTTCTCTACGGAATAGCCTCGGGAAACTGAGAGTAATACCGTATACGCCCTTCGGGGGAAAGATTTATCGGAGAAGGATTAGCCCGCGTTAGATTAGATAGTTGGTGGGGTAATGGCCTACCAAGTCTACGATCTATAGCTGGTTTTAGAGGATGATCAGCAACACTGGGACTGAGACACGGCCCAGACTCCTACGGGAGGCAGCAGTGGGGAATCTTAGACAATGGGCGCAAGCCTGATCTAGCCATGCCGCGTGTGTGATGAAGGCCCTAGGGTCGTAAAGCACTTTCGCCAGGGATGATAATGACAGTACCTGGTAAAGAAACCCCGGCTAACTCCGTGCCAGCAGCCGCGGTAATACGGAGGGGGTTAGCGTTGTTCGGAATTACTGGGCGTAAAGCGTACGTAGGCGGATCAGAAAGTTGGGGGTGAAATCCCAGGGCTCAACCCTGGAACTGCCTCCAAAACTCCTGGTCTTGAGTTCGAGAGAGGTGAGTGGAATTCCGAGTGTAGAGGTGAAATTCGTAGATATTCGGAGGAACACCAGTGGCGAAGGCGGCTCACTGGCTCGATACTGACGCTGAGGTACGAAAGTGTGGGGAGCAAACAGGATTAGATACCCTGGTAGTCCACACCGTAAACGATGAATGCCAGTCGTCGGGCAGTATACTGTTCGGTGACACACCTAACGGATTAAGCATTCCGCCTGGGGAGTACGGTCGCAAGATTAAAACTCAAAGGAATTGACGGGGGCCCGCACAAGCGGTGGAGCATGTGGTTTAATTCGAAGCAACGCGCAGAACCTTACCAACCCTTGACATCCTGTGCTAACCCGAGAGATCGGGCGTCCACTTCGGTGGCGCAGTGACAGGTGCTGCATGGCTGTCGTCAGCTCGTGTCGTGAGATGTTCGGTTAAGTCCGGCAACGAGCGCAACCCACATCCTTAGTTGCCAGCAGTTCGGCTGGGCACTCTAAGGAAACTGCCCGTGATAAGCGGGAGGAAGGTGTGGATGACGTCAAGTCCTCATGGCCCTTACGGGTTGGGCTACACACGTGCTACAATGGCAGTGACAATGGGTTAATCCCCAAAAGCTGTCTCAGTTCGGATTGGGGTCTGCAACTCGACCCCATGAAGTCGGAATCGCTAGTAATCGTAGAACAGCATGCTACGGTGAATACGTTCCCGGGCCTTGTACACACCGCCCGTCACACCATGGGAGTTGGTTCTACCCGACGACGCTGCGCTAACCTTCGGGGGGCAGGCGGCCACGGTAGGATCAGCGACTGGGGTGAAGTCGTAACAAGGTAGCCGTAGGGGAACCTGCGGCTGGATCACCTCCTTTCTAAGGATGTTCCTAGCCAAGATTGTTCGCAATCTTCATGGAACACTTAGCAAGATCGGCAAACAAAGCCGGTCAAAATTGGTTGTCTTTCCAAGGCAACCTGGACCGAGCCGTCCTCATATCTCTTCAGTAATTGAACACGGGGCTACTACCCGTATGGGTCGGTAGCTCAGGTGGTTAGAGCGCACGCCTGATAAGCGTGAGGTCGGAGGTTCAAGTCCTCCTCGACCCACCAAGCCTTTTCCGCAGGAAAGGGCGTTGGCCAGGCAGTGCATTCGCAAAGCGAATGTCACGAGATGGCTTTGCTGATGTGCTTCCCGGCATCTTTGCTGCGCAAAGAGCCTGCCAGCACGACGCGCGTTTGCTTTGCAAACGCTCTGGGGCCTTAGCTCAGCTGGGAGAGCGCCTGATTTGCATTCAGGAGGTCAGCGGTTCGATCCCGCTAGGCTCCACCATTTACCGCAGAACACATCTGCAAGCACTCATCAGAGTGTTTGGACGTCTGTTCTGCAGACGACGTGTCAAGCCTTAGGGTTTGCACAAATTGACATCGTAAAGAGAGATACCGTCACTTTGAGAGTAATCTTGAAGTGACAAACGACACTGTTGGTCGCTTCGAGTAAGAAGATGATCTCAGTTCGGTTCCGCATCATGCGGAAGGCATCTGGATCGAGTGTTTCCTCGCTTATCCTTATGTATCCCGGCTGACAAAGACAGTGTTGTCCAAGTCAAGTACACTAACCAAATGCAGACCTGCACGGGTCTGCATGGGAAAGTATGCTTTTGATACAGAATAAGGGTCGGCAGTTGTTCCAGCTTCTGCTGATCGCGCAGGACGCTAGTCTTGCTTTTTCTGGATCAAATCAAGCGCGAAAAGGGCGTTTGGTGAATGCCTTGGCAGTAAGAGGCGATGAAAGACGTGATACTCTGCGATAAGCCATGGGGAGCCGAGAATAGGCATCGATCCATGGATTTCTGAATGGGGCAACCCACCTGATACTTTGTTATTATTACCCGCAAGGGTAGCTAATAATGAGGTAAACCAGGTATTTATGACCTGAATACATAGGGTTATAAAAGCAAACCCGGGGAACTGAAACATCTAAGTACCCGGAGGAAAGGAAATCAATTGATACTCCCCTAGTAGCGGCGAGCGAACGGGGACCAGCCGAGCCATGAGTGTGGTCAGAATGCGTTGGAATGCGCAACCAGAGTGGGTGATAGTCCCGTATGAGAAGCATGATTGGACGTATTAAGTAGGGCGGAACACGTGAAATTCTGTCTGAAGATCGGAGGACCACCTTCGAAGGCTAAGTACTCCTTACTGACCGATAGTGAACCAGTACCGTGAGGGAAAGGTGAAAAGCACCCCGACGAGGGGAGTGAAACAGTACCTGAAACCGAACGCCTACAACCAGTTGGAGGGACCTTGCGTCCTGACAGCGTACCTTTTGTATAATGGGTCATCGACTTGGTCTCACGAGCAAGCTTAAGCCGTTAGGTGTAGGCGCAGCGAAAGCGAGTCTTAATAGGGCGTCGAGTTCGTGGGATCAGACCCGAAACCGAGTGATCTAGGCATGGCCAGGTTGAAGGTAAGGTAACACTTACTGGAGGACCGAACCCACATCTGTTGAAAAAGATCGGGATGAGCTGTGCCTAGGGGTGAAAGGCCAATCAAACTCGGAGATAGCTGGTTCTCTGCGAAATCTATTTAGGTAGAGCGTCATCCGAATACCCTCGGGGGTAGAGCACTGGATGGGTAATGGGGCCCCACAGGCTTACTGATCCTAACCAAACTCCGAATACCGAGGAGTACTAGATGGCAGACACACGGCGAATGCTAACGTCCGTCGTGGAGAGGGAAACAACCCTGACCTCCAGCTAAGGCCCCTAATTCATGGCTAAGTGGGAAAGCAGGTGAGACGACCAAAACAACCAGGAGGTTGGCTTAGAAGCAGCCATCCTTTAAAGATAGCGTAACAGCTCACTGGTCTAAATAAGTTGTCTTGCGGCGAAGATGTAACGGGGCTCAAGCCATGAGCCGAAGCTGAGGATGCATTTATTGCATGGTAGCAGAGCGTAGTGTGACATAATTCCATGTCTCCTTACCGGTTTCGACCGGATTGGAGACGCGGAGTTTTCTGTGAAGCCGGCCTGTGAGGGATCCGGTGGAGAGATCACTAGTGAGAATGATGACATGAGTAGCGACAAAGAGTGTGAGAGACACTCTCGCCGAAAGTCCAAGGGTTCCTGCTTAAAGCTAATCTGAGCAGGGTAAGCCGACCCCTAAGGCGAGGCCGAAAGGCGTAGTCGATGGGAACCAGGTTAATATTCCTGGGCCAGATGGAAGTGACGAATCATGAAGATTGTCGGAATCGGCGTAGTTGCCCCGGCAGTTAATTGGTTCCTGGAAATAGCTCCATCATTAGATCGTACCCTAAACCGACACAGGTGGACAGGTAGAGTATACCAAGGCGCTTGAGAGAACTATGTTGAAGGAACTCGGCAAAATACCTCCGTAAGTTCGCGAGAAGGAGGCCCGGTTCCTAGGCAACTAGGGGCTGGGGGCACAAACCAGGGGGTGGCGACTGTTTATTAAAAACACAGGGCTCTGCGAAGTCGCAAGACGACGTATAGGGTCTGACGCCTGCCCGGTGCCTGAAGGTTAAAAGGAGGAGTGAGAGCTCTGAATTGAAGCCCAGGTAAACGGCGGCCGTAACTATAACGGTCCTAAGGTAGCGAAATTCCTTGTCGGGTAAGTTCCGACCTGCACGAATGGCGTAACGACTTCCCCGCTGTCTCCAACATAGACTCAGCGAAATTGAATTACCGGTCAAGATGCCGGTTACCCGCGGTTAGACGGAAAGACCCCGTGCACCTTTACTACAACTTCACACTGGCATTAGGCCGAACATGTGCAGGATAGGTGGTGGGCTTTGAAGCGTGAACGCCAGTTTGCGTGGAGCCTCCCTTGAGATACCACCCTTGTTCTGCTTGATGTCTAACCGCGGTCCGTTATCCGGATCCGGGACCCTGTGTGGTGGGTAGTTTGACTGGGGCGGTCGCCTCCTAAATCGTAACGGAGGCGCGCGAAGGTTGGCTCAGAGCGGTCGGAAATCGCTCGTTGAGTGCAATGGCAGAAGCCAGCCTGACTGCGAGACTGACAAGTCGAGCAGAGTCGAAAGACGGCCATAGTGATCCGGTGGTCCCAAGTGGGAGGGCCATCGCTCAACGGATAAAAGGTACGCCGGGGATAACAGGCTGATACTGCCCAAGAGTCCATATCGACGGCAGTGTTTGGCACCTCGATGTCGGCTCATCTCATCCTGGGGCTGGAGCAGGTCCCAAGGGTACGGCTGTTCGCCGTTTAAAGAGGTACGTGAGCTGGGTTTAGAACGTCGTGAGACAGTTCGGTCCCTATCTTCCGTGGGTGTAGGATACTTGAGAGGAGTTGCCCCTAGTACGAGAGGACCGGGGTGAACGATCCACTGGTGGACCAGTTGTCGACTACGGCAGTGCTGGGTAGCTATGATCGGACAGGATAACCGCTGAAGGCATCTAAGCGGGAAGCCCCCCTCAAAACAAGGTATCCCTGAGGGCCGAGGTAGACCACCTCGTCGATAGGCCAGAGATGTAAGCGTAGTAATACGTTCAGTTGACTGGTACTAATTGCCCGATAGGCTTGATTTGATCCAGTAGAAGCAAGATTTCTACTCTTAAATCAAAAGCATACACATACACATGTCAGCGTACATGACTTGGACATTCCAGAGGATTTACTTGGTTTGGTGATCATAGCGAGAGCAAAACACCTGGTCCCATCCCGAACCCAGCCGTTAAGTGCCTTAGCGCCGATGGTACTGCGTCTTAAGACGTGGGAGAGTAGGTCATCGCCAAACCTAGTAAGTTCTCTGGAATTCGTATCTCTCTTTCGATTTACCTCAGCTTTGTTTCGACCAGGTTCGAGGTCACTTTTGGCGCGGGATGGAGCAGCCCGGTAGCTCGTCAGGCTCATAACCTGAAGGTCGTAGGTTCAAATCCTACTCCCGCAACCAAAAATACCGCCCTCCGGGGCGGTTTTTTGTTGTTTAGGGCTCTCTTGGTCAGGTACTTGCCTCTGGCCGCCTGATTGTGCACTGAGTGCGGCGTCAGCACTCTGAGACGGAGATCCCACCCTCATGCCTTCCGCCAAACGTATTGTCCTTTCCAGTGATCACGCGGCCATCGAATTGCGGCAGGCGGTTGCCAGCCATATCGCCGAACAGGGATGGGAGGTGACGGATATTGGTCCGACATCGCCAGAAAGCACCCATTATCCGACCCACGGAGAGGCCGCGGCGCGTCATGTTGCGGATGGCACGTCGGACCTGGGGATAATTCTGTGCGGGACCGGTCAGGGGATCATGATGGCGGCCAACAAGGTGAAGGGCGTGCGTTGTGGCGTGTGTTCTGACACGTTCTCAGCCCAGATGATCCGGGCCCATAACGACGCGAATATGCTGGCGTTGGGTGCCCGTGTGATCAGCGAAGAGCTGGCGCTTGAGATTGTCGATGCTTTTCTGTCCACCGACTTTGAAGGGGGGCGTCATGGCACCCGTGTCGACATGATCAGGGCAATCGAAAGCTAGACATCTGCAGACGGCACCCACTGTGCAACCTTCAAGGTATGGAATTTCCCCGTAGCGAGGGGCGATTTGATGCGTCATGTTGTGAGCCAAGCAACAGGAAATGAGGCGCAGATGGGACATTGGACACGCCGCACCGCACTTTTCGGGGCCGGGGCCGCCGCTGGCGCCTTGGGATACCGCGCTTTGCGGTCGCAGAACCCCACGCTGGACGGCACGACATTCACCGGCACCGGGTCCAGAGACGGCACGCTCAATGATGCCAGCCTGCTGAGCGAAACACCCATTCACAAACACATCATCCTGACCGAAGACCCTGGTGAGGCATTGGTTGCCGCGATCCGGTCTGAGATGAAAGAGGCCCGCGAGAACGGCCGACCGGTCAACATCAGCGCTGCGCGGCATTCTATGGGCGGGCAGGCGATCCCGCTGGAGGGTCACGCGATTGCCTATGACAATGGGAGGGTGGAGCCTGATATCGCCAATGCCACTTATCGCGCTCATGCCGGTGCGCGCTGGTCTCAGGTCATCCAGACCATTGATCCCATTGGATTTTCCCCCGCAGTGATGCAATCCAACAATGACTTTGGCGTTGCCGCGACGTTCTGTGTCAACGCCCATGGCTGGCCGGTGCCCTTTGGCCCGATGGGTGCCACGGTGCGGGAGATCGAGATGATCCTGCCCGATGGCGAGCTGGTCACCTGTTCCCGTGAAGCAAACGCGGCGTTGTTCAATCAGACCATGGGCGGTTATGGCCTGACCGGGGCAATCACCGCGATGACGGTGGATATGGAAAAGAACACGCGCCTTGAACCGACGTTTGAGAAAATGCCTGCGGGCGTATTCCACACTGCATTTGACGCAGCGGTCAAGGATCCGGCGGTGACGATGGCCTATGGACGTCTTAACGTGGAGAGGGGCAGTTTCTTTGAAGAAGCGCTGCTGATCACCTATCGCGAAACAGACGATCAAAGCGATCTGCCTGCCGCAGCCGGGTCTGGCTGGATGAGCCATGTAGCCGGCCGGGTGTATCGCGGGCAATTGGGAAACGAGCGCATGAAATCGGTGCGCTGGTGGTTCGAGACGGATCTGGGGCCCTTGGTTGGTGGCGGGGAAACCACGCGCAATTCGCTTATCAATGAGCCTGTGGTCACGCTGGATGATCGCGATGATACGCGCACAGACATCCTGCACGAGTACTTCATCGGCTTTGACCGGTTCCCTGATTTTCTGGAGGTTTGCCGCCGGGTGATCCCAGCGTCCTATCAGGAGTTCCTGAATGTGACGTTGCGGTTCATCAACACGGATGACGAAAGCTGGCTGAGCTATGCGACCGTTCCACGTATCGCTGCGGTGATGTCGTTTTCCCAGGAAATGACGGTGCGGGGGGAGGCGGATATGGCACGCATGACCCGCGAACTGGTCGACGGGATCACCGCCATCGGGGGCACGTACTATCTGCCCTATCGCCCCCATCCGACTGTTGCGCAGCTGGAACGCGCCTATCCGCTGGCGGCGGCCTTTGCGGCGGCCAAGCGGGCGATGGACCCTGATCTTTTGTTCCGCAATAACCTTTGGGACAGCTATCTGGAGCAGCTATGACCACCTTACGATACATCTGCATCGGTTATTTCATTGCCCTGATGATCGCCGCGTCGTTGAATTACATTCCGGGGCTGACGGATGATCAGGGCCTCGCCTTTGGCATTTTTGCGCTGGATATCTTTGACGACAGTCTGCATGTGGCTTCGGCTCTTTGGGCGCTGGTGTCGGCAGTGGTGTCGCACAAGGCGTCGCGGTTCTTCCTTCTGGTTTTCGGCGCGCTTTATCTGGGTGACGGGGTTTTCGGGTTCTTTACGGGATATGGCTATCTGGATCTGGGCATCTTTACCAATGCGAACGAGGGGATGTCGTTTACCTTCCTGCGCCTTGCGGCGAACGTACCGCATCTTTTCCTTGGAGGCTTTGCCCTTTGGGCCGTCTGGAAGCTGGACCGCCGCTGATGCGCTGGCTGCTGAAATGGGGGGTACGGTTGATTGCGATCGTGGTCGCGCTGGTGGTTTGTCTGCTGGCGCCAGTGCTTTACGTGGAATTTGCCTGCAAAGGCGACCGGATCGCCCAGCCTTATACCGCGATTTTGCCACCCGATCACCACAGGTCAGAGGCACGTACGCTGCTGACCTATCCAGAATGGCACATTGTGCATGCCTATGATGACTATGCGCAGGTGATCAAAGAGGGTGATCCGCATGATTTCGGCTATCTCAAGGCGGTGCGAACCTATTGGTCGTCGTTATGCGCGCTGAAAAAGCGCAGCGTGGCGCATGGGGGGATGGATACGCAGACCAAGCAGCTGGTGTATGTCATCGGAGCGAGTTTCAGCGCTGAACTGGCACTGAAGGCTATGTATGAAGAAACGCTGGGGCGATTGGCGACCTGGGTCCGGGGGGATGTGCAAAGCCCGCTGGATATCCTGTCTGCCGAACAGGCGGCGGCTTATGCCACGTTCTTGCAGCAGACGCCCTGGTATAAATGGGATTTTGCCGGTGATATCGCCGCTTTGAAAACGGCCCGGACAGAGGTCTTTCGCGACCGGGAGCGGTTCTTTGCCTTGCGCAACGAGTTCGCTGCCAAGTCGGTCTATGCCGGTGTGATCGCCGATGCCGTTGCCAATGTCGGTGCGGATGCCTTGCGCATCCGGATGATCATGTCAGGCGCTGATCAGGATGCGCTGGCTGATGTCGATGGCGTCACTGTGATTGGGAACCGGCCCGAGGGCGTGGAGATTGAAACCGGGCGGTACCGGGCCCTGACAACGCTGTTGGTGCGGTTGTCTGAGCTTGATCTGGCCATTGTCGAGATGGCGGGCAATGATGACATCATGTTTACGGCCATTTCCCCAGACCCGAGCCATCCGGAGGCTTTGTTCAGTTTCCCCCGACAGGGTTATGGCGATTATCGTCATCTCTTTGTGGTAAAGACGGCAGACTTGCTGGTCAGGCTGCAGGACATGGCGCAAGGTCCGATGAGGGTGGAGCATGTCCATGATTATTAGGGCGGGCCTGATGTGTGCCATCATCGTCGCGTGCTGGATCGGCGTGCTGGCGGCGGTGATGTATGTCTCTGACGCAGCACCGGCTGCTGTCGTGATGCTGCCCAGCGACAGCTTCATGGCGACCCTGCCGCAGGGCGTGGCGATCACAGGTCAGAGCGCGATCAGCGTGACCCTGAGCAGTGAGAAAGGTGGCCTTGCCGCAGCGCTCTATGCGGCGGGGGCCGCGCTGGTGTTGCCGGCAGGCCTTTTGGGGTGCGCGCCCTTGACTTCCTGACCCCTTGGGCCGTACCTGCGCGGGATGATTTTACCCCTCTGAAAGGGCCCGACATGCACGCCTATCGCAGCCATACCTGTGCCGAACTCAACGCGTCAAACGTGGGCGACAAGGTCCGCCTTGCGGGCTGGGTGCACCGGGTCCGTGACCATGGTGGGGTGCTTTTTATCGACCTGCGCGATCACTATGGCATGACGCAGTTGTTGTGCGATCCCGACAGTCCGGTCTTTGCCGATGTCGAGAAAGTGCGTTCCGAATGGTGCATCCGGATTGATGGTGAGGTGAAGGCGCGCGACGAGAGCCTTGTGAACACCAAGATTCCCACGGGCGAGGTCGAGGTATTCGTGCGTGACCTCGAGGTGCTGGGCGACGTGAAAGGGGACTTGCCGTTGCAGGTATTTGGCGATCAGGAATATCCTGAGGAAACCCGCCTGCGGTATCGGTATCTGGATCTGCGTCGCGAGAAGATGCAAAAGAACATGAAGCTGCGCTCGGACGTGGTGACGTCGATCCGCAAACGCATGTGGGATCAGAATTTCCGGGAATTCCAGACGCCGATCATTACCGCGTCCAGCCCCGAAGGCGCACGGGATTTTCTGGTGCCCAGCCGCCTGCATCCGGGCAAGTTCTATGCCCTGCCGCAGGCCCCGCAGCAGTTCAAACAACTGTTGATGGTGTCGGGCTTTGACAAATATTTTCAGATTGCGCCGTGTTTTCGCGATGAAGACCCGCGTGCGGACCGGTCGCCCACTGATTTCTACCAACTTGACCTTGAGATGAGCTTTGTTGAACAGCAGGACGTTTTTGACGCGATCCAACCCGTTTTGACGGGTGTGTTCGAGGAATTTGGCGGTGGCCGCAAGGTGGACCAAACCTGGGAGCAGATCAGCTACAAGGACGCGGCGCTTTGGTATGGTTCTGACAAGCCTGACCTGCGCAACCCGATCAAGATGCAGGTCGTATCCGAGCATTTCGCGGGCTCTGGCTTTGCGATTTTCGCCAAGCTGCTGGAACAGGACGGCACCGAAATTCGCGCCATTCCTGCGCCCACGGGTGGCAGCCGCAAGTTCTGCGACCGCATGAACGCCTATGCGCAAAAGGAAGGGCTGCCCGGGATGGGCTATATTTTCTGGCGCAAGCAGTCGCCCGACAGTATTGCCCAGGAACGCGGGATCACCGTCAAGGAGGTCAACGCGCTGATCAAATCCGGCGAGATCGTGCTGGGCAATGAAGCCGCAGGCCCGCTGGCCAAAAACATCGGCCCGGAGCGGACAGAGGCGATCCGCCAGCAGTTGGGGCTTGAGGTGGGCGACGCGGCCTTTTTCCTTGGGGGCAAGCCCAAGGCGTTCGAGGGTGTCGCGGGCCGTGCGCGGAACGTGATTGGCGAAGAGCTGGGTCTCACGGACAAGAACCGTTTTGCCTTTGCCTGGATTGTCGATTTCCCGATCTACGAACAGGACGAAGAAACCGGCAAGATCGATTTTGAACATAACCCGTTTTCCATGCCGCAGGGTGGGATGGAGGCGTTGCAGGGTGATCCGCTGAGCGTGCTGGGCTATCAGTACGATCTGGCCTGCAACGGGTACGAGCTGGTGTCAGGCGCCGTCCGGAACCATAAGCCAGAGATCATGTTCAAGGCGTTCGAGATTGCAGGCTATGGCGAGGACGAGGTGCGCAAGCGCTTTGGTGGCATGGTGAACGCGTTCCAATACGGCGCGCCGCCCCACGGGGGGTGTGCGGCAGGGATCGACCGCATCGTGATGCTGCTGGCAGACGAGGCGAATATTCGCGAGGTAATCCTGTTCCCGATGAACCAGCGTGCCGAAGATCTGATGATGAACGCGCCCAGTGATCCAACGTCAGACCAGCTGATGGAACTGGGTTTGCGGGTTATTCCGCAGGACTGAAACGCGAAGGGGCCGCGCAAAACGCGGCCCCTTACCCCACACCCCGGATGGAGGATTAATCCTCCAGCGAGTCCTCTTTTTTCTTTTCCACCAGCGCGCGTTCCTCGACCTTGCGGTCGCGGAAACGCTTTCCATAGCCTTCGATTTCATCGTCGCTGATGACCTCTTTGGCGCGGGTGAATACCTCGTTCTCTTCTTCTTCCATGTGATGCTCGTATTCATGCTTGAGCGTCTTGAACCGGGTGAGCCAGCCGGGGGATGACATGTCCATCTCGTTCAGCTCTTCCATGATATCGTCAAGCTGTTGGTGTTCGTGCACCGAATGGCGCGCGGCATCCTGGCCCCAGGTCTTGGAGATCAGTTTGGAATAAAAGGTTTCTTCTTCGGCTGCAGCGTGCGCTTTGACGTCGTTGTAAAACGTCTTCCAGGCGACTTTGCGTTCCATGCTGTCGCCGGTGGTATCTTCCAGCTGCTCAAGAAGGGTGCGATGATTGTCGTGATCAGATTTGATGGCATCATAGATTGAGGGCATTGGGTTTCCTCTCTTGTTGCGGTTGATGAGACAACCACCAGACCGCTGCGGGGTTCCAGCGTCGTTCGGTCTATTCTGGCCGATTGCCGGCCAGGGTCCGATCATTGGGTGCATTCGGTCGGCGACGCCCTATATTTTAGGTGACACTGCGGGAGAACAGCCAAATGTCCTTTACGCCTCAGCTTGCGGAACGACGATTCGGGTACGGGCTTTCGCCCTATCTGCCTGCACCTTCGGGCATTGAGCAGATGCTGGATCACGTGCAGGGCGCGGATCCGATGAAGGCACGGTTTGCGATTGATGATTACTGGTACATTCAGGACCGGATGATGGCGTTTAACCGTTTTGTCCGGCATGCGCGCGAAAACAAGGGTTCAGCCGAGGGGGAGGCATCACACGCCAAGGCGCGCGAGACCGCCCGGCAGGTCACGTTTTCACACGCCCGCTGGTTCGCGCAAACGCAGCTTCGCCGGATCCACACCGTCAACGGCTTTCGCGAGCGTTTGGTCGCTTTCTGGGCGGATCACTTTACCGCCAAGGGCAAGCAGGGCGTATTGAGACGCGCCAATCCGCTTTACGTGGAAGAGGCGGTGCGGCCCCATATTACGGGGAGTTTTGCCGATCTGCTGTGGTCTTGTGTGCATCATCCGCTGATGTTGCAGTACCTTGATCAGGAAAGTTCTGTCGGGCCCAACAGCACGCTGAGCCGGCGCAATCCCGGCAAGCATGGTCTGAATGAAAATCTGGCGCGCGAAGTGCTGGAGCTGCATACCCTCGGCGTTGGCGGCCCCTATGGACAAGACGACGTGCGCGCCTTGGCCGGGTTGATGGCGGGGCTCAGCCGGGGGCGCGATTTCGGGTTTGCCTATCGTGCCGGCATGGCAGAGCCGGGTCCGCAGACGATACTGGGTATCGAGTATGGTTCGGAGAAGTCTGTGGCGCGGATTGAGGCGGCGATCCGTGATCTGGCGACCCATCCGGTGACGGCGGCCCATATTGCCCGCAAGCTTGCCGTGCATTTCGTCGCGGATACGCCGCCGCCTGCGCTGGTGGACGAATTGCGCGAGACGTTTCTGTTGTCGGGCGGCAATTTGATGGCAGTCTATGAGGCGCTGTTGCGCCACCCCCGGGCGTGGGATCTGCCGGCGACCAATATCCGCCCGCCCGGTGAATTTGTCAGTGCGGCGTTGCGGGCTCTGGCGGTGACGCCGGAGGAGTTTGCCGCTCTCGATTTCCAGCAAATCAGGCGCTATTTCTTCAGCCCCTTCACGGTGATGGGGCAACAGTGGCTTGAGCCGAAAGGGCCGGACGGTTTTGAAGAAAAAGACAGTGCGTGGGTTACGCCGCAGGGTATCGCGGGGCGCATGGAATGGGCGATGCAGATGCCGCGCAAGATCAAGGTGGAGCTGCCTGATCCACGCAGCTTTGCAGAACAGGCGTTAGGTCATCTGGTGCCGCCGCGCGTGGCCTTCGCTGCAAGCGCGGCTGAAAGCCGGGCCGAGGCTGTCGGCCTTGTGCTGATGTCGCCCGCGTTTCAGCGGCGCTAGATAGGAGAGACCGATGACCGAGAGTTTGAACCGTCGCCATTTCCTGACCCGTACCGGGGCGCTGGGCTGTTCGTTGGCGGCAAGCCCGTTGATCACGCCAGTGGCCTTTGCCGACGCGCCCTGGCAGCGTCGGCTGGTGGTCATCATCCTGCGGGGCGCAATGGATGGTCTTGATGTGGTGCGTCCCGTGGGCGACCCGGCTTTTGCGGCCCTGCGGCCCCGGTTGAACGCATCGGCCCAGGCGCTGCCGCTGGATGGCTATTTTGCCCTTCATCCCGGTCTTGAACCGCTGATGCCGCTTTGGCAGACGGGCGAATTGGGATTCATGCATGCGGTCTCAACCCCCTACCGCGACAAGCGCAGTCACTTTGACGGGCAGGACATGCTGGAGGCGGGGACCGCTAATTTGAACAGCACATGGCGCGATGGCTGGCTTAACCGGCTGTTGCAACATATGCCCGGCGTTGCCTCGGACACGGCGTATGCGATTGGTCACAGCGAGTTGAAAGTGCTGGACGGTGCTGCGGAGGTCGCCAATTGGACACCCGACGCAGACATCAAGCTGAGCCCGCAGGCGCAGCGGCTGGCAGAGATGGTGATGGAGGATGATCCCGCGATGCATGCCGCCCTCTCCGAGGCGTTGCAACTTTCAGATGGACAGAACCTTCAGCGGCGAAAAGGCACGCGCAGACAGCAGGAGGTTGCACGATTTGCGGCGT
>NZ_JACTAG010000008.1 GCF_014763045.1 Sulfitobacter aestuariivivens
CCGTAACACTACTCCGTAGGTAACACTATTAACACTAGGGGTTTTCGAACTTCATCGTTCGAAATGTCAGTGAAATGCGACGTGAACGGATATGTTTATGTCCCTCAAAGACATCCGTTTTCCTAGGTGGGATGGCATGGGTCCACAGATGGCGGGCATCTCCTTCCAAAACCAACAGACTCGCGGGTTGGAGATGTAGCTCTGTTTGCTGAGAATGAGTCTGGGAGGCAAACCGCATCACACAGGCCGAGAGAAGGCTCACAGAAGCGATTGTCTCTCCAAAGCAGGGTTGGCAGTCGATATGGGCCGAGATGCCCTGTCCGGGCTGATATTCGTTGACGATGACTTGGTCAGGAACGACTTGGAAGTGACCTTCAGCGGTTAACCGTTTCGCCAGCCCCTGAAACAACTCAGGCAGCGGCCCAAGGTAGTCTTCTTGCCGGGCTTGTCGCGCTTTGTAGTCGTAGCGATAGCCGTAATGCTGGACCCGCCGTTTCAGATTGGTGCGCCAGGTGGCCGCGTCGATCTCCTGGACGAGCCTGTCGGCTTCATCCTCCCGGACGTAATTTTCCAGGTAAGTTAGCCCGTCCGGCCACTCATCCGGAAAAAACGAAAGTTGCGAAGGCGGTGTGGCCATCGGCGGCGGACTCCTCGTTGGCCGTGTTCTGGTGGGTATATCCTGGGTAATCTTTGGGGTCGAAAGTGTAGATCGTCGGAGCGGCAAAGCCTGCCTTCCGCGCCGCCTCATCCATTTTGAACGCACCCTCATAGAACGGGCTGTCAACGGTTGAGATGACGACCACGCCACCGGGTTTTAGGTGATTACGGGCATTCTTGAGAAACCTCGTCACCAGAACATGATTTGGATTTTGTCCGTAGCTTGGATCACGGGAGGCCACGTTGGGAAACTGGAAGATGATTGTTCGGAACTGGCGTTTCCCGATGGTGTCGGAGAGCCGTGTGGCATCCACGCTGGTTTTGACGCTGCATCCGAGTTTCAGAAGCTTGCGCGCATTGTCGTAGGTGGTGTCCGCTAGGTCTTCCTCTGCCTCATACACCGTCGCCAGGATCGAGGACGCGGGGACGCGCGGCTTGCGCGACATCGTCAGAGCAAAGCTCAGATTACCTTCACCGACAAACAGAACACTTCCCATACGCATACAGGCGGTGAAGTCGAATTTCGCCGCCACCTTGGCCAACTTCTTTGTCGACAATGCTGGATACCGGAGTGCCTGGTGAACGGCGTCCTGCAGCGTTGCGCCGCGAAATTCGTACATGGTGATCCCCAAGCTTGTTTTGCAAAACCCCAGCAGACTGCCGCATCGCGGTTAATCCCGGGTTAACCATGCGTTCTGTGCGCTCCTCAGAACCGCTTACAGCGCCCTCAGGCGGCTTTAGGCCTGTTTGATAGGTTAGGCCTTAGAAAGCTTGATTTCGGTTGTGTGAGGGTGGCTGGAAATAGCAACGTATTACATTCGTGACAAATGACCCGCAGACTAGATCACACAACCCGCCAATCCATCGCCAAGAAAATGCGCGAAGGCGTCCGCCCGGATGTTCTGGCGCGGGAGTATGGCGTCACCGTGCGCACGGTCTATCGCTGTGCACAGTTAATGCGAGAGATACAGATCGAGCGGGGCAGCAGGACCGAAACGGTGGTCTGCCGCGTGTCGCCTGCGGACCTGGCGCTGTTCGATGAAAAGCTGAAAGAAGCCGGTGTTCGGAACCGGAGCGAAGCCTTGCGCAACGTCATCCGGAATGTGGGCGGCATGGCCGCGCCAGATGCCGAACTGGCAGAGGCCTTGCTGGCCATGAAGGGTGCGCTCAACAAGGTGGGCAACAACGTTTCTCAGATCGCAAAACGGATGAACGACGCCAAGAACCGGGGACAATCCCTCCCGTTCAACGAAACGAACCACGCCGAGATCCGGCACCTGGCCGGGATGGTGCTCGACTTTGCGGACGAGGTTGCGCTGATGGCTGATGGGCGGCGCAGCTCATTGGAGCTCAAGATTTCCGACGAGCTGAAGCGCATGGCCAAGCGCGGTGTTTAAAACCTGACCAGATAAGCTCTGGTAATGCTTTTCCTCCATAGGTAATATAAGGTAATACCTATGGAGGAAAAGCTATGCCAACCCCTGTTGCTGTCAAACTGGACGAAGACGTCCACAGCCGCATGAAAGTTCTTGCTGAAGCGCGGGATAGATCCCCGCATTGGATGATGCGAGAGGCGATTGCCCAATACGTCGAGCGTGAAGAAAAGCGCGAAGCGTTCCGCCAGGACGGTATCCGCGCCTGGGACGCTTATCAGGAGACCGGGCTGCACGTGACACATGCCGAGGCGGACGCTTGGCTGGCCCAGCTCGCCGCTGGCGACGATCAGGAGCCGCCTGAGTGCCACAACTGATCTGGTCGCCCGAGGCGCTTGAAGATGTGCAGCGCCTCTACCGTTTTCTTGCTGAGAAGAACCCTGATGCTGCCAGACGTGCGGCAAGTGCGATCCGTGACGGGATGAAGATCGTTGCGGATCACCCGGATGTTGGGCGTCCCGTCGATGATATGGACCCTGAGTTTCAGGAATGGCCGATCAGCTTCGGCGCCAGTGGCTATGTCGCACTATACCGCTTGGAGAAGGACGTGGCGTTGGTCGTTGCCGTGCGTCATCAGAAAGAAGTTGGGTACCAGCTTTCTTGAGCAAAGGCTTTATAGCCTGATGTAAGTGCGTTACCCTTTCAAAAACTAGATAAGTTACAGCATGAAAGGGGGCTGGTTTACGGCATGGAGTTATCCGCATCACAGGCAGCAAAGAGAGTGGGAAAAAGCATCCCAACTATAACAAGAGCCATAAAAAAAGGAAAACTTTCTGCGGTTCCACGTGATGGTGGAGGACGGATCATTGAGGCATCGGAGCTTTTCCGGGTATGGCCTGCCGTTTCCCTTGATA
>NZ_JACTAG010000009.1 GCF_014763045.1 Sulfitobacter aestuariivivens
CTACATCGAGATGTTTTACAACCCGACCCGCAAACACACGAACAACGGCATGCTGTCACCGGTTGACTATGAAATGAAACAACAGAAAATGAACGAGGCAGGCGTCTAGGAAACTAGGGGCACCTCAAAGCTCAGAAGCGCGAAAGTGGCCAAGCCAACCGATTAATGCAACAGTCCCCCTTTGCGCGATGCATCACCTCCAAACCAAAAAGATACTAAGAAAAAAGATTTGTGCTTGCAATATGTGATAGCATCTCTTATATGAACTGATGAACAGCAAACACCGCAAGACTCTGGCCGTTGTCTTCAGAGACCCAGTGTCAGGAACTATCGAATGGTCAGCGGTCGAGAGTTTGCTTGTCGCTGCTGGCGCACAAGTGGTCGAAGGACGCGGCTCGCGGGTGCGGTTCGAAAAGGATGGCGAGGTCGAGACGTTTCATCGCCCACACCCCGCCAAGGAAGCCAAGCGGTATCAAGTTCGTGCTGCTCGCGCGTTTTTGGAACGGATCGGAGTGACGCCATGACAAACTCTATGACCTACAAGGGTTACTCGGCCCGTATCGAGTATGACGACGACGATGGAATTTTCACGGGGCGCATTGCGGGTATCCGCGACGGTGTTGGTTTTCATGCCGACACTGTTGAAGGGTTGCGGGAGGCCTTTCATGAGGCGGTAGAAGACTACATCGAAACCTGTGCAAAAGTTGGGAAAGACCCACAGAAGGCTTTTTCCGGCCAAGTTATGTTCCGCGTCGATCCAGAGGTTCACCGCAAGGCGGCACTCGCAGCCGAACTGTCAGGCAAGAGCCTGAACCAATGGGCGGAAGAGGTTCTGGACCGGGCGACAGGGTAGGGCCTTTACCGGATCGGCGAAGGAATTAGCCGCCGCTGTGGAGTTGGCCATTATCGGACTCCAACTCCAGCCATCAGATATCATTGCATCATCCAAACCGGACACCGAACAGCCCGCCAGTGTCGATCTCGTCGGTCAATCGGGTAGCATTGACCGGGACTGTTGCATTAATCGGTTGGCTTGGCCACTTTCGCGCTTTTGAGGTTGGACATGCCGCGTAAATCCCCGTTCAAGCATCATCGCTTTCCGCGTGAGATCATCTTGTGTGCTGTGCGTTGGTAC